>NZ_CM145714.1:4800000-8732500 GCF_055568925.1 Pyxidicoccus sp. M6 | reverse complement strand
TGGTTGGAGCCGAGCGGGGTACCCAAGTACGGCGGGACACGTGCAATCCTGCCCGAATCAGCCGGGACCATCCGGTAAGGCTAAATACTCCTTGGCGACCGATAGTGAACAAGTACCGCGAGGGAAAGGTGAAAAGAACCCCGGTAAGGGGAGTCCAAAGAACCTGAAACCGCATGTCTACAAGCAGTCCGAGCACTACGCCGCAAGGCAGTGCGAGGGCGTACCTTTTGCATCATGATTCGGCGACTTAATATACGTAGCGAGGCTAAGCCGATAGGTGGAGCCGGAGCGAAAGCGAGTCCAAACAGGGCGTTCAGTTGCGTGTATTATAACCCGAAGCGGGGTGATCTACACATGGCCAGGTTGAAGTGCGGGTAACACCGCATGGAGGACCGAACTCATGAAAGTTGAAAATTTCTGAGATGAGCTGTGTGTAGGGGTGAAAGGCCAATCAAACTCCGTGATAGCTGGTTCTCCCCGAAAGATATTTAGGTATCGGCTCGGGCAATTCAATGCCGGAGGTAGAGCACTGGAACGGCTAGGGGTCTCACCAGATTACCAAACCGTACCAAACTCCGAATGCCGGCAATTGTTATCCCGGGACGCAGTCAGTGGGTGATAACGTCCATTGGCAAGAGGGGAATAACCCAGACCGACAGCTAAGGTCCCCAAATCTAGTCTAAGTGAACACTAGAAAGGATGTGGCAGGTCATTGACAACCAGGAGGTTGGCTTAGAAGCAGCCATCCTTTAAAGAAAGCGTAATAGCTCACTGGTCAAGACAGGCCGCGCCGAAAATGTAACGGGGCTCAAGACTAGTACCGAAGCTTCGGGTCATGCGTAAAGCGCATGGCGGTAGGGGAGCGTCCCAGTTGCAGCGAAGGTCGACTGAAAAGGCGGCTGGAGCGACTGGGAGTGCTGATGCCGAAATGAGTAGCGATAAAGGGGGTGAGAAACCCCCTCGCCGTAAACCCAAGGTTTCCTGGGTCAAGTTAATCTTCCCAGGGTTAGCCGGAACCTAAGCCGAGGCCGAAAGGCGTAGGTGATGGAAAGCAGGTTAATATTCCTGCGCCATCTTGTGAGCGTTGAACTAAGGGAGGACGGAGAAAGCTAGGCGAGCTGACCGGTGGTTGTGTCAGTCTAAAGGTGTAGGGGTGTCGCGTACGACTAAAGGCGCGGCAGTCATCCCCGAGACCCCATGGCGCCCCGTCAGGGGTAAGTCGCTGATGCTCGGCTTCCAAGAAAAGTCCCGTAGGGAGCTCATAGGGTGTCCGTACCGTAAACCGACACAGGTGGGTGAGGAGAAAATCCTAAGGCGCTTGAGAGAACTCTCCTCCAAGGAACTAGGCAAATTTCCACCGTAACTTCGGAAGAAGGTGGACCTCTGGTAGGTGTAGGCGTACAGCCGAAGCCGAGAGAGGTTGCAGAGAAATGGCGGTAGCGACTGTTTACCAAAAACACAGGACTCTGCGAAGGCGACAAGCCGACGTATAGGGTCTGACTCCTGCCCGGTGCTGGAAGGTTAAGGGGATTCGTCAGCCGCAAGGCGAAGCGATGATCCGAAGCCCCAGTAAACGGCGGCCGTAACTATAACGGTCCTAAGGTAGCGAAATTCCTTGTCGGGTAAGTTCCGACCTGCACGAATGGAGTAACGACTTCCGCGCTGTCTCGGAGAGGGACTCAGCGAAATTGAAATAGCTGTGCCGATGCAGTTTACCCGCAGCAAGACGGAAAGACCCCGTGAACCTTTACTACAACTTGACAGTGACACTAGGGATTGACTGTGTAGGATAGGTGGGAGCCTTTGAAGCCGGGCCGCTAGGTTCGGTGGAGGCAACGGTGAAATACCACCCTGTTGATTTCTGGTGTCTAACCATGTCCCGTCATCCGGGACTGGGACACTGTCTGGTGGGTAGTTTGACTGGGGCGGTCGCCTCCCAAAAAGTAACGGAGGCGCGCGATGGTTCCCTCAGCCCGATTGGAAACCGGGCGGCGAGTGCAATGGCATAAGGGAGCTTGACTGCGAGAGAGACATCTCGAGCAGGTGCGAAAGCAGGTCATAGTGATCCGGTGGTCCTGAATGGAAGGGCCATCGCTCAACGGATAAAAGGTACTCCGGGGATAACAGGCTTATCTCCCCCAAGAGTTCACATCGACGGGGAGGTTTGGCACCTCGATGTCGGCTCATCGCATCCTGGGGCTGGAGCAGGTCCCAAGGGTTTGGCTGTTCGCCAATTAAAGCGGTACGCGAGCTGGGTTCAAAACGTCGTGAGACAGTTTGGTCCCTATCTGCTGTGGGCGTAGGATACTTGAGAGGCTCTGACCTTAGTACGAGAGGACCGGGTTGGAGGCACCGCTGGTGTACCAGTTGTCTCGCCAGAGGCATCGCTGGGTAGCCATGTGCCGATTGGATAACCGCTGAAAGCATCTAAGCGGGAAACCGACCTCAAGACCAGGTATCCCGGGCGCAAGCCCCTGAAGACCCGTCGAAGACTACGACGTTGATAGGCCGGGTGTGTAAGCGTGGTAACACGTTGAGCTAACCGGTACTAATGGGTCGAGCGGCTTACTTTCCCCGTTCTCTTCCATGCCTCCTCACGGGGCGTAAGGGACTCGGGGCCAAGGCCGAGGCTCGAGTGGTGAAAGCCACTCGCCTGGAAGACGCTTCAAAATAGGCGCAGCGAGACTTCACTCGCACGAATTGAAACTTACCCTTTGTATGCACTGTCGCTGATTTTCCGGTGGCTATGTCGGAGGGGTCCCACCCGTTCCCATCCCGAACACGGAAGTTAAGCCCTCCAGAGCCGATGGTACTCCGCGGGAAACCGCGTGGGAGAGTAGGTCGCTGCCGGATTCTTTTTGAGAACCCCCGTTGCCCTCGTGGCAACGGGGGTTTTCTTTTTTCCGCGTCTCTCCACGTGCGGTCGCGCGGGCCAGACGATTCTGCGTCTGTCTTGGCGGCCCCGGTAGCGCGGCCTCGGGCTTTGCTGCGTGTCTGCCTTCAGTGCCCCGCGTTGGCGAGGCGCTTCGGCGTCTGCCTTCCTGTGGCCCTTTGGCTCCCGCTCGGAGGGCATGCCGCATCCGCCTTCAACGCCCTCACGCATGCGAGGGCACCCGGCGGGTACTCCGACGCCTACGGAACGCGCAGCACCACCTTGCCCACGGTGCCGCGGCCCTCGAGCTGGCGGTGGGCTTCGGCGGCTTCGGCCAGGTCCAGCACCAGGCCCATACGCACCTGGAGCCGGCCTTCCGTCAGCTCCGCCCTCAAGGCTTCATGGGCGTGACGCGCTGCGGCTCCGGCAACGGGGCGGAGTGCTCTTCCGCGGTCCACCTCCACCGCCATGCCCGTGAGGTGCTCCCTCCTGGCCGGGCGCGAAGAGGGGCCACCCGTCCCGGAAGAGTCGGAATGTGGCCCCATTGGCCTCCAGGAGGTCTATCTCTCCGACATCGAGAGGAGCCTGGCCCGGCACGAGTCCATGGGAGCCCCGAAGCCCCTGGAAAACGTGCTGCTCCGCGTCGCGTTTTCGTCTCATTTGCGACGCGTTCTGACGGACCGTGGGAGGCCTCAACCCAGCGGATTCCTTGGGCTTTCGCCGATGGGTGCGAGTTTGACTCGCCGTCAGGGCTGGGTCTAGAGTCCAGTCTTCCGCCCGGTCTGCGCACCGCCTGCCGCGGTGCACACCCCCCGGCGCCGGGCAGCTCCACGAGATGAAGAAGCCGACCATTTTTGGGAAGTACCTGCTCCTCGAGCGCATCAACGTCGGCGGCATGGCGGAGGTCTTCATCGCGAAGGCCTTCGGCGTCGAGGGCTTCGAACGCATCCTGGCCATCAAGAAGATCCTCCCCACGATGGCCGAGGATGAAGAGTTCATCACGATGTTCATCGACGAGGCGCGGATCAGCGTCCAGCTGAACCACGCCAACGTTGTGCACATCCATGAGCTCGGGAAGCACGACGACACCTACTTCATCGCCATGGAGTACGTCGCCGGGCGGGACGTGCGGACCATCCTGGAGCGCTACCGGCGGCGCAAGGAGATCATGCCCACCGCGCAGGCGGTGTTCATCACCTCCAAGCTGTGCGACGGCCTCGACTACGCCCACCGGAAGAAGGACGCGCGCGGGCAGGACCTGCACATCATCCACCGCGACGTCTCGCCGCAGAACGTCCTCATCTCGTATGAGGGCGAGGTCAAGGTCATCGACTTTGGTATCGCCAAGGCGGCGAACCGCTCGCAGAAGACACAGGCCGGCATCCTCAAGGGCAAGTTCGGGTACATGAGCCCGGAGCAGGTCCGGGGCATGCCCATCGACCGGCGCAGCGACATCTTCGCCGTCGGCGTGCTCCTCTACGAGATGCTCACCGGCGAGAAGCTCTTCGTCGGCGAGTCCGACTTCTCCACCCTGGAGAAGGTGCGCAACGCCGACGTCCCGCTGCCCCGCGAATTCAATCCCAACATCCCCCCGGGGCTGGAGAAGGTCGTCCTCAAGGCGCTCGCGCGCGAGCCGGAGGAGCGCTACCAGTGGGCGTCCGACCTTGCCGAGGACCTGATGCGGTTCCTCCTGGCCGGGGACGCCATCTACTCGTCGAAGCACCTGTCCTCCTACATGAAGGAGGCCTTCGCCGAGGACATGCTCCGTGAATCGGAGAAGATGGAGCGCTACGCCGGCATCGAGCGCCCGGACCAGATCGAGCACTCCGGCGTCACCGTGCCCCCGCCCGCGGCCCCGCGGGGTGTTTCCCAGGCGTCGAAGCGTGCGCCTCCGCCGGCCGTCGTCGTGGCCAGCACGCCCGCTGGGCGGGCGAACACCGCGCCCGCCCAGCCCGCCTCGCAGGGCTACATCCCGCCGCCCACCGATGAAGAGCTCGCGGAGATGGATGGCGGCGGGGGCGACAAGACGCAGATTGTCGACTCGACGCAGACCTTCCGCGCCCCCGAGACGCGCATCGCCGACAGCAGCGTGGTGGTGGATGACAGCATCACCGGCCGCTCGGAGAACCCCATCCCGCAGGGCAGTGGTACCGCGGCCGCGTACAACTACCCGCGTGAGTCAGAGCCCGCGCAGTCTCCGCGCAAGGGCAAGAGTGGCCCCAAGGCCCAGGTCGTCATCGCCAACGAGGAGGGGGGTGAGGGCTACTCGGGTGCCACGATGATTGGCCCCGCGCCGACGGCGCCTCCGTCCCGTTCGCGTTCCGCGCAGGTCGAGCCAGAGGAGGAGGCCACCGGCGACATCCCCGTCCCGTCCGCGGCGGCCCGGAATGGCCGTGCCCCGCAGCGCGCCCCCGCGCCGCCACCGGAGGAGCCCGCCGGATACGACGACGGCCAGGACTATGACGGCGCCGGGCAGGGTGACTACGGCGACGACGGGCCCGCGACCTACGACGAGTCACAGGAAGCGCAGCAGGAGGAGGTCACCGGCTCGCAGCCAGTGGCGCCCGTGGCCCAGAAGGGCGCGAAGACGGCGCCTCCCGCGAAGGTCAAGCCCAAGGCCCCGGCCAAGGCGAAGGCGAAGGCCGCAGGCGGGAAGCAGCTTCCCAAGCCGGTCCTCTTCGCCGCCGCGGCGGGCATCGTGCTCGTGCTGCTCGTCATCGCCGCCGTGGCGCTGCGCCCGCCCGCCACCGGCGAGGTCACCTTCATGGTGTCTCCGTCCGCCGGCGCGCACATCGTGGTGAATGACCAGGAGGTCCAGCTCAACACGCTTCTGTCGCTTCCGCCCGGCCAGTACCGCGTGGTTGCCACCGCTCCCGGTCATCAGCGCCAGGAGAAGATGGTGACCGTCGCCGCGGGGAAACAGACCGGCGTGTCGCTCGCGCTGGTGCCGGAGGGTGAGAAGCCCGCCGCCAGACCGCCGGAGCCCGCCGCCAATCCCAATCCGCCGACGGAGAACCCCAGCGCGGTCGCGGTGGACAACAGCGGCAAGACAGGGACGGAGAAGCCTCCGGAGAACACGCAACCCGCCGGAACGGAGCCGCCGGACACGCGGAACACGGGCACCGGCGAGACGGTGGTCAAGACGCCCAAGGTCGAGGAGCCTCCCGCGCCTCGCAAGGTCGCCGCCGTCTTCGAGGGCATGGACGGCGCTGAAATCGCCATGGACGGCAAGCGCCTGGGCAAGACGCCGCAGGTCCGCGCGGCGAACCTGGAGGCCGGCAAGACGTATCGCTTCACCGCGAAGCGCGCGGGCTACGAGCCGTACTCGGGTGAGTTCACCGCCGACGGCAGCAAGGACGAGATGCGAGTCGCCTTCCAGCTCGTCAAGGTGCCGGAGCCCGAGCCGGTGCGCGAGCCGGTCACCAAGGAGCCCAAGCCGCCGAAGCAGCAGACGACCACGGTCGCCAAGTCGCCCAAGCCGAGCAAGGCGACGGGCATGTTCGCTTGCAGCACCAAGCCTGCGGGCGCGGACATCCTCGTGGATGGGAAGAAGACGGGCCGGCAGACGCCAGTGCCCCTCAGTGCTCCTTTGACGCTCCCCGTCGGGAACCGGAAGATCTCCTTCAAGCTCAACGGGAAGACGACCAAGCCCGTGGTCGTGACCATCACCGAGAACAAACTCGAGAAACTACTCAACGTGCCTATCGAGTGAGGGGGCGGGCATCCGGCACCCCCTTCGATTGTTGGATGAAGTGGGGCTCCGGCGCGGTATGACGCCTCGCCCGAACGCGGCACGCAGAGGTGATGCGCATGCAAACGACGCCTATCCGGGGCAAGACCGATACCGGCCCCGCTCAACAGCCCTTTACGTATCCACTCCGCAAGGATTTCGTCGAACCCGATTGGCGTCGTATCCCCGGGTACAAGGACGTCTCCGAGGCGGAGTGGGAAAGCGCTGTCTGGCAGCGCAAGCACACCGTCAAGAACCTCAAGGAGCTGAAGGCCACTCTCGGCGAGCATCTACCCGAGGACCTGGCGGCGAGCATCGAGCGGGACCAGAAGGAGCGCGCGACGATGTCGCTGCTCATTCCGCCGCAGATGCTCAACACGATGAACCTGCAGGACCTGTGGAACGACCCGGTCCGGCGCTACATGCTGCCCGCGTTCGCGGACCGGCTCACGGAGTGGACCAACCACCCGAAGGCCAGCCGCGACAGCCTCCACGAGGCGGACATGTGGGTCGTGGAGGGCCTCACGCACCGGTACCCCACCAAGGTGCTGGCGGAGATGCTCCCCACCTGCCCGCAGTACTGCGGCCACTGCACCCGTATGGACCTCGTCGGCAACGACGTGCCCCAGGTGCAGAAGCACAAGTTCGGCATCGGGCAGAAGGAGCGGTACGAGCAGATGCTCGACTACCTGCGCCGCACGCCGACGGTGCGCGACGTGGTGGTCTCCGGCGGTGACATCGCCAACCTGCCGATTCAGTCGCTCGAGCCGTTCGTCAGTGCGCTGATGGACATCCCGAACATCCGGGACATCCGCCTGGCCAGCAAGGGGCTGATGGCGATTCCCCAGCACTTCCTCCAGGACCAGGTGCTCGCGGGCCTGGACCGGCTGGCGAAGAAGGCCGTGGAGCGGGGCGTGGACCTGGCGATGCACACGCACGTCAACAACGCGCAGCAGCTCACGCCGCTGGTGGGCAAGGCGGTGCGCAAGCTGCTCGACATGGGCTTCCGCGACGTGCGCAACCAGGGCGTGCTGCTGCGCGGGGTGAATGACAGCCCGCAGGCGCTGCTGGACCTGTGCTTCACGCTGCTCGACCACGCGAAGATCCTGCCGTACTACTTCTACATGTGCGACATGATCCCCAACAGCGAGCACTGGCGGCTGTCGGTGGACAAGGCGCAGAAGCTCCAGCACGACATCATGGGCTACATGCCCGGCTTCGCGACGCCGCGCATCGTCTGTGACGTGCCCTTCGTCGGGAAGCGCTGGGTGCACCAGGTGGCGGAGTATGACCGCGAGCGCGGCATCTCCTACTGGACGAAGAACTACCGCACGGGCATCGAGGCGAACGACGCCGACGCGCTCAACCGGAAGTACGAGTACTTCGACCCCATCGACACGCTGCCGGAGGCCGGCCAGGCGTGGTGGCGGGAGCAGCAGAAGGCCGCGTGATGGACTCCTCGGCGCTTCCGGTGGTGCAGCCGCCGGAGCCTCGTACCTCGTCGCGCCCCTCGCTCAGTGCCGAGGGGCGCCGTCGCCTGTTCCCCAACGCCACCGACGCGGAGTGGGCGGACTGGCGCTGGCATCAGCGGCACGCGGTGCGGGGAATGGAGCAGCTCGAGCGGTACGTGCCGCTGACGGCCGATGAGCGCGCTGGCGTGCAGGAGACGTCCGCGCTGTTCCGCATCGGCATCAGCCCGTACTACCTGTCGCTCATCGACCCGGAGCATCCGTTCTGCCCGGTGCGCATGCAGTCCATCCCCGTGAGGGCCGAGGCGCGCATCCGTCCGGGTGAGCTCGCGGACCCGCTCGGTGAGGACAAGACGCGCCCCGAGGAGTGCATCGTCCACAAGTATCCGGACCGGGTGCTCTTCCTCGCGCTCGACACGTGCTCCGTCTACTGCCGGCACTGCACGCGGCGGCGGATTACGCAAGGCGGGGTGGCCGAGCTCACCAAGGACCAGATGCGCCGGGGCATCGAGTACGTGCGGCGGCACCCCGAGGTGCGCGACGTGCTCATCTCCGGAGGCGACCCGTTCCTGCTGAGCGAGTCGCGGCTGGAGGAATTGCTCGCGCCGCTGAGTGAGATTCCGCACGTGGAGATGATTCGCATCGGCACGCGGGTGCCCGTCGTGCTGCCCATGCGTGTCACCGATGCGCTGGCGAGCACGCTGCGGCGCTACGCGCCCGTCTTCGTCGTCACCCACTTCAACCACCCGAAGGAAGTGACGCCCGAGGCGCGCGAGGCTTGCGAGCGGCTCATCGACCACGGCGTGCCGGTGGAGAACCAGGCCGTGCTGATGCGGCGCATCAACTCCGACGCGCGCATCATCAAGGAGCTGTCGCATGTGCTGCTGCGCAGCCGCGTGCGGCCGTACTACCTGCACCAGATGGACGTGGCCGAGGGCTGCGAGCACCTGCGCACGCCCATCGCCAAGGGGCTGGAAATCATCCAGCAGCTTCGCGGCCACACCACGGGCCTCGCCGTGCCGCACCTCGCGGTGGACCTGCCCGGCGGCGGCGGCAAGGTGACGTTGCAGCCGGACTACGTCGTGGAGCGCGGCGAGCACGAGACGGTGTTCCGCAACTACAAGGGCGAGCGCTACGCGTACCCCGAGCCGGAAGAGACCGACTGCGAGTGCCCCTACGACGAGGTGTGGCAGGCGCGCTCGCGGGAGTACGGCTTCCGCAAGGGCTGAAGGCGGGAGGGCGGCGGCTCGGGTCTCCGGGCTTCAGTCGCCGCCCGAGCTGCGCCGCCGCTTGACGACGACCTTCTTCTTCGCGGCGGAGGCACTGGGACGCGAGACGGCCTTCTTCGCGGGCTTCGCCTCCTTCGACGCGGCTCCGACCTCCACGGGGACCGAGTCCCCGCCCTCGCCCTCGCCCTCTTCCTCGTCACCGGGGAGGCCGACCTCGACGACGGGCTCGGCGCCCTCGGTGGCTTCCAATTCCACCGGGTTCTGGTCGCTGAAGCCAATCTGCACGGGGACGTCCTCGGCCGCCTTCTCCCCGACGGGGGCGGGCTGCTTCGCGGCCTGGGCCTGCTCCTCCAGGCGCTGCTGCTCGGCCTTGGCGCGGGCGTTGCCCTCGGGGCCCATGCGCGCTTCGTAACGGGCGAACTCCTTGGCGGACACGCCGTGCTTCTCCAGCACCGTCGCCGAGGCGGCCTGCTGCTTCCCGATGGCCTGCGTGCGCTCCTCGTTGGTCATCTCGGAGGACTTGCGGTTGCCGAACTCCTCGTTGACCTTGGACTGCGCCTGGGCCTCGTCGCGGCGGACCTCCGCCACCTTCTCCGGCGTCAGCTCGGTGCTCTCCTGGGCGTTGGCGAGCCCCGGGAGGACGAGCCATGAAGCGAGCAGGAACAGAGAGGGGCGGATGGACATGGCGGGAGCCTCGGTCGAAACCGTGGGGACGTCTCGCATCTAAGCACGGTGGCCCCGGGGGTGCACCGATGCCGCACGGGGTCAGCCTCCGCAGCGCGCGCAGCCGTCCTTCGCGCTGGAGCACTGCTCGCGGCCCTGGGCGCACTTCGGCGGCAGGTCGTCCCGGTCCGGATGGTGGTCCACCAGCGAGCAGAGCTCCTCCGCCACCCCGCACGTCCGCGTGGCGAGGTCACACGTGTCCGCGCAGGAGAGGTCGTCCTGCTGCGCGCGCGCCTGGAGCTCCTCCAGCCTCGCCGACGCCGAGTCGATGGCCGCGTCGTCATCTCCGGCGACGCGGGTGTCCACGTTCTTGGCGCATCCAGCCAGGACGAGGCCGGCCAGGAGCATCAGCAGGGCAGGGGAGGGAGCACGCATGCTCCACCCCATATTCGCCCCGGCGGCGGTCCGTCCAGCCCGGCCGGGCGCGACGTTCTCAAGCACGGACAATGCGCTCGAGCCCGACTCCTCAGCGCGGAGCCGGCGCGACGGGAATCGGAGGACGCGGGCGGCGCGGTGGCTCCTCCGGACGTGACAGGTACAGGTACGCCGTCAACGCCAGCAGCGCCGCCACGGCCAGCCTCCGCAGCCACTCCTCCCGGCGCCGGTGCGGAGACGCAGCGTCCTCCTTCGTCGCGGCCTCCATGCCCTCGGCCACCTCTGTCCCCACGGCCCGCAGCCTCCGGCAGACCTCCACGACGGGCACCAGCGCCGCCGGGAACCGCGCGTCCTCCCGTGCCAGGGCCTCGTTCAGCATCCGGGCCCAGGCGGCCTCCTCGTCCGCTCCCGCGGGCTCACGCACGGACAACCCCACATGTCGGGCCAGCGCCACGGCCGCACGCAGCAGCAGCACGGAGAAGGCCTCGGCCGGGACGCCGTAGAACGTCGCGCACGCCTCCAAGGAGCGGCCCGCCACCAGCCGGCGCTGCAGCAGCGCGGAAGGGCGGGGCTCCAGCGCTCGCAGGGCCGCGATGAGGACCGGAGGGGAGAGACGGGAGGCGTCGGGCTCGGGAGACGTCACGGGCGCGCCATCCTCCCCCATCCGCCGGGCGTTTTCTTGAGGCTCGCACCCATACCCCTACACTCCCTGTCCATGTTGCGACCTGTTGCACTCGTCCTGCTGCTGCTCGCCCCGCTGCGCGCCTTCGCCGTGGAGACCCTCCGCATCGCCATCGAGGACGCGGACGGAGAGGTCCGCGTGAGCGGCAAGGGGCTCGCCTTCGGCACCGACAGCGAGGACGCCACCTTCACCGCCATCCCCTCCGGCCAGGCCACCATCCGCCGCCGGGGCTCGAAGCTGGAGGTCAACGGCGCGCCCGTCATCGGTGACTCCGTGCGCTTCCGCGCGGGCGCCGAGGCCACCGGTGACGCCGGCGTCCCCGGTGACGAGCCCCTCAAGGCCGGCACCGCCCAGGTGAGGGGCGACGTCGTCGTGCGCACCCACCGCGATGGACTCCAGCTCATCAACGTCATCCCCCTGGAGGACTACCTCGCCGCGGTGCTCGGCAGCGAGATGCCCGTGTCCTTCCCCCTGGAAGCCCTCAAGGCGCAGGCCGTGGCCGCGCGCACCTATGCCCTCCAGAAGAAGCTGGAGGCGTACAGCAACCCCTTCCATCTCGGCAGCAGCGTGCTCCACCAGGTGTACGGCGGCGTCAACCGCGAGGACCCCAAGACGCGCGCCGCCGTGGAGGCCACGCGCGGCCAGGTGCTCACCTACGAGTTGGCCCCCATCGAGGCCTACTTCCACGCCTCCTGCGGCGGCCACACCGAGTCCGGACTCGACGCCCTCCAGAGGGACCTCCCGTACCTCCAGCCCGTCGAGTGCCCCTGCGGCAAGCTGCCCGCCAGCCGCTGGAAGGCCACCATCTCCGACGCGGAGGTGAAGTCGGCGCTCCGTCACCCCGCCCAGGGGCTGCGCGTGTCCGGACGTACGCCCACCCGTCGGGTGACGCGCGTGACGCTCGGGGACGGCGCCTCGATGGACGGGGTGGAGCTCCGCCGCCGGCTCGGCTACACGCGCCTCAAGAGCCTCGACTTCGAGGTGGAGCGCACGGGCCAGGGTTATGTGTTCTCCGGACGCGGCTACGGCCACGGGGCCGGTCTCTGCCAGTGGGGCGCGAAGGCGCTCGCCGACAGGGGCCGGGGCTACCGGGAGATTCTCTCCCACTACTACCCCGGGGCCGAGCTGCAGCAGCTCTACTGAGGCCCCCGGCACCGGCATGCTTTCCGCACCGGCACGGGGGCTGCTACAAGCGCCAGCCCCGTGTCGTCCCGCCTCTCCGACTACGACTTCGAGCTCCCCGAATCGCAAATCGCCCAGGCCCCCCTGGCCGAGCGTGATGCGTCGCGCCTGCTCACCGTGAATCGCTCCACCGGCGCCTGGTCGCACCGCCGCTTCTCGGACCTGCCCGAGCTGCTGCGGGAGGGCGACCTGCTCATCCTCAACGACGCCCGCGTCATCCCCGCGCGCCTGCTGGGCCAGAAGGCTGGCACCGGCGGCCGCGTGGAACTGCTCGTGGTGCGCCCCGCCGCCAACACGCTCACCTCGGCCGCGCTCGGCGGCGCCGCCGAGTCGCTGGAGTGGGTCTGCCTGGGCCAGGCCTCCAAGGGGCTCAAGCCCGCGCAGCGGCTGACCTTCGCCGGAGGACTCGAGGCCGAGGTGCTGGCGGCGCTGGGTGGCGGCGAGTACCGCGTGGCCTTCCATGCGCCCCCGGGTACGTCCCTGGCCTCGCTGCTGGACGCGGCCGGGCGCCTGCCGCTGCCGCCCTACATCACCCGCGAGCCGGACGCCGCGGACGCCGAGCGCTATCAGACCGTCTACGCGCGGGCCTCCGGCGCCGTGGCCGCCCCCACCGCGGGGCTGCACTTCACGCAGGACCTCTTCGCGAAGCTGGAGGCGAAGGGTGTGGTGCGCGCGGTGGTGACTCTGGATGTGGGGCCGGGCACCTTCCTGCCGGTGCGCGAGGAGGAGCTCGACAAGCACCACATGCACCCGGAGCGCTACACCGTCCCCGAGCCCACCGCGCGAGCGGTCAACGCGGCCCACGCGGAAGGCCGGCGCGTCATCTCCGTGGGCACCACGGTGGTGCGCACGCTGGAGTCCGCCACGGACCCGGAGACGGGCCTGTTGCGCGAGGGCCCCGGCGAGACGACGCTCTTCATCCGCCCCGGCTTCCGCTTCCGTCAGGTGGACGCGCTGCTCACCAACTTCCACCTCCCGCGCTCCACGCTGGTGGTGCTGGTGAGCGCGCTTCTGGGCCGCGAGCGCACGCTGGCGGCCTACGCGGAGGCGGTGCGCGAGGGCTACCGGTTCTTCAGTTACGGCGACGCCATGCTGGTGTCGGAGTGAGCACCATGGACGAGCAGCAGACACAGCAGCGCGGCGAGAAGGGCGACACCCGGGTGCCTCCGGGACTGGTGCGCTTCGAGTTGCTCCACGAGGACAAGAGCTCGAAGGCTCGCCGCGGCCGGCTGCACACGCCGCACGGGCCCGTGGAGACGCCCATCTTCATGCCCGTGGGCACCGTGGGCAGCGTCAAGAGCGTGGGGCCGGATGACCTGCTCACGCTCGACGCCCAAATCATCCTCGGCAACACCTACCACCTGATGCTCCGCCCCGGAGAGGCGCTGGTGGGCGAGATGGGCGGGCTGCACCGCTTCGTCTCCTGGAACCGGCCCATGCTCACCGACAGCGGCGGCTTCCAGGTCTTCAGCCTCTCGGAGAAGCGCAAAATCACGGAGGAGGGCGCCGCCTTCCAGTCGCACCTCGACGGCGCGCGGCACTTCCTCTCGCCGGAGCGCTCCATCGACATCCAGGAGACGCTGGGCGCCGACGTCATCATGGCCTTCGACGAGTGCCCGCCCTCCACCGAGGACCGGGCCTACCTGGAACAGTCCCTGGCCCGCACCACGCGCTGGCTGCACCGGTGCGTGAAGGCCTGGAGCCGCCAGCGCTCGTCGCTCTTCGGCATCGTCCAGGGCGGGCTCCACGAGGACCTGCGCAAGCGCCATGCGGAGGAGGTCTGCGCGGTGGACCTGCCCGGCTACGCGCTGGGGGGCTACTCCGTGGGCGAGGCCCCCGAGGCCATGCACGCGGGCGTGGCGTACTCGGCGCCGCTGCTGCCGCGCGACAAGCCCCGCTACCTGATGGGCGTGGGCACGCCCGTGGACCTGGTGACGTGCGTGGAGGCGGGCGTCGACATGTTCGACTGTGTGCTTCCCACGCGTTGTGCACGCAACGGCCTGCTCTTCACCTCGGAGGGCAAGCTCGTCATCCGCAATGCGTCATACGCGAAGGACCCGAGGCCGGTGGACCCTGCGTGTGCCTGCTACACCTGCCGCAACTTCAGCAGGGCCTACCTCCGCCACCTCTTCGCGGCGGGCGAAATCCTGGCCATGCGGCTCAACACCATCCACAACCTCCACTACTTCCTGAGTCTCATGGCGGACGTCCGACGCGCCGTGGCCGAGGACCGCCTCGCGGCCTTCGCCCGCGAATTCCGCGAGCGCGCCCGGGCCCAGGAGACCGAGCGGACCCGCGGCCGGTGAGCGACCGGAGGGTTTGCATGGCTTCCCGCGTTCACTTGCTCACATGGGGGCCCCTTGCTAAGAGGGCCCCCTTTCGGATGGGTTCCTCGGGCAGTGTGGGGGGCCTCCCATCCCAAGCCTTCCTCAACCGACGAGGCAGTCTGTGGCTGAGAGCTTTCTGATTCTGGCGCAGGCCGGTGCCGGCGGTAACCCGTTCGGCACGCTGGCCTTCCTGGTCGCGCTGGTGGCGATCATGTACTTCATCATGATCCGCCCCCAGCAGAAGCAGCTGAAGGAGCACCGGGCCCTGCTCGGCTCGCTGAAGAAGGGCGACGAGGTCGTCACCTCGGGCGGCATGCTCGGGAAGATCCACCTCGTGGATGAGCGCACGGTGACGCTGGAAGTGGCCAGCGGCGTGCGCATCCGCGTGCTCAAGACGTCCATCAGTGCCAAGGGCGCTGTGGCGGAAGGCGCGCCGGTGGCGGCCGCCGATGAGAAGAAGAAGGAGGAGAAGTAATGGACCGCGGCTGGTGGTGGAAGTTCGGACTCATTGTCGCGGTGACGCTGGGGACCATCTGGTTCCTCATCCCGACGTATTACTCGCTCGTGGTCCTGGACCGCGACCAGCGCAACAACGTGGCGGTGCTCGAGCAGCGCCTGCCGAGTTGGGCGCCTCCCGCGCGGTACCGCCTCAACCTGGGGCTGGACCTGCAGGGTGGCATCCACATGGTGATGCGCGTGGACACCAAGACGGCGCTGCAGAAGCGCACCGAGCGCCGCGGGCAGCAGATCGCCAGCTATGTCAATGACAAGAAGCTGGGCGAGGTGACCGCGGATACGGATCCGGAGCAGCTCCAGCTCACCCTGACGGCGAAGGACCCTGCGACGATGGACGCCATCGAGAAGGAGGTCCTGTCCGCCTTCGGCGACTTCAAGCGCGTCAGCCGCAGCGGCGGCACGCTGGTGCTCGCCCCGGACGATAGCCAGACGAACCGCTTCCGCGAGGAGGCCGTGGACCAGGCCATGCTCGTCATCCGCCGCCGCATCGACAAGTGGGGCGTGGCGGAAGTGGACGTGCGCAAGCTGGGCACCGACTCCATCCAGATTTCGCTGCCCGGCCGCAGCAACCCGGAGCAGGCCAAGGAGCTCGTCGGCACCACCGCGCAGCTCGAGTTCCGGATGGTGGACGACACCAATCCCCAGTTCTTCGCGCAGATGTACCAGCAGCACCCGCCGCAGGAGGGCAGCAACATCACCCTGGTGCAGGAGGGCGGCTTCCCGCAGCTTTCCGCCCCCACGCGCGAGGCGGTGCTGGCCTACACGAAGGACAAGACGCCGGAAGGCCGCGAGGTGCTCACCGAGTGCATCCCCAACCCGGTGAAGAAGAACGAGTGCTCCGCCTACCGCAGCTACCTGGTGGAGAAGAACGTGCCGCTGACGGGCGAGAGCCTGGCGGGCGCGGACGCGTCGCTCAGCAACCTCAACGAGCCGGAGGTCAACATCGCCTTCGACGCGGCGGGCGCGCGTGAGTTCGAGAAGCTGACCGAGGCGGGCGTGGGCCGCCGCATGGCCATCGTCCTGGACGAGAACGTCCAGACGGCGCCGAACATCAACGAGAAGATTGGCGGCGGCCGGGCCCGCATCACCATGGGCCGCATGGGCGGCCGCAGCTTCGACGAGTGGCTGGGTGAGGCGCAGACGCTGGCGCTGGTGCTGAAGGCGGGCGCGCTGCCGGCCCCGGTGACGGTGGGCGAAATCCGTCAGGTGGGCGCCAGCCTCGGCGACGAGCTCATCAAGAAGGGCAGCCTCGCGGCGCTGGTGGGTCTGGCGCTGGTGGTCCTCTTCATGGCCGTCTACTACCGGAAGTCCGGCCTCATCGCGGACGTGGCGCTCATCCTCAACGGCCTGCTCATCCTCGCGGGCCTGGCGTTCTTCAACGCCACGCTGACGCTGCCGGGCATCGCCGGCTTCGTGCTGACGCTGGGAATCGCCGTGGACGCCAACGTGCTCATCAACGAGCGCATCCGCGAGGAGCTCAGCCACGGCAAGAGCGCGCGGGCGGCGGTGGACCAGGGCTATGACCGCGCCTTCTGGACCATCTTCGACGCGCACGTGACGACGCTCATCGCCGGCTTCATCCTGTTCTTCACGGGAACGGGCCCGGTGCGCGGCTTCGCCACCACGCTCATCGTCGGCCTGCTGGCCTCGCTCTTCACGTCCATCGTGGTGACGCGCGTCATCACCACCTACTTCGTCCACGGCCGCAACGCGCAGCGGGTCTCTGTCTAACGGCCCTGCCGGAACGGGAAAGCGCCATGCAGATTCTCAAGCACAAGACGAACTTCGACTTCATCGGCAAGCGCAAGCCGGCCGTCTTCATCTCCACCCTCATCAACCTGGCCATCATCGTCGGCATCGCCGCGTTCGGGTTCAACTTCGGCGTGGACTTCGCCGGTGGCACGGTGGTGGAGCTGAAGTTCAACCACTCCATCAGCGACACCGAGGTCCGTGACCGCGCCATCAAGGGCGGCCTGCACGACGTCAGCGTGCAGAACATCGGCGCCAAGGAGGACAACGCGTTCCTGCTCCGCATGGGCGGCGTCACGCAGCTCACGGAGGAGAACGCGGCCAAGGCGAAGACGGCCATCCAGGGCCTGGGCACCGTCACCAACGTCTACCCGGACCTGGCCAACGGCATCATCAACTTCCGCTCCGCCACGCCGCTGGACTCGAAGGCGGTCCGCGACGCGGTGGTGGCCACGGGCACCGGCGTGCAGGAGGTCCGCGAGCTGGGTGAGAGCTCCTCGGGCCACGGCTTCGACTACCAGGTGGTGGCCAGCGGCATGGCGGACAAGGTCCGCGAGGTGCTGAGCCAGGGCCAGGCGACGCCGGACTTCGAGCAGCGCCGCGTGGACTACGTGGGTCCGCAGGTGGGCAAGCAGCTGCGCAACCGCGGCATCATGGCGCTCGTCTACTCGATGCTCGCCATCCTCATCTACGTGGCGTTCCGCTTCGACTTCAAGTTCGGCCCGGGCGCGCTGCTCGCCATGGTTCACGACGTCATCATGGTGGCGGGCTACTACCTGGTGAGCCGGCGCGAGTTCAACCTCACGTCCATCGCCGCGCTGCTGACCATCGTCGGCTACTCCGTGAATGACACCATCGTCATCTACGACCGCATCCGCGAGGACATGGTCAAGTACAAGGGCAAGCCCCTGGCCGAGGTCATCAACATCGCCGTCAACGACACGCTGGGCCGCACCATCCTCACCTCGGGCGTGACGGCGCTGTCGCTCATCGGTCTGCTCATCTTCGGCGTGGGCGAAATCTTCGACTTCGCCATGGCCATGCTGGTGGGTATCGTCGTCGGCACGTACTCGTCCGTGTATATCGCCAGCCCGCTGACCATCTGGCTGGACGAGCGCGCCGCGGCGAAGGCGGCCCGTGGTGGCGGCATCGACCGCCAGCAGCCCAACGTGGCCTGAGCCACCCCGAGTCGCCAACCGGTGACTTACGAGGGCCCTCTTCCCGCACGCCGGGAGGCAGGGCCCTCGGTGTTTCCGGGGGACCGCCTAGAAGCGCGCGCCCAGCGTGAGGGACGCGTCCAGCAGGCCGCCGTCGTCGTCGGCCAGGGGCTGCGCGGCGAAGTCCTCGTTGAGGAGCACGCGGTAGGTGGCGCGGAAGCCCGCGGTGAGCGCGCCGCTGTTGAACTCGACGCCGGCCGCCAGGGGCACCTCCTCCATCGTGTCGGAATCGTAGAGGTCCGCGCCCTGGCCCCGCACGTCCACGTAGGACAGCCCCAGGCCCGCGCCCACGAAGGGGCGGATGGAGGTGAGGAAGGGCGGGGACACCTTGAGGAGCGCGCTGCCGCCCTGCCGCACGAGCGACGGCTCCTCCAGCAGGCGGACGTCGCTGATGTTGTTCTGCGAGCCCTCGTAGCCCAACTCGAAGCCGAGGAACGTGGTGGGCTGCACGTTGAGTGTCAGGCCCCACGCGGGGCCGGTGCTCGTCAAATCACCGAGGTCGCCGGTGTAGTCACCCACGCCGCCGCGCAGGAACACGTTGACGTCTCCGCGCTTTCCTTCCTTGCGTTCCTGGGCGGACGCGGTGCCCGCCCCCACGAGGGCCAGGGCCACCGCACCCGCGATGATGCCTTTCGAAAGCATGCCGTCCTCCTCTGTCACGCAGTGTGCGGTTCAAGCTGTGCACCGCTCGCTTGGCGCGAAGCCCGAAGGCAGGCGGGCCGTCGAGCGCATGCCTGAACGCGTGTGCAGGAAGGGAAAGGTCGTGCCCAAGGTTGACCTTTCCTCGTCAGACGTCTGAGGTACTGTCTGCCTGTCAAGAATTCGTCCCGGATTTCCACCCCGTTGGGGCGGACCGAGGAGGAGTGCTGCGCGTGCGGTGGTTGCTTCCAGACGTGGTCGAGGAGGAGGTGGCGTCCCTGGCGGGGGAGCTGTCGCTGCACCCGCTCGCGGCGAAGGTGCTGCTGCACCGCGGCTACCGAACCCCGGAGTCCGCCTCCGCGTTCCTGTCCGACAAGCTGGCGGACCTGCCGGACCCGTTCCGGATGAAGGGCATGCCCGCCGCGGTGGAGCGCCTCACGCGCGCCCTGCGCACGCGGGAGAAGGTGACGCTGTACGGGGACTACGACGTGGATGGGGTGTGCTCCACGTCGCTGCTCTACCTGTTCCTCAAGGAGCTGGGCGCCCCACCGGCCACGTACATTCCCCACCGCCTGGATGAGGGCTACGGCCTCAACGTCTCCGCGGTGGAGCGCATCGCCAAGGACGGTACGCGGGTGCTGGTGACGCTCGACTGCGGCATCACCTCCGTGGCGGAGATTACGCGCGCGAAGGAGTTGGGCCTGGACGTGGTGGTGGTGGACCACCACACGGTGCCGCCCACGCTGCCCCCGGCGGTGGCGGTGCTCAACCCGCACCAGCCCGGCTGCGAGTACCCCACCAAGGCGCTATGCGCTGCCGGCGTGGCCTTCAACTTCTGCATGGGCCTGCGCAAGCGGCTGCGCGACGACGGCTTCTTCGCCAACCGCAAGGAGCCCAACCTCCGCGCGCTGATGGACCTGGTGGCCATGGCCACCGTGGCGGACGTGGTGCCCCTCACCGGTGCCAACCGCATCCTCGTGGCCCACGGCCTCCAGGAGCTGAGCGCCGGCCGCCGCCCGGGCGTGCGCGCGCTGAAGGAGGTGGCGGGGATGGATTCCGACGCCACCGTCACCGCCGGCCAGGTGGGCTTCCGCCTCGGGCCCCGCATCAACGCCGCGGGCCGGCTGCATGACGCGTCGCTGGGCCTGCAGCTGCTCACCTCGGAGTCGCTGGAGTCCGCGCGCTCGCTGGCCTCGGTGCTGGACAGGGCCAACGCGGAGCGCCAGGGAATCGAGAGCCACATCCTCACGGAGGCGCTGGCGCAGGCGGAAGAGCGCAAGGACGCGCGCGGCTTCGTGCTCTACGACGAGGGCTGGCACCCGGGCGTCATCGGCATCGTCGCCTCGCGCGTGGTGGAGCGCTTCCACCGGCCCACCGTCATGGTGGGCGTGAAGGACGGGGTGGGGAAGGGCTCGGCGCGCAGCATCGAGGGCTTCCACCTCTACGACGCGCTCAGCGGCTGCTCGGAGCTGATGACGAAGTTCGGCGGGCACAAGCACGCCGCCGGCCTCACCATCGACGCGGACCGGCTGCCCGCCTTCCGCGACGCCTTCGAGAAGATTGCCCTCCAGCGCCTCACGCCGGAGGACCTCATCCCCCGGTGCAAGGTGGACGCGGTCATCCATCCGCACGAATTGGACGCCAACGCCGTGGAGTCGCTCCAGCGCCTGGGGCCCTTCGGCCAGGGCAACCCGGAGCCGGTGCTGGTGCTGCGCCGGCAGGTAGCCCGCCCGCGCGTGCTGCAGCCCAAGTCCGGCACGGGCAGCGGCCACCTCAAGCTGGCCCTCGCGGACGCGCCGGACGTGGACGCCATCGGCTTCAACATGGCGGACCGGTTGACGCTGGTGGAGGGGCCCGTGGACCTGGCCTTCCAGGCCGGCTTCGACACGTTCCGCGGCGGGCGCAAGCTGTCCCTGCGCCTCAAGGACGTGCGCAAGGCGGCGTGAAGCGGGTTGGAGGAAGCCGGGCCTGCCTCGGGGCTACGCGAGCCCCCAGCGCACGCGGCCCGGCGTCATCAGCGCGCCGACGCGGGCCAATTCGTTGAGGCGGAAGCGCTCCGCCTGACGCTCGAAGGCGTGGCGGCACCGCTCCGAGCAGAAGAAATACCGGCGCTTCTTGTACTCCGCCGTCGGGCGGCCCTCGGGTGTGTCCAGCTGCTTCCCACACACCGGGTCCCAGTGCTGCCCCTGACTCTGAACGCCCTTCATCACTCGCCTCCCCGCCCCTGGGAGCCCGCGCTCCCACCCGGGAGGATGGATAAGCACGGGGCATGCCGTTGACCATCTCCTTGGAACGCCAAGGAGGCTCGGCCGGCGGGAGGCGGGGAGGGTGAAACATTTTCCGCCGCCGCTTCCGGCGTCCAAGAAGGAAGCGGCGGGCGGAGTGTTCTTCAGAAGGCGGTGCCGATGCTGCCGCCGAGGAAGAAGTCCGTCATGTAGCTGCGGCGGAAGGCCATGGCCTCCAGGCGGAAGGCGAGGCGCAGCTTGCCGGTGGACGAAAGCCGGGGCCGGCCGCGGAAGCCGACGCCGCCCTGGAGCAGGGGCTTGAGGCCGTTCACCTTCGTCGCCTCCGAGTCGATGGTGATGGAGGTGGCCTGGTAGGCGAGGCCGCCGCCCACCTGGGCGTAGAAGCCGAAGTCGGACTGGCCCAGCTTCAGCTCGTAGGCCGGGGCGATGGTGAAGTAGTGGATGCTCGTGTCGCCGCGGATGAAGTCGGTGCCGTCGCTGAGGCTGCCGTACGTCCACCGCAGGTCCGCCCAGAGGGCCTCGCGCAGCGACTCGTTGTCGAGGATGCGGCCGTACTCCCAGGTGGCGCGCAGGCCGAGCCCCAGGCGCGCCTCGGCGAACTGGCCGCGAGAGCTGTCCAGGAGCAGCGCGCCGGAGATGAGCTCGAAGGCCAGGCCCGTGTTCGGGTCGTCCATGCGGGACAGGCTCTTGAAGTCGCCGTCCTCGCCCTCCTGCTCCGCGACGCGGCGGAAGTCGTCCGTCTCGTCCACGTCCTTCTTCTTCCTACGGCCCTCGTACTCGTCCTCGTCCCGGGAGCGGGGCTGCTCCTCGTCGGGGTAGGCGTACGGGTCGTCATCGTCCTGCGCGAGGGCGGGCGTGGAGAGGACGAGGCCCCCCAAAAGGCAGCGTGCAAGCCAGGTCTTCAAGGGAATGGTCCTCATCATGGGGCGGGGAGCGGGGGGCAGGTCTTGCCGGGCGCGGAGCTGGCCGGGCACAGGTTGGGATTCGACGTGCCGACGAGCGCATCACGCGGAATCTGGAGGTGGTCCATCAGCTCGTTGCAGACGGCCTCCTTCAGCTTCAGGTCCGTGATGTGGGTGATGATGGCGCCCGCGGCCACGGCCAGGGTGAAGTCGTCCTGGTCGTTGATGTACTGCTGCGTGAGCTGCAGGAGGCCGGGCCGCTGCGGGTCCGCGTCGTTGTACGCGGCCACAATCGCGCGCAGCAGCACCTCGCGCTGCCCCTGGCCCTCGCCCGCCTGGTAGAGGGCGCTCGCGAGCAGGGTGCCCACCCGGTACTCCTTGCCGCTGAACGCGTCCAGGCTCTGGTTGCGCAGCTGCGAGCGCAGCGCGTCCGTCATGCAGCGGTCCGTCTTGGACAGGTCCCGCTCATTCGCCTCCTGGTCATAGGGGGCGTCATGGAAGGACGTGGAGAGGAACTTCGCGTCACAGCCCTTGGTGCTGCGGCAGGTGGCGCCGTACGCGTGGTAGTCCGCGAGGCCCTCGTCGAAGGACTTGAGGACGTTGGCGCCCGGGCTGGGCGAGGAGGAGGCCCAGAGAGCGAGCGCCTCGGGGAAGGGGCTGCCGTTGTAGACCTTCAGGTTGAAGATGCGGTGCGAGTACTCGTGCGCGATGATGCCGGCGTTGATGGCGAGCGGCGCGCGCTGGAGCTGGTCGAACGGCAGCACCAGGAACGACTCCAACACCGAGAAGTAGAGCGCGTTGTCGCGCATCGGGTCCTTGTCGATGTCGGCGAGGATGAACTCGGGGAAGTAGTACGTGGTGACGGGGTCCTTGAAGTCCGCCGCGGGGAGGTTGCCCACCGTCTGGAAGTAGTCGTAGGCGCGCTCGAGGCCGTAGTACGCCGTCACCATGTTCCAGGTGTGGAAGTCCGCCGGCCACAGGACGCCGTCCTGCTCGATGTAGCTGGCGGTGACGTCGCGCCCCTCGCCCTTGAGCAGCGCGTTGGCGAACGCCTCGGGCGTCCTCGCGTTCTGGAGGTCCTCGTCGTTGGAGTCGTAGATGATGCTGGCTCCGCCATGGAAGTCGGCCACCGTGCCCTTGAGGCCGACGATGTCGGAGATGGTTTTGAGCTCGACATCCTGGGGGGCGTATTCACCGTTGCTGTTGAGCACCAGGGCGCTGACCTTGACGGGCGCGCTCGAGTCTGGCGCGCAGCCGGCGGCCAGTCCCAGCGTGGCGGTGGCGGCAATGACTGTTCGGAGCATGACGCCGTTTTACTCCGGACGGCTCAGAACGTGTATTCCCCTCCAACGGTGAAGAGGCCGGAGCGGACCCGGTCGGGGTCCGTGCCCTCGGCGGCCTCCAGCCGGTCCTGCTGCAATGCCACCGAGGCCCACACGCGCACCGGCTCGCCCAGGCGCACCGTCCAGCGGGTGGCGAGCACGTGGGACAGGCCCTCGCCGGAGACGTAGCGCGTGAAGGCGTAGGAGATCTGCCCCCGGACGACGCGGCCGGGGCTGTTCCAGGTGACGGAGGGCTTGACGTCGAAGCGCGACGGTGCCGTGGGGATGCCGGTGGTGGCGTTGAGCTCCGACACGCGCTGCGCGACGCCGGAGCCCAAGTCCCGGTAGATGCGCGTGCTCAGGCCCAGCAGGGCGCGGCGGGCCTCCAGGGCGTTCTCGAAGCGGCGCGTGAGCTCCGCCGTCTCCTCGTCGGTGAACTGGCCCGCGGTGAGCGGGTCCTCGCTGTAGAGCGTGAGGCCCGCGCGCACGCCCAATTCCCAGCGCGCGCCCAGCATCAGCCTTCCCCCCAGGGAGGGCCGGGCCACCCAGAGCAGCTCCTCCCGGGCGTAGCGCACCGTGGCGCCGGCGCGGTTGACGACGGTGATTTCGCGGCTCAGCGGGTAGCGGGTGATGGACAGGCCCGCGTCCACGCCGAACTCCACGTCGGAGAAACCCGCCGAGTCGTACGCGGCGGACAGGAGCAGCGCCTGGCTGGAGTAGCCAGTGCGCGCGTCCACGGCGGGCAGGTTGAGCCTCGGGCGCTCGGCGGAGAGCTGGGTGAGCGAGTGCTTGGGCAGGCCCACGCTCGCCACGGCGGCCACCAGCCAGTGCATCCCCAACACGTGGTCCACGCCCACGTTGAGTTGGTGCGTAGCCGCGGTGCCCGCCTCCGGCCGGGCGGCGGTGTAGCCGAGCGTCAGGAAGGTGTCCTCGCGCAGCGACACGTCACCCAGCAGACTCCAGGCGCGGTAGTCGCGGCCCGCGCTGACCTCGGTGGTGACGGTGACGTCCGGCCCCTCCGCGTGGGCGGGCCGCGCCGCCAGCACCGAGGCGACGAGGGCGAGCACGGCGAGGCTCCGCCCGGGCTGGCGGCTCGGGTTCGACACGGCGATGGATTCCCCCTGCATGGGGCTGGCAACACGCGAGCGCCCCCGAAGTTGCGGGCCGGACAAGCGGGCCTGGAGCGCGTCAGGATGCGCCCGGGATTTCGACCGTTTGAGAGCAGTCAGGTCTGCGCGGATTCCTTGACGCATCGTTTCCACGATCCGTATGGTGCCGCGCTTTCCCTCACTCCGAAACCAGCAGGCGGTCCTGTCCATGGCGGTCCCGTTCATCTCCGAGGTCAAGCGTACCCACAACTGCGGCCAGCTCACGGCCGCCAATGTCGGCGAAGAGGTCGTCCTCTTCGGCTGGGTGCACAACCGTCGAGACCACGGCGGCGCGGTCTTCATCGACCTGAGAGACCGTGAGGGGCTCACCCAGGTGGTGTTCGAGCCGGACTCCGCCGAGGCCCACGCGCTCGCCGGCAGCCTCCGCCTGGAGTTCTGCATCGGCGTGAAGGGCAAGGTGGTGTCGCGCGGGAAGAATGTGAACCCGAAGATGAAGACGGGTGAAATCGAGGTCAAGGCGACCGACCTCACCATCTTCAATCGCTCGGAGCCGACGCCGTTCCCCATCGAGGACAGCATCGACACCTCGGAGGAGAAGCGGCTGGCGCACCGCTACCTGGACCTGCGCCGCGCGCCGCTGCAGAAGTCGCTGATGACGCGCTCGAAGATGAACGCGCTCACGCGCTCGTTCATGCACCAGAACGGCTTCCTGGAGCTGGAGACGCCGTTCATGGGCAAGTACACGCCCGGCGGCGCGCGCAACTTCCTCGTCCCCAGCCGCATGAACCCGGGCAAGTTCTACGCGCTCGCGGAGAGCCCGCAGCTCTACAAGCAGCTCTTCATGGTGGCGGGCTTCGACCGGTACTTCCAGATCGTCAAGTGCTTCCGTGACGAGGACCTGCGCGTCGACCGCCAGCCGGAGTTCACGCAGATCGACGTGGAGATGAGCTTCGTCACGCAGGACGACATCTTCACCATCATCGAGGGGCTGCTGAAGAAGCTCTGGGGCGAGGTGCTGGGCATCGACATCCCCACGCCCTTCCTGCGCATGGACTTCTACGAGTCCATGGCGAAGTACGGCAACGACAAGCCGGACCTGCGCTTCGGGCTGGAGCACACGGTGCTGACGGACCTCATCCGCGAGCACGGTGAGGCCGGCGGCGTGCCGATGATGTTCGAGGCGGTGCAGAACAAGGGCATCGTCAAGGCGATGGTCATCCCCGCGGACAAGGCGATGAGCCGCGCGGAGAGCGACAAGCTCGAGGAGTTCGCGAAGCAGGCGGGCGCGAAGGGCCTGGCCCGCGCGAAGGTGACGGAGACGGGCGATTGGACGCAGTCGCCGCTGGCGAAGACCATCTCTCCGGCGCTGCGGCAGGCCATCAACCAGGCCGTGGGTGCGAAGACGGGCGACCTCATCCTGTTCCAGTTCGGGAAGGAGGCGCTGGTGCACACGGTGATGGCGAACCTCCGCGTGCACGTGGCGAAGAAGCTGGGGCTGATTCCGGAGTACGGCAGCGGCGGCCATTGGAAGTTCCTCTGGGTGGTGAACCCGCCGCTGTTCGAGTTCGACGAGGAGACGAACACCTGGGCGGCGGCGCACCACGCCTTCACGCGGCCGCACGACGCGGACGTGGAGTACCTGCTCACGGACCCGGGCCGGGTGAAGTGCCACCGCTACGACGTGGTGCTCAACGGCTTCGAGATTGGCGGCGGCTCCATCCGCCTGCATGACCCGAAGGTGCAGGCGCAGGTGTTCAAGGCGCTGGGCATCAGCGACGAGGAGGCCACGGCGAAGTTCGGCTTCCTGCTGGACGCGCTGAAGTACGGCGCGCCGCCGCACGGTGGCATCGCGCTGGGCATGGACCGGCTCGCCTTCCTGCTCACCAACGCCGAGTCCCTGCGTGACGTGATTCCGTTCCCGAAGACGAAGACGGGCACGGACCTGATGACGGGCGCCCCCGGCGACGTGGACGACAAGCAGCTCAAGGAGCTGCACGTGCGTCCGGTGCCGCCGCCGCAGAAGTAACGGAGTGGCGGAGGCCGGGTGTGTGCGCCCGGCCTCGTCACAGCGCTGCCTTACGAGAACCCGGGGCCGTCATCACGGCGCCCGGGTTCTGCATTTCTGGGGCGCGCTTGCGATGCCCCAGGCCCTGGCCTCACACGATGGACGCCAGCGGCTCGGGCCCGCCTTCGAGCGTCTCGCGCAGCCTGCGCAGGCCCTTTTCCAGCGACGAGCGCGTGCGCGGTGCGCCCAGGCACACGCGCACGGCCGCGGGTGCGGTGGCCGGACCCACGTTGAAGACCTCCGCGGACGTGACGGACACACCATGCCGCCGTGCCTGCGCGGTGAAGGACTCCGCGCGCCAGCTTCCGGGCAGCTTCAGCCAGAAGTGGTACGTGGGTGCCCGCATCGTCTTGGGCACCAGCTCTCCGAGCACCTCGCGTGCAAGCTCCAGCCGCTCGTGTGCTTCGCGGCGGCGGCGCACCACCAGCTCGTCGGCCGTGCCGTCGTTCACCCAGCGGGCCGCGACTTCCGCCATCAGCGGCGGTGTCATCCGCACGGCCAGGGCCGCGGTCTCCGTGAGCCGCTCCGTGCCCCCGCCTGCGGGGGCCGCGAGGTAGCCGATGCGCAGTCCCGGCGCGAGCAGCTTGGACACGCCGCCGATGAACCAGCCGGACTCCGGCAACAGAGAGCACAGTGGGGCAGGGCGCTTGTCGAGCAGCAGCCCATAGGCGTCATCCTCCACCACCGTGAGCCCGTGCTTGCGAGCCACCGCGGCGATGCGACGGCGGCGCTCCTCGGACATCACCGTGCCCGTGGGATTCTGGAGGTTGGGCACGCAGAAGAGGACCTTCGCGCCGGTGCGGCACGCGGCCTCCAGCGCCTCCGGCTTGAGTCCGTGTTCGTCCATGGCCACGCCGTGGAGGTGCAGGTGCAACCGGTTCGCGAGCACCTTGAGGCCCGGGTAGGTGAGCGCCTCCGCCAGCACCGTGTCTCCCGGACGCGTGAGCGCCGTGAGCGCGACCTCCATGGCGTGCTGCCCTCCCGAGCACACCACCACCTGCTCCGGCGCCGCCTCCAGTCCGAATCGGGACAGCCACGCCGCGCCAGCCTCGCGGTGCGCGAGCAGTCCCGCGTGGGGCTGGTAGTCGAGCAGCTCGGACAAGCGTGGTGAGCGCTGCACGGCCTCCAGCGTCTTGCGCAGCGCGGTGCCCGCCGGGTCTCCCGGAGGCGTGGCCGGCCAGTTGAGCCCCAATTCCACCAGCGCGTCGTCACCCGTGTCCGGCGCGGGAGCGGGGAGGTGGCGGGGCGCGTCCCGGTGGCGCACGAAGGTGCCCCGGCCCACCTCGCCGCCGATGAGGCCCCGGCGCTCGGCTTCGGCATAGGCGCGAGTCACCGTGCCCACCGTGACGCCGACCTTGTCCGCCAGCTCGCGGTGCGTGGGCAGGCGCGTGCCCGGCGCGAGGCGTCCCTCGTCGATGTCCGCGGCCAGCGCATCCGCGATGACCCGATACAGCGGGCCGTCCCGGCCCCGGAGCTGCGGCGTCCAGCTTGTCATGGTGACAATTCATACGGTTGACGGAGCGCTCCGCGCAATGCATCCATTGTGTCGATTATTGCCGAGACTTGTATCGGTACAATTCGCGCGGTACGGACGCCACGTCCGCCGCGTCAGGGAGAGGTGCGCGCAATGCAGCTGACCATCGTCGATGCCTTCACGAAGACGCCGGGGGAGGGCAACCGTGCCGGCGTGGTGCTGGACGCGGCCGGGCTGGATGCCGAGGCCATGCAGCGAATCGCCGCCGTGGTGGGTGCGTCCGAGACGGCGTTCCTGGTCTCGCCTCCACGAGAGGGCACGGTGCGCCTGCGCTACTTCGCGCCCGCGATGGAGATTCCGTTCTGCGGTCACGCCACCGTCGCCACGCTCCACCTGATGGCCGAGCGCGGGATGCTGAAGTCCCCAGGCACCTACCGGCTCGAGTGTGCCATGGGCACCCTGGACATCGAGCTGGAGTCCCTGGAGACGGGAGGGACCCGCGCGTGGATTGTCACCCCGATGCCTCCCTGGAAGGAGAGCCTGGTGCCTCTGGAGATGGTGATGCGACTGGTGGGCGGGACGGTGGAGATGGTGGACACCTCGCTGCCAGTGCTGCGCACCGGGTACCGGCTGGTGGTGCCGCTGCGGCGCCGTGAGGACGTGTGGAACCTGTCGCCGCACTCCAGGGCTCTGGCGGAGCTCCTGCGGCCGCATGGGCTGAATGGGGTGTACGTCTTCACCCGTGAGACGAAGGACGCGAGCAGCATGGCGCACTCGCGCTACTTCCCGCCGGTGATTGGCGTGGTGGAGGACCCCGTGACGGGCGCCGCGGCCGGGCCGCTCGGGATGTACCTGGCGACGCATGGGGAGCTGGCACTGCCCGAGGAGGGCGGCAAGGCGCGGGCGCGAATCGAGCAGGGGGATGCCATGGGCAAGCCGGGCCGCATCGAGGTGGAGGTGATGGGGCGGTCGGGAGCGCCCGAGAAGGCACGCATCGGTGGGGTGGCGGTGACCGTCTTCGAAGGCACCCTGCGGGCCTGACTCGGGGAATCGAGCACCATCCCGCGTGTTCCCAGGCGCATGCGATTGACCCGTTGGCTCATGGCCGCCGTGCTCCTGGGGAACGTGGCCTGCCGCACCGCGCAACCGGAGGCACCGTCACGGGCCGCCCCCGCCGTGACGTGTGAGCTGCCCGCCTCGCCCTCCGAGCTCATCCCCCTGTCGGACGACCCGTACCCGGGCGAGCAGCACGCGGTCTTCGACCTGCCGGATGCCCCGGAGTGGTGGGCTCCGGCGCCGCCCGATGCCGAACGTGAGCGCTACCGCGCGGCCCTGGCGGCGCGGCTCGGAGGAGAGCAGGCCGTGGGCCACCGCGCCCTGCTGGAGCGCGTCCACGCCACCCACGCGGCCATGGTGGGCAAGCCGATGGCGCGCGAGGCGGAGAACACCGGACGCGTCCTCGCGGGAACGGCCGGCTCCGTGGGCTCCATCTCGTGCCTGGAATGGAGCCTCTTCCAACATCAGGCGCGGCGCTTCCCGATGGTTGAGCGCCCCACCGAGTTCGGCGCGTACGTGCTGCGCGGCCACGGGCGGATTCGCGTCTACATCTCAGGCGCGGACCGCATCGGCGGCCGGCTCTACAGCGGCGTGAGAGGCAGGGTGATGACGGACGTCGCTCGGGGCTTCGCACCCGTGGCGCACGTGCACAACCACCCGTTCATGTTCGACCGGAAGCCCGGCGACCGGATGTGGACCACGCCGGAGACGGTGAACGACGTCGGCGGCGGCGTGGCCCCCAGCCTCACTGACGTGCAGGCCTGGCGCCGCATGCGCGAGGCCTTCAGTCTCCAGGGCGCGTGGGTGACGAACGGGCTGGAGACGGGCCGCTACACGTCCGAGGATTTCGACCGGCTCTCCGCGTGGGACTGAGCACGTCGGGCGAGGGCAGCGCGCTGACGAGCCCTATCCCACCCGCTTCACCTCCACGGGCACCTGACGGCGCTTCAGGTGCTCCGCGACGAACGTCACCTCAGCCCTCGTGCCCGTACGAATGACCCCGGGGATCGACCTCAGGTACACCTTCGCCTCGGCGAGGCTGATTCCCAGGCACTCTCGCAGCGCCTGAACAGCCGCGACCTTGAGGTGGGACTCACCGGTGAGGACCTCCACAGTCCATTCGCCATCCTGGCGCAACACTGCTTCGCGGTAGGCGGGCGGCAGCTCGCCACGGCCGTCCATCTCCATCATCCCACCGCAGTGCTCACATCGGTAGGCCGCGTGCCAGACCATCACCCCGTGAAGCACGCCTTCTCCAATTTGCCAGTCGATGGTGCGACCGCAGTCTCCGCATGGGCGCGCAATCAAGGCCATCGCGGCCTCCGTGCGGGGCAGGGCCCCGGGTGGATTCGCGGAGGCGCTTCGACTGACAGGTCCATTGCGCGACCTCCTACTCGTTCATGGACGCGGGCTCACCCGCGGCTGAACGAGCACCCGGGACGGCCATGAGCTGCCGGTACTGACGCGGGCTCAGGCCCGTCACCTGCTTGAACTGACGTGACAGCGCGCTCTGGTCGCAGAACCCCACCGCGAGGGCGATGGCGGCAATCGACTGCTCAGAGGCCACCAGCCGCTCCGCCGCCGCGTCGATGCGCGTCTTCATGATGAACTGCCCGGCGGAGAGCTGGAAGATGCGCCGCATCCGCCGCTCGAACTGCGCGGAGGACATCCCCGCCCGCCGCGCCAGTGCGTCGATGCGCAGCCGGTCCGCATAGTGCGCCTGGATGTGGTCGATGGTCCCCGCGAAGCGCTCGTCCACGAGCCCCGTGCGGCCGGGCTCGTGCACGTCCTTGGACAGACAGGCCAGCCCCATCACCTTCCCGGCTGCGTCGAACAGCGGCACCTTGCTCGTCAGACACCAGCCCGGCTTGCGGTTGTTGAAGAGCGTCAGGTCCAGGTTGTCCACGAGCGGCCGCCCCGTGCGGAACACCCGTTGGTCCTGCCGCGTGTAGCGGTCCGCCATGTGCCGGGGGAACAGGTCATGCGCCGTGCGGCCCACCGCCGCCGCCTTGCTCTCCAGGCCGCAGCGCTCCGCGCACGCCTCGCTCATGCACACGTACCGCCCCCGGGTGTCCTTCACCGAGAAGACGATGTCCGGCACCCGGTCGAACAGAGCCTCCGCGAAGAGCGGATTCGCCACCTGGCCCATGAAGTCCGCTCGCCAGTGCTCCAGGTCCGTGCGCGCCTTGGTGGTTTCCATTCGCCCTCACAAAGCAAAGACACAAGAATCACAGTCGTGCTCGCGAATACCTTGAATATCGCGTGAACCCCCACGCATTGCCCCCGAGGAGCACGAGCCATGAGCCGTCCGTATACGGGTTGGTATCGCTGTCACATCGCCCTCGCAGTCTGCCTCATTCTGGCCGGAGCCGGCGCGTCCGCCCGACCTTCCAGGCCCGCTCCCGCTGATGCGCGGGCAACGCACGGAGTCGACACCTCGCACCAGCGCATCCGGACGGACGAGCGCCCGCCGGATGTCTCGCCCGCGCAGCTCCGGGAGCTGCTCACACCGCGAGTGCCGGCTCGGGCGCTGCTCGCCACCTGTGACACGGCGGCCTTCGCCTCGGCCAGTGGCAGTGCGCTCGTCACCCTGGTGAAGGGCTCCACGGAGGAGTGCGTCAACTCGCTGTTCGGCGTCACCGGCACCCGCGCCGCCCAGGTGTTCGTCGAGAGCAAGATGGTCACCATCGCCAATGCGCTCACCACCAACGCACGGACCTACCCGGGGAGCAATACCGACGGAACGCTCCAGCTCATCCTCTTCCTGCGCGCGGGCTACTACGTGCAGTACTACAACCCGGATGTCGTGGGCAGCTACGGGACGGCGCTGAAGAACGCCATCCGTCCGGCCCTGGCCGCCTTCGTGGCCAACAGTCACTTCACCGACGTCAATGACAGCCATGGCAGCGTGCTGCGCGAGCTCGTCACCCTCATCGACAGCGCGGGGGAGAATGCCCTTCACCTGAGCACCTTCCAGGGGCTGCTCGACCGCTTCAACGACACGGCGCTGTCGTACTGGTACATGCGCAGCGCCACCAACAACGTGTTCGTCGGCCTGTTCCGAGGCCACTACAACGCGGACTTCGTGACGGCGGTGAACCAGAACACGTCCATTGTCGACACGCTGAGCAACTTCGTTTCCCGGAACGAGCACCTGCTCGGCACCGACAACCAGTACCTCACCGTCAACGCCGCGCGCGAGCTGTCCCGCTTCCTGCAATACACCGGCGCGCTGCTGGACAAGACGCGGCCCCGGGTGAAGGCGCTCATCGCCAACCACTCCATGACGGGGCCCACGGCGGGCGTCTGGGTGGGCGCGGCGGAGATGGCGGACTACTACGACGGCGCCAACTGCGCGTACTACGGCATCTGCGACTTCCGGCGCACGCTGGAGCAGGCCGTGCTCAAGCTGTCCTACTCGTGTGGCGCCACGCTGCGCATGCGCGCGCAGGACATGACGTCCACCCAGTTCAGCCAGAGCTGCGGCGCTCTCTCGACGCAGGAGACGTACTTCCACGACAGGTTGAAGACGAATCGCGTGCCGGTGGCCAACGACGGGAACACCGCGCTGGAGATGGTCATCTTCGACAGCAGCCTGGACTACCAGACGTACGCCGGAGCCCTGTTCGGCATCGATACCAACAACGGGGGCATGTACCTGGAGGGCAACCCCGCCGCCTCGGGCAACCAGGCGCGGTTCATCGCCTACGAGGCGGAGTGGCTTCGCCCCACCTTTGAAATCTGGAACCTGCGACACGAGTATGTCCACTACCTGGACGGCCGCTTCGACATGCAGGGCGACTTCGGCGCCAGCACCAGCCAGCCCACCATCTGGTGGATCGAGGGCCTGGCCGAATACATCTCCAAGAAGGACGACAATGCCCAGGCAGTGCAGATTGGCACGAGCAAGGCCTTCCAGCTCAGCCAGGTGCTCCGCAATGACTACAACAGCGGCACGGAGCGTGTGTATTACTGGGGCTACCTGGCCGTGCGCTTCATGTTCGAGCGCCATGCGGACCAGGTGGGCACCATGCTCGGCCACTTCCGCGCGGGGAACTACACGGCCTATCGCAGCTACCTGGATGGGATTGGCAGCTCGCGGGACGGGGAGTTCCACCAGTGGATTGACTGTGTTTCCACCGCGAGCGACCCGCGCACCTGTGCCAACCCGACGCCAGGGGGTGGCACGCGCTGTACGGACCCGAACCCCATGGTGCTGGGCAATGGCTGCTACCGCGACGGTCTGGCCAGCAGCGATGCGCTGTATTTCTACCTGTGGGTTCCTTCCGGTGCGCGCAACCTGCGCTTCCAGTCCAGCGGAGGGACGGGCAACGCGGACATGTATATCCGCGCCATCCAATGGCCGACCGTGACGGTGTATGACTATCGGCCGTACCTGTCCGGCAACGACGAGACGGTGGACATTCCCTCTCCGGCGGCTGGCAACTGGTTCCATGTGATGCTCAAGGCCCGCGCGCCCTACGCGGGAGTGAGACTGGAGGCGCGCTTCGACGCGGCCCCCTGACGGAACGAGCCTCATCCCGGGCGGCCCTGTCGCCGCCCGGGAGCTCACTTCCTCGCCAACACGCCATCCACCGTGCGCCACAGGTTCAGCGGGTTGGAGTCGCGCAGCTCCGAGGGCAGCAGCGCGTCGGGCACGTCCTGGAAGCACACGGGCCGGACGAAGCGGCGCAGGGCCGCGGTGCCCACGGCGGTGAAGCGCCCATCCGAGCTCGCGGGGTAGGGACCGCCGTGCACCATGGAGGGGCAGACCTCCACGCCCGTGGGCACTCCATTCACGAGCACCCGGCCCACCCGGTCCGCGAGGACGGGGAGCAGCTCGGAGGCCAGCGCGTGGTCTCCGGGGTCCACCATCAGCGTCGCGGTGAGCTGGCCTTCCAGGTGCGACGCCACGCGTGTGATGTCCTTGGGTTCGCGGGTGCGCACGAGCACCGCGCAGCTTCCGAAGACCTCGTCTGTCAGCGCCGCGTCCGTGAGCACCGCGCTCGCGTCCACTTCGAATAGCGCGGGTGCGCCGTGGGCATCGCGGCACTCACCCCGCACCCACGTGCGCGTGTCCGAGCGCGCGGCGAGCCGGGCCACGCCCTCGCGGAAGCGCTCGGCGATTCCGTGCGTCAGCATGGGTGCGGCGGAGACGGCGCCCAGCCGCTCGACGAGGCGGGCCCGGAAGGACTCGTAGCCCGGGCCCTCGGCGGCCACGAGCAGCCCGGGCGAGGTGCAGAACTGCCCCGCGCCCTGGAGGATGGAGGTGGCCAGTGCGTCCGCGAGTGCCTCGGGACGCGCGGCCAGGGCTTCGGGCAGGAGGAAGATGGGATTGATGGAGCCCATCTCCGCGAAGACGGGGATGGGAACGGGGCGCGCGGCGGCCAGGTCCATCAGCGCCCGGCCTCCGGCTCGCGAGCCCGTGAAGCCCACGGCGCGGATGGCCGGGTGCTTCACCAGGGCACGGCCCACGTCCATGCCGGCGTCGAACAGGAGCGAGAACACTCCGTCCGGCAGCCCGCACGCGGCCACCGCGGCGCGCACCGCCGCGCCCGCGCGCTCGGAGGTGGCCGGGTGCGCGGGATGGGCCTTGGCGATGACGGGACATCCCGCCGCCAGCGCGGAGGCGGTGTCTCCGCCGGCCACGGAGAAGGCGAGCGGGAAGTTGCTTGCGCCGAACACCGCCACCGGGCCCAGCGCGCGCAGCATGGAGCGCAGGTCCGGCCGGGGCAGGGGACGCCGCTCGGGCAGCGCGTGGTCGATGCGCGCATCCACCCAGCTTCCTTCCTCGAGGAGCCGGGCGAACTGGCGGAACTGTCCGGCGGCTCGGCCGAGCTCACCCTGGATGCGCGCGGGTGGCAGGCCTGTCTCGCGCGGCGTGACGGCGAGGAAGTCGGGCTCGGCCGCGAGAAGTGCTTCGGCGATGTGCTCCAGGAAGACGGCGCGCTGGCGCGGGGACAGGGCGGCGAAGGCGGGCGCGGCCTCCTCCGCGAGTTGGCAGGCGCGCTCCACCTCGTGCGGGTGCGCCGAGTGATAACGCGGCTCCATGGCGGTCCCCGCCGCCGGGTCCCATCCGGTGAAGGGTGTACCGCCGGGCTCACCTCGCCCGGAGCCAATCCATGACAATCCCAGCCATTCCATGTCGTGGTTCCTTGCCTACAGCGTCGGCCGGTTCGCCAGCGCCTCGCGGAGGATGCGCAGGCACTCTTCACGCTCGGAGCCGACCAGCTCCAAACGAGGCGGGCGGACGCGCTCATGGCCCCAGCCCATCTCCTGCTGCACCAGCTTGATGAGCTGGACGAACTTCGTCACGGTGTCCAGGCGCAGCAGCGGCAGGAACCAGCGATACAGCGCGAAGGCGGCGTCCTTCTTTCCGGCCATGGCCAACTCGTAGAGGCGCACGGACTCGTCGGGGAAGGCATTCACCAGGCCGGCCACCCAGAAGCGCGCGCCGGCCTCCACTCCCTCCACGAGGCAGTCATCCACGCCCACGCCCAGGGCAAGCCTGTCTCCCAGCAGGGCACGGATGCCGGTGACGCGCCGGGCATCGGTGGAGGACTCCTTCACCGCGGAGGCGTTGTCGAACTCGGCGGCCAGCTCGGCGAGGTGCGCCGGAGTGAAGTCCGTCCGGTAGGCCACGGGGTTGTTGTAGAGCAGGCACGGCAGCTTCGTGGCGCGGAGGACGGCGGCCATGTGTGCCTTCATCTCGCGCCAGTCGCTCGAATAGACATACGGCGGCAGCACCATGAGGCCCGCGCAGCCCGCGTCCTCTGCGGCCTTCGCGAGCCGCACGGCCTCGGCGGTGGAGAGCGCGGCGATGCCCGGGACGACGGGGGCCTGCACCGCGTCCACGACGGTGCGCATCAGCGCGACCTTCTCGTCGAGGCTCAGCGTCGCGCCCTCGCCCAGCGAGCCGCAGGGGACGATGCCGGTGCAGCCGCGCGACACGAGCCAGCGCACGTGCGCGCGCACCGCGCCGTGGTCGATGGACAGGTCCGCGTTGAAGGGGGTGGTGATGGCGGGAAGGACACCATTCCAGGGGCTCATGAGGCTCTCTTCGAGGTGGGTGGGGTTTCAGTGGGAAGGCGGAGGCTGCCGATGCGCGCGGGCATGCAGGGCGGACGCACGCCCTCGGCGGACCAGCCGAACAGGGCTTCCGCCGCGGGGCCACAGGTGCGGCCCTGGCAGGCGCCCATGCCCAGCCGTGCGTACAGCCGGGCCTCGCGGAGGTCTCGGCACTCGGCCAGCGCGGACAGCGGCACGTCCTCGCAGCGGCACAGCAGCGTGTCGGGTGTGGCGAGCTTGCGCAGCTCGGGGCGAGGCGCATCGTGCCGGGCCAGGGCGCCGGCGAAGGCGCGGATGCGCCGCCATGACTTCGACAGGGATTCGGGGATGGAGCTCTCCGAGGCGGCAAGGCCAGCGATTTCTCCGGTGACGAGCGCCTGGTCCACTCCGCCGATGCCGAGCGATTCGCCCACTGCGTGGATGCGTGGGACGCGGGTCTCCATGCGCTCGTCCACGACCACCGCACCGCCCGAGATTTCACAGCCGAGCAGCCGCGCCAGCTCCAGGTTGGGCACGAGCCCCCAGGCCGCGCCGAGATAATCACATGCGAGCTGTTCCTCGCGGCCATCCACGGACATCCGCACGCTTTCGAGCCGTTGCTCGCCACGGGCCTCCAGGACCCAGGAGTCCGTGGCCGTGCGCACGCCCATGAGGCCCGCCGACATCACCGCGCCCTGGAGCAGCTTGCCCGGGTGACGCCAGAGCTGGAGCGCGAAGCCCCAGTGGCGCGAGGCGGGGGCCTGCTCGGCGACGAGGAGGACTTCCGCGCCATGGTCATGAAGCGTCGCCGCGGCCGCGAGCAATAGCGGGCCTGTGCCTGCCAACACCACGCGGCGGCCTTGAATGGGGAGGCCGTCCTTCACGAGCACCTGAAGGCCGCTGACGCCCATCACGCCCGGCAGCGTCCAGCCGGGGAACGGGAGGAACCGCTCGCGGGCGCCCGTGGCGAGCACCAGCCGGTCGTAGCGCACCGCGAGCGACGATGGGCCCTCCTCGACGAGGAGCAGTCCCGGCTCGGGCGCGGCGACGACGCGCGCCCCGGGACGGAAGCGAGCCCCGGACGCCGCGAAGCGCGAGAGCCAGCGCCGGGCGAGGCGGTTCGTCTTCTTTCGTGCCTCACCGCGCCAGACCTGACCACCAGGCGCCGGCTGTGCATCCAGGACGAGCACGTCCAGGCCCGCCTCGGCCGCGCGGCACGCGGCGGCAAGTCCGCCCGGTCCGGCACCAATGACGACGAGGTCGCACACCTCACGCATCGGTGACCACCTCCAGGTCTTCGCGGCACGGAGTGAGACACGTCAGCGTCTCGGGCACGCCGTCCACGGTGGCACGGCACTCGAAGCAGACACCCATGCCGCACAGGGGGCCGCGGGGTCTTCCTCTCAGGTCGGTCCGGCTGACGCAATCACCGGCCTGTGCGAGCGCCGCCGCCACGGAGGTACCCGAAGGCACGGTGACGGCACGACCGTTGATACGTAGCGTGATGGCTGCGCCAGCCTTCGCTCCAGGGTCAGACATGAAGTGCCTCGAAGCGCGCGTGCGCGGTCATGACACCACTGCCGATGCGCGGCGTGACAGCCTGTGTCTCAGGCGCACGCATGCAGGACCTCGAAGCGCGAGGGCGCATAGGGCCGTGCATCGATGGCACTCGTGCGGCCGAGCAACTGGTCCGCCACCAGCCGCGCACTTGCCGGAGCCGTGGTGATGCCAAGCCCTTCATGTCCACAGGCCAGCCACAGCCAAGGCTTGCGCGGATGCGGACCGAGCAGCGGCAGTCCATCCGGAGAGGCCGGGCGCAGGCCCGTCCAGACACGCAGGGCCCGCAGCCCATCGAGTCCCGGAAGGAAGTCGGCGGCGCGCTTCAGCATGCGCTCCAGGATGGCGGGCTCGACATGCGCACCGTCCGCGCCGGGCTGGCGCGATGAGCCCAGCAGGAGCTGTCCGGTGATTCGCGGCTGGGCGTTGAAGGCAACCGACGCACCATCCGAGCCATGCGCGCTCTTGAGGTAGCCCAGCTCCACGAGCTGGTGACGCACCACTGGCGCACCGCGCTGGGTGATGAGCAGATGCCCCTTGCGAGGAGAGATGGGCAGGTCCGGGCAGAGCCGGGGACTGGCCACCCCCGTCGCGAGCACGATGTGGCCCGCCGCGAGGACCTCACCATTCTCCAGCACCACGCCGCCGGGACGCAGCTCTGTCACGGGGCAGCCGAGCATCAGTCGAGCCCCACGCTCGCGGGCACGTCGCGCGAAGTGGAGCGCGGCGAGCGGCGGATACAGCACGGCGTCATCCGGGACTCGCAGCGCGCCGACGAGGCCATGAGTGAGCGCGGGCTCCGCCTCACGCAGCGCCGCGGCGTCCAGCACCTCGGCACGGACTCCCACGCCGCGGTAGCTCGCGACCTTCGCGGCGATGGCGGCCTGCTCCTCGTCATCGGCGGCGAGCCAGAGCGTTCCGCAGGCGTCGTACTCGACGCCGAGCGGCAGGTCGTCCCGCAGCTCGCGCCAGAGCGCCACGGACCACGCCGTGAGCGCGAGCTCCGCCGCGTTGTCGTCCATGGCCACCAGGTGGCCCATGCCGCACGCCGTGGTGCCCGCGCCGATGGAGCGAGCCTCGACCAGCGCAACGGACATGCCCTCGGCGCTCAGCACATCCGCCAGCGCCGCGCCGACGATGCCACCGCCGACGATGACGCAGTCGACGGCGTTCATCCAATGCCCCAGGCGAAGGGGTCCGACGGGTCGACGAGCAGCGTGGCCTCCGCGTTCACCGACGCGGTGCCGGTGATGGTGGGCAGGATGCTGCCACCGTCGCGCAGGTAGCGCGCCTCGAAGCGGCTGCCGATGATGCTCTCCTGCACCCACGTGGCGCCCTCGGCGAGCGCGCCCTCCGCGGCGAGGCAGGCCAGCTTGGCGCTCGTCCCGGTGCCACAGGGTGAGCGGTCATAGGCGAGCCCCGGACAGAGGACGAAGTTGCGCGCGTCCACGCCGGGCGTGGGGGAGGGCGCGTACAGCTCTACGTGGTCGATCTCCGCGCCGCCCTTGCCGGTGAGGCCCTGCTCGGCCAGCGCCTGCTTGATGGCGGACGTGTACGCGGTGAGCGCGGGGATGTTCCGTGGCTCCAGAGCAAGGTGCTGGGCCCGGGAGAGGAAGAACCAGTTGCCACCCCAGGCAACGTCTCCGCGCACCTCGCCGTGGCCGGGGACGAGGATGGAGACGTCATGGGCCGCACGGTGGCTGGGCACGTTGGCGATGCTCACGCGCCCATCCGGGTGCAGCGTGGCCTTGACCACGCCCACGGGCGTCTCCAGCGCGTGGACACCCGGAGTGATGCGGCCCAGGTACTCCAGCGTCTTCACCACGCCGATGGTGCCGTGGCCGCACATGCCCAGGTAACCCACGTTGTTGAAGAAGATGACGCCCGCGACGCAGGAGGGATGGGTGGGAGGACACAGCAGCGCGCCCACCATGACGTCCGAGCCGCGAGGCTCGCAGACGATGGCCTTGCGGAAGGCGTCGAACTGCTCCCGGAAGCGCTCGCGCAGGACCACCATGTTGCCCGCGCCCAGCTCCGGACCTCCTTCGATGACGACGCGGGTCGGCTCGCCGCCGGTGTGACTGTCGATGACACGAATGCGCCGCATGCGGACCACTCCCTCTGAGCCTCTCGGAGGGCACCCTAGGGAGCCCGCGGCCCGATTTCTTGAAGGTTCCGCGCACGGCGGTGAGGCAATCGCGCAAATGCACTGCGGCAGGGGGCCTGCCCGTCGCGCCGGCCAGCACGCTCCACGGGCGAGGACCGCGAGCGCCGAGGCCGGGCCGCGCGCTCGGAAGCCGAATCAGCCGTGGCCTTGGGGGGCGGGGATGCTGTTCTCCCAAGGAACTGGCCAGGGGGGAATGGTCGCTGAGTCAACACGCTGTCAGAGCTGCCCCGCGGGCGCATTCCCGCATGGAGGCCCAAAGTCTATCCACCGGCGCGCATCCCGGCGCGACTCCTTGCTTGAGATTCACCTCCATCATGCCCAGAGGTGTACCCGCATGGCAGAGATTGCTTATTGCAAGATCCATCCCTCCATTGGAGTCGCGCGCATTGGGAACAGTCCTGATGAGTACTTCATTGGTCCCGAAGCGCCGGGAGTCCACGTGGTGCCCCCCGGCGGATACAAGGACGCCGGAGACATCAACAAGGGGATTGCCCCTCGAGTCAAAAGGCAGGCTGCCAGGTTTCGCCTGTACGCCTACGACGCTTCCGGAAACGTGATCCGCGAAATCACCGCGGCCGAGGCTGACATCTCGTGGACCGTCCACCTCGCCAACAAGAAGGCGGAGTGGGACCGCTTCGAGGGGCGCGTGGGCGAGGACCTGCCGATGGGTCAGCGCCGGCCGCGCTCATTCTGGCGCAATCGAGACATTCGCGGCGACGATGAGGCGTCGGATATCGAAGCGCGAAAGGCGCTCATCATCGATCCTGGGGAGAGGAGCCTCAACGGCCCCGATCAGGTCGCGCACTTCACCGGCGGCGCCTTCATGGGAATGCCGGTTCCCCTGGGCGATGTGCGGACGGATGGCTCCGGGCGCCTGCTCGTCCTCGGGGGATTCGGCCACTCGGGTACATCCGAGCCCGGCCGGCGCATCACCACCTACGCCAACAACGACCGTTGGTTCGATGACGTCTCCGACGGCCCTGTCACGGCGACCGTGCGTCTCAAGAACGGCAAGTCCGTGGAGGTGCGTCCCGCCTGGGTGGTGGTCGCTCCTCCCGACTTCGCGCCTTCCGTGTCCAACATCGTCTCCCTGTATGACGTCATCCGCGAGGTGGCGGTGCAGCTCGGCCACCCGCCGCCGCCTGCTCGCCCTTCCTTCACCCATGATGTCTTTCCCATCCTCTCTCGCCCGGTGCGCATGGGCTGGGTGCAGGGGAACGCGAACTCCGGCCACGGTACGAGCGCGATAGGCGGCGGCCATTTCCTGGCGCGTATCCAGGAACTGGCCAGCAATCGGCCCGAGCACCAACAGGCGCGGGCCGCCGTCCTTTCGCGGGTGCGAAACCCCCGCCTGACAGGTGATGAGGCCATCGCGCAGGCAAACAGCGCCTTCATGCCGCCTCTGTCAGGGGATGACGGGGATACCCAGAAGGACGAACCCGGGACGTGGCAGACGCTGACCCGGACCCAATATGACACATTGGAGAAGTGGGCCCGTGGCGAGTTCGAGGCCGACTGGAAGGGTGAGCCCACTCCCGACGGAGCCATCACACCCGAGGGCTTGGACCGTGCGGCCCTCGAGTCCTGCGCGGGTGCCGCCTTCTTCCCTGGCATCGAGGGCAGCTGGCCCTTCCGGAATGCCGCGTACTACAGCGAGCCGTTCCGGCTCGACCACTCGAAGCTCGCCCCCGGGGACATGAGCAAGCGCATGGCCTGCCCATGGCAGGCCGACTTCTTCGAGTGCCAGCAGAGCTGGTGGCCGGCCCAGCGCCCCGACGACGTGCTCACGCTTCCCCAGTACGAGCGCATCCACGAAATCGAACAGCAGCTGGCGAACACGGAGCTGGGAGACTCGGAGCAGGACCGCATCACCCGGAAGGTGCTGGAGCAGGAGCGGGCTCAAATCCTGCGTGAGCGGCGCCCGTGGGCTCGCATCCTCCCTGCCACGTCCCCTGAAGGGGACAACGAGATGGTGCGCAAGTGGCACCGCCTGGGCTTCGTCGTCGAGCGCGGCCGGGATGGAGTCCCCTTCCAGGTCGCCGGCGAGCCGGCCCTCGTCGAAACCGAGACAGTCAAATACGAGGGCCTGAGTCTGTCACAGTCCTTCCACTACCTGGTCAACATCGAGGATTACCCAGACTTCCTGCCCATGGCACGGGAGATCGCCCTCGATTTCCTCGCCCGGGCCGACTACACGGACCCGCACTACGCCGCGTTCGAGTACACGCCCGAGGCGCTCGATGCGCGGATGGATTGGATATACAACGACTTCGTCGCGTCGATGGATGACCTTCACTGGCTCGATGCCCTGAAGTTCTCCCGCGAGGCCGTCGTGGAGAACCTGCGTCAGAAGGCTCCCATGAACCTCGTGGATGGAGCCTGGCTCCAGAACATCATGAAGACCGGGCCGTGTGACGAGGTCCAGGCCCGGCTGTTCGCCATCTGGGCGGACGAGGCAGGCAACGGTCTGACCGATCAGAACCACTGCAACGTCTACGACGCGCTCCTGCGCAGCGTGAATGTCTACCTCCCCCCGCTTCGCTCGGGGCGGTTCCTCGAGAGCGGGTTGTTGCCCTCCGCCTTCGAGAGCCCGGTGCTGCAGCTCAGCATTGGTTTGTTCCCGCAGGAGTTCTTCCCGGAGCTGCTCGGGATGACGCTCTACCTGGAGTGGGAGGCGACGCCGACGCTCACTCCGACGGTGCGGATGCTCGAGGGGCGCGACATCAATCCCCACTTCTACAAACTGCACGTGGCCATCGACAACGTGGCCTCGGGGCATGGCGCGCTCGCGAAACAAGCCATCCGCCTGTATCTGGACCGCATCCGCGCGGGTGGCGGCGAGCGCGAGGTCCAGAGCCAGTGGCGGCGCATCTGGAACGGCTACGTCACCTGGGCCACGGTGGGCACGTTTGGCAATGACCTCTACACCCTCCTGGAGCAGATGGACGGGAAGCAGGGCGGGGCGGAGGAGCGCAAGAAATACGCCGAACAGCGGATGATCGACCTCATCCGTAGAAAAGCGCCCTATGCACGGAGCGCCCACGGCACCCGGAAGCTTGGCGCGGGGGACACTCGCAAGCCGCTCAACACGCTCTTCGCCGATCCTCCGGCGCTGCTCGAGGCACTCCGGACCGACCCGGCGGGCTGGATCGACATCGCCAAGCCTCGGGAGAGCCGCTTCCTGACCGAGCTGATGAGCTTCAACGGGCCGATGTACAAGGTCTTCACCTCCGAGGACCAGGACATCATCCTGGATTGGATTGAGTCCCTGAGCGCCGAGCAGCCGCATCCACCTCCAAGCGAGGACCTCGGGAAGCAGGTCAAGGACATCATCGAGCAGAAGTATGCGGCTCGGGCGAAGGCCCAACCCCGTCACGGCAACTTCTCCCTCCCCGATGAGTCGGGCGGGCAGCGGACGGTGAGGGATTGGTTCCAGGGCCCCATCGAGGACCTGATGGCGGCGCTCGCGCGGAGTCAATACATCAAAAAGGGAGACCCCGAGCAGAGCACCTTCTTCACCGAGGTCGTGGAGACCATGATGTCGGGCATCCTCGACAAGGCGGACGTGGACGTGATGAAGGCCTGGGTGCGCAAGGGGTGTCCGGCGCCCGGCGAGGTCGTGCAACCCGCCTCCGAGGCGCTCAAGTCCTTCGCACGGCTCTCGAAGGCCGCGGGTGTCCCGCGCTACGCGGCGGCGCCGGCACCGCTCGAGGTGCTTCCCTTCGCGGCCCGGAGGCTGTTCATCGGGGCGGGCGCCGTTCACTGAGTCCATGCGAGGGGAATCCGTGCCGTCCTGGAGCGTCCTCGTCGTTGGCGGAGGCCCCGCCGGGACGGCCACGGCCCTGGCCCTCCGCCGCCACGGCCACTCCGTGCTCGTGGTGGAGCGCACCGGCTGGGACGGCTTTCGTCCCGGCGAAGTCCTGGGCCCCGAGGCCCGGACCACCCTGGAGGCGCTCGGAGTCTGGGAGCGCTTCGCAAGCGAGGGCCATCGACGCTCCTGGGCCGTCCACTCGGCCTGGGGGCAGGGCGAGCCGACCCTTCGTGACTTCACGTTTCATCCGTATGGTTCAGGCTGGAGTCTCGATCGGCGCCGCTTCGATTCCATGCTCGCTGACGCCGCGAGGATGGCGGGGGCGGTCATCCTCACGGAGACCCGGCTCGTGCGACTGTCCCGTGAACGAGGGGGATTCGTCGCGGAGCTCCAGCAGGGAAATCGGCATCGCGCCGAGCATGCGCAATTCGTCGTCGATGCGACCGGGCGCACGGGCGGGGTGGCCACCTCACTTGGAGCGCGGCGGGTGACCTACGACCGCCTCGTCGCGCTCGTCGCCGTGCTCGAACCCCTGGAGGTCCCGGCTCGCGCGGAGGAGTCGGCCGTCAACCCACTGATGATCGAGGCCGTCTCCGATGGGTGGTGGTACTCGGTGCTGCTGCCGCGAGGCGCGCTCCTCGTTTCCTTGTTGATGGATGGAGACGTCTTCTCCCGCAGCGGGCTCGGCGCGGAGGAGCTTTGGTCGACACGTCTCGCGGACACATCGCAGACCCGGGCTCGGGCGCTGGGCTACGTCAAGCGGGGGAAGGTGCGGGTGGCGAACTCCGCGACGAGCCATCTCGATTGCGCCACGGGAGAGGGGTGGCTGGCCGTCGGAGATGCCGCGAGCGCCTATGACCCGCTTTCCGCGCGCGGAATCCACAAGGCCTTGGACGCGGCCCTTGCGGCAGCGGACGCAATCCATGGGTGGCTGGGTGGAAACAGGGGCGCATTGGCGGAATACCAGGCGGGACTGGTCGCCGCGTTCGAGCAGTACCGGAAGGAGCGAAACAGCTTCTACGGAGCCGAGCCTCGCTGGCCGGACTCTCTCTTCTGGCGCCGCCGAAAGGGACTCGATGTCGCGGGAAGCCCACTGCAACTGAATCCCTACTGGCGACTCCAGGCGGCACGGCCCGCGCCGCCCGTGGAGAGCACTTCGGAGGTCGAGGGGCTCTTGCCGGCCGCGGGGCTCGGATTGCTTCGCCGGCTTTGTGTCACCCCCAGGCCCGCGCATGAGGTGGTTGGCGCATTTCAGGCAAGGTCGGGGTTGTGTATTTCCTCGCGGGAGCTCCTCGTGACGTTGCAGTTCCTGATCAGCCGCGGAGCCATCCAGGTCCAGGCCGACGTGTCTTGATGGCGCTGGACAACCCTTGCGATTCGCCTGGGCGAAGGCCGTGGGCGAGATGACGCCCAGGTGCTTGGGCAACCCGCCTCATACGAACTCGTATCGCAGCGGTTCTCGCTCGAGATGCGCCTGCAGCGCGTCGATGACGCCTCGCTCCTGAGCGTTCGTACCGCCCGTTGCCAGGCGAGAGTGCCAGCTCCCGGCACTCTTCGGAGAGACCTGCTCCAGCAGCGCGCGGGCGGAGTCGGTCATCGGGTGCAACCTGACGGAGAGTGGGCCAGGCCCCGCCGGAGCCTGCATCTGCTGCACGTACCGCGAGAACGTCTCGGCGAGCAGCGGCTTGAAAGCACGCACGCGGTCCCTGGCCGCCAACAGCAGCCCGAGGTACGCGACATCCCGCTGCGCCGTGCAGCGCAGTCCGGCCCGGGCCATGAGGTCCGCCACGAACACATCGAAGTCGAGCACGCTGGGGGCACGGGAGAAGAGCCAGTGCCCGACGAGCGCCTCGCCGAAGAGCAGGATGAAGTTGAGCGCCCGCCGCGTCGGGCTCGGGTCGATGTCCTGTGGGTGGAAACTCCCCGAGAGGAGACTCTGGTAGCTGCTCCACAACCGAGGGGGCGCTCCCTCCACCAGGGCACGCTCTTCCCCGAGCAGCTGCGCGCGGTCGTCCGCGAACTCGCGCACCGCCTGCGCGTAGGTCTCGTCCATGATGCTCGCGGCTCCGGCGTCCATGGGGCTGACGGTCAAGACCTTGCCCGGCATGTAGAGCGCGCCCCCCGCGTTGAGGGCATCGATGTCGACGTACACGTTGCGCGCAAACCCGCGCCCGCTCGCGTCGCGACTCGCGAGGAGCGATTCCGTGGTGCACCAGCCGCTCGTCGAGTAGCCGTCGTGCTGGAAGCGCAGCGCGACAATCGTCGACGCGCAGACCAGCGACTCCAGTTGGCGCAGCGTCGCCGCGAGCTCGGCGAGCTCGGACTCGGTCCGCGGAGCCTGCGGCACGCACGCGAAGTCGACCCAGACCGCCATCCGGGTGGCGACCCATTGAGCGAACTCCGCGCTCGAGGGGGCGAGCAGGGCGGCCTTTTCCTCGACCTCGGCCCGCCGCGCCTCCGGTGGAAGGAAATCAGTCCCGAGCGGCTCGGCTCCGAGGATGCGCATCGCGACGGTGAGCGCCTGGAGGGTCCCCTCGGAATCGAGCGACGGCATGAAGGACTCACGAGCGGCCCTGGGCATCAGGCACGCGCCGAGGCACTGCGCGACGAGTTGGATGAACCGCCGCAGCGCGTGGAACTGGCGGCCGGTCGGGTCGGGGGCGTCGTGGGTCTCCCAGCGATGCGAGACGAACAGCACGCACAGAGGTGGCGGTGCGTCCGCGCGGAGCCAGCTCACCCGGTCACGCCGGTCCTGGAATCGAACCAGGCGCGGTGCCTCGAGGAAATCCGAAGCCGGTGCGAGGTTGAAAGCGGAGCTCAGTTCGTTCCAGGTGGGGCTCATCGGTCCTCCCGGTTTCTCTACGCCTGCCGTCCCGACGCGAGTTTCACGGGGCACTCGCCAGCAAGGCAAACACGCCCAAGCGCTTCGGCAAGCCTCGCCCCCGGGCCAGTTGGCCTCTGCCTTGATTCACGGAGGGGAAGCGGGCAACTCGCCGGATGCCCCTCACTCCGAAACATGAGGCTGCCTCCGTAAGTTTGCGGGCGGCGTGTTTCATTCGAATCGATTTCCCGCGAGCGCTCCCCAGCTCGCCCGGCTGATGATGCTCTGCGCGATGCCGCTCCTGCTCTGGACGGGCTGTTGGAGCAGCCTGCCCGAGCCATTGGTCGACAAGATCCCCGCTTCCGAGGGCCGGCTGCGCGTCATCTCCTACAACGTGCACCTCGGCGAGGCCCTGATTGACGAGCGGAAGGGCAGCCTCATGTCGATGCGCGAGACGTTCCGGGAGCACAAGTACCTGTGGGCCGTCGACATCCTCGGGCTCCAGGAGCTGTGCTCGGATGAGGGCGGTTGGCAGCTCGACTACTTCAACGAGCTCCTGCGCTCATGGGGCGGTGTGTCCTATTCGGCGTACGCGCTCGCCGACCCCGTCGAGAAGACGATGTGCGCTCGCGTTGAGGCCATCTTCAGCCGCCATCCCATCGTCGACTCAGGCGCCATCGAGCTGCCGAACGTCCGCCAGCCCCGCTCGGCGGTCTGGGCGGATATCGACGTGCCCTCGGCGGACGGGAAGGGGACGGTGCGCATCCGCGTCTACAACGCGCATCTGGAGAACCGGCCCACCGGGATGTCCTGGGAGGAGGGACGCCTGCGACAGACGCGCGTCGTCCTCGCGCATCTGGAGGAGTGGCGTGCGACGCACCCCGACTCACCGGTCATCCTGCTGGGAGACCTGAACAGCCTCAGTCAATATTGGAACTTCTGGGACCGCGAGGCCTCCATTGACGAAATCCAGAACCATGGACTGGAGCCCACGCTCAAGAAATACAACCGGACGAGCACGCTGACGCCTCATCAGCTCGACTGGATCTTCTTCCAGGGGCTCAAGCAGCGCCGGGCGCAGGTCCAGCACGTCTGGCTGTCAGACCACTTCCCGGTGACGACGGACTTCGCACTGCCCACGGCCCCGGCCGTCGCCGAGGCGCCGTAGGTTCCCTCACTCGCCACAGGGAGTATCGGCGTTGCCGGAGATGAGGAGCCACTGCGGCGGGCCGCTGTAGGTGGCGGACGCCAGCGATGTGGCCAGGCACGTGGGGAGCTTCGGGTTGTTCTGGACGTCGAAGACCTCGCGCACCGCGATGAGCGAGTTCAGGTTGAACGTGCTCAGGTTGGGGTTCTCGTGAACCTTCAACATGCCCACCTCGCGCACGCTGCCCAGGTAGGCCAGGTTCACCAGGGAGGCATTGTTCACCACGGTCAACTGGCCCAGGCGCAGCAGGCGCTCGAAGCCCTGCAGATTGGTCAGCAGGGGATTGCCGGAGATGTACAGCTCCGCGCCCACGGTGTTCAGATAGGGGAGGTTGCCAACGCCGCGCAGCACCGGGTTGTCGTGGATGGAGAAGCCGGACTCGACGACCCTCATCGAGGGCATGTCCCCCACCGTCTCCAGCTCGGGGTTGTACGAGAAGCTGACGGAACGCACGAAGCCGAGCCGGAAGAACCCCGCGGTGGACTTCAGCCTGGCGTTGTTCGACACGTCGAGGCTGCCCAGCGCGTTGAGCCACTCCATTCCCGAGAGGGAGAGCAGCGCGTCATTGTCGGCGATCCGCAGCATGCCCCCCACGGTCGCCAGGTTGACGAACCCCTCCAGGGACTCGAGGGCATCATTGTCGGCGACCTCGATGTAGCCCCCGACTTCGCGGAGGCTCTGGAAGGGGAGGCGCTTGAGGAGCGCATTGCCCTTGATGGTGATGGAGCCGGTGAGCACCTCGACCCGGGTGAACCGTCCCGGCTCCTGGAGCGCATCGTTGTCCGTCAGGATGATCCTGTCGCGGGGGGACACCGTCTTGAGTCCCTCCAGGGTCTCCAGCTGGGGGTTCTCCGCGATGAGCAACTCCTGCCCCATGGGCAGCGAGTCCGCCGCCGGATCGCCGACCACCAGGGTGCGGAGCCGCGCGTTGGAATAGATCCACAGGTTGCCGCCCATGAGGCGCAGGGCGCCCAGCTCCACTCGCTCCAGCTTCGGGTTGGACTGGATGACCACCGAGCCGGTGACGGTGGATAGCCCCGGCAGGACGAGAGCCTGGAGCTCCGGGCTCTTGACGACGAGGTCGCCCCGGATGTGCGTGACGCCCTGGAGCGCGACGAGGTCCGTGGCATCCTCCACCACGTAGGTGCCGTCGAACGTGCGCGTGGGCTGGCACACGTACACGGTCGAGGAGGACTCATTCACCTCGGGCTCGCCATTGCCGTTCAGGTCCCCGAATATCAACAGCCGCGTGCCTCCCAGCGCGCACGCCTTCCCGGCGGGCTCGGCCTGTGAGCGGACCCGCACCAGGGACGAGTCCACGCCGCAGACCCGGGCCGTGGCCTGATGCTCGGCGTCGTCGAGCGCCCCATCCCCGTCGAGGTCCGGCCCCGCCTCCACCTCGGTGCCCGACTGGCCGCAGATGGAGTCGCGTGGCAGCACGCGCATGCGCGTCAGCACCGGCGCCAGCTCCATGCAGCCGTAGACCTCACGGGAAATCTCTTCGTCCTCCAGGAGGCGGTTGCCGTTCGCATCCAGTCCGGCGTGGGTCACCTGCCCGCCGTTCGGGCACTTCTCCCCGGGAGACACCTGCCGCGTGCGCATCAGCACGTCCTGGACCTGTGTGGCGCAGACGTACTCGGTGGCCGACACCTCACCGTCATCGAGCTGGCCGTTGCCGTCCAGGTCCAGGCCGGTCTGCACCGCCTGTCCCCCGTGCTCGCAGCTCGTCCCCACAGGCTCCGCCCGTGTACGAGTCCTCGCGGTGGGCAGGGCCTCCTCGCAGACGTACTCGGTGGCCGTCACCTCGGAATCATCGAGCTGGCCGTCGCTGTCCAGGTCCAGGCCCGTCTGCACCGCCTGCCCGCCGAACGCGCAGTGCTCGCCCGCGGGCTCCTGGAGGACGCGGGTGCGCGCGTCGCGGCGCGCCAGCCGGGCCACGTCGAGCCGGTCACACCCGCTCACGATGGCGAGCACTGCGATCCATATCCCACATGTCCAGCGCATCGGTGCGTCTCCACAGGGGGGCCGTCCGAGCCCCATCCGCGCCACATCCCCCCTCATACGGAGGCTGGCGGAAATCCTGGTCGTTCCCCGGGTTCGGGCCATGACGCGCACCCAGGGAGTCACCTGCCGAGGGCCGCGCATGGCGGGAGTTCTCCTACTGGAAAAGGGGGGGCGGCAGGTAGGGGGGCCCGGCCTGGGGGGCGCTCACGGAGACGGCTATGCCTCCGGGAAGTCGGCGGGGACGTTGCACTGCCCCTGCCGGCCTTACCGGTCGCTGCCCCGGTCGGGTGGGCCCACGAGGTCCAGATGGCGTACCCCAAGACTGTCACTGTCATGGTCGAGGAGGTCGCGGAGCCTGTGGCGTTCTGACAGAGCACTGTCAGTAACGCTGCCGTACCAGATAGCCTGTAAAATCATATCGGAGCAGGTGCCGCTTCGTGAGGAGGTCGCTCCATACGAATGTCTGGATGTAGTCCCCTTGCTCCAGCATGAGGACTACACTGAACGTGCCGGGGTCACGGCTGATGTCTACGTTCTGGCCACTCCATGCGTGCCCTATTTCGACGCCATTCTTGTAAAGAGAGACCAATACATCTTCCTTCGATGAGCCAGAAATAAGGTAGGAATCCCTTATGAAGGACACGCTGAAGAAGTATAGCCCCGCGCATGGCGCGACGAACGTGCCGCCGCCGTTCGGCCATCCGCCGCCTTCATTCGTGATGACGGACGGATAGACGAGGAGCGTGGCACCACCCTCGGAGACATGCCCGCGTCCGTAGGCACTGAACGCGACGATTCCAGAACCCGGACAGAGGTACGGGTCATACGTCATGAGGAATGCAGGAAGTGCGGGATCAATCGCTCTATAGTTCTCGATGACCGGCACACGAACTCGAATGTCATCGACATCTGCGTTTCGTCCATCCGCCAGTGCGGTGCTCGCAACGAAGAGATAAGCCAGCCCAAACACCAGTGACCTGAACCACTGCATACACGCCTCCTCGACTGATGAGGTTGTTGGTTGTAATTGGCCGTCGTTACGTCGACATTCAGTGCTGTCTGGTGACTGTATATGGTCAGTCATTGTGCGTTCAAGCCGACTTCATCCCATTGAACCGCGATGGGCAGACCTGAAGTGGCATCTGTGTACGCTCACCCTTGCGTCGTCGAAGTGGCGGTCCGGTGTCTGGAGCTGGCGCAGCTCACCGGCCCGGACTGCACTGTCTGAGGAACGAGGGGCAACCAGGAATGTCTCGGATTGTATTGCTGGCTGCCCTGATGGACAGTTCTCGATTGATAGGCATGGGCGCCTGCTTCCCGCATGCCCGTCATCATTCGAGGCCGCCGAGTCATGTTCCTCCAGTCTCAGCCCGGCGACGGGCCTCGGCCGGTGAAGGTGCCGCCGTGCGAGTACTGCGGGAAGCCGGGACATCCGTTCGCCCCGAAGTGGGGCAGCCACATGGGCAGTTCCTCCGTGCTGCGCGACAACATCCTGGAGGGCCGTGAAGCTGACTCCCACCCTTGGTACACGGGACGCTGGTCCATTGCCGCGCACCACCTCATCTACTCCGAGGCAATGGCGGATGACGAGACGTGGGCGGTGTACTGCCGACTGTTCGGCTACGACATCAACCGTCGGGAGAATGGTGTCATCCTCCCCATGGTGCTGGCCGTCGCGTGTGAGCTCCATGTGCCTGTCCACGTTGGCCCCCATGCTGGTGGCTGGGCTTTCGACATGGATGTCTCGTACCCTGAGGCGGTGAAAGCCCTTCTGGAGGCGGTGGCCGAGGCGATTGAAGGAGGCAGCTTCTGCCAGGATCCGGCGGCGCTGATCCGTGAGCTGGACAGCATGAGCGCTTCCATTCTCCGCAAGGTGGTCAAGGGGCGCTGGACGCTCACCACGGATGGGCAGGATTACCAGCCGGGCGGAGTGGGCTGCGCTGGTGCGTCGAGCCTCCAGGACAAGCCCCGGCGCGCCTGCCCCCGTGGGCGGAGGCATGGTGCTCGACACGGGCGCACTGGAGAACCTCTGGCGCGGCGGCAACTGAAGGCGGGGGCGTAGCCATGCAGGACGAGTACTTCGTGCTCATGCGAGTCCGCTCCCAGGAACATCCGCTCCTGGCATGGGACGAGTCCGCGTCCCCATTTCGGAAAGGGTGCCCCGTGCAGCGCTCGGAGCCCGTGCGGTTGAAGTTGGGGGAGCCTGTGCCTCCCAATCCCCGCATGGTGGACCATCACAGTCTTCCCGCGCCGGTGGTCTCTTCACGCCTCAAGGAGTGCCTGGAACCGCTAGACCTGCAGGGGGTGCAATGGGTTCCCGCGGACGTCCGCGTTGGTGACTCCGTCCTCCACTACTGGCTCCTGCACATGTGGCGGCGCCTGGCCTGCGTGGACCGTGAGCGCTCCGTCATCGAGACTTCCGACAGTGGACGGATGGTGCTGGGCATCGACAAGCTCGTCCTCGATGAAAAGCTGCTGCGCGAGGTTCCCCTCCAAGAGCGGCTGGCTTTCCGGTTGGAGGAGGCCACGGTGCACCTCTTCCACCGTTCCGTGGTAGACCTCGTGATGAGTCTCACGCCTCCGCCGGAGGGGCTGCGTTTCATTCCGGTGCCGGACTGGAGCGACTCGGCCGGCTTCCGCTGACCGGCCTACCGCAAGCGCCCGCTGCAGGACGGCAGGACGCACAGCAACATGGACCTCTACGCGTACACCTATGTGGGCCCGGAGGAGATTCGCCGGGCCGCTGTGTCCCAGCCCGCCGGCACGCCCATCACTTCGAGGCAGGACGCCGAAGACTGGCTCCAGGCGCATCCCGATGCCCGCGCCGAGGGAGCGACATACGTCGTCGACCTCCGGGGGCGCTTGAGGCTCGCACCGAGAAGGTCCGAGCACGTCGCCTGCGCGGGAGGCGAAGACGTCCTGGCCGCGGGAGAGATTCGATTCCAGGGCTCAGGGGCCCGACTCTCCGTGGCGGAAGTGTCGAACCAGTCCACGGGGTACTGCCCGGACACCACGTGCTGGAACGCGGTGGTGCGCGCCCTCCATGCGGCGGGGCTGACTCCGCCTCCGCGCTTCACGCCGGAGATTGTCTTCCGGCGCTGCCCCCGATGTAGCGAGGTCAACCTGGTGAAGGAGGGCTGGTTCGTCTGCGTGTTCTGCGACGCCGACCTGCCCTCCGAGTGGAACATCGCGCCCCGGCGCGCGCTCCACCTCACCGAGTCTCGGTAACGCTCGGGAGCCGGGTAGCAACCGGGGCCATGGAGGCTGGGGTCCCGTGAGGTCTCCTCGGTGAGAGCTCGCTGAACACCTTCTTGACGACCTCCTCCGAGCGCACGTTCTTCATCCGCTGCGCGAAGAGCTTCCCATCTCGCTCCCACTGGTCGGTGACCTGGACAGCGACCTTCGCGTAGGAATCGCAGTGGGCGATCTGGACGTGCACCTCCCCAAGGTAGACGGCCTTTCCCGCCTCGACCTCGAAGGGGGCGTACAGCTCGGAAGCCAGCGGATGGAGTTGTTCGATTCTGTGTTTTCCCGCGTGGACCTCCCTGATGGAGAGATACCCGGGCGGGTCCTGGAAGTCCTTGTCCTGGAATGGGTCGTTCACGGGAATCACGCCCAGTCGCTTGAACCTGTCCCCGTATGAGTCGTCCACGTACTCAATGTTCACCTTGCGGTCTTCCCAGGACTTGCAATCATCATAGGTGAAGCGGGTAGAGACGACGATCAGACCGCTCTCTAAGCGCTCCGAGAAGTGGAAATCGCTTCCAACGTCACTGACATTGACGTTGTGCATGCCGGAGCTACAGGCCGCGCAAATCCATACAGACATCGCCAAGAGCAGTCGCGAGTGCATGTCCTTCTCCCCGTGCCAGGTCGTGTGGCAGTTACTGCCCGCCAGGATAGCGCGCATTGAAGCCGGTCTTCACCGCCGCCAGCGCCACGGCGTCACCTGCCGCACGCGTCTGGTCCGGACCGGGGCCCACCCAGGACTCGAACGTGCCCAGCGTCTGCCGCATGGCCTTGCGCACCTCGTGGTTGGCCGGAACACCTCGCGCCTGGAGCAGCCAGCTCACCGCGTCGTACGCATAGCCATACCAGGCGTCCTCGGTGGCGGTGGCCTCCACGGTGATTTCAATGGATCGCACCACTGCGTCCGAGAGCCCCATCTGTCGGATGCCCTCGTCCGGGTCATCGAGGAGCTCCGCCCCGCGGTACGCCGCGTCGAGCGCGCTCAGCCACGCATGGCCCCGGCCAATCGCATCCACCATGAGCCGGACGTTGAACTCCATGTCCAGGTTCGGCACGGGCTTCTGATTGAAGAACCGGTGGCACCAGCAGAAGCCGCCGATGATTCCGTTCCCGAGGTGCACGCCCGTCTCGTGGTACCAGGGGCCCAGGTTGGCATCGAGAATGGCCTCGACACCGTCGCGCAGTTGCTCACGGAGGGGCTCGTCCAGCTTGCGCACGCCCGAGGGAATGCGCGGCGTCAGGTACTCGCGCAGCAGCGCGGCGATGCGCTCCGGATGGTAGCTGTCGAGGCTGCGCTGGATGACCTCCCAGCCGGACTCCTTCATCCGCTCCCGCTGCTTGCGTCTCATGAGTCCTCCTCCTCGCACGGCGCACGTCCGGAGATGCTCCGCGCCACGAGCCGGACGAACCTCTCGTAGCGCTCCACGTCCCCCGGAGGTTTGGGCAGCAGCACCCACGGAGCCAGCGGCGGCATGGGCAGTCCCGCCCGGCGCAGGCAGAGCTCGAACCACAGCCGCGCCGCTCTCGCATTCCCATCCGGGAACGGGTGGAAGAAGGCCAGGTCCAGGTACAGCCGCACCGCTTGCGCCACCGGGTGACAGCCGTCCCTCGCGTCCGCCTCCACCTTCCGGACGAACATCTCCTCCAGGTCCGGCGCGTACAGATACCGGTGCGCCCCGCCGTGAGCGAAGGCCTCCGCTGTTCGAAATCCCACGGGCCTTCCGAGCACCTCCGCCTGGACCTCCGTCAGCCGCGCCCACGTGAGGGGCTCGCGCGCATCCGCCAGGGCCCGCACCCGCGCGAGGGCGGACAGGAACCGCGCTTCCCTCCCGATGTCTCCGCCGTGCGCCGGGGCGTCGTACCGGGCGAGGTAGTCCTCCTGCGCCCGCGTCTCCTCGAAGGGCCGGGCGCTGGCGGCCTCCAACTCGGGGCGCAGGCGCGGGCACATCCAGTCCACGGCAAGGGTGGCCGTCAGGTGCGAAACGAGCTTCTCGCTGGAGTCCACTGTGGCCAGGGCGAAGTCCCCTCGGGGTGCGTACGTCGCTTCGCAGCATGTCATGGCCAGGGGTGTCATGGACCCGGCGCGTCATGTGGACTGGTCGCGGAGTGGAGTGCTGACGCGCAACCGCGTAAACAGGAGGGCCCAGGGAGGGGCAGGTGCCGATGAAGACGTTCCTCGTGGTCAATCCGCGCAGCGCCAATGGGCAGACGGGAAAGCGCTGGGCCGAGATTGGCGCGCAGGTGGGTAGGGTGCTCGGAGACTTCGGCCACGGCTTCACGCAGGGCGGCATGGACGCGGCGCGCATCGCCCGCCAGGCCATCGAGGACGGCTACGAGTGCATCGTCGCGGTCGGCGGCGACGGCACCCTCAACGAAGTCACCAACGGCTTCTTCCACGAGGGCAGGGCCATCAACCCCAATGCCGTGCTCGGCCTCATTCCCCGAGGCACCGGCGGCGACTTCCGCCGCACCTTCGGGTGGGAGCTGGACCTGGACTCGTCCCTCGAGCGGCTGCGCTCCGACAAGACGGAGCCCTTCGACGTGGGGCGAATCGACTTCATCAACAACGAGGGGAAGCCGGACACGCGCTACTTCGCCAACATCGCCTCGTTCGGCGTGAGCGCGGTGGTGGCTCGAGAGGTGAACGCCGGCAGCAAGGCCCTGGGCGGCAACTTCAGCTTTGTGTGGGGCACGCTGAAGGGCCTCGTGAAGTACTCGGAGAAGAAGGTCCGCCTGTCCGTGGATGGCGGCCCCGAGGAGACGCTCGACATCACCGCCGTGGCCGTGGCCAATGGCCGCTACTTCGGCAGCGGCATGTTCGTGGCCCCCGAGGCCGTCACGCACGACGGCCTCTTCGACGTCACCATCTGGTCCGGCTACGGCCTGAGTGACTTCCTGCTCAAGTCGAAGGGCGTCTACAACGGCAACCACGTCACATGGAAGGGGACACGCCGCCTGCGCTGCCGCACCCTGCGCGCCGAGCCGGCCGACGGCGAGGAGGTGTACCTCGACGTGGACGGCGAGACGCCGGGACGCCTGCCCTGCACCATGACCATCATCCCTGGTGCCATAAAATTGAAAGTGTAACTAATTGCATGATGGCCTCGGCGAATGGGGGTATTCGCCGGCCATGCACACTTCGACCGTCGTCCTTCGTTCCGCTGTCCGCCGTTCCCTCCTGCCGCTGCTCGGGGCCGCGCTGCTCCTTCCCGTGCAGGCGCTGGCGGCCTCTCGCACGGTGACCTGCAACAACACCACCTCCGACGACGAGACGCTGAACGCGGCCATCGCTGGCAGCGCCGTCGGGGATGAGGTCATCATCACCGGGCCCTGCCTCATCAACTCCACCGTTCGGCTGCTCTCGCAGCGCAGCTACCGGGGCGGAGAGCCCTCGGGCACCGTCATCAAGCAGGCCAACGGCGCCAACCTCGCGGCGATGCTGGCCAACAGTGACTGGCTCGACGGGTCGACGTACACGGGCGGCCCCCTGCGCATCCTGGACCTCACGCTGGAGGGCAACTCGGCCAACAATCCCAGCCGGGCCACGGACGGCATCGTGCTGATGGCGTGGAACTCCACCGTGGAGAACACGCGCATCAACAGCATGCGCGGCTCGGGCATCCGACTGACGAACACCAACAGCGCGGGCACGGCCATCACCAACACCCAGGTGAACGGGCGCATCGTCCACAACTTCATCAGCGACTCGGGACAGTACGGCATCTACGTCCAGGACTCCGGCAACTCGGTGACGGACTGGGATTTGAACGACAACTGGATTGCGGACTCCGGCATCAACGCCATCCGCATGGAGAACGCCGCGGGCTGGAAGGTGCGGGGCAACCACGTCTACGGCGTAGGACAGAGCGCCATCATCGCGCAGCGCCTGTTCGCCACCACCATCTCCGACAACTACATCGAGGACTTCGGTGGCACCACCACCGCCGGCACGTGGGCTGGCATCAGCGCCACCGTGCAGGGAGACGCGGCCTCGGTCATCTCGGACAACAAGGTCTTCAACTTCGGCGGTGAGACGAACACCGCCTCGAGCTTCCTGTACGTGTCCATCTCCCAGGTGAACTACGGCACGGGGTTCGTCTCGGTGACGGGGAACGTCATCCGGGGCGAGGGCACGACGCGCGGCACGGGTCTGAGCTACGAGAAGGGTAACGGCACCGCGCTCACCGTCGTGTCCACGGCCAACCTCGTCACCGGCGTCGCCACGCCGCGCGCCGCCGGTACCGGGGTGACGGTCAGCTCCGGCCGGTAGCCGAAGCCGTGCCGCCCGGAAGCGTGGCCACGGTGTTCGCCGTGGCCTCGGCTTCCGGGAGGGTCAGCGCTGGCCAGCAACACAGCACCCGCGCGGAGAGGCCCACGTCCAGCGGGTGGTGGTGCGCTCCGGTGCGCGTCTTCGCCCGCAGCACGCGGGCACCCATGGACGAAGAGGCCGCGCTCATCACCGCGAGGTACGTGAAGAAGAGCGCGATGGGCTCCTCGCGCGGCGCCTGGATGAAGCGCCACCCGGCGATGACCAGCGCCGACGCCGCCACCGCCAGCATGGAGACCACGTACACCCAGCCCACGCGGCGGTGCAGGTTGCCGCCCTTGCGCGCCACCAGCGGAAGCCAGAGGGCGATGAACGCGACGACTCCCGAGGCGATGTGGAACCCACGGGCGAGCTGATAGAAAGACATGCGAGCCTCCGACGTGCTGCGAATCGAGGCGTACGGTACGGAGCGGCGCGGAGGCCCTCATCTGGCGGAAGTCATACGGGCCGCATGTGACTTCCGGCACATGGCCCATTCCGTGAGGGGCTCGTAAGCTGTCTCATATGCATCCGATGTTTGCCCCGGCGCAATCCGCCACCACCCACCGCCTGCTGTGGGTGGCCGGGACGTTGACCTGGGCCGTGGTCGGTATCCCCCAGCTCGTAGACTTCAGGAACGAGCCCGCGCGGTGGACGGCTCCCGGCACACTCGTGTGGGTGGCCGCGTTCCTCGTCTTCGGCGTGGGCTTCTGGCGCAACGCACGGCAGGAGGGGCCTCCCGTCGTGCCGCTGCTGGCCGTGCAGTCGGTGGCGGCGCTCGTCTGTGCCGCTACCGGAACCAGCGGCCTGGACGGTGCGTTGCTCGCCATCACCGCGGGGCAGGTTCCGGAGGGAATGTCTCAACGCCAGGCGCTGGCCTGGGTGGGCGCGCAGGTGATGGGAACGATGATTGTGTTCTCGGTCATCTACCCATTCCCTCGGGCCTGGGTGCAGGCGCTCATCTACGCCGGCTTCCAGGGCTTCACGCTCGGCACGGCGATGGTGATGGTGCGCGAGGCCGAGGCCCGCCGCGAGCTGGCCCGGACTCATGCGGAGCTCCAGGCCACGCAGGTGCTCCTCGCCGCCCGCGAGCGCGAGGGTGAGCGGCTGCGCATCGCTCGCGAGCTGCACGACTCGGTGGGGCACCACCTCACCGCGCTCTCCCTCAACCTGGAGGCGGCAGCGCATACCTCGAAGGATTCAGCCTCCGCCGAGCACCTGCGCCGTGCCCGCGAGGCCGCGCGCACGCTGCTGTCCGAGGTGCGCGGCACGGTGACGGCGCTGCGCGATGCGCCCATGCCGCTGCTGCCCTCGCTGCGAGCGCTCGCGGAAGGCGCCCCAGGACTCGCCGTCCACCTGGACGTGCCCGAGTCACTCAGCCTGGAGTCCTCCGAGGCCGCGCACTCGGTGTTCCGCTGCGTGCAGGAGGTGCTGACGAATACGCTGCGCCATGCCCAGGCCCGCAACCTGTGGATTGCGATTGTGCCCACCGATGACGGTGGAGTGCGCGTGCATGCGCGGGACGATGGGCGCGGGACGGAGAGCATCCGCCCTGGCGCGGGACTCACCGGCATGAGCGAGCGCTTCACCCGGCTGGGCGGCCGTGTGGAGTGGCGCGCGGTGGCGGGGAAGGGACTGGAGTTGGAGGCGTGGCTGCCGGCGGCGCGGGAGGCGGTGACATGAGTGGCGGCCTGGACGCACGCATGCGTACGGATGAATGCAGCGGGAAGCAGGGGCGGGCGTCGTGATTCGCCTCGTCCTCGCGGATGACCACGCCCTGGTGCGCCAGGGGCTGCGCAGCCTGCTGGACCTCACGCCGGACCTTCGCGTCATCGGCGAGGCCGCGGATGGCGAAGAGGCCCTGCACAAGGTCGCCGAGCTGAACCCGGACGTCGTCCTCATGGACGTCCGCATGCCGCGCATGACGGGCCTGGAGGCCCTCCGCGAGCTGCGCCGCATCGAGCCGTCACGGCGCGTCGTGCTCCTCACCACCTTCGACGAGGACGCCGCCATCATCGAGGCCCTTCGCGCGGGTGTGCAGGGCTTCCTCCTCAAGGACGTGTCTCTCGACGAGCTCGCCGATGCCATCCGCCGGGTCTCCGCTGGAGAGACACTGCTCCCGCCCGGCGTCGCGGAGCGCGTGGCGCGCGGCCTGGCCGAGGTGCCTCGCGACTTCCCCCACGCGGACCTGCCCGAGGGCCTTACCCGCCGCGAGGTGGAGGTGCTGCGCCTCATCGCCCGGGGGCTGAGCAACCGGGAGATTGCCCAGGCGCTCGGCACGGCGGAGGGGACGGTGAAGAACCAGACCTCCAGCATCCTCTCCAAGCTGGGCGTGAGGGACCGCACCCGGGCCGTCCTCCGGGCCATGGAGCTCGGCTGCCTGTAGGCCGGACATACCACTTGGCGAGTGGGCCGATGCTGGGGCAACCTGCTGCATCAGGTGACGTCCAGCGCTACGTAGAAGGCACCCATGTCCCGAGGCCCTTCCCAGCTCGACCTCTTCACCGGCGCCCCCGTGGAGGCCCCGGCTCGCGGCCGCAAGGCGACCCAGCCGGTAGGGCCCGCCCCGGTGCCGGAATCCTTGTCCGCCCTGGGCCAGCAGCTCCCCACGGGCACCTTCCTCGGCACGTCCTCGTGGACCTTCCCCGGCTGGTCCGGAATCCTCTGGGACCACGAGGCCAGCGCGTCCCAGCTCGCGCGAGAGGGCCTGGCCGCGTACGCGAAGCACCCGGTGCTGCGCACGGTGGGCATCGACCGCACCTTCTACGGCCCCATCCCCGCCAGCGCCTTCGCCGAGTACGCCGAGCAGGTGCCGGACGGCTTCCGCTTCCTCGTGAAGGCGCACGAGGTCTGCACCATGGCCCGCTATCCGTTGCACGAGCGCTACGGCGTCCACCGGGGCCAGGCCAACGACAGGTTCCTCCACGCCGCCTACGCCGCGGATGCAGTGGTGGCGCCCTTCGTCGAGGGGCTCGGGGACAAGGCCGGGCCGCTCGTGTTCCAGTTCCCTCCGCAGGACCCGCAGGTGCTGGGCGGGCCCGCGCGCTTCGTGGAGCGGCTCCACGCCTTCTTCGCCGCGCTCCCCAAGGGCCCGCTGTACGCCGTGGAGGTGCGCAACCAGGAGCTGCTCACCGAGGGCTTCGCGCAGGCCCTGGCGGATGCGGGCGTCAGCCCCGTGCTCGCGGTGTGGCGCGACATGCCGCCCGTGGCGCAGCAGGCCAAACGCACTCGCGCCTTCGAGGCCCGCGCGCTGGTGGTGCGGTGGATGCTTCCGCCCGACCTCGGCTACGAGGAGGCGCGCGCGAGGTACGCCCCCTTCGACAAGCTGGTGGACGAGGACCTCCCCACCCGGGACGTCCTGGCGCGTGTGTGCCTGGCGGCGGAGCGGCGCGGCAAACCCGCCTTCGTTACCATCAACAACAAAGCGGAGGGCAGTGCACCCCTGTCCGCCATCCGACTCGCGGAACGTATTGTCGCTCGCAAGACGGAAGCAGACAGGCAACAGGGCGTTCCCTCGTGAACGACGCTTGCCCTCGCGCACGACTCTTGCTTACTTGAGGCGACATGAAGTCCATGGCCGTGGCCGCGATGATGGTGCAGTTGATGGCAGCCGGTGGAGCCGGTGCCCAGGGCGACCGTGCGGCCGTGCGCCGCGACGACGCTGGCGACGTGGGCAAGGACCTCGCCTCGCTGAAGAACGAGTTGTCCTCCCTCTCCGAGCAGTTCCGCGCCGCGCGGGAGCGCCGCCGCCTGGAGGCGGAGCAGAAGAAGCGCGAGAACGAGGAGTGGCACCTTGGCCCGAAGGCAAAGTCCGCCGCTCCCACCGGAGGGGCCGGAGCCTCCGCCCACTGAGGACGAGGCTGTAGAAATTCCCATCGACGGCAACCTGGACCTGCATCTCTTCCACCCCAGCGAGGTGAAGGAGCTCGTCACGGAGTACCTCTGGGCGTGCCGCCAGAAGGGGTTGCTGGACGTGCGCATCATCCACGGCAAGGGCACCGGCGCGCTGCGGCGCACCGTGCACGCGCTGCTGCCGAAGCTTCCCGAGGTGGAGTCGTTCCGCTCCGCCGGGGAGGGCGACGGGGGCTGGGGCGCGACGTGGGTGCGGCTCAAGCCGGCGGAAACGGCGGGGCCGTAGCGTCCTCTCGCTGTCTGTTTCCCGTCGGCGGTGTCAAGCTTCCCGGCGCCATGCGCTGGGTCATCCGCTCCGAGCAGCAACGCGCCCTGGGTGGGCTCGCCCAGGACGGCTTCGTCCAGGACGCCGCCGCGAGGCTGCGCCGGCACTGGCCCGCCACGTGCGAGGCGTTGGGCGACGCGGGGCTCGAAGCGCGCATCCGCCATGGCATGGCGCTGGCGGCGCGGCATGACATCCACGCGAATGCCGCCGTGCTGCGCTACCTGAATGCGATGTTCGCGCTGGGGGACGACTTCGCGACGGACGCTCGCTACCCCTGGGCCGCGCAGTTGCTGGAGAATCCCCGGCTCGACGAGCACGAGCGGATGGAGCGTGTGTCGGCGGAGGTGCTCGCCACGTTGCGCGCTGCGGAGGTGACGCATGGACCCGTTTGAAGGCGTGGAGCTGGAGAAGGGCCGTCCGCAGACTCCGAAGTCCCTCCCGATGCCGGACACGTCCCCGAAGGACGACGTCGTGGAGAGCTTCGAGTCCCTGGACGCCGAGGCCTCGGAGCTGGCTCCCGAGGCCCGGGTGGACTCGCCGGTGGCCTCGTGCCCGCTGACGTGGCTGGAAGTCACCGTGTACGACGAGGACGGAGAGCCCGTCACCGGCGTGCCCTTCGAGGCCTCGCTGCCGGATGGAACCACGCACAAGGGCACGCTGGACGGCCAGGGCCGCGCGCGGATGGAGGGGACGGACGTGGAGGCGGAGGACGTGGACGTCGACGTCACCGTGCGCCGCGGCGAGGACGGGAGCGCCGACAGCTACTCGCTGAAAATCCGTCCGCGTACGTCGTCCTCGCCGAAGAAGTCCGAGGACACGGAGGGCTCCTCCGACGAGTCGATGCTGCGCGCCGAGGTGGAGCCCGTGAAGCGCTGAGGCTGTCGCAGGTGACGTGCCTGCCCCGGCTCAAATCGTGACGCGGACCTCCACGGGGAGGTGGTCACTCACGCCCGTGGTCTTCCAGTAGGCACCGTGGCACGTCTGGAAGTTGGCCTGGGTGAGCCCCGCGCCGCCGCCCGCGATGACGCCGCCTCCCACCGCGGCGGCGTGGCGCCGGTCTGCCTTCTCCCGAATCACGTTCTTCAGCCGCGCGTAGTGCACCGTGGTGAAGCCCACCGTGAGCACATGGTCATACGCGTGCGAGGTATGCGCGGCATAGGTGGCGGTAGCCGCCGGCTTCTTGAGACTGGTGCGGGTGGTGATGTGACTGGTGAAGCCGCCGCCGAAGCCCGTCAGCACGGCCCTGTCATTGGCGTGTCCCGGCCCGTTGTTGGAGCAGTTCGCGAGCTGGTTCGCGGAAACCGCGCAGCAGTTGAAATCGCCGACGATGAGCGCCGGCTCGGCACCGCGCAGCGTGGTGATTTCCCGGATGGTGCCCAGCCGCGTCGTGCCTCGCTGCGCGTCGAGGTTGTTGGCGGACCCGTTGCCCGTCATGGCCGCCTTCTTCGCCGTCTGGTAGTGGGGCGGTGGCGAGTGCGCCGTGAGCAACAGGAAGGTGTTGTTGGGTCCACCCACCGTCAGGTCGCGGAAGCGCGCCAGGTAGGGCCGGCGCTGGTAGGCCTGGGGGAAGGAAATCGCCGCGCCGCCGGCCGTCTGGAAGGTGCACTGGCCCACGTAGGCGCTGCCCTGGTTCAGGGCGAGTCGCCGGGGAGTGCCCGCCGTCACCACGTTCGCCGCGGCGCCGCCGTGCACGCGCTTGCGCACGCGGTCGCCGTTCGTGTCCACCCACCAGAGGGCGCTGTGCGCCGGGTCCATGGTGAGGTTCACCGGCACGTCGCCCTGGACGACAGAGGCCGCGTTGTTGCCGTCCATGTCCGCCTGCCAGATGTCGTTGGTGGCCGCGTCCACGAAGTACATCGTCTTGCGCGCCATGTGCAGGGTGAGCTGCCGCGGCTGCACGCCGCCCTGGTTGAAGCGATTGCGGACGCTCCTGCCCTGGAGGTCCGACGAGGAGATGGTGTCGGTGCCGGTGTCCACCCAGTAGAGCAGCGCGCGAGCGAAGTCGATGGTGAGGCAGTCCGGGCGGTTGAGTCCCACGGGCGGAAAGTCCGAGTTGCCATTCCCGTCCAGGTCGCACCACTGCAGCCGGTTCGTGCCCGCCGCGTTGGACCAGTAGAGGACGTCGAACTCCATGTCCAACGCCAGGTCGACGGGCTGGCGCGCCGTGCCCATGGGAAGGGTGGGCGTAATCACCGTGTGGTTGGCGCCGGAGTAGTCCACGCGGCGAATCTGGTTGGAGTTGGTGTCCACCCAGTAGACGCGCTGGTGGACGGTGTCCAGGCGCAGCCGGTTGGCGTAGACGTTCGTCACCGGGCCGCCCATGGCGGCCGCGCCGCCGCCCGTCAGGTTCGAGCTCCAGAGCCGGTGCGTGGCCGTGTTCACCCAGAACATCCTGTTGTGCGCCACGTCCAGGGTGATGGCGGTGGCGTTGGCGCCCGTGTTGTTCGACGCCACGTTGTTGCCGGCCAGGTCCGCGCGTCGAAGCGTGGTGCCGGTGCCGTCGTACCAGTACACGCGCCCGTCATCCGCGGCGGCGGAGTCCCAGGGCTGCGTGAGCACCGAGCTGCGGCGCGGGCCCTCGAAGGCGACGGTGTTGGAGTTGTAGAAGATGGCGATGGTCTCCGCCTTCGCGCCGTTGCACAGGGCCAGGGGGGGGGCCACGCGCCAGCCCGCGTGGCGGTGCTGCAGCTTGGACAGCAGCTTGAAGATGCCGAGCACGCCGTCGCCCGCGGCCAGGTCTCCCGGGTTGAGGCTCTGGGAGCAGCCGGGCTCGATGACCACGAAGATGTCGTAGTTGGGGCCTCCGACGGGGCTGACCACCTTGAGGATGCGGTTCACTGCGGCGGTCCGCCGCACGAAGTTCGCGCGGAAGTTGTAGATGTTCCAGGAGAGGATGCGGACGGCCATGGCTCACCTCGTCAGGGTCCAGCGGGCTTCCACGAGCGAGTCGTCCTCCAGCACGGCGATGGAGCGCAGCAGCAGCCGGTCCGTCCGCCAGCAGTAGTAGAGGTGCAGCTCGTGGTATTGTTCCAGGGGGAGCTCCGGGTCGTCGCCGAGCAGCCGCAGCCGCTCGCCGGCCGCTTCGGCCACCCGCGCCATGGGCCACATGGGCGGCAGCGTGGAGAGCTCCTCGGGCTCGCGCTCCTCGGCGTCGTCCTGCATGGCCTGGTCGAGCGAGATGTCCTGCCCCGCGAGGCTGGCGAGGACGATGCGGTCCGTCGGGCGCATCAGTGCGTTGAACATCAGGCCGCAGAACGTCAGCGTCGCCTGGATGAGGAACTGGCCGTCGCCGGTTTGATGGCTCCACTCCCAGACGAGCTGGACGGTGCTGAACGTCAGGAGGCCGTCTCGGAAGGTGAAGTCCGGCCGCGAGAAGATGGCGTGGGCATCCGTCCGCCTCCCGTCGAGGAGGTCCACGCCCAGGCCCGCCTCCACCAGCCACGTGTTTTCCCCCGCCGTGTCGAGCAGCGGCCTGAGGTGCCCCACGTCGTCGGTGCGCCAGCTGCTGCCGCCCATCAGTGGGTCCAGGTCGGCCGGCGCCAGCTTCACCGGGTTGTCGAGCCGGCTCTCCCAGCAGAGCACGCCCTCGTCCTCGGGCAGGTCCGACCACACGGGCAGCGACTGGCCTCCCACCTTCAGCAGGCCGCGCAGCTCCGCGAAGTAGTCCCTGCCGCCGTCTTCGTCGCGGGGCTTGCTGTAGATGTGCAGGGCGGCGTTCTCCACCCGTGAGTCCGCGAACGCGAGGGTGAAGGGGTAGGACGACAGCTTGACGTCGGGGTGCTCGTCCTCGCGCGGGACGAGCTGGCCCAGCAGTGTCACGGGCATCTGGTGCTCGACGTAGGCCCTCAGGTGGGGCCCGAAGCGCACGTCGATGGCGAAGTTGGTGCCGGCGCGGTAGCCCACGTCTCCCAAGAGCAGGAGCGAGTCGTGCGAGCACAGCACGTAGCGCGGCTCGGAGAAGGTGAGATCCGCGCTCTCCTCCCAGGCCACCGGCAGCAGATGTGAGCGCAGGACGTCCAGGGGCACGTGGATGGTGACGTGGTAGCCCACGTCGTTGCCCCGCAGCATGAAGCGCGCATCCACCCGCCAGCCGCGCGTGCGCTCCTTGCCGTCGACGTAGACGGACCTCAGCGGGTCATGCAGGGACGAGCGGACCCGGCTCATGCCCTTGCGGCTCTTGGAGACGAGCTTGACCTGCACCTCGAGGGGCGGGAGCGCGAGCCCGTCGTCTTCCAGCTCGCGGTGCATCCTGCGCATGCGGACGCGCATGCCGCCCGTCTTCTTCGGCCGAATGAGGTGGTACTTCTCGGTGGGAAGGATGACGGACCGCTTGAAGAGGTCCTGCTTCCGCAGGCGCGTCTCTGTCGGCGCATGGAGGGTCGGCTCGATGAGCTCGAGGCCGCCCAGCTTCAGGAGCCGCAGCACGTCATCGTGGGAGTGGCCCACGTGGCTGACGAGCGGCACCTGCTCCTCATCCACCTCGCTCTGCAACGACTCCAGCAGGGCGCGGAGCGCGCGCCGGCGGGTCTTCGGCATGGGCGTTCTCCTTCGTGGCGGGGGTGGGTTCAGCTCAGGGCCAGGGGCCGCTCCTCCAGGCCCTCCAACCCCAGCGCGTATTCCACCAGCGCGTCGGCGCGAGGGCTCTCCGCGAGGTAGCGCTCCACCGGGCCGAAGAGCGTATGCAGCTCGCGCGGGTTGCACGTGGGCAGGTACGCGCGGAGCACGCGCGGGTCGTAGTAGCGGAAGTAGAGGCGGCGGCCCTGCTCGTCCTCCACCTGGAGGAACTTGCGGAAGTGGCGGCGCAGCTCTCCGAGGCTCGCGGGCGTGGCGACGAAGATGCCCCAGGACTGGCCCCAGGCCTTCGTGAGCAGCTCGCGAGTGGACTCCGCGTCGCGGCGCAGTTGGACGAGGTAGGGCGCCACCGCGAGCAACTCGCGCGGCACCGGGCCTTCATAGAGGCACACGCAGCCGTGCGCCCACTGCATCAGCGTGCGGGTGACGGCGGGGGAGCGGGCGCCGTCGAGCACCGCGTAGACCTCGCAGGGAGGCTCGCCGAACTCGGGAGGGCGCCAGAGCAGGTCGAGGACGCGTTCCACGTCCAGCGTGGGGGAGAGGGCCGGAGTCATGCCGCCTTCCTCCGGGCCGCGGCGCGGGCGCACTCCTCGCAGAAGGGCAGCCCGTCCTTCGCGGCCTGCAACAGCGCCTGCACCTGCGCGGCCGTGTCGACGGGGGCGGGCTCGGGTGGGCGGGGCGGGAGCGCGATGACGGGCGACTCCGGCTCCACCACCGCGACGGGCTCCGGGAAGGGCAGGGGCGCGTGGCGGGGACGTTGGTAGGAGAGCACCACCAGCTCACCGAGGCGGAGGGCGCGCTCCAACCGCTGCCGCAGCCGCTGCTCCGCCGCAGGGCGTCCCAGCCGCGAGAGACCCAGGGGCTCCGCGCCGCCGAGCGCCTCGTACAGCGTCCAGGCGCTGCCGGGGGCATGGGCGAGCCACCATTCGAGGTGCCAGAGGGCCACCGTGTCCGGCACGCGCGCGGCGTCGTCCTCGGTGGTGACGTCCGCGCCCCGGACGAGGAGGTACTCCGCGCTCAGGCCGCGCAGGAGCCAGGACTTCCGGGGGGCGAAGCCGATAGGGGAGAGGGAGGGCCGCATACGTGGTGGGGCTATCGCAACCCCCATGCCAGAAACCTCTTCCCGTGTAACTCAGGGAAACACGCGCTGTAGCACGCCCACCCGCGTGCCATGGGGACGCGGCGCGCGTACCAGGGGAACGCGGCGTCCGTTCCGGGAGGACGCGGGCGCATTCCGAAGGGACACGAGGCTCCGCGTACGCCACGAGGCCCGCTCGGGGCTGGCGCTCCTCGCGAACCTCCGACAGGAGCGCTTCAGGACAGCCAGAAGTACGCGGAGGCGATGAGGGAGCGCTTCTCCGTCACCTTCGCCTTCTGCGCCAGGTCCGCGAGCTGCCGGTCCTTGGCGGCGTAGCGCTTCTCCTCCTCGTTGCGGAGGGAGGACAGCTTGCGCCGGTACTCGCGCTCCATCCGGTCCGAGTGGGCCCGCGCCTTCGCCTTGTCCGCCACGTCCTCGGCGGCGGCCACGGCCTTGCGGGCTTCAATCCACACCTGCCGCGCGGCCTCCACGGTCTCACGGGACTCCATGAGGCAGTCCTCGACGTAGCGGTCCGCGCGTTCCTTGGCCTTGTCCAACTCCAGCGCGTTGCGGCGCTCCGCGGCCCGGACGATTTCCTCCTTGGCCGCCACCAGCGCCTGCTCCTGCATGAGCTGCACGGACACCGGCGCGGGCTGGCGGCGCTTCTCCTCCTTCGCCGTCAACTTCACGAAGTGCGCGCCGTCCTGCAGCGGCAGCGCGCGGAAGCCGCCGTCGCGCTCGCGCACCAGCACCAGGTGGACGAGCTTCTCCTCCGGCTTGAGGCCCGTCGTCTCGAACTTGTAGGCGAACCACCAGCCCTCGCAGCCGGCGAGCCGCGCCAGGCGCGAGGGGAGCTCGGACGCGTCGAGCTGGAGGTACGCCACCGCGTCCTGCGTGCGCTCCTTCACCGCGTACGCGGCCTTGGCAATCTCCAGTCGGCCCGCGGTGCGGCTGCCCAGCACGGAGTTGGTGAGGGCGCGCGCCTCCGACTGCCGCTTGGCGAGCGCCTCCTTCGTCTGGTCCTGCTGCCCGCGCAGCCGCCGGCGCACGTCGCCGTCGAAGCGCTCCAGCACCACCGAGCGCATCTCCGTCATGCGCTTGCTGATGCGGCCCTCCAGCTCCTCGCGCAGCTTGTCGAAGGCGGCGTTGATGTCCTTCGGGTCGCGGCAGGACTGGTAGATGTCGAGGATGCGCCGCTCGAAGTCGACGCCGCTCTCCAGCGCGCCGAGGATTTCGTCGGACGCGCCGAAGACGCCGTCGAAGAGGTTGAGCTTCTTCTCCAGCAGCTCGAAGAGGCGCGCGTCCGCCGCGTTCTGACGGTTGAGGAAGTTGATGACCAGCACGTCCCGCTGCTGGCCGTACCGGTGGCACCGGCCGATGCGCTGCTCCACGCGCTGCGGGTTCCACGGCAAGTCGTAATTGACGACCAGGTTGCAGAACTGGAGGTTGAGTCCCTCGGCGCCGGCCTCGGTGCAGATGAGGATCTGCGACTTGTGGCGGAACTCGTCCACCAGCGCGCGGCGCTCCTCCGGCGTGCTGGCCAGGTCACCCGCCAGGAGGGAAATCTTGCCCTTGTAGCCCGCGTCCGAGAGGAGGTTGAAGAGGTACTGCTGCGTGCGCCGGGACTCGGTGAAGATGAGCGCCTTCTCCGGCCAGCCGTGCGCGCGCATCACCCCGAAGGTGCGGTCCAGGCCGCGTACGAGCGCCGCGCCCTTGGCGTTGACCTTGATGGAGTCCGCCAGGTCCGCGTACTGCCGCAGCTCCCAGACCTCCTGCTCCAGGGCGCGGACGTTGGGCGCCTTGGCCGGGTCGTCGGACCACTCCTCGCCCTCCTCGACGAACTGCTTGGCCTCCTCGGGCTCGAACATCGCCAGCGCCTGCTGGCCCAGCTTCGCCGCCTGGAGGCGCTTCTCGAGGTTCTCCGACAGCCGGCGCAGCGTGGGCGCAATCGCGTACGTCGAGGACGCCAGCAGCTTGCGGTAGCAGAGCGTCAGCAGCGTCTTCTTGCCGGGTTCAATCGCCGCGGCCTCGGAGCGCTGGAGGTACTCGCTGACCTTCTCGTAGAGGTCGTGCTCCTCGGGGGAGGGGGTGAAGTCCTCCACGATGGAACGGCGGTTGGTGTAGCGGACGTACTCGCGCACCTGCCGGCGCAGGGTGCGCTGCACCACGGGGGCCAGCCGCTCCTTCAGCTCCGCGACGGCGGCCTCGGACATGCCGCCGCCCTCGTCCACGCGGTAGCGGCTGCGGAAGGCGTGCTCCGGCCCGAGAATCTGCTCGTCCAGGAGGGACATCAGGCCGAACAGCTCCATGATGTCGTTCTGGAGCGGGGTGGCGGTGAGCAGCAGCTTGGGGCGCCCGGCCAGCGCGGACTTCAGCGCCTGCCCCATCTTGTTGTTGGGGCGGTGCGCGTTGCGCAGGCGGTGGGCCTCGTCGATGACGACGACGTCCCACGGAATCTCCGCCGCCAGCGCCGCCTTGTTGGCCGCGAAGGGGTGCGAGCAGATGACGGGGAAGGGCTGGTCGAAGCAGTTGCCGGTGGCCCGCACGGTGCGGCCGTCCACCAGCACGCTCTCCAGGTCGAACTTCTCGCGCAGCTCGCTGTTCCACTGCGCGCGCAGCGTGGCCGGAGCGAGGATGAGGATGCGGCTCTTTCCCTCGGCCATGAGCTGGGCGATGACGAGGCCCGCTTCAATCGTCTTCCCGAGGCCCACCTCGTCGCCCAGCATGCAGCCGCCGCGCGACAGCGAGTCGAGCGCGAACATGGCGCCCTCGACCTGGTGCGGGTTGAGGTCCACCTTCGCTTCCGACAGCGCGCCGGCCAGCCGCTGCTGCGTGTCCCCACTCTTCGCCAGCAGCTCTTCCGCCAGCAGCCGCTCGTGGAAGGGGGTCAACGTCCGCGCGGGCTCGGACTCCACCCGCGAAGCCATCGCGGCCGCCGCCGCGTCGACCTCCACCTCCAACCTCAAGCCCCTCGCGCCCTCCGCCAAGACCGTCTCCATCCGTGATGTTCGAGGTTGCCCACCCAGTAGGCGGGCAAGAGAGACGCGCCATTTTGTTGACGCGGACGTGGCTGTAAAGGGGGTCGTTTCCGGAGCCTAGAATTCGGCCTCGGCGCGATTGGCACGCTTCTTCGCGAGCGACGCGCGCACGCGACTCATGCGGGCCTCACGCAATCTTTTCAGTGGACTTTACGGAAGGACTCAAAGCAGTCCTCGCGATTTCACGTCGAGGTACGCGTTGAGTGTCGCCGCGCCGAAGCCGCGCGCGGGGGCCCGCACCACGAGCGCACCGGCGTCCCGCAGGGTGGTGGCGGTGCGGCGGTACTCGGCCTCCAGCCGCGCCGCGGCCTGCTTCGAGTAGGCGTCCTGCGCCTCCCGGGGCACCGCCGTGGCCGCGGCCTCCAGGTCCTCGTCCAGCAGCGAGGCGACGACGGGCAGGTGCCGGGGGCGCAGCGCGAGCGTGCGGGTGAGGAGGCTGGCCGAGGCGTCCGGGTCCACCAGGTCCGTGAAGAGCACCACCAGCGCGCGGCGCGTCTGCCGGGCGAAGGCGAAGTCGAAGGCGCGGCCGTAGTCGCTCTCCTCCAGCGCGGCCTCGACGCGGTAGAGCGTCTCGGTGATGAGGCGCAGGTGCTCGCGCCCCTTGCGCGGCGGGAGGAAGGCGACCACGTCGCTGGCGAAGGCCAGCACGCCCACCATGTCCCCCGCGTCCAGGCCCACGCGCGCCAGCCGCAGCGCCGCGTCCACCGCGTGGTCCAGTTTGCGGCGCCCCTGCACCTGGCCCGCCATGTGGCGCCCGCAGTCCAGGAGCAGCAGCACCGGTTGGTGCTTCTCCGGCTGCCACGTGCGCACCAGCGTGTCGCCATGGCGCGCGGAGGCCTTCCAGTCGATGTGGCGGTAGTCGTCGCCGGGGCGGTACTCGCGCAGCGACTCGAACTCGCGCCCCTCCGCCGCGCGGCGCCGCTGCGTGCGCGCGGAAGGGGATTCCGAGGCACGGGCCAGCGCCAGCGCCTCGCGCGAGAGGGCCGTCAGGTCCGGGTACACCTTCACCGCCTGCGCCGCCGGCACGCGGACCTGGCGCGCGCACAGGCCCAGCGGCCCGAGCAGCCGCAGGTGTACGTCTCCGAAGCGGGCGTCGCCTCGCGCGGGCGGGGTGACGAAGTAGGTGAGGCGCGCGGGCGTGTGCCTGTCCCCGCTCAGCGTGAGGGCCTGACGGTGGCCGGTGCTGGCCACGTCCTCCGGGGGCTCGTCGCGCGCATCGAGGCGCAGCGGGTGCGTGCCCCCGTCGTTCCGCTCGAATTCCAGGTGGACGGCGTTGCGCGTGCCCGAGGAGAGGATGGGCTCCACGAGGCGCCGCACCGTCACCGCGTCCGCGCGAGGCGCGCGCAGGAAGTCCACGGCGCAGAGCATGAGCACCGCCACGTCCACCGCGAGCGCGAGCCAGCCGAACACCGGGCCCGCCACCGCGAGCGCGGCCGGGACGAGCCCCGCCGCCAGGAGCGCCACGGCGAGGCCCGTGGGGACGGGACGGCCGGTGCTCACCGGGGCACTCGCACCCGCTCGAGCGTCTGCCGGAGGACGTCGTCCACGGTGACGCCCTCCACCTCGGCCTCGGCCTTGAGAAGGAGGCGGTGGTTGAGGACGCTGTGGGCCACGCCCTTCACGTCGTCCGGGGTGACGAAGTCCGTGCCCATCAGCGCCGCGCGCGCCTTGGCCGCCGCCAGCAGCGCCTGCGCCGAGCGGGGGCTCGCCCCCAGGCGCACGCGGGGGTGGGCGCGCGTGTCGCGCACCACATTCACCACGTACTGGAGGATGGAGTCGTCACACGACACGCGGGCGGCGCGCGTCTGCAACTCCGTGAGGGTGGGCGCGTCGAGCACGCGCTCGGTGACGGGCGGCTTGCCCTCGCGCTGGTGGAAGGCGCGCAGCATGGTGACTTCCCCGTCCGTGTCCGGGTAGCCCACGCGCACGCGCATGAGGAAGCGGTCCAGCTGCGCCTCGGGCAGCGGGTAGGTGCCCTCCAGCTCGAGCGGGTTCTGCGTGGCCACCACGAAGAAGTGCGGCGGCAGCGCGTGCGAGACGCCGTCGATGGTGACCTGCCGCTCCTCCATGGCCTCCAGCAGCGCGGCCTGCGTCTTGGGCGGGGTGCGGTTGATTTCGTCCGCCACCACCACCTCCGTGAAGATGGGGCCCTTCACGAGTCGGAAGGCGTTCTCCTGCGGCTGGAAGACGTTGGTGCCCAGGATGTCCGCCGGCATCAGGTCCGGGGTGAACTGGACGCGGGTGAAGAGCAGTCCCAGCGCGCCGGCCATGCTGCGCGCGGTGAGCGTCTTGGCTACGCCGGGCACGCCCTCCAGGAGCACGTGGCCCCGCGCGAGGAAGGCCGTCACCAGGTCGGCCAGGACGCGCTGCTGCCCGAAGACGGCCGCGCCGAGCGCGGAGGTGAGACGGGAGAGGGGAGAGGCGTCGGACATGGTGACGGGGCACGCTAGCCCGCTGCCGCGCGGGGCGGCAGCGGATTCGTGAAGGCTGGGTCGTGCCTCAGGCGGGCCGGCTCTTCAGGCCCAGCAGCGTGCCGCCCAGCGCCGCGAGCGAGCCCAGCACCCCGACGAAGACGCCGAAGCTGGGCGACGAGTTCATCATCTCCGAGTTGCCAATGGGCGTGGGCACGCGCGTGGTGTCGGCGGACACCTTGATGTAGACGATGCACCAGACGAGACAGATGAAGCTGAACACGAGCTGCCCCATCCACGGCACCACCGGGTTCATGCGCTCGAAGGAGCCCTTCACGCGCATACCGACGGCCGTCATGATGAGGATGGACAGCACGAAGGCGCCGGCCCCCATGCTCATCAGGCCGAGCACGTCGCCGTCCGCCGCCGTCTCCTTCCACGGCAGGAAGCACGACAGCAGCACGGTCGCCGCGCCCCAGAAGGCGACCTTGTCCCCTCCGGCGAGCAGGCCGAAGAGCTCCTTCGCGTCGCGGATGAGCTCCTCCGGGTCGGCCACGGCGTCGTTGCGGGACGCCTCGCGCGCGGAGCGGTCCCACGGGTCCGGCCCGTCGTCGGCGGGGGCTTCCACGGGCGGAGGCGGCGCGCGACGGGGCGCGGGCGCGGCGGAGCGAGCGGGGCGCGCGGCACGCTGCTGGGGCGCGGAGCGGGCGATTTCGTCCATGCTGCGGATGTTGGTGGAGTCCGCGTCCGGCGGCGGCGCGGCGGTCCGGCTCCCCGACTTCGCCTTGGAGCGCGCGGGCGCGGCCTTCGCCGGCCGGGGGGCCTCCTCGGCGCCGGTGGACTCGTCGTTGTCGTCCGCGGGCGGCTCGGCGGACAGGAAGGAGCCGTCGATGATGTAGTCGCAGACGGGACAGATGGACGTGTTGGCGGCTACCTTCGAGCCGCAGCCAGGGCAGTTCAGGACCAGCGCTCCCGAGGAGAGAAACGAGGCCGCATTCTCGGAGTCCCGCCTGGAGCTGTCAAACCCGCCGCGTCCTAACCCCTGGATTTTCGCGGGGAATTGACCTAGGCCCCGGCGAATGAGCCGCCTGCGCACCGCCCGTGGATTGACTGCCTGCCTCGCCGTCGTCGCGCTGTCCTCCTGTGTCCGTTCCGTGCCTTCGCCGGAGAAGGAGCCGGTGGACGCGGCGACACTCGCCCGCATCCAGGACTGGGAGGACCGGCGCTCGCTGGGGGATGGGGCGTTGCTGTCGCTGGCCACGGGCGCGGAGGACGCGCGGGTGCGCGCGAGGGCACAGCGTGCGCTGGCCCGCATCCAGGACCCGGCCACGCTGGACACGGTGGTGGCGGGGCTGAAGGACGCGGAGCCGGGCGTGCGTGATGAGGCGGCCTTCGCCGCTGGCGAGCTGGCCCTGGCGTGGGAGCCGCTGACGGAGGCGGAGCGCACGCGGCTGACGGACGCGCTGCTGGAGGCGGAGGGCGCGGAGCGCGAGGCGCGGGTGCGCGCGACGCTGGTGGAGGCGCTGGGGCGGGCGGGCACGCCGGCGGCGGTGGCGCGGCTGGTGGAGCGGATGCAGGGGAGTGACGTGGAGGTGGCGGGGAAGGCCGCGCTGGCGCTGGGCGTGGCCGCGCGGCGGGGTGGGGCGGCGGTGGTGGCGGGCGTGCCGCTGCTGGCACCGGCGGTGGCGCTGCTGTCCCGGGAGCGGCCGGTGGAGGCGCGCTATGGAGGCGCGTACCTGCTGATGACGGCGAAGCGGGTGGAGGCGCTGCCCGCGCTGCGTGGCTGTCTCGGGGATGCGGACGCGGACGTGCGCGGCCTGTGCGCGAAGGCTTTCGGCGCCATGGGTGGGCCGGAGGACGCGGTGGTGCTGAGGCCGCTTTTGGATGACTCGGTGCCGCGCGTGGCGGCGGAGGCGGCGCGCTCGCTTGCGATGCTGGCCGCGAAGTGCAGCGGGCCGTGCACCGCGGTGGAGGCGCTGGAGGCGCTGGTGCCCCGTGCGAAGCGCGTGGCTCGGGGACTGGAGGCTCCGGAGGTGACGAGCACTGGAGGCGCGCCCCAGGGAACGGCTGGCACGTCGCGGCCCACCGACGGCGCGGACGCGAAGGTGGAGACCCTGGCCCGCTCCGCGGACGGGCACGCGATTCTGGCCCTCGCGCAGCAGGGCCTTCCCGAGTTCGCCGCCCCCCTCCTCGTGTCGCTGCGTCTCGCGCTGGCGGACGCGGAGCGCGGCGCCGCCTCGGACCTGGCCCGCACGGACCTCGGCTGGCTGGACTGCCGGCTCGCGGCCGCCCTGGACCGGCAGCGCGGCGTGCCGGGTGACTCTCCCTCCTGCGGCTTCGGCCGCGTGCAGGACGAGCGGCGGCTGGCCCTGGGCATTCGCGAAGCGGGCCAGGCCAAGGGGAAGGACCCGGCCGGCTTCGCGGTGGGCTACCTGAACCACCGCGACGCTCGCGTGCGCCTCGCCGCGCTGGAGGCCCTGGGCAACCGCCCCGTGCTCCGGACGGCCACGGCCGTGCAGCCCCTGGTGAATGGCGAGGACCTCGTGGTGGCCGGCGCGGCCGCGGGCACGCTCGGGAAGATTGGCGCCAAGGTGCAGCTCCCCGTGGTGGAGGCCCTCGCCGACCGCGTGCCGAAGGAGCCCGGAGATCTCGCCGAGCCCGTGGCAGGAGCGCTCGTCGCCCTCCAGGGCCCCGCCGCGGAGCCGCGCTTCCGCGAGTGGCTGAAGAACCCCAACACCAACCTGCGCCGCGTGGCCGCCGAGGCCCTCACGCAGCTCACCGGCCAGCCCGTGCGCTCGGAGCGCGTGGAGCTCCCGGCGGACACCTTCCGCCCCGAGGCCGCGCCGCCCGATGCCGGCCTCCTCCTCCGGACGGCCAAGGGCGACATCACCGTCCGCCTGGATTCGGACGAGGCGCCGCTCACCTCCGGCAACCTGTACGCGCTGGCGAAGAAGGGCTACTTCAACGGCACCACCTTCCACCGCGTCGTCCCGGACTTCGTCGCGCAGGGCGGAGACCCGCGCGGGGACGGGGAGGGCGGCCCCGGCTACTCCATCCGCTGCGAGATGACGCGCCGGCCGTACCGCCGCGGCACGGTGGGCATGGCGCTCGCGGGCAAGGACACCGGCGGCAGCCAGTTCTTCTTCACCCACGCGCCGCAGCCCCACCTGGACGGCCGCTACACGGCCTTCGGCGAGGTGGTCTCCGGCATGGACGTGGTGGACGCGCTCCTCGAGGGGGACATCATCCGCGAGGTGCGCGCGGTGCAGCTGACGCCCTGAGGCTCGGGCGGGCTCAGGCCCCGCTGGCCTTGGCCATCGACGCAGGGAGGCCGAGCGGATGGCCATGCCACCGCTGGACCTCCGTCTCCTCCATCGACTCCACCTCCTGGCGGATGCGCTGCCACTCCGTCTCGGGGATGCGCAGGAAGGCCTCGGCCAGCGCCGGGTCGAACTGCGTCCCCGCGCAGCGGCGGATTTCATCCCGCGCCACGCTCATGGGCCGCCCCTTGCGGTAGGGCCGGTCCGACGTAATCGCGTCCACCGTGTCCGCGATGCAGAAGATGCGCGCGCCCAGCACGATGTCCTCACCCGCCAGGTTCTGCGGGTAGCCCTTGCCGTCCCACCGCTCCTGGTGCTGCAGGACGATGAGCGCCGCCTCGTGCAGGTAGGGCATCTTCGCCAGCATCCGGTAGCCGAACTCCGGGTGCTTGCGCATCTCCACCCACTCGTCCGGCGTCAGCGGCCCGGGCTTGAGCAGGATGGAGTCGCGCACGCCAATCTTGCCGATGTCGTGCAGCAGCGCGCCCTGTTCCACCACGTCCAGCGCGGCCCCCGACAGCCCCACTTCCTCCGCCAGCCGCCGCGAGAAGAGCGACACCCGGCGCGAGTGCCACTGCGTCTCCGTGTCGCGGTAGTCCAGCGCGCTGATGAGCCCGTCCAGGAGGCCCGTGGTGCGCTCCACCACCCGGCGCTCCAGGTCCCGGTTGATGGCCACCAATTCCGCGTTCTTCTCCGCCACCTCGCGCGTCAGCCGCTCGTTGGCCTCCACCAGCCGGTAGTGCTCGAAGGCCTGCCGCACGCTGCTGATCAGCTCGCTCAGCGACCACGGCTTGCCCAGCAGGCGGAACACCTCGCCGCGGTTGACCGCCTCGGACGCGGTGCGGAAGTCCGCCGCCGCCGTCAGCATCAGCCGCACCGCCTTGGGGTTGCGCTCGCGCAGCGCCCCCAACAGCTCGATGCCGTTGAGGTACGGCATCATGAAGTCCGTCAGTACGACGTGGAAGTCCACCTCGCGCGCGGCCAGGGCCGGGTCGCTGTGGGTGATGACCTCATAACCCTCCGTCTGAAGAATCCGGGAGAGCGCGGCGAGGATGAGGACGTCGTCATCCACCACGAGGATTCGGTCCATGTCGGCGGGTTCTCCAAGGAGGCGAGCCTCATTCCCTTATACACGCGTCCCTCACCGTCGAAACAGGGGGCCCCCGGCGCTTGTGTGCTCCCAAGTCCCGGAAATCCTTGGAGAATCTATCAGTCCGGAAGAGTCGCACATCCAAGTGACGCTTGCCTGCCCGCCAAGGTGTGTTTTATGGTGCCCGGGCAGACTCTGTTGTGTCGCTAACCCCTTGGAATCCTGGAGCAATCTCCGATGGCTAGAGCCCCGGAAGGGCCAGTGCCGGTGGTGGTGATGGGGTTGGGGTTCATCGGGCAGGAGATTGCCAGGGCCGCGATGACGTCTCCCGAGGTGGAGCTCATTGGCGCCGTGGACACGCAACCGTCGCTGGTGGGGCGCTCCCTGGGCGACGTGCTGGGAGGCCCCGCCCCCCGCGTCAAGGTGATGGACTCCTTGGAGAAGGCGGTGGCGAAGCGCAAGGGCGCGGTGCTGCTGCACGCCACCGGCTCGCGGCTGCCGCAGGTGATGGAGCAGATTCTGGCGGCGCTGAAGCTGGGCCTGCCGGTGGCCAGCACCTGCGAGGAGCTGGCCTTCCCGTACCTCAAGTACCCGGAGCTGGCGGACAAGCTGGACCAGGCCGCGCAGAAGGCGGGCGTGGCGGTGGTGGGCACCGGCGTCAACCCCGGCTTCGTGCTGGACCGGCTGATGGCCGTGGCCGGACAGGTGTGCGGGCCCGTGCGCCGCGCCACTGCGACGCGCGTGGTGGACGCGCGCACCCGCCGTGAGGCGCTGCAGCGCAAGGTGGGCGCGGGCCTCACCGAGGACGAGTTCTTCGAATTGGTGGACGGCGACCAGCTCGGCCACGTCGGCCTGGTGGAGTCCGCGGCGCTGGCGGCCCTTGGACTCGGGCTCGATTGCGACGACTACGAAGAAGAAGTAGCCCCCGTGTTCGCCGAGGAGGACATCACCGGCGGCGCATTCCCGGTGAAGAAGGGACGGGTGGCGGGCATGTTCCAGTCCGTGGTGGGTTTGGAGGAGGGGCAGGAGCGGGTCCGGCTGGAGCTGACCATCGCCATGGGGGCGGATGACCCGAAGGACCGCATCGAAATCGACGCGGACCCGAAGCTGGTGCTGGAAATCCCGGGGGGAGTGGCGGGCGACCGGGCCACCGCGAATGCGCTGGTGAATGCCGCGCCACGCTTGACGGCTGCCGAAGCGGGGCTCCTCACGGTGCTCGAGCTTCCGGCCGGACGTTAGAGTCAGGAGAGGGACATGTTGGACAAGAACGCGATCGGTCGCGCTTCGCCACCGACACTCAACGAGGTCGAGAAGGGTGCCATCCGCCGCTTCGCGGAGGCGATTGGCGACTACAACCCCATCTACTACGACGAGGAGTACGCTCGGGCGTCCGGCTATCCCACCATCATCGCGCCCCCCACGTTCCCCGCGTCCTTCCACTCCGCGGCGGACCTGCGGGAGCTGCTCGGCGTGGGAATCAAGAGCCTGCTGCACGCCGAGCAGGGCTTCGACTACGAGCGGCCCATCTTCGCGGGAGACCGCATCTACGTGTCCACCCGCGTGTCGGACGTGTTCGAGCGCCCCGGCATCTCCGGGCGCATGGACATCGCCGTCATCGAGGACGAGGGCCGTGACGAGGAGGGCAATCTCGTGTTCCGCGCCCGCCGGACGCTGGTGGTCCGCGCCACCAAGGAGACGCCGTGATGCCCGCGCGCAAGCTGTACTTCGAGTCCATCCGCGTCGGTGACGAGCTGCCGGCCCTGGCCAAGGCACCCGTCGACCGCGTGCAGCTCTCCCGCTACGCCGGCGCCTCCGGCGACTACAACCCCGTCCACGTGGACGAGGTCTACGCCAAGAGCGTGGGCATGCCGAGCGTCTACGCCCCCGGCATGCTCGTCATGGGCATGCTGGGCCAGCTCATCAGCGACTGGGCCCGCGGCGGCCAGATGCGGCGCTACAACGTGCGCTTCATCAAGATGGTCTGGCCGGGCGACACCGTCGTCTGCAAGGGCCGCGTCAGCGACAGGCACGGCACCGGCGGCCGCTACTTCGTCGAAATCGACCTCTGGGCGGAGAACCAGCGCGGTGAGCTGGTGATGAAGGGCGGCTCGCAAATCCAGCTCTTCTATTCGCTCGAGGACGAGAACCGGCAGCGCTCCGGCCAGTCGCCCATCGTCGTCGAGGTGCCGCGCGAGAGCCTGACCACCGCTCCGCCGGCCGCCAGCGCCACGGGGGCGGCCGGGGGCGAGGAGGCTCCCGAGGAGGGCGAGGAGGGGGACGAGCGCCGCGCCGGCGCCTCCTCCAAGAAGACCGCTCCCCGAGAGAAGCCCGCCGCCAAGACGGCGACGCTCCCCGTCGCCAAGAAGGCGAAGAAGTAGTCACAATTATTCGCGCTTGACGGGCGGTTCTGACCGCCCCTCAACGCGCGGTGTCATTCAGGGTTGACTCAAAAATCAGTCGCCGCCACACTTCTTGCGTCTCACCCGGGCCGCTGACCTCCATTGCCCTCCTGCGAGGGCAGGCAGCGAGCCGTCACGCAGGAGTGGCCATGTCCGCCGGCATCAACACCTACAAGACCGACCTTCGAGAGATCTTCTTCACGCTGTTCGAGCAGTTCGGCTTCGGCCAGGTGTCCGGCCAGGCCCCCTTCGAGGCCTGGGGCCCGGATGAGGCCAAGGCGGTGCTCACGGAGACGTACCGCTTCGCGCGTGAGGTGCTCGGGCCCCTCAACTCGGTGGGTGACCGCGAGGGCTGCCGGGTGGAGAACGGCTCCGTCTTTACCCCCACCGGCTTCAAGGACGCGTGGAAGAAGCTCTACGAGCAGGGCTTCAAGACGGTCGCGGTAGACCCCGAGCACGGCGGCCAGGGCGCGCCGATGATGCTGCAGGTGACGGTGGAGGAGCTGCTCTCCGGCGCCAACACCGCCTTCAACATGTACCCCGGCCTGGCCTTCGGCGCGGCGGAAGTTGTCGCCGAGTGCGGCACGCCCGCCCAACAGAAGATGTACGTGGAGCGCATGCTCAACGGGACGTGGGGCGGCACCATGTGCCTCACCGAGCCGCACGCCGGCTCCGACGTGGGCGCGGCCAAGTCCACCGCCCGCCGCAACGCCGACGGCACGTACAACATCCGCGGCACCAAGATTTTCATCTCCGGCGGCGACCACGACATGGCGGAGAACATCATCCACCTCGTGCTCGCGCGCATCGACGGCGCCTCGCCGGGCACCAAGGGCCTGTCGCTGTTCATCGTCCCGAAGCTGCGCATCAACGCGGACGGCAGCGCCGGCAAGGCCAACGACGTGGGCGTGGGCTCCATCGAGCACAAGATGGGCATCAACGGCTCCGCCACCTGTGTCCTCAACTTCGGTGAGAACGACGCGTGTGTGGGCGAGCTCGTGGGCACCGTCGAGCACGTCGGCATGAGCCAGATGTTCAAGATGATGAACGGCGCGCGCATCGCCGTGGGCATCCAGGGCCTCGGGCTCGCGTCCGCCGCGTACTACAACGCGCTGGACTACGCGAAGGACCGCAAGCAGGGCTCGCACTTCACCAAGTGGAAGGACCCCACCGCGCCCCGCGCCGCCATCATCGAGCACCCGGACGTCCGCCGCATGCTGCTGGACATGAAGGCGCACGTGGAGGGCATCCGCTCGCTCATCATCAAGCTGGCCATGCACCTGGACAAGGCGCGCCAGCTCTCCGGCAAGGACGATGACGCGGCCACCTACCACCGCGGCCAGGTGGAGCTGCTCACCCCGCTGGTGAAGGCCTACGGCTCCGACCAGGCCTTCCGCCTGTGCGCCCAGGCCATCCAGGTCTACGGCGGCGCCGGCTACATCCAGGACTACCCGGTGGAGCAGTACACGCGCGACTCGAAGATCTTCTCCATCTACGAGGGCACCAACCACATCCAGGCCATGGACCTGGTGGGCCGCAAGCTGGGCCAGGCCGGCGGCACGCACTTCCAGCAGTTCATGGGTGACGTGGGCGCCTTCATCGAGGCGAACCGCGAGCACGCCGTGTACGGCGAGGCCGTGAAGACGCTGGCCTCCGCGCAGGAGGCCCTCATGGCCAGCGCGATGACCATCTTCGGCTGGTCGCAGGACGGCGCGAAGTTCCCGCTGATTCCGCTGTCCTCCAACCGCTTCCTGCAGATGATGTCCGAGGTGGCGGTGGGCTGGCTGCTGCTGGACGCGGCCGTCATCGCGGAGAAGGCCAAGGGCTCGCTGTCCGCGGACCACCCGGACCGCGCCTACTACGAGGGCAAGAAGTTCAGCGCCCTCTTCTACGCCCGCAACGTGCTGCCCGGCGTGGAGCAGGCCGCGCGCCTGATTGCCGCCGAGGACACCTCGCCGATGGACATCACGGACGCCGCCTTCGGCACCGTCTGAGTCACCGCCCCGGGAAGCGGGGCGCCTGAAACACCCGAGGCCACCTGGGCACCTGCAGCCCGGGTGGCCTCTGTGTTTTCGCGGGGGCCTCGAGGCCCGCGAGCGCCGAAGCTACTCGCCTTCTCGCACGCCGATGGCGAGCTGCCCGAGGCCGGCCTTCTTCGCGAGCTCCATCACCTGCACCACGGTGCCGTGGGGGACGCCCTCGTCGGCCTGGACGATGACCACGGTGTCCGGGTCCTTGAGCCTCGCGTCGTCGAACGTCTTGCGCAGCTCCTCCTCGGAGACGACGTTGCCGGCGAGCACGAAGCGCCCGTCCGCGAGCACCGCCACGGACAAGTCCGTGCTCTTCGCGGTGACGTCCGCGGCGCCGCCCTTGGGCAGGTTCACCTTGAGGCCGGCCTTCGCGCCGCCGCCGGGCCCCTGCTGGACGATGACGGAGCTGGTCACCATGAAGATGATGAGCAGCACCAGGAAGATGTCGGTGAGGGGGGTGATGTTGATTTCCGCGAAGACGCCCTCGTCGCCCTCGCTGTCACCCGGCGTCTTTCCCATGGCCATGGTGGAGGTTCTCCGGCACTAGGCCAGCTTCGCGTCGGTGCGCGGCACGGTGGGCGGCTGTGACTCGCGAGTGGGGGCGGGCTCGGGGGACAGGGGAGCGCCCGAGGCGCGCTCCTTGAGCAGCTCCACGAACTCGTCGCCCAGCAGGCGCAGCTCCACCAGCACGCGCGACAGGCGGGCCTGGAAGTAGTTGTAGAAGAGCATCGCCTGCACCGCGACGAGGATGCCCACGGCGGTGGCGACGAGCGCCTCGGAGATGCCCGTCATCACCGCCGCGCTGCCGCCGGTGCCGCCGGACTCCACGTCCAGGCCGAGGTCCTTGAACGAGCGCATGATGCCCGCCACCGTGCCGAACAGGCCGACGAAGGGCGTAATCGAACCGATGGTGGCGAGCATCCACAGGTTGCGGCGCAGCTTGAGGCCGACCTGGGCGCGCTCGCGCTCCACGGCGGCCTCCACACCGGCACCGCCGTTGGCGCGGGCGCGCTCCAGCCTGTCGAAACCGGCGAGGAAGATGTCGGCGGCCACCGAGTCGGAGCGCTCGGCGGCGGTGCGGGCCGCGGCCACGTCACCGCGCAGCAGGTGCTTGTTCACCGTCTCGCCCAGCGTGCGGGAGCGCTCGCTCACTCCCCACAGGGCGATGAGCCGCTCAATCGCCACGACGAGCGCGATGACGGAGGCGAGAATCAGCAGGGCGAGGGTGACGCCGCCCAGGCGGAGGTAATGGAGGATGTCGTTCAGGCTCATTGGTGGGTGACCGGGCAGGGCGGCCTGGCCCAGACTAGGACATATGAACCGCGCAGCCGCCGCAATCTTCCTGGCAGCCTTCTGTTCTGCCTGCCCCAAGCGAATCGAGTTCGGCCCCGAGGGCGAGCTCACCGATGCGAACGTCGTCTACCAGCGCGTCAGGGAGAACCAGGACAACATCCTCACCCTGGAGGGCGACTCCAAGCTGCGCGTCGAGTCCCCCCAGGGCAGCGGCACGCTGAGCATGTTCGTGTCCGTCACGCGGCCGGCCCTCCTGCACCTGGAGACGTTCGACTTCTTCAACCGCCCGCTCGCCTCCCTGGTGTCGGACGGGAAGGGCTTCGGGCTCTACCAGACGGAGACAAACACCTGGTTCCATGGGCCCGCGAGCCCGGAGAACGTGTCGCGCTTCCTGCCGGTGGTGCTGCCCAACCAGGAGCTGGTGGCCATCATGCTCGGCCAGGTGCCGCTCATCCCCCCGGAGCGGATGACGCTGGAGCTGGACCGCAAGGAGGGTGTCTACGTGTTGACGCTCTTCCGGGGGCAGGCCACCCAGGTGCTCCAGGTGCACACCAAATACCTGCGGGTGATGAAGAGCCAGGTCCGGGGCATCCCGGGGTACGACCTGGGCTTCGACGACTTCCAGGAGAAGGGCTCCCTCATCTTCCCCGGCAAGGTGGAGCTGGTGGCCGAGCAGGCGAAGACGCGCCTCCAGCTCCGCTACCAGCAGATTTCCCTCAACGGGCGGCCGGACCTGACCCTGTACGAGCTGCTCCCCCCCGAGGGCGCCAAGGTGGTCCAGGTGGACGAGCAGGGCCGGGAGCTGCCGCCCGGGGCCCCCTCGCAGCCTCCCGCCTCGTCCGAGCCTCCGGCGGCGGCGCCGGGTTCCTGACCGGGCAGGCGTGGAAGAAGGGGCGCTGACCGCCGAGTCGATCTAGAGTGCTTCCCACGACATGGCACAGATCAAGCTTGGAGAATTGCTGATCAAGGCGAACGTGCTGCAGGAGAGCCAGCTCAAGGCCGCGCTCGCCGAACAGGCGAAGTGGGGCGGAAAGCTCGGCGAGATCCTGGTGCGGATGAGCCTCGTCTCCGAGGACATCCTGGTGCGCGCGTTGTCCAAGCAGCTTGGCATGCCGGCGGTGAACCTGGACGCGGTGCAGATGGTGCCGCCGCACGTGAAGGCGAAGATTTCCGCGCAGACGGCGCGGGACTTCTCCGTACTGCCGCTCCAACTGCGCGACGATGGCAAGACGCTGGTGGTGGCGATGTCCGACCCGCTCAACGTGCGGATGCTGGACGAGCTGCGCGCCGTGACGAAGTGCCGCATCGTCCCCAACGTGGCGGGCCGCAGCTCCATCGCCCGGGCCTTCTCGCGCATCTACGAGGAGAACGCGGAGCTGGAGGACGCGGACACCAACTTCAAGGTGGTGGACGCGCAGGGCCGCACGGTGGTGAAGAACCTGAAGGACCTGGACCCGGCGGCCGCCGCCGTGGCCGCCGCTCCCGCCGGTGCCCGTCCCACGCCGCCGCCCGCCGCCACGCGCCCGAGCACGGAGACGCCCGCGGTGCGCCCGTCCGGCGGTGGCAGCCCCGCGGAGCTCCTGCGCAGCGTGGAGGACGTGCAGCGCAAGGAGGTCGCCGCCCTCAAGGCGATGGTGGAGCTGCTCATCGAGAAGGGCGTGTTCTCTCGCGAGGAGTACCTCGCCAAGGTCAAGCGGTAGCCCCGGCCCATGCGCAAGAAGATTGGAGAGCTGCTCATCGAGGCGGGCGTGGTGACGGAGCAGCAGGTGCGGGCGGCGCTCGGCCGCCGCGGCGCTCCGGGCCACCAGAAGCTGGGCGAGGTGCTGGTGTCTCAGGGGCTGTGCACGCCCGTGGACATCGCCCGCGCGCTGGCGGCCCAGCACGGCCTGCCCTTCGTGGAGCTGCCCGAGGACATTCCCGCCGCCGTCACGTCGCTGGTGTCCGTGGACTTCCAGTCCGAGCACCGGGTGCTGCCCTTCCGCGTGGAGGTGGAAGGACGCAGCGAGCGCATCCACGTCGCCGTGGAGGACCCGGGCGATTTGACGCTGGTGGACGAGCTGCGCTTCCAGCTCCGCAAGCAGGTGCGCGTCTTCGTCGCGTCCTCGGATGACATGGACACGGCGCTGGCGCGCGCGCGCGGCGAGCCGCTGGACATCGTGGAGGCCGAGCCGCTGGACGAGGAGGTGCCCACGCCGCCGCCTCCGCCGGTGGGCTCGGGCGCGTCGCTGGAGTGGGACTTCCCCGAGGCGCCGAAGTCCGCGCCCAAGCCCATGCCCAAGGCGGCCCCGGCCGCTCCCGCGCGGCCCACGCCGCGGGCCACGCCGCCGCCTCCGCCCGTAGAGGCCCAGCCGCCTCCGCCGCCGGGCGCGGCCGTGCTGGATGACCTGCTGGGCGTCGAATCCGCCGCCACCCCGAGCGCGAAGCCTCCGCCGCCGCCGCCTCCCGATGGGGCCGGTGGCAAGCCGCGCGTGCCGGTGGTGCTGTTCGGTGGCGCGGCGCAGGGGGCGCGTCCCTCGGTGCAGCTCACGCCGACGCCGCAGTTCTCCGACGAGGACCTGGCCGTCCTCGACGACATCGAGCGCATCTCCCGCGGTGAGGAGGCCTCGCTGGACACGGAGAAGGTGAAGCCCGCCCGCATGGTGGCGAGCCTCATCCGCCTGCTCATCCGCAAGGGTCTCATCCAGGAAGGGGAGTTCCTGGAGGAGCTGGCGAGGAAGTGACGGCCGCCGTGCAGCGCCCCTCCGCGGAGGCGCCCCTCCTGGACGTCCGGGGGCTCACCGCGGAGCTGTCCCTCGAAGAGGGCCCGGTGCGCGCGGTGGACGGGGTGTCCTTCTCCGTGCCTCCGGGTGGCACGGTGGGCGTGGTGGGGGAGAGCGGCTGCGGCAAGAGCCTCACCGCCCTGTCCGTGCTGCGGCTGGCGCCGAATCCTCCGGTGCGCGTGGTGGGCGGCGAGGTCCTCTTCCAGGGAAGGGACTTGCTGAAGCTGCCCGAGGCGGAGCTGCGCCGCGTGCGCGGCCACCACGCGGCCATGGTCTTCCAGGAGCCGATGACGTCGCTCAACCCCGTCTTCACCGTGGGGGAGCAGATTGCCGAAGGCGTGCGGCTGCACCTGGGCGCCTCGCGCTCGCAGGCGCGTGAGCGGGCGGTGGAGATGCTGCGGCAGGTGGGCATCCCCGCGCCAGGCGAGCGCGTGGACGCGTATCCGCACCAGCTCTCCGGCGGCATGCGGCAGCGGGTGATGATTGCCATGGCGCTGGCGTGTGACCCGGCGCTGCTCATCGCCGACGAGCCCACCACCGCGCTGGACGTCACCATCCAGGCGCAGATTCTGGAGCTGCTCAAGCGGCTCCAGGGCGAGCGCGGCATGGCGGTGATGCTGATTACGCACGACTTGGGCGTGGTGGCGGAGAGCTGCGACACCGTCGTGGTGATGTACGCGGGCCGAGTGGTGGAGCGGGCGCCGGTGCGCGAGCTGTTCTCCCGGCCCGCGCACCCGTACACGGCGGGGCTCTTGCGCTCCATTCCGTCGCTCCAGGTGGCGACGGGGGAGGCGGCCTCGCGACGGAGGCTCCAGGCCATTCCCGGCATGGTGCCCTCGCTGCGGAAGCTGCCCTCCGGCTGTGCGTTCCGGGACAGGTGCGACCGCGCGCTCGACGTGTGCGCGCGCGTGGTGCCGCCGCTGGAGCCCAAGCGCGACGGGCAGCTCGCCGCCTGCCACAACCCGGTGCCCGCGCCATGAGCACCGCGCCATTGCTCCAGGTCCGGGACCTCAAGGTCCACTTCCCCGTGCGCGGGGGCCTGCTGGGGCGCGTGCGCGGCGCGGTGAAGGCCGTGGACGGCGTGAGCTTCGACGTCGTGCGTGGCGAAACGCTCGGCCTGGTGGGGGAGAGCGGCTGCGGCAAGAGCACGCTGGGACGCGCGCTGCTGCGGCTGGTGGAGCCCACCGCCGGCTCCATCCGCTTCGACGGGCAGGAGCTGACGGGCCAGTCCCAGCGCCAGCTGCGCCCGCTGCGTCGGCGCATGCAGCTCGTCTTCCAGGACCCGTACGCCTCGCTCAATCCGCGGATGACGGTGCGGGAGATTCTCGGAGAGCCCTTCGCCATCCACGGCCTCGCGCGCGAGCGCGGCGAGCGGGAGCGCGAGGTGGCCTCGCTGGTGGACGCCATGGGCCTGCCGCGCGAGGCACTGGACCGCTACCCCCATGAGTTCTCCGGCGGACAACGCCAACGCATCGGCATTGCACGTGCCATTGCGTTGCGTCCGGACCTCGTGGTGGCCGACGAGCCCATCAGCGCGCTGGACGTCTCCATCCAGGCGCAGATCGTCAACCTCCTGGTGGACCTGCAGCGCGAGCGCGGCCTCACCTACGTCTTCATCGCGCACGACCTCAAAATCGTCGAATACGTCTCCACCCGCGTGGCCGTCATGTACCTGGGCCGCATCGTGGAGCTGGCGCCCTCGGCCGAGCTCTACCGCCGCCCGCGTCACCCGTACACACAGGCGCTGCTGTCCGCCGTCCCCGTGCCGGACCCGGGCCGCGCGCGCGCCACCCGGCTGCTGGTGCCGGGCGAGCCGCCGTCACCGCTGAATCCACCGTCCGGCTGCGCCTTCCACCCGCGCTGCCCCCACGCCATGGAGCGCTGCCGGCGCGAGTCGCCGCCGCTGTACCCGCTCGGCGGCGGACACTCGGCCGCTTGTTTTCTCGCGGAGGGCGACTCGCGCGAAGTCGCTCCCGCCCCCGCCTCCGGAGGTGATGCCGGTGTTCTGGCTCAGCCACCATCACCCGGATGAATACAACCGGACCTATGTGCTGGGGGGCGTGCGCGTCTGCGCGCGCTGCCTGGGCACGTACCCGGTGATGCTCCTCACCCTCGTGGGGCTGTTCGCCCTGCGCGCGCCGCGCGAGTGGCGCTGGGACATCCCGGTGGTGCTGGCCCTCACGCTGCCCGCCCTGGTGGACTGGGCGGTGGGGCGCTTCCGCCCGGCGGCCGGCTCCAACGCCGTCCGGACGCTGACCGGGGTATTGCTGGGGCTGGCGCTCGGCCGCTCGCTCCAGGTGCATGTCCAGCGCCCCCTACCGGCGGTGTTGCTGGCCCAGGCCGCCCTCGTGACAGCAGTGGCGCTCCCTGTCATTCTCGCCACTTACCGGAGGCCACGCCCGGGATAGACCTTCGCGGCCCGCCGCCCGTTATGTCGGCACGGGTTGAGGAGGGGCCAGGGTGTCGGGTGCTCCAGGAGAGATGGGGGAGTGTTGGGACCGGAGACCTCAGACGAGCGGCTGATGCTCGCCTTCCAGGCGGGGGACGCGCGCGCGTTCGAGGCGTTGGTGCGCAAGCACCGGACGCCGGTGTTCAACTTCATCCTTCGATTCGTCGGGCATCGGGCACGGGCGGAGGACGTGCTGCAAGAGACGTGGCTGAAGGTGGTACGGAGCGCCGGCGAGTACACGCCCAAGGCGAAGTTCACGACCTGGCTCTATACGATTGCGAGGAACCTCTGCGTGGATAGCGCGCGCAAAGAGAGCTACCGCCAGGCGTCGTCCCTGGAAGCCCCCGCGGCGGGTGCGGACGGGGAAGAGGGGCGCCCGCTGGGCGAAGGTCTGCCAGACACGGGCGCCAGCCCCGAGCGCGGTGCATACAACGCCCGCCTGCGCCCCCTGCTGGAGCGCGCCCTGGCGTCCCTCCCGGAGGAGCAGCGAGAGGTGTTCATCCTGCGTGAGTACAGCGGCATTCCCTTCAAGGACATCGCCGAGGTGACGGGCGTGTCCGAGAACACCGTGAAGAGCCGGATGCGCTACGCGCTCGACGGGTTGCGGCGACGCCTGGCGGACATGGGCGTGGACGGCGACCTCGCCGAGGACGGAAGGACGGTGACGGGATGAATCCGCAGAATGCCCACGCGCACGAGGACCGGCTCCTCGACTTCGCCTACGGCGAGCTGCCCCACACCGAGGCCCGGGCCATGGAGGCGCACCTGTCTGGCTGCGCCCGGTGCACCCAGGCCCTCGACGACATTCGTGGCGTGCGCGCCACCATGGCCCAGCTCTCCTCGGAGCCCGCGCCGGACGCCGGGCTCGAGTCGCTGCTGGCCTACGCGCAGCAGGCCGCGCGCCGCGCCGCCGCCGGCCCCGAGCCGAAGCCCTCGCGCTGGCGCCGCTGGCTGCTGCCGGTGGTGGGCCTGGCCTCCGTGGCGACCTTCGGCATCCTCGCCATCCAGGCGAGGGACCCCGCCCTCACGCAGCTCGACCTGAGCCACGCGAAGTCCGAAGCGGCGAAGAAGGACACTGCGTCCGCGCCCGCCGCGCCCGCTCCCGTGGCCGCGAATGCCGCGGCGCCCGCGCCCGCGCAGGCTCCTGTCGCGCAGGCCACCCCCGCCGAGTACGACGGCCAGGACAAGGCGCCCGCGAAGGAAATGGGCCGCGCCGCGGACCTGGATGATGGAAGCGGCGGGTTCGAGCCAGGTATCCGCAAGGACTCGTCGCGGCCGAAGCGCAAGCTCTCCAAGACGTCCTGGGACTCCGAGCGTGAGTCCACCTCGCAGCCGCAGATGTCGAAGCCGGCCCCGATGAAGGCCGCCCTGGAGGAGAAGGCCGCCCCGGCGGACGAGGAGCGTCCGCTGGAGGTGGCGACTCGCGATGCCCCGGGCGGAGCTGGGAAAGAGGAGATGAAGCAGGACGCGCTCCGGCTGCGCGGTGGGGCCCTGGGCAAGGGCGCTTCCACCAACGACGACGAGTCCTTCGAGGGCGTCGCGGCCGAGGCGCCTGCGGAAATGGACTCCGCGTACGCGCAGTCCATGCCCGCCACACCGTCCGCTGCGCCCGCGCCCACCAACATGGCTCCTCCGCCCCCGCCGGCGTCCGTGGCGCGCGCGCCCGCGGCGGCTCCCGAGTCTTCGCCCGTCGGCGGCGTCGGCGTGGCCACCGGTGCCGTCGCCCGGTCGGAGTCCGTCGCCGAGCGCCGCGCGCCCGCCCCGGAGCAGGCGCCCGCGAAGAAGGCGAAGCAGGCCGAGCTCGGGGCGTCGTCCGCTGGCCCGAAGGAGCCCGCGCCCTCCGTGAAGGAACTTTCACGTCTGGCTCAGGAGGCGAATCGCGCGGGAGAGCGTGCCCAGGAGGCCGCGCTGTTGCGCTCGGCGCTGCGGACTCCGGGAGTCACGGGGACGGAGCGGCTCGCGCTCCTCAACCGGTTGTGCGGCGCGGAGCTCGCCCTGCAGAACCCGGGCGACGGCTGCGAGCGGCTCATCGCCGAGGACCCGTACTCCAGCGTTGCTCGCGATGCTCGCCGCCTGCTCGACAGCAAGCCCTCAAGTCGCAAAGCCGCCCCGAAATCCGCTGATCCCTCGAAATGACTGACTGCTATTTCTGAGCGAATGAAAACACGAGCTGAAACATGGCTCAGTGTGTCCATTTGACGGATGTAAAACAGCACAGTCCCAGCGGATACTTCCGGCATGGGACAGGAAGTAGTCGGTGGGCGGGCGCGAGGGGCATCACGCGCGCAGTCGGGTCAAGCGGCGGTCGAGGCGGCGATGATCATGCCGCTGACCGTCTTCATGACGCTGGGAATCATCCAGCTCACGATGATGCAGCACGCGAAGCTGATGACCGAGTACGCCGCGTATCAGGCGGCGCGGGCCGGCATCGTGTGGAACGGCAACAACGAGCGCATGCACGATGCGGCCATCATCGCGCTCCTGCCCACCATGGGCGCCACCAACGACATCGGTAACCTGGCGAAGACGTTCGCGCTGCACACGGCGTATGACCACGCGATGCGCGCGCTGAACTTCGGTGGCGGCCGCGTGCCTCGCACCGTCAACGGGTCCAACCTCTTCGGGATGATCCGGGTGGACACCATCAGCCCGGCGTATTTCTCCCCCATCGACTCGTTGTGGAAGCTGCGCTCCGGCTACAACTGGAAGGAGCTGGACTTCGACGGGCCGGACAGCTTCCCGGAGGTGCCGGCGCTGGAGAACAAGATTCGCAAGTTCTTCAACCTGCCGGAGCCTGACGACACGGAGCTCGTCTACCGGAAGTCCACGCGGCTCACCATCCGCCTGCGCTACTGGTACCAGCTGCGCGTGCCCTTCGCGAACTGGATCATCTTCTACTCGTGGTTCGCCTCCAACGCGGGCGTCGCGCTCAAGGGCGCCATCGACCGGCCCGTCTTCACGATGGGCGCGGGCCGCGACGTCAACATGATGTCCGACGGCAACATCAAAGGCCTGGAGGCCATGGCGGCCCGCGGAGCCCTGGAGCACGAGCGCGGCTACAACACGCTCTACCCGCTGGAGCTGGAGGTGCTGTGGCGGCTCGCCAACGGCAGCATCCCGCTCATCTCCGACGTGGTGGGCAAGCGCTACTTCATCCCGCTGTCGGCCACGTACACCATGCGCATGCAGTCCAACTTCCACCGCAAGTGGATCATGCACCTCAATCCCGAGTGGGGCCTGTAAGAGGACGCACCGTTTTCATGTTCACCCGGACCCTCCGACAGAGTTTCCGCCGCCAGGAAGGCCAGGCGCTGGTGCTGGCCGCGCTGATGGTGCTGGTCATGTCCATCGCGGTGCTGACCACCGTCAACATCGGCCACACCGTGCATGAGCGCATCCGCCTGCAGAACACCGCGGACGCGGCCTCGTACTCCATGGCCGCCATGGAGGCGCGCGCGTTCAACTTCTACGCGTACGCCAACCGCACGCAGGTGTCGCACTACGTGTCGGCCATGATGTGGCAGTCCCTGCTGTCCCTCATCTACTCCGCGGAGGGCTTCTTCACGGACCTGTACGGGTTCATGAAGACGCTCAACCCGTGCGCGGGCACCCCGAGCGGCGTCTTCTGGAAGATAGCGTGCCCCATCCTTGAGAACGTCATCCCGTACGTGAGTCAGATATTGAAGGCCATCGGCCGCATCATGACCATGTACCGGAACGTCTTCCTCAGGCCGTTCCAGCAGTTGTTACGCGGTGCGAATCCGGACCTGCCCATCGGCCGCTACGTCATCCCCGCGCACCGCGTGCTCAACGGGGTGATGTACTTCGCGTCCCAGGCCGTCATGGTGTCCGCGTCCACGCACGTGACGCAGACGACGCAGGCCGTGCTGGACGCGAACGACAAGAACATCAGCTCGCTGGCCAGCCAGCTCGCGACGGGGCTCTACAGCGAGTGCCTCTTCAGCCAGGCCCACAACTCGGCTGCGGGCGGCAAGCCGTTGGATCCGCGCACGTGGAAGAACCCCTTCGGCGCGCTGGACGTGACGAAGAAGGCGGCCAATGACCCCATCGCCCGCGCCAAGCGCGCCATGGGCGGCATCACCAACGCCACGCGCTACGGCTGCGACGCGGAGGGGGGCGTGTGCCCGGAGGGCTTCGTCACCAACCGGCGCCTCGGCAACCTGCTGCCGCTGCCGGACATGCTCGGCTTCCTGCGCGACGTCCTCAGCGACGGCGTGGACATCCCGGGCTTCAGCTTCGGGAAGATTGGCCAGACGCGCATGCTGTCCACCGGCTTCCCCAACGTCCGCGCCCTGAAGCTGGGAAGCGGCCCCGGCAACGACGCCCGCAGCTACATCCGCGACTGGAACGACAGCCTCAACCCGTGGGGCATGACGACCCAGGGCGACAACCTCGGCTCGGATGACCCGTACTGGCTGAAGTTCGGCCCCGCCGAAATCGACGTCAAGGTGGGCAAGGCGGACAACCCGGTGTCGTGCAAGAACACCGACGACTACTGGATGTGCTTCGGCGACAACCGCAAGGACAAGGGCGTCCCCAGCCGCGACTCGTCCAAGCTGCCCTACAAGCACATGATGAAGACCAGCATCTGGGCGCTCAACGACACCGACAGCGGGGCCACCAAGGGCGGGCTCCACTGGCGCGTGAACTACCCGAGCAACCCCGAGCGCTGGGTGGGCCACCAGGCGCCGCGCGGCCGCGCCGAGCGCGATTACGGCATCAACGAGTATGAAATCTGCGTCCTCCAGCTCCTGCGCAAGTGCTGGGCCCGGACGAAGGTCTTCACCGCCAACATCCGGCCCGTGCAGGACCACAACCACCCCTGGGGCGGCCTCACGCCCTTCATGCACTTCGAGCCCGGCCAGTACGGCGACACGTGCAACCCCGTCGCCAACGCGGACATGCTCAACGCGGCGAAGCGGCAGCAGGACTTCAACCAGCCCAGCACCTGGGTGGCGCTCAACAAGACGCCCGAGCAGATCGTCAACAAGAACAACGTCGACGGGACGGGCACCAACGCTCCGGCGCTGCTCAACGACCAGGGCAAGGTGAAGTTCAGCTTCACCGGCGACACGGACGGGCTGGAGATGATGAACGACCGGAAGAAGTTCCTCGGCCTCGTCGAGGGACTCAACGTCGTCTCGCGCGGACAGACGTACTACCACCGGCCGGGCAACTGGGCGGAGCATCCCAACTTCTTCAACCCGTACTGGCGCCCGCGCCTCGCGTCCGTGTACCAGGGCCGCAGCCAGCTCCCGAAGATTGGAACGATGCTGGACTCGCTCCCGGCCGGCCTCGGCGGGCTCGCGCCGAAGATCATGACCCACTGAGAAACACCATGCGTGCCCGCCACCCGAAGAGACACCTGCGCGGGGCCGCCACGGTCGAGTTCGCGCTCTCCGTGCCCGTCCTCGTGATGATTCTGTTGTTCAGCATGTACCTGACGGAGCTGGTGCGCGCGAAGCTGAAGCTCCAGGAGGCGGCGCGCTACGCCGTCTGGGAGATGACCAGCTACGCGCTCTCCGACTTCGCCACCGGGGACCACGACGCCGCCTTCGAGGACGCGCGCAAGGAAGCCCACGAGGAGTGGGTGGAGCGCTACAAGGACATGGACTCGGTGGAGCCCAACGGGCGCGCGGGGAACCTCATCGCGCGCTACCAGAACGTGCAGGGCACCCTCACCAACAAGGAAATCGACTTCCTCGAGTCCGGCATGCTGGGCAGCCCCAGCACCAGCGAGGGCGGCGGCCTGGCGGGCTCCATCCTCAACCCCATCAGCAACGGCGCCGAATGGATGCTGGGCCGGTGGGGGTTCAACAACAAGGGCTGGGTCGAGTCCGAGGTGGAGATGGACTTCGACAACGTCATCCTCCCCAAGAAGTACCTCCAGGCGGAGGACCAGGGGTTCGCCAAGGTGGACACGTACGGCGGGCACAGCCTCGCCAGCCTGCACCTGAAGTCCAAGTACTCCATGTACGCGAATGGTTGGCACATGCCGGATGGTGGTGACGCCATCGTCCGCTCGCGGCGCGCCGGCCAGCACACCGGTGGAGACCTGGACAAGCCGCACGGCGTCTACAAGCAGGTGAACCGCATGGTGTTCCTGGGGTTCGGCAACGCGCTGGACAGCCTGGGCATCGGCGGCGTCCTGGACAAGGTGGCGCTGGTGCTGCCCAACTTCCTGGGCACCTTCGTCATCTCCCGCAACTACAGCCTCAAGTCGCAGCGCTCGGACTGCAACGGACTCGTCGGCTACGAGGACCAGCCCACCGGCGGTCTGCACGTCATGCACAAGGACAAGTTCGAGCTGCTGGACCACGAGCGCCCGGACTGCTTCGACACCGCGCCCTTCCGCGACGAGATGACGTACGGCAACAGCAACTACATCAAGGTCTACAAGGCGCGCGGCGAGTACTACATGGGCTGCAAGCGCCCCATGGCGGACGACCCGTCGGACCCCGACCCCCGGCCGGAAGCCACCCAGAACGATGAGCAGGATGACAAGGTTCCCTGTGAGTAGGGTGGGGGCCCGGCTCGCGCTGGTGTGCGCGCTGTTGGCCGTGCTGCCCGCCGCCGCGGAGCAGGAGCTGCCCGTCTACCCGGGCACGCTGCACACGCGCATCGGCAATGACCTGGTCATCGGCGGTGAGTACTACCGGCTGGCGTACTTCACCACGCCGGACCCGATGAAGAAGGTGGCCGCGTACTTCGCGAAGAAGTGGCAGGAGGAGGGCTACCCCACGGTGGTGGAGGGCGACCTGGAGGAGGAGGGCGTGGTGTCCGCCCTGTTCACGCGCCAGGGCCTGCAGCGCGGCGTCGTGCTGCGCCGGCACCTGGGCAAGACGCTGGGCTTCACGGTGCTGAGAGACTTGTGGGTGCGGCCGCCGAAGAAGCCCGCGCCGGGGCTGGTGACGCTGGAGGGCTCGCTCTACAGCCAGGACGTGTCCACACGGGACGACCCGGGTGGCTCGCAGAGCCGCACCTCGCTGGTGTCCGGAGGGCTGACGCAGGTGCAGCAGCGGGTGTCGGCGGAGATGGAGCGCCGGGGCTACGAGCCGGTGCGCCAGTCCGCGCTCGAGCTCGGCGGCGCCACGCGGGTGACGTTGGAGCACGCGCGCAAGGGCGAGCAGGTGGTGACGACGCTGTCCTCGGTGGACGAGGGCGTGACGGCGGTGATGCAGCTGTGGGTGGGCTCGGACCGGCCGGACGGCGTGCCCAACGACGAGGCCGTGCGCGAGAGCCGCGAGACGTACGAGAAGGTGAAGAAGAAGGGGGAGGGTGGGAAGTGAGGGCGTTTCTGTTGGTGGCGGCGCTGCTGGTGGCGGCTCCGGCGGGCGCGCAGATGCATCCGGCCGCGCGCGCGTTGATGCAGCACATGTCCAAGGGCGCCCGCGCCGCGAAGGTGGGCGACTGGGTGACGTACCGCTTCGACGGCGGCGGCCTGCGCGTCTTCTACTGGCGCACCGCGGTGGTGGGCGAGGACAAGGACAAGTCCGGCCGCGACGCGGTGTGGGTGGAGCTGGAGGCGGGCACGCACCCGGCCATGAAGTCGCCCCTCATGCAGATGCGCATGCTGGTGGCGCGCGAGGGCGACGAGATTCGCTACGACACCATCTCCCGCCTCTACGTCGGCGGCCCCTTCGACCGGCCCCAGGAGTACTCGCAGGACGCCCTGGACCATGTGCTGAAGGAGCAGAAGGAGGCCCAGGCGCACGTGCAGCAGGAGCGCGCCGCCGCGGCCAGGGCCCCCGCCCCCGCGGGCATCACGCCCGTGATACGCTCCGGCAAGGAGACGCGACTGATGACGCTCGCCGGCACGGTGACGGCCGTCCCGGTGGAGGTCGTCTTCAAGGGCACCGTCATCAAGCGCATCTGGGTCAGCCGGGAGATTCCACTGTTGAACCTGGTGAAGATGGAGATTCCCGGCATCGCCCATTCCATGGAGGTGGTGGAGTACGGTATCGACGCGAAGCCACGCATGGTGATGCCGCTGCCCGACGCGCCCAAGGTCCGCCTGGAGTATGCGGACTCCGTGCTCCCGGACCTGGGAGCCGCCGCGGACGCCGAGGGGGCGAAGGACTCGGAGGACACGCCTTGAACCACGTGAAGACGTCGCGCCCCCGCGCTCGCAGGAGCCGCCGCGGGCAGGCCATGGTCGAGTACTCGCTCCTGAACTGGGTCCTCGTCGTCGCCCTCGTCATCGGCGCGTCGGTGAAGGTCAAGTGGTCGCAGGACAAGCAGTCCAACGTCATCGACCTCTTCATGGAGGCGTATCAGGTCTACTACGACTCCTTCTATTTCGTGCTGAACCTGCCGTTCCCGTGACGGCTCGAAGCGTGGCGGGGCAGCCGTCCCCGCTCGGGCTGCGACTGGTGCACGCGGCCGTCTTCCTCGCCTTCGCGGCCGGCGTCGCCGTCACGGCCGTGCCCGAGTGGCGCCACCTGACGCAGGCGCTCGGCCAGCCCTTCAACGTGGGCGCGCCGCCCCGGTGGCTGGTGCTGGTGGCTTCGCTGCTGGCCGTCGCGGGCGCGCTGCGCATCGGCTGGGGCCTCGTCCGGGGCCGTACCGCGCCGCTGTGGGCGTCTGGCGCCATCCTTCTGTCGGTGGTGGGCACCCTGGCCGGGGGCGCTCCGCAGGGCCTGGAGGCGTCGCGCTCCGAGGGGGCCGCCAACCTGGAGTTCCTGCGCGTGGCGCGGCGCGTCCACCTGGTGATGGTGCAGGAGCTCCAGGCGCACGCCGGGGCTCCGGTGGACGTGGAGGCCTGGAGACACGCCCTCGTCCGGGCCGGCGCGCGCGAGGGGCTCGTGCGCACACGCACCTTCCAGCCCGTCCCGTCCCAGGTGCTCTGGCTGTCCTCCGAGGATGATGCGGTGCCCGAGGCGCTCGTCCCGGGCTCGCTCGCGGTGCACGTGGCGCCGGAGGGGGTGGGCTTCAGCGTCCGCGTGGTGGGGCTGGAGCAGGGCCGGCCCGTGCTGCTGAAGGACGAGCAGGGCACGACGCTGGTGCTGCGCGGCCTCTACAACCCGGACCTGCCGTAGCATCCACGTCCCAGCGGCGGACGTATCTGGAATGGCGCGGGATGCGGGGCTATCGTGAGAGGTAGTTTTGACACCCGGCGCGTCGCACGGCTAACATCCCACACCATTCTCGTGTATTGCGTCTGACTGTATTCGCACACCCCCTCTGGACCGCCTCTCCACCGAACGGTTCCCCCCCGTTCTGGAGGATCCCGAACCATGCTGAAGGGCAAGACTCCGCTTGTCGTCGCGCTCGTGCTGGGCCTGCTGGCCGGCGTCATCGCGTATTCCGCCATCAAGAAGAAGGAGGCGGACGTCCGCCGAGGTTGGAACCTGGTGCCCGTCGTCGTGGCGGCGCAAGACATCCCCGAGGGTACGGTCATCACCTTCGAGATGATCTCCCAGCGCTCCGTGCCGGAGCAGTTCGTCACCTCCTCGGTGGTGCGCCCGGACTCGGCCTCCTACGTGGTGAACCAGAAGGTGCTCGTGGCGCTGCAGGCGGGTGATCCGCTGCTGTGGAGCCAGTTCGAGACGACGAAGGCCGCCGAGCGCCTGTCCACCAAGGTTCAGCGCAAGGCCCGCGCCATCACGATTGAAGCGAAGAACACCACGGCCGTGGGCGGCTGGATTCGCCCCAACGACAAGGTGGACGTCATCGGCACCTTCCGTGATCCGCAGACGGACGAGAACGTGGCGGTGACGCTGCTCCAGAACGTCATCGTGGTGGCCACGGGCAAGATCACCGGTACCACCAACGTGAACCTCATCCCGGAGAACCAGCGCAACTACAACGACATCTCGCTGATGGTGCTGCCGGAGGAGGCGGAAATCCTCGTGCTGGCGACGGAGCTGGGCACCCTCACGCTCACCCTGCGCAACGAGGATGACGTGGACCTCATCGAGGAGCGCGGCCGCGCCACCATCAGCACGTTGCTCTCCGGTGAGCGCACCCGCGTGCTGGAGCAGAAGCGCCGCGAAATCATCCAGATCATCAAGGGCGGCGCCGCGGCAGAGAAGGCCGCGGCGGGCGCGGGCGCGCCGTAACGGCGCTTCACGCGGGTCCTTTCCCCTCAGGGAACCACGCCCATGCTCGCCGGAATCGTCCTCCTCCTCGTCACCGGGTCGGTCTTCTTCTTCAGCCTGGTGATCTTCAGCGTCCTGTCGAAGGCGTATGAGCAGTACCAGGAGCGCTACGTCGCCAAGTCGATGAACGACTTGAGCGACATGTTCCTCTTCATCGATGCGCGCCAGATGTTGATCCTCAACATCGCGAGCATGTGCTTGCTGGGGATCCTCTCGTACATCATCTTCAACCCCATCCTCGCCGTCATCGCCACGGTGTTCGGCTTCTTCGTGCCCATGCTGCTGGTGAAGCACTACCGCAAGCGGCGCATCAAGAAGTTCAACGTCCAGCTGGTGGACGCGCTGCAGGCCATGGCCAACGCCTTCAAGGCGGGCCTCACCTTCCCGCAGGCCATTGAGCACGTGGCGCGCGAGGCGATGCCTCCGCTGTCCCAGGAGTTCGGCCTCTTCGTGAAGGAAGTGAAGCTGGGCGTGCCGCTGGAGGAGGCGCTCATCAACATGGGGCGCCGGGTGGGCAGCGACGACCTGGAGCTGGTGGTGGTGTCCACCAACATCGCCCGGCAGCTCGGCGGCAACATGGCGGAGATGTTCGAGACCATCTCCACCGTGATTCGCGAGCGCTTCCGCCTGGAAGGGAAGATCGACGCGCTCACCTCGCAGGGCAAGCTGCAGGGGTGGATTGTCGCGGCCATGCCCGGCGTGCTGGGCATGGTGCTCAACTACATGCGGCCGGACCTCATGGAGCCCATGATGGACCACCTCTTCGGGTGGATCCTGGTGGTCATCATCGCCATCATGGAAATCATGGGCATCCTCATCATCCGGCGCATCGTCAACATCGATATCTGAGGGGTGCACCGTGGACGTCCTGACGCAAGTGCTGGTCGGCAGCTCCGCGCTGCTCGTCGCCGGGGCCGTGGGGTTCGCCGGCCTGTTCCTGTACCAGACGCTGTTCGAGCGCTTCCTCTCCGAGGTCCGCGACGAGTCCGCGGGCGGTGTGAAGGGCGCGGGCGGCGTGGCCATCCGCCGGCTGGGCGCGATGAACCGGCGCTTCATGTGGCCGGGCTACGAGTCCAAGGCGCGCCGCAACCTCATCAAGGCCGGTGAGCCGCAGGGCTACAAGCCCGAGGACATCATGGCCCTGCAGGAGGTCAGCGCCGTGGGAGGCCTGGTGCTGGGCCTGCTGCTGATGAACGCCCTCGGCTTCAACCTGGGGTGGGGCCTGTTGGTCATGCTGATTGGCATGTACTACCCGCTCATCTGGCTGAACGACCAGGTGAAGAAGCGCCACCTGCAGATCAGCCGCGCGCTGCCCTACAACCTGGACCTGCTCACGCTGTCGGTGGAGGCGGGCCTGGACTTCACCGCCGCGCTGGCGAAGGTGGTGGAGAAGGGCAAGCAGGGCCCGCTGCGCGAGGAGCTGCAGCTGGTGCTCAAGCAGCTCAAGATGGGCAAGACGCGCGAAGAGGCGATGAAGAGCATGATCGTCCGCGTGGACCTGCCGGCGCTGACGACGTTCGTCACCGCGCTCATCCAGGCGGACAAGATGGGCACCAGCCTGGGCAAGGTGCTGCGCATCCAGTCCACGCAGATGCGCATCGACCGCACCCAGCGCGCGGAGAAGCTGGCCGGCGAGGCCCCGGTGAAGATGCTCTTCCCGCTCATCGCCTGCATCTTCCCCACGGTGTTCATGGTGCTGTTCGGGCCCATCGTGTTCCAGTTCTTCTTCGGCGAGCTCGCCTAGAGGCCCACCCGAGGGTCTTCCCCTGCCAATCCGCCTGACCATCACCAAGGGGCTCCAGGAGGGAAGGGAGCTCGTCTTCGAGCAGGCCGAGGTGAAGATCGGCCGCACCTCGGAGAACGACCTGGTGCTGCACGACCACGGCGTGTCCCGGCGGCACGCCCGCATCGTCGAGCGCGGGGGGCTCTACTTCGCCGAGGACGTGGGAAGCGCCAACGGCACGCACCTCAACGGCGCGCTCCTGCCCGGTGAGCAGCAGCTGCGCGACGGAGACAGAATCACCGTCGGCCCCGTGGAGTTCACCTTCGTCTGGGTGCCGCCGGAAGGGGACGAGGACGCCACCCGCCCCATCCGCCGCCACATGCCGCTGGGCGGCCCCCTCGACGCCGCCGCCGAGGTCCTGCCCACCGCGAGGCTCCCCGCCGTTGCTCCGCAGCGCCCCGCGGACTCGCCGCCTCCGCCCGAGGAGGCGCCCGAGTGGACCGAGCCCGCGCTCACGCTCGCGCCCATCGTCGAGCCCGTCGCCCCCGAAGAGGAGGCGCCGGAGAGGACCGAGCTGGCGATCCCTCACGTTCTCGCGCCCATCGCCGCCTTCTCCGAGGAGGCACCGGAGAGGACCGAGCTGGCGATCCCTCACGTTCTCGCGCCCATCGCCGCCCCTCCCGCCCCTCTCCCCGAGGAGGAGAAGACCGACCTCAGGAGCGCGCGCGACCCCGCGCCCGCCGCCCCTCCCGCCGCTCCCCCCGAGGAGGAGAAAACCAACCTCAAGATCGTGCGCGTCCCCGCGCCCGCCGCGCCCGCCGCCGCTCCCGCCGAGGGCATGACGGCCGCCGAGCGCGCCCGCCGCCGCCGGGAGCTGGCCAGCACCGGGCGTGGGCAGCTCGCGCTGTGGTGGACCGAGCAGCCGCTCGGGGCGCGCATCGCGGTGGGCCTGCCGGTGGCGCTGCTGCTGCTGGGCGGGCTGGCCGCGCTGGGCTGGGTGTTCCTGCCGCACGGGGAAGGCACCCGGGCCACGGGGCCGGAGCCGGTGGCGCTCGGGGTGGACCCGGTGCCGGACTCGTTCGGCGTGGGCGAGGGCGTGCAGTGGGAGCGCCCGGACCAGAAGGCGTTCGACTTCGAGTTCGTCACGCCCACACGGGCGGTGGCGCTGGTGCACTACCAGTCCAGCGGCATCTCCAAGGAGGAGGTGGCGCTGGTGCTCAACGGCGTGAATCTCGGGTGGGTCCCCCCGGACACGGCCAGCGCCAACGAGCGGGAGCTGGAGGCCATCCTCCCGGTCTCCTCGCTCAAGCGAAACGAGCGCAACTCCCTCGTCTTCGACAACGTGCGCAACCCGCCCGGCAACGAGTCGTGGCGCATCTGGAACCTCCGCGTGGAAATCATCCCCGTGCCGGAGCTGTCCCAGGACGACCTGGTGGCGAAGGCGCGCCAGTACGCGTTGGCCGGGGCCCGCTTCTACGAGACGCGGGACATCGGCGCGGAGAACCTCTTCAAGGCGTGGAAGGAATTCCGCTTCGCGTGGCTCACCCTGGAAGCCCTGGACGCGAAGCCGGAGCTGTACCAGGACGTGCGCTATCAGCTCGGGCAGGTGTCAGCCGAGCTGGACCACAAGTGCAGCCAGCTGATGCTCGATTTCCAACGCGCCGTACAGTACCGGAACGCGAAGAAGGCCCGGGCCGCCCTGCAGGAAGTGGGCAGGCGCTTCCCTACAGCCGAGCATCGCTGCCACAATCGCGCTTTGGAATTGGCTTACGAGCACGAGCTGTAGGCCCGTGCCCCCCTTCAGGAAGTCGGTGATTTCCCATGTCGAACGGTTCCCCTCCGGCGCGTCGCAGGCCGTCATCCGGAACGCCTTCCGGCGCAGGAACGTCCTCCGGCGGCGGGACGCCCTCGGGAAGCACGGGTTCCCGGCCCGCCGTGCGCAGCAGGTCGTCCGCGAGCAGCCCCGCGACCCGGCCCGCCCCGGCGTCCGCGAGCTCCAGGCTCGTCTGCATCGCCGGTCCCAGGGAGGGTGAGGAGTTCCCCCTGGAGGACGGCGAGTACGTCATCGGCCGCGCCAACGACAACCCCATCTGCATCCCCGACACGTCCGTGTCCCGCAAGCACGTCATGGTGCGCAAGGTGGGCGTGGGCTGGGCGGTGAGTGATCTGGGCTCCGGCAACGGCACGCTCGTCAACGGCGACGCCATCAGCGACGAGACGCCGTTGGCCAACGGCGACGTCGTCACCCTGGGCGACACGGAGCTGCGCTTCGAGGACGTGGCCAACTCCACGATGACGGTGTCCACGCCCGCCAGCGGCTCGCGGCCGCGGCCGTCCGGCGCCAGCTCCGGAAGCCGGCCCGGGGTGCCGGCCCGTCCGCCGCCGCGCGCCGAGGGCGGACGCGTGCGCACCTCGCGCTCGCAGGCCGCCGCGCCCCCGGACCCCGCGGCGCAGAAGAAGAAGATGCGCATCAAGCTGGCCGCGGCCGGCGTGGTGGTGCTGCTGTTCGCGGGCCTGGCGGTGGCGCGGGTGAACATGAACCGCCAGCAGGCCGCGGAGCTGCAGCGAGACCGGGAGGAGAAGCTCCGGCGCGGCGCGCTCAGCGCGCTGTTCCAGGAAGCGAAGAACCTGGTGCGCGAGGGCAAGTGGATTGAAGCGCAGGCCAAGCTGGAGGAGCTCCAGGCACAGGCGCCGGACTACCCGGGCGTGACGGACTACCTCGGGCACGCGGAGCGGGAGATTCCCATCCAGCGCAGCCTGGAGGACGTGCGCGCGGCGCTCGCGAAGAACGAGCTGGGCAAGGCCGCCGCCGCGCTGGCGAAGACGAGCAAGACGCAGTTCCTCGATGACCAGGTGCGCACGCTGACGCGGGAGCTGAAGACCGCGTCCGAGAAGCGAACGCTGGCGGCGCGCACGGCGCTGGACAGCGGCCATTTCGACGAAGCGAAGGCCATCACCGACGACGTGCTGGTGGCCATGCCGGACCACCGCGACGCGAAGCTCATCAACGAGGCGGCGGTGCAGTCCATCGCCCAGCGCGACGCGCCCAAGCCCGTCGTCCAGGGCCCCGCGCCCAAGCCGTGGGAGCCGGCGGTGGACCGCTTCCGTGACGGCGACACGTCCGGCGCGGTGGCCATCCTCAACGCGTGCATGGCCCGCACGCCCCAGTGCAAGAAGCTGCTGGGGCAGATCAACGAGTTCACCGGCCTCTACAAGAAGCTGGAGGACCTGGACGCCAGGTCGCTGACGAAGCTGTTGGCGCTGGACAAGGACATCACCGACGGCCGGCCCAGCAAGATGGCGCGCAACGCGGGCACGCGCGCGGCCACCATCTTCTACAAGGGCGCCAGCGCGGCGAAGGCGGCGGGCCAGTGGGCGCGCGCCATGGAGTACGCGCGCCGCGCCCTGCAGGCGGACCCGGGCCATGCGGGCGCCACCAACATCATCAGTGAGATGAAGACCAAGGCGAAGGACCTGTACCTCTCCGCCTACTCCATCAAGGACTCCGCGCCCGAGGACGCGCTGCCCAAGTTCCGGGACGTGGTGGCCATGACGCCGCCCGACGACGAGTACCACCAGAAGGCGCAGACCTGGGTCGACAAGCTCTCGCGATGAAGAAGCCCAAGGGCGGTACGCCGCCGGCCCCTCCTCCCGGCCTGCAGGGGGATTTGTTCGGCTCACCCGTCACGCCGCCCGGACTCCCGGCTCCGTCCGAGGAGGCCGCGCCGCGTGGCCGCGTGGTGGCCATGCCCCGCAAGCCGCCGCCTCCTCCTCCTCCGGTGGACGCGGACGGCACGTCTCTGCTGGGGCCGCTGGAAGGCGCGCCTCCGCCGCCGCCGAAGCCCGAGCGCTCGGTGCTGTCGGTGGGCGAGCTGACGCGGCAGTTGAAGCAGACGCTGGAGTCGCGCTTCGCGCGCGTCATCGTGCGCGGCGAGGTGACGGGCTTCCGCGGCCCCAACGCGCGCGGGCACTGGTACTTCTCGCTGAAGGATGCGTCCGCCGCCATCGACACGAAGGTGTGGGCGTCGCTCGCGGGCCGGCTGCGCTTCATGCTCCGCGACGGCATGGAGGTCATCGCCGAGGGCAGCGTCGACCTCTACGAGCCGCAGGGGCGCTACAGCCTCATCGTCCAGCGGATGGAGCCGGTGGGGGAGGGCGCGCTGGCGCTCGCCTTCGAGCAGCTGAAGGAAAGGCTCGCGGCGGAGGGGCTCATCGGCGACCGGCGCGTGCGCCCGCCGCGCCCGCTGCCCTTCCTGCCCCGGCGCATCGGCATCGTCACGAGCCGCACCGGCGCGGCGCTCCAGGACTTCCTGCGCGTGCTGCACTCGCGCAACCCGCGGCAGAGCGTGCTGCTGGCGGACGCGCGCGTGCAGGGCGAGGGCTCCGCCGAGGAAGTCGCGCGGGCGATTGAACGGCTGTCGCGCACCGACGTGGACGTCATCGTGGTGACGCGCGGCGGAGGCTCCGTGGAGGACCTCTGGACGTTCAACGAGGAACTGGTGGCGCGGGCGATTTTCGCCTCGCCGGTGCCGGTGGTGTCGGCCATCGGCCACGAAATCGACTTCACCATCTCCGACTTCGTGTCGGACTGGCGCGCGCCCACGCCCAGCGCGGCGGCGGAGCGGCTGGCGCCGGTGCTGGCGGACCTGGAGCTGATGCTGGCCACGCAGGCCGGGCGCCTCCGTCGCGCCATGGAGCGCCGGGTGCTGGAGCTGCGCGAGGAACTGGGCCAGCTCTCGTCACAGATTGAGGACCCGCGGCGCGCCATCAACCACCAGCGGCTGCACCTGTCCGAGCAGGTGGAGGCGATGATGCGCGTGCTGCGTCCCGCGGTGCGCGAGCACCGGGACACCTTGCGCGTCCTGTCCGAGCGCCTGCAGCGGGCGCGGCCCCAGGCGCGGCTGGGCGAGCAGCGGGCCCACCTGCTCAAGCTGGCGATGCGGCTGACGGAGGCGGCGCGCTCGGGCGTGGCGACCCGGCAGGCGGCGCTGGCGCAGGCGCGGCTCGGGTTGGAGCGGGCGTCACCGGCGGCGAGGGTGTCGCGGGAGCGTGCCCGGCTGGCCGCGCACCGGGCGCGGCTGCTGGCGCTCCAGCAGGGGGCCCTGGCGGATGCGCAGAGGCGTTTCCAGCGTCTGGAGGGACGGCTGGACGCGATGAGTCCGTTGAAGGTGATGTCGCGCGGTTATTCGGTGGTGTTCCGCCAGCGGGATGGCGCGGTGGTGCGCACCAGCACCGACGTACAGGTGGGAGAGCGGCTGGGCATCAAACTCGCGATGAATGGGGCGAAGACGCTCGACGGGTGTGAGGAAGTCGAAGCCACCGTCACCGGGGTGAAAGGGCCGGTGGACTGCTGACGGGCCACCCTCTAGAGTCCCGCGCCCCACACGGGGAGGTGGAAGGCTGTGGCGAAGGCGGACAAGGCGTCCAAGGCGGACAAGGTGGCGGCGGAGGCCGAGATTCCCGAGCAGTACGGGGACGTGGTGGCGCGGCTCGAGGAGACGGTAGGCCGGTTGGAGAGCGGCAACCTGTCCCTGGAGGACTCGCTGAAGGCCTTCGAGGAAGGCATCCGGCTCGTGCGCCGCGGCGAGAAGCTGCTCACCGAGGCGGAGCAGCGAATCGAGCAGCTCCTCACGGACGAGGACGGCAAGGACGTGGTGGCGCCCCTGACGGTGACGGCGCGTCAGCCCCCGCCGCCGGCCGCCCGGGCGCCTGCTGCGCCTGCCCCCCGGCCCCCTCCGGAGGATGACGTCCCGTTCTAGGCGGTGCGGGCGCCCGGTTCCGGCATGTCGAAGCCGAAAATCACCATCGTCGATGATGACCGCGACACGCGGGAGCTGCTGGCGGCGGCCCTGGAGGACGAGGGCTTCGACGTCACCCTGGCAGCCAACGGTCTGCGGCTCATCGCCTCGCTGCAGCTCCACCGGCCGCGGGCCATCCTCCTGGACGTCAACATGTCCTGGATTGATGGCTTCGAGCTGTGCCGGGCGGTGAAGAAGAACGAGAACTTCAAGGACATCCCTGTCATCTTCATCAGCGGACGCGGGGACCCCGAGGACAAGCGGCACGGCTTCGAGGTCGGCGCCGCGGACTACTTCGTCAAGCCGCTGGACATGGACAGGCTCGTCAAGCGCATCCGCGAGCTCGTGTTCCCGCCGGCCTCCTAGAGGAGCACGGACTCTTGGCCACTTTCGACTTGGACTCCTTCCTGGGCCCCCAGGTGGCGCGGGTGGAGGCGCTGCTGCTCGAGCGCATGGACCGCCTCGTGTCGGCCGGCACCCCGCCGAAGCTGGCGGAGGCCATGCGCTACTCGCTGATGGCCGGCGGCAAGCGCCTGCGTCCGGTGCTGTGTCTGACGTTCGCGGACACGGTGGCCCGCGCCAGCAACGGCTCGGCCGTGGCGGGCGACGCGGCGTGCGCGCTGGAGTACGTGCACACGTACTCGCTGGTGCATGACGACCTGCCGGCCATGGACGATGACGACTACCGCCGGGGCCGGCCCACCAACCACAAGGTGTACGGCGAGGCGATGGCGATTCTGGCCGGCGACGCGCTGCTGACGGAGGCCTTCACGCTGGTGGCCTCGGGGCCGGAGCCCGTGCGCGCTGCGCTCTGCCGCGAGCTGGCGGTGGCCGCGGGCGCGGCGGGCATGGTGGGCGGGCAGGTGCTGGACATCGCCGAGGACCGGCCGGCCGCGCTGGACTACCTCGTGCGGTTGCACCGGATGAAGACGGGCGCCCTCATTCGCGCCGCGTGCCGCATGGGGACGCTGGCGGCGGGCGGGGACGCGGACGCGCTGGCGCGCGCGACCAGCTACGGTGACGCGGTGGGGCTGGCCTTCCAGATTGCGGACGACGTGCTGGACGTGACGGCCACTCCGGAGCAACTGGGCAAGCCCGCGGGCGCGGATGCGGCGGCGGGGCGCTTCACCTTCCCGGCGGTGGTGGGGCTGGAGGCGTCGAAGCGGATGGCGGAGGAGAAGGTGGCGGAGGCCATCGCGGCGGTGCGTCCGCTGGAAGGCGCCGACGGGCCTCTGGCGGCGCTGGCGCGCTACTCCGTGGAGCGGAAGTCCTGATGTCGGGGGTGCTGGCACGCGTCGCCTCGCCCTCGGACGTGCGGGCGCTTCCGGAGGCGGAGCTGCCGGCGCTGTGCGCGGAGCTGCGCGAGGACATCATCTCGCTCTGCGGCCGCGTGGGCGGACACCTCGGCGCTTCGCTGGGTGCGGTGGAGCTCATCGTCGCGTTGCATCGGGTGTTCCACTCGCCGACGGACGCGCTGCTGTTCGACGTGGGCCACCAGGCGTACGCGCACAAGCTGCTCACCGGACGGCGCGAGCGCATGCACACGCTGCGGCAGGCCGACGGAATCGCCCCCTTTCTGGACCCGCGCGAGAGTCTCCACGACGCGCTGTTGGCAGGCCATGCGTCCACCGCGGTCTCGGCGGCGCTGGGCGTGCTGGAAGGCCGCCGGATGCTGGGCAAGCGCGGGCACGTGGTGGCGGTGCTGGGCGACGGCGGCCTCACCGGTGGGCTCACCTTCGAGGGGCTCAACAACGCGGGGGGCAGCCACCTGCCGCTGGTGGTGGTGCTCAACGACAACCAGATGTCCATCAGCGCCAACGTGGGCGCCATCCCCGCGCTGCTGCGCACCCGAGGGGCCCGCGCCTTCTTCGAGGGGCTGGGCTTCACGTACGTCGGTCCGGTGGACGGGCATGATTTGGGCGCGCTGGTGCACGCGCTGCGCGAGGCGAAGGCGTCCTCGCGGCCGGTGGTGGTGCACGCGCTGACGCTGAAGGGGAAGGGCTTCCCTCCGGCGGAGGCGGACGCGCAGACGCGCGGGCATGCCATGGGCCCGTACGAGTGGCGGGACGGGAAGCTGGTGCGCTCGCGCAAGGGACAGCAGACCTTCAGCGAGGCCTTCGCGGCGGTGCTGGAGGACGCCATGGCGCGGGACTCGCGCGTGGTGGCGGTGACGCCGGCGATGCTGGAGGGCTCGGCGCTCAACGAGTTGAAGGCGCGCTTCCCGGACCGCGTGCACGACGTGGGTATCGCCGAGCAGCACGCCGTCACCTTCAGCGCGGGGCTCGCGGCCGCGGGCGCTCGGCCGGTGTGCGCCATCTACTCGACGTTCCTCCAGCGCGCGTACGACCAGATCATCCACGACGTGTGCCTGCCGGGGTTGCCCGTCGTCTTCGCGGTGGACCGCGCGGGACTGGTGGGCGCGGACGGCGCCACGCACCAGGGCACCTATGACGTGTCCTCGCTGCGGCCGATGCCGAACCTGCACCTGTGGTCGCCCATGGTGGGTGAGGACCTGGAGCCCATGCTGGCCACCGCGCTGGTGGCGCCGAATCCCTCCGTCATCCGCTTCCCGCGCGGCACGCTGCCGTCGCTGCCTCCGGAGGTGCACTCCGGCGAGGCGCCGCTGAAGGGCGCGCGGTGGCTGCGCCGGGCGGAGCGGCCCCGGCTGACGCTGGTGACGCTGGGCCCGCTGGGGCTCGCGGCGCTGGAGGCCGCGCGGAGCGAGCCGGACTGGAGCGTACTGGACGCGCGCTGTGCCTCACCGCTGGACGAGGCCGCGCTGCTGGAGGCCGCCGCGTGCGGCCACGTGGTGGTGGTGGAGGAGGGCACCACGCGCGGCGGGCTGGGCAGCGCGGTGCTGGAGCTCTACGCGGCGCGCGGAGTCACCCCGAGGGTGCGCCTGGTCGGCATGCCGGACGCCTTCGTCCCGCACGGTGACGCGCGCGTGCAGCGCGCGGAGCTGGGCCTGGACGCGGCGGGACTGCTGCGCGCGGGCCGCGAGCTGCTCGAAGGGAGCCGATAGCGATGCCTCGCGTGGAGCGGCTGGACATGGCGTCTCCGTGGCCCACGCGGGACGACTCCTCGGAAGGAGGCGCACCGTGAAGCCCCGCAAGGAGCGGCTGGACGTGCTGGTGGTGGAGCGCGGGCTGGCGGAGTCGCGCACCAAGGCGCAGGCGCTCATCCTGGCCGGGCAGGTGGTGGTGGACGACCAGCGCGTGGACAAGCCCGGCTCGCTGGTGCCCGTCGAGGCCGAGCTGCGCCTCAAGGGCGAAGTCCTCCCGTACGTCTCGCGCGGGGGGCTGAAGCTGAAGGCGGCCATGGACCGCTTCGGCCTGGACGTGCGCGGCCGCGTCTGCGCGGACATCGGCGCCAGCACCGGCGGCTTCACCGACTGCCTGCTCCAGCACGGCGCCACCCGCGTGCACGCCATCGACGTGGGCTACGGCCAGCTCCACGAGAAGCTGCGCAAGGATTCGCGCGTGCGCTCGCGCGAGCGCGTCAACGCGCGCTACCTCACCGAGGAAGATTTGCCGGAGAAGGTGGGCGCCATCGTCATCGACGTGAGCTTCATCTCGCTCACCCAGGTGCTGCCCTCGGTGCTCACCTTCCTGGAGCCGGGCGGCCTGCTGGTGGCGCTGGTGAAGCCCCAGTTCGAGGTGGGCCCCGACAAGGTGGGCAAGGGCGGCGTGGTGCGCGATGCCGCCGCTCGTCAGGAGGCCATCGACGCGGTGACGGCCTTCGTGCGCGAGCAGGGCCTCACCGTGCGCGGATTGATGGACTCGCCCGTGCCCGGGCCCGCCGGCAACGTGGAAGCGCTCCTCGTCGCCGACAGGCCCTGAGCGGGCCTTTCACTACGGACGCAGGCGGCGGTACTCGCTCGTGCTCAAGAGCTGCACGAGGTCCGGGCCGTCGCGCATCCACACGCGGCCCTCGGCGTCCACGCCCGCGCCCAGGCTGCTCACCACCTGGTAGCGGAACAGCTCGCGGGCCTCACCGGAGGAGGCCTGGTCCACGCCGACGATTTCCGCGGGCAGCGTGGCCAGCTCGCCCGTCTTCTCCGGCGCGTTGAGGAAGAACAGCTCCGTGTTGCGGCCCCTCAGCACGCGCTGCACCACCAGCGCCCCGTTGGCGTCGAGCGAGCGGTTCTCCTTCGTCCGAATCGCGCCGCTGCTCGAGTCGAGGAACCACACGCGCTGCTTGCCGACGGCCAGCACCCGCGAGGACTCCGGGTGGAAGTACACGCTCGCCATCGATGCGGGCAGGGCCGGGCTCGTCCAGAGGTTGTTGGAGCCCTCGCACTCCTGGGTGCTGCCAGACGGGTTCGCGACGCAGGCCATCACGTGCGACTGGTTGTTCGCGAGCTGGATGCCCAGGTACATCATGGAGCCGTCGGAGTTGAGGGCGCCCAGGGGCAGCGGGTCGCTCCGCGAGAAGGTCTTCAGCGTGTACTGGCGCTTGCTGAAGATTTGATTCTCCACGTTGGGCGCGTCGTTGGCGTTCAGGTCATTCACGATGACGCTGGTCAGCAATGCGGTGGGCCCCGGCCCCATGGAGGCAATCTTCACGGTGCCATCCGAGAGGGCCAGCGGCGCGGTGAGCAGCCCCTCGATGGACTTGTAGAGCCACTTCACCGTGGCCACCGTCGGCGTCGTGGACCCGGGCATGTGCGACAGCCGCCGCACCTCGTGGATGCGGTTGACGACGAGCGCGTCGCCGTCCGGCATCACCGACAGCATGGTGGGCTTGAGGTCGGACGCCGTCCGGCCGCTGAGGTTCAGGCTGGAGTCGAAGGCGATGGCGCCCACGTTCGGCGTCCACAGCCAGCGCTTGCCGCTGGTGCTGTTGGCGTCGGTGATGAGCGTCTCGGCGTTGCAGGCGAAGGGCAGGTCCTTCTGCGCCGTCACCTTGCCGGTGGCGTCCACCTTGTAGATGACGGAGATGCCCGTTCCCTCCACGCCGCAGCCGATGAAGCTGGCGAAGGTGGAGCTGCCGTCGACGACGAAGGCATCGGTGACGACCTGCTCACCGTTGGCCGGGGCCGCCACCACGCGCGAGACGGGGAGGAAGGTGCCCGGCTGCGGCTGGGAGTTGTTCTTCCGGCCGTCCTTGCACACCGCCTCGGCTTTCAGCGACAGGTAGGCGGCCATGCCCGACGTCGCGAACGGGATGTCGGAGGGGAGCAGCTCCAGGGTGGCGTCGCCCGTGCTGTAGGAGAACGACTTGAGGAGTTTGTCCCGGTCGTACAGGTTGAGGCTCGTCACGCTGTCGCAGCCGGACACGTTGACGATGGCCTTGAAGCTGGTCCCCGCGACGACGGCCTTGGGCACGTTGAGCTGCACCTGGGGCGGGTCCGGGGTGGGAGGAGGCTTGGGGTCGCCACAGGCAGCAGCCAGGCTGGCGGCAACGGTGAGGGCGGCGCGCCATGCGTGCCGCGTCAGGGGTGGATGGGGCATGGCGGCGCACTCTACCCCGTACCCACCGTCCGGGCATCCCCAGGGCGTGGAGGGGCTGCCCCCAGAGGGACGGCGCGGCGCGGCGTGGCCTGGCGCGGCCCCGGCGTCGGCGTTACAGAGGGGGGTAAACGCCAGGAGATTGCAATTGCAGCCGAGCTGGCGCCTGGACGACGGCGGGTGGGGCTGTCGGCCGGGCGAGACTCCACGGACGGTACGAACCGCTCCTGTGCCGGCGCGGACCGTGATAGCCAGCCTGGGTGCATGAGGGAGGGACATGGCTGGGAGCAGGGGCGCGAGTCACACGGCCGGTGCGGCCGGGCCGCGCAGCTTCCCTCACATGCCCACCCTCCCACCGATGTCCGCCGCTCTGGCCCCAGGGCGTGTTCGGCGGCATGATCCGGATCAGAACCATGTACCCTTACGCACGCAGTGGGTTGACGCAGCCTCTCCAACCGCCCCTCCAGGGACGGTGGGGCCGAGGTTCACCGTGAGAGTCGAGATGCAGGCGGATCAGCGGGGACGCGTGCTGGTGGTGGCCGCCAAGGAGGCGGGAGACGCGCTCATGGAGCGGCTCACGGCGAGCGGCTACCAGTGCGCGGCGGCGGACAAGGAGAGCGGCCTGGCCCAGGCGGCCGAGGTGCTCCAGCCCGAGGTCGTGCTGCTGTCGATGACGGCGAAGCGGGCGGCGGAGATGCTGGAGTCGCTGCGCAAGGTGGAGCGCCTGCAGCGGCTGCCGGTGCTGGTGGACCTGGGGCGTACACGTTCCTCCGAGGCCATCAAACGTCTACCAGTGGACGATGTGATTCGCAGCGCGGACGAGGTGGTGCCGCGGCTGGAGTCGGCGCTGCGCACGAGCCGTCTGCGTGACCGGGAAGAGCGCATCCGGATGCGCATGGGGATGCTGCTGGAAATCACCCAGGCGGCCACCAGCTCGCTGGAGCTGGAGGAAATCCTCCGCATCGCCGTGGACAAGGTGGGCCGCGTCACCGGGACGGACCGCTGCTCCGTGGTGCTGGTGGAGGGCAGCCATGCCCGCACCGCGCGCGTGGTGGCCACCCAGGAGGACCCGAGCCTCGTCGAGCTGGACATCGAGGTGGCCCGCTACCCGGAATTGCGCCGCGCGCTGGAGACGCGGCAGCCGGTGCTGATTGAAGAGGCGCAGAGAGATCCGCTGATGGCGGAGGTACGCACCTCCATCATGCCGCTGGGCGTGAGGTCCATCCTCGTGCAGCCGCTCATCTGCCAGGACGACCTGCTGGGCGCGCTCTTCCTGCGCGTGTCTCGGGTGGAAGCGTCCTTCGGCCGCGACGAGCAGGAGTTCGCCCAGGCGGTGGCGGGCGTGCTGGCCAACTCCATCCGCAACGCGCGCCTGCACACGGCGGTGAAGAAGAAGCGCGAGGACCTGGAGCTGGCGTACGTGCAGCGCTACCAGGAGCTGAACGACGCCAACCGCCGCCTCAAGGAGCTCAACCGCCTCAAGGACGAAATCATCGCCGTCTGCAGCCACGACTTGCGCGCGCCGCTCCAGGTGCTGCTGGGCCATGGCCGCCTGCTGCTGGAGGGCCCGCTGGAGGCCCAGCAGAAGCAGTCCGCCGAGGCGATGATCCGCCAGGGCAAGAAGATCCTCGGGCTCGTCGAGTCGCTCCTGGAGAAGGGCAAGGGCGAGGCGGCGCGGCTGTCCATCGAACCGCGCGTGCTGGACGTGGCGCAGCTGTGCCGCGACGCGGTCAACGAGCTGGAAATCCTGGCGGCCGACCGCGGCGTGTCGCTGCGCGCGGAGTGCCCGGACAGCCTGATGCTCATCGGCGACGAGGTGAAGCTGCACGAGGTGCTGCAGAACCTCATCACCAACGCCATCCACCACGCCGCGCAGGACGGCGAGGTGGTGGTGAGCACGCAGCGGCTGGCGCGCCCGGACGGCGACGCGGCCAAGGTGTGCGTGCAGGACGACGGCGTGGGCATTCCCCCGGACGAGCTGCACCTCGTCTTCGACCGCTACCGTCACGGCGGCAAGGGCACGGGGCTGGGGCTCGCCATCTGCAAGGAGTTCGTCGAGCTGCACGGCGGCGAAATCTGGGCGGAGAGCCCGAAGGACAAGGGCTGTATCTTCGTCTTCACGCTGCCGCTGGCGCAGGAGGCGCCGCGCAACCCGAGGCCGCAGGTGCCCGCCACCTCTCCGCAGGAGCAGCCGCGCGTGCTGGTGGTGGAGGACGAGCCGGAAATCGCCGCGGTGCTCTCCGAGGTGCTGCGCTCGAAGTACCGGGTGGAGGTGGCGCGCGACGGCGCGGAGGGCCTGGCCAAGGCGCGCGCGCAGCGGCCGGACCTCGTCGTCATGGACGTGTTCCTGCCCAAGCTGGACGGCCTGGACGCGGCCATGGCGCTCAAGTCCTCGTCGGACACGGCCCACATCCCCGTCATCCTCCTGTCCGCCCACCAGGGCGTGGCGGAGAAGGTCCGCTCGCTCAACCTGGGCGCGGTGGACTACATGAGCAAGCCGTTCAACGCGGTGGAGCTCCTCAACCGCACCGAGCGCGCCCTCAAGCTGCGCCAGGGCGAGCGCGAGCAGCAGGAGAAGGAGCGCGCCAGCGCCCTGCAGCGCCGCACCGGCAGCGACCCCGTCACCGGCCTGCATGACCGGCGCGGCCTGCTGCTGCGGCTGGAGCAGGAGGTGGCCCGCAGCCGCCGCTTCCACCGCGCGCTCAGCCTCGCGGTGCTGCGGCCCGACAGGCCCGTGGAGTCTCTGCCCGCCAGCATCGCGGACATCATGCGCAAGCGGGTGCGCCACCCGGATGCCATCTCCCACCTGGGCGAGGGCGTCTTCGCCGTCATCCTCCCCGAGTGCCAGGCGGAGGCCGCGCGCAACGTCATCAGCCGCATGCTGCCGGACGTGGAGAAGGCCACGGACACCGAGTACCGCTCCGCGGTGGCGGACGTGAGCCAGGACAGCGACCCGGTGGAGAAGCTGCTGGAGAAGCTGGGCGCCCCGCCGCCGGAGGAGAACTGACGGCCGGCCTGCACGGATGACGGGGCCGCGCTAGACTCCTCGCGTGAGCCCCGCCCGCTTCCTCGCTTCCGTGCTGCTGGGTGCCCTCGTGGCGCAGGGGGCCGTCGCGGCCCCCGCGTCCAAGCGCCCACGCGTGGACCGCGAGGCCATGCGCGAGGCCATGGACGCGGCGGCCTCGGATGACGAGGGCTTCTCGTCCTCCGCCAGCTACTCGAACTACCTCCAGTCGCGGCTCTCGCACTACGCCGGGGACCACCGGGGCGCGGCGGACGCGCTGCGCCTGGCGCTGGCCACGGATGACGGGCACCCGCTGCTGCTCACCCGGCTGGCGGAGGAGTACGCGCGGCTGGGGGATTTGGAGAAGGCCGAGCGCGAGCTGCGCAAGGCGGTGGAGCGCTCTCCGGCGTACTACCCGGCGCATGTGCTGATGGGGCGCGTGCTGCTGGAGTCCGGCCGCTTCACCCGCGCGCGCATGCACCTGCGGCGCGCGGTGGCCCTCAAGCCGCGCGAGCCCGAGGCCTACCTCGTGTTGACGCAGCTCCACCTGGAGGCCGGCGCGCCCGACGAGGCGGTGAAGGTGGTGGAGGCGCTGGCCGTGGCACTGCCCGGCGAGGCCTCTGGCTACCGGCGCCTGGGCCTGGCCCTGGCCGAGCGCGGCGACACCCCCCGCGCAGAGCGCCTGCTGGTGGAGGCCAGCCGGAGAGATCCAGGCGACGTGGAGGTGCTGTCCGCGCTGGCGAAGCTGTACGACGAGACGGGCCGCCCCACCGAGGCCGAAAACGCCCTCGCGAGCGCCCTGCAGCGAGACCCGGACAGCCAGGAGGTGCTGCTGGCCGCGGGCCGCGCCGCGCTCAAGGCCGGCTCCGTGGTGCGGGCGCGGGCGTACTTCGACCGGCTGCTGTCGCTGTCCGGCGAGCCGGAGACGGTGGTGCGCGTGGCCTTCAGCTTCCTCGCCGCGCGCGAGCCATCCGCCGCCGCCGAGGTGCTGGAGGCGGCCCGCAGGACGGGGACGGAGGAGCCCCGGCTGGCCTACTACGCGGGACTGGTGCAGGAGCGGATGCGCCGCTTCCAGGAGGCGGCGGACGCCTTCGGCGCGGTGCCCGAGAGCTCCGACGTGTTCGCCGACGCCCGCGTGCGCCGCGCCCGCTGCCTGTCGCTCGCCGGCGCCCACCCGCGCGCCCTCGCGCTGCTCAAGGCCGCCCTCCAGGACGCGCCCGAGGACGTGGAGGTGCGCACGCAGTACGCCCGCGCGCTGGAGCGGAGTGGGGCACCCGCCCGGGCGGAAGCGGTGCTGAAGGAGGGGCTCTCCACCGGGCCCTCCGCCGCGCTGTACGACGCGCTGGCCGCCACCCTCCAGCGGCAGGGCCGGGGGAAGGAGGCGCTGGCCTTCCTCGGCGACGTGGTGGCGAAGAGCCCCCGGGACGAGGAGCTCCTGTACGTGCTGGGCGCGGCCTACGAGCGCCAGGGCGACCTGGACGGCGCGCTGGCGCGCATGCGGGCGGTGCTGGAGGTGGCACCGGACCACGCCTCCGCGCTGAACTTCCTGGGCTATCTCCTCGCGCAGGCGGGCCGGGATTTGGACGAGGCCGAGCGGAAGGTGCGGCGCGCGCTGGAGCTGCACCCGGACACCGGTGCCTTCCTGGACTCGCTGGGGTGGGTGTACTTCCGGCGCGGCGAGTACCAGCGCGCGGTGGATGCGCTGGAGCGGGCGTCCCTGCTGTCCCCGGACGAGCCCGTCATCCTCGAGCACCTGGGAGATGCGTACCAGCGGGCCTCTCGGAGCGAAGAGGCCGCCGGGGCGTGGCGCCGCGCCCTGGACGTGCTGGAGCTGGACCCTGAGTCCGCGGAGCCCCCCGGACAGCGCGCCGTGTTGGAGCGCAAGCTCAAGGCGCTACCCACGCGTTCGTCGGGCCGCTAAGTTGATGCGCCTATGGCGCGTCATGACGAGGGCTTCTTCAGCGGCAGGGATGGCACCCGGCTCTTCTGGAAGTCCAGCCTCCCGGATGGGGAGCCGCGCGCGCACGTGGCCGTGGTGCACGGCTACGGGGACCACTTCGGCCGCTACGGGTATGTCGCGGACGCGCTGCTCGCGGACGGCTTCGCGGTGCACGGCTTCGACTACCGGGGCCATGGCCGCGCGGACGGGCGCCGGGGCTACAGCGAGGTGTGGTCGCACTTCGTGGACGACCTCGAGGTCTTCTGGGAGCGCGTGCGCAAGGACGCGGGCGGCAAGAAGGTCTTCATGCTGGCCCACAGCCACGGCGGGCTGATGGCCGTGAAGTGGCTGGGTGAGCGCAAGGTGGAGGGGCTGTCCGGAGTGGTGCTGTCCGCGCCCTACCTCAAGCTGGCGATTACGCCTCCGGCCATGAAGCTCATGGCCGCACGCGCGGTGGGGAAGCTGGTGCCGTGGCTGCCCCTGAAGACGGAGCTGACGCCGGAGGACCTGAGTCAGGACCCGGAGGTGCAGCGCGCCGCCCGCGAGGACCCGCTCTACCTGCGCATCGTCACGCCTCGCTGGTTCCTGGAGTCCACCAAGGCCCAGGCCGAGGCGATGCTGCTGGCGTCGAAGATTCAAGCCCCGCTGTTCGTGCTGTGCGGCGCGGCGGATGGCGTGGCCGCACCGGCGGCAGCTCGGGTCTTCTTCGAGACGGCGGGCTCGACGGACAAGAAGTTCAAGGAGTATCCCGGCATGCGCCACGAGCCGCTCAACGAGGTGGGGCGGGCGGAGGTGTTCCGGGATATCTCCGGCTGGATCTCCACGCATCTCTGACATAATCAGGGCGCCCGGCTCCTACGGCGGAGCTGGCGCTGGGTGAGGTCACCGCATGGCAACGGGTGAGACGGGCATCATCGGCAAGGGCATTGTCATCAAAGGCAACCTCACGGGAGGTGGGGACCTGGTCATCGAGGGCCGGGTGGAGGGGCAGATTGCCCTCAAGAACCACCTCACCATCGAGAGCACCGGGAAGGTGCAGGCCGACATCCGAGCCGAGGAGTTGACCATCAACGGCGAGGCGAGCGGCAACATCGACGCCTCGACCCGGGTGGCCATCAACGCCTCGGCCAAGGTGGCGGGCGACATCAAGGCACCGCGCGTCGTCATCGAGGACGGGGCCGTGTTCAACGGCTCCATCGAGATGGACGTGAAGTTGCCGGACGACATCTGAGACTCACGCCGCGCGCGGCACGGCACACACCTTTCGAGAGGGGCGGACAACACTCATGGCGAATACGGTTATCGGCTCGAGCATCGTCATCGACGGGGAAATCTCCGGAGACGAGGACCTGGTCATCCAGGGCACCGTGAAGGGGAAGATCTCCCTCAAGGAGAGCCTCTACGTCGAGGGCAGCGGCGTCGTCGAAGCGGACATCGAAACGCAGAACGTGGAGATCGCCGGCCGGGTGACGGGCAACATCGTCGCCAGCGACAAGGTCGAGCTGAAGACGGACTGCCGCGTGGTGGGCGACATCAAGGCGCCACGCATCCTCATTGCCGACGGTGCCTCCTTCAAGGGCAACGTCGACATGGACATGAAGGAGCGCTGATTCGTGGCCACCGCGAAGGAGCTCTCAGGCAGTAGCCAGGTCAACAACACCGTGGTGGGGCCTTCCATCCTCATCAGCGGTCGGTTGACCGGTGACGAGGACCTCACCGTCCGAGGACGCGTCGAGGGTGAGCTGACGCTCAGCCGGACGCTCATCGTGGAGCCCTCGGGCGTGGTGAAGGCGAACGTGGCGGTGAAGAACGCCATCGTCAGCGGCGTGGTGGTGGGCAACATCAACGCCACGGAGAGCGTGGAGCTCACCCGCGAGGGCCGCATGGTGGGCGACATCCACGCCCCGCGCGTCATCATCGTGGACGGCGCCAGCTTCCGCGGCCGCGTGGACATGGGCGACGTGGAGCCGGGCCGTCTGCCGGCGGAGCGCCCCACGGTGGCGCGTCCGACGACGACGGCGCTCGCGCGTCCCACCACTCCGGCGCGTCCGGCCACTCCGGCCGCGCGTCCCGCGCCGCCGCCTCCGCCCGCGCGTCCGGCTCCGGCCGCCACCACGCGCCCGGCCGCCGCTCCGCCCGCACCGCCGGCCCGTCCGGCGGGCAAGCCGACGCCCCCGCCTCCGCCGCCCACGCGCGTGGAGGCCCCGCGTCCGCCGCCCGCGCCCGCCGAGCAGGCGTCTGGTGGCGAGCCGCCAACGCCTCCCGTGTTGGGTGCTGGTGCTAAGAAGAAGGTCGTACTGAAGAAGAAGGCCCGCTAGAGCACACCACCCGCGCCATCGGCATGCGGTGGCGCGGGGGTGGGCAGACCAGGGGTGCCGCCATGGACGCCGAGCACAGGGTTGACGGTCAGGAAGGGATGCCGGGGACTTCGCCCGAGGGTGGCTCTCAGTCTTCCGAGCACACCGAGGGTCAGTCGCGCTCGGAGGGTGGCCCTGGTGAGGGAACGCCCGGCGAGCACCGCGCCGAGGGAGGGCCTCAGCACAATGGCGGAGGTCACCCCTCCGAGGGTGGCCAGCACGGCGAGCAACATGCTGCGGGCGGGCCGGAGGGCGGGCAGCAAGCCGAAGGCGGCACCGCGCCCGGTGAGCACCGTGCCGAGGGTGGTGAGCCTTCCCAGGCAGCTCCGGCGGAGGCGGGTGCCCCCTCGCCGGGTGGCGAGCCCGGAGCCGAGGTTGCTGCACAGGGCGTTTCCGAGCAGGGTGAGGAGTCCGAGGTGGCGACGGAGGACGAGTCCGAGCAGGAGACCGACGAGGGCGAGCTGCCGGAGGAGCTGTCCGCGCCCGAGGAGCGCCTGGCCGGACGGGTGACTTTGGTGCTGATGCCGTTGGAGAAGCTGCAGGAGGACACCACGTTCCGCCTGCGTCCGGAGGGTGACGTGTCCGGGCTGGCCACGGACATCGCGCGGCTGGGGCAGCTCTTCCCGGTGGACGTGCGTCCGGCCGGCGAGGACCGCTACCAGCTCGTCTGCGGCTTCCGGCGCGTGGCCGCGCTGCGCTTCCTGAAGCGGGACGCGGTGCAGGCGCGCGTGCACACGAGCCTCTCGGACGAGGACGCGCTCCTCATGTCCCTGGCGGAGGCCATCCACGCCACTCCGGTGGAGCCGGAGGTGCTGGAGGCCAAGCGCGAGGAGCTGGCGTCGCAGGGCCGGCTGAGCGCCGCCGTGCGCGACATGCTGGAGAAGGCGCTGGCCACGGAGGACACGCTGGCGCCCGAGGGCGTGGAAGAGGAAATCGATGCCGACGAGCTGGCCGCGGACGTGTCGCAGCGGCTCGGGGCCATCAACCAGGACCTCTCGCTGCTGGCGGACGTGTTCGCCGCGCTGGACGACTCGCGCAAGGCGGAGCTCCTGATGCAGTTGCGGTACTCGTCGGAGCTGGTGGCTTACCTGGAGGGTTTGTAGACCATGGCGGAACCGCTCGCGCGCGACCGTGCCCGGCTGCTGGAGCTGCTCACGGAGCGCTCCTTCGAGCGGCGGCGCGTGGTGCTCTCGTCCGGCAAGGAGTCGGACTTCTACATCGACTGCAAGCGCACGGCGCTGCTCGCCGAGGGGCACTTCCTCATCGGCCGCCTGCTGCTGGAGTCCATCCGCCGCGAGGCGCCCTCCGCGGTGGGCGTGGGCGGCCTGACGCTGGGCGCGGACCCGCTGGCCTCGGCGGTGAGCCTCACCGGCTACCTCTCCGGCCACCCGCTCGCCGCCTTCATCGTCCGCAAGGAGCCCAAGGGCCACGGCACCGGCCAGTGGATTGAGGGCCTCAGCGGCATGCCGAAGGGCGCACCGGTGGCCATCGTCGAGGACGTCGTCACCACGGGAGCCTCCACGCTGAAGGCGATTGAGCGCGCCCGGGTGGAAGGCCTCGAGGTGCTCGGCGCCTTCGCGCTGGTGGACCGGCTGGAGGGGGGGCGCGAGGCGGTGGAAGCCGCCGGCCACAAGCTGTTCACCCTCTTCACCCGCAAGGACTTCATCCCGTGAGGAAGCCGTTTGTCATGGTGGCGCTGCTGACCCTTCTGGGCGGCTGTGTCACCACGCCGCCCGCCGTCGGAGAGCAGGCACCGACACTTCCCGACGAGCAGGCCGAGGAGGCCTACCGGGCGATTCTGGCGAAGTACTCGGGCCGGGACGAAATCTACGACGGCTTCGACACGCGCCTCTTCGCGGGGGCCACCCTGCAGACGCCTTCCTTCCGCGAGGCGCGGGCGCGCCGCCAGGCGGCCTTCCAGGCGCTGCCGGCCAACACGCTGGAGAAGATGCTCGCGCAGGAGCGCACCGACGCCGAGAAGGTGAACGAGTTCTTCCTCGGCGTGCACCTCAACGAGTACCGCTACGGCTACTTCGACCAGAAGCCCCCCATGTGGCACATCGCGCTGGTGACGCCCTCGGGTGAGGTGACGCCCTCGCGCGTCCTCCGGCTGGGGCGCGTGGACCTCGACATGCGGGCGTACTACCCGTACACGGGCGTCTTCTGGGTGGGCTGGAAGGTGGAGTTCCCCAAGACGCTGTCCAACGGGGACCCCGTCATTCCTCCCGGGACGAAGCAGGTGACGCTGCGCGTGGCCTCGTCGCTGGGCAAGGCCGAGATGGTGGTGGCCGCGGAGTAGCCGCCGGACGAAGGGGCCCCGTGGGGCCTCACGTCTGGTTGCCGCGCCTCAGCCACTTCTCCACGGGCGGCAGGGTGGGGCCGGCCAGCAGCCGGTCCACCAGCACCGACGGCGAGGCGCTCACCGCGAAGGGCACGGCCTGCGCCTCCGGGACGAAGCCCTCCTGCGCCATGTGCCGGGCCATGGCCACGAGCGGCTGGAAGTAGCCCCGCGTGTCCAACAGCCCCATGGGCTTGCGGTGCAGGCCGAGCTGGGCCCAGGTGACGATTTCGAAGAGCTCGTCCAGCGTGCCGAAGCCGCCGGGCAGAGCGACGAAGGCGTCCGAGCGCTCCGCCATCAGCGCCTTGCGCTCGTGCATGGAGCCCACGGTGTGCAGCTCGGTGAGGCCCTTGTGGGCAATCTCCTTCGGCCCCATGAAGCCGGGGATGATGCCCACCACGCTGCCGCCCGCGGACAGCGCGGCGTCCGCCACCGCGCCCATGACGCCCACGCTGGCGCCGCCGTAGACGAGCGTCAGGCCACGCCGGGCCAGCTCCGCCCCCATGCGCGTGGCGGCCTCGACGTACTCGGGCCGCGCGCCGGGGCGCGAGCCGCAGAACACACAGACGCTCTTCACTTCCATGTCAGAGGCCCCCACGGCGCTCGGGGTGGGCCGCGACGACGGCCACCACCACGCTGAGGAAGAGGAGGATGGGCAGGGCGCGCGCATACACCCGGCGTCCCATGCGCAGGGCCAGCCCGCACGGCAGTCCGAAGAGGAAGCCGCCGAGGTGGCCGGACCAGCTCACGAAGGGCAGGAAGCTCAGCACGGCCACCTGCGCCAGCCAGATGAACAGCTCCCTGCGGCCCTGCTGCGTGGAGATGGGGAGCATGGCGCCCGCCCACCCCAGAATCATCCCCGACGCGCCCACCGTGGGGACGTCGAAGTCGAAGAGGAGCGAGAACGTGGACGCCCCCAGCGCGGCGACGAGCGACAGCCCCAGGAAGCGCAGGCTGCCGATGCCGCGCTCCAGCGTGAAGCCGAGCGTCACCACCACGGACATGTTGAAGACGAGGTGCAGCAGGCCACCGTGCTCGAACACCGCGCCCACCAGCCGCCAGTACTGCCCGGCCTGCACGGCGGGCCCGTACAGCCCCAGCGGGGGCAGCCGGCCCACCCGCACGCCGTCCACGACGATGTACTGCGACAACGGGAGGAATCGCTCCGCCACGAAGAGCGCCACCGCGACGACGAGGAGAGCCTGGCTCACCCAAGGGCGGGGCAGGGGGCCCGCCGGCGGCGGAGGTGGCGCTTCCGGAGGAGGAGGCCCACCATGCGGAGGTGGCCCGCCGTCCCCGTCACCGGGGCCGCCAGGGCCAGGGAGCGAATCCAGGATGCTGCCGCGCGAGCGGGACCCCATGGTCGCTCACAGCTCCCGGGAGAGGACGGTGTCGCGCAGCCAGTGGTGGTCGTCGGTGTGCGGGTAGTCGAGCGTGAAGTGCAGGCCGCGGCTCTCCTTGCGGCGGCTGGCGCAGTCGACGATGAGGTAGGCCACCTCGGCGATGTTGCGCAGCTCGATGACGTCGCGAGTCACCTTGAAGTGCCAGTAGTAGTCGCGAATCTCCTCGCGCAACAGCTCCAGCCGGCGCCGCGCTCGCATCAGCCGCTTGTCCGTGCGGACGATGCCCACGTAGTTCCACATGAGTCGGCGAATCTCGTCCCAGTTGTGGCTGACGACGACGCTCTCGTCGGACTCCACCGCGCTGCCCGCGTCCCAGGCCGGCGGGTCCTCGGCGCGCACGGGCAGGCCGGCCATCTCCTCCGTCGCCACCTTCACCGCGCGGTGGCCGAACACCAGCCCCTCCAGCAGCGAGTTGGACGCGAGCCGGTTGGCGCCGTGCAGGCCGGTGCAGGCCACCTCGCCGATGGCGTAGAGCCCCGGCACGCTGGTGCGCCCGTCCAAATCCGTGACGACGCCGCCGCACTGGTAGTGGGCCGCGGGCACCACGGGGATGGGCTGCACCGCCATGTCGATGTTGAAGGCCTTGCAGGTGGCGTAGATGTTGGGGAAGCGCTCGGTGAGGAAGGCGCGGCCCAGGTGCGTCATGTCCAGGTACACGCACTCGTCGCCGGTGCGCTTCATCTCCGCGTCGATGGCGCGCGCCACCACGTCGCGCGGGGCGAGCGCGCCCATGGGGTGGTAGCGCTCCATGAAGGTAGCGCCGCCCTTGAGGCGCAGCTTGCCGCCCTCGCCGCGCAGCGCCTCGCTGATGAGGAAGCTCTTGGCCTCCGGGTGGTACAGGCAGGTGGGGTGGAACTGGTAGAACTCCATGTTCGCCACCCGCGCGCCCGCGCGGTACGCCATGGCGACGCCGTCGCCCGTGGCCACGTCCGGGTTGGACGTGTAGAGGTACACCTTGCCCGCGCCGCCGGTGGCCAGCACCGTCACCTTGGCCAGGAAGCGCTCGATGCTGCCGTTGTCCAGCAGCGCGTACGCGCCCAGGCACCGGTGGGCGCCCGGGTTCGGCGTGCGCCGGTCCAGGATGAGGTCGATGGCGGCCGTGTGCGCGAAGAAGGTGATGTTGGGCGTGTCGTCACACGCGGCCAGCAGCGCGCGCTGCACCTCGCGGCCGGTGATGTCCCCGGCGTGGATGATGCGCCGCGCGGAGTGGCCGCCCTCGCGCGTCAGGTCGAACTCGCCGGAGACATGCTTGTTGAAGTCCGCGCCCAACTGCACGAGCTCACGCACGCGCGCGGGACCTTCCTTCACCGTGACTTCCACCGCGTCCTGGTGGCACAGGCCCGCGCCGGCCACCAGGGTGTCCTGGATGTGGGCGTCGAAGCTGTCCGTGGGGGCGAGCACGCTGGCGATGCCACCCTGCGCATAGGCGGTGTTGCTCTCACCCCGCTCCCGCTTCGCGAGGACGGCCACCGTGCCGTGCCGGGCTGCCTGGAGGGCGAACGAGAGACCCGCCACGCCGCTGCCGAGGACGAGAAAGTCGAACCGATGGGGCATGGTGGACAGCCTTAATGGCTGTAAGTGCTGGAAACAAGGCGTTTTCTTGAGGACTTTCCGGCGCTTGTCTAAGGTTGAGGGCTGCCGATATGCGTGCCCTTTCCGCGCTCCTCGCAACCGCCCTCCTGCTGGGCCTGCCGCTGACGGCGGGGGCGGCCGAGTCCATCTATCGCTACGTCGAGAAGGACGGGACCATCGTCTATACGAACGTCCCGCCCTCCGGCGCCAAGAAGGCGAAGCAGCTCAAGGGTTCCTTCACGCCGGCCCCCACCAAGTCGGCGCCCGTGGTGGGGCGCAAGAAGACGCCGCCGGAGCTGGACCCGCACATCGCGGCCGCGGCGCAGCGCTACCGGATTCCGACGGCGCTGGTGCGCGCCATCATGCACACCGAGAGCAACTTCAACCCCAACGCGCTCAGCAACAAGGGCGCCAGCGGGCTGATGCAGCTCATGCCGGCCACGGCGTCGGACATGTACGTGAAGGACATCTTCGACGAGCGCGACAACATCGAGGGCGGCGTGCGCTACCTGCGCGTGCTCGCCAACATGTTCGACGGCGACATGGTGAAGATGATTGCCGCGTACAACGCCGGCCCCGAGGCGGTGAGGCGCTACGGCGGCAAGGTGCCTCCCTACGAGGAGACGCAGGGGTACGTGCGCAAGGTGCTCCAGCTCTACTTCCACTACAAGGAGCGCGAGCGGACCGACGAGAGCGGTCCCCGCGAGCCCACATCCCAGAATGACGACGCGCGCGAAGGGGCGGGGGGAGACGAGCCCCGCTGACGACGAGTACCTCCAACAGCTCTACCGCGGTGGCGAGCTGCTGGCCGCCGGCAAGGTCATCGAGGCGAAGGAGTTCCTGGAGCGCGCCCACCAGCTCCAACCTCGCCAGGAGAAGGCGCAGAACCTGTTGGGCCTCTGCTACTTCAAGCTCGGCATGTTCGACCGGGCGGCGGAGCTGTACGAGATGCTGGTACGCGACAACCCGGTGGACCCGACGCTACGGGTCAACCTGGGGCTCGTGTACCTGAAGACGAACGCGCTCCAGCGCGCCGCGCGCGAGTTCGAGACGGCCACGGACCTCGCCCCCGAGCACCAGAAGGCGCAGAACTACCTGGGCCTGACGCTCGCGCAGATGGGCGAGTACGGCCGCGCGCGCGAGCACTTCCTCCTCGCTGGCAGCGACGCCATGGCGGAGAAGATGACGCGCGCGATTGCCGGCGAGGGCTACTCACGGCCCGCGCCCGTGCAGCCCGCGAGGGCGCGTGGCTTCGCCGAGCTGGAAGGCAGCGAGCAGGGCGGAGAGCCTGTCGCCGCCGAGCCTCCGCGCGCGCAGCCCGGGCTGGACGCGAAGGCGAAGCCGGCGGCCCCTGCGCCCGCGGCACGGGAGCCGGAAGAGGAGGAGATCCGCCTCGCCGAGGACGAGGGGCCGAGCGCCCTGTCGTCGGGTGGGACGGAGATGCCGGTGCTCACCGCGACGCCCGAGGACGCGGAGGAGCTGGCGATGGAGGCGCAGCACGAGTCGCCACCGGAGTCCGCCTTCGATGAGACCTCCGCCGCGCTCGCCGCGAGCGTGCCGTTGACTCCGGTGCCGCTGACCCGGCTGCAGCTCGCGCGCGCCGCCGCGGCGAAGCCCGCTGGCATGGTGCCCAGGGCCACGGACGCGGGCCCGACTGCTGCGTCAGCCGCCTCGGGCAAGGCCGTCTCCGCCACGTCTTCCGTTCCGGCGGCCACAGGTGCGGCGGTCTCCGCCACGTCCTCCGCACCGTCGGCCTCGGGCGCGGCCGTCTCCGCTACATCGTCCGTTCCCGCAGCCTCGGGCGCCGCGATCTCCGGCATGCGCTCCGCCCCGACGGCCTCGGGAGCGACGCTCTCCGGGATTCCTTCCGCCCCGGTGGGAGCGGCCATCGCGGGAGCCCCCGCCGCTGGGACTGGCGCCCCTTCGACCGAGGCCGGCCCCGGAGGCGCGGCGGAACCCACGGGCGCCACCGTGCCGCCGCTGGCGGTCCTCGCTCCGGCCATCGCGCTGGCCGGAGCGGACGCCGCACATCCCTTCCTCCTCGGCGAGGGCAGCTTCTCCGTGGCGGTGGACGGCGAGCTGCTGACGCGGCTGGACGGGCTCGTGGCCCTCAGCGGCCAGCTCTCCTTCCAGCCAGAGATGAAGCGCTTCCGCGGCCGGGCCACCGACAAGTCCTTCGGCGAGGGCGCGGCGCGCATGGTGCGCGCGAAGGGCCGGGGCATCCTCTACGTGGAGCCTTCCGACAAGCGCACCTTCCTCGCGGTGGACCTGGGCGAGGACTCCGCCTACTTCCGCGACGAGTGCGTCTTCGCCTTCGAGGAGCCGGTGATGTTCGAGAACGGACGCGTGCCGTCGGACATCGCCCCGGACCTGGACCTCGTGCACCTGCGCGGGCAGGGGAGGGTGCTGTTGAGCCTGCCCGGGCCGCTGCGCTCGGTGCCGGTGGGGCAGTCGGGCTCGGTGACGGTGCCGCTGACGCACCTGGTGGGCTGGCAGGGCAACCTCACGCCTCGCGTGGTGCCCCTGCTCAAGTCCCCCACGGGCGAGGTGCTCCGCACGGCGGTGGAGTTGGGCGGTGAAGGTTTTGCCCTCATCGCCCTCGGTGTCCGCTAGAAGGTGCGTGCCATGGCCTCGGACCGAGCGACCCGGAAGAAGCTGAAGCGCGAGGAGCGGGAGCGCCGCCGTGCGGAGCGCAAGCCCAGCGTGTTGGTGCAGGAGTTCTGGAACCTGCCCAACATGCTCACGCTGGGGCGCATCTTCCTCATCCCGCTCTTCGTCTGGCTCACCTACGACGCGGACCCCCTCAACTCCCTCTGGGCGGGGCTCGTCTTCGCCGTGGCCTCCATCACCGACGTGATCGACGGCTACCTGGCGCGCAAGTGGAACCTCATCACCGTCGTCGGCAAGTTCATGGACCCGCTCGCCGACAAGCTCATCGCCATGGCGGCCCTCGTCATGATGGTCCGCCTGGGGCGCATCGCCGCGTGGGTCGTCATCGTCCTGCTCGCGCGCGAGCTCATCGTCAGCGGCCTGCGCACCATCGCCGCCAGCGAGGGCATGGTCATCGCCGCGGGACAGGAGGGGAAGTGGAAGACGTCCCTCCAGCTCGTGGGCATCATTTCACTCTGCGTCCACTACGTGCATCCGCTGGAGCTCGGCTCCATGTCGGTGCCCGTGGACTACAACCTCGTGGGCAAGGTGCTCGTCTACCTGTCGGGCGCCTTCTCCGTCTGGAGCGCCGTTGTCTATTTCCGGGCGTTCCTCGCCATGCTCGCGAAGCGTGGAGGCGAGCCCACCGGCGCGAAAAGTGTTTGACGGGCCAGACACGGCTTTGTATACCCCCCTTCGCTTTCGGCCTGCCGCACCACGAAGCCGGAAGTCAGCAGGAAGCAAGTTCAAATCGCGGGAATAGCTCAGCGGTAGAGCATCGCCTTGCCAAGGCGAGGGTCGAGGGTTCAAATCCCTTTTCCCGCTCCAATTTGAACTTCCTGATGCGGGAATAGCTCAGCGGTAGAGCATCGCCTTGCCAAGGCGAGGGTCGAGGGTTCAAATCCCTTTTCCCGCTCCAATCCAAAGGCCTCCTGGGAAACCAGGAGGCCTTTTTGTTTTTCCGCGGGCGTGCGCACGCATGCCCGCCTCCTGAGCAGGCGGCCGGGCCTTCGCTCTGGCGTGAGGGTGGCGGGGCCGCCTCGCTTCCTCGCGCTCGCCCTTGTCACTGCTATATGAAGGCCCCCACATGATTCGCCTCGTCCGTGAGCTGTATCAGTACCGGGGCCTGCTGCTCAGCCTCGTCCAGCGAGAGCTGAAGGCGCGCTATCGCGGCTCGATTCTGGGGTTCTTGTGGACCTTCCTGAACCCGACACTGCACATGCTCGTGTACGCGCTGCTGTTCACCGTGGTCATGCGGCAGAACACGGAGAACTACGCCTACTTCATGTTCGTCGGCCTGCTGCCGTGGCTCTGGTTCTCCACGTCCCTCAGCGGCGGGGCGAGTGCCATCAGCGACCGGCGTGATTTGATGACGAAGGTGCGCTTCCCGGCGCAGGTGCTTCCCACCACGGTGGTGGTCACCAACCTCTGCAACTACCTGCTCTCCCTCCCGTTGATGCTGGCGCTGGGCTTCTTCTACAGCCAGTGGCCGACGTGGCACATCATCGTCTTCCCGGTGCTGGTGGTCATCCAGCTCATCTTCACGATGGCGCTCACGTACATCCTGGCCGCCATCAACGTCACCTTCCGGGATTTGCAGCACATCGTCAGCAACCTGCTCACGATGTGGTTCTTCTGTACGCCCGTGTTGTTCCGGCTCAGCAGCATCCAGGACGAGCGCCTGCGCACGCTGGTGACGACGCTCAACCCCATGGTGAGCCTCATCACCTCGTACCAGGCCATCTTCTACGAGCACCGTCTCCCGGAGGCCGCGCCGCTCCTCGGGGTGGGCGTGTTCTCGGTGCTCCTGCTGTGGGGCGCCTCGATGATTTTCGAAGCGCGCCGCGAAGAGTTCGCGGAGTCCATCTAGGTCGCCGTCATGCAGGAATCCATGGACGCCATCGTCATGCGGAATGTCGTGAAGAGCTTCCGGAAGCGGACCATCCGGGGCGAGTACACGACGTTCAAATCCGAGCTGCTGCGCTGGCTGCGCGGTCAACGCCAGCCCAGGGAAGCGGGGCTCATCACCGCCCTGCGCGGCATCGACCTCACCATCCCCAAGGGCAGCACCGTCGGCATCATCGGGCGCAATGGCTCGGGCAAGAGCACGCTGCTCAAGCTCATCACCGGCATCTACGCCCCCACCTCCGGCAGCATGGAGATAAACGGTCGCATCTCCGCGCTGCTGGACCTGGGGGCCGGCTTCCACCCGGACTTCTCCGGGCGGGAGAACATCCTCATCAACGGCATCATCCTCGGCATGTCGCGCGCGGAGGTGAAGGCGCGCATGAACGACATCATCGCCTTCAGCGAGCTGGGCGAGTTCATCGACGAGCCGGTGCGCACCTACTCCAGCGGCATGTACATGCGGCTGGCCTTCGCCGTGGCCACGCACGTGGACCCGGACATCCTCATCATCGACGAAATCCTCGCCGTGGGTGACGAGCACTTCAGCAAGAAGAGCCTCGCCAAGATGATGGACTTCAAGCGGCAGGGGAAGACCATCGTCCTCGTCACGCACGACATGGGCGCGGTGGAGCGCTGGTGCGACCTGGCGGCCTGGATTGACGGAGGCTACATCCGCCGCGTGGGGCGCCCCTCGGAGGTGGCCGCCGAGTACCGGCAGGCCGTGGCCCTCGCCGAGGCCCAGTCGACCGTCTTCACGCCTCCGGCCCTGACCGAGGGTGGCGGGGCGCTGCCGCAGATTCCCGCCGTGGCGCAGTCCTCCGAAGGGCCCGTGCGCCAGCTCCAGGTGCGGCTGACGGACGGGCGCGGCGAGGAGGTGCGGGTGCCCGCGCCCGAGCAGGCCCTGGAGGTGCGCGTTGGCTACGAGCTGGAGCGCGCCGCGGAGAACGTGGAGTTCGTGGTGTCCTTCCAGACGATGGATGGGCGGGTGGTGTACGAGACGAGCACCCGGCGCGAGGCCGTGGCGCTCACCGGCCTGCCGTCTCCGGGCGTGGTGCGCTTCGTGGTGGAGCGGCTCGGGCTGCTCGGAGGGACCTACGCCCTGGTGGTGACGGCGCGTGCGGAGCGGGGAAGCCGCACCGAGCGCTGCACCTTCGAAGTGGCCGCGACGCTCGAGGAGCAGGGGGTGTTCCGTCCCCCGCATCGGTGGGTGGTGGAGCCGGCCCATGAGGGGCAGGTGGGCGGCACGCTCCGGCAGGACGTGGTAGCTCGGGCGGAGGTGGGATGAGCGTGGGCCGTCTTGGGGAAACTCGCGGAGACTCGAGGGGTCATGTGGCAGAAGCTCATTGACGAAGTGCAGGAGCCTGCCGCAGCAGCACCGGGGGACTTGGCGCAAATGGTGGCCGTGCTGCGCACGCTCCTGGAGCAGCGCCGGCCGTGTCCGCCCGAGCACTGCGCCGAGCGCACCGCGCTGGAGGGCGCGCTGCGCCTCGCGACGGAGCAACTCCACCGCGTCCTCCCCGATGGGGGCCAGAGCCTGTCCTCCCTTCAGGAAGCCGCGCGGCTGGCGGACCCCGCCCGCTTCTCCGTGCCTCCTTCGCACCGCGCCCGGGGTGGAGGCGCGGTAACGGCCGCCAAGCGGGCCTTCGTGGGCGGGCTGGAGCCCTTCCACACGGAGATGCTCCGGCCCCAGGGTGACTTCAACCGCGCCGTCGTGAAGGTGCTGGAGCACCTGTCCGTGCACCGCGGCCTCGGGTTGAAAGACGACCTTTCCTCCTGGGTGGGCACGCAGCTGGATGCCCTCGTGGACCCGACGCGCTGGAAGGTGCGCTCGCACCGGAGCGCGGTGGCCGGCGCCCTCGTGGGTTGGGCCAAGCGCTCCTACCTCTCGGCGCTCGGCCCCGTGCTGGAGGAAGTCCTCCGGGGGCAGGCGGAGTGGAACCGGGCCATGGTGGACGCCCTGCGCGCCGCGGCCGGGCCGGTGCGCCTGACGGAGGCGGAGGCCTCGCGCCAGGTGGCCTCCGTGGACGCGCTCCGCGAGCCCCTGGGGCAGCGGAAGCTGCCCGCGGCCCTTCGCGCGACGGCGCCCCTCTGGGGCGAGGTGCTGCGGCGCCAGGCGCGCTTCAACGCCGAGGCCTCGCTCGCCCTCGCCAGCCTGCTGGGGACGCGCACGCCGCCTCCGCGTCCGCCCTCGCTCGAGGACTATCCGGACTGGTGCGCCCGGCACGAGCCGGCCCGCATCGACGCGGCACGCGAGGCCCTCGCGCGTCTGGAGTCGCGGCCGCTCCTGTCGCTCGTCACCGCGCTCTCCCACGCGTCCGAAGCCTCCGTGCGGGCGTGCCTCGCCTCCGTGCAGGCCCAGGTGTATCCGGACTGGGAATGGGTGCTGGTGGACGATGGCGGCACGGCCCCGGCTTTGGCCCGCCTCCTCCAGGAAGCCGCCGCGCGCGAGCCTCGGGTGCGGGTGCTCACGCAGAAGGCCGGCGAGGGCGCCGCCCGGGCCCTGAACGCCGGGCTCGGCGCCGCGCGCGGCTCGTTCGTGGGCTTCCTCGGCCAGGACGACACGCTCGCGCCCCATGCGCTGGCCGAGGTGGCGCTGGAACTGGCGGCACGGCCCGAGTTGGACGTGCTCTACACCGACGAGGACCGGGTGGATGCGGAGGGACGCCGCTCGGCGCCCTTCTTCAAGCCGGACTGGTCCCCGGACCTGCTGCGCTCGGTCGACTACGTCTCCCATTTCCTCGTGGCGCGGCGCGCCTTGCTGGAGCAGGTGGGGGGGCTGCGCGAGGGCTTCGACGGCGCCGAGTCGTACGACCTGGCCCTGCGGCTGAGCGAGGCCACGCAGCACATCGGCCACGCACCGGGAGCGCTCTATCACCGCCGGGAGGCCGCGCCCTCCCCCCGGCCGGCCGGGGGCGCCGACCTGGGCGTGCGGGCGCTCCAGCAGCACCTCGCCCGGCGCGGTGAAGCCGCCGAGGTGACGAGCGTCGCGCCGGGGCACTACCGCGTCCGCTATCCGGTGCGGGGCACGCCGAAGGTCTCCATCATCGTCCCCTTCAAGGACCGGCCGGACCTGCTCCGCACCCTGATGGACAGCCTGCTGGCCCGCACCGCGTACCCGCACTACGAGGTGGTGCTCGTCTCCAACAACAGCACGCAGCCGGAGACGTTCGCCCTGCTGGAGCAGTTGGTGGACCCGCGCCTGGTGAAGCGGGTGTGGGACCATCCCTTCAACTACCCGGCCATCAACAACTGGGCGGCGAAGCAGGCCACGGGGGAGCTGCTGCTCTTCCTCAACAACGACATGGAGGTCGTGGACCCGGAGTGGCTGGGTGAGCTCGTGTCCCAGGCGCAGCGCCCCGAGGTGGGCGCCGTCGGGTGCAAGCTGCTCTTCCCCGAGGGGACGGTGCAGCATGCCGGCGTCGTGGTGGGGATGACGGGCTTCGCGGGCCACCCCTTCTGGCGCCTGCCGGACGGCCCCATTCGCACGCCCTTCGGGCACACGGACTGGACGCGCAACTGGCTGTCCGTCACCAGCGCCTGCGTCATCCTCCGGCGGGAGGTGTTCGAGCAGGCTGGCGGCTTCGACGAGCGCTTCCAGGTCTGCGGCAGCGACGTGGAGCTCGGCCTGCGGCTGAACACGCGCGGCCTGCGGGTGGTGTACACGCCGCACGCCCGCCTCATCCACCACGAGTCCGCCAGCCGCCGCGCGGACTCCATTCCGGAGGGCGACTACTGGTGGTCCTACGTCGCCTATCGGCCCTGGCTGGGCCCCCGGGGCGACCCCTTCTACAACCCCCACCTGTCGCTGCTGTCCACGGACTGCGACCTGCGCCGCCACCCGGAGGATGGGGAGCAGCTCGCGGTGCGGACGCTGGGCCACGAAGTGCCGAGCGCGAGGGACCCTCGGGCCGAGCAGCGGGCGCGCGCGCAGCGGCACCTCATCGAGCACCTGGGGGAGTGGGACTTCACGCCCGAGCAGGCGAAGGCCTCTCGTGACGCGGCTCCCTCGGCGCTGGCGGCGCTGCGGGCGAAGGGCAGGGTGGAGACGGCCACGTGGTTCGTGCCGGCCTTCGGCCACGTCTACGCCGGCATCCACACCATCTTCCGCTTCGCGGACCTGATGCGCCGCCGCCACGGCGTGCGCAGTGACTTCGTCATCTACGACCAGCCGGGCGCGCGCCCCGGGGACTTCGAGGCGCGCGTGGCCACCATCTGCCCGGATGCGGTGGGCGCCGTGCGCGTGTTGGGACACCCCGACGAGGTGCGGGAGTTGCCCGCGTGCGACCTGGCCATGGCCACCGCCTGGACGTCCGCCTACAAGGTGCTCCAGCACCCACGCGCCGCGCTCCGCGGGTACTTCGTCCAGGACTACGAGCCGCTCTTCCACGCCGCGGGCACGCCCTCCGCCCTGGCCGAGCAGACCTACGGCCTGGGCTTCTACGGCATCTTCAACACCCCGGGCCTCTTCGAGCACGTGGTGGCCCTGCACGGCATGGACGGATGCTGGTTCGAGCCGGCCGTGGACGGGCGCCTGTTCCATGCCGGCCGGCCCGCGCGCCGGGGCCCCGTGCGCGTCTTCTTCTACGGGCGGCCGGGGAATGAACGGAATGGCTTCGAGCTGGGCCTCGCCGCATTGGCCCGACTCAAGCGCGAGCTGGGTGGGGCGGTGGAAATCCTCGCAGCCGGCGCGGAGTGGGACCCGGAGGCCTACGGCGTTCGTGGCCTCATCACCAATCTGGGTATATTGCCGGCGGAGCGTACCGCGGCGCTCTACCGGGAGTGCGACGTGGGCCTCTGCTTCATGTTCACCCGTCACCCTTCGTATCTGCCATTGGAGATGATGGCCTGTGGCGTGACGGTGGTGACCAATGACAACCCGGCCAATCGCTGGCTGCTGGTCTCCGGCGAGAACTGCCTCCTGGCGGAGCCGACGTCCAGCAGCGTGCTGGCGCGGCTGCGGGAAGCCGTCTCCGACGGCTCGCTGCGAGCCCGGCTGGGGGCGAGTGCCGCGGAGCGCGTCCGGCGCACCACGTGGGAGGCGGAAGTAGACCGTGTCATGGCGGGCCTGCTCGGCCTGGAAGCGCCGACTGCTCGGCCGCCAGGCGGGGAGTCTTCTCTGAGGACAAGCTCGGGTTGACGGCAGGGCTGTCCTGCAGGCATTCGCTTGCCTCAGGGCTGTACCAGAAGGGATACGATTACAAATGCAGAACAACCCGAGCCAGCGCATCGCTCCGGTGTCAGAGCCTGACACGCCTCGCCCACAGCAATCCCAGACAGGCGAGGCGGAGAGCAGCCGGTCCTGGAAGGGCACCAGTGGCAATACCTACCGGGAGCTGACTCGCGCCCGGCAGGAGCACGGCAACCGGGGCCATGGCCAGCAGGAGCAATTGCTCTCCACGCTGATGCGGGCCGAGCAGCGCGCGCTGGGGCGTCCCCTCGACGTGCTCGAGCTCGTGAGCGGCCTGGATGCGCTGGCCGCGGTGGGCGGACGTCAGTTCGACGTGGTGTTCACCGTTTCCGTGCTCATCCACCACCCGCCGGAGCGTCTGTCGGGGCTGCTGGAGACACTGGGAAGCCTGGTGCGGCCGGACGGCGTGCTGTGCCTGGTGGAGAACCCGCTCGTTCCCTTCGGCGTCTGGGAGAACGGCTCGCCACAGGGCTCGTGGCTGCACCCCTATGCGGACCTCGTGCCGGAAGGGTGGGACCTGCACTACGGCGGTGGCCTGCTGGAATCCCAGGACGTCTACGTCTTCAAGCGCAATCAGGTGAAGGAGCGCCGCTTCTTCAAGCTCGCCTCGCTGGAACAGCCTCGCGACGAGGGCCAGCCGCTGACCCTGGACGCGCTGCACCTCCAGGCGCTTCCCCGGCTCCGCACGTGGACGGACCAGGCCGGGCAGGCACTGCGCGAAGGGAGCTCGCCGGAGCAGCTGCGCGCCTCGGCGCTGAGCGAGCGCCTGGACATGGAGCTGCAGCGCTCGGCCCGCCGCCAGCGGCTGCTGGCGCTCGCGGATGACCTGGCCCAGCTCCGCGCCGAGACCACCGCGGCCCCTCGGAGCGCACCGGCGCCCTCGCACTCCTCGGGGGCTGCCAGGCCCGTGCCGGAAGCGGTCGTCATCAATGCGCCGCTGGATACGACCTGGGCCCACGTGGACTCGCGGTTCGACCGGGTGCTGCACATCTTCCACCAGGAGTGGTACGGCATCCGTGCCGCCTCGGGCTATACGCCGGGACACAAGCTCGGCATCACCGCGGACCGTGCATTGTCCGCGGCGGACCACCGGCGCATCGTCGAGACCTGCGAGACATTGGGAATCCGCTCCGTCGTCTTCCAGGGGTTCTCCAACAATGCCCTGGAAGTCGTTCAGCTCCTTCGGCGGGTGTTCGGCAGCGCGCTGAAGCTGCTCTGCGTGTGGCACGGCTCCACGTCGCAGTTCCACTTCGAATTCGAGCTGGAGACCTTCAGCCGGTTGCTGGCGCTGAAGGCCGCGGGCACGCTGGACGGCGTGGCGTGCGTCAAGCCGGAGATGTACGAGATGTCGCAGCACCTCCACCAGGAGGTGCTGCTCAACCTCCCGCCCCGGGTGGATGCCGAGTCCCAGCGCCACCGCGCCCGCCGCACCCGGACCGCCTTCATCCCGACGCCCAACAACTGGTGGAAGAACTTCTACTCCAACGTGCTCGTCGCGGCGTCCGCGCCAGGGATTGAGCGCGTCTTCGTCACCAGCGCCTTCTCGGCCCGTCCAGAGTTTCCGCTGCGCAGCCCTGTCGTCTCCGTGGGGCAGCTCAAGCGCGCGGAGCTGTTCAGCATCATCCGCGACTCGGACGTGCTCCTCAATGTCACGCTCGTCGAGTGCCAGCCCATGACCGCGCTGGAGGGGCTCTCGCATGGCGTGGCGTGCCTGACGGGGCCGCTGACGCTCGGCCCGTTGGATGAGCATCCGTTCCAGAAGCTGGTCCAGGTCCCCGGTACCGGGTCGCTCGGACAGATGCGCTCCGCGCTGGAGCGCGTCCTCGAGCTGCGTGAGCGCTCGACGGAGGAATACGCGCAGATGCTGGAGGACTACACCCGCACGCTCTGCGCCGAAGCCATCAACCGCTACCTCGAGTTCACCCAGTCATGAGCCCCACCCGCGTCTGCCTCGTCACGGACGAGCTCTATCCGTTCACCGCCGGAGGCATCGGCCGAGTCACGCACAACCTCATCCTGGACTCGCTGCGCGGTGACGCGGACGTGGAGCTCCACATCCTCTTCCCGGACACCGTGAAGGTGCAGCCGTCCCGGGTGGAGCTGTTCTTCGATGGCCGGGTCAAGGCCCATGTCTGCGCCTTCCGCGAGCTGCGGCAGGGCGCCGCGGACGTGCATGGCACCTATCCGCCCCCGGCCGCCTTCCGGGACTCGCGCTGGCACGGCGAGTCGCTGGACCTGATGCGCCACCTCAAGGCGATGGAGGCCGAGGGGCTGCGCTTCGACGTCATCGAGTTCGGGGACTTCCACGGGTGGGCCTTCTGCGCGCTGCAGGAGAAGCGCCTGGGCCTGGCCTTCGCCCAGACGACCCTCTCCGTGCGGCTGCACTCGAGCTACGGCATCCTCTCGCAGCACGAGCAGAACACCCTGGAGGTGGAGAACCTGGGCCGGCACGAGATCGAGCGCAAGGCGCTGTTCGATGCCGACCTGGTGGTGGCCCACCTGCCGTGCATCGCGGCCATCAACCAGCGCTTCTATGGCTTCGACGAGGCCTGGGCGCGGAAGGTGACGGTGGAGTTTCCGCCCGTGGTCATGGACGCCCCCCCGCGTCAGCCGGCACCGGCCCTTGCGCCGACGCAGCGCAACCTGGTGTTCGTCACCAAGATCCAGCCCTTCAAGCAGCCGGACCTCTTCGTCCGGGGGGCGGTGCTGGTGATGCGCAGCTGGCCTGAGTACCAGGGCAAGGCGGTGCTGGCCTGCCACAGCTTCGACCCGGAGTATCTGGCGGAGGTCAAGGCGTTGATTCCGCCGGACCTGACCGGGCGCATCCTGTTCGTCAAGCCGGGGCCGGACCGGGAGGCGCTGATGCGCACCGGCGTGGTGGTCATCCCCTCCACCTACGAGTCGCTCAACCTCACCGCCTATGAAGCGTCGGTGGCGGGCAGCCGGCTGGTCCTCAACGCGGCCTGCCCGGCCTTTGGCGATGACAGCCCCTTCGTGGACGGGGCCAACTGCCACAAGTACGACGGCAGCCTGGACGGGCTCGCCGCGGCGATGCGCCGGGCGCTGGAGGGGCCGGAGCTGGATGCGGTGAAGTGGACGGTCGCCCGGCCCTACTGGGAGACACGGCGCGCGCCCGCCACCGCGCCCGCCGCGTCCCGGCCTCCGCCGCTCGTCAGCGTCGTCATCACGAACCAGGACCGCGGGCGCCACCTGCCCGAGGCGATTCGTGGGGTGGCGACCAGCTCCTACCCGGAACTGGAAATCATCATCGTGGACGACGCGTCCGCCGGTGCCTTCGATGCCCACGTGCTCGACCGGGTGGAGCAGGCCGCCGCCGAATCCGGACAGTACCTGCGCGTCATCCGCTCCCCGGTGCGTCGTGGCCTGGCCGGGGCGCGCAACCTGGGGCTGCGCGCGGCGCGCGGGGAGTACGTGCTCGCCCTGGATTCGGATGGCTGTCTCGCGCCGGCGTTCATCGAGCGGGCGGTGGCCGCCCTGGAAGCCCACGGCGAGTATTCCGGCGTCGTGCCCACCGCGGGTGTCTTCCAGTCCGAGGAAGAGCTGGCCGTGCGCCAGTTCTCGGACTTCATCACCTTCCTGGGGGACTGCCCGACGTATGCGCTGGTGGCCAACCGCGTGTCATGCCCCAGCGTGCTCCTGCGCCGCTCCGCGCTGGAGAAGCACTCCTACAACGAAGTCCTCCGTGACTACGAGGACTGGGAGCTGTTCCTGCGACTGGTGCACGGCGGGCACCGGTTCCTGGTGACCAACCAGGTCCATTTCTTCACACGCCGCCTGGAGGCACCGCTGCCGGAGATGGACCGGCGCCGTCACTTCCAGTCGCTCGCGCGGCTGCTTGAAAACGTACCGCATCCCCTGTCTCCGGCGATGCGGCTGTTCGGGCTGCTGGCGCACTCGCGCGAAGCCATGGTGGACCCGCATGGGGCGGTCCAGTCCGTCGCCGCAGAGAGCTCGGCGGCTTCGACGGAGGCATTGGCGCCGGTAGAAAGGCCGCTGCGGTACGACGTGGTCGACTTCATGAACGCGGCCCTGAAGCGGCTTCCGCTCGTTCATCCGCTCCTCAAGCACGCGGCGGGCGCGGCCGTGCAGCCCACGGGCGACGAGGCGGGCGCGGCCCAGGCGCCCGTGTCGCCGCCGCTCCGCTACACGATGGTGGACCAGGTGAACGGCATCCTCAAACGCGCCCCCTTCCTGCACGGCGCGCTCCGGCGTACCGCGGGCAAGGTCATCGAGTGACGTCAGCGAGCACCGGACGGTGGTTCGAGCGCGCTCAGGCCGCGACGCCCGCGGGGGGCGCTGCTCGGACCGGGTCCTCCGCGGGCGCCTGACGCGCGGCCTCCTCGGCGCGAGGCATCACCAGCCACGCGGGGAGGAAGAGGTAGCCGACGAGGAACACCGCGAGCTGGTAGCGCACATCCTGCGAGGGGATGAACAGGGCGAGCGCCAGCGTGTGCAGCAGCAAGGGCACCAACACGGCCCCGGGGCGCCACGAGCGCCTCCGGAGGCAGGCCAGGGTGCAGGCCAGCAGCGCCAGGTGAAGCGGAAGCGCGGGGCCCCAGAGGAACCAGTTCAGGTCGGGCCAGATGGTCCGGTGGAGTGCACGCATCAACCCCTGGCTCCAGGCCTCCGGCAGGAGGGGCGTGTAACGGGGGATGATTGGCAGGGAGACTCCCGCGGAGCCAATGGGGGTCCACTGGTCGGGGGCGACTCGCTGGACTGAGGGACCATTGAGCGGCTCGTCGCCGCGCCCCACCTTCCAGAGCATGGACGTCGCGCAGACGAGGTGCCTGAGCGTGGGGGTGGGATTGCGGAGCGTCAGCGCCAGCGTCAGCCGGGGCAGCACGTCCCGGTGGCGGGACACCGCGCCCGTGTCGAACCGGCCGTCCCAGACCGTGTAGACGTTGGAGAAGCAGTTGTAGTTCCACCGGTCGTCCAGCGGGTGGATGTCCTCGAGGACGGCGCGCTCCGTCGCGTCCAGCGGGGTGCCAGCCGCCACGTGCGCTCCCAGGTACCCGACGAGGGCCATGCCGCTGTCCGCTGGCACCACGTCGTAGGCGTAGAACACGACGCGCCGGGTGCCGTTCGCCACGGCGAAGGTGAGCACCATCGCCAGTGCGGCCACCTTGAAGCGGCGCCAGTCGAGGAGCACCACGGCCAGGAAGGCGCCCACCACGGCGGGAAGTCCGTTGTGGCGCATGAGCAGCACGAAGACCGAGCTGACGGCCAGGGCAACCCAGAAGCGCGGGCGCGCGGTGGTGCCAGGGAGCGTCGCCGCGCGGAAGAGCAGGATGCACTGGGCCATGATGGCCAGGCTGAAGGGGACGTCCTTCCAGAGGGTGGCGGCGAGCGCTCCGTTCACCGGGACGATGGCCACCAGGAGGCTGGAGCACCAGGCCACGGCGCGCGACAGCCCCGCCTGACGCATGCTCACGCAGCCCCAGCCCACCAGGGCCGCGAAGCAGACCACCTGCACGAGCGTCGTCGCCCCGGGCGACTCCCACACCCGTGCGAGCATCCGGATGAGGAAGGTGTGGAACACCGGGTGGGCGTCATAGAATTGCCCCGAGAGCGCCTGATTCCACTGGTCGATGGAATCACTGCTCATCATTCCCGGGAACGTGGCCAGCCACCACATCAGCCCCACCGCGAAGGGCGGAATCGCATACAGGAATCCTTCCCTCGCGGAAGGCGCGGGTGCCGCGACGCCTCGCTTCCGCGCGTGCAACCACAGGCCCACGATGAGCAGGAACGCGGTCAGCGCCACCAGATGCGTGGCGTGGAAGGCGAGCCGCATCAGGCGCGTGCCAATTCCCACCGGTCGGGGCGGCGCCAGGGTCAGCACCTCCTCTGTGACAGTGGGTCGGTAGAGGTCCAGCTCCTTCATCTCGCCATTGAATTCGTAGTGGAGGATGCCGGAGTCGGGATGCGCCCGCACGACGACGGAGAGCGCTCCCGGCACGGGCCCCGTCCAGCGAAGGCGGGCGGGCTGGGCACGGTAGGAGACCCAGGTGTCGTCGCGCCGCTCCCAGTCACCCTCCGGCTTCCACTCCGACGGGTCCACGGAGGAGCCATCCCCTCGCCGAAGCGCGAGCACGAACAACTCGCTGCTGCCAGCCTGTGGATTGCGCTGGCCGGTGGCGGTGAGGGTGAGGGTCGCCGTCGTCGGCTTTCCCACCACGAGCTCGCCGCGCGGCGAATGGAGGGGAATGGCCCGGGCCAGCAGGAGGGAGATGACGACGCAGCCGAGGAGCCACAGGCCACGGGCCTTCGGAGACCAGGCGGCCAATCGCTGGCGCGTGGAGGGGAGCACCCACCAGTGGAGGGCATGGCCCAGGGCCAGGGTGACCACGGCCATCGCGACGAACGCGCCGATGCCCCAGGGAGTCTCGGGCGAGAGCACGTGGCTGGCTCCAGCCCACGTCGCCGCGGCGGCCAGCAGGAGGCTCCCCGCGATGTGCCACACGCTCCGGGCGTGGCTCCTGGGGGCGGGGGATGGGGACGTGAAGTCTGACATGGAGTTGTCCGAGGCCGGGAGCGCGTGCCGCCCGGCAGGGGGGCGACAAGCTATCAGCGAAATGGGCGTGGGTCTCTTACGGCATACGCCGTGGCACCGGCACGCGGGACTGGCATTGGCATGGCCCCTGGCACGGTGGCCGAGCGAGGGGCCTCGCGCTCCGAGGCGGCTGTCCCATTCCATCCTCTGCGCACCGGGGATGCTTCCGTGCCTGGAGGCCGAGGGGCACGCGAGAGAATCCGCGCGGTGGTACCGGGGGATTGCATTCGCTGGCTGAGTGCCGTACGGAGGGGGGCCAACGCAATCCTGGTGTGGGCATTCAGGCGGGCCGGGGCCTGGGGCCAACATCGGGATCCTGCCGTGGGAAATTCCGGCATGTCGCTACCGTTCATCGTCCTCGTCGTCGCCGTCATGTTCCTCGTCCTGTCCCAGTTCGGTGCGCGACTGGCGGCACGGCACTCGGTGACGTGGTACCTCGTCAGCGGCTTCATCGTCCTGGCGGCCATCCGTCCAGACTGGCTCCTGCCGGTGGCGCACCTGCTCGGCATCACCCTGGTCAGCAACATGGTGCTGGCCGGGCTGACGATGTTCCTGTTCGTGCAGATGCTCGAGCAGTACTCCGAGAACGCGCGCATGCAGCGGCAGGTGGTCCGCATGGTGTCCTCCATCGCGGCCCAGTCCTTCCCGGAGCGCGTGCGCGAGCCCGGCGACACGCGCACCCGCGTGCTGGTGGTGCTGCCCTGCTACAACGAGTCCGCGAGCCTGCCCGTCCTGGTGCCGCGCCTCACCGCCCTCCAGCGCGCCACGCCGGACCTCGACCTGGACTTCTGCATCGTCAACGACGGCTCCGTCGACGCCACGCCCGAGGTGCTGCGGCGCCTGGCGCCCCGCAACCACGTCACCCATCACACCAACATCGGCGTCTCCGGCGGCCTGCGCACCGGCTTCCTCGTGGCCCAGGGCACCGGCGCCGACTTCGCCGTGCAGTGTGACTCGGACGGGCAGCATCCCATCGAGAGCATTCCCGACCTCGTGCGCGCGGCCCGCGAGCGCGAGACGGACATGCTCATCGGCTCGCGCTTCAGCGGCGTGGCCGGGGGGCAGGACACGCTGGCCAGCACCACCCGCCTGCGGCGCACGGGCGGCGTCGTCATCACCACGCTGCTGGGCATGTTCGGCGCTCCGGCGCGCGTGTCGGACCCGACGTCGGGCTTCCGCGTCTACTCGCGGCGGGCCATGGGCACGCTGCTCCAGTTGATGCCGGACGAGTACCCCGAGCCGGAGTCCATCGCGCTCGTCACGCTGGCCGGCCTGCGCGTGCAGGAGTTCGGCGTGACGATGAGTCCGCGCACCACGGGCACGTCCAGCCTCAGCGGCCTCAAGAGCCTGCGCTTCATGACCAAGGTGTCCGCGGCGCTGCTGGGCTTGCGGCTCCGCTCGCTGATGAACCGGAGTGCCTCGCGCGCTTCCGGTGGGAAGGGTGGCGGGAGTGGTGGCCCGAGCGCTCCGGTCATCTCGCTCCCGGAGTCCTCGCCGGTGTCCCCGCTGGTGGGGGACCAGGTCAACGCGGGGAAGTAGGCCCGCCCGTCACTTCCCGCCACGGAGGCGGAAGCGGTCCATGAGCTGGTGGCGGATGGGGCGGGACTCGTCCGGTGCCACCACGCGGGCCGCGCGCTTCAGCGTGTGGTGCAGGAAGTCGAACCGCTTGAGGGTGCCATTCACCCGGTCCGCCACCCGGTTCAACAGCGGCTGGGGAATGGCCGCCTGGATTTCTCCCTGGAGGCGGGCTTCGAGACGGTGGGCCTCGCCCTGCTGGATGCGCAGCGCGCGCCCCGCGTCCAGTGCCAGCGCGGGGTGCTTCTGGCTCAACCAGGCCAGCATCTGCTGGCGCTCGTTCAGCCGCAGCGAGTGCGTCATCGAGTCGTGGCGCAGCCGGTACAGGAAGAGGAACTCGGGGATGACGGTACCCGTCAGTCCGCGCTCCGCCATCCGCGAGAAGACGTCCCAGTCCTCGTACGAGGTGAGCCACTCGTCGTAGCCGCCGAGCTCCAGGAGGAGCTTGCGCTCCATGAGGGCCGTACACGTGGAGGCCACGTTGACCACCCACAGCGCGTCACGGTCCAGGCCCGAGGGCACCCAGCCGCCCACGAGGTTGTCCGGCGACTCGCGGAAGTAGGCGACGAGGGACGTGACGTAGGCCAGCTCCGGCGTGGCCTCCATGACGGCGACGGCCTTCTCCAGGAAGGTGGGCTCGATGAGGTCGTCCGGGTCCAGGGGCAGGACGTAGTGGCCCCGGGCGGCCTGGAGGCCCGCGTTGCGCGCGGAGCTGAGCCCGCCGTTGGGCTTGCGGACGAGGCGCAGGTCCGGCGCCTGGAGCGTGTCCAGCAGCGCGAGGCTCTCCGCGTCCGTGGAGCCGTCGTCCACGAGGACGATTTCGTAGTCCGTGAAGGTCTGCGCGCGGATGGAGCGCAGCGTCTCCGGTAGGTAGCGCCCCATGTTGAAGTAGGGGACCAGGAAGGACACGCGCGGCGAGCCGGGACCGCGCGTCCGGGGTGCCGTCGGCTTCGCGGGCTGCGTGGGGGCCACCCGGGCCACGGCCGCCTCGAACTGCTTCACGACGTGGGCCGGGGCGCAGTGGCTGGCGACGCGAGCGGGAGCGAGCTCGCGCGCGGAGTCCTTCAGCGCCGGCGTGCCGAGGGCCTGCTCCAGCACGGAGGCGAGGTGGGCCACGTCACCGGAGCGGAAGAGGCGTCCGCTCCGGCCGTCCTCGAGGAGCTCCGCCATGCCGCCCGCGTCGCTGGCCACCACGGGACAGCCGGCGGCCATGGCCTCCAGCAGCTCATCGGGGAGGTTGTCCCAGAGCGAGGGAAGGCAGCACACCGTCGCGCTGGCGAGAGCCTGTGTGAGCTGGGACTCCGTGGGGCGCGGCTCGAAGTGGAAGCAGTGCTTCCAGGCAGGGAGGATGCCGCGCTCCAGCCACTGACGCAGCGAGCGCCCTCCGGGCCCGGTGGGCGTGTCTTCACCGAGGAGCCACACCTCCGCGCGCAGCCCCTTCTCGAAGAGGGACTGCATCGCGGCGATGAGCACATGGAGACCCTTCCGGTACTCCAGGGGGCCGGCGTACAGCACTCGCGGTGGCGTCTCCGGTGGCGCGGACGCGACTGACGGGAGGGCACGTGCGAACGGCGAGGGCACCACCACGCCCGTATCGCCGAGGCCGAGCCGCTCCAGCAATGCGCGAGTCGGAGAGAGGCGCAGGTCCGCCTCGCGGATGGAGGCGGCCTCGAAGAACTCCTGCTGTGCGGTGTCCAGCGTGAGCGCGGCGACGCGGTTGAGTTGCTGGAGGTCCGCGGTGGGCGTGTGCAGGCGGACCGCGAGCACGGCGGAGGCGAAGTGGCCCAGCGTGCGCTTCGCTCGAATGGCGAACACGCCTTCACACTCGCGCTCGGGGAACTCGATGACGTCGAAGGCGTGCCGCGTGTGCAGTGCGCGCAGCGTCTCGTACGCCTGCATCGCATGGCGGAGGGGGGCGTGCGGGAAGGCACCTCCGAGCGCGGGAGGCAGTGGCCCCACGAGGTGGAGGTGCACGCCCGGAAGCTCCTGTGCGGCGGGCACGGCGAGGCCCGGCTGTGACGCGGTGAGGACGTGGACCTCATGCCCCGCGTCGGCGAGGGCCCGGGCCATGCGCGATGCGTACTCGCCGAGGTCGCCCCCGGTGAATGGCGCGAGCGACTTGGAGACGAGACAGATTCGCAAGGGAGGGACCTCGACAGGAGAGGCGGGAAGCGACCGCGCGGGGGCTGAACGGATACTCACGATTCTCGAAGGGCACATCGCGCCAGGGCTCGATGAATCGGCACTGGCGCGACCGGGCCGTGCGGGCTCGCGAGGCCTGGCTCAGCGCCGTCGGGAGCGTCCGCGCGCGGTGCCCCCCCCCGCGCGTCCGCTCGCGCGAGGAATGGATTCCACTTCGGTGGCGGTGGCAGACGATTCAGCTGGCTTCGCGCCCGTGTCGGGTGACTCCTCGGGCCGGACAGCAGGCGCCGTGGCCTGGCGTGCGGCGGCTTCGAGCGCGGCGAGCCTGCGCTCCTGTTCCTGCCGCCAGAGCGCCTGGCTGCGCACGTGCTCGCGCTGCACGTCGTGAATCGTGGCGAGCGCGTCGAGGATGGACTCGTTGAACTCGACCTGCTTGCGCAGCACCTCGTTGATGAAGGGCTGGAAGACGCGCCGGAAGGCCCGCTTCGACACGACGAGCGCCTGGGCCGCGAGTCCTTCGCGATGGGTCGTCGCGGGCTCGGCGTACCGGGTGTCCATCTTCCCGCGCGCTTCCTGAAGCAGCGCGGGCCAGGGCGCTGGAGTCGCGGGCCGTGACGCCGCGTCCAGCGCGCGGCGCAGCGACTCACGCGCTTCTTCCGAGGGCACGGGTAGCTTCGCCGTCTCCCGCGCCACGGCCTCGGCCGTCGGCGCACGGGTGAGCAGGTCTTCAGTTCGCACGAGAGGCTCCTTCCACCGCGCTCAGCAGGGCGCGCCGCGCATCCTCCAGACGCTCCGGCTCCAGCGCCACCCATCTCTGTCCCAGGTGCTGACGCGCCTGCTCGATGGACGGCCCGGACGACGACGGCTCGAACGTCCCCCAGGCCCGCTCCCTCACGTGCGGCAGCACGGCGCGCGCCACCTCCGTGTCCGCCCCCAGCAGCACCACGGGCGCTCGCGAGACGCGCACCGCCGTCTCCAGCGACGAGGCACCGGGCAGCGGCGCGGGCGCACGGCCCGGCGGCTGGTCCGGCGTGAAGTGCCACACCGGCACGCCCTCCACGTCCTCCGCGCCCAGTGTCAGCGAGGGCCCCTCGCCACGGCGACGCAGCGCGAGGATGCGCGCCCCCGGAAGCTTCTTCGCGAGCTCCCTGGCCAGCCGCGATTCGGGCGCCTCCGGCCGCACGGTGAAGCCGGGGCAGACCAACTCCACGGTGGCCTCCGGCGCCGGAGCAGGGGACGGTGCCGCGTGCCCGGACAGCACGCCCTGGAATGCCTCGCGCACCTGCTCGGCCACGGCCTCCTGGGACAGCGGCGCCAGCCGCTCGCGCTGCGCCGTGATGACCTGCTCACGCAGGGCCGGGCTGCGCTCCAGCACCGCGAGCAGCTCCGCCACCTCGGCCGGGTCATCGGACAGCGTGACGAGCCCCGCGCCTCCCATCGTCTCCGGCACGGCCGCCGCGCCATACGCCACCACCGGGACGCCGCGGTACATCGCCTCGAGCAGCGGCACGCCAAAGCCCTCGTGCCTGCTCATGGACAGGTACACGGACGCCGTGGCGAAGCACGCGGAGAGCTGCGCCGCGCTCACTCGGCCGAGGAAGCGCACCTGCTCCGCGCCCAGCACCTCCTTGAGCCCGTGCAGGTACGCGCCATAGGCCCCGTCGCGGTGCAGGTAGCCGGCAATCACCAGCCGGCTGCGCGGCTGATACAGCCGCTGGTACGCGGTGAAGACGCGCATCACGTCGTCCACCTTCTTGCTCGGCACCGCGCGGCCCACGAAGAGGATGTTGGCGCAGCCGTCGGACAGCTCCGCCTGGAGCGCCGGGTCCGGAGCCGCGTCGAACGCGCTCCAGTCGATGGGGAAGGGCAGCACCGAGACATTCCGGTACCCCGCCGCCACCAGCTCCTCCGCGTTGAAGCTCGAGTCGGCGAAGGCGGACTCCACATGGGGCCGCAGCTCCAGCAGCTCGTCCCGGGCCCCTTCGCAGCCGGCGGCGGCCTTCCGCTCGAACCCCTCGAACAGCCGGGCAGGCGTCACGTTGTGATAGACGAGCACCTTCCGGCCGGGCGACTGGATGATGAGCGGCACCAGCCTCGACTGGAAGCTGTGGTGCACCACCAACACGGTGTCCCGGTCGGCTGCTCGCGCATAGTCGCGCACCGGAACCACCTGGTCCTTGCAGGCGTCGTCCCAGGCCTCCGCGTAGATGTCCGAGGCATGACCCCAGTCGCGCAGCAGGCGCTGGAGGTAGCGCACCTGGTTGCCGACGGCGTCGCCCCAGGCGAGCCGGGGAACGAGCTGATGGATGGCCCGAGGCCCTTCTCCGGGCGCGCTGCGTCTATGAGCACTCACGCCCGGCTCCCTTACAGCCGCGAGGGGCGAGCACACAAGCCTTGGGCGTCTGGTGCCTTGACGCTCGGGAACCCCTCCGATACGCAGGCAGCCACTCTGGGTACTCGAGGCTCGCGCGACATGAACGTACTGGTGACTGGGGGCTGTGGCTTCATCGGCTCCAACCTTGTGAAGTACCTCCGCCGGGTGCGTCCGGACTGGACGGTCGTCAACCTCGACAAGCTCACGTACGCCGGCAACCTCGAGAACCTGTCCGAGCTGGAGGGCGACCCGCGCCACGTCTTCGTGCGCGGCGACATCGGCAACCGCGAGCTCGTGGAGCACCTGATGGCGGTGCACCGCATCGACGCGGTGATGCACCTGGCCGCCGAGAGTCACGTGGACCGCTCCATCCTCGGCCCCGAGGTGTTCGTCACCACCAACGTGCTGGGCACGCAGCAACTGCTGGAGGCCAGCCGCGCCCGCGGCGTGAAGCGCTTCCTCATGGTGTCCACCGACGAGGTCTATGGCTCGCTCGGCCCCACCGGCGCCTTCACCGAGTCCTCGCCGCTGCAGCCCTCCAGTCCCTACTCGGCCAGCAAGACGAGCTCGGACCTCATCGCCCTGGCGTACCACCACACCTTCAAGCTGGACGTGGTCGTCACGCGCTGCTCGAACAACTACGGGCGCTACCAGTTCCCCGAGAAGCTCATCCCGCTGATGGTGGTCAACGCGCTGCACGACAAGCCGCTGCCCGTGTACGGCGACGGCGGCAACGTGCGCGACTGGCTCCACGTGGAGGACCACTGCCAGGCGCTGCTGCTCGCGCTGGAGAAGGGCCGGGCCGGCGAGGTCTACAACATCGGCGGCGGCGCGGAGCGGCGGAACATCGAAATCGTCAAGGCCATCCTCGGGCTGGTGGGCAAGCCGGAGTCCCTCATCCAGTACGTGAAGGACCGGCCGGGGCATGACCGGCGCTACGCCATCGACCCGACGAAGATTCGCACCGAATTGGGCTGGACGCCGGCGCACACCTTCGAGCAGGGGCTCGCGGAGACGGTGCGCTGGTACGTGGACCACCCGGCGTGGTGGGAGCGCGTCACCAGCGGCGCCTACCGCCACTACTTCGAGACGCAGTACCGCGCGCGCCTGCAGGGGAAGGCCTGACACCATGCGCTTCCTCGTTACCGGCTCCAACGGCCTGGTGGGCAGCCGCGCCTGCCTGCTGCTCCATCAGCGCGGGCACGACGTGGTGGGCGTGGGGCGGGGCGCCCGGCGCACCGGCGGTGACTACCGCTACGCGAGCGTGGACCTCACGCGAGAGGCCGAGGTGTCCGCCGCCATCGAGGACGCCGCGCCCGAGGTCATCCTCCACTGCGCGTCCATGACGGAGGTGGACGCCTGTGAGAAGGACCCGGAGGCCGCTTACGCCGGCAACGTCCAGGCGGCCGCGGCCGTGGCGCGAGGGGCTCGCAAGGCGGGGGCGCACCTGGTGCACGTGTCCACCGACTACGTCTTCGACGGCGACGCGGGCCCGTACGACGAGGGCGCCATCCCCAACCCGCGCGGCGTCTACGCGGTGACGAAGCACATGGGCGAGCAGGCGGCGCGCGTGCTCGCGCCCGGGTGCGCCATCGCGCGCACGGCGGTGGTGTACGGGTGGCCGCCGGTGGAGGGGCGCCTCAACTTCGGCGCGTGGCTGGTGACGTCGCTGGAGAAGGGGCAGCAGGTGCGCCTCTTCGAGGACCAGGTGGTGTCGCCCAGCTTCGCGGAGAACGTGGCCGCCATGCTGGTGGAGCTGGGCGAGCGGCGGCTCGGGGGCATCTGGAACACGTGCGGGGGCACCGTCCTCGACCGGGTGGCTTTCGGCCGCGCGCTCTGCGAGGTCTTCGGCTTCGACGCGAAGCTCATCGTCCCCACGCGCATGGCGGACCTGAAGCTGGCCAGCCCCAGGCCCCTGAAGAGCGGCCTGCGCACGGACAAGGTCCGCGCGCAGTTGTCGGTGAAGCCCCTGGAAACGATGGAGTCATTGGCGCGCTTTCATGCCACCTGGTTGGCGGCACGAGGTGCGTGACATGCCGAGGTGGACATGAAGGGCATCATTCTCGCGGGCGGTTCGGGCACGCGGCTGTATCCGCTGACGCGCGTGGTGAGCAAGCAACTGCTGCCCGTGCATGACAAGCCGATGATCTACTACCCGCTCAGCACGCTGATGCTGGCGGGCATCCGGGACGTGCTCGTCATCTCCACCCCGCAGGACCTGCCGCGCTTCCGCGAGCTGCTCGGCGGCGGCGACCAGTGGGGCATGCGCTTCTCCTACGCGGAGCAGCCCCGGCCGGAGGGGCTGGCGCAGGCGTTCATCATCGGCCGCGACTTCGTGGGCTCCGACAACGTGTCGCTCATCCTGGGTGACAACATCTTCTACGGCCACGGCCTGGTGGAGATGGCCCAGCGCGCCGCGAAGCGCACCACGGGCGCCACCGTGTTCGGCTACTACGTGAAGGACCCGGAGCGCTACGGCGTGGTGGAGCTGGACGCCCAGCACCGCGCGGTGAGCCTGGAGGAGAAGCCGTCGAAGCCGAAGTCGAACTACGCCGTCACCGGCCTGTACTTCTACGACAACCAGGTGCTGGACATCGCCGCCGGGCTGAAGCCGAGCAAGCGCGGCGAGCTGGAAATCACCGACGTCAACGCGGAGTACCTGCGCCGCGGCCAGCTCACCGTGGAGCTGATGGGGCGCGGCTACGCGTGGCTGGACACGGGCACGCACGAGTCGCTGATGCAGGCGTCGAACTTCATCGAAATCATCGAGCGCCGTCAGGGCCTCAAGGTGGCGTGCCCGGAGGAGATTGCCTTCCGCATGGGCTACATCGACGCGCGGCAGCTGACGACGCTGGCGGAGCCGATGCGCAAGAACGAGTACGGCCAGTACCTGCTCATGCTCGCGGAGAACCGCGGGGCGGTGTCATGAGGGTGCTTCCCACGGAGCTTCCGGGCGTCCTCCTCGTGGAGCCGAACGTGTTCGGCGACGACCGCGGCTTCTTCATGGAGATGTTCCATGCGAAGCGCTACGCGGAAGCCGGCATCACCGGGCCCTTCGTGCAGGACAACTACTCGCGCTCGGGGAAGGGCACGCTGCGCGGCCTGCACTTCCAGGAGCCGCAAGCGCAGGGAAAGCTGGTGCAGGTGATTGCCGGCGCCGTGTACGACGTGGCGGTGGACGTGCGCCGCGGCTCGCCCACGTTCGGGAAGTGGGTGGCGGTGGAGCTGTCTTCGGACAACCGGCGCCAGCTCTGGATTCCGCCCGGCTTCGCGCACGGCTTCTGCGTACTGAGCGACTCCGCCGACTTCCACTACAAGTGCACCACGCTGTACGCGCCGGAGACGGAGCGCGGCGTGGCGTGGAACGACCCCGACCTGGGCATTCCGTGGCCGGTGTCGTCGCCGCTCCTGTCCGCCAAGGACACGAAGGCCCCTCGGCTCAAGGACGCCCTGGTCCTGCCCGTGTACGAGTCGCCCTGAACCCAGGGCTTCACGAGGGCAGGGCCTTCCGTCGTGAAGTGCTGGATGCGTTGGGTTGGCTTGTCGACACTCGCTTGCATTGAGAGGGTTTGAGAGCCTTCCCTTCGTGTGTCGCGAATGCCCTGGTACGCTCCGCGCCCACGCTCTGCAAAGCCGAGTCGTGGGGAAGGGACGCATGGCAACGGGCTTCGAGTCATACAGGATGGTGGACGCCACACTCATGGCGCGCGTTCAGCAGGCGCTGCTCCAGTCCTACTTCGCGGATTACGAACCTGCCTTCCTGGCAACACCTGCTGGGCGCTCGGACGTCGCGGACCACGTGGATGGCCGGTACAACCGGTGCGTCGATTACGTGCTGCCCTGGCTCGGGCGGTATTCGAGATTGGAGGCGGCGGACATCGTCGAGCTGGGCTGCGGCACGGGCTCCAGCACGGCGGCCTTCGCGCAGGTGGCGCGACACGTCGCGGGCTACGACATCCATGCGCCTTCCGTGAGCGCGGCGCGGGCCCGCTTGGATGCCATGGGGTTGCGCAACGCCGACCTGCACCTCGTGGAGCCCGTCCGGCTGCTGGACACGCTGCGGGAGAAGCACCCGAACGGAGCCGACGTCTTCCTGCTCTACGCGGTGCTCGAACACCAGACGCCCGACGAGCGGCTGGCAACGCTGCGCACCGGATGGGACATGCTGCGGCCCGGGGGGCTGCTCGTCGTCGTGGATACGCCGAATCGGTTGATCTACTCCGACGCGCATACCTCCCTGCTTCCCTTCTTCCACCTCCTGCCGACGGAGCTGGCGCTGGCCTATGCCTCGCGCTCGCCGCGGGCGCTCTTCCGTGACGCCATCGCGCGGGTGCCGCCCGGAGAAGGGCACATGACGCTGACGCGATGGGGGTTGGGCGCCAGCTACCACGAGCTCGAGCTGGCGATAGGGGACTGTGAGCCATTGCTGGTGGGCACGGGCTTCGAGCCGGAGGTGCTCGAGATGTTCCCCGTCACCCTCGACGAGGAGTTGCTGCGCTTCTATGTGGAGAAGACGGGCGTCCGCGTGCCAGCGGCCTTCACTCGCGGCACGCTGAACTTCGTTCTTCGCAAGGGGGACAACACGGAGCTCATCCCACGGAGGAGCGCCCCGCCCCCCGCGCGGCACATCACCGATATCGCCACGATGCAGGCACGCGTCCAGGAACTGGAGCAGCGCCTCGCCGCCGCGCCGCCCTTGCGGCACCAGCTCGTGGATCAGCTCAACAGCGCGCTCAAGCGGACGTCACTCCACCGTCAGGCCCGGAAGCTCGTCGAATGGTCGATGGATCGCGCCAGGCGTGGCACGAGGTAGGGCGAGGAGCCCAGGCGCGGCGACGTAGGCGTGAGCCCCTCCGGAAGGAGGGGCATCGTCGTCCTTTCGCCACGGGATGACGACAACGCTTGCCCCCGCACGGCTTCACGGGTTGGCTTCCTCCCGACACAGGAGGAACACACCATGGCTGCCACCCCGGGGATGATGCGGGCCGCTCGCTTCGACACGGCCCGCAAGACGTTGACGGTGCAGGACGTTCCGGTGCCCACGCCCGGGCCCGGTGAAGTGCGGGTCCGCGTGAAGGCGTGCGGCATCTGCCTCTCGGACGCGCACCTCATCGACGGCTCGCTCCAGTCTCCGCTGCCGGTGGTGACGCCGGGGCACGAGTCCTCCGGCGTCGTCGACGCGGTGGGGCCCGGCGTTCCGGCATGGCAGCCGGGGCACCGCGTGGCCATGGCCGGAGGCAAGCCGTGCATGCGCTGCCAGAAGTGCGCGAATGGCCGGCTGCCGGAGTGTCTGGACTTCCAAATCATGGGCTTCCACTACGACGGTGCCTGGGCCGAGTACGTGGTGGTGCCGTACGTCGCGCTGTCCGCCATTCCGGAGCATCTGCCCTTCGAGCAGGCCGCCATCCTCGCGGACGCGGTGGCCACGCCCTACGCGGGCCTGGTGGACCGGGCCGGCCTGCGTCCCGCGCAGTCGGTGGGCCTGTGGGGCATCGGCGGCCTGGGCGTGCACGCGGTGCAGATTGCGCGCATGGTGGGCGCGGCGCCCATCCTCGCGTTCGACACCAACGAGGCGGCGCGCGCGCGGGCGCTGGAGTTCGGCGCGGACGAGGCCTTCGACCCGCGTGTGCCGGAGTTGCGCAAGCAGGTCTTCAAGCGCACCGGAGGACTGGGCCTGGACGTGGCGGTGGACCTGGTGGGCGCCAACGCGGTGCTCGCGCAGGCGGCCTCGTGCATCGGCCGCTTCGGCCGGGTGGTGATGGTGGGCCTGTCTCCGGAGCCCATGCACCTGGGACCGGGCGTGGTGTTCGGCGTGCAGTCGCAGTCGATGCTGGGGCACCTGGGCTACGACAAGAAGCACCTGGACCAGCTCGTGACGCTGGTGGGGACGAAGCGGCTGGACGTGTCCCGCTCGGTGAGCGCGACGATGCCGCTGGAGGACGTGGCCCGGGGCGTGGAGCGGCTGGTGAAGAAGGAGGGCAACCCCATCCGGCTCGTCGTCACGCCTTGAGCGCGGGCGTGGTGCCCGGGCGGCCGGACATCCTGGCCGCCCACCACCGCGGGCCCACGAAGAGGAAGCCTCTCACTCAGGCGCCGGAGCGCTGCGGAACGGTTTCCAGCAGCGCAGACACCACGGCCTCGGTGACGTCCTTGCCGCCGCCCAGGTTCGTGAAGAGGGCCATGGGCGTGTAGATGAAGCCCCAGGGGATGCCCCACCAGCCGAGGAAGAGCGACAGCAGCGTATAGCCGATGCTCTTGCCCATCGTGCCCTCGCCGGCGCGGATGAAGTACACGTCCGACGAGCGCTTGAACGTCATCACCACGATGGAGACGCAGTACTCGAACACGACGAACTTCCCGCCCCGGCTCAGCTCCTCCTGGAGCTGGCCCACCGTCATGTTCTCCATGCCTTGAATCGCCGTCATCGGACTTCCCCCTCCGTCCACCGCCGCATGCGGTGGGCGCGCGGAGCGTAGCAGCGGCGTTTGCGTCGCTGGAAGCCGCCGCCCGGAAACAGTCGAAGCTCGCGGCTCACATCCCCAGGCGCTGCGTGAGGTCCGCGGGCACGGGGTAGACGCGCTCGGGCGGGCACAGGCGCGCGGCCTGCTCCGCGCGTCCCTCGTCCAGCAGGCGGCGCATCTTCTGCACACGTGGGGTGAGGTCCTCGATGGAGACGGTCCACGCCTCCACGTAGCGCTGGATGACCGCGCGTCCGAGTCCCACCTGGATGCTGTCGTACGGGAGCCCCGCGCCGCGCAGCGTGCGCTCCGGGTCCCACTGCACGTGGACGGACGCGGACTCGAAGGCCCGGCGCCACGCCTCGGGAGTGCCATGGGCGCGCGGCTCGAAGGCGGTGAGCACTGCGAGGCTCAGCGCTTCATGCCAGCCCTGGCGCTGGATGCGCACCGCGAGCGTCCGCTCCTGGCCGCTCTTGCGGCCCCAGTTGGAGCGGTGCATCAGCCACAGGAAGCTGGGCTTTATCCATGTCATCCGGCCCACCGAGAAGGGCGGGCCGAACCTCTGCTGCTTCACGGCCACGTCCGCGATGGCGTCCGGATAGGCCTGGTACATCACGATGGTCGCGCGGTCATGGTCGGCTCGAATCTCACGGAGCTCGGGCATGGACGCGCGTCGCGAGGCCTACTCGGAGATGTCGGGCGGGAGGCTGTTCTTGCAGCGGGTGATGCCCCTGGATGCCTCGGTGAGCTGGGGGTAGTCCTTCTTCAGCGACTTGTAGAGCTTGATGGCCTGCTCGCAGTCGCCGTCGTTCTCCCGGCTTCGCGCCTGGCGCATCCGTTTCGAGGCGTCCTCGACCCGGGCCCCGAGCTTCGCCAATTCAGGCTCCGCCGCTTCCAGTCCCTGCTCACGCGCCAGCGCGAGCCGCCGCATCGCGCTGTCCAGCCGGCCCTCGTTGAAGTCATTGCCAATCTCGATGGCCTGTCCCGCCGCGAGCAGCTTGAGCTGCTTCGCCAGCAAGGCGTCGGCGCTCGACGGGGGTGCCGCGGCTTCCTCGTTGGCATGGCCCGTGTCGGCGGGACGAGGGACCTCGGGCACGGGCTGAGGCGCCTCCGCGTGCGGCGGAGCGGGGACAGGTGCGGGTGTCGGCGCCTCCGCGTGCGCCGGCGCGGGCTGGGGCGCCTCCACTCGCGGCGGAGCGGGGGAGGGCTCCACGGTCGCGGCCGGCGCGGGCACCGGTTGCACGGTGTCACCGCCCGTGTTCCGGACGGCCACCACGCCCACGCCCGCCGCCAGCAGCACGGCCGCCGCGCCCAGGCCCATCACCAGGCCCGCGCCCGAGCGCTTCGGCGGCGCATACGGAGACGCCCTGTGAGCCGTCTTGTCGAACCCGTCCGACACGGCGAGCCCCACGCGCGGAGGCTGCGTCAGCGCGGGCTGCGTCAGCGGAATCGGCGTCATCCGGCCCGTGTCGTACGCCCCCGCGCTGACCGGCGGCGTGCCACGCACCAGCGTGGCCTCGGAGCCGTCGCCGTAGAGCAGGGTGCCCGGGCCCTGCTCTTCGTTGTTGGAGGAGCCCTTCACCGTCGGGTTGACGCCGCTGATGGGCGAGCGGCCGGTGAGCGTGGGCAGCGCGTTGCTCAGGTCGGAGGCGAAGGCCTCCATGGTGGCATAGCGCTCCACACGCTTCTTCGCCGTCGCCTTCTGGATGACCGCGTCGATGGCGGGAAGCTGCAGGTCCTCCACCACGTCCCACAGGTGCGGCGTGGGCTGGTGCACCTGCTTCTGCATGATTTCCGCGACGCTCATCCCGTCGAAGGGCTGCTTGCCGGTGAGCAGCTCGAAGAGCACCACGCCCACGGCGTAGATGTCCGCGCGCGAGTCCACGTCCTGGCCCATGGCCTGCTCGGGCGACATGTACCGGGGCGTGCCGGCCACCGCGCCCTGCATGGTGAGGCGCGGGGCGCCGTCGCTGATGCGGGCGATGCCGAAGTCCAGCACCTTCACGTGCCAGCCGCGCATGCCCTGGCGCACCATGACGTTTTCCGGCTTCAAGTCCCGGTGCACCACCTGGCGCGCGTGCGCGTAGGCGAGCACGTCCGCCACCTGGAGGATGATGTCCGCGGCCTCGTGCACCGGGAGCCGCCCCGCGTTGGAGAGCAGGCGCTTGAGGTCGTCTCCCTCCACGTACTCCATGGAGATGTAGAGCGAGCCCTCCTCGTCCTGCCCGAAGTCGTGCAGGTTGACGGCGTTGGGGTGCGCCACGCGCGCGTAGCTCTTGGCCTCGTTGAGGAAGCGCCGCGCGACGTCCGGGTCCAGCGAGAGCCCGGAGTTGAGGAACTTCATCGCCACCTGCTGGCCGATGCCCACCTGCTCCGCGAGGTACACCGAGCCCATGCCGCCCTGGCCCAGCCGCCGGAGGATGCGGTAGCGGCCGGCGATGGTGCGGCCAAGCATCCGGTCCACCTGCGGCGCCACCTTCAGCAGCTCGGTGCCGCCGCACGCGGGGCACGCGCCGTTCCACTTGTCGTGCTCCGCTTCACACCGCTGGCAGATGAACAGGGCCATGGCGTCAGCGCGAGGCGGTGGGGTAGCGCTGGAAGAGGATGCGCTCCAGCTCGCGCGCTCCGTCCTTCGGAGACTTCTTCCGGGCCACCTCCGCGCGCAGCACGTCCGTGCGCGCGTCGTCCGGCAGGTCCGCCTCCATCACCGCCAGCGCGCCACTCAAGTCCCCCGCGCGCTGGAGCGCGGCCGCGCGCCAGACCTTGTACTCAGTGCGGGCCGGCGCCGCCGTGGCCGCCTGGGCGAAGAGGCCCTGAGCCTTCGTGAAGTTCCCCTCCTGGAACACCGCGAGCCCGTCCAGGAAGGGCGCCTGCGAGGCCGCGTCCGAGGAGGCCTCGCCCGTGTCCGCCGCCAGCTCGAACAGCTTGCGCGCCTCGCGCAGGCGCTCGGGCGGGAGCGTCTCACCGGCCAGCGCGCGGCGGTGCAGCTCCTGGGTGGCGTTGCGGCTCGCGGCGCTCAGCCGGGTGCCCATCTCCCCCAGGTCCGTGCCCAGGTAGCCCTCCGTCACCAGCGTGGTCAGCATCTCCGCCGCCGAGTCCGGGCCCAACAGCTTCCCGTCCTCCAGCGCGGCGAAGAAGCCGGCCTTCAGCTCCACGTGGCGCGCCGTCAAATCCACCGGCGCCGGCCCCTTCTTCTTCTTCTTGCGCGAGGCCTTGAGCTGGCGCTCGCACAGCTCCAGCTCACGCTGCGCCTTGGGACGGTCCTGGATGTCCGGCGCGCTGCGCAGATAGGCGCGGTACGCCGAGCAGGCCTCCGGGAGCTGCTTCGCGCCGAGGCGCGCGCGGGCGAGGCCCAGGTACGCGGGCAGCAGCGTGGGGTTGGCGCGCGTGGCCTTGAGGAACAGGCCGGACGCGTCCGCGAAGCGCTTCTTGTTGTAGAGCCGGGTGCCCTCGGCCACGAGCGCCTCGGCGTTGCCCACCGCGGGGCCCACCAGCGGCTCGGCCGCGGCGAGGCCGCTCACCAGCAGCGCGCACATCACCACCCAGCGACGCGGTTCAGAACGCATAACCAATGCCTCCGCGCAGGTTGCTCGTGCCGGCGATGTTCTTCAGCAGGGAGAAGCCATACTGGTACGCCACGGAGGCGTAGAGCCCCTCGTAGACGAAGATGCGCGCGGCGGCCTGCCCGGACGCGTGCAGGTCCACCGCGTAGAGGCCCTTCTCGAAGGGCGCGCTCTCCGGCCGGTTCTTCTCCTTGAGCAGCAGTCCGCGCACGTCCACGCCGGCCTGAATCGCGAAGGAGACGGGGCCCAGCACGTAGCGCAGCTGCGGCTGCAGCGCGCGCACCGAGGCCATCTGCACCGTCGTGTCCAGCGCGTTGTCGTTGCCCCGCACCCGGTCCACCCACTCGCCCGTCGCGGCGTCGGGGATGGTGACGCCCATCGTCCATGTGTCCGCGGTGCGGTAGTACGTGGCGCCCACCAGCATGACGCCGAAGTACTGGCCATAGCGGCCGTACTCCACGCCGATGCCCATCAGCTTCCGAGCGCCCGGCGCGCGCACGCTCGCGGTGCGGAAGTCGTTCAGCGCCCCCGAGGAGCTCATCGGCTGCGTGGTGACGTCCGCGCCGGTGAGGCTGACCATCTCGTAGGAGCCCTCGATGTAGCTCTGCCTCGCCATGGTGGCGGCCTGGCGGCGGCGCATGGCCAGCTTGAAGGCCTGCATGGATGTGGGCTTCAGCTCGCGCTCCAGCGTGTACGTGGCGCCGGGGGCAATCTCCGCCTTCACCTCCTGCGGCTCGTAGCCGTCCGCCACCAGCGACAGGGTGCGGGCGCCGGGCTGGATGCCCTGGTCCACCGCGTCCGTGCCCACCTGCTTGCCGTCGACGAGGATGCGCGTGCCCTCCGGCAGCGCCTTCACCACCAGCCGCGCGGGCACCTTCTCCAGCGCCGCGCGCAGCTTCACCTGCTCGCGCGAGGCCACCACCCGCGTCTCCTCCTTCGGCAGGTGCGAGGCCAACTCGAAGCGGAAGGTGTGCTCACCCGGCAGCACCTCCGTGGCGTACGGCGTGGTGCCCACCTTCACGCCGTCCACGAAGACGGTGGCGCCCGCGGGCTCCGTCACCGCGTCCACCATGGCGTTGAGCGTGAGGAACTTCACCAGCACGCCGGCCAGCGCCTTCTCGAAGGCGGGGTTGGCCGTCTCCGCCTGCGCGCGCGCGCCGCTGTCCGGACGCACGCTGACGGCGCGGAAGCGGTAGCCCGCGTCGTCCTGGCCCGTCTGCACCAGCACCACGCGCTCCAGTCCCAGCGAGGCGAGGTACGACTCCAGCGGCTCGCGGCAGCGCACCGCGCCCGTCACACAGCCGACATCACCCTTGCGGCCCTGGAGGAAGCCCTCCAGCGCGTCGCGACCGATGACCTGCTGCGCCTTCAGGTCGGGTGGAATCAGGCCGCCGATGCCCTCCTCGGTGCGCTTCACCAGCGCGTCCTGGCCCGGGTACATCGGCTGGACGAGCCACAGCGTGTGCGTGGGAGTCGCGGCCTCGGTGCCGGGCGGCACTTCCGGTGCGGCGCTGGCGGTCAGTGCCAGGCTGACGGTCAGCAGACAGGTGACGAACATGAACGTCCTCGGGGATGGGCAACCCCCCCTCACGACGGGCCGCCCACCTCACGGTGTACGCCAATGAACGCGGCCCTGCCTAGGGGGGCGGGGGTAGTGACACGCGCGTTTTCCAGGAATCCGCACTCTTGGGCGCAGCCGCGCCCGCCTGCCCTGGGGGCGCCCGCTCGGTGGCTCGGCGTGAGGAGAGGCCGCGAGGTGTGGGGAATGCGCATCGTTCCCCAGGTCACAACACCTCTGAGGAGGCGGAATGGTACTCCCTGGCAAGGGAATGGGCTGGATGGAGTTCTTCAAGGCCCTGAAGTCCGAATGGAAGCGCGACGACGTGGGAGATGTCGCGGGAGCGCTGACGTTCCGAGCCATCCTGGCGCTCTTCCCGTTCCTGCTGTTCCTGGTGTCGCTGGCGGGCGTCCTCATCGACCCCGCGCAGGCGCAGGCGCTCATCCAGGAGCTGGCGAAGGTGGCGCCCCAGGAGGTGACGAAGATCCTGGGCGACCGCATCAACTCGCTGGCGCAGAGCAACCCGGTGGGGCTGCTGACGGTGGGCGGCGTGGGCGCCGTCTGGGCGGCGTCCGGAGGAGTCGTCGCGCTGTCGGACGCGCTCAACAAGGTCTACGGCGTGGAGGAGTCGCGGCCCATGTGGAAGCTGCGCGGCATGGCCCTGCTGATAACGATTGGCGGCGCGGCGCTGGCCATCGTCGCGGCGCTGGCCATCGTCGTCACGCCGGTCATCGCGGACAAGCTCGGGCCGGTGGGCACGGTGTTCAACTGGCTGCGCCTGCCCCTCGCCGGCCTGCTGGTGATGTTCCTCTGGGCCGTCCTGTACTACCTGCTGCCGGACGTGGAGCAGCGGTTCCGGTTCATCACCCCGGGCTCGGTGGTGGGGGTGGTCATCTGGGTGGTGGCCTCGTGGGGCTTCTCGAAGTACGTGGCCAACTTCGGCAAGTACGACGTGAACTACGGCGCCATCGGCGGTGTCATCGTCATGCTGCTGTGGATGTGGATTTCGGCGCAGGTCATCCTGCTGGGCGCGGAGATCAACGCCATCCTCGAGCACCGCTCGCCCGAGGGGAAGGCACCGGGTGACAAGGTGCCCGAGCCGGGCAAGGCGGTGACGGCCACCAAGACGGAGCTGGAGGAGGGTGGGGCGCAGCTCCCCGGCTCGCGCGAGTTCCGGCCCGCGGTGAATCCGCGCACGGGCCGGCCCACCGCCCCTCCGCCGCAGTTGAGACAGACGCCGCTGGCCGCCGCCGCCCGCTGGGTCGCGGGCCTCGGCCTGGGCCTGTTCCTCGTGCGCCGCAACACCGCGCGGTAGCGGAGGCTCCGTCATCCTGAAGGGCCCCGGGGCCCCGGTCTCCTCGCGAGAGGGGCCGGGGCCTCGGTGCATTTCAGGCCGGGTGATGCACGACCCCGCGGCCACACGCTTGCGAACGGCCGGTGTCCGGTGACACCCTGCGCGCGCTGTCAGATGGGCAACGTTTGATTCTGCCCTGCCGTTCCCCCTCCCCCCGCACGTGTCTTCCCGAACCACAACCCCCGACGAGGGGTGGGTGCCCTGCATCCTGGAGCTGAGATGTCCCTGAAATCTTCCTGGCTGTTCCGCTGTGCCGTGGCGTTGCTCACCGCGCAGCTCGCGAGCGCCTGTGGTGGTGGTGGCGGCAATCCCGACCCGACGCCCGGGCAGGACACGGCGGCGCCCACGACGAAGGCCACGCCGCCCGGCGGCAACTTCAGCCAGACGGTGGCGGTGGCGCTGGTCTGCGAGGACGGCTCGGGTATCGGCTGCGCGGCCACGTACTACACACTGGACGGCTCCACGCCCGGCACCGGCTCCACGCAGTACCGCGAGCCCTTCACGCTCTCCGCCAGCACCACGCTGCGCTTCTTCTCCGTGGACAAGGCCGGCAACACGGAGGCGGTGAAGTCCGAGCAGTACACCTTCACCAGCGGCAGGGACACGCAGGCGCCCACCACCACGGCCACCCCGGCCGGCGGCGCGTACAACAGCCCGCGCAGCGTGGCGCTGGCGTGCGACGACGGCACGGGCAGCGGCTGCGCGGCCACGTACTACACGGTGGACGGGAGCGTGCCCACGGAGACGTCCGCGCGCTACGCGGCGCCGCTGGCCATCTCCGCCAGCACCACGCTGCGCTTCTTCTCCGTGGACGTCGCGGGCAACACCGAGGGCGCGCGCACCGAGCGCTACGTGCTCGACACGGACGCGCCCACGGTGTCCGCCTCGCCGCGCACCGGCACGTACGGCTCCGAGGTGGACGTGGTGCTGGCGTGTGATGACGGGAACGGCGCTGGCTGCGCCGCCATCCACTACACGCTGGACGGCTCCATCCCCTCGGAGGCCTCGCCCACGTACACCGCGGCCATCCACCTGACGGCCACCACGCGCGTGCGCTTCCTCGCGGTGGACCGCGCGCGCAACGCGTCGCAGACGGGCTCGGAGCAGTACACGCTCGACAGCGCCGGCCCCGTCTCCACGGCGACGCCGAAGGGCGGCACCTTCCGCTCGGCCTTCACCGTGTCCCTGGCGTGCGACGACGGCACGGGCAGCGGCTGCGCGGCCACGTACTACACCACCAACGGCGCCGCGCCGACGCGGGCCTCCACGCGCTTCACCAGTCCCATCGCCATCCCTGGCAATACCACGCTGCGCTTCTTCTCCGTGGACAGCGTGGGCAATGACGGGCCGGCGGTGACGGAGACGTACGTGGTGGACCAGGCCGCCCCCGTCACGCGGGCCGTGCCGCCGGGCAGCTCGTATGGCGCCGAGCAGCTCGTCACGCTGGAGTGCGAGGACCCCGCGGGCAGCGGCTGCACGGCCACGTACTACACGTTGGACGGAAGCACCCCCACCAGCGCCTCTCCGCTGTACGTCTCGCCGGTGCGCGTCTCCTCCAGCCTCACGCTGCGCTTCTTCTCCGTGGACGGCGCGGGCAACGCCGAGGCCACGAAGACGGAGCCCTACCTCATCGACAGGGTGCCGCCCACGGCCACCGCGAGCGTGCCCTCCGGCGCATACAGCACCGCGCAGAGGGTGACGCTCACCTGCGACGACGGCGCCGGCAGCGGGTGCGCCGCCATCCACTACACGCTGGACGGCTCGCAGCCGACGACGGGCTCCGCCGTCTACTCCGCGCCCCTGCAGCTCTCCGCCAACACCACGCTGCGCTTCCTCGCGGTGGACGGGGTGGGCAACCGCGGCGAGGTGCAGTCGCGCACGTACGCCATCGACACCTCCGCGCCACTCACCACGGCCTCCCCGGCTGGCGGCGCGTTCAACGCGGACACGCAGGTGACGCTCTCCTGCGACGACGGACAGGGTGGCACCGGCTGCGCGGCGACGCGCTACACGCTCGACGGCACGGTGCCCGGTGACACGTCGCCCCTGTACAGCGGGCCGTTCACCGTGACGTCCTCCGTCACGCTGCGCTTCTTCTCCGTGGACGCCGTGGGCAACCGTGAGCCGGTGCGCGTGGTGTCCTTCACCATCGACAAGGTGGCTCCCACCACCACCGTGAGCCTCCACGGCGGCAACTTCAACGGCGCGCAGACGGTGTCACTGTCCTGCGCGGACTCCGGGGGCAGTACCTGCGCGGCGACGTACTACACGCTGGATGGCACCGCCCCCACCACGTCCTCGCAGAAGTACACGGCGGCCTTCCGCTTCGAGTCCACCACCACGCTGCGCTTCTTCTCCGTGGATGCCGTGGGCAACGCGGAGGCCGCGAAGGCGGAGACGTACGTCATCGACACCACGCCCCCTGTCACCACGGCCACGCCGCCGGGCGGGAGCTACACCACCGTCATCGACGTGGTGCTCACGTGCAACGACGGGAGCGGCGTGGGCTGCGCCGGCGCCATCCGCTACAGCACCGACCCGGCCGCGCCCACCAGCAGCTTCCTCACGTACACCGCGCCCATCCACCTCGGCGCGAACACCACCCTGCGCTTCTACTCGCAGGACGGAGTGGGGAATACCGAGGCCGTGAAGACGGAGACGTACGCCATCGACAGCACGTCCAGCACCGCCTCCGCGCAGATTGCCGCCGTGCGCGCCGCCGCCAACGGCCCGGTGAGCCTTCCCATCAACGGCGCCTTCGTCACCTACGTCAAGCCGGGCGTCGGCAACCTCACCAACGACCCGGCGGGCCTGTTCCTCCAGGCCGAGCGCAACGGGCCCGCCATCTTCGTGGACGTGGACCCGTTCACGCTCTCTCCCGTGCCCCAGAGCGGCGACCGCGTGAACGTCTCCGTCTCCGAGCGGCTCACGGTGAACGGTCAGGCCCGGGCTCGCATCTCCGGCTACAGCCGGCTCTCCACGGGCAACGCGCTGGGCGGGCTGGTGCAGGACGTGAGCAACGCGGACCTGCCCTCCCTGCTGGACACGCTCGAGTCGGAATACATCTCCATCTCCGGCACCATCGGCACCGCCGGCTTCGGGGCGGGTGGTGCGGGCCACGTGCAGGCCCCGCTGGTGACGGCCGGCGTGCCCGAGGGCTCGGCCAGTGCCGCCAACCTGCGGCTGCGCCTGGTGGAGACGGTGCGGGAAGAGCTCGACCTGGCGCCGCTGTGCACGCTGACCGTCACCTCTCCCCTGTGGCGCTTCACGACCACGACGGTGAACTCCACCCAGCCCTCGGTGTGGACGGCGTCGCAGGTCACCTCGCTCACGTGTCCGGCGCCGAAGGTGACGAGTGCGTATGCCAGCAGCGCGACCACCGTCGTCGTCCGCTTCGACCGCCGCATCGACCCGGCGTCCGTGCTGTCCAACGGCAGCCAGTTCTTCATCTCCGGCCTGACGGTGTCGGGCGCCGTCGCGAACAACCGCGACGTCTGGCTCACCACCACGACCCAGACGCCGCGCCAGTCCTACACCGTCACGGTGGCGACGACGGTGAGGGACACGTCCGGCAAGCCGCTGGACGCGGCGGCGAGAACCGCCACCTTCATGGGCTACGTGCAGCCCGCGTGGCTGCGCATCTCGGAGATTGCCCCCAACGTCTCGCAGGGCCGCGACCTGGTGGAGCTGACCGTCCTCGTGGGCGGAAGCGTGCAGGGCGCGACGTTCGTGGACGGCAACAACACGCTGGCCACGCTGCCCGACGTGCAGGTGGCCGCGGGGGACATCATCGTCATCCACCTCAACCCGGACCGGGTGGGCGGCACGGACGGCCCGGCCTCGGAGACGCTCAGCAAGACCGAGTACCCCCAGGGGTTCCACACCTCCAACTACGACACGGCCTGGGACTTCCAGGGCGGGACCACGGGCATCGGCACGGGCAACCGCACCCTGCGCATCCGCGACACCTTCGGCGTCACGCAGGACGCGATTGCCGCCGCCACCTCCGGCAACACCTTCGCCACCTACCCGGCGCTGCTCCAGGCGATCCAGGCCGAGGGACTGTGGTTGCCGAGCGACTGCGGCGGCGCGCTTTGCACGTACACCACCTTCCCGACCGCGTGGGATGTCTCCGTGGACTGGACCAGCGCGTTCTTCACCACGGGCAAGAGCACCACCGTGAACCGCATCGCCTTCGGGGACTCCGACCGGCGTGAGGACTGGACCGTGGGGAGCGCGACGCTCGGCTTCCCCAACCCGTAGCACCTTCGCTCCGCGAGTCCGCGCCATGGTGCGCGGGCTCCGGGGCGTCGTGCGTGGAGGCCAGGCCTCCGCGCGTGGACGCCGGGCGTCGTGAGTGGGCCCGGGCCTCCCTGCGTGGAAACGCGAATCGCCGCCTCGTGCCGGGAGCAACTTCCCCGGTCCGGGCGGCGATTCGTGCTTCAGCGGAGGTGAGCGTGGTTACCGGCGCTGCGCCGCGACGGCGCCGTGCTTCTCCACGAACTCGGAGTAGGGGCCGTTGAAGTCCAGCACCTCCTGGCCCTGCTGGAGCGACCAGATGCGCGTGGCCACCTCGGAGATGAGCTCCTGGTCGTGCGTGACGACGATGACGGTGCCCTCGAACTTCTGGAGGCCTTCCGCCAGCGCGGCGATGGACTCTAGGTCCAGGTGGTTCGTCGGCTCGTCGAGCACCAGGACGTTGTCCTGGGTAATCATCAGCTTGGACAGGAGCACACGCACCGTCTCGCCACCGGAGAGGGTGTCCGTGTTCTTCATGCGCTCCTCACCGGAGAAGAGCATCCGGCCGAGCACGCCGGAAATCTCCTCGTTGGTGAGCTTCTCGCTGATGTCGCGCAGCCAGCCGAAGCAGGTGGTGCCCTTGCGGACGACGCCGTGGTGGTCCTGCGGCAGGTAGCCCACGGAGGCCTGGTGGCCCCAGGTAATCTTCCCGGCGTCCGGCTCCAGCTGGTTGGCAATCATGCGGACCAGCGTGGACTTGCCCACGCCGTTACGGCCGATGACGCAGACCTTCTCGCCCTTGCAGACCAGGGCGTTGAACGGCTTGATGACCTGCTGGCCGTCGAAGGACTTCTGGATGCCCTCAATCATCAGCGTCTGCTTGCCGCTGGCGACCTTCTGGTCGAAGCGGATGAACGGACGCGCGATGTTGGAGCGCTTGAGGTCGTCCGACTTCAGCTTCTCGATCTGCTTGATGCGGCTCTGCACCTGCGAGGCGCGCGTGCCGGCGCTGAAGCGGGCGACGAAGTCCTGGAGCTGGGCAATCTTCTTCTTCTTCTCGGCCGTCTCCGACTCCACGCGGCTACGCACCTGCGCCTTCTGGCGCACCATGTCGTCGTAGCCACCGGTGTACTGGATGATGGCCTCGTAATCGATGTCCGCGATGTGCGTGCAGATGGAGTTGAGGAAGTGCCGGTCGTGGCTGATGGTGATGAGCACGCCCTCGAACGCGTGGAGGAAGTTCTCCAGCCAGCGGATGGAGTCGATGTCGAGGTTGTTCGTGGGCTCGTCGAGCAGCAGCCCCTCGGGCTTGCCGAAGAGGGCCTGCGCGAGCAGCACGCGCAGCTTGAGGCCGCCAGTGAGCTGGCGCATGGGGCCCTCGTAGAAGGACTCCTCGATGCCGAGACCCGCGAGCAGGGTGGCCGCGTCGCTCTCCGCGGAGTAGCCGTCCTCCTCGGCGATGGTGCCCTCGAGCTCGCCCAGGCGGTTGCCGTCCTCCTCGGTGATGTCCGACTTGGCCAGCAGCGCGTTCTTCTCGGTCATGGCGGCCCACAGGGCCTTGTTGCCCATGACCACCACGTCGAGGACGCGGTCGTTCTCGTAGCGGAAGTGGTCCTGGCGGAGGATGCCCAGCTTGCGAGGCCGGACGATGCTGCCCATGTCCGCTTCCTCGTCCCCGGCGAGGATCTTCATGAACGTGGACTTACCGGCCCCGTTGGGCCCGGTCAGGCCGTAGCGGCGGCCCGGCGAGAAGGTGACGTTGACCTCCTCGAAGAGCTTCTTGGGCCCGTAGGCCTTGGAGACGTTGATGACGTTGAACATGGCGGCGGCGTTGTAGCGGAAATGGCGCGGTGGGCCAAAGAAGCAAGGTGTTTCGCGTCCCGGCCCGTTCGCGGTGACCCAATGTAACCGCCGGGAGGGGACGGAAAATGCCGCCTGGCGGTCGGGCGGCGTCCCGAAATCAATGGAGTGGCTGTGGGATGCCGGGGAGGTCACTTCGGTGCGGAGGGCCCGGGGGAGCGGGGTGGGAGCTCCTGGCGGGCCCCCTGGCAGGCAACGGGGCCTCCCAACCCCTGATTCCGAGGGGCGGAGGAGCGTCCGGAGCCCCGGTTCCGAGGGACGGAGGGGCAGGGAAGCAGGCAGGGCAGATGGATGCGGTGCCCGCCGGGAGTGACGGGTATAAGGGCCGTTCAATGGCCGTCCGCTTCGAGCTCGTTTCCACCGACCCCACCGGCGCCCGCGCGGGCATCCTGCACACCCGCCGGGGTTCCTTCCCTACACCGATGTTCATGCCGGTGGCCACGCACGCCGCCTTCCGGCACCTGGGCACCGAGGAGGTGAAGGAGACGGGGGCCAGCATCCTGCTGGCGAACACCTACCACCTGATGCTCCGCCCCGGCGCCGAGGTCTTCAAGCGCTTCGGAGGCATCCATCCCTTCATGCAGTGGGACGGCGGCATCCTCACCGACTCGGGCGGGTTCCAGATCTTCTCCCTGCCCGAGGACCGCCTCATCACCGAGAAGGGCGCGCACTTCCGCAGCTTCCACGACAACAGCCGGCAGCTGCTGAGCCCCGAGTCCAGCATCGCGATGCAGCAGGCCATCAACTCCGAAATCATGATGGTGCTGGACGTGTGCATCGACTCGCGCACGGACGAGGCCGGCACGCGCGAGGCCATGGAGCGCACCCACCGCTGGGCCGTGCGCAGCCTCAACGCCAAGGCGAAGCACGACACGGGGCAGGCGCTGTTCGGCATCGTCCAGGGCGGTGTGCACCCGAACCTGCGCGACGAGAGCGCGGACTTCCTGACGAAGCTGCCCTTCGACGGGTTCGCGATTGGCGGACTGGCGGTGGGCGAGACGAAGGCGGAGCGTGAGACCATGACGGCGCGCGCCACCGCGTCGCTGCCCGTGGACAAGCCGCGCTACCTGATGGGCGTGGGCACGCCGACGGACCTGATTGAGGCCGTGCTGCGCGGCGTGGACATGTTCGACTGCATCATCCCCACGAAGATGGCGCAGCAGGGCTACGCGTACACGTTCCAGGGGCTGGTGCGGATTACGCGCACCGTGTTCCGGCTGGACGACGCGCCGCTGGATGCGGAGTGCGACTGCTACGTGTGCAAGCGCTACACGCGCGGCTACCTCCAGCACCTGATGCGCGGCAAGCACCACCTGGGCTCGCGGATGCTGTCGGTGCACAACGTGCGGCACTACCAGAAGCTCATGGCGCGCATCCGCCAGGGCATCCTCAACGGCACCTACGATCAGGTGGCTCGCGAGCTGAAGGCCGCCATCGCCACGCCGAAGGACCTGAAGGAAGAGGCCAACGCGCGCGAGGTGACGCTGAAGGAGGTCGGGTGAGCGGCGAGGTGACGGCGCCCAATCCGCGCGACGGGGACTTCGAGGTCGTCACCCTGCGCAACGGCGCGCGCGCCGTGCGGCACCTGGGCCATGGCGAGGTGATGCACCCCTCGGTGGGTCCGTGGCAGGAGGCGCTGCGGCTCTACGTGGAGCAGCCGCGCCTGGCCGAGCGACTGCGCCAGCCGGGCCCGCCGCTCGTCATCCACGACGTGGGCCTGGGGGCCGCCACCAACGCGGTGGCCGCGCTCACCTGCGCGCGCTCGCTGGGCGCGGAGCAGCGGCGCACGCTGGAGGTGGTGAGCTTCGAGGTGGACCTGGCGCCGCTGCGGCTGGCGCTGGCGGACGCGGCGGGCTTCCCCTTTCTGCAGCCCTTCCGCGAGGCGGCTGAAGCGCTGATGCGCGATGGCGAGTGGGAAGGGGAGGGCGTGCGCTGGAAGCTGCTGCTCGGGGACGCGGTGCCGTTCCTCGACGGCGCGCTGCCGGTGGCGGACCTCGTGTACTTCGACCCGTTCTCGCCCGCGTCCAATCCAGACATGTGGACGGAGGGAGTGCTCACGCGCGTGCGCAGGCATTGTCGCGAGGACGGAGAGGGCACGCTGCTGCTCACGTACAGCGCGGCCACGCCGACGCGGGTGACGCTGCTGCTGGCGGGCTTCTTCGTGGGCGCTGGCGTGTCCACGGGCACCAAGGGCGAGACGACGGTGGGCGCCACCCGGCGTGAGTCGCTGGAGTTGCCGCTGGGTGCGCGCTGGCTGGAGCGGTGGAAGCGCTCGTCGTCGCGAGCGCCGCACGGCGCCGAGCTCACGCCCGAAGTCGAGGCACGCGTGCTCGCGCATCCGCAGTGGCGGTGAGGGGCGCGAGGGCGAGACACCGCACCGGGTCATCAGCCCAGGCTTCTTTCGTCCGGCCGTCCATGGACAACCCCGAGGAGATGTCGTCGTTGGCGGAGGCGCTGGAGAAGGCCGCGTTGAAGTTCGAGCAGGCGGGCAATCCCAAGGGGGCGAACATCGCCCGCACCGAGCTGCGACGACTGAAGGCCGTCCAGGCGTCGAGCGGCATGGGTCCGGCTCACCGCTGAGCGCTCAGCGCCGGCGCGGGCTGACGTCATCGCCCCCCGACGCGGCACGCCCATGGATGCAACGGCTGACGGCTCGCCCGCCCGCTCCACGGTGCATCTCCCGCGTTCCTTCAGCCGATGGCTCGCCTGCCCTCCAGGCCACGGCCCCGCTTGGCACCGCGCACGCGCGCCGCATCTCTAGAGGAGGAGGGCCGCATCAACCTGGCACCGGCCCCACGGAGAGACGCATGGGGATTTTCGCGTTCGTCATCATCGGGTGGGTCGTCGGTCTCATCTCCCGGGTCATCCTTCCGGGCGTGCGGCACATGGGCCTCGTCTCCATGCTCCTCGTCGGAATGGTGGGCAGCGTCGTTGGGGGCATGCTCGTGGGAAGCTTCAACGCGGGCACATCGCTGTTCGTCCTGCGCGCTCCCAACATCTTCGGCGCCGCGGTGGGAGCGCTGGCGGCCGTGCTCGCCATGCACGCCCTCAACCGCAAGCATGCTCATGCATGAGGCACGCGGCGGGTGGAGACACCCGGGAGCGTCTGGAGTATTCGGAAGGGGATGCGCGACGCTCTGGAACTGGATGATTGGGGCGGCACCGGCCCGGTGCTGCACCTGGCCCACGCCAATGGCTTTCCTCCGGGCAGCTACCGCAAGCTCATCGAGCTGCTGAAGACGCGCTACCGCGTCCTCACGCTGCGCAGCCGGTGTCTCGTACCAGGCTCGGACCCGGCGATGCTGCGGAGCTGGACGGAGCTGGCCGACGAGCTGGCCCACACGCTGCGCTCTCGCGGGCTGGAGAACGTGCTCGGCGTGGGACACAGCATGGGCGGCGTGGCCACGATGCTCGCCTCCGTGAAGTCACCGGGACTGTTCCGCGCCGTGGTGGCGCTGGACCCCGTGCTCGTCACCGGCAAGCGCCTGTGGACGCTCCGCGCGGCGGCGCTGCTGGGCATGCGGAGCCGGATTCCGCTGGCCCGGGGCGCGCGCAAGCGCCGCGAGACCTGGGCCTCGCGCGAGGAGGTGGCCGCCAGCTACCAGAAGAAGGGCCTCTTCCGCCGCTTCGACCCGGAGTCCTTCCAGGACTACCTCACCCACGGCCTCGTCGACATGCCCGGCGGCGGCGTGCGGCTGACCATCCCCGCGGCGTGGGAGGCGCGCATCTTCGAGACGATTCCCCTCGGCGTATGGTCCGCGCTGCGCTCGGTGACGGTGCCCACGCTGGTGATTCGCGGTGGCGACACGGCCACGCTCACCCCGGCGGCGCTGGAGCGCGTGCAACGCACCGTGCCCGGCGTGCACACGGAGGAGCTGCCGGGCACCACGCACCTGTTCCCGCTGGAGCAGCCAGAGGCGTGCGGACGGCGCGTCCTCGCGTTCCTCGACACGGTGGACGCACGGCCGCGTGCATCCGTAGCGTGACGCGCGTGAGCTCTTCATCCGAGTCGCTGCGCATCGAGGTTCCGGGGACGCATTCGCACGCCGTGGGTGGACGCACGCCGGGAACGGGGCCGCTGCTGGTGTACCTGCACGGGCTGGGTTGCGCGGGGAGCCGGGACTGGCCGCCGGTGGCCCGGAGCGCCGCGCTCGCGGGCCGGGCGAGTGTGTGGTTCGACCTGCTCGGCTTCGGCCAGAGCGAGCGTCCCCGAGACTACGGCTACGAGCTGCCGGAGCAGGCGCGCTGGGTGGCCACGTTCCTCGCGCGCGAGTCGCAACCCGTGGCCCTGGTGGGGCACAGCATGGGCGGCACGCTGGCACTCCTCGTCGCGGAGGAGCTGGTGCGCGCGGGCCGTCCGCCGGTGGCCCTGCTCGTCGCCGAGCCGAACCTGCGCGCGGAGGACGCCACCGGGAGCGCCGTGGCGGCGGCGACACCGGTGGATGCCTTCGTCGCGAAGTGGCCGCGGTGGGTGGAGTCGATGTCCTCGCCCATGTACCGCGAGAGCGTGCGGCTCGCGGACCCGGTGGCCTTCCACCGGAGTGCGACGTCGCTGGTGCGGGTGGGGCAGGGGCTGATTCCGCGCCTCGCCGCGCTGCCCGTGCCGGTGAAGGGCTACATCCTTGGAGCGCTCAGCGACGACGCGACGATGGAGACCGCGCGGCAGGTGGCCGAGGCGGGCATCCCCGTCGTCACCGTGGATGCGTCCGGACACGGCTTCTCGGAGGACAACCCCGAAGGACTGGGACGCGCCATCGCCAGCATCGTCAAACCAGGCAATGGGTGACGCTGGACGGAACGACTCGACGGAACACGTGCCGGAGTCGTGAGCCCGTCCCAGGGCCCGGAGTGGTAGCGCATGACACGCTCGCCTTCACCGGGCCCCGAAGAGGAACTGCTACGCCCGGGTCCGCGAGGCCCCAGAGCCGTCGCCCGTCGCGCTGAGGGCGGCCTCGACGGGTACCTCGGACCAGCGGATGTGGAACGAGGCGGAGGTGCCGTCGAACTCCTCGGGCACCGCGACGACGCGCCAGCCGCCGCACAGCTCCACCGCGCGGGCCAGCAGCCCCGAGGCGAAGGTGGGCAGGTCCGCCAGCACGTCATTCATCCTCAGCTCCACCATCGTCGGGCCGCGCTCGACGATGTCCACCTCACTGAAGTTGTTGCCGGCCCGGAACCCCATGGCCGCGCGAAGCAGCATGCGACGGGGTCCCGCCAGCCTCACCACGCCCAGCAGCGCCCGGCCGAAGAACGTCCCGAAGTAGGCGTCCATGAAGCGCTCGCCCAGCGAGTAATACGCCGCCTCCGCCGGGACGCCTCCATAGACGTGGCCCGCGGCGATACGGAGGAACTCCTTCCACTGCTCCAAGGTGTAGGTCCGCGCCAGCTTCTGCTCCAGGTCCAACCCCGCCCGGCGCAGGTGCTCACGGCACGCCGGGGTCAGTCGGTTCTCCAGAGCGCGCACGAAGAGCGCGTCGACCGTTTGAGAAAAAACAAGCTTCTCGGAAGAAGTCATAGAGGACCACCTATACAACGGCAGGGCCATGGGATGCTCTCCCACCCTTGAATCTGCGTTCAGTGTCCCTGTACAGCAGTGTCAGGCAGGTTGTGGCCGACGCACCCGCCGTGAAGACCTGGAGGGGAGGTCGCCCGTGACTCCGGCGGCGCGAGCCACCGCGCTTCGTAACCAGCGGTGGGCCGGGTCGCCATCGAACCGCTCGTGCCAGAACTGGAGGACGTCGAAGGAGCGCAGCGCGAGCGGTGGCGGGAGGACCCGCAGGGGCCAGCGCCCGCCCTCAGTGAAGGTCTCCACCAGACGACGCGGTGCGGTAAGGATGTGGTCCGAGCGCACCACCGACAGCGGCGCGGTGAGGAAGTACGGCAGCCGCAACGCAATGCGCCGCGAGCGCCCCATGGCCGCCAGCGCGGAGTCCACCGCCCCGGCCCCCTCTCCCCGGGGGCTGATGAGGACGTGCGGCAGGCGCAGGTACGTCTCCAAATCCAGGCCCTTGCGGATGGCGGGGTGGCCCTCGCGCACCACGCAGACGAATTCCTCGCGGAAGAGCTTCTGCTGCCGCAGCGACAGTGAGGAGTCGGGGAAGGCGGACACGCACAGGTCCACGTCGCCGCTCTCCAGGAGGGAGATGGCCTGGTCCGGGACGAGGTGCTTGACGACGAGGTCCACGTGCGGCGCCTCGGTGTTGAGCACCACCAGCAACTCCGGCAGCAGCGTGGCGGCGAAGTAGTCGCCCGTGGCCAGCGTGAAGCGGCGCCGGGCGGTTGCGGGGTCGAAGACGGGCTCGTTGCGCAGGGCGCGCTGCAGCTCCAGAAGTCCGCGGTGCAGGGGCGCGGCGAGCTGCTCCGCGCGAGGCGTGCGCACCATGCCGCCGCGTCCCCGGATGAGCAGCGTGTCTCCGAGCAGCTCGCGGAGCTGCCGCAGCGAGTGGCTCATGGCCGACTGGGTGACGCCCACCTTCGCCGCGGCCCGCGTGACGTTGGCCTCCGTCAGCAGCGCGTCCAGCGCCACCACGAGGTTGAGGTTGATGCCGGACAGGTCCGGCGGTGGCGGCTCGGGCGTCGCGGGGGCGGGCGCACGAGCGCGGCGGGCATGAACAGGGCTCATGTGCACATGAGTAACATGCAGTGGCCTCATGGCGGGAGCGGGAGCACGTTACGCCCATCTCGACGTTCCCGGAGGCACCCATGAGCATCGTCATCAACACCCCCAATGGGCAGATTGGCCGTCCCCTCTCGCTGCGCCTGCTGGAGGCGGGCCGCCAGCTCACCGTCATCAGCCGCACGGCGGACAAGGTGGCGGACCTGGTGAAGCGCGGTGCGAAGCTGGTGGAGGGCTCCACCGACGACGCCGCGGTGCTGGACCGCGCGCTCGCGGGTGCGGAGACGCTCTTCTGGCTGACGCCGCCGGCCTTCCGCCCGGACTTCATCACCTGGGCGGAGGAGACGGCGCGCATCGCCGCGAAGGCCGTGAAGAAGCACGGCGTGAAGCGCGTGGTGGTGCTGTCCAGCGTGGGCGCGCAAAATGGTCGCGGCACGGGCCCCGTGAGCGCGCTGCTGGCGGTGGAGGAGGCGTTCAAGGCCGTGTGCCCGGACGTCACGGTTCTGCGGCCCGGCTTCTTCATGGAGAACTTCCTGCGCGACGTCGGGACGCTGGCGAAGACGGGCTCGCTGTTCATGCCCATGCCGCGCACCAAGGCCATTCCCATGGTGGCGGTGGCGGACATCGCCGCGAAGTCGGCCGAGGTGCTGCTCGACGCGGGCTGGAAGGGGCACCGCTACGTGGGCATCCATGGCCCGGCGCACGTGACGTACGCGGAGCTGGAGCCCCTCTTCAGCGAGGCGCTCGGCCGCCCCATCCGCTACGTGCAGGTGACGATGGACGACGCGCGCAAGGGCATGGCTGGCGCGGGCCTTCCGGCGTGGATGGTGGACACGTTCGCGGAGATGTACGGCGCCATCATCGATGGCCGCATGGACCCCGCCGAGCCGCGCTCGCCGGAGACCACCACGCCCACGCCGCTGTCGAAGTGGGCCCGCGAGGTGCTCAAGCCCGCGGTGGAGAAGGCCTCCACGGCCGCCGCCTGACGCGCTTCACGCTTCTTCATATTTCCCTCACATGGGTTCATCCCGGCTCCGGCGCCTCGGTGCGAGGATGAACCATGTGAAGGGGAGGCGAGGCGCCTTCCCGGGAGTGACTCGGAATGGCGTCAGGGAAGGCGTTTCTCGGAAGCATGCTGGGGCGGTTCCTGTTCCGCGAGGCGAAGGTGGAGCAGGTGCGCGACGTCTCGCCGCACTTCCGGTGGATGGAGCTGGTGGGGCCGGGGCTGCGCGACGTGCACTGGAGCGCGGGGGACAAGGTACAGGTGTTCCTGCCGGGCCGGGGGATGCGGACGTACACGCCCCTGGCGTGGGACGCGGTGAGAGGGGCCACGCAGTTGCTCGTGTATCTCCACGGCAACAGCCCGGGCGCGGAGTGGGGCCGCAACGTCCGCGTGGGAGACCGCTGCCAGTTCATGGGACCGAGGGGCTCGATTTCGCTCGCAGCCCTTGAAGGACCGGTGGTGCTGTTCGGCGACGAGACGTCCTTCGCCGTGGCCCACACGCTGCGGAACCTGCGGGCTGGCGTGGGCGGCGTCGAGCAGGTGTTCGAGGTCTCCTCGCGCGCCGAGTCCGAAGGGGTGCTGAAGGAGCTCCACCTGTCGGGCAGCGCCGTCGTCGAGAAGACGCCCGACGAGGCGCACCTGCCCGCGGTGGCGGAGCGCCTGCGAGCCGCCCTTCAGCAGCGGCCGGGGGCGAACCTCGTCATGACGGGACGGGCGCAGGCCATCCAGGCGCTGCGCTCGCGGCTGCGGGCGGATGGCGTGGGCGCGACACAGAAGGTGAAGGCGTACTGGTCGGCGGGGAAGAGCGGGCTCGACTGATTCGCGCCAGGGCTGGTCCGCAGGTCCTCCACGCTGCGAAAGGAGCTTCACAGTGCCTCAGGAGCAACTCGTCGAGACGTTCGGCCAGGAGTGGAATGCGGCGTCTGTCGCCCTGCGGTCGGGGCAACGCGCGCTCGCGATGTTGCACCTCATTCATGCGCATCAACTGGGGCAGGGGACGACGCGCCTGCACGCGCTGAGTCACCTCGGCTTCATGCGTGTCGCCTTGCAGAGCCGGAAATTTCGAGCCGCCGGGCAGCAATTCATGCTCATGCTGGGCGCCCTCCTGTTCACCTGGACCTGGACCGAGTCGCCTGAATCAGGCCTCGGCTGATGGGTTGCGCTCCAGGGCGCGCCGAAGCCTGAGCACCGCCTGGGGCCCTCCTCGCAATGAACGTTGAGCGACGTCAGCGCACCGGGTGTGTCGTCCACTCCGTGCCGTCGACGGTGGACGCGAGCACGTGGCTTCCCGCCAGCCAGAGGCGGCCACCGCCTGAGGAGAGCCGGCCCACCGTCGCGTACTGGCCGATGGAGTCCTCAAGGGGAATGGCGCAGCGCTCGAAGCCGGACGGGCCGAGGCGATAGACGCGCTCCGAGTCCGCCACGTAGAGCGTGTCACCCCACCGCTCGGCGGAATGGATGGGCCCCACGCGCCCGACGACGCGGCAGCCGGGTCCCGTCCCGGCGATGACGTCGCCTTTCGCCGTGCCCGCGATGACCTCGCCGGAAGGGAAGCTGCGGAGGAACACCACCTCGCCGCTCAGGTACGCATGCACTTCGCGCCACCCGTCGTCTGAATGCATCCAGAGGTTCTTGCCTCCGGCATAGAGGACCCTCGTCCCGTCCTCGCCGAGGCAACCATCCAGCGCGAGCACGCGCCCGGGGACCTGCCCCAGCGAGCGAGCCCACGTCATGGCGCCTTCGCCGCGCACGAGCAGACCCACCTCGGAGGGCTGGTCGAGGTCGTACGAACGGCTCCCAGCGAGCACGACGTCCGCGCCGCTGAAACACGCGCGCATCTGGATGAGTCCGGCAGGCAGGCCCTGGTATTCGAAGCTCTTCCAGTGGCCTCCGTCGCGGATGGCCGCGAACCAGGCCGAACCGCCGTACGAGAGCAGCGCGCCGAGGTTCCCCGTGCCCAGGCGGCACAGGGTTTCGATGGTTCCCGCGCCCGGTAGCTCCTCCAGGGTCCACGCGCCGCCGGTACACACCGCCACGTGTTGGAACGCGTCCACCTCGAAGGAGACATCGTCGGGGTCGAAGTCGGAGTCGATGAGGGACCGGTACGCGTCCGCGTCGTGGGGCTCGCGCCACTCCTCGACGGGGCCGGGTCCGCCTCCGTGGTCGCCGTCCGGATGCGGATGGCTGACGACCAGTGCCAGGTTGCGCTCATCGATGAAGCAGCCGCTGTGCACGACGCCGCGGAATGCGTTCTCCAAGCAGGGCCTCGATGGTGATTCGGTCGAAGGTGTCGCTCTCGCAACCGCATCCTGGCACCGCACGGAGCCAGAGCCGACAGTTGTTTCATCGTTGAATCATGGGACACTCGTCCCCATGAGAGTCACCCTCGCTCTGGCACTGGGCGTGCTCGGGTTGGCAGCGGGCTGCGCTCCCGCGAGCCGCAACGCTCCTGCCCCAGGTTCGGCAAGCGCCGACGCGGACATCCGGACCGAAACGCTCACGCTGTTCGATGCGTCCCGGAGTCGCCCCATCCCCGTGGCCCTGTATCACCGCGACACTGTGGGCCAGCGCCCCAGGCTCGCCCTGCTCAGCCACGGCTATGGCGGTGCGAACACCGACTACTCCTTCATCGCGCGCAATCTGGTGGAGCACGGCTACTTCGTGGCCAGTATCCAGCACGGACGGCCCGGCGACCCGCCCATCGCCACCAGCGGCAACCTCCGTGAGGCCCGCCGTCCCAACTGGGAAGAGGGCGTGCGGAACATGCTCTACGTCAGGCAGGAACTGCGGCGCACCCACTCGGAGCTCGACGTGGAGCATCTGCTGCTCTTGGGGCACAGCAACGGCGGTGACATGGCCATGCTGTTCGCGCAGGAGTATCCGGCGCTCGTCGAGAAGGTCATCTCGCTCGACAACCGGCGCATGCCGCTGCCACGGACGCGGTCGCCGCGAGTCTTTTCCATCCGCTCCAGCGACCAGCCGGCGGATGAAGGCGTGTTGCCGGATGTGGCGGAGCAGGACGCCCTCGGCATGAGAATCGTCAAGCTGCCCGCCACCCGGCACGACGACATGTGGGACGGAGCGACCGAGGCGCAGAAGCGGGAGATGAACGGGGTCATCTCCGCGTTTCTTAAAGACTGAAGCACAGTGCTCAATCGGATGCACGCGGCATCTTGCTTGCCAATGTGATGCATCTCGGGTTCAGCGGTCAGCCGTTGCCCGCCGCCGCCTTCATTTCCTTCAGGAGTTGCGCCATCTTGGCAGAGGCATCCTTGCGCGCGGGCAGAACCAATTGGAGCTTTCGCAGGTTATCGCCATTCTCCTTTGCATTTGCACTGATCTTCTCGAAGCTGGATCTCAGCGATTTGGTCGTTTCTTCGAGTTGGGCGATAAACCCTTTGACCCTGCTGATATTCTCAGCATTGGGGCGGATTCCGGCAATGCCACCGTTGTCAACGTACCCCTTCAGGACGTTGGTGCCTGCGGTATATGCGACGACCCGCTTGGACGCAATTGACATGCACTCCGAAAGAGTATCCGCGAGTTGAGCCTCGTCGGAAATTCCCTCAGTGCTTTTGAGGCACTTGTCCTCCTCATCATTCAAGGCTTCGCCCTGCGAAGAGATAGATCTCGCCGCGGCTGCAAATGCTTGGTTTCTGGCGACCGCATTGGCAATCGAATCCACGCTCTTGTTCTTTTGAAGAATCTCCCAGACCGTACCTCCACTCACCGCGAGGGCGCCCACTGCTAAGGCGACCCCTTGCCCCCGGCTCATTGATTTGTCCCCATTGCCGAGAATGGAAATGCCGCTGACCAAGGTCGTGAGCCCACCCCCGCCTACCAGCAGGGACTTCAGCAATGGAGACTCCTCACCGGAAAACAGGTCCATATGCTTTATCATGTCTCCGAATATCTGGCGCTCAAGCGCAGCATTGCTTGAAATCGCCACGGCATCTTGCAGCGAGGTCTTGATGGCCTTCTTGTACCCTGCGGCGCTCTTCTCCCAATCTGACTCCGTGCCCGTTCGCCCTGCGAGGTAGCCATCGAGAGTCGTGATAATAACCTTCGTTTCAGCGTTCGCCGTTGCCCTTACCCCATTAAACCTGGGGGCCTGGAGCCTGATGATGGCATCTCGAGACAACTTGAAGAGCTCAAGACTCGCCACATCTGCCTGATCCTTTAGGTTCCTTATGTCTACTTGGTCTTTTATCTCCGAGATGATTTGTAGTGATTCGTCTGTGTTGTATCTGTCGAGGTCGCTGACCCTCTGCCCCAACTCGATCACCTGTTTGTAGGCAACATCGTGGGAGTCGACCTTTTGGGTGATGGAATTTACCTGGGTCCGCAGTTGTTCGATTGCACTAGCGGTGATTCTGAGTTCCTGTGCCAGTTGGGTCGTGTCCGCAGTTCCTGGAACACCTCCGTCAGTCTGAGCTCTTGCACTCAGCGCAAGCAATATTGGTAGGACTGCCAATGCGACTGAACTTTGCCTCATCTTGAGCCTCCCTCGATTGTGGGTTGCCACGTCAAATCACACGCCTGGGGCGGCAATCGGGCTGTCTGCGTATTGCGCCTTCATTGAACTCTCAATGGAGTCACCAAGCTCCATCGCCGACCAACAAATCGCCAAAGTCAATGGTTCAAGAGGTCGTTCATTATTGCAATGACGACCATGGTTGCCTTTGTGGGCCAAGTCGCTTGAGTCTCATAATGAACCCACAGACTGGTCTTCAGGGATGGGTGTTCGGCACCCCACGAGTCGACCAGAAGCGCCCGTGTGCGCGGGCTCGTCATTAGCGTTACCGCTCAGCAAACATTTGCGGCACAGCGGCTCTGCGCATCAACTCCGCCCCTGGTCCGCGCTGCCAGCCTCCGTCGTTACTTTGTCCTCATGGGTTCAATAGTTCTTCACGACAGCTATTGAATGTCTCCGCATGCAATTCATCCATCTCTGTAAGGCATGCGGTCTGTTTTCTGTGGATCGAACGAGCACTGGGCGGGCGCACTGCACTGATGGCTGTCACACGGAGGGCACGACAAAGTCGTTGCGCGCTGGCGGGCACCGTTTCGAGACGGTCCCATGAGATTGCGCAGGCGGCGCGCATCCGCATCATCGGCCCCAACTGCCTGGGCGTGATGCGGCCGACGAGCGGCTTCAACGCGACGTTCGCCGGCGCCATGGCCCGGCCGGGCAACGTTGCCTTCATCAGCCAGAGTGGCGCGCTGCTCACCGCCATCCTCGACTGGAGCCTGCGCGAGGCGGTGGGCTTCAGTGCCTTCGTCTCGGTGGGCTCCATGCTGGACGTGGGCTGGGGCGACCTCATCGACTACCTCGCCGATGACCCGATGACGCGGTCCATCCTGCTCTACATGGAGTCCATCGGCGACGCGCGCGCGTTCCTCTCCGCCGCGCGTGAGGTGGCGCTCACCAAGCCCATCATCGTCATCAAGGCCGGGCGCACCGCGCAGGCCGCGCAGGCCGCCGCGTCCCACACAGGCACGCTGACGGGCAGCGACGAGGTGCTCAGCGCGGCCTTCCGCCGCACCGGCGTGCTGCGCGTGGACTTCATCGCCGACCTCTTCTACATGGCCGAGACGCTGGCCCGGCAGCCGCGTCCCGCCGGGCGCAGGCTCACCATCCTCACCAACGCGGGTGGGCCTGGAGTGCTCGCCACGGATGCACTGGTCGCCGGAGGTGGGGAACTGGCCGCGCTGACGGAGGACACCCGCAAGGCGCTGGGTGGATTCCTGCCAGCCCAGTGGAGCCATGGCAACCCGGTGGACATCCTCGGAGACGCGGACCCGGAGCGGTACGCGAAGGCGCTTGAGGTGGCGGGGAAGGACCCGAACAGCGATGGCCTGCTCGTCATCCTGACTCCGCAGGACATGACCGAGCCCACGCAGACGGCGGACCGGCTCAAGCCCTACGCGAAGCTGCACGGCAAGCCGGTGCTGGCGAGCTGGATGGGTGGCTCGGAGGTGGCGGCGGGCGAGCGCATCCTCAACAACGCGGGCATTCCGACGTTCGGCTATCCGGACACGGCGGCGCGCATCTTCAATTACATGTGGCGGTACTCGTACAACCTCGCCGGCCTGTACGAGACGCCGACGCTCGCGGAGGAGCACGCCCTGGGCATGAGAATCACCAAGCTGCCCGCCACCCGGCATGACGACATGTGGGACGGGGCACCCGCGGCACAGAAGCAGGAGATGACCGGGTTCATCTCCGCGAGCACGTAGGATTGAAGTCGGCGTACCGCAGAGGCCTCAGAGGCCTCTCTGCGGTACGGACCCGCGCCCTCAGTAATCCGTCGTGCCGGTGCTGTTGTCGGGCCGCAGGAACTGGTTCGCGTAGGGGCCGTCCGCCCAGCGATTGTTCGACCAGGCGTTCCCGCCGGTCTTGTAGTTCGCCGTCCCGGAGCCTCTGTAGACGGCCGGCGTGTAGTCCGGGTCGTCGTAGTCAGAGCTCCACGCCCAGCGGTTTCCGGTCACGACCATGTTCGTGGTCGCCACGCCCATGGGCGCGTGCAGAGCGATTCCCCCGCCCGTCCCAATCACGAAGTAATTGTCCTGCACGGTGACGTGGTCGTAGCCGGCGAACCCGCCCTGCGAGCCGTCGGAATACATGGCAATCAACCCGGACTGCGTGCTGTTCCAGACGCCCGTCCACTGCAGGCGATTGCGAGAGAAGTTCAAGTACGACTGCCCGCCCCAGGTCTGGATGCCATCCACATGGTCGCCGGAGGCACCGGGCGCCACGGCAATCCACGACTCGGTGATGGTGACGTTGTTGGAGTAGACGTTCTCCAACCCGCTGTTCGGGAAGTAGCAGCGGTGGCAGATCGTCTTCGCCGGTTGCCTGCCGTCTTTCGCCCCCGCCGCGTTGAACGAGCTGAGCTGGCTGTACAGCGCCGCGGCGCCACCTCCATTTCCAGTCGGGTGGTTGAGGAGGAGGCTGCCCTTGGAGCCTCGCAGCACCAGCCATCCGGAGTTGACGGTGATGAGCGAGGTGACGTTCGCGCCCTGGAGGACGACGGTGCCCTGCGGGAAGGCGAAGCCGTCGATGGTCTCGCCCCCGGTGCCAACGGTGCGTGCGAGAGCCCCCCAGCCGCTCAGCGCGGTCCCGGTGAAGGTCCCTCCGGAGACGTTCGTGAAGGAGGAGATGTTAATCCCCGCCGGCCCGACGTCCGAGGTGGTGAGCTGTGAGCCATGGAGGATGGTGATGGCTTCGCCACCGGCACAGGGGCGCTCACCTTCACACCCAGCGCCATCCGGGACGTTGCCATCGCTGCCCGGCGCCTCTGGCGAGGAGGGTTCACCCGAGCATCCCAAGATGACACAAGCCACCAACAGACTCGCGAGCGGTGCTGAAGCTGAGCGCATGCAGTTCCCTCTGGGACGTTGAAGTAGATCGCGTTGCATCTACAGTTGAGTAGGGCACGGCCTTGCGGGAGACAAGCCAAAACACGCATTTCAGCGCTTCTGCGACGACTCGCACCGGCGCCGGCTGCATGCGGGCTGCTCACCGGCCACGACAGTCGCTCTGACGGCTGTCGCACGGAGGCTACGACAAAGGCATTGCGCGCGGGCGGGCGCCGTTTCAAGACAGGCCCATGGACTCGCGCGCTCCCGGTTCCCAGAAGACGGACCCGTCCCACAACGTGCTCCACCAGCAGCCCACGCGGCTGCCGCTGGATGTCCTCTTCGCGCCGCGCAGCGTGGCGGTGGTGGGGGCCAGTGAGCGCCCCGGCAGCGTGGGGCGCACCGTCCTCTGGAACCTCATCAGCAACCCGTTCGGCGGCACCGTCTACCCCGTCAACCCGCAGCGGCCCAACGTGCTGGGCATCAAGGCGTGGCCGTCCCTGCGCGCGCTGCCGGAGCCGGTGGACCTGGCCGTCATCGTCACGCCCGCCGCCTCGGTGCCCGGCGTCATGCGCGAGTGCGCGGAGCTGGGCGTCCGCGGCGCCATCATCATCTCCGCCGGCTTCAAGGAGACGGGGCCAGAGGGCGTGCGCCTGGAGCGCGAAATCCTCGAGATTGCGCAGGCGGCGCGCATCCGCATCATCGGCCCCAACTGCCTGGGCGTGATGCGGCCGACGAGCGGCTTCAACGCGACGTTCGCCGGCGCCATGGCCCGGCCGGGCAACGTTGCCTTCATCAGCCAGAGTGGCGCGCTGCTCACCGCCATCCTCGACTGGAGCCTGCGCGAGGCGGTGGGCTTCAGCGCCTTCGTCTCGGTGGGCTCCATGCTGGACGTGGGCTGGGGCGACCTCATCGATTATCTCGCCGATGACCCGATGACGCGGTCCATCCTGCTCTACATGGAGTCCATCGGCGACGCGCGCGCGTTCCTCTCCGCGGCGCGTGAGGTGGCGCTCACCAAGCCCATCATCGTCATCAAGGCCGGGCGCACCGCGCAGGCCGCGCAGGCCGCCGCGTCCCACACAGGCACGCTGACGGGCAGCGACGAGGTGCTCAGCGCCGCCTTCCGCCGCACCGGCGTGCTGCGCGTGGACTCCATCGCCGACCTCTTCTACATGGCCGAGACGCTGGCCCGGCAGCCGCGTCCCGCCGGGCGCAGGCTCACCATCCTCACCAACGCGGGTGGGCCTGGAGTGCTCGCCACGGATGCACTGGTCGCCGGAGGCGGGGAACTGGCCGCGCTGACGGAGGACACCCGCAAGGCGCTGGGTGGATTTCTCCCTCCGCAGTGGAGCCATGCGAACCCGGTGGACATCCTCGGAGACGCGGACCCGGAGCGGTACGCGAAGGCGCTCGAGGTGGCGGGGAAGGACCCGAACAGCGATGGCCTGCTCGTCATCCTGACTCCGCAAGACATGACCGAGCCCACGCAGACGGCGGACCGGCTCAAGCCCTACGCGAAGCTGCACGGCAAGCCGGTGCTGGCGAGCTGGATGGGTGGCTCGGAGGTGGCGGCGGGCGAGCGCATCCTCAACGACGCGGGCATTCCGACGTTCGGCTATCCGGACACGGCGGCGCGCATCTTCAATTACATGTGGCGGTACTCGTACAACCTCGCCGGCCTGTACGAGACGCCGACGTTGGCGGAGGAGCACGCCGCCGCCCGTAACGAGGCGCGCCGGCAGATTGACGAGGCCCGCGCGGCCGGACGCACGCTGTTGACGGAGTACGAGTCCAAGAAGCTCCTGGCCGCGTACGGCATCCCCACGGTGGAGACGCGCCTCGCGCTCACGGAGGACGCGGCGGTGGCCGAGGCCTCGGCGCTGGGCTACCCGGTGGTGGTGAAGCTGCACTCGCGGGCGGTGACGCACAAGACGGACGTGGGCGGTGTGCGGCTGAACCTGCCGGACGCGGACGCGGTGCGCGCGGCCTTCCGTGGCATCCATGAGCGACTGCGGGAGCTGGGACAGGCGGAGTCGTTCGAGGGTGTGACGGTGCAGCCGATGGTGAAGCTGGACGGGTACGAGCTCATCGTCGGCAGCGGGCAGGACGCACAGTTCGGCCCGGTGCTGCTGTTCGGCGCGGGCGGCATCCTGGTGGAGGTGTTCAAGGACCGCTCGCTGGGGCTGCCGCCGCTCAACACCACGCTGGCGCGGCGGATGATGGAGCAGACGCGCATCTATCAAGCGCTGCGCGGCGTGCGTGGGCGGCCCCCGGTAGACCTGGGCGCGCTGGAGCAGTTGATGGTGCGCTTCAGCCGGCTGGTGGTGGAGCAGCGGTTCGTGAAGGAGATCGACATCAATCCGCTGCTGGCCTCACCGGAGCGACTGCTGGCGCTGGACGCGCGCGTGGTGCTGCATGCGCCGGAGGTGACGGAGGCGGAGCTCCCGAAGCTGGCGATTGAACCGTACCCACAGCAGTACGTGGCGCCCTTCCGGATGGCGAGCGGCGAGGAGGTGCTCCTGCGTCCCATCCGTCCGGAAGACGAGCCGCGAATGGAGGAGTTCCACCGGACGCTGTCCGAGCACACGGTGTTCCTGCGCTACGCGGGACTGCTGCACGTGAACACGCGCGTGGCGCACGAGCGACTGGCGCGAATCTGCTTCAACGACTATGCGCGCGAGCTCGCGCTGGTGGCGGAGCGGAAGGACGGCTCGCTGCTCGGAGTGGGGCGGCTGACACGGCTGCGAGGGACGCAGGACGCGGAGTTCGCCATCCTCATCAGCGACCTGGCGCAGAAGCAGGGACTGGGCTCGGAGCTGCTGCGCCGGCTGGTGGAGATTGGACGCGACTGGAAGATGCAGCGAATCGTCGCGGACATCCTCTCCGGGAACCGGGCCATGCAGACCATCAGCCGGAAGCTGGGCTTCGCCATCCTCCCGCACGAGGAGCTGGCTCCGGACATGGTGAAGGCGGTGAAGGTGCTCTGAGCCTGAGGATGCGCGGTGGCAGGCAGGCTACTCTGATGGAGGCCTGCATTCGGTTGTTGCGCTGGAGCTGCATGATGAAGAATGGAAAGACCGCTGGCGTGCAGCACTCTCCCGAATCCATCGATGAGTCGACGGAAAGGAGCCTGTTCATCGGGGCCATCGAAGAGGGGCTCGGCGATGCAAGGGCAGGGCGGGTGCACCGGCATGCCGACGTGGTGGCGGAGATGAAGAAGCGCTACCTGCGGCCGTCGAGAATTCGCTCGAAGTAAAGCGTCGGACGCAGGGCTAGTGAGAGAGCGTGCGGCCGAGCGTCTCCCAGGAACGGCTGCCTGCCTGGATTGGGCGCACCCGGGGCCACGCTACGTATCCCCGGGTGCCTGCCTGCCACTACGGCGTGGCGGGCGGGGCGCCGAAGACGGTGTTCTGCAACGTCGCCGCTTCCTGGAGGTGCTGCTGCACCGTCAGCCGCTGCGCCTGGAGCTCCTGGACGAGCGCCGTGTTCCCCGCCTGCGGCGCGAGCAATGCGTCCGCCTTCAGGGCCGTGCTGGCGTGCGCCGCCACCTGCGCGTCCATCGCCACCAGGTCGAAGCTCGGGTCGCCACCACCGCCCACAACCAGTGCCTCGCCACCCGCATGCCACGCCTCCTTCGGCGAAATGCCGGAGGGTGGAGACGCGCCATGGGCGCCTGCCACTGTCATACGAGGTAGGGCGAGTGTGGCCGCGAGGACGTGTTTCGCAACGCCATTGCGAAAGCAGGCGAGGGTGTCACGGCGGCCGGTAAGGACAGGCCGGGAGGAGTGAGGGAAAGGAAGCACCCATCCCGGCCTGAGGCATGTCAGCGACCCGGCACGAGGCGACATGGACTTCCGTGCCCGGGTCGCACCAACTCTGGCTCTTCCGCCCGCGCGCGCCCATTGGACCCGGGTCCATCCGGCGCGAGGCTCGGGAACGGCCCCCGGGCGGGCGGGACACCGTTCTCCTTCACGCACCGTACGCCAGCAGGCGATTTTTCCCGGTGAGGGGAGGCGCCCGCCGCCTAGAGTCCTGCGTGTGATGGCTACCTCTGAAACCCAAGCCCCGCTCGCCGCCTTGCTGCCCAAGCCGGGCGAGCCCCCTCTAGACGCGGATGAAATCCTCAACCGCTTCGTCGGCTTCGTGTCGACGAACGGGCTGAGCCTCTACCCGGCCCAGGAGGAGGCCATCCTCGAGCTGCTGGCGGGCAAGCACCTGTTCCTGAAGACGCCCACGGGCTCCGGCAAGTCGCTGGTCGCCACCGCGCTCCACTTCAAGGCCATGTGCGAGGGCAAGGTCTCCTACTACACGTGTCCCATCAAGGCGCTCGTCAACGAGAAGTTCTTCGCGCTCTGCGACGCCTTCGGCGCGGAGAACGTGGGCATGCTCACCGGCGACGCGAGCATCAACCGCAACGCGAAGATCATCGTCTGCACGGCGGAGATCCTCGCCAACCTGGCCCTGCGTGACGCGGGCGCCCGCGTGGACTACGTCGTCATGGACGAGTTCCACTACTACTCCGACAAGGAGCGCGGCGTGGCGTGGCAGCTACCGCTGATTGCCCTGCCGGACACGACGTTCCTCCTCATGTCCGCCACGCTGGGCCCCACGCACATCATCGAGGAGAGCCTCCAGAAGCTCACCAACCGCGAGGTCGCCACCGTGCGCAGCGACCAGCGCCCGGTGCCGCTGGACTTCGACTACAGCGAGAGGGCGCTGCACGAGACGATCGAAGACCTCATCGCGCGTGGGAAGTACCCCATCTACCTCGTCAACTTCACCCAGCGCGCCGCCGCCGAGCAGGCGCAGAACCTCATGAGCGTGGACTTCTCCACCAAGGAGGAGAAGGAGGCCATCCGGCTCGCGCTGCTGGAGGCGCCCTTCGACACGCCCTACGGCAAGGAGTTCCAGCGCTTCCTGCGCCACGGCATCGGCATGCACCACGCGGGCCTGCTGCCCAAGTACCGGCTCCTCGTGGAGAAGCTGGCGCAGGGCGGGCACCTCAAGGTCATCAGTGGCACGGACACGCTGGGCGTGGGCGTCAACATCCCCATCCGCACGGTGCTCTTCACGCAGCTCTTCAAGTTCAACGGCGAGAAGCTGGCCACGCTGAGCGTGCGCGACTTCAAGCAGATTGCCGGCCGCGCGGGCCGCAAGGGCTTCGACACGCAGGGCAGCGTGGTGGCGCAGGCCCCCGATTACGTCGTCGAGAACATCAAGCAGGCGGCGAAGGAGGCCGCGGGCAAGAAGAAGGCGCCCAAGGCCAAGCCTCCGCAGAAGGGCTTCGTCCAGTACGACCGCAACACCTTCGAACGGCTCCAGAACGGCATGCCCGAGCCGCTGGAGTCTCGCTTCGCCGTGTCGCACGGGATGATTCTCAACCTCCTCCAGAGCGACCACGAGACGGAGGCGCGGGGCGGCTACCGGCGGCTGGTGCACCTCATCCAGCGCTGCCATGACTCGGACTTCCTCAAGAAGCGGCACCTGAAGGAGGCCGCGCGCGACTTCCGCACGCTGGTGGGCGCGGGCATCGTCGAGGTGGTGCGCGGGCAGAATGGCTCCGGCGCCCGGGTGAAGGTGGCCGGCGAGCTGCAGCACGACTTCAGCCTCAACCAGACCCTGTCGCTGTACCTGCTGGAGACGCTGGAGCTGCTGGACCCCACCACGGAGACGTACGCGCTCGACGTGGTGACGCTGGTGGAGTCGATTCTCGAGAACCCGGACGTGGTGCTCTACGCGCAGCTCAACCAGCTCAAGGGCGAGAAGGTCAACGAGCTGAAGGCGCAGGGTGTGGAGTACGACGACCGGATGGAGGAGCTGGAGAAGCTGGAGTGGCCCAAGCCGAACCGCGACTTCATCTACGGGACGTTCAACAAGTTCGCGCAGAAGCACCCGTGGGTGGGCGAGGAGAACATCCGCCCGAAGTCCGTGGTGCGGGACATGTTCGAGCGCTTCATGTCCTTCCACGACTACGTGCGCGAGTACGGCCTGCAGCGCAGCGAGGGCGTGCTGCTGCGCTACGTGAATGACTGCTACAAGACGCTGGTGCAGACGGTGCCCGAGCGCTTCCGCAACGAGGAGGTGGAGGACTTCGCCGACCACCTGCGCGCCACGCTGCGGCAGGTGGACTCCAGCCTCCTGGACGAGTGGGAGCGGATGAAGAACCCGGAGGCCGCCATCACCGCGAAGCCGGTGGTGGAGCTCAAGCCGAAGGAGCTCACCGACGACCCCAAGGCCTTCGCCGCCCGCGTGCGCGAGGAGATGCACCGGTTGCTCCGCGCGCTGGGACAGAAGCGCTACATGGACGCGCTGGCCATGCTGGACAACCCGCTGGGCGAGTGGACCGCGCCCAAGCTGGAGCAGGCCATGGCGCCGTACTTCGAGGAGAACAAGCTGGTGGTGCTCACGCCCCAGGCGCGCAGGCCGGCCAACAGCTTCATCAAGGAGTCGGGCACGCGGCTGTGGGAGGCCCAGCAGCGCATCATGGACCCGGAAGGCCACGGGGACTGGATGCTGGACTGCGAGATCGACCTGCGCGACCGGAAGATCGACGACGGGCCCATCCTGATTCTGCGGCGCATCGGGACGTAGAGGCGCGGCTCAGGTCTTCGGGTTCGGAGCCCTGGGCGCATCCGCCGTCATCGCGGTGTCCGGCTCGCCCGGCGCCGCGTCCGCCATGTCCAGCCTGCCCTCGGCGTCCGGGGCGAGGACGAGCTGCCAGTCATGGGTGCCGAGGACGACGCGGTCCGTCTCGCAGCGGACCTCCATCTCCGCGTCCTCGATGGTCCAGTCACCCACCCAGACTGTCGTCTTGCGGATGCACTCCGTCTCGCCGCACTCCTCGGTGTCGGCGACCCAGACGCGCCCCTCGGGGACGGCGGGGCAGGAGAGGGGCTCGGCGTAGCGGAGGCGCGGGGCGTCGATGGCCTCGGGGTCCTCCATGAAGAACTGGGACTCGTCCGCGACGCCGAGCGGCTCGGCCATCTCGTCGGGGGCGCCCTCGGCGTAGGCGGCCTCCTCGGACTGCGCCAGCGCCACGGGCGCGGCCAGCCAGCCACACAGCAGCGTCGCCTTCCAGACCCTCGTCGTCCACATGCCACGTACTCCCTGCCGCGGGTGTGTGTCCGCGGCTCTCGGGAGGGGTGTTGTGCAAGGGGCGGACCGGACCTTCGTGTGGCTGGGAAGCCGCGCTCCGCATGGAGCAGTCCGGGGTGGACCTGCCCCGACCGCCTCTCCGCTCCCTTGCTTCCGCGCTGCTCTTTCCATCCACACGCGCCACCCGCAATTTCAATCCAGGGAGAGGGGCGGCCCATGAGGGAGGAGAAGATCTTCGTCAGCTATCGCCGGGAGGACAGCGCCGGCCATGCGGGACGACTCTACGACTTTCTCGCGGGCCACTTCGGCGCGACCCAGGTCTTTCAGGACATCGACAGCATCGAATTCGGAGAGGACTTCCTCGAGACCATCCAGCAGGCACTGAGCGAGTGTGACGTCCTCATCGTCATCATCGGGAAGCAGTGGGCCACCATCCAGGACAAGCGGGGGCGCCGCCGACTCGATCTCCCGGATGACAGTGTGCGGCTGGAGGTAGAGACGGGACTGGCGACCAACCTCCGGGTCATCCCCGTGCTCGTCCAGGGCGCGACCATGCCCTCGGCGGAGGAGCTTCTCCCGTCACTCGCCCAACTGGCGCGCCGCCACGCCATCGAAGTCAGCGACAGCCGGTTCCAGTACGACGTCAACCGGTTGTGTGCCTCCATCGAGCATGCACGCAAGGAGATGGAGACGAGGCAGAAGTCGACGCCCAGGTCCGAGCCTTCCCCTCCGGAGAGCCGACCATCGACTGTGCCTCCACCTCCTGAGGCACCTCGGCTGTCCATGTCTTCGCGCTCGGAGTCACCTAGGCCGACGCCCCCGAGGCTCGCGCAGGGACATGGGCCATCCATGCCCTTGACCGCTCCACCGCTCGCGGAGGTTCCTCGACCGTCCATGCCCGTGCACCCGCAGCCACCCGGGCCGACCCACGTGACGTCCATGCCGGAGCCTGGACAGCCCCCTCCTGCGCTTCGGAGAGAACCCGGCGGCGCCGAGCAACATCCACGCCCCCAGGGGGCCCCGGTCAAGAGCCGCTGGGGCCTCTCGTGCTTCGCCCTGGGGGTGTCCATCTTCGGCATCTTCGAATACGGGATAACTGTCTTCTTATTATTCTTCGCCCTCGACCCCAGCGACGTTCCGGGCGCGTACCCTTTGCAGAGACCCGAATCCGAGAGCGTCCTGCTCGTCTCGGTGGTGGCGACCCTCATGAGCATCGCTGCATGCAGAGATGCGTTGAGGGCGAAGAGAGCGCTCAAGAGGGACGACATCGGTGGGGCAAGCGCAGCCGCGAACAAGGCCATGAGGTCGAGCCTCATGGCGCTCGTGAGCACTGGGATCGCCCTCACCTACTACTTCTTCATCTCGTGGCTCTACAGCCGTTGGCCGGACGAGGCATTCGGCATGTTTCTGATCTATTGGATTGCCGCCACGATGGCCTTTCTTATTTCCGGGACGGTGGCGGCATGGGGCGAAGGCCGGGTGAATCCAGGGGGCGCGGTCCTGCCGCCACCAGCCCCGGGGCCGGATTCCAGGGGACTCGGATGAAGGTCGAAGCGTGAGCGCAGGTGTCACGAGACGTATCTCCTTCCGGTGCCGGGCGATTTTCGCGGAATACCCAAGCCCAAGACGCGGTGCGTTGTTAGCTTCCCGTATGTATGGCCCGACTGCGTGTGTTGGATCCGCCCCTGCGTCGTGACGTCCGCCTGCTTGGCAGGCTCCTCGGTGAGGTGCTCGTCGAGCAGGAGGGCCAGGTGCTCTTCGACCTCGAGGAAGAAGTCCGGCGCCTGGCGATTCAGCGCCGCCGGGGCCCCATGGCGGGCCGGAGGGCCGCGGCGGCGGAGTTGGCGGAGGTGCTGGAGCGCCTGCCGCTGGAGCGCGCCGAGCCCGTGCTGCGCGCCTTCTCCGTCTACTTCCAGCTCGTCAACCTCGCCGAGCAGCACCACCGCATCCGCCGCGCGCGCGAGCATGCGAGCTCGACGGAGTCGCCGCCCCAGCGTGGCTCGCTGGAGGCCACGCTGCTGACGCTCAAGACGGCCGGCGTGCCCGCGGAGCGCGTGCGCGAGGCCATCCGCGCCATGCGCGTGACGCTCACCCTCACCGCGCACCCCACGCAGGCCGTGCGGCGCACGCTGCTGGAGAAGCTGTACCGCATGGCCGGGCTCCTGGAGGAGCGCGACAGGTGCGAGCTGACGCCACGCGAGTCCGCCGACAACCTGGAGTCCCTCCGCGAGGAGATCACCAGCCTGTGGCAGTCGGATGAATTGCGCCGCGAGCGCCCCACCGTGGGCGACGAGGTGAAGAACATCCTCTGGTACGTGGAGGAGGTCCTCGCCGAGCAGATTTCCCTCGTGCCCGAGCTGATGGACTGGGCCTTCGAGCGCGCCTACGGAGAGCCGCTCGGGCCGGCGGGCACGCCCGTGCGCGTCCACTCGTGGGTGGGCGGAGACATGGACGGGAACCCGCTGGTGACGCCGGAGGTGTTCGCCGACACGCTGCGCGCCCATCGCGCCCGCGGGCTGCGGCTGTTGCTTCGCGAGCTGGAGGAGCTCGGAGGCCGCCTGTCGCAGTCGTCTCGTCACGCGAGGCCGTCCGAGGAGCTGGAGGAATCCCTCGTCCGCGACGCGGCGGACCTGCCCGAGGCGGAGCGCCGCCAGGGCCCGCGCACCATCGGCGAGCCGTGGCGCCGCAAGCTGCGCTTCATCGAGGAGCGCCTGCAGCGCGCGCTGAGCCACGTGACGGCGCAGCGCGCGGGTGAGTCGGCTCCGATGCCCGCGGGCGCCTACCGCACGCCCGAGGCACTGCTCGCGGACCTGGACCTGCTGGCACGCTCGTTGGAGGAGGCGAAGGGCTCGCACGCGGGGCTGCGGCAGGTGCGGCGCATGCGCGAGCGGGTGTGCGCGCTGGGCCTGTCCCTCGCGGAGCTGGAGGCCCGCGTGCCGGCGGAGGACGCGGTCAGCGCGGCGGCGTCACTGAACGGAGGCCCCACGCCCACGGAGGGTGGAGCGCGGCTGCTCGCGGTGCTGACGAAACTGCGCGAGGCCCAGGCCGAGTCCGGCGAGCCGGCCTGCCGCACGCTCATCCTCAGCATGGCCAGCACGGCGGATGACGTGCTCGCGGCCTTCCGCTGTGTGAAGCACGCGGGCCTGTGGGACGAGAAGCGCGGCTGCGCCACCGTGGACGTGGTGCCCCTCTTCGAGCAGCTCGGCGCGCTGGACTCGGGGCCGGACGTGCTGCGCACGCTCTTCGCCAACACCGAGTACCGTCGCCACCTGACCGCGCGAGGCGTGCAGGAGGTCATGGTGGGCTACAGCGACTCCGGCAAGGAGGTGGGCCTGCTCGCGGCGAGCGCGGCGCTCCAGCGCGCGCAGATTGCGTTGACGGAAGTCGCGCGCGCGGCCGGCGTGGCCCTGCGCCTGTTCCACGGGCGCGGCGAGTCCGTGGCTCGCGGTGGAGGCCCCGCGCAGGAGGCCATCCTCGCGCTGCCTCCGGGCGCGGTGGCGGGTGGTTACAAGGCGACGGAGCAGGGCGAGGCGCTGGACCACAAATACTCCCGGCCCGAGCTGGCGCGGCGCACGCTGGAGCTCATCCTGGGCGGCGTGCTGCTGCACACGTTGGACGCGCAGCCGCGCCCGTCACCGGAGCACGAAAGCACCTTCCGCGCCGTGTTCGACACGCTGGCCGAAACGGGCCGGCGCGAGTACCGCGCGCTCGTCTGGGAGGACCCGCACTTCCTGGAGCTCTTCACCGCAGCGACACCGGTGGAGGAGATTGCGTCGCTGCCCATCGGCTCGCGCCCCAGCAAGCGCAAGGCGGGAGGACTGGAGACGCTGCGCGCGATTCCGTGGGTGTTCGCCTGGACGCAGAACCGCGCCATCCTCCCGGGGTGGTACGGCGTGGGCTCGGCGCTGGAGGCGTACGCCAAACAGGAGGGCGGGGCGGCGATGCTCAAGCGCATGTACCGCGAGTGGCCCTTCTTCCGCACCGTCATCGACAACGTCACCATGGTGCTCGCCAAGTCGGACATGGCGATTGCGGGCCGCTACGCGAAGCTGGCGCCCCCCTCCACGAAGGCGCTGTGGCGGCGCATCCAGCAGGAGCACCGGCGCACGCGCAAGCAGGTGAAGCGGCTCACGGGAGAGCTGCGGCTCCTGGACAACAACCCGTCGCTGCAGCGGAGCATCTCCCTGCGCAACCCCTACGTGGACCCCATGTCCTTCCTCCAGGTGGAGCTGCTCAAGCGCAAGCGCCAGGGAGAGCCCGATTGTGACCGGCCGCTATTGCTCACGCTCAACGGCATCGCCGCCGGTATGAGGAACACGGGGTAGGAAGAGAGAGGACGGGATGCCGAGGGACAACTTCAGCGTGGTCGAGGTCAACCGCAAGCACGGCTTCGCGAGGCTGCGCCCGGAGAAGGGCGAGGGCCTGTTCAACGCGCCGCTCTATCCGGACGAGGACTCCGGAGTGCCTCGCATGCAATTGCGCGAGGGAGACCGCGTGGCGGGCCTGCGTCGCGGCCAGTCCGTGTCCGAGCTGGAGTGGGTGTCTCGCGCGGAGCCGCCCTACGAATTGGTGGAGCGCATGGGCGAGCTGCTCGCGAAGCTGGAGCGGTGGGACGTGCGGATTCCCTCCACGGCCTATGATTTGGCCGAGCACCACTGGCGCGAGAGCAAGGACGACCCGATGCACCTGGAGCTGCTCTCGCAGATTCCGACGTTCTTCGACTGGGAGGCTGCCCACCCGTACGAGGACGCCTCGCTGCTGGAGCGGCTGGAGGCGGCGATGCAGCCGTACCTCCCGGGCTTCCAGGTGCAGCCGCTCGAGGGGCGAGCGGCCTTCAGATTCCAACCCACGGGTATCGAGGTGGATGCAGGGGAGGGGACACGTGACGACCCGAGCCCCACCTTCAAGCCGCTGCTGATGCAGGTGAATGGGCTGCTCGAAGGCGCGGGCGCGCCGGTGCGCTGGGTGCCCACGAAGGAGGACTGGCTGCTCGCGCCGCCGGGGCTCGCCGAATTGCTGGTGCTGCACGGGGTGATTGGCCCGCGCCAGTCGTGAGGGCTACAGCCCCCCCTGCTCGCGGAGGACGCGCACCACCTCGGCGGCCATGACCTTGTGGCCCGCGGGGCTGGGGTGGATGCCGTCCGCGCCCAGTCCCTCCAGGAAGAGGTGCACGTTGTCCGGCCGGCGCATCACCGCCTCCAGGTCGATGACGTCCGTACCGGTGCCGCCCTTTCGCAGCCAGTCGTTGAAGGCCACGCGCTGCACCTTCACCGCCGCGTACGAGCCGAAGTTCGACTTCTCCTTGGGCAAGAGCGTGCTCACCCACACCCGGCAGAAGGGCCGGAGCCGCTCCACCATCCGCAGCATCCGCGCCTGCGCCTGCGCCAGGGCGCCCTCGTTGCCCAAGTCATTCGTGCCCAGCAGCACGATGCAGTCGGTGATGCCCTCCAGCGAGAGCACCTCACCGTCCAGCAACTCCAGCGCGTCGTAGAAGCCCTGGCCGCTCACGCCCGAGTTCACCACCGGCACGCCGAGCTCCGCCTCCACCAGCGCGGGCCACGCGTTGCGGGTGTCGTTCTTCATGTCCATGTAGCCCTCGGTGATGCTGTCACCGAGGGCCACGAAGGCCCGGGTGGTGGGGCCCTCCACCTCCACCGTCGCCACGCCCACGGAGCGCTCGAAGGGCTGACCTCCCATCGCCCCGGGCGTCGTCGAGAACGCCCCCGGACGCGCGAAGCTGCCGGGGAAGGCATCGATGGCGCTCGCCGCCACCGCGCCTCGCACCTCGAAGCTGATGTCCAGGTCGTCGCGGAACGTCACCGGGAAGTCCACCGGGTCCGACGTCACCAGCGTGCGCGCGGGCGCGGTGAAGCCCGCCTTGCCGTCGAAGGTGAGCGACACCGGCGTGGACGCCAGCGCGCCTTCGACACCCGCCTTCGCCACCGTGGCCCGCTGCAGCGTCAGCGTCCCGTCGCCAGAGCGGAACGTCACGCGGATGCGCCCGCCCTCGCGCCCCACGGGCACGCGCAGGCGGAACGTCATCATCCCGCCCACGCTCTCGGACCAGCGCAGCGCCTGGTGGAAGCCGGGCTGGAAGGAGTCGGGCGGCGCGGGTGGCGGTGCCGGAGGCGGCGTCTCGCGCACGCGGCGTTCATCGTTCAACACCAGCGCGGGAGCCACCTCCAGCGGCTCACTCGGCGCGGACACCATGGACGCGCCGTCGTCTCCCGGTGGAGCCTCCTCTGGGAGCTGCCCGCCCGTGCTGTCCGCGCACGCCAGCAGCGCACTCCCCGCGCACACCAGGACTCCGAGCCACGCCCGCCACACTCGCATCCCCTCGCCCTCCCGGCGCTAGACGATGCGCACCCACCTTGGCCGTGACGAGCGGGTTGACTCCGACGCGACACCCACCCGTGACGCCTGCCTGGAGGCTCGCCTGTCAGGAAGCAGGGACGCGCCGTTCACCGGCCAACAGCGCCACGGCGCAAGTGGGAGTGTTCACAGGTTGAAGCCCACGTTCCCGACGGAGATGGACGGCCCGAAGATGAAGGACCAGTGACTCGACGGGACGACGGTCTCCATGTTCGGGTCCCCGTTCGTCCGCCGTTTGATTTCGTCGCGGAACTCGTACGCCACCCATGCCTGGGCGCCCACGGCCGCGCCGGGGCCAATCGGCACGCGCAGGCCCACGCCTCCGACGACGGCGAGCGTGGGGGGAAACTGGATGTCTCCCGACTGCGGCACGAGCCCCAGCCCCATCAACCCCAACTCGATTCCGAGCAACCGCTCCTTGCCCTCGTCATTGAGGAGCGCGAGGCGGGACACGAGGCCGAAGTTGATGTTGAGCTGCCCGGTGGGCTCGGTGGCGCGGTAGAGGCCGGCGGGGATGGTGGCCGTCGTGTAGAGCCGGAAGAGGCCGCCCTTCACGATGACCGTCCACTGCGCGGAGGGCAGGCCCGTGCGGTCCGTGGTGCTCAGCGCGTAGCGGGACTCGTCCGCCACGTGGGACACCTGCACGAGGATGCGGTCGTACTGCGCGAGGTTGCCCGGGATGGGGATGGCGCGCTCGTCCCCCTCGGGGCGCAGGAACATGCGCTGCTCCACGTGACTCTCGGAGCGCGCGGAGCCGTCCACCTTCGTGACGTCGATGCGGAGCTGGACCTCCTGGTTGCCCTCCTCGGGCTTCAGCCGCTCGCGGTGCACGATGACGCGGCAGGTGTTGCGCATCTCGTACGAAATCCGATGGGGCCGGCTCGGCTCCAGGCGCGCGTCCTTGCCGGTGTCGTCCGCGCAGACGAGCTCGAAGAGGTTCTCCATCTTCGCGGGCACGCTGGCCTCACGCACGAGCCGCTGCACGCGCTCGTTGGAGAAGGCCAGGTCCGTGGTGGCGAGCTCTCCCGGCAGCGACGGCACCTGGTAGCCGAAGCGCAGCGCCACGAAGCCTCCCGCGGCCGCCTCTCCCTGCGCGAGCGTGGCGCCGTCCTGCGTCGTCACGGTGTACGCGCCGGCGAGGGGACGCAGCGAGAAGCGTCCCTGCTCCGTCGCGGCGGCCACCTGCACGCGGGCGGGGCGGTTGGTGGGGATGAAGTCGATGAAGCCGTGGCCGGGCAGCTCGAGGGTGGCGCGCGGGGCGGGCAGGGGCACCGTCTTCACCGTCTCGGAGGCCACCACCGTGCCGTCCTGCCGCGACGTCAGCGCGGTGATGACGGCCTGCGGGTCCGGCAGGCCTCCGGTGCGCAGCAGCACGTACGTGCCTTCCGCCCTCACCACGCGCTCCACGCGGGCGCGCTGGTTGTTCACCGTCCACACCAGCGCGCGTGGGTCATGCGCGCAGGCCGCGTCCAGCCGCACCACCAGCGCCGAGTCCTCCACGTCCCGCAGCGCCGTGCCATCCACCACCGCGAGCGGGCAGGCCAGCACGGGCAGCGTCGCGGACAGCACCTGCTCCAGCGCGTCGCCCTTGGCGAACAGCACGCGAGGCGTCAGCCGAAGCCTCAGGGTGACGGTGGCGTCCACCCCGGGGACGTTGCGGACGGAGATGACGCCTTCGCCCACCTCGCAGCGCACCAGCCCGCAGTCCACGGTGGCAATCGCCTCGGAGTGGCTGACGGCGACGGAGCCCGGGCCCCTCGACACGTCGATGCCGCTGGACAGGACGAGCGGCTGGGTGAGGACGACGCGGCCGGGGCGCACACGCTGGGACTCCGGGTCCACCACGCGCCCGTTGGCGTCGTACGTCGTCACGTCCGGACCGCGCCGGCCGTGCGGGGGAATCCAATACAGCGCCGCGTCCGTGGGCAGGCCCTGCGTCACCGGCACGGCGCAGTCCACCGGCCCCTTGCCCGGGGACGGCGTGAGGCAGACGTCCTGTCCCTCCATGGGCGTGCTCCGCGCCTCGCCGCGCGGCATGCCGCTCCAGGCGATGCCCACCTCGAGCAGCCCCGTGCCCCGCAGCTCCAGGCGGCCGTCATCCGGATAGAAGGACGTCGCCGCCGCGTCGATGCGGGGCAGGGGACCGGTGGCAATCAGCGTGACGGAGGATTGACTGGCGGCGCACTGGTCCGCGTTGTCGGCGACCTTCACCTCCTGCGTCCGTGCGTCGTCGTCCGGCTTCGAGGGCGGCTGCACGGAGCGGCCGTCCTCCGCCAGCGACCAGCCGCCGCGCAGCGGGCCACACACCACGCCCTTCGAGATGGCGGGCACCGCCCTGCCGCCCTCGGGCACCTGGATGACGGGGGCGGCGGCGGAGAGGCCCGAGAGCAGCAGCGACGCGAAGAAGAGGGGCCGTGCGGGATGCATGTACCCATTCCCAAAGCGGACGCGCCCGCAACGGTCAAGCCCCATCTGCCCCACCCGGCGTCGCGACAATCGTCGGATGGCGGAGCCGCTGTCCTTCTCGGGGTCGGAGTTGGCTCACATCTTCCGTGTCCCCACCCTATCCAGCCCGTGAGCCCGTGCTCGACGGGCTTCGACAGGAGGGGAAACCATGTCCAGGCGGACAATCGCGAACTGGGTCTTGCTGGGAGTGCTGGGGCTTCCGGGAATGCTGATGGCCGAGCCCCTCGAAGAGTGGACGGCGAGGACCCTCCATGTGGCGAACAACGCCGTGGACAGTGCGACGTGTGGCTCCAGCGAGCGTCCGTGTCGCTCCCTCAGCCGCGCCATCGCCAACGCCCGCGAGGGGGACCGCATCCGGGTGGGCCCCGGACGCTATGGCGACCTGAATGGGGATGGAGACTTCAGCGACCCCGGCGAGGAGGCGGCCGAGGTGGACACCGGCTGCAGGTGCATGGTGCTCATCGACAAGCGCCTGCGAATCGAGTCGACCGACGGCGCCGCCGCCACCGTGCTCGACGCCGCCGGTGCGCGGCTGGACGTGGTCAACATCACCGCGAGCCGCGTCGTCTTCGGTGGGAATGGGAGGGGCTTCACCCTGACGGGCGCCCGGAGGACGGGCGACGATGACGGCATCGGGCTGCACGTGCTGCCCGGCACGCGGGACGTAGAGGTGACGGGCAACATCGCGGACGATGACCGGGACGCGGGCTTCCTCCTCCAAGGGGAGCATCACACGCTCCGCGACAACCTCTCCCACGAGAATGGGCACGGCTTCATCATCGGCTTCACGCAGGAGGGCCACCGCGTCTCGGGCAACGTGGCCACGTCCAACGGCACGGACGAGAACTTCGGCCATGGCTTCATCATCGGCCTGGGTGACGGCTTCTCCATCGTGTCGAACAGGGCCATCGGCAACGACGGCGTTGGATTCCTGCTCTCCTCCGCCGGTGGCACGGGCTACGTCTTCACGGACAACGACGCCATCGGGAACCGGGGCACGGGCATCTGGGTGCTGACCTCGCAGGTTCCGAGCCTCGTGCTCCGGAGGAATGACCTCTTCGGGAACCTGGGTGAGGCCGTGGGCGGCTTCTTCCCGCCGATGCCCAACTGCGGCCTCGTCAACGACTCCGGGAACACCGTGGATGCGACGCGCTCCTTCTGGGGCGCACCCACCGGCCCGGGCCCCGACCCGGCCGACGACGCGGGGCCGGGCTCCATCTGCGACCTGAGCGGGACGACGCTCGTGGTGCCGTTCAGGACGCGCCCGGGCTTCAGCGGAGCAGCGTCCCCGGAGCCGCCCGGCGATGGCGCGCGTGTCGACGGCCGCTGACCCGCGTGGCCCCTCCCCTCGGTGACGAGGGGAGGACAGTGCGGCTCACGGAACGCAGGCGCCCACGCCGGGGTTGCCGTTGATTTCGCGGCACGTGCCGGTGGCGCACGCGGGTGTGCCTCCCACCTTGCACAGCGGGCGGCAGGTGAGGCCGCCGCCGGCATTCACGCAACTGCTCCCCGGGGCGCACTGGTTGCTGAAGTCGCACGACTCGCCCTCACGGCGCGTGCCGCTGCCCGCGCACACCGGACCGGACATGGACGGGTAGCAGCTCAGTGGAGATGCGCAGTCCTCCGCGAAGGGGTCGCACCGCGCCGACGGCGGGCCGCACACCAGCGGCAATTCGGACGTGCCCTCCAGCCGCAGCACCGTGTTGCACTCGCTGGAGTTCCCGCACGTGGGCGTGGCGTGGCACAGCCTCCGGCAGGAGAAGACGGTGCCGCCGTCCTCCAGCCGCGCGTCCTTGCAGAACAGGCCCGCCGCGCACGTGTCGTAGGCGAGCCCTCCGTCCGTGGGCGCCAGCGTGCAGGGCGCGCCTTCTGCCTCCGAGCCCGGCTCCACGCACCTTCGCCGTGTGGCCGCGCCTTCCGTGACGTACGTGCACCGCTGGCCCTGCGCGCAGTTCTGGAGGACGACGTCGCACTCGGCCGCGAAGCACCGGCTCCCCGTGCCGCCGTCCGGCAGATCCGCGAAGTGGCAGCTCTCCCCGGTGCCGCAGCCCTCCTGCCGGGCCACGTTGCACGCGAACTCCGAGCCCCTCCCACCGTCCGTCCCCCCGTCACCGCCCGTTCCACTGTCCGGGTCCGGACGTACCCCGGCGTCGTCGGCGGTACCGGGCCCATTGCCCTTGTTGTCGTCACTACACCCCGCCGCCCAGAGCGCCAGGGCCAGGGTTCCAGTCAACACCACGAGGCGCGCACGCATCCCAAGCTCCCGAATGAAGTACACGGGGACATAGCCACGTGATTCGATTGTGGGGGCCCCCTTGAATCACGCCTGGAAAGCAGCGGACACTTGAGGTTCGGCAACCCAGGGGGTCGCGGGTGCGCATGACAAGCAACAAGGTGGCGGACGACATGGCAGGCGGGGACGTGAGCGCATTCGCGAACCGGCGCACGGATGAGCGCGTCGCAGCTCGCTTCGAGGTCCGCTTCGCCGAGGTGCAGGACGCGGCCCGCGCGCTGCGGGCCTACTCGCTCAACATCTCCGCGGGCGGCCTGTGCCTGCGCACGCGCAAGGCCTACGACGTGGGCGCGCAGGTGCGCCTGTCCATGGTGATTGCCGGCGAGGAGTTCCACGTCAACGGCATCATCGCCTGGGTGCGAGACGAGGCCGAGGCCATCGGCGTGCGCTTCACCGACGTGCCCGACGACGACCGCGCCCGCCTCCAGCGCGTGGTGGACAGCTTCAAGCGGTAACGCAGAGAGGGGCCCGTCAGCCAGGGGCCCCCGGGGCGAGGGCCCTCCACCGGCGCGGGCCTTCCGTCAGCGCCGGCTTCCGTCAGCGCCGGCTTCCGTCTCCAGGTGGCGGAACACACCCGAGTCGATTTCGGAGAAGCCACAGGCGGCGTAGAAGCTGCGCGTCTCCGGCGTACTCGTCATGGGCGAGACGAGCTGGAGCTGCCGCACGCTCAGCACCTTGCAGCGCTCCAGAATCTGCTTGATGAGCGCCCGGCCCACGCCGCGCCGGCGCCACGTCTCCGTCACCACCAGCTCATCGATGGTGGCCACGCGGCCGCGCAGGCGGAGCTGCGGCCGGTGCGAGAAGGAAATCATCCCCACGGGGCGGTCCTGTGGATCCCCGGCGACGAAGATTTCAATCTCCGGATGGCTCACCACCCAGTGCACGGTCTGTTGGTCCGTGCCCTGGGGATACCCCAGCTCACGGAGAAGCAACGCCATGGCCTCGGCGTCGCCCCTGCGGGCGCGGCGGATTCGGAAGGCGGGCGCCTCGGCGGCGCCAGCTGCGGGGCTGACGGTGCGAACGATTGGCTGGGACAAGGCAGTTCGGAGTCTAACGAAAGGGCCGCCGTACCTTCAAAGAGGAACGGCGGCCCTCGTCCCCGTCGGGCGGGGTGATTGTGGGTGCGGCGCTTACGGCTGCTCGGCCGCGAGCTTACGGATGGCGTCGGTGATGTCGTTCTGCTGGGGCACGGACGCCATCTCCAGGCTGTCCGCGAGGCCGATGCCCGGGATGAACTTGCCGGCCAGCAGCCGCGGCGGCGCGAGCAGCGAGTAGAACAGCTCCTCCACCGTGCGGCGCACGAGGTGCTCCCCGAAGTTCGTCACCTCGGTGTCCTCGTTGACGTAGAGCACGCGGCCCGTCTTCTGGACGGACTCCTTGATCATCTCCCAGTCGTAGGGCCACAGCGAGCGCAGGTCGATGACCTCCGCGCTGATGCCCTCGTCGGCCAGGGACGCGGCCGCCTTCGCGCACAGGGGCAGGGTGCGGCCGTAGCTGACCACCGTCACCTGGTTGCCCTCGCGCACCAACTTGCCCTTGCCGAAGGGCACCGCGTACTCCTGCAGCGTCGGCCACTGCGCCTTCCACTGCGAGCGGTCGCCCAGCGGCGCGTCAATCATCTTCGACAGCTGGCGGTCATCGTCCGGCTCGCCCGGGATGCGCTCCTCGCCCTTCACGCGCAGCAGCGCCTTGGGCTCGAGGAACATGACGGGGTTCGCGTCCTTGCACGCGGTGATGAGCAGCCCGTACGCATCCAGCGGCGTGGAGGGCATGACCACCTTCCACCCGGGGATGTGGGTCATCGTCGCGTCGAAGGAATGCGAGTGGTAGATGGACCCGCGGATGCCGCTGCCCACCGGCGTGCGCACCACCATGGGCATGTTCCAGTCGCCGTTGCTGGCCCAGCAGGTGTTGCCCGCCAGCTTGAGCAGGTCGATGGTGTTGTAGACGTAGTCGCAGAACTGGATTTCGGCGACGGGCCGGCCGCCACCCATGGCGATGCCCATGGCCGCGCCGATGATGCCGCGCTCGTCGAGCGGCGAGTTCCACGTCGTCTTCAGGCCCTGGGTGCACGTGAAGACGCCGCCGAGCGGCATGCCCACGTCCTCGCCGAAGATGTCGGTGACGCCAAGGTTCTCCTCGGCGTAGTGGAGGGCCATCCGGATGGCCTGTGCCATGTTGGCCATGGGTTACTTGTCCTCCGCGTAGATGTGCTTCCAGATGGAATCGGGGGAAGGCTGCGGCTCGTCGCGCGCCTGGCGGGCGGCGGCGGCCAGTTCCTCGGTGTAGCGGTTGCGCAGGTCGTCCATCTGCTGGCGGGTGAGGATGCCCTCCCGCTCCAACCGCTCCTCGAACTGCTTGAGGCAGTCCACCTCGTTGCCCACGAAGTTGGCGCCGGAGGCGGAGGAGTGCCCGTACAGGCGCGACACCATGGCCTCGATGAAGTACGGCTTGCGCTCCTTGCGCACGTACTCCATGGCCTCCTTCAACTCGGTGTAGGCCTCGATGGGGTCATTGCCGTTGATGGTCTTCGCGGGCATGCCGAAGGCCCGGGCCCGGTCGGCGACGTGCTTCTCGCCGTGCTGGTCGTCACCCGCCGTGGAGATGCCCCACTTGTTGTTGGTGACGATGATGAGGAGGGGCAGCGGGTTGGCGGGGCGGGTGCTCCACACCAGGCAGGACGCGAAATCGCCCTCGGCCGTGCCGGCGTCGCCGCCGGTGACGATGGTGATGCCGTCACCGCCGTGGCGCTTCTGCATCATGGCCGTACCCGGAGCGATGGCGTACTGCACCTCGATGGGCGAGGACACCGGCGCCACGTTGTACTTCTTGAGCGAGAAGTGGCCCGCGAAGTTGCGGCCGCCGGAGTAGGGGTCCGTGGCCGTGTTCTTCATCTGCCGCAGCGCGCCGATGGGCTCCTCGCCGAGCGCGAGGATGGTGCCGGACTGGCGGTAGTGCGCGTGCAGGTAGTCGTACGCGGGGCCCTGGCCCTTCTTCATCAAGAGGCCGAGCGGAACGTTGAACGCTTCCTCGCCGGGGCCGCCAATCCAGAAGTACCCATGGCCCTGCTTGTACATCTGGATGAGGCGCTCCTCGAGGGCGCGCGTTTTGACCATGAGGTCGTGGATGCGAAGCAGCAGCTCCTTTTCGAGCTGGAGCGGCGCGGACGCTTCTTTGATGAGACGGGGACGGGACACGCGCGAGCTTCCTCTGGCTGGAGGGGACGCCCCTATAACCCGGATGCGCCCCCTCCGCTCAAGGTCGCAGATGGGTCTCCTGGCGAGCCGTCAGGCGGAAGACGCCCTCTGATGCGACGCGGCAATCAGTGCCGCTCATTTCACTTAGAAACTGTGTCGGTCACTAACGCGCCCGGCCGTGACGCAGCTCGCCCGCCCGGCGCGCGAGCGGGCCCTGGCCCGAGGCCGCGGCGCGCTCGGAGATGAGGACGAGCGTGTCATCCGACAGGTGCGAGGCGTGAGGGCCGGACAGCAGCGCCTCCAGCTCCTTGAAGCGCTTCAGCTCCAGCAGTGCCTGCGCCAGCGCGTGTCCCGTCCGTGGCGCAGGTGACACCGCGAAGGCGGACTGGAGCGGACGCACCGCCATCGCCGCGAGCCCGCTCGCCAGCAACATCTCTCCCACCATCGCCGGGTCGTGCGGCCCCTCGGGCTCTTCGGGCTCTTCGGGCTCCGGCGCCGGCGCCGGCAGCGTCGTGGGCGCGCGGCGGGGCTCGGGCTCGCTTCGCAGCTCGCGCATCAGCCGCTCCATGGAGACGGAGCCGGCCTCCTCCGCCGGCTCGTACCGCGGGGTGACTCGGACGCGGCGCGAGGGCAGGGCGGCGCTTCGCTCGAAGCGGAAGTGCGTCGGCGTCCGGAGGAACTGCTCCACGTTCATCACCCCGAACGTCAGCGCGAGCAGCCCCATCCACAACTGGCGCCACCAGACGGCGAGGACAATCACCCCCAGTGCAGTGACGATGCCGATGCCGAGCAGCACCTTCTCGTAGCGGTAGCCGCTGCGCGCCCGCACCGCCGACGCGAGCAGGTGGCCTCCATCCAGCGGCTGGAGCGGCAGCAGGTTGAACAGTCCCCAGCCCACGTTGACCCAGAGGAGGTCGTGCACCATCTCTTCCACCAGGCCGCCCTGCTGTCCCAGCGGCGTGTACCGCGAGAGCGCCCACACGAGCCCGCCCAGCAGGAAGCCCATGCCCGGCCCCGCGAAGCTCACCCACGCGGACTGTCCATGCGTGAGCCGCTCCGCGTCGTGCCCCGTGGTGGTGCCGCCCATGCCGTGCAGCACGATCGACGCCGGGCTGCCGTAGCGGCGGTAGGCCAGTGCGTGCCCCATTTCGTGGAGCAGCACGGAGACGAAGACCACGCCCATCCACAGCGCCAGCCGCCCGGGCGACTGGAACAGTCCCCAGCCCGAGGTGAACGTGATGACGAAGAACAGCAGCTGGACGCGGACCGGAAAGCCGGCCACGTGGAAGTGGGGCCGCATGGCGCCTCCAATGCTAACCGTCGCTCTCCGGCGACGCCCGGTGAAGCCCCGAGGCAGGCCTCGACACCGTGCGTGAAGTGATTTCTTTGGGATGCTTCACTTCGGCCGCCCTCTTGAGTCACAGGGCGGTGGAGCCGTCCCTGTCCCCAGGGGGGCGGGGTCTCGCGAAGCAGGAGAAGTGAGATAGAGTCGCGGCTCCCCCGCTCCCTGCTCGCGCGCCTGCGCGACCCACTGGGTGTGCCCTTGTCCAGCACCAACACGCGTCTGAAATCCGCGCCCCCGTCCGCTGATGCTCCGGACGCAGCCCCGCCGCCCGCCGAGCGGACGGGCACCCGGGAAGTCACCGCCACCGGTACCGGTACCGGTACCCGCGAGTCCACCGCCACGCGCCTGACGGGCCCCCTGGGCCTGGGCGCCGAGGCCACCAGCACCCTCATCGCCCCGCTGGAGGCCGGTGAGCTCCCCAACGTGGCCGCCATCCGCGGGCCCCGGCTGGACCAGATTCTGCTCCTCACCACCGGCGTGCTGGTGGTGCTCATCGTCGGCCTGCTCGCGGCGCTGTCCGTCGCCTCCACGCAGTCCCAGTTCGAGGAGACGGCGCTCCGCTCCAAGGAGCGCATCCAGGAGCAGGCCCGCGAGCTCGGCCAGACGGTGGGGCAGACGATTGCCCTCACCTCGGCCACCAACCTGCGCGACAACAACTACGCCTTCCTCGAGGAAGTCGCCGGCTCCATCGTCAAGACGAACCCCAACATCCTCCGCGTCCAGATTTTCGACCCGGACGGCGTGAAGATGGCGGACAGCGAGAAGGACGCCGCGAAGGAGGAGGGCGCCGCGGGCAACAGCGGGCGCACGGCGGAGCGGCGGTTGGTGAGCGCCTTCTACCGGGGGCAGCCCATCTCCGAAATCCAGGAGCCCATCGACTACGGCTCCAGCAGCGGCAAGGGGCTGGTCGTCATCAGCTACTCGCTGGGCGGCCTGCAGAAGCAGCTCGAGACGCTGGAGCAGGACAAGCGCGCCACGGTGCGCGCCAACACCGTGCGCATGCTGGGCCTGGGGCTGGGCTTCGTCGTGCTGGCGGGCGTGCTCGTCGCGTTCCAGAGCCGGCGGATTACGCGGCCGCTGGGCATGCTCACCGGCAAGGTGATGCAGCTCGCCGCCGGTGACTTGAGCGCCCGCGCCGGCACCGCCCGGGGCGCTGGCCGCGAGGTGCTGACGCTGGGCGTGGTGTTCAACCACATGGCCGAGCGCATCAAGGTGCTCCTCGACGACGTGCGCGCCAAGGCGCAACTGGAGCGCGACGTGTCGCTCGCGCGTACCGTGCAGGAGACGCTGCTGCCCGGCCGAGACGCCGTGCAGGTGGGCGCGGTGCGCATCGCCGGCCTCGTCGTCACCGCGGACGCGTGCGGCGGCGACTGGTGGTTCCGCGCGGGCCTGGACGAGCACCGCGTCGTCATCGGCATCGGCGACGTGACGGGCCACGGCCTGTCGACGTCCCTGGTGGCCACCAGCGCCACCAGCGGCTTCGCCTCGGCGATGACGCTGCGCGAGCCCTCGCAGGTCAATGCGCAGATGCTGATTACCGCCCTCAACGTGACGCTGGCCAACGTGGGCCGCGGCGAGCACCAGATGTCCAGCGCGCTGGCCGTCATCGACGTGACGAACGGCGCCATCGACTACGCGGCGGGCGCGCACCCCAGCCCGCTGGTATTCAACCGGCACAGCGGACAGGTGGCGTCGCTGCCGGCGCGCGGTCCGCTGCTGGGCGCGTCGGTGACGTCGCAGTTCACCTCGCGCCAGGCGCAGCTGCGCCCCGGGGACATCGTGGTCTGGTACACGGACGGCCTCACCGAGGCGCGCGATGCCTCGGGCAAGCTCTACGGCACGCAGCGTCTCGCCGCCGCCGTGCAGGCCAACGCCCACCTGTCCGCGGAGGCGCTGCGCGACATGATTCTCGCCGACGCTCGCGCCTACAGCGCCGGCCTGCCGCAGCGCGACGACATCACCGTCGTCGTGGCCGAGTTCAGCCCCGCCGCCTGACCTTCCTTACGGAAAACCGCTCTCATGCGCCGCACACCCCGCACCCCACGGCCGCGCCGGCTCGTCCCGGCGCTCGCGCTGCTGGCCTCCCTGGCCGGCCCTTCCGCGCTCGCGCAGTACCGCCCTCCACCCATGTCCGAGTCGCAGCGGCTGGTGAAGGAGGGCGAGACGGCCCAGGTGGCCGCCAGCGCCGCCAGCGCCTCCGGTGACAAGAAGGAGGCAGAGGAGAAGTACCGCAAGGCCCTGGCCCTCTTCGAGCAGGCGCTGGCCACGGAGCCGGGCTCCGTCGCCGCCGCCGCGGGCGTGGGCGCCGCCGCCAACGGCCTCCAGGACTGGCAGCGCACGGTGGACAAGGTGAAGCCCGTCATGGCGGCCAACACCGGCGAGCTGTCGCTGGCGTACCCGCTGGGCGTGGCCCTCTACAAGCTGCGCCGCTTCCCGGAGGCGGTGCCGCTGATGGAGCAGGTGGCCGCGTCGGACTCGGCGGACTACCTCATCGTCCACTACTACCTCGCCAGCTACTACCTCTACGCGCAGCGGGGCGACGCGGCGGTGACGAGCCTCCAGCGCTACCTGGCGCTGCGCCCCTCGAAGCTCGCGTCCAACGACTTCCAGATTCACGAGCTGCTGGGCCGCGCGCACGTGCTGCGTCGGGACGTGGCGTCGGCGCGTGCGTCCTTCCAGCAGGCGCAGGCGGGGCGGCCGGAGTCGCCCTCCGTGCAGCTCGGCCTCGCCAGCGTGCTCGAACTGGAAGGCAGGGTGCCGGAGGCGCGCACGCTGCTGGAGGGCGTCACCACGCGCTTCCCGCAGGCCGCCGAGCCGAAGGAGAAGCTGGCGCGGATGTACCTCGCGGCCGGTGAGGTGCCGCGCGCGGAAGGGCAGGCGCTGGCGCTGGTGAAGCTGGGCAGCACGCCCGCCGCGCACCTGCTGCTGGGTGACGTGCGGCTGGCGCAGAAGAACGCGGCCGCCGCGGAAGGGGAGTTCCGCAAGGTGCTCGAGCTCCAGCCCGGCCTCGTGGTGGGGCAGCTGGCGGTGGGCAAGGCGCTCCAGGCGCAGGGCCGGCACGAGGAGGCCATCCAGTTCCTGGAGGCCGCGGTGAAGGCGGGCGGCAACAGCCTGGAGCTGTGGGCCAACCTCGGCTCCGTCAACCGGCGCGCGGGCCGCTACCAGCGCGCGGTGGAGGTGCACCGGCGTGTGCAGGAGATGGCGCCCCGGCAGGCACTGGGCTGGGTGCTGCTCGGCGCGGACCACTTCGCCACCGGCCAGTGGGACCAGGCCATCGAGGACTACTCCAGCGCGCTCCAGGTGGAGCCGGACCACGCCGGCGCGAAGCAGTGGCTGGCCCGCGCGCTGGCCCACCGCGCCCGCGACAGGGCCGGTGGCGGACGCATGGACGACGCCGTGCGGGATTTGCGCCGCGCCTACGATTTGGACCGCACCGCGCCCATGGCCCGCCGGCTGGGCGCCGCGCTGCTGGAGACGCGCGCCTTCGCCGACGCGCGCAAGGTGATGGAGCAGGGCGCCACGCTGCCCGGCGCCACGTGGCGCGAGGCGCTGCTGCTGGGCTACACGCGGCTGGGCGCCGGTGACGCGCAGGCGGCGCTGGAGGCCTTCAACCGCGCGGGCAAGCAGACGGAGGAGCCGGACCAGCAGGCCGAGGCCTCCGTGGGCGCCGCGCTCGCCGAAGTCGAATTGGGCCAGGTGGACGCCGCCGTGCAGCGGCTCACCGAGGTGGGGCCCTCCAAGGCCGCCGAGAGCGTGGCCGAGGCCAACCTGCCGCGCGTGCTGGTGCGCCGCGCGCTGGCCCGGCTGGAGTCCGGCGACGCCGAGGGCGCGGAGAAGGATTTGGAGGCGGTGGACCGGCTGGGCGTGGGCAAGCGCCCGGACCTCGCGAAGCTGGCCCTCTTCACGCGCGGCCTGGCGCGCGCGGAGTCCGGCCGCCACGCGGAGGCGAGCGCCGCCCTGAAGAAGGCCCTCACGCCCGCGCAGAAGTGGGCCTGGCCCAACACGCGCGCGCTGGCGGACGCCTTCGTCCTCTACAAGAAGGGGCAGGTGGCCGCGGCGCGCAAGCAGCTCACCGCCGCCTCGAAGAAGCCCATGCCCGGACAGCCCAAGTGGCTGGCGGCGATGACGGGCGCGCTGCACCGCCGCGAGGCCTCGCTGGCGTACGGCTCCGGCAACATGAAGCTGGCGGAGAAGGCCCTCAAGGCCGCGCTCGCGCTGGACGCGGACGACGCGCTGGTGCAGCACAACCTGGCCTGCGTGGACTGGCGCAAGGGGAAGACTTCGGACGCGCTGGCCACGTGGAAGCGGCTGGAGACTTCCGTGCCGGTGGCCGCGCTCAACCTCGGCATCGACGCGCAGGAGCGCCGGCATGACCCGGCCGAGGCCGTGGACGCCTGGCGCCGCTACCTCGCCGCCGGCTCGGGCCCGCGCGTGGCCCAGGTGCGTGAGTGGAAGGAGCGCCTGCAGGGCATCTACGGCATTGCCGAGCCCGCGGGCAGCGCCACGCCGGCCGCCACCGCGGAGGAGACGCCATGATGAAGACGAAGGCACCTCGCATCCTCGTGGCCGGCCTCGCGCTGGCCTGCACCCTGGCCGCCGTCCCCGCGGGCGCGGCCGAGAAGAAGGCCACCGTGGGCGTCTTCCTCGCCACCACCCTCACGGACGGCCAGGAGCGCTTCCAGTACGCGGAGGCCCTGGCCGCGAAGCTGGGCGAGTCGCTGGAGCGCCCCGTGGCCGCCAAGAGCTTCGGCCGCTACGAGGACTTCGCGCGCGCCGTGTCCGGTGGGCTGGTGGACTTCGCGGTGGTGGACGCCTGGGCCGCCGTGCAGCTCGGCTCGCGCGCCACGCCCGTCGCCTGGGCCTCGCGCTCCGGTGAGACGCAGCAGCGCTGGGCGATTGTTTCCACGCAGAAGGGCACCGTGAAGGACCTCGCCGGCAAGCGCCTGGCGCTGGTGAAGGGCGCGGGCCCCGCGGACCCCAAGTTCGTGACCCACGTGGTCCTCGGAGGAGACCTGGACGCCCAGCGTCACTTCAAGGTGACGCCGGTGCCCAACGTGGAGTCCGCCCTGAAGATGCTGGAGGCGAAGGGCGCGGAGGCCGCGCTCGTGCCGCTGGCGCACGTGCCCAAGGACAAGGACGTGCGCGTCCTCTTCCGCAGCGGCCGGGTGCCGGGCGCGGTGCTGGTGGACCTGCGCGGCAACGCGGAGGCCCTCGCCGGAGTGCTCGGCACCGTGGGCGCCGTGGCCCCCTTCGACACCTTCACCCGCGTCCAGGGCCGTGACTTCGAGGACTTCCGCAAGCTCGTCACCCAGGGGCCGCCGCGCCGGCAGCCCGTCCTCGCCGAGCCGCCCGAGCAGCACGTGGACGTCGGCGCCCTGGTCCGTTCCGACGAGCTGGGCCCCGCGTTGCCGCCCTTCGCCGGGGACCTCGCCGTCTCCGCCGAACAGCCTGATGACTGAGTGGGTCCGGGCCCGGAACACCTGGGTCCTCGATAACTTCTTGAGTTTCAGGGAATGAGAGCCACTGACTTGGCCCGGCGTTGTCTCTGGGATAGCTTCCCGCCCGACGGTACGGGTGAGCAGGGAATTCGAGGTCCGCGAGGACAGCGCAATCCTGCCGCTGGTGTCCGCCAACCGGGGCGTACGTACAGGACCGTGGGTGTTTCCCCCGCACTCGCGGATGTGAGAACGATGCACACAACTGTGTACGGTGAGCCGCGGCAAGGCGCGGTGAAGACTCTTTCAGGGCGCCGCCAGTTCCGGGCGCTCTGGCTGTCCGTGATGGTGTGCGCGCTGGCCGTCACCGGCCTCGGGAGCACCGAGGCCCGCGCCCAGGACGCCGCGGCGGAGTCGGCGCCCAAGGTGAAGCGCAAGAAGCGCACGACGCCGAAGAGCCCCACCACGCCTCGCGCCACGCGGACGAAGACGAAGTCCCGCAAGGCCACGAAGGCCGCCACGCCCGCCGCCACGTCTCCCGCCGACGAGGAGATTCCGGTGCTGGGCGGCAACGGCCCGTCCACGGATGATCCGCTGACCGCCGCGCCCGTCGCCGCCGAGCCGCCCACGCCCCTGAGCCCGAACCCGCACTCCAGCGAGCCGCTGCCGGTGGCCTCGCCGGGCTCGCCCATGACTTCTCCGGGCGCCTCCATGGCCACACCGGCCGTGGGACACGCGGACTCCCCGGCGAGCGCCACCACGGTGCCCGCCAGCGGCAAGCTGCCCGCGGCGTCGTCCCCGGTGGCGGCGCCCGCGCCGTCCTCCAACGTGCCCATCAGCGCGCCGTTCGCCGAGCCCACCATGGACCGGCCCCTGCCGCCTCCGTCCGGCCTGGCCGGGCTGCCCGGTGGGGACCCGCTCGCGGGCGGTGACGCGCTCGAGGAGTCCGTCAACCGCGTGCTGAGCGAGGCCGTCGTCACCACGGCGTCCAAGCGCAACCAGCGCATCGCGGACGTGCCCCTCACGGTGTCCTGGATTCCGGCCGAGGAGCTGGAGGGCACCGGCCAGTTCTCGCTGTGCGAGGCGATTCAATACTTCCCCGGCATGGAGTGCCGGCGCGGCTCCATGCGCAAGGCGGCGGTGAGCGCGCGCGGACTGGGCTCCAACTACCTGTCCAACCGCCTGCTGCTGCTGAAGGACGGCCGCCCGCTGACGGACCCGTGGACGGGCCAGTTCTACGCGGACGAGACGACGCCGCTGACCAACCTCAAGCAGGTGGAGGTCATCCGGGGCCCGGGCTCGTCGCTGTACGGCTCCAACGCCTTCAGCGGCGTCATCAACATCATCGAGCGCCAGCCCGGAGACCTCATCGAGAAGGGCAAGAACGTCGGCGCCGAGGCGCGCGTGCTGGCGGGCCAGGACCAGACGTGGCGCCTGCACGGCACGGTGGCCGGGCGCGGTGGTCCGGTGGAGGCGCTGCTCGGCTACTACGGCTACGGCTCGGACGGGCCGCAGCTCTTCAACGACCCCAGCGTGGGTCGCGTCGACACCAACGAGGACTCGCTGGTGCACCAGGTGAGCGGCAAGGTGCGCGTGGGCCCGCTGGCGCTGGACGCGGACTACACCGACGCGGAGATTGGCCGCCCGGGCGGCACGCACATCTCCACCGTGGGCAACTGCGGCCGCTGCCACTACACGCCCGACGACACGGAGAAGGTGCAGAACCTCAACGCCGCCGCGCAGGTGGACCAGCAGGTGACGGAGAACCTGCGCGTCTTCGGCCAGGCGTACGCCCTCTTCAAGCGCCGCGACGTGTTGATGGAGAACGCCTTCGGCGGCGACCCGCAGCGCGCGCTCGGCAAGCGCCGGCGGCTGGGCGGCGAGGCTCGCGCGCTGCTGTCGCTCGGTGACCTCAACGTCACCTTTGGCGGCGACGTGAAGCACGACAATGTCAACGTGCCCAACGTGCTGCCGGAGCTGACGCTGGACGACACGCAGCAGACCATCTTCGGCGCCTTCGTGGACGCGGAGTACCGCCTCTTCAACCGGCTCGTCTTCGGCGCGGGCGCCCGGTACGACGCCTACCAGATTCCCGAGAAGGTCTGGACGCAGCGCACGGGCCAGCTCTCGCCGCGCGCCAGCGTGGTGTTCCACGCCGTGCCGGAGCTGCTCACGCTGCGCACCAACTACGGCCGCGCCTTCCGCGCGCCCACGCTGGCGGAGCTCGCCATCAACCAGCAGATGTACGCGTCCACCCTCATCGGCAACGCGAACCTCGCCGCCGAGACGCTGGACACCTTCGAGGCCTCGGTGGACTTCTGGCCGTTCGACCGGCGCGTGCGCCTGACGGGCACGGGCTTCTACAACCTGGCCAAGAACTTCATCAATCAGGAGCTGGTGTTCGGCTCGGTGTCCCAGTTCAAGAACCTGGGCGACGCGCGCGTGGCGGGCTTCGAGCTGGAGGCGGCGGCGCAGATTCCGTCCATCAACTCGTCCTTCGACGTGGCCTACCAGTTCCTGGACGCGAAGTCGGTGCCGTACGGCGACGGGCCCGAGTCCCCGCTGGACTACGCGCCCAGCCACCGCATCTACGCGCGCGGCCGCACCAACATCGGCAAGGTGGCCTTCGCGGAGCTGTACGCCCTCTACGTGGGGCAGCGCTTCGACCCGGGCTTCCTCGTGGACGAGACGACGGGCCAGCCCACCACGCGCGTGCGGCTCCCCAGCTACATCACCGCCGGGGCGCGCGTGGGCTTCAACGTCTACGAGGGCATCTCCGTGTCCTTCCTCGGCTCCAACCTCTTCAACGGGAAGTACGAGGAGTCGCACGGCTTCCCGGCGCCTCCCCAGTCCTTCTTCAGCGAAGTCAAGGTTCGCTACTAGGCCTTGAGTACCGCGCCCCACCTGGAGGCCAACGGCCTCCTGCTGATTGCAGACGAGTCGCTGTCTCCCGCGCAGTTGGAGCAGGCGGCTCCCGTCCTCGTACAGGGAGGCGTGGCCTTCCACCAGGGGCCGGTGCAGGCCGCCGGCCCTCGCCGGCTGGTGCTCTTCGACGGGAAGCTCGCGCCGGCGCACGCCGACCTGCTGCGCCGCGAGCCGCCCGCGCTGCTTCTGGCCACGCGCGGCCCGGACGGCCGCCCCGCCGCGTGGGAGGTGCGCCTGTTGGGCGCGCTGCTGCGCGGCGGGCCGCTCTTCCCGGAAGGCGTCGCGGTGACGCGGCACCGGCTCCAGCGTGTTTCAGACATCAACACCGTGGCGGACGCGGCGTCCGCGGCGGTGGGACAGGCGCGGGGCTCTCGCGTGGCGGCGGGGCTGGTGGCGGACGTGGTGCACGAGTTGGCCGTCAACGCGCTGCTGGACGCACCGGTGGATGCGAAGGGCCAGCAGCGCTACGCGCATCGGCGCACGGAGGTGATGGAGGTCGCGGAGGAGGACGCCTGCGAGTTGTCACACGCGGTGGAGGACGGCCGCATGTGGCTGGAGGTGGTGGACCGCTTCGGCGGGCTGCGTCCGGGGCCGTTCGCCCGGGCGCTGGACGGGTGGGGGGGACGGGTCCGGGTCGACGCCTCGGGTGGGGGGGCGGGCCTGGGGCTGCGACGCATCCTGGAGCACTGCGCCACGGTGGCCGTGCGCGTGTCCGTCGGACATGAGTCGCGAGTGCTGTGCGTGGTGGACCTGGGCGACGCGCGCCGCCGCGCCGCTCAGCCGAAGTCAGTGTTGTTCTGTCTGCAATGAGGTCAGGGCCGGTGGATAGCCAGGGTTCCAACGCCATCATCAGCCGGCTCCGCGTGGGGACGATTACCCACGTACGAGTCTCCGGCGTCATCGACGAAACCTTCCCGCTGACGGCCAACAGCCCCGAGCTCAACGGGCTGCTGGTGGTCGACCTGGGACGCGTGGAGCGCATCAGCTCCTTCGGCGTGCGCCGGTGGATTGAGTTCGCCGGCAAGCTGCCGCAGGGCGCGCTGGGGCTGTACGTCGTCCACGCGCCGCCCGTCATGGTGGACCAGCTCAACATGGTGGAGGGCTTCGCGGGCGTGGCGCGGGTCCTCTCCGTGCTGGCGCCCTACACCTGCCGCACCTGCAACGAGGACCGGCTGCGGGTCGTCAACCTGCAGGACGAGGCGAAGACGCTCGCCGAGGAGCGCGCGCCCGAGCACGCCTGCCCGGTGTGCGCCAACCCGCTGGAGTTCGCGGACCAGCCCGGCGAGTTCTTCGACTACGCGCGCCGCCAGCAGTTCGGCACGGTGGACCCGGTGGTGATGCGCTACCTGCGGGCCAGCATGCCCGCGGAGCAGCCCGAGCTGGCGCAGCACCTCAAAATCGTCCAGGACGACATCACGTACATCACCCTGGCGAGCGTGCTGAAGGGCGACCTCAACGTGCGCAAGCTGGCCTCCGGGCTGGAGGGGCGCGTCGGCTTCGACTTCAGCCACGTCAGCAAGGTGGAGCCGGAGGCGCTGCCCAAGCTGGAGCAGGTGCTGGACACGGCGGCGCAGGGCGCGCAGGTGGTGCTCACCCGCCTGCCTCCGCCGGCGCTGGCGGCCCTGGCCCGCTCGTCGCGGCAGCCGCCCGCGCGCATCGCCACGCTCTGGCTGCCCTGCGAGTGCCGCCACTGCGGGAAGGTGAGCCACCAACGCATCCAGGCCACCGACTACCTGGCGCAGCTCCGCGCGCAGCAGGCCCACGTGGAGCGCGTGTGCCCCATCTGCGGCGGCAACGCCAAGGTGCCGCACATGCCGCAGCTCCAGGGGCTGCTGGCGCGCGTGCAGCTCACGGACCGGCCGCTGGAGGACATGGAGGCGCTGGAGCCGCGCGCCCTCAGTCAGTACCTCTTCGGCTCCACGAACATCGACCCCAACGCCAAGCAGGGCGCCTCCACCGACATCTCCAACTCGCTGGGCAGCACCAAGCTGAACATCATCCGGCGGCTGGGGCAGGGCGGCATGGCGGAGGTCTTCCTCGCCAAGCAGGTCGGCGTGAAGGGCTTCGAGAAGTTCGTGGTGATGAAGAAGATTCTCCCGCAGTTCGCGGAGAACCCCGAGTTCGTCGACATGCTCTTCGCGGAGGCCCGCGCCAACGCGCGCCTCACGCACCCCAACGTCGTGCAGACGTTCGACGTGGGCGTGTCCGACGGCGTCGCGTACATCCTCATGGAGTACGTGCGCGGGCCGGACCTCAAGAAGCTGGTCAACGAGCTGCGCCGCAAGGGGCTGGCGCTGCCGCTGGAGCACGCGCTGCGCATCGTCGCGGAGGTGTCCGCGGGCCTGCACTACGCGCACAGCTACGTGGACCCGGCGGGTACGCCCCACCCGGTGGTGCACCGCGACGTCAGCCCGCACAACGTCCTCATCTCGCTGGACGGCGCCATCAAGCTGAGCGACTTCGGCATCGCCAAGGTGGCGGGCGAGGAGCACACCCAGGCGGGCGTGCTGAAGGGGAAGATTTCGTACATCTCTCCCGAGGCCGCGTCCGGGCGCACGCTGGACGCGCGCAACGACGTGTTCGCGCTGGGCGTGGTGCTCTTCGAGCTGCTCACGGCGCAGCTCCCGTTCAAGAGAGACCACGACGCGGCCACGCTCAACGCCATCGTCCGCGACCCGGCGCCGGTGCCGTCGCAGCTCCGGCCGAACATTCCGCAGGACGTCTCCGACCTCATCCTCCGCGCGCTGGTGAAGGACCCGGCGCGGCGCACGCCGTCGGCCTCGGCGATGCGCGAGGAGATCGAGGCGGTGATGGCGCACCACCGGCTCAACTCGTCGCCGGCGGCGGTGGCGCAGTTCTTCAAGGACACGCTGGGAGACCGGCTGACGGAGTTCGCGCCGTCCTCGACCAGCGGCACGGGCAGCCACCCGAGGCCCATGCCCTCCGGCACGGGCAGCGGCAACGTCAACACCGGCGAGATGGGCGCTCCGGCGGATGGGCGCACGCCGAGCCGTGGCAGCGGCTCGCACCCGGCGGGCACCGGCAGCGGCAGTCCGCCGAGGCCCTCGGGCATCACCCCGAGGCCCATGACACCGCCTCCGGTCGCCGCGCCCGCGCCCGTGCGTCCCACGGGGAGCGCCCCGCGCGTGGCCGCCCCGCCCGCGCCGGCCCCGTCGCCCGTGACGCCCCCGCAGCCGCCGTTGCCCGAGCTGCCCGAGCTGGAGGTGGAAGAGCGCACCGAGGTCCTCCCGCTGGCGAAGGGCCAGCCGCCGCCGTCCATGGAGACCGTGGCGTCGCGCCCCGCGTCGCAGGTGCGGCCGTCGCAGCCGCATCCGGCCATGCCGCAGCCGCAGCGCCCCTCCTCGGCGGGGCAGACCATGGCCTATGGGGCGCACGCGAATGGCGCGACGCCGGCCCGCCCGTCCACGCAGACGGCCGCGCTCGCGAAGCCTCCGGCCGGTGCACCCGCGGCTCCGGCCCGTCCGGCGCCTGCCGCCGCTCCTCGTGCTCCCGAGCCCGAAGTGTCCGAACCCGCGAAGAGCGGGTCGTGGAAGTGGGCGGCACTGGGCGTGGGCGGGCTGCTGGTGGTGGCCGCGGTGGCGGTGGTGATGATGCGGGGCTCGGGCTCCAGCTTCATCAACGTGGAGGAGGGTGAGCACGTCTACGTGGGCGGCCTGCGCGTCGAGCAGGGCGAGGCGCCGCCGGAGACGCCGGGGCCGCTGCTCGTGTCCACGGCGGTGGGCGGGAAGCTGCACCGCTTCGGGACGACGCAGCAGCGCGAGGGCATCGACGTGCGCACGCTGGCGGACGCCGCGCAGCAGCCCGGCACCCAGGGCCTGCTGAGCGTGACGGGGACGGCCCCGGGCTGCCAGGTGCAGGTGGGAGGCACCATGCTGCCGGGTGTGACTCCGGTGGTGAAGGCGCCCGTCGAAGCCGGCCGCGAGCTGGAGGTGCTGGTGAGCTGCCCGGGCGGCGTGAGCAAGCAGTGGGTGATGGCGGTGCCGGGACAGGAAATCGAGCTGAAGGCGCGGTAGCGGCACCACGCAGCGGCGCGTCACACCTCCAGGGCGCCGCACGCGCCCCAAGCTGCACGACGAAGGGTGCGTAACGCATGAAGGGTTGGAGCCTCTTCCCCCACCTCGTGGTGCGCGCCACGGGCTTCCCCTTCGATTGGCTGGAGCGACTGGGGTGTCCGGAGGCCGTCGAGGGGGCCCGCCGTCTCGCGGCGGAGCGGCGCGCGCTGGAGGTCCTGCGCGCCGAGGGCCCTCGGGTGAAGCGTGTCCCGCGCGCGGTGATTGCCGCGCTGAAGGCCGGGCGGCCCGTGGACACGGAAGGGCTGGAGTCGCCGGAGGTCTTCACCGCGTGGAACGTGCGCGCCCGCGCGGCGCAGGAGGCGGAGACCGCCTTCGCGGAGGCGATGGAGCGCGAGAGCGCGAAGGTGGAGATGGCGATGGCGGCGCTGCGCCGCGAGCCGCGCTTCCTGGAGGCGGTGGCCAGCTCCAGTCCGCCCGTCGCGAGGGATTTGCTCGAAGGCCGCGACGGCGCCCGGCTGCGGCGTCAGGTGGCCAGCTACCTGCAGCGGCTGTGCGCGAAGAACGAGACGATGGGCTTCTTCGGCCCCATCAACTACGGCCGGGCGGACGCGGACGCCCCCACGGGCGTGGCGCTGCGCTGGTCCGGGCCGGAGGTGCTGGTGGGGCGCAACACCTTCGCGGCCTCGTGGCTGGTGCAGGGGCTGGTGCGCGCGATTGCTTTCGACCCGGAGGTGGCCGCGTGGCTGGTGCTGCGCCGCAAGGCCTTCGCGGAGGTGCCCGCGCGCAAGTCGGCGCCCACGCCGGAGAGCGCGGAGGAGTTGCTGCCCCGGCTGGTGGAGGTGGCGGACGGGACTCGGACGTTGGCGGGGCTGGCCTCGTCGCTGGGCGTGGCGCCGGGGTTGGCGCGCGAGGCGGCGCGGCTCGCCTGTGACAAGGGACTGCTCACGCACCAGCTCGAAGTACCGGCCGCCGTGCACCACCCGGTGGATGACCTGGCCGAGCGTGTGGCGGGCCTGCCGTGCCCCGCGGCCCGTCGCCACGTGGAGGGGCTGAGCGCGCTGGTGGAGTTGATGGGCCGATACGGCGCGGCGGATGCGGCGGGGAAGATGGCCCTGCAGCAATCCTTCGCGGAGCAGGCCCGGACGCGCTGGGGCGTGGTGCCACCGTCGGAGCGAGGCCCGGCGTCCGAGTCGCACAACTTCTACCAGGACCGGCTTCCGCTCCGGGAGGAGTGCGGCGGCGACCTGCGCGTGAACGTCGGCGGCGAGCGCGCCCGTGAGTTGGTGACGAAGCTGGAGCCGGCGCTGGCATGGATGGGCGAGGCGGCCCGCCGCACGCGCGAGGCGGCCCGCCGCACGGTGGCGGAGTTGATAGGTGCGCGCACGGTGCCCTTCTGGAAGGTCGCGGCCGCGTACGCGGACCGGCCGGTGCCGGCGGACACGTCGGTGGCGGAAGTGCTCGCGGGAGCCATCTCCGATGCATCCGCGCGCCACGTGGAGCTGGGAGGCGTGACGCCGCCGTCGGCGCCCGATGACGCGAGAGCGCTGCCACTCGTCACCTCGGTGGACCTGCTGGTGGGGGCGCGAGACGTGGAGGCGTGGGGGCGAGGGGAGTACGAGCTGGTGATGGGCGACGTCCACGACACCGCGCTGGTGTGGGGCTGGGCGCTCCAGTTCCACGAGGCTCGGGGCCGGGTGGAGAGCGGCATGGTGCGCGCGCTTGGCGCCCTCCGTCGTCCGGTGCCGCTGCTGACGGTGTTGGCCTCGCGGCGCACGGGGTTGCTGCCGTCGGAGCTCCCGGGCCCGGTGGTGGAGCTGGGCGGCGTGAGCGCTCGTGCATCCGCGTGGCGATTGCCACTGGATGACCTGTTCGTGGAGAGCGACGGGAAGAGCGCGCGGCTGGTGTCGAAGCGGCTGGGCTCCGAGGTGTGCCTCTACAACGGCGAGCTGGAGAGCCTGGTGCACACGGCATTCGCACTGCCACGCATCCGTCCGCTGCGAGTGTCGACGGGGGCCCATACCCCTCGCCTGACGCTCGGCGGAGTGGTGGTGCAGCGCGAGCAGTGGCGGCTGGGTGCGGAGGAGCGCGAGGCGCTGCTCGCGTGCCGGGACGACCGCGCGCGGCTGCGGGCGGCGGTGGGCATCTGGGACGCGCGAGGGCTGCCCGACTGCGTCTTCGCGAAGTTCAAGGACGAGCGGAAGCCCGTGCTGGTGGACGTTCGCAGCCCACCGCTGCTGCGCGTGTTCCTGAACCTGCTGGAGCAGAAGGAGGAGGTCGTCCTCTCGGAGATGCGGCCCGCGCCGGACCAGCTCTGGCTGAAGGGCTCGGGAGGGCGACACACCGTGGAGCTGCGCTGCACGCTGCTGTGGGGCGCGCCGCCTCCGCCGGACGAGGAGGGCAGGGCATGAAGCTGTTGGTCCTGCCTCCACATCGCGACGTGACGCTCGTCCCGGATGCACCCGAGGGGTGGCACGTCGTGGACGTGGCCCGGGATTTTTGCCGGCGCATCGTCTCCGATGCCGCGCTGACGGGAGCCATCAACGACCGCACGACAGCGCCCGCGACGCCGCAATCCATGCGCGAGCTGCTCCTGCTGCGCGCGGCGCAGGTTCTGTTGGGGCGAGAAGCGCGCCAGGACAACACCGCCCCATCCCGGCCACCTTCGTACCGCGAAGGCGTTGATGACCACACGCGACTCCGCGCACTCGGCGCGGTGCTCACGGCCATCTCCGGACCGCCGAGTGGCGTGCGTCTGCGGCTCGATGACCTGGAGCTGGAGGAGGGCACCACCGAGCGAAGTGCCGACATCTTGCGCACCGTGGGACAGCCCGCGCCCTACGCCGGGGACCTGGCTCGGGCCGCCGAGCGCTTCCCCCAGGCCGAGCGCGTGCGCCTCTGGTTGGAGCGGGACCAGCAGCTTCCCGCGGCGGCCTGGCTCGCCCGGGCGTGTCCACCGGAGGTACCGCTCGAAGTCGCGGGCCCCTTCGCGGTGGCACACCGCAAGGTGCTGGCACGGATGCCCATGTTCCAGCGCGCGGAGTTCATCGACGACGCCGCGCCCCTGCGCTGGCGCGTGGCTCCGCTGTCCGGCGAACCGCGCACGGACTCTCTCCTCTGGATTCCCGAGTCGCTCGACCTGCTGCTCGACGACGAACCCGAGCCGAGAGACCTGGGCGCACTGACGACGCGGCACGTGCTCGGGCCCTGCACGCCGGACGAACTGAAGGTCTTCACCGGAGGCGCTCCCTGGGGTGGCCACGTGATGACGGGCTCGCTCAGTCACGCGGACGCGCTCATCGCGAGTGGTTGTCGCGTGGCGGTGGTGGGCTTCTGCGCCGTGAGCGGCGGCTTCGTGGTGGACCCGAACGGCTTCAAGCTGAGCGTCCGGAACGCGGTGCGCGGCGCCTGGCGTCTGAGAGAGGCGGGCGTGCGTCTCGTCGCGGAGTGGTGGGTGGGCGCGCCCGGACTGGACGAAGCCGTGCTGGAGCAGACGCTGACCGCGCTCGCTTCGGAGCCGCTGTTCGACCACGTGGCCGGAGCGCGTCCGTTCCATTGGCCGCTGGAACACAGGGACATCGACCGTCCGTTCCGGAGTGCCTTCATGGAACCGCGACTCCCTCCGCCTGACCGTGACCTCGCACGAAGCCAGCCGTTCGAGGCTCCGAACACGATTCCGACTTCGCGGCTGCCAGAGGTGCTCGTGAGCCTCAGCACCCGGCTGATGCAGCGGGCTCCTCTGAATCCCGGCCGCGTCGCGGGCGCCTGTCTCCAGGGGCCCATGGCCTTTCCGCTCATGATGGGCGCTCCCCCGGACTCCTCCGAGAATGCGCCCATCCTCCTCGATGACGACTGCGCGCTGGTCCAACTGCCCGCGTCCCTCGATGGCGCACCGAAGCCCACGTGGTACGCGGCGAACCTGCGCACGGGCACGGTGCTCGCGATGGACGCGCGCCTCGCGCTGAAGCTGGCCAACGTGAACACTCCCATGCCGGTGGCAGACGTGCTGGGCGCCGTCCCCGAAGCGCAGCGGCGAAAGCTGGTGGACACACTGGTGGCCAAGACCGTCCTCACGAGGGTGCACGAATGAGCGAGACCTGGACGCTGGGCGAGCTGTTCGTGCTCCGGCACGCGGGCTTCCCGTTCGACTGGCTGGAATCACTCGGACTGTCCGAGCAACTGCTGGCACAAACCGCCCAGCTTCTCGCGGACGAGGACGCACTGCTCGCGGCGGCACGGGCCGACGGCGGTGACGCCGAAGCGCGAGCCGTGCAGGACTCCCTCGCTCACGGTCGCGAGCCCGCGCTCAAACCCCGTCACGGCTCAACGTTCCGAGATGCACGGGCCCGCTACCTCGCGAGTCGCCAGTCCCTCCAGGCCCGTTACTCCGAAGAGCGCGCGGCCCTGCGCCGCCAACTGCGAGCGCGCGCCGCGGACCCGTCCATCCAGGAGGCGGTGTTCCTCTCCAGCCCGGCCATGTTCGACAACGTCTGGTCGCGCTACCTGAATGGCGGCGAGCGGCCGGACACCTCCGACGCGCGCCGGGTGGAGCGGCAGGTCTACACGTACCTCCAGCGCTTCTGCGCGAAGAACGAGACGACGAGCTTCTTCGGCCCCATCTCCTACGGCGAGCGCACGTCGGACGACGGCTACGACGTGCGCACCGTGCCTGGCGGCAACACGCGCCGCCGCACCTTCTTCTCCTTCTGGGCGGCGACGGAGCTGGCGCGAGCCGTGGGACGCGAGCGCACGCTGCGCCCGCATCTGCCGCTGCGCCTCAACCCGCTCTTCACCGTGACACCCGGCCGCGCCACGTGCGCGCCGCTGAAGCTGGACGTGCCCCTGTCCGCGCAGGCGGAGCATCTCCTCGCCGTGCTGCGAGAACACCCCACGCCAGCGGCCGCCGCCCGCGCACTCAACCTCGCGACGGAGGACGTGGAGCGCCAGGCCCTGCCGCTGGTGAAGTCCGCGCTGCTTCTGTGGGGTCTCCCATTCCGTCCGAACGACTTCGGCACCTTCGAGAGCGTGCGCGAAGCCGTGGCCGCGCTGCCCGAGTCCGAAGCGCGGACCCGCTGGCTGGAGCGCCTGGACGGGCTCGCGCGCATGCGGGCCGACTTCGAGACCGCGGACCTCACCCGCCGACGCGAGTTGCTCCCGCGCCTCGAGGCCGCCTTCACCGAGGCCACCGGCAAGCCTGCGAGGAGAGGCGAGGGCCAGGTGTACGCGGACCGGCTCATCCTCTACGAAGAAGCGAGCTCCCCGTTCCGCCTCCGCTTCGGAGCACGCTTCACGGAAGAGCTCGAGGCCGCGCTCACGGGCGCGCTGGAGCTCTCCGCCGCGTACGGCGAGAAGGTGCAGCGAGGCTTCAAGGAGCAGGTGCGCGACGCGCTCGGCCCGGACGAGACACCGCTGGACCTCCTCGAGTACGCGGTGCGCCTGCGCCCGGACACCGTGTCGGGAAGCCGCTTCTCCCCCGTGCCGCCGGTGCTCCTCGACGAGGACGGTGCACACACACGCGCGCTGCCGGTGGACTTCCTCGGCACGTCCACGCCGGGAGGCCGCTACGCCCTGCCGGACGTGTGCCTCGCGGCGAAGCCGGACGGCGGCGGTTTCGAAATCATGCTCGCGCGCGTCCACCACCACCTCCTGCTGTGGAGCTGGCTGAGCGCCTTCCAACCCGAGCGTGAGCGGTACGCCGCGGTGGCCTCGCGCTGGCTGGACGCGGACCCGTCCGCTCGCGGGCTCGTGGGCCTCTCCATCCGCCGCCGCAACAAGGGCTTCTACGTCTTCCCGGGGCGGCGGCTCGTGTACTCGGTCTCCGACGTGCTGGACGTCGAGGACGGCACGCTCACTCCGGCCGACGTGAAGGTGCGGCCCACGCCCCAGGGCCCGGTGCTGGTGGACGGGAAGGGCGAGCCGCTGAACCTGTACCTCCCGCTCGACGACTTCTCCTCGTACCCGCCCTTCGCCGCGCTGGCGCATCCCCAGGTGCTGCACGCGCCACTGCGCACCAAGGGCAGCCACCTGCCCAGGCTCACCATTGGCGGCGCGGTGTATCAGCGCGAGCGCTGGGAGCTGGCCGCGGAGCGCCTGTCGAAGCCCACCGGTTTCGACCTCTTCCTCGCTGTGCAGCGCGAGCGTCGCGCGGGCGGCTGGCCCCGCTTCGTCTTCATGCGCAGCTCGAAGGAGCGCAAGCCGTACCTCATCGACACCGCGAGCCCCTTCGCTCTGGATTTGCTCTCGCACCTCGCCCGCGAGGCGGAGCGCCTCTCCGTGGAGGAGATGTATCCCGCGCCCGAGCAGCTCTGGCTGAAGGACGCGCGCGGCCGCTACACCTGCGAGCTGCGCATGCAGTTCACCCGGTGGACCGGCCGCCCGGCGTGACGAAGCGGCGAACCCTCCCTCCGGCCCTTTGACATCCGGGGTGTATCAGCGGCCAGAATGCCCCCATGCCCGGGCCTGGCGGGGCTTTCCGCCCCTGCTGGGATGACGGGCCCTTTTCTGGAGAGAAAGCCCATGGCCGGAGAGAACCAGGTCGTCCCCCCTCCCAAGAAGCTCAGGAAGCCGGTGGCGGAGCTGCGCGCGGAGCTGCTCGCTGACAACGACGTCAAGGAGCAGGCCCGCCTGATGCAGATCGACGTGGCGGAGTACGTGGAGAAGATCCTCGACTACGCCCAGAACCCCGAGAAGCCGCCCCAGCTCATCATCACCCCGGACGAGGAGCTGAAGGCTCGGGATCCCAACATCCCCACCGTCGCGGAGCTGGAGACGCACCTGCAGAAGATCATCGACGGGGAGATCGTGATCAACCGCGCGCAGCAGCGTGACGGCTTCAACGCCAACGACGCCGACGCGCGCTACAAGTCGGCGCTCGCCTCCGACGCGGCGCAGACGGGTGCCCCCGAGGCTCGCAAGGGCGCGTCGCCCACGGCCCTCCAGGCTGATCCGAAGAAGTCGTCGACCCCCAAGAGCTGAGCCCTCCATCAGGGGCGGGGGTTTATTTCGGAGTTTTTCGCTCCCGCCCCGCCAACTCCATGGATTTACAGGGGATTCCACCTGGCAAACAGTTATTTCGGGTAACACGGAAACAATCGAGCCGAGCCCTCGACAATCCTTTCAACAGGAACACTTGATGGCCGCACCGCGGCCACTTCGAAAAGGATTCGACCATGGGTGGAATTGGCAAGGCTCTCGGCAAGGTGATGGACGTCGTCAAGCCGTTCGTGTCGATGGTCAACCCGCTGCTGGGCGCGGCCATGGGCTTCGCCAGCGGCCTGATGCAGGGCAAGAACCCTGTCCAGGCGCTCATCGGCGCGGCCACCGACCTCATCCCCGGCGGCGGCGGGATGAAGGGCATCTTGGGCAACGTCCTCGGCAAGTTTGGCGGCTCGGGCCTCATGGACGGCTTCGGCGGCAACAGCCTGCTGAGCGGCGCGCTGAACCTGGCCACGGGCAAGGGCAAGGTCACCGACATCGTCGGCGACTTCCTCAAGAGCAGCGCCACCAAGGCGTTCACGGACCAGGGCATGCACAACACGCGCGAGCTCACCGCCAACCGCATGGCGCAGTTCCTGTTCCAGTGATTTGATGTGAGTCGATGACTCCCATCCCCTACGTTCCGGAGCTGCACTTCGAGCAGATCAAGGGCTGGCTGCAGCTCTGGAACGAGTCGATGACACAGGACGCCCTGCCGCGGATCGGGTTCATCATTCCCGGTCGTGCGGCGGGGTTTCTGTATCAAACGGACAGCTCGGTAGCGCTCATCGAGAACCTCGTCGCGGCGCCGGGAATGACGCGCGAGGAGCGCTCCACCTACGTCGACGCCATCGTCGCCGCCATCTGTGCCGAAGCGGCGAGGCGCGGCTTCAAGATCCTCCTCGGCTACACGCAGCTCGACGCGGTGGTGAAGCGCGCGGAGCGCTTCGGCTTCGCGTACATCGGCAGCAACTTCCACCTGGTGGCCCTGCCGCTCAACGCGGCCGAGGGAACCGGGACTTGAAGAGCGCTTCGCCGTCTCGCGCGGACCTGGTGATTCTCGGAGCCGGCGTGGTGGGCCTCTCGGCCGCGCGCCGGCTCGTCGCGCGTGGAGCCTCCGTCACCGTGCTGGACGCCATGGACCCGGGAGGCCGGGGCTCGCGTGCCGCCGCCGGTGTCGCCATTCCCTCGGTGCGGCTGTTCGACGACCTGGAGATGCTCGCCTTCGCGCGCGCGGGCCGGGACACGCTGCAGGCGGACCTCGCGTCACTTCCGGGCGGCGACTCACTCCGGAGAGGGCAGGGCATCCTGCGCGTCATGCCGGATGCGAAGGCGCGGGACTCGCTCGTGGAGAAGACCGCGAAGGACGCGGAGGGGCCGGGCATCTGGGTGGACGCCGCGCGGCTCGTGGAATTGGAGCCCGCGCTGGAGGGAACGCCCCTCTTCGGCGCCTTCGAGAGCACGCACGGCCACATGGTGGACACGGACGGCTACGTCAACGCGCTCCGTGACGCCGCGCTCCGCGAGGGCGTGCGCGTGAGGACGGGCACCGCCGCGCGCGCCATCTCCGAGACGGCCAGCGGCGTCGAGGTCCACCTCGAAAGCGAGACGCTGCGCGCGGACCACCTGCTCGTCAGCGCGGGGCCGTGGTCCACGGCGGTGGAGGGCCTGCCCGCCCTGCCATTGAAGCCGGTGCGCGGGCAGATGCTGGTCGTGCACCAGCCCGGGCTTCGGCTCACGCGCGTGGTCTCCGGCCCCTCGTACCTCGCGCCGTGGCGCGAGGGAGAAATCGTCGTCGGCGCCACCGAGGAGGACGCGGGCTTCGTGGAGCAGGTGACGCCCGCGGGCCTGCTGCACCTGAGCGCCACGGTGGCGAAGCTGGCGCCGCGCCTCCGGGATGCGCGCTTCGTCCGCGCCTGGGCGGGGCTGCGCGCGGTGACGCCGGATGGCCGCCCGTACATCGGCCGCTATCCGGGCACGCGCCACACGTACGTCGCCACGGGCCTGGGAGGGCAGGGCATCCTCACCGGCGCCTTCACCGGGGCTTCCATCGCGGAGTTGATGGAGCACGGCCACAGTGACGCGGTGGCCGCGTTCGACCCCGCGCGTGTCACCGCCGCGACGCGCTGAGCCGTCCCTCTCAGTACAGGTTCACCGAGTCAAACGGCCGGTTGAGCTTCGTCCGCGCGCGGGGCAGGGCGGCGTGCACCGCCTTCGCATCCCCGCGCGTGAGTGCGTCCACGAGGACGGCCGTCTCCTTCGGCCACGTGGTGCTGGCCTCGGCGCAGCGCAGGGCCTCCGTCCAGTCGGTGCGTCCGGCCGCGAGCGCGAGCCCCGCGAGGCTCTCCGCCGCCTTCAGCGGATCTCCCACGGCGCGGGCATGCTCCTCCGCGCGGGAGAACCACTCCACGGCGGTGGCGGACTGCTGCTCGTCGAGGAACAGGCGTCCCAGCTCCGCGGCGATGACCTGCCGGTGGAAGGAGTCCCCCAGCGCGTCCGCGTTGGCGTAGGCCTCGGTGAAGTGGGTGACGGCGGCATCGCGCTCACCCGCGGCCAGCTCCAGTCCGGCCAGCCGGTAGCGGTGGTGCTTGGCGAAGTTGGCGCCCCAGCGCTCGCTGATCTTCTCGAAGCGCCGCCACGTGGCGATGGCATCCCCGAACTGCCGCGCCGTCTCCTGCAGGTAGCTGGCGTTGGAGATGAGGTTGATTTTCAGGTGCGTGGCGCTGGCGTCGTGCAAGTCGCCCACGCAGCGCATGGCGAGCTTCTCCTCCACCACCGCCTTGTCCAGCTTGCGCTCCATGAACCACGTGAGCGCGCATACGTTGCGCAGCCAGCCCTCCTGTAGCGCGCGGTCCGGCGCGGTGCTCCGCTCCAGCGCGGCCAGGCCTGCGTCCACCTCGGCGCGCGCGTTTGGAAGCTGCCCGAAGCGCTTGGTGAGGGTGAGCGCGCGGAACATGTGCAGCCGCGCCGTCAGCTCCGGCGGAATCCGGCACGCCAGCCCACGGCCGAAGGCGTCCATCGCCGCGTCATGCGAGCCGGTGAAGACGTGCACCACGCCCATGCAGCGCGAGAAGAGCGCGCGCAGCTCCTCCACGTCGCCCAGGCTGCTCCGGTCGATTTCGATGGCCGGTGTCGTGAAGCCCGTGTCCAGCGAGTCCCACGCGTCGGCGACGCGCGCGGGCAGCGCCGCGTCCGGGCCGTCGTCCAGCAGCGACAGCCCCTGCTCCGCGGCCAGCAGCGCGCCCTCGTAGTTGGTGGTGAAGAAGCAGCTCCGGATGGCGAGGATGGCCGCGGCCACGCGCACCTCGCGCGCCTGCGAGCCGTCCACCACGAGCTGGAGATAGCGCCCCTCCAGGTCGACCGCCGGCTCCGGCGCGCGCGTGGACACCAGCCCAGGACCGGAGGCGCGCGGTGCCCGCATGCGGTCGCACAGCGCATCCAGGTACGCCTGACGGCGGGCCTCGAAGACGACGGCGCCGTGGGGCCTGCGCACGCTCCACCCGGTGAGCAGCAACGTCCCGTCCAGCCCCTCCAGCCGGCTCCACTCGGCGGCGCGCATGACCGCGCGCAGGCTGACGAGGTCGCACTCACCCGCGCCGTGCAGCACCAGGGGGCGGCCGCTGGTGCGCAGCGTCTCGACGATGGCCTTCGCCGCGACGTTGAGCACCCAGAACATCTGCTCGGACTCGCGGTGGAGCCGGCGCTCGGAGGGCGTCAGCGCCAGATCACTCAGGTCCGGCACGCCGTGGATGGAGCCGGGGAAGAGGCGATTCCACTCCGACGGATGGGCCCGGGCGAGTGCGCCCACCACGTCCGGCGCGGCGTTCTCACATGCGCGCAGCACCTTCCGCAGGCCACCGAAGGCCACGGGCAGCGCCACGCCCACGTCCACCTCCAGCGCCCGCGAGGGGAGAACGGAGGGAACCCCTTCCGCCACCGACACGGCCAGCGCGTGTGTCCTCATGGATGACGTCCCCCTCCAGCGAGGGAGCGGACGGAGAGAGCACACGGCGCGGACACGACGAGGGGACGGCGCAAGGTCAGCTCCTCGGAGGGGAGTGTCATCCTCACATCCTCCGAGAATTCAAGCAATGCACCATGAGACAGGAGTTTCACCCTCTTGAACGAAGCGTCCGGGATTGATGGCTCGACGCGATGCAGCGCCGCCGAAGTAGCGGATGACCCAGGCCCCGTGTGGAAACCATGATGTGTGGATGCGTCGGCGCGACGTCCCCGGCGGCTTCGTCCAGGGCCACCGCGCGGCGGCCATTCCGCTCCTCCTTCCGCTGCTGAAGAGCGACAACGAGGCCGTCCGCGCTTTCGTGACACAGCGGAAGGCCGTCCGGCCCGCGAACACAGGCGAGCGCACGCTCGTCGTGCCCAGGCCACCCACCGTGCGCCCGCCTCGCCTCCTCGGGTCCCCGAGGCTGTCTCCTGTGCCCAGATTCCCAGGGAGGGTCCGCTCTCGGGGGAGGAGATGCTGGAGCTTCCGGGCTACCAGGAGGTCCAAAGAATCTACAGCGGGCCGCGCTACGAGGTGCTCCGCGTCCGCGCGGACGGCGGCGCGTCCCGCATCGTGAAGACCGTCCGGCCCGGCCCCCTCTCGGAAGGCAGCACCAGCATGCTCCGCCATGAGCACGCGATGCTCCAGGAGCTGCGAGACGTTCCGGGCATCTCGCGCCCCCTGGGCTTCATGAACCTGGCGGAGCTCCCGGCGCTCGTCCTCGAAGACGCGGGGCCATCTTCCCTCCGGGAATGGCTGCGGCGAGGCCCGCTGGACGTGGAGACCTTCCTGGCGCTGGCCATCCCGCTCGCGGATGCGCTGAGCGCGCTGCACCGCAAGCACGTCATCCACCGAGACCTCAACCCCGCCAACCTCGTCCTGTCCTCGGACGCGCGGCGCCTGGTCCTCATCGACTTCGACTTGTCCACGCGCGTGCCCGGCCTCGTCCAGGCCATGGGCATCCCCGGCGGTCTCGAAGGGACGCTCCAGTACATCGCCCCCGAGCAGACGGGGCGGATGAACCGCCTGGTGGACCACCGCGCGGACCTGTATGCGCTGGGCGCGACGTTCTACGAGATGCTGACGGGCGAGGCCCCCTTCCTCTCGGCGGACCCCGTGGAGCTCGTCCACGCGCTCCTCGCGAAGCCGCCCGTGCCTCCGGCCGAAAGAGCTCCCCGGGTTCCGGCGGTCCTCTCGGAGCTGGTGATGAAGCTGCTCGCGAAGGTACCGGAGGAGCGCTACCAGAGCGCCAGGTCGTTGGCCGAGGACCTCCGGGAGTGCGCGCGGCAATGGCATACATCGGAAGCCATTGCTTCATTCGAGCTCGGACGTCACGACGTGGCGCGGGAGCTGATGATTCCAGACACGCTCCATGGCCGGGAGCGCGAGCTGGCTGTGCTCGAAGCCGCGATGGAGCGCACCCGCGTGGGAGCTTTCGCGCGGGTGCTGGTGAAGGGCGCCGCGGGAAGCGGCAAGTCCTCGCTCGCGCGGGCGCTGCGTGGACGGGGGGCGGGGCGGTGGCGGTTCCTCTCCGGAGGCTGTGCTCCGCTCCGGGGCCATGTGCCGCATGCCCCCTGGGCGGAGGCCTTCCGGGGCCTCGTCGCCAGTCTGTTGGAGGAAGCTCCAGAGGAAGTGGCCCTGTGGCGCGGCCGCATCCAGGAAGCCCTGGGCACGCGAGGGCGCGTCCTCGGCGCGCTGCTCCCCGGGCTGGAGACACTCATCGGCGAGCAGCCTCCACTCGTCGCGCTCGGGCCGAAGGAGACGGAGAGCCGCTTCCATCTGGCGTTCCAGTCCTTCCTCCGCGCCCTGGCCACGCCGGAACGCCCGCTGGTGCTGTGGCTGGATGACCTGCAATGGGCGGACGCGGCCTCGCTCGCGTTGTTCGAGCGCGTGGTGCTGGACCCCGAGCTGCGCCACCTGCTGCTCGTCGGCGCGTTCCGTCCCGAGGAGGTGGGGCCCACCCATCCGCTCGCGCGCACGCTGGAGTCCCTCCGGAACGCGGGCATGGACTTCCAGTCCGTGGAGCTGCGGCCCCTGGAGCTGTCCGCGCTGGAGTCGCTCTGCGGCGACACGCTCCGCTGCGGACCCGAGCGCGCGAGCCCCCTGGCGCGGTGCGTGCTGGAGAAGACCGCGGGCAACCCCTTCTTCGTCCACTCCTTCCTGCGGCACCTGCACCGCACGGGGCTGCTGACCTTCGACGTGGAGCAGGGCAGCTGGGATTGGGACCTGGGCCGCATCGGACAGGTCGAAGTCACGGAGAACGTGGTCGAGCTGATGCTGGCCGCCATCCGCCGGCTCCCGGAGCGCACCCAGCGCGTCCTGAAGGCGGCGGCCTGCCTGCGTGGCCCGGTGGACCTGTGGCTGCTCGCCGCGGTGGTGGGCGCGTCCGTCGAGGACACGGCGTCGGACCTCTGGGGCGCCATCCGCGAGGGGCTCCTGGTCCCGGTAGGGGAGGGCCCCCGCTTCCACTCCATGCTCGAGGACACCACGGAGCCGGAGGAGACCCGGCACGCCGCCTATCGTTTCGTGCACGGCCGCGTGCAGCAGGCCGCGTACTCGCTGCTGACGGCCGGCGAGTGCCGGCGGCTGCACCGCGACATCGGGCGGCAGCTCTGGGCGAGCGCCTCCGAGCCCGAGGTGGAGGAGCGGTTGGGCGAGGTGGTGGACCACCTCAACCAGGGGCTGGAGCGCGAGGACGGCGAGGCGGAGCGGCACTGGCTGGCCGACCTCAACCTCCGCGCGGGTCGCAAGTCCCGGGACGCGTCTGCCTTCGACGCCGCGCTCGCGTACTTCCTGCGCGCGTTGGAGCTGCTGACTCCGGACGCCTGGCACGCCCAGCGGGAGCGGATGTTCCGCCTGCACCGGGACGCGGCGGAGTGCGCGCACCTCACCGGGGACAGCGCGCTGGCCGAGTCCCTGCTCGAAACCGCCATGGCGCACGCGGCGACGCTCCTGGAGAGGGCGGACCTCTTCTGTCTGCGGACGAGTGAGGACATCCGGCGGCGTGCGCACGCGGAGGCCCTGCACTGGTGCCGCGAGGGCTTGAAGCTGTTCGGCATGGCCCTGCCGGAGGGCGATGCCACGGAGGCCTTCCGCGCCGAGTTCGCGAAGGTGGAGGAGTACCGGCGGGGCCGCTCGGAGGGAGAGCTGCTCGCGGCGCCGCCCATGACGGACCCGGAGTTGCTGGCGTGCATGCGGTTGCTGATGAACGCGGGCGTGGCGGCGTGGTTCTCCGACCCGGCGCTGTTCTCCTTTGCCTACACGCGCATGCTCAACCTCACGCTGGAGCACGGCATCTCGGTGTATTCGGCCTATGCCTGCGTGTGCTTCGGCATCATCCTCGGCGAGGTGAAGGGGGACTTCGCTTCAGGCCACGCGTTCAGCCGGCTGGGGGTGGAGCTGAGCCGGCGCCAGGCGAATCCTCGCGAGGAGTGTCGCGTCCTCTCCGCGTTCCTCTTCTTCATGCATCACTGGCGCGAGCCGTTCCGTTCCGCCCTGCCGCTCCTGCAGCGGGGCATCGCCGCCGGGCTCGAGAGCGGTGAGCCGCAGTTCGTCGCGTATCTCCTCGCGACCAAGGCCTTCACGCGGCTGCGGATGGGCTCGGAGCTCGGCCGCGTGCTGGTGGAGGTGGAGTCCGGCCTCGCCTTCGACCGGAAGAGCGGGCAGCACGCCATGGCCGATGTGCACCTCGCGGCGCGCCAGGCGGTGAAGTGCCTCCAGGGGAGGACTCGTGAGCGCGCGAGCTTCGACGATGATGGCTTCGACGCAAGGGCCTTCGAGGATTCCGTGCGCGAGGACCCCACCATCCTCTTTCAGTACGAGGTCCTCCGGCTCCAGACGTCGTACCTGCTGGGGGACGTGGCGGGAGCGCGGGAGTGGGCACGTGCGGCGGAGGCGCACCTGCCCTTCGCGCGCTGGCTCTTCAGCGCCACCGAGCATGCCTTCTACGCGGCGCTGACGCTGGCGGCGAGCGAGGAGGAAGTCTCCGCCGGGGAGGAGCGCGCCTCGCTCGTGTCACGGTTGGAGCAGCAGCATGCGCGGCTCGGTACGTGGGCGCAGTCGAACCCGCGCAACTTCCATCACCGCTACCTGCTGGTGTCCGCGGAGCTCGCGCGGGTGAAGCTTCACCACAACGAGGCGATGACGCTCTACGACGAGGCCGTCGACCTGGCGCGAGAGGAGGGCTTTCCCCAGGACGAGGCGCTGGCCAACGCGCTGGCCGGCCGGCTCTACCACGCGCTGGGCCGCCGGAGGGTGGCCTCGCTCTACCTGCGGGCCGCGCGAGAGGGCTTCGCCCGCTGGGGCGCGAAGGCCGTGGTGACCATGCTCCAGGAGGAGTTCCCGGACGTCCAGGCTCCGGAGCCGGGAACGTGGGAGCGGCCGGTGACGCCGCCGAGCGACGAGCCTCGCGGTGCGGCGTTGGACCTGCTGAGCATCCTGAAGGCGGCGCAGACGCTGTCGGGAGAGGTGGCGCTGGACCGGCTCCTGGAGAAGCTGATGGCGGTGTGCCTGGAGGCGGGCAGCGCGCAGCGGGGCGCGCTGGTGCTGGAGCATGAGGGCTCGCTCGTGCTGCACGCGGTGGGGATGGTGGCGGAGGCGGTGGAGCTGGTCCACGAGCCGCTCGGACAGTCGCGGCGGGTGCCGGGCTCGCTCATCAGCCACGCGTACCGCGCGGGGGACACCGTCGTCCTCGGCGATGCCGCCCACCAGGGGCGCTTCGCGTCGGACGCCTACGTCGCGCGCGAGCGCGTGAAGTCGGCGCTGGTGGTGCCCATCCGCCGGCACGCGCGGACGGTGGGGGTGCTGTACCTGGAGAACAACCTGGCCACGCATGCCTTCCTTCCGGACCGCGTGCAGGTGCTCCAGCTCCTGTCCTCGCAGATGGCCATCTCCCTGGAGAACAGCTTCCTCTTCGAGGAGCGGAAGCGGGCGGAGGCCTCGGTCCGCTTCCTGGCGGAGTGCAGCATGGTGCTCGCCGAATCGCTGGACTACGAGGCGACGCTGATGCGTCTGGCCCGCCTGGCGGCGCCCGTCCTCGGGGACGGCTGCTCCATCGACGTGGTGGACGAGGACGGCCACCTGCGCCGCGTGGTCTCCGTGCATGCCGACCCGGCGGTGGAGTCGATTGCCCAGGAGATTCGGCGGGACTATCCGCCCGATTGGGACTCGCCCCAGCCGGCCACGACGGTGATGAAGACGAAGCAGCCGCTGCTGGTGCCGGAGCTGACGGACAGCATCCTGGTGCCGCTGACCCGGGACGCGAGGCATGCGCAGCTCATCCGCGAGCTTCGGGCCCGGACGTTGATGGCGGTGCCACTCATCGCGCGGGGACGGACGCTGGGGGCCATCACCTTCATCCGCTCGGCGTCAGGGCGGCCCTACGGCCCCGCGGACCTGGCGCTGGCGCAGGACCTGGCGCGCCGGGCCGCGATTTCGTTGGACAACGCGCGGCTGTACCGCGAGTCCCAGCAGGCCATCCACCTGCGCGACGAGTTCCTCTCCATCGCCGCGCATGAGCTCTACACGCCCATCACCGCGCTCCAGCTCTCGGTGCAGGGATTGGCGCGAGGCGGGAAGCCGGCGTCGCCGGAGGGCGTGCTGCGCACCGCGAGGATGACGCAGGCCCAGACGCGAAGGCTGGCCCAGCTCGTGGACGAGCTGCTGGACGTGTCGCGCATCCAGACGGGCCGGCTGCACCTGCACCTGGAGCCGGTGGACCTCGCGGCCGTCGTGCGCGACGTGGCGGAGGGATTGAAGGACGCCTTCGCACGGGCTGGGAGCACGCTGCGCCTGCACGTGGATGCTTCCTGCGTCGGGAGGTGGGACCGCGTGAGGCTGGAGCAGGTGGTGACGAACCTGTTGTCCAACGCGCTCAAGTTCGGAGCGGGCCGGCCCATCGAGGTGCGGCTGGAGGAGGAGGACGGCCGCGCTCGGCTGGAGGTGGTGGACGAGGGCATCGGCATTCCTCCGGCGCGGCTGCCCTTCATCTTCGGGCGCTTCGAGCGGGCCGTGTCATCGCGCGAGTACGGAGGCCTGGGGCTGGGCCTCTTCATCGTGAGGGAGATTGTCTCCGCGCTGGGAGGCCAGGTGGCGGTGCGGAGCACGCAGGGCCAGGGCTCGCGCTTCACGGTGGAGCTGCCGAGGTCGGGGCCGCCGGACGCGCGAGGAGTCTCAGACGCCACGGAGCCGGTGGCTCACGCCTGACGGCGGTCCCGGCCTACCACCCGCGACACCGGTGCGCAAACGCGCCTGGCCGTTGCTCAGTCGTGCGTGCCGATGTGCTGGTCGCCGTGCGCGTCGCAGACCCAGTGGAAGGCGCACGAGCACGCCACGGCGCGAGCACGCGTGCAGCAGCGGCCGCCGAAGTGCTCGGGCAGCGGAGCGGACTCGTCCTCCGGCGCGTCCGGCAGCATCCGCGGCGATGCGCGGCCCGACCGCGCGGGCTCGTTGTCACAGCAGCCCCGCTGCATGCATCGCGGGCACAGGGACAGCTCGCAATGGGCACACCAGTCGAAGATTTCTCCCTCGACGCCGATGCGCTCACATCCCCCACAACTGTCGAACATGGCCGACCTCCAGGCTCATGAGCGTCAAGGTAGAGAGGGGGTCTGACAGGCAGGCGTCGAGGACGCCCCGAACGGGCCCGTCCGGCCAGCCGTCATGCAAGCGTCAAAGTGGCCTCTGTCCGAGGGGAGATCCTTCCATCGGTGAACGCCCGACGGGCCATCTGTGGGGAAGTGAACCGGTTGCGACGGGTGCGCGGGGCCCGAATTGAAGATGCTGGGGGCCAGGCCGGTCAAAGCGGCGGAGGAGCGGAGGCCATGCGCAGGGAACGGCGGATCATCGGCGTCTTCGGATCAGGCAAGGAGGACCACGCGGAGCTCGTCGTCCCGCTGGTCCGGTGGATCGCCGAGGCGGGGTTCGACCTGCTCACCGGAGCAGGCAGCGGCGTCATGCGCGTGGCGGCGGATGCCTTCGTCCAGGTGGAGGGCCGGCGCGGCATCTCCATCGGCATCGTCCCGGGCACCGTGGACGGCGGCGAGTACCGCCCCCGCTCCGGCTACCCCAACCCCGGCGTGGAGCTGGCCATCTACACCCACCTGCCGCTCAGCGGCGAGCAGGGGACCGATTTGCTGTCCCGCAACCACATCAACGTCCTCACCCCTCACGCCCTCGTCGCGCTGCCGGGCGGCGCGGGCACCGCCGCCGAGGCCGGCCTCGCCCTGCGCTACGGCAAGCCCGTCATCCTCTACGGCCCCTCCGAGGCCTTCCGCCGCTTCCACTCGGACCTGGAACGCACGGATTCCCTGGAACGCGTGGCTGAGTTCATCCGGGACGCCGTCCGGGAGCCGGGCCGCCTGTCCGCTCACTAGAAGTTTCCAAACCGTCTAGAATGGGACGCACGGGGAGAACGGAGACCGCTCAAGAAATGGGCGGCCGGGACGTTTCTCGTGCGCCCACATGATCAGTGCCCAACATCCACTCGCGAGCTGGTTCCTCGTCGTCTCGGTGACGTTCTTCCTGCTCGTCTACGCGCTGCCGCTGCTGCTGATGCCGCTGCGGTGGGCGCGCTGGTTCGGGTGGAAGGCGCAGGAGGGGAACACGGACCTCACCGTGTACTTCGGGCGCTGCCTGGGCGCGGTGGCGCTGGCCATCATCGGCACGGTGGTGCGCTACATCCCGGACCCGGGGAGCCAGCCCGCGCTGTTCGAGCTCATCGGCCTGGTGTGCGTGGGCATGGTGGTGGTGCACGTCTGGGGCTTCCTGAGGAAGGCCCAGCCCCTGTCCGAGACGGTGGAGATCTTCTTCTACGCCGCGGTGGGCGTGGTGGCGGTGTGGATCCGCTTCGGGATGCTGGCCTGAGGGAACGCCCATGCTGCCGGCGGACACCGACCCCATCCTCGCGTCGCTGGCGCCGTACATCCCCGGCGCCGTGCTCCGCAAGCTGGAGCACACGGATGCGCACGCGCTGCCTTCGGCGGAGCCGGTGCGCGGCGCCATCCTGCTGCTGGACATCGCCGGCTTCACGCCCATCGTCGTCAGCCTGAGCGGGGCGGGGCCGCGCGGAATCGACGCGCTCCAGCGGCTCCTCACGAGCTACTACACGGAGATGATCGACGTCGTGAAGGACCACGGCGGCGACATCTACCAGTTCGCCGGAGACTCCATCCTCGCCTGCTTCGAGCCCGCGCCGGGCGAGGGCGACGCGGGCGTGGTGCAGCGCGCGGCCCGGTGCGCGCTGGGCGTGCAGCGGCGGCTGATGCGCTTCTCGCAGCTCGAGTTGCTGGGCCAGCGCTTCAGCGTGTCCTCGCGCATCGGCATCGGCTTCGGTGAGTCGCACCGCATCGTCCTCGGCGCCACGGGCATGTGGATGCACCCGGCGCTCGTGGGCCAGCCGCTGGAGCAGGCGGTGAAGGCGGAGAAGCGCGCCACCGTGGGCGAGGTGCTGCTCAGCGCCGAGGCCTGGGCGCTGCTGCCGGAGTCCTCGCGCAAGGGCGATGCGCGCGACGGGGCCTTCCGCCTGGAGCCCTCCGCGCCGCTCCAGTCCCAGCCGCCGCCGTCCTTCACGCTCGCGGGCAGCGATGACCTGGTGGGCCGCTGCGCGCTGCTGCTGCACCCGGTGCTCTTCACCAAAATCACCACCTCGCACCAGGAGTTCCGCGGGGACTTCCGCGACGTCACCTGCTTCTTCCTGCGCTTCACCAACACCAGCACGCCGGAGCAGGCGGAGGACTTCACCCGCGAGCTGAACGCCTTCTACGAGTACGTCCAGCGCGAGAGCGCGCACCACGGCGGCGTGCTCCTGATGACGGACTTCACGGACAAGGGCAACGTCCTCTACGTCATCTTCGGCGCGCCCACCGCGCTGCAGAGCAAGGAAGTGCTGGCCAGCCGGCTGGCCTGCAAGATCATCCGCGAGCGCGACAACTTCCCCTTCGTGCAGGAGCTGCAGATCGGCATCGCCACGGGCCACGCGTACTTCGGCGACATGGGCTCGCCGTGGCGCAAGGGTTACTCGGCGCTGGGCGAGGTCGTGAACATGGCCGCCCGGCTGATGACGCACGGGCGGGGCACGGGCATCCACATCGACGCGAACACGGAGCGCAAGCTGCAGCAGAACGGCTTCGCCACCGAGTTCGTGGAGAACGCGAAGCTCAAGGGCGTGTCGCGCCAGGTGCCGGTGTACCGCCTCCAGGCCGAGGTGCGTCGCAGCCTGTTCATCAAGGGCAAGGGCGACATCGTCGGCCGGCACACCGAGTTGAAGGCGCTGCGCGAGGCGGTGGAGGAGTCCATCTCCGGCAGTGGCCGCGTCTGCGTGGTGTCCGGCGAGGCGGGCATCGGCAAGTCGCGCCTGGGCGCCAAGGTGGTGGAGGAGGCCGAGGAGCGCGGCGCGCGCAGCCTCTACGGCATCTGCTACTCGTACGAGATGTTCACCCCCTTCTTCCCGTGGAAGGAGGTGCTCATCCAGATCTTCGGTCTGCACGACGGCGACGATTTGGAGACGCAGCTCAACCAGCTGCGCGAGGGCTTCGAGGGACTGGAGGACACGGGGCCGGAGTGGATACCGGTGCTCGGGGGCATCCTCGGCGTGCCGTTGGAGGAGGAGCCCGTCACGCGCGAGCTGGACGCGCGGCGGAAGAACCAGAAGGTCTTCCAGATCATCCTCCAGCTCCTGGAGAAGCAGGCGCGGCAGCAGCCGGTGCTGCTGTTCTTCGAGGACCTGCACTGGGCGGACAACATCTCCGTCGACCTCATCGAGTACGTCGCCGCGCGGCTGGCCTCGCTGCGCGTGACGCTGCTGGTGACGATGCGGCCGGGGGAGCAGCTCAAGAACCTCAAGGGGCTGCCCGGGCTGTACCGGCTCGACCTGTCCAACCTGGACGACGAGGACACGCGGGCGCTCCTGCGGCTGCACCTGCGCATGGAGCCGCCGGACACGGCGCTGGAGGACCTGCTGCTGGCGAAGGTGCAGGGCAACCCGTTCTTCACCGAGTCCCTCGTCCAGGGGCTCGTGGAAGGCGGCTACCTGGGGCCGGTGTCGCCGGGCGCGGAGCGGATGGAGCGCAAGCGCAGCCTCCAGGCGCTGGAGCTGCCGGACAGCATCCAGGACGTGGTGCTGGCGCGCATCGACCTGCTGAGCGAGACGGAGAAGCTGGTGGTGAAGGTGGCCTCGGTGATTGGCCGCATCTTCACGCTGGAGGCGGTGGCGGAGCTGGCGCCGGGCTCGATTCCGCGGCGGAACATCCGCGAGGCCATCGACACGCTGACGAAGCTGGGGCTCATCCTGCTGGAGGTGGAGGAGCCCTTCACCTGCATCTTCAAGCACATCGTCATCCGCGACGTGGCGTACAACACGCTGCTGGTGTCGGCGCGGGAAGATTTGCACCGGCGCATGGCGCGCTTCATCGAGGCGCGGGCGGGGGACAACCCCGTGAAGTCGGCGGGTATCCTCGCGTACCACTCGCTCGCCGGTAACGACGAGGTGAAGGGGCTGGAGTACACGCTGATGGCGGCGCGCAGCGCGCGCGAGCAGTACGCCAACGACGACGCCATCCACCACTACAACCGCGCGCTGGAGGTGCTCGGCGGAACGACGGCGCTGGAGCCGGACGAAGTCCTCCTGAAGACGCGCAGGGTGATGCAGGAGCTGGCGGAGACGCTCCTGCAGGCGGGCAACTACGCCGGCGCCATCCACATGTTCGAGCAGTGCCTGGCGGACGAGGACATCGAGGCGCGCAAGGCGGAAATCCACCTGGGCCTGGGCCGCGCGCACCAGGAGAAGGGCGAGTCGAAGCGGGCCATCCAGGAGCTGGAGACGGCGCTGGTGCTGATGGGCCGCACCATGCCGCGCAACCTCGTGGCGCTCGGCGTGCGCACGGTGCTCGCGCTGGGGCTGCACCTGCTCTACGGGCTCTTCCCCTGGTTGGTGCGCCCGCTGGGCTCGCGGCTGCCGCTGTACCTGAAGCAGCTCTCGACGCTCATCTCGCTCATCAAAATCTATTACTTCGCGGACATCGCAAAGCTGACCTGGGCCACCATGGTGGCGGCGACGATGGCCGAGCGCTCGCGCAGCGAGTACGGGATGAGCCTGGCGAGCAGCTACTATGGCTCGCTGCTGTTCGGCTCGGGCCTCCTTGGGCGCTCGGGGAAGTGGTGCAACCTGGCGCTGGAGCACGCGCGGCGCTCGCGCGACTCGGCGGCGGAGGGGATTGCGCTGAGCCGCCTGGCGACGCTGAACATCTTCACCAACGAGCAGGCGCGGGCCACGCAGTACGGCGAGGAGGCGGTGGCGCTGCTGCGGCACGTGGGTGACATGTGGGAGGTACAGACGGGGCTGATGATGCTGGCGACAAGCCAGTTCCTCGCCTCGCGCTTCGAGAGCGCGGAGCAGGCCTACCGGGAGATGGGACGGGTGGGCGTGCAGCTGAACGCGCTGATGCACCAGGGCTGGGCGCACGCATGGGTGCCCATGTGCCGCTACCTGCGAGGCGACGGCGACGTGGCGGAGCTGTGCGCCGAGTTGGAGGAGGGCCTGCGCATCAGCATCGAGGTGCAGGACCTGGCCAACCAGTGCGCGAGCCTGAACCACCTGGTGAATGTGGCGGTGCGCGAGCACCAGGTGGAGGAGGCGGCGCTGATGGCGGTGCGCGCGGACGAGGCGCTGTGGCGCTACCACGTGCTGGTGCCGTTCCTCCAGATTGGCCTCGTGGACGCGGCGGAGGGGGCGCTCTTCGCGCTGGAGCAGGGAGCCACGGCGGTGCCGAAGGAGCAGCTCTGGGCGATTGTCCGCCGCTGCGCCTTCAAGGCGCGGGCGCTGGGGAAGCTGTATCCGTATCTGCGCGGCCCGGCGATGCGGGTGACGGCGCGGGCGAAGGCGCTGAAGCGGGGCGCGAAGGCGGCGGAGCCGCTGTTCGACCGCGCGCTGAAGGTGCTGGAGGCCTCGCCCAACCGCTGGGAGACGGGCGTGGCGTACTACGACGCGGCGGTGGCGCTGCCGCACCGGCGCGCGGAGCTGCTCGCCCGCGCGCGCGAGGTGTTCCTCTCCATCGACGCCAGGGCGGAGTTGCGGCGCGTGGACCGGCTGGAGATCGAGGCCGCCACCCACGTGCAGGTGGCGGCGGCGTCGTAGGCCTCAGGTCAGCTGCTGCGGCTGCAGGCCCAGCGTCCGCATCCACTCCTCATCCCACGCCTCCAGCGAGTCCTGCCCGGCGATGTACTTGCGCGCCTTGTTCTTCACCGGGTTGCGGATGCTGAGGATTTCCGGCCCGGAGAAGAGAATCGTCTGCTTGTAGCGGGGCATCTCGCTCATCGTGAGCTTGGACCAGTAGTGCTTCGCGATGTTGGGCAGGCTCCCCAATTCCATACACAGCCGGTTGAAGTGCTCCACCACCTCGGTCGGGTGGAGGCTCTTCGGCTGGTGGCACAGCGTGTAGCCGTCGTAGTCGCGGCTCACGGTGCCGGGCAGGAGCCTGCCTTCCGCCTGGAGCTCGCGGAAGAACGGCGTCTCCGGGTACGGGCAGACGATGCCGAGGAACGTCACCGAGAAGTACTTCAGGTCCGCGAGGTACGTGGGCAGCTTCTCCAGGTACTCGTTGGTGTCGCCGTCCGAGCCGACGATGAGCCCGAAGGACAGGAGGATTCCGGCGGAGAACACGCGGCGGATGACGGCATCCACCTCGCTCAGCTTGTTCTGCCCCTTGTTCATCGCCTTGATGGAGTCCGGGTTGAGCGACTCCAGGCCCGTGTACACGTAGCGGCACCCGGCCTTCGCCATCAGCTTCACCAGCGCGTCATCCTTGAGGACGTTGAAGGTGAGGGCGCAGCCCCAGGTCTTCTTCAGCGGAATCAACGCCTCGCACAATTCGCGCAGGTACTTGGGCGAGCCGCCCAGGTTGTTGTCGAGGAAGATGAACGCATCCTCCATGAGCCCCAGGTAGTTGGGGTTCCACTGCATGCGCGTCCGGATTTCGTCCACCACCTGCGCGACGGGGCGGTAGCGGTAGCGCTCGTTGCCGGTGAGGACGCAGAAGTTGCAGGTGAAGGGGCAGCCGCGCGAGGCCTCGATGCCGGGCAGGCGCAGTTTGTTGTGGGTGAAGTCGATGAGCTCGTAGCGGTACGGGCGAATCGCCGTGGGCCCCAGCGATGGGCGGTTGTAGAGCGGCTGGAGCTGGCCCTTCTCGAAGTCCTCGATGAGGGCGGGGACGTTGGCCTCGGGCTCGCCGGTGATGACGGCGTCGAAGTACGCCTTCGCGTCGTCGGGGAAGTAGCTGGCGTGCCGGCCGCCCGCGACGGTGGTCATCCCGCGCTTGCGGAAGAGGGTGGAGAGCACCTTGGTGTGCTCGTAATACGAGTGCAGGTACGAGAAGAAGACGAGGTCCCAGTGGCGGTCCAGGGGGATGTCCATCTCCTTCTCGTTGAAGATCTCCACCTCCGCGTGGGGGGGACACAGGCCGGCGATGAGCTCCGGCACCGAGGACTGCATGATGGAGGGTTCCTTGATGCGCAGCCGGGTGGGGTGGGTGTACGTGGCGATGACGGCGATCCGCATGCGGGTCGTGGCTCCAGACTGGGGCGGCGCGGTGACGGCGCGGACGAGGGCACACGACGACAGCACCGTTCCCCCTCCGGCCTGACCGTGACGCACAGAATCACCCGCATGGCGCGACTTGGCAAAATGACAGCCGCGTGGAATGCGCCGGTCCGGGACTCGTGACCCCTCTTTGACGCGCGCGGAAGCCTCGGGCCCCTCCTGCGTCGACTGTCCCAGGGCGCGGCTGACCCGTCAGGGAAGTCCCGCGCGCTCGAGCCCCACGAGCCAGTGTTCGATGTCTTCATCCTCTTCGCGACGCGTTTCGAGGCGCTCGTCGAAGCGGTTGAAGCCCGGTTCGAGCGCGAGCGCCGCCGCGGCAGCCCTGCGCGCCTCTTCGGCGTGTCCGAGCTGCGCGTGCGCGGCCGCCAGCAGGAGATGGTCCTCCGCGAAGAGCTCCCCGGTGTCACGGGTGATGACCGCGATCGTGTCTTCGTATCGCCGCAAGCCATATGTCGCGCGCGCTCGAATGCGGCGATACGTCGATGCGTCGACTCCGGCCTTGATTGCGCGGTCGGCGATGGACAGAGCTTCCTCGAAGGAGTCACGGCCCATGAACGAGCGACACTCCGCGAGCCCTCGCAGATCGTGCTCGTTCTCGCCGTTCCTTCCGATTTCCCACATGAGCGATGCGCACCTCTCGCTGTACGTCGGCCGATCGGCGAATGGGTCGATGCCTCGTGCGATGAGGTCTTGCGCGTCCCGGCGCGCATCGATCGTCAGGCTCCGATGCCGCTTGTCGAGGTTGTCCATCGCGATATCGAGCCCGATATCGCTCCCTCGCCGCTGGAGCTGGACCATGTACTCGCGGACCAGCGCCTCGTAGACCGCGTAGGGCGGTGCGCCCGGAAGCCCGCGCGATTGCGAGTCGTAGCGCCACGGCGCTCGCGTCGGCGGGCGGTACATCGCGCGGAGCGGCAGCTCTCGAAGGCACCGCTTGGGGATTCTGCCGATGTCGAAGCCTCTGCCCCGAGCCCCGGTGGCCAGCTCTCGCTGGACGCACTCGATCAACGTGGCCTCGTCGCCGCCGAAGCGCAGGCCGCGCAGCCGGGCGTCGAGTGCCCCTCCCGTCGGTGCAAGCTCGAACAGCCATGCCTTGCGGGCACGATCGCTCCGAAGGATGTTGGCGAAGCCGTGCAGCTCGAGCTGACACCACGCGCTCTGGAGGTACTGCGGAGTGAGCAGCGCGACGAAGTGCGCCGAGCGCTGGAGTCCATCCATCAAGATTTCAGCGAACTGGAAGCGAGCGTCGGCCTGACGCTCCGGTGGAATCTCGCTCGGCGCGAAGAACACCTTCGCCGTGCGCGCGAGCTGCGCATACACGCGACGCGCATCGGCGTCGTCCGCCCACGAGTAGCTGAGGAACACGTCGTAGTGGAGCTCGTTCATCGACTCGAAGAAGCTCCTCAGCTTGGACGTGCCGGTATCGCTCATGTGATTCCCCCGACTGCCAACCATACCGCTGACAGGTGAGGCCCGGCTGGGGCGTGAGGCGGCTTGGCAAGGGCGCGGGGGCGTGGAATGGGAGGCGCATGCCTTCCGAAAAGACGACCCCATCCTCCAGGTACCACGTGCGGGCCGCGACCGAGGCGGACGCCTCCACGCTCCTGACACTGATTCGCGAGCTCGCGGCGCTCGAGGACGCCACCGCGACGCTGCTCGCGACGGAACCCCGCCTGCGCGAGGCGCTGGGCGCGCAGCCACCGCTGCTCCGGGCGGCGCTGGCGGAGGGGCCGGAGGGCGCGGTGGGCTTCGCGACGTACACGGTGGACTTCATGCCGTGGGCGGACTCGCGGGTCATCCGGCTGGACGACTTGTACGTGCGCGAGAGCGTGCGCGGAGCCGGGCTGGGACGCGCGCTGATGCGGCATCTCGCGGAAGTAGGCACCGCGGAGGGGATGCCGGTGCGCTGGGAGATGCGGCCGGACAATGCCTCCGCGCGCGCCTTCTACGCGCGCATCGGAGCCACCTCCCGCGAGAAGACCGTGTTCCGCTGGATGCCGGACGCGATGCGACGCTTCCTCGACGAGACGGCGTAGTAGGGCCCCTCGAAGCCCCGCTACGACTGCGCGAATGTGAGCACACCGCTCGTTCTGGGGGACGAGGCAATTGCCGCGAAGGCTTGAGACGCTCCGTCCGCCCAGAGCCCTCCACCGAGAGGGCCGGACCTCTCGGTGGGGTATTCCATGCACACCCTTCGCAGACTTGCGCTGGCGCTGACTCTGGCAACCGGCGCGGCCACTACCGGCTGTGACAGGTCCTCGGCCCCGGGACCGAGCGACGGTGGCGTGGTGCCTCGCCTCCAGGAACAGATGCTGGAGGACTATACGTACGAACAGCTGATCGGTAACCGCTTCCCGGCTCCGGCCATCTCCTCGCTGCGAAACAATCCCGCGTATGCGCTCTCCACGCTCTACGTGCGCAAGGCGAAGCGAGATGGAACCCCGTGCGACGCACCAGACGCGGGCGATTTCGAGTTCGAGCGCCTCTTCAAGCACCAACTCGACGGGTGCGAGGTGGACTCGCGCCCGGGGGCCAATGAGCTGACGCTCAAGAAGGTCACCGGCCAGGCGGCGCTGTCCTTCCAGCACGTGGTCGGCGGCATCAATGGCTCCGCTGATTATGCGTATGAGTTCAGCATCTCGGAACCTGTCATCGCGGCGGAGAAGAACCCCACGAAGTGCGCGGACACGGTGGAAATCATGCGCCAACGCCTGCCTCGGGGAACGTGCGAGGTCCGCTACATCACCGGAGTGGTGCTCACGCAAATCACCTCTCGGGAGCTCAAGGAGGTGAAGGCAGAGGGCCAGGCGGCGCTCGCGGTGATGCAGATTGGCGGGAAGTTCTACGGGGCGACGACCAACATCGTGAACAAGTTCGACATGACCGTCGACGCCCTTCCCGTCAGTGAATACTTCGTTCGGGTACCCCCACTCGGCTACCTGACGAATTACTCCCTCCTCCCGGATGGAGGCATCAACCCCTCACACCCCGTGCCGGTCGAGCCTGGAGGAGCGGGCCTCATGGCGGAGAACAAGGAGGGAGTCTCTACGCGGACAGCCAGAGCCAGGGATGGAGGGATTGCGCCACACCGCCCCGAGCTTCCGACGCTCACGGAGCTTCGTGACTCCTTCCGGGACGGTGGGTTGCGAGACCCACACTCGCTTGCCATCCACATGGCGCTGTCAGCACAGGGCTCGGCGGACTCGGCGGATGCCGGGAGCCGGTGAGCTCCCCGGCGCCGGCACAAACTCCTCTTGCCAATGCGACCGGTCAGTCATATGACCGACCGGTCGCATGCCAACGAGCACCTTCTTCAATCTCCCCGACGAGCGGCGCGACCGCTTCGTGAACGAGGCCATCGTCGAGTTCTCCGACCGGAGCTACGCCGAGGCCTCGCTCTCGCAGATTGCGCGCCGGGCGAACATCCCCAAGGGCAGCGTCTACCAGTACTTCGAGGACAAGCTCGACCTGTACCGGTGGCTCCTCACCGAGGAGGCCCCGCGCCGCAAGCGCGAGTTCATCGGCGCCACGCCGCCCGAGCCTGACTTCTGGGCCCGCCTCGAGACCTTCATCGAGCGAGGCATGGCGTTCCTCGTCGAGCACCCGCGCCTCGCCCGCCTCTCCGCGGCCGCCGCGACGCCCACGGCCGACGCGGACGTCCGCGGTCTCTACAAGGCCATCTGCGAGGCCGGCATCGTGGCGCTGCGCGGCGTCCTGGAGGAGGGCACTCGCGAAGGTGTCCTCCACGCGCCGGACCTGGACATCGCCACGCGCTTCGTCTCCACCGTCATCGGTCCGGGGCTCACGGACGTCATCCTCCAGGAGCTCGGCGCCGAGCTCCACGAGGTCCTCGCCTCGGACTCGCTGCGCAAGAAGCTCAACCTCAAACGACGGCGGGCGCTGGCCCACCAGGCCGTCCTCTTCATCCGCAACGGGCTGGGGCCCGAAAGGAAAGCACGATGATTCGCCAGGACTTCACCGGACGCGTCGCACTCTTCATCGGAGGCACCTCCGGAATCGGCCTCGCCTCGGCCCGGGCCTTCGCCCGCGCGGGCGCCCGCGTAGTGATTGCCGCGCGCGGCGAGGAGAAGGGGCGCGAGGCGTGCGCATCCCTCGAAGCCGAGGGAGCCAGCGTCCTCTTCATCCCCGTCGATGTGCGTGACGGCGTCTCCATCGCGAAGGCCGTGGAGGGCACCGTGCAGCACTTCGGCCGGCTCGACTTCGCCGTCAACAGCGCGGGCCAGGGCGGTGACATGTCCACGCTGGAGAAGACGAACCAGGACGTCTGGGACGACGTCATGGCCTGCAATGCGCGCGGTGTCTGGCTGGCCATGCGCCACGAGATTCCGGCGATGCTCGCCACCGGCGGAGGCGCCATCGTCAACATCGCCTCCATCTACGGGCTCGCCGGGCGCGCCGCGCACCACGCATACGTCGCGTCGAAGCACGCGGTGGTGGGCATGACGAAGTCGGTGGCGCTCGAGTACGCGACGCGCGGCATCCGCGTGAATGCGCTGTGCGCCGGAGTCACGCGGACGCCCAGCATGCGCCAGGCTGAGGCGTACGTGCCCGACCTCGTCAAGGCGCTCGTCGACGAGCACCCGATGGGACGGATGGCCACGGAAGAGGAGGTGGCCAGCGCCGCCGTGTGGCTCTGCTCCGACGGCGCTGGCTTCGTCACCGGCGTGCCGCTGCCCGTCGATGGCGGCTTCCTCGCCGCCTAGCGACTGGCGCGCCGCATCTTCTCGCGCAGACACTCCGCCAGCTCTTCCCTCAGCGCCTCCGGGAAGCCGGACAGTCCGGGCGTGTCGTTGCACTCGAGCAGGATGAACTCGCCGTCCTGCGTCTCCAGGAAGTCGAGCGCCACGATGTCCGCGCCCAGGTGCTCCCGGGCGCGCCGCGTGTACGCCACCAGCGCCTCTGGCGGGTCGATGACCTGGTGCTTGCGCGTCTGCACGTTGGCCTTCCACCCCGCGCCCGCGCGGGACATGGCCCAGTACCGGTCCCCAATGGCCAGGCAGCGCACGTCGCGCCGGTAGTCGATGTACGGCTCGACGACGGCGTAGTCATTGGCGGCGAAGAGCAGGTCGGCCACCTCGAACCACTCGGCCTCGCTGCGAATCAAGGCCTTGCCGTAGCCGCCGTGGTGGTTGCCCACCTTGACGACGAAGGGCGCGGGCCGGGCGATGCGGCGGACCATGTCATCGCCGAGCGCGACGTCGAAGGGGATGACGGGCAGCCCCGCGGCGCGCAATTCGGCGAGCATGGACAGGCGGTCCTGGCACCGGGCCAGCGTGGACGCCGGGTTGACGCAGGGCACGCCGCTGAGGCGCAGCACGTCCAGCACCGTCCGGTGGCGCGGGTCCGGGCGAATCGCACCCACGCGCCAGAAGACGCCGTCGATGCGCGTGGCCGCCTCGCGGTTGATGCACCACAGCTCGCCGTCACGCAACACCCACGCCGCGTCCTGCAGCCGTCGCGTGACGACCTCACAGTCCGGGAAGTAGCTGGGCCAATACTGCTCGCCGTTGATGACCGCGATGGTGGGGCGCATGGGAGTGAATGTTGAAGGAGGAGAAGGCCCGGTGCCACGATGGCGCCGGGTGCCGCGCGCCAGGGACGGACGCGGCGAGTGTTTCCTGAGCGAGCGGGCGTGAGCCCTGTCATGCCTGCCTGCCCAGGCACATGACAACGCCCGCACTCACGGAAGGACGCTCTCATTCCACGGAGGGTGCGCCCGCTCTGCCATCCGCTCGTCCTCCCGTCATCTCGGCGACTTCATTGCAGTGGACAGCACCGTGCGTCCGGCACATGACAGAACCTCCATTCCGTTCGACGGAGGACCCGGTCAGATGCCCATCTGGGGGGCGGCCCTGTTCCGGAATGGTTACCGATATGCCCGCGAGTGGGTGAGCGTGTGTGGGCCCGGTCCTCTCCTGGCCCCGGCATCGGTGTCAACGCAGGCAGCGGAGGAGCCCGAGGACGATGGCCGAGCAACCCAGGCGCGACATTCCACGACCCCACGACGCGGCGGCGGTTCCCGCTCGCGAGGCGTGGCTGAATGCCCTGGGTAGCACCAGCGAGCTGCGCGAGCTCATCCGCGCAAGGGACTGGGCGTCGACGCCGGTGGGGCCGCCGGAGACGTGGCCGCACAGCCTCAAGGTCCTCATCAAGACGATGCTGGCCTCGCGCTTCCCCATGATTCTCACGTGGGGACCGCAGCTCACCCAGTTCTACAACGACGGCTACTCCAAGCTCATCGGAGACAAACATCCCGCGGCGCTCGGCATCGACATCCGCGTGACGCTCGCGGAGGCGTGGGACACGCTCGAGCCCGTCATCCGGCAGGCCATGGAGACGGGCGTCGCGAGCTGGCTGCCCGCGCTGCTGCTCCTGCTGGAGCGCTCGGGCTACCGCGAGGAGGCGTACTTCGACGTGTCGCACGCCCCTGCCGAGGACGACTCGGGCGCGGTGGTGGGCATGCTCGCGGTGTGCACGGAGGTCACGCAGCAGGTGCTCGCGGAGCGACGCCTGCGGCTCTTGAGAGATCTCTCCGCCCAGGCCGGTGAGCTGCGAAGTGTCGAGCAAACGTGCCGCGACGTGGCCCGGGCCCTCGCGAGCCATCCGCTGGATGTGCCCTTCGCGCTGCTCTACCTGCGCTCGGCGGACGGTGCGCGGCTGCGCCTGCACGGCGCCTTCGGACTTCCGGAGGGCGGCGAGGCCAGTCCCGCCACCGTGAGCCTCGTGGAGAATGGCAGCGCCCCGTGGCCTTTCGCGAGGGCCGCCGCCGGCGAGACGGTGCGCGTGGAGGACGTCGAGCGCCGCGTCGCGCTCACGGGCGGCCCCTTCGGAGACGCGGTGGGCACTGCGCTGGTATTGCCGCTGGCCTCGGAAGGGCAGGGGACACCGATGGGCGTTCTCGTCGCGGGCGTGAGCCCCAACCGCGCGCTCGACGAGGACCACCAGGCCTTCTTCGGGCTGGTGGCGGGACAGATTTCGGCGGCGCTGCGCAACGCGCGGGCCTACGAGGAGGAGCGCCGCCGCGCCGAGGCCCTGGCGGAGCTCGACCGGGTGAAGACGGCATTCTTCAGCAACGTCTCGCACGAGTTCCGCACGCCGCTCACGCTGATGCTCGGCCCGGTGGAGGAGCTGCTCGCGTCGCGACGCCTCGGAGAGACGGAGCGCCACGAGCTGGAGTTGGTCCACCGCAACGCACTGCGGCTGCTCCGGCTGGTCAACACGCTGCTGGACTTCTCGCGCCTGGAGGCGGGCCGCCTGGTGGCGAGCTTCGAGCCCGTGGACCTCGCCGCGCTCACCGCGGACCTGGCCAGCGGCTTCCGCTCCGCCATCGAGCGCGCGGGGCTGGTGCTGACGGTGGACTGCCCGCCCCTGGCCGAGCCCGTCTTCGTGGACCGGGAGCTGTGGGAGAAGCTGGTCCTCAACCTCCTGTCCAACGCGCTGAAGTTCACCTTCGAGGGGGCCATCCGCGTGCGCCTGCGCGAGGAAGCCGGACAGGCCGTCCTGACGGTGGAGGACACGGGCACGGGCATCGCCGCCGCGGACCAGCCGCGCCTGTTCGACCGCTTCTTCCGCGTGAAGGGCGCTCGCAGTCGCACGCACGAGGGCAGCGGCATCGGCCTGTCACTGGTGCGCGAGCTGGCGCGGCTGCACGGAGGCGACGTGCGCGTGGACAGCCGCGAGGGACACGGCACCACGTTCACCGTGATGCTGCCCCTGGGAAGCGCGCACCTGCCCGCCGAGCGCGTCCGCGCCTCGCGCCCCCAGGAGTCGACGGCCACCGGCGTCGGCGCCTTCGTGGAGGAGGCGCTGCGCTGGCTTCCGGACCGGGGCACGGGGGCGGAGACCGCAACTCCTTCGCCGCGAGCCCAGGGCACGCCTGGTGACGCACGGCGCGGCCGCGTGCTGGCGGTGGACGACAACGCGGACATGCGCGAGTACCTCGCGCGCGTGCTCGGCGCGGTGTTCGACGTCGTCACCGCGCGGGACGGCGAGGCGGCGCTGGATGCGATTGCCCAACAGGGCCCCTTCGACCTCGTGCTGACGGACGTGATGATGCCGAGGCTGGGCGGCTTCGGATTGCTGAAGGCCCTGCGTGACGAGCCGCGCACGCGCTCGCTGCCGGTCATCATGCTGTCCGCGCGCGCCGGTGAGGAGGCGAGCGTGGAGGGGCTGGAGGCGGGCGCGGATGACTACCTCGTCAAGCCCTTCTCCGCGCGCGAGCTGGTGGCACGCACGCGCTCCGCGCTGGAACTGTCACGGATGCGCGGGGAGGTCACCCGGCGCGAGGTGACGGAGTCGAACCTGCGCGAGGCCGTGCGGGCGCGCGACGACTTCCTCTCGGTGGCGAGCCACGAGCTGAAGACACCGCTCACGGCCTTCCGGCTCCAACTGGAGCTCATCGAGCGCAACCTGAGCCCCGAGGCGCGCACGCACGTGGGGAACCGCATCCTCGCCGCGGGGCGGCAGGTGAGCCGGCTCTCCGCGTTGGTGGAGAACCTGCTGGACGTGTCGCAAATCACCTCGGGGCGGCTCGCACTCGCGCTGGATGATGGCGACCTGGGCGCGCTGGTGGCGGACGCGGTGGCGCGGCTGCGCGACGAGATGGACGCCGCCGGCTCGTCGCTCTCGCTGCACCTGGAGTCGCCGCTGCCGGGCCGCTTCGACCGCCTGCGCATGGACCAGGTGGTGACCAACCTCATGCAGAACGCCATCAAGTACGGCGCGGGCACGCCCATCGAGGTGCGCGTGGAGCGCGAAGGCGCGGCGGCGCGCATCACCGTGAAGGACGGCGGAATCGGCATCGCCGCGGAGGACTCGGAGCGCATCTTCGGCCGCTTCGAGCGGGCCGTGTCCGCGCGCAAGTACGGCGGCCTCGGCCTGGGCCTGTGGATTGCCCGGCAGGTGGTGATGGCCCATGGCGGCACCGTCTCCGTGAAGAGCGAGCCGGGCCGGGGCGCCGCCTTCACCGTGGAGTTGCCGCTGCTCGCGAGCCGGAAGGCACGCGTCGCGGAGGAGGAGCGCGGCGCCTCGTGAGCCACCGATGTCCGTGAAGCCCGGAGCGACCCGGTGTGAAGCGTTGCCGGGTTGTCATTCGTTGTCGCTCCATTCAGTGGCGTGGTTCCGGATTCTTTCTAGAGTTCCTCTACCAGCTACATACGGCCCCGTGCCTTCTCCTCTGAGCCCCCTCCTTATGTCCGCTGTGACCACCTGGAACATCGACCCCGCGCACTCCTCCCTCCTCTTCGTCGCTCGCCACATGGTGGTGGCCCGCGTCCACGGCCGCTTCGAGCGCATCTCCGGCACGCTGAAGGTGAGCCCCGAGCAGCCCGTGCAGGGCGAGGTGGAGGTGAGCGCTGACACGGCCAGCATCTACACCGGATCTCCGGACCGGGACGCGCACCTGCGCTCGGCGGACTTCCTGGACGCGGACAACGCGCCGAAGCTCACCTTCCGCAGCACGAGGGTGGAGCCCACCGGTGGCTCCTCCTTCCGGCTGTTGGGGGACTTGACCATCCGCAACGTGAGCCAGCCCGTGGTGTTCGAAGCGCGCCACACCGCCACCTCGAAGGACCCGTGGGGCAACACGCGGCTCATCTACACCGCGCGCGCCACCATCAACCGCTCGGACTACGGCATCCGCTGGAACAAGACGCTCGACAACGGCGGCTGGCTCGTGGGCGAGAAGGTGGACATCGAGCTCGACATCCAGGCCATCCCCGCCATGGCCTGAGCCCGCACAGCCCCGCCGCTTCAGGGGGCCGTCACGAAGTCCGCGTACACCGCGGCATGGTCCGAACCGCCATAGCCGCTCCGGCCCTCGCGCGCGGCCTTGAACGAGCCGGGCACGTACGCTCCACCGCGTCCTTCCACGCCCCGGGCGAGGTAGAGGTGGTCGATGGCCTGCTGCTGGCCGGAGTACGAGTACGTCCACGTCTCGCTGTCCGGGCGGTCGTTGGAGACGCGGAGCAACTCTCCGTCCGCCTCCAGCGCGTTCAGCGGCGGTGAGCCGGGCACGTCATTGAGGTCCCCGCCGAGCACCACCAGCGCATCGGGATATTCACGCGCGGTGCTGGCGATGATGTCGTGAGCGGCCTCCGCCTCCGCGAGTCGGTGGGCGGGGTCGTCGCTCACCTTCGAGCGGAAGTGCGCGGCGAAGACGATGGTCCGCGCGCCCGGCGTGTCGAGGTGCACCTCCAGCAATTCGCGAGCGAAGCGCGTCGTCGAGCCGTCGGGGAGGAGGAGCACCTGCTCGCGATGCCCGCGCGTCATGAGGACGGGCCACTTGGAGAGCACGGCCACGTCCACGGAGGCGGGAGTCCCGATCTCTCCCAGCACCGCATGGCGGTACACGGGGAGCCGCAGCTGGAGCGCATCGAGCGAGGTCTGCGTCTCGATTTCGCCGAGCAGCACCACGTCCGCGCCGAGCCGGGAGATGCCCTGGGCGAGCCGGTCCGCCTGGGTCGCGAAGGCGTCGGGCGTGGGCAGGGCCTCGTAGTCGCCGGCGTTGCATGCGCCGGAGTCACACACCGTGTCGAAGAGGCGGTGTACGTTGAAGGCGGCGATGCGCAGGGACTCCTCGTCCGCCGAGGGCGCTCCGCAGTCCCCGGTGGTACATGCCTGCTCCGTGCCGGGGGACTCACGGCCCTGACAGGCGGGCAGGGCGAGGGCGAGCCCCATCCACGTGGCCGCGCCGAGGAGGGTGGAGCGGAGCGCACGGGGCCTGCCAGCAAGGGAGAGGGACATGGGGGCGGCGAGACTAACACCGCCGCGCCGCGGTGCCTGGACTGGCCCATACCGGGCGCGGCGAGGAGACGTTAGGTTCCATGGAGGGCCCCGGCCCGCGGGCGCGTTGCGTCCGGGAGGCCCTTGCGGCATGAGGGGGAGGCAGCCGTTGCCTGCCTGCACGGTGGGCCTTCGGGCGTCGAGGAATGACGCGAAACGACGCGACCAGGGAGAACGTGGACATGGTGTGGGAGATTCTCATCGGTGCCGCGGTGATGACCCTGGTCACGGTGCTCTTCACCGGGCCGGGCATGTGGAGCTCGTCGTGGGGCTTCAAGAAGCGCGAGGGTCAGCAGCAACCGCCGCCTCCTTCGTCCGACGACGCGGGCAAGAAGTGACGGAGCCGAGAGCCCTCGGGGCTTGAGGCGTGGTGTGGGCGCTCGTTATGGTGGCGCCCCCTCGCTGTTCGCCCGGACTCGGCTCCGGGCCCCCGCGGTGCCTCTGGAATGAAGGTCATCTCCCTGCTGATGCGGGCGTCGCGTGGGCACTTCGTGCTCGCGGTGGTGCTCGGAGTTACCTCTGGGGCCAGCAGCGCGCGCCTCATCTCGCTCATCAACAAGGCGCTCACCGACGAGGGCCCGCTGCAGCGGACCACGGTGCTCAGCTTCGTGGGCTTCGGGCTCGTGGCGATGATCGCGCGCACCCTCACGCAGATGCTGCTGGTCCGGCTGAACAGCGGGACGCTCTACGACCTGCGCATGCGGCTCAGCCGGCGCATCCTCTCCGCCCCGCTGCGGACCCTGGAACAGGTGGGCAACCCCCGGCTGCTGTCCTCGCTGCAGGAGGACGCCGTCGTCGTGAGCCAGGGCCTGGTGCAGCTTCCCAACCTGGTCATCGACGCGGCGACGATTCTCGGCTGCCTGCTCTACCTCGCCTACCTGTCCGGGTTCGTCTTCCTGGGCATGGTGGGCGTGCTGGTGCTGGGGCTCACCTTCTACATGCTGCTCCAGCGCCGCGCCCGCGCGCTGCTGTACCGCGCGCGTCAGCAGGTGAATGCGCTCTTCGCGCACTTCGGGTCGCTCACGGGCGGCATCAAGGAGCTCAAGCTCCACCGCCACCGGCGCATGGCCTTCCTGGACGAGTCGCTGGAGCCCACCGCGGCCAGCATCCGCACGTACTTCACCCGCAGCGCCGACATTGGCGCGCTCAGCCAGGCCTGGGGCTTCCTGCTGCACTTCACGCTCATCGGTCTGCTGCTGTTCGCCTTCCCCGCCTTTGGCGATGTGGATAGGCGCACGCTCGTCGGCTACACGCTGGTGGTGCTGTACCTCCAGCAGCCGCTGGACAGCGTGATGAACCTCTTCCACACGCTGCTGCGCGTGGGCGTGGCGGCGCAGAACATGGAGGACCTGGGGCTGTCGATTACGCAGCAGGGCGCGGAGGAGTCCACCGCCGAGGTCGAGGAGCCGCGCTCCTTCCAGCGCCTGGAACTGGTGGGCATCACGCACGCCTACCACCGGGAGAACGAGGACAGCCGCTTCACGCTGGGCCCCATCTCCCTGTCGCTGGTCCCCGGCGAGTGCGTCTTCCTGGTGGGCGGCAACGGAAGCGGCAAGACGACGCTGGCGAAGCTGCTCACCGGCCTCTACCGCCCGGAGTCGGGCGAGATTCGCCTGGACGGGCAGGTCATCACCGACGCGGAGCGCAACCGGTACCGGCAGCACTTCACGACGGTGTTCTCGGACTTCCACCTCTTCGAGAAGCTGCTCGGGGTCGCCTCGCCGGCGCAGCTCGCGAGGACCGGGGAGCTGCTGCGCCGCCTGCACCTGGACCGCAAGGTGCGAATCGAGAACGGCAGGCTCTCCACCACGGAGCTGTCGTTGGGACAGCGCAAGCGCCTGGCGCTGCTGACGGCGTACCTGGAGGACCGCCCCATCTACGTCTTCGACGAGTGGGCGGCCGACCAGGACCCGACCTTCAAGGACGTCTTCTACAAGGAGCTGCTCCCCGAGCTGAAGGCGGCGGGCAAGGCGCTGGTGGTCATCTCCCACGACGACCGGTACTTCACGCTGGCGGACCGCGTGGTGCGCCTGGAGTCCGGCCTCGTGGTGGAGGCCACCAGCCCCGCGCTCCTCAAGTCTGGAACAACTGGATGAGGTTGCCGCAGGTGTCCTCGAACACCACGAGGGTGACGGGGCCCTGCTGCGTGGGCTTGCCGCGGAACACGACGCCGCGCTGACTGAGCTTCTCGTATTCCTTGTGGTCAACCCGATGGTTTCACATGCGCGGGACGGCGCTACTCCACGAGGAGGCGCTTCACGGGTGCGGGGTCCACCGCCACCATCAGCGGGCGGGTGAAGTTGCTGAAGGAGACCAGGGCCTGCCCCGGCGCGAGCCGTGAGACGCGGTTCCAGAGTCCCTCGTCGATGCTGCCCACGGTGCGCTGCATGCGGGAGATGACGGCGCTGTCGGTGATTTTGTGGATGATGAAGTTGTTGAGCAGGCCGAGCACCTCATTGGGGAGGTGCTGCGGGAGCTGCGTCACGAAGACGAGCCCGAGCCACCGCTTGCGGCCGCGCTTGGCGATGCGAGCCACCTGCTCGAAGAGCACTGGCATCTGGGAGATGCGGTTGGCGGAGAGGAACTCGTGCGCCTCCTCGATGATGATGAGCACGGGGGTGACGGCCTGCTCGTTGTCATTCGCCTTCTGGTAGCGCGCCTCCTGCGTCTCCTGGAGCCCGCGGAGGATGTCCGCGATGACCATGTTGTTGAGCTGCGGTGAGTCCGTGTCCGAAAGGTCGATGACGGAGACGCGGCCGGGCACGAGCATCGAGCCGTAGGCCACGCTGTGCGCCGTGCCCACGTCGAAGATCTTGAGGCGGTTGAGCCGGTGGAGCTTGCTCGCCAGGGCCTTCCAGCTCACCTCGAGCCGGCTGCTCTGCTGCATCACCCTCGCCATCACCATGCCGGGTTTGCTCCGGAACTCGCTGTAGAGCGCGGGGCCAGTCGGAGGCAGCTCGGGCGCTTGCGGCTCGTCGGGGTCGAGCCCTTCGAGGATGGAGCCCTGCTTGCGGCTCGGGCGCGCGGTTCTCTTGTTCTCCGCGCGGCCCTCGTCGCTGAGGCTGTAGATGTAGGCGTTCACCACGTCCAGCAGGTGCTGGATGGTCATCCTGGGATAGCCGGTGGTGAGCTCGTCCACGTCGAGCGCCTGCTGCGCCTCCTCGGGTGTCTTCGGGAAGATTCCGAAGTCTTCCAGGAGCAGCTTGGTGACGTCGTACGCCTTGAGGAACCGCTCCTGCTGCGCGTCCGACATCTCCAGGATTTCCGCCAGCGCATAGGGCGAGAGGCTGGAGAAGCTCAGCGCGAAGGGGTGCAGGTTGCGGTGACGCGGGTTGCGGCTGGCGCGGCCGGTGAGGTGGTGGATGTGCAAATCCCTCACGCCCTGCGGCTTCTGTCCACGGCGCTTGAGCGCTTCGAGCATGGCCGCTTGGTCCGTGGGCTGGTCCACGTGGGTGTATTCGCCCTCCACGTCGAAGACGATGGTGGCGATGCCCGCCGCCTGGGCACGGTGGATGAGGGTGGCGACGGACGTGGACTTGCCGCCGCCCGTGGTGCCGATGATGCCGGTGTGGCGGGGGAGGATGGCCTTGTCCCGGGCGTTGATGCGGGCCTCCATGTGCTCGTAGCCCACGACGACACCGAGGCTGAGGTCTCCGCCCACGCCAAGCACGTGCTTGCTCTCCTCTTCATCCAGTACGAAGACGGGGCTCTGCGGCTGCGGCCGGAAGCGGGGAGGCTTCAGCGTCCCCTCGACTTCCTCTCCCAGGAGCTCCACCTCCGCGCGGCCGTGGTAGTCGAACGTGTACGAGAGCTTCTTGCCCTGCGTCACCACGCCGATGGCCATCGTGGAGTTGGCCGGGACGGCGTTGGGCTCCGCGAACGGACCGCGCACGACGACGCCGAGATACGTGCGCCCGTCGGCACGAGACTTCACGCGCACCAGCGTCTGCGACGCGAGCAGGTGCAAATCATCTCGCGTCATCAGGACGGTGATGAGGTTGTCCTGGCTGGACGCGGTGTCGAAGTGCGTGAAGCCCACGGCATTCTCCAGGTCGGGGCCGAGCTGCCTCGCCGCCTTCACCTCGTTCCGCAGCGCGTCCATCGCGGCCTGCGCCTCGGGAGGGTTGGGGCGGACGACGTCTTCATGGCCGCTGGGCGCCATCACGGGCGGCGTCGTCTTCGCGCCATTGGACTGGGGTGGGCCAGCGGGGCGCACGTCATTCCCGGCCGGAGGCTGCGCGGGCCTGCTGCCGGCCATGGGAGCCGGGCGCTGCGCGGGGCCCTGCGGGGGCCTGCCGCCTTCGGCCACGGGAGCCGGGCGCTGCTGCGTGGGGCCCTGCGGCCCTTGAGGCCTGGCCGCGCCGTTGATGGGGCGCTGCGCGTCCCCGCGTGAGCCATTCACCACGTGGAGCGGAGGCGTCCTGCTGCCGTTCAGCCCGTCCATCCCATGAGGCCCCGGTCCCTTGCCTTCATCGGCCATCGTTCACCCTCCCGGCTAGCGGCGCAGCGCGCGACCGCTGAAGTACTGGAAGTTCGCGCCCGCGTGGGCGTAGGCGTCCTGGACGAGCCCCTGGAAGCCGTCATCACCGAAGGCGGCGCGGCAGGACATCTCCGCGACGTCGAGGAGCATGGGGAAGCCCTGCTCCTGCCGCAGCACGCTGTCGGCCATGGCGATGCGGACCGCCTCGTGGACGAGCTCGCGGTGCGCGTAGAACATGCGGGGAGGGGAGTGGTCCGACACGCGGAACAGCCCCTTCACGACCTGGGGGCAGGACCTCTTCACGAACTCCCGCGCCAGGCTCTTGCTCCGGTCCCCGTACTGCCAGCCGTCGACGAGGTGCTTCCCGTCGTTCTCCAGCGTCTCCAGCAGGACGAACTCACCCGCGTCGAGCGCGAAGCCCATGGTGAGGAAGCCCCGGTCCTGCAGCGTGTTGGAGACGAAGACGAACTTCTTCTGCGTGTGGATGAGCCGGTCGAGCACGTCGAGCGACTTCTGCAGGAGGCTCATGTAGCCGGAGCCGGTGAGCAGGTCATGCGAGCAGGGGTTGTTCAGGCCGATGCGCCATTCCGCCGAGGACTTGTCCAGCAGCGCGGCCCGCTCCGCGTAGGCGCGGATGCCGCGGCGGGCCAGCCGGGACTGCGCGTCATGCCGGTCCTTGAAGCGGTTCTGCCGCATGTCGATGTAGTCCATCGCCTCGCGCAGACCATCCCCGCTGCGCTGGGCGACCTCCTTGCGGTAGAGGCGCTGCGAGAAGGCGCCAGAAGTGCCGCCGTAGCCGACGATGGCCACCCCAATCTGGGAGATGCCGATGGGGATGCTGTCGTGCGACACGGACGAGCTGGCCACGGCGTCGACGCGGCCCTGGAAGAGCAGCCGCTCGTGGATGAGGCTCAGCTCCTCGGGAGTGACGCGGTAGACGCCGGCCTCGGGGAAGGTGCGGCTGCGCCCGGGGAGCCGTGGAAACACCTCGCTGCGGACGAGCCCCCGCAGCCGGTCCTCCTTCGTCACCGCGGCGGCAATCTCCTGGCGGAAGCGCTTCATCACGCTCTCCAGGTCGAGCCCCGTGGACCACCGGTTGAGGTCGAGCGTCTCGGTCAGCTTCTCGCCGAAGGCCACCTCGTACTCGTCATCTCCGAACAACTCCGCTTCGACTTCTTCCGGCGGAACCCCTCCCGACATGATTACCCTCCGTCCAATCCAAGGAAGCTCTGGCTGGAGAACCGCGGCTTGCGCAGGTGGCGGCGCAGCGAGGTGACGTAGGCCCTGGCCACCGGCCCGGGCAGGCCAAAGCGGAACCGCACGCGCTCGGCGGCGTCCGTCTCGGACGCGCCTTCGAGCAGGGGACGCACGAGCGCCTCGGGCGCCAGCAACTCCAGCGCGAGCTGGTCCGCGCGTCGCTCCGACTCGACCACGGCACCGTGGGTGTAGTGGCCGGACTCGCTGCGGCGGATGAGGTCCGCGCGCGGCGTCAGGGGCACACGCTCGAACAAGGCCGTCAGCGACTCCTCGGGAGTCGGCGCACGCTTGCCGTCGAGCACCTCGAGAATGGGGGGCCCGAGGACCTCCACGGCGCGGCGGCGCGGGAGCAGGTGGTCGAGCACGAAGTGCGAGGCTTCATGGGCCAGCGTGAAGCGCTGCTCCGCGGGGTCCTCTTCGCTGTCGTGAAAGAGGATGCCCACGTCTCCAATCCACACCATGCAGCCGTGCACGGTCTCGGGGAACGCACTGGCCTGGCATGGGAGTCCCCGGCGCATGAGCCACTGGCTCATGCTCTCGGGGGTGGGGTGCGGCAGGGGCGCCACGGTGATGCTCAGCCGCAGCAGGATGTCCACGGCGATGTTCCTGGGGAACCGCGGAGGAGTCCCCGAGCCGAACACCGCGACAGCCTCCTCCAGCCAGGATGCGGTCATGAGGCCGTTCCGTCGTCCTTGGTGCGGTCTCTTGCCGCCACCCGCATCGAGGCACGCTGTTCCGCGTCGCCATCCTGGGGTGTCTTCGAGGGCGCGGCTGCGACGGCGGCGGCCATGACCTCGACCCGCCGGAGCACCTGGACGAGCGGCAGCAATTCCACGTCGAAGCGCGTGGCGATGGCGGTGACCTGTTCCTCGAAGCGCGGCTCCGCGGGACGGCGGCACAGGGCCATCCAGTGCAGCACGTCCTGTGAGCAGCCCAGCTCCTGCGCGAGCTCCTCCTCGGAGCGACCTTCGAGCTGCCGGTACTGCTCGAAGACATGTCCCATCATTCCGGGCGCGGCCTGACTCTTCCGGGCCGCCATCGTCAGCCATTCAGGCGTCGACATCGGCCAACTCCTCCCCGGTTCGCACCAGCTTCTTCTTCCAGCGGTCCCAGTGCCGCTTCACCGCCAGCCGGAGCTCTGCCTCCGGCATCGGGGGCAATCCCAGGGCCTCGCCCACCACACGGGTGGACCCCTCGCTCTCGAGGTAGAGCTCGAGCAGGGTGAAGTCCTTCGGCGTGAGCTTGTCCTTCCTGAGAATTTCCATGACCTCGTGAGCCAGCACGGCCCTCTCCATGACATCGTTCGGAGACGGCGCCCTGACTTCGACGAGCTTCATGTACTTATCTTCCCTGCGCAGGCGGGCCTCTCGGGAGCGGTGCCGGTCCGCCAGCTTGTTCTTCGCCGCGCCGATGAGGTAGTCGCGCAGGCGCCCCTTGCCAGGAATGAACCGCTGCGGGTCGTTCACATACGTGAGGATGGCGTCGACGATGGAGTCATAGGCCTCGTCGCGCTGGAGGCTCGTCATCCTGCTGCCGCCGAGCGTCTCGAGAATGGGGTCCACGAAGGCCGCGAAGACCTCGCTGGAAGCCACCACGTCATCGTTCAAGAGGCGCTCGTGCCAGGCCTCCTCCTCCGACTGTGATGGAAAGCTCATCCCCACACCTCGCCAGGAAGCTCCAGCCCGCATCGGGTTCGTGTCATCTCGCCTGCTCCTTCGGTACCAACCCACGGAGTGCGACGCAGGGAACCGCGCAAAATCATGCAAGAGGTTGATCTCTGACGTCCAGCTTGTCCCTACCTCGCAAGGGGTATGTCAATTCCGCCTCACTCCGGGTTGGGATTGATCCACCATGTCTGGGAAGAGAGGCCGGTCCACCTCCCGGGAGACGCAAGGCATTGTCTGGCAGGGCACAATCCGCCGGGTTGTGTCAGTGAAGCTCGTCATCCCTGGCGGCCATCTTCAGGGTGTTGCTCCCGTCGAAGCCATGCCGCGCTGAAAGGGCGTCCAGGACCTCCACGCGCCGGAGCACCTGGACGAGGGGCAGCAGCTCCACCGAGAAGCGCTCGGCGATGGCCTGGACCTGCTCGGAGAAGGCCTCACCCCGAGGACGGCGGCACAGTGACAGCCATTGGAGCGTTTCCTGGGTGCAGCCGAGCTCCGCCGCAAGGGCCGCTTCGGAGCGCCCTTCGAGCTCGCGGTACCGCGCGAAGGCGTACCCCAGCATCCAGGCCTCTCCATGGCTGCGTCGCACTGCCATTCCGAGCCAGGCGGGAGTCGACATCGGAATCCTCCTTTATGCGCTTTTCCACGGATTGACCCATGCCCTTTATTCGGAGACGCCGGGGGGACTTCGACAGACGCCGGTTCGTCCTGATGGGTGTGTGATGGAAAGCCCACGGCTCGCACTTCGGGTTTCCGCGACGAAGAGAGGGATGAGGACGGCGCAACGCCGGACCGCTTCCGAGAGGGGACCCCCATGACGTCCATGCACTGCCGTGTTGCCACCACCCAGCGAGAGCTCGATGACGCGCTGCGCGTCCGCTGGGCCGTCTTTGGCGGAGAGCTGCGATTGATGATGGGTAGGGTGCCTTCTCGGCGCGAGGTGAGCTGCTTCGACACGCTGGACACGACGGTGCACCTCATCGTCTACGCGAACCGCGAGCCGGTGGCGACGGTGCGGCTGCTGCTGCCCAACGCGGAGGTGGCGCGCCACACGGGAGGACGGTTGGGAATCGAGCTGGAGCAGAAGCTGGACCTGAGGGGCATCGAGTCCCCGACGCGGTCGTTCGCGGAGACGGCGCGTTTCTGTGTGCTCGAGAAGTGGCGGAACTCGGAGGCGGTGGCGCGGCTGCACGCGGGCATCTACGAGGAGAGCCGGCGGCGCGGGGTGACGCACTGGATTGCCGCGGCGAACCTGGACACGGACTCGGTGGAGGACGCGTGGCTGGTGTACCAGGTGGCGGAGAGCCGGGGTTGGCTGAGCCCACGATGGAGGGTGAAGGTGTCCACGCCCGGAGAGCCCCCCGCGATTCCAAACGACCCGCTGTACACGCACGCGGAGCGGGCGCGCGCGAGGCTGGGACGGCTGGACGGGCTGCGGATGCCCCGTGCGCCGTCACTCTTCGCGCGGAAGATGGGGGCGCGGTTCATCTCCGAGCCCATCTACGAGGCGGGCTTCCGCCGCTTCACCCTGCCGCTCATCGCGGCACTGGATGAGATTCCGGCCAGCACGCTGGCGCGGTTCGAGGCGCTGGACTCGCACATCTCTCGCGCGGCCTGAATACCTCCCGGGAGGTACAGACGGCGTCTGGGCAGCCGTCCATTCTCCGTTCCAACAGTTGCGCCAGCCGTGGAGGACGCGCCGTGCGGTCCATCCCCCAGGTTCAGCTCGAGGGAGGGTGCCGGCACGGGCCCGAGCACCTGGGGGGGGCCGCGGGCACAGAAGAGGGGTGCGACTGCTGAGCGCCGCGAGCGGGCCTGGAACGACGAAGGGGCCAGGCCCGCTCGTGGCCGCTCGGGTGGGCTGGCGCTTCGCCCAGAAATCCGTGGGCGTCCCACCGCTTTGACGGCTACGGTCCCGGGCCTCTTGCAGTTGGAGGCCCACACCCTTGACCAACACCTTGCTCGGGACGACGTTGCTCGCGGTCCCCGTGACTGCCCTCTACGGAGCGCTCAATACGTTCCTCACGCTGGGGCTCTCCATCAACGTGAGCCGGGTGCGCGGCAAGCACAACGTGTGGCGCGGCGACGGCGGAAATGCCGACCTGATTGCCGCCATCCGCGCGCATGGGAACAACGTGGAGAACGTTCCCCTGGCGCTCATCCTGCTGCTGGTGGCCGAGCTGTGCGGCGGAAACTCGGTGGCGCTCCACGTCTTCGGTGGCGGGTTGCTCGTGGCGCGGCTGGCGCATGCCTTCGGACTGCTCAAGGGCAGCAAGGTGCAGGTGGCGGGCTCGCTGCTGAACCTGTTCGTCCAGTTGGGGCTCGCCGGGTATCTGCTCTGGCTGCGGCCCTGGGGCTGAGCGCCCGGAGCTACCGCCTCGTGGAAGTCCCGCCGGTTCCTCCCTGGTGGAGGAGCCTCGTCCCGGAAGAGGGCTCCATCAGCTTCTTCAGGCCCTCGACGTAGACGAGATACCGGTAGGGCGGCGTCGTGCTGCGGATGAAGTCGATGCCAGGGCAGGTGCCGATGTCCTGGCCCCAGACGTACGGGCTGACGTGGACGCGGCCGTGGGGCTCGTCCCAATCCCAGTACGACGCGAAGTAGTGGGGCCGGTCGTATTCGTAGATGGCCCATTGGGTGACACCGGGCGTGCGCTCCTGTTCCAGATACGCACGGAGGTGCGCGAGGGAGTCACGGCGCAGCTTCTTCAGCCGCTGATGTTCTTCCTCGTCGCGGGCGAACCAGGGCAGGCGCTCCTCCGCGAGGAAGAGGATGTCGAGCTGCTTCCAGGCCCGACCCTCGCGCGCAGCCGCGGCCTCCTTCAGCCTGTCGAGCAGTTGGTGGTGCGTCGCACCGACGAACGCAATGGTGTCGTGGGCGATGAGCAACTGGACCGGAGGAGACTTCCACTGCGTCTGTTCCGTCTCGACAGTGGTCGGGCGGAAGTACTCGACCTCGTTGAAGAAGCGCAGCCGTCCGGGCGGCAGGACCCACGCCGGAGCGGGCAGCTTCGACATCCATTCCACGGCGCGCGTGTGTATTTCGGTGGCGAGCCCAGGCTTCGCCAGCATGGCCAGTTGCGCGGCGCTCGGGATGTTGCGCAGCGCCGCGCCTGCCTCGAGGACCGCGGAGCCCGCATCCCAGGACGGAGCCAGCAGCTTCTCGCAGACGGCGCGCGTCACCCTGGCTTCCTGGCGGACCTCGACCTGCTGGCCCAATGGGCGCCGCGAATCTCCACCGGCAGGCAGCTCCAGCAGGATGGCCGCGACGCTCTCCGCATCCTTCTGGAACGCCGCCCAATCCTCGGGAGGAGCCTCGAATGGAGCCGAGATGTCCATGGCCCCGAGCCGGGCAATCGAGCTGGAGAAGAGCGCCTCCTCACCACCGAGCCGCTTCAACATGGCGGCGAGCAGCGCGATTCTCAGGGCGGCGGGCGGGTACGTCGGGCTGGCAATCGACCAGCGTTGCCGTCCGCGTCCCTGGAGTATCTGGGCGAGCATCAGCGGGAAGGCCTCGCCCGCGAGCACGACGCCCCATGCATCGGCGATGCACTCCGGGAGCCATCGCTTCCAGTGCTCACGCCGCTTCCGGGTGCCCCAATCCTCGCCGGGGAGCGCCTCGGAGAGCCTGGCCTCGGCCACGCCACGCAAGCCCAGTGCGGCGTCGAGGTGGTGGCCGACCTCGTGCTGGAGCGTCGAGAAGGTCCAGAAGCCGCTCAGGTAGCTGATGGGAAGGTAGACGAAGGGGATGGTGACCTGGAGCGTCTGCCCGGCCCCAGTGAAGCCCGTCGCGAAGACATCGGAAACGGGAGGCGTCATCGCGGGGCCCTCGCCGGGCTCCAGCACGACGATGGGGGGCGCGGGAGAGGCATTGGCGGGCACGCTGCCGCCGAGTCCCGCGAAGTAGCCATCCAGCGTCAGCCGGTCGGCGGACTGCAGCAGGGGGAGGAGCTCCCTGTCGTTCCTCTGGTTGGGAATCTCTCGCAGGACATGCCGGGCCCGCTCCAACCTGGCGAGCATCTTCTCCACGTCCTTGTACGCAACGGCGCTGTCCGCGGTGGCGGCACTCCGCAGCCGCGTCTCCTGCTCCTCCAGGGTCTTTATCAATCCCCGGAAGGCACCTCGCAGCGATTCGGCCTGAAGGGGAGACAGACACGAGCGCTCCACGAAGCGCTCGTCGTCCAACCAGCGCGTCAATCCCTCTCGCGTGCGCAGTGCTCGGAGGAGCAGGTCCACCTCGAAGGTGGTGGCTTCGCCCATGTCACAGCCCCACCTTCTTGAAGGCATCGAGGATGGTGTCGATGCGCTGCTGGAGCGCGTCCTCGGGGAGCGCGTGGAACAACGTCTCGCAGCTCGCGACGAGCCCGTCCCGTGAGTCGGTGAACGTGGCGGTCGGGCTGAGGCGGCCGGGGGTCGCCAGCGTGAGATAGAAGAGCTGCGCGGCTTCCTTCGCGGTGAACCTGCCCGAGGTCAGCAGGTTGTACGCGGCCTTGTTGTGGATGCCGCTGTTGCAATGAACATGACCGAAGTCGTTGGTGTCGTCCGGCTTCTGGCCGGGCCCGAGCTTCTTGAACCCATTCATATGGTCGGGCTGCTTGTGTTCACCTGGCTTCTCCAGGTCACGGATGCCGCTGCCGCTCGAGCCGCCGGTGAGGACCTTGCCGAAGGTCCAGTCCCACTTCTCGATGGGCTTGTCATCGATCGAGTTCGCGATGATGGTGCCGAAGATGTCGGAGTAGGACTCGTTCAGCGCTCCGGACTGGGTCACATACTCCAGGTCGGCGGTGTAGTTGGTGATGCCGTGCGTGAGCTCATGCGCGACGACGTCGAGGCCCTCGGACAGGGACAGGTGCTTCCCCCCGGCCAAGGGAATCTGGCCGTAGATCATCATCCCGTCATGGACCGCCTGGGGGAGCTGGGGATGCTGGTGGCGAAGCCAGACGGCATTGCGCCAGGTGAGGCCCATGCCTGGCACCTCCACGCACTCGACGGCCGAGTGAATCCACTTCTCGGGCCCCCCGATGCCCTCACGCTTCAGCACCGTCTTGAAGTAGTCGTAGACAACCGTCGCGTGAGCGTGCGCGGTCACCGCGCCAGGGTGGTTGAACTCGGGTGTGGTGCTCGTGACTGTCTTGCCGGGGAGCGAGGATGGGAGCACCTGGAAGCTCTGGTACCCCATCGAGCAGGTCCGGATCTTTCGCTCGGGGTCCTCGAGAATGAACATGTCATTGCTCGGGTCCTTCGAGACATGGAGCTGGTGCGTCCGGCCAGAGAGGTCCCGCCCACTGCCAAGTGCCTGCGCGTGCCTGAAGAGAGGGACGCGGACCACTTCGAGGCCCGAGTGCGCGTCGATGAAGACGCGGTAGCGGCGTTCCCGGAGGAGATCTCGCTCCGTGGTCTCTCCCGAGGCAACCTTGGCGCTGTTCGGGATGAGCACATCCTCGAACACATACGTCAGGGCCCAGCGGGAGCCGGTCTCGTCCCAGCGCACCACCAGCGCCGGCGGTTGGAGTTGGCCGCGCGTGGCCGGAATGGCCTTTTCGAGCCGCTCGCGGGCTTCGTCGGGGGAGAGTGAAGGAATCGGGTCCAGGTCCTGGATGTCCGCGACGTGCCCGTCGACTCCCACCAGGTGGCGGTCCTGGGTCATCTCCACGCCTACCCGGGTGCCGTGCACGGGAACGCTCTGGTAGCGCTGCACGTAGCTGACCTGGGTCGTGTCGGTCAGCGCCTGCTTCTGCGTGTCCTCGTGCACGAGGTCCGGCGCGGCCGAGGGTTCCGTCGCGCTGAGGGACATCGTAGGGACTTCGGGGGCGCCGAAGAGCGAGTCCAGGTAGCGCTTCGCGGTGGCCTCGGGGGATTCGTTCGGGTCGGGGGCAATGCTCTCCGCCAGGCCGCTGCTCAATCCCTTGACGTCGCCACTTCGGAACCGCAACCGCTTCATTCCGCTTGCCATGACATCCTCCCGGGATGTGCGCGCCGGTTACGTTACCCCGCGGTGTTCCCCCACTTCCGTCCCAACCCGAGTAGCACCAGTCCGACCTGCTCCACGGGGTCCGGTGTGTCGATGAGCCGCCGGTTCTCCTGGTCATCGAGGCCATTGTTGAGGCCGCCGAGCCCCAGCTTTCCGAGCCGCTCCACGATGGCGTCGAAGTCGACCGGTTCGAGGGCGGGCCATTCCTTCCCGCCACTCTTCACCTTGCCATACGTCCCCGTCTGGGCCGCCGCGTCGATGTGCTCGCGGATGCTCGTTCGCGTCCCCTGGTCGTCCTGGAATGCGGTGGTCAGCTCCTCGGGCCGCTCGCCCAGGAGGGCTCGCGCGATGACGCGCGTCATGCCTCCGAAGCCGCCGATGAGGTAGACCGGCTTGCCGAGGTCGACGAAGGTGAGGAACTCCTCGACGAGGCCGGGAATCGGGCTGACGGCGCGGGACTGACCGCCAACCATGACGCGCGCATGGCAATCATTCGCCATGTTCCGGCGCATCTCAGTCATTCCCAGCGTCCATGCCAGCCGTTCCCGAGGCTCGGTTGTCTTCGGTGGGATGAAGGCAGACTTGTTCACACCGTCTACGTCTGGGATGTCGAAGGTATGTGGTTCGAAGACATCCGGCAGCCGGGCCTTGACCGCGTCGGTGAACGTCAGATGGACGGGCCAGCCCAGGTACAGGTGGACGAGCCCGTCTGGAAGCTGTGCTCCCGCGTCGATGGCACCGCGAATCAGCTCGAACAACTGCTCGGTGTAGCCGCCCTGCCGGAGGTCGCCGCCGTAGGCGAGCTGCGCCTGCGTCTGCAGGAGGTGCGTCGCGACACGCGTCCAGATTCGCTCCAGATGGAGCTTCGTCAGACCGAAGGCACTGAGGTTCGGGGCGTCGGAGATGGAGACGGCGATTCTCCGCCCCTTGAGCTTCTGCGCATGGTGCGCGAGCGCCTGGGTGAGGCTCAGGAATTCGATGTCAGGGCGCTTCTCGCACATGAGCTTGCGCTCATTCACCGGAAGGGGTGGATCGGGATGAATCAGCTTGCCGCCGGTATTGGGCAGTGTCGCGAGCTCGGGCCGGAAGGGATGGACATGCGCTGCTGGCAGGCCGAAGGCGGTCTGGGCCTCGACGAGCCGGCTCTCGTCGTGCCGCAGGCGCAGCAGCTCGAGCAGGGCAGCGGAGACAATCCGCCTGCGGCGCGGCACGCTGTCCCGGTCCTTCGGGTCCCACCGGAGTGTATGGGCATTACCGAGGTAGCTGAGGCTCTGCGGCTCACCGTCGAAGAGTGAGTCCACGACGAGGATGGGGCGCCGCTGGAGCTTGGCCTGGAGCGTCTCCCAACCGCACCAGTAGCGGCTGGAGAAGCGGTCCGTGTGCAGCACGACCATGACCGAGGACGCGATGCCACCCTGAAGTGTGTCTTTGAAATCGTCGGTGGCGCTGATCTTCACCTCGTCGAAGAACGCCTCGCTCGTGGGACGGCTGTCGAGGAATGCCTTGAGCGATTGCGCGAAGGCGCGGCCGTCGTCCTCCTTCGAGTTCACGTCGGCGTACTTCTTCGTATGGCTGATGAAGATGGACGTCTTCTCTCCGGGGGCGAGCATCTTGCGCGCCAGCTCGTGCGTCACGCGAAGGATGAGCTCGCCCTCCCGGTCCTCGGAGGCGTGAAAGTCGAGGCGCACCGCCTGCTCCGCCTGGTACGTCGGTCCCAGGTTCCCGCTGTTGGGATCGTCCGTGCAGGTGATGATCTTCGGGCCTCCAGCCTGCGCCTGCTGCTTCGCCCACTTGCGCCACTCGGTGCTGGCGACCATCGCCGTTCCAACGAGGAGGACGAGCACCTCCTGCTTCGCTCGCCCCCACTGAATCTGGGGTGGTTTCTCGCCCTCCACCGAGGTCCAGATGAACACCGGGATGTCCGCCTGCGGGGCGGCGAAGTCCTCCGGGTTGCCATTGAGCCACCGGAAGAGGGCCTCGGCCCAGCGCTTCGCATCCTCGTGCCGGGGATGGTGGACGACGTGGACGTGCAGGGGAGGGGTGTAGGTGCTCATGCGCGCTACGTAGCATGACACCGCGCGCGGAAGTCCCCTCCAGGCCGCGTGCGTTCAAGAGGTCAACAGGTGGGGAGGGCGGCACGTGCGGTTCTCGTCTCCACTCGGGCCAACTGCTGCCCGAGCTCCACATCACGCTTCGTTCCGCCCCTCCGCGTAGGGCGGAAAACGGTTCCGGCGGCAACTCTTTGCCGCCTCATCCGACAATTCGATGACGACTGGGATGGTGCCCCCCCGGGATGCCTCCCTACCCCCTCCAGGAGCACATCATGGCCGTCGGTGGCGCAGGCTCATCGAGCAGCGGTAGCAGAAGCGGAAGCACGGGCGCCGGCCGGTCGGCCGGAAGTTCGAGCACGGGCAAGAGCTCGAGCGCGGGTAAGAGCGCGAGCAGCGCCTCGAAGTCTACGGGTTCGATGGCCGCCGCGAGGGCGGCGGACCGTGCGAGCGTGAGCGGGTACTCCGCCGACAGCAAGGCCTCGAAGACTTCTGGCTCGATGGCCGCCGCACGGGCGGCAGACCGGGCCAGCGTGAAGGGCTACTCCGCCGAGACCAAGTCCTCGACGAAGACTTCCGGTTCGATGGCCGCCGCGCGCGCGGCGGACCGGGCCAGCGTGAAGGGGTACTCCGCCGAGAGCAGCTTCTCCTCGAAGAACTCGATGGCCGCGGCCCGGGCCGCGGATCGCGCGAGCGTGCTCGGCTACACGAGCGGCTCGCTCCGCAAGGGAACGACGAACGACACCGTTCGCTCGTTGCAGGACCGTCTGCGCTCGGCGGGATTCAATCCTGGGAAGACGGACGGGAAGTTCGGCCCCGCCACGGAGAAGGCCGTTCGCGACTTCCAGCGCTCGATGGGGCTCAAGGCGGATGGCGTGGTGGGGAAGCGGACCTTCGAGGCGCTCAACAAGTCCTCGAGCTTCACGAAGGCCCGCGCTGTGAATACCCCGTCGACGACGACTGGCATGCCGTTCGAGGCGATGGCTCGGCTCGCGGAACAGCACGGCCTCACCGTCACCTCGACCAACAAGGGAAAGCACAACGTCGGCTCGAAGCACTACCTGGGGCGGGCCATCGACGTGCGCACCCGCGGCGTGTCGCAGGAGCGCCTCGACGCCTTCATGGCTGATGCCCGGGCGCGCGGCTACACCGTGCTCGACGAGCGGACACGCCCAAGGGGACAGGCGGTCTGGGGCGGTCCCCATCTCCACATCCAACAGTGAAGGATGGCGGTAGGGCACGGGAATCGAACTCGCCAGGGACGCCTCTCGGCGCCCCTCACCGGTTTTGAAGACCGGGCCGGCCACCAGGTCCGGAGGCCCTACCGCCGTCGATTACTGCCGCACCCCTCCGCCTCCGTCAACCCGCCCTCACCGCGTCTTCTTTGCGGCCTTCAATCCCGGCAGCCCGTGTACCAGCGTCGAGACGAGCATCCGCACCAGCTCGTCCACGGGCGAACCCTGGAACCCCGTGCACGTCAGCCGCAGGCTCACAATCCCGTGCAGCCCGGCCCACAGCACCTCGGCCAGCTTGAACGGCTCCGCGTCCTCCGCGAGCCGTCCCGCCTTCTTCAGGTCCTCGAACACGCGGACCAGCACCGCGAATGACCTCGGCCCCGCGCCGCTCTCGTCCGAGAACAGCGCCGTGGACAGCTTCGGGTCCTCCATGAAGATGAGCCGGTAGGTCTCCGGCTGCTCCAGGCCGAACTTCACGTATGCCTCGGCCTGCTTCTGAAGCCGCTCCAGTGGCTCCTCCACCTTCGCCGCCGGCTCCAGCACGGCGAGCAGGTCATTGAACCCGCGGATGCACAGCTCGCGCGCAATCGCGTCCCGGTTCTCGAAGTGCAGGTACAGCGTCGCCGGCGCGTACTCCACCGCGTCCGCCAGCTTGCGCATCGACAGGGCCGCGAAGCCCTCCCGCATCACCATGTCCTTCGCCACCCGGAGAATCTGCTCCCGCAGCTCCGCCTTCTGTCGCTCCTTCCGCTCCGAAATCCCCATGTCCTCAAGCGTAGGCCTTGACGTCCCGAACGGCCACCATTAAATGAACACCGTTCAAAGAACGGTGTTCACAAATCACACGGTCGTTCAGAGCAGGGGAGCACGACATGGACAAGGTGGCGTTGTTCGGAGCCTCGGGCGTCGTTGGTCAGAGTGTGGCGCAGTCCCTCCAGGCGCAGGGGTGGGCCTACCGTGTGGTGGGGCGCTCGAAGGCCGGGCTGCAGCGCGAGTTCGGCGCGGACCCGCTGGCGGAAGTCGCCACCTGGAATCCGGATGACGCGGACTCCATCCGCGCCGCGGCCCGGGGCATCCACACGCTCATCTACATGGTGGGGGTGAACTACTGGCAGTTCCACCTCCACCCGCAGCTCATGCGCCGCACGCTCGACGCCGCCATCGCCGAGGGCGTGCAGCAGGTGCTGCTCATCGGCACCGTGTACCCGTACGGCCGCCCGCGCACCACGCCCGTCACCGAGGACCACCCGCGCGAGCCGCACACCTTCAAGGGCCGCATGCGCAAGGAGCAGGAGGACCTCCTCCTGGCCGAGCACGCCGCCGGACGCATCCGCGGCACCATCCTCCGCCTCCCCGACTTCTACGGCCCCGGCGTGGACAAGAGCTTCCTCCACCGCGCCTTCCTCGCCGCCGTGCAGGGCAAGCGCGCCCAGCTCATCGGCCCCATCGACACTCCGCACGAGTTCATCTACGTCCCCGACGTCGGCCCCGTCGTCACCGCGCTCATGGACGAGCCCCGCGCCTACGGCCGCTGGTGGAACCTCGCCGGCGCGGGTGTCACCTCACAGCGCGAGCTCGTGAAGGAAATCTTCGCGCAGGCCGGCCGCCCGCCGAAGCTCATGACGTCGGGGAAGGGGATGGTGCGGCTCATGGGCCTCTTCGACCCGTTCATGAAGGAGCTGGTGGAGATGCACTACCTGCTCACCGAGCCCGTCCTCATGGACGACTCGGCGCTGCGAGGGCTGCTCGGCGCCGTGCGCAAGACGCCCTACAGCGAGGGCATCCGCCAGACGCTCGCGGCCACGCGCGCGGCGGCCGTCAGTCCAGCCCCCGTTGCCACAGCTCGTCCTCGTCCAGTCCCATGAGGTGACCGACCTCGTGCATCACGGTGATTCCAATCTGCTCGATGAGCTCCTCGCGCGTCCTCGCGAAGCGCTCCAGGTTCTTCTGGTACAGCACGATGGACGCGGGGAAGTGGTCGTACGCATTCGTGACGCTGCGCTCGCCCACCGGCGTGCCCCGGAACACCCCGAGGATGCTCGGGGACAGCGGCGGGTCCTGCCCCAGCAAATCGTCGTCCGAGGGCAGGTCCTCCACCGCAATCGTCACGTTGTCCAGGTACTGCTTCGCGTGGCGGGGCAGGGACTTCACCGCGTCCTCCACCGCGCGGTCGAACGCCTCCTCCGCGAGCTGTACGGGCGGGGGGAACTCCTCGGGCACCAGTGACTGTGCCTTGCCGAAGCGCTTCTTCGCCTCCTTCTCGTCCCCGCGCCGCTCCGCCATCAGCCCCAGGTAGTGGTGTGCCCACGCCTCGTCCGGCGTGTCCTTCAGCACCTTCTCGAAGGCGGCCTTCGCCTCCTCGAAGCGGCACAGCTCGAAGAGGGCGATTCCCCGCTCGAGCTGCGCGTCCACCGAGCGCGGCATGTGCCGCAGGGCCTCCTCCAGGCTGGCGAGCGCGGTGGCGCACTCGCCCATCTGGTTCAGCCCCATGCCCTCCAGGAGGAGGAATTCGTAGAGCATCTCCACATCGTCGGCCTTCTGGGCCAGGCGCCGGCCTCGCGCACATAGGGCGAGTCCCTCCGCCACCGCCTCACGGTCCTCCCCGGCGCGGCACACCAGGCAGTCCGCCGCACCCAGGAGAATCTCCACGTCCTCCGGCGCCTCCTTCATGGCCTGGCCGTAGGCGCGAGCCGCTTCTTCAATCCGGCCCAGCTCCACCAGGGCGGCCGCCCGGAAGTGGAGGGCCTCGGGGAGCTCGGGCGCGTCGCGCAGCAGGGCGTCCGCTCCGGCCAGGGCCGCCTCGAAGTCGCCTGCCTCGAAAGCGTCCGCCACCGCGTCCAGTCGAGCCTCCATCCCCGCCACCCCCTCTCGTTTCGCGGTCCGCTTCCCCATGGGCCCGGCACATATGAAGGCGCACTGTGCGTTGTCAACGACGGGTGCGGCTGTTAGGTTCCGGCCCCCGTCCGCGTGCGACGGAACGCCCCGTGAACATCCTTGTCGTCGACGACGATCTCGAGCTGTGCACCATGCTCTCTCGCTTCCTGGAGATGCATGGGTACACCGTGTACTCGGCGGCGGATGCCTTGCAGGCGCTCGACATCCTGGAGCGCAACCAGGTGGGCATGGTCATCACCGACTACCTCATGCCCCACCTGGACGGCATCCACTTCACGGAGATGCTGAAGGCGGACCCGCGCTTCCAGGCCATTCCCGTCCTCCTCATGACGGGCGCCACGGACGAGGGCATCACCGACAAGGGCCTGCGCAAGGGCGTGGCGCTGACGTTGCGCAAGCCGCTGGACATGGGGCAGTTGCTCACCCTCGTGCGCTTCGCCGAGTAGCCCGCCGGGCAGCGCCACGTGGGCCTGCCCCCAGGGCCTCTGGCCGCGTCCGCTCGCCCACATGCCCGCCCTTCCTGGTTGACATCGTTGGGCCGGCCCTTATGTTGGCGCTCGCCATGGCCGAGTGCTAACGGCCCGTGTCGTACAGTTAAAATCCCCCAATCATTTCAGGAGGTTGCGATGGCAGCGAAGGAGATTTTCTTCCACCAGTCCGCTCGTGAGGCCATCCTGCGCGGTGTCCGGATTCTGTCGGACGCCGTCGCGGTGACGCTGGGTCCCAAGGGCCGCAACGTCGTCATCGAGAAGAGCTTTGGCTCGCCCACCATCACCAAGGACGGCGTCACCGTCGCCAAGGAGATCGACCTCGACAACAAGTTCGAGAACATGGGCGCACAGATGGTGAAGGAGGTTGCCTCCAAGACCTCCGACAAGGCCGGTGACGGCACCACCACCGCGACGGTGCTGGCGCGCGCCATCTACGAGGAGGGCCTCAAGCTGGTGGCCGCCGGCCACAGCCCCATGGACCTCAAGCGCGGCATCGACAAGGCCGTCGAAGTCGTCGTGGAGGAGCTGAAGAAGCTGTCCAAGCCCACCGCCGACAAGAAGGCCATCACCCAGGTGGGCACCATCTCCGCCAACGGCGATGAGACCATCGGCTCCATCATCGCGGACGCGATGGAGAAGGTGGGCAAGGAGGGCGTCATCACCGTCGAGGAGGCCAAGGGCCTCGAGACGACCCTCGACGTGGTGGAGGGCATGCAGTTCGACCGCGGCTACGTCTCTCCGTACTTCGTGACGAACCGCGAGCGCATGGAGGTCGTCCTCGACGACCCCTACATCCTCATCAGCGAGAAGAAGGTCTCGTCGATGCAGGACATGATTCCCATCCTCGAGCAGGTGGCCCGCTCCGGCAAGCCGCTGCTCATCATCGCCGACGACATCGAGGGCGAGGCGCTGGCCACCCTCGTGGTGAACAAGATCCGCGGCGTGCTGAACGTGGCCGCGGTGAAGGCGCCGGGCTTCGGTGACCGCCGCAAGGAGATGCTGAAGGACCTCGCCACGCTGACGGGCGGCATGGTGGTGAGCGAGGAGCTCGGCCACAAGTACGAGAACCTCTCGCTCAACGACCTGGGCCGCGCCAAGCGCATCACGGTGGACAAGGACAACACCACCGTCGTCGACGGCGCCGGTGCGAAGGGCGAAATCGAGGGTCGCATCAAGCTGATCCGCACGCAGATTGACACCGTCACCAGCGACTACGACCGCGAGAAGCTCCAGGAGCGTCTGGCGAAGCTGGCGGGCGGCGTGGCCGTCATCAACGTCGGCGCGGCCACCGAGACGGAGATGAAGGAGAAGAAGGCCCGCGTGGAGGACGCGCTGCACGCGACTCGCGCGGCCGTCGAGGAGGGCATCGTCCCTGGCGGCGGCGTGGCCTACCTGCGCACCCTGACGGCGCTGGAGAAGCTGAAGCTGGGCGGTGAGCAGGACTTCGGCGTGGACATCATCCGCCGCGCGCTCCAGGAGCCGTTGCGCAAGATTGCCTCCAACGCCGGTGTCGAGGGCGCGGTGGTCATCAACAAGGTCCGTGAGGGCAAGGGCGCGTTCGGCTACAACGCCCGCACCGAGGTGTACGAGGACCTGGAGAAGGCCGGCGTCATCGACCCGACGAAGGTCGAGCGCACCGCGCTGCAGAACGCCGCGTCCGTGGCCTCGCTGCTGCTGACGACCGAGGCGATGATCGCCGACCGCCCCGCCAAGAAGAAGAAGAACGGCGGCGGCGGTGGCGGCATGCCGGACTACGGCGGCGACGACATGGAGTACTGAGCCGCTTCTCGCGGGCCGGGGCACTCGAAGCGCCTCGGGCCCGCGGGGGCCGGTGAGTGATTCTTGATGGGAAGACGCGGCCCCGGATGCCTCCTCGCGAGGCGCCGGGGCCGTGGCTTATCCGGGGCAGGGGAGGGCGCTCAGGGCACGCGGCCCACGCCGCCGCCGCTGCCGCTCTCCTGCGAGGTGTAGAGGAGCGTGTCGCCGTCCACGAGGAGGCCGCCCGGGCCCGTGCCCGAGGGGCCCACCGGGTCCGACGTGCCGGGCGCGCATGGGCGCACGCGGCGCAGGAAGTCCGTGCTGCCGGCTCGCGCTTCCTTGAAGTAGACCGCGCCGTTCCATTCCACCGGGAACAGCGGTCCCTGGAGGCCGGTGGCCAGCACCTCGGCGGTGCCTCCCGCGCGCGGCAGCCTGAGCACGCGGCCCGTGCCTCCGCTGCCCTCCGTGATGAGGAAGTGCGTGGGCGTGACTTCGAGCGACGTGCCCTGCGTCACCGTGTCGTCCCGGCGCTCCGCGGCCACGCTGCCGTCGAGCGGGATGCGGTAGAGGCCCGGGGCCGTGCCTCCGCTGACGAGGAACCAGACGTCCGCGCCCACGACGCGGGCGCTCCGCACCTGGGCCGCGCTCGGACCGGTGTACAGCACCTGGCGGTTGGTGCCGTCGGTGTCCACGCGGATGAGCCACCGCGTGCCCGGGGCCACCACCAGCACGTCGCGCCCGGAGAGGGTGGCCCTCAGCACCTCGGTGCCTCCGACGGTGACGTTGTTGAGCGTCGTGTCGAGGGCCGCATCGCCCCGCTTGCCCGTCGCCTTGTCCACGCGCCAGAGCCCGTCCAGGTCGAGCACGTAGACGCTCGTCGCGTCCACCGCGATGGCGTCCGGCGCTCGGAAGCCCGAGGCGAAGGTCGTGGCCATGCCTCCCGCGCGCGGCAGCTTCAGCACCTGGCCCTCGCCCGGCGATGGTTGCTGCGGATTCAGCGAGTGCGACTCGGAGATGTAGAGGTTGGGGTCCGTCGCGTACACCGCGACCCGGCGCGGCGTGTTGAGCCGGATGGCCAGCACCGTGCCGGCCTGCTCGGCGGGAGCCTCGCAGGTGCCTGCGTCAGCCGTGCCGGCGTCCGTGCCCGCATCGTCCCCGGTGCCCGCGTCGGTCCCCGCGTCGTCGGCCGTGCCCGCATCTCCGCCCGCGTCCGCCGTGCCTCCGTCCTCCGTGCTGCCCGCGTCGTCGCTCCCGCCGTCCGTCCCGGAGTCCTCCGTGCCGCCCGCATCGCCGCCGCCGTCCGTCCCGGAATCCTCCGTCCCGCCCCCGTCCTGCGGTCCCGGCTGCGGTGACGACCCCGAGGAGCAAGCCACCGCGAGCAGCAGGACGGACAGGAGCGTGCGTTTCATGGGACGTCTCTCTTGAAAGCACGGCTCAGCTCACGACTGAGGGCCGTGATGTCGGACAACAGCTTCGGCAGGCACGCGGAGGCACCGGCGCGCAGGGACTCCAGCGCCGTCTCCATCGTGAGGTGCTCGGCCAGCACGACGAAGGGCGCGCCCTGCGCCAGCGCCTTGCCCAGCTCCAGCGCCTTGCGCCCGTAGGCCGGCGCGAAGTCCCAGCTCACCACCACGCCCACCGGCTTCTCCAGCGCCATCAGCTCGGAGGAGGGGAGGATGCGCGCCTCCAGTCCCACCAGCGCCAGCGCCTCGGAGATGAGCCGCGCCGTCGTCGCGTTGTCCTCCAGCACGTCCACCCGCCGCACCGCCGAGCTCGTCCCCAGCACCAGGGGCGCCGGCGGCTGCGACAGCGACGTGCGCAGCAGCGCGCGGACCTCGCGGATGTCGTCGAAGGGCTTGAGCAGGTAGTCCACCACGCCCAGCTCCAACGCCTGCTGGGTCGTCACCAGCGACGGGTAGCCCGTCATCAGGATGACGCGCGAGTTGGAGTAGAGCCGCCTCGCCTGCTGCGCCAGCTCCAGCCCGGACAGGCCCGGCAGGTTCTTGTCCGTGACGATGAGGTCCACCGGCGCCTGGCGGAGCAACTCCAACGCTTCCTCGCCGCTGGCCGCCTCGATGACCTCGCACTCCTTGCCCATCAAGTCGCGGAAGACCATGCGGATGATGGTCTCGTCGTCCACCACCAGCAGCCGCGGCCGGCGCACGGACGGCGCGTCCGACGCGGGGAATGTCACGCGGAACACGGTGGCCGGCGGCGGCACGTCGCGCAGGACGCCCGGGGACGCGAGGCCAATCTGCGCGTGGTGCTCCTGGGCGATGCGCCGACACACCGCGAGCCCCAGCCCGGTGCCTCGCTTGTTGGCGGTGACGTAGGGCTCGAAGATGCGCTCGCGCAGCTCCTCGGGAATGCCCGGGCCCCAGTCCGCCACGTACAGCACCGGCGACGAGCCCTCGCGCGCGAGCACCACCTTCACGCGCCCGCGGCCCGCCATGGCGTCGCGCGCGTTGTTGAGCAGGTTGAGCGTGAGCTGCTCGATGAGCCGCGCGTTGCCCTGGATGGTGATGTCCTCGGGCGCCTCCACCTCCAGGGAGATTCGCGCCGAGTCCGGGTTGACGCTGAAGAGCTTCGCCGCCGCCCAGATGGGCGCCGCCAGCGACAGGCTCTGCTGCGGCGCGTGACGCTCGCTGGCCAGGCGGATGAAGTCGGAGACGATCTGCTCCATCCGCTCCACCTGGGCCAGGAGCAGCCGCAGCGGGCCGGTGGGGCCGCCGTCCTCCGCGAGAAGCTGCGCGTAGGCCTTCACGCCCAGCAGGGGTTGCCGCAGCTCGTGCAACACCTCCGCGGCGAGCTGCGTCGACTGGGCGCCCGCACGTTGCATGGCCGCCGCCGCCGCGCGCGCGGCTGGCAGGTCCCCCGCCTCCAGGGCCTGGAGCAGTTGGGAGAGCGGCGCGGGTATTTCCATGGCCCGAGCATGGCGGAGGCAGCGGCATCTACGCAACGCGGCCGGAGGGAATCCGTTGACCGGGGCCCCGGGGGCGCGGATGCTCGCCAGGCGTTTCTCGCCCCCGGCCTCGGGAGGGCCTTCATGCCGCAGACCAATCCGTTCCACTCGCTCGTGCCCCGGAAGATGACGGACACCGAGCTGGCTCGCTCCATCCGGCTGAACATCGAGGCGGAACTGGACGCCATCAACCTCTACGCCGCGCACATCGACGCCACCGACAACGAGGAGGCCAAGGCCATCCTGCGTCACGTCATGGACGAGGAGCGCGAGCACGCCGCTCTCTTCTGGCAGCTCATCGCCCGGCTGGACCCCGAGCAGGCCGCGCATGACCGCGAGGCGTCGGAAAAGTACCGGCTCATCACCTCGGGCGCGTCGCACGAGGCGGTAGAGGCGGTGGGCAAGGAGGGTGGGGAGGCGCGCGCCGCCGAGGCCAGCCCCGTGAAGCACCTCACCGTCGGCAATCTGCGCCGCTAGCTACGTGCCGGTGCTGCCCTGCCGGCGCTCCGCCGGTGGGGCTTCCAGGTCCATGGCCGCCATGTAGACGACATTCCGGGTGCCGCGCTTGCCCCGGTACATGGCCCGGTCGGACAAATCCAACAGCGTGCGCTTGTCCAGGGCGTGCTCGGGGAAGCTGGCCACACCGATGCAGGTGGTGACGCCCAGCGACAACCCCTCGCGCGCGAGGAAGCGGTGCGTCTCCATGGTGCGGCGGATGCGCTCCGCGACCTTCAGTGCGCCCCCCGAGTCGGTGCCGCGCAGCAGGACGACGTACTCGTCGCCGCCGTAGCGGGCCACCACGTCCGGGTCTCTCACACAGCCCTTCACCACGCGGGCCGTCTCCACCAGCAGCTTGGAGCCGACGAGGTGGCCGTGCGTGTCGTTGATGGACTTGAAGTGGTCCAGGTCCATGAAGAGCAGGCTGAAGGGGCGCTGCGTCTGGAGGGACTCTTGAACTTCGCGGTCCAGCACCATGTGCAGGTAGCGCGTGTTGAAGAGGCGGGTGAGGTCGTCGACGTACGCCAGGTCCTCCACCGCCGCGAAGCGCCCGAGGTTGCGCAGCGCCAGCGCCCAGTTGCGCACGAGGTAGCTGGCCGTCTCCCCCGTCCACTCCGCGCCCGCGCCGCTGAAGAAGAGCACCGCGTGCCCCAGCACCGTGTCCCCCTCCACCGCGGGGATGGAGAGGGCGCGCGGGAAGGACACCGCCAGCCCCTCCAACTCACGGGGCGCCCGCGCCTCCCCGAGGTGGGAGATGAGCGTGGCCACCAGCGGCGCCTCCACGGCGGAGGGCAGTCCGAGCGAGCCCTGGAGCCGCAGGCCCGAGCCGTCACGCTCCAACAGCACCACCGCGCTGGCGGCGGCCATGCTCTGCAGCGCGCTGGCCGTGGCGGTGGCCAGTTTCTCGCGGTCCATCGTGGTGGCGATGCGCTGCCCGGCCTCCAGCATGGCGACGTGCCGGCGCAGGGACGCGTTCTCCTGCATCAAGTCCCGCGTGGTGAGCGCGCGGCGCACGGCGTGTTGGAGGGCCTCCGGGGCCACCGGCTTGACGAGGTACTCGGCCGCGCCGCTTTTGATTGCGCGCACGGCGGGGTCCACCTTCTCCAGGCCGGTGATGACCACCACCTCGACGCCGGGGTGGCGCTCGCGCACGTAGCGCAGCACCTCCATGCCGTCCCCGCCGGGGAGGATGAGGTCCGTCACCACCGCGTCGAAGCGGTCCGCCGCGAGGGCCTCGCGGGCGTCCTGCAGCGTGCCCACGGCCGAAACGGCGTGGCCCACGGCCGTGAGGTAGTCGCCGTAGAGGGTGCGGGCGATCTTTTCGTCGTCGACGAGGAGGATGCGCGCCATCTCACGTTCGGCTTAGCACCAAGGTGAGGAAGGCTGCTAGGGTGGCCATGTGTCACCCTTCGAAAGCGGACGCCGCCTCTGCCTTCTCGTCGAGGCAGGGGAGACGCGCTACGCGGTGGAGGCCACCTCCGTCATGGAAGTGGCCATGCCCGGCGCCAACGGCGGCAGCCTCCGCGGAGTCCTGGAAGTCAAAGACTTGTCCGCCCTGCTCGGCGGCCCTCCGGAGGAGGGGCCGGGCATGGTGGTGGTGCTCGACGTCAGTCCCACACTGGCCGTGCGCGTCCGTTCCGTCGTGGAGGTGGCCGACGTGGCCCGCGCACCGTTCTTCCTGCTGCCGCCCGGATTGGCGGACTCGCTGGCGCCCTTGAGCCGCGGCGCGGTGCTGCACAAGGAGCGGCTCTACCTGGAGCTCATCGCCGAGGCGCTGCCCCACCGCGTGGGCCCGCGCCTGTCGCCCGCGCCCCTGCGCCCCGTGCACTGGGCCGAGGCCGCGCCCGAGAGGGCGCTCGTCTTCGAGTCGCAGGGGCGCCTGTTCGGCGTCCCGCTGGGCTTCGTGTCGCAGGTGGTGGAGCGGGGCGAGGCCTTCAGCGTCCTGCCCGTGCAGAGTGGACCGGTGGCCGGTATCTTTCCGCATGCCCAGGTGCTCTGGCCCATCTGCTCCGTCCCCGCGCTGCTGGGCACGGCCCCGGTTCCGGAAGCCTTCTTCATCCTCACCGAGCTGGCCGGCCGGAACGTGGGGCTGACAGCCACCCGGGTGCTTGGCGTGCTGCAGCGCTTCGAGCCGGACGAGACCGCCGGCACCTTCCGCGCGCCCGGGTTGCCCGGGCCCGTATTGTTCCTGGACCTGCAGCGCATGTTTTCTTGATCGTCCCGGAGCGCGAACCGTAAGCTGCCCCGCTTGACAGAGTGCCGCGACCCAGCTTTTGAGCGGCAGGAATCCCCAACGAATTCAGGGGGGTGGACGCCCCCCGAGGCCCGAACCGATGCCCAAGAATCTGCTGGTCGCCGATGACTCGCTCACCATCCGCAAGGTGATCGGGATGATCTTCGCGACCGAGGACTTTCAGGTGACCGCGGTGGACAACGGGCTCGACGCCATCTCCCGCACGCGCGAGCTGCGCCCGGACGTGGTCCTGGCGGACGTGATGATGCCGGGCAAGAGCGGCTACGAGGTCTGCGAGGCGCTGAAGAGCGACCCGGCCACCCAGGGCATCCCGGTGCTGCTGCTCGCCGGCACCTTCGAGGCCTTCGACGAGAACCGCGCCAAGGCCGCCCGGGCGGATGACCACATCGCCAAGCCCTTCGAGAGCCAGGTGCTGCTCGACAAGGTGAAGGCGCTGGTGGGGCAGAAGTCCAACACGATGCCGGCCTCCGCGGCCACGCGCGTGATGCCGCCCTCGGCCCAGCCTCCAGTCGCCGTTCCGGCCCCCCAGCCCGGGGCTCCCGCGGGCGCCCGTCCTCCGGCGGGGATTCCGCAGGGCACCCAGAGCGGCTTCCCGCGTCCTCCGGGCGCTCCGGGTGCGCCGCCTCCGGGCGCGCGTCCTCCCGGCCCGGGCGTGCCTCCTGGCCCCATGGCCCGGCCCCCGGGCCCTGGCGCTCCGCCTCCAGGTGCGCCGCGTCCTCCGGGCCCCGGCATGCCGCCGGGTGCGCGTCCTCCGGGGCCGGGCGTGCCGCCTCCGGGTGCGCCGCGGCCTCCGGGGCCAGGCATGCCGCCTCCGGGCGCCGCCGCGCGTCCGGGCGTGCCGCCTCCGCCGGGCGCTCCGGCTCCGGGCATGCCGCCGCGTCCGGGCATGCCGCCCGCGCCGGGGGCTCCCGCTCCGGGCGCCCGTCCTGGGATTCCGCAGGGCACGCAGTCCGGCTTCCCGCGTCCTCCTCCGGGGGGCGCGCCGCTGCCTCCCGCTCCGGGCGCCGCGCCGCAGCCGGCCGCTCGCGCCAGGGATCCGTTCGGCCTCGGCGCGCCCGCGGCGCCGGCGGCCGCGCAGCCGTCCATCAGCATCGAGGACTCGCTGCCGGACACCCAGGGCGCCGAGGAGATCTCCCTCGACATCGGCACCCCGGCGGCCCCCGCTCCGGCCGCGCAGGCCCGTCCCGCCGCGGCTCCGGCCGCCCGTCCGGCCGCGGCCGACGGAGGCGAGGCGCAGCTCCGCGAGGCGCTCTCGAAGGCCTCCCGCGAGGTCATCGAGAAGATTGCCTGGGAGGTCGTACCGCAGCTCGCGGAGACCATCATCCGCGAGGAGCTCGAGCGGCTCATCAAGGACCGAGAGACGCAGCACTGAGGCGTTCTTCGCCGTAACCTCCTGACCTTCCCGCCGGCCCCGTTCCCCGGGGCTGGCCGTCTGCAATGACCGACACCACTGAATTGTCCAAGGCCTACGAGCCGACCGAGGTCGAGGCCCGCAACTACGCCTTCTGGCTGGAGAAGAACTACTTCCGCGCCGAGGCGACCTCCGACAAGCCGGCCTTCTCGATTGTCCTGCCGCCGCCCAACGTGACGGGCAGCCTGCACATCGGCCACGCGCTCACCGCGACCATCCAGGACATCCTCACCCGCTGGAAGCGGATGAGCGGCTTCAACGCCCTCTGGCTCCCCGGCACGGACCACGCCGGCATCGCCACGCAGATGGTGGTGGAGAAGGAGCTCAAGAAGACCGAGGGCAAGAGCCGGCACGACCTGGGCCGCGCGAAGTTCCTCGAGCGCGTCTGGGAGTGGAAGGGCAAGTACGGCGCCCGCATCGGCGAGCAGCACCGCTTCCTCGGCGCCTCGCTGGACTGGAGCCGCGAGCGCTTCACCATGGACGAGCAGTCGTCCGCGGCGGTGCGCGAGGTCTTCGTCCGCCTGTACGAAGAGGGCCTGATGTACCGGGCCCAGAAGCTCATCAACTGGTGCCCCTCGTGCCGCACGGCGCTCAGCGACCTCGAGGTGGAGCACGAGGAGAAGAACGGCTCCATCTGGCACATCCGCTACCCCGTGAAGGACAGCGACCGCACGCTCACCGTGGCCACCACGCGCCCGGAGACGATGCTGGGCGACACCGCGGTGGCCGTCCACCCGGACGACGAGCGCTACAAGGACCTCATCGGCAAGCACGTGGTGCTGCCGCTGACGGACCGCGAGATTCCCATCATCGCGGACGCGGAGTTGGTGGACCCGAAGTTCGGCACCGGCGTGGTGAAGGTGACGCCCGCGCACGACTTCAACGACTACCAGACGGGCCTGCGGCACAAGCTGCCCATGCTCACCATCCTGGACGACGCGGCCCGGATGACGAAGGAGACCGGCAAGTACGCCGGCACGGAGCGCTTCGAGGCGCGCAAGCAGGTGCTCGCGGACCTCACGGAGCAGGGCCTGCTGGAGAAGGAGGAGCCGCACAAGCTCTCCGTCGGCACGTGCCAGCGCTGCGCCACCGTGGTGGAGCCGCGCCTGTCGCCGCAGTGGTTCATCAAGATTGAACCGCTCGCGAAGCCGGCGATTGAAGCAGTGGAGCAGGGGCGCACGAAGTTCGTCCCCGAGTCCTGGACGAACACGTTCTTCCACTGGATGCGCAACATCCACGACTGGTGCGTCAGCCGCCAGCTCTGGTGGGGCCACCAGATTCCCGCGTACTACTGCACCTCGTGCAGCCCGCGTCAGGGCGACGACACGGACCTGCCGCTGGACGCGCCCACGGTGAAGGTGGGCGGCGTGGACTTCACGCGCGCGGAGCCCATCGTCTCGCGCGAGCAGCCCACGTCCTGCCCCAAGTGCGGCGGCGTGTCCTTCATCCAGGACCCGGACGTGCTGGACACGTGGTTCTCGTCCGGACTGTGGCCGTTCTCCACGCTGGGCTGGCCGCGTGAGACGGCGGAGCTCAAGACGTTCTACCCGACGTCCGTCATGGAGACGGGCCACGACATCATCTTCTTCTGGGTCGCCCGGATGATGATGATGGGCCTGCACTTCATGGGGGACGTGCCCTTCCGCACCGTGTACCTGCACGCGATGGTGCGCGACGAGAAGGGCGAGAAGATGTCCAAGACGAAGGGGAACGTCATCGACCCCCTGGACATCGTCCTCGGCGCTCCGGCGGACAAGCTCGCGCCCGCGCTGAAGAACAAGTTCCCGCAGGGCATGCCGGCGTTCGGCGCGGACGCGCTGCGCTTCACGCTCGCGTCCCTCACGCAGCAGGGCCGCGACATCAAGCTCTCGCTCGACCGGCTCGCCGGCTACAAGGCCTTCGGCAACAAGCTGTGGAACGCCAGCCGCTTCGCCCTGATGAACATGGGCGACTTCAAGCTGGACTCGCGGCCGCTGAGCGAGCGCACGCTGACGCTGGCGGACCGGTGGATTCTCTCCCGCCTGCAGCGCGCCACCACCGAGACGCGCAACGCGCTGGAGGCGTACGGCTTCGCCGAGGCCGCCTCCACGCTGTACCAGTTCCTCTGGGCCGAGTTCTGCGACTGGTACATCGAGCTGGCCAAGGGCTCGCTGTACGGCGAGGACGCGGCCGCGAAGGACTCCACGCGCGCGGTGCTGGTGTACAGCCTGGACCGCATCCTGCGCCTGATGCACCCGTTCATGCCGTTCATCACCGAGGAGATCTGGCAGAAGCTGCCGATGTCCCGGCCGACGGACAGCATCATGATTGCCCCGTACCCGGAGACGGACGCGGCGCTGGTGGACGAGGCGGCCGAAGCGGAGATGGCGCCCGTCATCGCCGCCATCGAGGGCCTGCGCACGATTCGCGGCGAGAGCAACCTGCCGCCCGCGACGAAGGTGAAGGCCGTCATCCAGAGCGCCGACGCGCGCACGCGCGAGCTGCTGGAGCGCTGGCGCGGCTACCTCATGCCGCTGGCCGGTCTCTCCGAGGTGCAGGTGGGGGCGCCGGGCGCGAAGCCGCCGCAGGCCGCCGCCTTCGTCGGCTCCAACCTGGAGATCTACGTCCCGCTGGCGGGCCTCGTCGACCTGGACGCGGAGCGCGAGCGGTTGAAGAAGGAGATTGCCCGCGCCGAGCAGGAGATTGCCGGCGTGCTGCGCAAGCTGGACAACCCCAACTTCGTGGCCAAAGCGCCGCCGGACGTGGTGGAGAAGGACCGCGCCCGCGTCGAGGAGTTGAAGGAGCGCAAGGCCAAGCTTCAGGACCACCTGCAGCGGATTGCCCCGGAGCCCACCATGCCCGAGAACACGCCGTCCGAGAGCAGCACGCCGTCTTCCAAGGAGACCGTCTCCCCCTCCGCCCCGGCCCAGGTGACGGCCGCCCCGAAGCAGGAGGAAAAGGGCGGCGTGGACCTGGGCCAGGAACTGAAGGGTGAGATGGGCGATGCGGGCGGCGCGCCCGAGGCGGCGGACCCTCAGGTCCAGGACGCGCTCGCGAAGCTGCGTGAGCGCACGAAGGAGGGCCTGTCCGCGGCCGACCACCAGGACCTCGGCGTCGCGTACATGAGCATGGGGCTCGTGGACGATGCGATGCGCGAGTTCAACCGGGCCAAGGAGAGCGGCGAGGCCGCTGGCGCCACCGCCACGGGTGCCGGGGGCTCGGACGAAGACTCCGCTCCGGCCAAGGCGCAGGGTGACAAGCTGGGGCAGGTGATTGAGTCGGGCGAGCCCAAGCGCCCCGCGAAGCCGAAGCAGAAGAAGGCGTCCGCTCCGGCCCCGGCGAAGGTGCAGGGTGACAAGCTGGCGAAGCAGGTCGCGGCGGAAGCAGCCGAAACCGAGACGCCGGTGAAGACCGCCGCGGCCCTGGAGACGGCGCCCGCGAAGAAGGCAGCTCCGGCGAAGAAGGCCGCGGCGCCCGCGAAGAAGGCCGCGGCTCCGGCGAAGAAGGCCGCAGCGCCCACGAAGAAGGCCGCGGCTCCGGCGAAGAAGGCAGCCCCCGCGAAGAAGGCGGCGGCGCCCGCGAAGAAGGCGGCGCCCGCGAAGAAGGCGGCGGCGAAGAAGGCCCCGGCGAAGAAGGCCGCGAGCAAGGCGACGGCGAAGAAGGCCGTGGCGAAGAAGGCTCCCGCGAAGAAGGCGGCGGCGAAGAAGGCGGCGGGCCGGAAGGCTCCCGCGAAGAAGGCCTCCGCGAAGAAGGCGGCGGCGAAGAAGGCCACCCGGGCGAAGCCCACGGCGCGGGCGAAGGCCCGGCGGTAACTGGAGGCGACGTGCAGCAGGATTACCTCGACCGGCTCATCTCGCTCGCCCTCGATGAGGACCTGGGGGCGGCGGGTGACGTCACCTCGCAGGCCCTCATTCCTCCTGACGCGGAGGGGAGCGGGGAGCTGGTCGCCAAGGAGCAGTTGGTGCTCGCGGGGATGGACGCCTTCATCCGCGTGTTCCACAAGGTGGACCCCGACGTCGAGGTGGAGCTGGTCCGCCGCGACGGCGAGGAGATCAAGCCCAAGGTGGTCGCCGCGCGTTGTTACGGGCGGCTGCGCTCGCTGCTGGCCGCGGAGCGCACCGCGCTCAACCTCGTCCAGCGCGCCGCGGGCATCGCCACCCTGGCGCAGCAGGCGATGACGTCCGTGCGCGGGTCCAAGCTGAAGGTGCTGGACACGCGCAAGACGCCTCCGGGCATGCGCACGCTGGCCAAGGACGCCGTGCGCATGGGCGGCGCCACCAACCACCGCTTCGGCCTCTTCGACGGCGTCCTCATCAAGGACAACCACATCGCGGCGGTGGGCGGCTCCATCTCCGAGGCCCTGCGCCTCGCGAAGCTGCACGGGCCCCGGCTGACCAAGATTGAAATCGAGGTCACCAACCTCAAGCAGCTCGCCGAGGCGATTGAGCACGGCGCCGACGTGGTGATGCTCGACAACATGGACGACGCGCAGATTCGCGAGGCGGTGAAGCTCACCGCCGGTCGCGTTCCGCTCGAAGTCTCCGGCGGCGTCACGCTGGACCGGCTGCCCCGCCTGGCGAAGCTCGGCGTGGACTTCGTGTCCATGGGCGCGCTCACGCACTCCGCGCGGGCCATGGACCTGTCGCTGGAAATCACCGGCGGCGCGAAGAAGCCTCGCAAGCCGAAGCCGTGATGCGCACCCAAGTGCGGTACTCCGCCGCACTTGAGCTGTGATAGTTCCTCGATTCCAGCTTCTTCTGGAATCGAGGTTCTTTCATGCAAGCAATGCTTCGAAGCGCTCTGCTGTGTTCGCTGTTCGTCGTGGTCGGCTGCAAGACGACGGGAGGCACCCGGCCCACGCCTCCGCCGGAGGCGCTGCCGTCCGTCGTCGAGAACTGCGACGAGACGCAGAAGGCCATCTCCAAGGACGCGGACACGCGCGCGAGCCCGTACGGCATCGACCAGCACATCGACAAGAACTTCAAGGACCGCAAGGTGTCGTGGCTGATGACGGACAGCGCCTACCAGAAGTTCGTCGTGCAGACGGGCGCGAAGAACTTCGGCCGGTGCAACGACAGCGGCTGCTTCCTGTTCGCGGCCCCCTCGGCCACCATCCAGGAGGCCGTCGCGAAGTCGATGGTGGATGGGAAGCATGACCCGGCGGTCATCGGTCAAGCGCTCGGGCTGCCCGCGAAGAACTTCGAGGGGCCGCTGCGGATGATGACGTTGGATTTGGCGGCTTCGAAGTCCTGCGCGCGCCTGCCGGTGGATGAGGACCCGGGCGTGTGGAAGTGCCAGACGCCCGAGGACAAGGACTGCTTCAAGTTCGGCGGCTACACCTCCGGCGGCATCCCCGAAATCATGGTCGTCAACGCGCCCGTCGACCAGGCCACCATCGCGGAAGTGCCGTGAGCGACGAGGAGGTGCTCTACCAGAGCCCACTCCTCTACAGGCTGTTGCGCACGCCGGATGGAGGACTGACGCTGGAAGTCGTCGTGGGCGGCATCGCCATGTACGAGGTCCGCGTGCGCCTCACGTCCGATGAGGCGCAGTCCTACTCCCGGGAGGGCACGGCCTTCGTCGACCGGATGGCGAAAGCCATCATGGCCGACCCGCCATTCGGGGGACGCTCGGTGCGCGCCTCGGAGGCGTGAGTGCGGGAGGAGGTGTGCTTTTGCGCGCCTCCTCCTTTTTTTCTCCGGGCAGGTTCCCACGCCAGCTCGCTCGCGTGTCCAAGTCGCGTGGAGCCGAAATGGCACGGGGACTGAGCGCCTCGGAGCTCAAAGCCATCTATGAAACCTACGCGCCCACGGTCCACCGTCGGGCCAGGGCCCTGCTCGGCCGTGACTCGGATGCGTGGGATGCCGTGCAGGAGGTCTTCTGCCGCCTGCTGGAGTCCGGGGCCGCGTTCCGCTCGGAGGCGCGCCCCATGACCTACATCTACCGCGTCGCCACGAATGTCAGCCTCAACCTGCTCAGGTCCCGCGGGCTGAGGGACGTGGCCGCGAGTGAGTCGCTCCCTCCGGACGAAGCGGGCGAGGAGCCCGGCGAGGTGGAGGCCCGCAACCTCCTGCGGGCGCTGTCGCGGGAGTTGGATGAGCGCGCTCTGCAGATTGCCACGCTCCACTTCATGGACTCGCTCACCCAGGAGGAAATCGTGGAGGTGGTGGGGCTGTCGCGAAAGACAGTGGGCAAGGTGCTGGAGCAGGTGCGGACGCGGGCCCGCGAGCTCGCCCTCGAACCCCAACACGGAGCAGTGCCATGAGCGAGCACCTGTCCGACCTCGTGCTGGATGAACTGGCCCTGGGAGGCAGGCCCTTCCCGGCGCACGTGGATGCCTGCGCACGGTGCCGCGCGCGGCTCGACCGGTTTCGCGAACGGGGAGCGGCCCTCCGTGCCTCGGAAGAATTCCCGAGCACGTTGGTGCAGGTGCTGAAGGGTGATTCAACCGCCACGCGGAAGCGCGTCGTCGAGGGCACGACGCCTGCCACGCCCGCGCGCGTGCGAGGCGGTGCGAAGCCTCCCTCCCCCCAGCGCTCCTGGTTCCACTGGCTGCGCTACCTCGCCCCTGTCGCCGTGGCCGCGGGCCTCGCCACAGTGGTGCTGCACCGTACGCCGGACGACGGCGTGCGTGTGAAGGGCGGTCCCTTCGTCTCGCTCGTGCGGCAGCGCGACGGCGCAGTGGACGCGCCACTTGCGCCCGGGGACGTGGTGACGCTCTCCGTGCACGCGGCGCCGCACCGGTACGCGCTCGTGCTCGTCACCGATGCGACGGGGGCGGTGTCCGCGCTCTGGCCCGCGCGCGGTGACAGGAGCGGAGACCCGTCCGCGCTCCCCGCGACGCCCACCTTCGTCGTCACGCCGGGCAACTTCACCCTCGACGCCTTTTTCTCCGACGCGCCCCTTGCGCTCGCGCAGGTTCGTGAAGGCGTCGCGAGCGCGGCCGCCACGTGCGTGGCCCGGCATCAGCCTCCGGACTGCGAGCCTCCCTCTCAGGTAGAAGGCGCGGCGCGCCACCAGCGACTCTCCGTCTCCGTGATCCCTCCATGATGCTTGTCACGCTGTTGACCGCCGCACTGCTGTCCCAGGCTCCCGAGCAGGCGGAGCCGCTCCCCCGGCGCTATGCCCTGCTGGTGGGCGCCAACGAGGGGCTCGGCGCGGATGAACCGTTGCGCTTCGCCGACTCCGATGCGCGCCGCGTGTTGACGGTGTTCCGCGAAGCGGGCGGCCTCGTCGCGGAGGACGCACAGCTCGTCTTGGGCGCGAGCGCGGAGCGGGTGAGGGCCGCGCTGGGTGTGCTGCGCGCGCGCATGGCCCGCGAGGCCGGCCCGGCGGACCAGCTCCTCGTCTACGTGTCGAGCCACGCGGATGGAGACTCCCTGCACCTGTCCGGCACCCAGCTCCCCGTGAAGGAACTGGTCCAGTTCATGGAGCAGTCTCCCGTGGGCGTGGCGGTGATGTTCATCGACTCGTGCCGCTCCGGAAAGGCCACGCGCGTGAAGGGCCTGCAGCCCGTGGAGGAGCGGCTCGTGCACTGGTCCGCGCCCGCCATCCGGGGTCGCGTCATCGTCACCTCGTCGAGCGCGGATGAGCTGTCCCAGGAGTCCGATGACATCCAGGGCTCGTTCTTCACGCACCACCTGCTGGCGGGCCTGCGCGGCGCGGGAGATATCTCGCGCGATGGACGCGTCACGCTGCAGGAGGCTTATGCGTATGCGTATGGGCGCACGGTGGAGTCCACGCTCCTCTCGCGCTTCGGTAGCCAGCACCCGGCCTTCCTCTTCGATTTGAAGGGGCAGGGGGAACTGGTCCTCACCGCGCCCGTCTCCGCCTCCAGCCGGCTCATCATCACCGTGCCCGAGCCCGGCGAGTGGGTGGTGGCCTCGGAGGAGGGCGGCGTGGTGCTGGGCGTCTTCTCCAAGGGCAACGGGCCGGTGATGCTCGCGGTGCCACCGGGTGGCTACCGCCTGCGCGTGCGTCGCGACGGCGCGTCGCAGGAGACGCGAGTCACCGTGCCGGTTCACGGCGCGATGACGGTGGATGCGCCGCTGCTCCGTCAGGGAACGCTCATCGCCATGCGGGAGAAGGGCCCACGGCCGTGGCGAGGCAGCCTGCATCTGGGGGCCACGCTCGCGAACGGGACGAGCAGCCACTTCTCCACGGCCCTCGGCATGCAGGCGCAGGCCGTGCTGCGCGGTCCTTCCGAGCAGGGCTTCTTCAATGCCTTCTCCGCGACGGCCGCGTGGCGGAGCAGCAACGCCCGGAACTTCGAGGCCCTCCGGCAGCGCGAGTACGAGCTTCGCCTCGGATTGGGGCATCGCCTGCAGGGGCAGGAGGCCGCCATCGTCTTCGGACCGGAGGTGGGCGCGCTCCTTTTCGACCAGCAGGGGGGTGGTGTCTCAGGCTCGGGCTTCACGCCCTACGGTGGCGTGGGCGGCTCGGTGTGGCTCGCACTGGGCCGCGTGTCGCTGGTGCTCAGCGGCACGGTGGGGGCCGCGGGCATTCCCGAGGAGGCGGGCACGCGGCTCGCCCTGCGCCTCAACGGCGGCGCGGGCCTGGGCTGGAGTTTTTGAGCGCCCCGGGTTCCCAAGGGAAACGCATCGCGTGTCCAACGCGTAGACGTTTCGTCCTTGCCCGGAGCTTCGATGGCACCCTCGTTCCCCCTTCGTTCGCGTTCCGCACGCCACCTCATCTCCTGGAGCTTCCTGACGCTCCTCGGTTGCGGAGACCTCTCCGATGGAGACCTGCCGCCTGGAGGCCCGCCGCATGAAGACCTGCCGCCGGCCGACGCGCTCATCCTCGACATCAACGGTGCGCGGGACACGGACTACGTCCGCGGCACGTTGCTCGTCGACGTGCAGGCCACCGGGGCCACTCCCGACAAGGTGGAGTTGCTTCGCAACGGCACGGCCTTCGCCACGCTCGTCCCTCCATTCCAATACACATGGGACACCGTCGACCTGGAGGAGGTCACCTACCGCATCACCGCGCGCGCCGAGTGGAAGGGCCGCACCTTCGAGAGCCCCGTCCACACCGTCGTGGTGGACCGCACCGCGCCGAAGGTCGTGCAGACGTCGCCGTCCGGCACCAACGTCTCCATCAAGGAGGGCAGTGAACTGAAGGTCCGCTTCTCCGAGCCGATGCTGGCGTCGAGCGTGCCGGACGATACGTTCATCGGCGAGGACGTCTCCTTCAGGGGAGCCCTCTCGGAGGACGGACAGGTGCTGACGGCGAGCCAGTCTGCCCACGCCCCCAGCACGCGGAAGATGTCCCTGAACCTCGAAGGGCTCACCGACCTCGCGGGCAACCCGGTGGACCGACCTGGAGGAAAGCCGACGCTGGACTGGACCTGGACGCTGCCGCCCTTCCTTTCGTACCAGGTCGATGCAGCCCTGGATGATTTCAGGACGGTGAAGGAGGGTGTCGCGCTCGCGGTCGGTGCGGACGGGGCCCTGCTGGCCGCCTACAGCGCCGACGACGGCTCATCGGTGGGCGAGACCCTCATCGTGCGGCGCTGGACCGGTTCGGGCTGGGAGATGGTCGGCGCACCGGTTCCGACTGGCGTTCCTCCGTCGGCGAAATTGACGGTGCGCAACCCGCTCATCGTGGTGGGCGCGGACGGAAACCCGGTGGTGGGGTTCATCCTGGGGTACCAAGGAGCGACCCATGACTCGTTCGCGGTCGCCCGCTGGGATGGCGCTCAGTGGTGGGTGGTGTTCGGCTCCTACCCACCTCCCGAGATGCCGAAGATTTACGGCGCGGCCATGGTCGTGGACCGCGAGGGGCGGCTCGTGGTGGCGTGGACCCACGCCGATGGCGTCCAGGTCTCGCGCAGGGAAGTGTACGGTTGGGATTTGTTGGGGGGGCAGATGCAGCGTGAGACCCCCCGGGGGTACGGAAGCATCTCCGAGCAGTCGCCCGTGCTGGCGGTCGATGCGGACAACCGCCCCATCCTCGCCTGGGCCGAGTCGGAGCCGTCGGCCGCAGCCGACCTGTACGTGCGCCGGTGGAACGGCCGCAGTTGGGAGGCGCTGGGAAAGAAGCTCGAGGGCCCCACGACGTCGGGGATGAGCGTGCGGTCCCCGTCGCTCATCGTTCCCAAGGACAGCCGGCCCCAGCTCGTCTGGAGCGTACAGCCCGACTCCTCCGTCCAGACGGAGGCGCGGGCCTACATCGCCACGTGGTCGGACACGAGCTGGAGCACGGCTCCGCTGAATCCATCGAACTCCGGCGATGTGGAGAAGCGAGGGACGGTCGCCGCGCTCACGCCCGAGGGCGACCCGCTGTTCGCATGGTCGGGCGGGGGCCAGAGCTCAGACATCTACGTGTCCTGGTACCGGTCCGGAACTTCAGCGGCCGTGGACACCGTGGGCAACCACAGCACCGGCCGGCTGTCGCTGGTATCGAATGTACGCGGCCGGCCCGTGGTGGCCTGGCAGTCCGGCAGCGATGCCTACGCCACGTGGCCGAACGAATGACATCGCGGCGGGGCCGTGTCAGGACAGGCACGGCCCCGCGAGGTCTCACGGCCTGAAGCGCCTCACGGCGAGACGCGGCCCAGGAGGACGTCCTTGCCGCCCGCGCTCGTCTGGCCGGGCAGGGTGCCCATCGTCCCGCCCACGAGGTACACGCCGTTCCCCGTACGCGACGCCGCGCCCAGCGCCACCTCGTCCGCCGAGGAGCCCAGGTGCTGCGTCCACCCGCGTGTGCCGTCGCTCGTGTACTGGGCGAGGTACGCGTCGAAGCCGCCCGCGTAGCCGGTGCCCAGCGCGCCGGTGCTCGAGCCCGCGAGGTACACGGTGCCGGTGGAGTCGGTGGCCACGCCGTAGCCGAACTCATCCGCGGCGGTGCCGAGCTGCCGCGCCCAGAGGCGGTCTCCCGCGCTCGTCCAGCGCGACACGAAGGCATCCGAGCCGCCCAGGTTGCCGGACGCCAGCGCGCCCGTGGTGGAGCCACCGACGACGAGGGCGCCCGTGCCGTCCACCTCCACGTCCTGAGCGACGTCGTTGCCCGCGCTGCCCCACTGGCGCACCCACGCCAGCGTGCCCGAGGCGCTGTACTTCGCGAGGAACACGTCCTGCCCGCCGCTGCTGGACGCGCCCTGCAGCGCGCCGCCGGTGACGCCCGTCACGTAGACGTTGCCGCTGGAGTCCGCCGCCACGCCGTACGCCACGTCATCCGCGGACGTGCCCAGCATGCGCACCCACAGCAGCGCGCCGGCCGCGCTGTACTTCGCGACGAAGGCATCCTTCAGTCCGGCGTTGGTGTTCTGCAGCGCACCCGAGGTGTAGCCCGCGACGACGAAGTCCGTGCCGTCCGTGGCCACCGCGCGCACCGAGTCCTCGGCGGCCGTGCCCAGCATGCGCACCCACTCGCGCGTCCCGAGCGTGTTGTACTTCGCGACGAAGCCGTCGCTAGTCCCGCCGACATACGCCTCGCCCGCGACGCCACTCGTCGCGTTGCCGCCCATGACGACGCCCGTCGTGGTGGCCGCCACGCCGTAGGCGTGGTCGTCACCCGTGCCGCCCAACTGCCGGCCCCAGTCCCGGGTGCCCGACGCGCTGTAGTGCCGAATCACCGCGTCGCGGCCGCCCTGGTTGTCGTAGTCGAACGCGCCCAGCGAGTAGCCCACCACATACGTGCCGCCATTCGGGTCCGCCGTCACGCCGTAGCCGTACTCGTCCGAGGACGTGCCGGTCTGCTGCTGCCACAGCACGTTGCCACCGGAAGGGGGCGGAGTCGTCGTCGAGCAGCGCTCCAGCGCGCCCTTATCCGGCCCGTTGCCGCAGAAGGTGGCGCCCGTGTTGTTCAGCGCGCTGTCCACCGCGGGAGACGTGGACTGGAGCGTCAAGTCACCGGCCGACTCCGAGGTGAAGGCCGCAGACGCGATGGAGCTCGCCGGGTCTCTCAGCGCCAGGCCGCCGATGGCGCACGTGCTGCTGCGCCAGCCAGTGAGGTCCTTCGTCCCCTGGGAGAAGTCGCAGGTGAGGTGCGCGCCGGAGCCGTCGGTATGGGAGAACAGGTTGCCGTCGGACTCGAAGTCAACGAGGTAGTGCCCGTCCACCACGAGCCACCGCGAGCCGGGCGCGGACAGCGAGACGACGTTGTTCCAGAAGTCCATGTTGCGCACCGTCCACCCCGCGCTGGAGACGACGACGCCCATGCGGCCCGCGTTGGAGATGGTGTTGTGGAAGAAGTCGCCGCCCTCCAGGCGCTCGACGTACATGGCTGTGCCGGAGGTGCCGGTGCTGCCGCAGCCCTTCTCACCCCAGTAGAGGTGGTGGAAGCGGGTGCGGGCGACGACGATGTTGCCCACCGTGTCGGTGGCGCTGTTGCCGATGCCCAGGCCCATGCAGGCGTCGGAGATTTCGGAGTCCTCCACGCGGATGCCCTGGGCGCTGAAGTGGAAGATGGCGGTGCCGCCGCTGCGGAGCGTGCCGCTGCTGTCCTTGGAGGCGCGGAAGCTGTGGTAGCGCTCGCGGCGCAGGGTGATGAAGTCGCAGTCCTTGATGTCCGCGGCCTCCTCCACGACGCCGTAGTTGGCCGGGCTGGTGAACATGTCGTTGTCCTCCAGCGTGATGTCCGCGGGCCGCGCGCCGGGCGTGTAGCCGTAGACGGGCCCCGCGCACTGGAGGCCGTCGCCGGTGTTGTCATGGATGGTGTTGCCCTTCACCAGCACGCCCTGCGAGTCCGACAGCACGACGATGGCGTGGCCGTCATCGCGCTCGCGGCAGTAGCGGCGCAGGACGTTGGACGCGTCGTACTCGGGCTTGCAGAAGCTGCCCGTGGAGCAGTCCGCGTGCGTGGTGCAGGCCACGCCGCGGGCGCTTCCGGCGGTGTGCTCGAAGGTGTTGCGAATCTCGTTGCCCTGGATGAGGACGTACTGGGCCTGCACGTTGAGCGCGTCCAGCGAGGAGTCGCGCACCAGGCTGTTGCGCAGCGTCAGGTGGTCCGAGCGGAAGAGCACGGTGTGCGACCGCCCATAGCGGCCGTCCAGCTCCAGGCCGTCGAGAATCCAGTAGCGCCGGTTGAGGCGGAAGATGGGCGCGGTGCCGGTGCCCTTGAGCACGGGCTTCGCTTCTCCCGGAGCACCGCGAATCGTGAGTGGCGCGGTGGCCGTGCCGTCGAGCGCGGACACGGAGGCGAGGTCCACCTGCACGGCCTCGTAGGTGCCCGCGTGGACGTAGACGGTGGAACCGGCAGGCAGGCCGCGCACCGCTCGCACCACCGAGCGCCAGGGGCGGGCCGCACTGCCGTCACCGGTGGAGTCATTGCCAGCCGTGCTGACGTGCACCACCTTGTCCGCCGGTGACACGTAGCTGGCATAGGCATTTTGTGACTGCACGGTGGCCGCGCTGCGGCGGTCTCCGGCCACGATGTCCTTGCTGATGGCCGCGGGGGCCTGGGAGGCAAGCGACAGCACCGCGAGCGCGAAACTCCGCGCCACATTCCCACGCATTCGGAACTCCCGTTGTTTTTGTTAACTGGAGGATGAAGCGCGGCCAGGGTGTCACCGACCCATCCGGAAATTCCATGTAGGGACCGGCGAGGCGGAGAGGCGTTCGACGGCTCGCGAGGAGCGCGAGCAGGCGTGATTACGGAGCGCCGTCCAGCAGGGCTGGCGCGCACGCATCGTCACGGGAGTGAGTGGCTATTTTGCCCGCATGGACAGGCCGGCCATCCGGTGGTCCCGGAACATCGCCGCGGTGATGGAGCGCGCGCTCGCGTTGGCCATCCTCGCCGCGGTCATCGTGTTCGCATGGCAGAGCGTGGGCGCGATGCGGGCCATGGATTGGGGGAACTCGGACACGCTCTACGAGGCCATCTACCGGGTGCTGCTGCTGGTTATCGGCGTCGAGCTGGCGCGCACCCTGGTGACGCACGACCTGATTGCGATTCTCGAGCTCCTCGCGTTCGTGATTGCGCGCAAGATGCTCAAGCCCGACCTGCAGGCGCTCGACATCCTCCTGTGCACGGTGGGCTTCGTCCTCCTGCTCGCCGCGCGCCGGTTCCTCGCCTGGCACGAGGAGCCCACGACACCGCCCGCATCAGGCGGGACGAAGCACGGCCCACCGCCGGATGGATGAGGCCTCTGGATGCTCGTCCGCAATCGAATGTCAATTGAATCTCGATTGCAATGGACGGCCGCGGCAGGGAAGTGCCGCACGGGCCCCGACTCCGGGGCCCCTGAAGCTCACTTGCCCGTCAGCACCTCCGCGCGCGGCTTGCCCTCCGCGGAAGCGGGCGCGCCCATCTCCATCAGCGCGGCCAGCGTGGGCGCGACGTCCACGGGGTCCATCTCCGTCAGGTACGTACCGGGCTTGATGCCCTTGCCCGCGAACACCACCGGCACCTGCGAGTCATACGCGTACGGCGTGCCGTGGCTCGTGCCTGCCTCGTCCGCGTAGAGCAGGTGGAAGGGCTTGAGCAGGAACAGCACGTCCCCGCCGCGCTCCGGGTAGTAGCCCTTGCGCAGCGGCCCGAGCTGCCCCGCGATATCCGGCGCGGTGAAGAGGTCATCCCTCGCCACCGCCGTCACCACCGACGGCTGCTTCGCCAGCCACGCCGCCGCCGCGCGCCGCACCGCCGCGCCGTCCACCTTGCCTCCCTCCAGCGTCTTGCCGGAGAGGTACACGTCCAGCTCCTCCAGCGTCGCCGTCACGTCGCCGCCGAACTGCTTGCGCAGCTCCTGCGTCAGCGCCTGCGACAGCGCCGTCGGGTTCACCCGCTGCGCCGGCAGGCCCTCCGCCGCCCACTGCTCGGGGGCCGCCGCGCCGCCGTGGTCCGCCGCCAGCGCGATGACCAGGTTGGCCCGGCCTCCCGCCGCGCGCTCGGCCGCCGCGATGAGGTCTCCCAGCGCCTTGTCCAGCCGCACCAGCGTGTCCTGCATCTCCCACGAGTACGGACCGAACTCGTGGAACGTCAGGTCCGTCCCGCTGATGTTCACCGCGAGCAAGTCAGGCACGTCGTCCTGCCCCAGCCCCTCGCCCACGAGCGCCGCCTTCGCCGCCTCCACCAACAGCTCGTGCGAGTACGGCGACACGCCGAAGGCCCGGTAGAACGTCAGCCCCGGCGACGGCAGCCCTCCGTCCAGCGGGTGCGGGAAGGTGCGGCCCAGGCCGTAGGCCTCCGCCTCGTAGGGCCGGTCATCCTCGCCCACGTACTCCGCTCGCGGGCGCGACAGCTCCCACTTCTTCCCGAAGTAGGACTCCGGCAGCTTCCGCGCGTTCAAGTCCTTCACCCACGCGGGGAACTCCTTCGTGTACCAGGTGCCCGAGACGAACTTCCCCACGTTGTCGTCGAACCACCACGCCTGCCCCAGCCGCCCCGCCAGGGCGATGGCCGCGCGGGACTTGAGCGACACCGCCACCGCCTTGCCGCGCTCCTGCGTGGCCACCCGGAGCCGGTCCGCCAGCGTCTCCACCAGGAGATTGGCCGGGCTCGCGTCCTGCCCCGGCGCCAGCGGCACCTCCAGCACCGGGTGTGCCGGGTCCATGAAGGAATTCACCGGCTTCGCGGTGGCGCGGTCGACCCACCGGTTGTCCGTGATTCCATGCCGCCACGGATTGGCCCCGGTGGAGAGGGTGGTATGGCCCGGCGCGGTGCGGCACTTGGCGTAGCCATAGCGCGCGTACGGGTAGAAGGCGCCCGCGTTCAGCAACTGCCCCAGGCCGCCCTGGAGCCGGGGCCTGTTGCGCAGCAGCACGTCGCTACCGAGCGCATCCACGGTGATGAACAGCGTGAGCCGCGGCGGCTTCGCCGAGGCGGGCAGGGCGGCCAGGAGCATCACCAACGCGAGCGTGCGAATCATTCGTATTAGAAGCTGCCCTGTCGGCACGGTGGGAGGCAACCAACATTCCGCGCGACTGCTTGGACGCCGAACACCGCCCTGTTACGGTCGAACACCTCATGGTCGAGGCCCGGCTTCGCGTCATCTACGGCGACACCGATCAGATGGGTGTCGTCTACTACGCGAACTATTTCCGCTACTTCGAGTTCGCCCGCAGCGAGTACTTCCGCGCGATGGGCGGCAGCTATGCCGAGCTGGAGCGCTCCGGTACGCAGCTCCCCGTCGTGGAGGCGAGCTGCCAGTACCGCGCCCCCGCCCGCTACGACGACCTGATTGTCATCCGCCCCACGGTGAGCGAGTTGCGCCGCGCGTCCATCGTGTTCACCTACGAGCTTTTCCGCGAGGGTGAGCCGCGCACGCTGCTGTGCACCGGCCGTACCCTGCACGCCTGCGTGGGGCGCGACGGCAAGCCCACCCGCATGCCGGACGTCATGCGCCGGCTGCTCACAACCTTGGAGCCTCCCCAGGGCTCCTCCACTTCCACCTGAACCTTCAGGAATACCCAAGGAGCACAGACATGGATCGCAACCTGGCAATGGAGGTCGTGCGCGTCACCGAGATGGCGGCCATCGCCTCCGCGCGACTGATGGGCCGCGGCAACAAGAACGAGTCGGACCAGGCCGCGGTGGACGCCATGCGCCGCGCCTTCGACGCGCTCCAGATTGACGGCACCGTCGTCATCGGTGAGGGCGAGCGCGACGAGGCGCCCATGCTCTACATCGGCGAGAAGGTGGGCAAGCGCGGCGAGGGCGCCCCCGAGGTGGACATCGCCCTGGACCCGCTCGAGGGCACCAACCTGTGCGCCTACGGCCGCCCGGGCTCCATCTCCGTCGTCGCCATGTCCAGCAAGGGCGGGCTGCTCAACGCGCCGGACACGTACATGGAGAAGCTGGCGGTGGGCCCCCGCGCCCGCGGCGCCATCGACCTGCGCAAGTCCCCCACGGAGAACCTCCGCGCCATCGCGGAGAAGATGAAGGTCTACGTGGAGGACCTCACCGTCATGGTGCTGGACCGTGAGCGCCACGCCGACCTCATCAAGGAGGTCCGCGCCGCGGGCGCCCGCATCCGCCTCATCGAGGACGGTGACGTGGCCGGCGCCATCGCCACCTGTTTCGAGGGCACCGGCGTGGACGTGCTGATGGGCATCGGCGGCGCCCCCGAGGGCGTCATCGCCGCGGCCGCCATGCGCGCCACCGGCGGTGACATGCAGGGCCGGCTCGTCCCCCGCAACCAGGGCGAAATCGACCGCGCCAAGAAGATGGGCATCACCGACATGTCCAAGATCTACACGGCCGAGGAGCTGGCGAAGGGCGAGGTGATGTTCGCCGCCTCCGGCGTCACGTCCGGCGACTTCCTCAAGGGCGTGCGCTTCTTCGGCGGCGGCTGCGAGACGCACTCCGTCGTCATGCGCAGCAAGACGGGCACGGTGCGGTTCATCCAGTCCCTGCACAAGTTCGACAAGAAGCCGGGGTACGCTTTCTAGGCTTCGAGGCCCCCACGCTTCTCACCCGTCGTGCGCAACGCGCACGCCATCCGGAGACGGAGTCACCCATGCCTGGCGCCACGCGGACCATCGTCATCAATGCTCCCGTCGAGAAGGTCTTCGACGTCATCACCCAGTACGAGCGCTACCCGGAGTTCCTGCCCGAGGTGAAGGAGATCCGCACCGCCAACCGGCAGGGCAACACGGTGGACGTCCACTACAAGGTCGACGTCATGAAGACCATCCGCTACTCCATCCGCGTCACGGAGGAGCGCCCCCGCCGCATGGCCTGGTCCTTCATCGAGGGCGAGATGATGAAGGACAACAAGGGCAGCTGGACGCTGGAGCCCGAGGGCGAGGGCAAGACGCGCGCCACCTACAACGTGGAGATGGCCCTGGGCCTGCTGGTACCCAAGGCCATCGTCAATGCCCTGGTGGATACCTCGCTCCCCAAGATGCTGGACGCCTTCAAGCGTCGGGCTGAAGGGGCCTGAAGACCCCACCCAGGTCGCGAAGGACGTCCTGACGCAGGCCGCCATGCCCACCCAGAGCAGCCGGGCAGGCGGCCCCTCCGGGCGGGTGCGTTGGCACCCCGAATGGCCCTCGTATGCGCACGGGTTGTGCTGCTTGCGGGCTATTTCGAGGGCATTAGAATGAACATCGTCCTGGACGGATTTTCGACTTCCATGACATTCGCGCCAGGGTTGCCCTGGCCTGGATGTCGGGTGGCGGACGAGCAACCGTGCGAGATGGCTGCAAACGTACCCGTTGAGGAACCGGGGTTCTTAATTTGCATCTGAGAGTGGTGGAAGTGGTATTGGGGCGGGACGGCGGGCGTACATCGGGGTACGTAGGCTGAGGGAGACGGAAGACCCATGCTCGACGCCTTCATCATCGAAGAAATCAAGCGACGTGAGCGCCGCCGGGAGGACCATGAGAGGCCGGTGGTAGAGCTGCCGCTGCCCGCTCCTGACGACCGTCCCCGGCGCCGCACGGAGACCGAGGAAGAGAAGCCGCAGCGGGGCGTGGTGGTCATCGACCTGCTGTCCTGAATCCAACGCGCGGCCCTCCGGCCGCGACGTGTCACCGGGCCCGCGGTGGGAGTCCTCTCCAGAGGACAGCCCCCGCGGGCTTCGCGCATTCTGGGGCCCGGCCTCTCACGCCGCGACGAGCGCCAGCAGGTGCCTCGGGTGGTACACGTCCCAGAGGGGCCCCTTCACCGTGGCGAGCGCCTCCAGCACGCCCTTGCGCCACTCGGCGGGCAGGGCCTCCTCGCCGTGGAAGGCGCCCACCAGCGCGCCGGTAATCGTCGCGTGCGCCTCCGTGTCACCGCCCCGGTGGACGACGTCGAGCAGCGCGGCCTCCGCGCTCGGGGCGTGCAGTAGTTCCCAGAATGCCAGCCTGAAGGCGACGCGCACGGCGTGCGTCGGGCGGTGCAGGTGCAGCTCCGGGCCGTAGAGCCACGGGTCCTCCTGCCGGGCCAGCGTCAGGTCCTCGCGGAGGAAGGCCGAGGCCTGGGCCACCTCCTGGACGTAGTCGGGAGCGGAGCGCCCGAGCGCCGCGCCCGCCACGAGCAGCCCGGACTCGGCGGCGACGAGGAGGTCCTCCGCCTTCAATTCCGCGCCGCTGGTGACGGCGCGCGCAATGGCGGCGTTGAAGGCCGCGCAGGCGAGCTGACAGCGCGGGTCGAAGTGGGTGAGGGCGGAGTCCTCCAGCGAGGCCTGGGTGCGCGCGGCGGTGTCGCCCGCCAGGTACACGCCCAGGGGCGCGGTGCGCGCCAGGCTCCCGGGGTCCGCGGAACGGCGGAAGGCCTTCAGCCACACGCGGCGGCCGGCGCCCAGCGGCACGCCATTCTGGCATTCCTCCAGCACCTCCTTCATCGGCTCGCCGACGTCGAAGGCGTGCGGCTGCCAGGCGCGGTAGCGGCGGAGCGCGTCCGCGGCGTCATAGCGCCTCAAGTCCCTGAGGCTGTGGCCGAGGCAACACGCCAGTTGGACCTCCTCCGTCACCTGGCCCTTGCGCAGCTCGTGCGGCCCCCCGCCCATCAGCTTGAGGTAGGGGCCCTCCGCGCGCGTGGGGAAGGGCACGGCCATGAGGGGACGGTGCGCGGTGGGCACGGACAGGGCGTTGCCGACGGCCAGGCCGAGCAGCGCCCCCCGGCGTCGCTGGGCGAGGAGGGGGTCGGGCCCCTTGGGGGCATTGCGGCGGTTGGGCGGCATTCGACGGGTGGACACTGTAGCAGTGACAGCCGCGAGCATGCTTGCCCGCTCCGGGGCCCTCCTCTAGAAACGGCCGCCTATGACCGAGATTGCTCAGATTCTTGCGCGTGAAGTGCTCGACTCCCGTGGCAACCCCACCGTGGAGGCCGAGGTCCTCCTGACGGGCGGCTCGCGGGGCCGCGCGGCGGTGCCCTCCGGCGCATCCACTGGCGAGCACGAGGCCATTGAACTGCGTGACGGCGAGAAGGGCCGTTACCTGGGCAAGGGCGTGCGCAAGGCCGTCAGGAATGTCATCGACGTGCTGGCCCCGGCCCTGGTGGGCATGGACGCGGCGGACCAGTTCGCCGTGGACCAGAAGATGTTGGAGCTGGACGGCTCGCCCACCAAGGGCAAGCTGGGCGCCAACGCCATCCTCGCGGTGTCCATGGCCTGCGCCCGCGCCGCGGCGGACGCGCACGGCCTGCCCCTGTACCGGTACGTGGGCGGCGCGCAGGCGCGCACCCTGCCGGTGCCGCTGATGAACATCCTCAACGGCGGCGCGCACGCGGACACCCGCGTGGACGTGCAGGAGTTCATGGTGGTGCCCGCGGGCGCCCCGTCCTTCTCCGAGGGCCTGCGCTGGGGCGCGGAGGTGTTCCACGCGCTGAAGAAGATTCTCAAGGGCCGCAAGCTGGCCACCGGCGTGGGTGACGAGGGCGGCTATGCCCCGGACCTGCCGGCCAACGAGGAGGCCCTGAAGCTCATCATGGAGGCCATCGACTCGGCGGGCTTCAAGGCCGGCGAGCAGCTGTTCCTCGCGCTGGACGTGGCGGCCAGCGAGTTCTTCGACAAGGGCTCGAAGAAGTACAAGCTCAAGGGCGAGGGCAAGGAGTTCGACTCGTCCGGGCTGCTCGACTACTACCGTGGCCTGTCCGAGCGCTACCCCATCATCTCCATCGAAGACGGCATGGCGGAGGATGACTGGGATGGCTGGAAGAAGCTCACCGACGCGCTGGGCAACAAGATGCAGTTGGTGGGCGACGACCTCTTCGTCACCAACGTGGAGCGGCTGGCGCGCGGCATCGAGGGCGGCACGGCCAACTCCATCCTGGTGAAGGTGAACCAGATTGGCTCGCTGACGGAGACGTTCGACGCGGTGCGCATGGCGCACAAGGCGGGCTACACGTCCGTGATGAGCCACCGCTCCGGCGAGACGGAGGACACCACCATCGCGGACCTCGCCGTGGCGCTGGACTGCGGGCAGATCAAGACGGGCTCGGCTTCGCGCTCGGACCGCATCGCCAAGTACAACCAGCTCCTGCGCATCGAGCAGGAGCTGGGCGCGGCGGCCCGCTACGCTGGCAAGTCCGTCTTCCGCGCCCTGGCGCAGAAGAAGTAAGCCTGTGAGCGACAAGAAACCGCGCATCCTGGTCTCCAACGACGACGGCTACTTCTCCGAGGGCCTCAAGGCCCTCGTGGACGCCGTGACGCCGCTGGGAGAGGTGTGGGTGGTGGCGCCGGACCGCGAGCAGAGCGCGGCCTCTCACGCCATCTCCCTGCACCGGCCGCTGCGCATCAAGGAGGTGCGCGAGCGGTGGTTCGCCGTGGACGGGACGCCCGCGGACAGCGCTTATCTGGCGATCAACCACCTCCTGAAGGATGCTCGCCCGGCAATCATGGTCTCCGGCATCAACCACGGGGCCAACCTGGCCGAGGACGTCATGTACTCCGGGACGGTGGCGGCGGCGATGGAAGGGGCGCTCCTCGGGGTGCCGGCCATCGCCTTCAGCCTCGTGGCCCGGGGGCAGTTCGACTTCGGCCCGGCGGCCCGCTTCGCGCGCTCATTGGTGGCGAGCGCGCTGGCGCGTCCGCTGCCTCCGAGGATGCTCCTCAACGTGAACATCCCCGGTGGGGTGGAGCCGGACGGCTACGTCGTCACGCGCCAGGGCCGGCACACCTACGGCTACGAGGTGGTGGAGAAGGTCGACCCGCGGGGCCGGAAGTACTACTGGATTGGCGGCAGCGAGTACCAGCACGAGGACATCCCGGGCAGCGACTGCAACGCGGTGCACCTGGACAAGCGCATCTCGGTGACGCCGCTGCACTTCGAGCTGACGGACCACGGGCGGAAGGACGAGCTCGCGGGGTGGAAGCTCGACGGCTACGCGCGGCACGAACCGGACGGTGCCTAGCGTTGCGTGGGTCCGTGTCCAGCCGAGCGGGTGGGGCGCTCCGGGTGCTGCTCGTGGCCGTGCTGTTCGCCGGCTGCGCGGGGCCCCGGGCGGCCGCACCTCCGCCGGACACGGAGTGGATGCCGGTGGGCGACGCGAAGGAGGCGGAGCCCGCCGGCGCGTCTTCCGCGGCGCCGGTGTCCTCGTCCTCGGGGAAGAGCGGGCTGCCATTCGCGCTGAGGTCCGCGCACCCGGAGCCGGAGCTGGTGTCCGTGCGCCACCGCGTGGCGCCGGGCGAGACGATGTACCGCATCGCGAAGACGTACGGCCTCACGGTGGAGGAGCTGGGGGCGGCCAACGGCATCAAGGCGCCGTGGACGCTCGCGGTGGGGCAGGAGCTCACGATTCCGGGCATCGAGCGGAACGCCCCCGCGGAAGAGCACGAGGTGCTGGCCGAGGCGGACCCGGAGCCGGTGCGGACGTCCACCGAGGGGACACCGAGGCGCGGCGTGCCAGTGGTGGCGCGGCGTGAGGAGCCGCCTTCGCGCTCCAGGCCGGCGCCGCGTCCGGGGACGGGCTCGCGTCCCCGGTTGGCGACGCAGGGGATGTTGGACTGGCCGTTGAAGGGCGTGCTGTACGGGCGGTTCGGGAAGAAGGGGAAGGAGCCGCACGACGGCATCGACCTCGCGGCGCCCGCGGGCAGCCCGGTGAAGACGGCGCAGCAGGGCACGGTGCTCTACGCGGGCGAGCAGCGCGGGTACGGCAACATCGTCATCGTGGAGCACTCGAACCAGCTGATTACCCTCTACGCGCACAACCGGGATTTGCGCGTGCGCACGGGGCAGCGGGTGCTGCCGGGGCAGGTGATTGCCACGGTGGGCGAGTCGGGCAAGACGTCCGGGCCGCACCTGCACTTCGAGGTGCGCCTGGACGGCAAGCCGGTGGACCCGCTCGACTACCTCGGGCCGATGCCGTCGTCCTGAGGCGGGGCGGTCGCCTGCTGGGCTGCTCGTCTGACGACACGTGTCCGGTTGCTCCGTGCGGGGCCCGGGTAGGGGTAGAGTCCCGCGCCGTGCCGCGCTCCCTCCCACTGCTTGTTTCCCTGTGCGTCCTCGTGACTTCGGCTGCCCGCGCGCAGACTCCGCCCGCCGAGGGCAGTGCTCCGCCCGCTGCGTCCGTAACGTCTGCTCCCGCGTCGGCCCCCGTGGCTCCTTCCGCGGCGGAGACGCCCACGGCCGCGGTGCAGACGCCCGCGCAGCCCGAGAAGGAGTCCCTCGTCGTCGCGGTGCTGATGCTCGAGTCCAACGAGTCCGCCCGTGACTCCGCGCCCGGCATCACGTCCCTCATCGCCTCGCGCCTCGCCGAGTCTCCCCGCCTGCGCGTCCTCTCGCAGCGCGACATCGAGCTCGTGCTCGACGCCGAGCACCAGCAGCAGCTCCTCGGCATCAAGTCGTGTGACCGCGGCGCGTGCCTCCAGGAACTGTCCTCCATCACCGGCGCCCGCTACATCATCACCGGCCGCCTGGACCGCTTCGGCGACCAGTACCTCCTCACCGCCAGCCTCGTGGACACCCTCGGCGGCCGCAGCCTGGCCAGGCCTCGCGCCGAGGCTCCCGAGGCCGACGTCCTCCTGCGCACCGCCGAGGTCGTCGCCGACGAGCTCCGCGCCGCGCTCGTCAATCCGGAGGAGCCCGGCACGGGCCGTCCGCTGCTCGGAGGGCCCCTGACGGGCGGCGGCGGTCTCCTGCTCGGCCTGCGCATCAACAACAACTTCATCGACAAGCTCTCCACCCTCAACCCGGGCGCCGACCTGGAGGTCGGCTACTGGTTCCATCCCGAGTGGGTGGGCTTCGTGCAGGTGGGCTTCACCTACGTGCACTCCAACACCGAGGGCGCCAAGGGCGGGCTCAACGTCCTCCCCAGCGTCGTGGGCCTCCGCCACTACCACAACGTCGAGAAGCCACTGCGGCCCTACTGGGGCTTCGGCCTCGGCATCCAGCTGTCCTTCGGCGACTTCGGCATCTTCCAGTCCACCGGCCCGCTGCCCACCGTCGTCGGCTTCGCCGGCCTCGAGTACCTCGTCGCCGGCCACGTGGGCTTCCAGATTGAAGCCGGCACCAACGTCGCGCAGGCTGTGATGGGGCTCGCGGATTCGAAGCTCGGCGATGGCCTCAACCTGGACCTCAACGCGGGCATTGCCTACCACTTCTGAGAGTCGGAGCCTCCATGTCGCCGCGCCTGCGCGTCCTGCCCCTGCTCGTCCTGCTCGCCGCCGTCGCGTGTGACGACGGCCCTCCGAGCATCAGCCCCAAGGACCATGCGGAAGGGCTCTACCTCAAGGGCACCGCCGAGTACCTCCAGGGACAATTCGAGTCGTCGCTCGCCTCGTTCGAGGCGATGAAGCAGCTTGCTCCCAACGACCCGCGCCTGCCCGCCGCGCGCGGCGAGGTCTACCTGTCGATGGGCCGCATCAACGAAGCGCTCACCGAGTTCGAGGCGGCCATCAAGCTCGACCCGAAGCGCTCCACCAACTGGAGCCGCCTGGGCTTCATCCAGGCGCAGCTCGGCAAGGTGCCCGAGGCCCAGAGCTCGCTGCGCAAGGCCATCGCGCTGTATCCGAACGACTTCAACGCGCTCGAATCGCTCGGGGAGCTGCACCTCAAGAAGGGCGAGAAGGACGAGGCCGTGCGCCACTTCACGCTCGCCGCCGGTGCCGCTTCGGGGGAGTCGAAGTCCATGCTCGTGATGCGCGCGGTGGACGTGCTGAACCAGCAGGGGAAGAACGACGAGGTGATTACGCTCGCGGACGGCGCGGTGGGGCAGGGCGTGCGCACGACCGAGGTGCTGTCCGCGCTGGGCGACGCGCTCGTGCGCGCGGGCCGGCTCACGGAGGCGCTGGCGGCCTACAAGGACGCCGCGAGCCGCTCGCGCACGGACCCCACGCTCTGGGAGCTGGTGGGGGAAATCCACCTGCGCATGGACAAGCCCGGGGACGCCATCTCCGCGTACAAGGAGTCGCTCAAAATCAAGGACCGCGCCGTGGTGCACGTGGCGCTCGCGCGCATCCACCTCGCCATGCAGGACCGCGCGGGCGCGATGGATGAGCTGAACGCGGCGCTGGAGTCCGTGTCCGGCAAGGACCTGCGTGAAATGCGCGAGCTGGCCGACCTGCTCGCGCAGCTGGACCGCAAGCCGGACGCGCTGAAGATTCTCGCCAGCCTCAGCGGGGAGCAGGAGAACGTGAAGGACACCGGGCTGCAGCTCACCACGGCCCGGCTGGCGAAGGAGTTGAAGGACGCCGCCGTGCAGCAGGCCGCGTGTGCCCGCGTCACCGCGGCCGATGCCGGAGTGAAGAAGTGCCCGTGAGCCGGACCTCCGGGCGCTTGATGAAGCAATCCGGCGCGCGGCCTCTTACAACACAGTGCCCGCGCTCCCCGACGAGGGACGGGTGTCGGCCCGAATGACCACGCCCTCTGGAGAACACCTGTGAAGTCCTCGAATCCGAGACGCGGCCTCGCTCGCGCGGCGAAGTGGACGGGAGCGCTCGTGGCCCTCTCGCTGGCCGGCACGCTCGTCAGCGCCTGGCCCGCCTTCGGTGGCCGTGCGGAAGGCGCGCGCCTCACGCGGATGCAGCGCTCACCGCAGTGGCAGGACGGCCACTTCGAGAACCCGCAGCCGCTCTTCAACGACTGGTCCCGCTCGCTCACGTCGATGTTCAACGCGAGCCCCGTCTCGAGCCCCACCGAGCTTCCACTCCCCACCGTCACCGGCGACCGCCACCGGTGGGAGACGCCCCCGGCCACCGGCCTGCGCGTCACGTGGTTCGGGCACTCGTCCACCCTCATCGAGATTGACGGCGCCCGCGTGCTCACGGACCCCATCTGGAGCGACAGGGCCTCGCCGCTGACCTGGGCCGGCCCGAAGCGGTGGTACGCGCCGCCCGTCGCGCTGACGGAGCTGCCCAAGGTCGACGCCGTGGTCATCTCCCATGACCACTACGACCACCTGGACCACCGCACCCTCGTGGCCATGAAGGACTGGGACACCACCTTCATCGTCCCGCTCGGCGTCGGCGCGCACCTGGAAGCCTGGGGTGTGCCCCTCGCGCGCATCGTCGAGCTCGACTGGTGGGAGCGCACGCAGGTCGCCGGCCTCGACATCGTCTGCACGCCGTCGCGTCACGCCTCGGGCCGCACCGGCATCGACAAGGACGCCACGCTGTGGGCCGGCTTCGCGCTGCTCGGCCCCAAGCACCGCGCGTACTACTCCGGGGACACGGGCCTCTTCCCCGCCATGAAGGACATCGGCGCCAGGCTCGGGCCCTTCGACGTCACGCTGATTGAAGTCGGCCAGTACCACAGCGCCTGGCCGGACTGGCACATCGGCCCCGAGCAGGCGGTGCTCGCCCACCAGCAGCTCCGGGGGCGTGTGCTCCTGCCCGTGCACTGGGGCCTCTTCAGCCTCGCGCCCCACGGCTGGACGGAGCCCATGGAGCGCGTGCTCGCGGCCGCCTCGAAGTCCCATCAGCGCGTGCTCATGCCCCGGCCCGGGCAGAGCGTCGAGCCGGAGTCGCCCCCGGCCCTCTCACCCTGGTGGCCCCAGCTCCCGTGGCATACCGCGGAGCAGGACCCCATCGTCTCCACGAAGCTGGACGGGCCGACTTAAGCGCGCCCGCCCTGCAGCTTGCGGTACACGCCCACCACCTGGCCCAGAATCATCGTGGAGCGGAACTCCGCGCGGCTCACGTAGATGGGCTGCATGGTGGCGTTCGCCGGCTGGAACCGGATGCGCTCTCCCTCCGGGTAGTAGCGCTTCACCGTGGCCTCGTCCTCGATGAGGGCCACCACGATGTCCCCGGGCTGCGCCGCCGGCGTCTTCTTCACGAAGAGGTAGTCCCCGTCGTGGATGCCGTCGTCAATCATCGACTGCCCCTTCACGCGCAGGGCGAAGACCTCGCGGCCATTCACCCCGCCCAGCAGGAAGCTGTCGATCTTGACCGAGTCCTCCATGTTCTCCTGCGCGAGCAGGGGAGCGCCGGCGGCCACCTTGCCCAGGAGGGGCACCTCCACCATGCCCGCTTCCTTCTTGGCCCCCAGGCCCAGCGCCAGCCGCGCCCGCTTGGTGGGCACCAGCGAGCGGCTCTGCTGCTCGCCGCGGTTGAGGTAGCCCTTGCGCTCCAGGGCCTTCAGGTGGTCGTTCACGCCGTTGGTCGAGCGGATGTCCATCTGCTCGCCGATTTCGCGGATGGTCGGCGGGAAGCCCCGCGTCTCCGTCTCCTTGACGATGAAGGCGAGAATCTCGCGCTGGCGTTCCGTGAGCTCTTCCATGCGCACCCTCCCTCGGCTGTCGTCCTGCCAGGGGCACGGACGTCCAGGCAACAGGCTTTCAGTATCCACTCTCCCTGAACATACGTGTAGAGTCAATGCGTTCGGTGTCCCCCCGCGCACCCAGCGTGCGTGCTGAACAGTCGCCTTTCTCACAACTTGAGGCAGGTTGACGATCTTTGCGTACAATTCCGCCCGCCGTGTCCGAGCCCCGCCACACGCTGTTGTTCGTCGATGACGAGGCCGACGTCCTGGACATCCTCACGCGGATGTTCCAGCGCCGGTACCGCGTCCTGACCGCGTCGAACGGCGCGGCGGCCCTCGACATCCTTCGGAAGGAAACGGTGGACGTGCTCGTCACGGACCAGCGTATGCCGGAGATGTCGGGCATCGAGCTGGTCGCCACCGCGCGTGCGGAGGGCATTGACGTCACCACGCTGCTGCTCACCGGGTACACGGACCCGGAGGACATCATCGCGGCCATCAACAAGGGCCAGGTGTACCGGTACATCACCAAGCCCTGGGACGTGAACGACCTCGTCATCACCGTGAAGAACGCGGTCGAGTTCACGCAGCTGCGGCGCGACAAGGAGCGGCTCATCCGCCAGCTCCACCAGCGCGTGGAGGCCCTCTTCGTCCTCTACGAGGTGAGCCGCGCGTCCGCCAACGACCCGGCCAGCTACGACAACATCATCGACCGGGTGCTCATCGCCGTCGCGCGCGTGCTGCCGTACGACTGCGGCGCGGCGCTCATCGCCCCGGACTCGTCGCGCAACGTCACGCTGCGGCTGCGCTGCCATGGCACGGTGGGGGAGAAGGCGCTCTTGGGCGTGAAGGAGTCCATGCTCGGCGCGTACCGCAAGAGCAGCGGGCTGCCGCTCCCCGAGGACCGCGTCATCACCCGCGTGGCCGGCACGACGACGCCGGACGCGGGCGCCACCACCGTCTACCCCAGCCAGCTCACGGTGAATCTCGTGGCCGGCGGGCGGCCGGTGGGCATGCTGTCCCTCTTCAGCCAGCGGCCGGACGCCTTCACCGAGGACGACGGCGTGCTGCTGGACGTCCTGGCCAACCAGACGGCGGACGCCATCCAGTCCCTGCGCTCGGCGGAGGAAGAGGCCCGCCACCGCATGGAGCGGATGGTGGAGTCCATGGCCGACGGCGTGGTCCTCACCGACGAGAAGAACGACATCGTGGTGATGAACCCCGCCGCGCGCCGGCTGCTCCAGGCGGAGGACGACCCGGAGTCGCACACCACGCGGATGATGGAGGAGCGGCTGGGCTTCCAGCCCTTCCACCTGGTGCGCGGCTGGGAGTACAGCGGCAACCAGGTGCTGCGCGAGGAGGTGAAGCTCTTCGACCGGCACGTGCAGGTGACGGTGACGCCGGTGAGCGACGCGCGCGGCACGCTGCGCGGCGTCTGCGTGGTGCTGCGCGACATCACCGAGCAGAAGCGCCTGGAGGAGCGCAAGGACGAGTTCGTCTCCATGGTGAGCCACGAGCTGCGCACGCCGCTCACGTCCATCTCCGGCGCGCTGGACCTCGTGCTCAACTTCATGGCCGGCGACATCAACGAGCGGCAGCGCCGCTACCTGTCGCTGGCGAAGGACTCCACCGAGAAGCTCAACTCCATCGTCGACGACCTGCTGGACCTGTCGAAGTTCGCCAAGGGCCGGCTGCGGATGAACTTCGAGGTGGCGTACCTCGACGAGCTCATCCAGCGCGTGGTGGAGAAGTACCAGCCGGCCTTCGGCGAGAAGCGCATCCTGGTGAGGTCGGTCCTCCCGCGGCACCCGCTGCGGGCCATCGCGGACCCCAACCGGCTCAACCAGGTCCTCAACAACCTGCTCAACAACGCGGTGAAGTTCACCCCCGAGGGCGGCGAAGTGCGTGTGGAGCTCCACGCCACCTCCAGCCTGCCGGGCTACATGGTGATTTCCTGCTGGAACAGCGGCGACCCCATCGCCGAGGAGAGCCTGGAGCGCATCTTCGACCGCTTCGAGCAGGCGCGCACCAAGGCCAACCGCACCGTACGCGGCACGGGCCTGGGCCTCGCCATCTGCCGCAACATCGTGGAGGCCCACGGCGGCCGCATCTGGTGCGAGCCCTGCTCGGACGGCGTGCGCTTCATGGCGGTGCTGCCCACCGAGCCGCCGCCCGAGCTGCGCCAGGCGGAAGACTCCGAGGAGAGCGTGGTGTCGCAGCCGCGCCGCAAGGAGAGCCGGGGCCGGGTGCTGGTCATCGAGGGCGAGCCCGAGGTGGGCTACATCGCCAAGGCCCTGATGATGGGGCGCGGCTACGACGTGCGGCTGGCCTTCAACGCCGAGGAGGGCATCGCTTCCGCGCGCAGCTACCACCCGGACATGCTGCTCGTCTCCGTGCGGCTGCCGGACGTGGACGGCCTGCGGCTGGCGGAAATCCTCCGGCATGACCCGGAGACGCGCCGCGCGCCGCTGCTCGTCACCTCCGCCTTCGACGAGCGCCAGCGCGCCTTCCGCGCCGGGGCGGACGCCTTCCTCGTGCGCCCGCTGGCGCCGGACAAGCTGCTGGCCACGGTGGACTCGCTGGTGCGCGGCCGCGCGGGCCCGGCCCACGGGCGCGTGCTGGTGGTGGACGACGACGTGAAGATTGCCGCCATCTGCCGCGAGGTGCTGGAGAACATCGGCTTCGACGTGGCGACGGCGGGCTCCATCGAAGAGGGGCGCCGCTCCCTGCGCGAGCGCCGGCCGGACGTCGTCCTGCTGGACGTGACGCTGCCGGACGGCGACGGCTTCGTCTTCCTGGAGGAAATCAAGGCCGAGCGCGCCAGCGGCCACATCTCCGTCATCTTCATCTCCGCCCGCGCGGAGACGTCTTCGAAGGTCCGCGCCCTCAAGCTGGGCGGCGACGACTACCTCACCAAGCCCTTCGACGCGCTGGAGCTGGGCGCGCGCGTGGAGAGCGTGATGCGGCGCAAGGAGCAGGAGCTGTCCGCGTCGCCCACCACGCAGCTCCCGGGCTCCACGGCGATTGAGCGCGAGGTGCAGCGCCGGCTGGTGGCGCGGAGGCCCTTCGCCTTCTGCTACCTCGACCTGGACAACCTCAAGGCCTACAACGACTACTACGGCTTCGCGAAGGCGGACGGCGTGGTGCGGCAGACGGGTGACTTGATGCGCGAAATCTTCGCGCAGGAGGGCGCGCCCGGAGACTTCCTCGGCCACGTGGCGGGGGACGACTTCGTGTTCATCACCTCGACGGAGTCGGTGGACCGCATCTGCCAGAAGGCGATTGAGACCTTCGACCGCATCATCCCGCTCTACTACGACCGGCAGGACAGGGAGCGCGGGCACATCGAGGCGGAGGACCGCTTCGGCGAGAAGCGGCGCTTCCCCATCATGAGCGTGTCCGTGGTGGCGGTGATGACGGACGGCACGCAGGACCACGCCGAGCTGGCACGGCGCGCGGCGGACATGAAGAAGCGGGCCAAGGCGATTGCCGGCTCCGTCTTCCTCCGCAGTGACCGGGAGCGGGTGGTACGCTCCGTGGCCGGATGAGGCTCTACCAGCAACTCGTCCTCTTCATGCTCGCCGCGACGGTGCTTCCCCTCGCCGCGGTGGGCTTCCTGTTGCTTTCGCGCGCCGAGGCCGAGCTCGCGGCCAGTATCGACGCCGCGCAGCGCGCCCAGGCCAGTGCCACCGCGGAGGCGGTGGGCTCCTCGCTGATGGAGGTGGTGGACGCGCTGGCCCGCTCCGCGGAGCTGTTCGACTGGCAGTCCGCCACCGACGCGGAGACGGCGGGCGGGCTGCGCCTCTTGTACGGCCAGTCCCCGGCGGTGAGCGCGGTGCTGAAGCTGGACGCGGACGGCCATCCGGTGGGCACGCCCGTCTTCCGGACGCAGGCGATGGACGGACACCCGGCCTTCCACACCGAGGGGCTGGAGCGGCTGGTGAAGTCGGTGCCGGTGCAGCCGCTGCGCGGCGGTGGCAAGGGGCAGGCGGCGCTGGGCATCGCGTACGCGCACGGTGACGAGGGACAGTCGGCGGTGGCCGTGGCGGTGAAGCTGGCGGAAGGCGAGGGCTCGCCCTACGCGCTGGCGGAGGTGGTCTTCACCCCGCTGGAGACGGTGCTGCGGCGCCGCGCGGCCGGAGGCCTGGGCCACATCCACCTCGTGGACGAGGACCGGCGCGTGCTGGCCAGCTCGGACCCGGAGAAGCGGATGAAGGTGCTGGCGCCGGAGCTCGTCGCGCACCTCGTCACGCCCGCCGCGCCGCTGCCGGACGCCGTGCGCAGCTTCCGCATGGAGGCTCCGGCCCGGCGGGTGAGCGTGGCGCGCGTGCCACAGGGCCTGCGCTTCGACGTGGTGGTGGAGGTGGACGAGGCCACCGCGCTGGCGCCGGTGCGCGCCATGCGGCGCACGGTGCTGCTCTCCATCGGCGGGACCTTCCTGGTGCTGCTCGGGCTGGGCGCCCTCTTCACCCGCCGCCTCAACCGCCGGCTGTCGGAGGTGGTGGAAGGCGCCGAGGCCTACGGGCGCGGCGAGCTGGACAAGCGCGTGCCGGTGCGCGGCCAGGACGAGCTGAGCGAGCTGGCCACCACCTTCAACCGCATGGGCGAGGAGCTGGAGTCGGCCCGCGCGAAGCTGCTGCGGTGGAACGATGACCTGCGCGCCCGCGTGGACGAGGCCACGGCGGACCTGAAGGCCGCGCAGGCCCAGTTGCTGGAGGCGCAGAAGCTGGCCGCGGTGGGGCAGCTCGGCGCGGGCGTGGCGCACGAAATCAACAACCCGCTGGCTGGCATCCTCGGCAACGTGCAGTTGCTCATGCTGGACCGCAACGCGGGTGACCCGGACCTGGGCACGCTGCAGAAAATCGAGCAGAGCGCCAAGCGCTGCAAGGAAATCACCCAGAACCTGCTGCGCTTCTCCCAGCAGCGCGAGCGCGCGGAGCTGCGGCCCGTGGACCTGAACGCGGTGGTGCGCGACGCGCTCAGCCTCACGGAGCACCAGACGCGCAGCGAGGGCATCACCCTCGTCACGGAATTGAAACAGGGACTGAGCCGCGTGCGCGCGGACCCCGGACACCTGTCCCAGGTGGTGCTGGCGCTCCTGTCCAACGCGCGCACGGCGATGCTGAAGACGCCCATCAGGCGCCTCACCCTGCGCACCGGCGAGCGCGACGGCCGGCCCTTCCTGGAGGTGGAGGACACGGGCAAGGGCATCGCCGCCCACATCCGCCCTCGCATCTTCGAGCCCTTCTTCACCACCAAGGACGTGTGGTCCAACGTGGGGCTGGGCCTCAGTGTCGCGTGGCGGGTGGTGACGGAGGCACATGGCACCATCGACGTGCGCTCGGAAGCCGGGCAGGGTGCCTGTTTCACCGTGACGCTGCCGAAGGCGTGAGGGCCCCGCGCGGGCTGTGATAGCAAGGGAGGCGGCCCATGACCCAGCCCCACCCACCCCGACGCCAGACGTCCTTCTTCGTCGGCCTCGTGCTGATCCTCGCGGCGCTGCCGGTGGGGTGGTTCATCTTCCTGCGTGAGCCGCCACCGCCGCCCGCGCCTCCGCCGCCGCCCGTCGTCGTGACGGCGCCAGCCGAGAAGAAGCCGCTGAAGCTGGAGATTACCGAGGTGACGGGCACCGTGGAGGTGCTGGGCGCGGACGGCACGTGGCACCCGGCGACGGTGGGCACGGCGCTGCGGCAGAACGAGAAGGTGCGCACCCAGGACGGCTCGTACGCGATGCTCGTCGGCGGCGAGGCCATCGAAGTGCGCATGGACCCGGGCACCGAAATCTCCGCCGAGCAGCTCACGGAGTCGGTGTCCCGCATCCTCCTCGGCAACGGTATGGCGACGGCCGTCGTGCGCCGCGGCCAGCGCCACACCTTCGAGGTGAAGGCGGCCAACGCGGACGCGGTGGCGAAGCTGGAGCAGGCGGGTGCCTTCACCATGAGCAACAACGGCAAGGGCACCGTGGCGGTGGGCACGCGCGAGGGCGAGGTGACGCTGCTCGGCCAGGGCAAGGTCGTCATCGTCCGCGCCGGCCAGCAGTCCGTCATCCGCCCCGGCCAGGCGCCTTCCGAGCCCGCGCAGGTGCCCAGCAGCCTCCTGCTCAAGGTGGACTGGCCGGTGGACCGCACCCGGCGCGAGCGCGAGCTCGTCGTGCGCGGCCAGACGGACCCCGGCAGCCGCGTGGAGGTGGACGGCGTCACCGTGACGCCCGACGCCCAGGGTCACTTCGAGCGCAAGGTGGCCCTGCGCGAGGGCCGCAACACGGTGGATGTCCGCGCCGTTGGAGTGGGGCGTATTGAACAGAGGGACAAGCAGGACGTTGTTGTCGACACGACGCCGCCACCCCTGAAAACGGACACCCAGGACATCTGGAATCAAGCAAACAACGATTCCCGGTAGAGGGCCGTGCGGGCAGGCGGGCGGGCGCCTTGACCCTCGGCAAGAGCGCTCTCTAGACTCACCGGCAGTCGTTCCTGTTCAAGGGCAATCCAGGGCGAAAGTCCTGGTGCGCAAAGCCGCGGGGCCTGAAGTCCGGCCGGCCGTGACCGCCGTGGGAAGCCAGTACCGGATATGCCGGGTCCACTGTGCCTTGTGCAGGCGTGGGTCGTTGTCTCGGTCTCTCCGGGAGGTCGTTTCCGATGCTGCGGACACTGGCCCTGGTTTCCTCGCTGCTCCCCGCCGCGCTCGCACCCTGTCTCGCCCTGGCGCAGATGGAGGCGCGCCCCGTCTCCGGCACCTCGAAGGTCGTCAACAGCGGGCCCGGAGACCAGACGGACCCACATGTCAGCGGCGCGCTCGTCGCGTACACGAGCGAGGTCCGCGGCACGAGCGAGATTCGCTACCACGACCTGGTCACGGACGAGGACGCGGCCATCCCCAACAACGGCGCGTTCGACTTCGTGTCGGACGTGAGCGGCGACACGGTGGTGTTCACCCGCGTCAGCACCTCCAGCGCCATCTTCACCTTCTCGGTGGGCACGGACGCGGCGCCGGTGGAACTGGCACCCGAGGCGGGCAGCAGCCGCCGCGCCGCGGTCATTGGTGGACGCACCGTGGCGTGGCAGGACTTCGGCTACACCGGAAACACGCTGCAGGCGGAGATTGCCGCCTTCGACCTGAACACGAGCACGCTCACCCGCCTCTCGAATGACACGCTGCAGGACCGCACGCCCGCGGTGGCACCGGACGGGAAGACGGTGGTCTGGGCCAAGTGCGACGCGCAGGGCCTGAACTGCGACATCTGGGAGGCGCGGTGGAACGGCGCGGGCTTCACCACGGACGCGCTCACCGGCGCCGAGGGCGAGGAGTCGCAGCCGGACACCAACGGCGAGGTGGTGGTCTACGCCAGCACGCGCACGGTGGATGGCGTGACGGACCGGGACATCTACTGGAAGCCAGTGGGCGGCGGCGCGGAGCAGCGGTTGGCGCTGCCGGGCATGGACGCCAACCCGAGCGTCAGCGGCTCGCTGGTGGCCTTCGAGCGCAGGGCGCCGGAGAAGAGCGACTTCGACATCGTGCTCTACGACTTGAAGACGCAGACGCTCTACCAGCTGACGAGCGGGACGGAGAACGAGAACCTCAACGACTTGAGCGTGGCCGCGGACGGCACGGTGCGCGTGGTGTGGACGGCGCCCTCCAACGGCGACTTCAACGTGCACTCATTCACCTTCAAGCTGCAGCCGCGGTGCCGGCCGATTGAAGAGGTGGACCGGCTCCCCATCGACGTCTGCTACTCGCCGCAGGACTGGCTGCTGCTGACCACGATGGACCTGACGCGGACCACGGGCGCGCCCAACGGCGCCGAGCAGGCCTTCACCGGCTCGGGCGTGGGTGTCATCTGCGTGGAGAACGGCTTCAACGGCACGCCGGCCTCGTCCGGCTGGGTGTGGCTCAACGGGCACGTGAAGGTGACGCCCGACCAGTTCAGTCCCAACGAAACCCTCATCGCCAAGGGCATGGTGATGGCCACCGACGGCAACAACACGCTGACCTCGCTGATCTCCGGAAACCCGGGAAGCGGGTTCCGCGTCCGCGTCTACGGAATGCCGCCCGTCTGCGAGTCGGAGTCGTCGGCCACGGTGTCATCCATGACCTTCACCGGGGACGACGGCGCGGTGGGTGGCGCGGGGCCGATTCCCGGCGGCTGCAGCGCGGGCGGTGGCTCGCTGGCGCTGGTGGGGCTGATGCTGACGGCGGTGTGGCTGATGGCCCCCCGGCGGGCGGTGGTGGTGGTGCGGCGGAAGGAACTTCGGCGCGGAGGCCGCGCCCTGTAGAGTGGGAGCTGCCTGAACCGGTTCCTCCACTCAGCACTGCTGCTGATTCTGTGCGCCCCGGCCTGGGCGGACACGCTCGAGATACTCGGGCCCTCGTCCGCCGTGGCGCCGGATGGCTTCGCCGTGGCGGTGGTGCGCAAGGACGCGTCGGGCGCGCCGGTGCCGTTGGTGGCTCCGTCGGTGGTGGCCGAGGGCGCGGAATTGCGCGACGGCCCGGAGCAGCCGCCGCTGCGCACCTTCGTGGTGGTGCCGCGGCCGGGCGCACGTGACGTGGTGGTGCGTGCGCGGGTGGAAGGGCTGGAGGCGCAGGCGCGCTACGTCGTGGGCCCGCCGGCGACGGAGGTGCGGCTGGCGCTGGAGCCTGCCGCGCCGGTGAAGGGCAGGGACAAGGAGGCTGTGCTCACGGTGCGCATGCAGCGCCCGGACGGCTCCGTGGATGACAGCGGCGCGCCGCCGGTGGTGCGCGCGAGCATCGGCCGGGTGGAGGGCCTGGAGCGGACCGGGCCGGGGACGTACCGGGCGCGGTACGTGCTGCCGGACACGCGCTACCCGGAGGTGGCCATCCTGGTGGCGTTCTCCGCGTGGCCGCATCCGCAGTCCATCCAGGGCGCGTATGGGCGCGTGCTGGTTCCGCTCGCGGCGTCGGTGACGCTGCCGGGCACGACGGAGCCGGACGCGCAGATTTCCATCGACATCGCGGGCACGTCGTTCGGCCCGGTGGCGGCGGGGCCGGATGGGCGCTTCCGCCTGCCCATCATCGTCCCGCCGGGGCACCGGATGGGACAGGGCCGCGTGGTGGACCGCGTGGGCAACGTGCGGCGCATGCCCATCGACCTGATGCTGCCGCCCACGGACGGGCTCGCGTGCGTGCTCCAGCCGCAGCGGCTGCCGGCGGATGGGACGTCTCGGGCGCGGCTGGTGTGCGCGACGAGCGACCCGCTGGGCAAGCCGGTGGAGGATGCACGCGTGACGGCGCAGGCGCGGCACGGGACGTTGACGGGGCCGGTGCGCGCGGAGGGTGGCCTGCTGGAATGGCGCTACACCGCGCCCCGTGCGCTGGCCGACGACGAGCGCATCACCGCCGCGTGGCCCCAGCGTGGCACGGGCTCGCGTGAGGAGTTGTCGCTGCAGTTGGTGCAGGGGCCGGTGGCCGAGGTGGGCATGTCCGTGGCCGAGGCGCTGGTCCACCATGGCTCGCAGACAGGCGTGCAGGTGACGGCGCGAGATGCGTTCGGCCGGCCCCGGCCCGGCGCGGTGGTGGAGCCTCGGGCTCCGGTGGGGAGCTTCTCTCCGCCGGTGGAGTCTCCGCCGGGGACGTTCACCAGCACGTGGACGCCGGCGCCGACAGGTGACGCGGAGGAGGTAGCGGTGGGCGTGCGCGCGTGGGGCCCCGCGGGGAGCGAGCCCGCGCGCATCTCCGTGTGGCGAGAGGGCGGTGCGCTGCACGCGGGCGTCTCGGACCTGGCGGGCCTGCCCGTGCCGTCGCAGTCGCTGCGCGTGGATGGGCACGAGGTGGTGACGGGCGCGGACGGCACGGTGCGGCTGGGGCCGCCGAAGCCCGGCACGCTGCAGGTGACGCATGGGGTATGGCCGGGGCTGGCGCGGACAGTCTATGTGCTCGGAGAGGACGGGCCGGTGTTTCCGCTGGACGGGCCGCTCGTGCCGCCCGCCGTGTCGCAGGTCGTGAAGCTGGCGCCTGAAGTCCCCGTGAATGTGAGGCTGAAGGTGGAAGGCACCCGCGTGACGTACTGGGTGGAGGACTCGCGCGGGCAGGTGCTGGAGGGACGCAAGGTGTACGTGTCGCTGTCCGGCGGCGAGCGCGTGGATGAGGAGGTCCACGACGGGCGCACGTCCTTCACCGTGCGGGCCTCGAGACCGGTGGGAGTCTCCGTGGCGGACGTGAGCACGGGCGTGACGGCACTGGCCGAGGTGCGGCCATGAGGCTCGGGGCGCTGCTGCTCGCGGCCGTGCTGCTCGTGCCCGTCGTGTCGGCGGCGCAGACGCTGTCGTCCGATACGGCGTCGTTGGCCTCCACCATCGCCGGGCGTGTCTGCCGCGACGTGAATGGTGACGGGCTGTGCGGCACGGACGAGCCGGGCCTGCCGGACGTGAGGCTCGTCCTGACCACTGGCCGCGAGGTGCGCACGGACGCCCACGGCCGCTATCACCTCAACGGTGTGGACTCCCGCGCGCCGGACGCGACGGGTGGACTGCACCTGCGCCCGGGTCGTCATCGGCTCAGGGTGGACCCGCGCTCACTGCCGGCCGCGAGCCGCGTGAGCCCGGAGGCCGCCACGGTGGAGGTGCCGTGGGGCGCCGTCGTCCTCCAGGACTTCGCCGTGCGCGGCGTGGCCACGCTGGCGGCGCCGCTGGCACTCTCCTACGAGTCCGCGCCGCCAGTGGCGGAGCTCGTCGCGGGCGAAGGCGCCGTGCGTTTCCGCGTGGCCGGCAATGCGGCACCGGGAGACCGCGTCACCGTCTCGGGCATCGGGGCGGCGGTGGATGCGCATGGCGCGTGGAGCGCGCTCGTCCCGCTGGTGGTGGGAGAGAACACGCTGGCGATTACCGCCACCGCTCCGGACGGCGCGGTGCGACTGTTCCGCCAGCGCGTGGACGTGGTGCGCCGCGGTGATGGCTGGCTGGTGGCACCGCGTCCGATGGAGCCCGCGGGCTCGCTCCAGCTTCCGGCCGGGCGCGACGAGCAGACGGCCAGCGGCACCACCAAGTTGCGCGTGGCGGCCCCGGAGGGCACGCGCGTGCGCACGCCGAAGGGCGAGACGGTGGTGGGGCCGGAAGGCAGCGTGGAGGTGCCGGTGGCCCTGGAGCCGGGCCGCAACGCGGTGCCGCTCCACCTGGAGATACCGGGCCAGCCGCCGCGCGACGAGACGCTGGAGATTGACGCCGCCGCGAGGCCCTTCGCGGTGGGCCTCCTCGACGTGGAGGCCACCTGGGCGCCCGGCGATGGCGACGTGCAGTTGCGCGGCCGGGGTTCCGCGCACGCCGAGCTGCGCCTGTCCGACGTGGAGCTCGTCGGCGAGCTGGACCTGCGCGACACCGACGGCCGCACGCTGCACGGCGCCGACCTGCCGGACTGGTTCCGCGTGCGCCTGCCCGAGCGCTTCGAGCGCGTGCCGGACATCGACCTCACGCCCGTGGAGTGGGGCGATGACTCGGTGTCGCTCACGCCGAATGCTCCGGAGGGACGCCTGCGGCTGGAGGCCCGCCATCCGGATTACGGCCGCGCCGGCCTGGGCTCGTACCGCGCCCTCGTGCAGGACAGCGAGGTGGGCCGCTACCACCGGCCCCTCTTCGGCCCCTACGCGGAGCTGAAGACGAAGCCCCAGCCGGACTCGACGGCGCGAGCGGGCGTGGACGTCTTCGGCGGAAGCCTCACCGACCCGAGCCGCATGCTCACGGCGGTGCCTGCGCACGAGGAGCTGCGCGCCACCGGCGGCAGCCTCTACTACCTCGGCGCGGTGTCCATCTCGGAGGGCTCCGAGCTGGTGCGCCTGGAGATTCGCGATGGCGTCACCGGCCTTCCGCTGGCGGAGCGCCACCTGGTGCGCGGGCGCGACTACGACATCGACTACTTCTCTGGCCGCATCCTCCTGTCCCGGCCGCTGTCCTTCATCGCGGGTGAGTCCTGGCTGCGCACGGGCTCGCCCACCGAGGCCCCCGAGCCGGTGCTGGTGGTGGACTACGCGGCGCTGCGCACGGCGGACGCCAACGACACGGCCGGCGCCGAGGTCTGGGGTGAGTGGCACGGCGCGCGGCTCGGCCTCTCGGCGGTGCGCGAGGGACGCGAGGGCAAGCCGTACACGCTCTACTCCGGCCGCGCGCGAGCGGCCGTGGGCGCGTACTCGCTGACGGCGGAGGTGGCGTCCAGCCGGGGCACGGCGGTGGAGTCCAGCCTCTTCGGCGTCTCGGACGACGGCGGCCTCAGCTTCCTGCGCCCCGCGGCGGGGCTCGGCACGGAGGGCGAGGCGCTGGGCCTGCGCGTGCGCGGTCCGGCGCTGGACGGCGGCACCGTGGACGCGGCCTTCCGCATGCGCGCGAAGGGCTTCTCGGACGGCGCGCACACGGAAGCGGCCCTGTTCCGGCAGACGTCGCTGCGCGTGCGCCAGCCGGTGGGCCGCCGCGTGAGCCTGACGCTGCTCGCGGACGAGCGCCGCTCGGCCGACCCTCGCGAGCCCTTCGTGGACTCGCCCTTCACCGCGCGGACGGTGGGCGCGGGCGTGGGCTACGAGGAGGCGCTGTGGAGCGCGCGGCTGGAGGTGCGTGACTCGCGGCTGGGCGCGGCGGAGGTGGCGGGGGAGGGGCCGGCCCTCTTCGGCGGGCGCACCTCCGCGGGTGTGGCGGGCACCTGGCGTCCCTTCGCGGGCGTGGAATTGAGCGCGGCGCACCGGCAGATGCTCGCGCTGCACGGCGAGGGGCCGGGCCGCTTCGACGACACCTTCACCTCGGCGGGTGTCGAGGTGGACGTGGTGAAGGACACGCGGGTGGGCGTGCACGGCGGCTGGGGTCCGGAGCTGGGCCCGCGCGCGTGGGCCGACGTGGAGTCGCGCAGCGGGCAGGACGTGTACTACGGCGGCTACTCGGTGGACGTGGACGGGCCGGACTTCGGCGCGGGCCGTACGCTGACGGGCGCGCGCACCGAGCTGCCGGACAGCGGCACCGCGCTCTTCGTCGAAGACGTGGGCGCGCATGACACCAACGCCGTGCGGCTGGCGCGCGCGGTGGGACTCCAGCAGCGGGTGACGGGCGGCTTCAGCGTGGGCGCGCGCTACGAGCGCGGCGTGCGCAGCCTGCTCGACGTGGAGGCTCCGCTGGAGCGCGACGCGGCCGGCGTCTTCGGCCAGCTCGTGCTGGAGCGCGTGCGCCTCGAAGGCCGGCTGGAGCTGCGCCACGAGGACGGCATCCCGGAGCGGGGTGCCCGCACGCCGGTGGACCGGTTGCAGACGGTGGTGGCGCTCGCCGCGCAGGCGGAGCTGCGCGAGGACGTGACGGCCTCCGGCCGCGTGGACTTCGCCCGCACCGAGAACCTGGGCGCGCTGGAGTCGAGATTCGTCGAGGGCTACGCGGCGGTGGCGTGGCGCCCGGGGCCGTGGCTCGTCATGGCGCGTTATGGCCTCACCCGCGAGCTGCTGCCCGGAGCTCGCGCCGCGTTCGGCGACCGGGCGCTGCAAATCTTCTCGCTGCTGCCGGCCGTCAAGCTGGGAGACCGACTCTCCGTGGCGGCGGGCCTGCACGCGGGGCGCTCCCGCCTCGCGGACTCCGTGCGCTGGGTGTGGACGGGTACCGTGAGGCCGGCAGTCCGGGTGGTGGGAGGTCTGGAAGTGGGCGCCGAGCTCGCCCGACGTACCGCTTCGCTCGAGGGTGAGAAGCTGACCGCCGTGAGGGCGGAGGTGGCATACCGGGTGGACGAGCGTTTGCGTCTCGCCGCCGGGTACACACTCCTGGGCTTCAGCGGTTTGGGGCTGACCGACGACCCGTCGGACAATCAGGACCGGCTCTACCTGCGAGCCGAAGTGGCCTACTAGGAGCACGCCGTGCGCGCCGCCTTCGTCATCCTACTCAGCCTGGGTATGGCCGCGGTGGCCTCCGCTTCGGTGGAGCGCCCCGACCCGGACGTGCCGGGCAGCCCCAACTTCGTGGACGTCTGGAAGCCGGGCGTCTTCTCGGTGTCCACGACGAACACGGTGGAGCTCTGGGAGCAGGGCGCCGCGGGGCCCTGGGCCTTCTCCGACACGGACGTGCGTGGCACCTTCCTGTCCCCGTCCGGCTGCTTTGCCGCCGTGAAGCAGGGCGGCTCCGTGGTCAGCATCGGCAACTGCCTGCCGCCCGGGAACATCGTTCCAGGCAACTGGTTGACGCCCCTGGTGCAGCGGGTGCGCTTCACGCCCTCCGGAACGGGCTATGCCGGCGTCAGGCCCGAAACCACCGAGTCCATGCTGCTGACCACGCTCCCGGACGATGCGCGCAAGACGCCGTGGAGCCAGCTGATCGCCACCACCCGCGACTCGTTCCTGCCCACGCCCGTGATGGCGGTGACGGAGACGGATGGAGGCGTGCCCCACGCCTTGTTCCATGTCGTCTCGCCGAGCACGAAGTTCCTCTGGTTCCGGGGCCGTGACTTCATGGGGGAGGTGGACGTTCCCGCCGGCCAGCAGGGGGAGCCCATCTGGACGGTGGACCTCATCGTCGCGGACGGGCCGGACCCCATCGCCTTCTACGGAGGCAACGCCGGGCTCTTCCGGGGACGGCTGACACCGCCGACGGGGACCGGGCCCCTCCTCCCGTTCTCACCCGTGACGATTCTCGATGCCGGGAGCCCGGTGCACATCGTCTCCGTGGATGTGAACACCGGCCAGGGCAGTGTGCATGGCGAGGGCTACGGCATGGCGGTGGGCGTGGACGACAGCGGCAATGTCGTGCTGCTGGGAACGGTGCCCGCGGACAGCGTGGCCGATGCCGGCACGCTCTGGCGCGTCAATCCGAAGGTCGACACCTCGTTTCCGGACCCCATCGAGGTGGGCTGTGTGGACTCCACCTTCTGCGCCGTCATCCTGAATGCCTTCGGCGGGTTGTCTGGAAACCTCCTGCTCTATACCAACGAGAATGCGCCCCGCTTCGTGTCGGGGACCCAGCCGCTGGTGCTCGGCGAGGGGAGTGGCCCCGTCCAGTCCCGCGTCACCGCGACGGACGACGACGGGGACGCGGTGCGCGTCTCGGTGGACTCGTCCGCGGCCGCCGGCCTGCTGGGCGTCAGCGCCACGTTGCAGCCGGACACGTTGGACCTGCGCATCACTCCGCTGACCGACGTCTGCAAGGACGAGACGCGGGTGCTCGACGTGTTCGCCTCGGATGGCCTGGGGAGCCATGACCAGACCGTGGGCGTGAGTGTCACCGTCGCCAACGTGCGCGGCCCCGAGGCGCCGGGCGTGACGCCCGCGAATGACGTGACTGTCGCGGGCGGAGCTTCGAGAGTCTTCACGGCCTCGCCGCCCGGAACCGGTCTATGCCCGACGGTGGGCTACACGTGGAAGTCCGCGACGACGGGCCAGCCCGCGCTCGTTTCAGGCGCCAACAGGACGGCGACCTTCACGCCTCCGGACTTCCTGTGTGTCCCGCAGGGCGCTCGCTACACGTACACCGTGCAGGGCCTGGACGAGGGCGGACTGGAGTCGACGCCCACGAGCTTCACGGTGGACGTGGCGCCGTGGGGCAGGCCGCTGGCGCCGTTCAGCGCGGGCGCGGTCAAGATGCTGGCATCGGGGCCGGACTCGGGAGTCGACCTGACGCCCGAGGCGCCGCAGCACCCGTGCACCGGCACGCCGGGCCTGCCCACGGTGGCGACAGTGTGGCGGCTGAGCGACTCCAGCGCGGGCGTGCCCGTGGGCTTCACGGTGAAGGACGCGGACGGTAGCACCGTCACGCTGACGTCCTCCGTGACGAGCCCCCAGCTCCGGGTGGAGGCGGCCGCGTGTACGCGCGACAGTCTCTCCCTCACCGCCTTCAATCGCATCCAGACCGACGCCGGTGGCGTGCAGGACGGCCCGGAGGCCACGGTCCGCGTGGACGCGGTGCCGGCGCCGGAGGACATCACCGCCGCCCAGCTCTCACTCACCGCGGTGCCCGCGGGTCCGAGGCAGGTGGATGTCCAGCTCGGCACGTCGGTGCTGTGCCCGAATGAGTATGACCTGAAGGCGCGGATGTCCCTGCGAGACTTGGACGGAGGCACCCTGGCCGACGCGGTGGTGGACGTCCCGGGAAGCTGGGCGGCTCCACTGCCGGCGGCGTGCTCGGCCCAGACCTACGTCGTCCGGGGCGAGCTCTTCGACGAGAGCACCGGCACGCCGCGCAACGGCGGCACGGCGCAGACGCAGGTGTCCGCTCCCGCGCTCCCGGTCGAGCTGGGCGCGGTGCAGGGCGACGCGCTGGTGGCCCGCTGCGGCGAGAGCGCGACGGCCACGCTGACGCAGACGATTCCCGCCGACGCGTGCCAGGCGGCGGACCTCACCTGGAAGCAGGTGAGCGGGCCTGTGCTCGCGCAGCCGGAGCTGGGCGGGGCGCAGGTGACGATTGCCACGCGCGACACGGGCTTCGAGGGGCTGGTGGGCGAGTCCGTCGTGCTGAGCGTCACCGCCGACGCGGGCGGCGGCAACAGCGCGACGACGGAGCACTCGGTGCCCATCACCGTGGCGCCCTTCGTCGAGGTGGCGCACGAATCGGAGTCGCCCACGGGCTCGGAGAACAGCCTGGTGGGCGTGGTGGTGAAGCTGCGCAACACCTCGGAGTGCCGGGTGGGAAGTCTGCGCCACGTGGAGCGGGTGGACGGCGTGGACTGGGTGCCCGGCAGCGTGACGGTGGATGGCCAGCCCGTGGTGGAGCAGCCGGTGGAAGGTGGCTTCGCGGTGGACGGAATCTCCCTGCCGGCCAGCGGCGCGAGCACGCTCACCTACGTGACACGGCCCCGGCTGTTGACCTCGGCGAGCTTGGAGGGCGCGGTGTTCCTCAACGGAGTGCAGGTGTCGGGTGTGATTCCGCCGCCCGCCACCTCCTCGGGCTGTGGATGCTCGGGCTCCGGCGCGGGCTCGGCCGTGTTCGAACTGCTGGCGCTGGCGCGGCTGCTGCGCCGCCGTCGGGACGTCACGGCGGGCGCCGAAGCTGCCTAGAGTCCGAAGGTGATGCGGTGGCGGCGGCTCGGTGCCTCGGGCCGCTCCTCCAGCACGCCGAGCAGCTCCAGCCCGCGTAGCGTGGCCAGGGCCTGGCGCTCGGACAAGTCCGTGAGGGCCAGCAGGTCCTCCACCGTCTTGCTGCCATCCGCGTACGCGAGCAGCAGCGCCTGCGGCCCCTGCAGCTTCAACTCGTGCAGGCCATACGGCGGGTCGGCGGTGGGGAACAGCCGGCGCGACAGCGGCATGCGCTGGCGCAGGGCCACCAGCGTCTCCGTCTTCTCCACGCCCTCCAGCACGAGGTCGCCGGGGAACACGGACAGCTTCACCAGGTCCGCGCGCTGCGGCCGCATGGCGCTGAAGCCGTACTGGCCCTCCGTCCACGTGAAGGTGGACCAGAGGATTTCCTTCACCTGCTCCTCCAGGAGCTGCCGGCGCCGCTCGGCGTCCATGAGGCCCAGGCGCAGCATGGCCTCACCGGTGCGCAGGCCATGCTCCTTCGCGTACGCGGCCACCTCCGCGAGGCGGGACTCGGACAGCACACCCCGGCGGACGCTGAAGCGGCCGAAGCGCTCGTGCGCGAGGTTGGAGGCGGCGTAGACGATGCGTCCGGCCTCGAAGTAGACGACCTTGAGGACGGAGCCCTGCTTGAGCTTCAGCTCACCGTGGTGGCGGGCCTCGTAATACGCGTTGAGCAGCCGCGCGACGGACGTGTCCTTCAGCTCACCCGCGAGCGTCCACTCCGGCAGCTTGCCGCGCGGCGAGGCGGACGGAGACGCGGTGGCGCTCCACACCTTCTCGCGCCGCTGGAAGGGCAGGGGGAGGGCGTGCTCTCCGTCATCGGACTGGGGCAGGGCCTCGGTCTCCGACACGTCGTGCAGGGAGGCGGCGCCGTCCTCCGACTCCGGGGACAACTCCTCCAGGACGATGAGGTCCGCGTCGTCGAGGAGCTCGTCGGACGCCGAGGTATCCGCCTCCTCCACGGGCGGCGGAGCGCGGGGCGCAGGGGCGATTCCGCCGGCTTCCTCCAGCGCGTCCATGACGGCATTCAGCTCGAAGGGCTTGGCGAAGAAGGCGCGGGCGCCGTGGACCTGCACGGCCTCCTGGGCGAAGCGGTCCCCCTTGTAGACGCCGCTGACGGCGATGGAGGGGATGCCGTGGGCACGAAGGGCCGCGAGCACCTCGCTGCCTCGGATGTCGGGCAACAGCAGGTCCACGAGGGCGACGTCCCACTTCGAGCCGGGGCCGAGCGCCTCCAGGGCGGCCTCGCCGGTATAGGCCGCCCTGGCCTCGTGGCCGCGCCCCTGGGCCGCCGCGACGATGAGGGAGGCCAGCTCGTGGTTGTCTTCGACGATGAGCAGTCGCGCCATGGACGCGCAGACCATAGCATCCGCTCCATGGACGTTCAGGGCTTCCATCATGTTGCAATCCAGGCGAAGGACCTGGAGCGGGTCACGGCCTTCTACCGGGACCTCCTTGGTTTCCCGGAGCTGACCCGCCACCTGCGGCCAGACGGCTCCCTGAGGAGCATCTGGGTGGGCGTGCCCGGAGGTGGCTTCCTGGCCATCGAGGCGGCGAGCCAGGAGCCGGAGGCGCTTCCCTTCCGGCACGAGCGGCCGGGCCTGCTGCTCCTCGCCTTCCGGATACCGAAGTCCGCGAGGGCGGGCGTGGTGGAGACCTTCACCCGGGCAGGCGTGCCCCTGGAGCACGAGACGCGCTGGACGGTGTACGTGAGGGACCCGGAGGGCAACCGCGTGGCGCTCAGCCACCACCCCGAGGACTAGCGCTCCCTTACGCGGGGGCGGCCACGCTTGCGGAGCGGGACGGGGCACGGCTACAAGCCAGGGCCATGCGCCTGGGTGAACTGCTCGTGAAGGAAGGCCTCGTCACGCCCGAGGGAATCGAGGAGGCACTCGAGGCGCAGGTGGTGCACGGCGGGCGGCTCGGGACGAACCTGGTGGAGCTGGGTCTTTTGTCCGAGCAGGACCTGGCGAAGACGCTCGGTCAACTGCACAACACGGCCTTCGCCTCCGGGGAGCTGGTGCCGGACCCGAAGGCGCTCGCGCTGGTGTCGGCGAACCACGCGGACGACAAGGAATACCTGCCCATGCGGGTGGACGCGACGCGGCTGAGCGTCGCCGTCCTCAATCCGCATGACTTCGAGACGCTGGACAAGATTGCCTTCAAGACGGGCAAGCGCGTGGTGCCGGTGGTCATCCCCGAGTTCCGGATGAACCAGATGCTGCGGCGCCACTGCAAGGCGTTCCGGCCGCTGCGCGCCATCGACATGAACGCCATCCGCGTGAGGCCCGCGCCGGGCGCGCAGGCGGAGCTGGCGAAGGCGGACGAGCGGCCGCCCGACCTGATGAGCGAGGAGGAGTTCCAGTCCGTCTACGCGCAGGCGCTGCGCGGCGGCGCGGACTACGAGGCCGACCACGCCGAGGCGGAGGAGGTCATCACCGGCGTGGAGGTGGTGGAGCCCGTGCCCGCGCCGGTGGCCCCTGTCACGCAGCGGCCGGTGGCGCCGCAGGTCCAGGTCCCGGTGCAGCCGCAGCGCCCGGTGCCGGTGGTGCCCACGCAGCCCTTCCCCATGACGCCGCCGCCGGTGACGACGGTGCCGCCCGCGCAGCCGCAGCGTCCGGCCGCGCCCATGGCGGCGGCGACTCCTCAGCCCCCGCCGGTGCAGCGGCCTCCGGAGCCGCCGCCCACGCCGCTCACCTTCGCCGAGGCGCAGGCGGAGCTGGCACGCAGCGCGGACCGCGAGGACGTGGCGCGCACGGTGCTGCGCTTCGCGCTGGGCAAGTGGAAGCGGAACCTCCTGTTGTCGGTGCAGGGCAGCCTCGTGACGGGCTGGCACGGCATGGGCGCGGGCGTGCGCGAGGCGGCGGTGCGCCGCATCGGCGTGGCGCTGAGGGAGCAGAGCACCTTCCGGCTCGTGCGTGACACGCGCTCGCACTTCATCGGCCCGGTGAAGCGGGACGCGGCGATGGGCGTGTTCTACAAGCTCTTGGGCGGCGGCTTCCCGACGACGGCCGTCATCCTCCCGCTGCTGGTGCGCGGCAAGGTGGTGCACCTGCTCTACGTGGACAACGGGCCGGACCAGCTCACCCCGCCCGACGTCGGCGAGCTCCTCATCCTCTCGCAGAGCGTGGGCCGCTCGTACGAGGCGATGATGCGGCGGCGCAAGAGCGCGTAGGGACCTTCCGTCATGGCTCGGCTCCCTCCGGATATCGAGCTGCTGAGGGCGGCCCGGAAGTCTCCCGTGGCCGGCCTCCGGTGGTGCGAGGAGGGAGAGACACCGTCCGGCTACCTTGATGCGGAAGGGCTCGATGCGCGGGTGCGGGCCTCGTGGAAACGGATGTTTCGCGAGCTTCACTTCATCGCGGAGGTGGCGGACGGGAGCTGGCTCGCGCTCTGGAAGCACCGGCCGCGTCTTGCGCTGACCCGTGCGCCGCTGGTGAGGCTGGACACCGAGGGGCAGCTCTCGTGTGACGCCGCCACGCTGGCCGACTACCTCGTGCGGGAGTCGGAGGCGGACGACTCGCTGATTGAATGGTTCACGTCGCGGGGCATCGACGTGGCCCGTGACTTCGGCGGCGTCGTGGCCCGCTGCCGCTTCGAGCCCGACCCGCAGGGACGGCGGGAGCGGCTGGAAGAAGGGGAGCCGCTGGAAGTGCCCATCCGTGAGGGCAAGCCCGCGTCGCCGGAGGACCTGCTGGGCATGAGCGGGACGGATACGCGCGCCCGCGCGTATGTCGAGCGCATCGAGCAGGCGGAGCGTCCCCTGGAGCTGGCGTGCGACTTCGCGGGGCGCATCTCGACGGTGTGGCTGAAGCCGGACCACCTGGCCGAGCCCGTCGAAGTCCGAGGTGTTACGCCCGGTGGTTCCACAGGCCCGCTGGAGAGCTGGGGAGCACCGAGCCGGGTGGGGAAGGGCTGGAAGCGGTGGGACGTGGGAGATGTTGCCCTGCACGTCGAGTCGGAGCGGAGGCGTGTCCGGCAGTTGACGTTGATGTACCGGCCATCGCTTTCGGCGCACCTGCGCTGATGCCGGTCCGAGCGCCCGGCCGCATATCGGGCCGCACGAGGAGCCGCCGTGGACCCCAAGAACCCTCATGAGACTCCGAGCGAGGAAGCCCAGCTCCGCGCGCTGCTCGCCGCGATGGAGGCTGCCAACCGGGGAGACGTCTGGCTGCGCCTTCCGCTGCACGGTGTGAATCCGCTGCTGGACCGGCTGGCGGAGGCCTTCAACACCGGCGTCGCGCTGCAAGCAGGGCGCGAGGCCCGGCTGTCCGCCTTCGTCGCGGAAGTCTCGCGAGTCGCCCGCGAGGTGGGCGTCGAGGGACGGCTGGGTGGACAGGTGGAGCTGAAGGACCTGTCCGGCCCCTGGAAGGAGATTGCCGAGGGCGTGAATGTCCTCGCCGCCAGCCTCACCGCGCAGGTGCGGTGCCTCGCGAAGGTAAGCGAGGCCGTGGCCCGGGGTGACCTGACGGAGAAGGTCACCGTGGACGTGCGCGGCGAGAGCCTCGCGCTGAAGAACACCATCAACACGATGGTGGACCAGCTCCAGGCCTTCGCGGCGGAAGTCACGCGCGTCGCGAAGGAGGTGGGCCCGGAAGGGAAGGTCGCGGAACAGCCTCGGATTCCGGGCGTGACGGGCGTGTGGAAGGACCTCACGGACAACGTGAGCTTCACGGAGCAGCTCGCGCTCGCGTCCCGGTACAAGAGCGAGTTCCTCGCGAACATGAGCCACGAGCTGCGCACGCCGCTCAACAGCCTGCTCATCCTCGCGAAGGTGCTCTGTGAGAACAAGGAACAGCACCTGAGCCCGAAGGAGGTGGAGTACGCGAAGACCATCCACGCGTCGGGCGCGGACCTGCTGAACCTCATCAACGACATCCTCGACCTGTCGAAGGTGGAGGCCGGAAAGCTCCGCGTGGAGCCGTGCGACGTCCCGCTCTCCGAGCTGAAGCAGTTCGTCGAACGGAGCTTCACGCACGTGGCCGAGCACAAGGGCCTGGGCTTCAGCGTCACGCTCGGCGACGAGCTGCCGTACGGCCTGCGCACGGACCCGCAGCGCCTGCAGCAGGTGCTGAAGAACCTGCTCTCCAATGCCTTCAAGTTCACGGACACCGGGCGCGTGGAGCTGCACATCCGCACGGTGGAGGGCCAGCGCTTCGACAGCGAGCTGCTCAATCGCGCCGACCGTGTGCTGGCCTTCAGCGTGGTGGACAGCGGCATCGGCATTCCGAAGGAGATGCAGCACCTCGTCTTCGAGGCCTTCCAGCAGGCGGACGGCAGCACCAGCCGCAAGTTCGGAGGCACCGGTCTGGGACTCTCCATCAGTCGCGAGCTGTCGCGGCTGCTCGGCGGGGAGCTGCACCTGGAGAGCGAGCCGGGGAAGGGGAGCACCTTCACGCTGTTCCTGCCCCGGGTCTACGTGGGCCCGGAGGAAGTATCGAGCGCGAGCGCTCCGGTCGTTCCGAGTCCGGAGCCTATCGTACGCAACGTGCCGCCGCTGACAGCCGCGTCGACGGAGGGGCTCGCGGGGCGCAAGGTGCTCGTCGTGGACGACGACATCCGCAACATCTTCGCGCTGACCAGCGTTCTCGAAGGCCGAGGGCTGGAGGTGCTCCACGCGGAGAACGGCCGTGAGGGCATCAACACGCTGCATGCCCACCCGGACGTGAATGCCGTCCTCATGGACGTGATGATGCCGGAGCTGGACGGCTACGAGACGATGCGCGCCATCCGGAAGGACCCGCGCTTCGCCGACCTGTGCATCATCGCAATCACGGCCAAGGCGCTGAAGGACGAGCGCGAGAAGTGCCTCGCCGCCGGAGCCAGTGACTACCTGACGAAGCCCGTGGACACAGAGCAGTTGCTCGCGCTGCTGCGAAGCTGACCCCGCGCCACGTGTTACGGCGCGGGGCCACCACTGTGCTTACTGCTCCTCCTCAGGAGGCGCCTCGAAGTCCACGTCGAACGCGACGCGCTGGCCTGATTCGAGCTTGAACGTCCGCTGCCAGCGCGAGTTGTTCACCACGACGAGGAGCTGGTGCGTACCCTCGTAGAGGTCCAGTTCCTCGACGGGCGCGGCGCCCACGAGGCGGCCGTCGATGGTGACGATGGCCCCCTTCGGCGCGCGCACGGTGGCGAAGCCCTTGTTGAGGAAGAACTGCTGCGCGGTGCGGCCACCCGCCGGCACGGTGATGGTGCGAGTCACCTGGATGCCGAGCACCGGGTTGCTCAGAGTCAGCACGTGCCGGCCCGCGGGCACGGACGCGGAGAGCGGCGTGCGTCCCAGGTACTGGCCCGGGATGGACGCCTCCACGCGCGGCTCCACGGTGAGGTCGAGCATGCCCATCGGGATGCCCGCGTCCACCACGCTTGCCTTGGCTGTCGCGCCCGCATCGGCGACTGCGTCCAGCGGCGTCACGGAAGCTGCGCCCGCGTCGACCTCGGCCTCGATGTTGGAGGGCAGCCGCTTGAGCACCACCGCCGCCGCGCCGAGCGTGAGCACCAGGCCGATCACCACCAGGCCAATCCACGCACGTGACGGCTTCGCGGCGGCCGCGGCACCAACGGGAACCGGACCACCCGCTGGCTGGGCTCCCGCAGCGGGGTTCGCGGCAACAGGAGCCGGAGCCACTGTTCCATTCGAGCCTGTCGTGCCAGTTGCGGGAGCCGGCGTGCTCGCGGCATCCGACACCTGCGAGTGAGAGCCACTCGCCGGCCCCTGAGCGGTAGTGCTCGGAACCTGCGCGTGAGAGCCAGTGGACGGCCCCAGCGCCGCAACGCTCGCGACCTGTGCATGAGAGCCGGTAGATGGCCCCTGTGCCGTAGTGCTCGCGACCTGCGCGTGAGAGCCGGTGGACGGCCCCTGCGCCGCGGTGCTCGGAACCTGCGCATGCGAGCCGGTAGTCGGGCCCGCGGACGCCGCCTGCGCATCCGCCCCAGTGCTCGCGCCCTCGGGAGCCGCCGAGCTCAGGTTCACCGGCCCCGACACAGAGAGCTGCCCCGGCAGTGCCGGCCACTTCGCCGGCAGCACACCCGCGGGCAGCGCCCCACGGGCCAGGAACTCCGCCACCACCGGCGGCGACATCCCGGCCTTCTGCATCACCTCCGCGATGCCGGCCTCAATCACCCGGCGCCGCGCCGCCCGCGCCTCGTGCTCGGGCGGGAAGTACTTCGCCATGAACTCGGCGAACTGCGCGTGCGTGGGCAGCGTACCCACCGCCTCCACCAGCGCCTCGCGGAACGCGAGCGCCGTCGGATACCGGTCATACGCGCGCTTCGTCGTCGCCTTCCGCACCACCGCGTCAATCTTCAGCGGCACGTCCTGCGGCAGCGGCGGCAGCGAGCGGTTCAGCACCGCCTTGTCCGGGTCCGCCGTCTCCTTGAACGGCATCTTCCCCGACAGGCTCTCATGCAGCACGAGCCCCAGCAGGAACACGTCCGACTGCACGTTCACGGCCTCGCGCCCGCCCAGCAACTGCTCCGGAGCGCTGTACTTTCGCCGGTTCTTCACGCGTTTGCCGTCGCGCTCGCGCGGAGCCACGCCCAGCGCGCCGTAGCCCGTCACCTTCGTCACGCCGCCGAAGGAGATCATCAGCGTCTCCGGGCGGATGTCGCCGTGCACCAGCGGCGTGCCGTCGTCATTGCCCGCGACGTGCGCGTAGTGCAGGCCCATGGCCGCGTCAGCGATGACCAGCGCGGCGAACTGTGGCGGCAGGCGAGGGTGGGCCTCCAGCAGACGGCGCAGCGGCTCGCCGTCGGCGAACTCCGTGACGCGCGCCACGCCGCCGTCCTGGAGGGCCAGGCCGTGGACGCGGAGGATGTTGGGGTGCTCGAAGACGAGCGCGCGCGCGGTTTCGCGCTGCAGCCTCGCCGTCATCTCCGGGTTCTGCGCAATCTCCTGCGGCGCCCAGATGAGCACCACGGGGCGGGGGGGCGAACCGTCCTCCAGGGCCAACCCGAGGAAGGCTCGCGAGCCTTCCCCGGCCAGCAGGGGACCGAGGGACTGGTAACGGACCGAACTCATACGCCCCATGCTAGTGCGAGACGCACGAGTCCAGAAATCCCGGACGCCCGGCCCCCTACCTGTAGCACCCTAGAGGCTCTGCCCCTGAGGCTCGAAGGGCAGCGTGATGTGGTACCCGTACCGGCCCCGCCGCACGAGCAGCAACACGCTCCGTCCGCGTCGCGCCGTCAGCAGCGCCTCCCGGAACGCATCCGCCGTGGGCACCGGCTGGTTGTTCACCCGGAGGATGATGTCTCCCGGCTCCAGCCCCACCTCGGCCGCCGCCGAGTCGGGCCGCACGCCCGATACCGCCAGGACGCCCTTCACCTCCTTCACCCTCAGTCCCAGCCGCTCCCATGCCAGCCCCTCGACCATGCGGGCGGGGAACTCCACCGGCGTCACCTGCACCGTCCGTGTGCCGCCGTCGCGGAACAGGACGACGGGGAAGGCCGAGCGCGCCGGGTAGCCGCGCACGCGGGTCTCGAAGTCCTCCGCATCCTGGATGCGGGAACCCCCCAGCTCCGCCACCACGTCACCGCGCTTCACGCCGGCCTGGGCCGCGGGGCTGCCGGGCTCCACGCTCGTCACCAGCGCGCCATAGGCGCGGTCCCACCCGAGCTGCCTGGCCACGCGCGGCTGCAGGTCCATCGTGTCGATGCCCACCCACGCCGGCCGCACCTTCCCGAAGCGCGTGAGCTCGTCGACGATGCGCCGCACCTTGTCCGCGGGAATCGCGAAGCCGATGCCCTGCGCGCCGCCGCCGAAGATGGCGGTGTTGATGCCGATGATTTCCCCATCCACGTTGAGCAGCGGCCCGCCCGAGTTGCCCGGGTTGATGGCCGCGTCCGTCTGGATGAAGTCGTTGTAGACGCGGTCGTCCGCGCGGAACGTGCGCCCCGTGGCGGACACCACGCCGGCCGTCACCGTCTTGCTCAGGCCGAAGGGGCTCCCAATCGCAATCACCGTCTCGCCAATCATCAGGTCCGAGCTGGTGCCGAGCTTCGCCGTGGGCAGCGGCTCGCGCGCGTTCACCTTCAGCACCGCGAGGTCATTGGCCGCGTCGCTGCCAATCACCTCCGCGTCGAACGAACGCCCATCCGCCAGCACCACGTGGATGGCCGAGGCGCCGCGGATGACGTGGTCATTGGTGACGATGGTGCCGGACGCGTCGATGATGGCGCCGCTGCCCAGGCCCTCGATTTTCTGCCGTTCCTGCTCGCCGCCGCCCATGCCGCCGAAGAACTCCTCCAGCGGGGAGCGCCGGCCGCGGAAGCGCGACTCCACCTCCTGCTCGGTGCCGATGTAGACGACGGCCGGGGACACCTTCTGCACCACCTCGACGATGGCGTCCCGGCGCCGGGCCAGGTCCGCGCTCGCGCTTCCCGAGGCCAGCAGGGCCAGCACCACCAGGCTCCACCTCATGACTCCAGGCTTCATTCCCATCCTCCGTGCCACCAGCGAATGTCTCACGCGTGACAACCCGACTGTCGGGAAGGCCGCAGCCCAGCTCCCAGTCGCTGGTGGCGATGCGCCGCTCTTCATAGATCAGTCCGCTCATCCGTGAACGATTGCATCTCCAGGATGCACGCGCTCACCCCGGTGGCCATGCACCGTCGGGGGAGGCCGTTATCCTGGCAGCGCGCCGTCGAGACGAGGCGCGCTGGAGCCGAGGGAGTGGAAGCGTATGAGTCTCGTCCTGGTCGCGGACGATGAGCCGGCGGTGTTGGAGGTCCTCAGTCAGGTGGTCGAGGACCTGGGCCACGACGTCCTGAGGGCGCGAGACGGCGAGGAAGCGCTCGGGCTCGCGAGGGCCCGCAGGCCGCAGCTCGTGGTGACGGACCACATGATGCCGCGCCTCAGCGGCGTGGAGCTCTGCCGCCGGCTGAAGCAGGACACGCAGCTCAAGGACGTGCCCATCATCCTCCTGAGCGCCGTGCTGCCGCAGGGCGCGCCGGAGGCCTCGGCCTTCCTCCACAAGCCCTTCGAAATCACCGACTTCGAGTCCGTCATCCGACAGTCGCTGGCCTCCGCGCCGCGCCCGGAGCCCGTGGAAGTGGGCTCGCCGGTGGAGGCGCTGGGACAGTGGGTGGCTCGGACGCTCCAGGGTCCGCTGGATGCGGCGCGAGCGCAGCTCCGTCAGCTGGAGGCCGCGCCCGCGGTGGACCGCTCGGCGCTGGCGGCGCTGGACGCGCAGCTTCAATCCCTGGAGGCGCTGGGGCGCACGTTGAAGGACGTGACGCGGCTGGCGGCGGGAGGCATGGCGCTCCAGCCGGTCGAGTTCGACGTGCTCCTGTCCAACGCGGTGAAGCAGGCGCGGGGCGAGTGAGGCAGCGGCCTCAGGCCTTCTGCGACTTCAGCATCCAGCCAATCATCTTGTAGAGCAGGCGGGCGCCGACGTTGCCGTCCCACTCGCCACCCTCGGGGTCCGGCGACACTTCCATCAGGTCGAACCCGACGATGGTGCGCCCGGAGCGGACGACGCCGGAGATGAGCGCCACCGTCTCGGGGAAGGACAGGCCGCCCGGCACCGGCGTGCCCGTGTGCGGGCAGAGCACCGGGTCCATGCCGTCGATGTCGAAGGACAGGTAGACGTGCTGTGGGAGCAGTGCGACCATTTCGTCCACCTGCCGGTTCCAGGGCACGCCGTCGAAGCGCTTGTTCTGCAGCGTGGCGTCGAAGAAGCCGTGTACGCGGCCCTTGGAGTCCTCGATGTAGCGGAACTCCTCCTGGCTCATGTCGCGCAGGCCCACCTGGACGAGCGTCTTCACGCCGGGGATGCGCTCCATGACGTTGTACATGATGGACGCGTGGGACCAGGTGAAGCCCTCGTAGGCCACGCGCAGGTCGGCGTGCGCGTCGAGGTGGAGCACGCCCATGCCGGGGTACTTCTCCGCGTGCGCGCGGATGATGCCGTACGAGCACGAGTGGTCTCCGCCCACCGCGCCCACGCGCTTGCCCTTCTCCAGCCAGTGCTTCGCGGTGCGGTAGACGTGCTCGTTCATCTGGTCGCAGAGCGCGTTGACGTCATTGGAGGCCTTGATGAGCTCGGCCTCGCCGGAGTGGATGCCGCCGGCCTCGATGACGACCTGGGCGCGCTCCTTGGCGCGGGTGTTCCAGTCGCGCAGCTCCTGGGGCTCGTCGAGCATGGCGATGCCGCGCTCATAGGGGCGGCCCGTCTCCACGTCGAAGAGGTCCACCTGCCGGCTGGCGTCGAGCACGGCGGCGGGGCCCTCGGAGGTGCCTCCGCCGTAGCTGGTGGTGGCCTCGAAGGGCACGGGGATGAGGACGACATGGGCCTCGTCCGGCGAGTGCGGGAGGCCAAAGACGCCGGAGCCCGGCTGGGCGGCGGCGCTGGGGTCGAAGTGGGTGGACATGGCGGCGCAGGATAAGGGGACGGGCTCCGGGCGCAACGGTCTTCCGCTCAGGGCGGCTCCCTGCACTCCTTCCTCTTGGTGGCCGGGTCTTCCAGGCACGCCAGGTCTGCTTCGCAGTCAACGTCCTCCCGGCACCCGGTGCCCGCCGGGCAGTCGTAGCCTGCGCCTCCATTCATGCCACTCACCGTGAAGCCCTTGTCTTCGACAGATTCGAAGATGGGGAGATTCGCAAAGGAGCCCATCTGGGAAGCGGCGACCTCGACGGTCCCCTCTTTATGTTCGACTCGCAAGGCAGTGCCAAATGCTTGCCTGACGGCGCTGGCGATGGCCTCGGCGACCTCGCCCTTCTTGGACTCTCCACTGACATTGACTGGCATGTGACTGTCGCATGTTCCGCCGTCACTGGTGAACTCAAAGTCTCGGCGTGTCTGACCGTCACTGATGGAGAAGGACTCACCATCATGAATCTTGTCGCCGGAAATCGCGGTAATGGATCCGCTCGCACCGCGTGCATCCTGGGACAGTGAGCAAGTGGAATCACAGGTTCCACAGGCGAGGGAGTTGCCGTCGTCGCACGCCTCCTTGCCCTCGTGGATGTAGCCATCACCGCACCGGGCAAACAGGCATGTGGCGCTGACGCAATCATCATCATTGTCATTTCTCTTGTCATCGCACTGCTCGCCCCGCGCGAAATCGACGTAGCCGTTGCCACAGTACTCCGTGGACTGGCAGTCGTAGCTGCAGCCGTCTCCACTTACGGTGTTGCCGTCGTCGCACACTTCCTTCACGTCGCGATAGCCATTACCGCATTTTTCGATTGACCGGCAGTCGGCACTGCAGCCGTCGCCAGAGCGGGCGTTGCCGTCGTCGCAGACCTCGCCCCGTGCACTGTCATGGTAGGAATTGCCGCAGTACTCCGTGGACTTGCAGTTGGCGCTGCAGCCGTCTCCGCTTTCGTTATTACCGTCGTCGCACGCCTCTCCCGGGTCGACGCGGGAGTTACCGCAGCCCTTCGTGGACTTACAGTCGGAGTTACAGAGAGGTCCGTTGACGCTGTTGCGGTAGTCGCAGACCTCGCCGATCCGCTCGTCGACGAAGCCATTGCCACATTCCTCATTGGACTTGCAGTCAGCGCTGCAGCCGTCACCATCGATGACGTTGCCGTCGTCACAGGCTTCGCCATCCTGGGTGAAGCCATCACCACAGTCGTTCTCGATACAGACCGACTGGTGGGCGGCGCACTTCAGGCCGATAGGGCAGACCGCTCCCGTCGGACACGTCGTGCTCATGGGTTCGACGCACGAAGGGGTCGAGAGGAAGAGGAGCGTCAACGCAAGCGTGGAGTTGAGAGCAGCGCTGCGCGGAAACAAGAGGGCACGTTTCATCGGGGACCTCATCAGAAGCGGAACGTTCCCAGCACACCGCCAGCGCCGACGCCGACGACTGGTGTGACGGCCACGACCTGTTCGGCCTCATTCGGCGAGCGGAGGTGTGGCTGGGTCCGGTTGAAGAAGAGCATCACCGCGCCGGTGGTCAGCGCCGCGCCGCCAACGGCATACGCGGCCACCGCCGCCTTCTGCATCACGTTGCCCTGGCTGTGCAGCCGTGCGAGCCCTGGCTCGGGAACACAGCCGCCGCAGTCGGTGACGCCCGCGTCGAAGTCGTTGAACCGCCCTCGGGCCTCGTGATGGAGGAGCCCGCCTCCCGCGGCCACGGCCAGTCCCGTTCCCATCACCGTCCAGGGGACCCAGGTGGGCCAGCGCCGGCGGTACTCGGTGAGCTCGGCCGCGGTGTAGACCTTGAGGGCGAAGTGCTCCTTCTTGCCCGGCATGAGCGTCGGCGTCTTCTCGGTGGTCAGGTGTCCTTCCTTGACGGCGACGATGCTGTGCATGCCGGGGCGCACCAGGCCCTGGAAGCGGCCGGGTGCCACGAACAGCGTCCGGCCATCCATCGTCACGGAGGTCCCAGACTGGTCGCACGAAACATCCACCCAGGCGAGCTGCTGCTCGATGAGCGTCTTGTAATCGAGTGCGTGCTCGAACCTGCCCGTCTCCAGCGGGTCCGGCCCATGGCGCATCGCCGCCACCAGGTGCTTGTGGACCTCGATGGGCTGGTCCAGGTTCATCAGCGCCAGCGCCAGGTTGTAGTGGATGGCCGGGTGGTTCCAGTGCTCGAGCGCCTCGCGGTACTGGCGGCTGGCCTCGACGAAGAGGGACTCCTTCAGCCGCTCGTTGCCTGCCTTGAACAAGGCCCGCGCCGTCTGCCGCTCCTTCAACGAGACACCCGTGACCCAGGGATGTCCCTCCCCGGCATCGAGCAGCGCGGGAACCTGCTGCGCGAGGGCGGAGGAGGTCCACAGTGCGACCAGCACCAACGCCATTCCAGACGGAAAGCTGTTCTTCATTCCTCTCACGGGAGCCTCACTTCAGGTCTTCGATGAACCTGCTGCCGAGCGTGGCCTCGATACGGCTGGCCCGCTCCTGCTCGCGCCGCAGCAGGAGCTCTGCTTCCTTCCGGGCCTCGCGTGCAGCCGTGGCGCTGTGCTCGGCACGAACCTTCGCGAGCCGGGCGCGCCATTGCGCCCGCTGGGCCCGCTTCAATGCGGAACGCAGCGCCTCGTTCTTGTGGGACAGCTCGAGATTGGTGAACTCGACCTGGGCGTTGGCAGCCTCGGCCTGGAGCTGGGCCTTGCGGCGTTCCTCTTCCTTGGCCTGCACCTCGGCCAGACGCTGCTTCGCTTCGGCTTCGGAGCCGCGAGCCAGCGCCTCGGCATCGCGTGCGGCTGCCTCGGCACGCAGGGCCAGGCGGGCCTGACGCTCGGCCTCGCGCCGCGCGTTGCCGATGACGACCAGCGCCACCGCCGCCGCGACGAACAGCAGCAACGCGAGGGTGGTGGCCCCCGCCACCAGCGCCCGCCGGAGTCTTGCCGCCCGTGCCGAGAACGCGAAGACGGCGTCGAGGAAGTCCTTCTGGAGCTGTGGCAGCTCTCCCCGGTAGCGACGCTGGAAGCGCCGCGCTTCGTCCACCATCTCCCCGCGCCAGAGCAGCCCCGGGTCGCGGGACTTGGCCTCCCATTGCCGGGCGGCGTTGCGGAGCTGCTCGAGGAACGCCGCGTCCTCCTGTCCCTCGTCGAGCCAGCGGAGCAGGGTGGGCCACCCGAGGATGAGCGACTCATGCACCAGCTCCACCGCGGCGCCGCTGGAGCCGCTCCCCGTCTGGATGACCAGCAGTCGCGCCTGCACGAGATGGTCGATGAGCCGCTGCACGTCCCCGCCGTCCCGGGACAGCTCACGCAGCTCTTCCAGCGGAACGATGGCGCGCGTGCGCTCCGGAGTGACGAGGCGGAGGAACACGGCCCGCGCCAGCACGTGCTCCTGGGAAGACAGCCCGGCGAGGACGCCATCGGCATGGGTGGCGAGCGCGCCGGAGATGCCTCCGAGCTTCTGATAGGCGCTCTCGGTCAGCAGCCGCTGTGTGGTGTCCCGGGCCTCCCAGAGCCGCGTGGCGGCGAACTGCAGCAGGGGCAGCGCGCCCGGCGCGGACTCCAGGTGCGCGAGCATCTGGTCGACCATGGCCGGCGTCTCGTAGCGGTACCCGGCCAGCTCCGCCGGCTGGACGAGTGCGTCCCGAAGCTCCTCGCGGTGTGGACTGCCGAGGAAGAAGAGGCCCGCGCCGAGCTCGGTCATGAAGTGCTCGTCCTCCGAGGCGCGGTCGAGGAAATCGGAGCGGAGGGAGAGCACGACGCGGATGGGCGAGGTGGCATCGTCCGCGATGCCGGAGAGGCAGGCGGTGAAGGCCCGGCGTTCATCGGCGTCGGGCACCAGCGTATAGAGCTCCTCGAACTGGTCGACGAAGAGGAGGATGCGCCTGCGCGTCTGCCGGGCACGGCTGCGCAGCACCGCGCCCACGTAGCCGGCCTGGGTGCGCAGGTGTTGGGTGAGCTGCTGCTGCTTGCGGAGGTCCTCCTCCACGGAGGGAGAGGAGGTGATGAGTGGCGCCACGAGGCCAGCCAGCGCCGCCAGGGGATGACGCCCGGGGCGGATGATGAAGGACTCCCAGGCGTCTCCCGAGCGCTTGAGGACGGGAATCAGTCCGGCGCGGATGAAGGAGGACTTGCCCGCGCCGGAGGGGCCGACGACGGCCATGAGCGGCCGGTCCTGGATGCGGTGGACCAGCGCGGCGGTCTGGCGGGAGCGGCCGAAGAAGCGGTTCGCGTCCGCCTCCTGGAAGGAGCTGAGGCCCGCGTAGGGGCTCTCGTCGACGCGGAGGTCCCGGATGTATCGCCCGGGGAGGAACGGCTCCAGGGCTCGCAGCAACGACGGCATCGACACACTGCCACAAGTCCTCCACCCTTGATTGAGCGCGTGACCGTCACGCTACCGGTTCACCCTCTCAAGGGAGAGAAGTTGCCGGTCGCCCGGTTCATTCGCAGCCGGGACGGTCGGCGCTACGTCGACGTGGAGCATCCTCCCGGACAGTACATGCGACTGCCGCTCGAGTGGACGGACCGCTCCCCACCCCTCGTTCCGCCGAGCGTTGAGGGACGCGCGGTCCGCCTCTCCGTCCCCGCTCTGCTCGAGCTTGCCGGTGCGGTGCAGGTGGTGCTCGGCCGCACCCACGGCCCGTCAGCCACGCCCCTGGCCCAGGGTGGACCTACGTTGACACATGCCAACGTGTCCTTCCCAGAAATCCGGCCCGCCGTGGGCGGCACTGCCCGTGACGGCAAGACAGCAACTGCTCGGCACGTGGGCCGCCTTGCTGCGCAAGGCGCTGCGCGCCGAAACCGTGGACGCGGAGGAAGGCGATGAACGACAAGGTTCGAGCCACGCATCTGGAGCGTCGAGCGGTGGTGTACCTGCGCCAGTCCACGCTCAGGCAGGTCCACGAGCATCGTGAGTCCACGGCCCGTCAGTACGCCCTGCGCCAGCGTGCTCTGGAACTGGGCTGGCCGCCCGAGCGCATTGACCTCATCGATGAAGACATGGGCCAGAGCGGTTCGAGCGCGGAGTGGAGGGCGGGCTTCCAGCGCATGGCCGAGGATGTCGCGCACGGACGCGTCGGCGCCATCTTCTCGCTGGAAGTCTCTCGTCTGGCGCGCTCCTCGGCGGACTGGCACCGGCTGCTGGAGTTGTGCGGCCTGGCCGACGTGCTGCTGGCCGATGAGCAGGCGGTCTACACCCCTGGCGACTACAACGACCGGTTGCTGCTTGGGCTCAAGGGCACCATGAGCGAAGCCGAGCTGTACTGGATGCGGCTGCGTTTGCAGGGCGGCAAGCTGTCCAAGGCCCGACGAGGTGCCCTCCGCCTCTCGTCACCCGTGGGCTATGAGTGGGAGGAGACGACGGGCCGGTTTCGCTTCGACCCCGACGAAGGGGTGCAGCGAGCCGTACGCCTCGTTTTCGAGCGCTTCCGCCTGGAGGGCAGTGCCTACGGTGTGCTGCGCTACTTCATGGGAAACGGGTTGAAGATGCCGGTGCGCCATCCGGGCACGCACCAGGTGCACTGGGGGCCACCGCGCTACACCCTGCTGCTCTCCATGCTCCACAACCCCACCTATACCGGTGCCTACGTCTTCGGGCGCAATGAGAGGCATATGGCGTTGGTGGACGGGCAGGTGCGGCGCCAGCGCAGCGCGCGGCTGCCGCAGGAGGCATGGAAGGTGTGTCTGAAGAACCACCACCCGGCCTACCTCAGCTGGGAGGAATACATGGCCAACCAGAAGAAGCTCGCTACCAACCACCCCAGCTACCAGCAGCCGGACCAGCGCGGTGCTGCCCGCGAGGGGAGCGCTCTGTTGCAGGGGCTGGTGCTATGTGGCCGGTGCGGTCACCGGATGCAGACCTCCTACCGGGATTCCGCGCGTCCGTACTACGAGTGCCGCCGCCTCACCGACAAGGGCAGCTGCTGGACGGTGTCGGCTGCGGGCATTGACGAGGCCGTCGCCCGACTCTTCCTGGAGACGGTGCAGCCGCCGGAGATTGAGCTGGGCCTGGCCGTCACCCGGGAGGTGGAGCGTCAGGCCCAGGAGGTGGAGCGCCAGTGGAGACTCCGGCTGGAGCGCGCGCGTTACGAGGCGCAACTGGCCGAGCGCCGTTACAAGGCGGTGGACCCGGACAACCGCGTGGTGGCCCGCACGCTGGAGCGCGAGTGGAACGAGAAGCTGGGCGAGTCGGAGGCGCTCGAGCGCGAGCACCAGCAGGTGCTGCGGCGCGAGAAGGTAGAGCTCACGAGCCAGGACAGAGCACGCCTGCTCGAGCTGGCCAAGGACTTGTCGTATGTCTGGCACGCGCGGAGCACGACGAATGCGGAGCGCAAGAACCTGCTGCGGATTCTGGTGAGGGAAGTGGTGCTCAGCCCCGTGGACGTCCCGAAGCGCGGAATCCACATCCAACTGCTATGGCAGACCGGGACGTGCAGCGACATCACCATTGCGCGTCGCCCTTCCTACGCGCGGGCCACCTCACCCGAGGTCATCCAACTCATTGGCACGCTGGCCAAAGAGAGGAGTGACAGGGAGGTAGCAGCCGAGCTGAACCGCAGGGGGCTGCTGTCTGGAGTCAAGCGCGCCTGGGACAAGGAGGCGGTGCGCTGGGTACGCAGGCGCTACGGCATACGGCGCCAGCCCGCGGGACGACGGGGGCGGCCACGGCAGCAGGAGCGCCGGGCCGACGGCCTCTACTCCACGCACGGTGTCGCCGCGCTGCTGGGCGTGACTGAACCCGTGGTGCGCTCCTGGGTGGAGAAGGGCTGGCTGCGATGCGTCGAGGGGGGTGGCCCCGGCAGCCCTCGGTGGTTCAGGCTCGACCGCTCGACACGCAAGCAGCTGAGGGCCACCAGGAGCCGGGGAAATGAACCCAGCGGGCGTAGACCTGCTCAAATAAGTGCGGAGGAGGAGGGGCATTATGCATAGGCCATCACGAGAGCGCATCCGGGAAGCGCTCCTCCTTGTGCTTGAGCAGGCAGCGGTCCACCACGGCGGCCAGCTCCACGGGCGTGTCAGGCGCCACGTCACGCAGGCGCGGCATCGGCTCGTCGAGCAATCCGGTGACCATGAGCTGCGTTCCGGAGAGCGGGTCCAGCGGGTGCCGGCCCGCGAGCATGCGGAACAGGATGATGCCCACCGCCCAGATGTCCGTCCGGTGGTCGACGGCGACGCCGTTGCCCCACTGCTCCGGGGACATGTACGGCAGCGTGCCGAGCAGGGTGCCCTGGCGCGTGAGGTTGGCGGTCTCCTCACGCGAGCCAGTGGTGGCGCGCGGCTGGAGCTCCGCGAGCAGCGCCTTCGGAGAGGCCTCGCCATGGGCCTCGTCCGTCTGGAGCACCTTGGCGATGCCGAAGTCCAGCACCTTGATGGTGCCGGAGTCGGTGACGAGGATGTTGTCGGGCTTGAGGTCGCGGTGGACGATTTTCTGCTCGTGGGCGCAGGACAGGGCACGCACCACGGGGACCATCAGCTCCACGGCCCGCGCGGGTGGCAGGCGAGGGCAGCCCTTGAGGAGCCGGCTGAGGGGCTGGCCCTGGAGGAACTCCAGGACCATGTATGGGCTTGCACCGACTTCGCCGACCTCGTGGATGATGACGATGTTCTCGTGGCTGCACTGCGCGGTGGCTCGCGCCTCGATGAGGAACCGGCGGGTGAACTGCGAGTCCTGGGTGTGCAGGAGCTTGATGGCCACTCGGCGGCCGAGCCTCGTGTCGCGCGCGAGGAAGACGGTGCCCATGCCGCCGCTGCCGAGCTGGCGGATGAGCTCGTAATGGTGGATGCGCATGCCGGGCCCGAGCAGGGTAGGGGCCAGCGGGGGCTTGTTCGGCGCGGGCGTGCCGCGCGAGGCGACGGCCTCGTTCGTATACATGGGACGGTCCCCCTTTCGGAACGCACGGTTCCCGGAAGGGTGTGAGGGTTTGCGCCTCGGTGAGGGGGACCTGGGCGGAAGCTCGGGGCGACGGGGATGCCCCTGAAAATCGCCTGCCCATGATGACCATGCGTGCTTGCTTGCCTAATTGAACGCAAGTGCAGCGCAGTGTCGCCTGCGCGGCGTCATTCGAATGACGGCCCGCCGAAGGCGCAGTGACAGCGATTGGCGTTCGCCCACGAGCCGACACTTCGTCGCCCCGCGGGTGGCCCGGGCGCACTCACGCCGTATGCGCACTCACTGGAGCCTTCCCACTGTTCATTGAGGAGGACACATGAATGCTATCGACAATGCCTTGACGCGTGCTCTGAACAAGTCGAACACGTACACCAGCGCCGAGGCGAAATTCCTCTCCACGGTGCCGAAGGAGCAGCGCGCGAATGCCGAGGCGCAGTTGATGTTGCAGAAGCAGCAGGAGACGATGGCGTTCATCTCCAACGTGCTCAAGAAGCTGAACGAGATGGCGATGGCCGTCATCAACAACATCAAATAGGCCGCCCGCCGCGCATCACTCCCACCGCACCACGAGGCCCGCGCCTGCCCTTGTCGACCTGATGGGGCATTCGAAGCTCTCCGCCGTCGATGCGGACCCGAACGCCATCCTCAACCCGCCGTCAAGCTGGATGAGAGGCGGGTGGAGTCGCTCGACGCGCCGTGGCAGGAGCGCTTCAGTGCTTCGTGTTCATACTTCGATGCATTGGAAATGCATCAATGCCTGACGCAAAATTTGCGTCACTTGAACGCGCCCGAGCGGGACACCTGCCCATCCTCCACTCCGTCGCAGGGACCTCACCTGAAACGCAGGTCGCCGACGTGAGGGATTGCCTGCCTGATACGGCGAGGTAACGGCGACCCAGGCACGAGTCATTTCACAGGACTCAAGGTTCCCAGGCTCTCGCGCGCCGGGAATCACTGCCGGTGGAACGCGGAGTGTTGACAAGGTGATAACTGTTATCGTCTCATGTTTTATACATGGACAGTCCGCACCGCATCACTGTGCGCTCATTGCACAAAGGGTCTGCCAGCATCCTGAAGGCCCTCGTGCCTCACTTCGAGCTCCCGCCCGCGGAGCTGGCGGCGCGCATCTTCCGGGCGCCGGCCGTGCTCGCGAGCGGGCTGCCGGAAGCGCTGGCGACGGACCTCGCGGAGGCGCTGCGGGGAGCCGGACTGGACGTGGCGGTGGAGCCGGCGGACGCACCGTCACCGGAGCCGGGCCGCACCTTCGATGTGGCGCTGTACGTGCGCGACGGCGCGCGCTTCCGCGAGGCCTGCGCGGAGCTGGTGGCGGTGCTCGGCTGCTCGCAGTCGGAGGCGGCCGCGGCCCTCTGTGCCACGCCGGCCACGGTGCTGGGCTCCGTGTCGCAGGCCACGGTGGACGCGCTGCGCGAGCGCTTCGGGCCCCTGGGTGTGGAGGTGGACGCCAGCCACGCGCCCACCGCGCGCTACGACGTCTTCTACGTGGGCTCGGACGCGGCGGGGCTGGCCGTGGCGCGTCCGGTGGTGGAGGCCCTGGGCGTGACGCCGGGCGAGCCGCCGCTGCTGGCGGCCAACCTGGACCATGACCAGGCCGAGCGCGTGTGGCGGGAGCTGGGCTCGCGCGGGCTGGTGCGCGTGCTGGACCATGCCTTCCAGCGCTTCGACGTGAGCCTCGTCGCTGCGCCCGCTGACGGCGGCTTCGCGCGGGTGCTGGTGGAGCAGACGGGCATGCCGGAGGCGCTCGTGCCCCGGGTGCTGTCGCGCCTGCCGGTGGTGCTGCACGCGGGGCTGCGCCGCGAGGACGTGGCGGCGCGCAGCGCGGCGCTGGAGGCGGCGGGCGCGAAGGTGTCCGTCCAGCTCGTCAGCTTCCGCAGCTTCCGCCTGCGCGTGGACGAGGCGAAGGAGCCGGGCGGGGCAGGGGAGCTCTTGTCCGCGGCGCTCGGCCTGCCGGCGGCCGACGTGCGCATGGCCCTGTCGCGCCTGCCCCACACCTTCTCGCCGCCCGTGGGGGACACGCGGGCGCGGTGGCTCGTCGCGGAGCTGCGCTCGCGGGGAACCCGGGCCTCCCTGGTGGAGCCATGAGCGCGCCCGCGCTGCACTACCGCATCGCCGAGCACGGCAAGGTGCGCGCCCTGGCGGGGGACCACGCCGAGGCGCTGCGGCACTACCGCGAGGCGCTGCGGCTGGCGGGGCTTCAGGGCGGGGGTGGGACGGAGGCATGCCTCCGCCACTATGCGTGGTGCGTGCTGGAGTCGCTGGAGCGCACCGACGCCCATGACTCCGTCATCTCCTTCTGCGAGCAGGTGGAGTCGCACTACGCGCGCGCCGGCTCGGAGGGAGAGCTGGCCCGTGCGGACCGGGCCGCGCACCTGGAGCGGCACGGCCTGGCGCTGGTGAAGCAGGGCCACGCCGCCGCCGCGCGCGAGCGCCTGGAGGCCGCCGTGAAGCACTCAGGCCCGGGCCGGCTCCCCGTCGCGGAGCGGGTGTTGTCGTGGTTGCGCGCGGGCCTGCACGTGGACGCGCGCCGCATCTCGCTGGAGCAGGAGCGTCACGCCTACTGGACCGTCCGGCGGGGTGCCGTCCGGCCGGACATCGCCGTCGCACTTCCATCCTTCGTCGCCACACCGAGGTAGGCCATGCCGAAAGCAGGGAAGATCCTCGCGGATCTCAACATCTCCGAATTCATCCGGGACATGGGTCTGGCCATCGCCGAAGCCCAGGAGAAGCTGGACACCAACAGCGTCACCCAGACGCTCCGCCTGGGCCAGACGGTGCTGCCCGGCATGACGCAGAACCTGCTGTCCATGGGGCTGCGGCCGGCCTTCTACCACTTCCAGTACGCGGACCTGGAGGTGAACCTCCACGTCTACTACTCGACCTCCGTCGACCTCGACGTCAACTTCAACTACGACAACGAGAGTGAGTCGAGCAACTACGACCTCCAGACGACGGCCTCGACGGGCACCGCCACGATTACGGTGCAGGACGGGGAGGGCATCGCCCCGTACGCCCGCGTGGCGCTCGCGTCGAACGGGCCGGGCCAGCTCACCGTGGGCACCACCAGCTACGCGCTGGACGGCGGCGCCGGCCCCAACGCGACGGGCATCCCCGTGGCCCGGCAGCCGTCGCTGTGGGAGACGGCGCGCGAGGTGCTCCTGGCCCTGCGCAACAACTCCGTGTGGACGAACCAGGCCGCTGGCGACCTGCAGGGCGTCTTCATGGAGTGGGAGATGCAGTCGGGCGTCACGGCGAGCACCAACCGGCCGGACCTCTACGTCATCGACCGCTCCGTCATCACCGTGCGCACCGCGCCGGCGGCGGGCCCCGGTGACAACCTGGTGGTGGCGAAGCTGGGCTCGGTGACGCCCGCGCCCACGCTGGTGCTCCCCTCCGGCACGGGCACGCGCTACACCAGCACCGCGGCCTCGGTGGGCGCCGCGCTGGCGGACATCGGCAATCAAATCGACCCGGGGGCCTTCCTCGTCGTCTCCGGCGGCACGTGCAACCGGGCCCTCTACTTCGAGGACAACGAGTTCCTCACGCCCACCACCACGTACGGTCCGGACCGGGACCCGAGCGCGGTGCTGGACGCGGCCGCGGCGCTGATGGCCGCCTACCCATCCGCCAGCCTCACGCTGGAGGGCTGGGCGGACGTGCGCAACACCGTGCCCTACAACGAGGCGCTGTCGCGCAAGCGCGCCGACTCCGTGCTGATGGCGCTGCAACATCGCGGCGTGGCTGCCTCGCGCATGACGGCGCAGGGCAAGGGCGAGACGAACAGCTTCAGCACCACGGACCTCGCCGCCAACCGCCGCGTCGTGCTGCGCTTCACGGGCGTGGACGGCGTGCTGGTGGCCCGCGTCGCCTCCACCGTCACCACCGCCGCGTGGGATCCGACAGGCGCGGACCGCGAGGCCCGCATCGTCCCGCGCACCGGCGCCGGGACGAGCACGTCCGCGACGCCCGTCGTCACCTTCATGGGCCGGGACTACACCCAGGGCACCGGCTTCACGCTGGGCGCCACCGCCGAGTCCACCGCCGCCGACCTCGCGCGCGCCATCCGCGACGCCAACGCCAACACCGCCTTCGGCGCCTTCGCTCGCGGCGACCGCGTCTACCTCTACGGCGCGGGCGACCACGCCATGTTCACGCTGTTCGCGCGCACGCCCACCGCGCCGGCCCTTTCCGCCGCGGGCACCCTGCGCGTGGCCCGGCGCTTCGGCGACGGCCGCCCTCCCGCCTCGCCGCAGGCCCGCGACACGGTGGTCATCGACAACGTGCAGCTCGTGGCGGTGGACGCCGGCACCACGGCGCAGCCCGGCCAGTTCGCGTTGGGCGTCACCGCCGCGGACACCGCCCGCAACCTCGCCGCCGCCATCACCGCGGGCTCCAGCTCCGGCCTGCTGGCCGCCGGCCTCCAGGCGCAGGCGGCGGGCAGCACCGTCACCCTCTCCGGGCCCTCGGGCACCCTGCTGGGCACCAGCAACGCCAACGCCTTCGCGCTGTCCTCCAACCGCCTCGGCGGCCGCAGCACGCTGGACCGGAAGGAGAGCTCCGGCCGCGAGCTGCGCGCGCTCAACGTGGACGCGCACCTCGCCGTGAAGCACGAGCTGAGCGTCTCCGGCAGCTCCACCATCAAGGCGCGCCTGGTGGCGGTGCCCGCGCCGCCGCGCTTCCTCCAGGCCATCGGCGACTACCTCGACCGCTGGTACCCCTGAGCCCCTGAGGACGCCCCATGCCAGGCAACAACACCACCCAGGGCCAGCGGGCCATGCTGACGGTGCTGGACGCGCCGCTGCCCGAGCTCATCGAGCGGCTGGGCCGCGCGGTGGCGGACGCCCAGCACGCGCTGGACAACAACTCGCTGGACATCGCCCGGCGCATGGCCGAGCGCAACGTGGAGCTGGGCGGGCAGATGTGGAGCCTGCTGTCGCTCGGCTTCACGCCCACCTTCTACGCGTTCGCCGAGGCCACGCTGGAGGCGAAGCTCACCTTCACCATCCGCGAGTCGACGGAGCTCTCCGTCGGCGGCTCGGTGACGGGAGGCATGAAGGACGTGTTCTCCGTCACGGTGAATGCCGAGTACAGCCGCAAGTATGGCTTCGAGGTGCAGGGCGCCAGCTCCATCGCCGCGCGGCTGGTGTCGCTGCCGCCGCCGGCCCGCCTGCACCAGCTCCTGAACGAAATCGCCGCCACGGCGCAGCCCGCGCCGGCCACCAACACGACTCCTTGAGGACTTCTCCACCATGCCCAACGTTGGCCAGGAACTCTTGAACGTCCCCATGGGGGACATGATTCGCGAGATGGCGACCGCCATCGCCGAGGCCCAGCTGGACCTCGACAAGAGCGGGATGCTCGTCGCGGAGATGATGAGCGGCGAGGCGCTGCTGCGCGACGCCGACGGCAACATCCAGCTCGACTCCGCCGGCAAGCCGGTGCGCGTGGACACCAAGGTGTCCTTCGGCGGCTCGTCGGTGTCCATGATGGAGCTGGGCTTCTCGCCCAACTTCTACCAGTTCGTCGACACCATCATCGAAGTGAAGATTGCCGTGAAGATGACGGAGAGCGTGGAGTCGAAGGTGGCGCGCCAGACGCAGACCACCACCGCCCAGTCGCCCGCCGCGTTGAAGCTGTTCAAGCGGAAGGGGACGCCCCAGGCCATCGTCAGCACGGTGGATGCCAGCTACGCGCGCAAGTACGACTACAGCGTGGAGGGCGCCAGCCTGCTGCGCACCAAGCTCGTGCCCGTGCCGCCGCCCGCCATCTTCGAGGAGCGCGTGCGCGCGCTCGCCGCCGCGAAGTCCGGGAGCACGACGGACACGACGGGCACCCTCACCACCACGCCGGTCAAGCCGTAGCGGGGGACGGACACCATGGGCGCCGACACCATCGGTCAGGACCTGCTCAACGTCCCCTTCGGGGAGATGGTCCGCAACCTGGGCACCGCCATCGCGGACGCGCAGTACGCGCTCGACAGCTCGTCGCTGAAGATTGCCCAGCTCATGGCGGGCTACCGCATCGACGACAGTGGCAATGCCGTGCGCGACGCGGCCGGCTTCGTGAAGCTGGGCAACACGGAGTACCCGCTGCTGCTGCTCGGCTTCGCGCCGACCTTCTACCAGTTCGTGGAGACCATCATCGAGGTGAAGATGGAGATCTCCATGCACGAGTCCACCGAGGACATCACCCAGACGCGTGACAGGAAGGTGGACCGCGACAAGGGCATCCTCACCACGCTGGTGAAGGGCCACAAGAGCCACGTCACCACCGTGACGGCGAAGCACTCGCAGAAGTACAGCTATTCCGCCGAGGGCTCGAGCCTCATCCGCACCAAGCTGGTGCCCATCCCCCCGCCGGCCGCGCTGCAGCAGATCTGCGCGGAGATTGCCAAGAGCCTCAAGGGCACCGCGGAGGGTGACAGCGTCAGCGGCAAGGTGGACGCCGCCGTGCAGAACGTGGGCTGACGGACGGGCACGGGCCATGTCACACGTCCGCTGGGAAGACCTGCTCGAGGAGGAGACGGCATCCCCTGCCCAGGGGGATGCCGCCCGCGGTGGCACCTCGCCGGTGCCGAAGGCGCCTCCGTCCCTGGAGGAGGTGGCGACCGTCGACGCCGAGCTGGCCGCGCTGCTGGGCGAGCGCAAGCAGCTCGAGGGGAAGATGAACGCGCTGCTCGGCGTGGAGCGCGAGCCCGTGGACGCGCGGACGGCGAAGCAGTTCCCCGTCGTCGAGCACACGCCTGAGTCGCGCATCGCCGAGCGCCGGCAACACGAGCGGGACACGGCGCGGCGGCTGCTGGAGCAGAAGCTGTATGCGCGGCGCAAGGCCGGGGCGGCCGACGCGGAGCGCGTGGAGGAGCTCCGCCGCAAGCGCGTGGAGCTCGCACGCACGGAGCGCCGGCGCGAGCAGAAGCTGGCCACGCTGCGCCAGCAGTGGGCGCGCAAGGCCCGCGAGCGCGCGAAGCAGGCCACCCGGCTGGCGGAGCGCCTCATGCTGCCCCCGGCGAGGCCTTCCGGCGCGAGCGGGGAGGAGAAGGAGAAGGGCACGCGGGACGCGGCGCGCCGGCTGGTGGATGCGGCGGAGCAGGCGCGCGCGGCGGCGCGGGGGAAGACGCCGATGCCCCTGCCGTTGCCGGGCGCACGGCGGGTGGGCGGGGCGCGCCTGGACGTGGGCCGGCTCGCGGTGCTGGCGCGGGAGGCGAGGGGACTGAAGCCGCGCTCACTGGACGTGGACACGCGGGTGTCGCGCGGGCTGTCGGCGTTCGGAATGGATATGGAGTCGATGGAGCGGCAGATGGACATGGAGCTGGAGCGCGACGGCGACGACGCGATGGACTCGCGGGACGCGGCGCGCGACGCACGGCGGGACGGTGGCCGCCGGGGAGCGCGGGATGAGTGACACGACACAGCAGGCGCAGGAGCTCTTCGGCACGCTGGACGAGTACCTGCTGGAGCTGGCGGACGGACTGGCGAAGGCTCAGGCGGAGCTGGGGGCGCTGTCCTCGGCGGGCGCGCCCGGCCGCCAGTTCACGTACTACGTGCCCAAGCTGGACTTCGAGCTGCGCATGGACCTGCGCGTGGAGACGCGCACGGCGTCCGGGACGACGCCGGCCAAGGTGCTGAAGATGCGGCCGGTACGGCTGGCGGAGACGGCCACGACGCAGACGAGCACCGAGCTGGTCAGCGTCATCCGCGGCAGCTTCGTCGCGGTGCCTGCCAATGACGGCCTGCCCCCGGTGGTGCTCGATGCGAGCGTGTCCAGGGACGCCAGCGGGCTGCCACTGGTGACGGCGCGCGTGCGCAACGCCGCGGGCGAGGTGCTGCCCAACGTGGAGGTGGAGTTCAACCTGGACCGGAAGGCCACGGCGTTGGTGGCGGGTGTGGCGCCGAGCCCGATGACGGACGTGACGCTCGCGGTGGTGAAGACGGACGCGTCCGGTGTGGCGCGCACCACGGTGCGAATCGCAGATGACGAGAAGGCTCGCGTCCTCGCGCTCACCGTGGATGCCGCGGAGCGCACGCTGGCGCTGACGTGCGAGGTGCTCCGATGAGGGTGAGGGCCCTGTTCCGAAAGGCCTCGGGCCAGCCCGCCGCCGGGCTCAAGGCGGTGTGGTGGGTGCCCGGCAAGACGGCCGGCACCTTCGAGGCGCGCGACACCGGCGTGACGGACGCCGAGGGCGTGGTGGACATGGAAGTGTCGAGCGCCACCTTCGGCTCGCATCTGCGGCTGACGGACGGCATGGTGGCGACGTACCCGGTGAAGATGAGCAGCACCGTCATCGACTTCGGCACGCTGATGGTGCTCGAGCCCGCGCGCGAGGGCATCCGCGCCGTGTCCGCCGGGGCGCTCGGGGGGCAGGCCACCACCCCCGCCGTCACCACGGAGCCCACGCTGGCGGAGGTGGCCATCGAGGACCGGCTGAAGTCCGCAGGGCAGCAGATTCAGTCCGTGCGGGCCTCGCTGACGACGATGCGGCTGAGCCAGGTGCGCGTGCGCTGGACGGAGACGACGGCCGAGGGCACCTCGGAGACGGAGGCGCAGTTCGTCGAGCAGCTCGAGAAGGTGCCCGTGGCCACGCAGGAGACGGCCACGCGCCCGGTGCCGGACTTCCACGGGCTGACTCCCGCGGCGGCGAAGCGGCTGGCCGCGCAGGCCGGGATGCGAATCACGCAGGCGCCACTCTTCACCAAGGACAGCACCCAGCACGGCCGGGTGCTGCGCCAGCTTCCGAAGCCCGGCGTCGAGGGCACCACCGAACCCGTGCAGTTGTTCTTCGGCCGAGCGATGGAGGGCTGAACGATGGCGGATACCAAGGACCTTCCCTCGCTCGAGGCGTTGAGCGCTCCGTTGGGCTCGCTGATCTCCGCGGTGGGCCGCGGCGTGGCGCAGGCACAGCAGGAGCTGGACGAGGGCACACTGGAGCGGCTGCGCGCGCTGTACGCCGCGGACGAGGGCTTCGCGGCGGAGCTGCAGCGCCTGGGCTACCGGCCGACGTGGTACCACATCCCCGAGGCCGAGGCGGAAATCGCCGTGGCGCTCTCCATCACCGCGGAGGAGCAGTCACAGGGGCGCACGCGGCTGAAGATGTATGGCGCGCCCATGGACGCCAGCTACACCAACCGCTTCAGCTACACGCTGGCGGCGCAGTCGCGGCTGAAGTTCCGCGTGGTGCCCGTGCCGCCCTCGCCCCAGGCGGAGGCCATGGTGGTGGTGCCGGCGGTGGTGGGCAAGCCGGTGGCGGACGCGCGTGCGCTCCTCCAGGCGACGGGCGTGCCGCACCGCTTCCCCGATGGCGCGCAGGACAAGGACCTCGTGATTGCGGCCTCCTCGGAGCCCGGCACGGTGCTGCCCCGCGACGGCGAGCTGGTGCTGAAGGTGCAGTCGTCCACCACGGGGCGCATCGAGGTGGGGAGCGTGCTGACGCCGGGGCCCATCATCCGCAAGTCCGACACCATCACCACGGACGAGGCGAAGGGGACGCAGGAGTGACAGGGCGGAGGCTCCGCGCGCGATGAGCGACACCCTGGACCTGGACGCGCTGCTGGCGGACGTGCGCGAGTCGCTCGCGCGCGTCCATGCGCGGCTCGGCAACGGACCGCTGCGGCTGGGCCCGGTGGAGCTGGTGCTGCGCGGCCAGGTGTCGCCCGCGGCCGGGGGCCTCACCTTCGCGGCGGACGGCGCCGACGAGGTGCGCGTGTGCTTCGTCCGGGAGGAGCCGAAGGGCACGCCGCCCGCCACGCCCGTGCTGCTGGGGCTCACGCGCTCGGCCGCGGCGCGGCGGGCCCGGGCTTCCGGCGCCGCGCTGGAGGTGACGGACATGCCGTGCGCTCAGCCGGAGCAGGCGGGGCGCGTGTGCTGGCAGCGTCCCGCGCCCGGGGAGCCGCTGCCGGGTGGCCGTATCGCCGTGGGCCTCTACGTCACCGGCGGCTGACGGGCCGCTACCACCGCACCACGAGCTTGCCCACGGAGTCATTGCGCTCCATGCGCTCCAATCCCTGGCGCAGCTCCGCCATGGGCAGCACCGCGTCCACCACGGGCCTGAGCGCGCCCGAGCGGAACAGCGGCAGCAGGTGGCGCTCCGCGCTCTGCGCCAGCGCCATCTTCTCCTCCTGCGGACGGCTGCGCAGCACCGTGCCCGTGACGCGCAGCCGCTTCGTCAGCACCATGCCCAGGTTCACCTCCGTGCTGGTTCCCGCCACCATGCCGACGAGCATCACCCGCCCACGCGGCGCCATCGCGCTCAGCGTCTCCGGCACGTAGTCCCCGCCCACCAAATCGAGGCAGAGGTCCGCGCCCCGGCCGCGCGTCTCCGCGCGCACCACGTCCGCGAAGCTCGGCGGTGAGGACTCGCACAGCACCGTGCGCGCCACGCCCCACTCGGAGGCCCGCTTCAGCTTGGCCGCGCTGCGCCCCGTGCCCACCACGCACACGCCCGAGGCCTTGCACAACAGCGCCGCCGCCGAGCCCACGCCGCTGGCCACCGCGTGGATGAGCACCGTCTCGCCGGGCTTCATCTCGCCCTGCAGCACCAGCGCGTCGTACGCCGTGAGGTACGCCTCCGGCAGCGCCGCCGCGTCCGCGAAGTCCATGCCCTCCGGCATGGGCAGCGCCTCGCGCTCGTGCGTGATGAGGTACTCCGACCACGCGCCGCCACCCACGAGCCCCATCACCCGGTCTCCCACCTTGAAGCGTCGCGTGCGCGGCCCCACGGCGGCCACCTCGCCCGCATACTCCAGGCCCGGCACGTCGGGCGGTACGTCCGGCGGGGCGGGGTAGAAGCCGCGAATCTGCAGCAGGTCCGCGCGATTCAACGCGGAGGCCCGCACGCGCACGAGCACCTCTCCGGGGCCGGGCACGGGCTGGGGGCGCTCCTCCAGGGCAAGCACTTCGGGACCACCGGGCTCGGTGATGCGCTGGACCTTCATGGCGGGACCTCCTCCGTCGAGCGTCGAGGGCAGGCATCGAAACATCCTGGCCCGCGCGAGCGTCAACGCTTATCTAGAGGACCAGCCACCATGCCCGCGATGAAGTGTGCCATCTGCCAGAAGCCCGTTCCCCCCAGGCCGGAGAACGCCTATTTCCCCTTCTGCTCCCGCCGCTGCCGCGCCGTGGACCTCGGCCGCTGGCTGGGCGAGGAGTACCGCGTGCCGGACCGCCAGGCGGATGAGCAGGAGGACGAGCTGCCTCCCGGCCACCACCCCGACCGGCAGGGCGGAGACGCGTGAGCGGCTTCGTCGACCTGCACTGCCATCTCCTCCCCGGGGTGGACGACGGCGCCCGCACCCTCGAAGACGCGCTGGAGATGGCGCGTGCCCTGGTCGACCTCGGCTTCTCCACCGTCGCCCCCAGCCCCCACGCCCGTCCCGAGTACGCCCCCGTCGACGTCGTGGACGCGAAGCGCGCGGAGCTCGCCGCCGCGCTGGAGCGCGAGCGCATCCCCCTGGCGCTGGGCCGCAACGCGGAGAACGTGCTCGACGACGCCTTCCTGCGCGGCCTGGGCACGCCGTCCGCGCGCACCCTGGGCCCGGGGCGCTACGTCCTGGTGGAGTTGCCCTACACCGCCCCCGTGCCGGCCCTCCTGGACATCCTCTTCCGCATCCGCACCAAGGGCGTGGTGCCGCTGATTGCCCACCCCGAGCGCTGCCTGGAGTTCGAGCGGAAGGGCCGCGCGGCCGAGGCCGTCCGGGCCGGGGCGCTGCTCCAGCTCGACATGGGGGCCCTCATCGGCCGCTACGGCCCCATGCCGAAGAAGCTGTCGCGTTCCTTCCTGGAAGAAGGGCTGTACGCGGTGGCCGCCACGGACCTCCACGCCCCCGTGGGGGCCCGGGACTGGGTGGGGCGCTCGCTGGCGGAGCTGCGAAGCAGGGCAGGGGAGCAGGCTTTCGGACGCCTCATGCGTGACAATCCGTCCCGGCTGCTCGCGGGAGAGTCGCTGGAGTCCGACCCGGACTGACGGTATACCCGCCCGCCGTGAAACGCGCCGTCAAGCTGTTGGCCAGCCTGCTGGTCACCTTCCTCTTCATGTGGTGGGCCTTCCGGGACACGGACCTGGATACCCAGTGGGACAGCCTCAAGTCCGCCAACTACGCGTGGCTGGTGCCGTACATCGGCTGCCTGCTCGTCATCCACGTGTTCCGCACCCTGCGCTGGGGGTGCCTGCTGTCGGGCCTGGAGAAGGTGCCCTTCCGCAAGCTCAACGAGGCGTCCGGCATCGGCTTCATGATGCTGCTGGTGCTGCCCTTCCGCCTGGGCGAGTTCGCCCGGCCCTTCCTCATCGCCCAGCGCAGCTCCATCCGCCGCAGCGCCGCCATGACGTCCGTGGTGCTGGAGCGAATCACCGACGGCCTCTTCGTCGCGGTGATGATGCGCACGCTGCTCTTCTTCGTCCCCACCGAGACGCCTGAAATCCGCTACGTGAAGTGGGGCGCGTGGCTGCTGTTCGGCGTGTTCGGCGGCGGGCTCGCGTTCCTCCTCTTCGGCCTCTGGCAGCAGGAGCGCACGGTGCGGCTGGTGCGCGCCACGGTGGGCCGCTTCGCCCCGGGCGTGGCGCACAAGGTGGCGGACGTCGTCGACACCTTCGTCGGCGCCATGCGCCAGCTCCCCAACCGCACGCAGATGGCGCTCTTCTTCTTCTACACGGCGGCGTACTGGGGCTTGAATGGCTTCGGCATGGCGCTGCTCGCCAACGCCTTCGACTGCTCGAGCGCGGCGGCGGGCTCCGCGTGCCAGCCGATGAGCCTGTCCTTCTTCCAGGCCTACGTCGTGCTCGGCGTGCTGGTGGTGGGGCTGATGATTCCCGCGGCGCCGGGGATGATGGGCACCTTCCAGGCCGCCACCAAGGTGGGCCTCGGCCTCTTCCTCCCGGCGGCGGTGGTGAACGCCAATGGGCTCGCCTACGCCAACGTCATGTGGCTGAGCCAGACGGTGCAGCAGGTGGTGCTGGGCCTCATCCTCCTCTCCGTCGGCCACATGTCCTTCAAGGACGTCGCCGGCAAGCTGGACAAGGAAGGCGAAGCCCCGGCGCCCTCCGCCTGAAACGACTCGGGGCCGCGGCGCTCCTGCGCGCGCGGCCCCGGGCGTGATTCAAGACGGTGATGGGCTCAAGGCGCGGGCGTGGTGGCCTGCTCGGACTTCTCGGGCGCCTCTTCCTTGCCCGTCACCATCTCCTTCACCTTCTTCACCGCGCCGGACGGGTCGATGTTCCCCCGGAAGGTGCCGATGGGCGTGTCGATTTCCTGCTCACGCTTCTCGCCGGCCGCGTAGCCCTCGGGCGCGCAGAGCGCCTTCGAGGTGTCGCGCACGGAGACGATGGGCGTGTCCACCGACGTGCGGTCCTCGGAGGTGGCCTTGGAGACCAGCTTGTCGTCGCGCATGAGCACGCAGCGGTCCTCGCCGTAGTACCAGGCGGTGGACTTGTCGGGGAACTCCTGCGCGCGCGAGGGGCCATTGCCCATCGCATCCACGACCTCGCGGGACGACATGCCGGGGTAGAGCTTGTCGAAGCCACCCGAGCTCGCACAGCCGGCGGCGGCGAAGGCCAGGACGGCCGTCAGGATGGAAAGACGCATGGGGTGTGGGAACTCCTATGAAAGAGGAGTCCCCAACGTATCCCGTCGCGCGGCCCGGCCTCCAGGGAGGGGCCGGGCGCGGGACTCACAGCTCCTGGTCCAACCAGCGGACGATGGCCTCGCGGATGGAGGCCGGCCGCTCGGAGGCCAGGCGGGTGCGCGGCGTGCGCACGGCGTCCGAGTCGCGTACGAGCGCGGCGGGTACGGCCTCGCGGGTGCGCGACGACGTGCGGGGCACGACGGCGACGGCGCTCATGACTGGCCTTCCTCCTTCTTGGGCGCGCCGTGGCCGTACTTGCCGAGGAGGTCATCCACCGCCTCGCGGAGGTACTCGCTCTGGTGGATACGGGTACGGCGGGCCAGCTCGCGAAGCTTCTGGACCTGCTCCTCCGGCACGAGGACGTGGGTGGAGACGATGTCGGCCTCGGGACCGCGCGCGGCGACGGGCGCCTCGGCGGCGGCCGGTGACGATGGAGCCTCGGGGCTCATGGGGCTGGCGCTTCCATCCTGCATCGGACTTCCTCCGGGCGTAGCTGCTACAGGCCGCTACCGACCTGTCCGCGGCATTAGGCGGGCAGGCAGGCGCTCCGTCAAAAAAAGTGCCGTCCGAGAGGCTCGCGCCGGGCGCGCCTTGAAGCGCGAGGCCTCCAGCGTGAAGCGGGCGCGCAGGCCGTTGCGCCGCAGCGTGTCCAGCCACTGCATTGCGTCCGAGGCGGCGATGCCCCGGCGGATCAGCGCGTGGTACATGTGGCAGATTTCGTCCGGAAGGCAGCTCGCGAAGGTGATGGGATCGTCATCGCCCAGGCCTACCAGCACCGGGGCCACGTCCGGGTCCGCCGCGCGGTGCAGCGGCTGGAGTGAGAAGACGGGGTGCTCGTCCAGGGGCAGGTCGCCGATGAGCATGTTGCTGGAGGGATTTGCCTCCACCGTCATGGCGCGGCTTGCGATGAGCTGGCGCAGGTATCGCTGCGCGTCGCGCAGCATCCGCACTTCGCCCTCGTCCACGAACACTTCCTGCGGCGTCTGCCCGCGCGCATAGACGCCCGGGTCCGTGAGGTACGCGCAGAGCAATTGCCCGGCTGCGTCCCGCCGGGGCCCGAGCGAGCGCGTGGAAGCAGGGTGGGCCAGAGCCCCCATGAATGGGTAGCCGAGGTGCTCCAGCCACGCGGAGGTGTACCGCCGCGCGCGCGCCTGCAACAGCGCCGACGTCCTGTCCCTCCAGCGCACCAGTGGGCCGTAGATGTGGTGCGCCAGTTCATCAATCCAGGAGTGGAGTTGCTCCAGCCGCGCGCTGTGGGTGGGAAGCTGGCCGTGGCGGTAGAGGTCCAGCTCCCACAGCAGGTCCTCCAGTCGCTCCTCGGCGGGCTGGTAGATGGCCCTCGAGTATCCGGCCCACGCGACGGGGTCCACGCCCAGCGCCACCGCGTGGCCCAGCCGGTCTCCCGGGTGGAGGATGCCGAACTCAAGGGGCTCCGCGATGCGGCGCAGGCCCTCCGACAGCCGCCGGAAGTCCTCGCCCGCGTGCAGCGTGAAGCGGAAGGGCGGCACGTCGCCGTCCTGCGCGAGCCTCGCCGAGGCCGCCGTCGAGCACCGGCGAAGCCGCTCGAAGAGCGGGGCGAACACCCAGGAGGGCATCGCCAACTCCAGGCTGCAGATGTCGAAGCCGCGCAGCACCACGAGCAGCTCCGGGTGGCGATCCAGCGCCGTCTCCACTGCGCGCACCTGTCTCGAGGCGGCGTGGAAGTACGCGCCGTAGCGGCAGTTGTAGGTGGGGAACCTCGGGTCCGCGTGCGGGCGCCCGCTGGCATGGCGGAGCTGCTTGGTGAAGTGGAGGACGAGTCCTCGCTCCGGGTGGCAGCCGCGCGGCTCGCGTGCGGCGGCGATGCCGTGGACCAGGTGGTACACGTCCGCCCACGACTCCGGAGGCGACGTGCGGACCTCCAGGGACTTCAGCCGCGTGGGGCCTCGGCCCTCCAGAGCCAGGGCCGCCATCATCATCGCGCCGTCCAGCCCGCGGCGCAGACCCTGGATGCGCTGGAAGTGGGTGGAGAACCAGTCCAGTCCCGCCGTGCCGGGCTCCTGCACGAGGTACCGGTAGGTGCGTCCGCGGATGCGGACGTACTGCCAGAAGAGGCGCTCGAACAGCTCTGTGCTCGGGGTGGGCGGCGCCGCGCGTAGGTAGCGGAGACAGGCGTGGAGGAAGTGCAGCTCCGGCAGGCCCGTCTCCGGGGTCTTCCAGCGGAAGAGCGGATCCGCGCGGGCCACGTCCTCGGTGCTGGTGGGCAATCGCTGGGACGGAGGACCCGTGAGGCGGCGGAGCACGGGACGCAGCGCGCCCGGCGGCAGCGGCTGCTGGCCCCGCTGAAGCGCGTGCAGTACCGCGAGGTGCACGGCGGAGTCCATGCGTCTGCGCCGCGTCAGCTCCGCGAGGAACGCGTGCAGGTCCTCCCGGTGGTGCCAGAGAAAGGAGGCCAGGGACACACGCGCCAGCGCGGCGGTCATCAGCCAGGAGAGGAACGCCTTCCCGCCGCCGAAGGGCGGCGCATCGGTGCGCCCCAGCGAGCTCGACTCGAAGTCCTCCGAACCTACGCGCGTCATCAGGTTGGTCCACAGCAGGTCGAAGGAGAGGGCCGCGCCCAGGTGGAGGTGAACGTGCGCCACGCCCTCCTCGCCGAAGAACCGGGCCAGGTGCCGTGCGCCGAGCGAGACGTGATCGCACCGGGGCTCCTCGCCAACGAGGGATGCATGGGCGGCGAGCAGCAGGTCCGGCGGCAGCGCGAGCGACAGCCAGCGCCAGCGGGCCACATGCCACTCGTGTCCGGGAGGACCGTCCCTCACGGCCACCTGACCTCCCGTGGACATGAGGCTCTGGTCGGCGAGCGCCTCCAGGAAGCGCGCCAGGCGCACCTCGTGGCCCTGGAGGAAGCCCGAGGCATCCCGGGGCTCGAACCAGACCTGGTTGCGCACCTGGTACAGCACCTCCAGCGAGGTGCCCCGCGCCCTGGGACGCAGATGGTCCATCATCGCCTGCGAGAGCTTCGCGGTGGCGTCGCCTTGCGCTCCCAGCGAGGTCCGCTCCAGCGCGAGGAAGCAGCCACGAAAGGCCGGCTCGGACCAGAAAGGCCAGGCCGCCATCTCCACCGCGAGGTGCTCGCTGGGCATGGGCGAGGGCATCACTTCCTCTCGGGGGGCGTCGGGGAGGGCTCGCGGCCGACGAAGTCGTGCCAGGGATGACCCGGCGTGGCCTGATCGATTTGTGATTGCAGCTCCGACACGTCATTGGGTTCGGCGCGGGAGCCCTCTCGCACCAGCGCGACCCGCAGTCGCTCACGCCGCAGGCTCCGGATGATTTCGGAGGCCACCGTGCCATGTTCGCTCCAGGGGCCCAGGAAACCAGCTGCAAGCTCAGGAGGGAGTCCCACCTCGGGTGCCCCGAAGAGGGTCGCGGCCCCCGCCACCCACTCCGCGAGTCGCGTCTGTCGGCGCCCGACCACGGACGACGCGGCGAGACCGAGGAGTTGATGTCCGTCGTCCGTCAGCGCGGCCGCGTCCGTCTTCATGTCGATGAGGACGGGCTCCGCCGTGCGTTTGCGCCAGATTCGCGACGTGCCCTCCAGCACCGCATGCGCGAGCGCTCCGATGGCGGCGTGCTCGAGGGTGTTCCCCAGGGCGAGCTGCGTTGGCAGTCTCATGAGGCCGTGGAAGGCTTGGCTCCACACCTCGTGCGCGAGCTTCCAATCGAGGAAGGTGGGCCACCACGGCCCCAGCCAGTCCACTTGCAGGTCATGGCTGCCCATGCGAAGCCGCGTGGACACCTGGGGCAGTGCGCCCCTCATCGCACGCTGGACCTGCGTGGTAACGGGCTCCCCGAGCAGGGGAAGGGGCTCGTGGTCCTGCTCGTCCGCCTGGATGTCGTGGGCCACCTGGAGCAATCCCTGGCACACGCGCGAGGGCGCCTTCAACCAGGGTTCGAACTCGTGCACGTCCAGTCCCCAGATGGGGAGGAGCAGGTTGTCCGGTAGCCGCAAGGGGTGCAGCTTGTGCTCCGGGCTGGGCCGCTCCGGGGAGCGGGGGTAGTCGACGAGCTGCTTCAACGGACGAGTTAGCTGGAGCTCAGCAAGCCTTCCGTCCATCTGGAAGGCATTCCGCGGACAGCCCATGGCTTCCTCGGGCCTGCCGTCGTGAAATTGGTTCCATAGGTCCGCGAGCGCCTGGAGTGCGCTGCCCTGGGAACCGGAATAGGCACGAAGGGTGCGCGTCAGCGTCTCCATCTCCGCGTCCGTGAGCACGAGGTTCGTGCTGACGTCGAGCCGTTCCAGGTATTCGCCGAGCGTGGAGGGGTGCTGTACGCCGACGCCGTGGTGATGCCGGATGGTGATGCTGGCGAGCGCCGCGACGAGTGTCTCCTGAATCGGCTTCACGCGCGGTTTTCGCTGTTCAATCTTCGTCCCCCATTCGTGTTGGGGATGGCTTTCGTCAAGGGATGCCAGTAGCTCCTCGGCGCTCATGCCCTGCTGACCGGCACGCTCCAGGGCGCGCTGGGCCCGCGTTCTGCGGTGCTGCTTCAGCTCGGAGAGCAGCGCGGGCAGATGCTCGAAGCGCTCCAGGGGTTGCAACCATGCCGCAAGCAGGCCATTGGCGACCTCTGGAGAGAGCCCGTACTCGGGAGCGGCGAGCAGCATCGCCTCGGAGAGCCACACGCGAAAGCGGTGTGTCCTCTGCGTCAAGCTCTGGTCTGGATTCCCCATGCGAGCTCGCGCGTCTTCGACCAGCGGCTTCGTGAGCTCCTCCCAGTTCAGAGGGACGTTCTCCTTCGGTGGCAGGGGCCGTCGCGTCGCTCCCACGGCGACGATGCCGGTGAGATAGAGGCGGACCAGTTCCCCTTCCATCCGGGTTCCAGCATCGTTGCTCACCCGCATCGTGGGGACCTGCTCGTTCCAGAACTGGTCGAAAAGCATGAAGTCCACCGGCGCCCGCCAGAGTGGCATGGGCCAGTGAAACGACAGTTGAATCGCGGGGCGCCAGGGGGCCGGGAGGATGGACTCCGCGAGCGGATAGGCGTGCGCAGAAAGGTCTGGGCTCGGTGTGACGAAATGTCCACCGAGCCCGTCGGCCGTCACCGAAGCCGCGAGTAACAGCAAGTACGTCAGGATTTCGGGGAGCTCGCGTGGCTCCTCGCGGTTTGGGAATGAGGTCTCGAACTTATAACCGGTGATGCTGCGCACCCGGAGCAACTCGCCCTGCATGGTGGGAAGGGAGGCCAACGGGGATGGCTGGTGCTTGAACCTTCCCCTCAGGGAGAGCCGCAACTCCCGCTCGGGGCTGAGCTGGAGAAATTGCTCGAGCGCCGTCCGTTCCTCGTGTTGCCAGTCTCCATTCTGCACCTCGTGTTGCCAGAGTTTGCGGACGCGCTCGCTGGCGCGCGGGTAGCGTACGATGACCGCCTCGGAGTTCAGGGCGCGCCGCACGGATTTCGGCAGCCCTTCGCGGAGCAACGGGACCATGTCGAAGTAATCCGCGAGCCTTGCCGGTGGCAGTCCCGATTCGCTCGCATCGCGCTCGATGGGGACATCGAGTGCGCCCCTCAGCAAGGTCAGTCGTTCGCCGCCTTCCAAGGCATGGATCCTGAAGCGGTGCGCCGGTGGGATGACCTTGTCGTAGAACTGGAGCGCGACGCTGCGGGGGGTGGGGTTGACGTCCACGGACGCCAGTTCCTCCGGTGAGAAGGGAGTGCTGACATTGGGCGGGTAGCGCATCAGCCGCATGCAGTGGAAGTGGAGTGTCTTGACGAACAGCTCGCTCTCGCCTGTCAGCACGAAGACGACGCGAGAGGTCCACAGGGTGCGCAGGAGCAGCAGGAGCTGCACGCAGTGGTGGGGATTCATGTCCGCATCGTCGATGGGAATGACGAGGCGTGCGTCGCTATCGACGAGCCGGGGCCAGAGCTGGTGGGCATCCTTGATGACCGCATCGACGAAGTACCGCCAGCGGTCCGCCATGCCGAGCCGGGCGCTCTCACCGTACTTGAGCTCCTCCGCGTATGTGTCCGAGTCGAGGCTTCCGCGGCGCTGCGGGAGGTTGCTGTCCCAGCCGAGCGCTGAGCACTGGAGGAACTCCCGGAACGCCTTGCGCGACTCTCTCTCTCGCTCCCAGCGCGGCTCCCAGCTTGCGATGGCCTGAGGCATCTGCTGCGCGGGCTCGGTGGAGCAGGGTATCTCCAGGTGGTCCACGAACTCCATGATGCGGGCGGCAATCCACTGAAGGATGGAAGCGGATTCGGGGAGGGGCTGCAGGTCGAGCGGGAGCACCGGGACCAGCTTGCGCGCGAGGGGACCTCCCGTGAGGAGTTCGACGACCTGGTTTTTGGGATTGAACCGGCGCTCTTCGGGACGGGGCGGGTCACTCGGCGCATCCCAATCCTTCGTGAACGTGTCCAAGGCCTCTCCCGCGGCGGACTTCTGCCAGAGCGACAGGAGGGTGAGGAGCACGCTCGTCTTGCCGCTGCCACGCCCGCCGTCAATGAGGATGACATTGCAAGGGCGGCGCTCGAAAAGCTGCTGGTAGTCGAAGGGGGTGAACCGCGCGGTTGGCCCGGAAGGCTCCTGTTTGCGACCGACGAACTCGACGAGCCACTCGTGCACCTTGACCACGACCTGCTGCTGCTCGCCGGTCAGCTCGTCCCATTTCAAGGGGCGGGCTTCCTCGTGGACAGCACCGCCACCCAAAGGATGCGGTGGACCTCCCGGCTTCCTGGTCCCGTCTGGCATGGCCTCCCCCTTGGGCCGCGTCCGCGCGCGGAATCCCCAGGGAAGGTAGAGCGCGCGCCTCGGAGGATGTGACGCCACGGGCGCTCCAGGCAAGCGGCCGACCGAGGGGTGGCCCGGGGCCGGCGGCGCGGCGCTCGATGCCACGGCCCCTTCATGCCTGATGGGTGCGTCCGACAGCGGCAGAAGGGGAGCGTCTTTCCTGGAGGGGAACGGGCGTAGGAGACTCCGGGCCCCATGTCCCTTCGCCCCTTCGTCCTGCTGGCGTGTTGTGCCCTGTCCGGCGCGCCCATCGCCCTGGCCCGCGCCGCGCAAGAACAGGCGCCGGAAAGTCCTGACACGCAAACCGGTGACGCTCCGCGGACCCTCCTGCCCCAAGAAGAGGTGCCCGCCCCGTTAGAGGAGTCGCCCGCGGCTTCTGGCCCTCCAGCGTTCCCCATGCCAGTCGCCGATGTCGAGCCGGAGTCCGGAGTGGAGCCAGTCATCCCCCAGACGGTGGTGACGGCCACGCGGGCGCCCCAGCCCACGTCGAGCCAGCCCCGCGCCATGTCGGTGGTGACGCGCGAGGACCTGGCGCGCCGGCCCGCACGCACCACGCCGGAAGCGCTCTTCGAATCCGAAGGCGTCTTCCTCCAGAAGACGAACCACGGCGGCGGCGCGCCCATCCTCCGAGGCCTGTACGGGCAGCACGTGCTGCTGCTCGTGGACGGCGTGCGGCTGAACAACGGCACCGTGCGCTCGGGGCCCAACCAGTACCTCAACACGGTGGACCCGTTCCTCGTGGAGCAGCTGGAAGTGGTGCGCGGGCCGGGCTCGGTGCTGTACGGCTCGGACGCACTGGGCGGAGTCGTCAACGTGCGCACCTTCTGGCCTCGCTTCGCGTCGGAGGCTACGCCCATCGGCACCGTGCGCGCGCAGGCGGGCAGCGCGGACGAGAGCCTGCAGGGGCACCTGCGCGCGGGCGTGTCGCTCCAGGACACGGCGGTGGCCGGCGCGCTCACGCTGCGCGACTTCAATGACTTGCGCGGCGGAGAGCGCGTAGGCGTGCAGCGCTACACGGGCTACCAGGAAGGAGACGCGGCGCTGAAGGTGCGCCAGCGCCTGAAGCCGGGGCTCCAGCTCTACCTCCAGTACCAGGGCGTGCGGCAGTCGGACGCGCCGCGGTTGGACCGCTCGGTGCCGGGAGACTTCCGGCGCTTCAGCGACCAGGAGCGTGACTTCGCGCACGCGCGGCTGGAGCAGACGAGCTCCGGCTGGCTGCGGCGGGGCGCGCTGGAATTCAGCGTGCACCGGCAGGCCGAGCAGGTGGACCGCTTCCGCGTGTCGAGAGACAGGCTGGATCGCGACGACGTGAATGTGTGGACGGTGGGTGTGCGCGCGGAAGGCGAGGCGTCGCCGGTGGACGCGCTGCCCGGCGCGCCCGCGCCGCTCTTCGGAGTGGAGGTCTTCCACGACAAGGCGTCGAGCTCCTTCGGGCGCAGCGAGCTGTCGGGAGAGATGCTGGACTTCGCACCCAGGCCCGAGGACGCGCGCTACCCGGGCACGCCCACGGCCCTGGCGGCCGGAGTCTTCGGCCTGCTGTCGAGCGACGTGGCCCGTCCCTTCTCGTACCACGCGGGCCTGCGCGCCCAGCTCCACCGCGTGTCGCTGCCCGAGGACGCGCGGCTCGCGGCGCTGTTCCCCGACGCGAGCGTCCCGCTGCCGGTGCTGCCCGCGACGACGCAGAGCGCGGTGGGGCTGGCCGGTGAGCTCGGCGTGAGGCAGCGGGTGGCGGACGGCATCTCGGTGCTCCTCAACCTGGGCTCGGGCTTCCGCGCGCCGAACATCGACGACTACCTGCGCCTGGGCGCGGAAGGCCCGGGCTATCTCGTGCCGGGAAGGGACCTGCACCCCGAGCAGTCCTACACGGCCGAGCTGGGCACGCGCGTGGACCGGGGCCCGGTGGGGGCGCAGCTCTTCTATGCCTTCACCCTGGTGGACGGACTGGTGGGCAACGTGCCGACGCTGCTGGACGGGCAGGAGCTCAACCCGGACGGAGTGCCGTACCTCACGCGGCAGAACCGCGAGCGCGCGGACATCCACGCGGTGGAGGCGGCGGTGTCCGTGAAGGTGCTGCCGTCGCTGACGTTGGCGACGCACGCCACGTACACGCACACGCGGCAGAAGCGGAGGGACCTCACGGCGGAGGGGCAGCCACTCATCCTGGAGCCGCTGTCACGCACGCCGCCGCTCAACGGGCTGGTGCGCGCGACGTGGGAGCCGAGCGAGACGTTCTTCGTGGAGGGCGTGACGCGCTGGGCGCTGGCGCAGGATGACTTCTCCGCGGCGGACATGCTGGACATCCGCACCTGCGCGGAGGTGCCGGACTGCGCGCGCACGCCGGGCTTCATCGTCTTCCACGCGAGGGGCGGGGCGAGGCTGGGCAAGCGACTGTCAGCGGCGCTGACGCTGCAGAACCTGTTCGATGCGACGTACCGCACCCATGGCTCCGGCGTGGACGAGCCGGGCCGCTCCGCGGTGCTCTCCCTGGAGGCTTCGCTGTGATGCGCCAGATGATGATGCCGTGGCTGTGCGTGATGGTGTTGGGCATGGGCTGCGCCTCGGGGCTGGGTGAGGCGTGCGACGCGGGGAATGCGTGCCCGGATGACCTGGTGTGCAGCTTCCCGAGCGGAGAAGACGGACCCGCGCCGCGAGGCATCTGCGACTACCCGCTGCGCGGCGAAGGCGATTCCTGCACGGTGGCGGCCGAGTGCGAGAAGGCACTGACGTGCTCCAACCATTTCACGCCGGGAGACCGCTACGGGACGTGCGTGAAGTCGCGAGCGGACGGAGAGGCGTGCTTCACGGACCGCGACTGCGTGAGTGGCGCCTGCGTGGGAGCTTCGGGCACCGCGATTGACGGAGTCTGCGGCGAGCCGACCTGAGCGCTCGGAGCCAGACTGGGCGTGGAGTCGAGCCGAGCTGGAAATAGAAACCCCGCCCCCGGGTGAGCGGGGGCGGGGAGCAGGGTGTCCGGGCTTACACCCGGACGGACGTCAGCGGCGGGTGGGGGCCCGCCGTGCACGTGCGGCTACTGGCCGTCGAGCCGGCCGTCCAGGTTCCGGTCGAGCGCGACGCGCACGCCGGAGCCCGGAGGAACCGCGGTAAACGTCACCTCCTGGCCAGCCGTGTTGGCCAGCGCGCGGAGCGCCGCGGTGGTGATGTTCGCGCTGCCGTCATCCGGCTTCCACGTGCCAGCCACGCGGTCGAACAGGAAGCCCTTCACCCGGCCCGCCAGCGCCGCCTTCGCCACCAGGTCCGCCTCGTACGTGTTGCCGCCGAGGATCTTGGACACGAACGGCGCCTTGGCGCGGGCAATCAGCAGGTCGACGCGCGCACCCACGGCGGAGGCGTTGCCGTTGTTGAGGGTGATCTGCTGGCCGACGATGGGCGCCAGGTCGGTGTCCGACGCCAGCATGAAGGCCTCCACGTCGCGGCGCTGGGTGTCGTTCTGGAAGCCCACCAGCGGTCCACCGATGCTGGTGTTCGTGAACACGATGGCGCTGAAGAAGCGGAACAGCGTGTCCACCGCGCCGTCGTTCGTGAAGCCGAAGCCGCGGACCTGGTCTCCCAGCTGCCCCGACTCGGGGTGCGTGAAGAAGCTGTTGTCCGGGAAGCCGAACATGCCGACCTTCGTGTACATGTTGCGCGTGTGGGGAATCTTCACGATCTGCGTGATGCCCTCGAAGCTCGCCTTGCCGTCCGTGCCGAAGAAGCCCTGCGAAGCGTCGACGACGTGGCAGCCGTTGCAGTTGAAGCCGTTGTCGGCGCCAATCGCGATGCCGTCCACGCGGCGGCTGCCGAAGTAGAAGTCCTTGCCGGCCTGCTGCGAGGCGGTGAGCGTGTTGTCCAGCTTGCGCACGGGGTTGGGCGGCAGCTGCACCTGGAGCTGGAACGTCGTGAACTTGTTCATCTCCGCCTCCGTCGGCTGCGAAGCGCGTCCGAGCAGCCCGGGGAAGGCGACGATGAAGTTCTTGAACGACAGCTCCTCGTCGTACGCGCCGGCGCCGAAGAAGCCGTTCGCGCGGTCTCCACGCCAGTGCATGGCACCCTGGTTGTTCATGCCGCGCAGGGTCTGCGTCGTCATGGGGCCCTTCATCGGGTGGAACGAGTTCTCGTCGTTGGTGCCGTTGACGTCCGAGGCCGGGTGACCGGTGAACGTGCGGAACAGGCCAATCTCGAGGTCGCTCGCGAGGCGCTTGTCGATGGGGTTGGACGTCACGACGTCATCCGGGTTGCCCAGGTCCCAGGCCAGCTCGTCCTTGTCGCCGAAGATGTGGCAGCTGGCGCAGGACGACTCGCCGTTGGCCGACGAGAAGGAGGCGTCGTAGAGGAACGGGCGGCCCTGCACGACGGAGGAGGGCTCCGGGTTGTACAGCGCCGCCGAGGCCACCTGGCCCTTGGTGGCGAGGTCGATGACCTTCACCGCGTTGTCGAAGCGGGTCATCACGTAGAGGCGGTTGCGAGCCTCGTCCAGCACGAGGCCGCTGGGGCCACCGCCGGTGACGGGGATGTAGTTGGCGCTCGCGGTGCGCGGGTCGAAGGCGTTGCTCTCCAGCGCGGCCGTGTCGAAGACGCCGACCTTGCTGGAGCTGAACGCGGCCACGTACAGCTTCGTGCCGTCCTGGGAGACGACCATCTCCGTCGGCGTGGAGAGGGTGTGGTTCTTCGCCGTGGAGTCGAAGCCGGGCTTCCCAGCCAGCTTCGAGTAGTCGATGTGCTTGTTGAGGTGGCGCGGGGTGACGGTGCCACCGGCGATGACGGTGATGCGCATCTTCGCCAGGTTGCCCTGCACCGTGCTGCCGCCGAACTCACCCGGGCCCTCGAAGCGGGTCAGGTTGTTGGCTTCGCTGTTGGACGCGTAGATGGCGCCCGACTTCGGGTTGGTGGCGAGGTTGAAGATGGTGGTGCCCACGCCCGTGTAGAAGGCCGTCTCCGTCAGGCGGTCCGCGTCGATGGCGAACACGTCCTTGTCCGGCAGGCGGAGGCGCACGCCGTTGTTGAAGTTGCGGCCGAGCGTGTCCTGCCACTGCCCGGCGGAGGCGTTCCACTTGACGATGAGGCCGGTCTCCGGCGCCTTCTTGCCCTCGATGTTCGTGGACGGTCCGGGCAGGCCGCCCGGCATGAGGTTGTTCCCCCAGGGCCACGTGTCGGGGAACACGAGGCACATGCCCGCCTTGTCGAAGCCGTTGCAGACGCCTTCCAGGTTGACGGTCGTCGTCTGGTTGCCGGACTGGGCGATGGCCGCATAGACAATCTTCTTGTCCGGGCTGGTGGCCAGACCGCGCGGCGTGTCACCGAAGAGCGTCACGATGCGCAGCGGCGTGCCACCGAGCGTCGTGCCCAGCGAGGCCGGGTTGAACACCCAGACGTCCGCGCGGCCCACGCTGGCCGTGGTCAGCTGCGGGTCGCCCGCGCCGGGCACGCCGGAGATGGACGCGTCCGTGCGCTGTTGGCCGCGGTGCGCGGTGGTGATGAAGGCATATCCGTTGGTGCCGGCGAAGACGATGTCGCGCGGCTCGTCACCCACGAGCAGCGTGCGCACCACGCGCGGCGTGCCGCTCAGGCTCACCACGCTGACGCTGTCCGAGAGGTGGTTCACCACCCAGACCTCGGTGTTGCTGCGCACGGCGACGGAGACGGGCTCCAGGCCCACCGGGACTTCGGCGGCCAGCGTGAGGCCGGCGCTGCTGATGTTGAAGATCTCCAGCCGGTTGTCCGGCGTGTTGACGGCGAACAGCTTCGTCCCATCCGGAGAGATGGCCAGCGGACGTACGTGCGCGCTGTCGAACTCGATGAACGCGGGCGACTGCGCGGCGGCGGTGAATGCAGTCAACAGGGACACGGCGGCGCACAACGAAACGGCTCGAGCGCGCCAGCGACTTCTGCTTGCGCCCACTTGCTGGGTACTCACCATACGGACCTCCTCGGGACGGGGAAGCGTTGCACTTCGGGAATACCAGGGGATTTCGTGACATCGCCCCCACCGAAGGGAGGGGGAACGGCCCCTCCTCGCACGCGGAGCAATGCCTGACACGGTGCGTTGCGTAGCTAACGAACAACTCCTTCGCCTGTGACGCGATGCGGTGTGCGTTTCATGACACTCATCGTGCGCCCGCATGGTTCACACTAGGGGTGATTTACGCGGCTTCCGTGGTCTACTCGCTGACGCATTCGGCCGAAGGGGAGCGTGCCCATGCCGAGCCTTCGAAACACATCTGGGAATCGTCATTCGCCGGCGACGGGGCTGGCAGGCGCCGAGGCACCCTCCGGAGAGCGGCTCTGGCATCTGTTGCCAACGAAGCTCTCGCCGCCGCAGACGGCCTCCGTGCTGGTGACGCGCGGCGCCGCGCTGCGGAAGGTGGACGAGGGCATCCGCGGCAAGCTGGTGCTGGTGACGGCACCGCTCGGCTCGGGCAAGACGACGCTGCTGACGCAGTGGTATCGGAATGCTCGCGCCCCGCACCTGCTCGCGTGGCTGTCATTGGACGAGCAGGACAATGCGCCCGAGCGCTTCTTCTCGTACCTCGTCGGCGCCATCCGCCGCGTCGCGCCGGACTTCGACGCGTACAGCACCAGTGAGCTGGACCACGCGACGTCCGTGCTGCTGCGCAGCCTGTGGAACCTGGGCCGCGAGCTCGTGGTGGTGCTGGACGACTTCCACGCGCTGCGCGAGCGCTCGCTGGTGCGCGCCTTCTCGTACCTGCTGGACCACTCGCCGCCGCACGTGCACTGGGTCGTCTCGTCGCGCCACGTGCCGGAGCTGGACCTGGCGAAGCTGAAGCTGACGGAGCAGCTCGTCACGCTGGACGGGCGTGATTTGAGCCTGGACGGTGAGGCCATCCGCGAGCTGGGCCAGCGCCTGTGCGGCTCGGCGCTCACGAGCGAGGACGTGGACTACCTCGCGTCCCGCACGCAGGGGTGGGTGGCCGGCGTGAAGCTGGCGCTCCTGTCCGCGGGCGAGCACGCCAGCGTGAGCGACTCGCTGAGGAAGGCCATCGGCTCCAACCACGACGTGGCGCGGTACCTCGCGGACGCGGTGCTGCGCGAGCAGGCCGACGACGTGCGCGCGTTCCTGGTGCAGAGCTCGGTGGTGGAGCACCTCAACGGCGAGCTGTGCAACGCGATGCTGGGCATCACCCACGGCCCCGCGCTGCTGGCGAACCTGGAGCGGGCGCAGTTGTTCATCCAGCCGCTCGACACCGAGCACCGCTGGTACCGCTACCACCCGCTGTTCCTCGACGTGCTGCGAGCGCAGCTCGCGTGCGACTTCGGGGACCGCGTGCCCCGGCTGCACCGCGCGGCGAGCCAGTGGTTCGCCGAGCACCAGATGCCGGACCCGGCGCTCACGCACGCGTTCGCCTCCGGGGACCGGAGCTGGTGCCTGGAGCTCACCGCGCGCTGCGTGGAGGCGTGGATGCGCGAGGGCGAGATTGCCTCCGTGCTCCAGTGGACGGCGAAGCTGACGGAGGACGAAATCATCTGTTCTCCCACCATCTGCGTGGGGCACATCGCGTGTCTCATCCTGTCGCGCCGCTTCACGCACGCGACGACGGCGCTGGAGGACGCCTGGCGCGGCATCGAAAAGGCGTACGCGGCGACGGACCCGGAGCGCGAGCGCCTGTCGAAGCGCCTCGCGCACCTCTCGTTGATGCACACCGTCCTGTCCGAATCGGCCCCGGTCTCCGGAGTCGAGCTGGACGCGTCGCCGGGAGTGGAGGAGCCGGACGTCTTCGTCGCGAGCGCGGTGCTGGCGGCGAAGGCGTACCAGGCGCTCCGGATGAACCGGTTCGATGCGATGCGCCGGCTCGCGCTGAGCGCGCGGGAGACGCTCCAGGGGCTCAACAGCCCCTTCCTGACGGGCTACTCGGACGTGCTCGTCGCGCTGGCGGACAGCGCCCAGGGGAACATGAAGGAGGCGGCGGAGCGGTGCGAGGAGGCCTATGAGCGCGCGAGCCGCGGCCGGCGCAACCCGGTGTGGGTGAACGCGGCGACGGCGCTGGCCAAGGCCCGCTACGAGCAGAACCGGCTCGACGAGGCCGAGGCGCTCTGCGTGGAGGTGCTCCCGGTGATTCCGCAGGCCACGGTGTTCGAGACCTTCTCGCTCCCGTACTTCCTGCTGGCCCGCATCAAGACGATTCGCGGCAAGTACGCGGAGGCGTACCGGCTGCTGGATTACCTGCACAGCGTGCTCGAGTGCAGCAACCAGACGCGCTTCCTCGCCCACGTCTGCGTGGAGAAGATTCGCCTCTACCTGGTGGAGCAGTCGCCCGCGCGGATGCGGGTGGTGGCGCAGGAGTTCGAGCTGGGCGAGCGGATGCGGCGCGGGGAGTGGAGCGAGAAGCGCTTCTACGACGAGACGTGGGAGCAGCTCGGGCTCGCGCAGGCGTGGGTGCTGATGTCGCGAGGGCGGCAGGGCAAGGCGCTGGCGATTCTGGAGACGCTGCGGGCCAGCGCGCACGACGTGGGCTACGTGTCCCGCGAGGCGGCGCTCCTGGCGGCCATCGCCGTGTGTCACTGGCGCGCGGGGGATGCCTCGGCGTCGTTCGCCGCGCTGAACCGGGGCTTCGCGCTGGTGCAGCGGTTCGGCTTCGGGCGCAGCGTGTTCGACGAGACGCCCGGGCTGCAGGAGGTCATCGTCGCGGCCGCCACGCAGCGCAAGCTGAGCTTCGCGCTGCCGGAGAAGTACACCGCGCGCTACCAGGACCTGCTGTCGGTGGGAGACTCCATGCCGGCCGAGTTCGCCGCGCCTCCCAGCGCGCCCCTGGAGCCGCTCACCGAGCGGGAGCTGCAGATGCTCAAGCTGCTCGCGCAGGGGCTGAGCAACCAGGAGATCAGCGAGCGCTCCAACGTGGCGCTGTCCACCACCAAGTGGCACCTGCGGAACGTCTTCGCCAAGCTGGAGGTCACCACGCGCACGGCCGCCATCGTGAAGGCCCAGGAGCGGCTTCAACGCAACCTGTGACGGGCCCCCGCCGCCCCACCGCGTACAGGCCGTGTCCGCGCCGTCCCTCGCCAGGAGGGCGGATGTCCGCGCGGCTGGCGCTCAGAGGATGTAGAGCACCAGCACCGTCGCGATGAGGATCTGTAGGGCCACCGTCCAGGCGGTGACCTCGCGGATCGGCAGGAGAAAGGCCTCTCCGTGCTGCTCGCGTTCGACTTGCGCGCGCAGCCGCCGGCCCTGCTTCAAGGCGGACCACATCAGCGAGTAGCCCAGGATGACGAAAGCGGAGGAGAGCGCGACCACCACCCAGCGCGGCCACTCCTTGACGAGCAGGTCCGTGGCGAGCGCGCCACCTCCCGCGATGGCCGCGCCCGTCCTCACCAGCGAGAGCAGGGTCCGCGTCGCGGCCATGTGGGTGCTCTCGAGAGCGAGCTCGGAGGAATCCATCGCCTGCTCCCCCTACTTGCTCACCGAGATGGACTTGCGGAAGGCCGACAGGCTGTAGACGAAGAACGCCACGCCCACCGCGGCCACCATCAGGAACTGGCGCCACACGGCCCAGAGGCCGCCGCCGCGGTAGATGATGATCTGCGAGAAGCTGACGAAGTGCCGGGCCGGCAGGAGGTACGTGACGTACTGCAGCCACTTCGGCTGGCTCTCCACGGGCGTGCTGCCGCCCGACAGCAGCATCAGCACCAGCACCACCAGGATGATGAGCAGCGCGAACTGCGCCATGGAGCGGGAAATCGTCCCCAGGAAGATGCCGAGCGCCGTGGCGAAGAACAGGTAGAGCACCACGCCCAGGAGCCACAGCGTCACCGAGCCCGCGAACGGCACCTTCAGCACCAGGTCCACGACCAGGAAGAGAGAGGCCCCGGTCGCGACGAGAATCACCAGGCTGTTGGCCCAGACCTTCGCCATTGCAATCTCGAACGAGGTCAGCGGCATCACCAGCAGGTGCTCCAGCGTCCCGTGCTCGCGCTCGCGGATGACCGCCGCGCCCGTCAGCACGACGGTCAGCAGCGTTATCTGGTTGATGATGGCCACCACGCTCTTGAACCACGAGGAGACGCCGTTGGGGTTGAAGAGCTTGCGGACGACCAGGTTGACGGGCCTCGGCCCCGCCTCCTCCGTGCGCCGCAGGTAGGAGTCGACGCGGTCGGTGATGATGTTCCGGATGTAGCCGGCGCCGATGCCCGCCTGCTGCATGGCCGTGGCGTCGATGTTCACCTGGACGTCCGGGTTGCGCCCCGCGCGGAGGTCGTGCTCGAAGCGCGGCGGAATCACGACGACGAACAGGTACCGGCCCCTGTCCATGGCCGGCTGGACCTCATCGGCGCTGATGGTCTCGGGCAGCTTGAAGCGGGGAGGGTAGAAGGCGTTGAGCAGCTCCTTGGACAGCGCGGACCCGTCCTCGTCCACGAAGGCAATCGAGGCGTTGTTCACCTCGCTCGAGGTGCCCGTCGCCTGGACGTAGATGGCCAGGGTGAACGCGTAGATGACGAAGACGACCATCACCGCGTCGCTCAGCAGGCTGCGAAGCTCCTTGAGCCCGAGCCACAGGATGTTGAGCAGCGAGTTCACCCCTATTTCTCCTGCTTCTTGAGGCCGGCGAAGCTGATGGCCAGGAGGACGGGAATGCACACGGCCAGGAAGAGGATGTCCGGCAGGATGAGTCCCGCTCCGAGCCCCTTCGTGTAGGCCCCCAGGCTGGCGTGCATGTAATAGGTGGCCGGCCAGATGGAGCCGATGAGCGCGGCACTGCCTTGCAATGTGGAGACGGGCTGCAACAGGCCGGAGAACTGGATGGTCGGAATGATGGTCAGGATGGCCGTGACGAAGACCGCCGCCACCTGGCTGCTGGTGAACGTGGAGGTCACCATCCCGAGACCCGTCGTCGCCATGACGTAGAACAGCGTGCAGAGCATCAGCATCAGGAAGCTGCCCTTGACGGGCACCCGGAAGACAATCAGCGTCAGCGCGGCCAGGATGAAGAAGTTGGCCATGCCGATGGCGACGTAGGGCAGTTGCTTCCCGATGAGGTACTCCAGCCGTCCCGTGGGCGTGACGTAGAAGTTGATGATGGAGCCCAGCTCCTTCTCGCGCACGATGCTGACCGTCATGAGAATCGCGGGTATCAGCAGCAGCAGCAGCGCCGGGACGCTCGGCACGATGGAGTAGATGCTCTCGAAGGTCGGGTTGTACATGAAGCGCTCTTCGAGGCTGGCCGTGGACTTCTGGGGCTCGGCGGTCCCGAGGCCGGTCGCGGGGTCCCTCAGCATCCCGCCGTGGACGCCCTGCACGTATTGCTCGACGGTGTCGCCACGGAAGGTCATGGCGCCGTCCACCTGCGCCAGCACCTCGGGCCCGGCGCGCCGGCGGAAGTCCCGGCCGAAGTTGGGAGGAATCTCCAGCACCACCGAGACATCGTCCGACTGCAGCCGGCGGAGCGCCTCGTCCGCGGACTGGGCGGGCGGAGTCCGCGCGAAGTAGGGCCTCGCCGCGGCGAACTGGTCGAGGTACGCACGGCTCTCGGAAGACTGGTCCAGGTCCAGCGCGGCGAAGCGGATGTCCTCGACGTCGGTGGTGATGCCGAAGCCGAAGACCAGCATCAGCAGCGCCGAGCCGATGAAGGCGAACGCCAGCCGCACGGAGTCCTTGCGAATCTGCACCGCCTCGTTGTGGGCGTACGCGAGCATCCGGCCCAGGCCGAGTTGGAACGCGCTCCGCTCCTTGTGCGCGGGTTGGGCCAGGGGCGCTTCGGCCGCGGGCTTCTCGGGCGCGGGGGCAGGGGAGGGGGCCGCCTCCTTCTTCTCCGCGCGCGCGCCCTCGGCGATGGCGTCCTCCATGTAGGCGATGAAGGCGGTCTCCAGGCCGTCGGCCTTCTTGGCCTCGATGAGCTTCTGGGGCTCATCCGCCGCGAGCACCCGTCCCGCGTGCATGAGGGAGATGCGGTCGCAGCGCATGCCCTCGTTCATGAAGTGCGTCGTCACGAAGATGGTGACGCCCTGATTGCGCGACAGGTCGATGAGCAGCTCCCAGAAGCTGTCACGGGCGACCGGGTCCACGCCCGACGTGGGCTCGTCCAGGATGAGGATTTTCGGCCCGTGCAGCACGGCGACGGCCAGGGAGAGGCGCTGGCGCAGGCCCATGGGCAGCGACTCGGCGTCCGCATCCAGGTGCGCGCCCAGGCCGAACCGGTCGACCAATTCGTCGATGCGCCGCTTCGCCTGCTCTTCCGGCAGGTGGTAGAGCCGGGCGTGCAGGACCAGGTTCTCGCGCACGGTCAGCTCGCCGTAGAGCGAGAACGCCTGCGTCATGTAGCCGAGGTTCTTGCGCACCTCCATGCTGCCGGCCTCGACGGAGCTGCCGAAGAGCTTCGCCGACCCCTCCGTGGGAGGCAGCAGCCCGGTCAGCATCTTCATCGTGGTGGACTTGCCGCTGCCGTTGGAGCCGAGGAAGCCGAAGATCTCGCCGCGCTCAATCGACAGGGTGACGTGGTCCACGGCGATGAAGGTGCCGAAGCTGCGCGTCAGTCCGTTGGCCTCGATGGCCAGCTCTCCCTGGGCAGACGGGCGGGGCGGGATGGTGAGCTCCTTGTGGCCCTTGCGCTTCTCCTCGGGCAGCAGCGCGATGAAGCACTTCTCCAGGTCATGCGTCCCCGTGCGCGACATCAGCTCCGCGGGCGTCCCCGTGGCCAGCACGCGGCCCGCGTCCATGGCGACAATCCAGTCCCATTGCTGGGCCTCGTCCATGTAGGCGGTGGAGATCATGACGCTCATCCCCGGGCGCCCCGCGCGGATGTCGTCGATGAGCGTCCAGAACTGCCGCCGGGACAGCGGGTCCACGCCGGTGGTGGGCTCGTCGAGGATGAGCAGGTCCGGGTCGTGCACCAGCGCGCCGCAGAGCCCCACCTTCTGCTTCATGCCGCCCGACAGCTTGCCCGCGGGGCGCGCCGCGAACTTCGCCAGCCCCGTGGCCTCGAGCAGCTGCGGGATGCGGACCTTGCGCTCCTCGGGAGACAGCCCGAACAGGCGGGCCATGAAGTCGACGTTGTCGTAGACGCTGAGCTCCAGGTAGAGGTTCTTCCCCAGGCCCTGCGGCATGTATGCGATTCGCGGGCCCACGTCGCGCCGGTGCCGGGCCTCGGCGATGTCACCGTCGAGGACGATGACCTTGCCCTCCTGCATCTTCTTGGAGCCGGCGACGAGGGCCATCAGCGTGGACTTGCCCACGCCGTCCGGCCCGACGATTCCCACCATGATGCCGCTGGGCACGTCGAGCGAGATGCGATCCAACGCGACGACGTCGCCGTAGCGATGCGTCACGTCCTGGATGGAGACGACGGGCCCGCTCGGTGTAGCGCCCGGCGATGCTGGAGACGCGGAAGAAGCCATGTCTGAGCCCTCTCGGGTCGCCGGGCTACCGGGAGGCGGACTCGGCCGTGATGACCTTCTGCAAGCGGGCCGGCCACTGCGCGTTCGGGTTCACCTTGACGTAGCCGACGCCGCGGATGCCTGTCTTGATGCGCTCGACGTAGCGGGTGGCCAGCTCCTTGGGGACCTGGACCTTCACGCGGAACACCAGCTTCTCTCGCTCGCTCTTCGTCTCGACCTGCTTGGGGGTGAACTGCGCCTCCGGGGACACGAAGCTGACGTACCCGGGGACCGCGCGGTCGGGCTCGTAGTCCACGGTGATGCGGGCCTCGGAGCCCAGCTTCAGGCTGGCGGCCTCGTTGGCCGGGAGGAAGATCTCCATGTAGACGTCCTCAAGGTTGACCACCGTCAGCGCTGGCCCTCCGGGCTGCAGGACCTCGCCAGCCTCGGCGAGGCGGTAGAGGACCCGCCCCGTCACCGGAGACTTGAGCGTCGCGTCCGCGATGCGCGTCTGGATGGTCTTCGCGCTGGCCTTCGCGACCTCGACCTGCTCGATGGAGGACTTCAACATGGCCTGGGCTTCCGCCAGGGTGGCCTTGGTGGTCTCCAGCTTGCTCGCGCGCACGTCCAGGTCCCGCTGCGAGCCGGCGCCGTCCTTCACCAGCCGCCGGGCGCGCTCGAGCTCGATGGAGGCGAGATCGATTTCGCTCTGCTGCTTGACGATGGACGCCTTCGACACCGCCTGGCGCTCCTCCATGGCGGCGACGTTCGCATTGGCTTCCGCGAGGCTGGCTTGAAGCGTGGTGGTGTCCAACTGCACCAGCACCTGGTTGGGTCTGACGATGTCGCCTTCATTCACGAAGATCTTCTGCACCCGCAGGGGCTCCTTCGCTGCGACGTCGACCAGCTTGGCCTCGATGCGGCCATTGCCCGCGACGATTCCCTCGGGCAGCGCGGCTTGCCTTCCCTTCCAATAGCGGAAGCCAATGAACGCGATGATCGCCACGGCGACCAACCCGATGACCCATTTGGCCTTTCCATTCTGGAGTTTCTTGGCCATGGCAGGCTCTCTATTGCTTTCCCTGTGGCTGTGGCTGTGGCTGGCTCTTCTCGGCTTCGGGCTTCCGGGGCTTGGAAACCACGTCGCCCCAGTTGGTCCGCGCTTCCATCTCCCGCCGGGTGGGCTCCGGGACGACAGGCTGGCCCTGACGCACCTCCCAGCCTCCGCCCAGCGCCTTGTAGAGAGCGACCAGGTTCGTGGCGATGGCGGAGCTCGCCTCGGCCAGGTTGTTCTGCTGCTCCAGGAGTGAGCGTTGTGCGTCCAGCACGCGCTGGTAGTCCACGGCGCCTTCCCGGTACTGCACCATGGCCAGCTCCACCGAGCGCTGGGCGGACTTCACGGCGGCCTGCTCGAAGGCCAGGGCCTTCTGGGCGTAGACGAAGCCCGCCAGGGCGTCCGTCACCTCCTGGGCCGCCTTGAGCACCGTGTTGCGATAGTTGACCAGCAATTGCTGGAACCGCGCGTCCTCGACCCGCACACCGTTCTTCAGTCGGCCGTAGTTGAGGAAGGGCCAGACGATGCGAGGGCCAATGGAATACATGATGCTGTCGAGCGAGAAAAGGTTGGCGGAGACGCCCGTTGCATTGCTCGCCTGGAGCCCCACGGTGCCCACGATGGTGAAGCTCGGATAGAGGTCCGCTTCGGCGATGCCGATGCGAGCGCACTGCGCGGCGGCAATCAGCTCGGCGCTCCGGACATCCGGACGCCGCCGAAGAATCTCGGCCGGCATGCCGACGGCCACCGTCGCGGGTGCCACCGGAATCTGCTTGGGCCCCGCCAGCAGAGCCTCCACGGCGCCCGTGGGCTGGCCCAACAGTGTGCTCAAGGCATTGCGAGACTGCTCCAGCCCGATTTCCAGCCTGGGAATGGTGGCCCGGGTGCTCTCCAGCAGTGTCGCCGCCTGGGCCACGTCGAGCTCCGAGGTGGCGCCATTTCGGAAGCGCGACTCGGCAATCTTGAGCCCCTCTTCCTGAATCCGGACGTTCTCCTCGGCCTGCGCGATGAGCACCTCGAAGGTGCGAATCGTGACGTAGGTCCGCGCCACCTCCGCGGTGAGAGAGACGACGCCGGACTGGTAGTCCGCCACCGACGCGAGCAGGCCCGCGGTGCTCGCCTCCACGCCCCGCCGATACTTGCCCCAGAAGTCCAGCTCCCAGATGGCGTCGAAGCCCAGCTGGTACTCGAGGTAGTTGCGGTCGAAGCCGGCGATGTTGGGCACGTTGGCCGCGTTTTCACTGATGCCCACCGCGTTCGCGCTGCCGAAAGCCACCTGCGCCTGTGGATACTGCTGACCGGTGACGATGCCCAGCTGGGCGCGGGCCTCCACGATGCGCAGTCCGGCAATCTGCAGCGGCAGGTTCTGCCGGTACGCGAGCTCGACCAGGCGGTCGAGCGTCGGGTCACCGAAGGTCTTCCACCACGCGGTTTCCGTCGCGGCCTGCGTGGAGATTTTCGGGTCGCCCTGGGTGCGCCACTCCTGAGGCACCGCGGCCTCGGGCTTCTTGAACTTGGGTCCTACCGTGCACCCGGCGAGTGCCGATAGGACTCCGAGCAGCGGCAAGGCACCGGCGAAGGGCGGAAGCCCCTGACGCATTCCCTGCCTGTTGTTGGCCATCCCCCGCATTCGAGACACCTCAGTAGGAGAGGAGAATCTGTACTGCGCGGGGCCTGCGGAAGTGCGGCGTGCTCGAATACCCCAGGGGGCAATACGCGATGTCTGCCCAAGGTGCCCGGCACCGACCCGAGGGCGATATGGGCGTCCTCCGCCGTGCAAGCCCGACGTCTGGAGCCTGACGCCGTCAGCTGGCTGCCTTTCCTTCGGGGTCGTGCATTGCGCGCGTCTCGCGGCCGCACAACCCTAGGTGCATGGCACAGCGCACGCAGGCAGAGCCCATGAAGCGGAAGGACTACGAGAAGGAGCTGCGCAAGCTCCAGGCGAGGCTTTGCCTGCTCCAGGACTGGGTCAAGCAGGAGGGGATGCGCGTCGTCGTGGTCTTCGAGGGGCGGGACGCGGCGGGCAAGGGCGGCACGATTCGCGCCATCACCGAACGCGTGAGCCCGCGCGTGTTCCGGGCGGTGGCCCTCCCCGCGCCGTCGAGCCGGGAGAAGACGCAGATGTACCTCCAGCGGTACGTGCCCCATTTCCCCGCGGCGGGCGAAATCGTCATCTTCGACCGCAGTTGGTACAACCGCGCAGGCGTGGAGCCGGTGATGGGCTTCTGCACCGCCGAAGAGCACAAGCGCTTCCTGGAGGGGTGCCCCGTCTTCGAGAAGTACATGGTCGACAGCGGAATCCTCCTGCTGAAAGTCTGGCTCGAGGTCGGCAAGGAGGAGCAGCAGCGGCGGTTCGAGGCTCGCATCGAGGACCCGCTCCGGCAGTGGAAGCTGAGCCCGATGGACGTCGAGTCCTGGACGCGCTGGTACGACTACTCCAAGGCGCGCGACCAGATGCTCGCCGCGACGGATACGCCGTATGCGCCCTGGTACATCCTGCGGTCCGACAGCAAGAAGCGGGCGCGGCTCAACTGCATCCGCTTCCTGCTGGAGAAGATTCCCCACCAGAAGGTGAAGCGTCCCAAGGTGAAGCTGCCCCGCCGCTCGAATCGCGGGTCCTATGACGACGCGGCGTCCATCGAGGGACGGAACTTCATTCCCCAGCACTACTGAACGCCGGGTTGCTCCAGGATGGGGCGCGCCGCCTCCTCCTCGAAGAGCTCGGCGGGGTCTTTCACCACGAGGTCCGCGCCCTGGCGGTGCAGCTCAGCGGCCCGGCCCTGCCGGTCGACGCCCACGACGTAGCCGAAGTGGGCCGCTCGCGCGGCCGCCACGCCGGTGGGCGTGTCGTCGAAGACGACGACGTCCTCGGTGTTGACGCCCAGGGCCCGTGCGGCCGCGAGATAGAGCTCGGGGAGCGGCGTGCCGCCGAGCCGCGCGTCGAAGAGGTCCGCGATGCCGGCCGCCTGGACCATCTCCTCGGTGTGCCTGCTCGCGGAGACGACCGCGGTCTGGAGGCCGGCGGCGCGCACCGCCTGGACGTAGCGGAGCGTCCCCTCATAGGTCTCCACGCGCTCGTTCCGGAGCAGCTCGTTCAGCATTTCGCCCTTGCGGTCGTTCAGCGCGCGGACCGTGCTCTCCGGCAGCGCGATGCCGCGCGAGTCGAGGAACGCGCGGAGGTCCTCCAGGGGCGGCCTGCCGTCGAAGTAACGGCTGTAGTCGCGCACGAGGTCGAAGGGGAGGAAGGGCTCCCCCGCGGACCGCGCGTGGCGCCGCAGGTAGTAGTCGCAGAGCTGCTTCCAGGCCATGGCGTGGAGGCCGGCCGTCTGGGTGAGGACGCCGTCGAGCCCGAAGAGGCAGGCGCGCGCGCGGGGCGGGAGCCCGAGCTCCGTCCGCGCGAAGGGCGGCTGGCCGAGGATGAAGGTGTCCACCGCGTGGGCGAAGCCCTCCTCTTCGTTGCTGCGCGTGACGTGGCGTGAGAGCCGCTGGACCTCGGGGCCGGCGTTGCCCATGGCGATTCCCATTCCGGCGATGCTCAGCATGGGCACGTCATTGAGCATGTCTCCGATGGCGGCGACCTGCTCCAGGGGAAGCTTGAGCAGGCGCGAGGCCTCGCGCACGACCATGCCCTTGTTCGCCTCCGGGTGCGTGACGTCGAGGTAGTAGGAAGTCGAACGTGCCGCTGACGCGTCGGTGCCCAACCGCAGGGACAGCTCGGCCTCGCAGCGAGCGACTCGCGCCGTGTCCTCGCTCACGCCGACAATCTTGATGGGGGCTTCGAGCACTTCGTGCAGGTCCCCGACGACAGTGGGGTCGAACCCGACGTTGTTCCTCTCTCTCGCCACCCGGAACGCGCTCGGGTCTCGGAGGAACCAGTTGGTGCCCTGGTACACCCAGACATCCATGCCTGCTTGCAGGAGGTAGTCCACGGCCTGCCTGGCGATGTCCGGTGCAAGGGTCCGCTGGGCCAGCACCGTCGTGAGGTCGGGCTTGACGTACATGCCGCCGTTGAAGGCAGCCAGGGGAGCGGTGAGGTCCAGCGCGGCAACCAGGCTCGCCATCCCACGGGGAGGCCGCCCGCTCGTGACGGTGAACAGGATGCCGCTGTCGCGCAGCCGGTGGACGGCCTCGCGGGTCTTCTCGGTGAGGACCTTGTCCTTCGTCACCATGGTCCCGTCGATGTCCGCGATGAGCAACTTGATGGTCATGACTGTCTCCAGCGACGAGCCGCCCGCCGGTGCCACCGCACGCGAGGCCGGGTCGGCGACGGTTGGGTCCACGAGCAAGATGGCATCGCGACAGGCCGGCACCATCAGGCCTGCCTCCGCGCACGGGGCAGGCTCGTTGACGAGCGCCCTCCCGCTGATTGCCGGCGAGCCGGCCTGCTCTCAGCTTCCTCTCCGACGGATGGGGAGGAAGAAATGCCAACAATGCCAACCCTCGCCGAGACCGCGCGAGCCCTCGTCGCCGACGGCAAGGGCATACTCGCGGCGGACGAGACGGTCTCCACGATAACGAAGCGCCTGAAGGCGCGCGGAATCGAGTCGACCTCGGACAGCCGCCGCGCCTACCGGGAGATGCTCTTCAGCGCGCCCGACATCGCCGGCTTCATCGGTGGAGTCATCCTCCAGGACGAGACCATCCGCCAGGACAGCTCGACAGGCATTCCGCTGGCCGACCTGCTCGCGGGCCGAGGCATCATCCCCGGCATCAAGGTGGACGCGGGCGTGCGCCCGTTGTCGGGCAGTTCGGGAGAGGTCATCACGGAGGGACTCGACGGGCTCCGTGAGCGGCTCGAGGAGTACCGAGACTTCGGCGCGCGCTTCGCCAAGTGGCGCGCGGTCTTCACCATTCGCGATGGGCAGCCGTCCGAGTGGTGCATCCGCGCGAATGCGCACGCGCTCGCGCGCTACGCCTCCCTCTGCCAGGAGCTGGGCCTGGTGCCCATCGTCGAGCCCGAGGTCCTGATGGATGGCGCGCACGGCCTCGAGCGGTGCGAGGAGGTGACGGGGCGCGTGCTGAAAGCGGTCTTCGACGAGCTCTACGTCGCGCGCGTGTCCCTGGAGGGGATGCTGCTCAAGCCGAACATGGTCATCGCGGGCCAGGACGCGTCCCGGAAGGCCTCGGTGGGCGAGGTGGCGGAGGCGACGCTGCGCACGCTGACGCGCCATGTGCCGCCCGCGGTCCCCGGGGTCGTCTTCCTCTCCGGCGGTCAGGACCATGTCCAGGCCACCGAGCACCTCAATGCCATCAATCAGTTGGAGGGCTCGAAGCCCTGGAAGCTGAGCTTCTCCTACGGCCGCGCGCTGCAGGACGAGGCGCTCCAGGCCTGGCAGGGCCGCGCGGAGAACGTGCCCGCCGGCCAGCAGGTGTTCCACCACCGCGCGTGGTGTGACAGCGCGGCGGCCCTGGGCCGGTACCGCGCCGACATGGAAGGCCTTCACAGCACCCAGACGGGAGACATGCCATGGCAGACCCAGTAGGGACCGAGGAAGCGGGGTACGGAGTGCCGTTGTCCGCCAGGGAGCAGGGCCAGGGCCCCTATGTGCCCGGCCGGGAGCGGAACCGGGGTGGGGGACTGCTCACCTCCCGGGAAGTGGAGTTGATGAACGCGTACTGGCGGGCGTGCAACTACCTGTCGGTGGGGATGATCTACCTCCAGGACAACCCGCTGCTGCGCAGGCCGCTGAAAGATGAAGACATCAAGCACCGGCTGCTCGGCCACTGGGGCGCGAGCCCGGCGCTCTCGTTCGTCTGGGTCCATCTCAACCGGCTCATCGTCGAGCAGGACCTGGATGTGATTTTCGTCGCGGGCCCCGGCCACGGCGCCCCGGGCGTGCTCGGGCCGGCGTACCTCGAGGGCACCTACTCGGAGGTCTATCCGGACAAGAGCCTGGACGCGGAGGGGATGCAGAAGTTCTTCAAGCAGTTCTCCTTCCCCGGCCACATCGGCAGCCACGTCACTCCGGAGACGCCGGGCTCCGTCCATGAAGGTGGCGAGCTCGGCTACAGCCTCTCCCACGCGTACGGCATGGCCTTCGACAATCCCGACCTCATCGTCACCTGCGTCGTGGGTGACGGCGAGGCGGAGACGGGGCCCCTGGCGACGGCGTGGCACTCCAACAAGTTCATCAATCCCAGGTACGACGGCGCCGTGCTGCCCATCCTGAACCTCAACGGGTTCAAGATCGCCAACCCGACCATCCTCTCGCGCATCAGCCAGGAGGAGCTCGAGGCCCTGTTCGTGGGCTACGGCTACAAGCCCTACTTCGTCGAGGGCAGCGACCCGGAGCAGATGCACCAGAAGATGGCCGAGACGTTGGAGGTGGCCGTCGAGGAGATTCACGCCATCCAGAAGAAGGCCCGGCAGGCGGACACGGAGGTGACGCGTCCCCGGTGGCCGATGATCGTCCTGCGCTCGCCCAAGGGCTGGACGGGACCGAAGGAGCTGGACGGGCACATCCTGGAGGGCTCGTGGCGCTCGCACCAGGTCCCCTTCGGCGACGTGCGAGGCAATCCGTCGCACCTGAAGGCGCTCGAGAACTGGATGCGCAGCTACCGGCCCGAGGAGCTGTTCGACGAGCAGGGACGGCTGATTCCCGAGCTGCGGGCACTGGCACCGAAGGGCCGCCGGCGGATGAGCGCGAACCCGCACGCCAACGGCGGTGTGTTGCGCAAGGACCTCAGGCTGCCGGACTTCCGGGACTACGCGGTCAAGGTCGTCGACCGCGGCACCACGCTGCACGAGAACACGAAGCCCCTGGGCGAGTTCCTGCGCGACGTGATGAAGAACAACATGACGAACTTCCGCGTCTTCGGCCCGGATGAGACGGCGTCGAACCGGCTGCAGGCCATCTACCAGGTGAGCAAGAAGACCTGGATGGCGGAGCTGCTACCGGTGGACGCGGACGGCGGCGAGCTCTCGCGGGACGGCCGCGTCATGGAGATGCTGTCCGAGCACACGCTGCTCGGCTGGCTCGAGGGGTACCTGCTCACGGGCCGCCACGGCTTATTCCACACGTACGAGGCGTTCGCCCACGTCATCGACTCCATGTTCAACCAGCACGCCAAGTGGTTGGACATCAGCAAGAACCACGTGAAATGGCGGGCGCCCGTCGCCTCGGAGAACATCCTGCTGTCCTCGACGGTGTGGCGGCAGGACCACAACGGGTTCTCACACCAGGACCCGGGGTTCATCGACCTGGTGACGAACAAGTCCGCCACTGTCACGCGCATCTACCTGCCTCCGGATGCGAACACGCTGCTGGTGGTGGCGGACCAGTGCCTGCGCAGCACCGACTGCGTCAACGTCATCGTGGCGGACAAGCAGAAGCACCTGCAGTTCACCACCATCGACGAGGCCATCGCCCACTGCGCCAAGGGCGTGGGCATCTGGAAGAGGGCGAGCACGGACGTGGACGCGGAGCCGGACGTCGTCCTGGCCAGCTGCGGCGACGTCGCCACGCAGGAGGCCCTGGCAGCGGCCGCCATCCTCCGCGAGCGCGCGCCGAACCTGAAGCTGCGCTTCGTCAACGTCGTCGACCTGTTCAGGCTCCAGTCGGCGGAGGAGCATCCGCACGGGTCCACCGAGCGCGAGCTCGAAGGCGTGTTCACGGCGGACAAGCCCATCATCTTCAGCTTCCACGGCTACGCGTCGCTCATCCACAAGCTCACGTATCGGTTCAAGAACCACGACAACCTGCACGTGCATGGCTACAAGGAGAAGGGCAACATCAACACGCCCTTCGAGCTGGCCATCCTGAACGAGACGTCCCGCTTCCACCTGGTCATCGACATCATCGACCGGGTGCCGGGGATGCGCGCGAAGGCGGGGCACCTGAAGGAGGAGATGCGCAACGCCATCATCGAGAACCTGGGCTACGCGCACCAGCACGGCAGGGACAAGCCTGAGATTGCCGACTGGACGTGGCCGGACTGATGAATTCGCGGACTCCCGCGACGGGCAGCGCGCCGGACGCGCTGCTCGTGCTCAACGCCGGCTCGTCGAGCCTGAAGTTCTCCGTCTTCCTCGATGAGGAGCCTCCTCGGCTCTATCTGAAAGGGGAGTTCGAGGAGCTGACGACCCATCCGAGCTTCAGTGCGCGCGCGGATGGGGCCTGGGTGGGGGAGAAGGAGTGGCCCCCCGGGACACGGCTCGGGCACGAGGGCGCCATCGACTACCTGTTCGAGTGGGGCCGGCAGGGAGTGATGGGCGGGCACCGCATCGCCGCCGTGGGCCATCGCGTGGTCCATGGCGGGATGCGGTTCTCCGGGCCCGCGCGCATCGACGCGGAGGTTCTGGCGGAGCTGGAGTCGCTCGTTCCGCTGGCGCCGCTGCACCAGCCCCACTGTGTCGCGGCGATTCAGGCCGTGATGCGGACGGCGCCCGCGGTGCCACAGGTGGCGTGCTTCGATACGGCGTTCCACCGGACGCTGCCGCATGTGGCCCAGTCGTTTGCCCTGCCTCGCAGGTTCGCGGAGGAGGGCATCCGCCGCTACGGGTTCCATGGGCTGTCGTATGAGTACATCGCCTCGACGCTCCCGCGCGCCGCGCCCGCTGCCGCGGAGGGACGCACGGTGGTGGCGCATCTCGGGAACGGCGCGAGCATGTGTGCGTTGCTCGCGGGGCGTAGCGTGGCGACGACCATGGGGCTCACCGCGCTGGATGGGCTGATGATGGGGACGCGTTGTGGCTCCATCGACCCCGGGGTGCTGCTGTACCTGATGGACCGGCACGGCATGGACGCGCGGGCGCTGGAGCGACTGCTCTATCAGCAGTCCGGTCTGCTGGGCGTCTCCGGGGAGTCCAGTGACATGCGGGAGCTGCTGGAGGGCTCCAGTGAAGCCATCTCCGAGGCGCTGGAGCTGTTCGTGTATCGCATTGCTCGCGAGCTCGGCTCGCTCGCGGCGGCACTGCACGGGCTGGATGCCGTCGTGTTCACGGGCGGCATCGGGGAGCACGCCGCGCCCATCCGCGAGCGGGTGTGCCGTGAGGCGCGCTGGCTCGGGCTGGAGCTGGATGAGGAGGCCAACGCATGTGGAGGGCCCTGCATCACGAAGCCCGGCAGCCGCGTCTCCGCGTGGGTGATTCCCACGAACGAGGAAGCGATGATTGCCCGCCACACCCGGCGCGTGCTCCAGCCAGGGGCCTGGGGCCGAGAGGAGACCCCGGAATCACTCAGGGAGTGACTCCGGCGGGTAGGGCACCAGTTAGCGTGTGGGCGGTCAGTCGGGTTTGGTGGAGGCCTTTTCACGGCTCGTCGGCCATGTCGTCTAGTTGGCCCTGCGCCGTCTCGCGGTAGTGCGGCACGACTTCGACGGCCAGCACATCGCGCATTTCCTGGCGTGCGCTATCGAAGTCGCCAGCCTTCTGGTGGCGGTACATCCTGTGAAGCGCGTCCATCAGCCTGTTGGACCCGTCCGTGATGCGCCGCGAGCTTTCGCGAAGAAGTTCTAGCGCCCCCACGTCCGTTGAAAGTGCCTGCTCAACGCCGGCATCGCTGATGCCCACTTCTCGCGCTGTGCGCCGGAGGAGTGCGCGCACGTCATCGTCGAGGACGAGCGGCGCCCCTTCTCGGATGACCCTGCGTGCCAATGCGCGGATGGGATCCCAATCAATCTTCTCGGGCATGCGTCACCTCTTCTTCCTGCTCGGAGAACACTTGTCCTCTGGCCATTCTTGCTGGCCCTCGCAGTAGCGGAGGCAGTCGTAACACGACCCAGACCAGCCAAATTCTTTGCAGTCGCCATAGGCGCGGATGCAACGCCGCTTCCACTCAGGCAGGTCCGCGTTGTGCGCGTCGTCCCAGGCTTGGGCGGCGTCGGCCGCCGCTTTCCCCCCCGCCCATGAGGACGGCGGCCTCCAGGGAGAACCAAACCAGAGGTACGTGTGACTTGAACCGATTATCTGTGAATCATGGCACTGCGTGGCGAGAGTGATGCACGCCAACGGACGCAGGGCTGATTGGGGCTGGAGGGGTACCGCCCTCCTCGAGAGCCATCCGGAAAGCTGATGGCCCATCGCGCCTTTCGTCTGGTCCACTGATGGTACCCGATGCAGCTTGGGCACCATGGATGATCCTCCCTGTCGCACCGGCGTCGAACCTGAATCACGTTCACCCCGGCCCACTTCATGGAACGCCGGACACGTGCTCGTCCCGCTCGGGGCGGCGCTCAGCCTGTTGCCCTTCGTGTCCACGGGTGTCGCGCTGGTCGCGGGCGCGTTGGTCGCGCTGACCGCAGGCAACCCGTATGGGGCGCTGACCCGTCGTGCCACGCACATGCTGCTGGCGCTCGCGGTGGTGGGGCTGGGCGCGGGCATGGACCTGCGGGTGGTGGCGGCCGTGGGTGTCCACGGCGTCGGCTACACGGTGGTGGGCATCGCCGCATGTCTGGTGTTGGGGACGTTGTTGTCGCGGGTGCTCGGCGTCTCGCGGGATGCGGGCCTGCTCATCAGCGTCGGCACGGCCATCTGCGGAGGAAGCGCCATCGCAGCGGTGGTGCCGGTGCTGCGCCCGAAGGAGCACGAGGTGTCCATCGCGCTGGGCACGGTGTTCCTGCTCAACGCGGTGGCGCTCTTCGTCTTTCCCGCCGTGGGCCACGCGGTGGGCCTGGACGCGCACCAGTTCGGACTGTGGAGCGCGCTGGCCATCCACGACACCAGCTCCGTGGTGGGCGCGGCGATGCAATACGGACCGAGGGCGCTGGAGGTGGCCACCCCCGTGAAGCTGGCGCGGGCCCTCTGGATTGTCCCGCTGACGATGGCGGTGGGGGCCGTGCAGCGCCGGACGGGCGCGGAGGTGGAGCAGGGCAGGGCGCGCAGGCCCTGGTTCATCCTCGGCTTCATCGCTGCGGCGGCGCTCGTCACGTGGGTGCCGGCGCTCCGGCCCGTGGGGCTCGGGGTTGCGGCCGTGTCCCGTCAGGCGCTGGTGCTGACGTTGTTCCTCATCGGCGCCAACCTCACGCGGAGCGCCGTGCGCGCGGTGGGCGTGCGGCCCCTGGCGCAGGGCGTGGGCCTGTGGGTGTGCATGGCCGGCCTGAGCCTGGGCGCAATCCTGCTCCACGTCATCGCGTGAAGCTCAGGGTTGCAGCAGGGCCGGCGGAGTGGCGCGGGCATGGCGCAGGAAGCGGCCGGCGACGCCCGAAGGCGTGTCCACGGGGAGCACCCACGAGAAGGCCCGCTCCACCCGGAGGCCCGGCAACGGCAGCGGCCGGAGGCGGCCCGAGGCGCGCTCGGCCTGGATGCTCCAGAGGGAGAGGAAGCCCACGCCGAGGCCCGCGGACACGGCGCCCTTGATGGCCTCGGTGCTGCCGAGCTGCAGGTCTCCCGTCCCGGGCCCGCGCCGGACTCCGGCGCGCCGCAGGGCGCGCTCCATGACGGCGCGCGTGCCCGAGCCCGGCTCGCGCCACAGCAGCGGCACCGCCTTGAGCATGTCGACCGAGCGCACGCGGAGCAGCTCCGCGGGCGCCTGCGAGGCGACGACGGGCACCAGCTCGTCGTCGAGGTAGTGCTCCAAGCGGATGCGGGGCGCGCGGGCGTGGCCCTCCACGAGCCCCAGCGGGACGCGGCCCTCGCCGACCCAGGCCAGCACCTGCTCGGTGTTGCCCACCTCCAGGCGCACCTGCACGTCCCGGTGGAGGCGGAGGAAGGACGCCAGCAGCTCCGGCACGACGTAGCTGGCGACGGTGGTGCTCGCCGCCAGGGCCAGCTCGCCGCCCACGGACTCCTCGCCCGCCACCGCGAGCGCGGCCTCGTCGAGGAGCTGCTGGTGGCGCCGCGCATACTCCAGGAGGACGCGCCCGGCCTCGTTGAGGCGGACGCCCCGGGCGGTGCGCACCAGCAGGGGACGGCCGCACTCGCGCTCCAACTGGTGGATCTGCGCGGTGACGGCCGGCTGCGACAGGTGCAGCAGCCGAGAGGCCGCGGACACCTGACCCGTCGTCGCCACCACGCGGAAGGTCTCGAGACGGCGCGGGTCGAGTCGGGTGGACACCAGGGCCTCCAGGCAAGCCGCCCTGGCCCCGTCTGGACTCAGGGCAAAAAAGAAAACCCCGGAATCACTCAGAGAGTGACTCCGGGGTTCGCTGTGGCCAGGGTCGGACTTGAACCGACTACCTGCGGATTATGAGACCGCCGCTCTAACCAGGTGAGCTACCTGGCCACAAAGTGCTGCCCCCTATACCGGGATGGACGGGCCGCCGCAAGAGCTTCGATGAGGGATAACCGGCTCGCGGTTTCCCCTTCTTCCTGAAGGCGTCCGTACCCGCTGCTCGTCGGCACGGTGCTCCCCTGCCCGGGGAGCGTCCCAGCACCCCCCAAGCCTCCGCGGGGAGTGGGGGCAGGGGCGGAAGGCCGAAGCAAGGCGCCGTTGGCAGCCCTGGACCGCTTGCGACCGACGCGGGCAGGTGCCCGCACCACGCGAGCATCAAGTCATCACTTCGCGGCTTCGAGAGAAAATGAGCCCCGTTCTCTGGACTGCACCGATGCATAGGAAGTCGCCGGAGTCGAAGCCGACATGGAGGACTCGCTGGGCGGCATCCCCGAGGAGCGTTGGGCCCATGAGCTTTGCGAGGTGTCTGACGGCGAGCGCGGCGTACGCCAGGCACAAGGGGTATTCGGCGTCGTTCCCGAGCCCGTTCTCGCGCCCGTAGGCCACGCGATAAATGGCATCAAGGACGGCGGAGCTCGCGTCGGGCGTGTCCTCGCCCCAGCGCTGCCTGAAAAGCCAGTCGGGGTCGTTCGCACTGTAGGGTGCCCCGATGAGATGAAGGTCCGCGGTGACGCCGCCCTGCACGACCGGGTTGAAGAGGCCAAACCACAGACCCGTCACCAGCGCTTGCGGTGGCATCGGCCGCATGAGGGTTTCGAGCCACCGCTGGAGCTGTTGGAGATCGCCCTCGATATCCAGTGAACGAAGAGCGGACCAGTCCGGGTGAGGGCGTGCGGTTTCGCAGAATTGAATGACGCGCAGGAGTCCTGCCGTGACGGGGACGTCCGACTTCACCACGCGCTCAATTTCACTGAAGAGCCTACCGACGTTGTAGGAGACCATGGAGTCGATCCATCCGCTGGACATCTATCCGATATCAGGAACCGGGTTGGAGGCCTGGGGGACAGCAATCCTCGAAGCCTATCTCATCAGGCGGAAAGGAAGTGCACTACCTGACGGGTCGAGGAGAAGGACGGTGTCCGGAGAAAGCCGGCAAGTGTCGAGCAGTGTCCGGCATGCGCATTGCCCCGCCCACGGGTGCTCGCGGTCCTCTCGCTCGTCGTGAGCTTCGCGGGTTGAGTTGGAGGAAGACGTCGACCCGTGAGGGCCGAACGTCAGCAAGGTTTCCCGCCAGGACTCTTACGCCGCCGCGAGGGCGTCCCTTTCTCAGCGCAGGTCTCCGCGACTGCTCCGTCTCGGCGGGAGCGCCCGTCCTGGCGGGTTCTGGTTGGCGTGCTGACGCCATCGCCCGCAGCCACAAAGTGCTTGAGCAGGCCGTTCAGGCCGGGGCGCTCGATTCCGTGGCGCGTGCGCAATCGTTGCGGCGGTTGGAGGAATCGGGGCGGCTGCTGGATGATGCAACGCGCGACTACCGCGTGGCTCGGGCGCGGTGGCGCAGAAGACTCGGGGCGGTGGCTCCGCAAGGAGGTCGGTGATGAAGGAAACGCCCTGCGCACCGCGGAGAACGCATCATCGCTGCACGCCGCTGCGCGTGTGGTTCCGCAGCCCTCGGCTGGCCCGACTCTCTTCTCTGACCATCTGGAGATGAAATGACGCTCGTACCGCTTCTTGTCGTCGTCCTCGCATCGACAGCGACCGCAGGTGACGTGCCGCGCTCGGGCTATTTCGGTGCGGGAGTCAACCTGGAGCCCATCGCACTGGGGCCCGTGCAGGCGTTCTCGGGCGGCCGAGCGGCGGTAGGCGTCAGCCTCCAAGCCTCGCTCCAAGTGGATCTCGGTGCCCGGTGGGCGTTCCGCCTGCCGCTGGAGTTGGGGGTAGGCGGCTCCGGGGATTCCACCTTCTCCGAGCTGGGCCTCACCCCGGGGCTGCTCTACCGCTGGCGCGACGATGCAGGCCAGCGATGGATTCCGTACTTCGGTGGCGGGCTGAAGCTCGGAGCCGCAGGAGCGGGCAGAGAGCTTCTGGGGCTACCTCTCGTCTCCGTGCGAGCGCTCGACCTCGACTTCGATGACGGCGACGGCGAATCGGATCCCAACTTCGAGTCGCGACTGGGCGCTTTCCCGGAAGTCTGGGCCGGGATGGAATGGCACCCCAACCGATGGTTCGCGCTCAACCTGGGAGGTGCCTATACCTACGTGCGGGTGCGCGGCACGAACGTTCATCTGCTGCATGAACGGGTGGGCGTGAGGTTCTCCCTTTAGCGCGCCTCCCTCATGAGGACGCATCGTCGCGTGGAGGTTCTGGTGCTCGTGCTGCTTCACGGCCGGACCATGTTGGCGGGCGCCGAGCCGCTGACATCCTCGACACTGTCGAAGAGCAATTGCCCGATGTAGTCGAAGTTGTGGGCCCACGCCCCGGGGTCCTTCTTGCTCAACTGGTAGTTGTGGGTCGCCTTCACGAGAGCGGGCGTGAAGGGGGCGAACGCGTTGGCCGACACGGCTTCGGCGGGGCTACACGTGCCGTTCTTGTCCGTGTCCTTGAAGAAGTACGGGTTGACCTCTCCGTCGTAGCAGATGCCATTGCCAGTCACTGCCCGCATGGCCGCGAGCAGGCGCGCGGCCATGCCCTCCACCTCCGCCTTCAGGCTCTCGGAGGTGTTCCCGTCGCCGTCATGGTCGAGCAGGTGGGCGCTGCGGATCTGCTCCGCGGCGCTCTGGTCGGCATGGCAGTTCTCACAGCGCTGGTTCCAGGTGTCCGCGACACGGAAGGTGTGGTTGCTGTTCCCCGGGACGTGGCAGCTCGTGCACTGCACTCCGCCCGTGTGCGCGAGCCGGCCGGCGTAGGTCTTCCCCGCGTATTCGTAGCCAATCTTCGCGAGCGCCCCCTCGCGCGTTCCGGCCGCGGGCAGGTAGTGCACGTTCTGGAAGCGCAGCGAGCCACCCGCCGCGAGCGCGGCATCGATGGTGGCCTTCGAGGCGCGACCGATGTGGCAGTTGGCGCAGAGGTTGTCCTGGCCGGGCAGGCTCACCGTCTTGCCGTCGGGGAGCCAGGTCCGGGTAGGGACGAAGACGTCGTACGTCGGCTCGAAGTTCTCGTGGCAGGTGAAGCACTCGAGGCCGTTGGCGGTCTCCGGGACGGACTGGCCCACCCCATACTGGACGAAGAACCGGTAGCCCTGCGCGCCGCTGTGGCAGCGCGAGCAGCCCGCCTGGACCGCTTCACTGGAGTCCCAGTTGCGCGCCGCCTTGCTCGCGCCGTTGAAGTGCCCGGGGTCGTTGCGGACGAGCAGGGACGTGTCGAAGGGAACGGCCAGCGCGGAGTTCAGCGACTGCGTGGAGTCATGCAGGAGCTGGATGACGTACTTGGCATTGTGCGCGAACGCGCCCGGGTCCACCTTGGACAGCTGGTAGTTGTACGCCGCCTTCTGGAGGCGCGGAGTCCAGCTCGCGAAGCGGTTGGTGGCCGCGGACTCGGTCTGGCTGCACGCCCCGTCGCCGTCGGTGTCCTTGAACCAGTACGGATGGACGTTGCCGTAGCAGAGGCGCTGGGCCCGCTCCGCGCCATACCGCTGGATGGCCGCGAGCAGCTTCTCGCGCAGGCCCTGCAGCTCGAAGTAGATACCCTCCGCCCGGTTGCCGTCGCCGTCGTAGTCCTGGTTGCGCGAGGCAATCTGCCGGATGTTCCACGCCTTCGTCACGTCCGTCGTGCCGGGGTGACAGGTGGAGCAGGCCTCCCAGCGGACCTGCGTGCTGTGCGGGTCATGGCACTCGTTGCACTTGTCGAAGCCTGGCACGTGGCGGAAGCGCGTGTCGTAGACCTGGCCGGTGTACTGGTAGCCGCCGGCGGCCTGGCTCGCGAAGAGGGTCGCCGCGGCGGGGTAGTAGTGGATGTTCGTGAAGCCCAGGGCGGGGTTGGCGGTGTCCTCGCCCGTGACGCCTGCGTCGGCCACCTGCGCGTCGATGTCCCGGCCCGCGGCACGTCCCTGGTGGCACACCATGCACCGGGCCTCGGCGCCGAGCCCGCTGACCGCCTTGCCCGAGGGAAAGGTGACCGAGGTCAGGCTGGAGGCGGCGCCATTGTGGCACGCGTCGCAGCGCACCCCCGACTGCACGCGCCCCGGAGTCTCCACCCGGCCCGGGGCTGTGCCGTCCCCACCGAGGAAGTCGACGAAGCCCTCCGTGCTGTGACACCGCGCGCACGTGGTCGGCACGCTGCCCTCCTCGTTCCAGTGGGAGAACGCCTCGGCCGAGACGTCGGCGTGCGGCGAGCCGGCCCAGCGGGTGAAGAACGGCACCTGGTCCGGAGGGACACCCGCGTCGGAGCTGACGACGGGCGCCGTCACCACGATGACGTGTCGCGCCGTGAGGCGGGACTTCGTCCCGGTGACCTTCACCGCGGTCTCCCCCACGGCCACGCCCGTGACGAGGCCCGTGGCGTCCACGGTGGCCAGCTCCGGGTTCTCGCTCTCGAAGGTGTAGCCAGGGTCCTTCGCGTCGCGCGTGGTGGCGGTGAGCTGGATGCTCGCTCCCAGCAGGACCGCGTGGGGGCCCTCGGTCGTGATGGAGGCGGTGTCGGACTCCAGCTGGGCACAGGCGGCCAGCACCATCATCCAGGAGATGAGGCCGAGCAGGCGCGGCGACGGACGTCGCGGGGGAAGGGGCCTCGCGGGCGACAGGCAGGGCTTCATGGTTGGGCTCCGTTGGAGATCCACGCCAGCAGGGTCTGATACTCGGGAGTGCCGTCCGGGTAGACGGCGCCCCCGCCGTGGCCCACCCCCGACGCCTTGCGCAGGAGGCGGCTCGCGGGCGGATTGGAGGCGTCGATGAAGGAGGTGGCTTGCACGTAGTCGGCTTCCGCCTCGCCGCTCAGCACGAGGCCGGTGTCGCCCGCGGCACCTCCCGCGCGATGGCAGCCCTGACACCCGGAGACGAGCAGCGGATGGACTTCGCTCGCGAAGGAGACCTTCGCTCCGCCGTCCGCGCCGCCTCCAGTGCCCGGCGGGGGAGTGCCCGCGTCCGGAGACGGGTCTCCGCGGCTGAAGTCCGCGCAGCCGGCGCTCAGGCAGACCAGCGCCGCGAGCAGCGCGGTGGCTCCAGACAGGCAGGGGCTAGAACTCATACGCCACCACCAGTCGCGTGAAGTCGTCCGGCGTCTCATCGGCCTTTTCCATGTTCCAGTAGTGGTAGAGGCCCGCGCTCAAGCCCTGCCACCGCGCGACCACGCCGACATTGTGGGTCGAGCCGTCCTGGCGGGTGAGGTCGCTCTTGTCCAGGATGAGTCCCCGCTGGTTGCCGAAGGTCCGCAGGCCCTGGCGGTACTGCACGTAGAGCCAGTCGTTGGGGTGGTATCGCAGCAGCACGTAGCTGGCGAAGTGGTAGTAGTCCGCGCCCGGCCCGCCATACCCCTCCTCGGTGCCCCCGGAGACGTCCGCGCGCAGGAGCCCTGCGCCCAGCGAGAAGTGCTCGAGGAAGCGGTATCCCCTCGGGCGCCACGCCATCACGTCCAGGGCCTGCATGAACAGCCTCCGCCCGAACCCGAGCCGGTTGTAATAGGGCGAGTACCAGACGCTGAGGGGGCCCCAGGAGGCGGCGAGCCTCGCGCCCCAGCCGAGCTTCACGTCCTCAAGCGGCGCGAAGTCCGACTGGAGGTTGATGATGGAGTCGGCCTCACGCAGTCGGTAGCCGGAGATGGCGTAGGCGTCCGCCGACAACAGGAAGGGGCCCACGCGGCGCTGCGCGTTCACGGCGACGCCTTCCCGGGCGAAGATGACCGGGAGGACGCGCTGGTCGAAGGCGGCGTGTCCGCCATAGTTGTGGTGGTAGAGCGGCTCGCCACCGAAGGGCACGAGCAGCTTGCCAAACCTCGCGGAGACCTTCACCGGCCAGGACTCCGGGCTGAGTCGGGCACCCACCTCCCAGAACTGCAGCGAGAGCACCTCCACGGTGAGAGTCACCGGGTCCCCGGTGGACTGGCGCGTGAGGAAGAGGAAGTGGTGGTAGCTGCGGAGCGCGTTGACGCCTTCCCCCTGGAAGGGATGGTCGTTGTAGCCGAGGCGCTCGTAGTTGAGGTCAAAGCGGCCGTTCAGCCGCAGCGAGCCCAGCAGCGGGTACGTCCCGAGGGAGATGCCGTCATGCCCATGTGCTCCGGCGGGAGGCGCCGGGGAGGCGGGCGGGCTGGAGGGAGCAGGCGCCGGCGCGGCGGCCACCGGGGGCGGGAGGCCTGGCGCCTCGGCGGGCGCGGGGGCCGGCCCGGGAGCGCCGGCATCAATCCATCGGGCGAGGAGCGCCAGCTCCGCGCTCCCGGGCTCCCAGATGGCTCCTCCCGGGTGGTCCTCTCCGCGAGCACGCTCGAAGAGGACGCTCTTCTCCGAGGCCCCCGGCACCACCAGGGCCACAGCCGACTGGAAGTGCTGGCGCGCATCCGGGTGGGTCAGATACCGGCTGGCGGCGGCCATTCCGTCCGACGTGTGGCAGCTCGAGCATCCGGACATCAGCAGCTCGTGCACGCGAGGCTCGAAGCTCGGAGCCTCGGAGGCCGCGGCGACCGAGGGCACGGGAGCGGCGACCGAGGGCACGGGAGCGGCCACCGGGGGAATTGGAGCGGAGTCGGATGGGGGCCGCGGTGGCTTCACGTCCTGGGCGGGGTTGCTCGCGGGAGCCGGGGACGTGGGGCCCGCGGGCACCGGCGCCGAGGCCACCTGTGCCCTGCCGGCCACGGCGCCGCCTTCAATCCAGCGCAGCAGCGTCGTGTACTCGGGCGACTCGGCCGCGAGTGCCTTCTTCCCGCCATGCAGCGTCGCGCCGATGCCCTTCCTCAGGAGCGGGCTCTGGGCGGCGTCCTCGCGCTTCACGAAGCGCAACGTCGCCTCGTAGTCGCCGGGCTCTCCGCGAAGGACCCAGCGGGACTTCGCCGCCTTTCCTTCCGGGCGATGGCAGCTCGCGCAGGCCTTCTCGAGGACGGGCTTCGCGTCCTCCGCGAAGGTCGGCACGCGGGGCCGCGCCGCGGCGGGAGGACGCTTCGACGGCGTCCCGGCGGCTTCCGCGGGAGCCTTCGGGGGCGCGGTGGGCGCCGCGGGCGGCTCGGCCACACCCGCGTCGGGAGCCCCGGCCGTGGGCGCCGCGGGCGGCCGGATGCCGAGCCGCTCCTGGAGCTGCCGGCGTCGCTCCTCCTGGGACTGGGCCCGGGAGGGGGACGGCAGGGCGATGAGGAGCGCGAGCGCGCAGAGCGGCGCGAGGCGCGGGCTAGCGAGCGACATGGCACCCCTCGCAGCGCATGGCGCTCACGGCCTTGGCGCTCCCGCCGTCGTGACAGCTCCCACAGAAGCGGCCCTCCTTCATGTCCTGGTGGGTGAAGCCGAGCGGCGCCTGCGGAAAGGTACTGGGATGACAACTGTAGCAACGCTGCGATTCGTGCGCCCAGTGGGAGAACAGCGCGGGCACGGGCTGGGGGCGTGCCTTCACGGGCGGGATGCGCACGTCCTGGGGCATGGTGAAGGCGAGGATGGGCGTGGCGAAGAGGGCGGCGCCGAGGAGCGCGAGCCACCAGCGGAGGCCGCGCCGTGCGGAGCTTGCCAGGGGCCGGGGGGCCGGAGAGTCCGAGCTCACAGTGCCTTCTGCTCCTTGAGAATCTTCCACACGGTGGACACATAGAGGCCCACGCCCAGCAGGACGAGGGGCACGCCAAGGACTGCGAAGAGGACGAAGGTCAGCGGCGTCCAGTGGAGGCTGGTGAAGAGCTGCACCAGCAGCCCCATCAGGACGAAGAGGGCTGAGATCCGGATGCGCTTCTCGTGGCTCATGGTGCCTCCGCCTGCCAGAACTTCTGGGCCTTCACACCCTCCATGTCATGCGCGAGCGTGTGGCAGGTGAGGCAGGAGCGCTGTCCGCTCTGGAGCTCGGCCTGGAGCTCCCGGTGGGAGGCGGACTCGAGGAATCCGCGCGCATCGTCGTGGCAGTGGAGGCAGTTGTAGTTGGGATACGCCTGATAGAGCCTGGGCTTCTCCGGGATGGTTCCGAAGTAGTGGACCCAGACGTGACGGAGGCCGTTGAGCTTGGCCTTCGCGTCTCCGAAGAGGGCGTAGTCGGTGTGGCACGCGTAGCAGGTGGAGTCTCGTGGGATGAGGCGCTTCTGGTAGTGCATCGCCGCGAGCGACTCGGCGTTGTCCACGAAGAGGCTCTTCCCGAAGGGCTCCATCTCGTGACAGCTCACGCAGAACTGCGTCTGGCTCGACTCGCGGACGCCCACCGTGACACCCGCTCCGGTGACGACCAGCGGCAGCAGCCCGAGCCCGCCGAGCAGCACCAGCCGGCCCAGGCGGTTGGCGGTCAGCGCCCCCGCGGCGTAGGCGATGAGGCCCACCAACACGACGACCGCCGCGACAATCACGATGAGGACGCTGGGCACGCCCAATTCCTATCATCCCTCCCGAAGACCGCGCAGCTCTCGTTTCGGAAAATGTGCCCCATGTCCGCGGGCGGGTTCCCGTGAAGCGCCCCGTGGACCTGGCAGCGCGCTTCCGTCTCTATCCCCGGGGAGGTTCGTCCGCGCCGGGCACGGGAACCTCCTCGCCGCGCAGGCGTCCCCGGAACACCGCGGCCCGCATCAGGAAGAGGGTGGTGACCGGCACGGTGAGGGCAATGAACACCGCGATGAGCAGCGTATGAAGGTAGAGCTGGCCGCGGTCGAAGGAAATCCGCACCGCCGCCGCGAGCGTGAAGCCCCAGGTTCCCAGCGTCGCCCCCAGGGTGGGCGCGTGGATGCGCTGGAAGAAGCTCTTCAGGCGCAGCAACCCGAACGAGCCGAGCAGGGCCGCCAGTGCGCCCACCACCACGAGCAGCGCGGTCAACGCGTCCACCCAGAGAGGCGCCTCCCGGCTCATTCGATGATCTCCCCGCGCAGGAGGAACTTGGCCATCGCGGTGGAGCCCACGAATCCGAAGAGGGCAATCAGGAGCGCCGCCTCGAAGTAGGAGCTGCTGCGGTAGATGAGCCCGAGCGCGAGGATGACCAACATGGCGTTCAGGTACAGGCAGTCGAACGCCAGGACGCGGTCCTCCGCCCTGGGCCCGAGAATCATCCGTGCCAGCGCCAGCAGCATCCCCAATGCGAGACAGCCAAGGGCGAAGGCCAGCGCCCACGAGAGCAGGGGGCTCATTCGAAGATCTCCTTGAGCGAACGCTCGTAGCGCTGCTTGATGAGAGCTATCAGCTCCGCCTCGCTCTGAATGGCGAGCACGTGCAGCAGGAGGACGCGATTGTCCGCCGACAGCTGCGCCCAGGCGGTGCCCGGCGTGAAGGTGACGATCATCGCCAGCACGGCCAACCCGTTCGGGTCTCTCAGCTCGAGCGGAATGAGGACGAACCCGGAGCGAATGCTGCTCGAGCGTTGGGTGAGGATCGCCCACGCCACCTGGGCGTTGGACCGCAGCATCTCCAGCACCACCCGGCAGAACAGGCGCGCCATGACGTAGGGCTTGCGCAACCGCACGGGGGCGGGCCTGAGCCGGGCGGTCACCGCGGGCCAGAACAGCGCCAGCACGGCGCCCAGCACCAGGGTTCCCGCGCTCACCGACTGCATGAGCAATACCCAGAGCAGGAGCAGCGCCACCGAGAGCGCGGGGGCGGGAATGAGTCTCCTCATGGCCGGGCCTCCGGCGCCGTGGCTGGCGGCCGCATCCGTGCTCCGAGGACCGCATGGATGTACTCGCTCCGCGCGTGGAGGGACTTCGCCGTCGCGCGCGCGAGCTCCATCGAGGGCCCCGCCGCGAGCGTCAGGACTCCGCATGCGGCGAGGAGCGCGACCAGGGGAACCCCCTCCGGTGCCCGGACCCTGGGGGGCTCGCGCCGCATCTCCGACCAGAAGGTCCGGATGCCTGTCCGCGTGAGCGCAATGAGGGTGAGCAGGCCGCAGCCCAGCAGCACGCCGGTGAACAGCCAGGCACGGAGGGGGACTGGCGCGCTCGCGCCACCCGACCCGAGCGCCGCCGACAGCATGCCGAGCTTGCCGATGAAGGTCGGCAGGGGAGGCAGGCCCGAGGTGAGCAGTGTGCACGCGATGAAGGCCATGCCCATCAGTGCGGTGGAGGCGGGGAACGGCAGGGCGACGAGCGGCGCCTCCTCGTCGTCCAGGTTGACCTCCTGCTCTTCGAGCGTCGCGCTGAGGAAGGGCGCCTCGTCCACGACGGTCGTTCCCGCGCGCCAGCGCTCGACGAGGTCCACGAGCAGGAAGAACGCGCTGGAGGCCAGCGCGGAGCCCACCAGGTAGAAGACCGCGGCGCCGAGGACGGCTTCCTCGCCCAGTCCCAGCGCGGCCAGGAGCATCCCGGAGGAGACCATCACCCCCGCGGAAGCCTGGACCGCGAGCCGCTGCGAGGCGAGCATCCCCAGGGCCGAGAGCACCGCGGAGAGCCCTCCGAACACGAACAGTCCGTCCGCGCCGAACCCCGCCAGCGGCCCCCCGGCGAACATCAGCGTCCACAGCCGAATCAGCGCGTAGACGCCGACCTTCGTGAGCACCGCGAACATCGCCGCCGCGGGCGGGGTCGCCGACGCATAGGCGGGGACGAGCCAGAAGTTGAGCGGCCAGGCCGCCGCCTTGGCCAGGAACGCCACCGCGAGGATGGCCGCTCCCGCGTCGATGAGATGCCGGTTGGCCACCTGTCCCTCCGACAGGCGCGCGGAGAGCTCCGCCATGTTGAGCGTCCCCGTGACGCCGTAGATGACCGACACGCCGATGAGGAAGAGTGACGAAGCGGCGAGGTTCACCGCCACGTAGTGCAGGCCCGCGCGGACCCGCGGCCTCCCGGCGCCATGCAGCAACAGGCCGTACGAGGCGGCGAGCAGGATTTCGAAGAAGACGAAGAGGTTGAAGACATCCGCCGTCAGGAACGCGCCCGAGAGCCCCATGAGCTGCAATTGCAAGAGCGGGTGGAAGTGAACGCCCGCGCGGTGCCAGCGCGCGGAGGCGAACGAGAGCGCACTGGCGCCCAGCAGCCAGGTCAGCACCAGCATCCCCGCCGAGAGGCGGTCCACCGCGAGCGTGATTCCGAACGGCGCGGGCCAGTTGCCGGGCAGATAGGCCACGGCGCCGTGTGCGTCCACCCATGCGAGGAGCACCGCCGAGATGGCGAGCCCCAGCAGCGCGGAGCCCATCCCCAGCACCCGCTTGGCGGTGCGCTTCCCCTCGCCCATGAGGAGCATCACCGCCGCGCTCAGCATGGGCAGGAGGATGGGGGCCAACATCAAGTGGGGCATCAGCCCTTGGACGAGCGCGCTCATTCTTCGGTGCCGTCCACGTGGTCGGTCCCGGTCATCCCGCGTGAGGCCAGGGTGATGACCAGGAGGAGTGCCGTCATCGCGAAGCTGATGACGATGGCGGTCAGCACGAGCGCCTGGGGGACCGGGTCGGTGTAGTGGGCGAGGTCCGGAGGGACGCCGTCCGCGAGGATGGGCTCCTTGTCGATGGCCAGGCCGCCGATGCTGAAGATGAAGAGGTTGACCGCGTAGGCGAGGAGCGACAGTCCGATGACCAGTTGGAAGGTGCGGGGTCTCAGCAGGAGCCAGACGCCCGAGCCGGTCAGGATGCCGATAGCGATTGCAAGCACCACCTCCATCAGTCATCTCCCGAGGCCCGGTGGGCGCGGATCGACTGGTGCGCGAGCGCCACGAGGATGAGCAACGTGGCGCCCAGCACCAGGCAGAACACGCCCAGGTCGAAGAACACCGCGCTTCCGAGGTGGAGCTCGCCCAGCACCGGCACGCTCAGATGGAAGGTGTGAGAGGTGAGGAGCGGATACCCCGCCACGAACGCTCCCGAGGCCGTGCCGAGCACCAACAGGAGCCCGGCGCCGATGAGCACGCGCGGCGAGAGGCGCAGCCGCTGCTCGACCCACTCCGTCCCGGAGATGACGTACTGGAGCAGGAAGCCCACCGACATCACCAACCCCGCCACGAACCCGCCGCCCGGCGCGTTGTGCCCGCGCAGGAAGAAGAACGTCGCCACCACTCCCGAGACGGGCAGGAGCAGGCGGACCAGCACCGCGGGAACCATCAGGTAGCCCACCGCCGTGTCGTGCGCCAGGCGTGGATTCACCAGGTCTGTCCGCAGGTCCCGCGGCAGCGCCCGCTGCTGTGGAGGGAGCGCCATCACCTCCGGCGCCGGCCGGAAGCGCCGCAGGAGCGCGTAGACCGTGAGCGCGACGAGCGAGAGCACCACGCCCTCTCCGAAGGTGTCGAACCCGCGGAAGTCCACCAGCATCACGTTCACCACGTTCCGCCCGCCTCCGCCGCTCAGGGAGTTCTCGAGGAAGAACGAGGTGCGCTCAGGGAGCTCGCGCGTCATCACCGCGTAGGCGAGGACCGCCATCCCGCCGCCAGCGCCCACCGCGACGGTGAAATCCCGGGCCCTCCGGCCCCTGGCGCGCCGCAGCGTGTGCGCGTCGTACACGCCGTGGGCCGGCTCCCGCGCCGGGAGCCACCTGAGCCCGAGCAGGATGAGCAGCGTCGTCACCACCTCGACGGTGAGCTGGGTGAGCGCCAGGTCCGGAGCAGAGAACCAGATGAACGTGATGCAGCTCACCGCGCCCGCGGTCCCCGAGAGCATGAGCGCGGCGAGCCGGTGGAACTTCGCCTGCCAGGCCGCCCCCACCGCCGCGGCGCCTCCGGTCACCCACAGCGCGATGAACACGGGCGAGAGCGGCACCAGCGGACGATCTCCCTTACCGATGCCACCCCAAAGCGCCGCTACACCGACCAGCAGGGTGACGAGCACCATCGCCAGCAGCTGCCGTTGGAGTCCCGCGGTGAGCAGCCCGCGGCGCAGCCACCTGCTCGCCGCGGTGAGCCACGCCAGCAGTGACGTGAAGAGCCTCGCGCCATTCCACCGCTCCGCGATGCGGCCTCCGGGGCCCGGCCGCCGTGCATCCAACCACCGGGCCCCTCCGTACAACACCGCGCCACCGCCGAGCGCCAGTGCGCTCATGAGGAGCGGGGGCGTGAATCCGTGCCACAGCGCGAGGCTGTACGGCGGAGGCTGTCCGCCGACGACCGGCCAGGACGCGGCCTCGAGGATGGGCCCTATCGACACCGCTGGCGCGATGCCCACCACCAGGCACACGAGGACCAGCACCTCGACGGGGACGCGCATCCACCTGGGGGCCTCCTCCGGGACACGCGGGGTGTTCAGCGCGCTGGCGGGCCCGAAGAACACCTTCACGGAGAAGCGGAGTGAGTACGCGACGCTCCCCATGCCCGCCAGGGTGGCTGCGATGGGCAGGCCCCACTCCACGGCGGGGTGGGCGTCGATGAAGACGGTCTCCGCGAAGAACATCTCCTTCGACAGGAAGCCATTGAGCAGCGGGACTCCCGCCATCGCCGCCGTGGCGACGAGCGCGAGCGTGCTGGTGATGGGCATCAGGCGGAAGAGCCCCGACAGCCGCCGGATGTCCCGCGTCCCCGTCTCATGGTCGATGATGCCCACCGCCATGAACAGCGAGGCCTTGAAGGCCGCGTGGTTCATGAGGTGGAACACCGCCGCGACCGCCGCGAGCGGGCTGTTGAGCCCGAGCAGCAGCACCACCAGCCCGAGGTGGGAGATGGTGGAGTAGGCGAGCAGCCCCTTCACGTCGCGCTGGAACAGCGCCGCCCATGCGCCGAGCAGCAGCGTGACGAGCCCCGCCGAGCTGGTGAGCCAGAACCAGGTCTCCGTCCCCGAAAGCGCCGGCCACAGCCGCGCCAGCAGGAACACGCCCAGCTTCACCATGGTCGCCGAGTGCAGATACGCCGACACCGGCGTCGGAGCCGCCATCGCGTTCGGGAGCCAGAAGTGGAAGGGGAACTGGGCGCTCTTGGTGAACACACCCAGCAGGAGGAGGCAGAGCGCCACCGGGTAGAGCGGGTGGGCCCTGATGGCCTGCGCGCTCCCGAGGACGGCCTCCAGCTCGTAGCTGCCGGCCAACCCGCCGAGCACCAGCAGCCCGGCGAGGAGGCACAGGCCGCCCATGCCAGTGACAGTGAGCGCCATCCGGGCCCCGCGCTGCGCGTCCTTCCGATGGTTCCAGTAGCCGATGAGCAGGAACGAGAAGACGGAGGTCAGCTCCCAGAAGAAGGCCAGCTGCAGCAGGTTTCCCGAGAGGACCACGCCCAGCATCGCCCCCATGAAGGCCAGGAGGAAGGCGAAGAACCTCGGCACGGGATCTCTCGGGGAGAGGTAGTACCGCGCATACAGGACCACCAGCGCGCCGATGCCCAGGACGAGCACGCAGAATGTCCAGGAGAGGCCGTCGAGCCGCAGCACGAGGTCGAGTCCGAGCGAGGGTATCCACGCGAAGCGCTCGGCACGTTGGCCCCCGCCCCGGACGCTCGGGAAGTGGAGCGCCACGCCCACCAGGCCCACCAGCGTGGTGAGGCCCGCGAGCCCCGCCGCGCGGTTCCGGGCGCTCGCGGGCAGCAGCGCCGCGATGACACTGGAGACCCAGGGAATGACCAGGAGCGCGAGGAGCGGCATCAGGAGGAATGAGCAGGAGGGGGCGAGTGCCCCGCCACGCTCCTCCCACTCAGGGTCATGGGCACGGGGGCGCCGCCGGAGCTTCGGCCATTCATCGCTTGCGGGCCCCCTGGCGCCTGGGGGGAACCACCAGGACGTCGCACGGCACTTCCCGGAGCACATCCCCGGCGACAGTCCCGAGGAGCGCGTGCGCGAGTCCCGCACGGCCATGCGTTCCGAGCAGCAGGAGCTCCGCCCGGCTCTTCGCCACGACGTCCGGGATGACCGTCCTGGGCGAGCCGTACCGGAGGTGGGACGTCCAGGTGAGGGCTTCGGCCGGCGGGCTCTTCATCTCCACCAACGCGGTGGCAATCATCTGTGCGAGCCCGTGAAGCGCCTGCTGGCGGTAGTACTTGCGGTACTCCTGGCCCTGCTCCGGCGCGAGGCTCGGATAGATCAGCCCGTGGTACGGGGCATCGTAGGCGTGGACCCACCCGACCTGCCGGCGGGGCGGCGGGAGCACCCGGAGCGCCAGGGCCAGCACATCACGGGCGGCCTCATCCACATCCAGGGCGAGCAGGGGGCGGCGATAGGCCCCATGAGGCTGGCGGCGAACCACCAGGACAGGCAACTGCCCCCTTCGGATGACGCGCTCCGCGGTCGACCCCAGGACGAAATCGCGGAGCGTCCGGCCTCGGCCGCGGCCCATCACGATGAGCTCGGCCTTGCGTGAATGCGCGTGCTTGGCAATCTCGGCCGCCGCGACGCCCACCACGACACGCGGCACGGCCCTGGCGCGCTCCGGGAGCCTGGGCGCCAGGCTCCTCGCCGCGGACTCGAGGGCCTTCGTCGCATCGCGCTCCGCCTGGAGCCTGGCTTCCCGCCGGAGGCCCCGCGGCACCACGTGGAGGAGGGTGAGTCGGGCGTTCCTGGCGAGGGGGAGCAACGTCGCGCGCGCCAGGACCCGTTCCATCGCCGATGAGAGATCCACGGGGATGAGCAGCGAACGAAATGCGTGGGGCCTGGCCTGCCCAGCCCCGTGCGGGGCACGGTGGTCCTGAGTCATGCCGGGAATTGAGCCAGCCCGCTCCTTTCCCTGTCACGCCTCAGGAGGAAGGTTGCGGTCGCATGGCGTTGGGTACGTGACTGATGGAAGGGAGCCACCCAGCTCCTGCACGCGAGCTTCTTCATCCGGAAGCTCACCGCTTGCGCGTCATCGCCGAGCCCCTCGTCAATCCCAGACAAACAGCCACTTCACGGCCTTCCCCAGCCCATAGAACACCCAGCCCACGGGGCCGGGGCGCACGGGCCTCTTGAACTCCAGGCTCACCGTGGCCAGCGCCACCTGCTGCTCCAGCCCCTCCAGCCGCGCCTTGAGGGACTCGTATTCGGCGGTGACGCGCTCCAATTCCTTCTCCACCCGGAGCGTGTCCTCCACCGTGGCCGCCTGCTGAAGGAGCGCCAGGTACCGCTCGCGGACGCGCTCCAGGTTGGCGAAGCGGACCTTCAGGTCCTGGTGGGCCTCCGTGACGTCATCCGCCGTGACGGACTGCTTCGCCACCGTGCCCAGCCCCGGGACGGCCCCGAGGAATACGTCCAGGCGCTCCGCCGGCACCCGCACCGTGGCCGACTCGGAGGTGACGCGCTGGGCGTAGCCTCCGTGCGTCCTCGCCAGGGCCACCGCCTGCGCCGGGCCCTTCTCCGGGTCCTCGCGCTCCACCTGCAACAGGGCACTCCGAATGATGGACCGGTTCGCCTCGAGCGCCCCCGGAGCCCCTTCAGGCATGCCCATCAGCCCGTCCTCGGCGCGGTACCGCGGCTGCGCGCTTGAACAGGCGGCGAGGAAACCCAGCAGGACGAGGAGGAGAGGGCGCACGGCGTTCCTTTCAGGTGAGGACACGGACGACAGGTGCCCTCAAGGACGCGCGCGCCGGGCTCGCGGTTCCGTACTTCCACCTGGCGAACCCGGAGACTTCGGTTCAGCGGGACTTCTGGGACTCCCTCTTCAGGAGGCCCGGGCCGAGGGGACGACGGCGGGAGTCATCCCGTCACCCTCGTAGTAGATGCTGGCGCTGCCCTTCCCATAGACGACGAGCACCCGATCACTCTGCTCCAGCAGGTCGGAAGCCTTCTCCGTGGCCTTGCGGACCAGGGCGTCGAACTCTCCCGAGCGCTGCTTGTTACCCGCCCGGACTGTCACGACTGGCATGCGGTGTCCCGCTCCTTGTGTCCCGCGGCGAGTGGCTCCAGGAAAACCCGGCACCGGGCCCATCCGCGAGTAACGGGCGTGTCATAGCCAACCGAACACTTCGTTGACAAGCGCCCCGCGGCGTGGCGGGAAGGGACTCCCATGAACCGCAAGCTCCCCGTTTTGCTGGTTTTTTCGCTTGGTCTCGCCTCTGTCGCCAGCGCCCAGACAGCCAGGCCGCCCGAGCACAAGTCTCCCACACCGGCGTGGTTGCCTCGGGGTGTGTTCCTCGGGACCACCATCCGTGAAGGGGTCGTCACCCCCCGGGTGAAGGTGCAGTGGCAGTTCACCTTCTTCCAGGAACCGAAGGACGCCTTCGCGCTGCTGCTGGAGGGCGGGCTGGGCTGGGCCGCGTCCTTCCCGGAGCAGGACGCGGAAACGCCGCAGAGCTTCCTCGGCTCGTTCTACGAGCACACCGCCCAGGTAGGCATCGGCTACCGCAACCAGCTGCCGGACAGCGTGCACTGGGGCTTCCAGGTGACGGGCGGCCCCGTCTTCTACGGCGCCCACTTCGACGGGGGAGCCCCGGCGGACCACCGCACGGCCGGCATCGTCGAGGGCCGCTTCCACCTCGGCTACCAGTTCGGCGCGGTGGCCGCGGGCGCCGCCATCGGCTGGGGCGAGCCCTTCTCCCTCAAGAAGCGCAGCCTCGGCCGCTATTTCGTGGGCGGCCCTCAGCTCGGGTTGTTCGTGGATTGGCGGTAGACTCCGCGCCGGGTTTGTGCGCGGAATGCTCGCACTCTCCGTATGTCCGAGTCGCTGAGTGCCCATGTGTCGCGGTTCCTGCGCAACCGCGGCGAGTTCGAGCGGAGCCTGCCGCCTGCGTTGCTCGTCTTCGCGCCGTCGCCCCTGTCGCGGGGGCCGGTGAGCGAGGAGGAGTACCGGCTGAAGACGGTGACGAACGCGGGGACACCCACGCTGGGAGTGAGCGAGGCGGTGGTGTTCCCCGTGCTGAAGTCGCGCACGAATGCATTCGGCCGGGGCATCACGGTGGGGCGCACGGGCAACAACGACGTGGTGCTGGACGACGGCAGTGTGTCCCGGTTTCACGCGTGGTTCTCACGGGAGGAGGGGCAGGCGGGCTTCCTCCTGACGGACGCGGGCTCGAAGAATGGCTCGTGGGTGGGCGGGGTGCGGCTCACCCCCCGCAAGGCGGTGCCCGTGGAGGACGGGGCCCGGTTGCGCTTCGGACAGGTGGAGGTTGTCTTCTACACGGCGAGCGGCTTTGCCCGGATGCTCGCCGTGAGGATGGCCCCCTGAGCCTTGCCACGTCTTCGGCGGCCTGCGTAACGTGCGGCGTCGCCTTCTGTCACACACGGGAGTGTTCGCGGTGGCCTTGACCACAGAAGCCTTCGGACTGACCGACGTTGGCCGCAAGCGCCAGCACAACGAAGACGCGATGCTGGTGGACTCGCCGCTCGGCCTCTACGTCGTCGCCGACGGAATGGGCGGCCACGCGGCCGGCGAGGTCGCCAGTGCCCGGGCCACGGAGGTCGTCAAGCAGCACATCACCGCGAACCGGCACCTGCTGAAGGATTTGGGGAACAACCCCACGGCGGACAGCCGCTCGGCGGCGGCGGCGCTGGTGGAGGTGGCCGTGCAGCGCGCCTGCGCGGACATCTACCGCGCGGCCATGGCGGACGCGTCCAAGCGCGGCATGGGCACCACGTTCGTGTGCCTCGCGGTGGGCGGCAACAAGGGCGTCATCGGCCACGTGGGCGACAGCCGCGTGTACCTGGTGCGCCACGGCCAGTGCCACCGGCTCACCGAGGACCACACGCTGGTGGCCGCGCAGCTCAAGGCCGGCACGATTACGAAGGAGCAGGCCGCCGCGTCACAGTACCGCAACGTGATTACGCGCGCGGTGGGCATCCAGGAGTCGGTCCAGGTGGACACGCTCATCGTGGACCTGGTGCCTGGCGACGTGTTCATCCTCTGCTCGGACGGCTTGCACGGCTACATCGAGGACGAGGAAATCCTCCCGCTGGTGACCGGCATGCAGCCGGCGGACCTGCCCAAGCGGCTCATCGACATCGCCAACGAGCGCGGCGGCAAGGACAACATCACCGCGGTGGTGGTGAAGGTGGCGGGCGAGGGCGCCGCCATCAGCGAGGAGACGAGCGAGGCGCAGTCGCGCATGGAGGCGCTGCGCAAGATTCCGCTGTTCCGTCACCTCACGTACAAGGAGCAGACGGCGGTGCTGTCCATCGCCACGACGCGCACGTACCCGGCGGGCCGGGAAATCGTCGTGGAGGGGCAGCCGGGCGAGGAGCTCTTCGTCGTCATCCGCGGCCGGGTGGCGATTGAGAAGAACGGCGTGGAGATTGCCGAGCTGCGCGCCGGCGGGCACTTCGGGGAGATGGGGCTCATCGACAACGCGCCGCGCTCTGCGACGGTGCGGGCCACGGAGCCCACGCGCACCATGGTCATCTCCCGGCCCGACTTGATGGGGCTGATGAAGCGCGAGTCCATCCTCGCGGTGAAGATGCTCTGGAGCTTCGTGCAGGTGCTGAGCGACCGGCTCCGCGCCACCAACTCCGAGCTGAGCGAGGCACGGCAGGAGCTCGCCGTGGCCCAGGCCATCCAACCCTTCGCCGAGGAGTGAGTCCTCCGTGAGCCCCCGTCCTCCGAAGACGCCTCGCGCACGGACTGGTCCACGTCAGACCTCCCAGGTACGCTCCCGGCGTACCAACTCAGGAGGTCGCATGGCGAGGGCGGCGGGCAGCGACGTGTTCGTGAAGTTGATGGGCGAGGTGGCGGAGCTCCGCGAGGAGATGCGGACGACCCGGACGGACGTGAAAATCATGTCGTCCAGCCTGGGCGTTGTCCTCCGCGACATGGGGTCCATGAGGAAGGCGATGGACACCATGAGGGACACGATGGACTCCATGATGTCGAACATGGAGGTTCTGGTGGTGAAGTCTCGCGCCGTGGATGAGCGCTTCCAGCGCATGGAGAACAACCTCGGACGCATGGCGCGGCTGCTGGGCACCATGGCGGAGTCGACGAACGACCGCTTCGCGCGTGTCGAGAAGCGACTCGACGACCTCGAGAGCAAGCACTAGCGCACGTCGGTGGGCTGGGGAGCGTCCGGGAAAGGACGCGTCCGGAATTTCCTCCGGGAATTGCCCGTTCCGGGCCCGACCGCGGGCTATGGTCCTCGCGGCGTGCGCATGCGCAACTGGACTCTCATAGGCTTGGCGGTGGCCCTGCTGGTGGCGGGAGCCGCCTGGTTCGCGTCGGGCCGGGCCTCCAGCACCCGGACGCCCGCCGCTTCCCCTGACACTCCCCAGGCGACGTCCCTCCCCACCTTCACGGCGGTGGACGTGTCCTCCGGCTCCGACGAAGGACTCGCCCTGACGGGCCGGGTGCTGGACGCCTCGGGACGTCCGGTGGCGAATGCCGAGGTGTCCCTCGCGGCCAGCGTGGAGAAGACGCTCGCGGACGTGCGCTGTGACGAGTGCGGGCAGGCCCTGCTGTCGTGCCCGGCGCGAGAGACGTCGCTGCAGGTCCTGGCCTTCTTCGAGCATCAGCACGGCTTCCTCACCCCGCGCGCCACGGCGACGACGGACGCGGAGGGACGCTTCCGCTTCGAGCACCTCGCGGGCGTGTCCTTCTCCGTCTGGGCGAAGGCCCCCGGCCTGGGCGTGGCGCTGCGTGAGCGAGCCGCCCCGGGAGACCCGGTGGAGCTGTTCCTCCCGCCGCTGCGGAGCATTGGAGGGCTGGTGGTGGACGACGCGGGCCAGCCCGTGCGGGGCGCGCACGTGCACGCGGTGTCGCGCCGCGTGCCGGTGCCCTTCGAGGCGACGGCGGGCGCGGACGGCGTCTTCTCCCTCGACGGGCTCGGCGAAGGGCCCTTCTACGTGCTGGCCACGGCGGACGGCTTCCTGCCCGCGGTGGAGTCGCAGGTGGAGGCGGGCCCGCAGCCGGTGCGCCTGAAGCTGACGCCCGCGCGCACGCTGGAGGTCCGCGTCACGCGGAATGGCCAGCCCGCGGCGGCCACGGTGCGGCTGCGCGCGGACCACCTGTCGCGCGAGCTGCACACCGACGGCGAGCCGCTGCGCTTCACCGGCCTGTACCCGGACCAGGTGGTGGTGACGGCGGAGGCACCGGGGCTCGGCGCCGCGCCGCGCACGCTGACGCTGGACTCGCGCCTCACCCAGGTGACGCTGGAGCTGGAGCCCGCGGGAAAGCTGCTCGTCACGGTGGTGGACGAGCAGGGCGAGCCGGTGCCCCAGCCGGAGTTGCTGCTGCGCACAGGTCGCGGCGAGCTCATCCGCCGCGAGCGCGTCGACACCGGAGCGATGGTGGAGCTGGGCCCGCTGGCCGCGGGCGACTACGTGCTGGAGGGCCATGCGGAGGGCTTCCGAGACGCGCAGCTCCCCGCGAAGGTGACGCAGGGCGAGACGACGCTCGAGCTGGAGATGGAGCGCGCCACGCTCATCAGCGGGCAGGTGCTGGACGAGTACGGCCGGCCCGCGCCGCGCGTGTCCGTGCTGGTGCAGCCCACCGGTGAGTCGGTGCTCGCGGACGCCGACGGGCGCTTCGTGGCGCAGGTGCCCACGGCGGGTCTCTACGAGCTGCACGCGCACCACTCGGAGTGGGGCGGTGGCAAGCTCAAGGTGACGGCGCCGGCCAGCAACGTGCAGCTCTCGCTGGAGCCTCGCGCGGCGCTGGAGGTGACGGTGTCGTCCGGCGGCCGCCGTGTGGAGGGCGCGGACGTGGTGCTGTGGGTGGAGCAGGAGGGCATCTTCCGGAGCGACCGCTCCTCGGGCTCGGACGGCGTGGTGCCCATGCGCGGCATGCCGGCGGGGACGTACTGGATGGTGGCCTCGCATCCGGACTACCTACCCTCGGACCGCAAGCAGGTGACGCTGGAGGACGGGCAGACGCTGAAGCTCGAAGCGGAGCTGAAGCCCGGCGCGCCGCTGACGGGCGAGGTGGTGGACGGGCAGGGTGCCCCCGTGGAAGGGGCCACGCTGCTGGTGGTGCCGCGCAGCTCCGAGCCGGTGCAGAGCGACGCGCGCGGGCACTTCGAGTTCCGTGCGCTGCGGCCGGACCGGGGCTACCGCCTGGAGGCGAAGCACCCGGGCTATGACCAGGTGGACCGCGCGGAGGGCAAGGCCGGCGGCCCTCCGGTGCGCGTGGTGCTCAAGAAGCGCGACGTCTTCCGGGGGCGTGTCGTGGGAGATGACGGCGCGCCGGTGCGCCGCTACCGCGTGGACGAGCACGAGGTGAACAGCCCGGACGGCCGCTTCGAGCTGCCGCTGGCCACGGCGGGAGACCGCATCATCGCCGCGGTGGACGCGCCAGGCTACGAGCCGATGATGGTGGACCGCCCCGCGGCGCCGGATTTGGGAGACCTGGTGCTGGAGAAGCTGCCCAGCATCTCCGGCGTCGTGAAGGACACGGGTGGCGGGCCAGTGGCGGACGCGGTGGTGACGTGCGACGTGTGCGACGAGTCCGTGATGTCGGGGCCGGACGGCGGCTTCACGCTGGCCAGTCCGCCGTACGTGCCGCGCTTCACCGTGTCCGCGCGCAAGGGCCGGCTGAGCGGGACGCAGTCGCTGGAGCGCGGCGCTCGCGGCCCGGTGGAGCTGACGCTGCGGCAGGCGACGCGGCTGAGCGGCAAGGTGTACCTCGCGGACGGCCGTCCCGCGGCGGGCATCGAGGTGGAGGCGGTGAACGCGGACCGCAGCGAGCCGCTCACCATCGTCACCGGCCCGGACGGCGGCTACAGCGTGGAGGTGTCCCCGGGCAGCTACCGCTTCGCGCTCGGCGTCAACCGCGAGTTCTCCGGCGAGCCGGCGCTGGTGGTGCAGGTGGCCGGGACGGACATGCGCCTGGACCTGGGCAACGCGCCGGGCACCGCGACCCTCACGGTGCAGCTCAAGCCCGAGCGCGGCAAGGCGCTGTGGGTGGTGGCGGGGGAGGTGGGCGACGTGGGCAACCCGCCGGCCATGGGGCTGATGCGCTCGCGGTATGCGCAGCTCGTGTACCAGCCGCGCGGCGAGCAGGTGGTGCTCAACGGGCTGCCTCCGGGGCGGTACACGCTGGTGTGGGGCCATTTCCACGTCGAGACGCCGGGTGGGCCCGAGGTGCGCGTGGTGGACGTGCCCTCGCGGGGCGAGGTGGTCCTCGGGCGGTGAGGCGGCGGCACCTCCGCGCGGCGCGGGTTGCGAGCCAGCGGGCGTGCGCATTAGGAAGCCCGCATGGACGTGTCGGCACTGAAGGGCCGTAAGGTGGTGGTCGGCGTCGGCGGCGGCATCGCCGCGTACAAGGCATGTGAGCTGGTGCGCGAGCTCGGCCGGGCCGGCGCCGAGGTGCGCGTGGCCATGACGGAGTCCGCGCGGCAGTTCGTCACCCCGCTCACCTTCCAGGCGCTCAGCGGCCACCCCGTCCTCACGGACTACTTCGACCCCGCGCAGGAGGGGAACTTCGGGCACCTGGACCTCGCACGCTGGGCGGAGGCCTACGTGGTGGCCCCGGCCACGGCGGACCTGCTCGCACGCATCCGCGTGGGCATGGCGAACGACGCGGTGACGACGTCGCTGCTCGCGTTTCGCGGGCCGGTGGTGCTGGCTCCCGCAATGAACGTGGCCATGTGGGACAACGCGATGACGCAGGAGAACGTCGCGGCGCTGCTCGCGCACCCGCGCTTCAGCATGGTGGGGCCGGGCGCGGGGCTGCTGGCCTGCGGCGACGTGGGCGAGGGGCGGCTCGCGGACGTGCCGAGGATTGCCGAGGCCGTGGCCGCGCGCTTCGGCGCCGGGCCGCTCGCGGGGAAGAAGGTGCTGCTGACGGCGGGCCCCACGCGCGAGTTCCTGGACCCGGTGCGGTTCATCTCCAATCCGTCCACGGGGAAGATGGGCCTGGCGCTCGCGCACGCGGCGCGGAGCCTGGGCGCCGAGGTGACGGTAGTGCTGGGCCCGGTGGGCGCAGTGGAGCGCGGCGGGCTCACCGTGGTGGACGTGGTGAGCGCGGACGACATGGCGCGCGAGGTGCTCTCGCGAGTGGAGTCGGTGGACGCCTTCATCGCCACCGCGGCGGTGAGCGACTGGCGTCCGGAGACGCGAGCGCCGCAGAAGGTGAAGAAGGGCTCCACCCACACGCCGGAGTCCCTGCGCCTGGTGCGCACGCCGGACGTGCTGGCGGAGGCTTCGCGGAAGGTGGCGGGGAGCGCGAAGCGGCCGCTGCTCGTGGGCTTCGCGGCGGAGACGGAGCGGGTGGTGGAGCACGCGCGCGAGAAGCTGGAGCGCAAGGGGCTCGACGCGATTGTCGCCAATGACGTGACGGCGCCCGGCGCGGGCTTCGGCACGGACACCAACCGCGTGACGCTGCTCACGCGCTCGGGCCTCCAGCAGGAGCTTCAGGGCAGCAAGCACGAGGTGGCCCGCGCCATCCTGGAGTTACTGCTGGTGCCCCGGAGGTAGCGCGTCAGCCCTGACCAGCGTCCGTCCACTCCGTGACGGCCGACCCGCCACGTTCTGCCCACACTGTGAGCGCCCTCTGGCCCATGGAGGCCGGGTGACTCCGGGAGTGACGCCGGGCTCGGCCCTGCGGTAAGCGTACTGACGAGGCCGCCGTCCGCTTCCTTGCGCAGGCCCTCTTCCTCCGCTACCGATCCAGTCAACGTGAACGACGACTTGCCCGACTCCTCGCAGGAACTGAGCGCCGTGCTGGACGAGGTGCGCCGCCACCTGCTCTGGCAGGAGGAGGCCGCCGGCCGCGTGCTGATGGTCGACGCGAAGGCAGCAGCAGAGCTCCAGCGCTCCGCACCGTCGCTGCGCTCGCTCCTGTCCCGAGGCAACGGGTCGTCGGAGACCGCTGCACGCCCGGCTCCTGCCGCCGTTCCCCGTCCGAGCGCCAGTCCCGCGCCCGCTCCCTCGTCAAACGGCCCCACCGGCGCTCCGGTGCCCCTGGCGGCCAGGGCTCCGTCGAATGGCCCCACCGGAGCCGCGACGTCCTCCATGGGCGCGCCGCAGGGCCCCGCCGCCGCCCCGATGCCTTCTACGGGCGCGCCAAGCAGCCACCCCGGTGCGCCCACGCGTCCCGCCGCCGCGGGCCCCACCGTGTCGCCGTCGTCCGCGCGGGCTCCGGCCTCGCGTCCCGCGCCGGTGGGTCGAGCGGGCCTGCTCCTCGACGTGCCCCCGCAGGCGCCGCGCTCCGCGGGGCAGCTTCCGGGCATGGGCAGCGGAGACCGTCCGACGCTCGACGAAATCCGCCGCGAGCTGGGTGACTGCCAGCGCTGCAAGCTGTGCAGCAAGCGCAAGAACATCGTCTTCGGTTCGGGCAACCCGCGCGCGGAGCTGGTCTTCGTCGGCGAGGGCCCGGGCGAGAACGAGGACCTGCAGGGCGTCCCCTTCGTCGGCGCGGCGGGTGAGCTGCTGACGAAGATGATTGAAGCCATGGGCTTCCGTCGCGACGACGTCTACATCTGCAACGTCGTGAAGTGCCGCCCGCCCGGCAATCGCAACCCGGAGCCGGATGAAATCGCGGCGTGCGAGCCCTTCCTGCGCGCGCAGCTCGCGGCCATCCAGCCGAAGGTGGTGGTGGCGCTCGGCAAGTTCGCGGCGCAGACGCTGCTGCGGGACTCCACGCCCATTACGCGCCTGCGCGGCAACTGGCGCCTGTACGAGGGCATCCAGCTCATGCCCACCTTCCACCCCGCGTACCTGCTGCGCAGTCCGGCGGAGAAGCGCAAGGCGTGGGAGGACCTGCAGGCGGTGATGAAGGTCCTCGGCAAGCAAACACCCGGCTCGCGCGCCTAGCGGCGGGCCCATTGAGGGGGAGACTCGGATGAAGGGAACGCTGGAGACGCGCGAGCTGCAATCGCCCGCGCTGGAGGCCAACCCGCTGGGCGACCCGGCCCGGCGCCGGCTCACCGTGTACCTGCCGCCCGGCTACGGAGAGGGCGACAAGCGCTACCCCGTCGTCTACTTCCTGCACGCCTTCGGCAACAGCGGCGGCACCTGGACGAACGCCGCGGGCTTCGGCCCCACCGTGCCCGAGCGCCTGGACGCGCTCATCGAGTCCGGCGCGGTGCCGCCCGCCATCGGCATCTTCCCCGACGGGTGGACGTCCCTGGGCGGAAGCCAGTGGGTGAACAGCGACGCCATTGGCCGCTACCGCGACTACCTGGCCAAGGACGTGGTGGGCTTCGTGGACCGCACGTATCGCACGGTGCCCAAGGCGGCCTCGCGCGCGGTGGTGGGCCACAGCTCCGGCGGCTACGGCGCGCTCGTCATGGGGCGCTATCACCCGGAGCTCTTCTCGCACCTGGGCGCGCACGCGGCGGACTCCTACTTCGAGTACTGCTACCTGCCGGACCTGCCCAAGGCGGCGGGCTCGCTGCTGAAGTCCGGCGGCGTGGAGGCGTGGCACGGGGAGTTCCGCAAGCGCGTGCGCGAGACGAAGATGCGCGGCGACGACTTCCCGGTGGTGAACACGCTGGCGATGGCCGCCGCGTACTCGCCGAAGAAGGGCGAGCCGCTCAACGTCGAGCTGCCCTTCGACGCGCAGACGGGCCGCCTCAAGCTGGACGTGTGGAACCGCTGGCTGGTGCACGACCCGGTGCGCTTCGTGCCCAAGTTCATCGACTCGTTCCGCAAGCTGAAGACGGTGTTCCTCGACTGCGGCACCCGCGACGAGTTCAACATCCGCTGGGGCACGCGCATGCTCGCGGAGGACCTCAAGGGCGCCGGCATCGAGCTGGTGCACGAGGAGTTCGAGGACGGGCACTCCGGCGTGTCCTATCGCTTCGAGCGCTCGCTCTCCGTGCTGGTGCCGAAGCTGGCGCGCGAGTAGCACTCCCTCACGCTGGAGCACGTCGCACGGCGCTTCAGCACCCGTGCGACGGGTAGTTGGCGGGCCACAGCAGCAGCAGGCCCTCGGAGTCCACCAGCCGCACCCAGCCGCGGTGCTGGTACTTCCCCTCGGCCTCGTCGAACGCGAGCACCTCCGCGAAGTCTCCCGCGCGCCGGCCGAGGATGAGCTGCTCGTCATGCAGGGAGGTGTCCACGGGGCTCGCGTCGTCGCGAGGCGCCTGGCGGAAGACGAGGGGCGGCTGGCCCTCGCGGCGGAGCTTGAAGAACTCCACGCCCTTGTCCTCGAAGGCCTCCAGCGGGCGCAGGCTTTCAATCGTCAGCCACACGGCCTTCGCATCATCCGCGCCGCCGTCGCGCAGCCACGCCTTCCGCCCGCTCCGCATGTCGACGATGACGTGGGCGTACTGGACGGGCACGCCGTGCTCGTGGATGCGCTCGTGCTCGAAGGCGGGGTAGCAGTCCTCCTGCCAGCCGCCCGGGTCCACCCAGCGGCTCAGCGGCACCGTCTGCGCGCGCGGGACGGAGCCGGCGGGCTGGAAGCCGATGCCGCGGCGCTCATACAGGGGCACCTCCGGCATGGCGTCCTGCGGGAAGGTGGCGCAGACGACGTGCGTCACGCCGCGCAGGTGTGCGTCGGGAATCTCGGCGCGCCGCGCAAAGCTCTCCTGGGCGGAGGCGCGGCCGGGCAGCGCGAGCAGCGCCACGACAAGGGCGCTGGTGAGAAGGTGGGGGTTCATGCCCGAGGGGGATTGCATTCGCCGGGCCAGCCCGCGTGGCTGGAGATTCCCTCGGAACGACGCGGTCTTGGCCGGAGGGGTGGATAGCGGCCGTGGCTCGGGGGCCGCGGGGGTGTGTCAGCGGGGTGGCATCGGGACTGAACAGTCGCTCCGGAACGGACCGCCGACGGGAGCACCAGAACCGAACAATCACCCCGGTACGAAAGTGCGAGGGGCGGAATGACGAGGTGCTGGCCTTTGCCCGGGGGGAGCGGATAGACGCAGCACCGTGCGCGCCGCGCGGCCTTCGGGGCCGTGGCCTGGCGCTCGGACCTTCTTGGGAGAGAGACGGATATGGGCATCGACCTCTACGGGCTGTCGCGCGTCGTCGGAGAGAAGGGCGTGCTGCCGCAGCGCGCGCGGAAGCTGGACCCTTCGCTGCCGTGCCGCGAGGCGGAAATGCTCATCGACGTGGAGAGCCTCAACATCGACGCGGCGTCCTTCAAGCAGATCAAGGGCGAGGTGGGCGGAGACCCGGCGCGCATCGGCGCGCGCATCCAGGAAATCGTCCGCGAGCGGGGGAAGATGCAGAACCCCGTGACGGGCTCGGGCGGCATGTTGATTGGCCGCGTGAAGGAGATGGGCCCCAAGCACCCCGCGCGCGAGCTGCTCAAGGTGGGCGACCGCATCGCCACGCTGGTGAGCCTCACGCTGACGCCGCTGGTGATTGAAGAGGTGAAGGCGGTGCACGTGGAAATCGACCGCGTGGACATCCGCGGGCACGCGCTGCTGTTCGCCAGCGGCATCTACGCGAAGCTGCCCTCGGACATGCCGGACACGCTGGCGCTGGCGGCGCTGGACGTGTGCGGCGCGCCCGCGCTGGTGGCGCGGCACGTGCGGCCGGGCATGACGGTGGCGGTGCTGGGCGCGGGCAAGAGCGGCGCGCTGTGCCTCGCGCAGGCGCGGCGCAAGCTGGAGAGCCGCGGCAAGTTGATTGCGCTCGACGTGTCGCAGGGCGCGCTGGACATGCTGTCGTCCATCGGCCTGTGCGACGTGGCGCTGAAGGTGGACGCGACGCAGGGCGTGGACGTGATGGAGGCGGTGAGCAAGGCGACGGACGGCCAGCTCTGCGACCTGGTGGTCAACTGCGCCAGCGTGGGCAACACGGAGATGGCCACCATCCTGTCCGTGAAGGACGGGGGCACGGCCATCTTCTTCTCCATGGCCACCAGCTTCACCGCCGCGGCCCTGGGCGCGGAGGGCGTGGGCAAGGACGTCACCATGATTGTGGGCAATGGCTACGTCCCCAACCACGCCGCGCTGACGCTGGATTTGCTGCGTACGGAGCCGGAGCTCCTTCAGCTCTTCGCCACACGGTACGTCTGACGCCGCGTACGCGCCGGGCCCGAATCGCCGGGCCTGGCCGCGATACCGCAAGGAGCCGGACTTCGCCGCCCACGGCTCCGCGACCTACCGCGCGGAAGCGGCCGTCTGCTCCGGCGCGGGAGCCACTGGAGCCACGGGCTCCTGCGTCGCCGCCCAGTCATTGGCGGACCGGCCGCTCCCGTCGCGCACCTCGGGCGAGGCGCCCTGCTTGCGCAACTGCTCAGCCACCTCCTTGCGGCCGAACAGCGACGCGAACATCAGCGCTGTCTGGCCCAGGCTGTTCTTCTGGTCCACCGCGCACTTCTGCTGGCTGAGCAGCTCGACGATGTCCGCGTAGCCCTTGAAGGCCGCTCCCATCAGCGCGGTGTTGCCCCGGTTGTCGCCCGCGCACGCATCCGCGCCCGCGGCGAGCAGCGCGCGCACCGTGTCCGTGTGGCCGTGGTACGCGGCGAGGATGAGCGGCGAGAAGCCGCGCGAGTCCCGCGCCTCCACCGGCGTGCCGGCCTTGATGAGGCCGCTGACGACCTCCACGTCACCCTCGCGAGCAGCCGCGAGCAGGTAGCGCTCCGCCTCGCTCGTGGCGAGCAGCCGCCCCTGGGGCGCGGGCGCCGAGCGCAGGGACAGGAACGACGCGGCGAGCACGACGATGACCACCACCAGCAGACCGATTGCTCCGAGCAGCAGCTTGCGAACCATGGAGTCCTCCGGAAGCACCACTCCACCTGAGAGAGAGCCGGGATGAGGGCCGCCCGGGTGTGTCCCGGCCCTCTCTCAGACAGAGCGACAGGGAAAACAGCGGGCCCCGGTGGACGCAGCACACCGGGGCCCGGCACGACTCAGTCAGCGACGTTCAGCGCGAGGCCAGCGGGGCCACGGCGGCCTTGGCGTCGTCCACCTTCACGCCCACGGCCTTCGCCAGGCGCGTGCCGTAGTCGGTGTCGGCCATGAGGAAGTGGCCCACCATGCGGGCCTTCACGCGCGCGTCCTTCACCTGGCCCAGGTCCGCGGCGAGGTTCTTCACCAGCCGCTCCTTCGCGGCCGTGTCGAGCGAGTTGTAGAAGGCACCCGCCTGCGAGAAGTTGTCCGTCTTGTCGATGGGGCGCTGCTGGGAGGTGCCCGTCAGCGGCGCGTTGGAGAACAGGTACGCCGGGGCGTCCTGCGTCTCACGGGTGACGCTGGGCTCGTAGTTCACGTCCGACTTCGTGTTGGCGAAGTTCATGGAGCCGCCCTGGCTGTTGTTGTTCACCGGGGCCTTGGCGCGGTTGACGGGCAGCATCTGGTAGTTGGCGCCGATGCGGTAGCGCTGCGTGTCCGCGTACGAGAAGAGGCGGCCCTGCAGCAGCCGGTCCTCGGAGGGCTCGATGCCCGGGGGCAGCACGCCGGGGGAGAACGCCGACTGCTCGGTCTCCTCGAAGAAGTTGTCCGGCATCTTGTTGAGCGTGAACTTGCCCAGCTTGATGGAGGGAACCTTGTCCTCCGGCCACACCTTCGTCGCGTCGAGCGGGTCGAACGAGAAGCTGTCCAGGTCCTTCGGGTCCAGCACCTGCACCGTCAGCTCCCACGAGGGGAACTTGCCCGCGCCGATGGTGGTGTACAGGTCCGTGGTGGCGTGCTGGTAGTCGCTGGCGGTGACCTTGGCCACCTCCTCGGGCGTGATGAGGCCCTTCACGCCCTGCTGCGAGAACCAGTTGAACTTGACGTACTTGTACTCGCCCTTCGCGTTGACGAACTTGAACGAGTGCACGCCGTGCCCGTTCATCTGGCGGTAGTTCGCCGGGATGCCCAGGTCCGAGTACACCTGCGTGAGCATGTGCGTCGACTCGGGCTGGTGCGAGAAGAAGTCGAAGAAGCGGTTCGGGTCCTGCTTGTTCGTAATCGGCGACGGCTTCAGCGAGTGCACCATGTCCGGGAACTTGATGGCGTCCCGGATGAAGAAGATGGGCAGGTCGTTGCCCACGAGGTCCCAGTTGCCCTCGTCCGTGTAGAACTTCAGCGCGAAGCCGCGAGGGTCTCTCACCGCCTCGGGCGAGCCCTGCGCGGGGATGACCGTGGAGAAGCGCACGAACATCGGCGTCTTCTTGCCCTTGGCGGAGAAGACGGACGCGCGCGTCAGGTTGGAGAAGTCGCCATAGCTCTCGAAGACGCCGTAGGCGCCGGTGCCGCGCGCGTGGACGACGCGCTCGGGGATGCGCTCACGGTCGAACCGGGCGAGCTTCTCGATGAGGTGGAAGTCCTCCAGCAGCACGCCACCGCGGGGGCCGGCCGTCTTGGAGCTCTGGTTGGTACCGACCGGCGAGCCGGAGTCGGTGGTGAGGGGAGGCGGAGTGGCGGCGAGAGCCGAACCACCCAGGAACAGCGCCGACAGCAGCAGGGGACGGAGTTGCATATTCGGTGTCTTCCTCGTCTTCGGGGGTGAGACGCCGCGCTCCAAAGCAGGCCCCGTGCCGGGCACCGCCCCGTAGTGTTATCAATGGGTTGAGAGCCAAGATGAGTCGCCCGAACCGATATTTCGGTGTTGCACCGGCCGTTCGGTGGTTGATTTCACCGCTCCGTCGGTGTGGCGCCTCATGAAACCGATAATGCGGTGCGCCAGGGCGCCACCGGTGCGCTTGGCCCTTCCGGTGGGCGCTTTGGCGGGTAAGGTGCGCGCATGCCAGGCCCGTTCATTGAAGACGCGCAGATCGACCAGGCGCGCAAGCTGGCGGAGGAGATCGTCAATCCGATCTTCGACCTCATCCGCCGCAACACCACTGTATCCACCGAGCGCACCGTGTTGCGCTTCTTCGGTATTTCCGGAGCTGGCGCGCGGGGCGTGCCGCTCGCCAACCTGATGGTCGACAAGCTCAAGGCCGCCGGGGTGCTCAACAAGGGCGCCGCCTACTGGTACGGCCGCGCGCTGCACCTGGGCGCCAAGAGCCCCCTGGAGGCCGTGGAGCGACTCACCGCGCTGCCCACCGACAAGCTGGGCCCGCTGTCCGCCGACCAGGAGCACAACCTCCGCGAGGAGGTCCGCTCCGAGGCCCGTGCGGCCTTCGAGGACCTGAAGTCCCGCGTCGCCCAGCGCAACGGGCTCCGCGAGCAGTTCCCCATGTCGCCCGCGCCGCACAAGTACGTCATCGTCGCCACGGGCAACATCTACGACGACGTGGACCAGGCCCGTGCGGCCGCCCAGGCCGGCGCGGACGTCATCGCCGTCATCCGCTCCACCGCGCAGTCCCTGCTGGACTACGTGCCCCACGGCGCGACGACGGAGGGCTACGGCGGCACCTATGCCACCCAGGAGAACTTCCGCATCATGCGCGAGGCCCTGGACGAGGAGAGCCGCAAGCTCAAGCGCTACATCCAGCTCACCAACTACTCGTCCGGCCTCTGCATGTCGGAGATTGCCTTCTGCGCGGCCTTCGAGAAGCTGGACATGCTGCTCAACGACGCGATGTACGGAATCCTCTTCCGTGACATCAACATGCGGCGCACGTTCATCGACCAGTACTTCAGCCGCCGCATCTGCGCCGCCGCCGGCATCATCATCAACACCGGCGAGGACAACTACATCACCACCGCGGACGCGTACGAGGCGGCCCACACCGTCATCGCCAGCCAGTTCATCAACGAGTGCTTCGCCAAGCGCGCGGGCCTCAAGGACTGGCAGCTCGGCATTGGCCACTCGTACGAAATCGACCCGTACCGGGACGACACGCTGCTCCTGGAGCTGTCGCAGGCCATGCTGGTGCGCCGCTGCTTCCCCAATGCGCCGCTGAAGTACATGCCGCCCACCAAGCACAAGGAGACGGACATCTTCTTCAGCCACGCGTACGACGTGATGGCGGACCTGGTGGCCATCTGGACGCGGCAGGGCATCCAGCTGCTGGGCATGATGACCGAGGCCATGCACACGCCGCTGCTCGCGGACCGGTACGTGGCGCTCAAGTCCGCGTCGTACATCCACCGTGCCGCGCGTGGCATCGACGAGGAGTTCACCGTTCGCGAGGACGGGAAGATCGCCAACCGCGCCCGCGAGGTGTTCGGCAGGGCGATGGCGCTCCTCCAGGAGTGCCGCGACGAAGGCATGGTGGCGGCCATCGGCAAGGGCCACTTCGGTGACGTGAAGCGCGAAGAGACTGGCGGCAAGGGCCTGGATGGCGTGCTGGAGAAGGCCCCGGATTACTTCAACCCGTTCCTGGACTTGCTGGAGGCTGCGTGATGCTCGGTTCGATTCTCGCCATGGTGGTGGCTGCGGGTGGCTCCGCGGATGCGCTGGCGCAGTTCCAGGTGAAGAACGTGGCGCTCCAGGTCCCGGCGGCGTGGACGCGCCAGGTGGAGGACGGCACCAACAAGTTCACCGCGCCCAGCGGTGATGCCTACTTCCTCGTGGACGTGGGCGCGGTGCAGACGGCCGGCATGAAGGCCGACACGTGCGTGGACAAGATCGTGAAGTCCATTGGCGGCGCCAACTGGGAGCGCCTCAAGGTGGGCGGCCAGCCGGCGGCGAAGCGGCAGGACACGGACCAGTCGCCCACGGGCGGCGCGGTGGACACGGTGACGTACGTGGGGTGCGACGGGAAGACGACGTGGTCCGTCGTCTTCTACCTGGAGCAGGGCAAGAAGGAGCGCTTCGCGCCGCTGGCGGAGAAGGTCGGCACGAGCGTGAAGCTGCAGCGGGCCGGGGGGAAATGAGCCGATGGTGAAGCCGAGCAAGCAGATCATCCGTCCCTATGGCGACCGGCGCGACGACGGCGTGGTGCAGCTGTCCTTCACGCTGCCGGTGCCGCTGTCGGAGAAGGCCAAGGAGGCCGCCGCCGTCTTCACGAAGAAGATGGGCTTCACCGACGTGAAGGTGGCCGCCGCCGAGCGCGCGGCGGACAGCTACACCTTCTTCATCGTCTACGCCCGTTCCAACGTGACGCTGGACTACGCCGAAATCGACGTGCCCGAAGTCGTCGTGAAGAAGATGTCCTTCGACGACCTCAACGCCTTCATCAAGGAGAAGGTGGGCCGCCGCATCGTCGTGTTCGGCGCGTGCACCGGCACGGACACGCACACGGTGGGCATCGACGCCATCCTCAACATGAAGGGCTACGCGGGCGACTACGGCCTGGAGCGCTACCCGGGCTTCGAGGCGTTCAACCTCGGCAGCCAGGTGCCCAACGAGGACCTCATCAAGAAGGCGATGGCGAAGAATGCCGACGCCATCCTGGTGAGCCAGGTCGTCACGCAGCGCGACGTGCACAAGGACAACTCGCGCCAGTTCATCGACGCGGCGAAGGCGGCGGGCATCCACGGCAAGGTGCAGCTGCTCCTGGGCGGGCCGCGCGTGGACCACAAGCTGGCGCTGGAGCTGGGCTTCGACGCCGGCTTCGGTCCGGGCACCAAGCCGTCGGACGTGGCCAACTACATCGTCCACGCGCTCCTGAAGAAGGAAGGCAAGGAGCCGCAGGACATGCACTACCAGGGAGAGCCCAAGTGAGCACGGGGACGAAGGCCATCATCCGCCTGCGCATGAGCAGCCATGACGCGCACTACGGCGGCAACCTGGTGGACGGCGCGCGCATGCTGGGCCTCTTCGGCGACGTGGCCACGGAGCTGTGCATCCGCAGCGACGGCGACGAGGGGCTGTTCCGCGCCTATGACTCGGTGGAGTTCCTCGCGCCCGTGTACGCCGGGGACTTCATCGAAGCGGAAGGGGAAATCATCAGCGCGGGCAACACGTCGCGGAAAATGCGCTTCGAGGCGCGCAAGGTCATCCGGCCGCGCCCGGACGTGAACGATTCGGCGGCGGACCTGTTGCAGGAGCCGGTGGTGGTGTGCCGTGCTTCGGGCACCTGCGTGGTTCCGAAGGACAAGCAGCGAGGTCAGCGATGAGCACCCCCATGGTCATCACCGCGGCGATGGTCGGCGCGGAGACGACGCGCGAGCAGAATCCGAACCTGCCGATTACCGCCGAGGAGATTGCCGAGGACGCGGCGCGCTGCCGCGAGGCCGGCGCGGCCATGGTGCACCTGCACGTGCGCACCGCGGACGGCAAGCCCTCGCAGGACGCGGAGCTGTTCCGCGCCGCCATCCGCGCCATCCGCAAGCGCACGGACGTGCTCATCCAGACGTCCACCGGCGGCGCGGTGGGCATGACGGTGGACCAGCGCTGCGGTCCGTTGACGCTCACCGGCCCCGACAGGCCGGACATGGCCACGCTGACCACCGGCACGGTGAACTTCGGCGAGGACGTGTTCTGGAATCCGCGCCCGCTGGTGCGGGACATCGCGAAGCGCATCCGCGCGCTGGGGCTCAGGCCGGAGCTGGAGTGCTTCGACCTGGGGATGATTGACGAGGCCCGCTACCTCGCGAAGGAGGGGCTGGTGGACCTGCCGGCGCACTTCGACTTCGTGCTGGGCGTGCCGGGCACGCTGCAGCCGCGGCCGGAGGTGTTGGATTTGATGATTGCCTCGCTGCCGGAGGGCTCCACCTGGACGGTGGCCGGCGTGGGGCGGCATCAGCTTCCGTACGTGGACGAGGCGGCGAAGCGCGGGGGCAATGCGCGCGTGGGCCTGGAGGACAACATCTACGTGTCCAAGGGCGTGCTCGCGAAGGGCAACTGGGAGCTGGTCGCCGAGGCCGCGAAGCGCGCTCGCGCGAACGGCCGCGAGCTGGCCACGCCCGAGCAGGCGCGGAAGCTGCTGCGCCTCTCCTGAGTGAGGCATTCAGGCCGGGCCCGGGCGCTCATCACGCCCAGGCCCGTGCCACGTGCCCGTCCGGACGGATGAGCATCCAGCCCACCCCCTGGAGTTGCGCTCCCTCCTGCGCGGGACGCGCGTAGAGGTGCTCGGCACGGGGCCTCCATGACGGCCTCATTCCCGTTTCGTCGGGGAACATCCGGTTGCTCAGTGCCACCTGGAGCCGCAGCCAGCGGCCTCCATGCAGGGCGGAGTAGAGACGCTGGGTGCCACCGAGGAAGCGCTGCAGCTCCATGTCGGGCAACCTCCGGCCCGTCCACTCCGGGAGCAGCGAGGCCTCGTTGTTGGTGGGCCCGAGGACGTCCAGCGCCGGGTAGCGCACGTCGAGCCCGCCGAGGTGCTCCGCGAGCTCCCGATTCACGGCGGGGTGCTTCAGCAGCCCGTTCATCAGCTCGCGCAGGGCCAGTGTCTCGGGCGTGAAGCCCATGAGGGCGGACTGCGCCTCTGTGTTGCGCAGCAGGGCCTGGCCCACGCCATGGCGCTCCCGGTGGTAGCTGTCCAGCAGCGCGTCCGGCGCGCCTTCCTTCACGACGGCCGCGAGCTTCCAGCCCAGGTTCATCGCGTCCTGCAGGCCCACGTTGAGGCCCTGGCCGCCCGCCGGGAAGTGCATGTGCGCCGCGTCTCCCGCGAGCAGCACGCGTCCGGCCCGGTAGTGCTCCGCGAGCCGCGTCTCGTTCCCGAAGCGCGACAGCCACCGTGGGTCGCGCATGCCGAGGTCCGAGCCGGCGATGCGGGTGACGCTGGCGCGGAGCTCGTCGAGCGTCACGGGCTCCTTCAGCGGCGTGCCCTCCCGCTCCGGGTCCGTGACGATGACGCGGTGGACGCCCGGGCCGAGCGGGACGATGACCACGCCGCCTCGCGCATGGGTGAGGGCGAGGAAGGGTGCGGACGGCGGCGAGTCGAGCGTCACGTCTCCCAGCATGGAGGTGCGGGTGGTGTCCGTTCCGGGAAACGCGATGCCCGCGAGCTGACGGACGACACTGCGCGCCCCATCCGCGCCCACCACGTACCTCGCGTGGCAGCGGAACGGCCGTCCCTCGGCGGTGCCGGAGAGCTCCACGCCCTCCGCGTCCTGCCGCAGCCCTTCCACCGCGTGCCCGCGCCTCAGGTCCACGCCCAGCTCGCGCGCCCGCTCCTCCAGCAGCGCCTCCGTCACCGCCTGCGGGAGGAACAGGGTGAAGCGGTACGTCGTGTCGAGCCCGGAGAAATCCAGCCGCGTGTCGAGCATCCCGAAGTGCCCGGTGGGCAGCGGCCGGCCCCGGCTCAGGAACCGCTCCTCCAGGCCCCGCAGCGCGAGCACCTCGAGGGAGCGCGGATGCATCGTCAGCGCACGTGACTCGCGCACCGGCTCCGTGCGGCGCTCGAACACGCGGACCCGGACTCCCGCCAGGGCCAGCTCGCAGGCCAGGAACAACCCCGTGGGACCACCTCCGACGACTGCGACCTCGACGGCTTCCTCCATGACGCTCCTCCCGGACGGGCAATCTAACGTTGTTAGGGAATAACTAACAATGTTAGGTTGTCAAGCCGGAGTGCCGGAGGCGCATGCGAATCCAACGAGAGCAGGTCGTCCGAGCGGCGTGGACGCTGGTGGATGAAATCGGCGTGGAGGGGATGACGATGCGCGCGCTGGCGCAGGCGCTCGAAATCCAGGCGCCGTCGCTCTACTGGCACTTCCCCAGCAAGCAGGTGCTGCTGGAGACGATGGCGGACGCGCTGCTCGAGGACGTGGGCCGCGAGCAGGACGCGGACGCCGGATGGGAAGCGAAGGTGAAGGGCGTGGCCGGCGAGCTGCGGCGTGCCTTCATGAGCCATCGCGATGGGGCTCGCGTGTATGCCGGCACCACCGTGGTGTCGGAGAACACGCTGCGCGTCAGCGACCTGCTCATCGGCGCGCTGGGCCGGGCGGGCCTGAAGCCGCGCGAGGCGAGCTGGGCGGCCTTCTCCGTCCTCGACTACGTGCTCGGCTTCACCATCGAGGAGCAGTCGCTCGGCGCGAAGAAGGCGGAGGGCCCTCCGGTGGCCGAGCGGATTCGGGCGCTCGCCAAGGGGCGCTTCCCCCACGTCGCGGCGGCGGCGGACGCCATCGTCGACCCGGACTTCGACGCGCGCTTTGCCTTCGGGCTGGAGCTGCTGCTGTCCGGACTGCGCAACCGCAAGCCCCGGCGCTGATGCCGTGCCCGGGCGGGTGGGGCATCATGGCGCCCCATTTCCCGCGAGGCGCGGGAGCAGGATGGAGCCTTCCGAATGGACACGGAGCTGAAGGGCAAGGGCGTACTCGTCACGGGCGGCGCGGGTGGAATCGGCACGGCGCTGACTCGCGCGTTCCACGAGGAGGGCGCGAAGGTGGCGGTGCACTACCACTCCAACGCGAAGGGCGCGGAGGCGCTGGCTCGCGAGGTGGGCGGCGCGGCGGTGCGCGCGGACCTGACGGTGGAGGCGGACGTGGACGCGCTGGTGCCCGCGGCGGTGTCCGCGCTGGGGCGGCTGGACGTGCTGGTGTGCAACGCGGGCGTGTGGCCCAGGCCCGATGAGCCGGTGTGGCAGATGTCGCTGGAGCGCTGGCGCCGCACGCTGGCGGAGAACCTGGACAGCGTGTTCCTCTCCTGCCGCGCCTTCCTGCGGCACGTGGCCACCACGGGCACGGGCAACATCGTCATCATCAGCTCCACGGCGGGGCTGTTCGGCGAGGCGGGACACTCGGACTACGCGGCCGCGAAGGGCGCGCTGGCGGGCGGCTTCGTGAAGAGCCTGAAGAATGAGCTCGGGCGGATTGCTCCGCTGGGCCGCGTCAACGTGGTGTGCCCCGGGTGGACGGCGGTGGAGCGGCACGGCGACAAGATGAACGACCCGAACTTCGTGAAGCGGGTGACGCGCACCATGCCCCTGCGGAAGGTGGGGCAGCCGGAGGACGTCGCGCGCGTGGTGGTGTCGCTCGCGTCAGACCGCGTCTCCGGCCACGTCACGGGAGAAATCATCACCGTGGCTGGCGGCATGGAAGGACGGGTGTTGCATGACACTTGACGTCGACGTGCGGCAGTACAACCGCGAAGCGTGGAACCGGCAGGTGGCCAAGGGAGACCGGTGGACCCTACCGGTGGGCCCGGAGGTCATCGCCGCCGCGCGGCGCGGGGAGTGGAGCGTGGTGCTCACCCCCAACAAGCCCGTGCCTCGCGCGTGGTTCGGAGAGCTGAAGGGCAGGGACGTGCTGTGCCTCGCGGGCGCGGGTGGGCAGCAGGCGCCGGTGTTCGCGGCGGCGGGCGCGCGGGTGACGGTGCTGGACAACTCGCCGGCACAGCTCGGGCAGGACCGCAAGGTGGCCGAGCGCGATGGCCTGGAGCTCCGGCTGGTGGAAGGGGACATGAAGGACTTGTCCGCCTTCGAGGACGGCAGCTTCGACCTCGTCTTCCACCCGTGCTCCAACTGCTTCGTGGACACCATCCGCCCCGTGTGGCGCGAGGCGTTCCGCGTGCTGCGTCCCGGGGGCGCGCTGCTGTCCGGCATCTGCAATCCCATCGTCTACCTGTTCGACCCCGCGAAGGAGCAGGAGGGCATCCTGCAACTGAAGTACAAGATGCCCTACTCGGACTTCACCAGCCTCACGGACGCGGAGCGCGCGCGGTTCAAGGACGAGCCCCTCGTCTTCGCGCACTCGCTGGAGGACCAGCTCGGTGGGCAGACGGATGCGGGCTTCGCCATTACGGGCTTCTACGAGGACACCCACGTTCCCGGGGACAAGCTGTCCGAGTACCTCTCCGGCTTCATCGCCACGCGCGCGGTGAAGCCCGCGGCGCGGTAGGGCGTGGGGGAGGGGAGGGCGCCCGCGGCCCACGCGCGGGTACCCATTTCCGGGCCCGTTTCAGAGGGAGATTTAACCTTTCGCCGGGCGCGGGGTTCTTCAGGGCATGAGGCGACGGGACAGTGAGTCCCGGCGCCATCGGGAACCGAAGGAGAATCCCATCATGCGTCTGACGTCTGCCCTGCGGTCCGCTGTCGTTGCGTCGCTGCTGCTCGCCACCCCGGTGCTGGCCGCCGAGTCCGCGCCCGCGCCGTCTTCCACGCCCACCCATGAGCATGGCCGCCACGGGGGGCATCGGGGCTTCAAGCACAAGTTGCGCTTCGGGCACCTGGAGGAGCGACTGAACCGGGCGGTGGCCGAGGGCCGTCTCTCCCAGGCCCAGGCCGACCAGTTCAAGGCCGAGGGCCAGCAGCTCCGCGACGAGCTGAAGGCCCAGCGCGAAGCGGCGGGCGGCAAGCTCACCGACGAGCAGCGCACGCAGATGCGGGAGAAGATGCGCGCCTTCAAGGAGAAGGTGAAGAGCGCCGTCAAGCCGAAGGACGCCGCGACTGGCACCCAGTCCGCGCCCACGCAGAAGCTGTAGTCCTCCAGCGCTCCGGGTCCGCCGAAAGCTTCACGCGGGCTCGGCGCTGAGTCGCGCGGCTCAGACGCCCAGGCGCCCGGCCCACGTGAAGTAGGCGCCGCGCGGGTCCACGAACGGGTCGCGGAACAGCGCCTGCACCTCCACCTTCGCCACGTGGCCCGCGTCGAAGGCCTGGTAGAGCCTGTCGCCCAGCAGGTAGCCCAGCGCGTGGCTGACACCGTGGAAGAGGCGGTCCTTGCGCAGGGGGAGCAGCTTCACGGCCTCCTCGGGGCCCTCCGTCTCCGCGGCCTTGTGGGCCAGCACGAAGGCGGCAATCTGCCGGTCCACGCCCCGGCTCTCGCCGAAGCGCTTCGCCCACTCGGCCAGCCCCGCGCTCGTGCGCCGCGGGTTGACGAGCTTCGAGCCGAAGAAGCCCAGCGCCTCTTCCAGGCAGCGCGCGTAGAAGGCCTCGGACGCGCGGCGCGGCGCCTCCATGGCATCACCCACCGCGCAGTGCCGGACGAAGTGCGCCGCCTCCTCCGCCGCGTGGTTCAGCGACATGGACGCGAGGTACGCGGTGCGCGCGCGCGGGATGTACCCGCTCTCGCGCGAGAGGATGTGCCGCCGCAGCTGCGTCAGCTCCGAGTGCGTGAAGCGCCCGCGCCGCTGGATGCGCGCCAGCACGTCGCCGTCCGCTGCCGTGGCCACGTCCACCGAGTCCAGCTCGCGCACCACGGGCACGCCGGCCAGCCGGCCAATCAGCTCCGCCATCTCCCGGAAGCGCTCCGCGGCGCTGCGGTCCACCAGCGGCGCGTCACCGGCCTCGGCCTCCAGGTAGTCCAGGAAGCTCTGCTGGCACACGACGGGGGAGGCGTTCAGCAGGCACAGCGCGCCGTCGGCCATTTCCACTGCCTCGGCCGCGCCCACGCGTCCCTCGCGCGCCAGGCGCCACCAGACGCCCTCCGCGTTCTGGTACACGACGAGGCCACGCCGAGCATCCGCGCCGAGCGCCCGCTCCACCTGCGCGGGCAGGTGACACGGCGCCACGTGGTACTGGCCCACCAGCACCATGACGAGCGGCCGGTCCTCCGCGCGCGCGGCACGGGCGATGCGCTCGGCGGCGTACGCATCTCGCAGCGCGAGCGAGCGCTCACCCTGCGCGCGCCGGTCGATGCCCACCACCTCCAGCTTGTGCCTGCGCGCGAAGGCGAGCACCGCGCGCGTGCCCATGGCGGAGCCGAAGCCGTTGCCGCCCGAAGAGAGGCCGAGCCGCTCGAAGAGGGCGCGCTCCTGCAGGCGGCCCGCGCGCCACGCGTCCAGCGAGGCCTGGTGCCGGCCCTCCACGCACTCGAGCGCGAGGACGACGCGGCGGCCCGAGGCGAGCGCGCGCTCCACCAGCGTCAGGTACGTCTGCTGCGCGAGCGGCAGCGTGTGGTAGTCGCCCACGTAGACCACGTCCGCGGCCTGCACCTGCTGGTGCACGGCGGGCAGCGTGACGATGCGCCGGTAGCCGACGGTACGCCGCCGGTAGCGCGCCTCGTAGGCGCGGAAGGCTTCGGTCTGACCGTCCACCACCCGGGCGAGCTGCGCCCTCTGGCGGCGGAACAGTGCGAGGTGCAAGGCCAGCGAGTCGCGCATGGAGTGCGCAGATCCCTCGCACGGCACAGGAGGCCCGGCAAAAAAACGGCCCCTCTCGGGAGCCTCGGAGCGCGTGGGCCGACGCGCTCAACCCGCGCGGCCCGCCGGCTTCGTGGTGCCGGTGGGCCGGGCGTCGCGGGCTACTTGGACTCGTCCGAGGACGCAGCCGCGGCCGCTACGGGCGCCGCCGCCGAGGGAGCCGCCGAGGACGCCGAAGCCACGGGGGCCGGCGCGGGACGCGGCGGCGGGCTCAGCACGTCATTCACGGAAGGCATCTTCCGGATGTCGCCACGAGCCACCTTCCACGCCTGCTGGACAATCCAGGACAGCGAGCGGTCCTGCCGCGTCGCCTCACGCTGGATTTCCTCCAGCATGTCCTCGGGGAAGTAGAGACTTTGCTTGCGATGGTCGGTCGTTGCCATGCCCTCGCTACTCCTCACGCGGGTCCTGGCGCTCGTCGCCAGTCACGTCGTTGACGGCCGGGAACGACTTGATGCGCTCACGGGCGATCTTCCACGCCTGCTGAACGACCCACGACAGGGAGCGGTCCTGGCGGGTCGCTTCCTCCTGGATCTCCTTCAGCATCTCCTCGGGGAAGTACAGCGACTGCTTGCGCTTGTCAGTGCCTGCCATACCTGGGTCTCCGGGGCGGATTCGAGGTGACGACCTGAACACACCGGGGTCGTTATCCGACAGACTCCCAAGAGGGTCAACGGTTTCGGAGGACTCATTCCGCGACCGCACGCTCATTACCCGGGCACGTCCAGCCGCACCTGACGTGTGCAGCGTGGCGCGAAAAAGGAAACGCCCCGGACCTCACGAGAGGAAGTCCGGGGCGCTTCGGAAAGAGGGACCGCCGGGAGTGAGTCTCCTGGCGGACCCGTGGGCCCAGAGGGGGAGGGGGGGGACCCCTAGGCCCAACACCTTGAAATTCGACCGTCCTCTCAACATCCCCAGCAGAAGCGTCTATTTCCGCTTCCGCGACCACGCCCATCCGGTGTGACGATCATAAGAACCGACCCCCCTACCTTCAACCGCACGCGCCTCTGTAACCCGGCCATTCGACAATCCATTCCGCCCCTGTCCGATGCCTCGCACTCGCTCCCAACCCCCCACGCTGCCCCAGACGCTGGAGGCGGCGTACAGGCGCCTCGGCCTCGAGGGGCGCTCGGTGCTGCTCGCCGTCTCCGGAGGCGCGGACTCCACCGCGCTGCTGGTGGGCACCGTGCGCATCGCTCGCGCGCTGCGGCTGCGCGTGGAGGTCGCGACACTGAACCATGGCCTCCGACCCGAGTCGCAGGCGGAGGTGCAGGCGGTTGCCCAGCTGGCCGCCGAGCATGGCCTGCCCTGCCACGTGCGCGAGCTGCACCTGTGCCCGGGGCCGGGGCTGGAGGCGAGAGCCCGTGAGGCCCGCTACACGATGTTGGAGGCGTTGCGCCGCGAGCGTGAGGTGGATGCCGTGGCCACCGCTCACACTGCGAGCGACCAGGCGGAGACGCTCCTGATGCGGCTCGCGCGCGGCACCTCGCTGCGCGGCGCGGCGGGCATCCAGGCCTCACGCGCGGGGCTCGTCCGTCCGCTCCTGGAGCTCACGCGCGAGGAGGTGCTCGCCTTCCTCTCGGCCGAGGGTGTCTCCTACTGGACAGACCCGATGAACTCCGACCCGGCCTTCTTCCGCACGCGCATCCGCCAGGACGCGCTGCCGGCCCTTTCGCGCGCGGCGGGCCATGGCGTGGAGGCGCGGCTGGCAGCCTTCGCGCGGCACGCGGCGGAGGACGACGCGCTCCTGTCGCGCATGGCGGACGAAGCGTGGCAGCGGCTCGTGCTGGAGGACGGAAGCCTGGACGCCACGGGCGTACGCGCGCTGGAGCCACCGCTGCGAAGGCGCGTGCTCGCCCGGCTGCTGGACGAAGCGGGCGTGCTGGCGGACGACGCCGCGCTGAAGCGCGCGCTGCTCGGGGTGGAGCGCGGCGGCACGGCCTCGCTCGGCCGCGAGCTCGTGCTGCGCACCACGAGCGGGCGCGTGCGCTGCGTGGGCCCGGCGTCTCCGCGCGTCACCACCGAGCTGCGCCTGGAAGGCGAGGGGGCGCGAGGCACGCTGGAGGGCACGGGCTGGCGCTTCTCCGTGGAGCCGTCGCCACCGCCCGCGGGCGTGTGGGGCCTGGGGCTCGCGAATGCGACGCGCTGGCCGCTCACCGTGCGGACGCGCCAGCCGGGCGACCGCGTGCGGACGGCGGCGGGACAACGAAAACTCCAGGACCTGTTGGTGGACCTTCGGGTGCCAGCGGAAGCGCGCGGCGCGTGGCCGGTGGTGGTGGACGCTGGGGGAGAGGTGCTGTGGCTCCCCGGGCTGTGGGCACCCGCGCCCCAGGGAAGTCCCTCCGGACAGTCCCTGTGTGCGACGCCCCCGGGTCCGAGCATTCAGCGGACCCCTCCGTTATGCAGTGAAAGCAGTATTGAGAGCGGGGATGGCCGCGACCCCCTAAATAGTTGAGGGCTTTTTGCTGTTGCTGATACGGTCCGACGTTGGGTTGCTCGCCTGGTGTCGGCCAAATGATGGAAAAAGCTGGGGTATTTCCCAGCACGGCCCTCATCCCGCCGAGTACCGAAAGGGCAGCTGACACGTGCGTTCGACCTACAAGACCATCGGGCTCTGGGTCATCCTGATCGTCCTCTTCGTCGCCTTCTACAACTTCTTCTCCTCGGGCACGGACCCCGTCCAGGAACCCTCCTTCACCACGTTGCTGGCGAAGGTGGAGGAGAAGAAGGTCAAGGAAGTCGCCGTCAAGGGCAACACCTACTCCGGCAAGTTCCTCGATACGAACGAGAAGTTCCGTACGACGGGTCCCGCGCCGGACGCGACCATGCTCAACCAGCTCCGCGCCAACGGCGTGGACGTGAAGTACGAGCGCGAGGAGCAGAACAGCCTCTGGCTGACCATCCTCGGCCAGTGGATGCCCGTCGTCTTCCTGTTCCTCTTCTTCATCTTCTTCATGCGCCAGCTGCAGGGCGGCAGCGGCAAGGCGATGACCTTCGGCAAGTCGAAGGCCAAGCTCCTCAGCGAGAGCCACAACAAGGTCACCTTCGCGGACGTGGCCGGCGTGGACGAGTGCAAGGAGGAGCTGGAGGAGATTGTCGCCTTCCTCAAGGACCCGAAGAAGTTCACCAAGCTCGGCGGCCGCATTCCCAAGGGCGTGCTGATGATGGGCCCCCCGGGTACGGGCAAGACGCTGCTCGCCCGCGCGGTGGCGGGTGAGGCCGGCGTGCCGTTCTTCTCCATCTCCGGCTCGGACTTCGTGGAGATGTTCGTGGGCGTCGGCGCCAGCCGCGTTCGCGACCTCTTCGAGCAGGGCAAGAAGAACGCCCCCTGCATCATCTTCATCGATGAAATCGACGCCGTGGGCCGCCACCGTGGCGCGGGCCTGGGCGGAGGCCATGACGAGCGCGAGCAGACGCTCAACCAGCTCCTCGTGGAGATGGACGGCTTCGAGTCCAACGACGGCGTCATCCTGATTGCCGCCACCAACCGTCCGGACGTGCTGGACCCGGCGCTCCAGCGCCCGGGCCGCTTCGACCGGCGCATCGTGGTGCCGCGCCCCGACCTCAAGGGCCGCCTGGGCGTGCTCAAGGTGCACACCCGCCGCGTGCCGCTGGCGCCCGAGGTGGAGCTGGACGTCATCGCCCGCGGTACGCCCGGCATGACGGGCGCGGACCTGGAGAACCTCGTCAACGAGTCGGCCCTCATGGCCGCGCGCCAGAACAAGGAGCGCGTGGACCTGAGCGACTTCGAGGCCGCCAAGGACAAGGTGTTCATGGGTCCGGAGCGCCGGTCCATGATCATGACCGAGAAGGAGAAGCGGAACACCGCCGTCCACGAGGCGGGCCACGCGCTGCTGGCCAAGCTCCTCCCCGGCTGCGACCCGCTCCACAAGGTCACCATCATCCCGCGCGGCCAGGCCCTGGGCGTCACCTGGAGCCTGCCCACCGAGGACAAGGTCAACGGCTACAAGAAGCAGATGCTGGACCAGATCTCCATGGCCATGGGCGGCCGCATCGCCGAAGAGCTCATGTTCAACGAGATGAGCAGCGGCGCGGCGAACGACATCGAGCGCGCCACCGAGACGGCGCGCGCCATGGTGTGCCGCTGGGGCATGAGCGAGAAGATGGGCCCCCTGGCGTTCGGCAAGAGCGACGGTGAGGTGTTCCTCGGCCGCGACTTCAACTCGTCCAAGGACTACTCCGAGGACACCGCGCGGCAGATTGACTCCGAGGTCCGCAGCATCGTCGTGGGCTGCTACGAGAAGGGCAAGCAGCTGCTCACGGAGAACCTCGAGGCCCTCAAGCGCGTGTCCGATGCGCTGGTGGAGTACGAGACGCTGGACGCCGAGGACGTGAACATCCTCCTCCAGGGTGGCCAGCTCACCCGCGAGCGCCCGGCCCCGCGCATCAACGCGCCGCCGAAGGCCACCGAGAAGAAGGACAAGCGCAAGATTCTCGATGCGCTCGAGGCCATGCCGGCCATGGAGCCGAAGAAGGCGTAGGCCCCAGGCTTCTGGAGTCCTGAAACGACGAAGGCCCTTCCCAGCGTACCGGGAAGGGCCTTCTGCTTTTCAGCGCCAGGGCTCCCGCGAGCTCAGGCGAGGTCGAAGAGCAGCGCCTCGGTGGGCTCGGTGGCGGTGAGGACGAGCTTGGACTCGTCGGACACGGCCACGCCGTCACCCGTCTTCAGCTCCACGCCGTTGAGCGTGGCCTTGCCGCGCGCCATCTGCAGCCAGGCGTGGCGGCCCGGGGCGAGCGTGTACTCGGCCTTCTCGCCGGCGCCCAGCAGCGTGCTGTGCAGCGACACGTCCTGGTGCACGGTGAGGCTGCCCTCGCGTGCGTCGCGGCTGGCCACCACCCTCCAGCGGCCCTTGCGCTCGGACTCGGGGAAGAGCTTCTGCTCGTAGCCCGGCTCGAGGCCCCGCCGCTCGGGGATGATCCAGATCTGCAGGAAGTGCAGCTCATCGTCCGAGCCGTTCATCTCGCTGTGCAGCACGCCCGTGCCGGCCGTCATCCGCTGCACCTCACCCGTGCGCAAGAGGCCCGTGCCGCCCGTGCTGTCGCGGTGGGCAATGGCCCCGCTGAGGGGGTAGGTGATGATTTCCATGTCGCGGTGCGGGTGGGTGTCGAAACCCTCGCCGGCCGTGACGCGGTCCTCGTTGATGACGCGCAGGGCGCGGAAGCCCATGTTGTCCGGGTCGTAGTAGCCGCCGAACGAGAAGGTGTGGTGCGAGTCCAGCCAGCCGTGGTTCGCATGGCCGCGGGCGTCAGCAGGTCGAATGGTCATCATGGTGTACTTCCTTTCTTCGGAAGGCGTCGGCCACCAGGGCCCTTCCGTCTTCGGGAAGGAAGATGCGACAGCGCCCCCCTCCTCACCAGACGAGGAATCTGGGAAGGACTGTTCCACCCATTGGACAAACGCCGCCGCCGTTCGGGCAGTCGGCGGGAGGGGCCCTCGAGGGGCCGTCGTCACCCCGCGCGGGTGCCCGGCATCCATCGCTTCGGCGAGAAGTCCGGCGCCGGGGCGCGCGCACGGGGGTAGGGTGGGGACGTCACATTCAGGAGCCCCTGCCGATGATTCGTGCCCGTCCGATTGCCGCCGACCGCCCCGAGGACCTGCTGCTGGCCTTCCGGCGGATGGGGCTGGCCCCGGAGGCCCGCGAGGAGCTGCTGGCGAAGCTGCCCCACGTGCAGTTGCTGCTCACCGGGCTGACGGAGGACGCGCTCCGCTTCCTCGCGTCGCGCTCGGACGCCACCGCGAAGTACCCCACGTGGATTCCCGGCGACGCGCAGGCGCGTCCGGGGACGGGGCTGCTCGTGGGACGCCACGAGCAGGTGGAGCGGCTGGCCGCGGCGGCGCACGCGAAGTCCAGTGCCCTGGTGGGGCTGGCGTCCGCGCTGGAGCGCGCCCTGGAGGCGGGCCGGGCCCCGGCGGCGCTGGAGCTGGGCGGGCGCACCTTCGCGTGGGGCTCGCGCACCTACGTCATGGGCATCGTCAACGTGACGCCGGACAGCTTCTCCGACGGCGGGCGCTACTTCGACGCGGAGGCCGCCATCGCCCACGGCGTGGCGCTGGCCGAGGCGGGCGCGGACCTGCTGGATGTAGGTGGAGAGTCCACCCGGCCGGGCTCGCAGGCGGTGGGCGCGGAGGAGGAGGTGGCGCGGGTGCTGCCCGTCATCCAGGGCCTGCGCGCGCGCACGTCCGTGCCCCTCTCGGTGGACACCACCAAGGCGGCCGTGGCGCGCGAGGCGCTGAAGGCGGGCGCGCACCTCATCAACGACATCACCGGGTTCACCTCGGACGCGGACCTGCCCCGCGTGGTGGCCGAGGCGGGCGCGGCCTGCTGCCTCATGCACATCCAGGGCACGCCGGCCACCATGCAGCAGGCGCCGCGCTACGACGACCTGGTGGACGAGGTGCTGGCCTTCCTGGAGGACGCCGTGGCGCGGGCGGTGGCGGCGGGCGTGCCGCGCGAGCGCATCCTCCTGGACCCGGGCATCGGCTTCGGGAAGACCTTCGACCACAACCTCTTCCTGCTGCGCCGGCTGGGCGAGCTGCGCGTGCTGGGGCTGCCGCTGCTGGTGGGCACCAGCCGGAAGGGCTTCCTCGGGAAGCTCACGGGGGGCAGGCCGGCCGCCGAGCGGCTGGCGGCGACGCTGGGCTCCGTGGCCGCCATGGCCGCGCTGGGGGGCGCCGACGTGGTGAGGGTGCACGACGTGGCGGAGGCCCGGGATGCCCTGGCCGTGGCGGACGCCATCCGGCAAGGAATGGAGGGTGGCCTGCTGTATGGCCGGTAAATTGGTGTGGCTTTCAGTCCTCGATGTGTGGACTTGCGGGCACCAGTGGACCCTGAGCAGGGGGGCATTGTGAGAGGCCGAGCCTTCCGGTCAGCGTTGGTACTGATTTCGCAACCTCGTTGAGGTTGATAAGCCTGCATGCCTGGGTGGTTGCCCAGGGAACACCGTGTTCGTTGCTTCGGGCTCGGATAGAGGGCGGGGTATAAGCCCCGACGTCGAGAGGCCGGCGCAGGCCCGGCGTGGGAAAGGTGGAGCGGCACACATGGCGTACAGGATGAACATGCCTCCCAAGGAGGAGCGGGCGTCGCAGAAGCTGTTCGGTACGGACGGCGTGCGCGGCAAGGCGAACGTCTACCCGATGACGGCCGAGGTGGCGATGCAGCTCGGGCGTGCGCTCGCGTTCCTCATCCGCAACGGTCCGCACCGGCATCGCGTCATCATCGGCAAGGACACGCGGCTGTCGGGCTACATGCTCGAGCAGGCGCTGGCCGCCGGCATCATCTCCATGGGCGTGGACGTGGAGCTCGTGGGCCCGCTGCCGACGCCGGGCATCTCCAACATCACCACCTCCATGCGGGCGGACGCGGGCGCGGTCATCTCCGCGTCGCACAACCCCTACGAGGACAACGGCATCAAGTTCTTCTGGCGCGACGGCTTCAAGCTGCCGGACGAGACGGAAGGCAAGATTGAAGAGCTGGTGTCCAGCGGCTCCATCGACTCCATCCGTCCCACGGCCACGAAGATTGGCCGGGCGTTCCGCATGGAGGACGCGCGCGGCCGGTACATCGTCTACCTGAAGGCCACCTTCCCCCGGGAGCTGACGCTGGAGGGGATGACCATCGTCGTCGACTGCGCCAACGGCGCGGCCTACAAGACGGCGCCCTCGGTGCTCGAGGAGCTGGGCGCCAAGGTGATTACCCTCGGCGTGTCGCCGGACGGCAAGAACATCAACCACAAGTGCGGCGCGCTGTTCCCGGAGAACCTGGCGCGCGCGGTGGTGAAGCACGGCGCCCACCTGGGCATCGCCCTGGACGGCGACGCGGACCGCCTCATCGTCGTGGACGAGAAGGGCAAGGTGGTGGACGGCGACGCCATCATGGCCATCTGCACGGGCGAGCTCGTCGCGCGCAAGCAGCTCAAGAAGAAGACGCTCGTCGCCACGGTGATGAGCAACATCGGCCTGGAGCGCGCGCTGTCGCGCTGGGGCGTGAAGGTGGCCCGCACCCGCGTGGGTGACCGCTACGTCGTCGATGAGATGCGCCGCAATGGCTACAACCTGGGCGGTGAGCAGAGCGGCCACCTCATCTTCCTGGACCACACCACCACCGGTGACGGCACGCTGGCCGCGTTGCAGTTGCTGGCCGTCATGTGCCGCCAGGGCAAGCCGCTGAGCGAGCTGGCCTCCATCTTCGAGCCGGTGCCCCAGACGCTGCTCAATGTCGTCGTGAAGCAGAAGAAGGACCTGGGCGAGCTGCCGGAGGTGATGAAGGCCATCAAGAGCGTGGAGCAGCGGCTGGGCAACGCCGGCCGCGTGCTGGTGCGCTTCTCCGGCACGGAGCCGAAGGTGCGCGTGCTCATCGAGGGCGAGGACGCCGCGCGCAACGAGGCGTACGCCAAGGAGATTGCCCAGGCGCTCTCCAAGTCGCTCAACGGCTGAGGCCCGAGGCTTCAGAGCGGTTGACTTCCGGACGCCGGCCGCGAAAAGAAGGGCCGGCGCGTACCGGGGCCATCGACAATCCCGTGCTCGCGCGCCAAGCGAGGTGCGGTCGATGGGACAGCGACTGGGTGTCAACGTGGACCATGTGGCGACGCTGCGTCAGGCGCGGCGCACCACATACCCGGATCCGGTGACGGCGGCGGCCATGGCGGAGCTCGCCGGCGCGCAGCAGATCACCATCCACCTGCGCGAGGACCGGCGGCACATCCAGGACCGCGACCTGCGCATCCTCCGCGAGACGGTGCAGACGCTGCTCAACCTCGAGATGGCGGCCACCGCGGAGATGGTGAAGATTGCCTACGAGCACAAGCCGGACGTGGTGACGCTCGTGCCCGAGCGGCGCGAGGAGCTCACCACCGAGGGCGGCCTCGAGGTTGCGGGCCAGCGCGAGCACGTCGCGAAAATCATCAAGAACCTCAAGGACGGCGAGATTGCCGTCTCGCTGTTCATCGACCCGGACCTGGACCAGGTGCGCGCGTCGCACAAGGTGAACGCGGACCGCATCGAGCTGCACACCGGCCGCTACTGCGAGGCGCGCAACGAGAAGGAGCGCGCTCGCGAGCTGGCGCGAATCGTCGACGCGGCGAAGGCGGCGGCGAAGCTGGGCATGGGCGTGGCCGCGGGCCACGGGCTCAACTACGACAACGTGCAGCCCATTGCCCGCATCACCGAGATTGACGAGCTGAACATCGGCCACGCGATTGTGGCGCGCGCGGTGCTGGTGGGCTTCGAGCGCGCGGTGCGGGAGATGTTGGACCTGATGCGCAACCCGGGGTAGCGCGGCATGGGAATCGTCGGCCTCGGCCTCGACATCTGCTCCATCTCCCGGATTCAGCGCATCATGGACGGCCCGCGCGCGGAGGCCTTCCTGAACCGTGTGTACACGGAAGCCGAGCGGGCGCTGTGTGGCGGCCGGGCCGACGCGGCCAGCGCATACGCGGCGCGGTGGGCCGCGAAGGAGGCGCTGGTGAAGGCGCTGGGCGCGCCGCCCGGTATCCGGTGGAAGGACATGGAGGTGCGAAGGGACGGCGGGCCGCCGTACTTCGCGCTCTCCGGCGTGGCGCGCGAGGTGATGGAGGCGCGCGGGCTGGAGGCCTTCCTCGCGCTGTCGCATGACGCCGGCGTGGCCGCGGCCACGGTGGTGCTCCAGAAGAAAGGGGAGTGAGCCATGTTGCGCGTCCTCACCGCTGCCCAGATGCGTGAAGCCGAGCAGGACGCCGAAGAGCGTCACGGCATGCCCTCCTCGCTGCTGATGGAGAACGCGGGGCGGGGGCTCGCGGAGGTGGCGCGGAGCCTGGCCAGCCCGAGCGGGCGCTTCACGGTGCTGTGCGGACCGGGGAACAACGGCGGCGATGGGCTGGTGGCGGCGCGCTTCCTCCAGGAGGGGGGAGCGCGCGTCACGGTGGCGCTGGTGGGCGACGCGGCGAAGCTGACGCTCGAGGCGAAGCGGAACCTGGTGGCGCTGAAGGCCTTCGGGGTGGTGCCGCGCTCGCTGGCGTCGCTGCCGGAGCTGGGGCTGGGGGACGTGGTGGTGGACGCGCTGTTCGGCACGGGGCTGAGCCGCGCGCCGGCGGGCGAGTTCGCGGAGGCGATTGGTGCCATCTCCCGCTGGTGGAACGCGGGGGCGAAGGTGGTGGCGGCGGATGTGCCGTCGGGCCTGCAGAGCGACACGGGCGAGCCCTTCACGCCGTGCGTGGAGGCGGATGTCACGGTGGCCTTCGGCTTCCTCAAGCCGGGGCAGGTGCTGGAGCCCGGGGCCTCGCTGTGTGGCCGGGTGAAGCGCGTGGACATCGGCATGGGCGGCGAGGCGGCGAAGGAGTTGTCCGGCCCGAGGCTCTACGTGGTGGAAGAGGCGGACGCGCGTTGCACGCTGCCCAGGCGCCGGGCGGACTCGCACAAGGGGACTTTCGGTCACGTGCTCGCGGTGGCGGGGAGCCGGGGCAAGTCGGGCGCGGCGGCGCTGGTGGCGAAGTCGGCGCTGCGCTCGGGGGCGGGGCTCGTCACGGTGGCGGCGCGTGGGGATGCGCTGGACACGATTCAATCGCACTCGGCGGAAATCATGGGCACGCCCCTGGACGGTTCCGGGCCGCTGGCGATGAGTGACTTGGACGCGCTGCTGGCCGCGGCCGAGAACAAGGATGCGCTCGTCATCGGCCCCGGGATTCCTCGCGGCCCGGAGACGGGGAAGCTGATTGGCGAGCTGTTGTCGCGTCTGGAGTTGCCCGCGGTGCTGGATGCGGATGCGCTCAACGCGGTGGCGGATGACCTGTCCGTGCTGCGGCGGGCGAAGGCGCCGGTGGTGCTCACGCCGCACCCGGGGGAGATGGCTCGGCTGACGGGGAAGCCCACCAAGGAAGTGCAGGCGCGGCGGCTGGAGGTGGTGAAGCAGCTCGCGTCGGGGCTCGGGGTGACGGTGGTGCTGAAGGGCGACAGGACGCTCACGGCGCATCCGGATGGACGTGTGTTCATCAACACCACAGGCAATCCGGGCATGGCCACGGGGGGCTCGGGGGATGTGCTGTCGGGCCTGCTCGGTGCCTTCCTCGCACAGGGCTTCCCGGTGCCGGATGCGGTGTGGACGGCGGTGTATGCGCACGGGCTCGCGGGCGACCTGGCGGCGGCGCGGCGTGGGCAGCTCGGGTTGATTGCGGGAGACCTGGTGGAGCAGGGGCTCTGTGAGGTGTGGACCCGGTGGGGGCGATGAGCACCGCGACGCGAGTGAAGACGGTGCGGCTGGCGTCGCCCGAGGAGACGCATGCCCTGGGCGTGCGGCTGGGTGGGCTGCTGCGGCCGGGTGACTTCGTGGGATTGATTGGCGACCTGGGCGCGGGAAAGACGCACCTGGTGCGCGGCGTAGCCGAGGGCGCGGAGGTGCCTCGCTCCGAGGTGGCCAGCCCCACGTTCGCGATTGTGTATCCGTACTCGGGAAGGATTCCGCTGTACCACGCGGACCTGTACCGGCTGACGAACTACGACGACCTGTACTCCACCGGCTTCCTGGACATGGTGGAGGCGGGGGACGGTGCGTCACTGGTGGAGTGGCTGGACCGGATTCCGGAGACCGCGCCGCGCGAGCACCTGCGAGTGACGCTGCGGCACGCGGGGGCGGATGCTCGCGAGCTCACGGCGGAAGCCTTCGGTGAGCGGCCGGCGGCGTTGCTCGAGGCGTGGCTCCCACTGGCCTGAGACGGCCAGGGATGCTGAGCGCCCGAAGCAAGTAGCGCGCTGTATTTGCTGACTCGAATCGGGAAGAGAGCGGGCTGCTTGCGTCGCAAGCGGCCTTCGTGCGCGCACGCCTGCATCCATCCCAGCGGAGGGAGCAAGCCTCCGTCCACGACGCCGGCGGGAAGCAGGCTCCTCGTGAGTCCTTCCCCCGGCCTGCTGGCATAGGGTGGGCATCCATGGAAAAGACGCGACAGCCCGGTCGTCATTTCACGCAACAGGAAGCCGAGCTCATCCTGCGGCGCGCCGCGCACATGAACGCGGAGGCGCCGGAGACGGCGCTGAGCCTTGATGAGCTGGAGCGGATTGCCGCCGACGCGGGCATCGCCCCGGAGAACATCCGTCACGCGGCGGAGTCGCTGACGGCTCCACAGACGATTGCCCCCAAGAGCCTGGTCCTGGGAGAGCCGACGGGCGTGCTGCTGGAGCACACGGTGCCCGTGGAGCTGTCCGCCAAGGCACTGGAGGGGCTCGGCGCGCGGATGAACGACATCCTGGGCGGGGAGGGCACCGTCTCCCTGGGCGGGCAGATGCTGACCTGGACGCGCAAGTCCCAGGACGGCGTGCTGCCCCAGAAGGTGACGGTGTGGAGCCGGAACGGCCGCACGCGGGTGGAGCTGCAGGCCTCGCAGGGCGGGCTGGCCGGAGGCCTGTACGGCGGCGTGGGCGGCGGCGTGGGTGCCGGGTTTGGCATCCCCCTCTCCGTGGGGGCCGCGATGTTCTCCGACTCCGTGTTGATGGGCTTGGGGATGTTCATCGGCGCGGCGCTCGGCGCGTTTGGTCTGGCCCGGGGCATCTACACGAGCACCGCGCGGCACCGGCGCAACCGGTGGGAGCACATGCTGCGTCAGCTCTGCGAGCAGGTGAGCGAGCGCGCGGCGGAGTAGGCCCGCGCACCCCGACGGCGCCTCAGGCCGCGTTCCTCGGCGCGCCCGGATTCACGGGCGGGACCGCCTCCTTGCGGAACGCACCAGGCCCCACGCCAACGATGCGCTTGAAGGCCTTCGCGAACGCGGCTTCGGCCGTGTAGCCCACGCGTGAAGCCACCTCGCTCACGGAGGCGCCAGGGGCCGTGAGCCACTCGCGCGCCTTCACCATCCGCCACCGGGTCAGGTACGCGAGCACCGGCTCGCCCACGAGCTCCGTGAAGCGCGCGGCGAAGGCCGAGCGCGACATGGCGGCTTCACGTGCGAGTGACTCCACCGTCCACGGTGCATCCGGGTGCTCGTGGATGCGCTGGAGCGCGAGGGAAATCTGCGGGTCCGCCAGTGCGCGGAGCCACGGACCGCTGTTCTCTCCCGACTCAGCGACATACGCGCGGACAATCTGCACGAAGAGGATGTCCGCGAGCCTCGACAGCACTGTCGTCACTCCCGGCGCCCTCGACGCTGCTTCGCTTGCAATGAATTGCAGCGCCGCGTCCAGGCCTCCCGCGGACTGACGCCGGTCCGCGCGCAGATGGATGACGTCTGGCAGCGAGGACAGCAGCGGGTGACGTGGCCCCTCGTCCAGGCTGAAGCAGCCAGCGACGAAGGCCGTGACAGGTCCATCCCCATCGACGGGCGAGCCCGGCCGGCCGTCACGGCTCGCACGGGCCATGACCTTCTCGACTGGCTGTGGCCGCGTGCGCCGGCTGTCGCGGATGAGGTGCGGATGGCTCCGGGGCAGGAAGAACAAATCCCCTCCCGCGAGCGAGTACGTGCCATCCACTCCCTCCACCTCCACCACGCAGTTGCCGCGAGCGATGGCGTAGAAGCACGGATGCCCGCGCTTCGGCACGCGCATGCCCCACGGCGCCGCGAGCTCCAGCCCTCCGGAGATGAGCCCCTTCAGGCGGATGGCCTGGGTGACGTCCGATAGCACATCCAAGGTACGGCCCTCCTGCTGGACGCTTGGACATAAAACACGGCGGTTCGAGCATGGAACGTCCACCGCCGTGCCCGTATCCCTTGCGCAGGTTCGTAACCAGGAGGAACCGGGATGCGCAAGTACGTGCAGTGGGGGCTCATTGGCCTGCTCGTGGTGTGGATGCTCTACGTGGGTGGTGGCAAGGCGCTCTGGCTGGAGCCGTTCAGCGTGCGAATGCCCTCGATGCATTACGGCGAGGTGCCCACGCGCCTCATCGGTCTCTTGGAGGTGATTGGTGCGCTGGCGCTCCTCGTGCCGCGTCTGAGAACGCCGTCGCTGCTCGGTCTGATGTTCCTGATGGCCGGGGCCATGGGCTCACATTGGGCCGCGGGCCATACCCTCGCGCACGGAGGGGCTGCGACGATTTCCTTCGTCGTGCTCGCCATCGCCTTGTTCGTGGACCGGCCGGAGTTGCTCCGCGTGTTCTTCACCGCGCCCGCGCGCGGCCTGACTCACTCGGGCGCGAGAGGCGTGTAGCTCCACTGCGCCTGGATGGCTCGGGCGGAGCAGGGGATTTCATCCGCTCTCGCGCGTGGGCCTCGAAATCCGGGTCGGTGAGGAGCAGCGCCACGGTGAGCTGGGCGTGGGCGAAGCTCCCCCGAATCCAGGCGCTTCCACATGGCTGCCACGGGACGTTCGCCCGCGCCCCCCCAGCACCATGGCCGCCGACGCCAGCAGGTGCAGCCTCCAGTCCGAGGCCTTCAACATCGCGCACAGCTCCGCGTCCAGGTCGGAGGTGGCGTCCACTCCCGCCTCGATGTGCCGCAGGTCCTCCTTGAACAGCGAGGCCCTGTCGAGCCGAGCATCGCGCAGATGCGCGCGTCGGAACGAGCTTCGCGTCAGGTTGGACGCCGTGAGCACCGCGCCCTCCAGGAACGCGTCGTCCCAGCACGTCTCCAGAGCAGGGGTCACCTCACCGGCGCACGGGAAGCGCAGCGTGCCTCAACGAAGCTCCGCGATATCGCGCCCGAATCACGGCGCGCATCCGCGGAGCTCCGCGTTCCGCCACTCACGCAGCGTTGACTGGAGTGCCCGGGTTCACCGGCGGGAACAAGTCTCCCCCGGCCAGCTCGTGCACGCGCCAGCGGTGGAAGACGAGCCGCGAGTCCACGGCGACGACGTCCTCCTCCTCCACCTGCGACCAGTAGGGCCCGCCGCACAGCGACTCGCTGGCGACGATGAACTGCGGCACCTGTGTCCCCACGGGCGGCAACGCCGCCGTGCCGGCCCCGCACTTCGCGCCCGTGGACACGAAGAGCGTGCGGTTGCGGCGCGACGCCACCATCACCTCGCCATTGGTGACGAGGAAGTTCATCGCCGAGGGCCCACCCTCCACCCCCGGCCGGTCCGTCATCGCCGACACCAGCGACATCGTCTCCGCCACCGCGCGGGCCACGCCCTCCACGGGCACCGAGTGCTCGAGCGAGTGCCGGGCCGCCAGGCGGGTAAGGAAGAGGTAGAAGCAGCGCTCGCTGTCCGTGGTGCCCTTGATGTGCCCACGCAGACTCGGGCTGATGAGCGCTTCCACGGCCGCACGGTGCTTCGCGAACTCGCGCAGCGTCCCGTTGTGCCCGAAGGACCAGCGGCCATGGTGGAAGGGGTGCGAGTTGCGCAGCTCCACCGCGCCCACGGACGCCAGGCGGATGTGCGCCACCACCGTGTGAGAGGAGACACGGCTGCTGACCCGCTCGAAATCAGGGTCGCTGTGCGCGGGCCCCACACCGTGGGCGACGAGCGGCACCGGCTCCGCGCCGTAGGCGGCGATTCCCCACCCGTCCTTGTGCTCGCGCGACTGGATGAGGAGCGAGTTCTTCTCCGTCACCAGAGCGGGATGAACTGCGGAAGGCGTCGATGAGCGAAATCCAAAGAGTCGGCACATGGCAAGCGGCAGGTATTTATACAGCCCGGCCCCGACGAGAAGTTCCCATGTCTCATCGGATAGCGTCGCTTGTCAAAGTGACGCCATTTCACGCGCAGGAATTCATCTCCTGACGGACGACAATACGCCCTGTTTTCACCACCACGCGCGCGTGACCTACCCCTAGATGGTAGGGCAGATGTCGGTACGAGGCACAGTTGAAGACCACCAGGTCGCCTGGGTCTCCCACGGCCAGCCGTCCATGTGATTGAAGCCCCAAGGATTGCGCGGCCCCGCGAGTGAACGCCCAGTACGCCTCCGCGGCGCTCAGCCCGTTTTCGAGACAGGCCAATCCCAACACCAAGGCCACGTTTTCACTCATGGCCGAGCCAGGATTTACGTTTGAACCCAAAGCAACGTTGATACCTGCGTCTCGCAACCTGCGCCCGGGGGCATAGGGGCGCATGCGCAGGAACAGCGTGGAGGTGGGAACAAGTACGGCGGAGACGTTGGCCTCGGCGAGCGCGCGCAGGCCGGAGTCCGTCACCTGCTCCAGGTGGTCGGCCGTTGCGGCTCCAAGCTCCGCGGCGAGCTCCGAAGCGCCGCACGCCGTGAGCTGGTCCGCGTGCAGGCGCGGCACCATGCCCAGCGCGCGGGCGGTGGTGAGGATGCGGCGGCCCTCGTCCACGGTGAAGGCGCTGTCCTCCACGAAGACGTCGCAGAAGCGCGCCAGGCCCTCGGCCGCCACGGCGGGGAGGATTTGCTCGATGCAGAGCCGGACGTAGTCGTCGCGCCGGCCGCGGTACTCCTCGGGAATGGCGTGCGCGCACAGCAGCGTGGGCACCAGCTCCACCGGCGTCAGTCCCGCGAGCCGGCGCACCACGCGCAGCATCTTCAGCTCGTTCTCCAAGTCGAGCCCGTAGCCGCTCTTCACCTCCGCCACCGTCACGCCGTGCGCCATCAGTCGTTGGAGGCGGGGCAGGGCGAGCTTCACCAATTCGTCCTCGCTGGCCGCGCGCGTGGCGCGCACCGTGCTGACGATGCCGCCGCCCGCCTTGGCGATTTCGAGGTACGTGGCGCCCTGGTTGCGCAAGTCGAACTCAGCGGAGCGCTCGCCGGCGAAGACGAGGTGCGTGTGCGGGTCCACGAAGCCGGGGCCCACGAAGCCGCCGCGCGCGTCGATGATTTCGGTGCCGCCATCCACCGCGTCCGCGGGCAGGTCCGCCTCCGGGCCCACGTACGCGACGCGGCCCGCGCGCAGGCCCACGCACGCATGCGGGCGCGGAGTGAGCGCCACCTCGGCCTTCTCGCGGTGCGTGCCCTCCACCGTGAGGACCTCCGAGGTGTTTCGGACCAGCAGCTCCAGTGCAGCCATGTGTCAACGACCTCCACGCACGCCCACGATGGGGACGTTCCAGCTCGCCCCCTCGTGAATCTTGGCCCGGCCGAAGCCGCCGGACAGCTCGATGTCGTCCAGCCAGCCCCAGGTGAAGCGCGCCGCCACCACGCCGCCGTAGTACACGGCCGTGTCCGTCTGCCCGTGCGACGACAGCACGTTCCACGCGAAGAAGGGCACCAGGCCCAGCGACACGTTCTTCTCGGGTTGAATCGAGAAGGCGCATGACGCCTCCGCGCCGAACATGCTCCCCGGGCCGCCGCGCGAGTCGATGCCGAAGTCCGAGGCCCCGCGCAGCGCCACCGCGGGGCCCAGGCCCAGCCGCTCCGAGCCCAGGTAGTACGAGGCCCCCGCGTACAGCCCGTAGCCCGGGATGGGCAGCGGCAGGAAGAACTCACCCTGGAAGCCGGTGTGGAGCTGCAGGCGCTCCGTCAGCGGCCAGGAGATCGCCGCATCGAGCGTCATGCCCCACTGCTGTGTGGCGAAGCTGGCGTCGTCGCCGCGGAAGCGGTCCGACTCGGGGATGAACGGCTGCGCCCCCGAGGTGGGCGCGCTCAGCCTCGGGCCGGAGCGCACTCCCAATTGGGCGAAGTTCTTGTCCGGCGCGCCGGGCCCCATGCGCATCACCATGGGGCCCATCGCCGTGGGGGCACAACCCGCCAGCGCACCGAGCGCGGTGGCCAGCAACAGGAGGAACATCCTCGCGTGCGTCCGGTGCATGGCGGTCCTTCTTCCGAGATGTCAGACGGTGATGCCGGGAATCTTCACGCCGCGCTGCTTCGCCACGTCGATGGCCTCGGGGTAGCCCGCGTCCGCGTGGCGCAGCACACCCATGCCAGGGTCGCTGGTGAGCACGCGCTCGATACGGCGCGCGGCTTCAGGAGTCCCGTCCGCGACGATGACCTGGCCGGCGTGCAGCGAGTAGCCCATGCCCACGCCGCCGCCGTGGTGGAAGGACACCCACGACGCGCCATTCACCGCATTCACCAGCGCGTTGAGGATGGGCCAGTCCGCCACCGCGTCCGTGCCGTCCTTCATCGCCTCCGTCTCGCGGTTGGGCGACGCCACCGAGCCGCAGTCCAGGTGGTCTCGTCCGATGACGATGGGGGCCTTCACCTCGCCCTTGCGCACCATCTCGTTGAAGGCGAGGCCCGCCTTCGCGCGCTCACCATAGCCGAGCCAGCAGATGCGCGCCGGCAGGCCCTGGAAGGCGATGCGGTCTCCCGCCATGTCCAGCCAGCGCTGCAGCGAGGCCTTCTGCGGGAAGAGCTCCTTCACCACCTTGTCCGTGCGGCGGATGTCCTCCGGGTCTCCGGAGAGGGCCACCCAGCGGAACGGGCCCATGCCCTCGCAGAAGAGCGGGCGGATGTACGCGGGCACGAAGCCGGGGAACTCGAAGGCGTTCTCCATGCCGCCGAGCTGCGCCTGGCCGCGCAGGTTGTTGCCGTAGTCGAACACGTGGCTGCCGGCGCGCTGGAAGTCGTTCATCGCCTCCACGTGCATCATCATCGACTCGCGCGCGCGGCGGACGTAGCCCTCCGGATCTCTCTTGCGCAGCTCGGCCGCGGCCTCCAGCGAGAGGTCCGTGGGGATGTAGCCGTTGAGCGGGTCATGCGCGCTCGTCTGGTCCGTGACGAGGTCCGGCTTGATTCCACGGCGGTACAGCTCGCGGAAGATGGAGGCCGCGTTGCCGATGACGGCGATGGAGCGGCCGATGCGCTTGTGCTGCGCCTCCTTCACCAGCGCGAGCGCCTCATCGAGGTCCTTCGCGATGACGTCCAGGTAGCGCGTCTCCACGCGGCGCTGGGCGCGGGTGCGGTCGATTTCCACGCCGAGGAACACGGCGTTGTTCATGGTGGCGGCCAGCGGCTGCGCGCCGCCCATGCCGCCCAGGCCACCGGAGAGGACGAGGCGGCCGGCGAGGTCCTCGCTGCCGAAGTGGAAGCGGCCGGCGGCGGCGAACGTCTCGTAGGTGCCCTGCAGGATGCCCTGCGTGCCGATGTAGATCCACGAGCCCGCGGTCATCTGGCCGTACATCATCAGGCCCTTCTTCTCCAGCTCGTGGAAGTGCTCCCAGTTGGCCCAGCGGCCCACGAGGTTGGAGTTGGCGATGAGCACGCGGGGCGCGTCCGGGTGCGTCCGGAAGATGCCCACCGGCTTGCCGGACTGGACGAGCAGCGTCTCCTCGTCACCGAGGCTCTGCAGGCTGGAGACGATGCGGTCGAACGAAGGCCAATCTCGAGCGGCCTTGCCGGTGCCGCCGTAGACGACGAGGTCCTCGGGGCGCTCGGCGACGTCCGGGTCGAGGTTGTTCATCAACATCCGGAGCGCGGCCTCCTGGACCCAGCCCTTGCACGAGAGGGTGGAACCATGGGGGGCGCGGATGACGCGGGACATGTACAGACTCCTGGGGGGTGTGGCTGCCGGAAAGCCGCGGCACACTACCCGAACCCGCGCACCGGCGGCACAGCCCGGTGAGGCCCCGTCCCCGGGTGGGCATTCGCCCGGGAACGGTTCGTTTTGCTTCACCTCATGAGTGCAACTTTCGCTGCGGAGTGTCACGGCCCGTCACACGGATGCGGTTGAAGACGTCGTGGACGTCCCGCACCGTCGCGACGAGCTCCTCGATGGCGCGCCGCTCCATGCGGTCCCGCACGGAGCCCGTCAGCGTGACTTCACGCTCCCTCACCACGACCTCCACGTCGCTCGCGTCGTAGGGGCTGTCGATGAGCCGCTCGCAGATGTCCTCGCGGATGCGCTCATCGGAGCGGACGTAGCCGCGCGGTGCCTTGCCCAGCACGCGGCGCCGCGTCTCGGTGACGTCCAGCAACCGGTCGTAGCTGCGGTGCGTGTAGCCCTCCTCGTAGGCGGAAGGGTCCAGGCCGCCCTGGTTGTAGCCGCGGCGCTCGCCCCCGATGCCGTAGCCACCGCCATGACGCGCCCGGTCAGTCTTTTGCTGCTCGCGGATGTCCCGCCACTGGTGGCCCTGCGGGCCCTCGTAGTTCCAGTCTCCGGGCCTCTCTTCATATCGACGGTTCGCCATGGTGCGCTCCCTTGCGTCACGAGTGCAGGCCGCGGTCGCCCGTGTCCGCGCCGGGTTGCTGCACCGGCTCCTGCGAGGCCTGACGGTGCACGACGCCCTCGGCCCGGTTGATGCGGATGTTGTTCGTCACTTCCTTCACGCCGAGGACTTCCTCCGTGAGGTCCTCGATGGCGCGCTTCTCGTCGCGGCTGCGCACCGTGCCGGACAGCGTCACCAGGCCGTCCTTCACCTTCACGTCCACGTCGTCGGCGTCCATCCACCCCTGCATCAGCCGGTCGCAGATGTCCGAGCGGACGCGGTCGTCGCCGCGCTGGTAGCTCCTCGGGCCGCGTCCCGGAGACACGGGGCGCGTCGGCGTCTCGAGCCGCGTCGGCGTGGCGGAGCGGTAGGTGCCGCCCATGTAGCCGCCATGGCCCATCTCGTGGTCATCGCGGCGTGACGGGCTGGTGCCGTAGCCCACCGAGGGCGGCGCCATGTTCTCCACGCCGGGCCCGTGTCCTCCGGGCTCCGTGCCACCGTAGCGCGTGTCCTCCTCGGGGACGCGGCCGGTGCCACCTCTCACGCCGCGCTCGCTGAAGCTGAAGTCGCGGCCGACGGGACGCCGCTCGTCGAGGCGCTCGTCCGTGCTGGCGCCGCGTGTGTCGTAGCCGTAGCGCCCCCGCTCCCTGCCGCCGCGGCCCACGTCGCCGCCGTAGCGCTCGTAGTCCCGGCCGCCGCCTGTCCGGTAGTCCGCGCCCGCTCCCAGGCCGTATTGGCCGGAGCCCCATCGGTCCGTGTCGACGTCCAGGCTCGTGGGTCGCGAGCGGTCACCATAGCGGCGGGGACGTTCGCGCTCCTCGCGCAGCTCCTCCTGGAAGGCGCGGTAGTTGCCGCTCGGGCTGAAGCCGGGACGGCGGGCGATGCGCTCGGGGTCGAGCTCACGTGCGCGGCGGTCCAGCTCGCGGTCGCGGTCGAAGTCGCGGCCATACTCGCGCGCGCGGTCCAGGTCGCGAGCCGCGCGGCCGAAGTCCCGGTCCATCTCGTAGTCGCGCCGGTCCGTGTCGCCCCTCAGCGTGCGGTAGTCACGGTCCCGGTCGAAGTCGCGCGAGGGGTGCTCGTAGTCGCGGTCCTCGTCCCAGTCCGCGCGACCGGTGTCTCTTCCGTAATCGGGGACCTCGCGGCCTTGCCCCCTGCGCGGGTTCTCGTCCGCGACGCGCACGTCACGGCCGCCATGGCCGAGTCGCTCGGGGCCGCGCTCGTAGCCATGCTCGTCCCAGTCCCGCTGGCGGTCGTATTCCCCGCGCCGGCCCGCCTGGAACTCCTCCGCCTGCCCCCTGCGCAGCTCCCGCTCTCCGTACCGCCGTTCCCGGTCGTCATCACGCCTGCCGTTCATCGCGTCGCCTCCTGACGTGTCGCGTTCGCCTTCGCTTCGACTCCAGACGTTTTTGACCCCGAGTGGTCCCGGCAATGCGCCCTTGCCACGCTCGCAGTCCGGACAGGCATGCGCGCTGTCCGGGTTGCCCCGGCGGCCCCGTGCGCTGTCTGGGAATGACGGGAGCGCCGCATCAGAAGACCGCTCTGACGCGCCGTGGCGGACGCCCGGCCAGCCGCACCATGGGTGCGGGAAGAGGAGCAGGCATCAGACTTCGGCGCGGATCCGCGCATACGCGGGGAGGGATAGACTCGCGCGCGTCGCGGCCGGGCAGTCGGCCGCATGGCGCCTGGAGGGGCGTGTCATGGCCGACGGACATCGGAACGAGCGGGAACCGCAACCGTCATCGGAGGCGACACTGGCCCCCGTGCACCCGAGCGCACAGCCGCCCGAGGAGCCGCGTCCTCCCCGCGTGGGCCCCATGTCCGAGGTGGCCGGCGGAATCCCCGCCGTGATGTCCACGATGAAGCACGCCTGGGGCGAGATGGGCCCGGTGCGCGGCACGCGCCTGCTGCTCAAGGTGAACCAGCAGCACGGCTTCGACTGTCCGGGCTGCGCATGGCCGGACCCGGGCCACCGCTCGATGGCGGAGTTCTGTGAGAACGGCGCGAAGGCCGTGGCGGAGGAGGGGACGACGGCGCGCGTGACGCCGGATTTCTTCCGTCAGTGGAGCGTCGCGGAGCTGTCACAGCAGACGGACCACTGGCTGGGCAAGCAGGGTCGCCTCACGCACCCCATGGTGCTGCGCGAGGGCGCCACGCACTACGCGCCCATCTCCTGGGACGAGGCCTTCGCGCTGGTGGCGGAGGAGCTGAACGCGCTCGGCACTCCGGACGCGGCGTGCTTCTACACGTCGGGGCGCACGAGCAACGAGGCCGCGTTCCTCTACCAGCTCTTCGTGCGGCAGTTCGGCACCAACAACCTGCCGGACTGCTCCAACATGTGCCACGAGTCCAGCGGCACGGGGCTGTCCGAGACCATCGGCATCGGCAAGGGCACCGTCACGCTGGAGGACTTCGACAAGGCCGATGCCATCTTCGTCATCGGTCAGAATCCGGGCACCAACCATCCGCGCATGCTGTCGTCGCTCCAGGCCGCCGCGCGCCGGGGCTGCGAGATTGTCTCCATCAACCCGCTGCCGGAGACGGGGCTCAATCGCTTCAAGCACCCGCAGGAGGTGTTGCACCTCTTCGGCCCCGGCACGGCGCTGAACACGCAGTTCCTCCAGGTGCGCATCAACGGCGACGTGGCCCTGCTGCAGGGCCTGGCCAAGGCGCTGCTGGAGCTGGAGGACGCGAAGCCGGGCACGGTGGTGGCGCGCGCGTTCATCGAAGAGAAGACGCTCGGGTTCGACGCATGGGCCGCGCGGATTCGCGAGGTGCGGTGGGAGGACGTGGTGGAGGGGAGCGGGGTGCCTCGCGAGCAGATTGTCGCGGCGGCGGAAATCCTCGCGCGCTCCGAGCGCACCATCTACTGCTGGGCCATGGGGCTCACGCAGCACAAGAACGCGGTGGCCAACATCCAGGAGATCGTCAACCTGGCGCTGCTGCGCGGGAGCGTGGGCAGGCCCGGCGCGGGCCTGTGCCCGGTGCGCGGCCACAGCAACGTGCAGGGCGACCGCACCATGGGCATCTGGGAGCGGCCGAAGGACGCGTTCCTCGACGCGCTGTCACGCGAGTTTGGCTTCGAGCCTCCGCGCCACCATGGCATGGACACGGTGGACACGATTCGCGCCATGCACGACGGGCGCGTGAAGGTGTTCTTCGCGCTGGGCGGCAACTTCCTCTCCGCGACGCCGGACACGGAGCTCACCGCCGAGGCCCTGCGCCGCACGCGGCTCACCGCGCACGTGTCCACGAAGCTCAACCGCGCGCACCTGGTGCATGGACGGCGGGCGCTCATCCTCCCGTGCCTCGGCCGCACCGAGCGCGACGTGCAGGCGGGCGGTGCGCAGTTCGTCACGGTGGAGAACTCGATGGGCATGGTGTCCGCGTCTCGCGGCGCGGTGGAGCCCGCGTCGGAGCACCTGCTCAGCGAGCCCGTCATCGTCGCGAAGCTGGCGGAAGCGGTGCTCGGCGGTCGCTCGGCGGTGAAGTGGTCGTGGCTGGTGGAGGACTACGACCGCGTCCGTGAGCTCATCTCCCGTGTCATCCCTGGCTTCGAGGACTTCAACCGGCGCGTGCGCGAGCCCGGAGGCTTCGCTCTTCCCAACGGCCCGCGCGAGGGACGGTTCACCACCGCGAGCGGCAAGGCGCACTTCACGGTGCACGAGTTGCCGAAGCTGGAGCTGGCACCCGGGCAGTTGCTGATGATGACCATCCGCACCCATGACCAGTTCAACACCACGGTGTACGGATTGGATGACCGCTACCGGGGCATCCGCAACGGCCGGCGCGTGGTGCTCCTGCACCCGGGGGACATGAAGGAGCTGGGCCTGAAGGAAGGGCAGGTGGTGGACCTGACCAGCCACTTCCAGGGCGAGACGCGCGTGGCCCTGAAGTTCCGCGTGGTGCCGTACAACATTCCCCGCCGGTGCGCGGCCACGTACTTCCCGGAGGCCAACGTGCTCGTGCCGGTGGACAGCTTCGCGGAGAAGAGCCGCACGCCCACGTCGAAGTCCGTGGTCATCACCTTGTCCCCATCCTCGGACGCGGATCCGGCATCATGAGAGGCCATGCTGCTGCCGTCCGCTGAGACCGGCTGGCCGGAGTCGCTCCGGCCGCTCTACGACGAGGTGCCGGGGACTCCCACGGCGGAGGCCCTCGTGGCGTCCGCGCGGTGGCGAGAGTCCTTCGCCCAATGGGTGCGCGGGGCCTCGCTGGAAGAGCGGACCCTGGCCGAGTCCGCGGCGTGGGCTCGACTGGACTCCGGTGAGCGGACTCCGGCGGAGCTGCTGTTCCTGCTGTCCTCGTGCGTGGAGTTGATGTGGCCGTATGCGGCTCCGCCCTCCGGGTTGTTGCAGCGGTTGCGGCAGCGGCAGGAGTCGGTGCTCACGGCATTGCAGGAGGCGGGAGACTCCGAAGGTGCGACGCGCGTGCGGAAGGAGACCGATGCCGTCGTCTCCACCGTGCTCACGCGCTACCTGAAGCGGCACCCGGAGTCGCTGCTGTCGCTCGTCGGAGACACGCCGTGCACGTTCGATGGACGGGCGCTGCGCTTCGAGCACGCGGTGGAGGTGGACCTCAAGCAGGTGCTCGGGACGGGGGCGAAGTCGATTGGGCTGCTGGAGCAGTTGAGGGCCCTGCTGCCCACGACGCCCGAGGAGGGACGGACGCGGCTGATGGAGTTCATCCGCTCGCGGGCCGCGCGCGTTCCGTGGAACGAAGCTTCCGAGGTGCTGGCGGAACGGTTGTTCGCGCTGGCCACGTCGCCCGAGGGCCGCAGTGGAATGAGCGGCTTCCTCGCGTGCTATCCGAGTGGCCGCCGCGAGCCGGACTGGTGCGCGCGAGCGGGCCTGCTGCTGTCGCGCACGTTGGAGGCGGGCGGCCCACCGGAGGTGGTGGAGAATCTGTGCGAGCTGCTGGCGCGCTTCGATGCACCGCCGGTGGACGGTCTGCGCGGAGCCCTGGGCGCGCTGGTGGGCGGGGACTTCGACGCGATGGCGAACCTGGAGCCGGTGCGCTTCGTGCTCGACCACTGCCAGGCCACGCTGCGCAAGGGCGAGCCCGCGCTGGTGCTGACGCTGCTGTGGCTGGAGGAACGGTTGTTCCGCGCGGCCGTGCGGAGGGGACTGCCGGATGCCTTCGAGCGGCGGGGGCGCGTGCGCGTGAAGTTGCAACCGTTGGCTGCGGCGTTCGACCACCTGTGCTGGCTGGCGGAGGAGTGCTCGGAGCTGTGGCCGCGGTTCGGCGCGGGTGGTGTGCGGCCGGGCATGGACGAGCTGGCGGCGTGGCGGCAGGAGGTGTCCACGCGCGTGGGCCGCAAGCCCGTGCTGCGCAAGGCGGCCATCGAGTTCTTCCTGTGGTGCGCGCCGGATGCCGCGGCTTCCGAGGCGGAGTTGGCGGTGCTCGCGCTGATTCGCACGGGGACGGACCGGCGGTTGGTGCGGAAGCTGAAGGAGCATCCGTCGTCTCGCGTGCGGTTCCGCGTGCGCACGTTGCAGACGTGGTTGCAGGGGAGCGGGAAGAAGGGTGGGGCGGCACCTGCCGTCGAGCCGTCGAGTGCTTCCGGTCCGTCCACGCTGACGGAGGCGCTTCGGCATCTTCATGTGACACGCGCCGTGCCGCTGGGCGGACGCACATGGCTGCGGGACAGGGACTTCGAGGAGGCGCTGCTCGGCGCACTGGCGCGAGTGGAGGCGGAGTTCGCCACGCGCTATCCGGAGCGGTTCCGTGAGGACATTGGTGGGCTGGTCGCGGACTTGTTGGAGGGACTGCGTGCCGAGCTGGAACGTGTGAAGGCGGACCTGTCCGCGCTACTGGCGCAGGGACAGCCGGCGCCGTTGCGGATGGAGCTCACGGTCCGAAAGCTCGGAGCTGAACCCGAACCCGGAGCGGAGCCTGAAGGCACTGCTCCTTCCGAGGCCGCTGCGGCACTGGCAACTTCGGCTGGCTTCTCGGAAACATCCGACGCGCCTCCTGGAGGCGCTGCTCTGCCAGAGGCAGCTACGGCACCGACGAGTTCAGTTGACGCTTCGGGTTCGTCGGACGTGGCCCCCGGACTCGCGTCTTCCGTGGTGGACGCGGAGGCTGCGACGGGGACTGCTGCGTCGGCAGACTCCATCGCGGAGCACGATGGTGCTTCACCTTCCGAGGTCAACGCGGAGCCTTTGACTGGGACCGGTACTCCGTTACGCGTGGACGCGGCATCTGAAGGCGCTGCTGCTCACGAGGACACCGAGGTCATGTCAGGCGCTTTGGAGCGCACGGCTGACAGTGCTTCGGCTCATGTCCGCGCTGAGGAACCTGCTGCCGCGACCGGCGCTTCGGAAAGCACGGACACGGCATCGGGAGCCTCGGAGTCCGAGCTCAAGCCAGCCCCTTCGGGAGTGACCGAGGTGGAGGCGTCTTCGACCATCGCGATTGCGAGCTCCGCATCGCCGATGAAGCTTCCTCGCGCCGCGAAGCCTCCGGCGCAGATGTCCCTGTTCCGGCCTTCGGGCGTGGAGGTGGCCTTCGTCATCGACGTAGAGGTGGCCGGCTTCATCCGCACGAAGCGCGTGGTCTCCGTGCAGGTCCTGAAGCTGGAGCAGCGGGGCGAGGGCCAGTGGATGCCCACGTTCCGGCTCGCTCGCGAGCAACTGGACGCGCTGCTGCTGCGCACGGAGGCCGCGTTCTGCCTCTTCCTCGTGCCGCCATTCCCTCGCGCCGAGTGCTGGGTGCTGCCCACGCGAGTGGTGCGTGGGCTGATGGAGGCACAGCGCTCGTTGACCGGCGTGCGCCGCGAGGACGTGCAGCGCGCGGCGCGTCCCCTGTCTCAGTGGTTGATGGGTGACCTCGTCGGCCTGTGGTCCGGAGACGAGAGGCCCGAGGCTCTAGCCCGGACCGAGGCTGTGTCCGGAGGACCTGCCTTCGTCGTGGAGTGGCGCTTCCGCTGAGTCAGCGCCGGAACTCCCAGTGCCAGGGCTCGGAGGGAACGGTGCGCACGAAGCCGTACTCCTTCGCGTGGGCCGCCAACCAGCGATACGTGGAGGTACCCGTACCGCCCACGTTGAGGTCCACGGCGATGCCGCCCTGGTGGTTGGAGTAGCCGGGCTTCGCGGCCAGGTTGCCTGTGCCGTTCTGGTAGGCGCGGTACAGGGCCTGCTGCTCGGCCATGGTGCGGAAGCCGCTGTTGACGGTGATGTTGATGCCCGCCGCGCGAGCCGCCGCGTGCATGCGGTTGAAGGCCGCCGCCGCGTCCGTGCGCAACACCTTCCCGTTGGGAATGGAGGCCACGGTGATGTTCCGGGGTACCCCATTCACGTAGCCGGTGACGACCTTCCCGCCACCGCCACCCGTAGACGGCGTGCCCGACACCTTGATGCCCAGCTTGTCCCACGTCTTGGGGCCCACGATTCCGTCGGCCGTCAGGCCTTTGGACTTCTGGAAGGCCTTCACCGCGGCCTCCGTCTTCGGGCCGAACGAGCCATCCGCCGCCCCGGCATTGAAGCCGAGCGCGTTGAGGCGGTTCTGCAGGGCGCGCACGGGCTCGCCCTTCGCCCCCGGGCGCAGCGTGGGCCCCGAGCCTCCCGACGACGCGGGCTTGTTCAGCGCGGCCCACGTCTTGGGGCCCACCACGCCGTCGGCGGCGAGCCCGCGCGACTTCTGGAAGGCCTTCACCGCGGCTTCCGTCTTCGGGCCGAACGCACCGTCCGCGGCACCGGGATTGAAGCCCGCCGCCTTCAGCTTGTTCTGCAGCGACACCACCGACGCACCCTTCGAGCCTTCACGAAGGGTCGGCAGCGAGGCGCTGGCGGTCTGACGGAGGGCAGCAGTCGAGGAGGCGCGGGCGATGGCAACCATGGAAGCGGCTCTATTCCTGGAAAATGAGAGAATGCCCCTATTCTCTGCGCCTTCAAGGAAAAGTTGCCTCGCGACGCGTCAATTCGTCACTCCGCGGGAGACGTGGCGATGAGCAGGCCGTACTGCCCGTTGTAGATGGTGTTTTTGTTCGCATCGACACCGCCCGACGTCGTGCGCCACGACGCCTGGAACTCGTCCCAGGAGTAGACCTCCTCGCTGTTCTGGACGGGGTTGTAGACGCGCACCATCCACTCGCCACTGCCGGTCTGCTCCACCGCGCGCACGTTCACCCAGTGCGCTACCTTCTTCACGCTGTTCTTGTCGTTGAAGTCACGCAGCTTGCCGTCGACGCCCTTGGTGTCGATGTTCACCAGCGCGATGAGCTGCTTGCCGTCGGTGAGGTGCTGCGCCAGCTCCCACGGATTCAGGGGGATGTCCCTCGAGTACTCCGACGTCCAGCCGGCGGCGCCGTACATCTCCATCAACTGGAGCTTGTCGGTCGTCGTGCCACTCTTGAGCGCCCCCTCGCTGTTGTTTGCGACATCGGAGTCCTTGAAGAGTCGCAGCGACTGCTGCGGTGTCAGGCCGAGCGAGGCCCCCACCGCGAGCGGCCCGCACAGGTTGTTGTGCACCGTGGGCCAGCCCTTGCCGAAGACCTCCTGCAGGTTGAAGTACTGCGCGGCGGTGCCGCCCTGCGCGGCGTAGCGGCTCCACTCGCCCACCCGCCCCCGGCCCAGCTCACTGTCCACGCCGAGGAAGGGGTGCTCCACGCGCACGCCACCCGGGTCGATGCCGTTGAAGAGCAGGTTCGTCTGCTCGCGGATGGCGGCCTGCCACTGCTCCTGGAAGATGGCCTGACGGTCCTCGGGGGGCAGGTGGTGCCACGTCTGCGCATCGATGGATGGCGGCGGTGGACCGTTGACGTCGAAGTCCGGCTGCGGCCAGGCCTCGGCCACCGCCTTCTCGCGCTCGGCCTGGATGCGCTCCGCCTGCTCCTTCGGGGACAGCTTCTCCCAGGTGTCGGGGGCCACGTGGGGAGGGCAGGTGCCCCGCACGAGCCAGTCGTCAAAGCGCGGAGGAGGAGGGGGCAGGGGCGCGGAGGTGTCCTTGACGTACGTCGCGGACACCCAGCCCTCGGTGCCATCCTGGAGTCTCACGTTCAGCCAGGTGCCGTCCTTGTTCTGACCGAGCACCTGCATCTTGTCCGTGGGGGTCTGCCTCCCGATTTTCTCGTTGCCGGTGCCCGGCCCGCTGCGAACCTTGATGGTATCCGTCGGGGTGACCCAGCGCTCACCGTCCGCCACCTGTCGGTTCGCCACGCCGGACAGCCCAAGGCTCTGGATGAGGGCTTCGCGCTTCTCGCCCGGAGGCGTGGACAGCACCTGCCGCACCTGGGCCGCCGGAACGGACACGGGCTGGGTGTAGCTCGGGTGCAGGGCCTGCCACTGGCCCAGCGTCTGGTAGCGCACCTCGGGGTGGTTGGGGTCCACCACGGAGCCGTCCGGCTTGCGCACCAGCGCGTGGCCGATGCCGTCGCGCGAGTCGTTGAGCAGGACGAGCGTGTCCCCTGGACGGGCGAGGCCCACGGCCTTCTCCAGGCAGTTGGCGTTGCCGTCCCCCAGCTTCTCCGTGTGGAGGTTGCTGGCCACCGGCTTCCCGGGGCCGCGAGCCTCGAAGGTGCTCACGTCCTTCGGCGGAGCGGGCGGCGGTGGGGGAGGAGGCGGCGGAGGGGCCGGGGCGGGCTCGGGCTCGTTGCGGGCGGACTGGGACGTCGTCGGGACGCGGGGAAACTGAATCATCGCTGGCGACCTCTGGCTGAAAACCTCTCATCCAGTTGTCGCAACGAGCCCGGAGCAGGGTGAATTAAGCCGAGTTAAATCCGCGATACATGAGCGCCATCTCCGCCCGGAGCGGTAGCGCGCGAGCCCCGTTACTCCTCTGGAGGCGTGGCGACGACCAGGCCGTAGGGCTGGTTGAACCAGGAGTTGCCCTCCTCGTCGACGCCGCCCGTCTTGTTCCACGACTCCTGGAACTCGTCCCACGAGTAGACCTCCTCGCGGTTCTCGAAGGGGTTGTAGACGCGGACCATCCACTCTCCGCTGGCGGTCTCCTCCACCGCGCGCACGTTCACCCAGTGCGCCACCTGCTTCGTGCTGTCGTCGTAGTCGCGCAGCATCCCGTCCGCGCCCTTGGTGTCGATGTTCACCAGCGCGATGAGCTGCTTACCGTCAGCGAGGAGCTGCGCCATTTCTCGCGGCTCGGGGAGCTGGTTCGCCTGGTACTCCGACGTCCAGCCCGCGGCCTCGTACATCTTCATCAGCTGCGAACCGGACGTCGTCGTGCGGCTCTTGAGCGCGCTCTCGCTGTTGGCTCCGTCGGAGTCCTTGAAGAGCCGGAGCGCCTGCTGCGGCGTCAGGCCGAGCGAGGCCCCCACCGCGAGCGGGCCGCACAGGTTGTAGTGCGTCGTGGGCCAGCCCTCGCCGAAGACCTTCTGCAGGTTGAAGTACTGCGCGGCGGAGCCCGCCTGCACCGCGTAGCGGCTCCACTGGCCCACCTGTCCCCGGCCCAGCTCGCTGTCCGCGCCGAGGAAGGGATGCTGCACGCTCACGCCGCCCTCGGGGATGCCGTTGAAGAGGAGGTCCGTCTGCTCGCGGATGGCTGCCTGCCACTGTTCCTGGAAGATGGCCTGCCGGTCCTCGGGCGGCAGGTGGTGCCACGTCCGCACGTCGATGTTGGGTGGCGGTGGGCCGTTGACGTCGAAGTCCGGCATCGGCCAGTCCTGGGCGACGGCCCGCTCGCGCTGCTCCCGGATATAGCGCTCCTGGCCCTCCTGGCCCATGGCGTTCCAGAGGTGCGGGTCCAGGTCGGGAGGCCGGGTGCCCTCCACCATCCATTCGGGGAAGCGCGGCGGAGGAGGGGGTTCCGGGGCGGTGGTATCCGTGACGAGCGACGCGGACACCCAGCCCACGGTGCCGTCCTGGAGCTCCACGTTCAGCCAGGTGCCGTCCTCGTTCTGCCCGAGCACCCGCATCTTGTCGCCCGCGCCCTGGCCCGCGATGACTCCGTTGTTGGTGCCCGGGCCACCGCGGATGTTGACGCCGCCGGAGGGAGAGACCCAGCGCTCATCGTCCGCCACCTGCCGGCTCGCGACGCCGGACAACCCGAGGCTCCGGATGAGCGCCTCGCGCGTTTCGCCGGGAGGCACGGAGAGCACCTGCCGCACCTGGGCGGCGGGGACGGACACGGGCTGGGTGTAGCTGGGGTGCAGGGCCTGCCACTGGCCCAGCGTCTCGTAACGCACCTCGGGGTGGTTGGGGTCCACCACGGAGCCGTCCGGCTTGCGCACGAGCGCGTGGCCGACGCCATCCCTCGAATCGTTGAGGAGGATGATGGAATCGCCCGGGCGGGCGAGGCCCACGGCCTTTTCCAGGCAGTTGGCCTGGCCGTCGCCCAGCGTCTCCGTGTGGAGGTTGCTGGCCACCGGCTGGGGCACGGGCGCCGCCTGTTCGAACGTGCTCGCGCGCTGCTGAGGCACCGCCACGGGCTTCGGCGCCGGAGGAGCCGGGGCGGGCGTGGGCTCCTTGCGGAGGGGCTGGGGTGGCGGCGGGGTGCGGGTGAGCTGAATCATCGCGGGCGACCTCTCGGACGGGAGCTTCCATCCATGTGTCGCAGCAGACCCGGCTCGGGTTGAATTAAACGGAGTTAAATCCGCAGGAGGTGGCTGAGTTCCTGGAGTCGGAGCACGGAAGCGCCGACCCCATGCACATCGAGGCCATCAAGGCGGCCCTGGCCCAGGCTCGGGAATGGCTCGGGCAGGTTCAGCCCGGGACCATCGGGCTGCTCACCATCGGGTAGGCATACCGGGCTACTTCCCTTCGTGCACCTTGGAAAACACCGAACTGGCCGCACGGGGGCTGATTCGCTGGTATCGGGCGTAGGCGTCCACGAGCGCGGTGCGCACTGCGGCTACTTCCGAGAGACCGTGCCGTGCAATGGCGGAAGCCAATGCTTCGAGAAGGTAGGCCTCGGGCGCCATCAGCGTCCGGGTGAGGACGACGGGCCGAACCCCGAGTGACTGCAGCACCGGTCCGAAGAACTGCTCGCTCATGCAGGCCAGGACCACGACGGGCTTCGGCGTGGCGCCCGGGAGGGGCTGGATTGTCGGCGCGGCCCGGTCCATGAGCCGGTCATGTCCGGCCCAGACCACGAGGTCAGACTGGCTCGCTCCTGCGGCGGCGCGCAGGAAAGCCTCCAGCGCATCGTCGATGCGGTCTCCCGCATAGGCATGAAGCTTGAGCCGGACGGCCCGCTCGCCGTGGGAGGCAGCCCGCTCGATGACGAGTTCGCGCAGCACCGCAGAGCCCGCAGGGCCATCATCGCGGCTTTGAACCCGGAACCCGGGGGCCCGGGAGAGGAAGCGCTCCGCGCCGTAAGCCGCGCCCCAGTACAGGTTCGTCTCCAGGGCGCGGGGAGCTCCCGCGGCGCTACGGCCACAGGCAATCAAGGCGTTGTCGCACAGCGGCACGAAGACCTCGACCTCCAACGCCGGCACGGACGTCGCGGCGAGAAGGCTCAGCACGAGGGTGGGCAGCACGATGGACCTCCGCGAGTGCCTTCCAGGACGCTCGCGGGCCCTTCACGGTTCCATGCGCCCGGACGAATCCGGCCGCTACGTCAGGCGTCCACCCTCATGCCTCGTGCCGCGTTCAGCCTCGCTCGACGCGGATGCGCGCGGGCAGGCCGTTGAGGCTGACCTCTTCCTCCTTGCCCGTGAGCCCCTCGGGGCCGACGTGGATTTCCGCCGCCAGCGTCTCGCGGGAGATGAGGTCGCGGGCCTCGTCCGTCACGCGCTTCACGCGGGCGTCACCGTCCACCCACAGCCGGATGCGGTCCGTGTAGCCGAGCTCCATGTCCTTGCGCGCGCCCTGCACGCGAGCCAGCAGCTCGCGCACGAGGCCCTCGTCCACCAGCGCCTCCGTCAGCTCGGTGGCCAGCACCACCACGCCGACGCCCGCGCCCGCCGCCGCGTAGCCCGGCGTGGCCTCCACCAGCGTCTCCAGCTCCTCCGCCGGGAACACCATGTCCTCGCCAGCCACGTTCATCGCCACGCGGCCCGTGCGCAGCAGCTCGCCGTGCAGCGCGCGCCCATCCGCCGAGTCGAACGCCTTGCGCACCGGCGCCAGCTTGGGCCCGAGCCGGCTGCCCACCGCGCGCAGGTTGGGACGCACGCGGTAGCGCACCACGTCCGCCTCCTTGCTGCCCGGCTCCAGGAAGCGCACCTCGTGCACGTTCAGCTCGTCCGCAATCAACTCTCGGTACATCGCCACGCGCTCCGTCAGCTCCTTGCGCGCGAGGATGACGTCCGCGCGCGACAGCGGCTGGCGCACCTTGAGCTTGTTGTCCGTGCGCACCTTGAGGCCCAGCGACACCAGCTCGCGCACCGCGCCCATCTCCGCCGCGAGCCCCTCGTCCATCAGGCGCTCGTCCACCTCCGGGAAGCCCGCCAGGTGCACGCTCTCCGGCTGGGACTTCGGCCACGGATTGCGAACGAGGTTGCTCCACAGCTCGTCCGCGAAGAAGGGGATGAACGGCGCGGACATCGCGGCGATGGTGGTGAGCGCCTCGTACAGCGTGAAGTACGCGTCCCGCTTGTCCTGCTCGAAGCCCGGCGCCCAGTAGCGCGGACGGCCGCGGCGCACGTACCAGTTGGACAGCGCGTCCACGAGCGCCACCATCCGCTGGGCCGCGTCATAGACCTGGTACGTGTCCAGGGCCTTCGACACCTCGCGGAGGGCGAACTGCACCTCCGAGAGAATCCACCGGTCGAGGACGGAGCGCTCCTTTACCTCGCGCCAGCCCTGGCTTTTCCGCACTGCCTTCCACGGCGCCTCGGTGGCGTCCGCATTGCCCGCCGCCGGGTTGAAGCCGTCGATGTTCGCGTAGATGGTGAAGAACGAGTAGACGTTGCGCAGCTTGACCTGGAAGTCCTTCTGCAGGAGCCGCACGTTCGCCAGCGAGTGGCGCGTGTTGGACCACGACGGGCTCGCCGCGTAGAAGAACCAGCGGAACGCATCCGCGCCGGGCGCGCGGGAGGTCGGGTCCTTCAGCACCACGCGCTCGGAAGGAGCGAGCCGGGGCACCTCCACCGGCATGACGTCCGCCCCGCGAGCGGAGGGCGCCACGCCGAGCGCCTGCAGCTCCACCGGAGCGAGCAGCGCCACGCGGCGCTTGAGCTTCTTGTGCACCTTCAGCGTGACGGTGATGGCGCTGTCCGGCCGGTCCGGGCGGAAGAGCTGCACCTTCGCGCCCTCCTGCAGGTCGAGTCCCTCCAGGTCCTCGCGGGCGATGAGCGCCACGCCGGGCTCGCCGGGCATGCCGGCCTCCGCGGCCGTCAGGACCGCGAAGTCCATGCGGACTTCATCGAGGATGATTTCCGGCGGGGTGTAGTTGCCCTTGGACTTGGACTCCTTCTTGCCGTCCTTGTCCGAGACGTGCCCGAGCACGATGCAGTTCTTGTACGGCTGCGGCCAGCCGCGCGGGGGCGTGACGCCCATGCGCGCTTGCGTCTCCTCGTCGAAGACGAGCGTGCTCACCATCAGCAGCGAGTAGAACCAGCCGCGCGTCTGGTCGATGGCCTCGGAGATGAAGTCCGCGGGGAAGGTGCGGTTGAACGTCTCGCGCGAGCCCGGCGCGTGCGGGAAGCCCCACTGCGCGAAGGGCATGCAGCCCGAGTCGAACCACACGTCGACGACCTCGGGCACGCGTGCGAAGCGTCCCGACGTGCCGGGCTTCTGGTACGTCACCTTGTCGATCCACGGCTTGTGGACGATGAGGTGCTCGGTGTTGGCCTCGTGCGGCTTGCCGGCGAGGAAGGCCTTCAGCTCCGCCTCCACCTCGGCCAGGTTGTTGCCCGGCTTCTCACGCAGGGCCTGGAGCGAGGGAATCGCCTCCACCTCACCGGTCTCCGAGTGAATCCACAGCGGCAGCGGCGTGCCCCAGTAGCGCTCGCGCGAGAGGGCCCAGTCCACGTTGTTGGCGAGGAAGTCGCCGAAGCGGCCCTCCTTGATGTGCTCGGGCACCCAGTTGACGGCGCGGTTGTTGGCGATGGCCTTGTCCTTCACCGACGTGGTGCGGATGTACCAGGCGGGCCGGGCGAACTGGATGAGCGGGTCGTTGTCCGCGCGCCAGCAGAACGGGTACTCGTGCTTGTACTGCTCGGCGAGCAGCTGGAGCCCGCGCTCCTTGAGGTTGCGCTGGATGTCCTTGTCCGCGTCCTTCACGAAGCGGCCGGCGACGAACGGCACGTCCTCCACGAAGGTGCCGTCCGGCTTCACCGCGCAGAAGATTTCCAGCGCGTCCGGGTTGGCGAAACGCTGCCTGTCCCGGCGGAACGTCTCGTAGTCGTCCTCGCCGAAGGCCGGCGCGGTGTGGACGATGCCCGTGCCGCTGTCGAGCGTGACGTAGTCCGCGCCCACCACGCGCCACGCCATCGCATCCTTGCCGCCGTCCTTCAGCGGCAGCTCCGTGTTGCCGGCGCGCTTGAAGTAGAGGTCGAAGGGCGGGGTGTAGCGCTTGCCCACCAGCGCGCTGCCCTTCTGCGTGGCGAGCACGGGCAGGTCCTTCTTGAGCTTCTTCGCCAATTCCTCGCGCAGCGCGGCGGCGAGGATGAGCTTGCGGTCCCCCGTGTCCACGGTGACGTAGTCCACGGACGGGTTGACGGCCGCGTACATGTTGGACGGCAGCGTCCAGGGCGTGGTCGTCCAGATGAGGAGCGAGGTGTCCGGCGCGTCACGCAGCGGGAAGGCGACATAGACGCTCGGGTCGTCCACCGTCTTGTAGCCGAGGCCCACCTCGGCGGCGCTCAGCGCGGTGCCGCCCTGCGGCCACCACCACACCACCTTGTGGCCCTGGTAGAGCAGGCCCTTCTTGTACAGCTCGGCCAACGCCCACCACACGCTCTCCACGAAGCTGCGGTGGTAGGTGACGTAGGCCGTCTTGAGGTCCACCCAGAAGCCGATGCGCTCGGTGAGGCGCTCCCATTCGGTGGTGTAGCGGAAGACGGACTCGATGCAGCGCTCGGTGAAGGGCTCCACGCCGTAGCGCTCGATTTCGGCCTTGCCGTGGATGCGCAGTTCCTTCTCGACCTCCACCTCCACGGGCAGGCCGTGGGTGTCCCAGCCGGCCTTGCGGGGGACGTAGTGCCCGCGCATCGTCTGGTAGCGGGGGAAGAGGTCCTTGATGACGCGGGTGAGGACGTGGCCGTTGTGCGGCAGGCCGTTCGCGGTGGGCGGGCCCTCGTAGAAGACGAAGCTGGGGGCCCCCTCGCGGCCCTCGAGCGTTCGCTCGAAGATTCGCCGCTCCTTCCAGAAGGAAAGGATGCGGCGCTCGTCGGCGGGGAAGTCGAGTTCGTTGGAGACCGAGGAAAAGAGGGGCTGAGCCATGGCGCGCGGAAGATAGCACCGGGCTCAGGGCGCACTACGCAACCAATTCCAGCTCCACCTTCTCCAGGTACCCCGGCACGTACGCCTTCCAACCCTTGGCCTGGACGCGCTGGCGGAGGCCCTCCAGGGCCTCGGGCTCGCCGTGGACGAGGAGCGTCTGTCGGGGAGGCGACTCGAAGCCCTCCATCCAGCGCATCGTCTCCGTCCAGTCCGCGTGTGCGGAGAAGCCGCTCACCGAGCGAATCTCCGCCCCCACCGGCACCATCTGCCCGTGGATGCGAACCTCGTTCTCGCCATCCAACAGCCGCCGCCCGCGCGAGCCCACCGACTGGTAGCCCACGAACAGCACCGTGTTGTTCGGGTCCGGGAGCCGGTGCTTCAGGTGGTGCAGCACGCGCCCGCCCGTGGCCATGCCCGACGCGGAGATGATGATCGCCGGGCCCTCGTGCATGTTCAGCCGCTTGCTCTCGTTGGGCGACGTCACGAACTTCGTGCGCCGCGTGGCCAGCGGAGACGCCCCGCGCTCCACCAGCGACCTCATGACGAGGTCGTGCTCCTCGGAGTGCGCCAGGTAGATGGGCGTCGCGTCACACGCCATCGGCGAGTCCACGAACACGTCCACCACCGGGATGCGCTTCTCGTCCTCCAACTGGCGCAGGAAGTAGAGCAGCTCCTGTGTACGGCCCACCGCGAAGGCGGGAATCACCAGCACGCCGCCGCGCTCGAAGGTGCCACGCACCACCTCGGCCAGCGCCTCCATCGGGTTCGTCTCGCCGTGCTGCCGGTCCCCGTAGGTGCTCTCCACCACCAGCGTCGTCGCCGAGGCCACGCTCTGCGGGTCTCTCAGGATGGGCGCCTCGTAGCGGCCGAGGTCTCCAGTGAACACCACGCGCTGCCGCGTGCTCTTCAGGTCGAAGACGCACACAGCCGAGCCGAGGATGTGGCCCGCCCGGTAGAAGGTCAGGGTGATGCCCGGGAGGATTTCCTTCGGTCGCTCGTAGCCGAACGTCTCCAGGAGCCCCACCGCCCGCTCCGCGTCCGACACCGTGTAGAGCGGCAGCGCGGGGTGGTGCTTGGAGAAGCCCTCCTTGTTCGCATAGCGCGCCTCCTCCTCCTGCAGGTGTGCCGAGTCCGGCAGCAGCAGGGCCGCCAGGTCGCGCGTGCCGGAGGTGGCGTACACGGGGCCCTTGTAGCCGTCGCGTACCACCCTGGGCAGGCCCCCCGTGTGGTCGATGTGAGCGTGCGTGAGGACGATGGCGTCCAGTTGGGAAGGCGGGAAGGGGAGCGGCTGCCAGTTCCGCCGACGGAGCTCCTTCTGCCCCTGGAAGAGACCGCAGTCCACGAGCACCTTCCAGCCGTCGTGCTCGAGGAGGAACTTGGAGCCGGTCACCGTACCGGCGGCACCGAGGAAATGGAGGGAGGCCATGGGCCCCACTCTAGCGTGATAACGTGTGTCGCCCATGAGCAACTCCGAGCGACCTTCGGGAGCGGGCCGGCCACCCGAAGGCTCCGAGGACGTCCAGCAGACCCGGCCCATCGGCGAGGGCCGGCCGGGCTTCTCCGGCGCCGTCCGCCGCTTCCGCTTCACCGTCCTCGAAGGCCCGCAACCCGGCCACGCCAAGGACTCCAACGCGGACACCTTCTCCATCGGCTCGCACGCGCTCAATGACCTCGTCCTCGACGAGCCCACCGTGTCGCGCTTCCACTGCGAGGTGAAGGTCGACCGCGACGGCGCGCGCGTGCGTGATTTGGACAGCCGCAACGGCACGGTGCTCGACGGCGTCCACGTGCGCGAGGCGTGGCTGCGCGGCGGCAGCGTGCTGCGCCTGGGCCGTGTCAGCGTGCGCTTCGACTTCAGCTCCGAGAGCAACCGGCTCCTCATCTCCGAGCGCACCACCTTCGGCGAGCTGGTGGGCCATGCCGCGGTGACGCGCGCCAGCTTCGCGCTGATGGAGCGCGCCGCCGCTAGCGACGCCACCGTGCTGCTGGAAGGGGAGACGGGCACCGGCAAGAGCCGCGCGGCGCTGGCCATCCACCGCGCGAGCGCTCGCGCGTCGGGGCCATTCCTCACCGTGGACTGCGGCGCCATCCCCGGCAACCTGCTGGAGAGTGAGCTGTTCGGTCACGAGAAGGGCGCCTTCACCGGCGCGCTCCAGCGCCGCGTGGGCGCCTTCGAGGAGGCGGACGGCGGCACCATCTTCCTCGACGAGATTGGCGAGCTGCCCGCAGAGCTCCAGCCGAAGCTGCTGCGCGTGCTGGAGGACCGCGAGATTCGCCGCCTGGGCGCCAACGCGTACCAGCCCGTCAACGTGCGCGTCATCGCCGCCACGCACCGGGACTTGCGCGCGGAGGTGAACGCGGGCCGCTTCCGGCCGGACCTGTTCTTCCGGCTCGCGGTGGTGCGCATCCTCATCCCCGCGCTGCGCGAGCGGCCCGAGGACATCCCGCTCATCGCCCAGCGCATCCTCGCGGCCTTCGGCGCGGACGCCGCGCAGGTGGAGGCGCTGAGCACTCCGGAGTTCATCGCCCAGCTCCAGCACGCGGCCTGGCCCGGCAACGTGCGCGAGTTGCGCAACCACCTGGAGCGCTGCCTCGTCTTCCAGGACGCCATGCCTCCGGCCACCGAGGACGTGAATCCGCAGGGCGTGCTGCGCAGCCTCGTGGACCCGAAGCAGCCCTACGCCGAGGCCCGCCGCCGCGCGCTGGAGGCGTTCGAGCGCGAGTACCTCGACGCGCTCCTCAAGCTGCACGGCGGCAAGGTGTCGCAGGCCGCTACCGCCGCGGACATGGACCGCGTGTACCTGTACCGGCTGTTGCGCCGGCACGGGCTGCGCACCTGAGCCCGCGCCGGAAGGTGAGGCCTGTCGCGGTCAGAAGCCGCTGAGGACAATCTTGCCGATGGTGCGCCCGCTCTCCACCTGCGCGTGCGCACGCTTCAGGTTGGCGGCGTTGATGGCGCCGTAGTCGGCGGTGAGCGTGGTGCGCAGGACTCCGGCGTCCACCAGGTCCGCCACCTCGTTGAGCAGGTGGTGCTGCGCAATCATGTCCGGCGTCTCCCAGCGGGGGCGGGTGAACATCAGCTCCCAGTGGATGGAGATGCTCTTGGACTTGAGCTTGAGGATGGGCAGCGGGGTGGACGACTCGTCGATGAGGCCGAGCGCGCCCTGGGGGGCAATCGCATCGACGATGGAGTCGAAGTGCTGCTCCGTGTGCGTGAGGCCCAGCACGTAGTCCACGCCTCGCGGCGCCACGGCCTTCACCTGCTCCACCCAGGGCTTCGTGTGGTCGATGACGTGGTGCGCGCCCATGTCGCGGACCCACTTCTCGGACTCGGCGCGGGACGCGGTGGCGAACACCGTCAGGCCCGTGAGGCGCCGCGCGAGCTGGATGGCGATGGAGCCCACGCCGCCCGCGCCACCGAGGACGAGCACGGAGCCTGCGTCGAGCGGCTTGCCGATGCGGATACGGAGCCGGTCGAACAGCAGCTCCCACGCGGTGATGGCGGTGAGCGGAATCGCGGCGGCATGGGCGAAGGTGAGCGACTTCGGCTTGCGGCCGACGATGCGCTCATCCACCAGGTGCTGCTGCATGTTGGTGCCGGGCTTCTCCAGCGCGCCCGCGTAGTAGACCTCGTCGCCCGGCTTGAAGAGCGTGGCGTCCGGGCCCACGGCGATGACGGTGCCCGCCGCGTCCCAGCCGAGCACCTTGTTCTGCCCCTTCGGGTCGACGTTCTTGCGAATCTTGTAGTCCACCGGGTTCACCGAGATGGCCTCGACGCGGACGAGGATTTCGCGCCCCGTGGGCTTCGGGGTGGGGAGCTCGATGTCGATGAGGCTCTCGGGGTGCTCGATGGGCAGCGACTGGCGGTAGGCGATGGCTTTCATGTTCTTCCTCGGGGGGACAGCGTTCGGGCGGAAGAATGGGGGTCTTCGCGTGATAGCGGCCATTGATAGTTGACATGCTCAGGATAAGGGACGCATATCGAAGGGGTGCGCTACACCGACCTGGACATGGAGCTGTTGCGGGCGTTCGTGACGGTGGTGGACGCGGGTGGGTTCACCGCCGCCGGAGCGAGGCTCGGACGGACGCAGGCGGCGATGAGCATCCGCATCAAGCGGCTGGAGGACCTGCTGGAGCGGCAGGTGTTCGACCGGAGCAGCCGCTCGCCGGTGCTGACTCGGGATGGGGAGCTGCTGCTGAGCTATGCGCGGCAGATTCTCAAGCTGAATGACGAGACGGTTCAGCGCTTCAGCGAGCCGGACAACGAGGGCGAGCTGCGGCTCGGGGTCGCGGAGTACTTCGTGCCGCACCACCTGCCTCGCGTGCTGTCGCGCTTCACGCAGGCGTATCCGCGCGTGCATATCCAGGTGAAGGTCGGGCTGAACGACAACCTGTTCGAGCTGCTCGAACGCGGCGAGCTGGATGTGGCGATTGCCCGGAGGGACCACCCGCGCCAGGGAGGTCGCGTCGTGCGGCGCGAGCGGCTGCGGTGGGCGGCGGCGCAGTGGTTCCGGCCTGACGCGGAGTCCGCGCTGCCGCTGTGCTCGCTGCCGCCGTCGTGCGTCTTCCGCTCGCGCGGGCTCGCGGCGCTGGAGTCCATCGGCCGGCCGTGGCGCGTCATCTACACGAGCGAGAGCGTCATGGGCGTCATCGCGGCGGCGCAGGCGGGGCTCGGTGTGGCTGTGCTGCCGGAGAGCGCCGTGTCGGGTGGGCTGGTGCCGCTCTCGTCCGAGGATGGGTTCCCGGACCTGGGCGATATCGAGCTCGCCATCTTCGGCGAGAGTGGTGAGCGCAAGCGGCTGACGTCCACGCTCGTGCGCTACATCGAAGAGAGCCTGCGCCCGAGTGAGCCTGCGCGGCTCGTGGGGTGAGATAGCTCAGCGGAAGCCGGTCGAGTCGTTCCAATCCGGCACCGAAATGAAGCGCAGTCCTTCTGGCGGAGGGGTGAGGCTCATCACCCGGTCCACCACCGTGCGGTGGAAGAGGTACACGGACGTCGACTCTCCGAGTACGAAGACGAGTCGCTGCTCCAAGGGAATGTTCGACAGCACGTCCTCGTCCAGCACCAGCGAGTCCAGACTCGTCAGCAGCAGCCCACTGGGCGACGCGGTGAAGACGGACCGGCGCCGGTCCAGGCAGGCCAGCCTGTTGTAGACGTGCACCAGCCAGTAGCGCAGCACTGCTTCCCTCACCGGCACATCCGCCGGCACGAGTTGGACACCGGGTAGCTCGAGCTGTGCCAGCACTTGCATGAGGCGCTGCGACACTACCGGCGCCGGCAGGCTGTGGTGGTCCACCATGACGGGGGCGGGCGGCACTGGTTCCGCGAGGCGAAGCCGAATCGGCTCGGACACGCTCACCGGCTTGCCCTTGCGGAACATGCTCGCGCTCTGGGCCCACCCCAACAGCGGTTGGGCGGTGGACGCGGCCCGCTCGATGACGAAGTAGTCGCGCTGCATGGCTACTCCCCAGCTACCAGGGCGCGCCGCACGAGGGGGCTCCGGCTGACGCCATGCACTGCCCCATGACGTCGCCGCTGAGGGCACGTGCGCTGAGGCTTGTCGGTGATGCTGCGCACGCCCGAGCACCCGGCTCCGCCCTCGCGATAGTCGAGCCCATCGCTGCTCAGCGTCCACGTGAAGCTCGCTACCTTCACCAGAATGGACGCACTCAACGCGTCCAGTTCGCGTACCAACGCGTCAGGCTCGGAGCAGAAGGCGCCCGACTCAATCAGGTCAGCCACCTCCGAGAGCTTGGCGGACACAGCCTTCGGGTAGGCCATCTGGACGTCATGTGCCCAACCCCCTGCGTGATTGCCGCGGTGGAGGGGCACACGCAGCTGACAGGCGATTTCCATCCTCGACGGCAGCATGACGCCGTTCCATCTGCGGTTGATGTCGTAGCCAAATAGCCGGCAGTACGTCGCCCAATCCTCGTCGTCGGCCATGGCTTCCGAGCAGATGAGGTGGTGCGCGGCGATGGACCAGCGCCCCGTGTACCAGGGGTGACACTCCGGCTCTCTGCCTTGAAGTATGGTATTGCTCAGCAACATCGAGTTTCCCAGGTGGCTTCCCCATTTCGGCGTGAACGGGTGTCCTGGCTTCCCGCAGTACTTGCACGGCGGAAGCTTCACCGGCTGAGGCCCGTCGCCAGGCTTGGACTGGAGGAAAATGACTCGGCGGCCTCGAATGATGACGGGCATGAGGGAAGCAGACGCTCATGCCCATCAGTCGAGAACTGTCTAACAGGGCAGTCAGGCATGCAGTGCGCGACACTCCCGTTGGAGGTCAAGAATTGACAGGTGAAGTGCCGGTAGTTGCGCGTTCGAATCGTAGCCCGATCGACGTTAGCGTTCCTGCCGCGCCGCCCCTGGCCCAGCGCTCCAGCTTCAACAGCTCACCTCCGGTGAGGCGGGGGCGTCCCTGGGCATCCGGAGTGACTTCGCTCGGAGCGGCGTGCGCGTAGACGCGTACCTCGGCCATGGAGCTGGTGGCTTTGACCGCCCTGGTGAGGACTGTTTCCGCGTGGCTTCGTGCCTCTTTCTCGGATTGCGCTCGGGCTCCACTGGCTTCACCGGGCAGCAGGCGCCATGCCAGCAGGGCGTTGCCTCCCTCCAGCGCGAACATCCACCCCTCGGCTTCGAGCACGCCACGGGCCGCGTCTAGCGCGGCATCCCTTGCGTCGAGTTCCTCGTCCGTGGGTTCTTCGTGTGACTCCGGGAACCGCACGTCCACGTAGATGCCCGCGGCCCATGGCACGGCGGTGGCGGGAACGAGCGCCGCGCGCAGGGCATCGAGGAACGTGGGCACGTCCCGCCAGCGGTCCTCGGGGCCCTTCGCGAGGCAGCGCTGCACCACGGCTTCCAGTGCGGGAGGTGCCTGCACCCGCTCGCCCAGGCGCGGGGGAGGGGCGTGCAGATGCTGCTCCTCTACCTCCACGGCACTGGTGCCCTCGAAGGGAAGACGCCCCGTGAGCAACTGGTAGAGCAGGACACCGAGCGCATACAGGTCCGTGCGCGCGTCCACGGCCTGCCCACGAATCTGCTCCGGAGCCATCGCCACGGGCGTGCCGAGCACGGCGCCACCCGTCGTCAGGCCGGAGAGTCCTTCAGGCGGCTGGACACGTGCGATGCCGAAGTCCACGAGCTTCACGGTGAAGCCCTCCGCTCGCGGGAGGACCATCACGTTCTGCGCCTTGAGGTCGCGGTGCAGCACGCCCCGGCCGTGCGCGAGGTGCAGCGCTCCGCCGAGCTCCTCCATCACCGTGAGTGCCTCTGCGGCGGAGAAGGGGCCCCGGTGCGCAAGCCACTGGTCCACGCTCTCTCCCTCCAGCCACTCCATCGCGAGCCACGGCCGGCCGTCACGCAGCTCGCCGTACTCCAGCACCTCGACGATGTGCGGATGGCGGAGTGCTTGAAGCGTGTCCGCTTCCTGCTTGAAGCGGCGGAGGACCTCGCTCACGTGGTTGAACTGCTCGCGCACCACCTTGAGCGCGGCGGGGGCGCGCGTGGAGATGTGGCTCGCGCGGTAGAGCCACGCGGTGACGCCGGGATGGACGCGAGCCTCCACCACCCAGGGGCCCACCAGCGCTCCGGGCTCCAGCGCGTCTCCGTACAGGGAGAGCTCAGCTCCGGGCGCTGCGTCGTCACGTGGGGGTGCTCCGGCCATGGACCCTCCGTCTCCCGCGTCGTCTTCCCCTGCTAGCACGGGCCGGGGCACTCAGGAGGGTTCGCGTGCCTCCTGCGCGAGTGCTCGCACCCGCTCCGTCCAGAGGGGCGCCTCGTGCACGGTGGCTTCCACCTCCTGCACGCGGGCCCGGACCGTGGCGTCGTCTCCGGCGGCCCTTGCTGCTCGCGCGGCCCAGACGAGGATCTCCAAGCGCTCGTCCGGGGTGGACTGCTGGCGCGCGGCTTCCACCAGCGCGGCCCAGTCCGGCGCGGCATAGGACTGCGTGCCTCGTGCTTCGCCCACCACGCGGTGGACCACGGACAGCATCAACCGGTCTCCGGGGAGGAGCCTCGATTGCGTGGAGGGTTCCTCCAGCCAGGTGAGCTGGCGCGATGCCTCCGGCATGTCGCCCAGCTCGCAGCACAGGCGCGCCACGAGCAGCGCGTCCTGCGCCATGGAGCCCGGGAAGAAGCGCTGGCTGAGCACTCCCGCGCGACGGGCCAGGGGCAGTGCCTCCGCGGCCCGCCCCTGGTAGCCGAGCAGCAGCGCGAGGTTGAAGGCCGAGGTCCGCTCAATCTGCACGTTGCCCAGCTCGCGGCCGAGGGACACGGCGCGCTCCAGGTCCGCCCTCGCGCCCGCCGCGTCACGGCGTTGCACATGCAACACCATGCGATTGTTGAGGGCCACGCCCAGGTGCAACGTGTCTCCGGTGGATTCGCAGAGGGCAATCGCCTCATCGAAGCGCCTCGCCGCGTCCTCCAGGTGCCCCGTCCACGCGAGCATCGCTCCGAGCATGGACAGCGCAATCGCCTCCGTCTCCGCGTCGCCTCCAGCACGTGCGGCTTCGACGGCCCGCTCCAGGGGAGGCACCGCGCCGCTGATGTCCTCGCTCCTCACGACGACGCGGGCCTTGGCCAGTGCGTGGCGTGCGGCCAGCTCGGGAGGGACAGCGTCGCCGAGGCAGCGGAGGGCCTGCTCCAGCAGGGCCGTGGAGCCCTCCGGGTCATCCTGCCAGTCGAGCGCGGTGGCCTCTTCGAGCAACAGGTCCGCTTCGCGCACCACGTCGCCGCGCGCCTCCGCGAGCGCACGTGCGGCGCGAAGGTCCGCGAGGGCATCGTCGATGCGCTGCAAGCGGTAGCGCACGCGCCCGCGGCCGGACAGCAACTCCAGACGGAGGGCGTCGTCTCCTCGCGGCAGCAACTCCAGCGCGGCGGAGTAGTGGCGCTCGGCTTCCAGCAGCCGGTGGGCTCGGCGGCCGGACTCTGCAAGCGTGTGGTGGAGCGCGAGTGCCTGCCGCACATCTCCCGCGCCCTCGGCGAGCCGGGCCCTTCTCGTGGCGGGCGCGTCCGGTAGGGCGCGCAGTGCGGCCGTACAGATGCGCCGCTTCAGGGCCGTGGGCAGCAGTGCGCCAAAGGCCTCGCGCAGGGTGGGGTGCTCGAAGCGCCAACGTCGAGGGCCGCGCGGCTCCAACATGCCCGCGCGCGACAGTCGCTCCAGCGCGACGCCCGGGTCCAGGGACAGGTCCAGTGCGTCGTCCGACTCCAGGTGCGCGAGCGTCGCGGACAGTTCCTCCAGGCGGACCTCGTCGCCGAGCAGCGCCGCCACCTGGAGCAGGGAGCGCAGACCCGAGGGCAGGGCCGCGAGACTGCGCTCCGCGAGGCGTTCGTCCGGACGCGGGCTGTCCGCGGCCAGTCCGTGCAGTGCGTCCGCCGCGAGGTAGTTGCCTCCGCCCGCCTGGGCGCGGATGGCTCCGGCTGCTCGCAGGGCACGCACCGTCTCCAGCATGCGCAGCGGTGAGCCGCCACAGCGGTCCACCAGTTCGCGGAGGACTCCTTCGGCCAGCAGGTCCACGGGCTTGAGGAGCTGGCGCAGCAGCTCGCGGGCCGCGTCGTCACGCAGCGGAGGCAGGTCCCACTGTGCGGAGTCTCTTGCGCGCTCACCCAAGTACGGACGCAGACCCAGCAGCCGATGCCGTCCGGCGAGCACCACGCAGAGCGGTGCATGGACTCCGGCCAGCGTCGCCAGCTCCAGCGCATCGAGCGCGGTGGGGTCCAGCGTGTGCGCGTCGTCCACGAGCAGCACGAACGGTCGCTCCGCCGCGAGCTGCCACATCCGCGAGGCCAGTGCACGCGCGATGAGCTGTCGTCGCGCGGCGGGATGCGCGGTGGGCCCGGCGTTCGCGAGGAGCTGGCGAACGGCCTCATCGGGAGGCGTGGTCGGCGGCAGGCCGAGAATGGTGGTGATGAGGTTGCGCAGGCCGCTCTCGCTGGCGCTGCCTTCGTCGGGCTGGGCCTCCACGAAGAGGGCGGAGACACCTGTCGTGTTCCGAAGCTCACGGTGCCATTCCGTGAGCAGCCGCGTCTTGCCCAGGCCTTCTTCACCCAGCAGCGTGCGCAGTACAGGCGCGCCCGTCTCACGGATTCGCGTGAGGCCATCTCGCAGCCAGGAAAGCTCCGCCTCGCGGCCGAGGACGGTGTCGATGGTGGGCAGCACCACCTCCGCCGCGGGTGTGCGGCCCACGTCGGTGTTGCCCAGATGCGCACGGGCCTCTTCCGTGACATGCACGGAAGAGGGCAGGGACGAGGGGGCGGGCCACCACCGCTCGGGGCGCTCCAGCGCCGCGCCGCCCACCGTCATCCTCCCGGCCCGCTCGCGGATGCGCAGCGGCGCGCAGTGGATGGCGCGCTCCGAACCGGACGGAAGCACCGGCCCCAGTGACTCAGCGGCCTTGAGTGCCGCGCGCAGTCCGGCCTCCACACCGGCCGCATGCGGAAACGCGAACACAGTCAGTCCTGCTTCCACCCGCGCCAGCTCCGCGCCGAACGCCGCGAGCTGCGCAACCAATGCCGGCGCATCCATCGACGTCTTCACGCCGAGCAGCGCCACTTCGCGCGGGCCCTGCGCCCCCGGTGCATGGGCCACTCCATCCCGCGAGGACACTGGCGCGGACGCCTCTCCACTCCGCGCCGCCGCGTCCATCACGCGCCGCAACTCCTCCACCAGGACCGCCGCGCTCGGGAACCGTTCCTCCGGGTCCTTCGCCAGCAACCGCTGCACGAGCGCTTCCACCGGCGCGGGCACTGGCCATGGCGCCAGCTCCCTCAGCGCCGGAGGTCTGCGCGACACATGCGCCTGCAACACCGCCGCCGTGTCACCCACGAATGGCGGGCGTCCGCACAGCAATTCGAAGAACACCACTCCGAGGCTGTACAGGTCCGCGCGCGCATCGATGGTCCGTGCATCACGGCACTGCTCGGGTGCCATGTACTCATGCGTTCCCAGCCGCTGCCCCGTGCGCGTCAGCGTGACGGCGGGCGCCTCGGCGTCCTCCGTCGCCCCCAGCCGCGCCAGCCCGAAGTCCAGGAGCACGAGCCGCGCTCCGGCGAGCATCACGTTCTCCGGCTTGAGGTCCCGATGCACGACGGCCACCGCGTGCACATGCGCCACCGCCTCCGCGAGCGCCACCATGAGCGGCCCGGCCTCGCCCCATGGCAGCGCACCCGGCCCGGGCAGTTCCGCCAGCCTGCGCGCCAGCGTGAGCCCGTCGATGCGCTCCATCACCACCAGCGGCTCGCCCGCGCGCGTCGTCCCCTGGCCCAGCAGCCGCGGTGCGGCGGGTGGACCGATGCGGCGCAGCGCCTCCACCTCGCGCTCCAGCCGCTCGCTCGCCAGGGGCTCCAGCACCTTGAGCGCCACCTCGCGCCCGTCATCCTCGCGGCGGGCGGAGAACACGCGCCCGAAACCGCCGCGCCCCAGGGGACCACCCACGGTGAAGCCCGTCACCTCCGGCAGCGGGGCCGGGGCCATCGGTGGACGCGGCTCGGCCGAGGGGTGGAGGGGGCAGCGCTCCGCCACGCGGCGGTGACAGGTGGGACAGCGCATTCGAGTCGAGAACGCCTGACTCGGAGAATCTTCTCCGGTCCGCCGCGCGGACGGAAGGAGGCCCTGCGTCACGGCCTCGCGGCTTCACGGAGAGGGAAGGGCAGGGCCCCACCCGGGAGAAGTCAGTCCGACATCTCCGGCAGGTCGGGCAGCGTGTCCGGGTCCAGCTTCAGGATCACACACAGCCGCGTCAGCGTGGAGATGGTGGGCACCATGACGCCCCGCTCTACGCGCGCGAGGACTTCCACGGGAATCTCCAGCCGCTCGGCGACCTCCTCCATGCCGAGCCCCGCCTGCTGGCGGGCGGCCTTCAGTGCCGCGCCGAGCACCTCGGCCCTTTCCCTCCGACTCGTGTTCATGGCCCCGAGCATGACGCCATCCGGTCCGTCCGTCATCCAATTCACCACATGGCCCCGGCCCGACGCATGGCCTCCAACACTGCGCCAGGGCCCCGGGGCCGCGCGCAAGCCCCCCTTCCGTCCCCGGGAAATGTGCGGCCCGGACTCGGGGACTGGCCGCCCCGCCACGCCGTGTGCACGCTGGCGGTAGGGGCCTGTGGCATTGGCTCCGGGGGGTGTGTTAGGTCGCCCCTCCCCGGTATCCCCCTGGGCAGGAGACAGGAGAAGCGAATGGCCCGTCGCCACGTCCGCGTCGTCGGTGCAATGCTCCAGAACGACGGGGGGCGCTACCTCATCACCCAGCGCCCTCCCACCGCTTCGCTGCCCCTGTTGTGGGAGTTCCCCGGCGGGCGCGTGGAGGAGGGCGAGGACGATGCCACCGCCCTGGCCCGGGAGATTCAAGAGGAGATGGGCGTGGCCGTGCACGTGCTCGAGCAGGCCATGCACACCCGCCACGAGTACCCGACGTACGACATCGACTTCCGCGTCTTCCACTGCCGGCTGGCCGAGCCCGAGCAGAACATCCGCCACCTGCGCGTGCACGACCACCGCTGGGTGACGCTGGAGGAGATGGCGGCCTACCGCTTCCCGGACGCCGACGCCAAGACGCTGGCGAAGCTGCTCGACCTGGACTCCTGACGTGTCGCCTCGACTGGCGCTGGCCCTGGCCCTGCTCGCGGGCGCGCTCGGCGCCTGCTCGCGCTCCAAGCCCGTCCCGCCTCCTGAGGTCTCGGCGGATGCCGGCTCCCAGCTGCCCGCGGCCGGCGTGCCTGGTTGCACCCTCTACGGCGAGCCCCGGCAGACGGGCACCGTGCCGGACGTGCTGCCCGAGTTGTCCGGCCTCGCCGCCAGCCAGCGCCACCCCGGTGTCTTCTGGGCGCACAACGACTCCGGCAATGCCTTCCAGGTGTTCGCCATCGACGACACCGGCGCCGTCCGCGCGACGCTGACGCTCACCGGCGCCGAGCCCCGCGACGTGGAGGACGTGGCCGTCGGGCCGTGCGCTCCGGGGGACTCGCGCCCGTGCGTCTTCCTGGCGGACATCGGCGACAACTTCGAGCGCCGCGACGTGGTGCGCATCTACCGGCTGCCGGAGCCGGAGGCGCTCGCCAACGCCACCGTGCCGGTGGAGGTGCTGTCCTTCACGTACCCCGACGAGCCCCACGACGCGGAGTCGCTCGTCATCGATGCGCGCTCGGGGCGGCTGGCCGTCATCACCAAGACGCCCGGCTCGCTGGGAGGCGTCTTCGCGCTGGATGGGCTGAAGCCGGGGGCGACAATCAAAGCCACGAAGCTGCGGAACCTGGAGGTGCCCGAAGGGCTGGACGGAGCCACCACCGCCGCGGCCCTCCACCCGTCCGGCCAGCGGCTGCTGCTGCGCACCTACACCCGCGTGTGGGAGGTGCGACAGCCGGGCGCCGCCCGCCTGGAAGACCTCCTCGCGGGGCAGGTGGTCGAAGTGCCGGGTGCAAGCCAGGCTCAGGCGGAGGCCATTACCTTTCTACAGGACGGCAACGGCTACCTGCTGGGCTCGGAGTTCACCAGTCAACCGCTCTACGTCGTGGGATGTCGCTGATCCACCGCAAAGGTCTGCCCTGCCCCTGAAGGCCGCCTGCCGGGTTGACGGTTTGGCCTTGGTGAACATCTTTGGCCACAGCCAGGGCGCCCCCACATGGGCAAGGTGTCCCTGTGAGTGGGAGGGGGAGGGCGAGCGTGCCGACGATGAAGCCACAGGATTTGCCGCCGGGTATGGCCCCGCGCGGAAAGAAGACGGACAAGCCAACGCCGACACCGGGGCGGGGCTTCAAGCTCGGCTCACCGCTGGGCTACATCTTGTTGCTGGTCCTGGGCTTCCTGCTGTTCCGCAACGTCTTCCAGGACGCGGGCGTGCGGCGCGTGAGCTACAGCCAGTTCCGCGACGCGGTGGAGGCCGGCAACTTCAGCCGCGTCCAGATTTCCAACGAGTGGGTGAAGGGCTTCCTCAAGGACACGGCCGCGGCGCAGCCGCCTCCATCCTCGACGGGGGACCGCGCGCTGCGCAGTGAGCCCAGCGCCCTGCCGTGGATGGCATACCGCGTCCCCGGTGACGAGGGACTCGTCAACCTCCTCCAGGAGAAGGGCATCCAGTACGAGGCGGTGCCGCAGTCCGGCCTCGGCGAGGCGCTGTGGATATGGCTGGTGCCCCTGGGCCTCTTCATCTTCTTCTGGAGCTTCATGATGCGGAGGATGGCCGGCGGCATTGGCCAGGGCCCGCAGAGCGTCATGAGCTTCGGGAAGACGCGCGCCAAGGTGCAGGCCGAGGCCGACACCGGCGTGGGCTTCAAGGACGTGGCCGGCGTCGACGAGGCCGTGGACGAGCTGCGCGAAATCGTCGAGTTCCTCAAGACGCCGGAGAAGTTCCGCCGCCTGGGTGGCCGGATTCCGAAGGGCGTGCTGCTCGTGGGCCCGCCGGGCACCGGCAAGACGCTGCTGGCGCGCGCGGTGGCGGGCGAGGCGGGCGTGCCCTTCTTCAGCCTCTCCGGCTCCGAGTTCGTGGAGATGTTCGTCGGCGTGGGCGCCGCGCGTGTCCGTGATTTGTTCGCGCAGGCCACGGCGAAGGCCCCGTGCATCATCTTCATCGACGAGCTGGACGCCATCGGCAAGAGCCGCAACGCGGGCGTGGCCGGCGGCCATGACGAGCGCGAGCAGACGCTCAACCAGTTGTTGGCGGAGATGGACGGCTTCGACAGCCGCGCGGGCCTCATCATCCTCGCGGCCACGAACCGGCCCGAAATCCTGGACAGCGCGCTGTTGCGCCCGGGCCGCTTCGACCGGCAGGTGCTGGTGGACCGGCCGGACAAGCGGGGCCGCGAGCGCGTGCTGGAAATCCACTCGCGCGGCGTGAAGCTGGGGCCGGACGTGGACCTCAAGTCCATTGCGTCCCGCACGCCGGGCTTCGCCGGCGCGGACCTGGCCAACGTGGTCAACGAGGCCGCGCTGCTCGCCGCGCGCCGCAACCGCGACGCGGTGATGCGGGCGGACTTCGAGGAGGCGATTGAGCGCGTCGTCGCGGGCCTGGAGAAGAAGAACCGCCGCATGAACGAGCGCGAGAAGGAAATCGTCGCTCACCACGAGGCGGGCCACGCGGTGGTGGGCTGGATGATGCCGTACGCGGAGCGGGTGACGAAGGTGTCCATCATCCCCCGCGGCCTCGCGGCGCTGGGCTACACCATGTCGCTGCCGCTGGAGGACCGCTACCTCATGTCGCTGGACGAATTGCGCGACAAGATGGCGGGAATGATGGGCGGCCGCGCGGCGGAGGAAATCTTCATCGGCGAGATTTCCACCGGTGCCGCCAATGACATCCGGCAGGCCACGGAGATGGCCCGGATGATGGTGCGCGACTACGGCATGAGCACGCTGGGCCCCGTGGCGCTCGGCGCCGACCACGGGCCGGCCTTCCTGCGCTCCGCCGGCATTCCCGAATCGCGCACCTACTCGGAGCAGACGGCGCGGATGATTGACGAGGAGGTCCGCAAGCTCGTCAACGAGGCGCTCGACAGGGCACGCGAGGTGCTGACCATCCACAAGGACAAGGTGCAGGCCGTGGCGGCCCGGCTGCTGGCCACGGAGGTCATCGAGGAGGACGCGATGACCATCATCCTCGGCCCCAAGGTGGTGGCCCAGCGCGGCCTGCTCCACCCGGAGGCGCGCACGGTGATTTCCGCGCACCCCGTGGGCGTGGGGGAGGGCGAGGAGCCGGCGCCTCCCACGCAGCACGCCCGCACGCCCAAGTCGTCCCTGGATTCATAACGGGACGCCTGGACGCCTGCCCTGCTTCCGTCCATCCGCCCACCGACGCCGCGGTCGCCTGCGGTGTCCGGTGGGCGAAATTATCTTTGCGCGAAAGGAGGCGTCGCCGTGGAGAACAGGATCGGCAAGAGCTACGTGGCCCGGAAGACCCTTTTCGCGAAGGGACTCAAGGAGGGACGGCTCACCGTCCAGGAGATTGAGGAAGCGCTGCCCGCGGGCACCCTGACGGCGGCGGAGCGGTGGCTCCTCTACTATTCGCTGCGCGCCGCGCAGGTGGAAATCATCGACGAGGTGACGGGCCAGGTGGACCACGGCTTCATGGCCGAGGCGCCCCACGCACCCCAGGAGCACTAACGCTTCCCGCGCGTTGACAGGTGCGCGCTCGCGGTTACGTTCGGGGCACAAACCAACCCCTACGCGCACGCGCGCACCTCCCATCGCCTCAGGTTCTTCGACATGGACGGCAATCCCCGCACCGACGCAAACCCCGAAACGCAGCAGGCCCAGACCGCCAACGGTGGGAATGGCCCGGCCTCCGGGGAGCCCTCTTCGCAGCAGCAGCAGGGCGCCGAAGCGAGCGCCGCGGGGGCCCAGGCTCCGAAGGCTGACCCGGAGAAGGAGCGGCTGCTGGCGGAGCTGGACGCCACCCGGAAGAAGTACGACCAGCTCGCCCGCGCCTACCAGGAGGTCAACCGGGACCGCGAGGAGTTCAAGCAGCGCATCACCCGCGAGCGTGAGCGGATGATGGACGTGGAGCGCGGCAACGTGGCCACCACGCTGCTGGAGGCCATCGACGAGCTGGACCGCTGCCTGTCGGCGAGCGGCCAGGACACGTCCCCCCTGGCGCAGGGCGTGCGGATGATTCGCGACGCGCTGCTGGCCAAGGTGCAGGGGACCGGCATCGAGCGCATCCAGGTGGTGGGGCAGACGTTCGACCCCAACGTGGCCGAGGCCGCGGACATGGAAATCACCACCAGCCCGGACGAGGACCAGCGTGTCATCGCCGAGGTGCGCGCCGGCTACCGGCTGAAGGACCGCATCATCCGCCCCGCCCGGGTCAAGGTGGCCAAGTACGTGGCCCCGGCCCAGGCCTGAGGGCGGCGGGCGCATTCTCCGCACGGGAAGGGAGCGGGCGGGGCCGCTGTTGGCCCCGAACGCCATGGCCCGCTGTATAAGCTGCCCCTCCGTGCTCTCCCGAATGCTCCCCGTCCTCCTCGTGCTGGCGCTCGCCCCCGCGGCGCGCGCCGACGAGGGTCCGCTCGACTCATGGCTCCAGGCGCGAGTGCGCGAGCACACCGCCTGGTACGCCGCCCAGGCCTCCGGAGAGGGCCGCCCCGGCGCCCTCGGGCTGTGGCGGGAGCGCGCCCCGGAGGACAAGGGGCTCCCCGACTTCGTGCCCCCCACGTCGCTGGCCCCGCTCATCCGCGCGGTGGAGGCGGGCGTGGTCAACATCACCACCGTGGCCCTGCGCGACAGCGGGCTCGGGGGGATGAAGAAGGCCACCGGCTCCGGCTTCGTGCTGACGCCGGACGGGCTCGTCGTCACCAACAACCACGTGGTGGCCGGGGCGCGGCAGATTGCCGTGCGCCTGGCGGACGGGCGTGAGTTCGCCGCCGAGGTGGTGGGCCGCGACGCCTCCACGGACGTGGCGCTGCTGCGGCTGTCCGGCGAGGGCCTGGGCAACCTGCCGGCGCTGTACCTCGGGGACTCGGACAGGCTGGAGGTGGGGGACTGGGTGGTGGCCATCGGCAACCCGTTCGGCCTGGACCACTCGGTGGCGCACGGGATGATTTCCGCCAAGGAGCGCATCCTCGGCGTGGGCCAGTTCGACGACTTCATCCAGACGGACGCGCTCATCAACCCCGGCAACTCCGGCGGGCCGCTCTTCAACATGAAGGGCGAGGTGGTGGGCGTGACGACGGCCATCATCAGCCAGGGGCAGGGCATCGGCTTCGCGGTGCCCATCAACCTGGTGAAGGACCTGCTGCCCAACCTGCGGGAGAACGGGAAGCTGGAGCGCGGCTGGCTGGGCGTGGCCATCAACGACGACGGCACCGACGGCGAGCGGCGCGCCCTGGTGGTGAAGGACGTCTACAAGAGCAGCCCGGCCGACACCGCTGGCATCCGTCCCGGAGACAGGGTGGTGGCGGTGAACGGGCGCGCCATCGGCTCGTACCTGCAGCTGTTGCGCAAGGTGGCGCTGCTGGCGCCCGGCACCGAGGCGCGGCTGACGCTGCAGCGCGGGGGCGTGACGAAGGAAGTCACGGCGCGGCTCATCGCCCGGCCCGCCAAGGAGGCCACCGAAGGGCTCAGCCAGCGCACCTCCAGCGAGCGGGATTTGGGCTTGACGCTGGTGGACCTCACTCCCGAGGTGGCCGCGCCCATGGGCGCGGAGGCCTGGTCCGGGGCGCTGGTGGCCAGCGTCACGCCGCGCAGCCCGGCGGACGAGGCCGGCCTGCGCGCGGGCGACGTGGTGACGGAGGTGAACCGGCGCCGGGTGAAGGACGCGGCCGGCGTGGGCGCGGCGCTCGCGAAGGGGAGCGCCGGGGCCAGCATCCTCCTGAGGGTGAAGCGGGGCGACGCGCTCCAGTACCTGGCCATCGCCCGGTGAGCGGGGGCGGGGAGTCTTCCGCCTCCGCCTCCCGGGGCACTTCCACTACTTGCCGGCGTTGGCGTCCTTGCCGTTGAGCCACAGGCCGAGCTGCTGGCCCGTACGCCCCTCGCTGACGAGGATGCCCTCGATGCGGGCGGTGACGCCGAAGTTCTTCCCGCCGCCCTTCTTGGGCAGGCTCCACACGCCCTGCGGCGTGAAGACCACCTGCGCGCGCACCCCGCGCATGGCGAAGAGGCGGTTGAACAGCGACGCGTTCCACCCCTCCGGCACCGTGCCGGTGACGGTGAGGAAGGGCAGCACCGGGTTGCCGTTGGGGTCCGTCTTCTTCGGCGCGCCGTGGGTGAGGGCGTAGCGGCCGCCCGGGAAGAACGGGGTGATGTTGATGGTGTAGTCACCCGTGCCCGGCGCGTACCCCCCGGGGGACAGCATGGTGGCGTCGTCCTCGGTGACAATCATGTAGAGGCGCTTGCCTTGGTACTTCTTCCGGAAGGCCTCCGCGTTCGACTTGCACTGAGGGTCCACGAAGGCCCCCTCGCACGCGCCGATGTACTTCTCCAGGAAGGCCCCCAGCCCGCCCAGGGCCTCGGACTCGTCGCGCAGCTTCGCGAAGCGGGCGTCCACGTCGGCCAGGGCCAGCGCGGGAAGGAGGAGGGAAACGGCGGCGACGAGGAAGCGGCTCACGAGGGGGGACTCCAGGGAAGGCGGGTTCAGGCCCGGCATGGTGCCACCGCCCCGTGCCCCGGGCACTCGTCTTTCAACAGGTGGTCTCAGGTAGCTACGGGTGAAGAACTTGCCTACATGTGGCTACCATGTAGGGTGTGCCTGTCACCACCTGTTCCGGGAGGCATCCCCCAGTGTTCGAGCGTCCTCAAGAGCGCCGCAGCCACCTTCGCTTCGACAAGGTCTTCACCGTGTACCTCACCACCCAGGACGGAATGATGCGGGGGGTGGGGCGCAACATCAGCGCTCGGGGCATGTTCGTGGAGGTGCGCGACTCGGTGGGCCTGGGCGAGAAGCTCAAGGTGACTTTCGCCGGCGAGGACGGCACCGAGATGACCTGCCTGTGCGAGGTCCGCTACCAGGTGGCCCTGGCCTTCGGGCGGAAGGACGGGCGCGAGGGCAGCAGCCGCGGCGTGGGGCTGCGAATCGTCGCCTACGAGACGCAGGACGACGCGCCGCTGCTCCTCGTGGACCGCGAGCGCGTGATGCACTGAAGCGCGCCGGGTACCGTGCACTGAGCGCGCTGAGCGCGCTCCGGGGCCCGTGAGGGGCTCGACGGCCGTCGCTCCCGGAACCGCGGGGGCCGTACGAGCCACCCTTCGCAGGGCCTTGAAAACACAAAGGGCACGTCCTCCGGAAACTGGAGGCCGTGCCCTTCGTCGTTACAGCGGGCGTTGAAGCGCCGGGACTACTGCGAGAAGCCCTCGAGGAGGTAGTGGGCCTCGATGCGCTTGAGCGCCAGGATCATGGCGGCGCAGCGGGTGTCCACGGGCTCGCCGATGCAGTACTGGCGGCTGTCGTGCATCTCCGTCTTGCGCGGCTGGTTGCGCGAGATGTCGCGGATGATGCGGTAGTTGCGCTTCATGGCGCGCTCGAGGCGCTGGTCGACCTCGGCCTCGCTCCAGCGCTCCATGCGCTTGTTCTGGATCCACTCGTAGTAGGACACCGTCACGCCGCCGGCGTTGGCGATGATGTCGGGGATCATCTCGATGCCGCGCTTCTGGAGGACGCGGTCGGCCTCGGGGGTGGTGGGGCCGTTGGCGCCCTCGGCGATGAGCTTCACCTTGAGGCGCTCGGCGACGTCCGCGGTGATTTCGCCACCCAGCGCGGCGGGGATGAGGATGTCGGCCTGGACGTCCCAGAGGTCCTTCTTCTCGATCTTCTGGGCGCCGGGGAAGCCGAGCACGCTGCGCTTGAGGTTCTTCGGGTCGGCCACGTAGGCGGCCAGCGCGTTCACGTCGATGCCATCGCCGTTGTAGATGGTGCCGTCGGCGTCGTTCACAGCCAGGAGGCGGGCGCCCGCGTTGCCAAGGATGAGGGCGGCGTGGCTGCCCACGTTGCCGAAGCCCTGGAGGGTGAACGTCTTGCCCTTCACGGACTCGCCGCGGTCGGCGTAGTAGTCCTCGATGCAGAAGGCGACGCCCTGGCCGGTGGCCTTGCCGCGGCCCTCGGAGCCACCGATGCGCACGTCCTTGCCGGTGACGATGCCGCGCAGGTTGTGGCGCTCGCGCTCACCGTCGGAGAACTGGCGGTACAGCAGCGCCATGATGTCCGGGTTGGTGCCCACGTCCGGCGCCGGGATGTCGATGTTCGGCCCGATGAGGCTCTTGAGCCGGTACATGAAGCGCAGGGTGATGGCCTCGATCTCCTCCCGGCCGTACTCGCGCGGGTCGATCTGGATGCCGCCCTTGCCGCCGCCGAACGGGACCTCGCTGATGGCCGTCTTCCAGGTCATCTCCGCGGCGAGCGCTTTGAAGAGGTCCAGCGAGACTTCGCGGTGATAGCGCAGGCCGCCCTTGTAGGGGCCACGGGCCTGGTTGTGTTGGACGCGGTAGGCCTTGAAGCGCTGAGATTCACCGGGGACGAGCTGGTACACCTTGCCGTCCGGCAGGCGGAGGTGGCCCTGGCGGATGGCCACGTCGGAGCCGAGCAGGGCGCGGCCGTTGAGGATGATGCTGCCGTTGGCCAGCAGCTCCAGGCCCTCCTTGTTGCGCACCTGCGTCTCGGGCAGGTCGGAGAAGGACTTCGCCTTCTCGGGAACGAGGGGGACGAGGCGGTCCTTCAGCTTCGCCGTGACGTAGAAGATGTGCTCGTAGTCGGGCTCCTCGAGCTCGAGGCGGACGCGCTTGTCCAGCTTGATGAGGTCCGCGGCACGATGGAAGATCTCCATCGCCTCCGTGTAGACGGTGCGCTTCGGCGACGGCGCCGGGGCGCGCATGAAGTTCTCTTCGCTGGCCATGACGAGAAACGCTCCTTGTGGGCCCCACCGGGGTGTGGTGGCGAGGCACTCGGGAATGGCGGCCCTTATGTGCATAGCCGCTCGGAGGATTCAACCGCGCGGAGCGTCCACTCTTCCTCAGGAATGTGGAGAGATGACGGGCACTTATGGCAACGCGCTGTGTCACCAGGGTCGGACGCGGTGTGTCATCGCTGTCACAGTGGACAGGCTGTGGATCCACGAAAAGCAGGGTGGCTGGGGGAGCAGAAGAGCAGGACTGGCGGTGCAAAAGAGCGGGGCTGATCAATTGTCCTTGCCGGCCCGCAAACCCCATGGTACTTCGCGCCCACTTTCGTTTCGCCGACATAGCTCAGTTGGTAGAGCAACTGATTCGTAATCAGTAGGTCCCCGGTTCAAATCCGGGTGTCGGCTCCAGAACAGCAAGAAGGCCGGTTGCCCCTGTGGCAGCCGGCCTTTTTCGTTTGGGCCCGCTGGGAATCCTGAAGTACGGCGGAATTCCGTCTATTCGTCTTTTACATGACTTTGTCTGGACAGGGCGCTTGTTGGGGGGTGTCTCGCCTGGGGTAGAAACCAGCCGTGAACTTCCTCCGCCGCAGCGTGTACTCCGTTGCGTCCTTCCTGAAGGAAAAGCGGGCGTGGCGCTCGCTGCGTGCCCCGGTGGTCCTCCACCTCAATGCCGTCGGGGACCGGCTCATCGTCCTGCCCGCGCTCCGCGCGCTGTGCAGCCTCTATCCGTATCGCGTCACGCTGGTTGGCACGCCTGGCGATGACTCGCTGTTCTGCTCGGACCTTCCGCTCAAGGCCTTCCACCCCTGCCCCTGGAAGGTCACGGATCGCATTCCTCGGTTCGAGCCCCGCGACGTGGCCCGGGCGATAGGCGAGTGCGACCTCTTCGTTTCGTTCAACGGCTGGTGGTCCGACGACGTGCGGAAGCTGATGCAATGCTTTCCGGGGGCGAAGACGCTCGGGCACTTTCCCGAGTTCGAGTCCCACCTGCGGCTGACCCAGTGGCGGAATGCGAAGCAACAGGCCTTCGATCTCGTCCGGCGGTTGGACCGCAGGCTGAGGCTGGAGGACTTCTCGCAGCCCCCCCTCCTGCCCGAGGCGGACCGGGAGCTCACCGCACAAATCATGTCCGCCGTTCCGCCCGAGGCGAGAGTGCTGGCCTTGCACACGGAGCCATCCGCGGCGCCGAGGCGCTGGCCGGTGGAGCGGTTCCAGCGCGTGCTGGAGGCCTTCCTAGACAAGCACCCGGAGTACCTCGTCCTGGTGGTGGACTACCATCCCCTGGAGCTGGAGCTCGACCGTCACGGTGACCGGGTGCTGCAGTGTTCCGGCGCCTCGCTCGGGGTGGCGATGTCCATCGTGGCGAATGCCGACCTCTTCCTCGGGGTGGATTCGTGCATGCTGCACGCGGCGGACCTCTTCCGGGTCCCCGCGGTCGGCTTGTTTGGACCGACCCCGAGCACCCGGTGGGGATTCCGCTTCGGTCCGCACCGCTGCGTCAAGGTCGACGGGCCCATGGAGCTCATCCAGGAGGGGCCGGTGCTCGAGGCGCTGGAGCAGATGGCCGAGGCGCATGCGCGCCCACGCCTGGCCGCTGCCAGCGCGGGAGTCCGCGGCCGGCCACCTCATTGGGGGGAGCGCATGAGCCATGGACCGGCCACCCGCGGCGCACGAGGGGCTTCCTGACGCGCCGCGAGGGCCGCATGAGGTCTGCCATCTCCCAGGCGTTGGCCTTTCTGGAGCGGCGGTAGCGTCCCCACGGCGAGCTCCCGAACCCAGGGGCGCGCCGGTCAGCGTGTCGCGAAGCGCTGGTACCGGCGCATCATGTCCACGTCCTTGTGGAAGCGCGTGCCCTGCTGCTTCGACTCGGCGTACCGCGCCTCGAGCGAGGCCTTGCGCTCGGCCTCGCGCTGCTCGTAGGCGCGGAGCCACTCGGGGTTGGAGCGCAGCGCCAGCTCCGGCACCGTGGGCACCAGGTCGCGGAACCACTGGAGGGTGGGCTTGCGCGCCACCGGCCGGCAGACCTCCGCGGAGCCAATCTCCCAGTTGGACAGCTCCGGGTCGAATGGCTCCACCAGCCTGTCCATCATCTCCTTGAGGGTGCGGGCCGTCTTCTCCGGCGGCTCCGCGCGCGAGGCCGAGACGCACGCGTGCATGGCCTGGAGGTGCTGCTTCCAGCCCGCCACCGTCCCGCCGTAGTGCCCGAAAGGCCCGTGCGGCGAGTCGGGCGGGCACGACAGCGAGGCGAAGTACTGCAGGCCCGAGGCGTACACCCACGTGCGCCAGTACTGCTTGAAGACGTCGAAGTTGTAGGAGGCGCGGTAGAGGCCGGAGACCATCAGGTCCACCAGGTCCAGCTCCGCCGTGTACGTCGTGTCCAGCGCGGCGAAGCGCGCGGGCGCGAAGTCATCCTCCGCGAACGCCTTCAGGAGGGCGGGAACCGCTCGCCCCGCGAAGGCCAGCGTCAGGTCCATGCCGGAGCTGAAGAGCGGATCCACGAACCCCGACGCGTGCGGCGTCAGCATGAAGCGCTCGCCCAGTATGGAGCGCGAGCTGAACTGCATCCGTCCCGTCTTCACGAACGGCCGGATGGGGCGCATGGTGCCCAGGTGCGCGCGCACCGTGGGGAAGCGCTCGACGAAGAGGCGGAACTCCTCCTCGGCGCCCAGGTCGTTGTCCGGGTGGATGGAACGGTCCAGCACCAGCCCCACGCTCATGGTGCCGTTGTCGAAGCGGATGCCCCAGAACCAGCCGCCATCGAAGAAGTGGTGCTGGGTGCCGGAGTCGCGGCTGCACACGAAACGCGGCTCCGGGGAGCCCAGCACGTCCTCCAGGAATGGCACGTCCGCGAAGTGGGCGTAGATGCCACGGGTGTTGTTGCGGAGGCTGGGCGTGGCCTCGCGGAGCTGGAAGTGGCGGGCCAGGAACGACGCGTGGCCCGAGCAGTCCACCACGAAGCGCGCGCGCACCTCCGCCGGGCCCTCCCCGCCGCGGAGCTTCAGCGTGGCGCCCGTGGCGTCCGGCTCGAAGGCGATGACCGTGGTGTGCGTCCGGTGCTCCACGCCGTAGCGCGGCAGGCACGAGGCCAGGTACCCGTCCAGGTCGGCGCGCAGCAGGTGGGCGTCCGGACCCGTGGGCAGCCCGGGGGAGTCCAGCAGCAGTTGCTCGCCGCGCACCATCGCCTCGCCGGGCCGGTGGTGGCCGAACCAGAAGGACTGCTTGGGCCACGAGGCGATGCCTACCTGCTTGGTCTCGAGGTAGTGGGACGCGAGGCGCAGTTCGGGCACGTCATACGTGCGGGCGAGATGGTCGAAGCCCAGCGTGGTGGTGGGCACGGTGGACTCGCCGATGGCGAAGCGAGGATGGCTCTTCTCCTCGAGCACCAGGGTCTTCACGCCACAGCGGGCCAGGCACAGCGCCATGACGGTGCCCGCCAGCCCACTGCCAATCACCACGCATTCCGCTGATGAAGTCACTGTGTCCCTCCCAAGCTGGTCGTTCTTCGCTGGGTGCTACGGCTTCTGACGCGCCACGTGCGGCGCGCTGGAGCGCGACTCCTGGGCCAGGGCCCAGACGCGCCGGTACAGCGCCAGCCCCGCCTCCGGGCGGCGCAGAGGGTGGAAGAAGCGCACGAAGAGCTGGGTGTAGAGCCCCGCGAAGCGGCCCGGCACGGCGCTCCAGACGCGCGAGCGCCCCAGGCCCACGCCGCTGCTGGCCACCACGCGGCCCTCGAAGAGGGCGAGCAGGTCCGTGGCCCAGCACTCGATGCCCGCCGGATAGTTGGCGTAGGGGTTGACGGACTCGCGCGGCACGAAGCGGCACTGCTGCAGGTTGTACTCGAACACCCAGGCCGGGCCCTCCGCCCGCTTGAGCACCAGCGCGATGCTCCGGCGGCGGTCGCGCAGCTCGTCGGAGTGCACCGACAGCAGGTCCTGGAAGATGCGCGTGCCATAGAGGTACCGCGCCAGCTCCACGAGGTGTTTCTCGAGGGCGTCCTTCTCCGCGGGGCCGGCCTCGCGCTTGCCGCAGGCCGGGGCGTAGTCGGCGGGCACCGCGGGCTGGTCCCCCACGAAGGTCCGCTCGGGCCAGCGCTGCCGGGGCGCGCTGCGCATGAACTCGCGCGTCACCACGCGGCAGGGCCGCTCCTTCGTCATGGACAGCGCCTCTCCCGGCTTGGGCGCCACGAGGAGCGCGGGGAGGCCGAGCTGCTGGACGGCGTCCACCACCTGCTGGGCCTCCAGGACGAACGCGTTCCGGTTCAGCCACGCCATGTCGTCCTGGAGCGAGAAGCCGCTGCCGCTCACCGCGATGGCGGCCGGAGCGCCCCAGAGGCGCGACAGCCGGCTGTGCGTCTCCAGCGCGCTCTGGGCCAGCGACTGGGCCATGCTGAACGGGTCCGCGGGCTTGGGCTCCACCATGCGCAAGCCCAGGTGCATGGTGTTCCACGAGAGCGCGACGATGCCCGGCCTCGGCACACAGGCGCGCGCGCGCTGGAGCATCTCGTCCGCGGTGGCCACGTCCACCGAGCTGAAGAAGCTGCCGTGGCCGTCCCGGTCCCACGCGAGGAAGGGCAGCACGTCCCACTCGTCGCTGGCCTCGTGGCGTACGTGGCAGGGCCCCAGGCCGAGCACGTTCAGGTTGCCCAGCGAGAGGACCTGCCCGGGGAAGAGGCGCCGCGCCTCGAAGCCCATCTCCTGGAGGATGTCCGCCGCGGCCGAGGAGGAGTTGCCGGAGATATAGATGGGGATGTCGCGGCTCAGCCGGTCGAGCGACGCTGGACACAGGTGGTCCTCGTGCTCATGCGTGAGGAGCACGGCGGAGACGGCCGGGAAGCGCTCGAACTGGATTTCCCTCGGGGGGAAGACGCGGGCCTCGCGCCCGGGCGTGTTGCCGAAGGTGTCCGCGAGCAATGGGTCGACCAGGAGCCGTGTGTCGGTCGTCTCGAGCAACCACCCCTGGTGACCGATGAATGTCGCATTGAACATGGCGCGTCCTCGCGGCAGGCGCATGAGCAAATCAAAAATATGAAATCATCGATAGCCCGGCACTTTCGCCCAGCCCCGCGGTCCCGGAGGACTCTGGCGCGGGGCGTCGGCGAGGGCTTCCAGGGCGCCGAGCACCTCGGGCTCGCCCAGCGTATGGAGGGGCCCGTTCGCGTCCAGGCAGCGGTGCGTGGTGAAGCGGCAGCCCCAGTAGGCGGGGCGCGTCTGCCCGAAGAGCCCCACGGCCGGGACGCGGAAGAAGTCGGCCACGTGGAGCATGCAGGAGTCGATGCCGAGGAACAGGTCCGCGGTCCCCACGAGCGCCATGGCCAGGGCCAGGTCCGAGCCGGCGCAGGACAGCACCCGGTCGCCGTGGCGGATGGCCTCCAGCCCCGACTCGGCGCGGTCCACCACGAGCACCAGGAAGTCCGGGTGGCGCGCCAGAAAGGACTCCAGCACGCGTGCGAACCGCTCGGCGGGCCAGCGCTTGAAGTCCTCGGAGGGCTCGGTGTGCACCGCGAGCAGCCGGGCGCCCGGAGGCAGGCTGGCGCGGAGCTGCCGGGCCGCGGCGAGGCTCTCCTCCGGCAGGGGCGGGGGCTGGGAGAAGTCCTCCAGCCGCAGCTCGCGGCGAAGCCAGCGCGGGGCCTGGAAGTGGGCGTCGCAGACGTTGACCGTCTCGGGGCGGCGGAACCGCTTCGTGAAGGCGCGGAAATAGCCGACGCTGACCGCCCCGGGCAGTTGGGCCAGCAGCGCGTCCACGTCCTCCGAGTGCCAGCTGTTGAAGGAGACGAGCAGGTCGCACCCCTCCAGTTGAAGCGCGAGCGCTCGCGGATCGAACTGGCTGTAGCCCACCCACCGCATCTTGAAGGGAAGGAAGGCGCGCAGCGGCAGGTCCGCGTAGTAGAGGCGCTCGTCCATCGCGGGCCCCACCACCGTCAGCCGTCCAGGGAAGAGCGAGGCCAGGGCGCGCACCGCCGGCAGCGCGAGCAGCCGGTCTCCGATGGCGTTGGCGTGAAGCACCACGGGGGCCCGCGCGGCCAGCGCGCGGCGCCGGCGCAGCAGCCACATCGCCACGTCCGGGGCGCTCACCGCGCGCCCTCCGCCGCGAGGTCGCCCCAGTGGAGCCCATGCGGGTTGAGCAGGCCGTCCGGGTCCAGCGTCTCGCGCAGCGCGAGCAGGCGGGAGAGGTCGTCGCCGTAGAGCGCCGCGCGGCTCTCCGGTGCGAGGGGGTGCCAACCATAGAGGTAGGGACGGCCTCCGGCCTTCACCGTCCACTCCAGGCACCGGCGGTGCGCGGCCACGGCCGCCTCCAGGCTCCGCCGGTCCTCCGCGCGGACGCCATGGTACAGGCCCACCGCGTACAGGCGCCCCGGGCCCTGACGTCCCGAGCGCATGTCGAAGGGCCAGCGCGTCCGGCCGGCGGGGTTCGCGAGCCCCAGCACGTACACGGTGTTGAGGGTGGGGAGCCACAGCTCGCGCGTCTCCTCGACGAAGCGCGCGAACCGGCGCAGCCCGTCCAGGTCGAAGCAGTAGTCGCACCAGAGCCGGCGGTGCGTGGGCTGGCGCTGGCGCGTGTCCTGCTCGGCGCTCAGCGCGAAGATGAGCGGCGGTGCGTCCAGCTCCACCCGGCCCTCGGTCATGCGCGCCAATGGCTCGGGGGCCCTGGCGCGGCCGGCCGCGGCCTCGTCCGCGAAGTCCCGTCCGAAGACGGACCAGAGCCGGCCCTCCTTCCAGATGCCGAAGAAGTGCTCGGGGCCAGGCTCCTCCCAGCGGGCCGTCCAGGCCACCGCGTCCACGAGCGCGCTCAGGCCTCCGTGCGGGTTGAGCTGCAGCCGGGTGACGGGCTGGAAGGGCACGGTCCGCATCACCACGCGCTCGATGACGCCCACCTGGCCGAAACTCGCGAGACCGAAGCGGAAGAGCTCCGCGTTCTCCTCCGGTCCGCACCACACCGCCGAGCCATCCGGCAGGATGAGCCGCAGCGACTCGACCTGATCCACCTGGGCTCCGAAGTGCAGCGAGCGGGAGCCGAACCCGCCCACCGACAGCGTTCCACCCACGGTGGTGCCCAGGGAGGAGGTGAGCACGGGCATCGTCCGCCCGGCGGCGTTGAGCACGGCCTCCACCTGCTCCCAACGCGTGCGGGCGGTGACCTCCACGCGGCCGTCCTCGAGGAGCCGCACCTCGCCATGCTCCGGGCTTGCTTCCAGGACGATGCCCCCCTCGCACAGCGACTGTCCGCCCGAGGAGTGGCCGGACCCGCGCACCGCGACAGGCACCCGCAGCGCCCGCGCCACCTTCAGCGTGTGCACCACGTCCGCCTCGCAGCGGGCCTGGACCACCACCGAGGGCACCCTCCGGACGAGGCCGCCGAAGTCGTGGCCATGGCACTCGAGGGCGTCGGGGGCGGTAATCACGGGCGCGCGGACGCCTGCGCGCAGTTCATCCAGGAGGGATGCGGGATGAGGAGCCATGGGAGGAGGGCGTCGAGGCTAACACGGGTCTTCCCGCCTTCTCATGGGAGGCCGGGTGATTCCGCCCTGCTGGGCTCTCGGAATAGGCTTCGCTCTCCATGTCAGCCTTCTCCATGTCCTCCGCCCGGCGGGTGTCCCTGCGGCGCATGTTCGGGCTCGCGCGTCCGGAGCTGGGCAGCCTGCTGCTCGGCACCTTCTGCATCCTCGTCGCCAGCACCGCCGGGCTGCTCTTCCCTCAGGCCATCCGCCTCATCATCGACCAGGCGCTGCTGTCCGGAGAGTCGGCGCGGGCGGACCGCATCGCCGCCGCCATGACCGGCGTGTTCGTCGTCCAGGGCGTGGCCACCATGCTGCGCTACACGCTCATCCACACCGCGGGCGAGCGCATCGTGAACCGGTTGCGCGAGCAGCTCTACCGCAGCCTCATGGACCAGGACATCGCGCTCTTCGACGAGCGGCACGCGGGCGAGCTCGCCAGCCGGCTCTCGTCGGACGCCACGGTGCTGCAGAGCGCCGTCAGCTCGAACATCTCCATCGCGCTGCGCAACGCCATCACCATCCTGGGCGGACTGGCCTTCCTCTTCTACACGTCGCCGCGGCTGACGTTCATCATGCTGGCGGTGGTGCCCCCGGTGGCACTGGGCGCCATGGCCTACGGGCGGCGCGTGCGCAAGCTGTCGCGCGAGGCCCAGGACGCCGAGGGCGAGGCGAACCACGTCGCCGTGGAGAGCCTCGCGGGCATCCGCACGGTGCGCGCCTTCACCGCCGAGCAGACCGAGGTCCAGCGCTACGTGGACGCCATGGCCCAGGCCTTCAAGCTCGAGCGCAAGCGCATCTTCCTGTCTGGCACCTTCATGGGCGTGGCCGGCTTCGCCAGCTACGCCGCGGCCATCCTCGTCTTCTGGTACGGCGGGCGGCTCGTCATCGACGGGAAGCTCACCGTGGGCAGCCTCACGTCCTTCCTCGTCTACACGCTGATGGTGGCCATGGCGCTCGGGGCCATGAGCGACCTGTGGACGGACGTCATGCGCGCCATCGGCGCGGCGGAGCGCGTGTTCGAGCTCATCGAGCGCGTGCCCGCCATCCCCAACCGGGGCGGGGATACGCTGGCCCGCGTGGAGGGCCGCGTCGAGTTCCAGCGCGTGAGCTTCCGCTACCCCACGCGCAAGGACGTGGCGGTGCTCGATGAGCTGTCGCTGCTGATGGCCCCCGGCGAGCGCGTGGCGCTCGTGGGCCACTCGGGCGCCGGCAAGTCCACCATCGCCTCGCTGCTCATCCGCCTGTACGCGCCGGACTCGGGGCTCATCACGCTGGATGGTCGTCGCCTGGAGGAACTGGACCCGCAGTGGCTCCGCCGGCAGGTCGGCGTGGTGTCGCAGGAGCCGCTCCTCTTCTCGGACAGCATCGCGCGGAACATCCGCTACGGGCGCCCGGACGCCACCGACGCCGAGGTGGAGGCCGCCGCCCGCGCCGCCAACGCGCACGACTTCATCTCCCGCTTCCCGAAGGGGTACGAGACGCTCGTGGGCGAGCGCGGCGTGCAGATTTCCGGCGGGCAGAAGCAGCGCGTGGCCATTGCCCGCGCCGTGCTCAAGGACCCCCGCCTGCTCGTGCTCGACGAGGCCACCAGCGCCCTGGACGCCGAGAGCGAGCACCTGGTCAAGGAGGCGCTGGACCGGCTCATGCGCGGGCGCACCACCCTCCTCATCGCGCACCGGCTCTCCACGGTGATGGACGCGGACCGCGTGCTGGTCATGGACAACGGCCGCATCATCCAGAGCGGCACGCACGCGTCGCTTGTCGCCGAGGACGGCCTGTATCGGCGACTCGTGGAGAAGCAGGTCGTGGCCGCCTGACGGCCGCTACCCCATCAGGGCACTCGCGGGGGGCACGCGCGTGGCCCGCAGGGCCGGCACGAAGCTGGCCAGCAGCGCGATGAAGAGCAGCAGCAGCGCGGTGCCCACGAAGGTGAGCGGGTCCGAGGGGCTCACCTCGAAGAACAGGGACTTCATCAGGCGCATGAGCACCAATCCCAGCAGGCTGCCCACCGTCACGCCGGTGCCCGCGAGCCGCAACGCCTGTCCCAGCACCATCCGGAAGACGTCGCCCTCCGTGGCGCCGAGCGCCTGGCGCACCCCCATCTCGTGGGTGCGCTGCGCGACCGAGTAGGACATGACGCCGTAGACGCCGCCCGCGGCCAGCAGCAGCGCCAGCGCCGCGAACGTGCCCAGCAGGAGCGTCAGGAGCCTCCGCGAGCCGAGCGTCTCCGCGATGCGCTGCTCCAGGGTGCGCGTCACGGGCGGCGGCAGGTTCCCGTCCAGGTGCGCCACCGCCTGGCGGACGGCGTTGTTCAGGGTGAAGGGCTCGCCCCGCGTGCGCACGAGCACGCCCATGCTGCTCTGCGGCGACTGCGCCAGCGGCAGGTAGAACTCCGGCACCTCGTCGCGCAGCTGACCCTTGTTCATCGTCCGGACGTTGCCGCTCACGCCGATGACCTCCCACTCCTCGCCACCCATGGTGAAGCGCTGGCCGAGCGGCTCCTCGCCGGGCCAGTACTTCCGGGCCATCTCCTCGTTGATGATGGCCACGTGGCGCGTCTGCGCCGTGTCCTCGCTGGTGAAGTCCCGGCCCTGGCGCAGGGGGATGTCGAGCGTGCGGAAGTAGTTGGGCGACACGATGCGCCGGTTGACCATCGGCTTCTCCGAGTCGGACACCGCCGGCTTGCCGCTGATGGTGATGCCGCTGCTGTGGTTGTTGCGGCTCATCGGCAGGAGGCTGATGGCCGCAGCGCTCGTCACGTCCGGGTGCGCGGAGAGCTGCTCCAGCAACTGCTCGTAGAAGCGCGCCGGGGCGGAGCGGTCCGCCTCCTGCGCCTCGGGCAGCGCCAGCTCGAAGGTGAGCACCCCGTCCTGGCGGAACCCGGGCGACTTGCCCTCGAGCTGGTAGAGGCTCTGGATCATCAGCCCCGCGCCCACGACGAGGAGCAGCGCCAGCGCCACCTCGGCGACCACCAGTGTGGTGCGCAGCCGGCTCTTCGACGTGGTGGACCGGCCGCCATCCTTGAGGGCGTCCGTGAGGTCCTGCTTCGAGCCGTGCACGGCGGGCGCCAGCCCGAAGAGCAGGCCCGTCACCAGCGACAGCAGGAGGCTGAAGACGAGCACGCGGCCGTCCACGTGGATATCCGACCAGCCCGGGACGAACTGGGCGATGGCGGGCGGGAAGGCCCCGGCGATGAGGTGCGTGCCCCAGAGCGCCAGCAACACCCCCAGCGCGCCGCCGAGCACCCCCAGCAGCACGCTCTCCGTGAGGAGCTGCGCCAGCAGGCGCCCGCGTCCCGCGCCCAGGGCCGCGCGCACCGCCATCTCCCGCCGGCGCACGGCCGCGCGCGCGAGCAGGAGGTTGGCCACGTTCGCGCAGACGATGAGCAGCACGAAGGCCACCGAGCCCGCGAGCGTCGCGAGCACCGGGCCCGCCGAGCCGAGGTAGCCCTCGCGCACCGTCGTCATGCGGATGGAGCGGCCCTCCAGGAAATCAGGGTGCTGCTCCGCCAGCCGCTGTGCCAGCACCCGCAGCGTCGCATCCGCCTGCTCCGGCGTGACGCCCGGCTTGAGCCGCCCGACCACGCGCACCTGCCGGTTGCCGCGCTCGCGCAGCTCGTCCGTCGTCGGCACGAGCGGCACCCACACGTCCGAGCCCGGCGGGAAATCGAACCTCGGCGGCATCACGCCCAGCACCGTGTACGGCTTGCCATCCAGCGTCACCGTGCTCCCCACCGTGCTCGGGGCCCCGCTGAAGCGGCGCTGCCACAGCTTGTGGCTGAGGAGGACGACGTCCTGGCCCGCGGGCTGCTCCTGGTCCGCGCCGAAGGTCCGGCCCACCACCGCGTCCACGCCCAGCGCACGGAAGAGCTGCGCGCCCACGCGCATGCCATGCAGCCGCTCCGCCTGATCCGCGCCGGCCAGGTTGTAGCTCTCGGGCACCAGCCCCGACAGCGATTCGAAGACGTCCGACTGCTCCTTCCAGTCCGCCAGGGTCGCCAGCGAGGTCTCGATCCGGTCCACGCCCTGCTTCGGTGCGCTTTCCCAGACCATCCGCAGACGGTCCTCTCCCTGGAACCGCAGCGGCTGCACCCAGATGGAGTTGATGACGCTGAAGATGGCCGTGCTGGCACCGATTCCCAGCCCCACCGTGAGAATCACCACCAGTGTGAAGGAGGGGCTCGCGAACAGGAGCCGGAGGCCGTATTTCAAGTCATTCATGAGGCGGTCCATGAGCACCTTCGAGGAAACGGTTACTGACATTCCCTTGAATTCAACTATCGGCGTCTTGACGACATTATAGCGACACAGAGACAATCCGTATGGGTTCAAACGCGATGTCTGGTTGAATCCCCATGGGCCTCGGGGGCACCCGGCTTCCGAGCACACCGTGGTTCCAAACCCCAGTGAGGTATCGGAGGTCGTAATGGTTGAAACCAAGGAAGTGCAGCAGGATGCGGAGCTGAAGAAGCTTGACGCGCAGAAGGTCGAGGCCCTGCGTGGCCATCTTCGCAAGCTGCTGGCGACCGGCCAGGGCCACGCCATCTCCACGATGCCGGCGGTCGCGGAGCTGCCCCCCGTGCACAGCAGCTACGGTGACGGCGACGGCTGGATTTGAGCCGCGAGGTGGATGGGGCCGGCGAGAGCCGGGATGACCCCAGCCACCTCGGGTGGGCGGCCTCCTTCACGGGGGCCGGCTCATCTCGAGGTACCGCCACGCACCGAAGTAGCCCTTCGCCTCCAGCTCCGGCTTCAGGCTGAGCTTGAGGTGGCTGAGGCGCCGGTCGAAGCGGCTCTCCCGCACTGCTCCCTCCAGGTGCTCCACGCACGGGGACTGGCCCGGCCAGGCGAGCAGCGCGTCGCGCTTGTCGTGCTGGCACAGCCCTCGGCGGACGAGCTCCTCCAGCAGCAAGGCCCAGCGGGGCTCCGCGGACGGCTGCCGGCGGCGGTGGAACGAGCACTCGAGCCCCACGGTGGGCAGCACGTGCGCGCCCACGTCGAGGTCGAGCACGAAGCGGTCCACGTGGCCGGAGAGCCAGCCCAGCAGCTCCTGGAGCCCGGCGCGGGGGCCGCTCCAGCCGACGGACGCGAGGTAGTCCAGCATTCCTTCCGCGGGAATGTCCTTGGCGCAGAAGCGCACGGTGTCGAGCCGTCGCGAGCGCAGCACTCCGAGCGCGAAGGGTTGGGAGCCGGACGGCAGCGCCTCGATGCAGGCGCGCACGTTGCGGAGCGTCTCGGGAGGCAGGCCCCCGTCACTCAACGTGTGCAGGGCCGCGGTGGCGATGTCCTGGTGCCGCTGGCGGCACGCGCGGGCGCCGGCCAGGTCCTCGGGGATGGGGCTCTCCTCGGGACAGAAGAAGATGACGGGGACGGGCGGCTCGGGGGACGCCTCGCCCACGTCGAACTCCAGCCAGAAGCTGTCCACGCCCTGGTGGAGCAGCGAGCCCGGGTCCGTCCACTGGCGCGAGAAGTCGAAGATGCTCCGCCACAGCGGCTCGCGGCGCAGCGCCTCCGGCATCGACACCTTCGGGTCCTCACCGGCCAGGATGTACGGCCCGTAGCTGTCGCTGTTGATCCAGAAGAACACGTCCGCGCGGGGCGTCGCCTCCGCCAGCCGGCACTCGAGCCCGAAGCCGTGTGTCAGCTCCGAGGGCAGCCAGCGCGCGATGCCGTGCACGCGGTCCATGGCCTCCGTCGAGAGCAGGGTGGGCGGCACCAGCGCGTGCAGCGCCGCGAGGCTGTCGCTCCACGTGCCGGGCCGGAACGAATCCTGGACGGAACGTGCCTTGCGCGCGGTGGCCGCCCTCCAGCCCCGGGGCGGGAGCGGGGTGGGCTCCGGCTTCCCGGGCAGTCCGGCACCCTCGCGCCATTGTGTATAGCGCGTGAGGGCCTCGATGCACGCGGCCGTGGTGACCTGGAGCGAGCCATACACGCACCCGTGCGCGTCCGTCATCAGGGCCAGCGCGGGCCACAGGCCGACGTCGCTCTGCTCCTGGAGGATGCGCGCCACCATCTCCTCCACCCGCTCGTCCCAGGAGGGCTCGCCCCGGGGCGGCCCGAGCGTCAGGAGGGTGCTGAGCGCGAGCGCGCAGTCGTGTGCGTCCTCGAGCGCGGTCCTCCGGCGCCGCGCGCAGTCCCGCCACACGATGCGCCGCAGCGTGAGCGTGTCGTCGGTCCGGAGCCACGTCGCCAGCGCGTGGGCGAGCGCGAACGGCGAGACGGTGAAGGGGTGGCGTGGGCGGCCCTCCAGCCCGTGCATCTCCACCCGCGAGCCCACCCGCGCGGCGAGCGCCGGGAGCGCGTGGCCCCGGGCCGAGGCAAGCGCGAGCACGTCCACGCTGGCCAGTAGGTCCTCCGCGTCGGCGCCGGCGGGCTCCGCCCAGGCCCCGAGGCCGCCGTCCGGGCGCGCGGTGGCGAGCAGGGCCTTCAAGGTCGCCGCGGGGTCCGCCTCCGCGATGCCCCACTGCGCGAGCGCGAGGCTCGCGCGGGCCGAGGCACTCGTGCCCGGTGGCTGCTCCGGTGGAGGGAGCCACGGGCGCCACAGGCCGGAGGGCTCGCGCGTCTCCAGGAGGTAGCGCACGAAGGGCCGGGCCGCGCGCTCCAGGCGCCGCGTGTCGGCCGCGAGGGAGGAGAGGACGAGGGCGGCTGCGTAGGGCGAGGCCACCGGCTGAAACCCCGCCGCCGAGGCAATCAGCAGCTCCGGCGTCGCCGCGGCCTCCAGGGCCACGACAGCCCGCTCCAGCGCCTCATGTATGGCTCCTGGCAATGGCTTCTCCACGCGACCTCGCTCATTCGAACCGGGCCACGAGGCCCCGGGCGTCCTGGAGGCGGGCGTCGCCCAACTCGAACTCGTGCACCGAGTGGATGCGGAGCCGGGGCGAGGCTCCCGGGCGGGAGAGAATCTCGCGCAGCCGGTCGCTGCGCGTGACGACCCTCTCCAGCAGGTAGGTGTCCTCGTCGGTGCGCTGGTAGCGCGTCGCCACGGCGATGCCGACACCCTGGCCGTAGAAGGCGATGCCCTCGCCGAGGGATTCGTACTCCGCGCACGACGGGGCATACCTGCGCAGGTAGCCCAGGCGCTGTCGAAGCAGCTCCCGCGAGGCCGTGCACCGCGGCGAGCAGGGGAAGTGGAAGAGCGGGTGCAGCCCGTAGAGGTGGGGCACGCACGGGTTCATCTCGCGCGGGAAGGGGCCGGTGTCCTGGTACGAGTCCGGCGTCTTGTCGAGGTGCGTCGGGGCGGCTGGCTGCGTGAAGACGCGTGAGCAGCAGTCGGGGTAGCCGAAGAGCTGGGCGAGCAGGCCATGGTGCCCCTGGCGCTCGACCGTCTCCGCGCCCTCGACCAGATCCGCGTCCAGGCCCATGTACAGCATGCCGTGCGTGGCGCCGGGGGTGCCACGTGGGGCGGCGACGCGGTCGTGGTCCGTGCCCTCCACGCCGGAGACGCGGGGCATGAAGTCCAGCCAGCCGCGGTGCACGTGAAGCCCGAGCCCGGTGAGCAGCCCGGTCGCTGCCTCCAGCCTCTCCTGCGGGAGGATGAGCCGCCCCACGGCCCGCTCGCCCAGGGCCACGGTGATGCACGTCAGGTACGACGACACGTCCAGCAGCCGCAGCAGCGGCCGGTGCGGCTCGGGCAGGTGGGAGCCCAGCTCCTCCCGGATGTTCCGGAGCAGGACGGGGGAGGGCGCGATGATTTCAGGTGAGGTCATGAGAGGGCGGGCACCGGCCGCGGGTCAGAGGGAATGCCAGTCCGCGCAGTACCAGCGGAAGAACTGGAACTCCTCGGCCGTGCGGGAGAGGTTGATTCGGATGGGCACCGCGTCCCCCACGTCCAGGTCCGTGCTCAGGGGCGTGACGGTGCCCTTGCACCAGACAGGCTCCAGCGCGCCGAAGTTGAAGGCCCCGGAGTGGCCGATGCGGAGCTGGAACCACACCTCCGAGGGCAGCGCGTGCGAGCGGGGGAACAGGGCGGACAGCGTGCCGTGCTCCTCGTCGGCGCTCCACACGAGCACGGGCACGGGCGGCGCGTCCGGGCTGGTGCGCACGGCCCCCTCGTGGAACACCACGTCCCGCCTCTTCGCGGCGGTGGGCAGCTCTTCTCCCGCCACTCGCGCCTCCAGCAACAGGCGCTGGGAGGAGCGGATGGGGTAGTCGCAGCCCTTGCACATCGCGTGTTCCCGCAGCGTGCCGTCGATGGCCGCGCGGCGCAGGCGGGTGAGGCGCGGGCTGTTCCACACCTCGGCGATGGACTGCTCGCGCAGGTTGCCGAAGCGGTCCTGGTGCTTCCAGTCGTTGCAGCAGAGGATGACGCTGCCGTCCGCGAGCATGTTGAGCGTGTCCACCGGGTAGTGGCAGTGCCCGTAGTCCGCGTCGAACTCGTGGATGCGCGCGTTGTCGGGGATGCTGTCCACCCGGGTGTTGATGGGCACGAAGCGGACCGAGTACCCCATGCCGCCCCAGTAGTCCTGGAAGGCCCGGCCGGCCTCCACCGAGTGCGCGTCGAGCACGAAGGACAGGCGCACGCGCCGCCGCTCCCCCTTCCAGCCCGTGAGCAGCCCGTGCACGCGGTCCCAGAAGTCCCGGCCGTGGATCTCCTGGTAGCGCTTCGCGTCCGTCGCGTTGACGGAGACGGTGAGGAAGAAGCGCTCGTACGCCAGCAGCCGGTCGAGCAGCTCCGGCGTCAGCACGCTGCCGTTCGTCACGGTGGAGATGGAGCTGATGGCGTCCTCGGCCTGGTGGGCCTCGTCGAGCAGCTCCACGAACCGCTTGTCCAGCAGGGGCTCGTTCTGGAGCATGAGGCAGAGCTTCACCCGGCGCTTCGCCGCGCGCACCTCGCCGATGAGCCGGTGGAACAGGGCGCTGTCCAGCTTCACGCCCTCCCGGCCACCGGCGACGTCGGGGTACGGGCACATGGGACACGTGTAGTTGCACCGGTTGGTGGTCTGGAGCTGCAGCTTGCTGGGGAAGCCGAGCAGACCTTGCGGAGCAACGGCCTTGGCGAGCGGGTGCATGGGGCGTGTCCTCTAGGCGGTGGTGGCCTGCGGCGCCTCCAGCGAGTTGGCGAGCTCCATCAGCGCGCCTTCCATGCCCGGGAGCATGCGGAAGAGCGGCAGCGGATCCTCCACCAGCTTCTTGAACACCCAGTCGAGGATGCCCAGGACCTGGATGCACTCGTCGGAGCCGTGCGGGCGCGGGGTCGGGTCGCCGGTGCGCGCGTAGTCGAGCACGGGCAACACGCCGCAGTAGGGGTTGTAGGCGCACTCCCGGCACTCCGCGTCCCGGTCGCGCAGCGAGAGGTTCATCGTCCGGAAGGTGTTCTTGTCCTGGATGAGCTGCTCGTAGGTGACGTCGCGCACGTTGCCCAGCCCGAAGTAGTCGCGCAGCGAGCGCGCCTCGTCCGAGGGGACGATCTCCCCGTCGTAGTCGTAGACGATGGCCCCGCTGAAGTCGCCGCAGGGGTTGGCCCAGTCCACGTAGCCCACGTCCGTCTTGAAGAGGATCTTCACCATCAGCACGCGCAGCAGGCGTTCGGAGTAGTCCGCGTTGAGGCGCTGGTTCTTCTCGTAGAGGTAGTCGAGCGCGTCGAGGTAGTGCTTGAGGAAGTCGCGCATGTCGAAGCGCAGCCCGTTCTTCACCGTGTTGCCCAGGTGCTTGAGCTTGATGACCCCGACGTTCTTGAAGCCCATCTCATGGTAGAAGTCGATGGTCCGCCGGAAGTCCGGGGCGTTCGCGCTGCCCACCACGCACAGCGGTGAGGTGCTGAGGATGTCCGGGTACTCCTTCTGGAACTCCCGCAGCTTCTCCACCACCGACCGGTACGAGCCCGCGCCGCTGCGGGTGATGCGGAACCTGTCGTGGACGTCCGGGGGCCCGTTCAACGAGTAGGACACGTTGATGCGGTGCTTCCGGCAGAACTCCATGTGCTCCTGGGTGACGACCATGAGATTGGTCGTCACGCCGAAGTCGAGCTTCTTGCCCACCTTCTCGTTCTGCCGGTGGGCCTCCTCCACGAGGTGCACCATGCCCGGGAAGTTCAGGAACGGCTCGCCGCCCTGGAACTCGAAGTGGATGAGCGGGTTGGGCGTGGAGAGCGCGAAGCGCACCAGCGCGTCGATGGTGTCCGGCTGCATGTCCAGGTGCCGCGCGTCCATCGGCTCCGGGTTCATGTGGCAGTAGGTGCAGTTGAGGTTGCACCGCTTCGTCAGGACGGCCATGTGCAGGCTGGCGCCCGCGAACGTCTTCAGGTGCCAGGTCTTCAGGTCCTCCATCACCTGCGCGGCGTTCTTCGCCGTGACGATGTGGCCGCTCTGCTCCAGGCGCTCGAAGAGCGCCGCGTCCATGAAGATCTCGGAGAGCTGCGCATCCTCGGTCCCGGAGAGGATCTGGAGCGCCCCCGTGCGCGACAGCCGCACGTGGTGGTCCGGCCCCACCTTCCGGGAGGGGAAGAAATTGGGCAGCCACTCGTCCTTGTAACGCCGGCCCGTGGTCCTCATGAGGCGCTTTCCCGCTCGGCGTAGCGGGCCGCGAGCTTCGCGATCTCCGCCCAGTCCATGAACTCCGGACCCGTGTTGATGATCTTCTCCGTGGCCCGGCCGGCGACGGCCTGGATGTGCGCGCGCATGTGCTGGTCGAACGTCTCGCTCATCTCGCGGCTCGCCCCGGGCTCGATGAGCTCGTGCTGCGCGAGGAGCTCGCGGGCGTACTCGGCGAACATGGCGCGGCCGTGCGGGCGGATGTCCTCGAACTCCAGCAGGGTGCGGAAGGTGAAGAGGTTGATGCGGTGCGCGTTGAGCAGATAGCGGTAGTGCTCATCCGGGGACTCGGCGCGGGCGTGCTGGCGCAGCCGCAGCCGGTTGACGGCGAGGAAGGCGTGGATGCCCAGGTGCAGGCCGCGCATGGGGCGCGGGTCGCTGCGGTAGGGGGACGCGGTGTTCTGGGTCGGGTCGTTCCACTTGCCGAAGGCCGACGTGTCCATGATGAGGTGCATGCGCTGGTGCTGCAGCTCGTGGACGATGTCCCCCGCGTGCTTGAACGGGTCGTCCACGCGCGTCACGAAGATGGGGCTGGCCGGGCCGTAGGACGCCGAGCGGTGCACGTGCGGGGACCTCGGCCCGTTCATGTCGACGAGCCCCGTGCAGAGCAGCGGGCTCCAGTCGAGCATCTCCGGCCACAGGTCGGCGATGATGCGGTAGGCCGCCTCGGCGCTGTCGTGCAGGGACAGGGGCTCCCAGTTCGGGTCCTCCACTTCCTTCCGGAGTTCCTGGGGCGTGGTGCCCACGATGCCCAGCACCGCGTTGTCCTCGATGATGGGGACGTTCCACGACTTCGACCACGTCAGCGGCGTGCGCTCCACGGCGCCGCCGTTCGCGAGCGGGAGGGGCACCTGGATGGGGGCGCCGCCCGCGTGCCGCAGGGTGAGCGAGTTGCCGGCGAAGTCCCACTCCACCTTCTGGCCCTCGGGAACGCCGCGCACCTGGATGCGCGCGGAGGTGCGCAGGTCATACAGGCTGGGAGGCGTCCGGAAGCGCACCTTCGGGGAGACGCCCTTGCCTTCGAGGTGGTAGCCGATGAGCAGCGCCTGGAGGTTGCCCACGTACTGGTCGAGCTGCGCGTCGACGCGCGGTTCCTTGGAGACGAGGGCGTTGAGGAGCGAGGCGGGCGCCCAGTGGGACATCAGCTCGGTGAGCCGCTCGGGGGCGCGCGTGGACAGCACGAGCAGCTCGGAGATGAAGTCCTGGAGGGCCGCGCTGCGCTCCGCGCCCAGCCGGGTGGTCATCGCCGTGTCCTGGAGCATGGGCAGGTACGCGTCCATCACCGAGGCACGGTGAACCTGGATGCGTTCACGAACCTGGGCCTTCCGGGTTGCGTCGAGTGCGGGGGGAAACAGGTACGCGTTGATGTCATTCATCCTTGGCTCCAGTCGAACAGCACAACGGAATTCCGGGACAGGCGGGCGAGCAGGCCGAAGAGCGCCGCGTCCACCTCGGATGCCGGCAGCTCCAGCAGCTGGCTCAGCTGCGAGACGAGCTGCGCGAAGGGCCTGCCGTCACAGCGCTCCAGCATCAGCGCCTCGAGCTCGTTGAGTGGCACCTGGTGGACGCCCGCGTGGCCAGGGAAGCAGAGCAGGGCGGCGGTGTCGCTCGCGGGCGGCGCGCCGGTGAGCAGGGGCACCTGCTCGCGCGTCAGCCAGAAGTGGTGGGGCCCGAGCGCCACGCGTCGCTGATGGGCCGTGCGGCGCAGCGCCGCCAGGTGCTCGCCCCGGAGGCGCTCCGCCTCCTCGGGCGGGGTGCTGGACAGGGTCCTGAGCCGCGTCGCGAGCACGCGCGTCTGGAACATCCGGCGGTCGAGCCACAGGCTCGTGCGCAGGTCGGCGAGGAGGGACTCGGCGAGCCCGGGGGCGCTCTCCAGCAGACACTCGGCCACGGCGAAGAAGCCCGCGTCCAGCGCGTCCGGCTCGGTGACGGTGGGCGGGATGATGGTGCAGAGGCGGGCGGCGAGCTCCAGGGCCCCGCCCTGGACGAGCCGGCGCAGGGTGCACGGCGCGAGGACGCCGGCGGGCGTCTTGTTGGCCTCTGGCTGGCAGCGTGCGAGCAGGGCCTGCAGCTCGTGCCGCGCGGCCAGGATGGCGTCCCGCAGGGGCTGGAGAGGCTCGAGCCACTCCGCGAGCGGAGTGCGGGGCCAGCACGACTTCCGGGTGGGGATGCGCGGGTGGTAGCCGCCGAAGAACGTCGCGACGAGCGCGTGGGGCCGGGGCGCGCCGCCACCGGGCAGGAAGCGGGTGCCGGGCACCTGGGGCACGGTGCGCACCAGCCGGTGGGCCTCGTACTGGAGGCGGACGGGAGGGGGCGCCGCGAGGAAGCGGCCCGGCTCCAGGTGCGCCGCGGCGAAGGCGAGCCAGTCCGCCCGGTCATGCGGGTAGCGCTCCAAGGTGTCGGCGCGAGGCCGCGCGGACATGGACGTCGAGCCGCCGCAGGTGGCGACCAGGGTTGGGCGAAGCCATTCGATGAAGGCCCGCGCCTCCACCATGTCCATCTGGTTCCAGAAGCCGTGGAACTGGAGCGAGGCGCCCGTGGGCAGGAAGGCGACGTCTACCCGCTCGCGGTACGGCTCCAGGGCCTCGCGCGTGGTGGACGCGTCCTGGATGTCCACCCCGTTCAGCGCGAGCACGTCGGGGGTCTCGATGAGGAACGCGCACTGCTCCTCGCCCTCCGCCGAGCGGCGGGCCGGGAGGATGCGGACGCGGACGTCCCCGGGCAGCGAGATGACGTCGCCCGGGCGGAAGGGGTTGAGGACGCGGAAGCCCAACGAGGACAGGAGCCGGCGAGGGCTCTCGTCGCAGGAGCAGGTCGCCGGGTCCTCGTCGAGGAAGTGGATGGGCGTGTCCCGCGGCAGCCCGAGGAGGCTGGGCGGATGCAGGTGGTCATCGTGGCCGTGAGACAGGAACACCGCGCTCACGGTGGTCAGGTCCTCGGTCACCCAACGGGGGCAGGTGGGCTGGCGGAAGTCGTGGTCCTGGCGCACGAGCACCGGATCGAGCAGGAGCCTCAGGCCCTCTCGCGTCACGGCGAAGCTGGTATGGCCGAGGTGCTCGATCCAAGTGCTCACGGATTAGTCCCGCCTGACGCAATTTCCAGATATCCTAAACGGCCACCAGCGGACGGCGTCAACACAGGGGGGAGATGAAGCGTGGAGGCTCCGCTGAGGCGCGCCTACCGCCGCCGGTAGAAGGGCGGGTAGTACAGCTCGTAGGTGCCCCAGGCCGAGTTGCTGAAGCCACCGACGATGAGCAGCCGGCCGTCGTCCAGCAGGACCACGGCGTGAAGATGGCGCTCCGCGGCCAGGGGTGAGACCTGGCTCCAGGTCCCCGTGTCGGGGGCATACAGCTCGACCTTGTTCGTGTAGCCCGTCTGGTGCTCGCCTCCGGTGATGAGCACGTGGCCGCTCTTCAGCAGGGTGGCGGTGTGGTGGAAGCGCGACTGGCTCGTGGGCCCCGTGGCCGTCCACGTGCCCGTGTTGAACACCTCGGACGAGCCGCTGAGGTCCTGCACGGGGTTGCCCCCGGTCACCAACACCCTCCCGTCCTTCAGCCGGGTGGCCGTGTGGTCATGGCGGGTGGTGCTCATGCCGCTGACCGCCGTCCAGTTCCCATCGGCATACACCTCGACCGAGGTGAGCGCCGTGTCGGTGGGCACGCCTCCGCCCTCCGTCACCCCCTGCGGCGCGCTCGTGGACTGCGTGGTCATTCCCCCGGTGACCAGCACGCGCCCGTCCTGAAGCAGCGTGGCCGTATGCGAGCTCCGCGCCGTGAGCAGGCTCCCGGTGGAAGCCCACGTGCCCGGGCCGTTCGGAGCTGGGGTGTACACCTCGGAGGAGGCGAGCCGCCCGGCACCGGGATTCCGTCCTCCAGCGACCAGCACCCGCCCGTCCGGTAGCAGCGTGGCCGTGTGCTCGATGCGCCCCACGCTCGGGGCAGCCGCGGACATCCAGGTGCCGCTCTTCGGATCATAGAGCTCCGCGGTGGAGGGACTGACCTCGCCGCCCACCACCAGCACGCGGCCGTCCGCCAGCAGCGTGGCGGAGTGGAGACGCCGCTCCGCGAGGGAGTCACCGGTGGGCGCCCAGGTGTCCTTCGTGGGGTCGAACACATCCACGAGCCGCGTGTTGTCTCCCAGGGCGAGCACCCGGCCATCGCTCAGCCGGACCGCGCTGGGCGCGTATTTCGGACTCCGGCCCGCGGGCCTCGGCAGGTCGGGCCACCCCCGGCGCATCCGGAAGATGTACCGGCCCGGGAGCGGGCTGCCCCGGCTCTTGTAGATCAACCCCGTCTGCGTGTTGCTGTCGAGCAGCGCGCCCGGCGTGCGCGAGCCACCGAGCTCGTAGAACGTGCCCTGCGCGCCCGTGCCCGCCGAGAATCCCGCGGCGGCGGTGAACCCTCCCGCGCCTCCGCTCCCACGACTGGCGGCACCGGATTCCCACTCCAGGCGCTCGTAGTTCATCACGATGTCGAAGTCGCCCAGCCCTACTTCGTTCCGGTCCACCAGCAGGAGCTGGAAGCGGTTGAGCTTGTCGGCGTGCTCCGAGTGGTAGCCGACGTGGATCCAGTTCACGCAGAAGGCCGGCCGTCCCTCGAAGACCACCGTGCCGTACCTGACGAGCCCGGACGTGCGGGCCCGCGTGTCCACGTCCGCCATGAAGGGGGCGATGAGGGGCGGCGTCGGCACCGCCATCCCGAAGGGCAGGTACTTGTACAGCGGCTCCCGGAAGCTGACGTTGCCGTTCGTGTTGATGTGGAGCGCCGTGTAGAGCGTCCCGAAGAAGTTGACCGGGAAGCCCGGCTCGACAGGCCCGGCCGAGCCGTCGTCACTGACGGGGACCACGTGGGCGTTGGCGTTCTCGCCCAGGACGATGGTGGGTTGTTTCGGGCCGGGACCGGGCTCTTGCACGTCTGGCATCTGTCATTCCTCCACACCTTCAGCTTCCACCCGCGTCCTGGCGTCCGGGCGCGACAGCTCCCATGGCCGGAAGCGCGCCCGGCTCCCGCAGCTCCGCCGGGACGTGACGCCCGAGCTTCCGGTACTCGCTCGCGAAGCCTCTCAGCAGGTCGGCGTAACCGATGGGCCGGCCCTCATGGCGCGCCAGCACCGCCGCGAGCAGCACCGCGTTGCGGATGTGCCCGCCGGTCAGCTCCGCCATCGTGGCCAGCCGGTTCAAATCCCTGGGCGCCACCGCGTGCCGCGCTCCCAGGTGCGCCACCCACAACGCGCGCCGCTCCTCCGGCCCGGGCATCGGGAACTCGAGGATGGCATCCAGCCGCCGCATGAAGGCGGGGTCGAACCGGCTCTTGCTGTTGCTCGTCAGCAGGGCCACGCCGTCGAACGACTCGATGCGCTGGAGCAGGTAGTTCGTCTGCGCGTTGGCGAAGCGGTCATTCGAATCCCGGATGTCCGTGCGCCGGCCGAAGAGGGAGTCCGCCTCGTCGAACAGGAGCATCACCTCGGCGTGCTCGGCCCGCGCGAAGATCTGCGCGAGGTTCTTCTCCGTCTCACCGATGTACTTGCTCGTCACGCTGGCCAGGTCCACGCGGTACAGCGGCATTCCCAGCCGGGTGGCGAGCCAGCCCGCCGCCAGCGTCTTGCCCGTGCCGGAGGGGCCCACGAAGAGCGCCGTCACCCCCGTGCGATACCGCGTGGTGGCGGAGGCGCCGAGCCCTTCGGAGAGGCCGTCACGCGCACGACAGCGCAGCAGCAGCGATTGGAGCTCGGCGGCGAGCGGAGGGCTGGCCACCAGGGCCTCGTCGCTGATGGGCTCGGGCAGCGCCTGGGCCAGCGCGCCCAGTCCGCCTCCATCCCCCGTCCATGCCGCGGCCAACAGGTCGCGCTCCTCGGGGGCCGGATGGCCGCGCAGCGTGGCGTGCCGCCGCGCCAGCAGGCCCAGGTGGGCGATTCTCCCGGCCCGGTGGCGGTGCGTGCTCGCGAGCTGCTCGGCCAGCGCTTCATCCTGGAGCGTCGCGGCCCAGAGGGCTCGACGTTCCTGCCTCCGGGGCACGGGAAGCGACCAGGTGAGGAGGCTGCCCGCGGGCCACTCGAGGCTTCCCTCTGCGCCGCTGATGAACAGGACCGGCCCCTCGTAGTACGGGAGCGGAGGCACCACCCTGCGCTCACCCGGGCCCAGGTCGAGACAGACCACCGGAAGCAGCGAGCGCAGCAGCAGGTAGGGCCCGAGCGCGTCGAGCCGGTCCGTCTCGATGAAGAGCGGACGCTGGCCCAGGGCGGCGGCCACCGCGGCCGCCACGGTGCGGTTCTCCGCGGGAGGGCCGCCGCGGATCAACAGCGCGCTTCGAGGCAGGGCGGCCAGCGTCTCCGCGTGGCGGCGCGCCTCGTCGAGGATGGAGTCCGGCAGGGGAATCCGGGGGTGGGCACCGAGCCCGAGCGTCATCCCGGGCCACGCACCGTCCTGTCCCTGGAGGGCGAGATAGAGGGGCAGGTGGAGCGCGAGCGACTGCTCGCTGAGGGGAGCCTCCGTGTTGTTCCGGGTGAGGAGCCCACTCTGGAGGGCTGCGCCGCTGGCGAGGAGGTGCAGCGCGGACTGGCCCGGGGGGGCGGCGTTGGAGAAGGCCGCCGCGACGAGGCCGAGCGTGGGACGGGATGTCCCCGAGGGGGCTTGGACGAAAGCCAGGACGCGGCCCACCAGGGCGTCCTCCTCCACGGCCACGGTGAGCGCCACGACGAGCTGCTCGAGGAGGGTGAGGCCCAGCCTCCCGGCGAGCTGCACGAGGGGCGCATCCGAGGGCGAGGGCGAAGCCACGCAGGCGCGCACGCCCGCGAGCCAGTCCGGGTGCCTGGAGTCCACCTCCCGCTGGAGGCGGCGGAGGAAGCCCACCTCGTGGTGCGGGGAGTCGTCCTCGGGGAGCTGTCGTGCCACGGCCGCCAGGGCGAAGTCTCGGAGGCCGGAGGGTGTGGGGAGTGGTTGGGTCATGAGAATGGAATCCAGGCGCGGCGCGCCTCATGCCTCCCCGTACAGGTAATGGAACCGCACCACCCGCCCCAGCCAGGGCACCCAGCCGGGATTGATGTCGAGCCCCAGCTTGCGCACCCGGAGGTCCGCGTGCTGGAGGTCGAAGAGCACATCGACATGGGTGGACGTCGCGGAAATTCGAGCGGGGCGGCGGGCGAGGTCACGGAGCCCGAGCGCCGCACGACGGTGACACCACCACCGCACCGCACTCCGCAGTCCTCGAAGCAGCCGGTCATGCTCCAGGCCCGAGTCGTCGGGCCACGCTCGCGTGGCGTGGGCGGCGAACAGCACACGCACGGGGTCTCTCGCGGGCGCACCGAGCCACTCGGCGATGAACGCCAGCAGCCGTTCCGGCACGTCGAGCTCGAGCAGGAGCGGATTCGCCTCGAGCAGCGTGGGGAAGCCGAGCCGCTCCAGGATGGGAAGGAGGAAGAAGAGCCCTCCGAGCTCCGTGGGGCGAGGCGCCTCCAGCCATTCCGGGGAGGCCGGGCCGGACTCGGAGGCCGTATCCGTCCCGTGGTTGAAGAGAGCGGGCTCGGCGACAGAGGCCGGGCGTGCGGGAGCCGGCGCGGAGGACGGAGCTCTCTCGAAAGCTGTCTCCGTGTTGCGGGAATCAGGGGCCGTGGCGTTCGCGTCATCGGCCCGTGCGGCGGTGGGCGCGACTCCCGTCGTGGGTTCGGAGCGAGAGGCCGCGGAGCGCTTGGGTCCTGGAGTCGCGGGGCTGGCCCATGCATCCCATTCGTTCCCTGACTCTTCCTGCGCGACCGACGCCGAGGCGAGCCTGGCCACCAGGCGCGCTGCCCGCTCGAACAATCCCGGCTGGGCGAGGCGCCCGCGCCGCTCGTGGATGAGCGCCACGGCCGCGAGCCAGACCGAGCGCGCATCCTCGGAGCCCCAGGCTCCCGCCCAGCGCACCACGGAGGCATGCAGGGAACCCGATGGCAGCGTCTCCTCGGGTGACTCCAGGGACGCCGCCGCGGACGCGAGGGGCGCCACGGCCGGCGCTCCTCCGAACGCATGGATGAGGGCGGAGCCCTCGTTCTTCCGCAGCGTTCCCAGCAGCAGGTCGAGCCCTCCCCGCGCATGCAGCGACGCGACGAGCCTCACCGCGGCGGCCGGGCCCGCGCTGGAGCGGAGCGCGGCGGCGAGCGTCAGGCGGAGGCCCTCGTCGCGTGACATCAGGGGGTGGAAGCGCTGCACGGCGAGCGGCCAGTACCACGCCGTCACGGACTCACCGCGCGCCAGCCGCCCCGCGAGGAGAACGGGAGGCTCCGCGTCGTCCCGGAAGAAGACAGCGCCCTGGTGCGGCGCCGAGGCGTCATCGGCATGCACCGCGGACACGGACAGCTCGCGCACCACTCGCTCGATGGTGAGCGCGAGACTTTGCGGAGGCAGGTGCCCGCGGATGACTCCGACGGGCAGCTGGCGGATGAGGAGGACCCGGCCGGGAGCGGCCTCGGGGAATGATGCGGTACGCAGGGCGTCCTCGAGCAGCAGGGCGCCACGGCGCACCAGGGCCTCGCTCCTCGCCGACAGGCGCACTGTGTCCACGCGCTTCATCGTTTCCTCACCAGAGCTCGTTCATGAAGCGCAGCAAGGTGTTGTCGCCCCGGGCCGGGTCGGCGAAGCGCGCGGAGGCCCGCTCGGGCAGGTGCACCGTGGGCGTCGAGGTGGACAGCACGCGCGCACGTACCGCGGTGGGTGTGATGTCCTCCACCACCGCCTGCACCGTCTGCTCCCCGGAACGGATGACGACGTGCATTCCGATGCGGACACGCTCGGGGTCCACGGCCAACTCGAGGGTGCCGCCGACGCGTGCCACCGACGGCACGGAGACATGGCCTGACAGCAGCTCGTTGACGGGAGCGTGGCTGGCCAGCAGCAGGCAGACGCGCACCAAATCGTTGATGAGCGACAGGGCCTCGGGCCGCGAGGACACCACGCGCAGGAAGAGCCAGTCGACGAGCAGCTGCAGCTCACGCCGGTGCAGCACCTCGAGCTGCTCCCACCTGGGCAGGCGCGACAAGTCGCGCAGGTCGACGGAGGCGTCGTACTGGCTGAAAAGGCCGGCCCACTCCAAGCGCAGTGCGGGCAGCACCTCGCCGAAGCGCTGGTAGAGGCCGGTGGCCACGCGCGAGAGGTGCTGCAGCTCGGTGGAGGCCGCCTCGCTGACGTCGGGGCGGCCATGGGCGGTGTCGATGAGGTCGCCCAGGGAGAGCTGCTCATGGGCGGCCTGCTGCAACTCCAGCCAGGTGCGAGAGGAGAGCAGGGCGGGCTGCAGGTGGACGAAGGCGGCGCGCTGGCGAGCGACGAGGGCCTCGCGAGAGCCGAGCAGGCGCGAGAGTCCCTGGAGGAGGGGAGAGGCGACGCGGCTGGAGAGCAGGGGGTAGGAGATGGGGAGGCGCTGGACGGCGCGCACGTGAGCCCACTCGAAGGTGCGGTGCAGCAGGCCGACGCGGTCCAGGCCGCCCAGCAGGGTGGGGGCGAGGGAGAACCACTGGAGGGGCGAGTCGCGGACGAGCTGGAGGTAGGCGAGCAGCTCGGGAGGAGCGGCGGCGGTGCTGGCGAGGACCTCGGGGAGGATGTCGGGGACGAGGCCGGAGTCGAGCAGGAGGTGGGCGGCGTCGCGGGTGAGCTCGTGGAGGCGGGGGCGCTGGAAGACGAAGAAGGGGACGTGCTGGGCGAGCACGCGCTGGCGTCGGGTGTTGATGGCGCCGACGCGGACCTTCTCCTCCTCCAGCAGCGCGTGCGCGACGGTGACGTCCTGCCTCGCCTCGGACACCTTGCCGCCCACGATCTCGAGGAGTGTGTCGAGCTCGGACGAGTACTGCTCTATCCGCGTACGGGCCACCTTGTAGCCCTCCATGAAGTTCACGCGGGTGCGCAGGCGGCGCCCCAGCTCCCGCAGGAGACTGCGCGTGTTCTCCAGGTGCTGGAGGGCGGTGGAGAAGTAGAGCGACTCCGTCCACCTCAGCCGCTTCAGCGCGAGGGCGCGCCGGATGTTCTCCGGCTCCTCGTCGATTCGCTTGAGGACGCTCGCGAGCAGGTCCGGCTTGTCCACCAGGTCGTGCAGGGACGGATGGTCTCTATCAACGGTCTTCGTGTTGGGGATGAGCGTGGCACTCGCGATACTGCCGGAGGTGGTCACCTTCGCGATTCCCACCAGGAACAGGTTCGTGACGTCGAGCCCGATTTCCTTCACCGCGACGATGCGCTTCACCAGGTCGAGCAGCCGTGTGGTCAGCTCGAGCCGGGTCGTGGTGGCCTGGTCCAGCGCCTCCATGGCGTCCGACAAGCGGATGTAGGCCAGGCGGCCCGTGCGCGAGCGGAAGCCGGTGAGATAGCCGTCGACGTCGGCGGTGACCACCAGGGGACTGTCGACCAGGGTGCTCCCCTGGCTCGCGGACACGGCGAGGCGGCTGGCCTCCGTGCTGCTGGTGAGCATCAGCTGGCGCATGTGATCGAGCTCCGCCTGCACGCGCTTGGAGCCCTCGTCGATGAAGACGACCGTCTCGTTGTAGAGCCCCTCGACGTTGTCGATGAGCCCCTTCAGGCCCACGTCCTTCACCGTCTTCCTCGTGCTGTCGGCGACCTTCTTCAGGCGCACGAGCCCGGACGTGGCGGCGAGGAAGATGTGCGGACTCGACTCCAGGACGATGGCGCCGAGCGGGGTGGGCAGGTTGAGTGATTGCAGTCCAAGGAACTCGGGCGTCTGCCAGCGGGTGCCGTCGTACCGGCGGTACATGAGGCGGCCGTAGTTGCTTCCACGGCGCCTGTCAGGGGACTCCCACCAGTAGGCGTGGACCTGCCCGTCCCCCGCCGAGACGACGGCGTGCGCATCGTTGCTCGCCGCGCTCACCAGCTCCATGCCGGACTTCCAGGTGCCCTCGTACCAGCCATGCCGGAGTCCCCCTGTCCCCATGACGAGGACATCGAGCCGCTGGGCATCGCGCAGTGAGATGCAGGCATCCAGCCGGGTGCCCTTGAGGTCCTTCACCTCGCGGGTGACGAGTTCGTTTCCTGAGACGGGGCTCAGCTTGGGGTCGTCCCCCACATGCTGGGCGGAGAGGTGGTGGAGCCAGAAGGGAGCGCTCTCGGCCGACGAGCTCTCCTTGCCCAGGAACAGCAGCTCGATTCTCCCGGGCTTCGGGCTGAGCGCCACAAGCTGGTTGACATGCCGGGTGCTCACGACCTCCGAGCCAGCGGCCTTGAGGTCGACCCAGGTGAGCTTCCGGATGCCTGTCCTCGTGGCCACGAAGGCGTCGATGCGCCCGGGTTTCCAGGCCACGGCGTCGAAGTGCAGGATGGTGGTCTCCAGGAAGCCCTGCGACTCGGTGGAGACCCAGGCCGTGCCGACCTTGCGGTAGAGCGCCACGGTCGAAGCCGCGGAGTGCCGGGTCAGGACCACGATGACGGGCTCTGTTCCACTCCAGACCAGCGTGGAGTCCACCAGCCCGGGGAACCGGCCGACGAACTCGGGCTGCAGGCCCGTCTGCGAGCGCCGCACGTTCAGGATGAAGAACCCGAAGGGGTGGAACCCCATGGTGAGCACCCCGTAGCCACCATCCGGTGCCAGGGAGGTGGACACCTTGATGCCGTCCGAGCCCAGCCGGTCGGGCTCCGCCCAGGTGCCGTTCTGCGACAAGGTCTGCTCCAACAGGGGGACGAACACCCTGGGCGGGGTGACGGTGGTGTCCCGCTGGGTGCCATGGAACTCCGCCTGGGGCTCATACGGGTTCGGGGTAGGAGGCGGCAGCTCGCCCTCGGTGACGGGATCGGCTCCCGGGGCCCGCTTCGCCGCGTTCTTCTCGCCCTCGAGCGCGATCCACAGCGCCATGGCCCTGCTACGCAGGACCTCTCGCTCCCACCGTCCCTGGTTGAGGCGGTTGAGCGCGTTGTCGATGGCCGCCTGGAAGGAATCAGCGACCTTCTCCTGGACCAGCAGCGAGGGCTCGAAGTGGACCTCCGGAACGGGGACGAGCACGCGCACGGACTCGGGCTGCGTCACATCCAGCGGCGCGAGCGAGGCACTGGCCAGCGCCACCGCGTCGAGCTGCTCCAGGGGCACCGGCACGCACTCCAACTGGAAGCTGGCGGGGAAGAAGCGGCGCCGATGACCGATGTGCTCGAAGTCGAGGCTGAGGGCATTGACGGGCAGGGTGCCCACCGGGGGAAGGAAGGCGAGGGACTGGAGCGCGGTGCCGTCCTCGAGCTGCTGGGAGGTGAAGGACGCCAGGTGCTCGGCGAGCTGCTGGCTGCGGGCCTGCCAGAGCAGCGGTGAGCCCAGTCCGGGCAGCAGCGGTGTGCGGGCGCGAGGCGCACCGCCGAAGCGGACCACCGCGGCGCGGTCGACGAAGAGGGCCGTGGCGGCTTGTCCCTCCTGCGCCGGAGGGTTGAAGCCGACGAGAGCCAGGGGGACGCCCACCTCCTCCCAGGGCGCGGGCTGCCCATGGAGACGCTCGCGCTCGCGCTCGAACACCGTCCAGGCCATGCGGCTGCGCCAGCGCGCATCGCGTTCGGGCAGCGGCCAGCTGGAAGGCCAGGCGTAGAGCACCAGCGCGCAGCCATCCACCAGCCGCGGGTCCGCGAGGGCCCGCCTCTCCAGGTCCACCTCTCCCGGGTCGTTGGGGTCGGGCGGGTCGTCCTGCCTGGAGACCACCGGCACCAGCACGAGCACGGCGGCTTCCAGGGCGAACTGGGTGCTGCGCGCGTCCACATGGGCCAGGACGTCCAGCTCGAAGCCATTGGGATTGTCACCCGGCCAGTGCACCGGCACACGGTCCACGCGGACGTCGATGCCGCGGGGAAGCACCACGTCCTCGCCGCTCGCCGTCAGGCCCAGGCCCGGCTCGAGCCGGAAGACGGGCACCTTCCGCTGCTCCGTCGCGTCGTACACCTGCTCCAGGCGGACCTCCAGCCCGGCGACGACGCCCGGGGTCGACAGCTGACCGCGCAGGGCGAGCCGGCCGGAGTGTTGGCGCTGCTCGGAGGAGAGGGCCTCCGCGGAGAGCGCGCGGCCCGTGTAGAGGTGGGGCCGGCTGCGCCAGCCCGCGTCGACGAAGGGCTTTGGTGAAGGCTCCACCTGGAAGATGTGCTCGTCCGCGAGTGGCGTCTTCAGGGGCCGGGTGCTCATGGGCTACCTCGCATCGTGCTCCTCATCGCTGGAGGCCCACGTAGGGCAGGAGGGAGCCCGCGCCACGAGCGGGCTCCGAGAAGTACGCGGCGGTCCGTGCCTGCAGCCCCACCTCCTGCTTGGAGGTCAGCAGCACGCGTGCCCGGACCACGCTCGAGGACAGGTCCTCCACCACGGCCTGAACGGTCTCGACGCCGGAGCGGATGACGACGTGCATGCCGATGCGGACACGCTCGGGGTCCACGGCCAACTCGAGGGTGCCGCCGACGCGTGCCACCGACGGCACGGAGACATGGCCTGACAGCAGCTCGTTGACGGGAGCGTGGCTGGCCAGCAGCAGGCAGACGCGCACCAAGTCGTTGATGAGCGACAGGGCCTCGGGCCGCGAGGACACCACGCGCAGGAAGAGCCAGTCGACGAGCAGCTGCAGCTCGCGCCGGTGCAGCACCTCGAGCTGCTCCCACCTGGGCAGGCGCGACAAGTCGCGCAGGTCGACGGAGGCGTCGTACTGGCTGAAAAGGCCGGCCCACTCCAAGCGCAGTGCGGGCAGCACCTCGCCGAAGCGCTGGTAGAGGCCGGTGGCCACGCGCGAGAGGTGCTGCAGCTCGGTGGAGGCCGCCTCGCTGACGTCGGGGCGGCCATGGGCGGTGTCGATGAGGTCGCCCAGGGAGAGCTGCTCATGGGCGGCCTGCTGCAACTCCAGCCAGGTGCGAGAGGAGAGCAGGGCGGGCTGCAGGTGGACGAAGGCGGCGCGCTGGCGAGCGACGAGGGCCTCGCGAGAGCCGAGCAGGCGCGAGAGTCCCTGGAGGAGGGGAGAGGCGACGCGGCTGGAGAGGACGGGGTAGGAGATGGGGAGGCGCTGGACGGCGCGCACGTGAGCCCACTCGAAGGTGCGGTGCAGCAGGCCAACGCGGTCCAGGCCGCCCAGCAGGGTGGGGGCGAGGGAGAACCACTGGAGGGGCGAGTCGCGGACGAGCTGGAGGTAGGCGAGCAGCTCGGGAGGAGCGGCGGCGGTGCTGGCGAGGACCTCGGGGAGGATGTCGGGGACGAAGCCGGAGTCGAGCAGGAGGTGGGCGGCGTCGCGGGTGAGGTCGTGGAGGCGGGGGCGCTGGAAGACGAAGAAGGGGACGTGCTGGGCGAGCACGCGCTGGCGGCGGGTGTTGATGGCGCCGACGCGGACCTTCTCCTCCTCCAGCAGCGCGTGCGCGACGGTGACGTCCTGCCTCGCCTCGGACACCTCGCCGTCGATGGCCTTGAGCCGCTGGCCGAGCCTGGCGGCGTCCTGCTCGATTCGGGCGATGGCCTTCTGGTACTGCTCCAGGGCCGTGACGTAGGGGCGCGTGCGGCGCTCCAGTTCCCGCAGGAGGACAAGCATGTCCTCCAGGTGCTGGACCGCGGTGGAGAAATAGTCGGACTGCGTCCACTTGAGCGTCGCGGAGCCGGTGGCGTTCTCGATGGCCTTGGGCTCCAGGCGGATGCGCGCGAGCACGGCGTCGAGCTTCGCCAAGTCCGCCACCAGGTCGCTCAGGGGAATGTTGTCGCGATTGACGAACCGGGTGCTCCCATCGCGCTCGGCGACGGGATTATCCGCGGGGCTGCTGGCGATGAACACGACCACTCCCGCGACGGTCATGCCTGTCACGTCGAGCCCGAGCTCCATCACCAGATCGACGAGGCGCTCGGTCAGGTCAGCGCGGGTCGCGGTGGCCTGCTGCAGGGTCTCCCGGGCGTCTTCCCGGCTGACGGGGTCCTCCACCTCGGGAGGCTGGACGCGCCGCCGGATGAACTTCGTGAAGTAGTGCTCGATGTCGGAGCGGGCCGCCAGCGGGCTGCGCACCATGGTGGCTCCCAGGACCGGAGACACCACGAGCCGGCTGGCTTCCGTGTCGCCGCTGATCATCAACTGGCGCACGTTCTGGGTATCCGCCTGGACCTGCGTGGAGCCCGCCTGGATGAAGCTTTCTACGCGGTTCAGCAGCTCGTTCGACTGGGCTTCGAGCCCCCTCAAGCCCTGCTGCTCCACGATGGCGCGGATGCCGTCGGGCAGCATCCTCAGGTGCTGGAGTCCCTGGACCGAGGCCAGGAAGACGTTCGGGGTGGAGCCGGAGAAGACGACGCCGAACGGCTGGGCACTGCTCTCGGAGAGCTCCGCCACCATCAGCAGACGGGGCGCGCGCCAGCGGGTTCCGTCGAACCAGGCGGACCAGAGGGTGTTGGGCAGCTTGTATTGAGGGTCCGCGGCCTTCCTCCACCAGAAGGCGTGGACCTGCCCGTCGCCCCGCGACACCGCCTGGATGAAGTCGCCGGGCGTCGGGCTCACCAGGTCGTCCTCGAAGCTCCAGGTGGCCGACTCATACCGGCCATGGAGGATTCCGTCGTCTCCCATGACCAGGACGTCGAACCGGCCGCCGCCCGTCATGCAGGCCGACAGATGCTTGCCCACGGCGAGCTTCGTCTCCGTGAGCTTGGGGTTGCTCGGCCCCGGAGCGTTCGCCTCGTGCAGGAAGGAGAGGTGATGGAACCAGTGCGTCTCGTTCGAGCTCGCCGGGCGCCCCAGGAAGAGCAGCTCGATGCGGGTGTTGGACCCCTCCTGCTTCTGGAGGGCCACCAGGTCGACCAACTCCTGCTCCTTGGCGTCCGGGAGGGAGACCACGGGCGGCTGGGCCGAAGCGCCATCGACCCAGGTGAACTCGAGGAGGTCACGGGTTCTCGCGGCGGTGGGCTCGCTGCTCGCGGCGGTCTCGATGGCAACGAAGGTGTCGATGCGCCCCGTTCCCCAGGACACCGCGGAGAAGCACGTGACGAGGGATGCCTGGGCCTTCGCGGTCTCGCTCCACTGCCAGCCCTTCCCGGGCGACTGGTGGTAGACGCGCACGGAGTAGGTGTTGAGCCAGGTCGGAGGGGGCTCGTCGGGTAGCGGGGGCGGAGGGCTCTCCTTGATGAGGGCGACCACCGCGAGCGCGCCGTTGCACCAGACGGCCCTGAAGCCCTCGAGCGTGAGTCTTTCGCGGGGCAGTGCCCCCGTGATGCCTTCCCACGCCTCCCACGTCTCGCGGAAGCTCGTACGCGCCAGCTCGGACGCGCCCTGGCGCGCGACCAGGCCGAAGCCTTCCTCCGCCGCTCCTTCGGGAGCCGCGATGGAGACCTCCTCGGCGTTGAACCCCAGCAGCGCGGGCGCCGTCCAGGTGCTGTTCTCTCCCTGGGGCGGGAGCACTGCCTCGAGTGCCGGGACGGTGGAGCCGTCCGTGCCGTAGGCCTCTTCCTCCGGGCCATAGGGGTTCGGCTCAGCGGGCTTCGAGCCCTCGTACTCGCCCGGGATGGCGCCGGGGTCCGGATCCGGAAAGCGATTCGTCTTCCTGCCTTCGAGGGCATTGAGCAGCAGCGAGGACTTCCCCCGGAGGTCCTTGCGTCGTCTCCGCCACTCGCCCAGCCGCGCGAAACCGTCGTCGATGGCGTCCTGGAACGCGGGGCCGACCTGCTCGATGCGCAGCAGCCCGGGCTCGAAGTAGGCCTCCGGCACGGGGACAAGCAAGCGCACGGACTCGGGCTTCGTGACGTCCAACCGCGCGAGCGAGGCACTGGTCAGCGCCACCGCGTCGAGCTGCTCCAGCGGCACCGGCACGTACTCCAACTGGAAGTTGCTGGGGAAGAAGCAGCGCCGCGGATCGAACCCTCCAGCGCCCAGCTCGAGAGCAGTTCGGGGCAGGGTGCCCACCGGAGGCAGGAAGGCGAGGGCCTTGAGCGCCGTGCCGTCCTGGAGTTGCTCTTGAGTGAAGGACGCCAGGTGCTCTGCGAGTTGCTGACTGCGGGCCTGCCAGAGCAGCGGCGAGCCCAGCTCGGGCAGCAGTGGCGTGCGGGCGCGGGGCGCACCGCCGGAGCGGACCACCGCGGCGCGGTCGAGGAAGAGGGGCGTGGCGGCTTCACCTTCCTCGGCGGGAGGCTCGAAGCCGACGAGGGCCAGGGGGACGCCCACCATTTCCCAGGGCGCGGCCTCCCCATGGGGGCGCTTCCGCTCGCGCTCGAAGATGTCCCAGGCCAGGCGGTTGCGCCACGGGTCACCCACCGCAGGCATGGGCGACCAGGAGGCAGGCCAGGCGTAGAGCACCAGCGCGCAGCCATCCACCAGGTGCGTGTCCTCGAAGGCGTCGTCGTCCGGTGTCTCCTCGCAGGCGTCTTCCCCGGGAACCAGCGGCGCGTCCCGTTTGGAGATGACCGGCACCAGCACGAGCACGGCGGCGCGCAGGCCCGCGTGCGTCTTCGGGAAGTCCTCCACCTTCGCGTCCGCCAGGATGCTGACATCGAAGTCCAGCGGTCCCTCCGGGGCCTGCTGCCAATAGGCCAGCAGGCGGTCCACGCGGACGCGGGTGGCGCGCGCGAGGACCACGTCTTCTCCGCGCGCCGTCAGCCCCAGGCCGGGGGCAATCTGGAAGAGGTGGACCTGCCGCTGAAGGGCCTCGTCGTACTCGCTCTCCAGACGGACCTCGAGCCCCGCGACGACGCCCGGAGCGACCTGCTCTCCGAGCAGGGCGAGCCGGCCGGAGCGCTGGCGCTGCTCGGCGGAGAGGGCCTCCGCGGAGAGCGCGCGGCCCGTGTAGAGGTGGGGCCGGCTGCGCCAGCCCGCATCCACCGAGGGACGCAGGGGAGGGTCCACCTGGAGGATGTGCTCGTCGGGGAGCGACTCCGTCAGCGGCTTGGTGTTCATGAGCGACCTTCCCTCCATCCGGGACTAGCGGGGCGGCTTCTCGAGGGACTTGCGGAGCTCCTGGACCACGTCGCCCAGCGGACGGCCCTCCTCCAGCGCCCGGCTGACGAGGCCGCGCATCCGCTCGAGCGCGTTCGTGCCCTCGTTGCTGGCCCGCAGTGCGTGCTGGTCCAGCTCGGCGGTGACGCCCGAGCGCGCGAGCCGTGACAATGGGAGCGCGGACGCCGCCCCGGGCCGGGAGGTGGACTTCCCGCCCAGCAGCGCGAGTCCTTCGCCCCGTCCCTTGTAGCTGTAGCGCCGCTCCACCTCGGCCACCGTCTCCTCGGTGAGCCGCGTCGGGCGCAGCAGCTCGCCCGCGGCACCCGCGAAGAGGGAGCGCGCTCCAGCCTCCTCACTCCGGATCAGGGTGCGCAGCAGCTCGTAGCCCCTGCCAATCGCGAGCGCCGTCGCGCGGTTGGGCAGTGACTGGAACTCATCGTAGAGCCCCACCTCCTGGAGGGACCGGGTGACGTCGTCCTCCAGGGTGGGCGGCTCCTGCTGGGGCTGGCCGACGGCGGCGGCCTTGTAGGGGAAGCTCCGGCGGCGCGCGTACCAGAGCGTGGTGGCGCTGGCGAGGAGACTGCTCCAGACGGCATTCGTGAGGCTCGGCTCCGGCGCGGTGGTGGGCGCGAGCGTGGTCCGCTGGAGGGCCAGCGCCTTGAGCGCCTCGCCCGGCCGGCGCATGGCCACCAGCCCCGAGGCGGTGGCGCGCAGCTTCATCGACGTGGTCCGCTCCGTCGGGAAGAGCGTGGCGAGCGTCTGGCTCATCGACTCGCGGGGAATCGGCACCAGCACCAGCACCGAGATGGAGGAGAGCTCCTCGCCCGTCCGCGTCAGGTCGATGGGCGACAGCGACAGGCTCTCCGCCAGCAGCGCGCCCACCTCGTCCTGGGGGACGAACGAGAGCTCCACGTCCACCTCGGGAGGGAAGAAGACCTCGGTGAAGCTCTGCGAATCCACGGCCGCCGCTGGGAATGGCCCCGCTGGAGGCAGCGTGAAGAAGTGGTCGCTGGCCGCGAAGCGCGCGCCCTGGCTCGTCTGGGCGCGGACCTTCAGCACCTCCTCCAGGTGCTCCTGGTACTGCAGCAGGTGCGCCTCGCGCAGCGCCCGGGGCGCCTGGCCGAAGCCCAGGAAATCCGTCTGCTCCGAGCCCACCTCGCGCCGCACGAGGAACCGGTCGACCCACCGCACCACGCCGTGGTCGAGCGCAATCATGGCGATGGGGAGCGCGTCCACGGGCGGGCGCAGCCCTCCGTTGCGCACGAAGATTTCATGGGCCACCCGGGCCCTGCGCGCGTCGAACCCCGCGCCCGCGTGGTTGTCCGGGTAGGGGATGAGGGTGATGGCGGTGGCCTCGATGATGTCGCCGTCCTGCGCCGTGCGCGCGCCGCCCACCGAGCTGGGGTACGAGGCCACCAGGTTGGCCGTGTACTCCACGGGACGCAGCGCGACGACGTAGAGCCCGGAGCGGCTGCGCGCCGTCTCGCGGGGAATGGGCGCCAGCCCGAAGGCCGCGTCCAGCCGCTGAATCTCCGGGATGTCGTCCAGCCGGAGGTTGCCCAGGTCTCGCGGGATGACCACCGCCTCGCCCGAGGGCGTGACGCCGTGCCCGGCGGAGATGCTCAGCGAGCGGGGGTCCGGCCCGCTCTTCACGTGGAGCCCCGCCACCACGCCCACGCCGCCGCTGCGGGCGAGGTCCGCCTGGCGCGTGAGGAAGTACGTCTGCTCGCGAGTCAGGTCCTTGGCCGTGAGGAAGCGGCCATCGAAGAAGAAGGAGCGCAGCCGCCGGCCGTCGTGGACGAGGGTGCCGGCGGACTCCAGCTTCGTGACCACGCCCGGCTCGAGCTGCTCGCGCGCCGGTCCTTTCGTCGTATCCATCATCGCACCCGTTCTCTCTGTGTCTCGCGACGTCTAGATGCCAAGCCAGCGCGCCAGCGCCGCCACCGTGACGGCGAACGGGCGCATCTCGTTGTCCACGGCCACCACGCCCGTGCGGACGGGCCGCTTGCCGGCCTCCGGCGGACCGGAGACGCCAATCACCACCCGGGCGAGGAACACCCACGCGGGGTCCACCACCTTGTGGTCGTTCTCCGGCTGGTTCGGGTCGAACCGCAGCTCGTGCGGCAGGAAGTCGTCCTTCCAGAGCCGGTCCAGCAGGGAGGGACGGCCCGGGTGCCAGGCGTGGAGGATGGCGTCCTTCAGCGCATGGCGCGCATCGGGCGCGGACTGCTCCGGAAAGGGGCTCCCGCCCACGGGCCGCGGCCAGGGGCCCACCGGGACGCCCGGGAGCAGCTCGCCGGCTCCCTCCTGGCGCGGGACGAGCCGCAGCTCGAAGCCGTCCCGCAGCCGCGCGGGCGAGACGGCATCCGTCGCGTCGTAGAGGCCGGACGCCATCGCCGGCGTCCATCCGCGCTCGTACACCCGGAAGCGCAGGAAGAGGTCGGCCACCACGCCCTTCTCCGGCAGCTTCGCCGGGTCCACTCCGACGTTGTAGAGGCTCCTGTCGCGCACCAGCAGCTTGTCGGCGGTGTAGCCCTCGTACCAGCGCTGCACCCGGATGCAGGCGCGGGAGGTGACTTCCACGAGCCGTCCGAGCGGGTCCAGCGCGAGCCCCGGATGGACCTCGATTTCACCCTCCACCACGGCGTCCTTCTTCGGCGCGTGCTCCACGAGGAGCCCGGCCGCCGTGCCCACGCCATGCAGCGTCGCGAGGGCTCGCGCCAGGCGGCCGCGGTGGTACGTCTGCTCCGCGACGAAGTCGGTGGTGTCCAGGAGGACGCCCGTCGCGTAGTACGTGCGGTCGGTCGCCTCGTTCTCGAGCAGCGAATCCTTGGGGGAGCTCATCGGCTAACCTCCTGCGTTCAGTCGGGGGTCCAGGCTGGCGGGGCGCTCGAGCAGGTTGCTGCTGCCGAGCGCGCCGTGCCCCACGCTCATGGGCTGCGGTCTGGGGGGCGGTCCCAGGTACGTGTCGATTCCAACGAGCGAGGCCACGCCCACCAGCAGCGGGTAGCTCGCCCGCTTCACCGAGACGCTCACGTGCGCGGGCGTCTCCAGCTCGGCCACGCGCTGGATGAGGCCCAGCTCCAGCGCGTCGACGTCCTGGTGCACCAGCACGGTGACGCGGTGGGCGAGCTCGTTGAAGAACTCCTGCACGGCGGCCTCCTCGGCCGGAGTCGCGGGGAGCCCCGGGCCGAAGAGCGCGAGGAACTCCTTGCTGCGCTCGTCACCCAGGAAGAGCGTGTCTCCCACGAATGAGTTGCCGCTGCGGTGCAGGTCCGGCAGCAGCGGGTCGTCCTCGTCCCCGAGGTTGATGCCCAGGATGGTGGAGAAGGTGCGGCGCAGCCGGAACTCCTCGACGACGACGAGGCCGCCGCGGGCCACCGCCCCGTCCGTGAGCGCATCCAGCGACAGCCGCAGGCCGCGCAGCGTGCCGCGCCACGGGCGGATGCGCGGGGCCGCCTCCAGCATCCGGCGCCGCCGCTCCCGGGGAATGGCGGGGTCGAACGAGAGGCCCGTCCACTCCGCGAGCCACTCCAGCGACTCCTCCGGCACCGTGCGCGGGTCCGTGAGCAGCGCGGCGCTGGCGATGCGGTCCTCCAGCGGGGTGAGGATGCCCTCGGCCAGGCCGAGGTAGCGCTCCAGGAAGTCGGCCTGCGTGCTCGTGCCCGCCGCGTCGGCCTCGGGGCCGAAGAGCTGCTCGCGGTAGAGCTCCGGAAGGTAGTGCTCCACGTAGGAGAAGCGGGGCGCATAGGCCCGGAGCGCGGTGAGCTCCGGGGTGGAGCGCGTGTCGCCACACAGTTGCACCTTCACCCAGAGGTAGCGGCCCTGGAGCGAGCGGACGTGGCGGCCCGCGCGCTGGATGAGGACGGTGAAGAGGCCGCGCCGGCCCGGCTCGGGCGTGCCGGGCATCAGCCCGGGGTGGAAGGGCAGCTCCGAGGCGGCGGGCACCCATGCACCGCGCGGCACGTGCAACGCGCCGCTCTCCGGCGCCACGTCGCCGAAGACGTGCTCGTGCCAGCGCCGCGCGTCTTCCGGGGTGCCCGGGGCGTCATCCTCGGGGCGCTCCGGCGTGGCCGTCGCGGCCAGGAAGACGCGGAGGCCGCAGCGCGGCGGAATGCAGGCCTCCAGGTACAGCCGGTGCCAGGTGGCCCGCGCGCTGCCAGCGTCGAGCAGGGGCGCCTTGGGGCGCTCCGCGTTCTGCATGGAGCCTTGTGCCGCGAAGGACGGGAGCGACACCGGGTACAGCGGCGTGGGCGGCGCGTTCTGGACGGGGTAGTGGACCGGCAGCTCCACGCCGTGCAGGAAGGGGCCCCCGTCGTGCGCGGTGAGCGGGTAGTAGTCCCCGAGCGGAGCGGCGATTCCGCCTTCCTGCTCCAGCGGATAGGCCACGACCATGACTCCGTGCTCGACGGTGCGCAGGAGCACGGCGATGCGCTCGTTGGAGAGCCACGTGAAGCTGTAGGGCCTGTACGCGCGCTGGAGGGAGATGGGCGCCGTCAGTCCCAACCCCGTGAAGAAGCGGATCCGCGCGAAGCCGCCACCGCCGGACGGGCTGGCAACGGCGGCGTCATACACCCAGCTCAGCAGGGCGAGCCGGCCCTCGGGGCTGGTCGCGAGTCCGACCAGCACCTCGCCCGGCAGCGTGAGCCCGTCCAGGAGGAGCGACATCCGCGGAGGGTTCGGGTTGTCCCCCGGCTGGAAGACGGTGGGGGCGCGCTCGCCGGGCAGGGCGCGCGGCAGTGGCAGCCCGGACACGCGCGCGAGCCGCACCGGCGCGGGGCCCACGGGGGTGCTGAGCGACGCGGGGCGGGGAATGGCGAAGACGCCACCGCCCGGAGCGGGCGCGAGCCGCCACGCGTCGAAGCCCTCCACCGACACGGTGGCCGGGTCCCATCGGTTGCGCGGCTCCTTCAGCAGGACCTTGCCGCCACCGACGGCGACGTACAGGACGTCGTCCTTCCCGAGCACCAGGTCGGTGGGCAGGCTGAAGGGATTGGTCGCGTCGAAGGGCAGCAGGAGGCGCGGCTCGGGGCCCGCCCCCGCGGCCATGACGGCGGCCTTCTCCCGGTCGAAGTACGCCCAGGTGCCATAGGTGTCGAGGACGCCGGGCACCTGGTGGACGAGCTGCTCCGCGACGCCCAGGTCCGCGGGCGTCGACGGCTCCGTCCAGGGGGTGGCTCCCGGCGAGCTCGCCAGCCGTACGATGTGGCGGCTCTTGTCCCGGTAGATGGCGTACGCCCCGTCCGGCGGCTCCGGGAGGGGCTCCCAGTGGTCGTGGTCCGCGAGCATCCAGTAGCGCAGTTGGTTCGCGTCCATGGTCAGCAGACCTCGGGGACGACCGGGACGGCGATGCCCGTCGAAGAGGAGAACGGATCCGGCGCGCCGCGCAGCTCCCGCGGGAGCGCGCCGTCCGCATCCACGACCACGGCCATCAACTCCGGCAGCTGCCAGGGCCGGAGGACGAGCTCCACCGGCATGCTGGTGCTGGGGTCCGACAGCGGCTGCCAGCGAGAGGGCACCTGCGCCGTGGAGGCGGGAAGGGCGGAGCCGGACGCGCCCTGGGCGTTGCCCTGAGACGACGGGCGGACCTCGAAGCGCGCCGTGGTGGGCCCCTCACCCTGGCCAGAGACGGGAGGCAGGGTCACCACCGTGCCGGTGCTGAACAGGCGCACGCCGGTGATGGTGTCCACGCCGGGCACCTGGGCGATGGCGACCTCCAGCTCCCTGTCCCTCACGGACCGCCCCAGCGGCCAGCCCTCACCCTTGGCCCCGCCCGGCGGAAGCGGCCACAGCCAGCGGAAGAGGGCCTCGCGGACCGCGTTCACCACCGTCTCGCGGCCAAAGCCCTCGCGCACGGTGATGCCGGTGGCCAGGCCGAGCGGCACGTACTCGCAGCCGATGACGTACAGCTCCGAGGCCACGGGACGGCGGACATCCAGGTGCGCGTGCACGGCTTCCAGGAAGGGACGGTCCGGCCGTGGGTTGGGCGCCCGGAAGGCGTCGGAGGGCGGCAGCACCATGACGGTGACGACGCCGGGTACGTTCTCGCGGCGCTGGTGCGGCTTGAACCGGGGCAGCACCTCCACACGCCCCGGCTTCGCGCCCGGGCTGCCGGCGGCCAGCCAGCGGAAGTCCTCGGCGGTGACGGCGCGCTCGCCATGGCGCAGGGTGGACGGGATGCGCCGCTCGGCCTCGGCGAGCGTCTCCGCGTCCTGCCCTCCCACCGTGGGCAGGGGCTGCACCACCTTCAGCGTCCCCACGGGCGATTTCCCCTCGAGGTCGAACGCATTGAGGCCCTTGAGCGTCCCCGGCGGGAGGTTGCCGGCCACGCCACCGCCGGTGCGCATCCGCGCCACGCGCACGCGCATGCCCACCGGAGGGATGCGGCCGCGCACGCCATTGCCGAAGCGCAGGACGCCGGCCTCCGCGTCCAGTTGGAAGACGGCCGCTTCCCGGCCCGCCAGCGCCAGGTCGTCCACGGGGGCCCACGGCTGGTAGCCCTTGTCCGGCTCCTCCACCTCCAACCGGAACGACTCGCGCTCCACCGAGCCCGAGGGCAGCCTCAGCTCCTGGTCCGCGGCCCCGTTGCTCTGGCCGATGACGAGCGCGGCGGGGGACGTGCTGCGCTGCTCGATTTCCACCGCGTTGATGCCCACCCAGCTCAAGGACAGGCGGGAGAGCCGCACCGTGGGACGCAGCCGCAGCCACGCGACGAGCCGCTCGTCGCGCTTCGGGTCATCCAGGCGCGGGGGACGGTCCCCCACGCCCGCCTGTAGCTGCTGGCGCACGTCATTGGACGGCGCGTGGATGTTGCCGCCGGGCATGACGAGGTGGACGACGCCGCGGCGGGTGAGCCCCTGCGTCGAGTCGTGGGCCACCGAGAGCAGGTGGTAGGTGGGGTTGCCTTGCGCGTCCGGGCCCCCGGTGAGCTCCCACTGGTGGGGGATGCGAGCTCGCGGCCCGATGTCCTCCAGGAGCGCGGGCACCTCGATGGAGGGCATGACCCCCACGCTGAGCAACCGGCCCGAGGCCAGCTCCTCGCGCAGCGGCTGCACGTCGTCCCTGCTCGGCGCGAGCAGGGCGAGCCACAGGCAACGGTCCACTGCCCGCTCGACCAGGTCGAACCCGGCCGGCTCTGCGGCGCCGCCGGGGAAGAGGGCCGTGGTGACGTAGTACGTGGCCTGGGAGGCGGGCAGCCCGTAGACGCGCGACAGGCCGTTGAGCACCTCGCCCATCTGCGTGCGCTCGGCCGGGGCGAGGGGCCGCTTGTAGTACGCCTCGGACGTCAGGTGCACCACGGGCAGCTCAGCCTTCGTCTCGAAGGGGACGGAGCCTGTCACTTCGCAGTACTGGCGCAGCACGGTGGCGGGCTTCCGGGCCGTGTCGTCGAAGTGCACGCTCACCAGGCCCGTGGCGGCGACGGCCGGCCGCATGGGGATGCCGAGCAACCGCAGGAAGGCGAGCCGCTGCCGCTCGGGGATGAGGTTGGCCCGGTACAGCATCGTGTCCGCCAGCCAGGCGAACAGCTCCAGCAGCGTGCGCCCCGGGTCTCCCACGCGCGCATGGGTCCACTCGGGGGTATGCGCCGGGATTCGGGCGAGCAGCTCCTCGACCAGGTCCTCGAAGCCGCGGTCGTCGAGTCGGGGTGGGACGATGGGCATCCTAGGCTCCGAGGTCCAGCGTCAGTCCGAGTCCCTGCACCGCGCCTGTCCGGCGGAGCCGGTAGACGATCTCCACGCGCACGTGCGTGGGCGCGCCGTCGACCTCCTGCACGTCGATGCGCTCCACGTCGATGCGCGGCTCCCAGCGCGCCAGCGAGTCCGCCACCCGGTCCCGGATGGAGCGGCGCGTGGCCAGCACGTTGGGCGCTCCCACCAGCTCCTCGAGCCCCGCGCCGAACTCGGGACGCATGAGCTGCTCACCCGGGCGGGTGCGCAGGATGACCTCGATGGCCTCTCGCACGCTCTGCTCGAGCGAATGGAAGTGGAGCTCTCCGTCCGCGTCGGGCACGGCCAGGAGCGGGAAGCCCACCAGGGGTCTTGCGGGTGTCGTCATGACGTGCCTCTCGAGGCCGCTTCACGGTCCCCGCGCGCGGCGGGGCAGCGGGATGCAGATTTTGATGAAGGGCAGCCACCAGAAGATGATGTTGAGCAGTGCCAGGAAGATGCTCAGCACGATGAACGCGCAGAGCGTGATGAGCGGGATGTTGAAGCCGCAAATCCAATCCAGCCCGGACGCGCCCGGCTGGGCCTTCTCGTCCAGGAAGTCCTTGGCCTTGTTGCGCGACAGCAGGCTGAAGATGTTGCCGGGGACCTGGAAGGCCACGTTGGGCAGGAACTGGTGGACGTTGCCCCGGGTGACGGCGGGCAGGGAGACCTGCACGGGAGGCAGCTTGCCGCTCTCGTGCCACGCGGCGATGGCGAAGGACTGGCTGGGCTCGCTCCAGACGAGCTTCGGCGGGCAGCCGTCGTCGCGCCGCACGCGGACGAAACCGCGCACCTCGTAGCGGGCGTCGGGCACGTCGAAGCGGCCCTGCCGCGGCAGCAGCTTCTCCATCCGTTGTGAGGAGGCCGTGGAGCCGGCGCGCACGAGCGCCGCGACCTGGGCCGTGGTCAGGCGTGGCCAGCGCGCCGGCATGCGGAAGCGTACGTCCGTGTTCCCGCGCACGAAGACCTCGAAGGCCTCCGCGAGCGCGTCTCCCACGGGCCGTTGTCCGGCGGGGTTCTCGTCCTCGAAGCGCAGGCCGTTGAGCGCCTTGCGCATCGTGCTGTCCGGCGCGAAGGCGTTGAAGACGCTGCCCAGCCCGGCCAGCATCGTGGCGAACTTCTCCAGCCGCTGCGCGGCGGGCTCGCGCTCGGGGACGGACAGCGTCCCGTCACCGCGGGCTTCATCGAGGAACCGGGACGAGTAGGTCTTCCCGGCGATGCCCTCCAGGCTCACGCTGACGCCGTCGGAGAAGTAGGGCGTGAGCAGGTCGCGCAGCTCGTCCTCCTCGTAGGCGGGCGTCCGGGACGCCCGGCTCGACACGAACTCGGAGCTGGCGACGGGCACCAGGCCATACAGAATGGTGCGGCGCGCGGCGGCGCAGACGTGCGGCGGCGCCACGAAGAGCAGGGCGACGCTCTCCTCGTAGGGCTCGGGAGCGCCGAGCGCGCTCTCCACCAGGGTGTTGAGGGTGGGGTGGCCCGCGGGAAAGGCGGCGGCCCGGCGCTCCGGCGAGGGGTCGCGGTCCTGTTCCGTCCCATCCTTCAGGGCCACCCAGCCGCGCACCTCGCCCTTGAGCCGCATCCACCCCTCGCGCCGGCTGGATGGCGACTGGAGCCGCCGCACCACCATGCCCGCGCTCTCGATTCGCGCCGGGTCCAGCCGGGGCTCGCCGGGGATGTCACATGCGGCCTCGAAGACGGCGAGGTGGAAGGAGCGGTGGACGGGCTGCAGCAGCTTGAGCGCGGGGTCCTGCTCGCCCGCGTTGCGCACCGAGCCCGTCAGGAGCGCGCGGCCCGCGTCGCTGCCCAGCTCCTCCAGGAACGCGGAGATGAAGTCCTCGTCGGTGCGCTCCACGAGCACCGGACGACTTCCTGTCGCCGGCCTTGGCTGGCCGCTCCCGGCGTCGAAGGTGAGGCCGCGGAGGACGGTGGGGTGGTCGCCTACCATACGTTCCCGGCTCCCGGCGTGTAGGTCGCGGCCACGACGGTGGTGGCCTGGAGGACGTCGCACTTCACGATGCCGGAGAAGGTGGACATGGCCGCGTTCACCTGGACCTGCGCGGCGCCCACCTCCACGCGGCTGGCGGAGACCTTCACCGTCAGCGGCGTCTCGAGGGTGATGCCCTTCGTGTCCACCGTGACGGTGTTGCCGGCCGCGACGAGGGTGAGCTTCCCGCCGCTGGTCTGCACGAGGGTGACGTCCACGCCGCCCGGCGTGGAGAGCGACACGGTGGCCTGGCCCTCCGTCTCCTCGACGATGGCGATGCGGCTGCCGTGTCGCCCCGTCAGCGTGTAGCGGTCCACGCGGTCCCCGGCGCCGCCGAGCTGTTCCGGGGGACGGGCGGTGCCGCTCCACAGTCCACCCACGACGAGCGGCTGGCGCGGATCTCCGTTGACGAAGACGAGGGCCACCTCGTCGCCCACGTCGGGCAGGAAGAAGGCGCCCCGCCCGCCACCGGCGAAGGGCACGGCGACGCGGGCCCACACGGTGGCGTCGGCGTCACCGGTGGACTCGGGGGTGCTCATCAGGCGGACCTGGACGCGGGAGAGCGACTCCGGGTCGTTCACCGAGATGACGCGGCCGAGATAGGTGCCATGCAGGGCGCCCAGGTGTGGCGCCGCGGGTGGGACGGGCAGGGGCTGCATCACGGGCCTCCCAGGAAGGCGCACTCGGCCTCGAAGTCGGTCTCGTACCCGCGCGCCCGGTCATAGCGGTGGCAGGCGCGGACGACGTAGTAGGTGTTGTCGTAGCGGCGGCCCAGCCCGCGCAGCGTGACGTGGGTGCCCACGCGCAGGGCGGGGTTGCCCTCGGCGGTGCCGTCGACGCGGACGAAGCGGCGGGCGCGCTGGTCGAACGACGCCTCGGCGAGCGCCCGCGCCTCCGCGTCCGTCACCGCGGGCACATCCCCCAGGTGCTCCACGCGCGCTCCCAGCGCGGAGCGGAGCACGTCCGCGCCCCGCCGGCCCGAGCCGGGCCCCAGGTGGAGCCCGGTGCCGCGGCCGGACACCCGCCGGCCCGCGAGCGCGTTCCAACCCGCGGCCGTCACCTCCGTGACTTGATGAGCGAGGTCCGCGGTGATGCGCACGCGCCGCAGTTGGCTGTAGAGCGCGAGCTCGACGGCGCTCCGGCGCACCTCCTGGCGCGGGGACACGTGGAGCTCGTCGCCCACCACCTGCAGGTCTCCGTCCCGTGTGGCGAGCAGGCGCCGCAGGAAGGCGAGGTCGCTCTCGTTGAGCTGCACCTGGGTGCCGATGCGCTCGCTGAAACCATTGATGACGGGGCGCAGGCCCAACCGGCCGGAGAGCTCGCGAGCCAGTGCGTCCAGGCTGACGTCGTCGTGGACCTTCGTGCGCCGCGTGAGCCGGGCCCGCTGCAGCGCGTCCTCCGCCAGCACGAGCAGCTCCGGCCCCGTGGCGTCCACGAAGCTCGCCTCCAGCCCGGTGACGAGCCCCCGGAAGATTTCCTGGGGTGCCTGCTCGTCTCCGGCATGGATGGCGATGGGCGCGCCGAAGCGGATGAGCGCCTCGTCCTCGAACGCCAGCTCGACCTGGCCGTCCTCGAAGCGCGCCGTGTTCTCCAGGTTCAGCTCGAGCGAGGACATGCCCCCTTCCGCCTCGGTGAGGCGCATGGCGTTGAGGAGCCCCGCCACCTTGTCGGAAGCACGGCCGTCAATCCGCACCGTGGGGCGGGCGGAGTAGACGGGCATCCTGCTGAGTGCGCGTTCGGCCATGGTGTCCCGCCCTCAGTCCGCGTGGAGCCGCAGTTGGCGCCGTGCGCGCAGCCTCAGCTCGTTCTCCAGCTCTTCGGCGCTCGGAGCGCCCGGCATCGCGGCCTCCGCCCCGGCCTGCGGCTGCTCCGCCATGGGGGCCGCCGGCGCCACGGGCCCGCCCTGCACGCTGCCCACCACCTCTCCAATCGAAACGATGCCCATGGCTCAGTCCTCCTCGAAGCGCAGGCGGGAGCGCACGGTGCCCCCCAACTGCGAGCCCTCGCTCGTCATCCGCCCGCCCAGCTCGAACGTGGCGCCGCCGTCCGCCGCGTGGGTGTGGGTCGCCACCCGGTACTGCAGACGGCTGGCGTCCAGCCTCGCGACGGCGGAGACACTGGGGGACGGCACCCTCAGCCCCGAGAAGGCCCCCCCGATGTCCACGGCGGGTACGCCCACCGCGACGCTGGACAACCCCACGGGCGGCGCGAGCGCCACCGAGGCATCCACGACGAGCGACGGGGCGCGCGGAAAGCGCATGCTCTCCTCGCCATTCAGGGCCGCCAGGAAGCGCCCCGCCTCGGGGGCACCGCCCAGGGTGGCGGTCAGGGTGAGGGAGAAACCGGAAGGCGGGGAGGGGACCTCGGCGGCCGGGGCGGTACCCTGGCCATCATCGCCTCCGCCGCTCCAGCCCGCCGCCCTCCTGCCGGCCGGTCCGCGCGAGTAGATGTCCTCGTCCTTCGTCATCGTCAGCGCGACGGTGGAGCGCAGCGGCACGCCGTCCGCCGAGAAGAAGTCGAGGGTCTCCTTGAAGGAGTCCACGATGCCCTCGAACTTGAAGGCGCCCCACTCGAAGGTGGTCTTCGGAGGGGGCTGGCCCTGGTCGCCGAGCAGCCGTGCGACCTTCACCGTCGTGTCACAGACATTCTTGAGAGACCCCGTCGTGTCGAAGACGAGCTCCACGGACAGCTTCGCCGTGCCCTCGTTCACCACCTGCCGGGTGCTCTTCTTCTTGTCCTTGTTCTGGCTGAGCCTGGTCGAGACGGTGATTTCGAGCGTGGCCGGGTTGAAGTGGGCGGGAATGCCCTCCCCGTCCTGGGGCGTCAGCGTGGCGGGCCTGGGTGTGGTCATGGTGTCATCCTCCCGTCGTGCGCCCGGTCTCGAGGAAGAGCCCCTCGTGGGCGAGGTGCAGCTCCTCGATGCCCACCTCGGCGGCCCGGGCGTTGAAGTCCGCCGCCTTGAACTTGACGGGCAGCACCTTCTCCAACCTCCACGTCATGACGATGAGCGGCTCCCCACCGGCCTGCTCGGGAGGCCGCTTGAGCTGGATGCGCACCGTGCGGCGGTGGCCGTAGTCCCCCGTGGACACCCGCTCGAACCACTGGAACAGCCGGGTGTCGCGCGAGAGGCCGCGCTTGAGCACCACCGTCGCGAACGTCACCGGGCCCGCCCGCTGAATGGTGCCGTAGTTGTGCCCGCCCACCTGGATGACCCGGGGCTCCATGGTCGCCTCCAGGCCGGTGCACTCGGAGAAGGCCCCCGCCAGGGCCGAGCTGGCGGCGCCGCGGCGTCCAGGGAGCGGGGCGTCCACGAACGAGAGCTCGAACTGGAACGTGAACAGCGGCTCGAAGGCCGGGTCGTTGGGCCGGGTCATGCCGCGCCCTCCACCCGCAGGGGCACGACGCCTTCCTCGGACACCGTCAGGACCACGCGGATGCGCTCGATGGCCACCGAGGCGTCGAGCTCCACCTCGGCCACGAGCCGGCCGTTGTCCAAATCATCCTGGGTCATCGTGGTCCGGTCGCAGCGGACCTCGAACGCCTCGCGCGCGCTGGCGCCGCGCAGGGCGCCCACCTCCCAGAGCTGAATGAGCACGGCCTCGATGCGGTACACCAGCTCGCGCCAGGTGCGCTCCCCGGAGGGCTCGAACACCGTCTCCAGCCCCGCCCTCCGCAGGGCGCGGATGAGCACGGAGAACAGCCGGTTCACTCCGGCCTGCCGCCAGCTCTCGCTCCGGCTGGTGGTGACGTCCGAGAGCACGCGCGGCCCGGTCGCCGTCTGGCCGAGCATCGACACCCGCTCCACCCAGGGCCGGGCGGGCGCGTCCCCCAACCCCTCCGGAGGCCGCGAGAAGAGCGCGCCCCGGTCCAGCATGGGGAAGAGCGCCTCCACGTCCGCGAGCCCGAGGTTCAGCGCGCTCCGGAAGGTGCCCCGCAAGAGCGCGCTGCGCGCCAGCACCCCCATCAGGACGCCCTCGGGGCTCTCCAAAGCCTCGGGCAGCAGGGCCGAGCCGGGCGTGCGGGCCCAGGGGTACACGAGCTGCACGAAGGCGCTCTGGAGGCGGGAGAGGTGGCCCGCGGCGAGCAGGAAGGCGTAGGTGTTCTCGTCCGCGAAGCGCTCCCGCCCCGCGCCCCATTCGCTCGTCCCCGGCTGGGGCAGGGGAATGGCCGCGACGAGCTGCACCTCGCGCACGTGGCGGCTCAGCAGCGCCTTCACCCGCTCGAGGAAGCGCGCCCATTGCTGGTACCCGTCGAAGTCACACCGGGGCGCTGCCCGCGTGGAGCGCAACTCCTCCTCGTTGCTGGAGATGTCCGTCGTGCATTCGACGAACACCTCCGGAGCGGACGGAGGCTCGACGGGGGGGGGCAGGGGCTCGGCATCCACCGCGAGCGTGGCGGCGAGGTCGGGCAGGCCCAGGAACGAGACGCCCGACAGGCCGAGCAGGTGCGCCGCGCCGTGCCAGGTGCTCCGGTCGAGCGGCGAGGCGTGGACGAGCGCGTCCGTGCCGGGCAGCAGCTTTTGGAGCCATGGGGCGCGCCCCTGCCGGTCCGTCCCCGCCGCCCAGGGCTCGTCGGCGCGGACGACGTAGCACTTGCGCCCGCCCTGGGCGAAGAACGAGCGGACCGCGGCGCCCAGGTACGTCCCCTCCCAGTCGAACAGCCGGGCGAAGTCACCCCAGCGCTCGATGGGAACCGGCACGTCCTCCAGCGTGGCGAGGCGCTCCGGAACCGGGGCCTTCCACGGGGCGGGCTGCGTGCTCCAGCCGTGCTCGAAGAGCCACTGCTGGAGCTCCAGCGGCACGGGCACGTCCGGGCGGTGACGGACGAAGCCCACGAAGCAGGCGATGTCCGCACGCTCGGGCGCGCTCACCGGGGCGCGCGTGCTGGCTTCGAAGACGAGGCCGCTCATTGCCTGACCCATTCCTCGCGAGGCGCTGGCTAGGTGACGTTCGGGAAGCCCATCAGGACGTCCTCGGCGGAGAGCACCAGCTCCTCCATCGCGACGTCTCCTCCGCCCTTGGCGGCGAGCGTGGGGCCCGTGTACTTCATGGGCGTCACGTTGATGAGCTTCCAGGCCTGCACCGGGGCGCGGGCCTCGTCCAGGAGCGTGACGAGGATGAAGTCCTTGCGGCCGTTGACGCCCTGGCTGCGCACGGCCTCCAGCCAGTCCCAGATGACACGGGAGTTGATGATGCCGCGCTTGAGCGTGACATCCCCCGTCTTGTAGATGCCGGGCACCTTGCGGACGTGGTTCTTCGGGTCGTTGCCCTCGCGGTACTCGGCCATGGTGAACTCGGTGTTCAGGCCTGAGACATCCGAGAAGCCGCCGAAGGACTCACCGCCAAAGCTGATCTCGAAATTGAATGCACCGTAGGGCGTGGGGCGCGTGCTCATGTCCGGGGTCCTTTCGCCTAGCTGCGGGCATCAGCCGTCTTCTGGCCGATGCGGAAGATGACGAACTCGGCGGGCTTGATGGCGGCCACGCCCACCAGGCAGATGAGCCGCCCGTTGTCGAGGTCGTCCTGGGTCATGGTGCTGCGGTCACAGCGGACGAAGTAGGCCTGCTTGGGCTCGGTGCCGAGCAGGGCTCCCGAGCGCCACTGCGTCTCCAGGAAGCTGCCGAGGGTCTCCCGGATGTTGGCCCACAGCCGCTCGCCATTGGGCTCGAAGACGGCCCACTGCGTGCCCACGTCGATGGAGCGCTCCAGGAAGTTGAAGAAGCGCCGGATGTTCACGTACTTCCACTCGGGGTCGGAGCTCGCCGTGCGCGCGCCCCAGACGCGGTAGCCGCGCCCCGGGAAGAAGCGCAGGCAGTTGACGCCCGCGGGGTTGAGCACCTCCTGCTGCGCGAAGTTGATGTCCGTCTCGAAGCGCAGCGCGCTGCGCACCACCTCGTTGGCCGGCGCCTTGAAGACGCCGCGCTCCACGTCGGTGCGCGCGTAGATGCCGCAGATGAAGCCGGAGGGCGGCAGGGCGATTTCGGCGGGGGTGCTCTCGTCACCCGGCCGGGCCAGCGGGTTGGCCACCACCACCCAGGGGTAGTAGAGCGCCGCGTACTTCGAGTCGATCTGCCCGCGCCACGTCTTCGCCGCGCCGTCGTTCTGCCCTGGAGGCGTGTCCAGCACCGCGATGCGGTAGGCGCGCCGCTTCTCCGCGGCGGAGATGAGCGAGTTGCGCACCGCCTTCGCGGCGGCGTCGGCCAGGGCCGAGGAGCCCGGGGCGGCGATGATGGAGATGTCCTCGATGCCAGACAGCAGCGTGATGGCCGTGTCGTAGTCCCCGGAGTTGGGAGCGGCGGTGCCGTCGGTGCCGCCCGCGAGGGTGAAGGTGCGGGGCAGGTTCCCGGTGCCCTTCAGGGCGGCCAGGAGCACCAGCCCATCCGGGGGCGTGTTGTCCGAGAACGCGACGGCGTACTGCCGCAGGAGGGCCTCGGCCTGTCGCGCGGGAGTCGCCGAGAGCACATGGCCAATCCACCGGGGGTGCCGGGGGTCCAGGGCCACGTCGTCGTAGGCCGCCTCCCGGCCAAAGGCATCCCGGGTGCGGATGGACAGCGTGAGGAAGTTGCCCGCGGCCGCGGTGTCGTCGGACGGCAGGGCGGCCATCTCGGCCGCGCTCGCGTCGGTCCAGGACGAGGCTCCCCGCAGGTAGGCCACCGGCGTGGCGGCGGTATTGAGCAGCACCGTGCCGACCGGGGCGTTCTTCACGGCCTTGACGGTGGCCGGGCGCAGGAAGGCATCCACGGTGACGGTGCCGTTGCCGAGCGCCCCCGGGAAGCGCGAGACGAAGCTCGCCTCGCTGGTGCCAATCTGCACCGAAGCCGCCTTGGCGCCCGTCGCCGCGTCCGTCGAGACGACGCGCGACACGTAGAGGCGGGAGCCTCCCTCGTTGAAGTAGGCACGGACTGAGTGCGCCAGGTAGTTGGTCACCAGGGTGGTGCCGTAGGTCAGCGGCTCCAATCCTCCGTAGACGCGCTCGAAGTCCGCGAAGCTGGTGAGGAGCTCCGGTGCCGCGCCATGGGGACCGGTGAGCGTCGGCCCGGCGAAGCCCGTCGTGCTGGTGCTCACCCCTTCAATGGACTTGGCACGAAAGCTGGTCTCTTCGACGTAGACAGCAGGTGCGAGGTATTCAGGCATGAGAGCCCCCTCTATGAGGTCGGGATCTGGATCCGACGGTGAATCTCCAGGCCAGAGGCAACCCGGAGGGTGAGCGGCAGCGACGAGAAACTCTCGTCCGGGACATCCGGAACCGGCAGGCCCGCCTGTCTCGGTGCGGGCGCGGACTCCAGCGTCGCGGGGAAGTCGGTGTGGATGAGGGCGTCGTTCTCTTCCTGGCCCCACCGGATGATGGGGAGGCGGGGCACGAGCAGCAGCACCTCGCCGCGCGCGTCCGACAGGCCGAGCCCCACGAGGGGAGGCCCATCCGGGAGGGCGACCCGGAGGCGGATGACGCGCTCCGCGAGCGGCGCGCCCTGGGCATCCGTGAGGGACAGGCGCACCACGGCGCTGCCCGGTGATGGCCGGGCCGCAGGGGCCAGGTACATCCTCACGTCCACGGGAAGGAACACGGAGCGGCCGGGGTCGGTGGGAGGCAGCGACGCATCTCGCGGCAGCTCGAGCGTGACGCCACGGGGCAGATGACGCCCGCTGGGGTCCATGACGGTGAGCGTGAACGTGGCCGGCGCGGGCGCGGGCGAGGCCTCGAAGCGGCCGGTGTAGTCCTCGAAGCCGGTCGCCTGGGTGACGACGTGCAGCGCCCGCCGGTTGCGAACCATGCGGACCCCATTGCCGGCGACCTCGAGCGGACCGGTGAGCGGCTCCGAGGTCTCGCCGTCCAGGAAGCGCAGGGCGGCCAGGACGCGGCTGTCGAGCAGCTCCCACCTCATGTGCCGTTCCCCGTATCGGTGACGGAGAGTCGCCGGGCCACGACCGGTCTGCCGCTCGGATGGGCCGGCGGGACTTCGATTCGCACGACACGCGCGATGTACGAGGCACTCAGTGTGTAGGGACGCTGGAACGCATCCCAGATGCGCATCAGGTCCTCGTTGCTCAACTCGGCGGGGATGAGTTGCACCATCTCCCCGGGCCCCCAGCCTCCGTCCTCGTTGAGGTCCGATGCACTGAGCGTCTGGTGTGAATGGAGCAGGTGCATGGCCCAACCCAGCAGGCGGTGCTCGTCCTTGGCGTCCTCGGCCCAGACGGTCAGCAGGTAGTGCAGGTCGAGCGCGAGCGGCGGAGGCATCTCCACGGTGCCCCCCAGGTGTGGCTGGTTTCGCAGGTGCTCATTCATCGTCACGCGATACAGATAGAGGGTGATCGCAGGACGGGTGATTTCGGTGGCGCCCTGTCCCCCGCCCATGTCCTTGCTCGACAGCAGCGAGAATCCCTGCACCTGCGGCAATTCCTCTCGCTGGTCGGGCGGAAGCGCCTGATAGGCGTGCCTGAGGTAGGAGACCAGCGATTCGCCGATGGAATGAATTGCGAAGAAATTCGCCACGCCCCCCCCTTTCTTGGGCACGCCTGGTGTCTGCGCAGCCTCCAACGATTGACGCACTCTAAGTGAATTCTTACTCGGGTTTCAAAGATAATTTCGATCCTATTTCGCAAGTCATTGAGGCACAGGCCGACGCCATGGATTGCTTCGGTGGATTCGCGGTAGTGGTCCTGTCCGAGTGAGAACCCCCCTTGCGAGACGCACGAGCCTCGTACGGGATTGCCCTTAGAGGCACTGGCCACCCTGGTTCCTTGCATTCGCGAAAAACTCCCTGAGTGAATAAATCAATGGCAATGCGTATGCTGGAGAGGCCTGTCCTGTAAGGACTGGAAGGGGGTCCGGTGAAAACGCGTGTCATCTCCAGACCGGAAATCCGGGCACGCTCGGCCGACGCCACTTCCGCGCGCACCACGCCCGTGCGCCAACCCACACCGCGGCAGGACTCGACGACGCGATTGCCTCGCTTCCTGATTTCCCGGGCGGTGGCAGGGGTTGCGTCGAGTCAGGCGCCGGCGACACCCGGCGCTGAGGCCGCGAGTGATGAGGCCGCGAGCACCGAAGAAGAAGTCACCGCGACTGAAGCCTCGAGCTCCGAGGAGGAAGCTTCCGAGGAGGAAACCTCCGAGCAGGAACCCGGGGAGCGCGAAGCGCGCATCGCGGAGGCCCGAGGCAGGCTGGGCCCTGGAGCCCGGCCGGGAGAGGAGGGAAGGTCCGCGGAGGGGAGCGCGAAGGAGGCGGCGGAGGAACTGGAGGCGGCGACCGCGGAGTCGGATGGAGAGGAGCTTGAAGCCGCGGCAGCCCCGGAGGACGCGGTCGAGGAACTGGAGGAAGAGGCGGAGGAAGGGGAGGCCGAGCCGCCCGAGAGCACGGATGAAGGGGCGGGACCGGAGCCCACCATGGCCTCCGTGCGGGCGCAGATCCGCCGACGTGCCTCGGCCATCCAGGTGGCGCCTGTCACCGCGGGGAGCACGGGCGCCGCATCGGTCCAGTCCACGGCGGTGTCGCGCGCGGAGTTGCTGCGCATCCGGGCGGCGGAGGTGCCGGGAAGCGCCGAGCACGCCATGCCTCCGGTGCCGGCGGGCGTCCCGGAGGCCCTGCCGACCCAGCAGGACCCGGTCCCCGGAGCGCGCAGGCTCGTCGATGCGAAGGCGGTCCGCACATTCCCCGACCAGACGCCGCCCGCGCTCACGGCGAGCCCCTTTGGCAACATGCCGCGGATGGGGGAGCAGCCGGTATCACCGGACCTGGTCCGCCAGCTCCACCGCGTCCTCGACGAGGGGCCTCCGGTCTCCGACCCGAATGACGAGGCGCGGATGCGGCTGCTCATGATGCGTGAGCGCCTCATGGACCGCTCGACGCCGCGGCCCGGGCAGGGGCAGCCGGTCGCGCTCCGGCAGCAGTTGCCCCCCGAGCGCCCGGTGCTCACGCCGGACAGCCGCGCCCAGGCCACCCAGGTCATTGCCCGCCTGCTGGCCAACAAGGGCCAGGAGGCGCGGCAGATGGTCTCCAGCGCCCGGCGGACCGCGTACCCCAACGGAGCGCTCGAGCGCGTCTCCGCGACGGCCACGCTGGGAGACGACACCCTCGTTCCGGACCTCGAGCTGGCGCTCGACCAGCAGCTCAACGCCATCGCCACCGAGGCGGGCCTCGCGGCGGGGGAGCTGCGGACGGCCGTCACCGAGCGGCAACGCGTCCTCGACGAGCGTCGCCGGGCCGAGGAGGAGCGGCTCCAGATGTCGCTCCCGGACGCGACGGCCTCCATCGGCGGCGCGGGGCAGTCGCTCAGCGACGCGGTGGCGGGAGGCCGCACGTGGATGGACACGCGAGCGCGCTCGGTGCAGGGCGGCTCGACGTCTCCCACCGCCGCCATCACCGCCCAGCGCGACGCGCTCCTCGGCGACATCAACCGGCGCGTGGCACGGGGAGATGCGCTGTATCGCCGGGCCGGGGAGACACGCGAGCAGGAGCTCGACCGCGCCGAGCGGGAGCAGCGCGCGGCCTACCAGGCCGCGGCGCAGCGAGACGAGTTCCAGCTCAACGAGGCACGCGGCCAGCGCACCGAGCTCGAGATACGGGAGGAGGTCGCCCGCACCACCGTCTGGCTCAATGAGCGCCTCGCCTTCGTGCGCCGGGAGCTGGGCCGGCTGAAGCAGGAGGCCCGAGACACCAGCCGGACCTACCGCGACGAGCTCTCCACCGCGGGAGACCAGGGCCGGGAGCAGATTCGCGAGTGGGCGGCGACGCAGTTGGGCGAGGAGCGCGGCTTCTGGAGCCGGCTCTTCGAGATGTTCGAGGACTGGTCGAACCAGGCCCGCGCCACCGCCGATGCCTGGGAGACGCTCCAGAACCAGGAGACGGCACGGGCCGTCTCGGACGACCTGGCGATGATCGACCGGGTGGGGCGCGCGGCGGCGGCCGGGCTCTCGGAGCAGGAGCTGCTCGCCGAGAACAGGCTGTCCGCCGAGGAGCAGGCCATCGTCCACGCCTACTTCAACCCCGACCCGGCGGAGGGCGGACGAGACCCCATTGGCGCGGTGGCCGCGGGCATGCGCGCGCGCATCTTCAACCAGCGCAGGACGCGGCTGGAGGAGCAGCTTCGCGACCTGCTCACCCGCTCCACGCTGGAGTGGGCGGTCCTCGAGGAGGTGGCTCGCGCCGCGGGCAACACCCGCTTCAACGCCCTGCACCTGGCGACCGAGCTCCACCAGGCGTTCCACGGCGGCATCACCGGCTGGGGCACCGACGAGGAGCGCGCCTATCGGGCGATGACGGGGCTGGGCCCCATCGAGGCCCTCGCGCTGCGCAGGTGCTACAGCCAGGTCTACGGCCGCGACCTGGACAGCGACGTCACCAGCGAGTTCTCCGGTGGAGAGCGCGAGCGCGCCCGCGCGCTGCTCTCCGGAGACAGGCTCCGCGCCGACGTCGCCACCCTCTACACGGCGATGCACGAGACCACCCTGGGCACCGGCTGGGGCACCGACGAAGACACCATCATGCGGACCCTCCGGAACAAGACACCGGAGGAGGTCGAGCAGATCACCCGCCTCTACCGTGAGATGTACGGCGGAGACCTGTCGCAGCAGCTCCGGGGCGAGCTGGACGACTGGGCCACGATGACCACGCATGACGCCGACCGGGCGGACGCGCTGCTGCGCAGCGACACGACCGCCGCCGACGCCATCGCCGTGGACCAGCAGCTCCACGGCTTCTCGTGGGCCAACGCCTTCAACGTCACCTACGGCACGTCGTTCCAGTCCGACGCGCGCGACGAGGTGGCCGCCATCTACGACCAGGTCCGCCGCGACGTCTCCGAGCAGGCCGAGCGCGAGCACTGGACCACGGCGCAGATGGAGGCGGAGCTCACGCGCCGCACGCAGGACATCCGGCGCTCCTATGACCGGCAGTTCGGCGCCATGTGGGGCACGCTGGACGAGAACCTCGCCTCGCGCTTCGACGGGCCCAGCCGCAACCTCGTGGTGTCGCTGGCGAACAACGACCCGGCCGGCGCGGACGCGGCCCGCCTCGCCATCGAGCGGCAGAGCACGTTCTACGCCTCGGACCGGGAGATGAACCGCGTCCTCGAGACGCAGTACGACCGCGCCCTGGAGGACGTGCGCAGGGACCTGGCCCCGGAGCGCCGGCGCGCGCTCATGACGGACCTGGACGCGGAGGAGCGCGAGTACGAGCGCCAGACGGGCCGCCGGTGGACACCCGCCGAGCGCTTCCGCAGGCAGCAGCTCGTCGAGCGCCAGCTCCTGACCGAGCTGGAGGCCGAGGCCCGGCGCCGGGCCGACGGCAACATGGCCGCGCTGAGCCAGACCTATGCCAGCCAGTACAGCGAGTCGCTCGCGACAGCTCTCCGTGAGTCCACGAGCGGCGACGACGGGGAGCGCGCGCGGACGCTGCTGCGCCAGGGGGGCTATCTCACCCGCTACCAGCGCTTCGACTACGCGGTGCGCGGGGTGGGAACGCAGGAGGAGGATGCGCAGCGGGCCATCGATGGCGCCTCCCAGGCGGAGCTCGAGGAGATGCGCGAGCAGTGGGCGCGCGCGCACCCGGGCGAGACGCTCGACAGCCGCGCCGCCAGCGAGCTGAGCGGGCGCGACGCCATGGACATGCAGGTCGCGCTCATGGGTGCCCCGGAGACGGTGGAGGACCGGGTGCGCATCGAGCGGGCGCGCATGGCGCTCGAGCAGCCCACGAACCTCTTCGGCGAGGCCATCGCCGGCCCCGAGCGGGAGGGCATGCGCGTGCGCATGGCCCAGCTCGAGGCCGATGCGGCGCGCATGTACGACGAGAACCTCTCCCGAGAGGAGCGGGCGCGGCTGCTGGACGACTTCGACTTCCACGCCAGCGCGGTGCAGACGGCCGTGGAGGACCACCGGAGCGCGGTGTCGGAGATTACCGACAGCATCGCCAACACGGTGGGCATCACCGTGGCCATCATCGTGGGTGCGGTGGGCTCCATCTTCACCGGCGGCGCGTCGGCGGCGGTGGCGCTGGCCATCATCGCCTCGTTGGCGAGCACCGCGGCCTCCATGGGCACGCGGATGCTGCTGATGGGCAACCAGTACGGCCATGAGGAGATCCTCATGGACCTGGGCCTGGGCGTGGTGGACGCGGTGGTGGGCGGGCTGACGGCGGGCCTGGGCGGCCGGCTGCTGGGCATCAGCCAGCTTGGTCGCTCCGTGGTGCCGGCGGTGACGCGCACGGGCCTGCGAGGTGCGGCGCAGCGGCTGTCCATCGGCCTGGGGCGGCTGCTGGGGCGGCTGGGGAACACCGGGCGGCTGACGCAGGCCACGCGCTCCATCGCCACGCTGGAGCGCATGGCGCAGGGCGGGTGGTTCAGCCGGCTGGCCGCGCACGGCATCTCGCAGACGATGGAGAACGCGGTGCAGTCGCTGCCCACGGCCATCATCGGCAACGTGGTGAACGACCAGGCCTGGGAGCGTGGCAACCCGCTGGTGAACATCGTGCGCGGCACCGCGGAGCAGATGGGGCACGGGCTGGTCATGGGGCTGGCCATGAGCGGCGGGCACGCCATGGTGAGCCACGTGGGTGGCGCCGCGATGAACCTCCTCCGCGGACCGAGGCTCGGCGGTGCTCCGGACGTGGTCCCGCACGAGCACCTGCTCACGTCGCCGGAGTCCCACGAGGCGGCGCTGCGCGAGTTCCAGCGGCGCAACCCGGGCAGCTCCGAGAGTGACTTCGACTCGCTGGTGAGCGAGCAGCGGCGGCGCCACCTGGAGGAGTTCCTGGCTGGGGGCCAGGGCCGCACGGAGGCGGACTTCAACCAGATGCTCCAGGCGGAGCGCGCGGCGCGGATCGCCGAGTACCAGCAGATGCACCCGGGCCGTACGGCGGCGGACTTCGACATGGACATGGGCCGCCGCAGCGCCGAGGCCCACGCGGAGGTGGCGCGGGCGGCGAGGGATACGGAGGCCGTGCGCGCGCAACTGAATGAGGCGCTGCCCGAGGAGGCGAGGGCGCTCGCACGCGAGGTGCCGGTGACGCAGGTGTCCCGCGCGGAGATGGCGCGGCTGACGGGCAACCCCTCGGCGGACGCGGCGGTGGTGGTGCGCGATGGGCAGGTGCACCTGGTGGTGCGCCAGGGGGCGGATCCCGCCGCCGTGCGCGAGCATGCCGCGCGCCTGGTGGACCTGGTGGAGCCGGGCACCGGGGGGCGCGTGAAGGACCCCGCGCTCGCGCTGCCGAGGGACCTGCGCAACCGGGTGCCGGTGTACGTCAACCCGGAGCTCGAGGGCGGCACGGTGCAGGTGCACTACGAGTCGCACGAGGGGCTCATCGTCGGGGTGTGGATGGAGGTGGGGCCTGGCGCGCGGGCGGTGGACATCCACATGCACGTGGAGACGGCGCGCGCCATGCGCCAGCTCCAGGGGATGAGCGGCCGGGTGCGGCGGCTCGTGGAGCAGTTGGCCCAGTGGATGGGCCGGAACCCACGGGCGGGACCGGGCACGCGGGCCTGGGAGGCCCAGCTCGAATTGGAGAAGCTGCCGCGCATCATCGAGGAGCGGGCGCAGGCGCTCCGGCTGGCGACCGACCCTCGGGAGCGGGCGCGCATCGCCTTCGAAATCGAGTCGTTGCGCATGCAGGTGGACGAGCACACCGCCACCGTGCGCGCGATGGATGTAGACCCGGGCGTGGGCTACGTCGCGGCGAGGCTGCCCGATGCGGCCACGGTGGAGACGCGGCTGGCCGACCTGCCGCCTGAAATCCGGGAGGTGCTGCGCAGCCGCGGTCCGCTGGTCGAGGCCTACGTGGCGATGTACGGCGCGCCGTTCCGGGCGTTGCTGGAGACCACGGGCGCGGGGACACACCCGCCGAGCGAGGCGAACCTGCGTCGCGCGAGAACCTTCGCGGACATCCTCCAGCGGCTGCTGGGAGGGCCCGGGGCGAGGGAACTGGGCGCGCGTGGCATCGTCCCCCTGGCCGAGACCCACCTGCACATGGGCGGTCTGCTCGAGCCGGAGCACGTGGTGCGGCGCGTGGAGGCGGCCATCGTGGAGGTGTCACGCCCCGAGACCCAGGCCACGGGCCAACGCTGGCTCGATGCCGTCGAGACCCTGCTCTCGGGTCGCGAGGCCGGCAAGAAGCTCACCCCGGAGGAGCAGGCTCTCTTCAGTCAGGTCCAGCAGGATGCGCGTACCGCCCTCACGGCATTCCGCAAGGCCCGGGAGCGGGCCCTCACGAATCCCACACCGGAGAACGAGGCGGCGCTGAGTGTGCGGCGCGAGGAACTGACGCAACGCCTCGAGCACGTCCTCTCCATGCCCCTGGCGGATGTTCAGGTGGCGCCGCTGATCGACCAGTTCTTCCCCGAGTTCGTCCGGCAGAAGAGGTTCCTCGTGGGGGCGGAGTTTCGGACCGAGCTCATCACCATGGCGGTTCGCGACCTCATGGAGCATGGGGTGTCCATGGTCGAGCTGCGGCAGGGGCTCTCCGAGCATGTGGAGGCCTGGTTCACCGCGAACGCGAACGCCGTCCAGGGGCTCATCGTCACGCAGGTCAAGACCCACGCCGCGAGCGAGAACTTCATCCCCAAGGTTTTGGCGCGCTTCCAGAAGGGGGGGGTGCCATTCGTCCTCGGCTTCGACCTGAGCGGGCTGGAGACAGGTGGACTCTCCGAGGGCACGGCCGGTCTGCGCGAGTCGTATCTCCGGCCCTTCCGGAAGGTGCACGAGCACAACTGGCAGCAGCTCCAGGGCCTGCTCGGTGGCAATGCCGAGCTCCACCTCGCCGTGCAGAATCATCTCGCCACCCATCCCGACCCTCGCTTCCGCACGCTCCTCCAGGGACTCGGGCTCGCGGCGGATACGCCTCCGCTGCGAGTTGGCGAGGTGCTGGCCCAGAGACTCGGCGAGGGATTGGCGGGACAGCGCGACCTGGCGCTCTGGAACCGGGTCATGCGAGAAGCCCTCGAGCGGTTGGGTACGGCGTCCGAGCGCGAGGTGAACCATCTGGCGCCTCGGCAGGGCTTCCTGGGCCTGCTGGGAACCACCGTGCACGCGGGCGAGCAGGTGCGCGGCTACGCGGCGCTCACGTCCCTGCTCAACGACGTGAGCCTCGTGCTCGAAGCGGGCTCCGACCGCATCGGCCATGGTGTGATTCTCGGCACCTCCTTCATCTCGCCAGGCCACCCCTTGCGCGTCAACGCAGACCTCATGCGCAGCCTCGACTTCAAGGAGGAAGGCGGCATCTGGGTCCGGGGTAACGAGAGCTACACGGTGAATGACCTCCTGAAGATGGAGCAGACACGGCGCCAGTTGTTGACCCAGGCCGCCGACCTGGGGGTAGTGATTGAAATCAACCCCACGTCGAACGTCATGTTGAGCGGGCTTGATCCCCGCGCCCCGCATCCGGTCGCGCGCATGCTGCACGACGAGCCCCGCCTGCGTGTCTCCGTCAACACGGATAACGCGGGCATGCACCTGACCGACCCGCGCCTGGAGCTGGCCTATCTGCTGGCGACGGAGTCTCTGACGTACCCCGAGGCCATTCGCGTGGTGCTGGAGGGCTTCGCGACCCGCATGGGCGGTCGTCCGCTCGCCGCCGCCGCGCAACTCCGCAAGGACATGGAGGATGCCATCGTGCTGGCCACGCGAGTGGGCCACGAGCGTGCGAGCGTGATTGACGCGCTGGCCAGGCGCTATGGTCTTCGACCGCCACCGCCCGCGACCGGCGTCGAGATGGACGATGGTGCATTCCGCCAGGCCCTGCGACCCTACCTTCGGCTCATCTTGCAAGGACCCACGCCATGACAGAACTCCCGCGGCACCCAGCGTTCGCCAGGCGCATTCGAGACCTCGGTCTCGAGTTCCTCATCGAGCACCAGATCGCCCGCCTCTATACGCCCCCGAACATGGCTGGCCATCCGCGGGTTTTCCTCAGTGGGCTGGCGCAGGTGCGCGATATGCCGTCGCTGCTCGCGACCTTGCGATTTCGTTCCATGCTGGACGCGGAGATCGTGGGCCCCGGTGTGGAGCCGGAGGTCGCTGAGCTGAACGAGGCATTGAGCAGCGCCATGGCGAGCGGTGAGGAGCCCGAGAGCGCCATCGAGCGGTGGATGCAGGGAATCGGCGCATTGCTGCTGCGGGAGGAGGGAGACCGGCCCTTCCATCCGCTCACCCTCCTGGAGCGGCAGCTCTCCATGGGAGGGGATGGGCTGCGGTCGACCATCGCGCTCGCACGCCATGGACTGCGCAAGGTGTTGGGCCGGGAGGCACCGGTGCTGCTCCCCGCGCCCCTGCTCCTGCGCGACGAGGTGCCCGCGCTGGGCGAGGGCCCCGTCGAAGTCATCGAGGTGGGTGACCTCGTGTATGGCAGGTGGGCCATGGGTGAAGAGGAACTGCTGGATGCGTTGGGAGATGCCCGGAGCGCGGTGCGCTTCCGCTGGATTCACGGCCCTACCGGTCATCGCCGTGGAGGCGAATTCGCCGCGGGATTCGCCGAGGCACTTCGCGAGGCGGCCCCCGACCGGTTCTGGGATGCCATCCAGCTCATCTATCGCTGGCAGGGCGACGTGGCGATGGGCATCACGCGAGAGGTGGTGAGGGAACTGCCGGTGGACCCGGACCGGGTCCTCGAGCGCGCGACCGCGCCCGACATCGTCGAGAAGGTCGATCAGGACCGGGCCGTGGTGATGACCTGTGCTATTCCATTCATCCGGCCGGCCTTCGTGATTGGCCGCAAGCTCTTCCTCGGAAGAGAGAGCTACCCCGCGCTGGCCGCCGAGGTCCGCAGGCTGGCGGCCGCCTGAGATGTCCACGCCGACGCTGCGAATCCCCCTGGCGCCCGGTGCCTCGCTGGAGGCCCTCGACACCTTTCTGCACGCGGCGGAGTTCGTCCGTGAGCCGGACCGGGCGGGGATGAATGCCGGGCAGCCGGAGCCCGTCTTCGTGAGCTGGTCGCGGACGCTGGATGACGCGGAGGTCGACTACACGTTCGAGCCCCGCTCCGGGCTGCGCTGGGTGGAAGTCCGAGGCTCGGACGCGGAGGAGTGGGCGGCGAAGCTGAGCGAGGCCGTGCCGGTCGCGACCGTTGCAGTCGCGCGGGAGCTGCTCCGGGCGGTGGAGCTCCAGAGGGTGCTGCTCGGTCTGGGCATCGCGCGGATGCTGATGGAACCGTCGCTCTCCGAGGATGTGCTCGCGCTGCTGCGCCACCGGGAGCCCGCGGTGCGGGAAGCCACCGGAGAGGTGGTCCGCTCCGTGCTTCCGCTGAACGCTCGCGAGCTCGGAGCTGGGGCGGCCATCTTCGAGTCGATGCTGGAGGTGCACGGCCGCCGCCAGACGCTGCGGTGGATGATGCGAGACTTCTCGCGGGCGGATGCGGGCATGGTGGCGGCGCTGCGCTCCGCGCTCGTGGACCCGGACTGGGAGGTGCGGGCCACCGCGATGCTCGCCGCGGCACGCTTCGACGTGAAGGAGCTCGCGCCGCTCGTGTATCGCTGCGAGCTGCCAACGACGAGCCGTCTGGGACCGGGGCCGACGGACCGGGCGATGCTGCGCGGAGTGAAGAAGGCCGTCCTGGCGCGCCTGGCGGGCACGCCGCTGGTGGAGCCTCCCTCGGGCGCGGGCGCAGGGGCGCTCTCCGTGTACCACTTGCGGAGCATCGTGGAGGGAAGGCCCCCGCGCAGGCTCGACCACCTCGCGATGTTCGTCGCGTCGCTGACGGAGCCGCTCGACCTCGACGGCCCGCCGGAGTCATTACCGGCCGGAGTGCGGAGCGCAGGTGAGGGGTTCGTGCTCGCGGGCACGGACATCGCGCTGCGCTGGGTGGGCCGGGCTCCGTGCTGGCTCGGGGACGATGATGTGGAGTTGCCCTCGCCCAATCCCATCCGCCGGGTCCAACCCACGGAGGGGTTCTTCCTGGCGACAGCGCTCTTCCGGACACCGGAGGAGGACGTGCCCGTCGCCTTCACGCACGCGGACGCGGAGGCCCTGTGCGAGCGGCTGTCGGCCGTGAGCGGAGCTCGCGTTCGGCTGCCGAGCGCCGACGAGTGGGAGCGGGCTGCCCGGGGGCCAGACGGACGGCGTTTCCCGTGGGGAAACGGGTTCGAGGCCAGCTTTCGCGGCTCGCCGTCACCCTGGGGCTGTGTGGAGCTCTTCGGGCTTGCCAGCCAATGGCTGAACGAACAGCCCCCGCGGGTCGCAGGCGGAGCGGAGGTCCGGCCCTGCGCCCACCGGCAACCCGCCGCTCCTTCCGAGAGACACGCGGTCAGGGTGCTGGTCGCGGAAGGGAGCTGAGTGGGCGGCCGCGTGTAGCTCGGAGAGGAACCGCGTTGCCTCCTGGAGCGCGTCACTTCGTTCGCAGGAACCAGAAGTTCGTCTTCGAAGACGGCAGCAACACGAAGCCCTTCAAGGCTGGTACGTAGCGGAAGCGGCCTTGCACTCCCGCCGAGCTCGATACGGCAGGAGCGCCGGTCACCTCTTTGAGCCGAAGCGTCCACGGCCCTGAGTCGACCGGCGTCACCGCATAGATCCGCTCTGGAATCGGAGTGAGCTTCGCCCCCGCTCAGCTCCCGCCCGCGTAGAACAGGAACTCGTCGTTGAGCGGGTCGTAGTCCATCGCTGCGTACATCGGCTCGTCGGGCTTCAACTGCTCCAGGGCCGCATTGTTGGTGAAGGTCACCGCCAGCTGCGAATGGCCATCGACTGGAACGCGCGATGCCGAAAGTCCCGTGCCCGCGCCCTGGCCGTCACCCCACTGCAAGGTGAAGATCTGCCGGCGCTTCGAGTCGTACGCGCCCGGGAAACGAACCTGGTCAGCCGTGCGGGTGGTGATGGGCTTGGTCCACTTCTTCGCCACCGGATCGTACCGCTCGAATGCAGTGGTCCACACGTTGCCGTCGCCGTCGCGCACGAACCCGTACCCATCCGTCGCCAGTGGATGAACACCCTCGCCGTCCCACGTGTTGGTGTTGAGGTTGAACCCATCGTTCGTGTTGACGTCCCAGGCCGAGGGATACGGCACTGTCGCCATGTCCGCCCGCGGCGGCGATGATGAGCTCGCTGGTGCTGTCCTTGATGGCCATGCCGCTGTAGGCATCCACCGGCGCGCCGCCAGCCCCGCTGGTGCCGGGAATTTCAACCCATCGATTGACCGCGGCGCTCGTCAACCAGGCTGGAACGCCTCCATCACTCGGGAGGCCAGCATCCACGGTGCCGGAGTCGCTGCTCGTACCGGCGTCGGACGTCTGGCCCGGACTCTCTTCCTCGGAGCCCACCTCGCGGGCTCCATCCGCCCTGCCGGTGTGGGCGCATCCGCTCCGGCAGCGTCAGCCGGGCCGGGCGGAGAAGCGGTTGGATTTCGCAGTGATTCTGGCCGGTTGCCACAGGGCAGCCGGCCCTTCTCGTTTCCGGCGCGGTGGTGCCCGGTCGGGTTCCCCCAGGGCCGGTGCGCCGACCTGCCCGGTTGCTTCGGCCTCGCACCTGGCGCTCGACAGGGTTGTGCTCCTGATGCGAGCCTCTGCGCGCTGCGGCAAGGCCGCATGGATGCGGGCCCGCGCCTGTGACGGCCGCAGCGGTGATGACAACGCGACTGACAAGCAGAGGGTCACCCGTGCCGGAGCTCCCCGCTGCTGCACCTTTCCTCCACACCCTCTTCGAAGCCCACGCGGCGAGAGCCCCGGAGGCCCTGGCCGTATGGCATGAGGGCCGGGGCCTGACCTACGGGGCATTGGACCGTGAGGCCACCCGGCTCGCGAGGCGCTTGCGGGCGGCGGGGGTGGGCCCGGAGGTTCGCGTCGGGCTCTACCTGGACCGGTCGCCCGAGGCCCTGGTGGGAATGCTCGCCATCTGGAAGGCGGGGGGCGCGTATGTCCCGCTCGAGCCCACGCTTCCGGAGCAGCGGCTGGGCTTCCTGCTCGATGACGTCCGTCCCCAGGTCATCGTCACCCGTGAAAGCTTGCGCTCCTCACTGCCGCTGCACTCCGCGACGCTGCTCTGCGTGGACGGGGAGGACGGCGAGGAGGACACCGCGCCTCTGGAGTGCCGGAGCTCCGCTGACACGCTGGCCTACATCCTCCACACCTCGGGCTCGACGGGACTGCCCAAGGGCGTGCTGCTGGAGCACCACGGCCTCTCCAACCTCGCCAGGACGCTCGTCGCCGCGCTCGACGTTCGTCCAGGAGACAGGGTGCTGCAGTTCGCGTCGCTCTCCTTCGACGCGTCACTCTTCGAAGCGGGCATGGCGCTGGCTGGCGGTGCCGCGCTCTACATGGCGACGGGGGATGCGCGCACGTCGGGACAAGAGCTGGCGGAACTGTTGTCCCGGCACGCCATCACCCACGTGGCGCTGCTTCCATCGGTGCTCGCCACCGTGCCGGCCGGGGACCTTCCCAACCTCCGCGTGGTCGTCTGCGGCGGAGAGCGATGTCCGCGCGAGCTGGTCGCGCGCTGGCGTGTGGGCTGCCGGTTCTTCAACACGTATGGTCCGACCGAGGCCACCGTCTCGGCCACCCTGTTCGAGTGTGCTGACCACGGTACGGAAGCGCCACCCATCGGTCACCCACTGCCGGGCGTGGTGGTGCATGTGCTCGACGAGGCCGGCGCTGTCGTGGCGGATGGCTGCGAGGGCGAGCTCGCGATTGGCGGCGTGGGACTTGCGCGCGGCTACCTCAACCGCCCGGAACTGGAGGCCTCGCGCTTCGTCCCCGCCCCGTTCAACAGGGGCGAGCGCCTCTACAGGACGGGAGACCGGGGCCGGCGGCGCGCGGATGGCGCTCTCGAGTTCCTCGGCCGCATCGACGCGCAGGTGAAGGTGCGGGGCTTCCGGGTGGAGCCCGGCGAAATCGAGGCGGTGCTCACCGGACACCCGGAGGTCCATGAAGCCGTCGTGGTCCCTCGGGACGATGCCTTCGGAGGAAGCCGGCTCACTGCGTACGTCGTTCCCACCGGAGCCCAGCCGCCCTCCGTCACATCGCTCCGACGTTTCCTCGAAGCGCGGCTCCCGGAGTACATGATTCCCGCCGCGTTCGTTGCGCTGGCGGCACTGCCTCGGCTTCCTGGCGGAAAGGTGGATCGCCGAGCGCTGCCGGAGCCCGGCGACCAACGGCCCGCGCTCGACACGCCATGGCTCCAGCCCCGCACGCAGGTGGAGCAGACCCTGGCCCGTATCTGGTCCGAAGTGCTTCACGTCTCCGGCGTCGGTGTCGCCGACGAGTTCCTCGCGCTGGGCGGTGACTCGCTGTCCGCGGCGAGGGTGAGCACCCGGCTGCGGGAGGAGGGAATCCCGCTGTCGGGCCGGGATATCCTCGAGCACCGCACGATTGCCGCGCTGGCCGAGCAAGTGGTGGGCGACAAGAATCCGGCGGACCGTGAGGGCGTGATTCCGAGGCGCCACGGCGACGAGCCGGCCCCGCTCTCGTTCGTGCAGCAGCAGTTGTGGCTGCTCCACCAGCTCGCCCCCGATGGCGCCGCCTACAACCTGCCGGCGCTGCTCCGCCTGCGCGGGGAGCTGGACGTCGCCGTGCTCCAGCGAAGTCTCGAAGCGTTCGTGCAACGCCACGAGGCCTTGCGGACCACCTTCCCGGAAGGGGAGGGCGCCGCCCCGGTGCAGCAGGTCCGAGTCGAAGCCGCGGTGCCGCTGCCCGTCGTCGACCTCTCGACTCTGCCGGAGGAAGAACGCGCTTCACGACTCGCGGCGCTCTCGGCGGAGCAGGCGATGCGCGCCTTCCAGCTCGCGGGTGGCCCTCTGCTCCGCGCGGTGCTGGTCCGGCTGGGCGCGCGCGAGCACGCGCTGATTCTCGTCTTCCATCACATCATCTGTGATGGCGCATCGATGGAGGTCCTCCAGCGGGAGCTCGCGGTGCTCTACCGCTCCCTGCTCGAAGGGGCTCCGGCGTCGCTGCCGCCGCTGCCCATCCGCCATGGCGACTTCGCGGCCTGGCAGCGCCAGTGGATGCAGGGAGCGAAGCTCGATGCGGAGCTCGCCTTCTGGAAGAGGGAGCTCGAGGGCGCACCCACGCGGATGATGCTTCCGCTGGACCGCCCCCGTCCCAGCGTCCAGAGCTTCCGCGGCGCCCAGGTGCCCTGGTCGCTTCCGGCCGACACGACGCGTGCACTCCAGAATCTGGGCCAGGCCCGGGGGAGCACGCTCTTCATGACCCTGCTCGCCGGATTCTCGGTGCTGCTGCACGCCGAGGGCGCCGAGGAGGACCTGTTGATTGGCACCACCGTCGACGGGCGCGAGCGACGTGAGACCCGAGGGTTGATGGGGCACTTCGCGAACACGCTCGCCCTTCGGGTGCGGCTGGGCGAGGCCCCGCGCTTCGGTGACGTGCTGGACCGCGTGAGGGAGCGCGCGCTCGCGGCGTATGCGCACGCGGAGCTTCCCTTCGAGAAGCTCGTGGAGGCGCTGCGGCCGGAGCGCGACGCCAGCCACAACCCCCTGTTCCAGGTCGCGTTCGGCCTCCACCCGGGCCTGCCGTCTGTCAGCAGCGGCCCGCTCGAAATCGACCTCGCGCAGCTCCACGCGGATGCCGCGCCCTTCGACCTTTCACTTCAGCTCTGGACGCATCCCGGAGGAGCGGGACTCGAAGGGGTGTTGCTCTACTCCACGGACCTCTTCGATGCGGCCACCATCGCCCGGCTCGGGAGGAGGCTGCGCACGCTTCTCGAACGAGTCGTCGCGGAGCCGGAAGTACCTCTCGCGGAGCTCGTATGGCTCGACGCGCCGGAGGCTCGGCGCGGCTGCGCGGTGCTCGAAGCAGCGCTCGGCGAGGAGAGCGCGGTACTGGAGTGCGCCGTGCGGATGCGACCGGCCCATACCTCTTCGCCGCAGCGAGTGGCCTACGTCGTCTCCACGGAGCCACTCACTCCGGCGTGGCTCGCTCGCCGACTGGAGGGACGGCTCCCCGCGGAGCTTCATCCGCGAGCCATCGTGCCGCTGTCCTCGCTTCCGCGCAGGCCCGGCGGGCACGTGGACGAGGATGCACTCTCCCGAATCCCGGTGCCCGACAGCGCGCTCGTCAGGAAGACCGAGGCGATGCTGCGCGCCACTCCAGGAGTGGGCGATGTCGCGGTGCTCGTCCAGTCGCCACCCGAGCCGGTTCCGCGCCTGCACGTGTGGCGTGTTCTCCCGGGAGGGAAGCGGGGCGTGGGTCCTGAGCTCGATGCCCCCGCGAGAGCCGCTGGCGCCCCCACCACGAACACCCGGCCTCTGGCCCTCAGTGACGGAGGCCCGCTGGTCCTTCCGCCGGATGCGCCGGAGACGCTCGTGGACGCGCTGGTCCGCGCGGCCTCGGGAACGAAGGGTGTCCGCTACGTGCAGTCCGATGGCACCGTCGTGTCCCAGAGCTACACGGCACTGCTGAACGATGCACGCGCGCGGCTCACGGGCCTGGCGCGCGCCGGCCTGAAGCCCGGCAACAGGGTCATCCTGCACATGGAGTCCCTGAAGGAGCTGCTGACGACCTTCTGGGCCTGCGTCCTCGGCGGCATCCAGCCTGTGACGGTGGCGCTCGCACCGTCATACGACGCCCCCAACGGAGTGCTGACCAAGCTCCAGGGCACGTGGGCGCTCCTCGGCCGTCCTCACATCCTCACGAGCCGTTCACTGGCCGCGCCGCTGGAGGGACTGCGCGCCTTCCTTCCCATGGAAGGACTGCGAGTGCTCGCGGTGGAAGATTTGTGGGGAGACCCCGCGCTGGCGCCGAGTCCCGCCCTGCGCCCGGATGACCTCGCCTTCTTCCAGTTGAGCTCGGGCAGCACCGGCGTCCCCAAGGTCATCCAGGAGACGCACCGGGGAATCCTCCTCCACGCGCACTCCGTCTCTCGGTTCTGTGGCTATGGCCCGGACGACGTGACGCTCAACTGGATTCCCTTCGACCACGTGGTGCCAATCCTCACGTGCCACCTGAAGGACGTCTGCGTCGGCTGTGAGCAGATTCACGTGAAGACCGAGCGGATTCTCGCGGACCCGCTCGCGTGGCTCGACCTCATCGAGCGCTTCCGCGCCACCCACACCTTCTCCCCGAACTTCGGCCTCAGGCTCGTCACGGACGCCATCGCCCGGACTCCGGGACGGCGCAGGTGGGACCTCTCCTCGCTGCGGCGCCTGATGAACGCGGGTGAGCAGGTGACGCTCGGAGCGGTCCGCGAGTTCCTCCAGGTGACCGCGCCCTTCGGCATCACCTCGGAGGTCATGCAGCCGGGCTTCGGCATGGCCGAGGCGTGCACCATGGTCACCTACCAGAACACGTTCTCCGTCGAGAGTGGCGTGCACCATGTGGCCAAGGCCTCGCTCGGCGGAGCGCTGGAATTCCTCCCCGCCGGGGATGACGGGAGCATCGCCTTCATCGACCTCGGTCCGCCGGTGCCCGGCGTGCAGTTGCGCATCACCGACGCCTCGAACCGGCTCCTGCCCGAGGGCGCCATCGGCCGGCTGCAACTGAAGGGTGGGGTGATTACGCCGGGCTACCTCGACAATCCGTCCGCGAATCAGGAGGCCTTCGTCGGGGACGGCTGGTTCAACACCGGGGACCTGGGCTTCCTCTGGAAGGGGCGCCTCACCGTCACCGGTCGCGAGAAGGAGGTCATCATCATCCGTGGGGCCAACTTCCACTGCCACGAAATCGAGGATGTGGTGGGGAGCGTCCCCGGCGTCGAGCCGACCTTCGCGGCGGCCTGCGCCGTGGTGGACACCGACGGCGGCACCGAAGGCCTGGCCCTCTTCTTCGTGCCGAGAGAGTCCTCCATCGAAGCCTCTGCCCGCGTCGCGGGAGCGGTGCGCGAGCACGTGACGAAGCGGCTGGGCGTCGCCCCCACGTATGTCATTCCGATTGCGCGCGACGAGTTCCCCAAGACGACGAGCGGGAAGATTCAGCGCGTGGCCCTGCAGAAGGCGCTCACGGCGGGGCGCTTCCGGAGCACCATCGAGGCCGTCGACCTCCAGCTCGGAAATGAGCGAACGCTCCCGGACTGGTTCTTCCGGCCGGAGTGGAGGCGGAAGGAGTCGCGCGGGGTGGCGCTCCGGAAGGGAGCCTGCCTGCTCTTCTCCGGCCCGCGAGGTCCGGGCGAGCGCGTGGCACGGCAGCTCCAGGAAGAAGGACGCCCGTGTGTCATCGTCGAACCCGGGGCCGGCTTCGTCCGACTCGATGCGCGGCGGTTCCGCATCGACCCCGCCGTGCCCGAGCACTACTCGCGAGTGCTCGCGGCGGCCTCCGAGGAGGCAGGTCCCATCGCGGCGGCCATCCACCTCTGGACCCACGGAGCACCGGGGCAGGAGGTGTGCACCTCGACGGACGGCGCGCGAAGCCTGCTGCTCCTGGTCCAGGCGCTCGCTTCAGCGGAGCCCGAGCAGGTCCGGTTGCTCGTCGTCTCGAGCGGGGCCCAGGCTGTCACTCCTGACGACGCGCCAGACTGGACGAAGGCGCCGCTCCCCGCGCTCGTGCGGACCGTGTCGAGGGAGCTCCCCTGGCTCGACTGCCGCCATGTCGACGTGTCCGCGACCAACGACAGTGAAGACGCGGCGTGCATCACCCGCGAGCTCGCAGCCCCTTCTCGCGATAGGGAAGTCGCGTATCGCAATCGTGAGCGCCAGATCGCTGGCCTCGTGCGGGTGGACCCGGCCCTCGTCCCGGAGCAATCGCCGCCCTTCGAGGATGGCGGGGCCTATCTGCTGGCGGGAGGGCTCGGGGGTATCGGAGTCGAGCTCTCGCGCCACCTGCTCCGGCAGCACCGGGCGCGGCTCCTCCTCATCAGCCGGACGCCTCGCGAGCGGCTCGCGCATGAGCAGTCCCAGGCCCTTTCGGAGTTGGAGCAGCTCGCGGCCCGCGTCGGCGGGCAGGTGCGGTACGAGTCCTCGGACGTCGCGGATGCTCCGAGGCTGCGGGACATCGTCGAGCGCGCGAAGGCGCTCTGGGGGCGCGAGCTCTCCGGCGTGCTCCACCTCGCGGGGACCTTCGAACAACGCCGGCTCGTGGAGGAGCGCCCCACGGACTTCTCCGCGACGCTCCACGCCCGGAGCGCTGGAGTCACGGCGCTGCACGGCCTGCTCGACGGCCGCAAGGACCGGCTCTTCGTCGTCTTCTCCTCCGTCAACGGCTTCTTCGGCGGGCATTCCGCGGGCACGTATTCAGCCGCGAGCCGCCTCGCCGAGCACTTCGTTCATGACCTGCGCCGCAAGGGGCACACCCGGGCGTACTGCCTGTCCTGGAGCTTCTGGGATGCCATCGGCATGAACCGGAACAGCCCGACGCGGGAGGCGGCCCTCGCCAGCGGCTTCCAGGCCATCTCCACTTCGGCGGGGCTCACCTCGCTCCTGGTCGCCCTGCACCGGAGCGAGCCCCACCTGCTCGTCGGGCTCGACGGCCGGAACGCGGCGATTGCGCGCTCACGGTGGGACGCCGCTCCCGACACACTCCGGCTCACCGCGTGGGTGGCAGCTACCGGCGGCGCCGCGGCGCTCCCCGAGTCGCTTCCGCTGCGCGATGACTTCGGCGTGCCCGTGACGTGCCGGCTCGTGCGCGTCGAGCGCATTCCACGGACTCCGGACGGGCAGCCCGATGTCGCGCTGCTCGGCGGTGAGGCCGCGCGGAGCCGGCCACCCCACGTGGCGCCGCACTCCGAGGCCGAGCAGCGCATCGCCACCATCTGGCGCGAGGCGCTCGGGCTGGACCGCGTCGGCATCCATGACAACTTCTTCAGCCTCGGAGGCCACTCCATGCTCGTGGCCCAGGTGAGCGCCCGGCTCCAGCAGGCCTTCGGCCGCGAGGTGGCCGCCGTGGACCTCTTCCGTCACCCGACGGTGCGCTCCCTGGCGGAGTACCTGGGTCAGGCCGTGCGTGCGCCTCCGCAGCAGACGGGATTGGAAGAGCGGGCCCGCAAGCAGCGCGACGTGCTCGAGCGTCGCCGGCAGGCCGCGGAGTCCATGGCTTCGCGGCGCGGGAGATGAGTCCGCGCAAGGGGCATTGCGCCGGAGCCCACAGGCGACTAGCGACGCGGCCCGCATTGGCATCGTGGAAGGGTTGAACATGAAAGATGCGTCCACCGGCATGACGGATGGCGTGGCCATTGTCGGAATGTCCGGACGTTTCCCGGGCGCTTCGAGCATCGAGGCGTTCTGGAAGAACCTGTGCGAGGGGAAGGAATCCATCACCCGCTTCACGCCCGAGGAGCTCATCGCCGCGGGTGAGGACCCGGCGCGGGTGGCCAGTCCGCGCTACGTGCGGGCGCGGGCCGTCCTCCGGGACGTCGGCCAGTTCGAGCCGGAGTTCTTCGGGATGAGCCCGAGGGAGGCGGAGCTGACGGACCCGCAGCACCGCCTCTTCCTGGAGTGCGCGTGGGAGGCACTGGAGCGCGCCGGGTATGACCCCTCGCGCTACCCCGGCATGATGGGCGTCTATGCCGGCTGCGGGCCGGATGGGTACCTGCTCCACCACCTGCGCGGAGTCCCGGAGGCGACCGGTGGGATGAACGGGCTCGGGACCCTGCTCGGTAACGAGAAGGACTACCTGACGACGCGCGTCGCCTACAAACTCGACCTGCGCGGCCCCGCCATCACCGTGCAGAGCGCCTGCTCGACATCGCTCGTCGCGGTGCAGCTCGCGTGTCAGGCCCTGCTCAACTTCCAGTGCGACATGGCCCTGGCGGGCGGCGTGTCCATCGCCTTCCCGCTGAACCACGGTTATGCCTACCAGGAAGGCCACATCGGCTCCCCGGATGGGCACTGCCGAGCCTTCGATGCCGCCGCGGGAGGCACCGTCCCGGGCGACGGCGTGGGAGTCGTCGTCCTCAAGCGCGCCGCCGATGCGCTGGCCGATGGCGACCACATCCACGCGCTCATCCTCGGCGCGGCCGTCAACAACGATGGCGCGCACAAGGCGGGGTACACGGCACCGGGCGTCGCGGGGCAGGCCGAGGTCATCGGCATGGCCCAGGCCCTGGCCAACGTCGAGGCGCGGTCGATTGGCTACATCGAGGCCCATGGGACGGGCACGCCGCTCGGGGACTCCATCGAAATCGCCGCGCTCACGCAGGCCTTCCGTCACGGCACGGAGGAACGCGGCTTCTGCGCCATCGGCTCGCTCAAGGGCAACGTCGGGCACCTCAACACCGCGGCCGGGGTGGCGGGGTTGATGAAGGCCACGCTCGCCGTCGAGCACGGAGTGCTGCCTCCCAGCCTTCACTTCCACGCTCCGAATCCGGCCCTCCAGCTCGAACGGAGCCCGTTCTTCGTCAACGCCTCGCTGCGCCCCTGGAAGGGGGAGGGAGGGCCTCGGCGCGCGGGCGTGAGCGCCTTCGGCTTCGGGGGCACGAATGCGCATGCCGTCCTCGAAGAGGCCCCACCTTCGCGCTCGGACGTGCCCGCGAAGCCGTGGCAGCTCCTCGTCCTCTCGGCGCGCTCGCGCACCGCGCTGGACGCCCTGGCCTCGCGGCTCGCGGACCACCTCGAAGCACAGCCCGGGCTCGACGCGGCGGCGTTCGCGGACACGGCGTATACGCTGCAGGTGGGCCGGAGGGCCTTCTCCCATCGCCTCGCCATCACGTGTCGTGAGGCCGCGGAAGCCGTGGCCCTCCTCCGGGCCCCGAGCTCCCGGCGACGGACGCTCGAAGTCGTCGAGGCCGGCGCAGAGCCCTCCGTGGTCTTCGCATTCTCACCTCTGACCGTGCACGCACCAGGCCTGGCCGCGGAGCTGTATGGGCTCGAGCCGGTGTTCCGCGAGCACGTCGACCGCTGCGTGGAGTTGCTCCGCGCCCGCTGTGGTTTTGACCTCCGCCCGGTGCTGCTCGATGCGAGCGCACCGGCGGACGCGTACGCGCAGCCCATGCTCTTCGTGTACGCGTACGCGCTCGCCCGGCTCTGGATGTCCTGGGGCGTGCGTCCCAAGGGGGTGACGGGCCGGGGCATGGGAGAGTACGTGGCCCTGTGTCTCTCCGGGGTGCTCTCGCTGGAGGACGCCCTCGAGCTTGTGAGCGAGCGCGGACGGCTCGCGCAGTCCCGGCCCGAAGACGCGCCGGCCACGGGGGTGTCCCCCGCGCTGCTCGAACGCGTCCGCCGCATGCAGCGGAGTGCGCCCGAGCTGCCGTGTTTCTCCATCATCGCGGGCGGCTGGCTGACCGCGAACGACGTCGCCGAGCCTTCGCTGTTCGCGCACCTCGGCGAAAACCCCGAGCCCCCCGCGGATGTGATGGCACGGTTCGACGAGGGCCTGGCGAACATCCAACTGCTGCAGGTGGGCGAACCGCCCCTGCGTGAAGGGGAGGGACTGCCCCTCACGCAGATGCTGGGGCGCGTCTGGGCCTCGGGGGTGGACATCGACTGGGCGGCGGTGCACGTCGGAGAACGCCGCCTCCGGCGTCCGCTGCCGACCTACCCCTTCGAACGGCGGAGCTGCTGGGTGGAGCCTCCGCGAGTCGTCGCCGCGAGCGCCCCGGCTGCCCCACCGCGTTCGCTGGACGAAGTCGAAGCGACGCTCCGGAGCACGGTGGCTCCTCCGCCCCTGGAGGCACACCCCGGCCTCGTCGCCGGGCTCGATGCGCTGTGTACCGCCCATGTCTGTGCCTATCTGCGCTCGGGGGGCGTGGACATGTCCGTGGGCGCTCGGTACGAGGTGGACGCGCTGGCGGGCGCACTCGGAGTCCAGCCCCGGTTCCGAAGGCTGCTGCGGGCCATGCTCCGGATGCTGGCCGAGGACGGCCTCGTGCGCGCGGAGGGGACATCGCTCGTCTTCCTGAAGGACGGAAGCACCGTGCCCGAGCCCGCCGTGCTGCGCGCGGACCTCGAGCGTCGCTTCCCAACCTTCACCGGTCTGTTCGCGTTCCTGGAGCACTGCACCCGCCACTACGCCGTCGCGCTCAGCGGCCAGCGCGAGGCCATCGGCGTGCTCTATCCCGGCGGCAGCTCCGAGCTCATCGACCGCTTCGAGCGCGACACGGCCGCGTACCGCGCGGACACCGTCTACCTCGCGCTCGTCCGCGAGGCCGTGCTGCGGCTGGCCGAGTCCCATCCCGGGCCGCTCCGCATCCTGGAGCTCGGAGGAGGGCAGGGCCTGCTGACGTGGCCGCTCGCCGCCGAGCTGAAGCAACTCCAGCGCTCGGATGACCGTCGCGTCACGTACCACTTCACGGACCTCGGGAAGGTCTTCGTCGACGACGCCCGCCGGGAGGCCGCGCGCCGGGGGCTCGATGGGTTGATGCGCTTCGGCGTGCTCGACATCACGAAGGACCCCGCGGCCCAGGGATACGAGCCGCACGGCTTCGACCTCGTCGTCGCCTTCAACGTCCTCCACGCCGTGCGCCACGTCCCCGAGGCTCTCCAGCAAGTGGAGCGGCTGCTCGCGCCTGGAGGGACGCTGGCGCTGGTGGAGGCCACCCGCTTCGGCCGCTGGGACATCCTCACCTGGGGCCTCGCGGAAGGCTTCTGGTACTACGAGGATGGACTGCGCACGGACTCACCGCTCCTGACGCTGGAGAGGTGGGAGGACGCTCTGCGGCAGTCGCGCTTCGAGAGTGTGGAGGCCTTCCCCCGCGAGCCGCGGACGCGCGCGCGGGTGGACCACGGGCTCATCCTGGGAAGGCGCCCGGCATCCGCGGCCACGCACACGGCCGTCGAGGGCCCTGGCACCGCGCTCGTGACGAATGACGCCGCCGCACGCCATCCACGTCCCGACCTGCGCACGCCCTACGTGCCACCGCGCACGGCGATGGAGCGCCGGCTCGTGACGATCTGCGAAGAGCTCTTCGGAGTCGCCCCCATCGGACGCCACGACGACTTCTTCGAGCTCGGCGCGGACTCGCTGTTGATGCTGCGGCTCTCGGACCGGGTCCAGCAGGTGCTCGGGCTGGAGGTGCCTCCGCATGCCGTGTTCCGGGGCGTCACCCTCGAACGTCTCGCGCTCGCGCTGGAGCCCGCGGACACGACTCCAGCGACGACAAGCCCGGTGCCCGCGTCGTCCCATGCATCGGTGCTGGTGCCGCTCCAGTCGGGCGGGACGAAGCCGCCGCTCTTCTTCGTCCATCCCGCGGCCGGCGTGGTCTTCCCATACATCGGGCTCGCGCGCGCACTCGGCCCCGAGCAGCCCTTCTACGCGCTCCAGGCGCTCGGGCTGGACGGACTGTCCCCGCCGGACCGGAGCATCGAGGACATGGCCCGGCGCTACGTCGAGGCCATCCGGAGCATCGCCCCGAGAGGCCCGTACCACCTGGGAGGCTTCTCCTTCGGCGGCCTCGTCGTGTTCGAGATGGCCCAGCAGCTCGTCGGGATGGGCGAGGAGGTCCGCCTGCTCGCCATCGTGGACGAGCCCGCGCCCGTCAACGGCCATCGGCCCTCTCCCGCCGTCATGGCCCGGCTCCTGGCCACGGGGATTGCACGCTCCATCTGGCCGCACCTGCACGACTACCTCTATCTCCGCGCCGCCTCACGCGACGGCAAGGAGACCGCCGCCCCCGTCCACCCAGCGGGCTTCGACTGGCTGGAGTCCTTCCTCGCGCGCTCGACCATGGCCAACTTCGTGCCGAGGGAGTCGCGCCTGCTCGCGCTCCGTCAGCCCGCCATGCTGCCCATGTTCCGCCTCTTCAAGCACCACCTCCAGCAGACGCTCGACTATTCGCCGCGCGCGTACCCCTCGCGGGTGACGCTGTTCAAGGCCACGGAGCTGAAGGGCCGCGGAGGAGGAGACCCGACGCAGGGATGGAGCCAGCTCGCGGCGGGCGGCGTGGACGTGCACCGCATTCCCGGTGAGCACCTCACGCTGCTGCGACAGCCCCATGTCCAGGTGCTCGCGGAGAAGCTCCAGGCCTGCCTCTCCGCGGCGCGGTAGCTCGGGCTCAGCCGCCCGTCACGGAGAGCACCTCATGCAGCGCGCGGCGCGGAGCGCGCTGATGGGGCGGAAGCGGTGAAGAGCGCCCCGTGCGGAGCATCCACACGGGAAGCTCGGTGTCCGGGGCGCTGAAGCACCGGGCGATGAGCTCCGGTCCACTCCGGAGGAGCGCGACGTACTCGGGGCGGGCCGTCGCGGGCAGGTGGTCCGTCACGGCGTTGTAGGCGAGCAGGGCCGGGCTCGTGAGCGGCTGGACGCCAAACCCGGCCTGGTTGAGTCGCAGCCAGGCCCGCAGGCCCAGCGCGCCCGCGTCGACCAGGTCCTCCCTCCGGGTGGAGCGCGCTGTCATACACACCAGCGCGGCCGAGGAACGCAGCTGCAAGGCCAGCCAGCGCTTCGAGGTCGCGCCCAGCACACGTCCGGCGAGCTCACTACCGAGCAGCGGCGAGCGCGACAGGCCCAGCACGCGAAGCTCGGGGATATCGAAGCCAAAGGTGTTCCAGGGCATGCCATCCCGCGTCCGCTCCAGCTCCTCGCGGGACAGGCGCATCCACCGCATCACGTCGCGCAGCGAGTCCTCGTGCCGCCACACGTAGGTCTCCGCCTCCGTGAGGTAGTCGAGCAGCTCCTTCGAGAAGCGCGAGGCGAGGTGCAGGCCGCTGCCCGCGAAGTCCCCGGCGTCGCGCCTGAGCACGTCGAACACGGGATGCGAGGAGGAGCCGCCTCGGAACAGCCGGCGGTCCGTCCCTCGCGTGGGCAGCACCTCGACGAGGGGATGCACGTCCCGCGTGCTCGCGCTGAAGCCCACCGTCGCCCAGACGGCGCCCGGCCCGGAGTCGAGCGACAGCGCCGCGTGGGCCTGGAGCCCCTCGGCCGTGGCCGCGAGGGCGATGGACTCGAGGACGCAGCCGAGCGTCACGTACGTGGCGTGCTCACCGCGATTGAGCACGTGCCGCGAGCGCTCCGGCACATGGCGCACGGAGAGCGCGGTGCCATCCCACGAGAAGCTCCAGGGTTGGCAGTTCTCCGTGCTCGGCGCCCGGATGGCGGCCATGACGACGCGCTCGAGCGCGGGCAGCGGAACGTGACACGGCACGAGGGACGTGGCCGGCTTGGGGCTCATCACGCGGCGTCAGCCCTCCGCCGCGACACGCAGGCCGGGCTTCGCGCCCACGAGGGGAGCCTGCATCCACTCCCCCTGGGCCCACGCGACGAGCCTCCTGAAGCCGGGGCCTTCGCGGAGCCTCGCCGCTTCCTGGTCCATCGACTTGAGCAGTTCCTCGGTGTTGCCGAAGAGGAGCTGGAGCAGGAGCTGCATCTGGTCGATGCCGGGCGCGTAGCGGCAGTACTGGTCCGGGTGGAGCAGGTCGCCGCACTGGAGCGCGACGGTGTCCATGGCGTTCTGGAACCAGGCGTAGAGCCCCAGGTCGATGAGGTTGAACTCGTAGTTGAGCAGCCACTGGAGCCAGCCCCAGTCCAGGCTCTTCACGAACTTGCCCCGAGGCAGCAGCTTGGAGAGCGCCTTCAGGATGACCATGACCGGCAGCGGGGGGACGCGTACATGCTCGATGCCCCCGTCCAGCGGGCCGTGACGGCCCGAATCGCGCCGCGTCACCGTCGAGCCGAGCGACGCCACGACGACGTGGTCGATGGGGTGGTTCACCGGGTGGAAACGGGCGCGTGCACCGTCGCGCACGCAGAGCGCATTCACCGCGGCCGCCACGGCGGACATCGTGGGGTTGTTCGTGGCCAGCGAGCCGTCGAGGTAGTAGTCGCGGTCCCACGGGCGCTTCGGGTTGAGATAGCCCGGCAGCGGAAGCATCAGGGGCATGGCGGAGCTGGCCATTGCCAGCTCGGCGAGCGTGCGCTCCGGAGCGTCGGGAGTCGGCCCGAAGTTCTGGAAGATCTGGGGACGCTTCTCCGTCATGTTGAAGCTCGCCACCACCAGCTTCACGCCCGCCTTCGTCATGTCGCCGAGCGTCTCGTTCCCGAAGCGCTGCTGCACGAGCTTCTGGAACTTGTTCTCGTCCGAGAACAGGCCCGGGGAGAGCAGGGGCTGGATGCCGATGGCCGCCATGAGGGTGCCCCACAGCGACGCGTGCAGCGAGGCGGCCATCTCGTTGCTGAACTCGATGGCGTCGTTGATTGCCGCCAGGGGCTTCATGCGATTCGGGCCATGCAGCCGGGAGGCGAGGTAGACGCCCAGGAGCGTCCCGTCCGAGGCTCCCGCGAACAACTCCGCCCGATCCAGGAACCCGGGCACTTCCTCTTCCAGGTACTTCAGCATGCGGATCTGGAGCGAGGTGCTGGCCGCGCCGTCAAACGACAGGATGTTCATGAAGGCTCCCCTGTGCCCTGGGCGCAGCGACGCTGGCCTCTCTTGGCGCGGCGCATTGTGGTCTGCCCGCGTCAGGAAGCGCAACGGCCCCCAGGGACCAGCCGGGCACTCACGTGGAAGTCATGGGGCGGGGTGGGTATGCTCCCAGGTGCCTCACGGTGCCTCCACGCCTTGCCCAGGTCTCCGAATGGCTCATGATCCATCTCAGGCGGGAGCGGTCGAGTTCAACCCGTTCCTCCCCTCCCAGCTCGACAATCCCTATCCCACCTACGCAAAGGCTCGCGGCCAGGCGCCCGTCTTCTTCAGTCCGATGTTCGACGCCTGGATCGTGAGCCGCTACGAGGACATCAACGAGGCCGCCAAGGACACGGAGCGGTTCTCCTCGAAGGTCGCCCTGGTCCAGCTCCCGTCCGAGGTGAAGGCGTTGATGCCCATGCCGAACGAGGCGCCCGGGCTCGTGAACAACGACCCTCCCTCCCACACACGGCTGCGCGCCCTGGTGGGCCGGGTCTTCGCGCCCCAGCGCATGGCGAAGCTGGAGCCGCGCATCCGCCAGGTCGCGGGCGCTCTCGTGGACGGCTTCGCGAAGGAGGGCCGCGCCGACATCATGGCGCGCTTCGCCTACGAGCTTCCCTTGAGCATCATCGTCGAGCTGTGCGGCGCGCCGCACGAGGACCGCCATCAAATCAAGAAGTGGTCCGATGCCTGGCTCACGCTCAACACGCCGGGACTGCCGCTGGAACACCAGAAGGCCTGCGCCCAGGGCGCCGCCGCCCTCTACCACTACGTCGCCGGCCTCCTCGAGCAGCGCCGCAAGGACCCCCGCGATGACGCCCTGAGCGTGCTGGCGGCCGCTGGGACGGAGGGCGAGGCCCAGGCGAGCGAGCAGGAAGTCATCAGCACGGCCATGCAGCTCTTCTTCGCCGGCCATGAAACCGTCACCGGCGCCATCGGCAACACGATGGTGCACCTGCTCCGCCACCCCGAGCAGCTCCAGGCCTGCCTGCGGGAGCCCGGGCTCATCGCCCAGGCCGTCGAGGAGGGGCTGCGCTACGACACCTCGAACCCGGCGATGTTCCGCACCGCGGCGGCGGACGTGGAGCTCGCGGGCGTCCGCATCCCCAAGGGGAGCCGCGTCATCCTCCTCTTCGGCTCGGCCAACCGGGACGAGACGCAGTTCGAGAAGCCGGAGACCTTCGACATCCACCGCGAGAACGCGAGCCAGCACATGACGTTCGGCCGCGGTCCCCACTTCTGCATCGGCGCCTCGCTCGCGCGGATCGAGCTTCGCATCGCCATCGAGACGCTGCTCCAGCGGCTGCCGAACCTCCGCCTCCCGCCGACCCCCGAGCTGAACTACACGACAAACCTCGTGCTCCGGTGGCTCAAGCACCTGACCGTGGAGTGGGATCCAGCCTGAGCCGCGGGTAGCATCCGGAGCGCTCGCCAACAGCGGGGCGAAAGGGCGAAAGCAGGCGAACGCAATGCATGTCATCCCGGGCTTCACGGAAGCGGAGGTGCTCGCCGAGGACGGCGGCACGGTGCTCCTTCGGGCAAGAAGGAGCGACGGGCAGCCGGTCCTCCTGCGCCGCTTCACTCAGGAGTACCCGAGCCCGGAGGAGCTCGCCCGCCTTGGCTACGGCCATGAGCTGGCGAGCGGGCTTCAACTCCCGGGCGTCGTCAAATCCCTGGGGCTGACCCGGGAGGGCGGCCGCCACGTGCTCGTCCTGGAGGACTCCGGCGGCCCACCGCTCACGAGCCTCCTCGCCGAGGGGCCGATGGAGCCCCTGGAGGCCATCGGCATCATCGCCCAGGTCGCCCGGACGCTCGGAGAGCTCCACCGCAACCGCGTCATCCACAAGAGCATCCAGCCGGCCCACGTCCTCTACAACCGGCGGACGGGCGAGGCGAAGCTCACCCACTTCGACTTCGCCTCGCGGCTGGACCGGGAGACGCAGGTCCTGCGCAGCATCCACCGCCTGGAAGGGAACCTCGCCTACATCTCGCCCGAGCAGACGGGGCGGATGAACCGCGCGGTCGACTACCGCTCGGACCTGTATTCGCTGGGCGTCACCTTCTACCAACTGCTGACGGGACGGCCGCCCTTTGAGGCCGCGGACCCCGTGTCCCTCGTGCACGGCCACATCGCCGTGGAGCCCACGCCGCCGCATGTGCTGCGTCCGCAGGTTCCGCCCGCGCTGTCGGACATCGTCCTCAAGCTCCTCGCCAAGCGCGCGGAGGACCGGTACCAGAGCGCCTACGGGCTGACGGAGGACCTGAAGGAGTGCGCGGACCGGCTGCGGCTGGGAGACACGCTCGACGGCTTCGTCCCCGGCCGGCACGACGTCTCCGCCACCTTCCGCATCCCCGAGAAGCTCTACGGGCGGGACTCCGAGAAGGCGGTGCTCCTCGGAGCCTTCGAGCGCGCCAGCCGCGGGGCCGCCACCATCGTCCTGGTGAGCGGCTACTCCGGCGTGGGCAAGTCGGCGCTCGTCAACGAAATCCACAAGCCCATCGTCGCGCGCCGCGGCTACTACAGCGCCGGCAAGTTCGACAAACATCGCAACGAGCCCTACGGCGCGTTCATCCAGGCCTTCCGGGAGCTCATCCGGCAGATTCTGGGCGAGGACGCGCGCACGGTGGCCCGGTGGAAGGAGCGCATTCGCGAGGCGCTCGGGCCCAACGGGCGCGTGGTGACGGACGTCGTCCCCGAGGTGGCGCTCATCGTGGGCCCGCAGCCCCCGGTGCCGGAGCTCGGGCCTTCCGAGGCGGAGAACCGCTTCAACATCGTCTTCCAGCAGTTCGTGCGCGTCTTCGCCCGCGAGGAGCACCCGCTGGCGCTCTTCCTGGATGATTTGCAGTGGGCCGACTCGGCCTCGCTGAGCCTGCTGTCCCGGCTGCTGCACGACTCGGAGAGCCGCAACCTGTTCTTCGTCGGCGCGTACCGGGACAACGAGGTCTACGACGCGCACCCGCTGATGGAGGTCATCGAGGGGCTGCGGAAGGCAGGGAGCGTTGGAGGGGAAATCGCGCTCGAGCCGCTCGGGCTGGAGCACGTCCGGCAGCTCATCGTCGACACGCTGGGAGGCGAGGGCGAGCCGCAGGTGGACGCGCTCGCGTCGCTCGTCTTCCACAAGACGGAGGGCAACCCCTTCTTCGTCAACCAGTTCCTCACTTCGCTCCACGCGCGTGAGCTCGTGACGTTCGCTCCGGAGGAGGGGCGCTGGCGCTGGAGCCTGGAGCGCATCCGGGAGGAGGGCATCACCGACAACGTCGCGGAGCTGATGGCCGACAAGATTCGCGCGCTGGCCGAGCCCTCGCAGCGGGTGATGAAGCTGGCCGCCTGCATCGGCAGCACCTTCGCATTGGACACGCTCGCCACCGTGAGCCGGCTCCCGGCGCAGGTGGTGGCCGCGGAGCTGTGGCCCGCGCTCGAGCAGGGGCTGCTGGTGCCCATCGGCGACGCGTACAAGTACGTCGCCCCGCTGCGCGACGACGAGCCCGGCTCCTCGCCCGCGACGGGGCGCACGGCCGTCTACGCGTTCCTGCACGACCGCGTCCAGGAAGCGGCCTACTCGCTCATCGACCCCTCGGAGCGGAAGGCCGTGCACCTGCGCGTGGGGCGGCTCCTCATGGAGCACACCCCGAAGGAGGAGCTGGACACGCACGTCTTCGAAATCGTCGACCACCTGCTGGTGGCCGCGGACCTCATCGAGACGCGCGAGGAGCGGCTCGGGGTGGCGCGGCTCGGCCTCCTCGCGGGGACGCGCGCCCGCGCCTCGGCGGCGTATTCCTCCGGGCTCCGGTACCTGGAGGCCAGCATCGGCCTGCTGCCGGAGGACGGCTGGGAGCGGGAGCGGGAGCTGACGCACTCGCTCCACCGCCTGCGGGCGGAGTGCTTCTACCTGCTGGGCCAGTTCGACGCCGCCGAGGCGGACTTCGAGCGCCTCCTGGCCCATGCGCAGTCCCAGCTCCAGAAGAGCGAGCTCCACAGCCAGCGGGCGGGGCTTCTCACCAGCCGGGGCGCCTTCACCGCCGCGGCGCAGGCCGGGCGCGAGGCGCTGCTCGCCGCCGGCATCGAGATTCCGGCGTCGGGCTACGAGGCGGCCTTCGCCGCGGAGCTGGGCGTGGTGGGCGGCCTGCTCCAGGCGAAGCTCGCGGGCCGTCCCGTGAGCAGCCTGCTGGACTTCGAGGAGGCGAAGGACCCGGACCACCGGGCGCGCATCCTGCTCGTGTCGCGGGCCACCATGTACGCGGGCGACAACCTCGCGCTGTATGGCCTGCTCGCGGCCATCGTCGTCCGGCTCTCCCTCGAGTACGGCAACGCGGCCGGCTCCTCCCTGGGGTACGCCACCTACGGGATGATGCACGGAGGGATGACCGGAGACGCGGCGACGGCGTACGAGCTGGGCCGCGTCGCCCTGGGCCTGGCGGAGCGCTTCGACGACGCGGGCACGCGGACGACGGTGTTGAACTTCTTCGGCGGCTACATCAACCCCTGGCGCAAGCACATGCGCGAGGGCCGGCCGTACCTGGAGCGCGCTTTCACCCTTGGCATGGAGTCCGGCAGCGTCGTCTACGCGGGCTTCGCGATGATGCATGCCATGGACCAGGGCTTCCTCGCGGGCGAGGAGCTGCACGGCCTCCGTGAGCGCGCGAGCCGGCATGCCGAGCTCCAGCAGCGCCTCAACCAGCGGGACACGAGCACCACCTTCCGGTGCTTCGAGCGCACCTTCGCCCTGCTGTCGAAGGGCGTCGCGCGGACCAGCTCCGGAGAGGAGCTGGACGCCGAGTCGCTGGAGAAGAAGCTCGCCCACTACCCGATGAACGTGGCGACGCTGCTGCTCCACGAGATGCACTCGGCCTATGCGCTGGGGGACTACGCGCGTGCGCTCGCGCTGGGCGCCAGGTCGGAGCCGTTCGTCCCGATGCTCGTGTGCAACCTGCGGCAGACGGAGTTCAGCTTCATCGTCCCGCTCGCCGCGGCGGCCGCGTGGCCCACGCTCTCCCCCGAGGAGCAGGTGCGCTACCGGGGCCTCATCGACGCGCAGCTCAAGCGCCTGGAACAGTGGAGCGCGAGCTGTCCGGAGAACTTCGAGCACCGCTGGCTGCTGGTGCGCGCGGAGGACGCCCGCATCTGTGGCCGCGAGCAGGAGGCGATGGAGCTGTATGACCAGGCCATCGAGTCCGCGACGCGCCATGACTTCATCAACCTCCAGGCCATCGGCAACGAGCTGGCGGCGCGCTTCTACCTCTCGCGCGGCCGGCGCAAGCTCGCGCGCGCGTACCTGCTCGACGCGCGCTACGCCTACGTGCGCTGGGGCGCGGACGCGAAGGTCGCGAAGCTGAACACGGAGTTCAAGGAGCTGCTGCCGCGAGACGGCGCGGAGTTCCCCGTCGCGGGTGGCCCCACCAGCGCGTCGCTGGACCTGATGGCCATCATGAATGCCTCGCAGGCCATCTCCGGCGAGCTGGTGCTGGACGAGCTCGTGCGCGCGATGATGCGCATCCTCATCGAGAGCGCCGGGGCGCAGCGCGGCTTCCTCATCCTGTCCGGAGACCCGCCCCTCCTGGTCGAAGCGCCGAGCAGCGGGGGACAGGTCCACATCCACACCACCCCGGTGGATGACCGCGCCGACCTGTCCACCGCGGTGGTCCGCTACGTGGAGCGCACGGCCGCCAGCGTGGTGCTGGGCAACGCGGCGGAGGCGGTGCAGTTCCAGGCGGACCCGTACATCGTGAATGCCCGCCCCATGTCCGTGCTGGGCATGCCCATCCTCCGGCAGAAGAAGCTCGTGGGCGTCGTCTACCTGGAGAACAACCTGGTGGCGGATGCCTTCACCCCGGAGCGGTGCAAGGTGCTCGAGCTGCTCTCCGCGCAGGCCGCCATCTCCATCGAGAACGCGCGGCTCTACGACACGCTCGACAACCGCGTGAAGGAGCGCACGCGCGAGCTGCGCGAGCGCAACGACGAGCTGCTGGAGACGCTCAAGCGGCTCAAGGAGACGCAGCGCCAGCTCGTCACGCAGGAGAAGCTCGCGTCCCTGGGCGCGCTCACCGCGGGCATCGCCCACGAGCTCAAGAATCCGCTCAACTTCATCAACAACTTCGCGAAGCTGTCGGTGTCGGCGGCCATCGACCTCGAGGAGGAGTTCAAGGAGACCGGGACGCCGGCCAGCCGCGCGGTCCAGGAGCTCACCGGCATCCTCAAGCAGAACGCCGCCAAGATTCAGGAGCACGGCCGGCGCGCCGACAAAATCATCAACGGGATGCTGCTGCACTCGCGCAGCGGAGGCAGCACGCAGGTGGAGACGGACCTCAACGCCCTGGTGGCGGAGAGCGTCCACCTCGCGTACCACGCGGTGCGCGGCAAGGACCCGGACTTCAACCTGGAGCTCGACGCCTCCTACGATTCGACGGTGGGGCTGATCCTCCTGTCGGCGTCGGACGTGAGCCGGGTCTTCCTGAACGTCATCGACAACGCGTGCTACGCCACGCGCGAGAAGCTGCGCAGCGGGAGGCCGGGCTTCAAGCCCAGGTTGCGCATCCGCACGAAGAACCTGGGCAACCAGGTGGAGGTCCGCATCCAGGACAACGGCCCTGGCATCCCCCAGGAAGTCGTGGGCCGCATCTTCGACCCGTTCTTCACCACCAAGCCGGCGGGGGAGGGCACCGGCCTGGGGCTGTCCATCTGCTACGACATCATCCAGTCCCACCTGGGAGAGATTGGCGTCGAGACGGTGCCCGGCGACTCCACGGAGTTCGTCATCACCTTCCCCCGGCGTCAGCGCACCACGGCGTGACGACGGCCGACACGACCAGGAGGCGCTCCAACGTCAGGCCTCTTCCGCCTCTCGCGGCGCTCGCCGTGGGAGGGAGGACTTCGAAGGAACCCCGCCAGGGCTTGGATGGCTTCTCGCCACTTCTCCTGGGACGGAGGTGATTACCAACTTCCCCGGGACGACGGCCGTGTTCGTACGGCCGACGTGCGTCCAGGAGGGGTTGACATGTTGAGGCCTACGCAGGTCAGGCGCAAGGGCGGGAGCAAGCCGAGGCCCAAGGCAGAGCGCGGTAGCCCGCTCCCACCCTGGGTCGTGGTGAAGCTCAGGGATTGGATGGATCCACCCGAGAATCCGACGCCGGAGGACTTCCAGAAGATAAAGCCCTCTCTGGCCGCGAAGCTCCCGGACATCCACATGACACGGCTGTTCCGCCAGTCCCCCGAGAAGCTGCGCGCCTTGACGAGGCTTGCCGTGGAGATGGACCCCACCTATCAGCCGGTGGACCTCGCCTCATACTTCTCCCTGGAGATTCCCGCGGAGATGGAGCCGGAAGAGATGGTCGAGCGTCTCCTGGCGGCGCCAGCCGTGGAGCAGGCCTACGTCGAGCCCGGACCTGTCGCGCCCCCGAAGGTGGATGCCTCGGATGACCCGCACGCGAAGAGCCAGGGCTACCTGCGCCCCGCGCCGGATGGGATTGACGCCGAGTTCGCCTGGACGGTGCCGGGCGGTGATGGCAAGGGGCTCGGCTTCGTGGACCTGGAGCAGGGCTGGAGGCTCGAACACGAGGACCTCGAGGCGCACAAAATCCGAAAGATTTCTGGAGCCAACAAGGAATACATCTCTCACGGGACGTCGGTATTGGGCGAAGTCGCCGCCGTGGACAACGACGTGGGCTGTGTCGGCATCACCCCCAACCTCGAGTCCGTGCGCGTCGTCTCGCAATGGCTCGCGCCCGACAGATTCAACACCGCGCAGGCCATCATGGATGCGGTCTTCAAGATGGGATTCGGCGATGTCCTCCTGCTGGAAGCGCAGACGCGGCTGTGGGGCTTCGACGATGTTCCGGTCGAGATAGAGCCCGCCGTCTACGCCGTCATCCGCATGGCGACCGCCCTGGGCATCGTGGTGGTGGAGGCCGCGGGCAACGGAAAGCTCGACCTGGACACCGTGATGGACACCCGGGGCCAGCAGGTCTTCAATCGGTCCGGGGGCGCCGCGGTTGGCTTCAAGGACTCGGGGGCCATCATCGTTGGCGCCGCCTCTTCCTCCTCTCCGCACACCCGACTGCCGGACTCCTGCCACGGAAGCCGCATCGACTGTTATGGCTGGGGCGAACAGGTCGAGAGCACCACGGGCACTTCGCCCCACGCATACACCTCCACCTTCAGCGGCACTTCCAGCGCCGCGGCCATCATCGCGGGAGCCGCGCTCTCCACCCAGGGCATGGCCCTGGCGGCGATGGGCCACCCTTTCAGTGCCTGGCAGCTTCGCGCCATCCTGGGCAACCCCGCCCTCGGCACGCCCTCGGCCTCCCAGACCGACGGTATCGGCGTGATGCCGGACTTGAAGCGCATCGCCCGCGACAGCCTCAATGTCATCCCCGACGTCTACCTGAGACACCATGTGGGGGATACGGGAGCGCGGAGCTCGGGCCCCCTCGGCGCCAGCCCGGACCTCATCCTCAGGCCCGACGCGGTCGCCGATGCCGAAGCGGATTTCGGAGAGCAGGGTGGCACCGCCAACGATGCCACCCTGGGCTACGAGGTCCGGGCCAGCCAGACCAACTACCTCTACATCCGCGCTCGCAACCGGGGTGGGGGGGAAGCCACCGACGTGCAAGCCACCGTCTACTGGGCTCCGGTCGCCACGCTCATCACCTCGGTCCCCTGGCACCTCATCGACTCGGTGACGCTGCCCACGCTGCCCGCCGGGGACATGCTCACGCTCCTCCCACCGGTCATCTGGCGGACCCAGCTTTCCGACCCCAGCTACCTCTGCCTGATAGCGCTTCTGGGCACCGCGTCCAACCCGGCCCCCAGGCCCGCGGAGCTCAAGGACTTCGACACCTTCCTCAGGCTCATCCGTGACAACCACAACGTCACCTGGCGCAACTTCCACGTCGTGGGCAACCAGCCGAACTTCACCGTGGACAACAACCTGGGCTGCGGCTCCGAATTCGTGAGGCTGCCGTTCCTGGTGACGGGAGCGCCGGACATCGCGCGGAAGATGGCGTTGGAGGTGGTGGCGCGCCTGCCGCAGGAAGCACGGGTGTACCTGGAAGTGGAGTCGCCCATCCGGGAGCGCATGGGGCTGCTGCCGCCGCAATTCAGGGAGGACAAGGAGGAGAAGACCCGGATACCGACGCTGCCCATCAGGGCCACCGGGCACCACCTGCTGGGCGAGTGGCTCTTCCCCGCGATGGCGAGCATTCCCGCCGCGTTGATGGTCTGCATCCCCCCAGCGCTGCGTCAGAACAAATACGAGATTGCCATCCGCCAGCTCCATGAGGGGCAGGAGGTGGGCCGCATCACCTGGCGACTGGTTCCGGATCGCGCTCAGTTGCGGCTTCCGAGGCCGCCGCCGTCGGGACCGACGGTCATCTACACACCCTCGAAGCCGCGGGGGCACTGAGGAGGGGCCTGCGGCGCGCGCCTCGCGAGGGGCCACGTGCCTGGAGCGAAGGCACACTCCAGGGGTTCATTCCCTGGCGGGGCCACGGCCTGGAGCGTGGTCACAACGGCCCGGGGGGAACCTCACTCCAGCAGGGACGTGTCCACCTTGGGGGAGGGTGGGCACGGGCTCGAGCGGGTAGGGGGCGCGATGCGAGGGGGGAGCTTCGATGTATTCCTTTCACACAACAGCCAGGACAAGGCCGCGGTCGAGGTCCTCGCCGAGCGGCTGAGGTCCGAAGCCGGGCTGCGGCCCTTCCTGGACAAGTGGCAACTGGTGCCAGGAACGACGTGGCAGCACAGCCTGGAGTCGGCGCTGGCGAAGAGCCAGGCGGTGGCCGTCTTCTTCGGTGCCTCGGTCAACGCGCACTGGCGCGACGAGGAGCTGCGTGTCGCGTTGGCGAACGCGGTGCGGACCCGCGACGAGTACCGCGTCATTCCCGTGCTCCTCCCCGGCGCGAAGCATGAGGACGTCACGGGCTTCCTGGCCCTGCGGACCTGGGTGGACTTCCGCGCGGGGCTGGACGACGACGCCGCATTCCAGCGGCTGGTGGCGGGCATCAAGGGACAGGCCCCCGAGAACGACACCTTCCAGCTCCCGGACGAGCCGGCCCCCTACCGGGGCCTGCTGCCCTTCGGTAGGCGGCACGCCCGGTTCTTCTTCGGCCGCGAAGCGGAAGTCGGGACGGTGCTCGCCAGGCTGCGGCTCGCGCCCTTCCTCGCGGTGGTGGGCGCCTCGGGAGTGGGCAAGTCCTCGCTGGTGTTCGGCGGCGTCCTGCCTCGCCTCGAGGACTCCGGCTGGGGGGACGACGCGCCGCTGCGCGCCCGGACGATGACGCCGGGAGGCCGTCCCCTCCGAGCGCTCGCGGACCAGCTCGCGACGCTGGTTCCTCCCGAGGCCCGCCTGGCCACCGCCGAGGCGCTCCGCGAGCGGCTCGCCTCGGAGGAACATGCCTTCAGGACGGCGGTGTCGACCCTGACCGCCGAGCACCCGGGCACCTTCCTCCTCGTCGTGGACCAACTGGAGGAGCTCTTCACCCATGCCCCGGATGGGAGCCTCTCGAAGTCCGCGACGGCCTTCCTCGCCAACCTGCGGGATGCCGTCGAGCACGGAGGCGGCGCCATCCGCGTCATCGTCACCCTGCGCGCGGACTTCTTCGAGCGCAGCCTGCGCATCCCCACGCTTCGGACCCTGCTGCAGGACCACGAAGTCCTGCTGGGAAACATGGGCCCGGAGTCCCTCCGCGACGCCATCACCCGGCCCACCCAGGCCGTGGGGGCCTTCCTGGAGCGTGGGCTGGTGAGCGCCATCCTGAAGGACGTCTCCCAGGAGCCCGGCTCACTGCCCCTGCTCGAGCACGCCCTCTACGAGCTGTGGCGGGCTCGCAACGGTGCCTGGTTGACGCTGTCCGCCTATGAGGCGAGCGGCGGCGTGGCGGGAGCGCTCCAGCGGCGCGCACAGGCCTGCTACGAGGCGCTGACCGCTCCACAGCGGGAGATTGCGAAGCGGCTCTTCCTGCGGCTGACGGCGCTGGGCGAGGGCACTCCGGACACGCGACGGCGCATCCACTCCAGCGAGCTGGACTTCCCCGGGGTAGATGCTCCCCAGGTCGAGCACGTCCTCCGAACGCTGTCGGGCCCCGAGGCCCGGCTCGTCGTCGTCACTGACAACACCGTGGAGGTGGCACACGAGGTCCTCATCCAGACATGGTCCACCCTGCGCGGATGGCTGGACGAGAACCGCCGCGAGCTGTTCATCCACCGCCGGCTGACGGAGGCCACCCATGAATGGACGGAGCACCAACGCGACGCCAGCTACCTCTTCACCGGCTCCCGCCTCCTGGAGGCCGAGGAGTGCTTCTCCGGCAACCCCGAGCCCCTGAACGCAGGGGAGCGCGAGTTCCTGGATGCGAGCGTGGAGCGCCGGGACGAGGAGAAGCGCGCGGAGGAGCATCGCCGCCAGGCGGAGCTCGAGCAGACGCAGCAGCTCGCACGCGTGGCCGAGGAGGGGAGGCGGGCCGAGGCGGCCCGGGCCCGGGTGGCGCGGAGGGCGACGCGCAGACTGCGCTTCCTGCTCGTGGTGCTGCTGGTGGGCTCGGGAGGCATCCTCTCCTTCTGGGCGCAGGCGCGCCGGGAGCGGGACACGGCGCTCTCGCGTGAGCTGACGGCCAATGCCCTGCTGGGACTCAAGGAGGACCCGCAGCGCAGCCTCCTCCTCATCCAGGCGGCCTACCGTCTCGCCCCCACGGAACACGTGGAGAGGGCCTTGTCCGAGTGGCAGCTCGAGCCGGCCCGGGTCGTCCTGCGCGACACCTCCAGCTTCGTCGGCCGTGTCGGCTTCAATCCCGATGGCTCGCGGGTCATCACGTCCAACAGCGAGGGCCTGGTCCGCATCTGGGACGTGACCTCCGGAAGCCCCCTCGTCACCCTGAAGGGCCACTCCGGGCCGGTGAGGAGCGCCCGCTTCGATTCCAAGGGCTCACGCGTCGTCACCGCCGGTCAGGATGGCACGGTGCGCATCTGGGACGCGGCCAGCGGCAAACCCCTCGCCATCCTCTCGGGACACACCGACGCGGTCGGCGAGGCCCGCTTCAGCCCCGACGGCCTGCGCATCATCACCGCGAGCCGTGACGGCACGGTGCGCACCTGGGAGGCCGCCTCCGGCAGGCCCCTCCGCATCCTCGTCAGGGGTTCCGAGGAGGCGGGGTTCGCCATGTTCAGCCCGGACAGCACTCGCGCCATCACCGTCGGCCCGGACGGCAAGGCGCGCATCCACGATGTCGAATCCGGCAGGCTGCTCGTCACCCTCTCGGGACATCGGGGAGCGGTGTCCGAAGCCCGGTTCAGCCCCGATGGCATGCGCGTCGTCACCGCAGGCGCGGATGGCACGGCGCGCCTGTGGAACGCGCACTCCGGCAGGCTCCTCGCCATCCTCGAGGGACATGGCGGCGCGGTGCAGGGCGCCGCGTTCAGCCCTGACGGCACGCGCATCGTCACCGCCAGCCTGGACGGCACGGCGCGCCTCTGGGACGCGGCCTCCGGCAGGCACCGCGTCACCCTGGTGGGGCACACCGGTCCCGTGGTGGAGGCGGGGTTCCGTCCGGACGGGGCGCGCGTCGTCACCGCCAGCACGGATGGCACCGCACGCCTCTGGGATGCGGACTCCGGCGTGTTGCTCAACACCTTCTCCGGTCACACCAAGGCGGTGCTGGGGGGCAGCTTCAGCGCCGACGGCCAGTCCATCGTCACCTTCGGCGTCGACGGCACGGCGCGCATCTGGGACGCCTCCGGAAAGCTGGCCACCACGCTGGCAGGCACCACGGCGGACTTCAGCGCCGGGGGCACGCGCGCCGTCACCGCTGGCGATGATGGCAGGGCACGTGTCTGGGATACGGCCACGGGCAGGCTCCTCGTCACCCTCGCGGGGCACACCGGCCCCGTGCAGGGGGTGACCTTCAGCCCCGATGGGACGCGTGTCGTCACCACCGGCGTCGACGGCACGGCGCGCGTCTGGGACGTGGCCTCGGGCAGGCTCCTCGTCACCCTCGCGGGACACATCGGCAGGGTGTGGTCCGCCAACTTCAGCTCCGATGGAGCGCGCATCGCCACCGCCGGCATGGACGACACGGCTCGCCTCTGGGATGTGGCCACGGGCAGGCTCCTCGTCACGCTCTCGGGGCACACGGGAGAGGTGCTGACCGCCCGGTTCAGCCCGGATGGGACGCGAGTGGCCACCACCAGCATGGACAACACCGCGCGTGTCTGGGAGGCGGCCACGGGCAGGCTCCTCGCCACCCTCTCGGGGCATGTCGGCCTGGTGGCGGAGGTGGACTTCAGCCCTGACGGATCGCGCGTCGCCACCGCCGGCATGGACGGCACGGCACGCCTCTGGGATGCGGCCACGGGCAGGCCCCTCGTCACGCTCTCGGGGCAGACCCTCGGCCCGGTGGGGGAGGCGCGCTTCAGCGCGGATGGCAAGCGAGTCATCACCACCTACCGGGAGGACATCCCCTGCCTCTGGGATGCGGACTCCGGTCAATTCCTCTCAAGGCCTTTCGGTGAGACGAGCCTGCTTCGGGGCGCCTGGCTCAGCGCGGATGACTCGCTCCTCTACACCCCCACCGGGAATGGCACGATTCGCGTCTGGACGCGCCCGCTGGGGGAACCTCTCGCGGCCCGGCTTTCGAGCTGGAGCGCCGGGCGGGTCCTGACCTGCGAGGAGCGCACGTTCTACCTTCACACGAAGCGCGACTGCACCACCCGGACAGACACGGGCGGGCAGCGCCTGTCGGTGTCGCAGGCGCTCACCGCGTCGAAGAGCAGGTAGGGGGAAGGCATGTTCGAGTCTGTCCTTGGTCGTGGGCAGGGGCCCAGGTCTCGCGTCCGCGTGGGCGTCGTCATCTCCATCGTCCTGCATCTCTGCGTCCTCGGTCTCGTGCTCTGGTTCACCTCGCGCCCTCCCAGGGAGGACGTGGCACGGGTCATCACGCTCCAGCAGCCAGGGGTGTCGCTCCGGGTCGTTCCATCCCTGCCGCCGCCACCCCCTCCACCTCGAACACACAAGAAGACGCACGCCAGGAGGCCGGTCGCGAAGAAGCCAGACATCAGGGTGCCGCCCAGGCAGCGCCCCGAGGTCAGGCCCTCCGAGGAGGAGTCGGCTTCGCCAGCCGAAGGGGAAGAGGAAGCGGCGAACGGTGTGGAGGGGGAGGAGGGTGGGGCGGACGACGGTGAGATTGGAGGCGTGGTGGGCGGTCTGGTCGGCGGAGCCGTCGGTGGGCAGGTGGGCGGTGTGGGAATGGACGTGCGCTCGTTCGACGTGGGGATGACCCGCCCCCGGAAGCTCTCGGGGCCGACACCTCGATACACGCGTGAGGCGCTCGCGGCCCGTGTCGAAGGCCTGATGATTGTCAGATGTGTCATCACCACCGAGGGAAGGGTCGAGCGGTGCCGTATCCTCAAGCCGCAGCCTCATATGGGAAGGGCCGTGCTGGATGCACTGCATGCTTCGCGCTACCAGCCCGTGACGCTGGAGGGCCGCCCCATCGCGGTGGAATACACCTTCAACATCCGCTTGAGTCTGCCCGACCGATGAGCGCCAACGGCAGACATCCGCCGCCTCGGAACGCTCGCCGCGCGTGGGATGGACTTCGAAGCAGCCCCGCCAGGGCTCAGACGGCCTCTCGCCACTTCTCCTGGAACGGAAGTGATTACCAACTTCTCCGGGAAGACGGCCGTGTTCGCGCGGCCTTCCCATGTCCAGGAGGGGAGCCATGCAGAGACGTTCGCGAGTCAAAGGCAATGGCGGGAGCAAGCCAAGGCCCAAGGCCGAGCGCGCCAGGGTGCTTTCGCCCAGGGTCGTGGTGAAGTTCGCGGAATGGGTGAAGCTCCCCCAGAACCCGACGCGCAAGGACGTCGAAGCGCGCCTGCCCCCTCTGGAAGGGAGACTTCCGGACTTCCGGATGACAAGACTGTTCAGCCAGTCCCCCGAGGAACTGCACGCCTTGACGAAGAAAGCGATGCAGAGGGACCCCACCTATCGGCCGGGGGTGGACCTCACCTCATACTTTGCGCTGGTGCTTCCCGAGGAGGAGGATCCGAAGAAACTGGTCCGGCTTCTGCGGAAAGTACCGCAGGCCTTCGAGCACGCCTATGTCGAGCCAGGCCCGGTCGCCCCCCCGCAGGTGGATGCCTCGAATGACCCACAGTCGAGGAAACAGGGCTACCTGGATCCAGCGCCAAGAGGGATTGACGCCAGGTTCGCCTGGACGGTGCCGGGCGGCGATGGCGCGGGGATTGGCTTCGTGGACCTGGAGTGGGGTTGGTGGCTCGACCATAGAGATCTCAAGCGCCCTGACATCAGTCTCATCTCCGGAGAGAACTACGATGCCATCTCCCACGGGACGTCGGTGCTGGGCGAGGTCGCCGCATTGGATAACGCCGTGGGTTGCGTCGGCATCACTCCCCACCTTGCCTCCGTGCGCCTCGTCTCACAATGGCACAAGAATGAGGACGGGGAACTCTGGTACAGCACCCCGCCGGCCATCGTGAATGCCATCACCGTGATGGAATTCGGAGATGTCCTCCTGCTGGAGGCGCATACGGATTTTTCGTTCGACCCGGACACACCGGCTGTGACCTACAGCGAGGTTCCGGTCGAGATAGAGCCCGTCGTCTTCGACGTCATCCGCCTGGCGACCGCCCTGGGAATCGTGGTGGTGGAGGCCGCGGGCAACGGGAACGTCGACCTGGACACGGTGGTCGACGACCAGGGCCAGCGGGTCTTCAATCGGTCCGGGGGCGCCAGGGTTGGCTTCAAGGACTCGGGAGCCATCCTCGTCGGCGCCGCCTCTTCCGACGCTCAGCACACCCGGATAGCGCGTTGCTGCCATGGAAGCCGTGTGGATTGCTATGGCTGGGGCGAGAAGGTCGTGACCACCCACGGCCCGGGGCGCCCCAGATACATCTCCAATTTCAACGGCACTTCCAGCGCCGCGGCCATCGTCGCGGGAGCCGCTCTATCCACGCAGGGCATGGCCTCCGCCCAGGGCGTGGGTTCCGTGGGGTTGGGCTTCCGCCTGACTCCCCGGCAACTGCGTCCCATCTTGAGTGACTCCGCCCTCGGCACGCCCTCGGCCGCCCAGACCGACGGTATCGGCGTGATGCCGGACTTGAAGCGCACCGCCAGCGTCGGCCTCACGGCCATTCCCGACGTCTACCTGAGAGACTATGTGGGGGACACGGGAGACCGGAGCGATGGCCGCTTTGGCGCCAGCCCGGACCTCATCCTCAGGCCCGACGCCGTCGCCGATGCCGAAGCGGAATTCGGACAAGGAAGCTCCAACGCCGACAGCGGAACCCTGGGCAACGAGGTCTGGGCCGGCCAGGACAACTACCTCTACATCCGCGCTCGCAACCGGGGTCTTGGGGCGGCCACCAACGTGCGAGCCACCGTCTACTGGGCCAGGGCCGCCACGTTCATCCCCGCGGTGGATTGGCACTTCATCGACTCGGTGACGCTGTCCTCGCTGCCCACCAGGGACGTGCTCACGCTCTTCCCACCGCTCACCTGGCGCGGGGACCAGATTCCCGACCCCGACCACTATTGCCTGATAGCGATTCTGGACACCGAGTCCGACCCGGCCCCCGACCCCGAGGCGCTCAAGGACATCGACACCTTCAGCAAGTTCATCCGTGACAACAACGTCACCTTGCTCAACTTCAGCGTCGTGGGCGATACGCCCAATCTTCTCTCCGACTTCGAGAGGTTGCCGTTCCTGGTGACGGGAGCGCCGGACATGGCGCGGAAGATGGCGCTGGAGGTGGTGGCCGGTCTGCCGCAAGAGGCGCGGGTGTACCTGGAGATAGATTCCCCTCTCCGGGAGCACCTGGAGCAGCTGTCACCGAGGTACGTGCCTGAGGAGAAGAGCGGTGTGCCGCTGCTGCCCATCAAGTCCACCGGGTACCAACCGCTGGGCGAGTGGCTCTTCCCCGCGAAGGAGAGCATTCCCGCCGCGTTGAGGGTCTCCATCCCCGAGCACCTGCGTCAGAATGCGTATGAGATTGCCATCCGCCAGCTCCATGAGGGGCAGGAGGTGGGCCGCATCACGTGGCTGCTCGGCCAAGGGCGCGAGCCGGTGCCACAGGGGCGACAAGGGCATGATGGGTCAGGGCCGCCGAATATCACCTACCCTCATACGCGTCCTTGAGGTCCGCGGCACACGCCCCCTCGCGATGGGCCGTGTGCCCGGGGCGAAGGCGCACTCCAGGGGTGCATTCCCTGGCGGGGCCACGGCTTGGAGCGCGGTCACAACGGGCCGGGAGGAACCTCACTCCGGCAGGGACGTGTCCACCTTGAGGGATGACGGTGGGCTCGAGCGCGTGAGGGGAGCGCCATGCGAGGGGGAGCTTCGATGTATTCCTTTCACACAACAGCCAGGACAAGGTCCGTCTGAGCCTGCCCGGCTGATGCGCTCCAACGGCAGCTCCCTTTCGCCTCGGAGCGCTCATCGCGGGTGGGGGGCGGACTTCGAAGCAGCCCCGCCAGGGCTTAGATGGCTTCTCGCCACTTCTCCTGGGACGGAAGTGATTACCAACTTCACCTGGACGCCGACCGAGGTCGCGCGGCCTTCCACATCCAGGAGGGGGTGCCATGCAGGGACGTTCGCGAGTCAAAGGCAATGGCGGGAGCAATCCAAAACGCGAGGCAGAGTGCGGAAGTCTGCTCCCACCCAGGGTCGTGGTGAAGTTCAGGGATTGGATGGAGCCACCCCAGACCCCGACGCCAGAGGACGTCGAAACGCTACTGCCCCGTCTGGCCGTGCGGCTCCCGGACTTCCGCATGACGCGGCTGTTCCGTCAATCCCCCGAGGAGCTGCGCTCCATGGTGAAGCGTGCGGCCGAGACGGACTCCACCTATGAGCCGGTGGACCTCGCCTCGTACTTTGTCCTGGAGGTTCCCGCGGAAGTGGAACCGGAAGAGGTGGTCCAGCGGCTCAGCGAGTCGCGAGCCGTGGAGCAGGCCTATGTCGAGCCCGGCCCTGTCGAGCCCCCGCTGGTGAATGCCGCAGATGAGCCACACTGGATGAACCAGGGCTACCTGGACCCTGCGCCGGATGGGATTGACGCCGAATTCGCCTGGAATGTGCCGGGCGGGGATGGAGCCGGGCTCGGCTTCGTGGACCTGGAATGGGGCTGGAAGTTCGACCACGAAGATCTCGTGGACCATGGCATCACGCTCATCTCAGGAATCAACAAGAAGTATTTCTCCCACGGGACCTCGGTGCTGGGCGAGGTCACCGCCGTTGACAACACCGTGGGCTGCGTCGGCATCACCCCCAACCTGACCTCCGTGCGCGTCGTCTCGCAGTGGCTCACCGACGGCGGGTATGGCACCGCGCAGCCCATCCTGGACGCCATCATCGTGATGGAATTCGGGGACGTCCTCCTGCTGGAGGCGCAGACGTCTCTCTGGGGGCATACTCGGGTTCCGGTCGAGATTGAGCCTGCCGTCTTCGACGTGGTCCGCCTGGCGACTGCCCTGGGCGTCGTGGTGGTGGAAGCCGGGGGCAACGGGAACGTCGACCTGGACACCGTGGTGGACTCCAGGGGTCGCCAGATCTTCAATCGGGCCGCAGGGCCCACGGCTGGCTTCAGGGACTCGGGGGCCACCATCGTCGGCGCCGCCTCCTCTGCTGCGCCTCACACCCGTCTGGGCTTCTCTTGCTACGGGAGCCGCGTCGACTGCTTCGGCTGGGGCGAGCACGTCGAGAGCGCCACCACCGACCCCGCGGGTGCGGTGCACGACGCATACACCGCCACCTTCAACGGCACGTCCAGCGCCTCGTCCATCGTCACGGGGGCCGCGCTATCCACCCAGGGGATGGCCTCCGCGGCGATGGGCTACCGCTTGAGCCCCCAGCAAATGCGCGCCATCCTGAGCAACCCCGCCTTCGGCACGCCCTCGGCCTCTCCGACTGATGGTATCGGCGTGATGCCGGACTTGAGGGCCATTGCCGGAGACTGCCTCGACATCGTTCCCGACGTCTACCTTCGCGACCACGTGGGAGACACGGGAGAGCCGCACTCGGGCCTCCTCTGTGCCAGCCCGGACCTCATCCTCAGGCCCGCCACCGTCGCCAATGCGGAGGCGGAATTCGGAGAACTGAGCGGTGCCGCGAACGATGCCACCCTGGGCTTCGAGGCCAGGCGCGGCCAGGACAACTACCTCTACATCCGTGCCCGCAACCGGGGCGGGGCGGCAGCCACCAGCGTGGAGGCAACCATCTACTGGGCCGAGGTCGCCACGCTCGTCACTCCCGAACAATGGAACCTCATCGGCTCGGTGACGCTGCCCTCGTTGCCCAGCGGGGACATGCTCACGCTCTTTCCACCGCTCACCTGGCCTGGCGCCCAGATTCCCGCCACCGACCACTACTCCCTGGTCGGGCTGCTCAGCACTGCGTCCGAACCGGCCCCCGCGCTCGCGGACCTGATGGACTTCGACAACTTCCGCAGATTCATCCGTGAGAACAACAAAGTCACCTGGCGCAGCTTCAATGTCGCGGGCACTGAGCCGAATCATTTCGGCCTCGTGAGGCTGCCCTTCCTGGTGACGGGGGCGCCGGACATCGCGCGGAGGATGGCGCTGGAGGTGGTGGCGCGCCTGCCGCAGGAGGCGCGGGTGTACCTGGAAGTGGAGTCTCCCGTCCGGGAGCGATTGGGGCTGCTGCCGCCACGATACGTGTATGAGGGGAAGCCCGGTGTGGCGCTGCTGCCCATCAAACCCACCGGGCACCACCCGCTGGGCGAGTGGCTCTTCCCCGCGAAGGCGCGCATTCCCGCATGGTTGAGGGTCGACATCCCCAAGATGCTGCGTCAGAACGCATATGAGATTGCCATCCGCCAACTCCATGAGGGGCAGGAGGTGGGCCGCATCACCTGGAGGCTGGTTCCAGGGCGCACGCCGATGCCACTGAGGGATGTTGGTGCTGCGTCGGGGCCACCGTTTATCATTAGTCCCCCTGCGAAACCTAGGCCAGTCGACGATTGAGGAGGCCGTAGCACACGGAGTGCGGTTGCCGGGCCCCTCGTGGGAGCGAGCGTTGCGAGCCTATGGAGTACTCCGCAGTGACGGCGGACGCTGGGCGGGGACGCAGCGCAGTTGGGCGGGATCGCAGGTCACGGCGAAGCGGGGAGGAATGATCCCGGAAGTCTGGCAGAGGCTGTCGTCGGGCGTGCCCGGTGACTCCGCGGACTCACAGTCGACATTGCCAGGCCACATCGCCCAGACCTCATACCGGGCGGTGCACTCCCGCGCGGCGTACGTCGCCGTGTATTCCATGTCTGCGATCAATTGCGTTCCCGGCACCTCCGGCAGCGCCACGAGCCGGACGTTGCTCCAATGATAGACGGCATCGGTGGGAAGCGACGGCTCCGAGCCCTGGGGCACATGCTTCTCCGCCACCGAAAGAGAGACGACGGTGCAGAGGCCGTCCGCATCCGCTTCCGCGGGCAGGTCGCCAGACGCGTATGGCGGGTGGTTGGGGTCCAGCTCATCCGCCGGGTCCATGTCGTTGAGCGTCTGTGGTTTGAGGAAGAGCTGGCGTTGGTACTTCTGGACGCCGAGCAACTCTCCCGGGAGCTCGGGGCACGTGTTCTCGCCCACGGGCTTGTAGGTTGCCACCCAATCGACGCCCTGGACCGGGCAGCCGATGTCGGGCTGCTGTGTGTCACAGGACGTGATGAGGACGGCTGCCGTCGTCAACCCCAGGAAGTGTCTGCGCATGCGGGCTCTCCTGACAGCCACGGGTGCCGCTAGAAGGACAGCCGGGCGCCGAGCCGGATGGAACGTGGCAACTGGTAGCTGGTGGGTTTGCCGAAGTTCTTGTTGAGCGCTTCGGGCCCGAGCAGCTCGCCATCCAGGCCCCGCAGCTCCGGCAAATCCTCCGGCGTCCCGTCCTGGATGGGAACGACAGGGAAGTACGTGTACGACTCGTCGTAGGAGGTGGCCGCCTGGAAGTTGAAGAAGTTGAACACATCCACACCGACCGAGGCGGTCAGCGTCTTCGTCAGCGTATAGGTGATGGCCAGGCGGGTATCGATGCGGTGATACCAGGGCAGGCGTCCGGCGGAGCCGCGGGGAAGGATGAAGACCTGCAGTGGGCCGTACACCGGGTCCGCCCCGAGATAGCTATAGGGCATCCCCGAGGTCGCGAAGTACGAGAGCCCCAACTGGACGCTCAGGTGCGCTCCGATGACGAACTCCCGGGAGGCGAACGCCTGGAACTGGTGCGTGTGGTCCGACGGCAGCGGGCCCTCGCTGTTGATGGTCAGCGTTTGCGAATCGAACGCGCTGGTGTGGTTCGGACCGAGCTGGCCGGTCTCGCTGCGGAACAGGCCCTCGTAGTTGCCGCGCACGGAGGAGAGCGTATAGCTCGCCTGGAACAGCCACCGATCCGCGAGGCTCCGCTGCAGGAAGAGCGTTCCCGCGTCGTAGGTCCGCGTGGCCTTGCCGAGGGGCTGCCCCAGGCCATATCCGGGATTGCCGATGAAGTACGTCCTCTTCTCGTCCAGGCTCATGTCCTCCACGGCCCTGTTGAGCGAGCGCCGCGTATAGGAGAGACCGACGCGGAGATGAGCGAGGAGATGGAGCTCTCCACCAACCACCCACTCATCGGTGGACTGGGCATGGATGTCCGGATCCACGAGGGTGTTGCCCGCCCCCACCGCCAGCCACCGTCGGCTGGGGTCCAGGGGCGACTCTTCCTCCAGGTAGGGCAGCCGCGCACGGTCCGAGGCGCAGGCCTCCCGAAACCCCGGCTCCAGCGGACGGCACACCTCCGCGCTCTTGCGCGAGAGCACCTGGGGAGTGCCCGGCAAGGAGGTGTCGATGAGGTCCAGCGGGACGCTCTCGAAATAGCGTGCGTAGCTGGCGAAGAGCCGGGCCCGGCCGGAGCGGGTGGGGTCGACGATGAGTCCCAGCCTGGGTGACCATTGCCTGGCGAGCGCCAGCGCGAGCTCGTCTCCACCCCGCAGCCACTGGGCGTCATAGCGAAGCCCCACGTTGATGGTGACGAGGTCGCGCACGTTCCAACTGTCCTGGACGAAGGCGCCGAGGGAGTTGGACTTGGAGAGAGTCTGAAACGAGTCGAGCAGCACCGCCTGGTCGGGTCCGGTCAGGAAGCCGTACTGGACGAAGTCATCGAAGGAGTCTCCTCCGCTCGACTCGCGCAGCAGGCTGCCGCCGCTCACCGCCCGGATATGGTCGTAGCGCATCCACTCGGCTTCCAGTCCCACCTTGAGCACGTGCTGCCCCGCCGCCTTCGCCAGCAGCGTGCCGACGAGCCGGCCCTGAAGCCTGTCCAGCGTGCGCTCCTCCAGGAAGCCCGGGCCGCCGGTGAGATAGTTGAAGACGGGGCAGCGCAGCGCCGCCTCCTCCGGGGTGGCGCCGCAGACGGAAGGGTCCGGCGGTTGCTCGAATTCGACGAGGGAGTGCTCGTATGGCGTCGTCCTGCGCCAACTGACCTGGGGGACGTACGCGAGCCCCTCCGTGCTGCCCGCCCGCGTGCCATCCGAGGCACGCACGGCGCTGCCCTGGTGGTGCCACCCCGCCGTGGCATCCAGCAACAGGCGCTTGTCGAGGAACGAGGAGGAGAGCTTGAGCCCCGCGTCCAGCCCGTTCCGGGTGCGCTGGGTGGCCTGCGCCTCCAGCGGCCCCTGAATCACGCTCACTTCCGGAGCGCCGTTGTCGGGAAGGATGGAGAAGCGCCCCGGGCCGCCAGAGGAGCCGGGAGTGCCCACCACCGACAGCGAGAGCAGGTGGTTCCGGTGCGCCTGGTACGTCAGCTTGCCGATGTATTGCAGGCCCCACTGATCCGCGAAGTAGTGCTGCTGCGTCCCCTCGATGCGCTGGGTCTGGATGAAGCCGTTCTCGTCCTCGACCAGCTCTCCATTCTCGTCGAGCACGCGCACGTTGAGGTTGCGCTCGAGCTGGTACCGGGTGAACGAGGGCGCGATGCCCGCGTAGAACCAGAGCCTGTCCCGGAGGAGGGGGCCTCCCAGCTCGACGCCGAAGTCCCCCAGGTTCCACAGCGACTCCTGGCCGGAGATGACATCCACCGCCTGGCGAATCTCCTTGCCCGACGTGGCGAGCGCTCCCGGCGTGTAGTTTCCGAAGACCGAGCCGTGGAGCTCGTTGGAACCGGACTTCGTCACCACCTCGACCACGCCTCCCATGGCGCGGCCGAACTCGGGCAGGTAGCCGCCCGTGATGACATTCACCTCCTGGACGAACTCGACGCTCAGCGGCGTGCCGTTGACCCCGGTGCTGGGGTCGTTCACCGAGACGCCATCGATGAGGTACTGGTTCTCGGGGGAGGTGGCTCCGCTGAGGGAGACTCCGTAGACGTCGAAGACCGCACCGGGTGCCAGTCTCGCCAGTGACTCGAAGGAGCGGGCCGCCCCGTTCTTGGTGGCGGGCGGGATGACGGCGACGTCGCGGATGAACTCCTCGCTGATGTTCAGCCCGGTGGTGGTGGAGCCCACGTCGATGGTGGGAGGGCTTCCCTCGACGAGAATCTCCTCGCTCAAGGCCGACTCGGGGAGCAGCTCCACATTCACGCGCACCGAGTAGCCCAGCCGGAGGGTGACTCCGTCGCGCGAGAAGGGCCGGTAGGCCTCCTTGTCGAACCGCAGCGTGTACACACCGGAAGGCAGCTGCGGGATGCGGTACTGGCCCGCGTCGTTGGTGACGGCCACCCGCTCCCCCTGGAGACTGGGCGCGCGGGCGGTCACCACCACGTCCGGGACGGGCTGCTTCGTCGAGGCATCGATGATGGTGCCCAACAACACCGAGGAGCTCTGGGCCAGGGCCACACTTCCCGCCAGGCAGGTGACGAGCACCAGACTGCGCGAGGCGAAGGTCCGGACGACCTGAAGGGAACGGTGCATGGGGATTCCCCTCGGCGGAGGTTTCGGGAGGGGGAGCCTTCAGTACCGTCATCCGGTCCCGGGCAACCATCGTCCCCGGGTGGCTCGGGAGGTTGAGCCTCCGACGCATCGGGAGGAGCACCTCCGCCTTTGTTCCTGGCGCGCGGATTCCTCGCCCGGAAGGTCCGGGTCGGGGGGGACATCCTGGCCGCGGGCTCCGCCAACACATTGGAGCTCGTCCAAGACATTGGACGGGTGCTGACAGGAGCACCCTGTCCGCCATAGATCGGGGGGCATGCTCCCGAGTCCGCAGGATGGCGTCGACGCTCGTGACTTCCGGGACGCGATGTCCCGTTGGGCGAGTGGTGTGGCGGTGATATCGCTCCGTGACGCGCACGGCCTGGCCGCGACGACGGTGAGCTCGTTCAGCTCGCTCTCGCTGGAGCCGCCGCTCATGCTCATCGCGCTCAAGGAGACCTCGCGGACGCTCAAGCGCGTGGAGGCCGCCGGCCGCTTCACCGTGAGCGTCCTCAACTCCACCCAGCGGGAAATCGCGGCGAAGTGCGCGAGCGGCGCGGCGGAGGACGCCGCGTTCGACGAGCACTCCTGGGTCCGGGGCTCCCTCGTCGGCCTCGCCTGCGAGCTGCAGGACCTGCGCCGCTACGGCGACCACCTGCTCGTCGTGGGCAGGGTGGTGGGCGTCCACCGGGGCGTGGACGCGGAGCCGCTCCTCTATTGGAACCGCGCCTACCGAGCCGTGACGGAGCTGCCGTCAGCCGGGCCCGGTCCCCTCCCGAAGTAGGAAGACACGCTTCACAGAGAACCCTCACCACGAAAGGAAACACCCGTGCCGTTCACCCTCCCTGACCTGCCGTACTCGAAGGACGCCCTCGCTCCGCACATCAGCGCGGAGACGCTCGAGTACCACCACGGCAAACACCACGCCGCGTACGTGACGAACCTCAACAAGCTGCTGGACGGCAAGCCCGAGGCGAGCAAGTCGCTGGAGGAGGTCATCCTCAGCAGCGACGGTGGCGTCTTCAACAACGCCGCCCAGGTGTGGAACCACACCTTCTACTGGAACTGCATGAAGCCCAATGGCGGCGGGCGCCCCACCGGTGAGCTCGCGGACGCCATCAACCGCGACTTCGGCTCCTTCGAGAAGTTCCGCGAGGAGTTCGCCAACGCCGCCGCCACGCAGTTCGGCTCGGGCTGGGCGTGGCTCGTCCTCGAGGGCGGCAAGCTCAAGGTGACGAAGACGGGCAACGCGGACCTGCCGATGAAGCACGGCCAGAAGGCGCTGCTCACCATCGACGTCTGGGAGCACGCGTACTACGTGGACTTCCGCAACGCGCGTCCCAAGTACATCGACACGTTCCTCGAGAAGCTCATCAACTGGGACTTCGTCGCCAAGAACCTCGCGGCGGCCCGCTGAAGCCACGAGGTTCGGGAGGCCCCGCCTCTGGCGGGGTCAGAAGGTGCCGCCGACGTTGAGCGTGCCGTTGTAGCTGCCTCCGCTCGCGAACTCCGTGTTGCCCGGGCCCTCCACGGTGCGGGCCATGGGCACGAACTCCTCGTCGAAGAGCAGGTTGTAGTTGGCGCGGAAGTCGGCGACGAAGTTCCCGGAGTAGAAGCGCACGCCCGCGCCCAGCGGCACCGTGCCCACGGTGTCGTCCTGGTAGCCCAGCACCTCTCCGTTCCTCCGCACGTTGTAGTCGCTCAGCCCTACGCCCCCGAGGATGTAGGGCTGCAGCGGGCTGGCGGTGATGCCGACAGTGGCCACCGCCTGCCCGCCGTTACGGACGATGTCCGGGGTCTCTCCCGCCACCTCGCGGCCGTCCGTGTCGATGGTGTTCACCGCGCCGGAGTAGCCCACCTCCAGGCCCAGGACGCGCGAGGGCTTGAGGGTCAACGTGGCGCCGTAGGCCGGGCCCGTGTTGAGGCGCGGCGCCAGCTCGCCGCTGTAGCCCTCGACGCCGCCGCCCACGGACACCGTGACGCCCCGCATGTCGGCCTGTTCCTGGGCCAGGGCCGCGCCTCCCGTCAGCAGGCCCACCATCATCAGTGCTCGGATGCTCTTCATGACCGCCTCCCGAAAAACTCACGTTCACCGCAAAGCTTTGGGCCCGTCCGTGGCCGTTCAACCCATGAGGCGCTCTCCCTTGCCCGGCTGCTCATGCCGGGGATGACGCCTGCGGCGGCGCCGCGGCGGCCTCCGGCTGCAGGGGGGAGATGGCCGGAGCGCTGACGCCCTTCCTCCGGGCCTCGCGGGCGCTCTCGATGGCGAGGATGGCCTGGATGAGCCCCGCGTGGCTGAAGGCCTGCGGGGTGTTGCCCAGGGCCTCGCGGCGCACGGGGTCTATCTCCTCGGCGCACAGGCCCAGGTCGTTGACGTACTCGAGCACCTTCGCGAGCCGCTCCTCGGCGCGCTCCACGTCGCCCATGACGGCGAAGCTGGTGGCCAGCCAGAGCGTGCAGAAGGTGAACGTGCCTTCCTCGCCGGACAGCCCGTCGTTGCGCTCGACGTAGCGGTAGACGTGGCCCTCGCGGGTCAATTCCTTGTCGATGCGCTCCACCGTGGCCTTCACGCGCGGGTCATCCGGGGGCAGGAAGCCGGTGAGGAGAATCTGGAGCGCGGTGGCGTCCAGCGCCTTCTGCCCGAAGGCCTGCACGAAGGCCCCGGTCTCCGGGTCCACGCCCTCCGTCTCGATGGCCTTGCGCACCTCGTCCCGTGCGCGCCGCCAGCCGTCGAGGTCCGCCTTCAACTCGGGGTAGGGCTCGAAGAGACGGATGCCGCGGTCCAGCGCCAGCCACGCCATCACCTTGGAGAACACGAAGTGCTGCCGGCCGCCGCGCGTCTCCCAGATGCCGTCATCCGGCTCCTTCCATCTCTGCGCCGCGGTGTCCGCCACCTGGCGGAGGAACTCCATCCAGAAGCGGGTGGCGGGGTCCGCCTTCTGCTTCTCGTACGAGAACCCCAGGCGGTTCATCAGGTTGAACATCACCCCCATGAGCTCGCCGTAGGTGTCCATCTGGAACTGGTCGAACGCGCCGTTGCCGATGCGCACCGGCTTGCTGCCCCGGTATCCATCCAGGGCGGGCAGGTCCGTCTCGATGAGGAAGCGCTCGCCGCCGATGCCGTAGAGAATCTGGAGCTCGTCCGTGCGGCCCGCCGTGGTGGACAGCAGGAAGCGGGCGAAGCGCCGGGCCTCATCTCCGTAGCCGAACATGCCCAGCGCGGCGATGAGCACCGACGAGTCCCGCAGCCAGCTGAAGCGGTAGTCCCAGTTGCGCACGCCGCCCACTTCCTCCGGGAGGGACGTGGTGCCCGCCGCGATGATGGCGCCCGTGTCCGCGTAGGTGAGCCCCTTGAGCACGAGCAGGCTGCGCACCACGAGGTCGCGATGGGGCCCCGAGTACGTGCAGCGGCTCGACCACGAGCGCCAGTATGCCTCCGTCCGCTCCACGCGCGTGCGCAGGTCCTCGACGTCCATCCGCGCCGGCTTCATGTAGTGCGGGTGCTCCCACTGGAGGGCCAGCTCGCGCCTGTCACCGGCCCGCAGCACCTCGCGGGCGTCGCAGCCGCCCTTCGCGTCGGAGGTGATGCGCCCGAGGTTGCACTGCAGGAGCAGCGAGTCCGCGCCGCCGAAGATGACGGCGAGGTCATCCGCGATGGGATGGAGGTAGGGCGTGGTGCGGCCGAAGTCGAAGCGGGGAGAGAAGGTGACGGCCACCTCCACCTCTCCCTTCTCGCAGCGGACCAGGCGGATGAAGAGGTGCCGGGGTTTGGTGACGGCGAGCTTCCCGGGCTCGCGTTCGTCCTCCCAGCAGGGCAGGCAGTCGGTGACGACGAGGACGCCGCCGGTGTCGGTGGTGAAGCGCGTCTCCAGGATGTTGGTGTCCGGCAGGTAGCGCCGGGTGATGGAGGAGGGCGCCACGGGCGCGACGCGGAAGAAGCCTCCCTTGTCGCGGTCCAGCATGCAGGCGAAGACGGGGTTGGAGTCGAACCGGTGGAAGCACATCCACTCCAGCGTGCCGTCGCGGGCGATCATGCCCAGCGAGTGGCAGTCACTGAGGAAGGCGTAGTCGGAGATGGAGGGATAGGGAGTCCCTACGGGTCGGATGGAGGCCTTGGAGCTCATGTCGTCATGCTGTGTACGGCGGTATCCATTGCATCGACCTTGAGGGAGGGGGCGCCGGGCCGCCGGGCGCTGGTCGTGTCTGTCCGCGACGGAACGCGTCCACCCGCTCGCGGGGTGGGTCGGCGGGGCAGGCGGACATGCGCAGGTTGCGCCTGTCTCATGTCCCTGATTCCTCGCTCCTGGCGCTGGCTGTTCGTGGGGGTGCTCGCGGCACTCCTCTCGGCGTGCGCCTCGATGAACCCTCCGCGCTCGGAGCTGGCCCAGCGCGTGGGCCACTCGGACCTGGACGTGAGCGCCCTGCGCATCCGCGTGAGGGATTTGGCCCGGCGCTTCTCCGGCCTCATCGAGGCGGCGGCGGACAACATCGCCTCGCGCTCGGACTCGCCCGAGGTGAAGCGGGCGATGCTCCAGTTCAAGGCGAACGCGGTGCCCACCATGCAGGGCGCGCTCTTCCAGCCGGACCCGGTGGCCTCCCTGGTGGATGCGTGGGCGCTGCTGGCCCAGCTCGAGGACGCGTTGCCGAAGACGGCGGCGAACGCCTCACCGGAGCTGCTGGCCGAGGCCCGCCGCTCGCTGGAGGGCATGGAGTCGGAGGTGGAGGCGCTGTGGCGCGAGGTGTCCGGACAGGAGGACGTGTCCTCCGCGCGTGAGCGCGTGCACCAGTGGGCCGCGGAGCACCCCTTGACGGGGCCGCTCGTCGCCCGTGACTCCACCGTGCCGCTGCTGGCCTCCGTGACGGCGGCCTCGGGCGGGGGGCTGCTGCGGAGGACGGCCGGACTGCTGGAGGACACGCGCGACATCACCGCGCGCGTGGACATCTACGCGGCCAGCCTCCCGCGCCAGGCCCGCTGGCAGGCGGAGCTGGTGGCCGCGGATGCCATGAACGCCCCCGCCGTGCAGTCCACCCTGGCCGAGCTGGCCCGAGTGGTGGACATCCTCGACCGGGTGGGCGGCGTGGCGGCGAACACGCCCGCGCTGGTGGCCCGCGAGCGCGCGGCGGTGTTGGAGGCGCTGGACGGGCAGCGGCGCTCGCTCCAGGAGTTCATCTCCGGAGAGCGGCAGGCCGTGCTCACCGGAGTAGGGCAGGAGCGCGCGGCGGTAGTGGACGCGCTGCATGCCGAGCGCGTGGCAACGCTGCAGCAACTGGACGGCCTGGCCCGGGGCTGGGTGGACCACGCCTTCGACCGTGCGGGGCACCTGGTGGACCGCGTCTTCCTATGGCTGCTGGCGCTCGTGGGCCTGGGCCTGGTGGGCGGAATCATCCTCGCGGCGCTCGTGCTCCGCGCGTGGCGCCGCCGCCCCGTGGTGTGAGATAGAGCAACCCAGGAAGTTGCCTTCTCACAGTCCAACCCACGCCGGGCACGCCGAATGACGACTGAAATCCTCCATCCGGACCGGCTCGGTTCGGGCGACACCGTCGGTCCCTGGAAGATTCTCGAAGTGCTCGGCGCCGGTGGGCTGGGCCGCGTCTTCAAGGTGGAGGGCGAGGGCCGGATCTACGCGTTGAAGATGGCCGTACGCCTCCCGGGGGAGAAACTGCCCGGAGAGGAGGACGTGGATGGCAGGTGCGTGCGCGAAGCGACGGCGATGCTGGAGCACACGCCGCACCCGCACATTCCCCGCGTCTACGAGGTGAGCCGCTGGCCCGACCCGGAATCCGGCTTCCTCTCCATGCTCATGGAGCACGTCGATGGATGGCGGTTCCACGACTGGCGCCACGAGAAACATCCGACGGCCGCTCAGCTCGCCGACGTGCTCCAGCCCATCGCGCGGACGCTGGCGGACCTCCACAAGCGCGGCATCCATCACCGGGACCTCAACGCGAACAACGTCATCATCCGACGGAAGGACGGCAGGCCGTTCGTGCTCGACTTCGGAAGCGTGCGGCTGCCCGGCGCGAGGACGTTGACGCAGGGCATGCCGCCCATGGACCTGTCCGTGATTCCTCCCGAGGCGCTCGAGCAGGCGCGCGCGCACGGTGACGAGGCCCGGTTCGAGGGTGGTGAAGCCGCGGACCTCTACGCGTTCGGCGTGCTGCTCTACAGCGCGCTGACCGACGGCTACCCGTTCAACCCGGAGCTGCCGTTGGAGAAACTGGGCGCGGTCATCCGGCTGCGCGTGCCGCGCGCTCCCCATCGAATCAATCCGAAGGTGCCGCTGAGCCTCAGTGCCATTGCCATGCGGCTGCTGGAGAAGCGTCCGGAAGACCGCTTCCCGAGCGCGGAGGCGCTGCACCAGGCGCTCTGGGAGGCGAGCAAGGCGCGCACCTCCCGCGCCTGAAAGGTGCCGCTGGACCTGCCCGAGAGCGGGCCGGCGCCAATGACGCAAGAGGAGGTCCACGAGCGCGAGCTGGCGGAGCGCAATCGCCTCGCCGCCGAGGCGCGCGCGGTGGGTGGGGGCGAAGCGCCTCCCGGTGACGCGGCGCCACCGGGCCACCCGCTGACCGACGACTTCGCGCGCATGAGCGCGGTACCGGCGCGGAGCACGCAGTTCATCTGGACCCGGGCGCGTGTGCGCCGCCTGCTGCTGGGGGGCTTCGTGCTCTGCGCGCTGGTGACAGGTCTCGTGGTTCTGGCTTCGTGGTGGAGCACGGCCCGGCCGCCGGTGGCATCCCTGGCGCATGAACCGGAGAGGAAGGCGGGAGGCAGTGAAGAAGTGGCGGGTCCGCCGGAGTCACCAGAAGCTAGAGCCGCCGCGGCCTCACCCGAGGCGGCGCTCAACCCTCAGACTGTCGCATCCAGCGCGATGCCCTCCAAGGAATCACCTGCCGTGAAGACCCCTACGAACGTGCAATCCAGGCAGCCCTCCACGGCGAGCCGCACCGCGAGGAGCGTGGTGGGCGCGGCACTTGCCTGCTCCGCGCTGACGGGATGCGCTGGAGCCCAGGTTCGTCCTCCCCCCCCCGAGCCCGAGCCGTGCCCGCCCGGCGCATTGGCGGCCATGGAGAAGCTGGGCATCCGCTTGGGGACCACCAACGGCGCGACGCTCGGCGACCCTTTCAAGGTCCCCGAGCCTGTCGCCGTGAGAGAGGGGCGGACGGCTGTCCGCCTCCTTGGACGTTGGTGGGACCTCCCATCAGGAACGGTGCTGTCCGGACGTCTCTTCCTCGCGGACCGTGCCTATGGCCGGCTCACGGAAGCGAAGGTGGACGGTCGCACCATCCCCATCTGCGTGGAGCTGCAGGGCAACGACATCAAGCGCGGCGTCGAGCTCGAGTCCTACGACGGGTCCGGCACCGCCAAGGTCTTCTCCACCGTGTACGTGAAGGCGGTTCGCACGTTCGAATAGCGCCCCCGGACGTGTGAGCTCGGGGCGCGCGGCCACGGTGCGGCGGCGGGCAGGGCGTGGTAGACCCGACGTGGCAGGTCACTGCATCGCGCTCTACCTTCCGAGGTCTTCTCTCCGTGCTCGCCTCCCCACCATTCGTCCTCTTCGCGCTCGTCCTCCTGGATGGGTCCGTCATCACGCAGCCGGGGGCCACGGCGTGCCAGTCGGGCGTCCAGCACGTGGAGCTGCCGGCGGTGCCCACGGGCGAGGTGCCCGCGATCTGCATCAGCCCGGGGCAGGCCACCACCCTCAGCTTCGAGACGGACTTCCTGCGCGAGTCGCTGACGCTGGAGCACCGCGAGGACTTCACCAAGGTGCACGTCAGTGAGAGCACCGTGAAGCTCGTGCCCTCCGAGAAGCTGGTGCCGGGGGAGCGGGCGAAGCTGACGGTGCGATTCAAGGACGATGACGCTCCGGCAGGCGCGGCGCTTCAGTTGGTGGTGCACGACATGGAGGCCGCCACCCATGTGGAGGTCCACCGCGAGAAGCGCACGGTGGAGTCATGCCAGCGCGAGCTGCGAGAGACGGAGGCGGCCCTCCGTCAGTGCCGTGCGGACAACGAGCAGCTCCGGGTCGAGCGAAGCGGCCCGGGAGGGCTCACCGGCCTGCTCGACTCGAAGATCATGGACTCGGCGGGAGTGGTGGCCCGCGTGCTCTCCAACCATGTCACGCAGCACCCCAACAATACGCTCACGGCTACGGCTGTTGAAAGCTACCGCTCGGCCCTGCGGGTGGCCGTGAGCGTGACGTTGCTCAACCCGGCGGATGCACCACCGTGGAAACCGGAGCGCGCGACCCTGATGCGCACGGACAGGAAGGGCGCCGAGTTGAAGGTGCTCAGCGTGTGGCCTCCTGAACCGATTGAGCCCGGGGAGCTCGGTCAGCGGAGCGTGATTGTCGAGGCCGAGGCGCCAGCGGGCGCGACGGTGGGGACCTTCACGTTGAAGCTGTGGGACGCGAGCGGCGCCCGGACGGTGACCCTCGGCGGCGTGACGTTCCCATAGGCGCGGTGTAGTGGCGCGGAGGCCATTCCGCGGAAGTAGAGGCGGAGCTCCAGACCGCGCCAGTCGCGTCGGCCTCCCAGAGGGAACGAAGGCCAGAGCCGGAGCCATCAGGACAGGATTGGCTGCCTCCGGTGCCGGTGGAGCCCTTGGAGCAAGGACGCCACCCCAAGTGTGCCCCTCAACGCGTGCCGCACCTTGGTGGCAACGAGCTGCACGACAGGTGCGCGGACAAGGTTCCACGGAATGACTTTTCCGGCTGGGACGCGCTCGTCAATAGGAAGAATCTCGACGCTCTGCAGATGCGCGCACGTGTGCTGTGGGAGATCAAGACCGACAACTTCGATACGTACACGGACGACCTTCGCGACATCGTCATCGACAGCCAGCTACCGGAGTTGCAGCGCGAGCGTGCTCTCGCCATGACGTGCGGGTTCAATTTCCGGGTCGGCGTGCGCAGCGCCGCGCACAAGGTCGAGCTGCTCGCTCGGGATGGCTCCCTCGATGTCGTCGTGATGGATTGGTGCTGACATGGCAGGTTCGCGGAATCCCCTCATCCTCATCGCCTACGCCCTTGCGCTCGCGCGTGACGACAGCCGCCAGCTGGCCATCGTCCGCGAAGTGGAACACGCCTTCCCCGGCTTGCGTCTGGAGTGGACGATTTCCGGCGAGGGGAAGCTGGTTCCTCTGCCGCAGCGAGAGGCCTGGCTCGCCCAGGGGCGGCCGAATGGGAGAGGTTTTCGGCTCATCTGCAACGGCGACGAGGACTTCCGGGTGTCGCTTTCCGGATGGGAAAGGCCGGCGGAGACCTCCCCGGAAGGACTTGCGCAGTTTGAAGTCCACGCCCAATTGCCTCTGGTCGCAGATGGAAGCACCGTGGCAGCGGCTGTGCTCGCAGGCATGGGGGAGGCAGCAGGCGCGTTCTGGGGCCGTGCGACGCCGGAAGTCGTGGCGGCCGAGCTGGCGCAGCAGATACGCCATTCCATGCGTGAGCCACATGTTCCGCCATGGGGACTTCCAAGGCTCAAGCTGACCGAGGAAATCCGCGCGCCTGAGATTCCACATCACCTCGGGTGGCTGAACTACTGGTCGGCCGCCTCCGCGCGGGCCATCGGGTTTCCCGACCCCGCCCGCGATGCGGACCTGCTCTCGCTCCCGCAGGCGTACGCGCGCTTCCCGGAGATCGCCGGTCGTTCGGAGGACACGAATAGTCGAGCCTGAGCCGGGCCGCACGCCTGGAGGTATGCCTGGCCATTGGATTGCGCAGTGGCCCCAGCATTCCCAGCGTGTCGCGGGAGAGGTGCCCCCATGTCTCCACTTCCCCGCCGCCCCGAGCGTCATCCGCGCCCCGTCGTCCTCATGCTTGTGCTCGCGCTGGCCTTCCCGGCAGCGGCGAAGGCCGACCCGCTGCCATCATGGAATGACGGTCCGGTGAAGCAGGCCATCACGGGCTTCGTCACGCGGGTGACGACGGAGGGCGGTCCGGACTTCCTCCCGGTCGAGCAGCGCATCGCCGTCTTCGACAACGACGGCACGCTCTGGCAGGAGAGGCCGGCCGTGCAGGGCGCCTTCCTGGTACAGCGCGTCCGCGAGCTCGCCGCGAAGGACCCCTCGCTTAAACAAAGGCAGCCGTTCAAGGCGGTGCTGGAAGGGGACATCGACACCGTGATGGAAGGAGGCGAGAAGGCGCTGATGGAGCTGTTCGCCGCCACCCACGCCAACATGACGCAGGAGCAGTTCCAGGCAGACGTGCGCCAGTTTCTCGAAGCCGCCCGCCATCCGAAGTTCGGCGTGCCGTACACGCAGCTCGCCTACCAGCCGATGCTCGAACTGCTCCAGTTCCTGCGTGACAACGGCTTCCAGACGTGGATCAGCTCCGGCGGCGGCATCGACTTCATGCGCGTCTTCTCCGAGGACGTGTATGGCATTCCTCCCCAGCAGGTCATCGGCAGCAGCCTGGAGGAGAAGTTCGAGAAGCGCGGCGGCAAGGTCGTGCTGTGGCGCGAGCCCCGCGTGGACCACGTCAACGACAAGGAGGGCAAGCCGGTGGGCAACGCCTTGCACATCGGCCGGCCGCCGGTGTTCGTCGCGGGCAACGTCCGCAGCGGCGGAGACATCGCCATGCTGAGCGCCTCCCAGCAGCGGCGCGGCCCCTCCTTCCAGCTCCTCATCAACCACGACGACGCGGCGAGGGAGTTCGCCTACCAGGAGAAGGACGGCGCCTCGCTGCGGGCGGCGAAGGAGGGCGGGTGGAGCGTCGTCAGCATGCGCGACGACTGGAAGACGGTGTTCCCCACGCCTGCCCGGTGACTACCGGGGGAATGTTCACCCCGCCTGCTCCGCGAGCCCCCGGCCGGGCGCCAGGTACTGATGGCACTGGCGCATGCCGCGGCCTGCCATGAGACGTGGCGCCGCGTGGGCCGCCTGGATTGTCAAACATTCATCGGGGGCACACCCTGGAACTGAGCGCCTCGCCGCGCCCCTGAAAGGGGAAGGGGACATGCTGAGGTCCATCCTCGTCTTCGCGCTGTCCAACGTCATCGTCCTCTTCATGTTCTCCATGGGGCTGGAGGCGCGGCCGGAGAAGCTCCGGGAGGTGCACACCCGCCCCGCGCTCTACGGGAGGGCCCTGGCCGTCGTGCTGGTGGCGGTGCCGCTCGTGGCGTACGCGCTGGTGCGGCTGTTCAAGCTGCCCCCGGTCGCGGCGGGCGCCATCGTGCTCACCGCCATCTGCCCCGGGGCGCCCTTGCAGGTGAGACAGGCGAAGTCGCTGAACGCGAGCGTCACCACGTCGCTCAACATGTTGCTGCTGTTGGCCCTGTTCACCCTCGTCAGCGTGCCCATCTGGGTCTCCGTGCTGGACCGGTTGATGGGGTACGAGCTCCGGGCCACTCCCGGCCTCGTGGTGGGCACGCTGCTCGTGAAGGTCATTCCGCCGCTGCTGGTGGGGATGGCCGTCCGGCGCCGCTTCCCGCGTCTGGCGGACGCGCTGGCCGTGTGGTGCCGCCGCGTGTTCAACGTGCTCCTGGTCGCGGCGGCGGTGCTGGTCATCATCATCGCGGCGCCCCGGCTGAAAGACCTCGGGTGGCCCACGGTGCTGGCGCTGGTGCTGCTCGTGTCCGCCTCGGCCTTCCTGGGACACTGGGCGGGAGGGCCGCGGCTCGAGGACCGGAAGGCCGTGGCGCTCGCCGCCGCCCTCGCGCCTCCGGCGCTGACGATGACCATCATCATCAAGAGCTATCCGCGAGTGCAGGCACTGGAGGTCGCGGCCGTGGTGGGTGCCATCGTCCTGGTCCGGATACTCGCGCTGATTCCGTACAAGGTCTGGGCGAAGCGGCAGCGCGGGACGGAGCGCGCCCCGCTTCCACCGGGCAGCGTCCCCACCTGACGCCGCCGGTGCCCGCTCTCAATTGCGCGCGGGGTACACGATGCAGCGGAAGCCGATGTGGCTGGCGCCGCTGTCCACCGCCTGGGGCGAGCGCGCGGCCGGGCGGTAGCGGCGGCAGTAGTTGGGGGCGCACAGGTGGCTGCCGCCCTTGAGCACGCGGCGGGGAATCTTCACCTGCGGCGTACCAGGGTCCTGGCTGCCATCCGCGTGCGCCGGACCGCGCGGGTTGACGGGGATGCAGCACGCCTTGCCCTTGTTGCCCGCGTGGCGCGACTGGTACCAGTCCGTGGTCCACTCCCACACGTTGCCCGCCATCTCGTGCAGGCCGTAGCCGTTGGGCGGGAAGCTGCCCACGGGGCACGTGCCCTCGTGGCCGTCCTCGCGCAGGTTCTGCCAGGGGAACTCGCCCTGCCACGTGTTGGCCAGGTGCCGGCCGCCGGGCGTGAAGTCATCCCCCCAGCAGAACTCCTTCCGGTCCAGCCCACCGCGCGCGGCGCGCTCCCACTCCGCCTCCGTGGGCAACGTCTTGCCGGCCCACTCCGCGTAGGCCTGCGCGTCCTCGAAGGCGAGGTGCACCACCGGGTGCCTGCCGCGTCCCTTGAGGTTGCTGCCCGGGCCCTCAGGATGACGCCAGCACGCGCCCGGCACGTAGGCCCACCAGTGCGCGATGTTCCGCAGGTCCACGGGCCGGGGGGCCTTGCGGAAGACGAGCGAGCCGGGCACCAGCATGTCTGGGATTGCACCCGGGTAGTCCGCGGGATTCAGCGGGCGCTCGGCCACGGTGACATAGCGCGTGGCGTCCACGAAGCGCGCGAACCGCATGTTCGTCACCGTGAAGCGGTCCATCCAGAAGCCCGTGACGCTCACCTGGTGCGCGGGCGCTTCCTCGGGGTAGTGGTGGTCCGAGCCCATCCAGTACGTGCCGCCCGGAATCCACACCATGTCCGGGAAGGGCGCTTCGCCGGGCGCGGGCTCGGCGGGCGCGGAAGGCGCAGGTCCGAGCCGCGCGGCCTCGCTGCTCAGGTCCGTGCTCATGGCGGCGCTCCTTGGAGTGGCGGAGGATGCGCGGGTCCGCCGGCTCCAATCTGGAGCACTTCCGGAGGGAGGGCACCGGCCTTCCAGGGCGGGGCACCCGCCGGAAGTGGACGATGGCGGCTGCCGCCGGGCATCCGCCTCCTTCCGCTCGCGCGCATTCAGTAACGGATGCCGAGGTTGACGGGGATGTACTGGCCGTCGGCCTTGCGCGTGCCGCCCTCCGGCAGGTTGAACTCCGGGCCGAAGATGTAGTGGTAGCGGCCCTCCACGTAGAGGCGGAGGTCCCCGTAGATTTTCAGCGTGACGCCGAGGCCGACGTTGAGGCCGAAGTCCGTGCTGCTGCGCGAGCCGAGAATCTCGGACACGGGAACGATGTCCGTGCTGCAGTAGTACAACCACGGGTCGCAGTACGGGACGGCCGCCACACCCGCGATCTGCGTCAGCTCCACCTTGCGGTAGTACAGGCCCGGCCCGCCGATGATGTAGAAGCCCAGGGGACTCTGGGGAATCACGTTCCAGACGGCGTTGAGGCTGCCGTACTGCATGTAGTGGTTGCCGTCGATGCCGGTGCCCGTGAGCACGTCGGCCTGCACGTCATAGGCGGAGTAGAGGTACTCGCCCATGAGGCCGAGGTTGCGCTGGAACTGGAAGCCGGCGCCCACCTGGAAGCCGCCACCCGTCTTGAAGCGGTCACCCGCGTCGGAGATGGGGAACGAGACGCCGCCTCCCACGTTGAACATGAAGTGGCGCGAAGGGCCCTCATGGCCTTGCGACTCGAAACCCACCGTGGCCGCGTCCGACTGGGCCCTCACGGCCCGCGGCACGGTGAGTACCAGCAAGGTGAGGGGAAGCAACGTGTGCAATCGCATGACAACCTCCTTGGGACACCGGACTGCGTGGTGCCAGGAGCGTGGGGACGGGACGCCTGTCCGCACACCGCCCCTCCAGGGTGGACCGGCCGGGAGGGCGGCGCACCGGCCTCGTCCCGGTGGCTGTTGTCATGTCGTTGCAGCGGCGCTTCTGGCTCGAGCGCGTCTCGAGCGCGACGCACCCGTCGGCTCCCGGGGAGGGGCGGGCGCGCGGCGCGTCACTGCGAGGCCTTGGGCGGGAAGTGCGTGAGCATCTCCTCCACGGCCTCGTTGATGCGGCCCTGGGTGCGAGACGCGGACGGGTTCTCGTTCACCTCCGCCTGGGCCGTGCCCCGCCAGACGAGCTTGTTCGACTTCGCGTCCACGAAGTCGACGATGAGGGTGCCCTGCTCGTACTCCCGCGCGTATGTGTACGGGGCCCCGGCGCCGACGTAGTAGGGGCTCCACATCGGGTCCCAGTAGTAGCCGTAGTACGAGTTCACCGTCTGGATATCCACCTTGTTGTCGATGGCGCCCTGCCAGCCGATGAGGAAGTCCGGGTTCGCGTCCCGCTCCACCTGCTGGTAGCCGCGCTTCTGCAGGTCCGCGTTCACCGCGTCCCGGACGTAGGAGTTGATGATGTCGTTGTAGAGGCGCGGGTCCTTGCCCTGAGGCTGGGGAAGCCAGGCGTAGGTGCGGAAGCCGCCGATTTGTGCCACGGCGTTGGGGTCGTACTGCGTATTGACCTCGATACCCGAGCAGGCGGCGAGCATCAGGCCCAGCAGGAACGGAGCGATACGAAGCGGCAGCCGCATGGGGGCATCTCCTTGTCATTCGCCGAGGCGCGTGGCGTCGGCCTCCTGACATTGCGCGCGAGGCGGAATGGTGCCGAGCCTCGCCCGCCCGGCGGCCCCCGGCGGGAGTCCGGGGGGAGCGAGCACTCATTCCTCCGCATGGAGCAGCGCGCCCGCGGGGCCGTGGATTGGCAACCGCGTGACGCGAGCACACCGTGGAGGGGAGGGCGCCAGCGGTGGTTCGCGCATGGCCGGTGGGCCCGCCCGTGACTGCCTGGATGTGGCCGAACCATGGACGTCTCGCCCCCACTGCCAGATTTCTCGCTCATGAGCGGAGGGCCGCTCTACAGCGTCGAGCGGAAGCTCCATCTCGTCCGGCCACCGCGGTTCCTGCGGGTCCGCACCACGCTCGCCTTCGTCGCCCTGGCCTGGCTGCCGCTCCCGGTGCTCGCGTGGGCCTGGAGCAGTGACGCCCTGCACGCGCTGTTCCTCGAGGTGAAGGTCCACACCGAATTGCTGGTGACGTTGCCGGTGCTCATCGCGGCCGAGCCCTATGTGGACGAGCGCATCCGGGAGGCGGTGCGGCAGTTCCTCGCCGTGCACCTGGTGGGGGTGGGAAGCCGTCATCGCTTCGAGGCCAGCCTCCATCAGGCGCAGCGGCTGCGCGACAGCCGCATCGCCGAGGCCCTCATGCTCGTCGCCGCGTATGCCATTGGCTTCCTGTCGGCGCCCGGGCCCACCCGGGAGTGGATGTCCCCCGCTCCCGGAGGCGCGCCCACCGCCGCGGGCTGGTGGTACCTGGCCCTGAGCGCACCGCTGCTGCGGTTCCTGCTGCTGCGGTGGTTGTGGCGTGGGCTGGTGTGGACGGGCCTCCTCTTCCGCATCTCGCGGCTGCCGCTCGCGCTGGCGCCCACGCACCCGGACCAGATGGGCGGGCTGGGCTTCCTGCCGCTGTGTCAGGCCAGCTTCGCGCCCGTGGTGTTCGCCCTGGCGTCGGCGGTGGCCGCCACCGTGTGGGAGGCGGAGCCCCACGGCATCGTCGGCGCGCCGCTGCCGTATCTCGTCCCCATGCTGGTGCTCGGCGCGCTCTGCGCGCTCGCGGTGTGCGCGCCGCTGGGCCTCTTCACGCCCCAGCTCGTGAGGGCCAAGCGGCGGGGGGACCTCCGCTTCTCCGCCGTCGCGGCCTGGCACTCGCGGCGGTTCGAACGGAAGTGGTTCCGCACCGCGCCTCGCGCCGAGCCGGAGGTGCTGGGCGCTCCCGAGTTCTCCTCGCTCGCCGACCTGGGTACGACCTTCACCACCGCCCGGAAGATGCGCCTGCTCCTGTACGAGCCGCGCTCGCTGGCGGGCCTCGTCGCGGCGGCGCTCGCCCCGCTGGCCGTCCTGCTGATACTGGACCGGGAGTTCCTCACCGTCCTCCGTCAAATCCGCGAGGGGCTCCCCTGAGCGGGAGGAGGGAAGCCGCTCACCAGATGTAGCGGAGGATGAACTGGCCGTAGCTGAGCGTCGGATTGTCGGACTCGAGCGGCTCGCCATCCTCGGTGATGCCGATGCGAGGCGCGGCGCTCAGCGTGGTGACGGCGCCCAGGCCCACCTGCAGGCTGCGCCGCCCGGTGTAGTAGACGCCGAGCGCGACGGTGTGCGAACTCAAGGTCCTGTCTGGCAGGCGCGCGTTGCTCTCCTGCCCGGTGGTGAACAGGTACTCGCCCAGCAGGCCAATCGGGATGCCATGGGGCGCGAAGTCCGCCTCGAGCGCGGCCGTGAGGTTGACGCGCGCCGCATGTGTCTTCTCGGTGAAGCGGTCGCCAATCGACGAGTCGAAGGGCTGCCGCTCGCGCCAGGCGTACTCGCCATTCGCGGAGGCCTGGATGGAGAAGGTCCGGTTGAGGGCCTGGGCCAGGTAGGCGCCGCCGAGCACCTGCGTCTCCTTCGTGGGCACGAGGATGAGGTCGCCGAGCCGGCCCAGAATGATGTCCTCGATGGTCGACCCTGGAGTGTTCAAGATTCCGGTGATGAGCGGGGAGACAGTGACCTCCCTGCCATCCTGATACCCGAGGTTGCCGCGCACGGAGACCTGCGTCCCGCTGGACTCGTTGCGCCACACGCGAACGACGGCGCCCGCCTGGCCCACCAATTCCACCGTCGCGCCTTCAATGAGCAGCGAGCGCCCGTTGGCGCCGGTGACGACGGTGCCCCGCGCGAAGGCCGCGATGCCCAGCCAGTCGGTGAAGGCGATGCTCAAGTCCAATGTCTGCTGGACACCGGTGAGCAGCACGTCCTGGGGGCCCAGCCTGCCGACGGGCAGGTCCGGCACGTCGTAGCGGGCCAGGCCCTCGCGGAGGCCGACGTTCGTGGTGACGAAGGCGCTCTGCTGGAGGATGGGGAACAGGAAGGTGTGTCCGCCGAGCTGCCGGGCCCGGTCGGACGGACACGCCTTGCCTTCAGCGGCGGCATCGCTCTCGGCGGCGGCCGCGGTTCCGCTGACCGCCATGCCGAGGAACAGGAGCAGGCACACGTAGGTCGGTTTCATGGGTGACCAACGTGGGAGGGACGCCCCACGCTGACCACTGCACGGGAATCGGTGCCATTCGTCGAGGCCCGCACCGTGCCCGTCCCCGGAGTGGGGCTTGCCCCGGCCTCAATGGACGGCGGGCTGCTCCTCGCTCGCCGCCACCTCGCCCTCTCCGGGAGGGGGAACGGTGCTGGCCATCATCTTCTGCTTCTCCCGCGCCTTCTCCAGGGCCTGGCCGATGCTGAAGCTCGAGGGCCGCTGGCGGGGAGGGAACTCTTCGAAGGTCTTCAGGAACCTGCCGACGAGGGCCTGCGCGGGGACCAGGGCGAACATGCGCTTGGCGGCCCAGTCGGCGTAGTACAGCGTCGCGTCCTTGTCGGCCCGCTCGAACGGGTCGCTCCGGAGGTTGAAGAGCTTCGGGAAGCGCAGCTCCACGAAGGGCTCCTGCCAGACGCTCATTCCATGGGCGCGCTGCTCGAGGAAGACGACCTTCCACATGCCGGCGCGCACCGCCATCAGGTCGCCGTCGTCGCTCCAGTAGAAGAAGGCCTTGCGCGGGTTCTCCTCCACGTCGCCCATCAGGAAGGGCACGAGGTTGTAGCCATCGATGTGGACCTTGAAGGTCTTGTCCCCGGCCTTGTGGCCCCGCTTGAGCTTGTCGACGATGTCCGGCTCGCCGGCGACCGCGACCAGCGTGGGCAGCATGTCGGTGTGCGAGAACATCTCGTTGGAAATCGTCCCCGGCTCGATGACGCCCGGCCAGCGGATGACGCACGGCACGCGCCAGCCTCCCTCCCAGTTGGTGTCCTTCTCGCCGCGGAAGGGCGTGCTGCCGCCGTCCGGCCAGCTCAGCACCTCGGCCCCGTTGTCCGTCGAGTACATCACGATGGTGTCCTCGGTGATGCCCAGCGCGTCGAGCTTGTCGAGGAGCTGGCCGACATGCTTGTCGTGCTCCACCATGCCGTCCGGGTACAGCCCGAGGCCCGTCACCCCCTGCGACTCCTTCCGCAGGTGCGTGAAGACGTGCATGCGCGTCGAGTTGAACCAGACGAAGAAGGGCTTGCCCGACGCATGGGCGCGGTCGATGAAGTCGAGGCTCGCGGCGACGAACTCGTCGTCCACCGTCTCCATGCGCTTCGTCGTCAGCGGGCCGGTGTCCTCGATTCGCTGCGTTCCGTCGGGGTTGGCCCAGCAGTGCAGCACGCCGCGCGGGCCGAAGCGCTTCCGGAAGTTGGGGTCCTTGGGGTAGTCCGGGTTCTCTGGCTCCTCCTCGGCGTTGAGATGGTAGAGGTTGCCGAAGAACTCATCGAAGCCGTGCACGGTGGGGAGGAACTCGTCGCGGTCTCCGAGGTGATTCTTCCCGAACTGGCCGGTGACGTAGCCCAGGGGCTTCAACAGGTCGGCGATGGTGGGGTCCTCTGGCTGGAGGCCAATCTTCGCGCCCGGGAGCCCCACCTTGGTGAGCCCGGTGCGGATGGGGGACTGGCCGGTGATGAAGGCGGCGCGTCCCGCGGTGCAGCTCTGTTGCCCGTACCAGTCGGTGAACCGCGCGCCCTCGGCCGCGATGCGGTCGATGTTGGGGGTGCGGTAGCCCATGGCTCCCTGGTGGTAGCAGCTCGGATTGAACCAGCCGATGTCGTCGCCCCAGATGATGAGGATGTTCGGTTGCTTCTTCGCCATGGCGCCTCCCGGAAATGTTCCAAAGCTGGAGGGCCGGGGAGACGCGGAGGAGAGGCGGGCGGGCGGGAGGTCGAGGCGCCTGCCTTCGCACGAGCACCCTGACTCGCGCAACTCAGTTGCATGCGTCGTGAACCCCGTGCCCGCCCCTCCCGGCGGGGCAACTGGCCTGGAGTCGCGGGCGGCCTAGCTTGCGGAGATTCGGGCCGTGGCACGGAGAGGACGACAGGAACCATGAAGAAGAATGGCAAGCGGCGGGCAGGCGGCGAGGCGGAGCCCTCTCCCAACGACACACTCCCTCGCGAGGTCCTCCCCATCCCGGACCAGCTCTACCAGGGCGTGCGTCCCTTCAGCGCCAGGGACCCGAGCGCGAAGTTTCCGCCCATCGTCCCGCTGCGTCCGCCCTCCGGCGCGCCCAACGTCCTCGTCGTCCTGCTGGACGACGTGGGCTTCGGTGCGTCCAGCGCCTTTGGCGGCGTCATCAACACCCCCACCGCCGAGCGGCTCGCGGCGGGCGGACTCAAGTACAACCGCTTCCACACCACGGCGCTGTGCTCGCCCACGCGCGCGGCGCTCCTCACCGGGCGCAACCACCACGCGGTGGGCTTCGGCGGCATCACGGAGATTGCCACCTCCTCGCCGGGCTATAGCTGCATGCGGCCCAACCACTGCGCACCGGTGGCCGAAACCCTCAAGCTCAACGGCTACAGCACCGCGCAGTTCGGCAAGTGCCACGAGGTGCCCGTCTGGGAGACGAGCCCCGTGGGCCCCTTCGACCGGTGGCCCACCGGCTCCGGCTTCGAGTACTTCTTCGGCTTCGTCGCCGGGGAGACGAACCAGTACTACCCGGCGCTCTACGAGAACACGACGCCCGTGGAGCCGGACCGCACGCCGGAGCAGGGCTACCACTTCATGGAGGACATGACGGACCGGGCGATTGATTGGATGAGGCAGCAGAAGGCCCTGGCGCCGGACAAGCCGTTCTTCTGCTACTTCGCCCCGGGCGCCACTCACGCCCCGCACCACGTGCCCAAGGCATGGGCGGACAAGTACAAGGGCCGCTTCGACGCCGGCTGGGACGCGCTGCGCGAGGACATCTTCGCGCGGCAGAAGAAGCTCGGCGTCATTCCGAAGGACGCCGTGCTCACTCCGCGCCCGAAGGAAATCCCCGCGTGGAAGGACATGCCGGAGAAGCTCCGGCCGGTGCTCGCGCGGCAGATGGAGGTGTACGCGGGCTTCCTCGAGTACGCGGACGCGCACGTGGGGCGCTTGATTGACGCGGTGGCGAGGATGGGCGTCCTGGAGGACACGCTCGTCTACTACATCATCGGAGACAACGGCGCCTCCGCCGAGGGCACCCTCAACGGCACGTTCAACGAGGGCCTGACCTTCAACGACATCCTCGGCGTGGAGACGCCGGAGTTCCTCATCGAGCGGATGGACAAGCTTGGCACGCCCGAGGCCTACAACCACTACGCGGTGGGCTGGGCGCACGCCATGGACACGCCGTACCAGTGGACCAAGCAGGTGGCGTCGCACTACGGGGGCACGCGCAACGGCTGCATCGTCCACTGGCCCCGGGGCATCCAGGCGAAGGGCGAGGTCCGCTCGCAGTTCACCCACGTCATCGACGTGGCGCCCACGATTCTGGAGGCCGCGGGCCTGCCGCAGCCGGTGCTGGTCCACGGCGTCCAGCAGACGCCCATGCAGGGGGTGAGCATGGGCTACAGCTTCGACGAGGCGAAGGCGCCGGAGCGGCACCAGACGCAGTACTTCGAGATGTTCGGCAACCGGGGCATCTACCACCAGGGCTGGACGGCCGTGACGCGGCACCGCACGCCGTGGGAACCCGAGCCGCTACGCAGCCTCGAGGATGATGTCTGGGAGCTCTACGACACGACGAAGGACTGGACGCAGGCGAGGGACGTCGCCGCCGAGCAGCCGCAGAAGCTGCGGGAGCTGAAGCAGCTCTTCCTCATCGAGGCCGCGAAGTACTACGTGCTGCCGCTGGATGACCGCAGCGCCGAGCGTTTCAACGCGGAGATCGCCGGGCGTCCCGAGCTCATCCAGGGTGACTCGCAGGTGCTGTCGGGCTCCATGCGGCGGCTCAGCGAGAACTCGATGCTGAACCTCAAGAACAAGTCGCACTCCGTCACCGCCGAGGTGGAGATACCGGAGGGCGGAGCCAACGGCGTCATCGTCACCCAGGGTGGCGCGTTCGGCGGCTGGTGCCTCTTCGTGCGCGGGGGCCGGCTGCGCTACTGCTACAACTACGCCGGGCTGCGCAGGGACTACGTCGAGGCGGACCGCGTGCTGCCCGCGGGCACGCACCAGGTCCGCATGGAGTTCAAGTACGACGGCGGCGGCGTGGGAAAGGGTGGCGACGTGACGCTCTACGTGGACGGCAAGAAGGTGGGCCGCGGCCGGGTGGAGCAGACCCTGGCCTATATCCTCTCCGCCGACGAGTCGGCTGACGTGGGCATGGAGCTGGGCTCGCCGGTGGCGGAGGGCTTCCACGACGGCGACAGCCGGTTCACCGGCCGGGTGAAGTGGGTGCAGCTCGACAAGGGCCGGGAGGACTTCGACCACTTCCTTTCGCCCCAGGAGCGCTTCCGCCAGGCGATGGCCCGCCAGTAGGCGGCGTGCTCCGCGCGGTGGGGTTGCAGCGCGCCCCACCGCCGGAGCGCGAGGGCTACTCCTTCACGTAGACGAGCGTTTCACCCTGGTAGTAGGGGCGGTAGCGGACGGCGCCGCACTGCTGGTAGGTGATGTCGCCCACCGTCGCGGCCGCGCAGCCCGTGGGGAGCGTGCTGACGTAGCTCACGCCCACGGGAATGGGCGCAATGGCCACGCCGACGCCCACGGCGCCGTAGCCGTAGCCGCCATAGGCCCCGGAATGCCGCGCGGCCGTGCGCCGCGAGGTGCGCCGAGCCACCCGGCGCGAGGTTCCGTACTGCGCCAGGGTGATTTGCGGGAGGAGGTCTCCCGGGAGCGCGATGGCCTCCATGGCGAGAGCCGTCTCCGGGAGCAGCCCGCCCAGGGCCGCGACGCCCAGCAGCAGCCCGGCCGCACGACGTCGGCTCTTGAGTGTGTCCAGCCTCATTTCGCACCTCCCTGTGGCTCTTCCGCCTGTGACGACTCACCCTGCGACTGCTCACCCTTCGAGCTCGTCGCGAGGAACGACACGCGCATCGCACCGGCAGGGGGTGTGAATCGGAACGTGTCCTGGGTGAAGCGGGGCGCCAGGTCCCAGCCGGACATGGTGACGGCGTACTGCGGGCCACCGGTCAGGTCCCGGGTGGTGATGACATACCTGCGCGGCAGGGGCCGGTCGCCGTCCTCGATCCAGAGTTCCCAGTCCACGCCCTCGCGGTTGCGGAACGCGAGGTGGTGGACGGGCACGCCGTTCAGGATGGAGCGGCCGAGATAGTTGCCGCAGACCACGTCCTCGGAGAGGGCGGCGTAGGGGTTGCTGACGAGCAGGTCCGCGCCGGGCGCCTCCAGGCCGAGCCGTTCCGCGGCCACGTCGAGGGTGGCGTCCAGGGTGGGCGGCATCGGTGACGTGGCATAGGCGTTGTGGGTCTCACCGAAGAGGGTGAGCTGCCGGCCGTCGTAGTAGAGGTGGAGCCTGGCGAGCTCGCCGGAGCGGTCCACGCGGAGCCGGTCCGGCCGCTGCACGTGCACGTCGCCCGAGCGGTTGAACTGGACCTTCTGTCCCGACTCGAGCACGACGTCCTGGCTTCCATCGATGTGGACGGAGAACTCGCGCTGCTGGGCGAGGAAGTCGCTCATCTTCCGCAGGAGGCGATCTGCCCTGGGGTCGACCTGCGAGGGTTGCTCGCCGGGGGCTTTCGCCGCCTGCGCGCTCGCGACCGGGGGAGCTGCCGCCAGCAGTACGGCGAGCACGAGCCCCCACCGTCCCTTGCCCGACCTCCCTGAGCTTCGTGTGTCTGCCATGAGCACCTCCTGTGTGCTGGGGAACGTTGCAAAGCTGAGGGTGGCAGGGAGACAGGGAAGAGAGGCGGGCGGGCAGGAGGTCGTGACGCCCCTTCGCGCGCGAGGGGCCCGGGAGTGGCTCGTGAGGGACGCGAGGGTGGGTTGACTTGCTGGATGCCTCCCGCGCGCCTATGCGCGCATCCCGGTCATCGGCGGAGGCTTCACGGACTGAGTGATGTCCCGCGAAGCCGGGGCCCGACGGGGCTCGTGCCATACTCCCCGGCGCATGGGAGATGGGACTGGAGCTTCGGATGCGGCTGCCGTGGTGGGTGCTCTCGCTGCTGTGGATGCTGGTCGGCTGCGGCGGAGCCACGCGAGTCGTTCGGCTCGACACAGGCCGCGGCTCACCGGTTGTCCACGTTCCCCGCGCGGAAGGAAGCACCGAGCCGATAGCGCTCGATGACGATGAGGTAGCGGCGGCCGTGGCTCGGTTGAGTCGGACCTTGCGCCCGTCTCAACGCCCCCAGGAAGCGGCTCGACTCCTGTTCGAGGTGGGCTCCCGGAGCGGCGCGTATCTTTTCGATGCGAGGAGCCGGCGCCTGACTCCGCTCGGTCCGGGGGAGCACCTGGCCGCTGAAGCTCCCCAGACCGAGGTGGAGCTGACGCGCGCCTACCTGCGTTGGTGCGAGCGGACTCAACGCAAAGGGGACTGCCTGGGGCTGTTGGAGGAGAGTCCGTCCGTCACGGGGGATGCGCGCTTCACCCTCGCCATGTCCCTGGCGAAGGGCGCGGTGATGGACGAGCTATGGGAGGCCGTGAAGGATATGGCCAACCCGGAAGCGTTGATGCAGGCGGCGCTGTGGACGGCAGCCACCTATGCGCTCCTCTGGACGGTACCTGAGCCGGCGACCAAGGGGGTGGCGGCGGTTTTGACAGCGGCGCTCATCATCTACGTGGGAGTCGACACCTTCTGGGAGCTCATCCAGGGCTTCCGGAACCTGATGGTCGAGTCCGACCGGGCGGTGACGTTCGATGAGTTGCGCGACGCGGGCGAGCGCTTCGGGAAGGTGATGGGCCGGAACGCGGCGCGGGCGTTCGTGATGCTGGCGACCGCGGCCATTGGATGCACGGGAGCCACGCTGGGCACGAAGCTCCAGGGACTGCCCGGGGCCGCGCAGGCGGCGGTGCGGGCCGAAGCGCTGGCCGGGGTGGTGTACTCGGCGGTGGGGCAGGTGGAGACGGTGGCCGTGGCCGCGGATGGCTTCGCATTCACGCTCGCGCCAGGGGCCGTGGCGATGTCGTCCAGTGGTACCCGGGGAAGCGGGGGTTCAGCGCCGGGATACCGTGAGTGGCAGACGCACAGTGGCCTGTACAAGGGTAGAGGCAGTGCCGGCAAGGGCAAGGAGTGGCACCACATCGTTGAGCAGACCGAGGGCAATGTTCGCCGCTTTGGACCTGAGTCCATTCACAATACAGACAACGTCATCGCCCTGGACAAAACACTCCACGAGCTGGTCAGCGCGTTCTATTCAAAGAAGCTCCCGCTTCTCACTCGCGCACCCAGCCTCACCATTCGAGAGTGGCTGAGCACTCAGTCCTACGAAGTCCAACGCGATTTCGGCTTGCTCGCCATTGAAAACATCAGAAAGGGAATCTGGCGATGACGCTGGAAGATCTGGTCAGAGAGTTTGCCGAAAATGTCGCAGCGCAATCCGAAGCCATCTTCAAGGCAGGAGCCGATCCCGAAGATTCGCACGGAGACCGATACATCGCAGCGTTCCAGGAGCTTCGGGCCCGCGGTGACAAAGGAAGAGAAGCGCTGTGCGTTCTTCTCAAGCATCCCATGGTGGACGTGAGGACAACAGCCGCTGCGTTCCTGCTCCGCTATCGCACCGCCGAAGCCAGGGCCGTCTTGGAGGAGGCCGCAAAGGGAGACGGGCTCATCGCCTTTGGGGCCCGACAGACGCTGAGGGGGTGGGAAGAGGGCACCTGGGCCCTCGACCCGGAGTAGTCGGTCTGCGTGCGACAGACCGTGACGGGACTCGTGGCACCATGCGCGCATGGACGCCTCGAACAACTCGAACCACTCCATTCATACACGGTGAGACATGCGTCTCACATGCAGCGCGCTCAGCCCACGCGGCCCACCTGCTGGTCGCCCTCGATACGGGCCCGCGCCTCCTCCAGACACTCCGCGAGCCGCGCCGCCAGCGTCTCCACATGGGGCCGCGCCAGCATGGAGTAGTGGTCTCCGGGCACCTCGTGCGTCGTCAGCCCTCCCGGAGCCCGTGACGCCCAACCGTGGTCCCAGCGTGATTCGCGGGCGATGAAGAGCGTGACGGGGCCGGCTTGGGGCGGAGGCACATACGTCCACGCGGCGCGGAGGTTGTTCTCGAAGACGCGACGGAGTGTCGGATACGGGAAGGCCTGGCTGGCTTCTTCTAGCGCGCGCAGTCTCGCCTCGGGAGCCTTCCCCTCCAGCGCGGGCATGGGTTGTCCCGCCGCGCGCAGCAGGTCCTCGAAGAACAGCTCTCGCAGCGCCGACTCTGGCTGCTCGGGCGCGGTGGGGCCTCCGCCGTGCAGCTCCGCCGTGGTGTCGATGAGCGCGAGCAGCGCCACCTCTTCTCCCTCGCGTCGGAGTTGGTTCGCCATCTCGAAGGCGATGGAGCCGCCCATGGACCAGCCGCCGAGGAGGTACGGCCCGCGTGGCTGCACCGCGCGCACGGCCGTCAGGTACTGTTTCGCCATGACGGGGATGGACTCCGGCAGCGCCTCGTCTCCATCCAGCCCGTGCGACTGGAGCCCGTAGAAGGGCTGCTCGGGCCCCAGACGTCGCGCCAGCTCCGCGTACGGCAACACGCTGCCGCCCACCGGGTGGACGCAGAAGAAGGGACGCCGGCCGTCTCCCGCTTGCAGCTCCACCAGCGGAGACCAGGGCCCGGTGTCCTCGTGCAGCAGCTTCGCGAGGTGCTCCACCGTCGGGTTCTGGAAGAGCGCTGTCACCGGCAGCGGCCGTCCCAGCTTCGCGCGGATGGCGGACTGGAGGCGCAGCGTCAGCAGCGAATGTCCGCCCAGCTCGAAGAAGTTGTCGCGCACGCCCACCGGGTGCACGCCCAGCACCTCTTCCCAGATGCGCACCAGCCGCAGCTCCAGCGGCGTGCGCGGGCCCACGAAGGCGCGCGATGCCTCGCGGCTTCCCTCGGGGACCGGCAGGGCCTTGCGGTCCACCTTGCCGCTGGGCGTGAGGGGGAAGGCCTCCAGCGGCACCCAGAGGGCGGGCACCATGTACTCGGGCAGCCGCTCCTTGAGGAACGCGCGCAGGGTGCCGGACTCGGGCCGCTGGCCCTCCGCTCCGATGACCCACGCCACCAGTCGCTTCTGGCCCGCGCCGTCGTCCCGCGCGTCGACGATGCAGTCGCGCACTGCCGGGTGCTTCGCGAGCGCCGCTTCGACTTCACCCAGCTCGATGCGGAAGCCGCGCACCTTCACCTGCGAGTCGCCGCGCCCGAGGAACTCCAGCTCCCCCTCCGCGCGGTAGCGGGCCTGGTCTCCGGTCCGGTACAGCCGGGCACCCGGCTCCGTGCTGAACGGGTCCGGGATGAAGCGCTCCGCCGTGAGCTCCGGCCTGCCGAGATAGCCGCGGCCCACCTGGACGCCGCCGACGTACAGCTCACCCGACACGCCGAGAGGAACGGGCCGCAGGTGCTCATCCAGCAGGTAGATGCGGGTATTGCTCAGCGGCCAGCCGATGGACGGCAGGTCCGGCCACTCCTCCGGGTCTCCCTTCAGCGTGAGCGACGTGACGGCGTGCGCCTCGGAGGGGCCGTAGTGGTTGTGCAGCACGCCGCCCAGCCGCTGCATCAGGCGCCGCAGGGCGGGAGTCATCCGGAGCTGCTCGCCCGCCACCATGATTTCCTTCAGGCGCGAGGGCGTGAGCCCCTCCCGCTCCGCCGTCTCCGCCAGGTTCTGCAGTGCGACGAAGGGCAGGAAGAGCCGCTCGATTCCGGCGTGCTTTAGCAAGTCGAGCAGCGCGTGCGCGTCACGGCGGACCTCCTCGGTGAGCAGCACCAGCTCGCCACCCGCGGCCCAGGTGGAGAACATCTCCTGGAAGGACACGTCGAAGCTCAGCGCGGAGAACTGGAGCGTCCGGCCGCTCGGCGCCACCGAGTCGCGCAGCTGCCAGTGCAGCAGGTTGACCAGCGCCCCATGGTGCAGCGCCACGCCCTTGGGCGTGCCGGTGGAGCCCGAGGTGAAGATGACGTACGTGAGCGACTCCGGCCCCGCCATGGGCACCGGGTTGTCGTCACGCTCGTGCGCGAGGGCCGCGCCTTCCAGGTCGAGGAACAGCGGGGTGGCCTGTCCCGAGGGAAGCGCGCCGCGCAGGGCGTGCTGGGTGATGAGCAGCTTCGCGCCCGAGGTCTTCAGCATCAGCGCGAGGCGCTCGGAGGGGTACGCCGGATCCATCGGCACGTAGGCGCCGCCCGCCTTCAGCGTGCCGAGGACCGCCACCGGCAGGTCCAACGAGCGCTGGACGCAGACGCCCACCAGCGTGTCCGTTCCCACGCCTCGCGAGCGCAGGTGGTGCGCGAGCTGATTGGCGCGGCGGTTCAGCTCGCCGTACGTCAGGTGTGAGTCACCGAAGCGGACGGCGACGGCGTCGGGCGAGCGCGCGACGGTGGCCTCGAAGAACGCGTGCACGGTGGGCGCGAACGGATAGGGCACCGTCCTTCCCGCCCAGGCGGTGAGGGGTTGCTGCTCGGCCTCCGCCAGCAGGGGCAGCGTGGACAGCTTCCGCTCCGGCCTCGCGAGCGCGCCTTCCAGCAGGCGCGTGTAGTGCGCGGCCATGCGGGCCACCGTCGCCTCGTCGAAGAGGTCGGTGTTGTACTCCCAGAGGCTCGTCCACCCGGTGGGCGTCTCGCGCACGAAGAGGGTGAGGTCGAACTTCGCCATGCCCGGCTCGAAGGCGAGCTCCTCCACGGCCACGCCGGGCAGCTCCCACGCGGCGGAGCCCTGCTGGAAGACGAACATCACCTGGAACAAAGGCGAGCGGCTGGCGTCGCGCATGGGCACGAGCGCATCGACGAGCTGCTCGAAGGGCATGTCCTGGTGCGCATACGCCCCGAGGCACGCCTCGCGCACCTGGCGCAGCAGCGCACGGAAGCTGACGTCGCCGGAGGCATTCACGCGCAGGGCCAGCGTGTTGGTGAAGAAGCCGATGAGGCCTTCCACCTCGCGACGGTTGCGCCCGGCGATGGGCGTGCCGACGACGATGTCGGGCTGCCCGCTGTAGCGCGCGAGCAGCGCGTGGAAGCCCGCCATGAGGAGCATGAAGGGCGTGACGCCCACCTCGCGGCTGAGCTCCTGGACGGCGACGGGCAGCTCGGCCGGGAGCCGCTGGTGGTACTGCGCCCCACGGAAGGTCTGCACGGCGGGACGGGGCCTGTCGGTGGGCAGCTCCAGCACCGGTGGCGCACCCGCGAGCTGAGCCTTCCACCAGGCGCGCTCGGCCTCCAGCACCTCGCCTCGCAGCCACTGTCGCTGCCAGTGCGCGAAGTCCGCGTACTGAATCGGCAGCTCGGGGAGGGCGGCGTCCTCACCCCGCGCGTGTGCCGTGTAGAGCGCTTTCAACTCCCGCACCAGCACGTCCGACGACCAGAAGTCGCAGACGATGTGGTGCATCACGAAGAGCAGCACGTGCTCTTCCGCCGACGTGCGCAGCACCGTGGCCCGCACCAGCGGCCCGCGCTCCAGGTCGAACGGGCGTCGCACCTCTTCCTCGGCTCGCAGGCGGACGTGCTCCTCCGACGCCGTTCGCAGGGACTCCACGGTGAAGGGAAGCTCCCCCTGTGGGGAGACGCGCTGCACGGGCTCGCCGTCGACCTCGATGAAGGTCGTCCTCAGCGACTCGTGACGCTGCACGAGGTCCCCGAGGCCGCGCTCCAGTGCGGAGACGTCCAGCGGACCTTTGAGCCGCAGGAAGAAGGGCACGTTGTACGAGAAGCCCCCGGCATCCAGCCGCGCGAGGAACCACAGCCGCTGCTGCGCGAAGGACAGCGGCGGCGCGACGTCGCGTGGCACGGGCACCAACGGAGGCGGCGGAGGCCCCGCGTCCTCGCGCGACGCCTCGAGCCGGCGCGCCAGCTCCGCCACGGTGGGCGCCTCGAACAGCATGCGCACCGGCAGTTCCCGCTGGAGCACCTCGCGCAGCCGAGACACCACCTGCGTGGCCAGCAGCGAGTGGCCGCCCAGCTCGAAGAAGTTGTCATGCGCGCCCACGCGCTTCACGCCCAGCAGTGGCGCCCAGATGTTGGCCACCACCTCCTCCAGGCCCGCGCGCGGCGCGATGTAGCCTTCGCGCTCGACCTCCTCGTGGGGCGCGGGCAGGGCCTTGCGGTCCACCTTGCCGCTCGGGGTCAGCGGCAGCGCGTCCAGGACGACGAAGGCCGAGGGCACCATGTACTCGGGCAGCGCGCGCCGGAGCTCCGCGCGGAGCAACGAGGCGCGGACCTCCGCCCCCGGTTCAGGCACCACGTAGGCGGCGAGCCGCTTGTCTCCGGGTGTCGGCTCGCGCACCACCACGGCCACGTCGTGCACACCCGCGAGCTTGCGCAGCGCGGACTCGATTTCCCCCAGCTCCACGCGGAAGCCGCGCAGCTTCACCTGGTCGTCGGCGCGGCCCACGTACTCCAGGTTTCCATCCTGTCGGCTCCGCACCAGGTCACCGGTGCGGTACAGCCGCGCACCCGGCTCGGCGCTGAAGGGGTCGGGCACGAACTTCTCGGCGGTGAGGTCCGGCCGGCCCAGGTAGCCGTGCGCGAGGATGATGCCGCCGACGTACAGCTCGCCCGGGAGCCCCGGCGGCACCGGCTGCAGCCGCGCGTCCAGCACGCACGCACGCACGCCGGGCGCCGCACGGCCGATGGGGACGCGCCCCTGCCGCAGCTCCGCCTCGGGCACCGGACCGAGGTCGCCCACCACGCAGATGACCGTCGTCTCCGTGGGGCCGTATTCGTTGGTGAGCCGCACGTGCGCGGGCACCACGCGCTGCCAGTCCAGCACGCGCGAGGCGGGCACCTTCTCGCCGCCGATGCCCACCACGCGCACCGACGGCGGCAGGCGCACCACGCCGCTGACCAGCACGGCCGTCAGCTCCGCCCAGAAGGCCGTGGGCAGGACGAGGATGGTGATACCCCACTGCTCGCAGCGGTCGCGGAAGGCGACCGGGTCCAGCATCGACTCGGTGCGCAGCACCACCGTCCCGCCCGTGAGCAGGGCGGGGAAGATCTCCTCCACGCTCTGGTCGAAGCTGAGCGTGGAGAACTGGAGCACCCGGTCCGCGGGCGTCAGCCCATAGATGCGCGCATTGCCGAGCGAATACGCCGCCACCGCGCGATGCGGCGTCATCACCGCCTTGGGCCTGCCCGTCGAGCCGGAGGTGTAGATGAGGTACGCGAGCGACTCGGTCGGCACAGGACGGTTGGGATTCGTGTCCGCTTCACGCGCCACCTCCGCGCGGAGGGCCTCCACGTCCAGCACCTCGGCGTCCAGCGCGCCCGTTCGCGCCAGCACGCCCGCGTGGGTGAGGAGCCGCTTCGCCCCCGAGTCCGCGAGCATGTACTCCAGCCGCTCCCGGGGATACGCAGGGTCCAGCGGCAGGTACGCCGCGCCTGCCTTCATCACGCCCAGCGGCGAGACGAGCGCATCCAGCGAGCGCTCCAGCAGCACGCCGACCACGTCCCCCACGCAAACGCCCCGCCGCGCGAGGTGGTGCGCGAGCTGGTTCGCCCGGGCATTCAGCTCGCGATAGGTGAGCCGTCCCGCTTCGGAGTCGAGCGCCACCGCGTCCGGCGTGCGCGCGGCCTGCGCCTCGAACAGCGAATGGAGGCACGAGGTCTCCGCCACCTGCGTCCCAGGTGCGTCCCAGTCGGCCAGCAACCGCCGCTGCTCCACCTCCGTCAGCAGCGGGAGCGAGGACAGGCGCCGAGACGGCTCCGCGCACGCGACCCGCAGCAGGCGCGCGTGGTGCGCCGCCATTCGGGCCACCGTCGCCTCGTCGAAGAGGTCGCTGTTGTATTCCCAGAAGCCGACCCAGCCGCGTGCCGTCTCGCGCATGTACAGCGTGAGGTCGAACGTGGCGACGCCGGGGTCGATGTCCATCAGCCCCAGCGCCACCCCGGGCAGCGCCACCGTGGGCGGCGCGTCCTGGAGCACGAACATCACCTGGAACAGCGGAGAGCGGCTCAGGTCGCGCACGGGCTGCACCGCGTCCACCAGCTTCTCGAAGGGCACGTCCTGGTGCGCGAAGGCGCCGAGGCTCGTCTCGCGCACCCGGCCCAGCCACTCGCGGAAGCTCGGGTCTCCGGACGCATCCAGCCGCAGCGCCAGCGTGTTGACGAAGAAGCCGACCAGGTCCTCCAGCTCGCGCTGCGTGCGGCCGGCGATGGGCGTGCCCACCACGATGTCGGCCTGTCCGCTGTACCGGGCCAGCAACGCGTGGAAGGACGCCAGCAGCAGCATGAAGGGCGTGACGTCCTCGTCGCGGCACAGCTGCCGGATGGCGTCCGTCATCGCCTCCGGCAGCGGTACCTGGAGCAGCGCGCCCCGGAAGCCCTGCACCGGAGGACGGGGACGGTCCGCCGGCAGCTCCAGCAGCGCGGGCGCACCCGCGAGCTGTCCCTTCCACCACGCGAGCTGCGCGTCCAGCACGTCGCCCTTCAGCCAGTCCCGCTGCCAGCGCGCGAAGTCCGCGTACTGCACCGGCAGCGGCGCCAATTCGGGTGACTCGCCCGTGAGGGCCGCCGTGTAGAGCGCCTTCAGCTCGCGGAGCAGTACGCCCAGCGACCAGCCGTCACACACGATGTGGTGCATGACGAGCAGCAGCACATGCTCGCTCTCCGTGGCGCGCATCAGCGTCGCGCGCACCAGCGGGCCCACCGCGAGGTCGAAGGGACGCTGGGCCTCTTCCCGCGCCCGACGCGCGAGCGTGTCCCGGCGCGCGTCGTCCGGCAGCGCCGACACGTCCTCCACCACCAGTCGCAGCACGGGCTCGGGGGCGATGTGCTGCACCGGCCGGCCGTCCACCTGCGGGAAGGTGGTACGCAGCACCTCGTGCCGCAGGGTCAGCTCGCGCAGGGCGTGCTCCAGCGCGGCGCTCTCCAGCCGTCCGTCCAGCCGGAAGACGAAGGGCACGTTGTACGAGAAGCCACCGGCATCGAGCTGCGCGATGAACCACAGCCGTTGCTGCGAGAAGGATAGGGGCAGCTCGCCATCCCTCGGCGTGGGCACGAGCGGTGGAGGCCGCGCACCCGCCGTGCTTCGGGGCATCGCGTCCAGCCGCTCCGCGAGCTCGGCCACGGTGGGGGCCTCGAACAGCACGCGCACCGGGAACTCCACCCCCAGTGCCGAGCGCAGCCGTGAGGCCACCTGCGTGGCCAGGAGCGAGTGGCCGCCCCGCTCGAAGAAGTGGTCATTCACGCCCACGCGCGGCAGCTTCAGCAGCGGCGCCCAGATGCGCGCGACCAGCGCCTCCGTCTCCGTGCGCGGCGCGACGTACGCCTCGTGCTCCTCCTGCCCGGGGTCCGGCAGCGCCTTGCGGTCGACCTTTCCGCTGGGAGTCAGGGGGAAGGCGTCCAGGTGCACCCAGGCGGAGGGCACCATGTACTCGGGCAGCCGCTCCTTGAGGAAGGCCTTGAGCGCATCCGTCTCCGCCGTCTGGCCCTCGGTTGCAACCACCCACGCCACCAGTCGCTTCTCGCCCGGCCCCTGCTCGCGCGCGGCCACCACGCAGTCGCGCACGGATGGGTGCTTGGCGAGTGCCGCTTCGATTTCGCCCAGTTCAATTCGGAAGCCGCGCACCTTCACCTGCGCGTCGCGGCGGCCGAGGAACTCGATGGCTCCGTCCGGGCGGTAGCGGGCCCAGTCTCCGGTGCGGTACATGCGCGCGCCGGGGCGCGTACCGAAGGCGTCCGGCAGGAAGCGCTCCACGGTGAGGTCCGGCCGTCCCCAGTAGCCGCGCGCCACCTGAAAGCCGCCGATGTAGAGCTCTCCAGGCACGCCGATGGGCACCGGCTGAAGGTGCGAGTCGAGCAGGTGGATGCTGGCGTTGGCGATGGCGGTGCCGATGAGGGGCAGGTCCGGCCATGAGTCCGCGTCGCCGGAGAGGACGCAGAGCGTAGCGAGGTGCGTCTCGGTGGGGCCGTATTGGTTGTGCAGCACGGCGCCGGGGAGCCGCTTCATGAAGAGGCGCAGCGCGGGAGTCATCCGGAGCTGCTCGCCCGCGGTGATGATTTCCTTGAGGTGGCGGGGCACCAGGCCGTCCTGCTCGGAGACCTCGGCGAGATTCTGGAGGGCGACGAAGGGGAGGAAGATGCGCTCCACGCCGCGCGAGTCCATGAGCTGAAGCAGGGCATGCGCGTCGCGCCGGACGTCCTCGGAGATGAGGACCAACTCACCGCCGCCGGCCCAGGTGGCGAGCATCTCCTGGAAGGAGACGTCGAAGCTGAAGGCGGAGAACTGGAGGGTGCGTCCCGAAGGAACGGAGGAGCTCTGGCACTGGAAGTGGATGAGGTTGACGAGAGAGGCGTGGTGCATGGCGACGCCCTTGGGGGCGCCGGTGGAGCCGGAGGTGAAGATGACGTAGGTGAGCGAGCCGGGCCCGGTGATGAGCGTCGGATTCGTCTCCGGCTCCCGCGCGAAGGCGTCGGAGTCCGAGTCCAAGACGAGCCGCGTGGCGGAGCCCGGAGGCAGGACGTCCTGGAGGTGGCCCAGGGTGAGCAGCACGCGAGCGCCGGAGGCTTCCAGCATCGCGGCGAGGCGCTCGGCGGGGTAGGCCGGGTCCAGCGGGACGTAGGCGCCGCCGGCTTTCAGGGTGGCGAGCACGGCGATGGGCAAGTCGAGCGAGCGAGGGATGCAGATGCCCACGCGCTCATCGGGCCCCACACCGAGCGCACGCAGGTGGTGCGCGAGCCGATTGGCCCGCCGATTCAGCTCGGCATAGGTGAGGCGCGAGTCACCGAAGCTGGCGGCGATGGCCTCGGGCGTGCGAGCGGCGGTGGCTTCGAAGAGGGCGTGCACGGTGGGCACGGTGGGGTAGGGCACCGCCGTGTCGTTCCACTCGCGCAGCACCTGGTGCCGCTCCACGTCCGTGAGCAGCGGTAGCCGGGACACCGTCTCCGCGGGGTTGGCGCACGCGGCCTCCAGCAGCCGCGTGTAGTGCGCCGCCATGCGCAGGATGGTGGCCTCGTCGAAGAGGTCGCGGTTGTACTCCCACCGCCCCACCCAGCCGTCCGCGTCCTCGTAGAAGAAGAGGGTGATGTCGAAGCGGGCCACGCCCGGCTCGTACGCGACCTCCTCCACGGTGATTCCCGGCCACTTCAGCGTGGCCAGCGGAGTGCTCACGTGGACGAACATCACCTGGAACAGCGGCGAGCGGCTCGCGTCCCGCACGGGCACGAGCGCATCCACCAACTGCTCGAAGGGCATGTCCGGCCGGCCGAACGCCGCGAGACACCCCTCGCGCGTGCGGCGCAGCAGCTCCAGGAAGGACAGCTCTCCGGACGCATCCAGCCGCAGCGCCAGCGTGTTGGCGAAGAAGCCGATGAGCTTCTCCACCTCGCGCCGTCCGCGTCCCGCGAAGGGCGTGCCCACCACGAGGTCCGACTGGCCGCTGTAGCGCGAGAGCAGGGCGCCGAAGCCCGCCAGCATCGTCATGTACGGCGTCACGCCCGCCTTGCGCGCCAGCTCGCGCACGGCCGCCGGCAACGTGGGAGGCAGCGGCACCGGGAGGATGGCGCCACGGAACGTCTGCGCCGGAGGACGGGGCCGGTCCGTGGGCAGCTCCAGCACGGGCGGCGCTCCCTCGAGCCGCTTCATCCACCACGCACGCTGCGCCTCCAGCGTCTCGCCCTGGAGCCACTCGCGCTGCCAGTGCGCGAAGTCCGCGTACTGCACCGGCAGCGCCGGGAGCCGGGGCTCCTCCCCACGCGAGTGCGCGAGGTAGAGCGTGTTCAGCTCACCGGCCATCCAATAGAACGACACCGCGTCGCAGACGATGTGGTGCGTGACGAAGAGCAGCACATGGTCGTCCTCCGCCACGCGCAGCAGCGTCGCGCGCACCAGAGGGCCCGTCTCCAGGTCGAACCGGTGACGCGCTTCCTCCTCCGCGCGCCGCCGCACCGCCGCCTCGCGCGTCTCCCCGGGCGCGGGCTCCAGCTCCTCCACGGGCAGGGGCAGCGCCAGCGTCGGAGTCACCCGCTGCACGGGCTGGCCATTCACCTCGGCGAAGGTGGTGCGCAGTGACTCGTGTCGCTGGACGATGTCCGCCACGGCGCGCCGCAGGGCGCCCACGTCCAGCGGGCCCTTCAGCCGGACGAAGAAGTGGACGTTGTAGGTGGACGAGGTGCCCTCGAGCTGCGCGAGGAACCACAGGCGCTGCTGCATGAAGGACAGCGGCAGCGGCTCCGTGCGCGAGACGGGAACGAGGGGCAGACGCTTGCGTCCCGGAAGGGCTTCCGGCTTCGCCGCCTGGGGGGCGGCGGCGCGCTCGTGCTGACTCATGGTCTCAGGTCTCCAGGACGGCGAACGTGCGCGGGCGCAGCGAGCGCAACATCACCGCGAGGACGAAGAAGGACAGTGCCGCGCTCGCGGTGACCAGGCGCACGCCCAGCCGGTCCGCCAGCGCGCCCTGCAGCCACACGCCGAAGGTGAAGCCGGCGTAGAGAAGCATGCCGCTGAAGCTGGCGATGCGGGCCCGCATCTCGGCGGGCACGCGCGACTGGCACAGCGTGGCCAGCCCCGTGTTCGTCAGCATGTAGAGGCTGCCCAGCCCCAGCACCGCCAGCACGGCGAAGGGCAGTGACGGCGACAGCCAGTACGCCGCCGCCATGAGGCCGATGAGCAGCACGCACCACTCCAACAGGCGCCCCCTGCCGAAGCGGTCCGCCAGCGAGCCCGCCGCGAGCGCCGCGAGCAACGCACCAGCGCCCTGCGCCCCGACGAGCAGCGACGTGGCGCCCGCGTCCAGGTGGAGCACGCGGATGGCCATGACCGGCGCCAACGCGGTGAAGGGCGCGATGCACAGCGCCACCGACAGCGTGCCCAACAGCGCCAGCGCGATGCCCGGGTCCTCCCGCGCCACCTTCATGCCCTGGACGATGCCCGTCCACAGGCTTTCGCTGCTGGAGGGCGCCCCAGTGGACGCGGCGCCTCGCGCGAAGGCCAGCCCCACCAGCACCGCGAGGAAGGAGAGGGTGTTGGTGAGCAGCGCCCACTCCACGCCCGCCATCGTCACCATCGCCGCGCCCAGCGCCGGGCCGCAGATGCGCCCCAGGTTGTACTGCGCGGAGTCCAGGCTCAGCGCGCTGTGCAAGTCCTCCTTCGGCACCACGCTGACGAGGAGCGCCGTGAAGGCCGGCAGGAAGAGGCTGGTGACGCAGCCGTTGAGGAACGACACGATGGCGATGGCACCCACCGTGAGCTTGCCGGTGAAGGCGAGCGTCGCCAGCGTGCCGGCCAGCAGGCACTCGAGCGCCGTCCCCAGCGCCACGTAGCGGCGCCGGTCGAACCGGTCCGCCAGCGCCCCGCCCAGCGGCGACAGGATGATGGCGGGGAGGAACGTCAGCGCGGCGATGCCTCCCGTCCACTCCGCGCGGCCCGTGACTTTCGTCACGTAGACGCCCAGGGCCAGCACCTCCATCCACGTGCCGATGTTGGAAAGCGTGGCACCAGCGAGGATGAAGGCGAAGTCCCGGTGCCTCAGGGCGCGAAGCGAGGAGAGACGCGACAGTCGGAGCGAGGGCACGGTGGGCTCGTTGTACTTCACCCCGGAACCGCCTGCCCGGGGCTTCCCTGTATTTACTGTCTCACTAGGGATTTCTTGACTCACCGTCATTGACGCATCGCGCGGCGACAATCACTGACGCATCGCGCGGAGCCAATGTCAGACAACACGATTGTGCAGCTCGTCGAAGAATCCCACCCACAGACGCCACATGTCCTCGGCGCCGCGCACAATCGTGGCCATCTCCGCGTCCGTGTATTGGAGCCCCACGGTGTGGCCCGCCGTCTCCACGTGGTCCGGCTCCTGCTTCACGTGGATGTCCACCCACGGCAGGGACTTGAGGCCGGTGGTGCGGCGCAGCAGCTTGCCCAGCTTCGCCACCATGGTGAGGTCCGCCACCTCCGTGCCGTAGAGGAAGCCGAGGCCGGTGAGGTAGTCGTCCGTGGCGCGCTTGTAGCCGTCGATGAGGCGCTGCGTCGCGGGCATCATTTCCGCCTCGGAAACCGCCGCTCGCTCCAGGCCCGCGTCCGTCATCGTGGTGATGAAGAGCCGCTCGTGCGCGTTGGCCGGATTCCCCTCGCCCACCTCCTGGTCGAGGATGTGTGAGACGGCCGTCTTCATCTCCAACTGGGGACACGCGGCCAGCAACCGGCCCAGGAAGTTGGGGAAGTAGTGCATCGGGTGCCACCACTGGCCAAGCACCGTCTCCGCCTGCGCCTTCGACAGCGCACGCTCATCCACCATCTGGAAGAAACGGTGCTTGAGGAGCTGCTCGCGGTTGGGATTCTTGTTCAGCGCCGCCTCGATGGATTCATTCCGCATGGCGTCTCCAGGGGTGTGGACCTCGGGCCTCAAACGATACATCATCGTAGTCCGAGAAAACGGAGAAATAAAGCCATCGCAGTTTTTGCCGATTAAGTATACAGATGAAACAGAGCCGTTTTGCATGTGCGACATGAGAGCTGGTATTACCTGGAACATGTCGTCTCATGCGAGGTGGGGCACGGCGCTGCTGGTAGCGCTGTGGGGGACGGTGAGCCAGGCCGCGCTGGAAGGGCCGGGCCGCGAGCAGTTCCTCCACGCGGCGCGTACGCCGGGCCGCGTCACGGTGGACGGGAGGCTGGACGAGCCGGTGTGGGCCACCGCGCCCGTGTTCGACGGCTTCGTGCAGCGCTTCCCCAAGGCGGGCGCCACGCCCAGCGAGCGCACTGAACTGCGCGTCCTCTACGACGACGACACGCTGTACGTGGGCGTCTACGCGCACGACTCGCAGCCGGCGCTCATCGACTACCGGCTGGGTCGGCGTGACAGCCTGCCTCGCGGCGACAGCATCCACCTGCTCATCGACTCGGCGCATGACCACCGCACGGCCATGGTCTTCTCGCTGAGCGCCAGCGGCGTGCAGAGCGACGGCCTCTACTTCGACGACCGCAACTACACGCAGAACTGGGACGGTGTGTGGGACGCGGCGGCGGCGACCGCCCCGGATGGTTGGGTGGCCGAGTACGCCATTCCCCTGTCGCTGCTGCCCTTTCCCCAGGCGGAGGTGCAGACGTGGGGCTTCTCCGTGCGCCGCGACATCGGCCGGAAGAACGAAGAAATCGAGTCGGTGGAGAACCCGCGCACCACCAACGCGGTGGCCTCGCGGCTGGGGCACCTCACCGGTATGGAGGCGCTGCGTCCGCACGCGCGCTGGGAGGTGCGGCCCTACCTGGCGGCTCGCGGCGTGATGCGGCCCCAGTTCTCCGCGCCCACCCAGCCCACGCCCCGGCTGCTCAGCCCGGTGCTGGACGTGGGGCTGGACGCGAAGGCGGCGGTGACGAGTGACTTGACGTTGAGCGCCACGCTCAACCCGGACTTCGGCGAGGTGGAGGCGGACCAGCTCCTGCTCAACCTCTCCACCTTCGAGTCGTTCTACCCGGAGCGTCGGCCCTTCTTCACGCAGGGGCTGGAGCTCTTCGAGCCGGTGGGCATGACGTCCGACACGGCGCCGATGTCGCTCTTCTACTCGCGGCGCATCGGCCTGGCGACGCCCATCCTCGGCGCGGCGAAGATGACGGGCACGGTGGGGAAGGGCGTGCAGGTGGGCGTCATGGAGGCGCTCGTCACCGCGCCCTGGCAGCAGCGGGACGAGGAGCGTCCGGACCGCGGGCTGCACCTCGAGGCCAGCCGGCCGCTGCACCTGGGGCCCGGCGTGGAGCTGCCCTCCGCGCCCACGGCCACCACCAACTTCCTGGTGGCGATGGCGCGCACGAAGGTGGGGACGAGCTCGCGCGTGGGCGTCTCGCTCGCCTCGGCGCAGCCCTTCGAGGGGACGTGCCGTCCGGAGGATTTGGAGCCGGAGGTGGGGCCGCCGCCCGCGTCGTGCACGGCGACAGGCTCGCTGGCGGGGGCGCTGGACTTCGACGTGAAGACGGGCGACAGCCAGTGGGGCGTGCTGGGCCTCGTCACGGCGTCGCGCGCGGTGGCGGGGCCGCCGGAGCGCCTGCTGCGCGACGGCACGGTGCTGCGGCGCGGGGACACGGGCATGGGTGGCTACGTGCGCGCGGGCCGCTTCGGCGGCAAGGGCTTCCGCCCCGAGCTGGGCGTGGACTTCGCGCTGCCCAAGCTGGAGCTCAACGCCACCGGCTTCCAGCGCACGCAGAACGCGACGATTCCGCGCTTCCAGTTGCAGTACGCGCAGCCGGACGGCTTCGGGCCGCTGAACGACTTCTTCGCCACCTTCACCGTGAAGCCCCAGTGGACGGCGGACGGGCGGGGCGTGTACCGCGGCACGTCCGCCAGCCTCAGCGTGGACTCGCTGCTGCCGTCCTTCGACGTGCTGGGCGTGCAGGGTACGCTCGACGTGGGCGGCTACGACGTGCGCGAGCTGTCCGGCACCGGCGTCCCGCTGGAGCGCACCGGCGTGGCGTACGTCGGCCTCTACGGCAACACCAAGTCCACGCGCACGGTGGCCGTGGGTGGCAGCGCGGGCATCAACCGCCGGCTCGCCACCGCCGCCGCGCCCGCGCACTGGGACTGGACGGCCAGCGTGTACGCGGTGATGAACCCGCACCCCGCGCTGCAGACGCGCGTGGAGGTGGGCAGCGACAGGACGCGGCACGGTCCCCGCTTCGTCACGTCCCTGGACGACGGCCAGTTCCTCCTCGGGGATTTGGACTCGCGCTACCTGTCCCTCACACTGCGGCAGCAGTGGATTGTGTCGCCGAAGCTGACGCTGCAGGGCTACGCGCAGCTCTTCACCGCGTATGGCCTGTACGGCCGCTACTTCACGGCGCGGTCGGACGCCGCGCGCTCGCGCATCGACCTGGACGCGCTGGCGGCCACGGAGCCCGCGGACAACTTCAACTTCCACGACACGGCGCTGAACATCAACGCGGTGGCGCGATGGGAGTACCGGCTGGGCTCCACGCTCTTCCTCGTGTACTCGCACACCCAGCAGGGACTGCCCACGCCGGTGGGCGAGGTGGCTCCGGCGACGCTGGGACCGAAGCGGCTCCTGGATGGCCCGGCGACGGACGCGGTGATGCTCAAGTGGAGCTACTACTGGGGCGCGTGAGGCGCCGAGCTGGAAGGGACCTGGCCGCATGGATGCGCGCTTCACTCCGGAGCACGAGGCGTTCCGCCGCACGGTGCGCCAGTTCGTCGAGAAGGAACTGGCGCCGCACGCGCTGGAGTGGGACCGCGCGGGCCACTTCCCGCGCGAGGTCTACAAGAAGTGCGGCGAGCTGGGCTTCTTCGGCATCGACCACGACCCGAAGTACGGCGGCAGCGGGCTGGACACCTGGTACGTCGCCGTCTTCGCCGAGGAGCTGGCGCGCAGCCAGAATGGCGGCGTCAGCATGTCGTTGATGGTGCAGGGGCAGATGGCCACGCCCGTCATCAACGAGGTGGGCACCGACGAGCAGAAGCGCGAGTTCCTCGCCCCGGCGCTCGCGGGCGAGCGCATCGCCGCGCTGGCCATGAGCGAGCCGGGCGCGGGCTCGGACCTCGCGAGCCTGCGCACCACCGCGCGGCGCGACGGTGACGACTACGTCATCAACGGCTCGAAGATGTGGATTACCAACGGGGCCCGCGCGGACTTCCTCGTCCTCGCCGTGCGCACCGGCGGCGAGGGCATGACGGGCGTCTCCCTGGTGACGCTCCCCACGGACGTGAAGGGCTTCCACGTCTCGAAGAAGCTGGAGAAGGTGGGGCAGCGCTCCTCGGACATGGCCGTCCTTTTCTTCGAGGAGTGCCGCATCCCCGCGCGCTACGTACTGGGACGGGAGAACGACGGCTTCTCCCTCATCATGAACAGCTTCCACGCCGAGCGACTCGTCACCGCCGTCAACACCGTGGCGGTGATGGACGGGCTGTTGCGCGAGGCCATCCGCTACGGCCGCGAGCGCAAGGCCTTCGGCGAGCGGCTGGTGGACTTCCAGGTGTGGCGCCACAAGTTCGTGGACCACCTCACGCTGGTGGAGGCGGCGCGCAGGCTCACCTACCACGCGGTGGACCTCTACGAGCGCAAGCGGCGGCAGAAGGTGAAGCCGGTGAAGGAAATTTCCATGGCCAAGCTCCTCACCACCGAGCTGGCGCAGCGCGTGGCCTATGACTGCCAGCAGTTCTACGGCGGCCTCGGGTACGTCGAAGAGACACACGTCGCTCGCGCGTGGCGCGATGTGCGCATGCTCACCATTGGCGGGGGGACTTCTGAAGTGATGAAAGAAATCATCGCCAGCATGGTTGCGATGTGACGCGGAGTCCCTTGCGCGCCGCGCCACGCATTGCGAGCGGTTGAAACACATCACACGCTCACTTCACGGATGGGCGGCTTTTCGTGGATGATACGGATGACGGTCGAAGCTTGTTTCACGGGGATGTCCCGTGAGTCAGGGTTCGAGCCTCGGCTCGCGCTCCGGCGCGAAAAAGGGGAAGCCAGCCATGTCCGCCACCGAATCCGCGTGCCCTGTCAGCTCGTTCAATGAGTGGGACCCCCTGGAGGAAGTCATCGTGGGCATCGTGGACGGCGCCACCGTCCCGCCCTCGCACATCGCGCTGAAGGCGACGCTGCCGGAGGACCAGCACGACTTCTTCCGGAAGCACGCGGGCAAGCCGTTCCCGGCGGAGCAGATTGCGGCGGCGAAGCGTGACTTGGAGGAGTTCGTCCACATCCTGGAGGCGGAAGGGGTGAAGGTCCGCCGTCCGGAGCCGGTGGACCAGCTCAAGTCCTTCGGCGCGCCGGGCTGGACGAGCACGGGCCTGTACGCGGCCATGCCGAGAGACCTCCTGCTCGTGGTGGGCAACGACATCATCGAGTGTCCCATGGCGTGGCGCTCGCGTTACTACGAGACGTCCGCGTACCGGCCGCTGCTCAAGGAGTACTTCCGCGGCGGGGCGCGCTGGAGCGCGGGCCCCAAGCCGGAGCTCAAGGACGAGCTGTACGACTACGACTGGACGGAGGCGCACGACGGCGGCCCGTTCCGCTCCGTCATCAGCGAGTTCGAGCCCACGTTCGACGCCGCGGACTTCATCCGCTGCGGCCGGGACATCTTCGCCCAGCGGAGCAACGTCACGAACAGCTTCGGAATCGAGTGGCTGCGCCGGCACATCGGCCCGGAGTACCGCATCCACGTCTTCGAGTTCGATGACCCACACCCCATGCACATCGACGCCACGCTGGTTCCGCTGGCGCCGGGGAAGCTGCTCATCAACCCGGAGCGGGTGACGAAGGTGCCGGAGCTGTTCAAGGGCTGGGACGTGTTCCGCGCGCCGAAGCCCATCATGCCGCCCGAGCACACGCTCTACATGACGAGCAAGTGGATCAACATGAACGTCATCATGCTCGACGAGCAGCGCGTGGTGGTGGAGCGCTCGGACGAGCCGATGATTGCCTCGTTCAAGAAGTGGGGCTTCAAGCCCATCCTCTGCAACTTCCGGAACTTCAACTCGTTCGGCGGCTCGTTCCACTGCGCCACGCTGGATGTCCGCCGCCGCGGCGCGCTCCAGTCCTACTTCTAGGCCCGCCGGGTTTCCGAGATGAAAGTCTGGAAGAACTCTCCGCTGGACGCGGTGATGCTCGGGCTGAGCGTCATGCAGACGGTGGTGATGGTGTGGCTCGCGGCCGGCTGGGAGCAGGCCTCCGCCCTTCAGCGGGTGGGCGGCTTCGGGCTCCTGGTCTTCATGATGACGTACAACATCATCGTCATCTCCCACCTCTTCACGCACACGCCGTGGTTCGAGTCGCGGTGGCTCAACGCGCTGGTGTCGATGCTCAACTCGCTGAACATCGGCCAGTCGGTGCAGGCGTATCAGCTCACGCACGTGCGCAACCACCACCGGTACAACAACGACCGGAAGGGCGCGGACGGGCACACGAAGGACAGGTCCTCCACGTTCGAGGACGGGCAGGGGAGTGAGCACGACAGCGTGTGGCACTACGCCTTCGGTGGAGCGCTGCACTCGTTGCTGAGCACGGCGCGCAACGGGGTGGCGGTGTGGCGGCTGTGGGGCGTGGGGCCGCACGAGTCGGCGCTGCGAGAGCTGGCGACGAAGGACCCGGTGCGCCGGGAGCGAGAGTTGCGGCAGGTGCGGCTGGACCGCGTGGCCCATGTCGTGGGGCTGGGCGTGTTCCTCGCGCTGTCCTGGCGGTGGACGCTGGTGTGCTACGTGCCGGCCTTCTACCTGGCGCTCGCGCTCGTCAATGTGCAGAACTACTACGAGCACTACGGCGCGGCGCCGGAGAGCCGGTACACGGACTCGGTGAGCCACTACGGGCGGCTGTACAACCTGCTCGCGTTCAACGACGGCTACCACCAGGAGCACCACCTGCGGCCGCAGACACACTGGAGCCGCATGCCGGCGGTGCGCCGCGAGCACGCCGGCGCGCTGAGCTCGGTGGACCGCATCGTGTCGCCAGTGCCGGCGATTGTCGGCTTCCTGTACCGGAGCCGGCCCCTGCTGCACCGGAAGGCCACGGCCGAGGCACCGCCACCTCCTCCCGAGGAGCCCTCCGAGCGGAACCTGCTCGCTGGATAGCGAAGGTGGACTGTGCGCATCGTGCCCCTGTTGCTGTGCGTGGCCGTATTCGTCTCCGGCTGCGCGTCGCTGCCGCCAGCTTCCGGTAGGAGTGGGCTCCGGAGCGATTCACCGCGGCGCGGTGCCGTGACCGCGCGGAGCGGACCACCAGGCTCGGAGCGGCTCTACCGTCGCACCGGGCCACGTGAGACGACGTCTTTGGGAGATGACCGAAAACACGTCGCGCTGGCCCGACAAGCGGTGCTCGATGCAGTGGACACGGTGAAGAGTTCCACGAATGGCGTCGCCAGTGCACTCTCCAAGCTGGCGACGCGTCCACCCGGACTGGGGAATCGCGGCTTGAGTGGAGTCAACGGAGTCTTCTCCCGTTACCTGGAACATGGCTCCAGCAAGCTGCCCTGGCTGCGAGGCACCCTCGGTCGCGTTACGGCGCTGACGGAGGTTGCCTCGGCAGTCGAAGACCCGGACATGTCGCTGGGCGTCCTCCGGATGGGAGGGCCACGGCTCCAGGCGGCGATGTCCGGCGCCATGCTGCTCGCCGCATGGCTCGACTTCCTTCAGCTGGCCGACGTCGTGCTCCGGGAGTGCCCCGCCTACAGTATCGAGACGCTGTTCATGGACTTGAATCGGGTGCAGCAGCGGATGCAGCCCACCTTTGCGGCGCTTGCGTCAGATGACCCCGGGCAAGTCGAGGCAGCGGCCACGGCGATGCCCGAGCTGATGGGGCAGCTCACACGCGAGTTCGGCACCGTCCGAGACGGCGCGCGCACGGCCATGGACCGCAGCGGCAAGGTCATCGCGGCGGCGCAGCTCGTGGAGATGCTCACCCTGGTCTCGACGCTGAAGATGTCGCTGCCTCGACTACCTCCCGCCGCTCCCGCCACTGTCGGCGTCGGCCTCCTGATGGGCTCGGGTGGGGTGATGATGGGCTCGCAGATTGTCGTCTCCGCGGAATGGGTGGAGATGATTCGCCGCCTCGTGCAGGCCGGTGTCCTCTCCGTTCCAGCCATCAGCGCCGCCGTCCGTATCCACGCAGGCCAGGTGATGATGGCGCAGTCCAACGAGGACCTGCCGAAGGGCATACGTGAGGCGCTCGGCGATGGACCCGAGGTGCGCGCCATGCGGGAGACGGGCAGGGCAGGAGCGGGCATGTCGGAGTTGCCCAAGCACCACGCCCTGCCTCGGGAGCAACGCGAGTGGTTCGTTCAGCGCGGCTTCAAGGGCGACATGGACATCGACCAGTTCTGTGTCCAACTGGAGGCCGCGCACCATCAGGCGATTCACGGTGGTGGTGACTGGCGATTGGGGCGCACGTGGCCCAAGGAGTGGAACCGGATGATCATGGAAGTGCTTCGCGAAGCCGAGGCTGAAGCAGGTCGGATGCTGTCGCGAAGCGAGATTCTGGAAGAGGTCGCGCTCCAGATGAGACGCTATAACCTCCCGATGAACTTCGTCCCCTGGCGAGCACGATGACCGAGGGAAACTCCTGGCGCGGCAATTGGGTCGCCCGCATGTACGAGCGGGTTCGCGAGCGCGGCTACAGCTCGCTCACGGCCTTCGCCGAAGCGCGCCCCACGGCCTCGTTGGTGGCGCTCGCCGAGGAGCTTGGCACGGCCGAGCTCGCAGCCGTGCAGGTGTTCAGCGGATTGGTTGAGGAGGCAGAGCGAAGTCATCAGGTGACTCGCCTGGTACGCGGTCAGTTCGTACGCGAGCTGTGGGAGCGCCTTCCCGAAGGATGGCCGCAAGCGGGAGACGAACCCAACCGCATCAAGCTCGCGATGGCTCTTGGCTCGTGGTCCGCATTCACACCGGAAACCCACAAAGAGCGCGTGAAGCAGGCCAGAGCAGCACTCCGCACGGCGCCGCCTCCCCCAGGGTGGCGCCCGCTCGATTCCGAGGACGAGCTGCTCCGCACGCTCCTCCCCGACGAGCATGCGTGACGGACGCGTTCAGTTCGACGCGTGCAGCGCCTTCAGCAGTGCCTCCGTGGCGGTGACGGATTCCGCGAGCGTGCCGACCAGCTCGCTCATCTCCGGCCGCACGCCCAGCTCGTCCTCGATGAGGTTCGCCAGGTTGGTGGCCAGCAGCGAGTTGCCGCCCATCTCGTAGAAGTTGTCTCCCGGCGAGACGGAGTCGACTCCCAGCAGCTCGCACCAGTAGCCGGCGAGCCGCTGCTCCAGTGAGATGACGTTGGACGGGGACGAGGTGGCAATCACGGCGTGCTCCTGTGGTGCTTCGGAGCATGAAGGCTATCAAGCCACGTATAGAGTGAAAACAAGGCGAGGCCGGTTACATCCGAGCTACACAATTTGGCTCGGAGGTTGTCGCGAATGACACCGGAATGACGCACACGTTCAGACCGGCCCTCGTCGTCATCGCGATGTCGCAGCGCGGCACCTTCAGGTGAGCCCCTGAGTACGACGCGCGCCTCACGCCTCGCTCCGGAAGAAGCCCTTCTTCGCCCGCTCCGTCGCCGCGACGTAGAGGCCGGTGATGACGGTGATGACGAGCAGCAGCGAGCCCGGAGGCGGCACGAAGCCGAGCATCCCCGCGAACGGGAGGAACGGCAGGACGTACGTGAGCACCACGACGGCCACCGTGGTGACGAGCAGCAGCGTGCCGGGACGGCTCCGGTAGAAGGGCCGCCGCGTGCGCACCACCAGCGCAATCACCAACTCCGTCAGCAGCGACTCGATGAACCAGCCCGTGCGGAACAGCTCGGGGCCGGCCTTGAAGAAGCGCAGGAGCAGACCGAAGGTCAGGAAGTCGAAGACGGCGCTCAACAGCCCGAAGGCGACCATGAAGCGCGCGATGAAACGCATGTTCCAGCGCCTCGGCCGCTCCATCAGCTCCGGGTCCACGCTGTCGCCCGCCAGCCCCACGGCGGGAATGTCCGACAGGAAGTTGTTGAGCAGAATCTGTCCCGCCAGCAGCGGAAGGAAGGGCAGGAACAGCGACGCCACCGCCATGCTGACCATGTTCCCCAGGTTCGCGCTCGTCGTGGTGAGGATGTACTTGAGCGTGTTGGCGAAGGTCCTCCGCCCCTCTTCGATTCCGCGCCGCACGACGTCCAGGTGACGCTGGAGGAGGACGAAGTCCGCGGCCTCGCGGGCCACGTCCGCGGCCTGGTCCACGGAGATGCTCGCGTCCGCCGCGTGCATGGCCGGAGCGTCGTTCACCCCGTCGCCCATGAAGCCCACCACGTGGCCCTGCTTCTTCAGCGCGAGGATGATGCGCTCCTTCTGCGTCGGGTCCACCTCGACGAACAGCTCCGTCAGCTCGGCCCGGTGCCACAGCGCCTCGTCGCTCAGTTGATGGAGCTGCGCCCCCGTGAGCACCCGCGTGGTGCCCAGGCCCACCTCACGCGCCACGTGCTCCGCCACCAGCCGGCTGTCCCCGGTGATGACCTTGATGCCCACCCGCATCCGGGACAGCTCGAGGATGGCCTCGCGCGCGCCCTCCTTCGGCCGGTCGAGGAAGGCGAGGAACCCGCACAGCGTCAGCTCGCGCTCGTCCTCCCGCGTGTAGTGCGCACGGGCCTCGACCGGGCGGGTGGCCACGGCGAGGATGCGGATGCCCTGCTGGCTCCAGGCGTCGTGGCGACGCTGGAGCCCTGCTCGCAGCCGCGCGTCCAGGGCCTCACCGCCGGCGACGTGCGTGCAGACCTCCAGCATCTGCGCGAAGGCGCCCTTGGTGACGAGGCGCACGTCGTCCCCGCGCCGGACGATGACGGACAGGCGCTTGCGCACGAAGTCGTAGGGAATCTCGCCGAGCTTCTGTGCCGAGTCCGGCGCGGGCGTTTGCGCGCGGAGGATGGCCTCGTCGAGCGGATTCGACAGGCCCGCCTGGAGCGCGGCGTTGAGCGCCGCCAGCGTGAGCACGTCGTCCGAGCGCTGGCCCGAGGTGTCGAAGGCGCCGTCCAGGCTGACGACGCCCTCCGTCAGCGTGCCCGTCTTGTCGGTGCACAGCACGTCCATGCTGCCGAGGTTCTCAATCGCGCTGAGGCGGCGCACGAGCACGCCCCGCGCGGCCATCGTCTGCGAGCTGGCGGCGAGATTCACGCTGAGGATGGCGGGCAGCAGCTCGGGGCTGAGCCCCACCGCGAGGGCCAGGGAGAAGAGCAGCGTCTCCACCGGTGGCCGCGCGAGGAGGACGTTCGCCGCCACGACGACCAGCACCATCAACACCATCGTCACCAGCAGCACGTATCCGAACTGGCGGATGCCCCGGTCGAACTCCGTCTCCGGCGCGCGCAGGGCCAGGCGCCGGGCGATGCCTCCGAAGGCCGTGTCCCGCCCGGTGGCGACGACGACGCACGCCCCGGTGCCGCTGCGCACGTGGGTGCCCCGGAAGACGCAGTTGTCCCGGGCCGCCAGCGCGGCGTCCGGCGCGGCGAGCCCGGGCCGCTTGTGGACGGGAAAGCTCTCGCCCGTCAGCACCGCCTGGCTGACGTACAGGTCCGTCGCCTCGAGCAGCCGCGCGTCGGCCGGCACCATGCTCCCCGCGGACAGCAACACCACGTCGCCCGGGACGATGGAGGGCAGCGGCACGGTGTCCGGCCGGCCTCCCCGCAGCACCTTCACCGAGAGGGTGATGCGCTCCCGCAGCCGGGCAATGGCGGCCTGGGCCTTGTACTCGCGCGAGTACCCGAGCACCACGCTGCCGAGGACGATGGCCAGCACGATGACCGCGTCCGTCCAGTCACCCGTGAAGGCGGAGATGACCGCGGCGACGACGAGCAGCAGCACGAGGGGACTCTTGAGCTGCCCCCAGACGACGCCGAGGCGCGACAGGCGCCGGGACTCCTCCAGCTCGTTGTCACCGTGCAGCTCCAGACGGCGAAGGGCCTCCTCCGGCGGAAGTCCGTCCGGGCTCGTGCGCAGGGCGTCGAGCAGCGCTCGCGGCGGGAGGGCCCAGTAGCGCTCGACGGCCGGCGCGCGGCCCGCCTCACGCTGCTCGCGCAGCTCGCCCCGGGAGAGGAGGAGGCCCGGAACCAGCGGGAGGTAGAAGCTGAAGCCCCGGAACAGCACCGTCGCCGACAGCGCCGCGGCCAGGGGAATGCCCATCAGCGTCAGCGTCCCGGTGGAGGCCGCCTCGAAGGTGCCGAGCCCTCCGGGGATGACGCCCAGCGTCCTCGCCAGCGTGGACAGCATGAAGGCGGCGAAGACGCCGGTGGGTGACGCCTCCACGCCAATGGAGCGCAGCAGGGCCCACAGCGTCGCGGCGTCGAGCAGGTGGATGACGAAGTTGTAGCCGGTGGCCTCCGTCAGCACGCGCGGACTGTGCGCGAGCGAGGGTGGGGCCTGGGAGAGCGCCGCGAGGAGCGTCCTCGCGCCGGGAATCCGCGCGACGCCGCGCGGGCGGCGCTCGAGGTCCGTGCTCCGGGACAGGCGCACGAGGAAGGCGATGAGCACGCAGGTGAGCGCGATGAGCACGCCCGTGGACGCCCATACCAGCGCGCGCGCCTCTCCGAGCCAGTCCGCCAGCCCCAGGGCGACGAGGAGCGCGAGGATGAGCGCGGTGTAGTTGGTCATCGTCTCCACCACCACGCACGCCATCACCGGCCCGCGCGCCACGCCGCGCCGCTCGAGGCCATGGACGATGAGCGCCGAGCCGCTGATGCCCGCGGACGGCACGGCCTGGTCGATGAACAGCTTCGCGAAGCTCAGCGAGTACAGGGCGCCCAGCGGCACGCGGAAGCGCGCCCGCCGCAGCACGGAGCGCCACACGGCGGACTGGGACAGGTAGGTCGCCGCCTGGAGCAGCGCGGCGACGAGCAGCCAGGCCGGGGCCGAGTCCCTCAGCAGGCGCGCGAACTCGCGCTCGTCCGAGGCGCGCGCCGCCACCAGGATGACCGCCGCCAGCAGGGCCAGCCCGAAGCCCCACCTGCGCCAGTTCCATCGGGCCCTTGCCTGAGGCAACGTCCCCTCCCGCCCTCACGGAGGCGCCCCTGTCACGATGGGGGCGCTTCGCTCCGGCGCAAGGGTGGGGCCTGGAGTCACGAGAGGGGCCGTCCCCTCGAATGCTCACTCCGCGGCGCGACGGAAGTAGCCGTCCGACAGCGTCCGCAGGAAGGCGACGATGGCCTGCTCCTCCTGGGGCGACAGGTTCAGGTCGCCCACGTCGCGGGTGTTGAGGTTCAACCCCACCTCCGGCATGGGCCAGCAGTCCGTGCCGGGGATGTCCGGTGTCCCCACGAGGCACACCGGCAGCACGTCCCGCGTGTTGTAGAAGTGGACGAGTGACTCGAGGCTCTTGAAGTAGCCGTTGTGGGTATAGGCCTTGATGAAGCCGGGGAAGGGGCGCTTGTCCACGTTGCGCAGGGTGGGAACCCTGACCCGGCCCAGGTTGGCGCGCGCCCGCGACGCCCACTCCGCGCGCGTCTGCAGGAAGGCGCCCAGGCCCAGGTCCACGTAGAAGGGCCCCTCCGGGTTGAACTGGAGCTGCCAGTACCAGGGATTGAACAGGTTGCGGGGCACGCCCAGGTTCTCGAAGCTGTAGTCGGTGAAGAGCGGCGGCTCGCCGCGGGGCCCGCGCTGGCTCGGGTGGCAGGTGTCGCAACGGGCCCTGCCCTCGAAGAGCCGCAGGCCCCACTCCTCCTGGGCGGTGAGCCGGGCGCGGCCGGCGAGCCATGCGTCGTACTTCGAGGAGAAGGCGTTGACCTCGGACGAGCCCTCGTACGCGGCGATGGCCCGGGCGATGGAGTCGTACGCGCGCGGTACGTCGCCGCAGATGCTGGCGCCGTAGACGGCGCGGAAGAGGTCGCCGTAGGGGCCCTGACACACCTTGCCCACCACGACGGCCTCGCTGGGATTGTTCTGCTCCACGGGGTTGAGGAAGGGGCCCTGCGCCTGGTCCGCGGCGGGGTTGCCCAATTCCTCTCCCGTGGCGCGGCCGTCCCAGAAGTTGCCGCCCACGAACTCCGCGCGCCCGAGCGTCCGCGGGTGGAAGATGGGGGCAGTCGTGGCATAGGCGGACGAGGGCGGCTTGCGGTTGCCGAAGCGGCCCCGCACGGCGCCCTCGTATACGGAGCCGGTGAGGTTGATGAACATGTCGGGGCCCGTCCAGCCCACCTCGGGGCCATGGCATACGGCGCAGGCCTGGCCCATGGGTTCGGAGAGCCGGCGGTCGAAGAAGAGCAGCTTTCCGAGCCGCTCCACGGGCTTCAGCGCGCCGCGCTCCGCCGAGCGCTCCTGCGCCAGCGTGGCCTCGAAGATGGCAGAGGCCTGGACGTCCTCCGGGCGCTCGGACGGCGCGGCGTCCCGGCTCCCCGGGCGCACGAGGGATTCAGACGACGGAGCGACCTCGCAGGCCAGCGGGCCTCCCAGCAACAGCAAGACACACACGCTCCACCATGACCGGGCCATCGCATCACCTCGCCTGAAAGGGGGCGCCAAGGGTGGTGTCCCCCTCCGGGCCCGGCCATGGTTCCGGAGCCGGAGCACTGTGTCCGCTGGTGACGCCCGGATGCGCTCACGCGCCGTCGCAAGCGTTCTCGGGCCGGAAGGACATCAGACTGGAGTCCTCCTCTCGGCCCGCGCCTTCAAGCCGAGCATCATCCTCCGCTCCATGACGAAATGCGGAAGCTCGATGAGCTGCGCGAGCACCCGCTGCATCCACCGTCGCGGCTCCATGCCGCTCCTCCCGCGCACGAGCAGCCGCGTCCTCCCTCCCTCCAGCGGCTCGAGCACGAAGGCCCAGCTCGACAGGCCCCAGGCAGGGGCCTCCTCATCAATCGCGGAGCGCAGCACGAGCGCGCGCGAAGGCACCAGCTCCACCACCTGCATCCCCGTCCAGCGGCTCATGGGGATGACGTCGCCGACCTTCAGCCCCTGGAGCCGCGGGAGCACGTGGTCCGCGGAGTGGCCCTCGACGAAGTGCGCGGCCCCCGCGGCCCGCTCCAGCCAGTCGTAGCTGTACCAGCCCGCGCGTCCGTAACCGATTTGCACCAGCCACGGCCATACCGCTTCGGGAGGCGCATCGATGGTGATGGCGCGCGTCCCCCCGCCCACTGGATTGGGCACGAGCGCGTCTCCAGGCAGGGCGCGGCGGACCTCCTCCGGCGTCGCGCCCCAGAACAGCACCCACGGGCGGGCGAGCAGCCAGCCCCAGGGCATGAGCGCTCCCACCCGGCTGGCCGCCTGGAACGCACGGCCACGCGGGCGGCCGCCGAGCAGCGTCGCCGTCACCGCCGAGGCCCACAGGAGGTCGAGCACCAGCGAGGGTCCCATCGTCACGCCCACGCCAAGGGCCGGCCCCAGCAGCGACGTGGGCTGCTCCAGGGGAGGGTGGGGTGGGCGCGGCGTCCGGTGCGCGTCGCGCACGGTTGTCTGGGGTTGCGTCGTCTTCTCCACGGCGTCTCTCCTCGTGGGCGCGGCCGTGCTGCGCGTACTGCGGGAGGCATGTCGGGGGAAACATGAGCACCCGCGAAGGCGCTCGCGTCTCCACACGGACAGGACGTCGCGGTCGAAGCCTCCGGATGGGATGGCGGGCGCTCGCCGCGCCGCTGGCGCGCGGTGGGTTGCATCCAGCGGATGGGGTGCGCTGCTTTCCCGGGGAGGAGGACGTGCGCGGGGACGACCCCTGTCGGGGCCGTACGGACGGGCGCACGCCCGCAGCGTCCGGGGAGGTGTCAATGTCGCTCGCAAGGTTCTGTCGCAAGACGGTGGCCATCATCCAGCCCACCCAGAGCGTGGCCGAGGCCGCCGAGCGGATGCGCGAGCAGCACGTGGGCGCGCTCGTCGTCGTGCAGGACGACCTGCGCCCGGTGGGCCTGTTGACCGACCGGGACATCGTCACGCGGGTGGTGGCCGAGCGGGCGGACGCGACGACCGTCACCGTCGCGGCGGCGATGACGTCCGAGCCCGTCATCGTCCGTGTGGACACCTCGCTCGACGAGACGCTGTTCGCCTTCAAGAAACACGGCGTGCGCCGCCTGCCCATCGTGGACGGGCAGGGGCGCGTAGCGGGGCTCGTGTCGCTCGATGACGTGCTGGTGCTCCTGTCCGCGGAGCTGGACCAGACGGCCGCCGCCGTCCGCGAGAATCAGGGCCCCTGAGGCGCGACAGGCGGGGCGCCGCCAGGCACGCGCGCCTCCCGGCCCTCGTGCGGACGGGACCTGCTCCACCCGGTCATTGGCCGGAGCGGGTGTGAGGCAGACACATGGCCTGGGGGGACAGCGCCATGGAGACGCACGCGGGACTGGAGGTTGCGTCCGGCTCGAACTTCGAGGAGCTCGTGGAGGCCGAGCTGGAGGCCATCCACCCTGGACAACACCCACGCCCGGCGGGAGCGCCTCCTGCGGAGCCCCGGAAGCGGACGAAGGGGAAGGCGACGACGTGGGTGGAGCATCCCCGGGAGAGCCTCTTCGGGCTCGCGCTCTCCGGAGGCGGCATCCGCAGCGCGACCTTCAACCTCGGGCTCCTGCAGGGACTCGCGAAGCTGGAGCTGCTGGGAGTCTTCCACTATCTCGCGACGGTGTCGGGCGGCGGGTACATCGGGGGGTTCTGGACGGCGTGGCGCGCGCGCACGGGGCGCGCCGAGCAGGAGCCGCGGGCCGGGCAGGAGCGTGAAGCCGAGCGGAAGAAGAAGAGCCTCTTTCCACTGGGAACCGATGCGGCTGGCGGAATGGAGCCGCTGCCCATCCGCCACCTGCGCGAGTTCAGCAACTTCCTGCGCCCGAGGCCGGGGCTGCTGAACTCCGACACGGGGCGAATGGTCTCCTCCGTGCTGAGCGCCATCATCCCCTCGCTGCTGACGACACTGGCGCTGCTGGTGCTGGCGGTCCTCGCCTGGGAGGGGCTCGCACGCGCGGCCCTCGTCCCCGGGCGGGTGGCGCTCGTCGGTGGGCAGGGCAGCCTCCCAGGGTCGCTATCCTGGCTCGCATTGTTCATTCCGCCCCTGTTGGCGAGAGGGCCCCTGAAGCGCCCCTTCATCTCGCTGATGGCGTGTGGGCTGGCGCTCGGCGCGGTGTGGCTGCGCGGTGGCCTCCTGTTCTTCTTCCTGGTGACCACCGTGGAGCTGGTGCAGGGCGAGTGGTGGTGGCGCAGGAGGGAGCTGGGCGAGGATCGCCTCACGCTGGAGGGGCCCGGCGCGTACTTCCTCGCGGGCGTGTGCGGCGTGGTGCTCACCGTGGCCTTCGCGTGGCGCTTCGCGGCGGGCGCGAACATGACGCCGATGGCCGACCTGCTGCGGTGGCACTCCGAGTCCTGGGCCATGCCGGACCGGCATGTCTTTCAGTCCCTCTTCCATCCGGCCGCCGTGTGGGGCGCGGCGGCGGGCGCGCTCGTGCTCCTCCGCTTCTTCTTCTCGAACTGGGGCCGGGGTGCGCAGCCCGCCTGGATGGCGGCCTTCGGGCGGGCCATCAGCCGGCTGCTCATGCTCGCCGCGCTCTGGACGGGCATGGCGGGATGCTGGCTCGCGGGGGCGTGGCTGAGCCAGAAGCTGGAGGCGCCTTCCATCGCCGGGCTGGTGACCGTGGTCGGCATCCTCATGAAGGTGCTCGCCCGCGGGCAGAAGCTCCTGAGCCACCAGCCGAGCCGGCCGGCCATGCCGGACAGGCGCGAGCGCATGAAGCCAATCGCGCTCCGGCTCCTGGCGTGCTTCATCGTGGCGCTGCTCCTCATCGGGGTGGTGGCCCTGGTCATCCACGCGCGGCAGGACCACTGGCTGCCGCTGCTGTTCGGGATGGCCGCCGCGGCCACCGTCGCGACGCTGCTCTACTTCGAGACCACGCGGGTGGGGCTGCACCCCTTCTACCGCTCGCGGCTCGCGTGCGCCTACCTGGGCGCGTCCAACCCGGGGCGGAGCCAGACGGAGCCGTCGGGCGAGTGCAGCGGGGACGACCTGCCGCTGACCGAGCTCGCCGGTGGCCCGTGGGCGCGGCCCCTGCACCTCATCTGCTGCGCGGCCAATGACCTTCGGCCGAAGGACCCGCTGCGCAACCTGGAGCGCGGGGCGCAGAGCGCCGTCCTCTCACCGGTGGGCATGAGCGTGGCCCACGAATGGGCGCGCTGGAGCTCCGACGGCGCGGGAAGGCGCGAAGGCGGAGCTCCCTCGCTCGCGTCGGCGATGACGGCATCGGGCGCGGCCTTCAACTCGAACATGGGCGCGCAATCCAAGCGGCTCGGGCCGGCCGTCACGTTCCTGATGACCGCCTTCAACCTGCGCCTGGGACTGTGGTGGCCTCACCCGACGCGAGGCCGCGGGCCGCGCTGGTTCGACGCGCTGACCCTCGGACTGCCCTTCTACAAGGAGATGTTCGGCATGTCGCGAGCGCAGGGCCGGGACGTCCACCTCTCCGACGGCGGGCACTTCGAGAACCTGGCGCTCTACGAGCTGGTCCGCCGGCACTGCCGCTACATCCTCGTGTCCGACTGCGGCATGGACCCGGATGTCGCCTTCGACGACTTCGGCAACGCCGTGCGGCGCGTCCGCGAGGACTTCGGGGTGGACATCGACATCGACCTGTCGCCACTGCGCCCCGACGACCATGGACGGGCCCGGCAACGGATGGTGGCCGGAGACATCCACTACCCCACGGGAGACACCGGGGTGCTGTTGATGATCAAGCCCACGCTGACGGGCAACGAGCCGGCGGACGTCGCCCAGTACAAGGCGCGTAACGACGCCTTCCCGCATGAGTCGACCGGGGACCAGTTCTACGACGAGGCCCAGTGGGAGTCGTACCGCAGGCTGGGCGAGCACGTGGCCGAGTCCGCGTTCCAGCCCGTCCTGAGCCAGTTGGACCGGGTCGCCCGGGAGGACCCGGACATGCTGGGCCCCGTCCTCTTCGCCCAGGCCCGCCGGGAGTGGCTCCCGCTGCCCGCCGGGTACTCGGAGCGCTTCGCGCGCTTCGCGTCGCGAGCGGCGGAAATCGACGCGCTGCTGCACAAGGCGGGGGCCTACCGGCTGCTGCGAGAGGTCTTCGAGGAGGAGGTGTTCCTCGAAGGCCTGTCACGGCAACGGGGGAGCAGGCCCCGCGAGACTCCGGCCTGGCCCGAGGCCGCGGACATCTCCGAGTCCCTGCAGGCGAGCCGCCGGGCCCTCCTCTTCATGGAGGAGGTGTTCCTCAGCGAGGACCTCGCCGAGCGGTACAACCATCCCGCCTACCTGGGGCTGATGAACTACTTCGCGCGCTGGACGCACGCGCCGCTCTTCCGGATGTGGTGGCCCCTCCTCAAGGCCCTGTACCCGAAGCGCTTCACGCGCTTCCTCGAGCAGCGGTTCGGCCTCGAGCGGGCCGGAACCGCGGCCCGGGTGGAGCAGGTGACTCGCGAGCACGCCAGGGGACTGGCGATGTCCGGCTGGCTGAAGGAGCGGGGTGAGCTCTCCGTGAGCGACGGCGCGCGGCTGCTCTCCTTCATCCACGCGGTCCGTTATGGGGACCGCGACGTCGACATCCAACTGGCCCTGGTGCGCGTGCGGAAGGAGGAGTTGGGGGAGGGGAGCCGGTTCGAGGCCTGGGACTCGAATGACTTCTACGTGCCATCCGGCTTCTGGGGCGCGGGCATCGGCGACGCCTTCCTGGCCGCGCTCGTCAGATGGGATGGGTGGCCGGCTCCGTCGGATGGAGAGGTGGCGCGGCTGGCGGTCCATGTCCACGGGGCCCGGAACGCCTCCCTCGACGACAAGAAGCGGGAGGCGGATGAGGCCGTGCTCTACCGCAACAACGGCTTCAATGAGCCGGGCGACGCCGAACACGAGGCCCTCTGCGCCAGGTGGCGAGAGTCCTGGATGAGAGGGGACCCGGCAGGGACGTGCCGGCCCGAGCAGGGCCCGTGTCCCTGCCTGTGGTTGGTGCGGAGCGTGGTCCGGCCCGAGGCCTCCGAGGAGGCGTCCTCGCTCACGGCTCCACTCGCGGAGGACGCGGGCCTCCTCCAGTCCCGTGTCGAGCCGCGGGGAGGGCCGGAAGTCAGCGCGTGACGCGTCACTTCCCCCGGGCGCGAATCACCCGGCCCGTCATGTCCAGCGCCAGCTCCAGGCCCTCCTGCAGGCTGGCGCAGGTGTGCATGGCGGAGAAGTCCACCCCGAGCTGCACCAGCGTCTGCGCCACCTGCGGGCGGATGCCGCTGAGGATGGTGTTGGCGCCCAAGAGGCGCACCGCCTCCATCGTCTGGATGATGTGGTTGGCCACGCTGGTGTCCACCACCGCCACGCCCGCGATGTCCAGGATGATGACCCTGGCCTGCGTCTTCACCACGCGCTCCAGCACCCGCTCGACCATCTGCCGGGCACGGAGCCCGTCGATGGTCCCGATGAGCGGCAACAGCAGCACGCGCTCGTAGAGCTGGATGACGGGAGTGGACAGCTCGCGGATGGCCGCCTGGTGCCGCTCAATCGCCTCCACGCCCGCCGCGATGTACGTCTCGATGGCGACGGACATGTCGAAGAAGACGAGCTTCTGGATGCTCCGGATGAGCGTCTCCGTCTCGGGTGTGTCACCCAGCTCCTGGTAGAGGCGCTGGTCGATGAGACGCAGATAGTGGGCGTAGGCGCCGAGGTACCACTTGGGAGCGACGTTGAGGTGCTGGTGCGTGGTGCCCACGCGCAGCCGGTCCGCCACGTAGGCCAGGTCACACACGCCGGAGAAGAGCCGGAGGAAGTAGCGCTTCTGCGCGCTGGAGGCCCGCTGCAGGACGGCCGGGTCGCGGAAGAAGAGCCGGCTCTCGTCATGCTTGAGGAGCAGCTCGTTGTAGAAGGCGTCGACGATGGCGTCGTTGTGCCGCTCCGCGAAGGGCCGGAGCGACTTCAGCCGGGCCAGGTCCTCATCACCGAGTTGAAAATAGGTGCGGCGGCTGGAGAGCTCCTGCTCGTCGAAGCCCAGCGCGGCCATGTGCTGCCTTTCATTCTGCATCCACGTCCTCCCTCGCTTGAAGGGTGTGACCCACGGAGCACCCTCTCGCCAGAGACGCACTGTAGGAGCAGGCGGCGGAATGCGCGCGTCTGGATGAAGGGGGAGCGCCCAGTCGCGCACCCGCTCCCACGTGATGCATGGCATTGAAGAAGTTGAATGCAGGTATTTCTGTTAAATCCAATTTAGATTGGATCGCTGACTTAACAGTAAGCCCTGGATGGTGGCAGAGTGCGTCCACTTCTCGTCCCCCCAACCTCCCGCCCCCCAGGAGAGCGCGCGTGAAGACACTCCTCGTGACGCAGGCCGACCTGCGCAAGCTCGTGCAGACGGAGGGAATCGACGCCTTGATGGACACCGTCATCGAGGCGCTGGAGTCGGCGTTCCGCCACTTCGACACGGAGCGCACGGAGCCTCGCAAGCGGGACGGCTTCACGCTGCGCAACGAGCGCACCGGCGTGCTGGAGTGGATGCCGGTGATGCAGCACGGCGAGTCCATCACCATCAAGGTGGTGGGCTACAACCCGAACAATCCCCACCGCTATGGGGTTCCCACCATCATCGCCACCAATAGCGTGTACGACTGCGCCACCGGGCGGCTGATGGAGTTGATGGACGGCGTGCTGCCCACGGCGCTGCGCACGGGCGCGGCGTCGGCGATTGCCAGCAAGTACCTGGCGGACCCGGACAGCCGCGTGGTGGGCATGGTGGGCTGCGGGGCCCAGGCCGTCACGCAGTTGCACGCGTTGTCTCGCCTGTTTCGCATCGAGCGTGTGCTCGCGTACGACGTGGACCTGGGCGTGCTGCGCACCTACCTGCGGCGCGTGGGCTTCCTCGGGCTGGACGTGCGCCCGGCGTCGCTGGAGGAGCTGGAGGCGGAGTCGGACATCATCTGCACCGTCACCTCGGTGGGCGTGGGCGAGGGCCCCGTCATGTCGGATGGCCGCTTCAAGCCGTCGGTGCACATCAACGCGGTGGGCTCGGACCTGCCGGGGAAGATCGAGCTGCCGCTGTCGCTGCTGGAGCGCAGCCTCGTGTGCCCGGACTTCCTGGAGCAGGCACTCGTCGAGGGTGAGTGCCAGCAATTGCGGCCGGAGCAGATTGGCCCCTGCATCATCGAAGTCATCCAGCATCCGGAGCGCTACGCGGACTGGCGCAAGCGCTCCACGGTGTTCGACTCCACGGGCTTCGCGCTGGAGGACCAGGTGGTGACGCGGGCCCTCACGCGGCGCGCGCGGGAGCTCGGGCTGGGCACGGAGGTGGAGCTGGAGAGCCTGTCGGGGGACGCGATGAATCCCTATGACGAGCTCCTGCCGGCGCACGGCTCTCAGGCGGCCCTGCGCACGGCGCGCCTGGACTGACGCCGCCGGTTCCGCGCCCTCACACAGCAGACTGTTTCTTCACCTGGATTCCCCCGGGGCGCGCCTGGCGCGTCCAGCCGGGCTGGCGCGAGGTCAGGTGCACCATGATGCAGACACATCCTCCAGCGGGCGAGGGCGTACGGCAGCGGGTGGACGGAGCGGGACGCAGGCCGACGGTGAGGCACCAGCCCCACGGCGGCGAGGTGGTGCAGTCCTTCGCGCAGCAGCGGCTGTGGTTCCTCGCGCAGCTCGACGCGGGAGGCTTCGCGTACAACGCGCCATTCGCCACGCGGCTGAAGGGGCCGCTGGACGTGGCGGCGCTGGAGGCGGGCTTCCAGGAGGTGGTGCGGAGGCACGAGTCGCTGCGCACCACCTTCGCGCAGGTGGACGGCCAGCCCGTGCAGCGCATCCACGCGTCCATTGAGCTGAAGCTGCGAGCGGAGGAGGTGGCGGAGGCGGAGGTGCTTGCCCGCGTCGAGGAGGAGGCGCGCAGGCCCTTCGATTTGGAGCGCGGCCCGCTGCTGCGCGTGGTCCTCCTACGCGTGGCTCCGGAAGACCACGTGCTGCTCTGGTGCGTGCATCACATCGTCTTCGATGGCTGGTCCATGGGCGTGCTGGAGCGGGAGGTGGCCGCGGTGTACGGCGCGCGGGTGAGGGGAGGGGAGGCGGGGCTGGAGCCCGTGCCGGTGCAGTACGCGGACTACGCACAGTGGCAGCGCGAGTGGCTCGAGGGTGAGGTGCTGGAGCGGCGGTTGTCGTGGTGGAAGGCGCAGCTCGCCGGAGCACCGCCCGTGCTGGAGCTGCCCACGGACAGGCCGCGCCCTCCCGTGCAGTCCTTTCACGGTGCGCTCCTGCGCGTGCCGCTGCCGGAGGCATTGGCGAGCTCGCTGCGCGAGGTGAGTCGCAAGGCCGGCGTGACGCTCTTCATGACGCTGCTCGCGGGCTTCCAGGCGCTGCTCTCGCGCTATAGCGGGCAGACGGATGTCGTCGTGGGTTCGCCGGTCGCGGGGCGAAGTCAGTATGAGCTGGAGGGGCTGGTCGGCTTCTTCGCCAACACGCTGGCCCTGCGCGTCGACACGGAAGGCGCGTCCTTCCAGGAGCTGCTGGCCCGGGTGCGCAAGACGTGCCTCGGTGCCTTCGCGCACCAGGACCTGCCCTTCGAGAAGTTGGTGGATGCGCTCCAGCCCACCCGCGACGTGAGCCGCACGCCCGTCTTCCAGGCCGCCTTCGCGCTCCAGGGCGAGCCCGGTGCCGAGCTGAAGCTCCCAGGCGTTCGCGCCTCGGATGTCGCCTTCGAGCCCGGGGTTGCGAAGTTCGACCTGACGCTCTTCGTGCGCGAGACGCCCGAGGGGCTCGTGGGTCTGTGGGAGTACAGCACCGCGCTCTTCGATAAGGAGACGGTGGCCCGCATGGCGGAGCACCATGCGCGGCTGCTGAGTGAAGCCGTCGCACGGCCGGAGCGGCGCGTGTCGGAGTTGTCGCTGCTCTCCGAAGATGAGCGCCAGCAGCTCCTCGTGCGGTGGAATGACACGCGGACGGAATATCCACGCGACACGTGTGTCCACGCCTTGTTCGAGGAGCAGGCAGCACGCACGCCGGACACCGTCGCGGTGGAGTACGAGGGCGCGCGGCTGACGTATGCGGAGCTGAATCAGCGGGCCAATCAGCTCGCTCGCCATCTGCGCAAGCGCGGCGTGGTGGCGGGTGCTCGCGTCGGCCTGTGCGCGGGACGTTCGCTGGAGATGGTGGTGGCGACGCTCGCCATCCTCAAGGCGGGCGGTGCCTACGTGCCGCTCGACAGCGCGTACCCGAGCGAGCGGCTGGCCTTCATGGTGGAGGACTCGGGCGTCCAGGTGCTGCTGTCGCAGCCCAGGCTCCTGTCGCGTCTGCCTCCGGACTTGCGCGTGGACATCCTGCCGCTGGAGCCCGTAGGGGCTTCCGGCTCGCAGGAGGGTGCGGAGAACCTGGATGTGCCCGCGTCCGCCGATGCGCTTGCGTACGTCATGTACACGTCGGGCTCGACGGGCCGGCCCAAGGGCGTGGCCATTCCGCACCGGGGCGTGGTGCGCCTGGTGAAGGGCGCCCACTTCGTCGAGCTGTCAGAGCGCGAAGTCTTCCTCCAACTCGCCCCCATCTCCTTCGATGCGTCCACGTTGGAACTCTGGGGCGCACTGCTCCACGGCGCGAAGCTGGTGCTCTTCCCCGACTCCGCGCCCTCGTTGGAGGAGTTGGGCCAGGCACTGGTGCGGCACGGCGTCACCACGCTGTGGCTCACCGCCGCTCTCTTCGAGCAGATGGTGGCCACGCAACCTGAGGCCCTGGCGCATGTGCGGCAGGTGCTCGCGGGAGGCGATGTGCTGTCGCCCACCGCCGTGCGAGCGCGGCTGTCGCAGGGCCGCATGCTCGTCAACGGGTACGGCCCGACGGAGAACACCACCTTCACCTGCTGCCACCCGATGACGGCACCGGACGAGGTGGGGCACACGGTGTCCATCGGCCGGCCCATCTCCAACACGCAGGTGTACCTGCTGGACGAGGCGTTGGAGCCGGTGCCGGTGGGCGTATGGGGCGAGCTGTACACGGGAGGAGACGGACTGGCGTGGGGCTACCTGGGCCGTGCGGAGCTGACGGCGGAGCGCTTCATTCCGCACCCCTTCAGCCCGGAGCCCGGTGCGCGCCTGTACCGCACGGGAGACAGGGCGCGGTGGCTTGGGGACGGGCGCATCGAGTTCTCTGGCCGCCTGGACGGACAGGTGAAGCTGCGAGGCTTCCGCATCGAATTGGGTGAGGTGGAGTCTGCACTGCTGCGCCACCCCGCGGTGCGCGAGGCAGTGGTGGTGGCTCGCGAGGACGGGCCCGGAGACAAGCGGCTCGTCGCGTACTTCGTCCCCCGAGCTGACGCGCCCGCAGTGGCGGAGCTCCGTGCGCACATGCAGTCGAAGCTGCCCGAGTACATGGTGCCCTCGGCCTTCGTCGCGCTACCGGCACTGCCCCTCACGCCCAACGGCAAGGTGGACCGCAAGGCCTTGCCCGCACCGGACCTCGAGGACGCAGGGGAAAGGGTGCCCCCGCGCACCGCGATGGAACAGGTGGTGGCCGGTGTGTTCGGCCCCCTGTTGGGACGGGAGCGCGTGTGGGCAGACAGCCACTTCTTCGAGCTCGGCGGCCACTCGCTGCTGGCCACCCGGGCCGTCTCGCGCCTGCGCGAGGTGGTGGGCCGCGAGCTGCCCGTGCGCGCCCTCTTCGAGGCTCCCACGGTGGCGCAGCTCGCGCGACGCCTGGAGGAGGCGGATGGGGCAGGGGCGTCTCCGCTGGTGCACCAGCCGCACGGCGGTGAAGCGGTGCAGTCCTTCGCGCAGCAGCGGCTGTGGTTCATCTCGCAGCTCGACGCGAGCGGCTTCTCGTACAACATCCCCTTCGCCCTGCGGCTGAAGGGGCCGCTGGACGTGGGCGCGCTGGAGGCCAGCTTCCAGGAGATGGTGCGGCGTCACGAGTCGCTGCGCACCACCTTCGCGGAGGTGGATGGCCGGCCCGTGCAGCGCATCCACGCGCCCCATGAGCTGAAGCTGCACGTGGAGGACCTGGCCGAGGCGGACGTCCTCGCCGAGGTGGAGCAGGAGGCCAGGAAGCCCTTCGACCTCCAGCGCGGCCCGCTGCTGCGCGTGCGCCTCCTGCGCGTGGCTCCGGAAGACCACGCGCTGCTCTGGTGCGTGCACCACATCGTCTTCGATGGCTGGTCCGTCGACGTGCTGTACCAGGAGCTCTCGGAGTCCTACTCGGCCCGGCTGCGCGGAGAAGCGCCGCGGCTGGAGTCGCTGCCAGTGCAGTACGCGGACTACGCGCGCTGGCAACGCGAGTGGCTCGTGGGCGACGTACTGGAGCGGCAGTTGTCTTGGTGGAAGGCGCAGCTCGCCGGGGCACCGCCCGTGCTGGAGCTGCCCACCGACCGGCCACGTCCTCCCGCGCAGTCCTTCCGGGGTGCGCTGCTGCGCGTGCCGCTGCCGGACACCCTGGCGAGAGCCCTTCATCAACTCAGCCGGCGTGAGGGTGTGACGCTCTTCATGGCGCTGCTCGCGGGCTTCCAGGCGCTACTCGCGCGCTACAGCGGCCAGTCGGACATCGTCGTGGGTTCACCCATTTCCGGCCGCAACTGGCGCGAGGTGGAGCCGCTGCTCGGCTTCTTCGTCAACACGCTCGCGCTGCGGGTGGACACGGAGGGCACGACCTTCCGCGAGCTGCTGGGCCGCGTGCGCAAGGCATGCCTCGGCGCCTTCGCCCATCAGGACCTGCCCTTCGAGCACCTCGTCGATGCGCTGCAACCCACGCGAGACTTGAGCCGCTCGCCGCTGTTCCAGGTCATGTTCGTCATGCCGGGCACGCCGAAGCCGCTGGCCCTGCACGGCGTCACCGCCGAGGACCTTCCATTCGAGCCCGGCACGGCGAAGTTCGACCTGACCCTCTTCGCGTGGGACACGCCGCGTGGGCTGGAGACGTACTGGGAATACAACACCGACCTCTACGACGCGGAGACGGTGTCCCGCATGGCCGGGTACTACGTGCGACTGTTGCAAGGCGCCGTGTCCCATCCTGGCCAGCGCGTGGATGCCCTGCCCCTGCTGGGCGAGGCCGAGCGCCGCAAGCTGTTGCTTGAGTGGGGCGCACGAGAGGACGCCACCTACGTCCCGGGCCTCATGCATCGCTGGGTGGAGGCCCAGGTTGAGCGCACGCCGCATGCCGAGGCGGTGACGGACGGCACGAGCTCACTCACCTACGCGGAGCTGGAGGCGCGCGCGAATCAGCTCGCGCATCACCTCATTGCGCTCGGTGTGCACCCCAATGGCTCGGTGGGCCTGTGCCTGGACCGCGGCAGCCTGGACATGCCCGTGGCCGTGTTGGCCACGCTCAAGGCGGGTGCGGCCTTCCTGCCGCTGGACCCGACATGGCCCTCCGAGCGCCTCGCGCTGATGCTGGAGGACACTCGCGCACCGGTGGTGGTGGCGCACGGGCATCTCGTCTCGGCGGTGCCTTCCGGCACGGGCGCGCGACTGCTGCGTCTGGGTGAGGCTGCGGACGCCATTGCCGCCCGTCCCACCCACGTCCCGCCGGTGGAGGTGTCTCCGGAGACGCACTGCTATTTCGTCTACACCTCGGGCAGCACCGGCCGGCCCAAGGGCATCGTCATGTCCCACCGCGCGGTGGGCAACATGCTGTGGTGGCTGCTCCAGCGTTCGGTGAAGCCGGACGCCACCACGCTCCAGTTCGCCTCGCTCAACTTCGACGTCTCCTTCCAGGAGATGTTCGGCACCTGGTGCCTGGGCGGGCGGGTGCTGCTGATGACGCCGCCACTGCGCCAGGACCCCACCGCCATGCTGCGCTACATGGTGCGGCACCGCGTGGAGCGGCTGTACCTGCCCTTCGTCGCGCTGCAGGCGCTGTGTGACGCGGCCCTCAACGAGGCGGAATTGCCCCCGCTCAACGAGGTGGTGACGGCGGGCGAGCAGCTCCAGGTGACTCCGGCGCTGGTGGCCTTCTTCGAGCGGCTCCCCGGGTGCGTGCTGGAGAACCAGTACGGGCCCTCGGAGGCCCACGTCGTCACGGCGTGGCGCGCGTCCGGTCCTCCTTCGTCGTGGCCCGCGCTGCCTCCGGTGGGGCAGCCCATTCCCAATGTGCGGCTCCAGGTACTGGACGCGCGGGGCGAGCCCTGTCCCATCGGCGTGCCCGGCGAGGTGTACGTCGCGGGCGAGAGCCTCGCGCATGGCTACCACGGGCGGCCGGACCTGACGGCGGACCGCTTCGTCCCGGACGTCCTCGGAGGCAGCTTCGGGGAGCGCACGTACCGCACGGGAGACCGGGCGCGATGGCTGGCGGATGGGAACGTGGAGTTCCTCGGCCGGCTGGACGGACAGGTGAAGCTGCGCGGCTTCCGCATCGAGCTGGGCGAGGTGGAGGTGGTGCTGCGTGCCTTCCCCGGCGTGCGCGACGCGGTGGCCATCGTCCGCAAGGACGTGCCCGGAGACCGGCGACTGGTGGCGTACGTAGTGCCGCAGGAGGGACCGTCGGTGGAGCTCGCCGGACTGCGCGAGCAGCTGAAGGCCCGGCTGCCGGAGTACATGATGCCCTCGGCCTTCGTGTCGCTCGCCACGCTGCCGCTGGCTCCTACGGGCAAGGTGGACCGCAAGGCGTTGCCCGCGCCGAAGGCGGAGAGCGCGCAGGCAGGCTTCGTGGCACCGCGCACGGCGATGGAGCAGGTGGTGGCCGGCGTCTTCGGCCCGCTGCTGGGAATGGAGCGCGTTGGAGCGGACGGCCACTTCTTCGAGCTGGGCGGCCACTCGCTGCTGGCCACCCGGGCCGTCTCGCGCCTGCGCGAGGTGGTGGGCCGCGAGCTGCCCGTGCGCGTGCTGTTCGAGGCCCCCACCGTGGCGCAGCTCGCGCGACGGCTGGAGGCGGCACTGGAGCAGGAGCGGGGCGAGCCCCCACCGCCCCTGGTGCACCAGCCGCATGACGGCGAGGCCGAGCAGTCCTTCGCGCAGCAGCGGCTGTGGTTCGTCTCGCAAATCGATGCGGGTGGGTTCTCGTACAACATGCCCAATGCCGTGCGGCTGAAGGGGCCGCTGGACGTGGCGGCGCTGGAGGCGGGCTTCCAGGAAGTGGTGCGGCGGCACGAGGCGCTGCGCACCACCTTCGCGGAAGTGGACGGTCGGCCGGTGCAGCGAATCCAGACGTCCATTGAGCTGAAGCTGGAAGTGGAGGAGGTGGCGGAGGCGGATGTCCTTGCCCGCGTCGAGGAGGAGGCGCGCCGGCCCTTCGACCTGGAGCGGGGCCCACTGCTGCGCGCGAGGTTGCTGCGCGTATCTCCCGAAGCGCATGTGCTGTGCTGGTGCGCGCACCACATCGTCTTCGACGGCTGGTCGGCACGCGTGCTGGAGCAGGAAGTGGCGGCCGTGTACGGCGCTCGGGTGAGGGGAGCAGCGCCGGCGCTGGAAACGCTGCCGGTGCAGTACGCGGACTACGCGCGGTGGCAGCGCGAGTGGCTGAAGGGCGAGGTGCTGGAGCGGCAGTCGTCCTGGTGGAAGGAACAGCTCGCCGGGGCTCCGCTGGTGCTGGAGTTGCCCACCGACAGGCCGCGTCCACCCGTGCAGTCCTTCAAGGGCGCCCACCTGTCGATGCGACTTCCGCCGGAGCTTGCGGGCGCGCTGCGCGAGCTGAGCCGGAAGGAGGGCGTGACGCTCTTCATGACGCTGCTCGCAGGCTTCCAGGCGCTGCTCGCGCGCTACACCGGGCAGCCGGACCTCATCGTGGGGTCGCCCATCTCAGGTCGCAACTGGCGCGAGGTGGAGCCGCTGCTCGGCTTCTTCGTCAACACGCTGGCCCTGCGCACCGACACCAGTGGTGGCGTCTCCTTCCGCGAGCTGCTGGCGCGGGTGCGCAGGACCTGCCTGGGCGCCTTCGCCCATCAGGACCTGCCCTTCGAGCACCTCGTCGATGCACTCCAGCCCGCGCGTGACTTGAGCCGCTCACCGGTATTCCAGGCCACGTTCGTCATGACCGGCTCGACGGAGCCCATGGCGCTGCCGGGGCTTGTCTCGGAAGAACTGTCCTTCGAGCCGGGCATGGCCAAGTTCGACCTCACGCTCTTCGTGCGCGAGCTGCCCCAGGGACTCGTGGCGTACTGGGAATACAACACCGGGCTTCACGACGCGGAGACGGTGGCCCGCATGGCGGGGCACTACGTGCGGTTGTTGCAAGGAGCCGTCTCCCGTCCCGGCCAGCGCGTGGACTCGCTGCCGCTGCTCGGCGAGTCCGAACGCCGCCGCCTCCTGGTCGAGTGGAATGACACGCGTACGGAGTACCCGCGCGAGGCGTCCATTCATTTGCTGTTCGAGGAGCAGGTGGCGCGCACGTCGGACGCCGTGGCGGTGGAGTACGAGGGCGCGCGGCTGACGTATGCGGAGCTGAACCAGCGGGCCAATCAGCTCGCTCGCCACCTGCGCAAGCGCGGCGTGGTAGCGGGTGCTCGCGTCGGCCTGTGCGCGGGACGTTCGCTGGAGATGGTGGTGGCGACGCTCGCCATCCTCAAGGCGGGCGGTGCGTACGTGCCGCTCGACAGCGCGTACCCGAGCGAGCGGCTGGCCTTCATGGTGGAGGACTCGGGCATCCAGGTACTGCTGGCGCAGCCCAGGCTCCTGTCGCGTCTGCCACCGGACTTGCGCGTGGACATCCTGCCGCTGGAGCCCATAGGGGCTTCCGGCTCACAGGAGAGTGCGGAGGTGCCGAACGCGCCGCTGAAGCCCGTAGCGGCTTCCGGCTCGCAGGAGGGTGCGGAGAACCTGGATGTGCCCGCGTCCGCCGATGCGCTTGCGTACGTCATGTACACGTCGGGCTCGACGGGCCGGCCCAAGGGCGTGGCCATTCCGCACCGGGGCGTGGTGCGCCTGGTGAAGGGCTCGCACTTCGTCGAGCTGTCAGAGCGCGAAGTCTTTCTCCAACTCGCCCCCATCTCCTTCGACGCGTCCACGTTGGAACTCTGGGGCGCGCTGCTCCACGGCGCGAAGCTGGTGCTCTTCCCCGACTCGGCGCCCTCGTTGGAGGAGTTGGGCCAGGCACTGGTGCGGCACGGCATCACCACGCTGTGGCTCACCGCCGCTCTCTTCGAGCAGATGATGGCCACACAGCCCGAGGCCCTCGCGCACGTGCGGCAGGTGCTCGCGGGCGGCGACGTGCTGTCTCCCACCGCAGTGAGAGCACGACTCTCCCAGGGCCGCATGCTCGTCAACGGGTATGGCCCGACGGAGAACACCACCTTCACCTGCTGCCATCCAATGACGGCACCAGACGAGGTGGGGCACACCGTGTCCATCGGCCGGCCCATCTCCAACACGCAGGTGTACCTGCTGGACGAGGCGTTGGAGCCGGTGCCGGTGGGCGTATGGGGCGAGCTGTACACGGGAGGAGACGGACTGGCGTGGGGCTACCTGGGCCGTGCGGAGCTGACGGCGGAGCGCTTCATTCCGCACCCCTTCAGCCCGGAGCCCGGTGCGCGCCTGTACCGCACGGGAGACAGGGCGCGGTGGCTTGGGGACGGGCGCATCGAGTTCTCTGGCCGCCTGGACGGGCAGGTGAAGCTGAGAGGCTTCCGGATTGAGTTGGGTGAGGTGGAGTCCGCATTGCTGCGCCACCCCGCGGTGCGCGAGGCAGTGGTGGTGGCTCGCGAGGACGGGCCCGGAGACAAGCGGCTCGTCGCGTACTTCGTCCCCCGAGCTGACGCGCCCGCAGTGGCGGAGCTCCGTGCGCACATGCAGTCGAAGCTGCCCGAGTACATGGTGCCCTCGGCCTTCGTTACGCTACCGGCACTGCCCCTCACGCCCAACGGCAAGGTGGACCGCAAGACCTTGCCCGCGCCGGAAGGCCCGGCGCTGGAGTCCACTCGCATCCGGGTCGCGCCGCGGACTTCCATGGAGCTGCAGCTCGTTCGCATCTGGGAGGAAGTGCTGGGCCAGCACCCACTGGGCATCCGCGATGACTTCTTCGAACTGGGAGGCCACTCGCTGCTGGCCATGCGCCTGCTGGCTCGGATTCGCGAGCTGACGGGACGAGCACTTCCCGTAGCGGCCCTCTTCCAGGGAGCCACGGTGGAGCACATCGCGGAGCTGCTACGCAGGGAGCAGGGCCCCGCGTCCGTGCTGGTGCGGCTGCGAGGTGGCACGACGAAGCGCCCCTTCTTCTGCATCCACCCGGTGGGCGGCACGGTGCTGGCGTACGCGGAGCTGGCGCACCTGCTCGGGCCGGACCAGCCGTTCTACGGCGTGCAGTCGCCGGGGCTGGAGGGACAGGCACCGCGCTTCGGCAGCCTGGAGTCCATGGCCGCGCACTACCTGGACACCGTGCGCTCCGTGCAGCCGCGAGGTCCGTACCTGTTGGGCGGCTGGTCCATGGGCGGCATCCTCGCCTACGAGATGGCCCGCCAGCTCCAGGTGCAGGGAGAAGAGGTGGGCCTGGTCGCGCTCATCGATTCGTATGCGAACATCAACGTCTCTCCCGACGGGACAATGACTCCGGAGTCGCTGGAGCCCGCGAGACTGGGCGCGCTCTTCTACCGCGACCTGCTGCGCGCGACGGGCGCCGAGCTTCCGTGCTCAGAGGAGGAGCTGTCACGGATGGTCCCTGACGAGGCGCTGCGGGTGCTCGAAGCAGCGGGCCGCACCGCGGCGGCGCTTCCCGAGTCGGGCCTCCAGTCCCTGGCGACGCTGCGGGAGGTATTCGAGGACAACCTCCGCGCGGCGTGGAGCTACGTGCCCCAGCCCTACGCGGGGACGCTGCTCTCCCTGGAGGCAAGCGCGGCGTCACGGCCGCACGGCTGGGAGGCGCTGGCCCGGGGCGGAGTGGAAGTGCACACGGTTGAGGGCGATCACTACACCCTCCTGCGCGGCGACGGGCTCAGGAGGGTGGCCACGCTGCTGCGCGAAGCCCTGAGCCGAGCCCACGCAGCCGACGCGCGAGAGCGGCGCAGCGCCACCTCTTGAGCACAGACAGGCGCGGGCCACCCGGGGAGGTAGCTCCGTTCGCATCCAACCCGTGATGTCAGCCCCCTCCGGTAGAAGGGTTTCATGGAAGGAACGTTCCTTCCACGGGACGGCCGCCCCGGAGGGGCGGGAGGGGCAGGGGCATGGGGTTCACGGAGTATTTCCTGTCGGGGATGATGCAGAGCTCGGCGGAGGTGCTGGGCCAGCACGGCTACGAGCACGTGAAGGCCGAGCAGCTGGCCCGGGCCGCGGGCATGTCGGTGGGCTCGCTGTACCGGCGCTACGGCAGCAAGCCGCGCTTTGCTCAAGAGGTGCGCGACTTCAGCGAGAACGTCTTCTGCCAGGACGTGGACTGGGCATACATCTGCAAGCACGGGGCGGAGGGCGTCACCTTCCGCGAGGCCTTCTTCGTCTTCTGGAACGCGATGGCGAAGTGGGCGCTGGGCAAGCCCGGCCCCTTCAGCTTCACCTTCCTGCATCCGAGGGTCCCCGGCCAGCAGGTGCCCGGCGGCGCGGCGCGGGCGCTGGTGCGCGAAGTGCTCCAGCACGGCGAGCAGGAAGCAGCGCTGAGGCCCGGCTGCGTCAGGGCGGGTGAGGCCCTGGTCTGGGGCACGCTGACGGAGCTGGCGCGGGCGTCGGCGGAGCGCAACGAGCCGGTGTACCTGGAGGACATCGCCGAGTCGGGAGAGGCCCTCTGGCTCGCCCTGGCCAGGGCCGAGGACTCCGGTGGTCCTCATGGAGGAAGCCCTCCGCCGGATTCCACGAAGTCGGAGCCACAGGCGTTGCCGCCAGGCGCAGGCGTCATGAGCGCAGCGTCTCAGCCAGAGCCACCAACGTTTGCACCCGGCGCTGGCGTCTCGGATGCAGCGCCGCAGCCAGGACTACGCACGTTCGCGACCGGCGCTGGCGTCTCGGAGGCAGCGCCGGGCGGGGACGGTTCACGGCTTCTCGGCGTACACCACCGCGTACTCGTCGCAGTTGAAGAGGTCGCTCCACTGGAGCTGATCAACAGGCGTCAGCCGGGCCTTCAGCACGTCCTGGCGGACCTTGTCGACGGTGACGGTGCCGGGCTGGCGCGCCACGGCCGCCATGCCCCGCAGCGCGACAATCGCGGTGTTGACCCCCGGGTAGACGTCCGCGGCGATGGAGTCCAGCCGACCGTTCTTGAAGCCCGCCCCCGCCAGCTCCGCGAGGTAGCGCTGCGTCGTCCAGACGTTGACCTCCGGGAAGGCAATCCGGCCGCGCCAGTAGCGGTAGCGCAGGCGGCGCCGCAGCCCCGCGCCCGACTCCCGGTCCGTCTTCATGCACATGTCCGCCATGACCAGCCGCCCTCCCGGCCGCAGCACCCGGAAGGCCTCGCGCAGGAAGTCGCTGCGCGTGCGGAAGTGCATCGCGGACTCCAGCGCGAAGACGACGCTGAACTCGTTGGCTCCGAAGGGCAGCGCCGTCGCCGAGCCCTCCAGCAGCCGGATCACCCCGTCCAGCCCCGTGAGCCGCACGCGCTCGCGGCCGATGCGCACCTGGTTCGGCGTGATGTTCACCCCGGTGATGCGCGAGGGGTGGTACTGCTCCGCCCACAGCAGGTCCTGGTCCGCGTAGCCGAAGCCGCAGTCCAGCACGGTGTCCCCGGGCCCCAGGCGCGCCGTCTTCGCCAGCAGGTGCGCCATCTGCGACTGGGCCTCCTTGAACAGCTCACCCACGCGCTCGACGTTGTTCTCGTCCACGCGCTCCACGTCGCGCCAATAGCCGAGGTTGATCCAATACGGCTCGCGCCCCGTGCGGATCTGGATCTCCTTCGGCGAGGGCATGCCGGCGACCCAGGCGCCCGTCTCGTTCGTGTAGAAGTGCTCCGGATCCGCCAGCACCGCGCTCTTGAGCTGCTTTGCCACCTTGATGACGTCGATCATCGCGCGCCTCCTCGAGTCCGGCGGCCAGCATGCCACTGGACGAGGATTTCTGGCATCGCGGGTTATACAAGGATGCGTCTGTCAACAGTTCCACAGCGGGGGAGGGCACCGGGGACACACTCCCGGTGCGCCTCCGTGACGTCCTAGAAGAACACGTGCGTGAGGCGGGCGCCGACGAAGTTGCCCTTGGTGATGCCCGACGACGCGTAGATGTCCGGCTGGAACTGGAGCATGACGGTGGTCAGCTTCTCGATGCGCAGGCCCATCGTCAGGCGCAGCGAGCTGACGGTCTGCTTCGGGGCGACCTCCACCTCGCCCACCGGTGTCTCGACGGTGCGCTGCCCGTTCCGGTCAATGTACAGCGCCGCGCCCGTGAAGAAGCTCTGGGACAGGTCCATGCCCGCCGCGAGGACGCCGCCGAGCGACGGCGACTGGCTCAACGTCAGCTTGGCGACCTCGGCGCCCGCCAGCACCGGGAACTCGTCGTTGTCCCCGTGGATGCCCACGTTGACCATCGCCTCCAGCGTGAAGGCCTTGAGGAAGCGCTGGCCCACCACGAGCTGCGGGCGCACCGTCCACCGGTTGCTGCCGATGTTCAGGAACCTGTTGCTGTCATAGCTGCCCACCGGGATGGTGACGTACGGCGTGAAGGCGAACCACGTATGGGTATTGGTCTCCGCGTCCTGGATGAGGCCGTAGCCCACCGTGGGGATGTACGTCAGGTCACCCACGCCCGAGGCCCGGAGCGCCGTCTTCGGCGCGGCCGGCGACGCCGGGTTGGCCTGGAACACCGTGACGTCCACCACCGGCATGCTGATGTCGAAGGGCACCACCACGAGCCCGCTGTCGTGCTTGAGCACGTACGTGGCGCGGAAGGCCGCCTGCGTCTGGGAGAAGTCCCGGTCACCCGAGGCGGACGCGTGGCGCAGGTACGTGTGGGCGATGACACTGCGGTTCGGCACGAAGAAACCCGCTTCGTAGTCCCGGAAATCCGCCTGTTGGGCCTGGGCGCCGGTCGCCGACACCAGAGATACGAACAGCACAGCGAGCAACACGCGATTCATGGTGAGTCTCCTCTACGGGGTCAACGTCATGTCTCGGGCCGCGCCCTCAGTAACGGAACGGCCACACCTGGAAGTACCGCTTGACTCGCAGCCACACGCCGAAAAGCCCCAGGGGCTCCAGCACCAGCACCAGCACCACCACGACGGACAGGAGCACCGTCGACTGCTGCGCGGAGGTGAGCTGGTTGACGAGGGGAATGGCGTGCCCCACCGACTCGGCGAGGGGGCTCAGGAAGGTGAAGGCCAGCGCGCCGCTCACCGCGCCGAACACCGTGCCCACCCCGCCCAGCACAATCATGGCGATGAACTGGATGGACAGGTTCAAATCAAACGGCGGCTCGACGGTGATGTACTGCTGCTGGAAGGCGAACATCGCCCCGGCGATGCCGGCCAGGAACGAGGAGACGCCGAAGGCCTGCAGCCGCGCCTGAGTCACCGCGACGCCGAGCACCTCCGCCGCGAGGTCCTGGTCTCTCACCGCCATCATCGCCCGGCCGCTGTTGGAGCGCTGCACGTTCTTCGTCAGCCACACCGTGCCGCCGGCCAGCAGCAGGAAGAGGAAGTACAGCTTCCGCTCGAAGGTGAGCACCACGGACCCCACCATCCACGTGTCGCCCATGGAGGCCGCGCTGCCGTCCGCGCCGCGGAACCACCAGTACATGGGCACCGACGTGCCGCTCAGCCCGTTCGTCACCTCCGGGTACGCGAGCAGCACGTGCTGCGTGAGGAAGACGAGCCCCAGCGTGACGATGGCCAGGTACAGCCCGCGCAGCCGCAGCGCGAAGACGCCGATGACGACGCCGACGGTGGCGGACACCACGCCCGCCAGGGGGAGGGCCAGCCAGAAGGGCCAGCCCCACTTCGTGCCCAGCGCCGCGACGGTGTACGCGCCCAGCGCGAGGAAGGCCGCGTGTCCCAGGCTCACCTGGCCCGCGAAGCCGGTGAGCACCATCAGCGCCGCCGCGCCGACGATGGCCACCAGGCCCAGGTTGCCCACGGTGAGCCAGCGCGTGCTCGCGAGCCATGGGTAGCTCAGGGCCACGGCCAGCGTCAGCACCACGCCGGCCTTCTGCCATAAGTCAGGAAAGAGCTTCAGGTCGTCTTCGTAGCGGATGACCAGGGGGCGGGTTGGCATGGCGTCGTCTCGCGGGCGTTCAGACCCGGCGCACCTCGTGCTCGCCCCACAGGCCGCGCGGCCGGAGCACGAGGAAGAGAATCATCGCGGCATAGGGGAAGACGGCGTGGAAGTTGTGACCGAAGGCGCCCAGGTGCGGGTTGACGTACGCCTGGGACAGCACCTCCAGGAGGCCCAGCATGAACGCGGCCACCACCGCGCCCACCACCGACTCCAGGCCTCCGACGATGATGGCCGGGAAGGCGCGCAGCGCCACGTAGCCCAGGTTGGAGTCCACCGAGCGGGGGAACATCCCCAGGAAGATGCCGGCCACCGCGGCCGTCGCTCCGGCGAGGAACCAGGTGAAGGCCAGCACGCGGCCTACCGGGATACCCAGTGCCAGCGACACCTCCTGGCTCTCGCTCGCCGCTCGCATCGCCACGCCCAGCGGCGTGCGCTGGACGAGCGCGTGCAAGAGGACGAGCACGGCCGCCGTCGCGCCCAGGGACACCAGTGAGGACAGGAGCACGGTGGCGTCGCCCACCTGCACCTCCGCCATGGCGTCCCAGGGCGTGGGCATGCCGCGCGTGTCCGTGCCGAAGGCGATGACGATGCCCGCGCGTAGAAGCAACCCCAGAAACAGCGTGAGGATGATGGTGGTGAAGACGGGACGGCCCACCATGCGCCGGAGCACCGTGCGCTCCAGCAGCGCGGCCAGCCCGCCGGTGAGGCACGCGGCGGCGGCGAGCGCCAGCCACCAGGGCAGCACGTCCACCAGCGCCGTCATCAGGAACGCGCCCAGGCTGAGCAACTCGCCGTGCGCGAAGTTGAAGAGCCGCGAGGCGCGGTACACCACCGAGAAGCCCAGCGCGATGAGCGCGTAGGTCGCGCCCAGGGCCAGGCCGGAGATGCTGAGCTGGAGCAACTGCGTCATTCGCGGGTCCTCGCGTACATCTCTTCCACCAGGGGAGCGTGAAGCTGGAGCACCGCCTTGCGGCGGACCTTCAGCGAGGCCGTCACCTCGCCCGCGTCCTGCGTCATCTCGCGGGGGAGGAGCCGGAACGCGCGCACCTGCTCCACGCGAGCGAGCCCCTCGTTGGCGCGGGCCACTTCCTCTTCCATCAGCTTCTTCACCTCGGGCTGCGTGGTGAGGTCCGTGTACGAGGTGAAGGGAATCCTCCGGCGCAGCGCCCAGTCCGACACCGTGTCCGCGTCGATTTGAATGAGCGCCGTGACGAAGGCCCGCCGGTCGCCAATGGCCACCGCTTCCTTGATGTACGGGCTGTTCTTCAGCGCGTTCTGGATGCGCTCGGGGGAGAGGTTCTTCCCGCCGGAGGTGATGAGGATTTCGCGCTTGCGGCCGGTGATTCGCAGGTAGCCGTCCGCGTCGATTTCGCCCACGTCACCGGTGTGCAGCCAGCCATCGTCGCGCCGCACCTCGGCGGTGGCCTCGGGCTTGTTGAGGTAGCCGAGGAAGACGTTGGAGCCGCGAATCAGCACCTCGCCGTCCTCGGCCAGCTTGCACTCCACGCCCGGCACCGGCCGCCCGACGGTGCCGATGCGCGTGGCGCCGGGGACGTTGAGGTGGCTGGTGCCCGCGCTCTCCGTCTGGCCGTAGCCCTCGTAGATGCGGACGCCCACGCTGTCGAACCAGGTGATGATGTCCGGAGAAATCGGCGCCGCGCCGGAGATGGGGTAGCGACAGCGGCGCAGCCCCAGGCGCTCTTGAAGGGGCCGGAAGATGAGCAGGTCGCCGACGAACCACGCCAGCCCGTCCCACCAGCGCCGCTGGCCATTGCGCTCGCGCTCGCGAATCCGCGCGCCCAGCTTCGTGAAGGTGTTGAAGAGGGTGCGCTTGAGCCACGAGGCGTCGCGCATCTTCACCATGATGCTCGCGTGCATCTTCTCCCAGATGCGCGGCACCCCGAGGAACACCGTGGGCGAGACTTCCGCGACGTCCGCCTGCACCGTCTCCAGCGCCTCGCCGAAGTGGACCTTCCCGCCCACCACCAGCGGCAGGAGCAGGCTGAACAGCTTCTCCGCCACGTGACACAGCGGCAGGTACGAGACGACGCTGTCCTCCGGCGTCAGGCCCATCTGCCGCACGAAGGTGGACGAGCCCTCGAGCATGTTGCGGCTGGATACCAGCGCGCCCTTGGGGTTGCCGGTGGTGCCCGACGTGTAGATGACCATCGCCGCGTCATCCGGGCTGCGCCGGGCGAGCTGCTCGCGCAGGAAGTGGGGCTCCCGCTCCGCCAGCGCGCGGCCCTCCTCCACGAAGCGCTCCCACAGCCGGAGGCGCGCATCCTGCGAGCCGCGCAGGCCTCGCGGCTCGATGACGATGACGTGCCGGACGGTGGGCGTCTCGGCGGCGACGGTGGCCACCTTGTCGTACTGCTCCTGGTCCTCGCAGATGACGACGGTGCAGCGCGCGTCGTTGAGGATGTACGCGACGTCCGGGGGCGGGTTCGTCTGGTAGATGCCCACCGTGCGCGCGCCGAGCACCTGGGTGCCCAGGTCCGCGAAGAGCCACTCCGGCCGGTTGTCGCTGAGGATGGCGACGGAGTCCCCCGCGCGCACGCCCAGCTCCCACAGCATGCGGGCCACGTGGCCCACGCACTCCAGGTACTCGCGGAAGCTCATCTCCCGCCAGATGCCCAGCCGCTTCTCGCGGAGGGCCACGGCGTGGGGACGCTCCTCCGCGTGCTTCCAGAGCTGCGCGGGAAGACTCATGGGAAGGGCCGCGCTCATGCCGCCACCGCCCCGCCCACGTAGGCACTCAAGACGCGCGTGTCGTTGCGCAGCGTGGACGGCGGCCCGTTGGCAATCACCCGGCCCCGGTCCAGCACCGTCACCTGCGTGGCCAGGTCCATCACGAAGCGCAACTCGTGGCCGATGAGGACCTGCGTCACCCCCAGCTCGTGCCGGAGGTCGAGGAGGAAGTTGGCCATGTCCTCGGTCTCCTCCTGGTTGAGGCCCGCGGTGGGCTCGTCCAGGAGCAGCAGCCTGGGCTCCATGCACAGCGCGCGGCCCAGCTCCACGCGCTTGCGGATGCCGTAGGGCAGCACCGACACGGGCATCCACCGGAAGTGCTCCAGGTTGAGGAAGTCGATGACCTCCTCGGCCTTCTCGCGGTGGCGGACCTCCTCCGCGCGCGCCCCGCGCGTCCAGAAGAGGTTGCCCACGAGTCCCGTCCGGTACCGCTGGTGCCGGCCGAGGAGGAGGTTCTCGAGCACGGTGAGGTGCTCGAACAGCGCGAGGTTCTGGAACATGCGCGCCACGCCGAGCCGGGCAATCTCCGTGGGCTCCACGCCGGTGAGGCTCTTCCCGTCCAGCGTGACGCGGCCCTCCATGTGCCGGTGGATGCCGCTGATGCAGTTGAAGAGGCTGCTCTTGCCGGCGCCGTTGGGGCCGATGACGGCGTGCAGCGCTCCCGCCTCGATGGAGAACGACACGCCGTCCAGCGCCCGCACGCCGGAGAAGGAGAGACCTACGTTGTCGAGCTCGAGCAGTGCCATGCCTCTCCTCAGGACAACCAGCGGCGCTTGCGGCGGTAGCGCTTCAGCTCGTGGTAGCCGCGCTGACCCTCGCGTCCGAAGCCCAGGTAGAACTCCTGCACGTCCGGGTCGTCCCGCAGCCGCTCCGCGGGACCGTCCAGCACCACCTTCCCCGTCTCCAGCACGTAGCCGTAGGTGGCCATCTGAAGTGCCACCCGCGCGTTCTGCTCGACGAGGAGCACGGAGACACCCTCGGCGGCGATGCGTTGGATGAGCTCCGTCACCTCGCCCACCGCCTTGGGCGACAGCCCGAGGAAGGGCTCGTCGAGCAACAGCACCCGGGGCCGCCGCATCAGCCCGCGGCAGATGGCCAGCACCTGCTGCTCGCCGCCGGACAGGTAGCCCGCCTTCTGCTTCCGCCGCTCCCTCAGCAGGGGGAAGCGGGTGAAGGCGGACTCGACGAGCTCCGCGCGCGACTTCGCGCCCATGCCGAAGCCGCCAGCGAGGAGGTTGTCCTCCACGGACAGCTCGCTGAGGATTCGGCGGCCCTCGAGAATCTGCACCACGCCTTCGCGCACCCGCGCGTCCGCGGGCAGCCGGAGCAGGTCATTGCCGGACAGCTCCACCGTGCCCTTGGTGATGGCGCCGTCGTGCAAATCCAACAGGCCGCTGATGGCGCGCAGCGCGGTGGACTTCCCGGCGCCGTTGGGGCCCAGCAGGGCAACGACTCCCTGCCGCGGCACCTCCAGGGAGATTCCCCGGAGGGCCCGCACCACCGAGTGATAGACGACCTGGAGGTTCTTGACCTGGAGGAGGGGAGGACTACTTGCTGTCATCGGCGGCCTTGGCGGGAGAGGCGTCCAGCGCCTTGGGCTTCGCGAAGCCGGAGACGACCTGCCAGGTGCCCTGGTCCATCACCGGCTTGAGGATGCGCACGGAGACGGCCGTCTCGTAGGGGAACTTCGAGAAGTCGATGGCCTCCGCCGCCATGCCGCGCGCGGTGGTGTTGAGGCCCTTGAGCGCCTTGAGGTAGCCGGCGCGCGTGACGTCCTTGGCCTCGATGGCCTTCTTCAGCGCCTCCACCTGGACGAGCCCCTGCACGTAGGAGGACAGCGTGTAGAAGTCCTTCGGCACGTCCGCGTGCTGGCCGTGCAGCGCGAGGAAGTCCTTCATGCCCGGGACGTCGTCGCCCCAGTAGGTGAGGCCGGTGGCCCAGTAGAAGTTGGTGAAGACGGGGGGAGGGATGACCTTGGGGTCGAAGAAGCGGTCCACCCAGGCCGGCGTCTGGCCCACCCAGTTGGGCATGTACTTGAGCTGCGCGGCCGTGCCGAGGATGGGGCCCGACGCGCTGGGCAGCACCGTGAGCAGCACGTAGTTGGCGCCGGATTGCTTCAGCGCGGTGACGATGGCGGCGAAGTCCTTCTGCCCCGGAGCGACCGTCTGCTGGGAGACGATGGTGACGCCGTGGTGCTTCGCGGCCTCCGTCCAGCCGTCGATGCCGTCCTTCCCGAAGTCATCCCCCTGGTAGACGATGGCGGCCTTCACCTTGTCCGCGCCGCCCGCGTGCTCCACGGCGAAGTCCATGGCCCGCATCGCCTCCAGCTTGTAGGAGGCGCCGATGGGCGGCGTGAATTGGTTGCGCGCCATCTCCGAGGACTGCGACGCGGGGAAGCACACCACGCCGTCCGCGGCCAGCTTGTCGCGCAGGGGCAGGGTGTTGGGCGTGCCGAAGCTGGTGCCGAGGAAGAGGATGCGGTCGTGGATGTCGCTGTACGCCTGCACCGCGTTCTGCGGGTTGTAGGCGTGGTCCTTCTCGACGAGCTCCAGCTTCCAGCCCTCGGGGAGCAGGCCGCTGTTGCCGGCGTTCACCTGGCGGACCAGCAGCCGCTTGCCGGCGGCGAATGGCTTGCCAATGGCAGCCCCCGGACCGCTCTCGTCATTGAGCGCGCCGATGTAGACGACCTTGTGCTCCAGGTCGACGCCCTTGTCTGTCTTGATGTCCGAAACAGGCTGTGACTGCGATTGCGAGCCTTCAGGCTTCGGCGCCGCGGTTTCTTCCTTCTTGCACGCCGTCAACCCGAGAGCCGCCGCCATGAGCCCGAGCACGAGCCGTCGCATCGCATCCTCCCCGTTGGTTTGGTGGCGGCAGCAATGCCACAGCTTTAAGTCTGTGAAAAGGTATCGCCGAATTTTTCGATGACTGTGTTTCGCAGGGCGGAACGTGAGAGTGATTTCATTGGTTGTGTTTTGCAGAGCGGAACAACCAATCAATGACACACCGCGTAGGTAACCCTGTTGCAATACCGCCAATGCCGCGAAGCTGGAAAATCACGCCGAAGTCGTTCGCGTGACTCGCTGCGTCGGGCGCGAGGAGGGAGACTCGGCGGGGCGTGCGAGGGTCGTGGTGGGCCGGGACCTGCCACGGCGTTGGTGAGGGCTGCGCTCCCGTGCGCCGGGGACCTGATGGCGCGGCAGCCGCGTTCTTGAAGCGCGCCCGCGTTGTCCTCGCCAGAGGCGGCACCCATCTTTCGTGGCAGCGGCCCCGTCGCTTCGTCTTCGCCTGGCCTCCTGGTTCCGGCCCGGCCCCTGGCGTCCAGGCTGCCGGGGAAGCCCTGAGCGGAGGCCGGAATGGATGCCGTACTCCTCGCCAAGGTCCTGGTGCTTCGGGCGCGCTTCCGAAGACGCGAGCGCTGGAGCCGGCGCCAGTTGGAGCGTCATCAGGCGGCCGCGCTGCATGAGCTGCGCGAGTACGCCTGCCGGAAGTCCCCCTTCTACCAGCGCTTCCACCGGGGGCTGGGGGACAGGCCTCTGCACGAACTCCCGGTGCTCGACAAGGCGACGCTGATGGCGCACTTCGACGAGCTCGTGACGGAACGTGAGCTTCGGCTGGCGGAGGCCGAGGCGCACGCCAGCGGTCCCCGGGCCGAGGAGAAGTTCCAGGGGCGTTACGAGCTCTCGCTCACCTCTGGCAGCACGGGCAGGCGCGGCCTGTTCTGCGCGAATCCCGCCGAGTGGGCGACCATCCTGGCCTCCTATGCCCGGGCCAATGACTGGGCAGGAATCGAGGCCGGGCTGTTCCACCCCCTGAAGATGGCGGTGGTCAGCTCGACGGTGCCCTGGCACCAGTCCGCCCGGGTGGGCGCGAGCCTGCGCAGTCCCTTCACGGACGTGAGCCGCATCGATGCGACCTGGCCGCTGCCGGAAGTCGTCTCCCGGCTCGAACGAGCGGCGCCGGAGTCGCTGGTGGCCTACGCGTCGATGGCCCGGGTGCTCGCCGAGGAGCAGCTCGCCGGGCGGTTGCACATCGCTCCGAGCGCGGTGATGTGCGCCTCCGAGGTGCTGACGGAGGAGGCGCGCCAGCGCATCCAGCGCGCCTGGGGCATCAGGCCCTTCAACGTCTACGCCGCCACCGAGACGGCGGGGGTGGCCTCGGAGTGCGAGCGCCACACGGGCCTGCACCTCTACGAGGACCTGGTCATCACGGAGGTCGTGGACGAGGACCACCGCCCGGTGCCTCCGGGCGTGTATGGCGCGAAGGTGCTCGTCACCGTGCTCTTCAGCCGCACCCAGCCCCTCATCCGGTACGCGATGAGCGACAGCGTCTGTGTCTCGACAGCCGCCTGTGAATGCGGGCGGCCTTTCAGGCTGCTCGCGGGCATCCAGGGCCGGCAGGAGGACGTGCTCCACCTGGACGCCATCCCGCGAGCACCGCCGGGCAAGGTACGGCTCATCCGGGCGCTGCGCGCTCCTGCCCTCGCGTCGGAGTGAAGTGCATGTGTGGCGATGGCCGGGACGCGAAGGCGCGTCGCAATTCGTGCGCTTTCGTCGTCACTCACGCATTTCGTGCGTTCCCGCGGCGGATGCGCTTTGTGCCTCCAGGGGGTGGCGTTTAAGGTCGCCGAGGCTCGCCGCCCCAGCGCTTCCCCGCCGCGTCCCTCCCGGCTCCTTCTTCGCTCAGCTGGCACTGGGACTGCAGCGGAGGGGTGTCATGGAGACGACGCTCGACGGCCAGGCGCATCCCCGGGCAATGACGGGCCTCACGCCGGGGGTTGCCGCGCGAGGACTCCGCGAGCGGGCGCCCCGTGAAACCCGGCGGGCCGCGACCCACGCTCCGCCGCGCTTCCTCCGGGACGTGCGGACACCCACCGTTTGAAGAGACCATGGTTCCGCTCCTGCTCGTCACGCTGGTCGCCGCGGCTCCCGATGCACCTGCCCCCATGGAGATGGAGGCGCTGCTGGCCGAGGTCGCCGCGCGCGCACCGCAGGTGCAGGCCCAGCAGGCCTCGGTGGAGGTGGCGCGCTCGCGTATAGCCGTGGAGGGGGCCTGGGAGGACCCCACGGTGGAGCTGATGGCCGAGAGCATTCCCCTGCGGAGCGGGGAGGATGCGCCGATGCCCATGCTCACCTGGACCTTCACCCAGCCGCTCAACGTCTTCGGGCGCCGACGGCTGGCCAAGGAGGCGGCACGGGCGCAGCTCCAGGCCGAGCAGGCGCGCTCGCGCCGGGTGGGCTGGGACGCGCGCACGCAGGCGGTGGAGGTCTTCCTGGAGCTGTGGATGAACCAGGAGATGCGCGCGCTGCTGGACCGGCAGGTTGCCACCCTGGAGCGGATGAAGGACGCCGCGAAGGCCCGCTACGTCGCGGGGATGATGATGGGGCACCACGACTTCCTGCGTGCCCAGGCGGAGCTGGCAACGATGGCGGCCGAGAAGGCTTCGCTGGACAGCGAGCGGGAGGCCCTGGGCGCCATGCTCAATGCGCTTCGCGGACATCGCCTCGATGAACCCGTGGGCGCGGTGGTGCTGCCCGAGCGCAAGCCCCTGCCGGACGTGGAAGCGCTGCTCGCGCGCACGGAGGAGCGCCCGGAGCTGGAGGCGATGCGGTGGATGCGCGCGGAGATGGAGACCCGCCGCACGCTGGCTGAGCGCATGTATCTGCCCATGCCCATGGTGTCTGGCTTCTATGAACAGCGCTTCAGCGGCATGCCGGACTCGGTGGGAGGAATCATCGGCTTCACCGTCCCGCTGTGGTGGTTCGACCGGCAGCGCAATGAGGTGCACATGGCCGAGGCCATGGTGCAGCGCACGCAGCGGGAGCTGGACGCCATGGAGGTGATGACGCGCACGGACCTGCGCATGGCATGGAGCCGGGCGCGCGCGGCGGATTTGACGCTCCAGGCGCTGGAGGACACCGCGCTGCCCCGCATGCGCGAGACGGTGGCCGCGAGCGAGTCCGCGTACGTCAGCGGCTCGGCGGACTTCCTGTCGCTGCTGGAGGCCACCATGGCCCGCCAGCGGCTGGAGGCGACCCGTTTGCAGGCGGTGGCCCGGCGGGAGGCCGCCCGCTACGAGCTGGAGCGGCTGTTGGGGGCATCCCTCGCCCCGGAGGAGAAGCGATGAAGGCGCTTTGCGCGGTGCTGCTGCTCCTCGCCAGTGGCCCACTGCTGGCCTGGCAGGGACATGCCGGGCACGGGCCTCCGCCGCCCCAGGCGGAGCAGGGGGCACCCGCGCCGCGGCGTCCGTCCGCGCCTCCGGGCGGCCATGAGGGGCATGCACGCGAGACGCCCGGAGGCGTGCCGGAGGGCTACGCGGAGGTGCAGGTGTCCGCCGAGCGCCAGCAGCTCATCGGCCTCAAGGTGGCGAAGGCCGAGCGCGGGACGCTCACCGGCACGGTGCGCGCCTCCGCCATCATCCAGGCCGACGAGACGCGCGAGGCGCACGTGCACTCCAAGTTGATGGGCTGGGTGCAGGAGCTGTTCGTCAACGCGGTGGGCCAGCCGGTGAAGAAGGGCCAGCCGCTGTACTCGCTGTACTCGCAGGAGCTGTACGCCGCGCAGCAGGAGTACCTGCGCGCGAAGGCCACCAACGCGGAGCTGGCCGCCGCCGCGCGGGCCCGGCTGCGGCTGTGGGACGTGCCCGAGGAGCAGGTGAAGCGAATCGAGCGCGACGGGCCGCAGAAGGCCGTCGTCTTCCGCTCGCCCATCGACGGCACCGTCATCGAGAAGCAGGTGCTGGCGGGGCACTACGTGGAGCCGGAGATGCTCCTCTACCGCATCGCCGACCTGTCGCGCGTCTGGGTGGTGGCGGACGTGTACGAGTTCGAGGTGAACCGGTTGGAGCGCAACGGGCTGGCGCGCGTGGAGGTGCAGGGCGTGGCCGAGCCGGTGCAGGCCCGCGTCGACTCCGTCTACCCCACGGTGGACCCGGTGAGCCGCACGGTGAAGGTGCGCCTCGTGGTGCCCAACCCGGAGGGCGTGCTGCGCCCCGGAAGCTTCGCCACCGTGGAGCTGCCCACGCAGGCCACCGACGCGCTGTGGGTGCCCGATGAGGCGGTGGTGAACACCGGCACGCGGCAGGTCGTCTACGTGTCGCTCGGGCAGGGCCGCTTCCGTCCCACGCTGGTGAAGGTGGGGCGCCGCGCGAAGGACCGCGTGGAGATTCGCGAAGGGCTCTCCGAAGGGCAGGCGGTGGTGGTCAGCGCCCAGTTCCTCATCGACAGCGAGAGCCGGCTGCGCGGCACCTCGCAGCCCACCGGACACGGGGGCCACTGATGTTCGAGCGCTTCGTCGAAGGGTGCGCCCGCAGACGCGGGCTGATGGTGGCGCTCGCCCTGCTGCTGGCCGTGCTGGGCGCGCTGTCGCTGAAGGCGAGCCCGCTGGATGCGATTCCCGACCTGACCGACCCGCAGGTCATCGTCTTCACCGAGTGGATGGGCCGCGCGCCCCAGCTGGTGGAGGACCAGGTGACGTACCCGCTGGTGACGAGCTTCGTCTCGGCCCCGCGGGTGAAGGCGGTGCGCGGCTTCTCCATGTTCGGGATGAGCTTCGTCTACGTCGTCTTCGAGGACGGCACCGACCCGTACTGGGCCCGCAGCCGCGTGCTGGAGTACCTGGCCAAGGTGTCCGGTCAGCTCCCGTCCGGAGCCACGCCCACGCTGGGGCCGGACGCCACCGGCAGCGGCTGGGTGTTCATGTACACGCTGGAGGACCGCAGCGGGCGGCACGACCTGCAGGAGCTGCGAGCGTTCCAGGACTTCAGCCTCCGCTACGCGCTGGCCCAGGTGCCGGGCGTGGCCGAGGTGGCCTCGGTGGGCGGCTACGAGAAGCAGTACCAGGTGGTGGTGGACCCGGTGCGACTGGCCGCCTACGGCGTCAGCCTGCCGGAGGTGACGCAGGCGGTGCAGGCGAGCAACCGCGACGTGGGCGGGCGCGTCATCGAGTGGGGCGGCCGCGAGTACGTCTTCCGGGGACTGGGCTACGTGAAATCCCGCGAGGACCTGGAGCAGGTGGTGGTGAAGCAGAGCCCCTCGGGCACGCCGGTCCGCATCCAGGAGCTGGGCCGGGTGGAGATTGGCGCCGACATCCGCCGGGGTCTGCTGGAGTGGAACGGGGAAGGGGAGACGGTGGGCGGCATCGTGGTGATGCGCACCGGGCAGAACGCGCTGGACGTCATCGACGCGGTGAAGGCCCGCTTGAAGGAATTGGAACCATCCCTGCCCGAGGGAGTGACGGTGCGCGTCGGGTATGATCGCTCGGAGCTCATCCGCGAGGCGGTGGCCACCCTGCGCGAGGCTCTCACCGAGGAGATGGTGGTGGTGCTCCTCTTCATCGCGCTGTTCCTCATGCACTTCCGCAGCGCGCTGGTGGCCATCGTCACGCTGCCGGTGGCGGTGCTCACGTCCTTCATCGCCACGTACCTCACCGGCGTGACGCTCAACATCATGTCGCTGGGCGGCATCATCATCGCCATCGGCGACATGGTGGATGCCACGGTGGTGATGGTGGAGAACGCACACCGCAAGCTGGAGCAGGAGGGCAGCCGCCGGCCACGCGAGGAAATCATCATCGACGCGGCGAAGGAGCTGGCGCGGCCCGTGTTCAGCTCGCTGCTCATCATCGCGGTGAGCTTCCTGCCCGTCTTCGCCCTCCAGGCCCAGGAGGGACGGCTCTTCCATCCGCTTGCGTACACGAAGACGTTCGCCATGACGGCGGCGGCGGTGCTGAGCGTCACCGTGGGGCCGGCGCTGATGGTGCTGTTCATCCGGGGCCGCATCCGCCCGGAGGCGTCCAACCCCGTCAACCGGGCCGCCATCGCCGCCTATCGGCCCGTGCTCGGACTCGTGTTGAGACATCGGGGCGTGGTGCTCGCCGTGGCGGCCCTGTTGGTGCTGGCCACTGCATGGCCCTTCTACCGCCTGGGCTCGGAGTTCATGCCGCCGCTGGACGAAGGGTCCTTCCTCTTCATGCCGGTGACGCTGCCCAACATCTCCATCGAGGAGGCGAAGCAGGTCATCCAGCTCCAGGACCGCATCATCAAGTCCTTCCCCGAGGTGGAGTCGGTGCTGGGCAAGGCCGGGCGCGCGGAGACGGCCACGGACCCGGCGCCGCTCTCCATGTTCGAGACGGTGATTGTCCTCAAGCCGCGCTCGCAGTGGCGCGAGGGGATGACGCGCGAGAAGCTGGAGGCGGAGCTGATGAAGGCGCTGGAGCTGCCCGGCCTCCAGAACGCGCTCACCATGCCCATCCGCGCCCGGGTGGACATGCTCACCACCGGCATCCGCACCCCCGTCGGCGTGAAGATTTTCGGCGACGACCTGGCCCGCAACGAGGAGGTGGGCCGGCAGGTCGAAGCGCGGCTGAGGGATGTGCCGGGAACGCGCAGCGTCTTCGCCGACCGCGAGACGCTGGGCGCGTACATCGACTTCATCCCGGACCGGCGGGCGCTCGCGCGCTACGGGCTCCAGGTGACGGACGTGATGAACCAGGTGGAGACGGCCATTGGCGGCATGGTGGTGGACCAGACCATCGAGGGCCGCCAGCGCTTCACCGTCAACGTGCGCTACCCGAGGGAGCTGCGCACGGACCTCGCCTCGCTGGAGCGCGTGCTGGTGCCGGTGCGGGCGGGCGCAGGCGCGGGGCAGGGCGGCGGAATGGCGGGAATGGGCGGCGTGACAGGGGGAATGACCACGGGACCGGTGGCCACCCAGGTGCCGCTCGCTCAGCTCGGACGGTTCGAGGTGCGCAGCGGCCCGCCGATGATCAAGGACGAGAACGCGTCGTTGGTGAGCTACGTCTTCGTGGACACGAGTGATTCCGACCTCGGCGGGTACGTGGACCGGGCCAAGGCGGCGGTGGCCGACCTGAAGCTGCCCGCCGGTTACCGGCTCCAGTGGACGGGCCAGTACGAGTTCCTGGAGCGCATCCGCGAGCGGATGACGTACCTCATCCCGCTGACGCTGCTGCTCGTCGTGGGCCTGCTGTACTTCGAGTTCGGCAGCCTGTCGCTCACGCTGCTCGTCATGCTGTCGGTGCCCTTCGCAATGGTGGGCAGCCTCTGGCTGCTGTACGCGCTGGGCTTCAACACCAGCGTGGCGGTCTGGGTGGGGATGATTGCCCTCATCGGCATCGCGGCGGAGACCGCGTCGGTGATGGTCATCTATCTGGAGGAGGCGTGGCAGCGCTGGACGCGGGAGGGGCGCATCTCGGGGCCAGCGGACCTGGTGCCGTGCGCGCTGGACGGCGCGGTGCTGCGGGTGCGTCCCTTGCTGATGACGGTGGGGATGAACCTCGTGGGCCTGGCGCCGGTGATGCTCTCTCGGGGAACAGGCGCGGACGTGATGCGGCGCATCGCCGCGCCCATGGTGGGCGGGCTCGTGTCGCTCACGCTGCTGACGCTGGTCATCGTCCCGGTGGCCTATGTGAGCCTGCGAGCCCGGGGGCTTCGCCGGCACGGGAGCCCGTGAACGCCATGTCTGAACCCTTGCGTGCCCTCATCACCCGCTGGCGGGAAGACGCCGGCGGGACGTACCGCTCCTGGTTCCTGTGGGAGGAGCGCCTGAAGAACTTCCGCTCCATCCGCCGCGGTCTGGAGACGGTGGTGGAGGAAGTCGAGAAGGGAACCTTTGGCAATGTCTACAAGGGCTCGTCGCTGGAGACGGTGGTGGGCTCGGTGGCCGAGCAGCGGCAGATCTTCAAGGGGGCTGACCACGCCTTCTTGTGGAAGCCCAAGCTGCGCATCCCGGACATCTACGAGTCGCCGGAGAACCAGCGTGCCTTCGGGCGCTTCCTGTCCGCGTGCGCCTGCTGTGATGACGGCGAGGCACGGGTGGCGGCCATCCGTGCGCTCGACGCGCGGAGAATGGCGCTCGGCTACGACGTGTGGGTGGCCGCCAATGACCGCGGGCGGCGCTGTGGTACGGGGCTGCTCGGGGATGGGTGTCTCGCGGAGCTGCCGCATCCCGTGACCTTGGCACCTGAGAGGCGCAAGCCGCGGGCTCCGGTGCACCAGCTCTCAACCACCGGCTACCCGTGCGCCCCAAGCCACAATGCCGGTCAGATAGCCGGAAAAGCGCAGAGATTCCGCTGGGTTGCTCAGGCTTGGAGCGAGGGGCAGGAGTGTGCAGGGTTGGGCGAAGGAGGAGTCGATGCCCAGCCCGCTCGTCGCCGCGTTGCCTGAGATACTGGCGTTCACCCCCGAGGCGTTCGCCCACCTCGGCGCCCACATGAAGCCGGAATGGTTCTTCGAAGCGCTGGCCGCTGGTGCCGGCGGCGAAGAAGGCCGGGCCCAGATGCGCAGGCGCAAGTTGCCGGTGGACCGAGCGCTCTGGCTGGCCATCGGGATGGGCCTGTTTCGGGACCGCTCCATTCAGGAAGTGGTGCAGCACCTGGACCTGGCCCTGGTGCGCCCGGGGCCGCGCTCGGGGGTGGCGAAAAGCGCCATTGTTCAAGCGCGACAGCGACTGGGTGTCGAGCCGGCGCAGCATCTGTTCGAGCTGACGGGACACGCGTGGGGACACGCCAGTGCCGAGCAAGACCGGTGGAGAGGCTTGAGCCTGTATGGCTTGGATGGGGTGTGCCTGCGAGTGGCGGATACGCCGCAGAATGAAGCGGCCTTTGGCAGGCCCGGCAGTGCCCGCAGCGGCTCGGGCTACCCTCAAGTGCGGATGGTGGGGCTGATGGCCCTGCGCTCGCACGTGCTGGCGGGGCTGAGTGTCGGAGGTATCAAGGAGAGCGAGCATGCGCTGGTGACGCCACTGTGGGAGCGCATCCCCGACCATTCCTTGAGCATCCTCGACCGGAATTTTCTGTCCTGGGGGCCGCTGTACCGACTGCACCAAGGAGGCCAGGAGCGCCATTGGCTGCTGAGGACCAAGTCCAACCTGAAATGGAAGACGCTCCAGAAGCTGGGGCCCGGGGATGAGCGGGTGGAAATCAAGACTCCCAAGCGCCTGCGCGAAGAATGCCCCGACATGCCTGAAACGATTCAGGCGCGCGTGGTGAAGTATCAGGTAAAAGGCTACCGGCCTCAGCGCCTCATTACCTCCATGCTCGACCCCGAGCGCTTTCCGGCCTCGGAGCTTGCCGCCCTGTACCACGAGCGATGGGAGATTGAACTGGGGTACGACGAACTCAAGACGCACATGCTCGAGCGGGAAGAAGCCCTCCGAAGCAAACACCCCGAGGGCGTCCGCCAGGAGATTGCTGGCATTGCCATCGCCTACAACCTGGTGCGCAAGGAGATGGAACGGGTGGCGCGGGAGCTGAACGTGCCGCCCATCCGTATCAGCTTCCGTCACGCATTGATGCTCATCCGCAACTTCTGCCTCGCTGCGTGGGATACCTCTCCTGGTGTCCTGCCTAGTCGACTGGGTGAACTCGACAGCGAGCTCCGGCTTCTCGTCCTGCCGCAGCGCAGACCGGAGCGCCGCTACAAGCGGCATGTCAAAGTCAAGATGAGCAACTTCCCGCGCAACCGCGGAAAGTCGGCCCCTGCCGCGTAATCTGACCGGCATTGCCCCAAGCCAGCTCACTGCTGGTGGGCGCGGGCCAACCCGGGGCATCATCCCGCGCCCATGAGCGACACGACTGGCGACGGCGGCAAGACTTCCCCCGGAGAGGTCCGTCCCGAGCTCGCGGAGCTTCGCGAGCGGCTGGCGGCCACCTCGGACGAGGGCCGCCCGGAGGCGGTGGCCCGGAGGCGGAAGACGGGGCAGCGCACCACGCGGGAGAACATTGGTGACCTCGTGGACCCGGGGAGCTTCTCGGAATACGGCGGGCTCGCGCTCGCGGCGCAGCGGTCCACGCGCTCCATCGAGGACCTCGTCCGTGCGAGCCCCGCGGACGGCATCATCTGCGGCGTGGGCACCGTCAACCGGGCCCTCTTCGACGACGAGCGCGCGCGGACGATGGTGCTCGCCTACGACTACACCGTCTTCGCCGGCACGCAGGGGCTGGTGGGCCACCGGAAGCTGGACCGCATGTTGGCGCTCGCCTCGCGGTGGCGCGTGCCGGTGGTGCTCTTCGCGGAGGGCGGGGGCGGGCGGCCCAACGACACGGATACGCACACCGTGTCGGCCCTGGACACGCCCAGCTTCCTCGCCTTCGCCGCGCTGTCGGGGCTCGTTCCTCGCGTGGGCATCGTCTCCGGGCGGTGCTTCGCCGGGAATGCCGCGCTGCTGGGGAGCTGTGACGTCATCATCGCCACGGACGACAGCAACATCGGCATGGGTGGGCCGGCGATGATTGAGGGCGGTGGCCTGGGCTCGTTCGCTCCGGAGGAGATTGGCCCCGCGGACGTGCAGACGCGCAACGGCGTCATCGACGTGCGCGTGCGAAACGAGGCCGAGGCGGTCGCCGTCGCGAAGCAATACCTGTCGTACTTCCAGGGCCCCATCGCTCCTGGCACGTGCGCCCCGCAGGAGCAGCTGCGCGACGCGCTGCCGGAGAACCGCCGCCGGGCCTACAAGGTCCGCCCCATCATCGAGACGCTGGCGGACACCGGCACCGTGCTGGAGCTGCGCAAGGACTTCGGGCGCAGCCTGGTGACGGCGCTGGTGAGAATCGAGGGGCAGCCGCTGGGGCTCATCGCCAACGACTCGTTCCACCTCGCCGGTGCCATCGACGCGGACGCCGCCGACAAGGCCGCGCGCTTCTTCCAGTTGTGCGACGCGTTCGGCCTCCCGGTCGTCTCGCTGTGTGACACGCCGGGCTTCATGGTGGGCCCGAAGGCGGAGGCGACGGCGCTGGTGCGCCATGTCTCGCGCATGTTCGTGGGGGCGGCCAGTCTGTCCGTGCCGTTCTTCACCGTCGTGCTCCGCCGGGGCTACGGGCTGGGCGCGCAGGCGATGGCGGGTGGCCACTTCCACGCGCCCGTGTTCATGGCGTCGTGGCCCTCGGGCGAGTTCGGAGGGATGAACCTGGAGGGCGCGGTGCGCATCGGCATGCGCAAGCAGCTCGAAGCCATTGAAGACCCGGCGGCCCGGGAGGAGATGGCGAAGGCACTCATCGCCGAGGCCCACCAGCGCGGCAAGGCCATCAACATGGCTTCACTCCTGGAACTGGACGCGGTCATCGACCCGGCGGAGACGCGCGCGTGGATTCTCCGGGGCCTGCGCTCCGTCCCCCGGCAGACGCGCGAGGGGCGGCGCCGGTTCATCGACACCTGGTAGGCAAGAGGGCGGCGCAACGCCTGCGTGCCTGCTTCCATCGCCGCGCAAGGCCTGCGCTCAGAGGCGCCGCACGTCCTGCCGCGCCGTTGGAACGCGGAATGCTTAACGCAAGGGCATGCACGAGCAACAGGACTGGCGTCAGCGGTACGCGGACAAGGTGGTGACGGCCGAGGAGGCGATTCGCGGCATCCTTCCGGGGCGGCGCATCCTCATCGGCTCGGGCGCGGCGGAGCCGGTGACGCTGGTGCGGGCCATGGTGGAGAAGGGCGAGCACCTGGCCGACAACGAGGTGGTCCACCTCCTCACGCTCGGCCCCGCGCCCTACGCGGAGCCCGCGCAGGCCGGGCGCTTCCGTCACACCGCCTTCTTCATCGGCGCCAACGTGCGCAACGCCGTGCAGGAGGGCCGCGCGGACTTCATGCCGGTGTTCCTCTCGGAGATTCCGGAGCTCATCCGCAGCCGCCGCGTGCGCATCGACGTGGCGCTGCTCCAGGTGAGCCCGCCGGATGCCCACGGGTACGTCAGCCTCGGCGTGTCCGTGGACATCGTCCGCAGCGCGGTGGACGCGGCCACGCTGCTCATCGCGGAGGTGAATCCCAACATGCCGCGCACGCACGGGGACTCGTTCCTCGACGTGCGCCGCATCCACCACCTCGTGCCCGTGGACACGCCGCTGCTGGAGGCCCACTCCGAGCCCCTGGACGAGGTGTCACGGCAGATTGGCATCCACGTCGCCCGGCTCATCCCGGACGGGGCCACGCTGCAGACGGGCATCGGGAAGATTCCGGACGCGGTGCTGGCCCAGCTCACCCGCCACCAGGACCTGGGCGTCCACACGGAGATGTTCTCCGACGGAGTCATGCGTCTCGTCGAGGCGGGCGTCATCACCGGACGGAAGAAGACGCTGCTGCCGGGCAAGCTGGTGACGTCCTTCATCATGGGCAGCCGCGCGCTCTATGCGTGGGCCCACGAGAACCCGGCCATCGAGATGCGCCCGAGCGACTTCACCAACGACCCGCTGAACGTGGCGCGCAACGAGAAGATGATGGCCATCAACAGCGCGCTGGCGGTGGACCTCACGGGACAGGTGGCGGCGGACACGCTGGGCGGCTGCTTCTATTCGGGCATCGGCGGGCAGGTGGACTTCCTGCGCGGCGCGCGCCGGAGCCGGGGCGGGAAGCCCATCCTCGCGCTGCCGTCCACGGCGAAGGGCGGCACGGTGAGCCGCATCCAGGCGGCGCTGGAGCCGGGCACGGGCGTCGTCACCAGCCGGGGCGACGTGCACTACGTGGTGACGGAGTACGGCGTCGCGGACCTGTGGGGGAAGAACATCCGCGAGCGCGCGCTGGCGCTCATCGACATCGCCCACCCGGACTTCCGCGCGGAGCTGATGGCCGCAGCCAAGGCGCGCAAGTGGGTGCTGCCGGACCAGGTGGTGCCCCGTGCGCGCTACCCGTGGGCCGAGGCGCGGACGGAGCGCACGTTGTCCGGAGACGAGCTGCTCGTCCGCCCGGCGCGCGTCACCGACGAGCGTGGCCTGCAGGACCTCATGTACGGCCTTTCAAAGGAGAGCTGCTACCGGCGCTTCCTGGAGCTGAAGAAGACGCACCCGCACGAGGAGGTGCAGCAGTTGGTGGACCTGGACTACGAGCACAACCTCGCGCTGGTGGCGTGCCCTCCGGGGACGGACGAGGTGGTGGGCGTGGTGCGCTACGACGTGGACCCAGCCACGCGGCTGGCGGACGTGGCCTTCGTGGTGCGCGACGACTGGCAGGGGCGCGGCGTGGGCACGGTGCTGATGCGGCGCATCCGCGAGGCCGCCGCCGCGCGAGGCATCCCCGGCTTCCAGGCGGACGTGCTGGTGACGAACAAGCCCATGCTGGACGTCTTCCAGGAGAGCGGCCTGCCCATCCGCACCGTCCGCGAGGACGGCGTCTACCACCTGGAGCTCCACTTCCCCTCGGGGCCTCCGGTGCTGGCCCAGGCCGGGCCATGACTTCGAAGTGGAGCCCGTGCCTGTCGCCGATGTACCGCCGCCGTCTCCGGGGGCTCAGCGCTGCCGGGTGAAGAGCAGCGCCGGGGCGTCCTTCACGGTGGCCTCGTGCGTGACGCGTGCGCCCAGGATGAGGTGGGGCACGTCAATCTGGGTGCCGGCTCCGGCGCCGTACACGGTGAGGAACCGGTTGGCGCCATAGGCCACGGCCGGGAGGAACTCCGCCGGCTGGCCTCCGCTGGAGATGGCGAAGCCATGGGCGTCCCAGACGTGACCGTCCTCATCCCACCGCGCGCCCCGGATGCGGTGCGCCCCGCCGCGCGTGTCGTCCCAGACGACCAGGGACTTCGAGTTGTGGTGGGCGAGCCGGGGCGTGGCCTGCACTCCCGGCGCGGTGGAGATGGGCAGGCCGCCAGGGTCGTCCACCGTCCCATTGGAGCGCACGCGCGCGCCGTAGATGTCCGCGTCTCCCGAGCGGCCGTCGGACCAGACGACCTGGAAGCGGCGCCCGGTCCACACCACGTCCGGACTCACCTGGGCGCCGGCGGCGTGGGAGATGGGGAAGCCATCCCCGTCGAGGATGCTGCCGGCCTCCGTCACGCGGTTGCCATAGATGTCCTCGTGCCCGGGGCCTCCGCCGCGCTCGTCGCTCCAGACGACCAGGAAGACCTTGTGGGTGTTGTCCCAGGCCACCGCGGGCTGGCGCGCGTAGTTGAAGCCGGGGCTCACGGCCTCGTAGGGCGCGGGGCTGAGGAGGACGCCGTCCTTCGACACCCGCTGGATGTAGATGTCTGTCTCGTCGTCTCCCTCAATCGAGGTGGTCACCAGGCAGACCTCCGGCGAGCAGGCGATGTCCACCTGACCGAAGGCCTCGGGCGTGTAGAAGGGGGTGAACTCGGGGCCGACGACGGTGCCGTCCGCCGTCACGCGCACGCCATTGACGCCATCCACCGTCTCCCAGATGACGAAGAAGTGGGTGCCATTGAAGGCGATGGCCACCCGCCGGACGCCGGTGTCACCGGGGTTCAGGAGCTCGCCCCCCGGCTTGAGCATGGTGCCGTCCTGCGCCACGGGCGAGCCATAGAGTCCGCCCGTCCGGATGTCGCTCCAGACGACGAAGTACCGCGTGTTGCCATAGGCCACCGCCGGGCCGTACCGCGCGACGTACGCGGGGGCCGGGGCCTTCAGCGGCTGTTGTGACGTCCGCGCCTCCGGAGCGTCCGCCGCCACCGCCTGCGCTTCCCGCGCCTCGTCCTCCGGCGCCTGCCCGCAGGCGGCCACCATTGCCACGCACGACACCACACCCAACAGCCCGGCGATTCCGGGCCGACGATTCGTCTCCATGCTTGTCCCCTCCGCTGACTGCCGGCCCAAGGTCTTGCTTCATGGCGTGGCAGGCCATCCGGCCGGATGGGCGATGGGATGTCTCAAGCCTCGTATCTCCCCGTCCACGAGGTGAGTGTCTGACGGAGGAGCCGGCGCTCGCCATGCCTGGCTGGCTTCAATGGCTTGCATGTCGCCGCGGGCATGCGCTGACTTCGTGGAGGAGGCTTCGCCCTCCAGGGACAGGGCGTGCGCTGGCGTGCCGCGTGTGGCCCGGTGAAAGCGGGGAGCCCATGGACGCGACACCGAAGGCGGTGGTGATTGGCACCGGCGCGGGAGGCCTCTCGGCGGCGACCTTCCTGGCGCGGGCGGGCTTCCAGGTGACGGCCCTGGAGCAGGGGACGCACGTGGGCGGCAACCTCGCCCCGTTCGAGCGCGAGGGCTTCACCTTCGACGTCGGCATCAACTACGTGGGCGGGTGCCATCCCGGACAGCTCCTGTACGAGCAGCTCGCCGCGCTGGGGCTCGACGCCTCGGCCCTCTTCAGCGAGCTCGAGCCCGACGGCTTCGACATCTACCGCTTCCCGGACTTCGAGGTGCGCAACTGCGCGGGGCTGGAGCGCTTCCACGCGCGGCTCCGGGCGCTGTTCCCCGAGGAGGCCGCCGGCCTCGCCGAGGTCTTCGACACGCTGGCGTGTGTGAGGGACGTGATGATGCTCGCCTCCCAGCCGCGGGGCACGGCCCACCATGCCTCCGAGCTGAAGCCGCTGCGCGTGCTGCCCCGGCTGTGGCGGCTGGGGCGCGTGTCGTGGGGAGAGTTCCTCGGGCGCCACCTGCGGGACGACCGGGCGCGCGCCGCGCTGTCCGCGATGTGCGGCGACTGGGGACTGCCTCCGGGACGCGCCGCGGCCACGGCCGCGCTCGCCATCATCGCCGACTACTCCGATGGGGCCTTCTTCCCCATGGGAGGGGGAGGGGCCCTGCTCGCGAAACTGGTGGAGGTGGCCCGCGCCCACGGCGTCACGTTCCGCACCGGCGCGGCGGCGCGGCGCATCCACCTCTCGCGGGGCGTCGTCATCGGCGTGGAGCTGGAGGACGGAGAGGCCTTCGAGGCCGACGTCGTCGTGTCGGATGTGGACCCCACGGTGACGCTGGGCCGCCTCGTGGGGCCCGAGTCCCTTCCCGCGTCGCTCCGGATGCGCGTGTCCCGCATCGAGCCGTCGACGGGCATGGCCGTCGTCTACCTCGGGCTGCGGAGAGATTTGCGCCAGTACGGAATGAGCGCGGCGAACCTCTGGAGCTACCCGTCCACGGACCTCGACGGGCTCTACGAGCCGCTTGCCCATGGCGGGCTTCCGCCGGAGCTGCCGCTCTTCCTCGCGGCCAACTCGCTCAAGGACCCGACGGGACGCCTGGCGCCGCCGGGCTGCTCCACGCTGGAGGTGACCACCTTCGTGCCGGAGTCGATGTTCGAGCGGTGGGCGTCCGTGCCGCCCGAGGTGCGAGGTGAGGGCTACGCCGCGCTGAAGGAGCGGCTGGCGGACCGGATGCTGTGCGAGGTGGAGGCGCGCTTCCCGGGCCTCGTCGGGGACATCGTCGTGCGCGAGGTGGCCACCCCCCTTACCTGGGTCGACTCGCTGCGCGCGCCGCATGGCGGCCCCTACGGGCCGGCGATGACTCCGCTGCAGTCGGGCCGCTACCGCTTCCGCACGCGCACGCCGGTGCAGGGGCTCTTCCTCGCGGGGCAGGGGGTGATTTCCCACGGCATCGCTCCGGTGCTGCTGTCTGGGAGGCTCGCCGCGAACGCCGCCGAGCACTACTTCGAGCGGCGCGGCAGGCTCCGCCACCACCTGGGCTGGGGCCGCGCGTGGAGCGCCGAGGCGGATGCGCCGCCGCTCTGAGGCGGGGCCGGGGCGCCCCCTCTACGCGAAGCTCGCGCTCCTGCATGACGCCGTCCGGGGATTCCTCCTCACGGATACGCTACCGATGAGTCCACGCTGCGCCCTCGCGTCGCAGGTGCTCACTTCCGCCCGTTCGGCCCCAGTCGCTCGCGCAGCAGGTGGAGGGCCCAGGCTCCGAAGGCGATGCCGAACACGCCCAGGCCCACCAGCACGAAGGTGCGCTGCTCCAGGAAGCTGGCCCCCAGGTAGACGGTGCCCACCGCGTACGGCAGCTCCGCCAGTGCGAGCACGAGCAGGTAGCGGCGCAGTCCATAGCGCGCCAGCCCGAGCACGTAGCCGGGTACCTCCGAGGGCACCGCGAGCTGGAAGAGCAGCACCAGCCCGAAGGGCGTGCGCCGGGAGATGTGCTCCTCGTAGCGCGCGAGGACGTCCGACGACGCGAGCCGGCGAATGACTGGCCGGCCCCAATGGCGGGCAATGCCATACGCGCACACGCCGCCGAGCATCCAGCCCGCCCACAGCAGCAGCACGCACACCGTCTTGCCCCAGGCGTGGAGCGCCACCGGCAGCAGCAGCGCGCTGGAGAAGAAGGCCAGCATCGCCGACAGCGCGGACAGGAGGATGAAGAGCACCGCGCCCCTGAAGGGGTGCTCGGCGATGACGGGCGCCGCCGCGTCGAGCACCCGGCGGACCCCGGACTGGAAGGCGTCCGAGGATGCGAGCAGGACCATTCCGGCGAGGAGCGCCGCCAGCGCGAGGGTCCGGCCCCACTCGGCCCGAGCCCGGGGCGCTCCCGGCCGCATCTTCGGATGCATCACCTCATGCATGGTGCGTGAGCTGCGTCTCGACGCGCGGCGCGGCGGGAGGCCTGCTCGGTTCCAATCGTGCCATCCATGGTTCCGGCTCCTGTGCGCAATGAAACGGTGGAGCAGGCCTGCCCGGTACACATGTCGGTGACCACCGAGCGTCTTGCTCTGACGTGCTCCCGACGAAGATGCTCCCTCGCCGTCGCCACGACACCGCCCCCGAGAGGCACGTCCCGCTGTCCGCTCCGGCCATGAACTGGGATGCGTGAGGGACGGCAAGCCGGGGAGCTCGACAAGGCCTGACAGGCGCTGGAGCGCTTCCTTCCGCCGCTTCGCCCCTCCGACTGAGAAGGGAAGACACCGCACTGTCGTGCCCGGGCGCGAATGGGCACATTGGCCAGTGAGGGGAGGCCATTCCATGACGACCCTTGCAGCGCAGCATCCGGAGGGGCGGTCCCCGTCCCTGCCCGAGTCCGTCGGCTTCTCCTCCCGGGGCGAGCTCTGGTCGAAGCTGCAGAGCGTGGAGGCCACGCTGCACTACCTTCAGGCGCGGGAATCGACCGAAGAAAAGCAGTTGCTCAAGCAACTCCTCGCCCGCCTCGAGCTGGCGAAGTCCGGCATCACAGGCACGAGGCATCGGCGCATTCGCAGGGATGACCCCCAGTTCTGGGGCCTCGTCCACGGAATCTCCGCGGACATGCTGCTGCTCATGCCACCCGCCATGCTGGCCACGCAGGCCCTGGAGGTGGAGGAGCAGTTCCGCCGCAACATCCAGGACCCCATCTCCCGTCAGACGTGGCTGGGGCTCGACGGCAACTCGGGCCCCCTCCCGCTGGCGGTGAACCAGGTGTTGGAGCTCGCCGGCAAGCCCGAGACTCCCGGCGCCGACGACGTGCGGAAGCTGACGTTTGCCCGGAACGTGCTGCGAGGGGCGCTCCGGCTGGTGAACGAACAATCGGACCAGCACTTCCGGCAGCTCGCCTTCGCCCTGCTGGTGCGCGGCTTGAGCGGTGCCCTGCTGGTGCTGCTCTTCGTCACGGCCTTCCTCTTCAACATCCACGCCTGGCTGCCCGCGGGCACCAGCGCTCCCGAGCTGTCGACCCGGGCGGTGCCCCTGCCGCTGATGTCGCTCATCCTGCTGGGTGCCGCGGGGGCCATCGTCGCGAACATGGCTTCGGACCCTCCCGTGCTCGCCGCCCGGGGTCCCGCGTGGAGGCAGTTCCTCTATTACCTCTTCGTCCGTCCGGCGATTGGCGCCTTCGCGGCCTTCCTCTTCTACCTGCTGGCCAGGTCGGAGCTCCTCTTCGGAATCGAGTACTCCGGCCAGGAGTCGGCGACACAGCCTCCCGCCATCCGCATCGTGCTGGGCGGCCCGCTGGCCGTCGAGTACGCCTACGCCATCATCTCCATCTCGGTGGGGTTCTTCGCGGACCGCGTCCTGGGCTCCACGATGGACAGCGTGCTCCGACGCCTGTTCCAGATGGCGGACAAGAGCGTGCAGTCACCCGACCTGCCACCGACGGCACTCGCGCAGAGGCGCAAACAGGATGCGCCACCGCCTGCCTCCGGCGGCACTCCCTCGGAGGCTGCTTTCTCGAAGTGACACCGGGGCGGCTCCTCTCCGGGGCCGGAACCCGACAGGGCTTCAGGGGCGGATGGCGACCTTGAGGACGCCGTCCTTGCGCTGGCCGAAGAGCGCGTAGGCCTCGCGGATGTCCTTCAGCGCGAAGCGGTGGGTGAGCAGGGGCGTGAGGTCCACGCGCCGGGCCTGGACCAGCTCCATGAGCCGCCGCATGCGCTCCTTGCCGCCGGGGCACAGCGTGGTGACGACGCGGTGGTCCCCGAGGCCCGCGGCGAAGGCGTCATACGGGAGCTGCAGCTTGCCGGAGTACACGCCCAGGCTGGACAGCGTGCCCGCGGGCCGCAGGCAGCGCAGCGCGTTCTCGAAGGTCTGCTGCGTGCCCAGCGCCTCGATGGCCACGTCCGCGCCGCCTCCCGTCAGCCGCTTCACCTCCGCCACCACGTCCTGGTTCCGGTAGTCGAGCACCACGTCCACGCCCAGCTTCCGCGCCATGGCCAGCCGCGCGTCGTCACCGTCCACGCCGATGACGCGCGCCGCGCCCATCAGCCGCGCGCCCATGGACGCGCACAGGCCGATGGGGCCCTGCGCGAAGACCACCACCGTGTCGCCAAGGCGCACGCCACCGGACTCCGCGCCGCTGAAGCCCGTGGAGGCGATGTCCGCCAGCAGCACCACCTGCTCGTCGGTGAGCCCGTCGGGAATGGGCGCGAGGTTGGCCTGCGCGAAGGGGATGCGGACGTACTCGGCCTGTGCGCCGTTCAGCGTGTTTCCCAGCCGCCAGCCACCCAGGGCCTCGTACCCCTCGCCGTGGCCGCACTGAGACAGGTGCCCGGACAGGCAGCCGCGGCACTGGCCGCACGGGGTGATGGCGCCCACGAGCACGCGCTGGCCCGGACGGTAGCCGGTGACGCCGGGGCCGAGCTCCTCGATGACGCCTACCAGCTCGTGACCGATGACGAGGCCCGGCTTCACGGGGTACTCGCCGCGGACGATGTGCAGGTCCGTGCCGCAGATGGTGGTGAGTGTGACGCGGACGACGGCCTCCCCGGGCCCCGCGCGCGGCTGTTCGACTTCTTCGATGCCGAACCGGTCGACCCCTCGGAACACCGTCGCTCGCATGGCTCCCCCCGGAAGGTGGCGCGTGTGGCCTTCCCATGTCGAAGCTCTGGCCTGACTTCCGCATGCGCAACAGGAGCGTGACGGCCGCCCACGTGGGAGGGGCTGGCGTGCGTTCCTGAAGCCCGCGTGGCCTTGACGGGCGACTTGCCGCGTCCGTGCGCGGCTGCTGGACAGCGACTGAGTCTCAGTGGAGCAGGGGCTCCGGCGCGGTCTCCGTCGGAGCGGGGGGCTCCTCCCGCTCCGGATGCAGCTCCTCGGCGATGCTCCGGGCCCATCTCCGGATGCGCTCGGGGTCGCGCCAGTCGCCGGCATGCTGGCGAGCCATCGCATGGGCGATGAAGCCCTTCGCGTTCGCCTCCAGCCGCCCGCCGAAGGTCATATGCCCGAGCGCGTGCACCTGCTCCATGAGGGCGCGGACCTGGGCGGTGGGCTCGATGATGCCCTCCGACGCGGAGTCATCGAGTGGACCGCTGGAGAAGAACCAGACGGGCATCTCACGCAGCTCGTGCACGTGCTTGTGAACGAAGCGCCGGGCGACCCGGTACCAGCGATTCGCGTACAGCGCCCCGCCGACGATGACGGCGTCATAGGCCGACACGTCCTCGATGTCGCCCGGAGGGAGCACATCCGCGTCGAGGCCCTCGCCCCGGAGCACCCCGGCGACCTGCCGGGCAATGCCCTCGGTGCCGCCCCGCTTGGAGCCGTAGGTGACCAGAACCCGCATCGATGTCCTCCCCAATGGTGAAGTCCCCACCGTCATGCATACGGCGGACCGGCGGTGCTGGCGACGGGCCTCCAGGAGAGCGGGCCGTACGTCCCCCGCGCAAAGTCTGCGCACCCACCGCGCATCACGGCCAATTCTTGCGCGAGCGCCGGGGGCGACGGGCGCACGGCCGGGGCCTCTCCCGCCGTCACCGCGAGCGAGCCCTCCCGCGCGGTGGATGCCGCACGCGGGCGGCCGCAGCAGCTTCACCCCTGGGAGCCCCCGACCGCCCCAGGCATGCGAATCCCCGTCCCCACCCATCGGCTTCCAGGCCCTATCGGCGACCCCCGGGGGCTCAGCTCCGGCGAGGTGCTGGAGCGGCGCGCGCGCTACGGCCGCAATGACGTGCTGGCGCGACCCCGGCGCTCCGCGTGGCGGACGCTGCGCGAGTCGGCGACGGACCCGATGCTCTGGTTCCTCGTGGGAACGAGCGCGGTCTACTTCGCGCTGGGGGAGCTCTCGGAGGGGATGGTGCTGCTCGTGGCCATCGTCCCGCTGCTGGGCATGGATGCCTTCCTGCACCACCGGACGCAGGCGTCCACCGAGGGCCTGCAGAGCCGGCTGGCCGCGCGGGCCACGGTGCTGCGCGACGGGCGCGAGCTGGAGGTGCCCGCGGAGGACGTGGTGGTGGGAGACCTCGTGCGCGTGGAGGCCGGCGGGCACTTCCCGGCGGATGGCCTGGTGGTGCGCGCCGAGGACGCGCAGGCCGAGGAGTCCTCGCTGACCGGTGAGTCGCTGCCCGTGCGCAAGCGGCCGCTGGAGCTCCTTCCTCCTGGAACGGAGCCGACGGTGGAGGGATTGCACTGGGGAATGGCGGGGACGCGGCTGCTCACCGGAAAGGCCTGGGTGCGCGTCGTCTTCACCGGGAAGGACACGCTCTACGGGAGCATCGTCCGCTCGGCGGAGCAGGGCGGACATGCGCGCACGCCGCTCCAGGAGGCGGTGGCGCACCTGGTCGCGGTGCTGGTGGTGGTGGCCGCGGTGCTGTGCGCGGTGCTCGCCTTCGTGCGCTGGCGCCAGGGCTTCGGGTGGATGGATGCACTCTTGAGCGCGGCCACGCTCGGCGTGGCGGCCCTTCCCGAGGAGTTTCCGCTGGCGCTCACGTTCTTCCTGGGGGCCGGGGTGTACCGGCTGGCCCGGAGACAGGCGCTGGTGCGGCGCGCGGTGTCCGTGGAGAACATCGGCCGGATTACGTGCATCTGCTCGGACAAGACGGGCACGCTGACGGAGGGGCGGCTGCGGGTGGCGCGCCTCGTGCCCGCGCCGGAAGTCGCGGAGGAGGCGCTGCTGCGGACGGCGGTGTTGGCTTCGCGGGAGGAGGGGAGGGACCCGCTGGATGCGGCGCTGTTGGACGCGGCGGCGCGGGTTCCACATCACGGCAGCCCCGTGGCCACCTTCCCCTTCACCGAGGAGCGGCAGCGCGAGACGGCCGTGGTGGACGACGGGCACGGTGGCCTGCTCGCGGCGGTGAAGGGGGCACCGGAGCGTGTGCTGAGCCTGTGCACGCTGTCGTCCGCCGACCGCGAGGAGTGGACGCGAAGGGTCTCCGCGCTCGCACGTGAAGGGCGCAAGGTCATCGCCTGCGCGAGCCAGCCGCTGGACACCCCATCATGGCGGGGTGGAGAGCCGCGGCACGGCTTCCACTTCCTGGGGCTGGTGGCCTGTGAGGACCCGGTGCGCCCCGGGGTGGTGGCCGCGGTGCGCGAGTGCCGCGAGGCAGGCCTGCGCACCGTCATGGTGACGGGAGACCATCCGGAGACGGCCCTCGCGGTGGCGCAGCAGCTCGGGCTCGGTGGCGCGAGCCCGGTCGTGCTCACGGGCGACGAGCTGGAGGCGCGGCTGCGTGAGGACGGAGCCGTGCCGCCCGTGGACGTGGTGGCCCGCGCGTTGCCAGCACAGAAGTATGACCTGGTGCGGGCCCTGCGCAGGCACGGAGAGGTCGTCGCCGCCACGGGGGACGGGGTGAATGACGTCCCCGCGCTCCAGGCCGCCGACGTGGGCATCGCCATGGGGGAGCGTGGCACGCGCGGCGCGCGCGAGGCCTCCTCCATCGTGCTGCTCGATGACGACTTCGGCACGCTGGTGCGCGCCATCGCCGAGGGCCGGCAGCTCTTCCGCAACCTCCAGCGCTGCTTCCAGTACCTGCTGCTCATCCACATCCCGCTCGTCGTCACGGCGGCGCTGCTGCCGCTGGCGGGCTACCCGCTCCTGTACCTGCCCATCCACATCGTCTGGCTGGAGCTCATCATCCACCCCACGGCCATGCTGGCCTTCCAGGCGGCGGCCCGACCGGGACGTCTCGGGCCCGCGAGGAGACAGGGCCCCGCGCGCTTCTTCTCCGCCGGAGAGTGGACCACCGTCGCGCTGGTGGGCGGGCTGGTGACGGTGGGGCTCGTCTGGAGCTACGACCGGAGCCTGGGGGCGGGGCGCGACGTGGAGCACGGGCGCGCGGTGGCGCTGGCGTCCCTCACCCTCGCGAGCGCGGGCTACACCACCGTGCTCACCGCGCTGCGCACCCGCACGGCCCGGTGGGTCTGCGCGGTGTCATTGCTCGTCTCGGTGGTGCTCATCCAGGCACGGCCCCTGGCGGACCTGATGGGGCTGCACCCGCTGCACGTGGACGACTGGACACGCGTCGTCGTGGGCGTCGCGGTGGCCCTGGTGCCGCTGGTGCTCTCGCGCCAGCGTTTCTTCGCAAGGCGCCCGCGCGGCCCCCGGTCCGGCCGCTACTTGCCCCGCCCGTTCCGTTTCGCGTGAGCCGCCGACAGGTCCAGCCCCACGGCGAGAATCAACGTCGCGGCCCACGCATTCACGGGGTCGAAGCGCAGCGGCTCATACGCACCGATGTTGTTCGCGATGAGCCAGATGATGAACCACAGCACCGTCATGCTGGTGGACCTCCTTCATCCACGCACTCTACCTGCACGGCCGTCACCTTGTAGTCGGGCGTGTGGGTGATGCCGTCCCGGTGCGGACCGATGACCTCGTTGATGAAGACCTCGGCGGTGTGGAAGGTGGTGAAGAGCTCTCCAGGGCGCAGGCCGTCGGCGCGTCGCATGGGCAGCACCGCCTCGCCGTGGCGGCTGCGCACCCGCACGCGCGCGCCGTCCTCCAGGCCCAGCCGCTCCGCGTCCGCCGGGGCCATGTCCAGCCAGTCCCCCGGCTGGAGCACCGCGTGGGGCGTGCGCAGCGTCATCGTCCCCGCGTTGAACTGGTACAGCCGCCGGCCCGTCATCAGCACGAAGGGGAACTCCTCCGTGCACACGTCGGGCGAGGGAGTGAAGCCGATGCGGCGCAGCGCCGCCCGGGGCCCGCTGGCGAACGCGCGCGTGTGCAGCAGCCGCGTGCCCGGGTGCGACTCGTCGGGGCAGGGCCACTGCAGGCCGCCCGTCTCCAGCCGCGCATAGGACAGGCCCGCTCCCGCAGGCCATACCCGCCGCACCTCGTCCCAGACGTCTTGCGGCGACGCGAAGTCGAAGCCCTCCGGGTGGCCCAGCGCCTTCGCCGCGCGGCAGAGAATCTCCCAGTCCGGCAGCGACTCACCGGCGGGAGCCAGCGCGCGCCGCACCCGCTGCACGCGCCGCTCTCCGTTCATGAAGGTGCCGTCCTTCTCGAAGGAGGTACACGCGGGAAGGAAGACGTGCGCGCAGGCTCGCGCCGTCTCGTTGAGGAACAGGTCCTGCACCACCAGCAGCTCCATCCGCTCCATCGCCTCGCGAGTCACGTGGGCCGTGGGGTTGGTGAGCAGCACGTCGTAGCCGAAGGCCCACAGTGCCTTCAGTCGTCCCTCACGTGCCGCCTCCATCATCTGCATCAAATCCAGTCCCGGGGTGGCGGGCAGGGGCGCGCCCCACGCCGCCTCGAAGCGCGCGCGGTTTGCCTCCAGGGGGACGTAGCCGGTGAGGTGGTGCGGCTCGCAGCCCATGTGCGCCGAGCCCTGCACGTTGTTCTGCCCGCGCATCGGGTTGACGCCCATGCCCGGCCCGCCGAGGTTGCCCGTCAGCAGCGCCAGGTTCACCAGCGCCATCACCGTCTCCGTGCCCTGCACGTGCTCCGTCATGCCCAGGCCGTGCACCATCATGGACGGGCCGTGCGTGGCGTACAGGCGCGCCGCCCGGCGCACGGCCTCCGCGTCCACGCCGCAGAGCTCCGCGGCGTGCTCGGGCGTCCAGTCACGGATGAAGGCGCGGAACTCCTCCACCGCGTCCACGCGCTCGCGCAGGAAGTCCTCCGCGCACAGGCCCTCCGTCACCACCACGTGCGCCAGCGCGTTGAGCAGCGGCACGTCCGTGCCGGCGCGGGGCTGGAGGTGCACGTCCGCGTAGCGCGCCAGCTCCGTGCGCCGCGCGTCGATGACGATGAGCTTCGCCCCGTGCAGCACCGCCTGCTTGATGCGGGCGCCGACGACGGGGTGGCACTCGGTGGTGTTGCTCCCGGCCACCAGCAGCGTGCGCGCGTCCTCCACGTCCGCGAACGCGTTGGTGGACGCGCCCGTGCCAAGCATGGCCTTCAGCGCCGCCGCGCTGGGCGCGTGGCAGACGCGCGCGCAGCAGTCCACGTTGTTCGTCCCCAGCACCACGCGGGCCAGCTTCTGCGCCAGGTAGTTCTCCTCGTTGGTGGCCCGCGCCGAGCCCAGCATGCCCACCGCGTCCGGGCCGTGCGCCTCGCGGATGCGCCGCAGCCGCGAGGCGAGGAAGCCCAGCGCCTCGTCCCAGGAGGCGCGCCGCCAGCCTCCGTCCTCCCGCAGCAGCGGGACGGTGACGCGGTCCGGGGACTCGCCGAAGCCGAAGGCATAGCGGCCCTTGGAGCACAGGTGACCCCGGTTGGACGGGCCCTCGCGCGACGGACGCACGGTGACGATGCGTCCCGCCCGCGTGCCCACGTCCATCTCACAGCCCACGCCGCAGTACGGGCAGGTGGTGCGCGTCCACGCCTCGGGCCAGCCCCGGTCCAGCAGCGTCCGGTCCTCCAGCGCGCCGGAAGGACAGCTGTCCACGCACGCGCCGCACGACACGCAGGAGCTGTCCTTCAGCGAGGGCCCGTCCGGGAGGATGCGCGTCCCTGCGCCCCGGTTCCACACGCGCCAGACGAACTGCCCCTGCACCTCGTCGCAGATGCGCACGCAGCGGTAGCAGTGGATGCACTGGGACATGTCCACGTGGATGTACGGATGCGAGTCGTCCCGCAGCTCCTGCCGGTGCTCGCCGCGCAGCTCGCCCTCCAGGCCGTACTCGCGCAGCACCCGGTGGAAGGGCTTGTCCGGGTGGCGCGCCACCGCCTCCGCCGGGTACTCCGAGGCGAGCAGCCTCAGCAGCACCTTGCGCTGCGCCTCCACGAGGGGAGAGCGCGTGCGCACCACCAGGCCCTCCGTCAGCGGCGTGGTGCACGCGGCCACCGGGCGCGCGCAGCCCTCCACCTCCACGATGCACGTGCGGCACGCCCCCACCGGCCCGAGCCGCGAGTCATTGCACAGCGCCGGAATGGAGAGCCCCAGCGACTCCAGGCCCTGCAGGACGGTGCCCGGCGCGCACTCGCGCGGCTGCCCGTCAATCGTTACGCGAAGCACGCCTCCACCTCCTCGCGGTAGTAGCGCAGCACGCTCGCGGCGAACTCGCCCAGGCCGGTGCCGTGGCCGCACAGGCTGGTGAGGCGCAGCGCCTCGACGACGTCCTCCCAGCCCTCCGCGCGAGGCGCCGGCCCCGCCTCCATGGCACGCGCGAAGAGCTGCTCCACGTGCCGCGCACCCAGCCGGCAGGGCGTGCACTTCCCGCACGACTCGTACGCGCCGAAGGAGAAGACGTGGTGCACCAGCGCCGCGATGGACGTGCGCGCGTCGAAGGCCACCACGCCGCCGTGGCCCACCGAGCAGCCCACGGCCTTCAGCTCGTCGAAGCCCAGCGGCGTGTCCAGCAACGACGGAGGGAGGACTCCCGCCAGCGGCCCGCCGATGAGCACGCCCTTCAGCGGACCCGTGCGCAGCCCGCCGCCCAGCTCCTCCACCACGGTGCGCACCGGCGTGCCGAGCTCCACCTCGTAAAGCCCCGGGCGGTGGAAGAGCGAGTTGAGCGACAGCACCTTCGTCCCGCGGCTGCCCGGGATTCCCATGGTGGCGTAGGCGTCACCCCCGTGGCGCGCAATCCACGGGAGGTTGACCAGCGTCTCCACGTTCTGCACCAGCGTCGGCTGGCCGAAGAGGCCCGCCTGCGCGGGGTAGGGCGGCCGGGCGCGTACGAAGGGCCGGCGTCCCTCCAGCGCATTGAGCAGCGCCGTCTCCTCGCCGCAGAGGTAGCTGCCCTGGCCCACCTCCAGGTGCAGCTCGCAGGAGAAGTCGCTGCCCAGGATGTGCGAGCCCAGCAGCCCCGCGCGCCGCGCCTCGTGCAGGGCCACGTGCAGGACGCACGCGGCCAGCGGGTACTCCTTGCGCACGTAGACGGTGCCCCGGCGCGCGCCCACCGCGTACGCCGCCAGCAGCAGCCCCTCCAGCAGTGCGTGCGGGTCCTCCTCCAGGAGGAAGCGGTCGATGTACGCGCCCGAGTCCCCCTCGTCCGCGTTGGCCACCACGTGCTTCTCCGTGCCGTGAGCCAGGGCCACCGCGCGCAGCTTGCGTCCGGTGGGAAAGCCCGCTCCGCCGCGGCCGCGCAGCCCGGAGCGCTCCACCTCGGAGAGGAGGTCCTCGGGCGGCGAGGACAGCGCCGCCTCCAGGGCCTGGTAGCCGCCGTGCCGCGTGTAGTCGGCCAGCGTGCGGGCCCCTCCCTCGGCGAGGCGCTCCAGCGCGACGGCGCGTGGGGCCCGCACCCGCATCATGGGCCGCGCCTCCTCCCGTGTGGTGGCGGGCGACACGTAGCAACTGCCCAGGCAATAGACGCGGGAGGGAGCGCGGACGGCCTGGCGCCAGCAGTCGGGGCGGAGGTGACGCGCGACGAAGCAGGCGGTGCCCCGGCAGGCCCTGTCGCCGAGGGGCTCGTGCCCGAGGTGGTAGAAGGAAGCCAGCTCTGGCGAGCCCTCTCCGGGCTTCATGCGTGCGCCCTCCTCATGCGTGGTGCGTGATTTGCGGCTCGGGCTGCGGCCCGGTGGGAAGCGAGAAGGAGAAGGTGCTCCCCATGCCGGGGCTGCTCTCCACCCAGACATGGCCGCCGTGGGCATCGACGAGCCCCTTCACGATGGCGAGCCCCAGTCCCGCGCCATCCTTGCCTCCCACCCGGGCCTGCCAGAAGGGCTCGAAGAGATTGGGGAGGTCCTCCGCGTCGATGCCGGCCCCCGTGTCCCTCACCGAGAAGCGCACCGTGCCGCCCTCGGGCTCGGCCCGCACGGCGACGGTTCCGCCCTCGGGAGTGAACTTGAGCGCGTTGCTGATGAGGTTGGAGAGGATTTGCAGTACCCGGTCATGGTCGGCGAGGAGCGGCGGGGCGTCCTCGGGGACGTCGGCCACGAGCTGGATGGACTTCACCTCCGCGAGCGCCCGGTGCAGCTCGATGGCCTCTCGCACGAGGGACGGGGTGTCCAGCGCAGCGCGCGCCACCTTGAGGTGGCCGGCCTCCATCTTGGCGACGTCCAGCAGGTCCTGGATGAGCCGGTGGGAGCGCGCCACCGCCTTCCGGATGGCCTCGAGCGGCCGCGTGTCCGCGGTCCGCTGCCCGCCGGGCTGTCGCTTCAGCATCGTCGCGGCGCTCAGGGCGATGACATTGAGGGGCGTGCGGAGGTCATGGGCGACGACGCGCAGGACCTCGTCGCGGATGTGCGTGGCCTGCACGGACTTCTCGTGGAGGAAGGCATTGTCGATGGCGAGCGCGGCGCGGTTGGCCAGCTCCTCGGCCAGCGTCAAATCCCGGGTGCCGAAGTGGCGCTCCGACTCGGAGGTCCAGAGGATGACCACGCCCAGGATGCGCCCGCGAGCCTGGAGCGGCACGACGATGCCCGACACCGGCGCGATGCGGTGGAGTATCTCCAGGTGGGCACCGTCCTCGGCCATCTCCTCGAGCAGCGTCTCCGGGACCTCCGGGAACAGGACGGAGCGTCCCGTCTGGAGCACGCCCGCGACGATATTCCCATGGCGTATCGGGTCATGGGGGTACGCGCTGAGCAGCGTGTCCAGCAACTGCGACTTCTCCGGCGTGGCCGCCACTCCTTCCAATGACAGGGCGTGCCCGTTTTCATCCACCAGTTCCACCACGCACCAGTCCGCCAGCGTCGGCACGGCGAGCCGTGCCACGGTGGCGAGCGTCGTCCGGGTCTTGAGCGAGCCCGCGAGGCGCGGCCCCGCCTCGGCCAGGAAGCGCAGGGCCTGCTCGAACAGCTTCCGCTCGGAGATGTCCTGCATGTGCGCGATGAAGTGGAGCGGCTCGCCCCGGGAGTCGCGCACCAGGGAGCTCGTCAGCAGGATGTCGACGATGTGGCCCGTCTTGTGGATGTAGCGCTTCTCCCGCTGGTACGAGCCGATTTCCCCCGTGAGCAGCCGCCGGAAGTTCGCCAGGTCCACCTCCAGGTCCTCGTGCCAGGTGATGTCCCGGAAGTGCCGGGTGAGGAGCTCCCGCTGCGAGTAACCGACAATCCCGCACAGGCAGTCGTTCACGTTCAGGAAGCGGCCGTCCAGCCCGACGATGGCCATGCCGATGGGGGCATCCTCGAACGCGGTCCGGAAGTGCTCCTCGCTGTCGCGGAGCACCTCCTCCGCATGCTTCCGGGCGGAGATGTCGCGCAGCATGACGGTGAGCAGGTGCGTCCCGCCCACGTCCACCTTGGAGATGCTGGCCTCCGCGGGGAACTCGTCCCCGGTCCTGCGCCGCCCGACGATGGGAATCCGCTCCGCCATGGACCGTGACAACGGCGCGTCCGCGCCGAAGCGCTCGACGTGCTGCCGGTGGACCTGCTGGAAGCGCTCCGGGATGAGCAGGTCCAGGGGCTGGCCCACGGCCTCGCGGGCGGAGTAGCCGAAGATGTGCTCCGCGCCCTCGTTGAAGACGGTGATGCGCTGCGCGCCGTCGACGGAGATGATGGCGTCGGCCGCGCTGGAGACGATGGCCGCGAGGCGGGCCTCGGACATCCGGAGCGACTGCTCCATGCGCTGCCGCTCCGCCTCCATGCGCGAAAGCATGCGCGCGTTCCGGGTGAGCAGCCACAGGAACACGGCGAGCGCGAAGAACGCGACGACCGAGATGCCGAAGAAGACGTGGGGGAGGCCCGTGCCCTCCAGGCTCCAGGCCAGGATGGCTACCACGGCCATGACCCCGGCGAGCCCGGCCGCGAGCAGTCCCATGTTGCCGACCACCTGCTCCAGCCGGGGAGCCCGGGCGTTGCCAGGGCGGGGCGTCATACATGCCCTGCCCGTGCGGACTCCAGGAGCAGCCGTCGCTCCGCCGCGGCGATGACCCTCCGCGCCGCTCTGGCGGCTCCCGGGTCCACGGAGATGGAGGTGATGCCGGCGCGCACCAGGTGCTCGGCGAACTCCGGCCGGTTGGACGGCGCCTGGCCGCACAGCGACGAGGTGATGCCCGCCTCGCGGGCCGCGCGGATGATGTGGATGATGGCGTCCAGCACCGCCGCGTCCGACTCGTCGAACAGCTCCGCGCACAGCTCCGAGTCCCGGTCCACGCCGAGCATGAGCTGCGTCAGGTCATTGGAGCCGATGGACACGCCGGTGATGCCCAGCTTCGCGTACTCGGGGATGCGGTAGACGACGGAGGGCACCTCCGCCATCACCCAGCGCTGGAGGCCCCGCTGCCGGCCCAGGGGGCTCTTGTCCATCGCCTCCAGGCACGCCTCCAGCTCCCACTTCGTGCGCACGAAGGGAATCATCACGTGCAGGTTGGGCGTCTCCTCGCGCACGCGGGCGAGCACCTCCAGCTCGAGCTGGAAGATTTCGGGCTCGCGGAGGTAGCGGTAGCAGCCGCGGTAGCCAATCATCGGGTTGGCCTCGGTGGGCTCGAAGTCGGCGCCGCCCTCCAGGCCGCGGAACTCGTTGGTGCGGAAGTCGGTGGTCCGGTACACGACGGGACGCGGGTGGAAGGCGCGGGTGATTTCCAGCAGCGAGCCGGCCAGCTTCTCGACGAACTCGTCGCGCCGGCCCAGGGCCAGGAGCCGCTTCGGGTGCACGCCGCCGAGCGCGTCCGTGAGCATGAACTCGGCGCGCAGGAGCCCCACGCCATCCACCGGGAGCGCGGCCACCTCCTTCGCCTGTCCGGGCAGCGCGAGGTTGACGTAGAGCCGCGTGGCGAGCGGCTCGGGCTCGGCGGCCACCGTGGGCGCCTGGGCCGGGGCGGCCCGCGCTGACACGGGGGCGGCCTCCAGTCCCGCGCGCACCTGGCCGGTGGCTCCGTCCACCGTCACCTCCTCGTCGTCACGAAGCACGCGCGTGGCCGAGCGCGTGCCCACCACGCAGGGAATGCGCAGCTCGCGGCTGACGATGGCGGCGTGGCACGTCATGCCGCCGCTGTCGGTGACGATGGCGGCGGCGCGGCGCAGCGTGGGCACCCAGTCCGGAGACGTCATCGGCGCGACGAGCACCTCGCCCTGGCGCAGCCGCTTGCCCTCGTCGGGGTGGCGCAGCACGCGCACGCGTCCGGACACGACGCCGGGCGAGGCGCCCAGGCCGGTGACGAGCGCCGGCCCCTTCGCGGCCGGGGCCTCGGTTTTTCTCGGTGCCTGGCCCGCGCCGGTCAGCGTGGTGATGGGGCGCGATTGCACGAGGTACAGGCGGCCTCCGGACTCGGCCCACTCCACGTCCTGCGGTGAGCCGTAGTGCTTCTCCACGCGCAGCCCGAGCCGTGCCAGCTCCAGCACCTCCTCGTCCTTCAGCACGCGGCGGTCGGCCTCCTCGGGAGACAGCTCGACGCGGCGCTCCTTCCCGTGGCCCTCGCGGACAATCTGGAAGTCCTTGTGGCCGACGCGGACCTCCATGAGGCGCAGGCGCTGCTTGCTCACCACGTACGTGTCCGGCTCCACCTGGCCTCCGACGACGACTTCGCCGAGCCCGAAGGCGCCCTCGATGACGAGCCGCTCCGTGTCTCCCGTGGATGGGTCCACGGTGAAGAGGACTCCGGAGCGCTGGGAGTCCACCATCTCCTGCACCACCACGGCGAGGGTGGGCTCCTCGGAGAGTCCCTGGCTGCGGCGGTAGGCGATGACGCGCTGGCCATAGGCGGAGGCCCAGCACTCGCGCACCTTGTCCAGCACCGCGTCCTCACCCACGACGTTGGTGTAGGTCTCATGCATGCCCGCGAAGGAGGTGTCCGCGGTGTCCTCGGAGGTGGCGGAGGAGCGGACGGCCACGGCGCGTTCCTTCCCGAGCTGTCGGTATGCGCCGAGCAGCGCGGCGCGCACGGGGGCGGGGAGCTCCGCCTCGCGCACGAGCTGCTTCAGCTCACCGGAGAGCGTGGCGAGCGACTCGGCGTCATCGGGGTCGATGCGGCGCCACAGCTCCGAGAGGCGGGAGCGGAGGGGCTCCAGGGAGGCGGTGAAGGCGGCGGCGGTGACGACGAAGCCCCGGGGAACGGGCAGCCCGGCCCGTGTCAGCTCGCCGAGGTTGGCCCCCTTGCCACCGGCGATGGCGGTGTCTCCGCGCGACAGGGACTCGAACCAGAGGACGGGGGGAGGGGACTCCTGCCTGGAGGCGGACACCTGCCCCGAGATGCCGTCCTCGGATGAGCCATCGCCGGGCGTCAACGTCGTCTGCATGTCATGTGCTCCCCCGGCCGCGACACCCGACGGGCCTACAGCGCAATCTCTGGCTCACTGCCTTCACCGCGCAATCGCACTCGCGGGGAGGGACCCTGGCAGTGCTGCCACGGGGGCATCCGCCCGCTGGAGGAGGGGAGCGCTGCCCCACTCGGAGGTCCGTGCCTGCCGCCGCCCCCTCCCCGGAAGGCGGGGCGCCTGGCGGATAGCGGATGCCTACCTTCGCGGTTCGCGGCGCGGGGCCGCGCCGGGGCGGGCGGATGTGTGGGACGCGGCAGCACTCCACGAGGACCAGCGACAGCAGCCCACGACGGGGGAGCCCACGCGCGGCCCGGGCGCGACGGCGCGTCCTGGGCGTGTTGATGGTCCTCACCTGCACCGCCGCGCATGCGTCGGAAGCAACGCCGCCCGAGGATGCCCCGCGGGCCGAGGAGGTTGTTGAAGAGGACACGGCGCAGGAGCGCCACCCGTGGCTCGCGCTGGGGGAGGTCACCGCCATCAACCTGGGCGTATGGGCCTGGGACAGGACGCTCGGCCAGAAGGACTGGGCACGCGTGAGTCCCCAGACGTGGCGGGACAACCTGTACGCGGGCTTCGGCTGGGACAAGGACGGCTTCTCCACGAACCAGTTCGCGCATCCCTACCATGGCGGCCTCTACTACACGGCCGCGCGCGACAACGGCATCTCCTACGTGGGAGCCGTCCCCTTCATGCTGCTGGGCAGCACCCAGTGGGAGGTGTTCGCGGAGAACGAGCCGCCGTCCATCAACGACCTCGTCAACACCACCATGGGCGGGATGGCCATGGGTGAAGCCCTCTACCGGCTGTCCTCCTGGGTGCTCGACACGGAGACCACGGGGCGCGAGCGGGTCGGCCGGGAGCTGACCGCGGGGCTCATCAGCCCCATCCGGGGCGTCAACCGGCTGCTGCGTGGCGACACCTTCCGGCACGAGCCCTCGCCTCCGGAATGGCGGGCGCACGCGCTCGCGGCCTGGGGCACGCTGGGCTACCTGAGCCTCGGCGAAGGCAAGCTCCAGGCGCGAGGCAGCGACCAGTTCTTCACCCAGTTCTCGCTGCGCTACGGGGACATGTTCCGTGGCGACATCGACCGTCCCTTCGACGCCTTCGACGCGCACATCCAGCTCACCACCCGGGAGGACAGCCTCGTCAGCCACGCGGGGCTGACGGGGCTGCTCGCGGCGAAGACGCTGGTGCGCACCGGGCGGGACGAGCTGCGCCTGGGCCTCCTGCAGCAACTGAGCTACGTGGACACGGTGGCGTACGTGGTGGGCGGCCAGTCCCTGGACGTGGGCCTGCTGCACCAGCGCCAGCTCTCCACGCACTCGAAGCTGAAGGCGGCGCTGTGGGTGCAGGGCAGCGTGCTCACCGGCATCTCCTCCGGACACAACGGCACCGAGGACCGCGACTACGACTATGGCCCGGGCGTGGGCCTCCAGCTCCGCGTCGTCTATGCGAACAGTGCGTGGGACATCCTCACGCTGGAGGCGGGGGTGTCGCGCGTCGCGGTGCTGAACGGCTCGGGAGGCTCGCACCAGGTCCACACCGGACAGCTCCAATTGGATTTGCCCGTGCTCGACCGGCTGGGGTTGGGCACGGAGGTGAACTTCTTCCAGCGCCACAGCGAGTTCGACGGCTTCCCGGACGTGGACAAGGACACCTACGAGCTGCGCTTCTTCCTGTCGGTGCACTGAGCACGCTCATGAGAGCGCGGAGCCGGGCCCGGGCCCGGTCAACGTGGCGTGGCGCGCGCCATGTGTCTCTCGCATTCGCACGGCCACGAGTACGCCCGAGACACCCGTGAGAATGGCCACGAGGGTGATGGCGGCCGGTACGCCCAGCGCATCGGCCGTGATGCCCGCCACCAGTGCGCCCGCGGCATAGCCCGCGTCTCGCCACAGCCGGTAGACGCCCACGGCCGATGAGCGCCACGAAGGGTGCGCCACGTCACCAATCGCGGCCAGCAGCGTCGGGTAGACCATGGCGGTGCCGAGGCCCAGCAACACGCCCGAGAGAATGAAGAGCGCCGTGCTCCGCCCGGACACCATCAGCGCGATGCCGCCCGCCTGCACCCACATTCCGGAGGCGATGAGCCACTTGCGGCCCAACCGGTCCGACAGTGCTCCGGTGAAGAGCTGCGCGACGCCCCACACGGCCGGGTAGATGGCGGCGAGCGTCCCCACCCGTGCCAGTGAGAGGCCCGCCGCCGCGTACACCAGGGGAAACAGGCCCCAGGCCATTCCGTCGTTGAGGTTGTTGACGAAGCCGGCCTGGGTGACGCTCGACAGCTCGCGGTCGGTGAAGCTCGTGCGCACGAAGACGCCGCGAGGGGACGTCGCGCTGGCGGAGTGCGTGCGCGCCTCGGCCTCGGCATGCCCGCGCGTCTCGCGCACCAGGAAGGCCGACAGCAGCAGGCCTGGCGCGACGTAGGCGAAGCCCAGGTAGAAGGGCTCGGGCCTCAGGCCATGGCGTGCCGCGAGGTAGCCCGTGGCGAGCGCGGAGAGGGCCACGGCCACGTAGCCGGCGAACTCGTTGAGCCCCATGGCGAGACCGCGGCGCTCTGGCCCGGCCAGGTCAATCTTCATGATGACGGTGGTGGACCAGGTGAGGCCCTGGCTCGCGCCCAGCAGCACATTGGCCCCGAGAATCCACGCCCAGGACGGGGCCCAGATGAGCAGGAAGGGCACAGGCACTCCCAGCAGCCAGCCCGCCACCAGCACACCCTTGCGCCCCCAGGCGTCCGACAGGCGCCCCGCGAAGTAGTTGGTGGCCGCCTTGGAGAGGCCGAAGGCCACGATGAAGGAGAGGACCGCCGAGCGGGCGACGAGGCCGAACTCCTGCTCGGCCAGGCTGGGGAGGATGCTGCGCTCCAGTCCCACCATCGCGCCCACGAAGGCGTTGACGAGCACCAGCAGGGAGAACTGGCCGAGGTTGGCCCGCAGGCCCAGGCGTACCGCCGGAGTGCTGTCCCCGCGGCTCACGGCGCCCGTCCCTGGTTGAAGCGGAGGATGGCCTCGGACTCGGGAGGCTTGAAAGTCATGATGACGCCTCCGTGGGCAGGCCCGCGGCACGCCACTCTGGAAAGCCTTCGTGGAGGCGGCGTGCCTTGCGGCCATGCGCGCGCAGGAGCTTCACCGCCTCGTTCGCGTAGACGCAGTACGGGCCGCGGCAATAGGCCACCACCTCGCGGCGGCGCGGCAGCTCCTTCAGGCGTGTCTCCAGCTCGGCGATGGGGATGCCGAGGGCTCCCGGAATATGACCGGCGGCGTACTCCTCGGCGGGGCGTACATCGATGACGACGACCTCGCCGGCACGGGCGCGCTCCAGCAGCTCTTCGCGTCCCACCGCGTCGAGCGCGTTGCGGTCCTCGAGGTAGGTGTCCACCACGCGCTGCATCTCGGCCAGCTGGGCCTCGGCCACGCTGCGCACGCTCTGCACCAGTGCGAAGACGGCGGGACTGGCCAGCCGGTAGTAGACGTAGAGGCCGTCCTTGCGCGCCTCCACCACATGCGACTCGCGGAGCACTTGGAGGTGCTGCGACGTGCTGGCGACGCTCAGGGCCGCCTCTCGGGCGAGCGCCTCCACGGTGCGCTCACCCTGGGCCAGCAGGTCCACGAGCTCCAGACGCCGGGGGCTGGCAATGGCCTTGGAGATGCGAGCGAGCTGCTCGTACAGCGCGTTCTTGAAAGCCCGGTTCCCCATTTCCCATCCTCAGCTATTCTATTGATTTATTGAATAGTCACCGCCTCTGGCCGTGTCAAGGTGGCGCGCGTCCAGGCCGCGGCCCCGCGATGCGCCAGGGGCCGGGCGGTACATGCATCCTTTCTGCGCGTGGGGGTGTCAACCTGCTAGGTTGATGGGTTGTCGATGGAGGCTGGAAGTCGTATGCCCATGCACGTGGAAGACTGGCAGGTGCACCCGGGGGCGCTGGGGCCCGGGACGGAGGTGGGCGCCTGGCGCGTGGTGGAGCGTCTGGGCATGGGCGGCTACGGAGCCGTCTACCGGGTGGAGGACGTGGCGTGTCCGGGAGACTTCTATGCGCTGAAGCTCTCGCTGCGGCAGGGGGACGGGCGGGCGGAGCGCGAGGTGGAGCTGCTGATGTCCCGGGCCGCCCATCCGAACGTGGTGCGGCTGCATGCGAGCGGGCGCTGGCCGCACCCGCGCACGGGGTACCTCTACTTCGTCATGGACTGGGTGCCCGGCCCCGCGCTGCACACGTGGGTGGAGACGGTGAATCCGTCCTTCCGGCTGCTGGCCGAGAAGGTGGGCAAGGTGGCCCTGGCGCTGGGCGCGCTGCACGACAAGGGCGTGCTGCACCGCGACTTCAAGCCCGAGCACGTGCTCATCCGTGAGTCGGATGGCGAGCCCATGCTCATCGACTTCGGCGTGGGGCGATATGCAGGCGCGGACACCGTCACGTCGGCGGTGCTACCTCCAGCCACCCTGCACCTGCTCAGCCCGGAGGCGGTGCGATTCTTCCTCAAGCACGCCCGGCGCCCCGGGGCGCGGTACGTGGCCCGGGCCACCGACGACCTGTATGCGCTCGGCGTCTGTCTCTACCGCCTGGTGACGGGCCACTGGCCGTTCTCGCCCGACCTGCCTCCGGACCTGCTCTACCTGCAGGTCGATGCGGTGGTGCCTCCGGCGCCCGCGGCCTTCCATCGCCGAGTGCCCCGTGCCTTGAGCGACGTCATCATGCGACTGCTCTCGAAGTCACCCGAGGCGCGCTTCCAGACGGGCAATGAAGTTCACGCCGCGCTCGTCGCGGCGGTGGCCATGGGTGATGCCACGGCGTGGGAACGCACCGTCTTCGAATGGGAGGAGGGGACGGAGCATGGAGCGAGGCGCATCCGCCTGCCCAAGCTGCCTGCGCCGTCCGTGACGCCACCTCGTCGGAGGCTGGTGCTGGGGCCCGAGCTGCCTGTGCCGAGGCCTCACGTGAGGCGAGCCCGACGCGAGGTGGTGAGGCTGAGGGCTTCGGACCGTCCTGAGACATGGTGGAGGGGTTGGTTGACCAGCGCCACCCTCGTAGCCGCCTTGGGCGCGGCCATCGTGGGAGCAAAGGTGCTGGGCGAAGGGGCGATGTCCCCGCGCGAGGAGCCTCCCCTGGCATCCGCCGGGGGGCGCATGCCTGTGCTACCTCTCGGGTCGTCCGGCCATGAAGTGGCGCGTGAGGTGGCATCCCCTGACACTGGCACCGCCGCAGCCCCGCCCCGGGCGGCCCTTCCTCCTGCGGCCGTCGCTGTTCCCGCGACGCACGCCGAGGACAAGACTCCCGTGAAGAAGACGGCTGCTGCACCTTCCACTTCTACTACCTCCCGAGCTCCGGGCCTGGGCTCCGTGCGCAAGGCGCTCTGTGTGGGCGCCACGTCGGCGACGCTGGCCTGCGCTGGGACTCCGGTCCGCGCGGATCCTCCACCCGAGAGCTGTCCTCCTGGGGCGGTGGAGACCATGAAGAAGCTCGGTCTCGTCATTGGTGGTGGCCACCCCTTCGACTTTCCTGGAGTACGGCGCCAGGACATCACGGTGCGCGAAGGCTTCATCGAAGTGAATCTGGTGGGGTACTGGGAGAAGCTGAGGGATCCCACGCTCCTTCGCGGGCGGCTCATTCTCGGCAAGGAGCGCGTCTACGGCCGGCTCACAGAGGCGCGCACGCCCGATGGCATCATCCCCATCTGCATGGAGATGTATGGCACCGATGACAAGCGTGGTCTCGTCATCGAGCCGGGCAGCACTCCCGCCGCCGCCCGTGTCTTCAGCGTTGGAGACGTCGAGGCAGTCGACCGCTTCAAGTGAATCCAGGAACGCAGCCGCAGGTGGCTGAAGAACCACAGGCCCCATCCAAGAGGTCACCTCCGTGCTGCAATCGACGTGTGTCATGCCCCTGTTCCTGGCGCTCATCGTGGGGAGCGCTGCCGATGCTCGACCGGGCCAGCAGCCCGAGGCGCTCGTCGAGCAGAGCACCGCCGCCGCGCAATCGGGCCAGAAGCCCGAGGCCCCCGGCGTGCGTCATATCGAGCTGGGACAGGATGCAGCCAACTCCGCGCCCGAGGTGGTCATCAGCCCGGGGCTCACCACCGCGTTCCGCTTTCATGGAGCCACCCTCGACCGCGAAGGCGTGCGGCTCCAAAGGCGCGAGCAGGTATGCGTCTCCATCGCGGAGGAGTCGATTCTCCTCGTGCCCTCGGATCAGGCTGTCCCCGGGCAGCGGCTCCGACTGACGGTGCCCTTCAAGGGTGGCGAGGGGCCGGCCAGCGCCACGTTCACCCTGGTGGTACAGCAGTCCGCGCTGGCCGAGCGGCAGGTGGAGGTCTACCGGCAGCCGCGGCATCCCGAATCCCTGCTGGCGGAGATGAAGGAAAAGGTCGCGCAGCTCCAGTCATGTCACGAGCAGGTGGGCCGCCTGCGAGCCGAGTTGTCGCGTCCCAGCGGGCTCACGAGCCTGCTTGCCACTGGAGTGCTGGACAAGACTGGCGTCATCTCCGAGCAGGTGAAGACGAGGGATGTTCCGGTGTCCGGTGCGTCCCTCCATGTGCGAACCGTCCGGAACTTCCGTTCCTTCAATCGTGTAGCAGTGGAGCTATGGCTGGACGTCCCCGAAGAGCTCGGTCCCTGGAATGCGGAGGGAGCTCTGCTTCGGGAAAGGGCAGGCGAGGAACTGACGGACGTGACCGTTTGGCAGGACGCCTCCGTGTCCGGCGCGCAGAGACGCCGCGTAGTGGTGGAGGCAGCGGTTCAGGACGTAGCGAATAGCACCTTCATCCTGAAGCTGTGGGGCGAAGGTGGCCGACATCCCGTCACCCTCGACAACGTGACGTTCCCGTAGCTCCATCGCGGGCAAAGGCGCGCATGGCTACTCTTCGCGCACCGATACGGGGATGGGAGCGGGCTCGCTCGCACGCGCGACGATGGCACTGCGCGCCAGCACGAGGAGGAGCAGCACCGGGTGGTGCTCGAGCCACGCCAGCGCGGGGCCGGTCGGGTTCGGGATTCCCGCCGTACGCTCGAGAAGCCAGCCGGAGGCGAGCACTCCCGCCGTGAGCGCGCCGCTGACACGAAACGCCGGGGACACGCGCGTCCGTGCCAGGAGCAGGCGGTGCGAGAGATACGTGAGCCAGTTGAGGAAGAACGGCGAGGAATTGGGTTCCCCGTCGAACCTCCGGTAGGCGCTCGAGCCGGCCATCGCCCAATCGGGCTCCCAAGAGGACACCATGGCGCGTACGACGTTTGTCAGCAGAGGAACTGTGGTCAGCCGGTCGGCACTTTCTCCTCGTGACGGCAAATTCAGTAGGCACACGTTGGACAAGGCTTGCGTGTAGCCGCCGCATTGCATGGTCAAAGAAACGAAATCCTGACCAGTGCCATCGTTGTAGGCCGCTACGCGCAGGCCCAGTTGCTCGATAGCCGGTCCTCCGGGTTCCCGGTTGACTCCGCGCCGGAACGCCTCGGTGAGGGTTGCCAGGTCAGGCGGTGTGAGGGGCGTCTTACGGCCCTTCCCGCGCGGCTTGGGGATCTTGTTCCAACTGGCCAGGAGCGGGTCGCACGAAGCCAGCGTGTTGAGGAAGTGCACGGCTCGCCGAGCACACTCCTCGGCGGACTCCTTCCGCGGGCCCCAGTAGGCACCGGTGTAGTACGTCTCGGGATAGCTCTCGGTCTCACGAGCGGTGCTCACGGTGCTTTCCACAGAGGGCCGAGGTGTGGATGACCTTGATCTCCTGGATGTTATCGCTCCTCCGAAGCCGCTTGATGGCCTCCGCAGCATGCTTCTCCGCGACATGCCACTCCGGGACCTGGATTCAGACCTCAGCGGGCTTTGAGGAGGCCGGCCAGCGTGAGCAACTCGTTCACCCTTCGAGCCAACGCCACGTGCTCCGGATTGGCCGCCGTGACGCGCTCAGGGTCGAGGATGACGAAGGCACCCCGGTCCTCGACGGGCTCGATGCGTACAGGCGCGGGCAGGGGAGGAACCCTGCCCATGCGGCGAGAGAAATACGCCAGCCAGTTGAGGGAGAACGGCGGGGAGTTGGGTTCCTGGTTCGGAAGGTAGGCCACCGAACCGGCCATCGCCCACTCCGGCTCCCAACAGGCCACCATGGTTCGCACCACGCGCGTCAGTAGGGGAAGGGTGAGCAGTCGCTCGGCGCTCGTTCCTCGCGAGGGCAGGTCCAGCACGCACACATTGGGGAACTGACCGCTCCCATAGCCGCCGCACTGCATCGTCAACGAGGCGGAGTCCTGGCCGGTGCCATCGTTGTAGGCCTCGACGCGCAGACCCAGTTCCTCGATGACTGGGCCGCCAGGTTCCCGGTTGACGCCGCGCCGGAAGGCCTCGGTGAGGGTGGCCAGGTCAGGAGGCATGAGGGGCGTCTTGCGGCCCTTTCCACGCGGCTTGGGGATCTTGTTCCAACTGGCCAGAAGGGGGTCGCACGAAGCCAGCAGGTTGAGGAAGTCCACGGCCCGCTGAGCACACTCCTCGGCGGACTCCTTCCGCGGGCCCCAAAAGGCACGGGCACGCCAGCTCTCAGGATAAGGCAATGGGGCAACGCCGCCGGTCACGAAGTCCTCTTTTCAGTGCGCAGGGGTATGAATGACCGTGATTTCCACGATGCCCTCATCGTCGAGCATCTTCCGAATGGCATTCGCAGCATGTTTCTCGGCGACATGCCACTCAATCGGAATGCCCAGGCCTTTGACCCGCTCACGCTGTCTCTGCGCCTGACGGAGAAGCTCCGCAGCACCCTCTGAGTGCTTGAACCAATCCTTGGGCGCGAAGTTCTCTTCGAAGAACTCGGCATACCCGGGGCCCTTGGCCTCCAGGAGCACACCGTTCTTGTACCCGTCGAACTTCGTCCCGCCACTCTTCCTTCCCACGCCGCCCACCCAGTAGGCCTCGTCGTACGAGCGCCCTGAAATCTGCTCCTGGTAGGCCCTGGCGCGAGCCGGCGCGCCCTTCTCCTCGGAGGGCCCCCATTGCCCCGGCTCGCGCCCCCCGCCAGGAGACGCCGCCCCAGCGGCCGAGTTGGCGCGCTGGAGGATGATGGCGGCTCCGGGTCCGCCACCCAGTACCGAGGCCATGCGTCCCACTGGCACCGCCACACGCTCCAGTGTCAGCGCCCCCTGCGCGGATAGCGACAGGGCCGGCACCGTCGCCTCGGCACCTGCCAATGCCCCCGTCACCGTGCGCGTGGTGGCAGTGGCCGTGCCCGTCGTCGCGAGGAGGTTGGTGGCCAGCTCGGCCACCGCGCGCACCTGCTCGCCGCGCGTCATGTACCGGAAGCGCTCGAAGTATTCGGGCGAAGAGACGATGAGCGCGGCGACGCCAGCCGGAAGGTGCTTCAGCGCGGCGATGCTGTCCAACGGGCGTGTGAAGAACTCGCCCAACGAGAGTGCCAGCTTCAGGAACGCCGCCTCGGCCCCGTCCAGCGAGCGGCCGAGGTAGTCCGCATCGTCGTACACCTCGACGAACACGGAGCTCTCGACGGGCTCCAGTCGCTCGTTCGCGAGCCGGAAGACAGAGCCATTGCTCACGTAGAAACGCCCCAGCTCGAAGGGGCCTGCCCGGAATGCGCCGTCCCTCCACTCCACGGACGCGGCCTTCTGCTGCGTGCTTCCTGTCCGCACCCAGGCCAGGTACCCATCCTGCCTCAGCACCGCCACTCGCGTGAAGCGCTCCACTCGGCTCAAGAGCTCGGGATGAGAGACGGCGCCCCCTTGCAGCACCTCGCGCAGCAGGGAGCCCACGGCCATGCGAGCCGGGAATGTCCCGAGCGTGACGGGCTTGCGAAGCAGCACCCCCAGCAGCCGCACCGCATGCGCAGGCGTCAGCGTGCTGCCGGGCAAGGGGCGTGCGTCCGCTGCGCCCAGCCCCGAGTCCGTCAGCAACTGCTCCCACGCGTCTTCCTGCGCACCGCCGCGAGCGCGGACGCTTCCAGCAACTCGTGCTTCGCGTCCCGAGTCTGGCCCCGACTGCGCGACGGTGCGCGGTGCGTAGCCCAGCTCTGGCCTTCGGACAGATGACGGAGGTATCGACGCGCAGCCCGTGACCAGCAGGGTGGCGATCAGCAGCCAGGAGACACGCGACGCTTCAGCGCGCATGGGCCACCCCGAGGTCCGCGGGCGCGAAGTCACGTGAATGGTTCGCGTGTCAGGACTTGGAGTCATGCCGCAGCAGGTGGCAAGAGGCCGGCCCGGGCGAGTAACTCGCGCACCCTTCGGGCCAGCGCCACATGCTCTGGATTGGCCACGGTGAAGCGCTCGGGGGTGAGGATGATGAGGGTGCCCCGGTCCTCGACCGGCTCGATGCGCACGGGGGCGGGAAGGGGTGGCACCCTGCCCAGACGGTGCGAAAGATAGGTCAGCCAGTTGAGGGAGAAGGGGGATGAATCAGGCTCCCGGTATTGCATCCTGTAGGCCGATGAACCGGCCAACGCCCAGTCCGGCTCCCAGCAGGACACCATGCCTCGCACCACGTTCGCCAGGAGAGGAAGGGTGAGCAGCTGTTCCGCGCTCGCTCCTCGCGAGGGCAGGTCCAACACGCACGCATTGGCCGTGCCCCCTCGTGCGAAGCTGCCGCAGCGCATGCTCAAGCTGGCGAAGTCCTGACCGGAACCATCGTTGTAGGCCCAGACCGATAAGCCCAGTTCCTCGATGGCGGGTCCTCCGGGTTCCCGGTTGACGCCACGCCGGAACGCCTCGGTGAGGGTGGCCAGGTCAGGAGGCATGAGGGGCGTCTTGCGGCCCTTGCCACGCGGCTTGGGAATCTTGTTCCAGTTGGCAAGGAGTGGATCGCATGAAGCCAGCAGGTTGAGGAAGTCCACTGCCCGCCGAGCACACTCCTCTGCGGACTCCTTCCGCGGCCCCCAATAGGCGCAGGCATGGTAGGTCTCGGGATAGGGCTTGGTTTCGGGGGAGCCGGTCACGATGTCCTGTCCTCAGAGCACTGGGGTATGGATGACCTTGACTCCCTTGACGCCCGCATTCTCAAGCAGTGCCTCGATAGCCCCCGCAGCATGCTTCTCCGCGACATGCCACTCAATCGGAATGCCCAGACCCTCGACCCTCTTGCTCTGGCGCACAGCAATACTGACTAGACCCGCCTTGCGACGAGGCGCCAGCACTCGTCGACATGCGACTCCGGCGGGTCATCGAGCGGCGTGCGGCTCCAGTCGAACGCGCGCATGCGTCCGGCCAGCTCGCTGTCGCCGGGGAAGAGCTGCTCGAGCTCCATGAAGGACGGGCGTGGTCGCATGGCGAAGACAGGCCGGGGCGCGGCGGGGAGGGAGGAACCAGCCCCGGCCTGGGGACATGCCATGTGCACTCCGACTTCACTCCATACGCTGCGCGCACGCGCGACGTTCAGCCATTGGCCACAGGTCCAATCCTGGACAGGGCAGAGAGGAGGCAGAGGCCCGCCCCCCGCCGTGTCGGGCATGGACTGGTTGACCGGATGACACCCCGTTCCCACCCTTCATACAGACGCACCACATCCGCGCGGGGCAGGCGGGCGCGAAGGACGGGAGGGTCCATGGGGAAGGATTCGAGGACGGGCCCGGTGGAGGCGCTGCGCAACCTGGCCCTGGGGCTCGAGCGCCTGGCCGCGCGCGAAGCGGTGGTCGGCGCGGTGAGCGGAGCGGCGGACGGGCTGCGCAGGGAGATTCCCGAGCTGGATGGCCAGGTGCGCGACCTCATCACGGACGCGCTCAAGGTGCTCGGCCGGCTGGTGCACGAGGCCGCCGAGCGCGAGCACGCGGAGCCCGGCGCAGTGGCCCATGTCATGGCGGAGGCCGCGATGCAGGGCGCGCTGGATGTGCTGGAGCGCGAGTGGCAGGACGGCGGCATGCCCTTCCACGCCTTCGCGGAGCGCATCAACCGCATGCTGGACGGCGTGGCGGAGTTCGCCCGCGACCGCACCCGCGAGATTCGCACCCCGGGCGAGCGCGCCCAGGCCATGGCCGTGGGCGTGGTGAGGGCGGTCGTGGAGCAACTCCACGAGGCCGCGCCGACGCTCGCGGAAGACGCGCTGCGCTTCGCCCCCTGCGGAGCGGAGATTGCCTCGAAGGTGGGCAGGGGACTCGTCGAGGGCATCGAGTCGAAGCTCCGCGAGGACGCCGATGCGCTCGTGGGCATGCTCGTGCGCACCGGCCGCACCCTGGTGCACGGCCTCGCCGTGGGCATCCGAGAGGAGCTGGCCAACAGCCCCGCAGCCTCGGCCCAGGCGCTGGAACGGCTCGCCGAGCGGACCTCCGCCGCGACGGTGCGCGGAGCGGGTGGGGCACTGAAGGCGCTCGTCGCGGGGCTGCGCCGTCCGTTGATGGCCGCGGTGGGCGCGGGCACCGCGCTGCTGGCCGTCTCGGTGCTGGCGGTGCGCTGGCGTACGGCGTGAGCGCGTCGGCGCCGCGCACCACGCGACAGTGACCCACGGCTGAAGTGCCGCTGGTCAGGCGCGATTCCAGCACCAGCTTCCCGGCTCCCCCATCTCGGAGTGTTCATGAGAGTTCCGAGCCGCTGGACGCGCGGAAGCGCCACCTGTCTGTTCCTCTGCCTCACATGGAGCCTGCTCGCGGAGGCCGAGCCTTCTTCCCTCGCCACGCTGCTTCCGTCCGGATTCACGATGGAGGTGGTGGCCTCGGGCCTCTCCACCCCCACGGAGTTCGCGGTGCTCCCCGACGGGCGCATCCTCGTCACGCAGAAGGACGGTCTCGTCCGGCTCGTGAAGAACGGAGTGCTCCAGCCCACGCCCTTCCTCGACCTCCGGGCGCGGGTGAACTCGCACCATGACCGGGGCCTGCTCGGGCTCGCGGTGGACCCGGCCTTCGCCACGAATGGCTTCGTCTACTTCCTCTACACCTACGACGACGACGCAGTGGACGACACAGGCCCGAAGACGGCCCGCCTCGCGCGGTACACCGCCGTGGGTGACACGGCGTCTGTCGCCAGTGAATACGTGCTGCTGGGCTCCGTGGTGGGCAATTCCTGCAAGGACTTCCTCCCGGGCGTGGACTGCATCCCGGCCGACGGTGCCTCGCACAGCGTGGGCAACCTCCGCTTCGCCCCGGACGGCACGCTCTTCCTGACGAACGGGGACGCATCCCGTTTCGACATGGTGGATGACGATGCCCTGCGGGCCCAGGACGTGGACTCGCTCGCGGGCAAGGTGTTGCACATCACCCGCGAAGGGAAGGGGGTACCCACGAATCCGTTCTGGAATGGCGATGCCAATGCCAATCGCTCGAAGGTCTGGGCATCTGGGCTTCGCAATCCCTATCGCTTCAACCTGCGCCCGGACACGGGCGTGCCCTACCTGGGCGACGTGGGCTGGAACGACTACGAGGAAATCAACGTCGCCACCGCCGGCGCCAACTTCGGCTGGCCCTGTTACGAGGGCTACTTCCGCCAGCCAGGCTATGCACCGAAGCCGCTCTGCCAGGACCTCTACGAGCTGGGCGAGTCCGCGGTGAAGGCCCCGCTGTATGTCTGGGACCACTCCGTCGGCCAGACGGCCACGGGTGGGGCCTTCTATACGGGCACGGCGTATCCGGAGACCTGGCGCGGCGCGTACTTCTTCGCCGACTACTCCCGGCGCTGGATTCGCTCCCTGCGAGTCGACGCCAATGACAACCTCGTTCCGGGCAGCGTCATGGACTTCGCCACCGACGTGGGCGGAATCGTCGCGCTCGACGTGGGGCCGGACACGAATCTCTACTTCGTCGACATCCTCGCGGGAGAGCTGCGGCGCTTCCGCTACACCGCGGGCAACACGCCGCCCACGGCGGTGGCCTCGGCCTCGCCCACCAACGGCGGCGTGCCACTGCGGGTGCGCTTCTCCAGCGCCGGCTCGCGGGACGTGGACGGCGACACGCTCCAGTACCGCTGGGTCTTCGGAGACGGCTCCCTCGCGACGACGATGGCGAATCCGGAGCACACGTACAACCTGCCCGGCCGCTACACCGCGCGGCTGACGGTGACGGACGGGCGGGGCGGCAGCCACTCCGCCAGCCTGCGCATCGACGTGGGCAACCGGGCCCCCACCGTGTCCATCACCTCGCCGTCCGCCGCGTACCGGTTCAGCGTGGGTGACCTGGTGACGTACTCCGGCAGTGCGAGCGACCCGGAGGACGGCCCCATTCCCGCGAGCCGTCTGGCCTGGAGCATCGTCCTCCAGCACTGCACCGGAGGCACCTGCCACGCGCACCCGTACTCCACGAGCACGGGCCCGAGCGGGACGTTCACCGTGGAGGACCACGGCGATGAAATCCATTTCGTGCTCACGCTCACCGCGACGGACTCGAGGGGCCTGACCGCGTCGAGGACCGTGACGCTGTACCCGCGCACGGTGCAGCTCACGGTGGACACGTCACCGTCGGGGCTGGAGCTGGTGTTCGACGGAGCCTCGGGCCCGGCGCCCCGGGTGCGCACGGTCATCGTCGGCTCCACGCACACCGTCTACGCGCCGTCGCCCCAGTCGGAGGCCGTCTTCCGGGGGTGGGCGGACGGGCCGGGCCCGCAGCAGCGCGAAATCGTCGCGGGAACGAGCGACGCCTCGTACATGGCCCTCTACGACTTCGACTTCCCCAGCGAGTGTCCGGACGGCATGTACCTCGCGGAGTACTTCAACAACATGTCGCTGTCCGGCGCGCCGGCGCTGGTGCGCTGCGAGTCCGCGCCGCTCGACCACGACTGGGGCCAAGGGAGTCCTTCAAGGTGGGTGGGCGCGGACGGGTTCTCCGTGCGCTGGTCCGGCAACTTCTACCTGTTCTCCGGCGGCACCTTCTTCGCGGCCGAGGCGGATGACGGCGTCCGCGTGTACCTGGACGGCAACCGCATCATCGACGCGTGGAGGGACCAGGCGCCCACCTCGTACGTCACCTGGCGCTACTTCACGCGCTCCGCCTGGCACAGGGTGGTCATGGAGTACTACGAGAACGGCGGAGGCGCCGTCGCGCGCCTGCGCTGGTACCGGTAGGGTAGGGCCAGCAAGCACGACAGGCGGCCGGCCGCCCGCCTGCTCAGCGGCCGGCCTTGCCGGATTCCGGGCGGAGCATGTGTCCGATGCCTAGCATGCTCTCATGCCCAGGCTCTTCTTCTCCCGGCGGGCGGAGCGACAGCTTCAGCGTCTTCCAGGCGAGGTGCGGGTGCACCTCGAGACGCATCTGGAGAACCTCGTGCTCCTGCTCGGGAGCGCCGTGCCGTTGGCACAGGTCCTGGCCCGCCTGGAGCGCGGCGAGGAGGGCTTCGTCACCACGGTGGAGGGCGTCCGAATCTCGTTCGCCCTCGACACCGTGCTGCGCGTGCTGCTCGTCCACAACCTCGCTCCGGTGTCCGAGGAGCGCCGCGCGTCACCGGGCGCCGCGAGCTTCCACACCAGCGCGTAGGCCCCGGCGGCACCCGGGCATGGCCGCCAGGGCAGGTGGACTTCAGGGCGCCCCTTCGACGTACATGCGCTTGTGGTCGCGAATCTCCTTGAGCCGGAACGCGCCGGGGGCCGGAGCGATGGGCTCGGGCGCGTCCGAGGCAAGCTTCATGAGACGCTCGTACTCCTCGATGGAGACGCGCTCGCGCTTCGCCAGCACCGCGTCCAGGTCGGCGCGGGCCATGCGCTCCGCGGCTTTCTCGCCCACGACGCCGGAGTAGAACTCCGCCATGCAGCCGCTGCCGTACGAGAGCAGGCCCATGCGCTGGCCCGCGAGCTGAGCGGCCTCGCGCTGCAGGAGGCCCGCGAGCGCCAGGTACAGCGACGCCGTGTACACGTTGCCGATGCGCGAATTCAGACCCAGCGACGTCGCCACCTGCGCGTCGTAGCTCGCCTGGGACTTCGCCACCTCTTCACGCGCCTCGGGCGTGCCGGGCCCGGGGCCCACCGCGTCCTCCAAGTCACAGAGCCGGAGCTGCGCGTGCGCCTTGCGCGCCATCTTGCAGAAGGGCACGTGGTAGGCGATGCGCGCGAGCTGCTCGCCGGGCATCGTCCCGGACCAGCGCACCAGCCCCGCCGCCACGGCCTTCTCGCGCCAGCCGCGGTACGCGCCGGACAGCGCCTCCAGGTAGCAGTTGATGGAGTAGTGCCCGTCCACCAGCGCCTCCCGGCGGCCCACCGGACGCCAGAAGTCATACACGTCCATGGTGCACGTGCCGTTGAGGCCCACGTCCATGGCCAGCAGGTCCGGCTGCTCGGAGACGAGCAGCGCCACCGCGCCGCCGCCCTGCGTGGGCTCGCCCGCGGTGTTGAGGCCGTACCGCGCGATGTCCGAGCAGATGACGACGGCCACCTTGCCCGCGCCCGCGCCGGAGGCAATCCACTCCGTCGCCGCCATGAGCCCCGCGGTGCCGCCGTAGCACGCGTGCTGCGTGTCATAGGTGCGCATGGTGCGAGGCAGCTTCAGCAGGCCCTGCACGTGCGAGGCGACGGGCTTGGAGTGGTCGATGCCCGTCTCGGTGCCCACCACCAGCATGCCGATGCGGGACGGGTCCACGTCCTGCTGCTTCAGCAGGCGCGCGGCCGCCGTGGCCGCCAGCGCCACGGTGTCCTCGCCGGGGTCCGTGACGGCCATCTCCTTCGCGCCGAGGCCGGACGTGTACTTCGCCGGGTCTACTCCGCGGGCCCGCGCCAGGTCCTCGATGTCCACGTACCGGGACGGCACCGCCACCGCCAACGCTTCGATTCCCACGCGTTTCTTCATGGCACTCCTCGCTTCGTGCTCCGAATCCGTGTCAATGCGCCTCGCGCCGCTCTCACGCCTCGGGCGGCACCAGCACCAGCCGGCCCGCCACCTCGCGGTTCTCCAGCCGGAAGTGCGCCCGCGCAGCCTCCGCCAGCGGCACCTTGTCCGTGACGAACTGGCGCACGCTGCCGGTGGCCGTCAGCCGCAGGGCCTCGTCCAGCTCCTGCTGGTTGGTGGCGTACGCGCCGATGATCTCCAGCTCCTTGACGATGACGAGGCCGGGGTTCACCTGGACGATGCCCGACTCCAGGTTGCCCACCACCACCACGCGGCCGCCGGGTGCCATGGACTTCAGCGTCTGGTCGAAGGTGGCGCTGCCGACGATTTCCACGGCCAGGTCCACGCCCTGGCCCTTCGTGCGCTTGCGCACCTCGGCCGCGAAGTCCAGCCCGCGCGAGACGATGACCTCGTCCGCGCCCGCGTCCTTCAGCGGCTGCACCTTGGCCTCGCCGGACGTAATCGCAATCACGCGCGCGCCGTCCACCTTGGCGAGCTGCACCGAGGACAGGCCCACGCCGCCGCTGGCGCCGGTAATCAGCACCGTCTCACCCGCGCGGACGCGGCCGCGCGTGCGCAGCGTGTGCACCGCCGTGCCCGTGGTGCAGCACACCGTCGCGGCTTCTTCCCACGGCAGCGACGCGGGCACGCGGCCCAGGCCCGCCACCGGCGCCACCATGAACTGCGCGTAGCCGCCCTGCAGCTCCTCGCCGAAGAAGCGGTTGTCCGTCTTGCAGAGGCTGTTGCGGCCGCTCTTGCAGAGCGCGCACTCGCCGCAGGACAGGCGCTGCAGCGTGGCGGCGCGGTCTCCCGTCTTCCAGCCCGGCGTTTCCGGGCCCACCTCGATGACCTCGCCCGCGGCCTCGTGGCCGAGGATGGCGGGCACGTGGGTGCGAGGCAGGTTGCCGCGGCGGTTGATGACGTCGTGGTAGCAGACGCCGCACGCGTGAATCTTCAGCAAGACCTCGCCGCGCCCGGGACGGGGCATGGGGACGGTCTCCATCTTGAGATTGCCTGCCTCACCAAAGCTGCGCAGAACGACGGCCTTCATCTCCATGCCTCCGTGAATCCAAAAATGCTGTTTGTGAATGGCGGGTCAGGCGCCGACGAGCTGGTTGCGCTGCCCGCGCGAGTCGATGTCGCGGATGGCCGCCAGCGTGCGCACGTCCGGGAGCGGCGTGACGGGAATCGACTCCGGCACGCGGAAGGTGAAGCCGGTGCGCTCCTCCAGCATCTCCGTCGTCGCCCAGGGGTGCAGTGCGACGAGGCGCGCACCCTCGGGGCCCAGCTCGAAGACGCCGAGGTCGGAGATGAGCGTGGTGGGCCGCTTTGGGTCTCTCGTGGTGGCCACCTGCACCTCGGGCACGAGGTTGCGGCGGGACTGCCGGGGCACCAGCAGCACGGGCCGCTTCACCCACTGCCGCAGGGTGGCCGCGCCCGCCACGCCGGGGAACTTGTTGCGCGGCTTCTCCAGGCTGCCACTGGCCGTCATGTTGGTGCTGCCGGTGGCGTCCACCTCGGCCGCGCCGAAGAAGACGGTGTCCACCCGGCCGCGCCGCGCATGGTCGAAGAGGTCCGGAATGGTGATTTCCGCCGAGCGCCCTTGCAGGTAGCCGAGGTCCTCGGAGGAGGGGAGCAGCGTGGGCAGGTCCGGGTCCAGCGAGCCCACGCAGGCCAGGTACGTCAGGTCCGGCGCGTGCGTGGCGCGCGCCACGGCGATGGCCAGAATCGCGAGCGGCGAGGCCACGCCCGTGGCCACCACGGCGCCGTTCTCAATCTGCTTCGCCAGGAGGGAGACCACCGTCTCCGCGGGCGTTGCGTCCATGCAGGGGCTCATGCCGCCCTCCGGGCCACCAGTGACTCGAGGAACTCCGCCTCGCGCCCCGCCTCGGCCAGCGCGAGGTAGCGGTTCAGCATCGCGTCGTCATGCGGGTAGAGGCCCGCGCAGCCCGAAGGCAGCGCGCCGCCCGGAGCGAGGACGATGCGGTCCACCTGGAAGCCAGGAATGGTCGCGCGAGGCAGCCGCGCCACGCGCTCCTCCACCGTGGCAATCACCCGCCTCGCCGCGCCCGCCACCAGCAGGTCCGTCGTCGGGTCCTCCATGTAGAGGTTGCCGCGCTCGTCCGCGGCGCGCGCGTGAATCAGCGCGACGTCCGGGTAGTACGCGGGCTCCACCGTCACGCTCTGCCCGGTGAAGGGGTCCACCACGGTGCGCGGCGGCTCGACCTGGGCCAGCCCGGACACGTCCGCGTCCGGCGCGGGGATGAAGGGCAGGCCCATGGACGCGGCGCGAAGCCGCTGCACGACGCGGTAGCCGTCATGCTCGCGCCAGGAGAGGGTGCCCGCTTCAATCGCCCGCTTGAGGCAGGGCATGGGCCGCACGCGGCCCTCCAGGCTCAGCGCGCCGAAGGCCAGCTCCACGCGCTCCAGACACCCGCCCGCGACGAGGAACTCCGCCGGCAGCGGGTTGGGCAGCGAGATGAGGCCCAGCTTCTTCTTGCCCTGGGCGATGAGCTCCATGACGAGCGCCATGGGCGCGCGGCCGAGCATGAAGCCCCCGGTGGCCAGCGACGCGCCGTCCGGGATGGAGGCGACGGCCTCCTCCAGCGAGCACCAGCGCGCCGTCTTCACGGCTTCTCCTTCGAGCCTGAAGCGGAGCCGGAGGAAGCGTCGGTCCCGGTGGCGGAGCGCGCGGGCACCACGCGTAACGACGACGTGCCCGGCTGGCCCTCCACGGCCGCCGCGACGATGGGCGGGAAGAGCATGTCCACCATGCCGTCGGCAATCTGCTCGTCGGTGAGGCGCCCGTCCGGCTTGAACCACTTGTAGACCCACAGCACCATGCCCAGGAACGAGAAGGCACCGATGGTGGGGTCCACCGGGCGGATGCGCCCGGACGCCGCGGCCTGCGCGAAGGCCTCCTCGAGGAAGTCCACGTAGCGCTTCTTCCGGGCGTCGATGAACGCGCGCGCCTCGCCGGTGAGCGTGGCGTGCTCGTGGAGGATGATGATGACCTCCTTGCTCCACCCGCGCGTCACCAGCAGGATGTTGTGACGCATGCACGCGCGCAGCCGCTCCACCGGGTCTTCAATGCCTTGCACGCGCGAGAGGACCTGCTCCTCGAACACGTCCATCCCGTAGTTCATGATGGCGAAGAGGAGCTGCTCCTTGTTCTGGATGTGGTGGTAGAGCCCCGCCTTCGTCATCCGGCACGCGGCGGCAATCTCCTGCATCGACGTGCCCTCGTAGCCGCGCTCGCAGATGAGCCGCGCCGACGTCTCGAGGATGGCCCGGTAGCGCTCGCCCTCATCCGGCTTCCGTCCGCTGTTCGTCACGTGTGACCCTTTCCATGGATACTGGAAAATTATTGGCCCTCAGCACCTACCGACCGGTAGGTAACACCAAGCGACGCGAGGAGTCAATGCTCGGCGTGTGGGAGAGCGAGACGAGCGGCGCGAAGTTCTCCTTGGGTTTCGCGGAGTTACGAGAGCAGGCGGGCCGTCACTGGATTGGCAGGAAGGCCGTCAGGCGGGGCGCCTAAGTTGCGCGCGCAACCCGTCACGCAGCTTGGAGGTCTCATGCGTCGCATCCCCCTGTTGGCTGGTGCCGTTCCCCTGTTCGCCGCCACGTCCGCGTTCGCGCAGGCGCAGTTCATCACCCCGTCCGAGGGCACCCGGTCGGTGTCCGCCACCGTCATCGCCAAGGATGGCGGCATCACCAACGTGAACGCGGAGGACTCGCGCCGCACCTACGGCTTCGAGGACTTCAACGAGAGCGTGGTGCTGAAGGCCAGCGAGCAGCCGCAGTACGACGACACGCACAGCCACGCGGACTCGAATGGCTCGGGCACGGAGACGTCGAGCATCACCGGCTCCAGCATCACCGCGGAGGTGAGGGCCACGGCGGATGGTTGGACGCAGGCCACCGGGCGCGGGTACGCCACGGGCAACGCGGACTTCTACCTGACGTTCGACCTGAACCGCTTCGCCCGCTACGTGGTGTCCGGGGATGCCACGGCGGACACGACGGCGGGTGTCTACGGCGGCTCCACGTCGCTCGTGTACATCGCCAGCCTCACCACCGGCGCGCCCGTGCTGTCCATCGACATCGGCAACAACGACGCGGACTCGGTGAGCCGCAAGGGCTGGCTGTTCCCCGGGCCCTTCACGCTCCAGGGTGACGTGTCCGCGCTGGTGGACGCGCGCGAGGGCACCGCGGGCACGGCGACGTCGTGGTGGAAGATGAGCATCAAGTTCTACTGCCCGTCCGACTACGACACGAACGGCACCGTGAATCAGGCGGACCGCGACGCGTTCCTCAACGCGTACAACGCTCGCAGCCTGGACGCGGACGCGGACGGCAACGGCGTGGTGAACGACACGGACCGCACCACGTTCCTGCTGGCGTACGGCCGGGGCTGCTGAGGCGGACTCACGCACCAGGGCATGACCTCGCTCCTCCGATGGCGCGGCCTCGGAGGAGCGAGGGGACTTCAGTGGCGCCGTCGGACGCCGACGACGTCAGTAGGCGTAGAAGCAGACACAGACATCGACATCACACCGGCCGTAGCTGAAGCCCTCGTCGATGCAGTAGTTGACGCAGTTCACGGAGCAGTAGGAGAGCGGCTCGCTGGGCGTCGGTGCAACTGCCACGGTGGTACCGAACGACACGACCGCGCCTGCGGTAACGGCGAGCAACAACTGTGCGACCTTCTTCGCGGAGCCAATCATTTGTGCTCTCCCGGATGGGGTTGTGCGCGGCGCCCAGCACGTCCACGAGTGCCGCGGTTGCAAGAGTATCAGCTAAAACAATTTATCCAGGGAGCCGGGTCATTTGAGACTGAGAACGGGCTCGCCCCGTCCCATCCGCAGGTATCGCTCCTTCGTCTTCCGCCAGGTGGCGGAGGCGAGCCTCGTTCCCGTGTGGAAGAAGTGCCTGGCCACCGCCTCGACCTGGGGCCCGTCGACGAAGGCGTCCCGCGTAACGGTCTGCATCCGCGTCCCCACGATGCACTCGATCAGGTCTGGTGGCATCGAGGCATCGACCAGGTCGAACTCATCCGCCTCATCCTGCGCCCGGGCCGAAACATAGAGGAGCCCGGACGGCCGGCAGCGGCTGATGAGCATGAAGACATCACCCGTCTCGCTCTCGCTCAGGGATATCTGATGGGACTGACCGCCTCTCAAGCGCTCGATTGCTTCGAGAACCGCGTCCCACGTGGCATCGCACTCATCGCCATCCACCCCGACGTACCTGACGAAATCCATTCGCTGCCTCGGCTCGGTGTCCCCGAATCATCCCGTCGGGGGTAATGCCCGCGGACACGATAGACTCGCCGCGTCCATGCGGTACGCCCTGTTGCCCATCCTGCTCCTCGTCGCCGCGCTCACCAGCGTGGGCATGGGCGTGCTCACCCTGCTGGAGAGCAACCGCGCGGCGCTGGCGCGGCAGTTCGCGGTGGACCGGCAGGCCCAGCTCGACGAGGCCACGCGGGGCGTCGGGGAGTCGCTCGAGGACGTGGGCGAGGACCTGCGCTTCGCGGGCGAGCTGATGTCCCAGCCCGGCAGCGATGCCGAGCACCGGAGAGAGCTGCGCGCCCTGCTGGAGGCCGTGGGCCAGTACAAGGTCATCGTCGCGTACGACGCGGAAGGGCGCGAGCGGCTGCGCCTGTTGGACAGGCGCACCGGCAAGCAGGTGTCTCGCGGCGCCATCCTCCCGCAGATGGCGGAGGCGGCCCGGCGCGCGCTCCAGCGCCCCCCGGGCGACATCACCACGTCACCGCCGCTCGGAGAGAGCCAGGGCTGGCTGCGCGTCATGGCCACCGCGCTGCCCGTGGCCCAGGGGCGGCCCGCGGGCGCCATCGCGGTGCTGGTGGACACGGAGTCCTTCTTCACGCCGCTGCGCATCGTCACCTCGGACCCGGAGGCGCGCCTGCTGCTGCTGGGCGCGCATGACCAGCCGACTCCCGCGAGTGACGCGAAGCTCGCGGACTGGTACCGGCGGCTGGAGGCGGAAGGAATGCTCGTTCCGGGCTTCGCGTCCATGGCGGCGCGGATGAAGGAAGGCGAGCGCGGCACGCTCCCGCTCGGCGAGGACGAGGCGGAGCGGCTGGGGCTCGGGCGCGCGGAGGCCGTCGCCGTCTTCACTCCCATCCGCATGCGCGGCGGCAGCAACTGGGCCGCGGCCACGCTGGTGTCCACCGCGGCGCTGCGCTCGCACGAGCAGGGGCTCATCTGGCGGCTGGCGGGCGCTTCCGCGCTGGTGGCGCTCTTCCTGGTGGCGTTCGCCGTGTACGTGGTGCTGGCCCAGCGCCGCGCGGCCGCGCTGCGCGAGAGCCGCCGTCACGCGGACCAGCTCGCGCACCTGCACGACAAGACGCAGAAGATTCTCGACCACATCCCCGCCGGCGTGCTCGCCCTCACGGAGGATGGCCGCATCAGCGCCGTCAACCAGGCCCTGCGCGCCCGGATGCCGGAGGGCGCCGTGGGCGCACCGCTGGCCGCCGCGTTTCCGCGGGCCCCCGAGGCCGTGGTGTCCCGCCTGCGCGCGCTGGCGGAGGCCGCCGCGAGCGAGGCACGCCCGCACAGCCTGCTGGGCGAGCCGCTGGCCCTCTTCGGAGATGAAGGGCGGTTCAACCTTCACGCGGTGCCGCTGGAGGCGAGAGATTCGGACGTCCGCACGCTGCTGGTGGTGGAGGACCTGAGCAACGTGCGCGCGCTGGAGACGCAGCTCTTGCGCGCGGAGAAGCTGGCCACGGTGGGCGTGCTCGCCGCGGGCATCGCGCATGAGATTGGCACTCCGCTGGGCGTGGTGCGCGGGCGGGCGGAGTACGTGCTCGGCAAGCTGGGGCAGGGGCATCCGCAGGGCCCCGGCGTGGCCGTCATCATCGAGCAGATAGACAGGGTGAGCCGCACGCTGCGGCAGCTCCTGGACTTCTCGCGCCTGCGGCCCACGGCGGTGCGGCCGGTGTCGCTCGGGCCCATCGTCCGCGACGTGCACGAGCTGCTGCGCGTGGAGGCGGAGCGCCGCAAGGTGAGCCTGGAGCTGGACGTGCCAGACGCGCTGCCTCCACTGGCCGCGGACCCGGACCAGCTCCAACAGGTCCTCGTGAATCTGGCGCTCAACGCGTGTGACGCGTGCGGCCCGGGCGGGCGGGTGCGGCTGTCGGCCTCGGGGCCGGATGGCGCGGCGCGAGGGACGTGGGGGCTGGTGTCGCTCACCGTGCGGGACGACGGCTGCGGCATTCCGCGCGAGAGCCTCAACCAGGTCTTCGACCCGTTCTTCACCACGAAGAAGCGCGGGCAGGGCACGGGGCTGGGCCTGACGATGGTGGCCCACGTCGTGCGCAACCATGGCGGGCGCATCGAGCTGGAGAGCGAGCCGGGGCAGGGCACCTGCGTCACCGTGCTGTGGCCCGCCACGCCGTCCGCCGCCGAGGAGCGACATGCAAGCTGAGGGACGCATCCTGGTCGTCGACGACCACGTGGAGATGGGGCGCATGCTGCGCGACCCGCTCACCGACGAGGGCTACACCGTGGACCTCGCCACGGGCGGCGAGGAGGCCGTGCAGCTCGTGCGCTCGCGGCTCTACGACGCGGTGCTCAGTGACCTACGCATGGAGAAGGTGGACGGCCTGGATGTGCTGGAGGCCGTGCACGCGGTGGACCCCGAGGTGCCGGTGCTGCTGATGACGGCCTTCGGCGGCGTGGAGAGCGCGGTGGAGGCGATGAAGCGCGGCGCCTACCACTACTTCACCAAGCCCTTCCGGCTGGACGAGGTGCTCGTCTTCCTGAAGCGCGCGTTGGCGGAGCGGCGGCTTCGCGCGGAGAACCGGGCCCTGCGACAGGCCGCCGCCGAGCGCAGCAGCCTGGGCGCGCTGGTGGGCCGCAGCGCGCCGATGCGCTCGCTCTATGAGCTCATCGGAAGGGTGGCGCACTCGGGCGCGGCGGTGCTGCTGCGCGGCGAGAGCGGCAGCGGCAAGGAGCTGGTGGCGCGGGCGCTCCACTTCGAGGGGCCGCGCGCGGCCGGGCCCTTCGTCGCGGTCAACTGCACCGCGCTACCGCACGACCTGCTGGAGAGCGAGCTGTTCGGCCACGTGAAGGGCGCCTTCACCGGGGCCACCTCGGCGCGGCGCGGGCTCTTCGTGGAGGCGGACCGGGGCACGCTGTTCCTGGACGAGATTGGCGACATGCCCATGGAGCTCCAGGCCCGCCTCTTGCGCGTGCTGGAGGACGGCGAGGTGCGCGCGGTGGGCGCGGACGCCAGCCGCACCGTGGACGTGCGCATCATCGCCGCCACGCACCAGGACCTGGAGGCGCGCGTGCGCGAGGGCCGCTTCCGCGCGGACCTCTTCTACCGGCTCAACGTCGTCACCCTTCGCCTGCCCCCACTGCGCGAGCGCCGCGAGGACATTCCCCTGCTGGTGGAGCACTTCGTCACCCGCGCCCGGGCCCGCAACCCGCGCTCGCGCGTGCAGGCGCTGGCTCCGGAGGTCGTCACGGCGCTGGCGGCCATGCCCTGGCCGGGCAACGTGCGCGAGTTGGAGAACCTGGTGGAGCGGCTGGTGGTGCTCGCACCCGGGGAGACGGTGGGTATGGAGGAGCTGCGCCCGCACCTGCCGTCCGAAGCGCTGGAGTCCCGGCCGCTGGCGCTGGCGCAGCAGGAGCTGTGGCCGCTGCGCCGGCTGGAGGCGGAGTACATCGCGTGGATGGTGGCTCGCTGCGGCGGGAACAAGACGCGCGCGGCGGAGCTGCTGGGCATCGATGTGTCCACAATCCATCGTCGCGAGCGGGAGCGCGGGTAGTCGCTCCGGCACCACCGTGGCAATCCGCCATATCGGGCTGGCGCGATGCCACGGTGCGCGGCTCGCCGGCCGCGGCTCCGAGAGGGAAGTGCCCGGGCATGGGCATTGCTTGGCTCCATGCCAGTGGAGTCCCCATTCACAGCCCACGCCCTCCTCTTGGGGGGAGATGCCTCGCTCAGCTCGCTCCTGATGGACGTGCTGGGAGAGCTGGGCATTGCCCTGGAGTTGGATGGACCCGGCCTCGCGGTGCGTCCAGACCTCGTGCTGGTGCACGTGGAGCGGGGCGAGGGCCTCCACCGTCTGTTGGGCCGGGCGCGGGAGCTGTTGCGGCAGGGGCCGTTCATCGTGCTGGTGCCGTTCGCGGATGAGCGGCTGGTGCAGCTCGCGCTGCGGCTGGGGGCGCGGGACTGCTTCGCGCTGGGCCGTCCGCTGGAGGAGCTGCGCCGGATGCTGCGGGCACACCTTCCCGGCGTGCGGGACGCCACATCGATTTCTTCCGGCGGGGCCGTGCCGCCGACCTCTGGAGCTGACTCATGATGAAGCCTCAGGCCGCGGTCCTGCTGCCCGGTGCCCCCGTGTTGCCCCAGCGTCCGGTGGTCGTGGCGCTGCCTCCCGTCGAGGCGCCGCTGTTCCAGGCGCACGGCGTCCTCGTCACCTCCGAGTGCGTGGTGGCGCGGGGGAAGACGCTGCCGCTCGCGGACGTGCAGCGCGTGGAGTCCGTGCGTAGCTCGCCGAGCCTGCGGCCCGTGCTGGCCACGCTCGCGTTGAGCATGAGCGTGGGGCTGCCGATGCTGTCCGCGCTGTCCGTGGCGGCCACGGGGCGCCGGGGGTTCTACGAGGCCGCGCTCGTGCTCCTCGCGGTGGTGTTCTTCGGGTCCATGGCCCGGCTGCTGGTCGCGGAGGACTCGTACCAGGTGGTGCTGCACACGCGCGAGGGTGCGTGGCGGGTGCTGAGCAGCAGCGAGGCCCGGACGAGCACTCGGCTGGCTGCGCTGCTCCAGGAGGCGGTGGCCTCGGCGCGTTGGGGACACTGAGCGGAGTGGCGGCGAGCCGGTGAACAGGCCCCGGTTCTTCTGGTCGGAAGCAGAGCAGCGGGCACTCCTTTCGGGGGCTCGCGCTGGCTCCGTGCGTACCTTGAAGCCAGTCGCATGCCCTCGTGGCGGCCCGCCTTGCTCCTTGCACGGGGCGGGCGGCCTCTCTGGATGACGGAGATTGCACGCCCGGCGGGCCCGAGGAGGAGGTGGGCCATGGCAACTGGCGAGCAGGCCGACATCGTCGTGGTCGGCGGAATCAACACGGACTTCCTGGTGCAGGGCTCCCGCCTGCCCGGGCCCGGCGACAACGTGCAGGGCCATCTGTTCCTGGAGAGCCTCGGGGGCAAGGGGGCCGACGGCGCCGTGGGCGCGGCTCGGTTGGGCGCTCGCGTGGCGCTCATCGGCCGCGTGGGCATGGATGCGCGAGGGCTCGCGGCGCTGGAGCAGCTCGCGGACGAGGGCGTGGATATCGGCGGCGTGGCGAGAGACCCGTCCTCGCTCACCGGCGTGGTGCTGGAGATGGTGGACGAGGACGGAAGGAAGCAGACCCTCGCCGCCCCCGGGGCGAACCGGTGCATGAAGGTGTCGGACGTGATGCAGGCGGAGGAGCGCATCTCCTCCGCGAGCGTGATGCTCATCGACCTCGAGGTGCCGTTGGAGGTCGTGAGCGCCGCCATCCATCACGCGCGGGCGGCGGGCACGCGCGTGGTGCTGGACCCGTCTCCCGTGAAGTCACTGTCGGAAGACCTGCTGGAGGCCGTGCACATCATCCGTCCCAATGCGCACGAGGCCGAGGTCCTGACCGGCGTGGAGGTTCGAGACAGGGCCTCGGCGCGGCAGGCGGCGGAGAACCTGCTGCGGAGAGGCGTGGGGGACGTGGTGGTGGCGGCACCTGGCGGCAGCCTCGTCCTGTCCTCCGCGGGTGAGTTGTGGCTGCCGGACGAGGCCTTGGATCGCGCGGACACCACGGGCGCGGGAGACGCCTTCTGCGCGGCGCTCTGCGTGGCGCTGGCGGAAGGGAAGTCGCTGGCCCAGGCGGCGCGCTTCGCGCACGAGGCCTCCGCGCTGGCGACGATGCGACTGGGCGCGCTCGGCGGGCTGCCCACGCGCGAGCAGGTGGAGTCGCGGCTCGCGATGCTGGGGCCCATGGGGCTGTCCTCGGACGTGGCCCCGCTGTAGCGCGTGCGCACTCGCGTTCAGCCGCGAAGGCGCTCGGCCTCCAGCGCGTCGTAGACGGGGCGGATGTGGCGCTCCGCCATCTCGCGCGACAGGGCGGTGGCCCGGCGTGCCTTCTCCTCGGTGTCGTCCGCGAAGGGCACCACGGGGTTCTTCGCGTTCCGCTCCGCGGCGGTGCGCAGGCGCTCGGAGTCCTCCGGTGACAGCTCCAGTCCGAAGAGGTCCGTGAGGAGCGCCGCTCCCTCCGTGGCGAGCTGCCGATAGTCCAGCAGTCGCGCCGGTCCCTGGCGCTCCCGATAGCCGTGCAGCCCCGCCTCGCACAGTCGAGCCAGCACGCGGGAGCCGTACTCCTCCAGCGGCATTCCCTCCAGTGCCCCCGGCTCCAGCCCCAGCAACGCGGGCTCCAGGATGCCCGGCAGCATGTGCGCGCCCCGGTGGTTCTGGTGCGAGGCCAGCACCTCCACCGGCTCTCGGTAGAGGAACAGCCACGGCACGCCGGGAAACGCCCGCTGGAGCAGCGGCAGTTCCAGGATGTGCCATGCGTCCAGCTTGAGGAACACCGCCTCTTCCTCCGGGTTGCGCCGCTGACCGAGCGCGCCCACCACCGCGCGCAGCCACTCAATCCGCTGCGCCTCCGTGATGCCGGGCACGTGCAGGTGGGCGCGAAGCACCCTGTCTACCGGCCCGGCCTCGGAGAGGACGACGTGGCGCGGGAGTGCCGCGAGCAGTTGCGCCAGCAGCGTGGAGCCACAGCGCGACATGTGGAAGACGAGCCCTCGCACCGGCAGCCCGGGCCGCTCGGCATGACGCCGCACCAGCTCGTCCATGGATGTCTGGTGCCGGAAGAGCAGGGCGAAGGGGTGGCGGAACCGGCGCTCCAGCGTCTGGTCGAAGAACGGGTCCGTGAAGCGCTGCGTGCCCAGGTGGCACCACTCCACGCGCGGCTCGCCGTCCGCGAAGAGGACACGGCAGGGCACCCAACCCTCCAGCCGCGCGTCGCTCATACCCACCGCTCCAGCCACGTCCGCCGGGCGGCGCGCATCGCCTCCCGCACTTCCTCCTCGGTGAAATGACATCCGCGCTCGGCGCCGAGCTTTCGCGCCAGGGCGATGAAGGCCGGCACGTCCGCCGTCTCCTTCAGCGCGTCCTGCAATGCCACGTCTTCCAGCACGAGCCGGCGGAATCGCTCGAAGCCGTCAGGCGGCATGAACGATGGCCCTGGAGAAGACGGCGCGCAGCCAGTCATCCACCACGCAGTCCATCACCAGGTGGACGCGGTCCGTGGCGCTGGGGTTCTCCACCCGGTGGGGGAGGTTGAAGTTGAGGTACCAGCAGTCACCGGGCTCGAGCACCACGCGCCGGCCCGAGAGGAAGAAGGCCACGTCGGGGTGCGTGACGATGGGGACGTGGAGCCGCACCTCGCCGTCCTCGAAGCCGAGGTTGTAGTCGGTGTGCTCGCGGATGACGGCGCCCGCCGCGAGCTTCAGCAGCCTCGCCGAGCCGATGGGGCACTGGAACGTGGACAGCACCTCGCGGAAGGCGGGGCACCGCGCGAGCAGCGGCGTGTCCGCGTAGCGCTCCCGGCCGGTGGGGTCGGGGTAGATGCGCCCTTCCTCGCCGCCAATGGACCGCAGCGGCACGCCGCTCCACTCGCCCTCGTAGTTGCGCTTGTTGAAGTGCGGCACCCAGATGTCGGGGCCCAGCCGCGCCAGCTCCTCCTGGAGCCAGGCCGCGTCGAAGGAGAAGGGAAGGCGGAGTCGGTCGGGCACCACGAACGAGGGCATGCGGCCTCCACTCCCGCGAGGACGTGCGGAAGCGTACCCCCTTCATACACCGGCTCGCGGCGCGGCTCACCCGGGGTGCTTGGCCCGGTGCTCCGCCTTCGACCGAGTCAGCGCGGCCTCGGCCCGGGCCAGCGTGCTCTGGGGGTCCTCCTCGCCTTCCACCGAAACCGTGGCGGACACCACCTCCGGCGCGCCGTGCACGGCCTGGAGTTGCTGCCGCAGGCCTTCCGCGCCCGAGGCATCCACGCCGGGGAGCGCGCCCAGCAGCGTGCCTCCCTCCCACCGCACGGCGAAGCCCGTCCGAGCGCACAGGGACTCCAGCCGGCGGGCCACCTCGCGCAGCGCGGCATCCCCCGCGTCGAAGCCTCGCGTGGTGTTGAGCCGGCCCAGCCCCACCAGGTCCACCAGGAGCAGGCTGAAGGGCAGCCCGTCGCGACGGCAGCGGCCAATCTCGCGCAGCACCCGCTCCTCGCCCGCGCGCCGTGTGTCCAGGCCCGTCAGCGCGTCCACGCGCAACATCCGCTCACGCTCTTCACGGGGCGAGGGCGTGCCGCCCAGGTCAACGAGCGTGAGGAACTGCGCCACGCCGCCGGGTACCGGAAAGGGCCGCGCCATCCAGCGCAGCCGCCGGGGCTGGGGGCGCTCCAGCGTGACGGTGAGGTGCAGTCCTCGCGAGGACTCGGAGGCCAGGTCGAGCTGCCGCAGAGCGGCCGCCGGGTCCGCCGTCAGCCCGGCCACGTGCTGACAGAAGGCCTCCAGCGTCAGTCCAGGGATTCGCTCGGCCGGCAGGCCCAGCCATTCCGACAGCGCGGCGTTGCCCGCGAAGGGGCGGCGTCCCGGGGCCACGAGCAGCACCGGGACATCAATCGCCTGCACCGCCTCCGCCAGCACCGCCAGCGCCGTGTCCTCCGTGAGGGCCGGCGCCTTCGCGACACCCGCGAGCTCGGGGGCCTGCGCCGGTTGCCGTGCGCGGACCTTCTGCTCCAGGTCCTCCGCCACGCGCCGGGCCAGCTCGCGCAGGGCCGCCAGGTCCTCCGAGCCGAGCACCAGCGGCCGCGTGTCGATGACGCACAGCGAGCCGAGCACCTCTCCGGTGGACGTGAGCAGCGGTGCGCCCGCATAGCTGCCAACGATTCCATCGCGCACCAGCGGGTTGTCGCGGAACACCGGGTGGCGCGTGGCGTCCGGCACCACCAGCGGCTCGCGGCCCTGCACCACGTGGTGGCAGAAGGCCCAGTCCCGAGGGGTCCCCCTGTCCTTCGCGAGCGAGGGCGGCAGCCCCACGTGCGCCTTGAACCATTGCCGGTCCCCGAGGACGAGCGACAGCAACGCCACGGGGACGCCGAAGGCCTGCGCCACCTCGGAGACGAGTTGCTGAAGCTCCGCGTCCGGAGGCCCTTCGTCCACCAGCCGCATCGATTCGATGCGCGCCAGCCGCTGGCGCTCCTGGTCCACCGTGGGCTCCGCGGCGTCGGGCAGGGCGGAGCGCTGGCCGTCCAGCACGCGCTTCAGGGTGTCCCGCACCCGCTCCGGCGTGGCGCGCCGGCTGAGGAGCGCGTGGATGCCCAGCACGTCCTTGAGCTGCCAGGCCCGCACGCGCAACTCATCGAAGGCCGTCACCACCACCACCGCCGTGGCGGCGGCGTCCTCACGCTCGCGCAGCCACGTCAGCAGCGTGAAGCCATCCACGCGAGGCAGCGCCAGGTCGGTGATGAGCAGGCGGGGCGAGCCGCGCTGGCGCACCGTCTCCTGCGCGTCCGCGCCGTCGCGGGCCGCCACGCCTTCGAGCCCCTCACCCCGGACGAGGGCGAGGAGCACGGCGGCGCGGCTCGGGTCGGGCTCGGCGATGAGGGCGTACGGAGCCATGCCTCTCGGATGCTGCCACGGAACTCGTGTCGCGGGGACTCCCGGGCGTGGCTACTCCGACGTCGAGCCCGTCGCCTGGGGATAGCGGGCGAACAGCCGGCGCAGGGCGCTACGCTGCCGGCCCAGCTCCTCACCGCGCGCCACGGCGTCCACCACCAGCATCAGCAGCAGGCCCACCCACGCGGGCACCAGCGGCACCACCCAGCCCGGGTCCGCGGCCATCCAGCCCACCAGGGCTCCATGCAGCACGGCGAGCAGCAGCGCCCACCCGAGCATCGCGCGCAGCGAGCGCGCACGGCGGCACAGCAGCGCGAAGGCCAGCAGCACCGCCGCCGTCTCCAGCACGCCCGTCATCGCCACCACGCCCGACGAGCGCAGCAGCCGGCCCGAGCGCAGGTTGTCCAGGGCAAAGGCGTGAATCTCCACGCCCGGCACGGCCACCTGTCCGGGCAGCGTGCTCTGGCCGTGCAACCCCGCCGCGGTGACGCCCACGAAGACCGTCTTCCCACGCAGCGCCAGGTCCAACCCCACCGAGCCCGGCTCCGCGGTGAGCACATCCGCCAGGCTCACCCGGGGCAGCCAGTCCGGAGCCGGCAGCCGCATCAGCGGCGCCCCATGGTCGAGCGACGCGAGCCTCAGCAGCGACGCGGAGCGCTCCGGCATCAACTGCAGCGCGGTGGCCAGCGCCAGCGAAGGCCACGCCCGGCCCGCGACATTCACCGCGTACGGATAGCGGCGGATGACGCCATCTCCGTCCACCCACATGTTCAACGTCCCGCTGCCTCGCGCCGCGAGCCGCAGCGGAGCGATGCTCCCCGCCACCGACGGCGCCTTCAGCCGCAGCGCCTCCACGGGGAGGGACAGGGCCAGGGGCTGGCCCGGGGCACCCTCCTCCATCGGCGCCATCACCGGCATGTCCCCCGTCAGCGCCGCTGCGCCGAGGATGACGCCCGTTCCTTCCGAGAGCGCCTCCGCCAGCCGCGCGTCTCCGTCCTGCTCATGCAGCCGCGCCTCCAGGCGGGACACCAACGCCGCCCCCGCGGGCTGCGCCGCGAGGCCCGAGTCCTGGAGCGCCTCCAGCACCTCCTCGCCCAGCTCCAGCGCATCGCGAGGCCCGGGCTGGTCGAACACCACGTCCACCGCCACCGCCGCGGGCCGCTGTGCCGCGAGCGCTCGGAAGGCCCGGGCCCATGTCGCGCGGGACAGCGGCCAGCGCTCCCCGAGCGCCGCCAGCGTCCGGTCATCCACCTCCACCAGCACGAGGTCCGCGCTCTTCGGCACGCCGGGCAACCACCGGCTCACCGCCGTGTCATACAGCGCGCGCTCCAGGAAGCCCGGCGCACCGCCCGCCACCGCAGTGACGACGGCCATCAGCACGCCCACCAGCGCGCCCAGCGTCCGCCACAGCGCGGTGCGCGGGCGACGGGGGCTGGGACCCGCGGTGGGCTCGGAGGGACTTGGGGACATGGCTGGGGACGCGTCCGGGCGCATCATGCGTGCCCGGTCCGCCCCGCGCAATCAGTCCCTCCCGGTGCTCACTTCAGATGGCGTTGAAGACCTGCTTGAAGAAGATGTTCTGAGAGCCGCCGCCCCGCGAGCTCTGCCAGAAGACCCAGGTCGAACGGTCCGGCGCCTGGGTCGCGAACGGCGTGTCGTCCGCGCTGGTGTCGGTGGACACGGTCAGTTGCCGCACGAGTCCCCATCTGCCGTCGGCTGGCTCGCGACGGACGTAGAACACACGGCCCGGTGTCCCCCGGGCGAAGTAGAGCCACAGCCCGCCGTACGCGTCCTCCACCGCGGTCGGGTTGAAATCATCACCGACGACGGTGAACGGCAGGGCCTGCGCGGGCTCCCAGGCACCGGCCGCGAAGCGCGCCATCATCAACCCCGTGGGGCCCCGCCAGAAGCCGAAGACAGGCCCGGCCTTCGTCGGAAGGATGAAGGGCTGCGGATCGCCCGACGTGTTCGCGTCGAACAGGGGCGAGTTGTTGGCGACCACGCCCGTCACCGGGTCCAGCGAGAGCGCGAACACCTTGTCGTTGTCGTTGGAGCCTATCGCCCAGAGGCGGCCGTCCTCCGCCACGGCCGCGTGCAGGAAGCCCAGGACCTGCTCGGGAGAGAGGACGACCGGGTTTGCGTCCAGCCAGGTGTTGTCCGTGTGCCGCAGGCGGCGGAACTTCCAGAGCAGTTCGGTGCTCGTGCCCCCCGCGTAGATGAACACGGCCACGTTGCCGCTCACGAACACCATGGGGGCTGCCTCGAACTGGGTGGTGTTCGCCACCTGCTGCTCGGGCGCGGTCGCCAGCCCGGAGTAGGGGGCGCGCTTGTAGAGCGCGTTGATTTCGAACGGGGTGGTGCTCGTGATTTCACTGTAGCTGACGATGACATCCCCATCCGGCAGCACCGCGAGGAACGGCGGGTATGGGTGGTTGGTGGTGGCGCTGACCTGCACGGGCGCGGGGTCGAATCCGCCGGGGATGTTGCTCAGCGACAACCGGCTCATGAACACCTGGTAGTCACTGCCCACCCCCGGAGAGAGCCACGCCGCCAGCACCCCGTTGCTCTTATCGAAGGCGAACCCGCGCATCATGATCTGCTGGCTGGTACTCGGTGCGAGTCTCGTCTCCTGCGTGCCGGGGAGCTCTCCCCTCAGCAGCGCATTGATGGCGGCCCGGAGGTTGATGGCCGGGCGGTCCAGCCCCTGGCGGTAGCGGTCCGCCGTGGTGCCCAGCGCGTCCTCGATGAGCGTCGCCGACGGGAGGAAGAGCCGGCGGGCGCGCAGGTCCACCACGTCGGAGCTGGCCACGTTGGGGCTGGTGGTGCGGCGGAGCACCCGGGCGAGCGCGTAGTAGCTGTGGCCCGCCAGGTAGTCCGGGTCCGCGGGAGTGGTGAGCCTGGGCACGGTGGCGGACACCCGCGCGCGCACCACCCACTCGCGCTTGAGACGGGCGCAGCTCTCGGTGCCCAGGCCGGGGAACAGCAGCGAGGGGTCCTCGGCGGGCGTGAGCAGCCGGTCCCAGACATCCACGTAGATGAGCACCTCGCCATTCAGGCCGGGCAGCTCCGGCACGGTGGGCACGCCCAGGGCGGCGGCCCGGGCCGCGGCGCCGGGCTGGCTGACGTGGAGCGACTGCTGGCGGAAGCGCAGGTCCGCGTCGATGAGGATGTCGCGCCCGTCCACCAGGAGGCGGCCGATGTCGCGCAGCGCGTGCTCCACCGGGTCCGTGGACAGCACCGCGGGCGGCGTCCCGGCGCTGATGAGGAAGTCGTTGGCCTGATTCTGCCCCACCACCCGGAAGCCGTCGGTGCCCTCGGGGATGCCGTCGCCGATGAACCACTTCAGGAAGGCGCGGAGCTCGAACCTGCGGATGTCCTCCAGCTCGTTCCAGTCCGCGTCCACGATGGGGACGCCCTGCTGGAGCCGGCAGCCGATGTGGCGCTTCAAGGGACGGAAGGTGTCGGCGGAGATGATTGCCATGTGAGGAGCCTCGGTTCAGAAGACCAGCCAGATGGTCCGTTCCAGCGTGCTGGTGGGGTCCTTGTTGATGACCAGGTGGGTGACGTAGTTGAGGAGCACGTTCACCCCGTTGAGCCGCGCCACCAGGCCGAACTCGCGGAGGGCGGAGGTGGTGTGGTTCGCGTCCGGCCACGGGGGGAGGTTGGGCCCCAGCGTCACCTTGATCTGCAGCCGGTTGGTGGGCGTGGTGGAGACGGTGGCCCCGTCCAGGAAGTTGATCTGGAACGCGGGCCCCGGGTTGGGGACGAGGAAGGCATTCGGGTCCACCAGCGCCGTCTGCGCCGGGGTGGCCGGAGGCGGCCCGGTGACATCCCACGCGGCGAGCCCCGCTCCCACCGCGAGCCCCAGGATGCCCGCGGTGGTGGTGGGCGTTCCCGCCAGGAAGCCGGCCAGCACCCGGCGGCAGTCCGCGACGATGGAGTTGTTGCGCCAGCCGTGGTCCCAGACCACGTCGCCGTGCGCGTCGCGGAGCACGTCCCTGAACATCCCCTTCAGCCCCAGCGTGGGGCGGTCCTCGAGACTCATTCGCGCGAGCTCCTCGGTCAGGTCATTCCGGTGGTGGGTAGTAGGTCCGGCGCCGGAGCGTGGTGGGGTCGGCGGGGTCCGCCGACACGTCTCCGACGTCGTTGGAGTGCAGGACGTCCCAGCCGGGCAGCGCCGCCGCCGCCGCGTCGGTGATGGGGCCGGGGTACGTTTCGATGAAGGGGTGGTTGTCGGCGTAGCTCTCCACGATGTCCGCGCCGGGCGGGTAGACGAGCTCGATGACCGGCTCCGGCCTGACGATGACCACCGCCCGCGCGTTGATGGGCAGGAAGCGCTCCAGCAGCGCGCGCAGCCGCGACACCTCGTCGGCGGTGATTTCGTTGCCGACCTTTCCGCGGCTCAGGTACAGGCCCAGCGTGCCGCGCGTGTAGAGGTCCTCGTCGGTCAGCGTCTCCTCGGGCGTGCCCCGCGGCTTCTGCGGCGTGTATGAGAGCTGGTCTCCCAGCTCGCGGCGGGCGCGGTTGCGCACCAGGTCGTCCAACGCGACGGAGGTGGAGCCGGAGTGGCGGCGCAGCGCGCCCGGGTCCGGGACGCGCGCGGAGCGGGCCGTGGAGAAGGCCGGCGCCGGGGCCTCGGCTTGCGACAGCGCGACGTTCCGGTCGCTCCGGAAGGCGAGCCACGGCGTGTTGCCGGAAAGGACGAGCGGCGCGGGCGCCCTGTCCCTCGCCGCGTCCGCGGGCAGCGCGTTGAGCGCGCCGGGCACGCCCGTCGAGGACAGCGTGAGCCAGTGGAGCCCCTCGCCGCCCGAGCGGTCGGAGCGGAAGAAGACGCGCAGCCCGCTCGCGGCCCCCGGTACGGCGGACGGCTCGCGGTCGGCGGCGCGGCCCCCGACGGGCGCCGTGGTGACGGCCGCCTCGTCCGTCCACGTCAGCGTCGTTGCATCGAAGCGCCGCTGCCGCACCGTCCAGGTCTCACTCGGCCCCAGGTCCTCGCGCCGGCTCCAGATCAGCCACGCCCCCGCGAGCAGACCGGACACCAACGACGGCTCGACGTTGGCGCCCCCGGCGGAGGCGGCGGCGCGGGGCGTGGACCAGACGCCGGAGAAGTGGCGCACGTCCAGCGAGGGAAGCCCCTCGGCGGTCCCCACCTTCCGCCAGAACCCGTCCGCTCCGAGGTACGCCGCGCCCGCCGGCGTGGCCACCCAGACCTCTCCCGTGGGCGAGGCCCAGACGGAGCGGATGTCATTGGAGGGCAGGCCGTTCGCCGTGCCCACGACGTCCCAGGGTTCCTCGCCGCGGCGGATGGCCAGTCCGGCGGAGGTGGCCACCAGCACCGCGCCTCGGGTGTCGAACGCGATGGCCCGGAGGGCCGCCCCGCCCGGAAGCCCGGTGACGCGCGCGAAGACGCCCGCGCGCAGCACGCTCAGTCCGGCGGCGGTGGCCACCCATGGCGTCCCCGTCTCGTCGAGCGCCACCGCGAGGACGTCCGACGACGGCAGCCCTCGGGAGGCCGCCGTCCACGTGGTGAGGGCACCGTCCGGGCTCCGCCGCGCGAGGCCGCCGCCGGTGGCCAGCCACACCGTCCCGTCCGGCTGGAGGGCCACGCGACGCACGTCGTTGGAGGGCAGGCCCTGCGCGGTGGTGAGGACGACGAGGCCGCTCGTGGCCGGCCGGAGCACCGCGCCCCCCGCGGTGGCCAGCCACACCCCGCCGCCCGGCTCGAAGCAGGCATCGCGCACGTCATTGGACGGAAGGCCCGAGCCCGTGTTGACGACGCCCACGGTGTTGTTCGTCCGGTAGAGCGCCAGGCCGGCCGCCGTGGCGAAGGCCCAGGTGCCGTCCGCGTCGAGCGACACGGCCCGGATGTCGTTGGAGGGCAGCCCCTGCGCGCTCGTGAGCAGGGTGACGGTGCCGTTCTCCGCGCGCACGGCGACGCCCGCCGCGGTGGCAATGGCATGCTTCCCCGTCCACAGCGCGAGCCACACCTTCCAGGGCGGGCCCTGGTGACTGGCCCACGCCAGGCGCAGGCCGCCCACGGTGGCATCCCACGCCGCCGAGAGGCCCGCGTGGCGGCCGGGGAGAACCTGGGGCAGCCAGCCCTCGCGGCTCCAGTCGAGCGTGTCATCGAAGGCGCCGCGCGCCGGGCCCGCCGCCTCCGGCCCGAAGCCCAGCGCGCGCGCCGCCGTGGACTGGGACAGGTCCACCCAGAGGCGCGTGGCGTCGCCGGTGAGCAGCGTCTCCAGCCGGAGCGAGCCATCCGCTTCGACCACCGGCCTGACGTGGAAGAGCTGCGAGGAGAGGGCGACAGACACCTCGGCCGCCGTGGCGCGCGCGGGGTTGGCGTAGTCCGAGGCGTTGACGGTGAAGACCTCGGCCCCGCCTGGACCCGTGGAGCCCACCACCAGCCGCGTCCCGGGCGTCAGGGCGAAGGGCGCGCGGCGCGTGCCCTGGAGGCGGGCCGGCGTCCCCGCGCGCACCTTCCCCAGCGCGAAGCGGTGGCGGGCCTCGCCTGCCTCCGGAGCGTCGAGCCACGAGAGGAAGACGCGGCCGTCCGGCAGGGCCGCGGCGGCGGGAGCGCCACGTGACGTCGTGGTGGCGCCGAGCGCGACGCGCGCGGGGCGCCACACGTCATCCACCCGCGCCTTGTAGAGGATGCGCCCCACGACCTCGCGCGGCACGTCCTGGCGCGTTCCAGGCGGGCTCGCCGCGGTCTCCAGCGGAGGACGCTCGGGCGGCGCGGCGGCGTCCCGGGCCTCGAAGAAGAGCCAGCTTCGCGCGGCGCCCTGGTTGAAGGCGCTGAGGCGGCCGGCGGGCGAGGCCTCCAGCGACAGCAGCGAGCCGGACTCCCGCAGCACGCGCAGGGACGAGGCCGGGCCCACGCTCTTGGTCGCGAGCCGCACCCGGCCGCCCACCGCGGTGGCCACCAGTTGGTCGTGTGCGGCGGAGAGCGCGGCGGCGACCTCGGCCGCGGTGGCGGCCCCCATCGTCGCGAAGTCACCCGGCGCGAGGCGCACCGTGGACGGCAGCCCTCCGTCCACCGCGACGGTGAGGGTGGCGCCGGGGAACAAGGCGAAGGGCTCGGTGCCCGTCCCCAGCAACTGCGCGGGCGCGCTGCCGCCGCCCGAGGCGTCGTCGTTGCCGGGTCCGAAGCCGAGCAGCGGCGCGGAGTCGTCTGCGCCGAACCACTGCGTGCCGCGCTCCGCCGAGGCGAAGAGGTTGTACCGGGGCGCCTGGTGGGAGCGGAAGACGTGCTGCGCCAGCTCCACCACCTGGCTGGACCAGCCTGTGTACTGCGTCACCAGCGCCCGGAGGCCGGGGATGGTGCCGATGGTGGGGTAGAGCCTCGCGGCCGTGCGGATTTCGTTCCGGTGCCGCGCGGCGCTCGCGCTCTGGTCCAGGTCCCAACCAATCCATTTCGCGAGGAGCGGGAGGAAGCGCGCATCCACCGCGTCCACGTCGTGCAGCCGCCGCAGCGCCTCCGCGCTGGAGCGGATGGAGCTGAGCGCCGTCCCGAACAGGTCCACCATGCGGCGCAGCTGCCCGGAGCGGCCCGCCATCTCCGGGACGGTGTCGTCGCCGGGCGTACTGGGGCGCGTCACCACGTCGTGCCGCCGGTAGATTTCCGGCAGCATCTCGTAGAGCGTGCGGCCCATGCCGTGGTTCTCGGCGGGCGTCGCGGTGGAGCGGTAGGGCTCCGGTGGAGTGTCCGCCGTGAGCGCCGGGCTGAAGAGCTGGTAGTAGTACGTCTCTCCCGGTGAGAGGGCGTCGGGCTGGCCGCCCAGGTCCAGGAGCTCCACGCGCTGCGAGAGCGTGCGACCGTCCTCGTCCAGCACCTGCGTGAGGGTGCGGCGTGCGACTTCCGTGTTGCGGCCGTTGAAGGGGCGGGCCACGGACAGCACGCTCACCACCCGCCGCGTGCCGTCCTCGCGCTCCTCCCAGCCGGGCAGCTCGGTGACGAGCGCGAGCGGGTCCGCGGGCGGGAAGTCGTTGCTGTCATAGACGACGTACGGGTCCGGCGTCGTGGCGACGTACTCGAAGTCGCGCAGCTTCCGGCGGAGGACGACGCGGGGCACGTTGGCCAGCGTCTCGCCCTCCTCGGGCCAGAACTCCCAGGCCACGCGGATGCGCCGGCCCACGAGGTCTCCGCTCGCCTGGAACCCGACAATCCTCACCGGGTCGCCTCCTGCATGCGGACCTTCAGCTCGCCCAGCCCGGCAATCTCGAACTCACCCACGTCGATGCGCCCCTCGGGCGCCACGTCCACCAGCAGGCCCCGGCGGACGAACTCCGGCAACTGGTCCAGCGGGGGCAGCGAGGCCTGGCGCAGCTTCTGGTCCAGGTCCTCCGCCTGCGTCAGGTGCCGGAGGAAGCGGGTGATGGTGACGGCCTGGACGCCGGGCACGGCCTCGATGCGCGCGTAGATGTCGCTCAGGAAGACCGTCTGCCCGAAGTCCACGTTGGCGAACGCGAGCACGTCCTTCACCGCCGCCTCCACCGCCTGGCGGACGGCGTCGGCGTGGAAGTGGCGGTCGAAGACGACGTCCGCGCTCAGGTCCACGGGCACGAAGGTGGCGTCCAGCACGTCGACGAAGGTCCCCGCCATCCGCCGGGCCTCGAAGTACGCGATGAGCCGCCGCCGCAGGTCCTCGGGTACGGGGCGCACGGTGTCGCCCTCCGGTGCCACGTACAGCTCCACCACGTTCCACCCGCGGCTGCGCGCGCGCACCTTGGCCACGCCGCCCGCGCGGTGCGCCTGGGCCACGTAGTCGTCCAGCGTGACGGCGCGCTGGCCGGAGCGGAAAGCCAGCGGGCCGAAGCGCACCGCGTTCGCCAGGGACTCGTGGTCGGTGCCGCCCGCGGCCGGCAGCAGGTTGGTGACGGACTCCACGAGCGAAGACAGGCTCGCCGTCCGCACGCGATTGATGGCCCCGGCGGGGACGTTCCCCGCCGCGCCGCCGCCCACCCGGTACGTCGCGCGCAGGTTGTTCACGCCCATGGGCGGGCGCCGCCCGTAGACGCCGTCTCCGAAGCGGACGCTCGCGCGGTCCTCCTCGTCGAACTGGATGTAGTAGTGGCGCGACTCCGGCGTGGAGAGGCTGGGCCGGCCGTCACCGGAGTCGTGATAGAGCAGGCTCTCCCGCCGGTCCCACTTCACCCAGCCGGCGCCGCCCTCGTTCACCTCCACCACCAGCGAGTCGAGGATGAGGGGCGAGCGCGCCAGCGTGAAGGCCTGGTTGGGCTCCCCCGTGGACGAGCCGATGATCTCCACCGCGCCCGACGCGCTCTGGGTGACGGGCAGCCCGTCATAGACGCGCCGGTTGCCGGTGATGACCTGCACCTGGTCGGAATTCAAATCCACGGTGAACGTGGGCCCGAGGTACTCGAAGAGGATTTCGCCGGCGGTGCCGCGCGCGGAGAACTGCGCGCCGTTGGGAATGGTCACCACCGGGGACCCTGAGGGCGGCCGGAAGATGAGGCGCAGGTCCGCGGAGGCGGGCGCGGGCGGGGCCAGCTCGTAGGCGAGCAGCCTGAGCAGGTGCATCACGCTCCGGCGCTCGGACGCGGTGTGGAGGAAGCTCTCCGCGGCGATGCGGTCCTGGTAGTAGAGGACCACGTCGCCCATGTACGAGAACATGTCCACCAGCAGGACGCCCAGGTCCGCCGGTGAGCGGTCGCTCCACTCCGGGAGCCGGTACCGCGCCAGCTCCAGCAGCGCCTGCCGGAGCGAGGCGTAGTCCTTGTTGGTGTAGTCGATGGGCAGGGGCGCGGACGCCATGGCTCACCCGAGCGGGAAGGTGATCTGCGCGCCGGTGACCGGCTCGTTGGTGTGGAAGTAGTTGAGGCGCAGGTGCAGCGAGTCCTCCGTCTGCGCCACCACCGCGTCGGTGATGACGACGCGCGGCTCCCACTGCATCAGCGCGTGCCTGGCCTGCGTGCGGAGCACGTCCGCCATCACCTGGTCGTTCGGGTTGTGGGCCAGCGAGTGCAGTTGGCTGCCGAACTCGCGCAGCATGGGACGCTCGCCGCGCCGCGTGCCGATGACGAGCATCACGTTCTGGCGAATCTTCTGGTCCCCACTGGCCCAGGCGACACCGCCCGTCTGCGGGTCGATTCGAAAGGGAAAGCCGAAGCCACGGATGTCATCCAGCATGGGAGCTCCTCACTGAAGGCTGCCGCGGTTGTCCTGCGTGGCGGTGCCGATGACGACGTTGGAGTTGTTCCTCACCGTGCAGTGCACCGAGACGACCTCGGCGGCCCGCACGTACTCGTCGAAGGCGGTGGCCAGGGCGTCCGCCACCTGGTCGCTGGTCCACGCGTTGTCCTTCGCCTGCTTGAAGGTGTCCTTGAGCTTCGTGGCGAGCGTCTGCTTGTTGAGTGCCATGGGAGGCGCGCTCCTCAGTCGAGTGGGCACGGCGGAAGGGCCGGCAGCGAGGGCAGTGCCGGAGGCGAGGGCAGCGCGGGCGGCCCGGGCAGCGCGGGCAGCGGCACGGAGAGCGCGGGCAGTGGCGGGAGCGCCGGCAGCGGTGGGGGCTTGGGAAGGGAGGGCAGGGCGGGGATGGCCGGCAGCGCGGGCGGCCCGGGCAGCGCGGGCAGCGGCACGGAGAGCGCCGGCAGCGGCGGCGGCGCAGGGAGCGCTGGAGGCGAGGGCAGGGTGGGCAGCGCGGGGATGGCCGGCAGCGAGGGCGGCCCCGGCAGCGCGGGCAGCGGCACCGCCAGCGACGGCATCGCGGGGAAGTTGCAGAGGCTCATTCACTTCACCACCACCGCGCTGGTGAGGGCCATCATCGCCTCCAGCGGAAGGGCGGGTGGCACCGGCGGCCCGCTCGGGCCCACGGCGGTCGCATGCGTGTGGGTGATGAAGGTGGACCACATGCTGGCGAACGTCTTGCCCAGGATGGTGGGCTCGGCGGCGCCCTGGCCCAGCGCCACCGACGTGGCCTGCAGGATGATTTTCGCGGCCATCAACCGGGCCGTGTCCCCCTTCAGCTCCACCATGGCGCCGTCCTTGCCCACCAGCACCGCGCCGTCGTTGCCGAAGGTGAGCAGGTTGCCGTGCTCCTCCATGAAGGTGGCCTTGCCGTCCTTCGCGTCCAGGAACAGGTGCGAGCCGTTCTTGTTGGACACCAGCACGCCGCCGTCCTTGTCGAGCGCGACGAAGGAGGCGTCCTTGTGCTTGATGACGATCTTCTCCTCGCCCGCCTGGTCCCAGAGCTCGATGGTGTGGCCCGACGGCGTGTGGATGACGCGCGTGTCCGGCGGAGTCTGGACGGCCGGCTGCGGCGCGGCGTCGGCCGGGTAGAAGGTGCCCACCCAGAGCGGGTAGCGGGTGTCGCCGGCCTCGAACTCCACCCAGACCTTCGCGCCCACCGGCGGCACGAAGAAGTGCCCGGAGGTGAAGCAGGGCCGTGCCCGGACGGGCGTGTTGTCCTGGAACACGGAGGGCACGAGCACCTGGATGCGGCCCATGTTCAGGGGGTCTTCGTTGTTGGCCACCTCCGCGGCGTACTTGCCGTAGAACTTGCCCGCGTGGCGTCTGAGGTCTTCGTTCAGGAGCATGGTCAGCGCGTGGCGACGAAGCGGGTTCGGTAGGTACCGGCGAACGCCTCACCGGCGCCCGTCGTACGGGTGAACAGGTGGTTGACGCGGGCGACGTACCAGTCGCCCTCCGCCCACGTGGCGATGCCCTCCAGGGTGAGGCGCCCCTTGGCGCGGAAGCGCACGGTGCCGCGCGCGGTGCCCTCGCCCACGAGGCCCAGCACGCGCGTCGGGTCTCTTCGCAACAGCCGCTCCGCCAGCGCGGGGTCCGACGGCAGCCCGGGGAGGAAGAGCTGCGGAACCTGGTCCGAGGGATTGCTGGTGGCGCGCCCCGCCGCCTCGACGCCCGCGTCGTAGGCCAGCGCGTCCGAGTCGCTGACCTCCGACAGGCGGCTGCGCACGTCCGCGCTGGCGGGCGGCGGCGCGGTGGGCGCGGGCGTGGGCGCGCTGGCGCTCACCGTCTGGCCGGACGACGGGTCCACGCACGAGGTGGAGTACGCGGGCGCCGCGCCGGAGGCGATGCGCTGGTAGCGGAAGTCCAGCAGCTGCGTGTACCCGGGGCACTGGTGGAGCATCCCCATCGGCTCGCCGTCGAGCAGCTTGCGCGTGGGCACGAAGTAGAACTTGGACGTCCCCTCGTTGAACTCGACGAAGGCGCGGCAGTCGTGCTCCGCCGCGAGCTGCTGGAGGAAGTCCCAGTCGTTGAGCCCGGAGCGGCGTGTCAGCTCGTTGTCCTCGGTGAACTCGGGGTCGGGGTCGGGCTTGATGTTGTCCGCGCTGACCGCGAAGCCGTAGTCCCGCGCGCTGGCGATGCGCTGGACGATTTCACTCAGCTTGCCGCGGTAGGGCGGGTCATCCTTCGGGCGCTCGTGCCGCCGCAGCCGCACGCTGAAGTCCAGCGCGGTGATGGTGACGCGGCGGCGGCCGCCCGTCGTCTCGGGAACGGCGCGCGTCACCTCGCCCTCGAAGATGATGGCGTGGTCGTCGGACCAGCCGAGGTCCACCCGCACCGTCTGGCCCACGTCGACGATGTGGCCGGCGACCTCGCGCGGGTCATCCACGACGATGCGGGCCCGGTCGATGAGGCGGTCGTGGTCCTCGACGTTGACGGACTGCACCATTCCGCCAATCTCTCCGCCCTGCCAGCGCACGCTGATGAAGGGAGTGGGGTCCGCCACGTCACACCTTCCTCGTGCGCTGGGTGCGGCCCACGTCCGCGGCGGCGGGGATGGACACCTTCGTGCCCGGGGGGAAGTCGAGTGGGAAGCGCAGCGGGTTGGCGTCCGCGATGCGCCACCAGTTGTCGCTGGAGCCGAAGTAGCGCCACGCGAGGTACTCGATGCTCTCCAGCCCGGCCACCATGTGCTGCGTGGCGCCGGACGGGCCGGGCGGCGCGGGCGCCGGGCGGATGGAGATGGCCTCGTGCTCCTCTCCGGAGGCGTCACGTACCCGGCTCACGGGGTGGTTGAAGTAGCGGGAGCGGCTGGTGACGGGCATGGGCGGTCCTCCGCGGGGCTAGACGAAGAGGTTGACGATGGGCGTCACGGCGGCGAAGTCCGTGCCGATGCCCTGCCGCGCGTAGCTGCGGCCCACGTCGAAGTTGCGCTTGAGGTACTCGATGATGGGAGACGGGGCGAACGTCTGCTCCTTCAGCGAGACGCTGACGTCGGCGCGGCTCGGCTTCCCGTCGTCGAAGAACTCCACCATCTTGATGTTCAGGTCCGTCATCACGCAGGTGACGGACAGCCCGCCGTAGATGAGCGAGCACTCCGGGGGGCGCTTCCAGCAGGAGGGATTGCCTCCCAGCGCCTTGACGACCTCGATGATGTCGTAGGCCGGGTTCATGAACGAGCGGAGCAGCGCCAGGTCGGGCTCGAGGCTCCCGCGCTCCGGGTGGGAGAGGTCGGCGTAGTGCTGCTTGCCGTCCAGCGGGCCCGGCTCCGTCGCGTTGAGCTTGAAGTCCAGCGCGAAGGTCCGCTGCTCGCCCTCCACCGGCTCCAGGGGCTTGGTGTTGACCAGGAGCGCGCCAATCTCCTTCACGTCCTTGTAGAGGGCACCGGCGGCGGTGAAGAAGTTGCCGACGCTGGAGAAGAGCCCCGGCGCGGCGGCGAACTGGTCCGTGCCCCACTGACCGAAGGCGTTGGCCTCCTGGTACTTGTACGTCTTCTTCTCCTGCAACATCTCCGGGTTGTATTGGAACCGGAAGATGAGGGGCGGGACGTTGATGAGGCTGGCGAGGTAGCCGGTGGAACGCTCGGGCATGGTGACCTCCTAGGTGACCTGCGTGACGAGGGGGCCGAGTGCGGGATTCCAGCCCCGCTCCTCCAGCTCGTGGAACATCTCGGTGAACATCGAGACGGTGAGCTCCTGCGGCTCGGCGGTGGCGGAGGAGACGCTCCCCGTCGTCGTCGCGGCCGCGCCCGTGGGAGGCGGGGCAATCTCGATGGTGATGGCCTCGATTTCGATGGTGGCCCGCGGCCGCTCTCCCACGGCGCCGGCGGCCACCGTGCCGGGGAGGGACGTGGCGGCGGCCGCTCCCGTCGTCGGCCCGCGGCGGAAGTGCTCGGTGATGGTGCCCAGCAGCGTGTCCAGTCCGCCGGTGCCCAGCCAGGACTCATAGGCCTGGGCAATGGCCTCGAAGCCGGTGGCGGGCTCGCGCCGCGCGGCCTCCACGGCGGGCGTGAGCGCGGCGGCGAAGTCGCGCGAGCGGTCCCGCACGGTGCGGTAGTGCTCTCCCAGGCGCTCGGACGCCCGCGCCTCGCCGGCGGCGGCACGCTCCAGGGAGCCGCTGAGGCCGGCCAGCGCGCTTCCTCCGGCGCCGAAGATGCCGCGCATCTCGCGGGTGATGGAGCCGGCGGCCGTCGTCACGCTGGTGCCGAAGGCCGTGGCGGAAGGAGTGATGATGGCGCCCAGGTCCGGGAACGCCGGCAGCGGCGCCAGGGCGCCGGGGTACGTGGGCGGACCGATGGGCGGCGCGGTGATGGTGCCGGTGAAGGTCTTCCCGAACTTCAGCTCCCACAGCGGCGGGATGATGCCCGGCAGCAACTGCACCACGTGGACGATGAAGCGGAACACCAGCGTGTCACCCAGCCGGGTGAGCACCACGAAGGCGGTCTCCACCAGCCAGCGCAGCAGCGCGTCGATGGTCCGCTGCAGCCCGTTGGCGATGAAGCGGATGGCCGCCACCGCCACGTCGAGGAGGGTGCCCACCATGGTGAAGAGCGAGCCGAGGATGCGCTCCACGGCGGTGGCGAGGATTCCCAGCACGTTGGCCGCCAGGCGCGCCGCCGCGGCCACGGTGTCGAAGAGGGTGGTGAGCACCACGCCGCGCAGGAGCAGCACGTTGCGCAGGACGAACTGGAGCATGTCCATGAAGGCCAGCTTCACGTCGTCCAGGCGGGTGATGACGAAGGCCAGCGCGCCGATGAGGATGGGGACCAGGAGCACCAGGCCGTCCACCACGTGGGAGATGCCGGTGAGGATGGCGGAGGCGGTGGTGAGCATCGCCAGCCAGCGCTCGCCGCCCGGCGTGGACGGGAAGGACGAGGTGCGCGCCGCGGCCTCGGGTCCGGTGGAGGCCGCCTGGAAGAGGGCGGTGAAGGTGTTCACCACCCGCTCCACCTGCGCCAGCGTGGCCGTCAGGTTGAGGCCCCCACTGGCGGGTTCCGCGCGGGCCGGCTCTGGCGTCGCCGTCGGCGCGGGGCGCGTGCCGACACCCACGAGCGTCAGGATGCGCTCGATGCGCTCCGCCAGCCGGTTGAGCTGGCCAATCATGAACGGCAGCGAGACACCGCTGATGGTGCCGCCGACGAGGCCCCCGAAGAAGCTCCCGAAGAAGCGGCCGATGCCGCCGAGCAGCCCCTCCAGGAAGCCGCCGATGCCTGCGCCCGGCGCCAGGTCGTTGATGTTCACCACGTAGACCTTGAGGGCGCCGGAAATCATCGGCGGCTCGCCGAAGCGCGGACCGGCGGCGAGCGCGGTGGCGAACGTGAAGCCGCCATAGCGGGCCGTGCTGCGCTCGATGTCCTCCACCGCCCGCCGCGTGAAGCGGAGCTGGGTGAGGATCAATCCGAGCTGTGTGATGATCTCCTCTTCCATCATTCGCTCCGTCCGTGTGTCCTCACCGCGCGGCCGCCGCCAGTCCGGCGAGCCGCTCCCTTCCCGTCACATAGGACTCCTCGATGGCCGCCTTCAGGCGGGTGGCCACCGCCTCCGCCAGCTCCGTTCCCGGCGGCCGTCCCGCCGCCGTCAGGGTGATGCCCGGCACGCGCACCCGCCCCAGCGCCGCGCGGCTCACCAGCTTGTGGGGCGACGTCGGTAGGACTGTCACCGTCGTCTCGGCGCCCTCCTCGGACTGCTGCCGCCAGAAGCGGTCCATCTCCTCGACGTAGAGGGGGACTGCGGAGCCGACCACGTAGAAGCCGCCCCGGCTCAGCCAGCCCTCGAAGGCCACGGCCACCGGGTCCGCGCGCCGGTCGCGGATGCGCCCCTCCAGCTCGCCGAGCTGGTCGCCGAGCGCAGTCTCTGCCAGCGACGTCGCGCCCTCGGCGATGCGCCGCATGCGGGTGGGCGAGCCCAGCGTCGCGGCGTCCGCGGTGGCCCGGTCGAAGGAGCGGGAGAGGTCGGTGAGCAGCGCCACTCCACCGCCGAGGATGTCCCGCACGCCGCCTTCCAGCTCCGTGCGCGCGGTGCCGAGCGCGGCGCGGAAGTTGGGGGCGCCGGGCCCGAAGAAGGCGTCGAACACGTTGGGGAAGCTGGCGGGGAGCGTGAAGGGCACCGCGGTCTCCGCGGGCAGGGCCTGGGGCGCGCGCAGCAGGTTCCACACCAGCCGCCGAGCGGCGCCGACGCGGAAGCGCACCGCGTCCACTCCCCGGACCGCCTTGGGCCCGAGCCACCAGCCCAGCGGTCCGCCCAGGTACTTGAAGGCCCGGGCCGCGACTCCCGCTCCCCGCACGCTGTTCTCCACGGTGAGAATCAGGCCGGTCAGGAAGAGCCGCAGCGCCTCGCGGGCCACGTTGGCGCCCAGTCCGACGAAGTCCCGGATGGTGAAGCGAGGCAGCGCTCCCAGCGCGGACAGCCCCAGGCCCAGCGGGCCCAGCACCACGGTGGCGATGATGGGCGCCAGGTCGAAGTCCAGGGCGGCCTCGATGGCGCGGATGATGCCGTTGACGACGCCAATCCAGTAGTTGAGGAACGTCTGCAGGCCGCGCAGGTACGTGTCGAGGTTGCGCAGCAGGTCCCCGCCGTACACCAGCGCCACGCGCACGTAGAAGCGCCAGTGCAGCTCCACCACCGCCCACACCGAGGAGAGCACGCGCGCCGCCGACACGATGAGCTCGGGCAGGGTGCGCGAGAAGACGTCGTAGACCTGCCGGCGCAGCGCGAAGACGTCGGACTCAATGTCCTGGAACGTCCGGAGCAGCGTGTCGCGCAGGAAGACGTTCGTCGCGCTCCACAGCCGGCCCACCCACAGGGGAAGGATGGGCAGCGCGAGGACGGCGCCGAGGATGAACCGCGCCCCCACGTCGAGGGACTCCGCGAGGCTCTCCTCTCCGGCCGGAGCGCTCGTGCTGGCCGCCGCGCTGGCGACGGCCTCCGACGGGCCGAGCACCCCACGGAGGACGTCGCGCGCCTCGGCCAGGTTCCCCCCCAGGGTGAGGAGCGGGCCGGTGCTCTCGGTGACGGTGCGGAAGAGGAGCCCCGCCTGGCCGAACAGGTCGGACGCCGTCCGGGCGCGGATGTCGAACATCCCCGGGCGGACCGGAATGAAGCGCTCCATCGACGCGACGATGAGGTCGAAGATGTTGCCGATGCGCTCCACCAAGCCGGGCAACAGCCGCTCCTCGGTGATGGCCTCGCCGACGCGGCCGAGCCCCGACACGAAGGCCTGCCCCGATGCGACCAGCGTCGCGCCCACGCCGCGCTCGGGTGGGCGGCGCAGCGTGCCGTGCTGGGACTCGTCGACGTAGAGGGTGAGCGCCTCGTTGTAGAAGAGGATGATGGGGAAGCCGCGGCTGCGCAGCTCCAGCGCCTCCGCCACCTTCACCCGGTTCTCGAGCCAGCGCTCCAGCCGCTCCAGCCCCCGGACAATCTCCAACGTCTGCATCCGGAGCGGAGTCCGGAAGAGCGCGGCGATGAAGTCCCAGGCAATCGGCATCGGCGGAGTCCTCTACGGCGTGGCGGGAGCCAGGTAGGCCTGGCGCTGAAGGGCTTCGACGAGCCTGTCCCTGAAGACGCCCACGTGCGGCGCGTCGCTTCCCGCGGAGCGGACCTGGAGGCGGCGCACCACGACGCGGAGCCGGCGCGACTCGGGGACGTGCAGCACGGGGAAGGCGGGTGGCGCGGGCTGCTCCGGCGTGACGCCGTACAGCTCCGTGTCGAGCGTGCGGAAGAGGTCCAGCAGGTCGGGCAGGTACGCGCGGATGGCGGGAGGCAGCACCCGGCCCATGACGGCGGCCAGTGCCTCGCGCAGCGGCAGCTCCTCGGTCCGGATTCGGGCCAGCACCTCGGAGGGAGGAGCGCCCAGCTCGCGGGCCAGCTCCCGGCGGGCGCGCGCCAGCTCGCTGGGAGGCGAGGCGGCACGGTCGAAGTCCGCGCGGGCCCGGTCCGCGAGGCGGAACACGTCGAGCGTCCCCGCGGGGATGAACGACGCGGCGGCTTCGATGCCAGCCCTGTCGAGGGAGAGGGCCGGCCGGCCAATCATCGCCTCGATGGCGGCGAGGTCCGGCAGCGCCGGCGCGGCGGGCAGGGGCGGTGGCGGGCCGAAGAAGTAGCCCAGCCCCGACGACAGCCAGCCCGGCAGCGCCGGCCCCGAGGAGCCCGCGCCACCGCCGGAGGAGGGAGCGGCGCTCGTGGCGGCCGGCGTGGCGAAGAGGCGGCCGATGTCGGCGAGCTGGGCGCGGAACGTCTGCAGCGTGATGACTCGCGGGTGGGCCTGCAGGTTCCGGAGCACCACGGCTCTCGCGGCGTTGAAGAAGGACTGCACCGCGGTCATCACCCGCTCGCCGATGACCGGGAGCGTGAGGGCCACGTCCTCGAGCAACGTGCGGATGCGCTCCGTCACCCGCTGGACCATGGGGCCGATGCTGGAGAAGACCGCCCGCAGCCGGCCCAGCGGCTGCGACGGAGCGAAGGAGAAGGCCCGCTCCAGCACCTGGGGAACCTCCCCCAGGATGGCGCCCACGGCGCCCATCACCGCGCGCGTCAACTGGATGAGCGCGGCGCCCTGCCTCGCCAGCGGCAGGATGAGGGGCCCGAGCCGCGCCAGCAGCACGGAAAACAGCGCGAGCACGAAGGGGACGAGCCGGGCGAATCGGTCGAAGACCTCCAGCGTCTGGCGCAGCAGCGGGTTGCGAATGCGCTCCCTCGGGCCGAGCAGCAGGTCGATGAACTGGTTCACCTGGTGGAGGAGCCGGGCCAGCGCGCCCATGACGTCGTAGAGGGCGCGCAGGGGCTGCTCGTTGCGCAGGCCCGCGAGCAGCGCGACGCCGAGCCCGGCGGGGAAGAGCAGCACGCCGATGACGCCCCCGACGGCGGGAACCAGCACGCTGGCGAAGGTGCCCACCAGGATGCGCAACCAGGTGCGCATGGACCGCAGCGCCACCATCGTCACGGAGAAGATGCCCGCCGGTGAGAGGACGACGCCCGCCACGTTGCCCACCAGCCCCAGCAGGGGCTCCGTCAGGTTCAGCCCGCGCGCGTCCGGCCCCGTGGCGGCGAGCACCGCCTGGTAGCGGCGCCGGAGGTGGTCGATGTTGGCGATGTACACCCGCAGGGCGAGCCCCTCGATGGGCAGGCCGGTGCCGAACCAGTGCACGAGGAACGCGCTGCGCGCCCGGCCGATGAGCATCTCCTCCAGCGACACGAGCCGGTTGAACGGCTCCAGCCGCGTCAGGCCCTGGCGCGCGCGGTCCACCGCCAGCGTGGCGAACGCGAGCGTCCGCGGCTGGTCGTTGAGCAGCGGCCCCAGCACTTCCTGGAGGAGGAGCGACACCGGCATCTAGCGCGCCCTCCTCGACGCCTCGAGTTGCATGTTCTCCCGCTCGATCTGATCGATGAGCAGTTGAACGAAGGCCCGGCGCTCGTCGGCCTCGAGGTTCATGATCTCCGCCCAGGACCAATGGAGGTGGTAGGCAAGGAAGAAGACCTCCTGTCGGAGCGCTTCCTGGGCTAGGCCAGCGCTAAAAAATTCGTCATGTCCAGGGTCGCCCGGAAGCTGCCGCCGCAGCTGCCACAGACGACTTCACGCACCAGGTCCACGCCGGGCGCGCTCGTGTTCAGCGCGCGGTCGATGAGCCGCCGGTCCGTCATGGTGAGGTCGGCGAGAATCTTCGGCCCGAGCGCCTCCAGCCGGTGGCGGGGCACGTCCCCCAGCGACTTGAGGCACCGCGCCAAGAGCGCGTTCTTCCCCAGCGACGGGTTCTGCCGCATCTGCGGCGCCACCGCGGACTCGTCGTCTCCGCGCGGCAGCCGCAGCGTCAGCGCGGTGTGGACCTGGCCATCCTTGTCCACGTACCCGTCCTGCAGGTTGACGACGATTTCGTCGGGGGACTCGCCGTCCTGGAGCATCTTCACCGGGAGCTGGTCCAGGTCCTCCACCACCTGGATGGACTCGCCGCAGGTGCCGCAGGTGTACGTCGCCTGCAGCTCCGGCCCGAAGGTGAGGGTGCGCAGCTTCAGCAGGAGGAAGTTCCGGTCCGCCGAGTACATCCGCTCGACGGTGGAGCTGCCACCTTTGGGCAGCTCACCCAGGCGGACGAGGCAGCTCGCGATGAGCTCGCTGACCAGCTTGCCGCCGTTCCGCTGGTTGCGCCGGTCCGCGAGGATGGCCTCCTCCCGGCCGGTCATCTTGCGCAGCACGGCCACCTTGTGGACGCGGCCCTCGTCGTCAGTGAGGCCGATGGGGATGGTGAACTCGGCCTCTCGGCCGGGGTTGGGGGCGTTGGCGCTCATGTCGGGTGTCCTCGCTTACTCCACGCGCTCGAGCCCTTCGTGCTCGAGGACGAGGGTCTGCTTCATGAGGTTGGTGGTGCCTGCCTCGAGGTCGGTGAACTTGGACGACTTCACCCACGCGTCGCGGAACGCGAACGTCATCACGTCGACGCCGTTGTGCCGCTTCACGATCATCCCGTTCTTGCGGACGGTGGAGCCGCCCTGCGTGCGAGTGTTGAGCTTGAACGTCTGCTTGAACCACTCCATGAAGCGCTTGTCCTCGGGGCTCCCGTCGACGTAGCGCTCGATGGTGAGGGACTCGAACTTCACCTTCGCCGCGGCCAGCTTGTAGACGTGGTTGGAGCCCCCATCCGCCTGCTCGATGGTCTCCAGCTCGCCCTCGGACAGGCCCGAAATCTTGCTGACGCCGGGGCTCTCCGTCCCGTCGATGATCAGCACGAACTCATTGGCCCGGTAGCTCTCCCAGATATCTCCGACTTTCGGCATCGCGGGTTCCTCTCACGCCTCGGCGGCGGTGGCGCCACTGGGTTGCTGGCCGACCTTGACGACAATCGTCTCGGCGGGCCTGGACGGATAGAAGTAGACCTCGACGACCAGGTTGCCCTTGTCGACCTCGGTGGGCGGGTTGTTGGTGGCGTCGCAGATGACGGTGAAGACCTGCTCCGGCGTGCCGGTGCCGAAGGCGCCCTGCCGCCACAGGCCCATCAGGAAGGGCGTCACCGTGCCCAGCCGGATGGCGTTCCAGAGCGTGTCCCGGTTGGGCTCCTGGCGGACCCAACGCAGGCCCTGCTTGAGGCTGCTCTTCACGTAGTTGAACAGCAGCCGCACGTTCACGTAGAGCCAGCGCGTGTCGGTGGAGAGCGTGCGCGAGGCGTCCACCACGATGCCGGCGCGTGGCACGGCACGGATGCCGTTGATACTCCCGTTCTTCACCAGGGTGGTGAGCTCGGCGTCGCTGAGGCGGTACTCCACGTCCAGCGCGCCCGCGAGGTTGGCCTCGTCACCGGCGGGGGCCTTCCAGATGCCGCGCGTCGTCTCCACGCGCGCGTAGACGCCCATCACATGGCCCACGGGGGGAATCTTCTTCAGCGGGCTGGCCCCGGTGCCGATGGGGTCCTGCACGATGATCCACGGCCCGTAGAGCGCGCCGTAGACCTTCCTCCCCTGGAAGCCCTGGCCGTAGTTGAGGGCGGCCGTCAGGTCCGCCTGGATGGTGGCCTCCGGCACGGCCCCCACGAACATGCAGTCGCCCCGGCTTGCGCAGTACGTGAGGCCCGCCGCGAGGATGGACGCGTCCGTGCGCTCCGTGCTCAGCAACTGCACGTCGTACGCGTCGAAGGCGTAGAAGCCGGACTTCAGCGTGGGGTTGCCGATGAAGTCGTTGGCCGTGGGCGTGCCGTCGCGTCCGGGGTTGAAGCGGACGAAGCCGCTCGTCGCCACCGGGACGTCGGCGCCCACCGTGGAGGGGCTGTGCGCGTCCGTGGCCATGACGTACCGCGAGCCCCGCAGCGGGTCGTTGAGCACCGTCTCCACGTAGTTGGGGACGTCCGTCTCCAGGGAGAGGCCGGTCCACGACTCCACCACGTGCTCCGCGTCCCCGCCGCCCAGCGCGATGTCCAGGTCGAACTCCACCTTGGAGACGCGCAGGAGGATGGCGTCGAACGTGGCGATGTTGGCGATGTTCGGCGCCCAGGTGACGGCGCCGTCGAGCGGGTTGACGGACATCAGCTTCACCAGCGCGGTGTTCGTCCCGTCCGACACGCGCAGGGCGTCACCCACCACCAGCGAGGACACCTCCGCCAGCGCGGTGCCGTTGGCCGCGCGCGGCGCCGCGGTGCCCACGGCGGGGCTGGCCATCACCGCGAAGCCCAGCGTCGTGTTGGCGACGGTGACCTGCAGGCGGGTGAAGTCCTTGGCGATGCGCGCCACCTGGCCCGTGGAGATGAGCACGAGCTGGTTGCCGCTGATGGAGGCCACCAGCTTCGACGTCCGGCGGTTGATGGCGTCGCGAATCTCCGCCAGCGTGGCCGCGTTGGCCGCCGCGAAGTCCGAGGCCTGGAAGGTGATGACGGTGGCGGCCGTCTCGCCGTCCACGCGCACGGTGAGCGAGGGGAACGTCGACATGTTCACCGGCGCGGTGAGCGCGGTGCCCGTCACGGTGGCGGGCGACAGCTCCTTCACCGTCGTCTTTGCCGACGCGCGCGCGGTGGTGCGGACGTAGAGGTCGTCGCCCCAGCGCCCCGGGTCCTCCTCTCCGCGGAAGCCGCCCTCCAGGGTGAGGGTGTCCGCGTTGGCCGCGTCATCCAGGGTGATGCTGGCGGGCGCGGCCCCGGTGAGGGTGTCCGTGGCGACGACCCGGTTCACGTAGGCCGTCTGCCCGCCGTTGTCGAAGAAGCCCTTCACCAGATAGGCGCCGTACCCGCCCGCGAAGGGGCCGCCGAAGCGCTGCTCGAAGTCGGGGTAGCTGCTGATCCGGATGGCGCGGTTGGGAACGCCCCGGCGGGTGATGACGTTGAACGCCGCCACCGAGGTCGCCGCCCCGACGATGGCGGGAGTCGCGGATCCATCTACCTCGACGACGTTGAGACCGATGTTGTAGGCCATTGTGCCGGGTCCTCACTTCGTCTTGCTGCGTTTCCACCTGCCGCCCGTCTTGTGGGCGTCCTCCGCCGGGGGCTCCCGGGGCGTCGCCGCCTCCGCGTGGGCCTCGCGCGGCTCTGGCGCCTCGGCGGGCCGCACCATCACCGCGTGCTGGCGCTCGAGCGCGAGCAACTGCGGTGACTCGCGCACCGCCGCCGGGATGGACAGCGTGCCGCGCGGCTCCAGGAAGGCCACCGTGCCGTCCGACAGGTGAAGCTCTGTCGGCTGGTTGCGCCGGCTGACAACGAGGAACTCCTGGCTGGGGCTCGTCATGGTTCACGCCACCTTCTGGTCCGTTTCGACGATGACGGTGCTCACATCGCGCGCGAAGAGCCCCGCGCCCGCGTCCTTCCGCGCGAGGACGCGGTACAGCAGGCCGACGCGCTCGCCACGGCTGCCGCCGATGAGCTCCTCGGCGGGCAGGGTGGTCATCTCCAGGGGCAGTTGGACGCCGTTGACCAGCAGGTCGCCGCGTGGGGGCAGGGACTCCAGCGCGAAGTCGAGCAGCCGCGCCTCGTTCGCCAGCGAGGTGGCGAAGACGTCCACCCGGTACAGCAGGTCGTACGCGAAGCCGGCCGGACGGAGAGCGGAGCCGGCGGAGGAGTAGTCGGAGCGCACGGACGTGGAGGGCGTCCTCGCGTCGGAGTGCTCGATGCCCAGCCGGGTGAGGCGGAGGTAGGGCGGGTTCGGCGCCGTCACGTCCGGCGAGTGCACCACCGCGGGCACCGGCGCGCCGTCCAGCGTCAGGACGTTGTGGAGGCGGGCCAGGAGGGCGGCCTCCACGTCCAGCACCATCTCGTCACGGACGGCGAGGACGTCGTCGACATAGCAGGTGAACGGGACGCCGGACCGGCACCGGAGCTGGAGCGTCCCCACCGAGGAGCGCACGGCCGGCGCCAGGTCTTCCAGGGACAGCCGCTGCAGCTCCCACGTCCCCGCCTGGGACACCGCCAGGTAGCGGTGCCACGTGTTGCCCGGGGCGTCCACCGGCAGCACCGCGCTTCCCAGCCGCAGCTCCAGGAAGAAGGGCTGCGTCGCCGTACCCGTGGCGGCGCGGTTCGCCTGCACCCACAGCCGCAGCTCGCGGTAGGGCCGCAGGTCCACCCCCGCGCCCAGCGTCCGGCGCAGCAGGTGGCCGGCGGCGGCGGCGCTGGCGTCGACGCGCCCGCTGTGCCCGTCCGCGCCGTAGCGCACCTGAAGCGTCTCGGCGGTGAGCGATAGCTCCGTCGACGGCGTCACACCGTCGGGCGCCAGCGCGCCCCAGGCGCTGGCAATGTCCATCGCATCGATGATCCGCTGCGCCATGGCGCGGGATTAGAGGCGCGGTGGCAGGTGGCAACCAGTGCCCCGGTGGTCCAATCGGCGGTCCGGTACCGCGGCTCGTCCGGGGATGAATCGGAGGTGCAGCCCGGGTCCTGGCGAGGGGAGGAACTGGATTCAGGTCGGATTGAATCCAGGTGCGGTTCCTCGCGGCGCGAGGTTCAGCGAAGGCGCATGCGGAAGTACGCGGCGGCCTCGGTCCGGCTCGCCACCCTCAGCTTGGTGAGGATGCCATGGACATGGTTCTTCACCGTCGCCACCTCGATGCGCAGGCGCACGGCGATCTCCTTGTTGGCCAGGCCCTCGGCCAGGAGGACGCCAATCTCCCGCTCACGCTCGCTGAAGAGCACCGTGGTGGAGGGGCCCTCCGGCCTGCGCCGGGAGAGCGTGCCCACGCACTCGAAGAGGAGCGCCGAGATTCGCGGGGAGCAGAGCAGCTCGCCCCTCGCGGCGGACACCACGGCGGCGACGAGCTGCTCCGACGAGGCCTCGCGCGTCACGAAGCCGTTGACGCCCGCCTCCGCGCACACCATCAGCTCGTCTTCCCGCTCGGTCACCGCGAAGGCCACCAGCTTCACCTCCGCGGTCGCGGCGCGCAGCCCCCGCACCAGCGCCACGGAGTCGCGGCTGCCCATGTCCACCACCACCACCGAGGGCCGCCGCGTCTGGATGAGGTCCACCGCCTCGTCCAGGCTGGAGGCATCGCCGGCGAGCTCCATCGCCGGCACGCTCGACAGCCACTGGGTCAGGGCCTCGCGGTACAGCAGCACGTCGGTCACCACGGCAACACGCACGCTGTCTGGCGACGGTGCGGTGGAAGCGGGCGCAATCCCACGCGCGTTGGGCGGTTCTCTCGTCATGGCCCCCCCGGGATTCAGAGCCTCGCCTCGACCTCAGCCCTCCCATCATACATACGAGGTCCGGGAAAAGCCGGAAACGTCAAGGGCGGACGTCGAAGGCGAAGATCTTCGACGGAAAGCCGACAAAGCCATCCCCGTCCACCGCCAGCACCCGCCAGAACCACTTGCCCTCGCGAGAGCCCGGCACCTCCATCTCCGTGCCCTCGGACTTGTACGACTGCACGCCCGCGGCGAAGTCCGCCGTCCGCGCCAATTCCACGCGGTACGTCTTCGCGCCCGGCACCGTCCACCAGGACAGCCGGGGCGCCTCGCGGAAGGTGCCGCCGCGCGGGTCCGCCAGCGTGGGCGCCACCAGCAGCGGGCGGACGGGCTCCGGCGCCGAGTCCGGCAGCGCCCGCGAGCCGTAACCCGCGACGACGTCCAGGTCGCCCTTCTTCGCAATCAGCGACACCTTGCCTTCCAGCGTCTCCAGCCGGTGCGTGCCGTCCTCCTGCGCCGTCACGCGGAACCGGGTGCCGCGCACGCCGGCCACCGCGGAGCGCGTGCGCACCTCGAACACGCTGCCCTCGCCGCCGGGCGCCGCCGCCGTCTCCAGCGTGCCGCGCAACAGCTCCAGCTCCACCTTGCGCTTCAGGTTCGCCATCAGCTCGACGGTGCCCAGCCGCACCAGGCTGCCCTCCATCACCCGCACCGAGCTGCCATCCGCCAGCATCAATTCCGCGCGCGCGCCCGGGCCCGTGTCGAGCAGCTCGCCGGAGTAGAGCGCGTCGCCCACCGTCCTCGGCCGCAGCTCCGCCGGGGCCGGGCCCGCGGACACGTCGCCGTTGGCCGCACGCACGCGCGCCACCGGCGGCTGCGCGGGCCGCTCCACGTACGCGAGCTGGAGCTGTGCCGGCTCGCCCGACGTGGACGGCGGCGCCACCACCGACAGGCGTGTGCGCGGCACGCCCGCGGCCACCAGCACCTCCGCCGCGGCCTTCGCCGCCGCGAGCCCCTGGCCCTCCAGCCGCTCCACGTCCGGCACCCTCGCCGCCACCGTCACCGAGCGGATGGCAGGCCGCGCCTTCAGCGCCTCGGCCACGTGCTGGAGGCAGGCCGTCGTCTCCGGCCCCTTCGGCGCGAGCGGCCGGCCCGTCTCGATGCGCCCGTTCGTAAAGCGCAGGCCGCCACAGGGCTCCGCTCCCTCCGCCGCCAGGGCAGGGGAGGTGAGCAGCACCAGGGCCATCATCCACAGAGCTGTCCGCATCACGGCGTCCCTCCCGCCGCCGAGGGCTCGGCGACCTTCACGATGTTGAACTCGACGCGGCGGTTGTTCTCGCGTCCCTTCGCCGTCTGGTTGGTGTCCACCGGCTTCGTCTCGCCGTAGCCCACCGCCTCCAGGCGCACGGCGAGGATGCCCTCCTTCACCAGGAAGGCCCGCACGGTGTTGGCGCGGCGCTGGGACAGGTCCAGGTTCTGCTCGTCCGAGCCCTGGTCGTCCGTGTGGCCCTCCACGCGCACCAGCTCCAGCTGCGGGTTCGCCTTCAGCACCGACGCCACCTGCTTCAGCAGCGGGTGCGACTTCGCGAGGATGACGTCCTTCCCGGTGGCGAAGTACACCTTGTCGAGGATGACGATGCGCGAGCCCTCCACGCGCACCTGCGTCTGCCCCTTGTCCGGGCACCCGTCGTCGTCCTTCACGCCGTTGATGACCTCGGCCTCCAGCGGGCACGCGTCGGACGCATCGGCCACGCCGTCGCGGTCGTTGTCCGTCTCCGGGCAGCCGTCGCCGTCCTCGAAGCCGTCCAGGTCCTCGGCCGTGTTCGGGCAGCGGTCCTCCGTGTCCAGCAGCCCGTCGCCATCCGAGTCCGCCACCGCGACGGGCGGCAGCGTCAGCGGCGTGGGCGGCTCCACGGGCTCACCGCTCGGGGTGGCCACCGGCTGCCATGCGTTCGGGTCGTCCGGACAGCCGTCCTCGTCCCGGAAGCCGTTGCGCGTCTCCGCCTCGCCCGGGCACACGTCCGGGCCGTCGAGGATGCCGTCGCCGTCATCGTCCGGGTCGAGGCAGCCGTCCTCGTCCTGGAACCCGTCGAAGTCCTCGGGCCCCAGCGCGCACGTCGTCGTGGCCACGGGGGCGCTGCCGGCGGGAGTCGGAGCTGGTGTCCACGTCAGCCCCGCGAGCAGGCGGAAGCCCGGCGTGCCGTAGCCACGCGTGAGGCCCGGCCCGGCGCCCACGTGCGCGGAGAGCCCCTCCTGGAAGCGGTACTTCAACGCGGCGAGCAGCTCCAGCGGGCGCTCCTCCGTGTTCGACTCCTTCAGTCCCAGCGCGCCCGCGAGCGACGCCTCCGCGGACAGCGCCTGCGTCACCGGCACCTCCGCGCCCACGCCGTACGCGAGCTCGTTGCCCACGCGCAGGTTGCGCAGCTGCGCCTCGCGCCGCAGGTTGACGCCCACGTTGGCCAGCAGGCGCAGCGACGTGCCGGCCCACTCGGCCACCAGCCGGGGCTGGAAGGTGAGCCCATCCGAGCCGAGGTACTTCGAGCCTCCCGCCGTGGGCAGCGTCACCGGCGCCACCACGGCCAGGTGGATTCCCTGGTCGGTGGACAGCAGCCGCACCTTGGGCACCAACCGCAAGTCGCCCACGCCCGTGGCCTTCACGCCGCTGGCGAGGCTGGGGGAGATGATGGCGGCCGGCTCGGACGTGGTGGTGGAGACGGGCAGCGACACGCCCAGCTCCAGCCTGTCGTAGAGGGAGAGGGCGCCCATCAAATCCAGCGTGAGCTGGCTGTCGACGATTCGGTAGACGAACTTGTCCTGGCGCGGGTCCAGCACATTGAGCGGATCATCCGCGTAGTTGAGCGACAGCCCCAGGTTCCATCCCAGGTGCGGCCCCACGCGCGCGCCGTGCAGGCCGAGCAGGTCGTACGTGCCCGGGCCCGGCTTGTACTGCTGCACGTCGATGGCCTGTGACGCCGCGGGCTGGGCCAGCGCCACGCCACCGGGCACCACCAGCGCCATCACCAGTCCCAGCATCGCCACGGCTCGGCGTTGCAGCCCCCCCGACTTGTGACGTTCCATGCGCTCAAGGCTCCGGCGTGAGGAGTTCCGACACGTGCCGGGCCAGCGCCGGCAGCGGTTGTGGCTTGGGCAGTACCAGATCGACTCCCAGTCCGCGCGCCTTCTCGGTGAGCTCCTGGGTCGCGAAGGCGGTGAGCAGCACCACCCGCGTGTCCGGCGAGAAGCGACGCACGAAGTCCGCCAGCATGAGCCCCTCCTCGGACTGGGTGCCACTCAGGCGCAAGTCACTGATGACGAGGTCATATCGGCCCGTCGTCATCAAATCGAGCGCCTCGTCCAGCGCCTGCGCCGAGTCCACACGGTAGCCCGCGCTGGCGAAGAACTGTCCCATCACCCAGCACAGGGCCGATTCGTCATCGACAATCAGGAGGTTGCGCGACACGGACCGGCCGTGAGCAAGCCAGGGGCCAGGGTCCAAGAGGCCCCGGCGGCCTCGGGATTTCCGGTACTTGCACGGCGAGCCCGCTCGCATGCCCGGCGGCTGTCCAGGTTACGGATCCGGTTTCTGGAATCCGGACCGGTTGATGCCCAAACGTTTCAGCCTCTCATAAAGGGAGGAGCGGGGGATTCCGAGCCGGGCGGCGGCGCGCTCCACGTGGCCATTCTCGCGGCGCAGCACGCGCTCGATGTGGCGGCGCTCCAGTTCCTCCAGGGTGAGGTCCTCCTCGGCGCTGGACTCGTCGGCGGGGGCCTCGAAGCGCAAGTCGTTCCGGGACAGCGGGCCGCCGCCGGACAGCAGCATGGCGCGCTCCAGCACGTTGCGCAGCTCGCGGATGTTGCCGGGCCAGGGGTAGCGCGCGAGGGCGGCCTCGGCGTCCGGGAGCAGGCCCACGGCACCCCGGCCGCGGGAGCGGCCCATCTCCTCCAGGAAGTGCTGGGCGATGACGGGGATGTCTTCCGGGCGCTCGCGCAGGGCGGGCACGTGGAGGATGAGGGTGCTGATGCGGAAGTAGAGGTCGCTGCGGAAGCGCTTCTCGCGCGCGGCGGCGCCGAGGTCCTGGTGCGTGGCGGCGATGAGGCGCACGTCCACGCGCCTGTCGCGCACGTCGCCCAGCCGGCGGAAGCGCTTCTCCTCCAGCACCTTCAGGAGCTTGGGCTGGACGGCCACGTCCATGTCGCCAATCTCGTCCAGGAAGAGGGTGCCCTGGTCCGCGACCTCCAGCAGGCCCTGCTTGGCGGAGACGGCGCCGGTGAAGGCGCCCTTCTCGTGGCCGAACAGCTCCGAGTCGAGCAGCTCCTTGGACAGCGCCGCGCAGTTGAGGTCCACGAAGGGCGCGTCCGCGCGGGGGCCGCCCTCGTGCAGCCAGCGCGCGAGCACGGACTTGCCGCTGCCCGTCTCGCCGGTGACGAGCACCGGGGCGTCGCTCTGCAACACGCGCTCGGCCTGCTGCTGGAGCGCGCGGACGGCGGCGCTGGTGCCGAGGAAGGGATTCACGGCGGTGGCGCGCACGGTGCTCACGCGCTCCGCGAGCTGCCGCTGCCGCTCGCGCCGCTGCGCCACCAGTCGCTCCAGCACCACCTTGAGGACGCTCAGCTCCACCGGCTTGGTGAGGAACTGCTCCGCGCCCTCCTTCACGGCCTGCACCGCCAGCTCAATCGAGCCGTGGCCGGTGAGCACCACCAGCGGCACGGACGCGTCCAGCTCCTTGAGGCGCGGTAGCAGTTGCAACGCGGTACCGTCTGGCAGCCGGTAGTCCACCACGGCCGCGTCCGGGCGGGTGGTGCGGAAGGCCTCCTGCGCCTCGGCGATGCTGGTGGCCTCGTCCACGTCGAAGCCGTGCGCGGTGAGGAAGCCCCTCATGCCCAGCCGGATGCCGGGTTCGTCGTCCACCAGGAGGATGCGGGTGCGCGTCATGAGGCCATGGAGTCTACGGATAGGGTTACCGGAGGCGAGGAAACGGCCGGCAGGAGGAGCGTCACCTCGGCGCCTCCCGACTCGGCGTTGCGCAGGCGGATGGCGCCCTGGTGCTCCTCGAGGATGCGCTGGACGATGGACAGGCCGAGGCCCGTGCCGCCGCGGCGCTTGCTGAAGAAGGGCTCGAAGACGTGGGGCAGGTCCTCCTCGCGGAAGCCCGGGCCGCCGTCATGCACGGTGCAACGCACCCACGCGCGGCCGTCCTCCTCCACGGCCTCGGTGGCCACGCGCACGGTGGCGCCGGAGGGCGAATGCTGCACCGCGTTCTCCACCACGTTGCGGAAGACGTGGAACAGGCGCCGCGAGTCCATGCGCACCGGCGGCAGCTCCGCGGCGACGACGGGCACCACCGCCACGCCGGCCTGCTCCGCGGCCAGCGAGCACGCGGCCAGCGCGTCCTCCACGACGGGGCGCACGGGGCCCTCCACCCACTCACCGCGCGCGGGGCGGCCGTACTCGAACAGCTCCTGCGTGAGGTGGTTGAGGCGCTTCACCTCGCCGCGCAGCACTTCCAGATAGGGCTGCAGCTCGGCGCGGGAGCCGAATGTCGCCTCCACCGCGTCCACCACGGCGGAGATGGAGAAGAGGGGGTTGCGCACCTCGTGGGCCACGCCGGCGACGATGGCGCCCATGGCGGCCATGGTCTCATGGCGGCGCAGGCGGGCCTGCAGCTCCATGAGGCGCGTGACTTCCGTGGCCACGAAGATGATGCGCGAGTCGTCGCCGTCCTCCACCCACGCTCCGGACACCTCCCAGGCGCGGCCGGAGGGCGGGTCCGTCACCTCGCGCGAGGCGCTGCCGCGGGTGTGGCGCAGGAGCTCCAGGAGGAGCAGGGTGCTGGAGCGCAGCGGCGTGGGGGGCGTCGTGGACAGCGGCTGGCCGCTGGGGTCCAGCCCGTCGAACAGGGCGATGGAGGCGGCGTTGAGACGCTGGATGACGCCGTCCGCGCCGAGGACGAGGACGGGCGAGGAGACGGCGTCGAAGGTGCGGCGCCACTCCTGGGCGGAGCGGCGGAAGCTGGCGTGGAGGCGCTGGCGCAGGTCGTCGGCGAGGCGGCGGTCGGTGACGTCGGTGACGACGCAGCCCACGTGCAGCTCCTGCTGCGAGTCGAGCGCGGAGGCGGCGGCGCGGCTGCGCACCCAGCGCACGCGGCCGTCGGAGCAGATGAGGCGGTGCTCCAGCTCCACCTCGGCGCCGGGGGCGAGGCCCTCGATGCAGGCGCGGTAGCGGGCGCGGTCCTCGGGGTGGACCATCTCCGCCCAGAGGGGCGGCGGGCGGCCGTCGGGGCCGGGCTGGGCGAAGGCGGCGGCGGAGTAGCCGGTGGTGCGCTCGATGACGGGGGTGCAGTAGAAGTCGCGCAGCACGCCGCCTCGGAGCTTGCCGCCCCAGAGGTAGTCCGGCAGCGAGCGGGTGAGGACGTCGAGCCGGTCCTCGTGTTCCTGGAGGCTGCGCTCGGCGCGCATGCGCTCGGTGAGCTCGGAGAGGGCGGCGATGACGCCGAGCACCTCGCCGCCGGTGCCGCGCACGCGCGAATAGCTGCCGAACCAGACGCGCGGCTCGCCGGGAGCTGCGGGAGTCTCCACCTGGAGGCAGGGGTCCTGGATGGGAGTGTCGGTTTCGAGGGCCTGCTGGAGGCGGGGCGCGAGGAGCCGGCCGAGCTCGGGCATCACCTCGGTGACATGGTGGCCGAGGTGGAGGGCGGCGGGTTGGCCGTTCATGGCGGCGAGCGCGGTGTTGACGTGGACGTAGCGCAGCTCGCGGTCGAAGAAGGCGAAGCCCACGGGGGCGGCGTCCATGACGGCCTCGCGCAGGGCGCTGGCGTTGGTGGCGCTGCGCAGCGCGGCGAGGCGCTCACGGTGGATGCGGCGAGAGACGAGAGCCCACCGCAGTGCGAGCACGCTGGTGGTGATGAGCACGAGCGAGGTGGGGAGGAGGACGCGGGCCAGGAGGCTCTCGGCTCCGACGCGCCAGCTCAGCCAGGCGACGAACGCGGCGGCGGCCGTGGACGCGAGGACGGCCAACAGCAACTGACGGTGGGAGGGGGACTCGTGCATACGGTGTAGGCGCGGACGCGCGAGCCTAAACCGGAATGGGGTTGCGGACTCTTGCAGCCGGACTTCCGGACTGACACCCCGGTGGTGGGGCGGGCGGGGGGACGGGCTCTTCGAGGCTGCGGGAATGAGGTGCTCCGCTACAGGATGAACAGGACTCCAACGACAAGCAGCGCGAGCAGGACGAGGATGATGGGGAGACCGGCCGAGTTCATCGAGTCCTGGTTCCGAAGGGGCGCGCCGGGCGGAGGCGGCGGAGGGCGCTCCTCGAGCAGCTTGGGCAGCACGCGGACCCCGATGGCCAGCGCCACAATCAGGAACGCCGTGACACAGCTGACTTGTGTCCCATTGCGCAGCGTGACGGTGCACCCCAGCAGGATGATGCTTTCCATGACGATGTCGCCCCAGGGGCGCCGCGCATGACATGCCGGCCCGCTCCCATCAGGGCACGGGCCCTCGAGACACGCAATGGGCTCCGGCACCGGGCACGCCCCTTCGACACGCGGCGCACCAGGACGCCATCATCAAGGCGCAGCGGGCTGCGCAGCTCCCTCGGCCCTTTGCCGCGACGCGAGCGCCAGCAACTCACGCACCTCGTCATCCGAGGTCTGCGCGAAGTCGCGGTACCACAGGCCCACGGCGTAGAAAGGCTCCGGCTTGCGAGCACAGATGACCTCGTCCGCCTCGGCGGCCAGGTCCTCACACGACTCGACGGCGCCCACCGGCACGGCGACGACGATGCGCGCGGGACCCTGTTGCCGGAGCGCGGCCACCGCGGCGCGCATCGTGGTGCCCGTGGCCAGGCCGTCATCCACCAGCACCACCGTGCGCCCGCGCACGTCCGGCGGCGGGCGACCATCTCGATATCGCTCCTCGCGTCGCTGGAGCTCCCGCCCCTCGCGCTCAGCCGTGGCGTCGATCTCCTCCCGCGTCACCTCCAGCTCCTCCACCACCTCGCGGTTGAGGACGCGCACTCCTCCAGAAGCAATGGCTCCCATCGCCAGCTCCTCGTGCGAGGGCGCGCCCAGCTTGCGTACGAGGAACACGTCCAGCGGCGCGCCAAGGGCCCTGGCCACTTCGTAGGCCACCGGCACGCCGCCCCTCGGCAGGGCCAGCACCAGCGTGTCCGGCCGGTGCGCGTAGTCCGTCAGCAGGCCCGCGAGCTCACGGCCTCCCTCATAACGGTCCAGGAACTCGGGCCCTCGCATGTTCCGTTCCTTCCTCGCGTCGCGACACAGCCTTCCCGAGAAAGCTGGGCACCTCGCGAGGGGAGAGGAACGGCATGGCTGGAGCGCGACTACGCGATGATCTCCGGCTTGCCCGGCTGCGTGGGCATGGGCGGGTCATGGATTCCCGGCGGCCGGATGTCCGGCGGCTGCGGCGGCTCAATCTCCGGCGGCGCACGTGTGGGCGGCTCGATTTCCGGAAGCTGGCGGGTGGGTGGCTCGCGCGCGGGCGGCTTGCCCGGCTCCGGCGCCTTCACGGGCTCTCCAGGCGTGGTCTGCGGTCCAGCCATGCGTCGTGTCTCCTCGCTCCTTCAGAAGTCCATCAGCCCGTTCACCTTGGGCACGCGCTGGCAGGCGGGCACCGTCTCCGTTGCCCACTGAACGAGACCTGCGCGGCCCGCGCGCTCGGCTGGTTGCTCGAGGGCCGGGGCGTCAGCGCACCCGACGCCGTGCTCCACGGGGAGCACGTCCTCCGAGCAGGCAGGCGCTCTGCTACAGTCCGAGCCAATGCGCGCATGGCTGAGTTGGGTGGTCCTTCGTGGAGCGCTACGGCACGCTGTTCACCCGGTTCTCGCGCTGCTCGGGGTGCAGCTACGTCGCCGTCAAGCAGACGAGCCGGACCCTGCAAGCCGCGACGTACGATCATGGGGGACGCGTGGAGGTGACGCGCCGCTGCGGCCACTGCGGCCACGTGACGACGTCGACTCACAGCACGCCACGGCGAACCCGGTCCACGTCCAGCTCCTCCTCTTCCTCCTCCCGCTCCTCGTCCAGCAGGAGCGGCTCCTCTTTCGGAGGAGGGCGCTCGTCCGGAGGCGGCTCCAGCGGAAGCTGGTAGTCCCTCACACCTCACGCGGGCATCGACGGAACACCAGGTTGGACACGCGCAGGGCCGCCTGCCCTTCGGCCGGCGCAGGAAGTGCGCCCCTCTCGCGCGAGCGGGTGCGGGGCGCACTTCCTGCGTCCGTCCTCGTGCGTCGGGGCACGAGGAGCATCTGGCGCGAGGCTTGCTCATGCATGCGGAGGCCGGCCCCGAGGTGGGCCGGCGGACGGGAGGCCCCATGGCCCTGCGTGATGCGATTCCGGTGTGTCTCTGCATGCTGCTCGGCGCGAGCGTGGGGGAGGCGAGCGGCCTGGAGCCCGGCTCTCCCCTGGTGGCTCCCCAGCGCCCGGCGGCGGAGAAGCCCGCTCCGCAGCGCGCGCAGGAGGTGTCCCTGGCGCGCTTCCTCGAGTCGCCGGGCAAGGAGCCGGCGCGGGTGAAGCTGTGGCTGCGCCACAACCGCGAGGCGCGCATGATTGAAGAGGGCGTGCGCGAGTTCCTGGAGCGCCTCATCCAGCTCTCCGCCGAGGCCCCGAAGGAGCTCGTCTTCTCGCACGAGCGCGTCATGCTCGATGCGGAGGCCCTGGCCACGGACGGCGAGCTGGTGGCGCTGGCGGACGCGCGCACGGAGCTGCTGGCCCGGCTGGGCCGCATGGACCCGGACTTCAACATCCTCGAAGGGGAGACGGCGCCGCCCTGGTCGCGGGACGGAAATCTGGACCGCGTGGCGCTGGCGGGTCTCGTCTTCGCGCGCACGGGCCGCGCCGCGGCGCTGCCTCCGGACCTGGACCGGCAGCTGGCGGAGCTGGCCTCGCTGGACAAGCGGATGGGCACGCACGAGCAGCAGCTCCTTCCGGTGGCGGAGGAGGCGCTGGGCGCGGTGCTGCTGGGCCTCGCCTCGGGAGAGGCGACGATGGCGGAGGTGGTGCACGGCCTCCACTTCCTGAAGCACCAGCAGCGGCGGCAGTTGGACCTGCGCATCCAGCGCGAGCTGCTCCTGCTGGAGGTGGCCCGGCGGGCCGGCTGCACGGTGGAGGAACTGCCCTGGGCCGCGGCGCCCGACGCGGGCTAAGGCGCCCGGCGCGCGTCGCGTGACGGTCCGGTGGCGTTGACCGGTGAAGATGACGGGAGGAAGTCGCTGCTCTCCGCCGTTTCCTCCGGTTAGGCTCTCAACCCAGACACCATGGCGGAAACCCTGCTCGAGGAACTGAAAAGATACGTCGGCTTCGGCAAGGAGGACGAGCAGGCGCTCGTCGCCCTGCATGCCATCGCGAAGCCACATTTTGCCCGCATCGCCCGCATCTTCTACGACCGCATCCTGGAGCACGAGGGTGCGCGCCAGGCACTGGAAGGCGGCGAGAGTCAGGTCGGCCACCTCCGCGGCACGCTGGAAATCTGGATGAGCCAGCTCCTGCGCGGCCCGTGGGACGAGGACTACTACGAGCTGCGCTGCCGCATCGGCCGCATGCACGTGCGCATCGCACTGCCGCAGCACTACATGTTCGGCGCGATGAACGTGCTGCGCCAGGAGCTCAACGCCGTCATCGACGAGGCGTACCTGGGCAGGCCGGACCAGCTGCGCGTCACCCGCGCGGCGCTGGGGAAGATCCTGGACCTGGAGCTGGCCATCATGCTCCACACATACCGAGAGGACTTGCTCGCGCAGCAGGCGCGCAGCGAGCGGCTCTCCACCTTCGGCCAGCTCGTGGGCTCCATCGGCCACGAGCTGCGCAACCCGCTCGGCGTCATCGAGACGTCGCTCTACATCCTCAAGGGCCGTCCCGGCGCCGTGGACGAGCGCACCGCGAAGCACCTGGGCCGCATCGGCGAGCAGGTCGCCCTCGCCAACCGCATCGTCTCCGACCTGCTGGACATGATTCGCGACCGTCCCCTGCAGCGTCAGGAGGTGTGGCTGGATGAGGTGTGGCAGGAAGCCGCCTCCGCCGTGCAACGGCCGGACTCGGTGGCGTTGCGCGAAGAAGGGCTCGCGGCGCTGCCGTCGGTGCAGGGCGATGCCGTGCAACTGCGCCAGGTGTTCGTCAACCTGCTGGAGAACGCGACGCAGGCGCTGGAGGAGAAGGGCGGCACCATCTCGCTGTCCGCCAGCACGCCCGAGCCCGGTGTGGCGGAACTGGTGCTGGAGGACACCGGCCCCGGCGTGAGCGACGCCATCCGCCGCCGCCTCTTCGAGCCGCTGATGACGACGAAGGCCCGCGGCATCGGCCTGGGGCTCCCGCTCGTAAAACGCATCCTGGAACGCCACGGCGGCAGTATTGTGTATGCGCCCCGTTCCGGCGCCGGCGCGCGCTTCGTGCTCCGGCTTCCCCTCATGCCCGCGGAGGGCGCCCATGCGTCGGTACCTTCTGCTGGATGACAACCGTGCGTTCGCGGAGAACCTCGCCGAAATCCTCCGCGACGAAGGAGACCAGGCCGTCGTCGTGACTTCTGGCGACGAGGCGCTGCAACTGGCACGCACCACGCGCTTCGACGCGCTGCTGACGGACATGCGCATGCCCGGCATGTCCGGCGCGGACGCAGTACACCACCTGCGCCGTGTGGACCCGGGGCTGGCCGCGGTGGTCATCACCGCGTATCCCCGAGAGGATGACTTGGAGACGGCCCGGCGCGAGGGACTGCTCGCGGTGCTTCCCAAGCCCGTGCCCATTCCCACGCTGGTGGGGCTGCTCTCCGGCGCCCGGCGAGATGGACTGGTGGTGCTGGTGGAGGACGACCCGGCGCTGAGCGACAACCTCGGCGAGGTGCTGCGCGCGCGCGGCTTCTCGTGCGTGACGGCCTCGTCGGTGCTGGACACGGACCGCATCAGCTGCGTGGAGCCCTTCGCCGCGTTGGTGGACCTGCGGCTGCCCGGCGGCCCGGACGGTGAGGCCCTGCGGCGGCTGCGCGAGCGCTACCCGAAGCTGCCCGTCTACATCATGACCGCCTACCCGGACATGGTGCCGTTGGAGGGGGCCTCGGGCATCTTCTCCAAACCCTTCGACACCAGCGTGCTGGTGCGGGCGCTGGAGTCGGCGCACGCCGCGCGCATCCCCCACGCCTCATGAGCGAGCCCACCTCCAAGCCATTGCCCACCATCCTCGTGGTGGACGACAACGCCGCCTTCCTCGACAACCTCAACGAGCTGCTGGGCGACGCGGGCTACGCCGTGCGCGGCGCGTCGAGCTGCCGGGCCGCGCGCGAGTGCGCGAGGGAGGGTTTCGACGTGGCGTTGGTGGACCTGCGCCTGCCGGACGGAGACGGCACCGCGCTGGCGGCGGAGCTGAAGGAGGGCGCGCCGGACTCGGAAGTCGTGCTGCTCACCGGCTTCGCCACGCTGGAGACGGCGGTGGCGGCGGTGCGCGCGGGCGCGTGCGCCTACCTGATGAAGCCGTGCGCGCCGCAGGAACTGCTGCTGACGCTGGAGCAGGCCATGCGTCAGGTGCGGCTGCACGGCGAGAAGCGCGAGCTGGCGCGGCGCGCGCAGATGACGGAGAAGCTGGCGGCGGTGGGGACGATGACGGCGGGCCTGTCCCACGAAATCCGCAACCCGCTCAACGCGGCGGCGCTGCAGTTGTCCGTGCTGGAGCGCCGCGTGCGCAAGCTGCCGGACCCGCAGCAGGGCCCGTTGTTGGAACCGCTGCTGCTGGTGCGCGACGAAATCCGCCGGTTGGACCACATCCTGGAGGACTTCCTCCAGTTCGCCCGGCCGCGCGAGTTCCGCCCCGGCTCGGTGGACGTGCGCGCGCTGCTGCGGCGCGTGGTGGACCTGCTCAGCGGACAGGCCGAGGCCCGCAAGGTGGCGCTGGAGAAGGCCTCGCTGGACGAGGCGCTGCCGCCGGTGGCGGGCGAGGAGGAGCGGCTGCGTCAGGTGCTCATCAACCTGTGCCTCAACGCGCTGGAGGCGACGCCCGCCGGAGGCAAGGTGACGGTGAGCGCGGGCCAGGAGGGCGGGCGCGTCTGGCTCATCGTGGACGACGAGGGCCCTGGAATCCCGCAGGAGGTGAGGGACCGCATCTTCGAGCCCTTCTTCACCACGAAGGCCCAGGGCTCGGGGCTGGGGCTCTCCATCGTCCACGCCATCGTCACGCAGCACGGCGGCACGCTGGAGGTGGGCTCGGCGCCCGGCGGGGGCGCCCGCTTCATCCTCCAGCTGCCGGTGGCGCGGTAGCGCCCGGCGCCGTCAGAAGGTGCCCGAACGGAAGAGGATGCGCCCGTCGGTGGTGAAGCGCTTGCAGACGATGCACGAGTGGCTGGCCGCCGCGCCGCTCCGGTACTGCTCGAGGTCCACGCTCGCCATCTGCTTGCCCGGTGGCTCGATGCGAGCGCCGCCCGGCTGGGTGCTGAACACGATGTCGAAGACGTAGTACACGGCCACGGGCCTGCCGTTGAGCATGGCCGGCTCGTAGCGCCACGTGGAGAGCGTGCGGATGACGTTGTCCTCCAGCCCGCTGAGCCCCTGCAGCGACTTGCAGTCGGTGACGAAGCCCTCGGTGGTGATGGTGCAGCGGGCGACCACCGAGCCGCTGGGGAAGGAGGACACCGCGGAGCGGATGCCGTACGTGAGGCTGTTGTAGTGGAAGCGCTCGCCGGAGATACGGCGGGGCGGGGTGATGCCCGGCCCCAGTTCGAGGACGGCGGGCTGGGACTTCTCGGCCGGAGGCGCGACGGTGACGGCGAAGGCCTCGGAGGAGTCCTCCGTCACGGGCGCACCGAGCAGCACGGGCGCGGAGGGCTCCACGGCAGGCTCGGCGTCCAGCGAGTACGGGGCGCGCGGCAACTCCGTGCGCGCGATGGACTGCGTGTCGGGGATGAGCAGCGGCGCGGAGCGCGGCGAGCGGCTCTTCACGGCGGGCGCGGAGGGAGCGCGCTCCTCCTTCGGGGCGCTCCGGGCGCTCGGGCGGGACGCGCGGACCGGCGCCGGGCTCGGGGGCGGAACGAAGGTGGGAGCCACCAGGGGCCGCTGCACCGGAGCGCTCGCCGCGAGTGCGTGCCCCTTCTCCAGCCGGGGCCGGGCGGCGGACGGCGCGGGACTTGGCGGCTCCTCCGCGCGAGCCGTGTCGGGAAGCTGCGAGGTGCCGAGCACCACCGCGAGCAGCGCGCTGCCCACGCCGCTGGCCAGCTTCCAGGGGCGGCGCTGGGCGTGGGACTCGGAGGCGGAGAGCAGACGGCGCACGCGCGTCAGCAGCGAGCCGCCACCGGCGCCCAGCGCGGGCTGGGGCGAGGGCGTGAGGCGCAGCTGTTCAATGTGGGCCAGGGCGCGCGCATAGAGGTACGCGTCACCGCAGCACTGGACGGCCAGGTCGTCGGCGCAGTGCTCGCGCTCCTCGCGGATGCGGTGGGACAGCCACCAGACGGCGGGGTGGTAGAAGAGGAGCGTCTCCACGAGGGACTGCAGGAGGTTGACGAGGTAGTCGTGGCGACGGATGTGGGCCAGCTCGTGGGCGAGGATGGCCTCCAGCTGGGAGGCACTCAGGCCCGTCATGGCGCTGGCGGGCACGAGGATGAGGGGCCGCCACAGGCCGATGACCATGGGCACGTCGATGGAGGCGGAGGCCAGCAGGCGCACCGGGCCGGACATGCGCATGCGGACGAGCGCCTTCTCGAGCGCGGCCTTCCACGGAGCGGCGGCCTCGCGCGTGTCGCGGCGGGACAGGCGCTGAGTCATGGCCCAGGCCAGCAGGGTGCGCGAGGACAGCAGCAGCACGCCCAGGCACCAGACCGGCAGCAGCCACGGGCGCACCGTCTCCAGCCACGGCGTGTCGCCCATGGGCGTGGGCCCCGCCATCACCGTGAAGGTGGCGTTGATGGAGAGGGGAGAAGATACCGAGGCGCCCGCGGTGGGGCCTGCTGAGAAGTTGAAGCGCGAGGCCTCGGCCAGATTGGTGAGGAAGGTGACGATGGGGAGCACGGCCATGGCCAGCAGGCCGAGGCACGCGGTGGCATAGCGGGCGCGCGAGGCGCGCTCGGGGAGGAGGGCCATGGCCGCCGCGACGACGAGGGCCACCGCCGCGCCCTGCCAGAGGAAGCCGATCAGCGCCTGCTCCAACGCCAGGAAAACGGGCTGCTGCGAGAGCATGTGCAGGGCACCCATCTCACTTCCCCCGCTTCTCGTGCTCGTCCAGCAGCCTGCGAATCTCCGCCAGCTCCTCGGCGGAGGTGCGCTTCATGGACAGCGCCTGCGCCACCAGCGTGGTGGCCGAGCCGCCGAAGGCCCGGTCCATCAAGTCGCGCAGCAGGTCGCGCTGGGTGCGCTTCTCACTGAGGGCGGCCTCGTAGACGTGGGTGCGCTCGCTCTCGTCGCGCTGGACGAGCCCCTTCTCCGTCATGTTCTGCAGGAGTTTCAGCACGGTGGTGTAGCCCGTGTCCTTGTCCTGGGTGTCACGGAGCGACTCGTGGACCTGTCGAACCGTACAGGGCCCCAACTCCCAGAGGACTCGGAGGATGGCCAGCTCGGCACGCGTGGGCTGCGGCAAGGCGGGAGTCATGAGCGGAAGTATTACGACGGATGTCGTAAGAGTCAACGACGAGCGTCGTAGATGTCGAGGGGTCTTCCGCCGTCAGCGGATCGCCGGCTGCGTCATGGCGTGGGCTCTCATTCCTTGAGAGTGGCGGTGTTCGGTTGCGGCACGCTACGACAACTGTCGTACTTTCGACGGGAAGGAGCGGCGTGCGTCCCGCGCAGAGCTACGACGCCTGTCGTACGCTCGGGGCACCGAGGCCGCGCGCGCCGCGTCAGGACCTACGACACCTGTCGTATTTCGGAAGCTTCGTCCCAGGACCGGTCAGGGCGCGGCGTCCGCGGAGGCCGGCGCGGCGCGGAGCTGCTTCAGGTGGTCGATGTTCTGCGCGCCCATGGACAGGAGGATGCCAGCCACGTGCTTCCCGGAGAGCGGGGTGGGAAGCACTCGCATCCACGTGGGCAGGGTGGGCATGTCCGTCCCCGCGGGAGGGACGTCGTGGATGGTGGCGCCGCGCTCCCAGTACATCTTCACCAGCGAGGTGGGGCAGGGGGCCGAGGCCACCGCCTCGCCGAGCGCCGCATACGCCGGGCGGTACGGCCCCTCCGCGAGCGGCTGGAGGTAGCGGGCCAGCCCCGCCGCCTCGCTCAGGCCCGTGCACAGCGCGATGGCCGGGCCGCACGCACGTGCCTTCCGTGCCACCTCGACGGGCGTGGCGATGCTGGAGAAGGACATGCTGGCCCAGAACACGGCGCGCATGCGGTCGTGCTGCTCGGCGCTCATGGGGCGCCACTCAGGCGGAGGCGACTGCATCAACTCGTGCGTCTTGCGCTCGAAGCCCAGAATCGCCCTGGCAATCATCGCGCCCAGAATCGTGTCCGAGCGGTACGCCAGCCACGCCAGGTGCCGCACGTCCCGGGCTGCCTCCAGCGATTGTCCGGTGCGCATGCCGTGAATCAGCCGGAGCTTCGCCCAGGTCTGCAGGGGGACGTAGCTCGGTATGGGGGCCGTCATGTGGAAGTACGGCTCCGCGAGCGGCGCGGGCGTGTGCTTCAGGGTGTCCCACCTGTCGTAGGCCTGGAGCTGCTTCATCCACCCGAAGTCCAGTGTGGAGAAGTCGAAGTCGGACGCGAGCAGCGTGTCCCAGTCCAGCTTCTCTCCCAGCGCGGCGGGCACCTGGAGCGGCGAGTCCGCAGGCATCTTCGGGCCCGGGCTCTCCCACCCCAGCCAGACATTGAGGAGGGGCCCCGCGTCGCCCTCGGTGCGCGGCTCATGGAACCACGGGTCCGCGGCGAGCTTCGCCTGTTCCTCGCAGAACAGGTCCACGTTCGCCTTCATGTCCGCGCTGAAGGCGTCGAGCGTGGGCTCGTACTGCTTGCGCACCCACCGGTCCGCGGCCACCAGCGCGATGACGGCGAGCAGCAGGACGATGCTCGCCGCCCACACCAGGATACGCACCACGCTTCCACGGGACGACCGGCGGCTCATGCGCATGCGGGCACTCTACCAGTCCCGCATGCCCGGCCCGCCTGGGGGGCGCCTACGACTCCGCGGCCACGTCCTCCTCCTCGTCGGCCACGGCCTTGAGCGGCCCGCCGCCCTGCATGCCGTACTCCTTGAGGCGGTACTGAATCTTCCGCACGCTGATGCCCAGCACCTCGGCCGCGCGCGACGTGGAGCCCTGCACCATCTCCAGCGTGCGGAGGATGGCCTCGCGCTCAATCGCCGCCAGCGTGGCGCCGGGGATGAGCGCGCCCGCGGCCGTGCCCGCCGGACGCGGCCCGCGCAGCACCGGAGGCAGGTCGTCCGTGGTCAGCTCCTGGCCCTGGGCCAGCACCACCGCGCGTTCAATCGCGTTCTCCAGCTCGCGGATGTTGCCCGGCCAGTCGTGGGACAGCAGCGCCTGGAGCGTACCCGGCGCCAGCCCGCGCACCTCCTTGCCGTACGCCTCGCCGTACTTCTCCAGGAAGTGGTTCACCAGCGCGGGGATGTCGCTCTTGCGCTCGCGCAGCGCCGGCAGCGTCACGCTCACCACGTTGAGCCGGTAGTAGAGGTCCTCGCGGAAGCGGCCCGCCTTCACCTCGGCGGCCAAATCCCTGTGCGTGGCCGCGACGATGCGCACGTCCACCTTGAGCGTCTGCGTGCCGCCCACGCGCTCGAACTCGCGCGACTGGAGCACGCGGAGCAGCTTCACCTGCACCGAGGGCGAGATTTCGCCGATTTCGTCCAGGAAGAGCGTGCCGCCGTCCGCCAACTCGAAGCGGCCCTCCTTGCGCGCGAGCGCGCCCGTGAAGGAGCCCTTCTCGTGGCCGAACAGCTCGCTCTCCAGCAGGTTCTCCGCCAGCGCCGCGCAGTGCACGCGGATGAAGGGCTTGTCCTTGCGCGACGACTCCTGGTGCAGCGCCTGGGCAATCAGCTCCTTGCCGGTGCCGGACTCACCGAGGATGAGCACCGTGGCGCGCGTGCCCGCCGCGCGGCGGACCACGTCGTAGATGCCCTGCAGCGGCGGCGACTCGCCGATGATGTCGTGGAAGCGCTTCACCCGCGAGCGCACCTGGTCGCGCAGGGCCTCGGCCTCCTGGCGCAGGCTGCGCTTCTCCAGCGCCTTGCCGAGGATGACCAGCACCTGGTCCGCGTCCAGCGGCTTGAGCAGGAAGTTGTCCGCGCCCGCCTTCATCGCCTCGACGGCGGTCTCCACGCTGGCGAAGGCCGTCATCATCACGAACGTCGCGTCGCTGCCCTGCTCGCGCGCCGTCTTCAGCAGCGTGAGGCCGTCCATCTGCGGCATGCGCACGTCGGAGAGCACCACCGCGGGCGAGAACTCGGGGATGCGGGCCAGGGCCTCCGCGCCATTGGAGGCCTCGGCCACCTCGTAGCCTTCCTCTTGGAGGATGGTGGCAATCGCCCGGCGGGCATTGTCCTCATCGTCGACGACCAGGATTCGCTGTTGGGACATGGGGTGTCTGGGGCTTTCGGGTCAGGAAGCAGAGAGGCTCGGGGGTCGCGCCTCGCGGGACGTGGTGGAGCGGACGTTCCACGTCTCGACGACGGGCTCGATGCGCGGCGTGAGCTGGATGATGGAGCTGGGGAAGCAGTGGGCGGGCAGCTCGGAGAAGATGTGGCGCGCGGCCTCCGCGGCGGCGTCATCGGGCACGGCGACGTGGGGACGGACGATGAGGTCCGTGAAGTGCGGCGGCTGGCCCGGGGTGCCCACCACGCGGGCCATGGCGGAGCTCTGGTAGAAGAGCACCGGCACCTTCGCCTCGCGCGCCCGCTCCAGGAAGGCCAGCAGCGTGCGTCCCTCCACCGCGCCTACCAATAGGGACTCCGGTCCCCACTGGCCCTCGTCCGCGGCGCCGGGCTCCGTCAGCGGCCGGCCGATGGGCAGGGGAGGCGCCTGGTCGCTCGTCAGGACGGCGCCGCGCTCTCCCTGCCAGAAGAGGCGAGTTTCGTACTCGGTGATGGTAACCGACGTCATGGGCCTACCTCCCGCTATGCCCTGGGCGGGCCATACCCCTTCAACTCGCGTGCCGCGCGGGTGCTTCTGGAAGGACGTGCTCCTGGTCCCTGGGTCCAGGGCAGGGCGGGCAGGGTAGCTCATGGCAGACCGAAGAGACGTAGCACCATGGGGCCGGTGAGGCTGACCAGCAGGCATCCCGCCACCATGAGGGGAAGCCCCAGCCGCATCAACTCCGAAGAGGCGAGCCCCTCGCCCGCGGCCATGGCGTTGGGCGGGGTGCTGATGACGAAGGGGATGCCGAACGAGCACCCCAGTGCGACGAGGATGGGCGTGGCCGCGGACGGGTGGAGCTGCACGGCCAGGGGGATGAGCAGCGCCGCGGTGCCGGTGTTGCTCATCAGCGCGGACAGCGCCGCCGCCGCCACCACCAGCACGCCGAGCTGCGCCGGCACCGGCCAGCCTCCCAGGTCCGAGCCGGCCAGCGCGCGCGCCACCAGCCCGGAGTGCTCCATCAGCCGGCCCAGGGCGATGCCCCCCGCGATGAGCAGCAGCGTGGACCAGTCCAGCTTCCCCAGGTCGCCGCGCGCGAGCAGGCCGCTGCCGAAGAGGAGCGCCGTGGCCCCCAGCGCCACCACCGGCGCGGGCACGCCATGCAGCGGCTCGGACAGCCATGCCACCACGCAGGCCGCGCTCACCACGAGCACGCCCCGGCCGGAGCGGGTGAGCGGCTCGGGCTCCTGGGCGGGAAGGGCCAGCAGGCCGCGCACGGGGAAGCGCAGCAGCACCAGCACGAAGCCCAGGCCCAGCATCAGCGCCGTGAGGGGCAGGGCCAGCGCCATCCACTCGGCGAACGTCACCTGCGTGTAGGCGCCGGCCGCGGCCACCGCGAGCGCGTTGGGGCCGCTGCCCACCGGCGTGGCCATGCCTCCGAAGTTGGCGCCCAGCGCCACGCCCATCAGCAGCGCGGGCCGCAGCGGCTCGCCCGCCGGGGTGGCCTGGAGGATGGGGCGCAGCGCCGCCAGCATCATCGCCGCCGCGGCCACGTTGGACATCCACATGGACAGGAAGGCCACACCGCCCATGACGAGCAGCAGCAACAGCCGGGGCCGCCCTCGCGACAGCCGCACCACGTGCCGGGCCACCGCGGCGTCCAGGCCATGCCGCATGGCCACCACCTCCAGCGTGAAGCCGCCGAGGAAGAGGACCAGCACCGGGTCCATGGCCCACGCCAGCACCGCGCCCATCCGGTAGTCCGTGGCCAGCGGGCCCAGCAGCACCGGGGTCGCGCCCAGCAGCAGCAGGGTGGGGACGAAGGGCGGCACCACCTCCGTGAGCCACAGCACCAGGCACGCGCCGCCAATCAGCACCGCGCGCGAGGCCACCGGCTCCTCCACACCGAAGCCCGCCACCAGCGCCACCACCGCGAGCCCCCCCATCGCGAGCGCGGGGCGCAGCCAGCTCCGCCGCGCCGGGGCATCCTCGGCGAGGGACGGCATGGGCGAGGCCGCGGCATTCGAGGGAGTGAGGGAGGTGTTCATGGGGCTTCACGCGTCCGGCGGGGAATGAAGGCCAACCACGTCGGGCACACCGGAGCGTGCCATGTCCGGAACACGCCCGGGAAGCGAGGCTCCCGCGGGGTTCAGGAAGAGCCCCGCCTCCAGCAGGGGACGGGCACCTGGCGCGAGCGTCCGGGGGCTGGGCCCGGAAGCCATGCCGGTGTCGCGCGCCTCGAGCAGGGGCGGTCACGCGCCGGGGACTTCAGGCGCCGAACTCGGCCGCCATCTCGTGCCGGTCGCGCTCCTCGATGAGGTACTGCGCGTACCGCACCAGGTCCGCCTCGGTGAGGATGCCCAGCAGGCTGTCCGTGGCATCCACCACCGGGAGGCAGCCGTACTTGTGTTGCAGCATCAGCTTCACCGCGTCCTTCAGCGGCGTGTCCGCGCGCACCGTCTGAACGTCGCGCGTCATGATGTCCGCGGCCCACAGCGGCTGCGCCGCCGGGTCGCTGGTGTGGACGGCCGCCGCGCGGAGCAGGTCCCGGTGCGTGACGAGCCCCACCAGCTTGCCCTGCCGCAGCACCGGCAGGTGGCGGATGCGGTGGAGGCGGAGCAGCTCGTCCGCCTTGGCCAGGTTCTGCGTCTCCTTGAGGGTGACCACTTCACGGGTCATCAGCTCTCCGACGATCTGCATGTGCGGCTCTCCGGGTTCGTGGTTCCTCTGTCGGCGGCTCCAAGTTGCAGGTCCGGGGCCAACGCGCAGTGCTCCAGGGAAACGGTGTTTCCGGCTCCCAGCGCGCGCAACGCTTGCGCGGGCCTCCGGTCGCCCGCAAGCCTTGCGTCGAAGCGTCGGATGCTCGCCTCTTTACAGGACCCGCCGGGCAGGTTGAAGGCCGCTTTCCTGTGCGCTAAGTGCTCACCCAGTCGCTAGGGGTGCCCCTGGGAGGGGCTGAGACGGCCGCGCGGTCAGCGGCCAACCCTTGGAACCTGAACCGGGTCATTCCGGCGGAGGGAAGCGGCCCGGGGCCCAGGCCCCTCGCCCGCCCATCCCTCCGCCGCCGAGGAGATGCGAGATGAGCGGAGCGTCCAAGAGCCTGAAGGTCGATGGGAAGGTGTTGGAAGGAATCAGCCGGGGCGCGCTGCCAGCCTCGCGCAAGGTGTACGTGGAGGGCGCGCTGCATCCGGACCTCCGCGTCCCCCTGAGGGAAATCAGCCAGACGCCCACGCGCCACGGCCCCGGGCCGGACGCGCAGGTGACGCCCAACCCGCCCATCTACGTCTATGACTCCAGCGGTCCGTACACGGACCCGTCCGCGCCCATCGACGTGCGCCAGGGCCTGGCCTCGGTGCGCGAGGCCTGGATTGTGGGCCGCGGCGACACGGAGGCGTTGCCCGGCATCAGCTCCGAGTACGGCCGCTCGCGCGAGGCGGACCCGCGCCTCGACGGCCTGCGCTTCGCCCACCGCCGCAAGCCGCGCGTGGCGAAGAAGGGCGGCAACGTCACCCAGCTTCACTACGCCCGCAAGGGCATCATCACCCCGGAGATGGAGTACGTGGCCATCCGGGAGAACCAGCGGGTGGAGGTCTCGCTCTCCGCCCAGCACCCGGGCCACTCGTGGGGCGCGTCCATTCCGCGCACGATTACGCCCGAGTTCGTCCGCGACGAGGTGGCCCGCGGCCGCGCCATCATCCCCGCCAACATCAACCACCCGGAGTTGGAGCCGATGATCATCGGCCGCAACTTCCTGGTGAAGATCAACGCCAACATCGGCAACTCGGCCGTCTCCTCCTCCATCGAGGAGGAGGTGGAGAAGATGGTCTGGTCCATCCGCTGGGGCGCGGACACGGTGATGGACCTGTCCACCGGCCGCAACATCCACGAGACGCGCGAGTGGATTCTGCGCAACGCGCCGGTGCCCATCGGCACGGTGCCGATCTACCAGGCCCTGGAGAAGGTCGGCGGCAAGGCGGAGGAGCTCACGTGGGAGCTGTTCCGCGACACGCTCATCGAGCAGGCCGAGCAGGGCGTGGACTACTTCACCATCCACGCCGGCGTGCTGCTGCGCTACGTGCCGTGGACGGCGAAGCGCCTCACCGGCATCGTCAGCCGCGGCGGCTCCATCATGGCCAAGTGGTGCCTCGCCCACCACCAGGAGAACTTCCTCTACACGCACTTCGACGAGATTTGCGAAATCATGAAGGCGTACGACGTCAGCTTCAGCCTCGGTGACGGGCTGCGGCCGGGCTCCATCGCCGACGCGAACGACGCGGCCCAGTTCGGCGAATTGGAGACGCTGGGCGAGTTGACGAAGGTCGCCTGGAAGCACGACGTGCAGACGATGATTGAGGGCCCGGGCCACGTGCCCATGCACCTCATCCAGGAGAACATGACGAAGCAGCTCGCCGTGTGCGGCGAGGCGCCGTTCTACACGCTGGGGCCCCTCACCACGGACATCGCGCCCGGGTATGACCACTTCACCAGCGGCATCGGCGCCGCGATGATTGGTTGGTTCGGCACGGCGATGCTCTGCTACGTGACGCCCAAGGAGCACCTGGGCCTGCCGGACCGGGACGACGTGAAGGAGGGCGTGATTACGTACAAGATCGCCGCCCACGCCGCGGACCTGGCCAAGGGCCACCCGGGCGCCCAGGCGCGTGACAACGCGCTGTCCAAGGCCCGCTTCGAGTTCCGCTGGGAAGACCAGTTCAACCTCTCGCTGGACCCCGAGCGCGCCCGCGCCTTCCACGACGAGACGCTGCCCGCCGAGGGCGCCAAGGTGGCCCACTTCTGCTCCATGTGCGGCCCCCAGTTCTGCTCCATGAAGATTACGCAGGACGTGCGGGACTACGCGGCGAAGCAGGGCGTCTCCGACGACGCCGCGCTGAAGGCCGGGCTTGAGGAGAAGAGCGAGGAATTCAAGAAGGCCGGTGGCCAGTTGTATCGCTGAGACACAGGCCCGGGCCGGAAGGCGCGGAGGACGACCCGTCAGAGCACCTGTCCGAGACGTGACAATCGGATCAGGTGCATGTCATGTTGCGTGCGCAAAGGGCGCGCTTTTCGCGCCCCCGGAAATCTGGAGGGGACGTTCATGGAGACTCCGCCGCGGGAGCAGATGGGTTCGTTCATCAGTGGTTCACCGATGCCGACCCAGGATGAGAAGACGATGGCGCTGCTGACCCATCTGGGCACCATCGTGTTTGGCTTCCTGGTGCCACTGGTGCTGATACTGACGAAGGGGAAGGAGTCCTCCTACGTTCGCGACCACTCAGCGGAATCGCTCAACTTCCAGATCACCTGCCTCATCGGCTACGTCATCGGCGGTATCACCTCGTGTCTGGGAATCGGTCTCATCGTGATTCCGGCGGTGTGGGTCGCGGCCGTGGTGTTCGCCATCATCGCGGGCCTGAAGGCGAACGAGGGCCGGCTCTACCGGTACCCGGTCAACATCCGGCTGGTGAAGTAGGCCGCACCGGGCCCTCATCGTGAGGGCTCGAAGCGCACGGGCGGGTCTGGCGAAGGTGCCGGCCCGCCCGTCGTGTTTTCAGGCGCTGATGCCGCGGGCCGGGCCTGCCTTCAGCCGCCGATGCCCATCATCGTCAGCAGCGTGTCGCCATTGCCGGGCTCGGTGAAGCGGTGTCCCTCCGGCTTGTCGCCCAGCGCGCGGCGGATGGCCACGGCCAGCTCCACGTCGCTGGCACCGCCCCGGATGAGCTGGTGCAGCGGCGCCTGCGCGCGCCCGCCGAGGCAGCTGCGCAAATCTCCATTGGACGCCACGCGCACGCGGTTGCAGCCGCCGCAGAAGTTCTGGGTGAGCGGCGAGATGAAGCCCACGCGGCCCGCGGGCGTGCGCCAGTAGCGCGCGGGGCCGGAGGTGGGGGAGGCGGCGGCGTCCTCGAGCTCCTCCGGCTCGGGCTCCAGCGGCAGGCCGGCGGCCTTCAATTGCTCGACGAGCTCCGCGGTGGGCACCGGCTGTCCCTGGCCGAAGGGCATCAGCTCGATGAAGCGCGGGGTGATGCCGCGCGCGTGCGCGTGGGCCACCAGCGCGGCGGCCTCGCCGTCATTCACGCCGCGCACCACCACCACGTTGAGCTTCAGCGACGCGTAGCCCGCCGCCGCCGCCGCGTCGATGCCGCGCAGAATCGCGCCGAAGTCGCCCTGCTTGGAGATGCGGCGGAACGTCTCCGGGGAGAGCGTGTCCAGGCTGAGGTTGAGCTGCGTGACGCCGGCCTCGCGCAGCGGCACCGCGAGCGCCTCCAGGTGGCTGGCGTTGGTCGTAATCGCCACGTTCCGGATGCCGGGCAGCGCGGCGATGCGCCGCGACACGTCCACGATGTCCGGGCGGATGAGCGGCTCGCCGCCGGTGAGGCGCACGCGGCGGATGCCCATGCTCGCGAAGACGGCGGCGATGCGCGCCAGCTCCTCGGCGGTGAGCAGGTCCTTCTTGCCACCCCAGGAGGCGGGCGAGCAGTACGTGCAGCGGAAGTTGCAGCGGTCCGTAACGCTCAGCCGCAGGTACGTCATGCGGCGCCCCTGCGCGTCCAGCAGGGGCGGAGCGAGCGGATCGGGAAGGGGCTGAGGGGCGGTGGTCGTCACGGCGGGCCTGTCCTCATAACAGCCACCCTCGGGCCGGTCATCTCCGTCCCACCATCACTTCGCAGGACTCAACCCTCGGTGCCGGTGGCGGACCGCTTCACCGAGTCCTTCACCTCGGGGCTCTCCGACACGGTGGAGGAGCGGCCTGGAGGCGCGTCGTCGTCGTCCAAATCAGTGAGGCGGGCCAGCTCGGCCTCGGCCTCGGTGGCGTCCGCTTCCGCCTGCGGGAGCTGGAGCTTCTTCAGCGCCATCTCCTCCTTGATGCGGATGAGGCCCTCCTCGCCGATGTCGAGGAACGCGCGCACCACCTCGGGGTCGAACTGCGTGTTGGCGCAGCGGCGGATTTCCTGGATGGCGTTGGCGAACGAGGTGCCCTTGCGGTACGGCCGGTCGCTCGTCATCGCGTCCAGCGTGTCCGCCACGGCGAAGATGCGCGCGCCGATGTGGATTTCGTGCCGCTGGAGGTTGCGCGGGTAGCCGGCGCCGTCCCAGCGCTCCTGGTGCGAGAGGACGATGGAGGCCGGCGTGTCCAGGAAGGGGATGTTCTGGATCATCTGGAAGCCGATTTCCGGGTGCTTCCGCATCTCCAGCCACTCGTCCGGCGTCAGCTTGCCCGGCTTGAGGAGCACCGCGTCCGGCACGCCAATCTTGCCAATGTCGTGCAGGAGCGCGCCGCGGCCAATCTCCTCCAATTCCTTGCCATGGATGCCCATGCGATGGGCGATGGCCGAGGTGTAGCTGACCACGCGCTGCGAGTGGTCGCTCGTCTCGTGCTCGCGCGCGTCGAGCGCGGCCACCAGGGCGAGCAGCGTGTTCTGGTAGGTGTTGGCGATGTCGCGCAGGGCGTTGCGCAGCTCCGCCGTCCTGTCGCGCACCTTGCGCTCCAGCTTCTTCTGGTAGCGCTTGCGGGCCATCTCGATGCGGCGCTTGGCCAGCGCGCGCTCGATTGCACGGATGAGGTCCGTCAGCTTGGGTGGCTTGAGGAGGTAGTCCACCGCGCCGCGGCGCAGACAGTCCACGGCGGACTCGGTGTCGCCGTAGCCGGTGAGCATGATGACGGACGTGTCCGGGAGCCGCTCACGCAGGTTCTCCAGGAGCCACAGGCCGTCCTTGCCCGGCATCTTCATGTCGCTGATGACGAGCGGCGTGTCCTCCTCGCCCGCGATGTCCAGCGCCATCTCGGCACCGCTCGCGACGACGCAGTTGTAGCCCTCCTCCCGAAGGAGGACGGAGATGACGTCGCGTACGGAGTCGTCATCATCGACGATGAGGATTCGGGGTGGGGCAGGAGGGATGGCTTCCACGGCGGTCGATTCTAGGGTTTCCGGGTTTCGAAGGCGAACGAGTACGAGAAATTACCACCCTTCCAGGGTTGGCGGTTGATCCGCCAGTGGACAGGGAGGTGGGCCCCCGGTGGGTGAGGAGAAGGGCGTGCAGGCGCGAATCCAGAGCCTTTTTCCCTCTGGAAACCGCCCGGAGCGGCTGTCTGCCCGCCCGGTCTCCGGGAGGCCACACCCACCCCGGTAGGGGGTACCCCCGTGCCGACGTCCCGGGTCGTCCTCCCGCGAGGCTCGGCGTCTCCGAGCGCCCCTCAGGTGTGAGCGCGGGCCGGGGAACGGTCGTACCGGAAGGGCGCCAGGTCCACGGTGGGCTTCTCTCCGAGCACCGCCTGGGTGACGAGCTTCGCCGTAATCGGGGCCAGGAGGATGCCGTTGCGGAAGTGGCCGGTGGCGAGGAAGAGGCCCGGCACCGGGCCCTCGCCGAGGTAGGGATTGCGGTCCTCCGTCCACGGGCGGAAGCCGGCCCACGAGTCCGTCACGGAGGCGGAGCTCAGCTCGGGGCACAGCTCCAGCGCCATGTCGAGGATGCGGGCCAGGCCCGCCGCCGTGACCTGCTTGTCGAAGCCCACCAGCTCCATGGTGCTGCCGGCGATGACGCGCCCGTCCGCGCGCGGCACGAGGTAGCCCTTCCCCGAGGTGACGATGCGCTCCAGCACCGGCAGCCGCGTCTGGAGCTGCACCATCTGCCCGCGCGCCGGCCGCACCGCCTTCGGCTCCACGCCCGCGCCCTGCACCAGCGCGGACCACGAGCCCGCCGCCAGGATGACGGCGTCCGCACGCAGCACCTCGCCGTCCAGGTCCACGCCCACCGCGCGGCCGCCCTCGTGCACCACGCCGCGCACGTAGCCGCTCTTGAACTCCGCGCCCACGCGGGCGGCGGCCATGGAGAGGGCGCGCACCAGCAGCCGGTTGTCCACCTGGTGGTCATCCGGGAAGTGCGCGGCGGCCAGCGCCTTCGGGGACAGGCGGGGCTCCAGGGCCCGGGCGGCCGTGCCGTCGAGCAGCTCCGCGCGCAGGCCCATCGCGCGCTGCCACGCCACCGTCGCGTCCAGGTGGTGCAGGTCCTTCTCGGTGAAGGCCACCTTGAGGACACCGCACGGCCGGTAGGCCACGTCCACGCCGGACAGCTCGCGCAGCTCGGCGGCGAAGGCGGGGTAGAGGCCCCGGCTGCGCAGGCACAGCTCCATGAAGGGGCCCGGTCCCTCGGACTCCATCTGCGGAGCGAGGATGCCCGCGGCGGCGCTCGAGGCCTCCGCGCCGGGAATGGAGCGCTCCAGCACGGTGACGCGCACGCCCGCCTGCCGCAGCCGCAGGGCGATGCCACAACCCATGATGCCGCCGCCCACGATGATGACGTTCGAGACTTTCATGGAGCGAGCTTCCTGCTCGCCCACCCCCGGGTTTGCAAGCGTCACGACGCCTCACCCTGGGGCCGGTTGACGGCGGCTGGCTTTATCGTTACTGATGGAGTCGTGCTTTCCGCGTTCCATCACCATCATGCGCATCATCACGGCGGCCCGGACGGGTTCGCTCGCCATGCGCATGCCTGGGTGAACCGCTAAGCGCACACACCCACCCGGCACAAGCCGCAGCGACGAAGGCCCGTCCCCCCAGGACGGGCCTTTTTTCGTTTCCGCGCGCACTCCTTCCCCCTCGCAGTCCTCGAAGGCCCACCCATGCTGCTGAAGATTGCCCTTCCCAACAAAGGTCGCCTCTCCGAAGAGGTGCGCGAGCTGTTCAACGAAGCGGGCCTGGAGGTGAAGGCCCGCGGAGACCGCGCCCTCACCGCGTCACTGGGCGGCGAGTTCGAAGCCATCTTCGTCCGCGCGCAGGACATCCCCGAGTTCGTCGCCGACGGCGCGGCGCACGCGGGCGTCACCGGGTGGGACCTCGTCAGCGAGGCCGGGCGCGAGCTGGACCACCTGATGGACCTGGAGTTCGGCAAGTGTCGTCTCGTGGTAGCGGCGCGCGAGGAGAGCGGCATCTCCGGCGCGGACGACGTGAAGAACGGCAGCCGCGTGGCGTCCTGCTTCCCGAGGCTGACGCAGTCCTTCTTCGACAAGCGCGGGCAGAAGGTGACGGTGGTGCCGGTGTCGGGCGCGGCGGAGATTGCTCCGCACCTGGGGATTGCGGACATCGTGGTGGACCTGACGTCCACCGGCTCCACGCTGAAGATGAACGGCCTGCGTGAGGTGGCCACGGTGCTGGAGTCCAGCGCGCGGCTGGTGGCCTGCAAGAGCAACACGCCCGACGCGCAGCGCAAGCTGGAGGAGTTGAAGCTGGCGCTGGGCTCGGTGCTGGCGGCGCGCGGCAAGCGCTACCTGATGGCCAACGTGCCGAAGGCCGCGCTGCAGCAGGTGCGCGAGGTGCTGCCCGGCCTCAACGGCCCCACGGTGGTGGACGTGCTGAATGGCGGCAACTTCGTGGCGGTGCACGCGGTGGTGCCGTCGAAGACCATCTACCGCACCGTCAATGCGCTCAAGGCCCTGGGCTGCGAGGGCATCCTCGTCACCCGCATCGAAAGGTTGATGGCGTGATGGACTCCCTCTGCTCTTCCATCCTCAGGTACCGCGGTCCGCTTTCAGCCCTGACCGCGGAGGACCGCCGCCGGTTGTTGAATCGCGTGGGAGGCTCCGATGTGCGCGTGGCCTCGCGGGTGAGCGAGCTCATCTCCCGCGTGCGCGACGACGGAGACCGGGCGCTCTTCGAGATGGCGCGCCAGTTCGACCGCGTGGAGCTCAAGGCGCTGGAGGTTCCGCTCGCGCGCTGCGAGGCGGCGCTGGCGTCCCTGGAGCCCTCCGTGCGCGAGGCGCTGGCCCGCGCGGCGCGCAACATCGCCCGGGCGCACGAGGCGCAGAGGCCGCGCGCCGTCGAAATCGAGACGGAGCCGGGCGTGTGGGTGGGGCGGCGGCCGGACCCGCTGGGACGCGTGGGTGTGTACGCGCCGGGAGGCCGCGCCGTGTACCCCAGCAGCGTGCTGATGGGTGTGGTGCCAGCGAAGGTGGCGGGCGTGGGCGAGGTCATCGTCTGCTCTCCACCGGGGCCGGACGGTTTGCCACACGCGAGCGTGCTGGCCGCGGCGGCGCTGGCGGGCGCGGACCGCGTCTTCGCGCTGGGCGGAGCGGGCGCGGTGGCGGCCATGGCGTACGGCACGGAGAGCGTGCCCCGCGTGGACCGAATCGTCGGTCCGGGCAACGCGTACGTCGCCGAGGCGAAGCTCCAGGTGGTGGGCGCGGTGGCGATTGAAGCCCCGGCCGGCCCGAGCGAAATCCTGGTGATTGCGGACGCCACGTCGAGCCCGGAAGCGGTGGCGCGGGAGATGCTGGCCCAGGCCGAGCACGACCCCGAGGCCGCGTGCGTGACGCTCGCGGTGGGCGAGGTGCACGCGGATGCCATCGCCCGCGCGGTGGAGCGGCTGGCGCACGAGGCGAAGCGCTGGGAAATCGTCACCTCGGCGCTGGGCTCGCGGGGCGCGGTGCTGAGCGTGCAGTCGTTGGAGGAGGCGTGGCCCTTCGCGGCGGACTTCGCGCCGGAGCACCTGCTGCTCGCCACCGCGTCGTCGCAGGCCGACCTGGCGCGCGTGCGCAACGCGGGCACCGTCTTCCTCGGCGAGCGCTCCTCGGTGGCATACGGCGACTACATGACGGGCTCCAACCACGTGCTGCCCACGGCGGGACTGGCCCGCGCGTACTCGGGGCTGAACCTGCTGGACTTCTACCGGTGGACCACGTGGCAGCGCGTGGAGGCTCCGGCGGCGGCGGCGCTGGCGGAGGATGTTGGAGTCCTCGCGGACAGCGAGGGCCTCTTCGCTCACGCGGATGCGGCGCGGGCCTGGAGGCGCCCGTGATTCCCACTCGCGCGTCGTACCGGGACATTCCCCTCTACTCGCCGGCGAAGAAGCCGTGCCGGGTGGACCTGAGCGACAACACCAACCTCTTCGGCACACCGCCAGCGGCGGAGCGCATGCTGCGCTCGGCCACGTTGCGCGCCGTGTCGGCGTATCCGGCGGGCTACTCGCCGGACCTGCGCCGCGCGGTGGCCGCGTACGCCGGGGTGACGCCGGAGGCGGTGACGACGAACTGCGGCTCGGACGGCATCATCGACAGCGCCGTTCGCGCCTTCCTGGAGCCGGGCGAGACGCTCGCCTTCATGGACCCCACGTTCGTCATGGTGCCGCTGTACTCGAAGATGAACGGGGTGAAGGCCGCGCCGGTGCCGCTGCGCGCGGACTGCGACATCGACGCGGACGCTCTGCTGGCCACGGGCGCGAAGGTCATCTACCTGTGCGCGCCCAACAACCCCACCGGCACGGCGCTGTCTCGCGCGGCGGTGGAGCGGGTGGTGGAGCGTGCGCCCGGGCTCGTCATCATCGACGAGGCCTATGTGGACTTCGCGTCCGGGCCCGGCTTCCTGGACCTGGCGCGCTCACGGCCCAACGTGCTGGTGACGCGGACGTTCTCCAAGGCGTACGGACTGGCGGGCATGCGCGTGGGTTGGGCCGTGGGAGCTCCCGCGCTGGTGGCCGAGGTGGAGAAGGCGCGGGGGCCGTACATGCTCACCGCGCTCTCGGAGGCCATGGCCACCGCGGTGCTCACCGAGGATGGCGAGTGGGTGAAGGCCCGCGCGCGCGAGGCGGTGGCGAACCGCGAGCGGCTGCGCGGTGAGTTGATGGAGCTGGGCCTGCGCCCGCTTCCGTCGGAGGCCAACTTCCTGATGGTGCCGCTGCCGGGCGCGGCGAAGGTGGCGGAGCGGATGCGGGAGCGGGACGTGAATGTGCGGGCCTTCCAGGGGCTCACCGGGGTGGGGGATGCGCTCCGGATTGGCAGTGCCCCCTGGCCCCTTCTGGAGACGGCGCTGGCGGCGCTGCGGGAGTCACTGCGATGAGAGTCACCTTGTTCGACTACGGAGCGGGCAACCTGCACTCGCTGGCCAAGGCGCTGGCCACGGTGGAGGGTACGGAGGTGCGCATCCAGGAGGACCCGGTGCGCGCGCTGGACACGGACGTGCTGGTGCTGCCGGGTGTGGGCGCCTTCGGTGCGTCGGCGGCGCGGCTGGAGCCAGGGCGTCAGGCGATGCGCGACGCGCTGGAGCAGGGCCTTCCGTGCCTGGGCATCTGCCTGGGCATGCAGTTGCTCTTCGACAGCAGCGAGGAGGGCGCGGGCGCGGGCCTGGGCTACTTCTCCGGCAAGGTGACGAAGCTCGCCTCGCGGCGTGTACCGGAGATTGGCTGGAACACGGTGGAGGGAGACCGCACGCTGCAGGGCGCGAAGCTGGACACGGTGTACTACGCGCACAGCTACGTCTGCCGAGCGACGGATGCGTCCATCGTCACCGGCTGGACGACGCACGAGGAAGACCGCTTCCCCGCGGCGGTGCGCAGGGGGAACGTGGTGGGCGTGCAGTTCCACCCGGAGAAGTCTTCCTTGGCGGGCGTGGCCTTCGTGCAGGCCTTCCTGAAGGAGGTGTCGCCGTGATTGCCATCCCCGCAATCGACCTCCGTGAAGGCGCGTGCGTGCAGCTCGTCGGTGGCTCATACGACGCGGAGAAGGTGCGCGTGAATGACCCGCTGGACGCGCTGAGGAAGTGGCGCTCCTTCGGCTTCCGCACCTTCCACGTGGTGGACCTGGACGCGGCCTTGGGCAAGGGCTCCAACGCGGACGCCATCTTCCGTCTCACGTCTCATGAGCGCGGCCTGACCTTCACGGTGGGCGGCGGCGTGCGCGACTCGAACCGGGTGGAGGCCTTGCTCGAAGGCGGTGCGTCCTCGGTCGTCGTGGGCACGCGCGCCATCGAAGACACCGCGTGGCTGTCGGAGGTCGCCAACCGTTTCCCGAACCGGGTGGTGGTGGCCGCCGACGTGAAGGGCCGCGAGGTGGTGACGCGCGGCTGGACGGCGGGCAGCGCGCGGGACATCCGCGATGTGCTCGCGGCACTCGAGCCGCTGCCACTCGCTGGACTGCTGGCGACGGCGGTGCACAAGGAAGGGCAGCTCTCCGGCGTGGACCTGCCGCTGATGCAGGAGGTGGCGCGCACCAGCCGTCACCGGCTCTACGCCTCGGGCGGAGTGACGACGCTGGAAGACCTCCGAGCGCTCGCCGAGGCCGGTGCCTACGGAGCGGTCATCGGCATGGCGCTGTACACGGGCAGGCTGGACGCGCGCGCGGTCGCGCAGGAGTTCGCGGGATGACCACCGTCATTCGGGAAACGAAGGAGACGAAGATCCAGGTCGAGCTGTCCCTCGGGAAGGGCGTCACCCAGGTGGACACGGGCCTGAAGTTCTTCGACCACATGCTGTCCACCTTCGCGCGCTACGCCGGGCTGGACCTGAAGCTGCACGCGCGCGGAGACCTCACGCACCACCTCATGGAGGACGTGGCCATTACCCTGGGCACGGCGGTGCAGAAGGTCATTCCCGCCACGGCCGCGCGCTTCGCGGAGCGGACCATCCCCATGGACGACGCGCTGGTGCAGGCGTGCCTGGATGCGGGCGGCCGCTTCTACTACCAGGGCCCGCTGAAGAACCGGCTGTACGAGCACTTCATGCGCTCGTTCAGCGAGCACGCGAAGGTGACGCTGCACCTGCGTGTGCTGCGCGGCAAGGACAGCCACCACGCGACGGAGGCCGCCTTCAAGGCGCTGGGCCTCGCGCTGCGGGATGCGATGGTGGATTCGGGGACGGTGTTCAGCATGAAGGGCTCCGTGGCCCTGGAGGTGAAGTGATGCTCACGCGGCGACTCATCGTCTGCCTGGACGTGAAGGGCGGGCGCGTGGTGAAGGGCGTGCAGTTCGAAGGCCTGCGCGACGTGGGCGACCCGGTGGAGCTCGCCCGGCGCTACGAGCAGGAGGGCGCGGACGAGGTGACCTTCCTGGACATCTCCGCGAGCGCCGAGGAGCGCGGCACGCTCTGGGATTTGGTGCAGCGCACCGCGGAACGACTGTTCATTCCGCTCACCGTCGGCGGCGGCGTGCGCACGGCGGACGACGTGGGCCGGGCCCTGCGCGCGGGCGCGGACAAGGTGAGCATCAACTCGGCGGCGGTGACCAACCCCGCGCTGCTCACGGCTTGCGCGGAGCGCTTCGGCGCGCAGTGCGTCGTCGCGAGCATCGACGCCAAGAGGGAGGACGGGCGCTGGCGCGTCTACACCCACGGCGGCCGCAAGCCCACGGACCTGGACGCGGTGGCCTGGGCCCGCGAGTGCGTGGCGCGCGGGGCAGGGGAGGTGCTGCTCACCAGCATCGACCGGGACGGGGCTCGCAGCGGCTATGACCTGGAGCTGACACGCGCGGTGGCGGACGCGGTGGATGTGCCCGTCATCGCCTCGGGCGGAGCGGGCAGCGCGGCGCACGTACGGGACGCGCTGAAGCAGGGCGGCGCGGACGCGGCGCTGGTGGCCGGCATCCTCCACGACGGCGTCACGACGGTGGGAGCCATCAAGTCGCTCCTCCGCGAGGATGGCGTGCACGTGCGGAGCACGACATGAATGACAGACAGGCACTGATGCAGGCGGCGGCGGAGGTGGCGCGGAAGTCCGGCGACGTGGCGCTCGGCTTCTTCCGGGGCGGCATCGCCGTGGACACCAAGTCGGACGGCACGCCGGTGACGGTGGCGGACCGGACGGCCGAGCAGGCGGCCCGCGACTGGATTTCTGCCCGCTTCCCAGAGGACGGCATCCTCGGCGAGGAGTTCGGCGAGACGCGGCCGGGCGCGGAGCGGCGTTGGATTCTGGACCCCATCGACGGCACGAAGACGTTCATCCGGGGCGTGCCGCTGTGGGGCACGCTGGTGGCGGTGGCCAAGGGCGAGCGCATCCTCGCGGGCGCCGCGTACTTCCCCGCGGTGGGCGAATTGCTCGTGGCCGCGCCGGGCCAGGGCTGCTTCTGGAATGACAAGCCCGCGCGCGTCTCCAACCAGTCGGAGCTGTCGAAGGCGGTGGTGCTGTCCACCGACGAGCGCTTCCCCCTGCACCCGGAGCGGGGCGAGGCCTGGCGCGCGCTCGCGAAGGAGGCGGCCATGGACCGCACCTGGGGCGACTGCTACGGCTACCTGCTCGTGGCCACGGGCCGTGCGGAGGTGATGGTGGACGAGGTGCTGTCGCCCTGGGACGCGGCGGCGCTGCAGCCCATCATCGAGGAGGCGGGCGGCGTCTTCACCGACTGGACGGGGAAGCAGACCTCCTTCGGCGGCAACTGCATCGCCACCAATGGCGCGCTGGCCAGGGTGGTGCGTGAGCGGCTCGGCGCGACGGGAGTGGTGCGATGACGGCGGTGACGTTGGACGTGGACCGGCTCGACTTCCAGAAGGGCAACGGCCTGGTGACGGTGGTGACGCAGGACGCGAGCACCGGGGACGTGCTGATGGTGGCGCACGCGGACCGCGAGGCGCTCGAACGCACGCTGGCCACCGGGGAGATGCACTACCGCTCGCGCACGCGGGGCCTGTGGCACAAGGGCGCCACCAGCGGGAACGTGCAGCGCGTGGTGTCGCTCAGCGCGGACTGCGACGGAGACGCGGTGCTGGCGCGCGTGGCGAAGGCCGGCCCCGCCTGCCACACGGGCGAGGAGACCTGCTTCGGCCCCGGGCGCTGGGACGCGCTCGCCGCGCTCGACGCCACCATCGCCCGCCGCGCCACCCAGGCCCCCGCCGAGGGCGAGAAGCCGAGCTACACGCGCCGGCTGCTCGACGACCGCAACCTGCGCCTCAAGAAGATTGGAGAGGAGGCCGCGGAATTGGTGACGGCGTGCGCGGACAAGGACAGGGAGCGCGCCGTGGAGGAGGCGGCGGACGTGCTCTACCACCTGCTCGTCGCGGTGAAGCCGCTGGGCCTCACGTTGGAGGACGTGAAGGCTGTCCTCGCCCGCCGCGCGCGCTGAAGCGCCCGTCAGGACAGTGGTCATGCGCGCCGCGCGTGCATACCTGCACACGCAGGAGGAAGTCACGCATGGCCGCGAAGGCAAAGAAGGTGGCGAAGACCGCCGCGAAGAAGAAGGTGGTGAAGCCCTCCCGCCGCAAGACGCACCTGGCGGGGCGCGTTGCGAAGGACTCGGCGGAGCTGAAGGCGCAGCGCAAGAAGAAGGACTCGAGGAAGACGGGCGTGCGCAAGACGCGCAAGCAGCGCGACGTGAAGCGCCAGGGCACGGCTTCGCGCTCCGTCAGCAAGAGCCCGCGCCGCGCCTCCGCCAAGAAGGAGGTGCGCCGCGCCCGCAAGCCGTCGTCCGCGACGATGACGCCCGCGCCCGCCGACGCGGGCATGCCGGCGGGCCTGCCCACCGTGGAGCACCTGGGCTGACGGATCAGCGCTCCCTCGGGCGCGCTCGCTCATGTTTCCGGGGTCGGGGCTTTCATGCCTTCCTGAGACCTGGAGGGCCATCAGGGGCAGTGTCGGCCTCGACCCGGACGGTTTTGTACGCCAGGACTGCAGCGCAACAGCATCACTGCCACTCAATGTGGATCAGGGTGGGTGCCCACTCTCTTCATTGGCTGGAGTGTTCCTGCTACACATTCGGGCGCGCGGCGAAGTGGAGATCGCCGGCCGGGCGCTTGCAAACCGTCCGCCTCACCGGAGGCATCGTGAACGGCCCCACCTACAAGGCTGAAATCATCGACCGCGTCATCTTCACTCGCTGGCCGAATCCTCCGACGAAGGAGGACGTCACGACGATCCTGTCGCAGATGCAGGACGCGGCGAAGCGGCTCGGTTCCAACCTCATCTACGTTGGCTCGGTGAGCCCCAAGTCGAAGGTGCCGGACGCGCAGGAGCGCGCGGTGCTCAACCAGTTCCTCCTCGACGCGCGCCGCACCTGTGTGGAGCAGGCGTGGCTCATCTACGAGGGCACGGACCTGCAGCACAACCTCCAGCGCGTCATCATCTCCGGCGTGCTCATCCTCACGCGCACCTTCGACAACTTCCTGTCGGTGGCCAAGTCCGGTGACTCCATCATCAAGGACGTCAGCGCGGTGCTGAAGAAGGACGCCGCGCCCATCTTCGGCATGGCGAAGGAGAAGGGCCTCCTGGGCTGAAGGAGGCCCCCTCGGCGCCGGCCTTCACCGCGCGCCGACGATTTCCAATTCCTTCACCTCCATGCCCGCGCGCTCCGGGAAGACGCTCACCGCGTCCACGTCGAGCAGCGGCACGGTGGGCTTGCAGACCTCCCACTGGCCCGTGCCACGGAAGTGGCACACGGTGGGATTGACGAAGGAATAGTCACCTTCGGGCTCCTGCAATCCCACGCCTTTCGGCGTCCGCACGATGGCCCGCAGCGAGCCTGGACCGGTGGCGCGGATCCGCAGCGATGCGAGGTGCTTCAGCCCGGGCGTGTAGCTGGCGCGCAGGGCCCCGTCCCGGGCCCACGTCTTCGGCGGTGCGGCGTTGCTCACCACGACGCCGGTGTTGACGTCCTTGTCGAAGGCCTGCCGCCCGGGCTCGGCGCCCGTTACCTGATCCGGATCGATTGCCTTCGTCTCCACGGTGGAGGCGGAGACGAGCGCCACCAGCTTCGGCGCCTCCTGGAGCCCCTGGTGCGCGGCGGCGGCTCGCAGCACCGCCTCCGGCAGGAGCCCCGCCTTCGCGCACACGGGCGCCAACTCGGACACCACCGCACGCACGGCGTCGGTGACGGGAGCGCCGGACTGCGCGGCCGGCGCGAGCCCCAACCGGACGAGCGAGTCACAGGCCGCCACCGTGCCTTCCTTTCCGGCATGCTCGATGCTCCAGCTCAGCTCCCCCCGCGTGGCCGCGGTGGGCACCGGGCCCACGGCTCCCTCCAGGAGGGCCTGGGCCACGCGCTGGGCACAGGCGTTGTTGGCGGTCGGGCAGCGCTCACACAACGAGGCGAGCAGCCCCCGCAGGGGCGCCTCCTCTCCGGCCGCGAGGGGCGAGCGCACGGCCAGAGCGGGGCCGAGCTCGCAGGCGCGCGCCGGAAGCGCGGGGCAGGCATCCAGCGTCTTGCGCGCCTGGTCCACGGCCCGTGCATCCTGGGGGGCACGCAGGGCACCATCGAGGGCGCGCTCCAGGGCGCGACACTCCGGAGAGGCCACCGTGAGGCCGGGGGAGGGCGGGGCGGCGGGCGTTGCTTTGCCAGCCGCGTCACGGGCGCGCTCCTCCGTCTGCGCACCGGACGGTGCCTCGCGGTGCGTCACCCAGTAGAGGCGGGCAAAAGCAGCCAGCGCCAGAAGCATCAGCAGAAGCGTACGCAGGGGAAAGCGGCGCAAGAGCAAACTCCTTGATTCCAACCGGGACCGGGGGTTATCAGCCCCCCCGGGTTCCATCCGCAATAGTTACGGAGGCGTGCGTGGCTGAGACGTTCGACGTGGTGATCATCGGTTCGGGCCCTGGCGGCTACGTGGGAGCCATCCGCGCGGGTCAGCTCGGGCTGAAGACGGCCATCATCGAGAAGGACAAGAAACTGGGCGGCACCTGCCTCCACCGCGGCTGCATTCCCACCAAGTCCCTCCTGTGGACCGCGGAGCTCTTCCACCACGTCAAGGAAGCCGGAATGTTCGGCATCGACGTGGCCAGCCCGACCATCAACTGGGCCAACGCCATGGCCCACAAGAACAAGGTGGTCTCCAAGGGCGCGGGCGGCATCGACTTCCTGATGAAGAAGAACAAGGTGACCGTGGTCAAGGGCCATGGCCGCATTGCCGGCAAGGGCAAGGTGGAGGTCACCGCCGAGGATGGCTCCAAGCAGGTCCTCGAGGCGAAGAACATCATCATCGCCACCGGCTCGGTGCCCAAGTCCCTGCCGAACGTCCCGGTGGACCACAAGCGCGTGCTCAACAGCGACTCCATCCTGGAGATCGACCGCATCCCCAAGAGCATCATCGTCCTGGGCGCGGGCGCGGTGGGCTGCGAGTTCGCCTCCGTGTTCAACCACGTGGGCAGCAAGACCTCGATTGTCGAGTACATGCCGGCGCTGCTGCCCATCGAGGACGCGGACATCTCCAAGGAGCTGGAGAAGCTCTTCCGCCGCCGCGGCATCGACGTGCACACCGGCTCGGCGGTGGAGAAGGTGGAGCACACGGCGGACGGCGTTCGCGTCACCATGAAGGTGGGCAACGAGACGAAGACGCTCGAGGCCGAAATCCTCCTCTCCGCGGTGGGCCGCGCGCCCGTCACCGAGGACGTGGGCCTGCACCTGACCAGCATCAAGCCGGAGCGCGGCTTCATCAAGGTCGACTCGATGATGCGCACCACTGAGCCCAACGTGTACGCGGTGGGTGACGTGATTCCGACGCCGATGCTCGCGCACATGGCCAGCTCCGAGTGCGTGGTGGCGGTGGAGCACATCGCCGGGAAGAACCCGCAGCCCATCAACTACGACCTGACGCCGTCCGCGACGTACTGCTACCCCGAGGTCGCCTCGGTGGGCCTGACGGAGAAGAAGGCGAAGGAGCGTGGCTACGACGTGAAGTTCACCATCGCCCCCTTCGGCGCGGTGACCAAGTCGGCCATCTCCAACGAGTCCGTCGGCTTCATCAAGGTCATCTCCGACAAGAAGTACGACGAGGTGCTCGGCGTGCACCTCATCGGCCCGCACGCCACCGAGCTGCTGGCCGAGGCGTGCGTCGCGCTGAAGCTCGAAATCACCACCGAGGAGCTGGCGAACACCATCCACGCGCACCCGACGCTCTCCGAAATCATGCACGAGGGCGCCGAGGCCACGCTGGGCCACCCGCGCCACTTCTAGTCGCGGCGGGCTCACCTCCGTGAGTCGGTCAGGCCGTCCCGGGCTCCACGCCCGCGGGCGGCCTTTCCATTTCCGGAGGCACGTGCACCGGCACGTCGAGCAGTTCCGCCAGGTCGAACGCGTCCAGCAGCGCGTGCCCGTGCAAGTCGTTGTTGAAGTAGACCCACGCGCCGTGGCCGCGCGCCCGCCACGCCTTCAAGTCCCTGGCCACGGGCTTCAGTGCATCGCGCCCGTAGCGCCCGGCATAGCGGCTGCCCGCGCCGTGGAAGCGCAGGTAGCGGAAGAGGGCGGTGGGACTTGGCGCGGGCTCCGGGGCCTGGACGAGGTCGTGCTCGCACAGCGCGGCCTTGTGGCGGCGGAGCACGTCCAGCACCTCCGGGTGGAACCAGGCGGGGTGGCGGAACTCGATGACCTGCTGCACGCCCGCGGGCTGCGCGTCCAGGAAGCGTGACAGGCGCTCCGGGTCCGGCTTCGTCATGTGCGGCGGCAACTGCCAGAGGACAGGGCCCAGCTTGCGGCCCAGGCGCAGCACCGGTGTGTAGTAGCGCTCCAGGCCCTCTCCCACGTCGGACAGGCGCTTCATGTGCGTGAGGAAGCGGCTGCCCTTGCACGCGAAGCGAAAGCCCGGAGGCACCGCGTCGCGCCAGCCGTCCACGGCCTGCGCGGTGGGCAGCCGGTAGAAGGTGGCGTTGAGCTCCACCGTCGTGAAGACCTGGGCGTAGCGGGGGAGCCACCGGCTGGCCGGCAGGCCGGTGGGGTAGAGCAGTCCCTTCCAGTGCTTGTAGACGTACCCGCTGGTGCCGAGGTGGATGACGGCCATGCCCACAGCCTGGGCATCCGTGCGCAGCGGTGCTTCCCCCGCTCGGGCTGCCCGCCTGGCGGCAGCGCATTAGTAGGGAGACGACAACAGGGAAGCTGCTGGCACGGGCTAACGCCTCGCGTTAGAGGCTTCCCGCTTGAACGTCTTTCGTCCAACCCATAGAAGGCGCGCGACTCATGGCGACTCCCGACCGGTTCCCTCTTCCCCAGGTGACTGAGACCACCCGCAAGCCGGAGTGGCTCAAGGTCCGTTTGCCGCACGGCGAGGGCTACGAACGGGTCAAAGCGATTGTGAAGCGGACGAAGCTGGCCACCGTGTGCGAGGAGGCCCGCTGCCCGAACATCGCCGAGTGCTGGGGCGGAGGCACCGCCACCGTCATGCTGATGGGCGAGGTCTGCACGCGCGCCTGCCGCTTCTGCCACGTGAAGGTGGGCGCGCCCCCACCGCTGGACCCGATGGAGCCCATCCATCTGGCCCAGGCGGTGAAGGAGATGGACCTCGAGTACATCGTCGTCACGTCCGTGAATCGCGATGACAGGCCGGACGGCGGCGCCAGCCACTTCGCGTCCGCCATCCGCGAGCTGCGCAAGGAGAGCCCGAAGACCATCGTCGAGGTGCTCATCCCCGACTTCAAGGGCGTGGAGAAGGACCTGACCACGGTGGCCGAGGCGAAGCCGCACGTCGTCGCCCACAACGTGGAGACGGTGGAGCGCCTCACGCCCACGGTGCGCGACCGCCGCGCCACCTACCGCCAGTCGTTGAAGGTGTTGGAGTACCTGAAGAACCGTCCCGAGGGCCTCTACACCAAGACGTCCATCATGGTGGGCCTGGGCGAGACGGACGCGGAGCTGGAGCAGACCTTCAAGGACTTGCGCGGCGTGGGCGTGGACGTGCTGACGCTGGGCCAGTACCTCCAGCCGTCCCAGTACCACCTGCGCGTGGAGCGCTTCATCACGCCCGCGCAGTTCGAGGCGTACAAGTCGCTGGCCGAGTCGTACGGCTTCCTCTACGTGGCCTCGGGCCCGCTGGTGCGCAGCAGCTACCGCGCGGCCGAGTTCTTCATGAAGGGGCTCATGGAGCGCGAGCGCCTCGAGCGTCTCGGCTGACCCGGGCATGGCCACCATGGGCGAGACCTTTCGATTCGTGGCTTGACGCACCCCCTGTTCCTCTCTGAAAGACGACCCCATGGCGATCTTCGAATTCAAGCTCCCCGACCTCGGTGAAGGCGTGATGGAAGGCGAGCTGGTGAAGTGGCACGTGAAGGAAGGCGACGCCGTCAAGGAAGACCAGGTGCTCGCCGAGGTCATGACGGACAAGGCCACCGTCACGGTCCCCAGCCCCAAGGCGGGCCGTGTCGTGAAGACGCACGGCAAGGAAGGGGACATGGCGAAGGTGCACCAGCTCCTCGTCACCCTGGAGATCGAGGGCGCGGCGCCGGCCGAGGCCGCGGGCCACGGTGCGCACGGCGCGGCGGCGGCTCCGGCGGCGGCTCCCGCGACCGCGGCGGCCATCGCGGCGGCGGCCGCTGGCAATGGCGCGGCGGCTCCGGCTCCGGCCACCAAGGTGCTGGCCACGCCCGTCACCCGGCGCATGGCGCGCGAGCACGGGCTGGATCTGGCGACCATCCCCGGCTCGGGTCCGCAGGGCCGCGTGACGAAGGCGGATGTGAAGGCCGCGCTGGAGGGTGGCGCTCAGAAGAACGTGGTGGCGCCTGCCGCGCAGCAGGCGCGTCCCGCCGCTCCGCCGGTGTCCGCTGGCCGCGCGGACGAGCGCGTTCCGCTGCGGGGGCTGCGCAAGAAGATCGCCGAGAAGATGGTGCGCTCGAAGTTCACGATGCCGCACTTCGCCTTCGTGGAGGAGGTGGACGCCACGGAGCTCGTCGCCCTGCGCGCGCGGCTGAACAAGCAGCTCGCGTCGGCGGGTGAGAACATCAAGCTCAACTACCTGCCGTTCATCATCAAGGCGACCATCGCGGCGCTGAAGAAGTTCCCGCACCTCAACGCGAACTTCGACGAGGCCACGCAGGAGCTGGTGGTGCGCGGCGAGTACAACATCGGCATGGCGGTGGCGACGCCGGACGGCCTCACCGTGGCGGTGGTGAAGGACGCGGACCGCCTGACGCTGGCCGAGCTGGCGCAGGAGACGGCCCGCCTGGGCGTCGCCGCGCGCGAGCGGAAGCTGAAGATGGAGGAGCTGACCGGCGGCACCTTCACGATTACGTCGCTGGGCCAGAGCGGTGGCCTGTTCGCCACGCCCATCATCAACCACCCCGAGGTGGGCATCATGGGCGTGCACAAGCTGAAGCAGCGCCCGGCGGTGAAGGACGGCCAGGTGGTGGTGCGCGACATGATGAACCTGTCGCTGTCGTGCGACCACCGCGTCATCGACGGCTCGGTGGCGGCGGACTTCGTGTACGAGGTCATCAAGTACCTGGAGAAGCCGGACCTGCTGTTCCTGGCCATGTCGTGAGTTGAGGGACAGGGCAGCCCGCTCTCCGCGCAAGTGGATGGAGCGGGCGCGCTGTCGTCCGAGGCGCCGGTGGTGCTGCCACTGGCGTCGATGTTCGAAGGGGCGTGCATGGCCGGCCGCCCTGGCTCCTGGCCGGGCAGCGCTCGGAGTTCCTCGCCATGCCGGGAGGCCGCGCGACGGTCGCCGGAGGCGGTTAGTCTCCATGCGTATGTCCGAGAATCCTCGCGACCTCATCCGTGCCGCGCAGTCCGCCGAGCTGCAAGGGGACTTGAAGCGCGCCGTGGACTGCCTCACGCGGGCGGCGGAGCTGTACCAGAAGGCCGGCAATGCACCGCGTGCGCTGCAGCTCTTGCGACATGCGCGCAAGCTGGACGGTAGCCGGGTGGACATCGCGGAAGCGGTGAGCCGGCTGGAGTGGAATCCGGAGACCCTGCTCGCGCGCCCGCGTTCCGGTGACGACGAGGACTCGCGGCTCGCGCTGGAGTTGGATCGCTCTCTCGACGAGGAGCCCTTGCCGGAGCTGGCCCGCAGGCAGCGGCTCATCGAGGACGCGCTGCGCGAGGCCACTGTACGCACGGGCGATGACAACGAGGACGCGCCGAAGGACGGCAAGGCGTGGGTCATCGATACCGAGGTGGCGGAGGACATGCAGCGGCTGGAAGCCCAGCTCGCGCGTGTGGCCGCGACCGTGGATGCGGAGACGGTGGCGCGCGCGGGTGGGGTCCCGGAGACGGAGCTCAGCGGGCCTCGTCCGGGTTTTGTTCAGAGTGAGACATCTCCGGAGCCTCACTCGTCACCACCGGCCGAAGACGCGAGCCCCGATGCGCCCATCCGGCGCAGGCGCGAGAAGCGGCTCATCGAACGCGGCCCCACGCGAGCGGACGCGGCGCTGGATGCGTGGTGCTCCTTCTGCTGCCGCCCCAAATCCGAGGTCGGCGACCTGGTCGCGGGCCCCACGGGCTCGTTCATCTGCGCGGGCTGTCTGTCGGAATCCGTGGCCCTGCTCGGAGATGTCGCCACCTCCCAGGCTCCCGCGCGCCAGCGTCCCGTGGAGCCGCCCGGCGCCTTCATGGAAATGGTGGGCCAGGCCGAGGCCCAGGCCCTGTTGGAGCGCTCCCTGCAGACCGGCGCGCGGTGCCTGCTCGCGGTCGGCCCCGAAGGCAGCGGCAAGTCCGTCTGGTTCCAGCAGCTCCATCGGCAGGGACGGGGAGTGCTCGCCTCCCTCTCCGCGCTGGAGCAGTCCTCCACGCCGCAGCCCCTCCTCATCGAGGACGTGGACCGCATGGCCCCCGAGGCCCATGCGAGCCTCGCCGCGTTCCTCTCCCGTCATCCGCGTCACACGGTGGTCCTGAGCGCTCGGGGGCTCTGTCCGGATGCGCGCGGCCCCGTGCTGCGCAATGACTTGGGCACGCTGCCCGTGCCCACCACCTCAGCGCTCTCGAACGCCGTGCGAGGCACCGTGCCCGTCAGCCTCCTGGAGCACGTACACGTCCTGCTCCCCCTGCACGCGCCCACGCAGGCCGAGCTCATCGAGATTGCCCGGAAGCGCCTGGCCCTGCGTGAGCCGGCGGTCTCCCTCTCGGACGACGTGCTCCACGCCTTCGCCGAGGAGGCCGCCCGCTCGCCGCGCTCCGGCCACGAACTGCATGCGCTCCTCAACCGGGTGCCCGCTGGCGCATGGAGCCTGGACAACACGGTGAGGTCAGCCGCTCCGCGCAAGGGCCGTCGGAAGGGGGGCGCATGAGCATGAACCGCATCACCGTCTACCGGCTCGGCCTCGTGGAGTACGGCGACGGCCTGAACCTGATGCGCCTCTTCGCCGAGTCACGCCGCCAGGGTCTCTCCGGCGATGTGCTGCTCCTCCTGGAGCACCCGCCCGTCCTCACCCTGGGCCGCGCCGCGAAGCGGGAGAACATCGTCGCCAGCGACGAGCGCCTCGCCGCCGAGGGCGTGACGGTCTTCGAGACCAACCGTGGAGGCGACGTCACGTACCACGGGCCCGGACAGCTCGTGGGCTACCCCATCTTCCTCCTCCCGCCCGAGCGCCACGACGTGCGCCGCTACGTGCGCGACGTGGAGCGCTCCGTCATGCAGGTGCTCGCGAAGTGGGGCATCACCGCGGGCCCCATCCCCAAGTGGCCCGGCGTCTGGATTGGCGAGGAGGGCTCACCCGACGCGAGGAAGGTCGCCGCCATCGGCGTGCACCTGTCGCGCTGGCTCACCACGCACGGCTTCGCGCTCAATGTGAATACGCGCCTGGAGCACTTCCAGCTCATCGTCCCCTGCGGCATCCGCGAGGCCGGCGTCACCTCCATGCAGCGTGAGCTGCGGCAGCCCATCCCCATGGCGGAAGTCGAGGACGCCATCGCCGACAGCTTCTGCACTGTCTTCGACAGCGAGCGCGTCGACGCATCACCGCCCATGAGGACGGTCAGCATCGCCGTGGTGCGAGGCCGGGGCGCGGAGGCGCAGGTGCTGCTCGTGCGTCGCAAGCCGGAGCGCGGCGGCTTCTGGCAGGTGCTCACCGGCCGCCTGGAGCCCGGTGAGACGCCCGCGCAGGCCGCCGCCCGCGAGCTGGAAGAAGAGACGGGGTTGCGCCTGACGCCGGTGGACCTGCACTACCGCCACGCCTTCGCGCTCGGCGAAATCCTCCCGCCGAAGCTGGTGGAGGAGAACGGCTTCGCCGTGCACTGCGCTCCGGATGCCCGGGTGCGCCTGGGCCCCGAGCACGACGCCTGCGAATGGGTGGACGTCCCCACGGCCATGGAGCGGCTGCACTTCGAGGGCCTGCGCGAGACGGTGAAGCGCGCGGTCGCTACTTCAGCGTGAGGACCATCGACTCCTTGGCGGCAATCGCCTCGGGGCGGTGCTTGCGCACCTGACGCAGCAGCTTGTCCATGGCCGCGTCGTCGCGCCCCGGGTCATGGTGGAAGAGCACCAGCGTCTTCACCTGGGACGCGTCCGCCGCGCGCACCGCGGCCTGCCACGTGGAGTGCCCCCAGCCCGTGCGGGCCGGCCCGTTGCGGCCGAGGTACTCGTCATCCGTGTACATCGAGTCGTAGATGAGCAGGTCCGCCCCGCGAGCGAACTCGAACAGGGCCGGGTCCAGCGTCGTGCTGCCGTGCTCCACGTCCGTGGCGTACACCACCGAGCGGCCCTCGCAGTCCACCCGGTAGCCCAGGTTGCCGCCCGGGTGGTTCAGCTCCAGCATGCTCACCTTCGCCGGGCCGATCTCCAGGGTCTCCGTCGGTGACAAGTCCCTGTAGGTGAGCTGCGCCCGGAACGTGCCTTCCGCCGTCACCGGGAAGTAGGGCTGCACCATCTGCCCGCCCAGAATCTGCTTCACCGTCTGCCCGTTGCGGGGCGAGCCGTACACGGTGAAGGTGCTCGTCGGCACGAAGATGGGGCCGAAGAAGGGCAGCCCCTGCAGGTGGTCGTAGTGGTAGTGCGAGATGAAGATGGAGCCCCGCACCGGCTTCCTCTCCGCCAGCAGCGAGTCCCCCAGGGCCCGCGCTCCCGAGCCCAGGTCGAAGATGAGCAGCTCGTCCCCGCAGCGGATCTCCACGCACGGCGTGTTGCCGCCATAGCGCTTCGTCTGCGGGCCGGGCGAGGGGATGGATCCGCGCACGCCCCAGAAGCGAACTTCCATGGGTACGCGGGATGGCTTGCGCGCAACGGCGTTGCGCCGTCGCGCGGGCGGCTTCTCAGCCGGCTTGGGCTTCCGTGTCGTCGTCCTCGGCGAAGAGCTCAATCAGGTGCCCCGTACGCTCGCGCTTCGTCCTCAAATAGTCGACGTTATGCGGATTGTGCTCGGTCCGGGAAGGGATTCGGCGCCGGACGGGGACTCCCTCCTCGACCATGCCCGCAATCTTCAACGGGTTGTTGGTGATGAGGTCCACCGAGCGGACGTCCAGGTTCCGGAGCATCTCCGCCGCGATGTCGTAGGTGCGTAGATCATCCGCGAAGCCCAGCTGCCTGTTGGCCTCGTAGGTGTCCAGGCCCTTGGCCTGCAGGGCGTACGCCTTGATCTTGTTCCCCAGGCCAATCCCCCGGCCTTCCTGGCGGAGGTACAGAACGACCCCCAGGCCTCCCTGGGTGATGAAGTCCAGCGCCCGGTCCAGCTGCTGCCGGCAGTCGCACTTGAGGCTGCCGAAGACCTCGCTCGTCAGGCACTCGGAGTGGATCCGCACCGGCACCCCCTCCATGCCCTTCACCTCCCCCACGACGAGGGCCACGTGCTCACGGCCGTTGCGCTTGTCGCGGAAGACAATGGTCCTCAGGGTGCCGCGCGCCGTGGGGACGTCCGCCTCCGAGAACCGCTCGAGGTGCTGCGTGGGCTTACGGGTCGGAAGGACCTGGGGTGAGCGAGTATCCGACATTTCGAATCGTCTCCGGGTGCAGGACCCCTGTTTGGAGCCCCCACGGTCGCAAGTCAAGGCAGCCTCAACGCTTTTCCATACCGTCGGCCTTTAGATGCGGCAGGCCGCCGTTCGTTACTCAGGCCCCCCAGGAGAGCGGAAGCAATTCCACGGGGTCCCCATGAGCCAGGCTTTTGGCCTCCTGGGGAAAATGCAGCAGATGCGTCGCCGCCGCCGCCGACCTCAGCACCCCCGAGGTCTGGGTGGCCAGGGGACGCGCCCAGAGGCCGCCCTCCCTCCAAGCGGCCGTGACGCGGACGAAGTGGGCCAGGCCAGGGGGCTTGGACAGGCGGCCGTCCAGGCGCCCCGGCACCCGCACGGGCTCCACGTCGGCGTGTCCCAGCAGCCGGCGCAGGGCGGGGCGGACGAACAGCTCGAATGACACCAGCGATGAGGTCGGGTTGCCGGGCAGCCCGAAGAAGAGGGTGCCGCCGCGCCGGCCCACCACCAGCGGCTTGCCGGGCTTGATGGCCACGCGCCAGAAGTGCTGCTCCACGCCGAGGGCGGCCAGCACCTCCTTCACGTAGTCCTTCTCGCCCACGGACACGCCCGCGCTGGTGAGCACCACGTCGAAGCCGTCCACCCGGGACAGGGCCGCCTCCACCGAGTCGCGTGTGTCCCGGGCGATGCCCAGCAACACCGGCACGCCGCCCGCCCGCCGCACCGCCAGCGCCAGCGACGGGGCGTTGGTGTCGACGATTCGGCCCTGGGGGGGCTCGTCGGCGCGGCACAGCTCGTCGCCGGTGGAGAGGATGGCCACCCGGGGCGCGCGCGGCACCGGCGCGGACAGCTGGCCCTGGGCCCAGAGCAGCCCCAGCTCGGGGATGCCCAGCGGCGTCCCCCGGGGCAGCAGCACCTGGCCCTCCCGGGCATCCTCGCCTCGGGGCCGGACGAAGCTGCCGGGGCCCACCGCCTCCAGGATGTCCACCTGATCAGCCCCTCCGTCGGGCACCGGGCGGGTGCGCTCGCGCATCACCACCGCGTCGGCGCCGGGGGGCAGGGGGGCCCCCGTCATGATTCGCGCGCACGTGCCGGGCTTCACCTCCTGCTTCGGCGAGGCCCCGGCGTAGACGGTCTCCCCCACCACGAGCCGCACCGGCAGCGGCCCCGCCAGGTCCGCGCTGCGCACCGCGTAGCCGTCCATGGCCGAGTTGTCCCAGGGGGGCAGGGTGCGCTGCGCCGTCACGTCGTCGGCCAGGGTGCGGCCCAGGGCGTTTTCCAGGGGCACCCACTCGGCGGGCAGCGGGGTGGCCAGGACCAGGACCTGGGCGCGAGCCTCCTCGACGGACAGCAATGTGGCGGCGTCGTTCATGCCCGGCTTATAGCCATGGTTGGAGCCCCTGGCTTGGCCCCGCGTCGCGGACAAAGTCCGTGAGAAAATCAAGTGTTAGTTTGACAGCCCCACTGATCACCATTACAAGCAATCGTGATCGCGAGGCTTGCCTGCCCCCTTGGGTCGGCCCGCCAACCCGTTGAAAGGACACGGGAACTCTCAAGGAGACTGCGTCGATGGCCAAGCCCAAGTCCGGGGCCAAGAAGACGACTCCCGCTGGCAAGGCTGGCGCAAAGCCCGCTGCGAAGAAGGACAACACCGCCCGGCTGGATCTGATCAAGAACGCTTCCAAGCGCGTGGCGAAGGCTGCGACGAAACTGGTGAAGGCGGCGTCTGAAGTGACCAAGGGAGCCAAGAGCGCGGCGAAGAAGGCCGCACCAGAGAAGGCCGCACCGGAGAAAACCCCAGAGGAGAAGGCTCCGAAGGCCGCTGCCGCCAAGGCGCCCGCCGCGAAGAAGGCGGCGGCTGTTCCGGCCACGGCCAAGGCCGCTGCCCCCGCCAAGGCGCCCGCCGCGAAGGCCGCGGGTGGCAAGGCGGCCGCGAAGTCGGGTGGCGCCGCGCAGGTGCCCGCCACTCCGGCCGCGGACCGCCCGCGCCCGCGCGCCACCAAGCTTCCGCCCCCAGGCGAGCCGCTCACCAAGCGTGAGATGGAGCAGCTGCTCACCGCCGGCGAGGGCCGCGGCGTCATGGGCGAGGGCAGCCTCAAGGGCCGCCTCGTGCTCGTGAACGAGATGCCGCACCTCGTGGTGGTGGGGCGCGACAAGCGCGAGCTGACCTTCCTCCTGCAGGGGCCGGATCAGGAAGTGCTGCCAGCCTACGTGGACCACAAGGTCTCCGTCAGCGGGCTGATCCGCAAGACGACCAACCACGGCGGCGTGGTGGACGTGCGCAAGTACTCGGCGAAGAAGCCGGAGGCCGAGGTCGTGGAGGCGCCCCCCGCGGAGACGGAGCCGCGCCTGCGCTACCTGTCCCCCGGCGAGGTCTCCATGGTGACGGCGGCCGGCATGGGCGCGGGCATCAAGGGCTTCGCGTCCATCCGCGGCAACCTCGAGATGACGGGCGAGGAGTTCGTCCTCGTGGTGTCCAACGGCGGCACCCGCCAGCAGGTGTCCTTCATCCTCGAGGGCAAGGCCGCCACCAAGGCGCTGCGCAAGAACGTGGGCCACACGCTCCAGATTCAGGGCGTGGTGGACAAGACGTCCGGCTGGGGCGGCCGCATCGCCGCCGAGTCGGTGGAGCCGCGTCCCTCCGAGGCCCGCGCCGTCTCCCGCGACGAGATGGAGCTGGTCCACATCGAGGGCGAGGTGCCCACGTCCGTGGACGTGAAGCTCAACCACGGCCTCACCGTGCGGCTGCCGGAGCAGCCCGGCTACACGTGGGCCATCGAGCCCACGGTGGCCAAGCGCGTGGGCCTGCGCGAGGCCAACTTCGAGCCCGGTCCCAACGGCGGACCGGCCACCCGCGAGTTCTTCTTCACGCCCCGCAACCCGGGCACCTTCGAGGTCGAGTTCTTCCTGGCCAAGGCGCTGACCCCTGCCCAGGTGGACCGCTCGTTCAAGATCAACGTCACGGTCAAGCCCTGAGGGGCGTCGCCCGGAGCAGGCTCCGGGAGGCGGCCGGCCGCCGGGGGGTTCCCGTCCGGTCCATCCGGGCTTACCCGTTCCCGTAGCGGCCGAGCCGCGACACCACCCGTGAGCCTCTCTCCAGACCAACTCAAGCAGATCCTCGCAGACGCCGACCACCCGCTGGGCATCAAGGAGCTCCTCCGGCTCGCCGGCCTGCACCCCGGACAACAGACCGAGCTGAAGCGCGCGCTGCGCGAGCTCGTCCGCAAGGGGGCCATCCTCAAGGAAGGCAAGCGCTTCCTCCCCATGGAGGCCCCCGCACCGGAGCGGCGCCATGACGGAGGGGAGCAGGAGCTTCCGCCGAGCCCGTGGAGCGGCAAGGGCCCCGGGGCCGCGCGTCCGGAGTGGAGTGAGCGCGAGCAGCGCCCGTTCCGTGGCCCCCAGGGGCGCGAACACCCGTCGGGCCAGGGCTTCCAGGAGCGGCCGGGCCAGGACTCCGGGCGCCACCGCGAGCAGCGCGGCGGGCGTGGCCGCGAGCGCCGGGGCTCCTTCGGTCAGGAGTCCGCCCGGGGCGGTGGCTTCCGGCGGGGCGGCGGCGCGGAGCGCTTCGCTCCGCGCGGACGCCGGGGCTTCGAGGGCGAGGAATTGAACACGGTGGAGGGCATCCTCCACGTCCACCGCGACGGCTACGGCTTCGTGCACCCGGTGTCCGGCGAGGGGGAGAACATCTTCCTGCCGCCGGGCGAGGCGCAGCGGGCGCTCGACAATGACCGGGTGGTGGTGGAGGTCAGTGGCCGCCCCGGGCGCTTCGAGGGCCGGCTGGTGCACGTGGTGGACCGCCGCCGCGAGCTGGCGGTGGGCACCTACGTGGAGCAGGGCCGCCACGCGGTGGTGTACCCCACGGACACGAGCCTTCCGGGCCCCATCCGCGTCCCCTTCACGCAGATGGCGCAGGAGGGGGACCTGGTGAAGGTGCGGCTCGGCGTGGGCGCGCACCTGCTGGACCCGAGCCGTGGTCTCTTCGGCGAGGTGGCCGGCTCGCTCGGCAAGCCCGGAGAGCCGAGCGCCGAGGTGCTGGGCACCGCCTTCTCGCAGGGCTTCTCCGACGAGTTCCCTCCCGAGGCGATGGACGAGGCGGACCGCTACGCGGTGACGGTGACGGAGGAGGAGGCGCGCGGCGAGGGCCGGCGTGACTTGCGCTCCATGCCGCTCATCACCATCGACGGCGAGGACGCGCGCGACTTCGACGACGCCGTCTACACCGAGCCGCACGGGGACGGGTGGCGGCTGGTGGTGGCCATTGCCGATGTGTCCCACTACGTGCGCCGGGGCAGTGCGCTGGACGCGGAGGCGCTGCGGCGCGCCACGTCCGTGTACCTGCCGGACCGCGTGCTGCCCATGCTTCCGGAGCGGCTGAGCAACGGCATCTGCTCGCTGCGGCCGGATGAAGACCGGCTGTGCATGGTGGCGGACATGACGTTCGACCGCCACGGCCAGCGTCGCTCGTACGAGCTGTACCCGGCGGTGATGCGCAGCGCCGCGCGGTGCACGTACAACGAGGTGCAGGACGTCCTCGACGGCAAGGACGTGCCGCACCGCAATGCCTTCAAGCCGCACTTCGAGCAGCTCATGGCGCTGGCGCGCGCGCTGATGAAGATGCGCAAGGAGCGCGGCGCCATCGACTTCGACCTGCCCGAGCACAAGGTGATGCTGGGCAAGGACGGCCTGCCGCTGCGCATGGAGAAGCGCGAGCGGAAGGACAGTCACCGACTGATTGAAGAATGCATGCTCGCCGCCAACGAGGCGGTGGCGCGCTTCTTCCAGGACGAGGGCCTGCCCACGGTGTACCGGTTCCACGGCGAGCCGGACCCGGAGAAGCTGGCCACGTTCGCCGCGCTGGCGGAGGCGTATGGCTTCAAGCTGCGCTTCGAGGACGGCGTGCCCTCGAAGGAGCTGGACGCATTCATCAGCCAGCTCGCGGGCCACCCGGAGCAGCGGGCGCTGAACCAGCTCCTGCTGCGCTCCATGATGCAGGCCATCTACACGGCGTCGCGCGTGGGGCACTACGGCCTGGCGGCGGAGCACTACCTGCACTTCACCTCGCCGATTCGCCGCTATCCGGACCTGCTGGTGCACCGGCTGTTGAAGGCGCACTGGGCTCGGCACGGACGGAAGCCCTCGCAGGCCATGCTGGAGCGAGAGGAGGCCCAGCTCGAGGACATGGCCGTGCAGTGCTCGGAGCGCGAGCGCGCGGCCATGCAGGTGGAGCGAGAGGTGGTGTCCTTCTACGCGTGCCTGCTGATGAAGGACCGCGTGGGCGAGGAGTTCGCCGCGACGGTGGCGGCGATTACCGACTTCGGCTTCTTCGTCGAACTGGACGAGGCGCACGTGGAAGGGCTCGTGAAGGCGGAGACGCTGGGTCCGGGCGCGAAGCTGGACAAGCAGACGCACGCGCTGGTGTACGCCCACGGGCGCCGCGTGCGCGTGGGACAGAAGCTGCGCGTGCGGCTCCAGTCCGTGAATGTGACGGCGCGGAAGATGGACTTCGAGGCGCTCCAGTTCGAGGGCGAGGCCGTGCTGGCCCGCGTCGAGAGGGCCGGCCCGCACCGCCGCCGCGAGTGGGAGGCCGAGGCGCCGAGAGGCCACGGCCGCGAGCGGGCAGGACGTCCGGGCCGCCGTGAGCGCGAGGCCGCCGCGGCGCAGGGCCACCAGGAGGAGCCGGCTCGCGCGGGCCCACGCGGACGCTTCGTGCGAGAGGGCCGCCGCGAGGAGGCCGCACCGGCGCGCGCCGGCTCCCGGTTCCAGCGCACGTGGAAGGACGCGGAGCCGCAGCGGCCCGCTGCTTCCACCGGGCCGACGAAGGGGCCGAAGCGGAGGATGTTCGTCCGGCCGGAATTGCCCGCGTCGGAGGCCGAGGCGCTGCCGCAGGCATCCCAAGCTCCCGAGGCGGGAGTGGGCCAGGAGGCACGGGAGGAGCCGGGCCTCCAGGCGTGGGAGATGCCCGCGCAGGGCGCTGGTGACGAAGCCACGAGGTCGCCGCATCCGGGCTTCGACCGTCTCCGCGCGCTGGCGTCGCAGCACAAGGGGGGCAGGCCGGAGGCACGAGGCGCGGCCCACCACCCCAAGCACGGTACGAAGAAGCCCGGAAGGGAGCAGCGGCAGCAGCCCGGCCCCGGGCCTCGCTTCCCCGCGCCCCGGCCCCGGCCCGAGACGCCGGCCTTCGATTGGGAGACCGCCGAGTCGCGACCCGAAGCGTCCGAGACGCCGGCCGTCACGCCCGGAGAGCGCCAGGCCGCCTTCGCGCCGCCTGCCGAGGAGACGGGCCCGGGTGTCTCCGTGCGGCCCGCCGCCGAGGCCCCGCCGTCCGCGCCCGCCGAGCACGCGGCTCCGGAGCGTGTGCCCACCGAGCCTGAGCAGGTGAGCGCCGCGCCCGAGGCGGTGCCCTCCGCCCGCGAGGAGGTGGAGGCCGCCCCCGCGCGAGGCCCGAAACGGAAGGCAGCAGGCAAGAAGGCCGTGGGGAAGAAGCGCGCGCCCGCGAAGAAGAAGCCCGCTGCCAAGGCCCCCACGAAGGCGGCGAAAAAGGCTCCAAAGAAGGCGGCGAAGCCGGCGCGGGGAGCGAAGACCGCGAAGCCGGCGAAGGCCCGTGCCGTGAAGAGCGCGAAGCCTCGGCCCGCCGCGAAGAAGAAGTCACCGGGGCGCAAGAAACGCTGACGTCGTCCACGAGCCGCTGGCGTTCTCCGCCAGCGGCACGGACCTCATCCGCGAAGCTGAATGACCTGCCTTCCCGGTTGGAAGGATGAAAGAGCCGAGGTTCAGGTGGTTTCGCGGGGGACCTCATGCGCCGCGCCGCCAACGGGGTACAGCCTCCGCCAGCCGCGCTCGCGAAGCAGCCGCTGCATGGGCTCGCGAAGGGCCGCGCGGAGCTGCCGTTCCTCGTCAGGCGTGGCACTCGCGCGGACGGGCAGGCTCCAGGACACGCCGTTGATAGCGTCCACCGCCGGAGCCTCACCCGGCAGCACCAGCCGAACCACGAGAGGCGGAAGCCCGTCCGGAGCAGGTTCCTTCCGCGTCTCATCCGCGACGGCGCGCGCCCGCTCGGGGGATGCGAGCTGGTTGAAGAGGGACACGGCCAGCTCGGCCACCTGGGGCTGCGAGCACTGGAAGATGAGCGTCCACGTGCGGGCCGGCTTCGAGGTCGGCGCCTGCAACCAACGGAACAGACACACCGCGAGCGCCGCACCGAGCATCTGCGCCGCGACGAAGGACTCCACGTCCATCGGGTGCACGGCGCTGGCGCGGGTGCTGACCGCACGGGCAAGGATGAGCGCGGGGTTGGCCAGCGAGCGCGAGTCGGTGAACCACACGGTGGCGGCCACATAGCCGGCCACGGCGAGCGGCGTGGCGGAAGGTCGGCTCCGCACACAGCCCCGGACCACCACCAGCAGGCCGAAGGTGGAGACCAGCTCCGTGAGGAACTGCCCCATGCTGGCCGAGGGCAGGTGCGTGGAGATGAGCACCGGCTCGCCGCACATGAGGTGCGCGACGAGGCGGCCCGCGAGGCCACCGCCGAGCTGGGCCAGCACATACCGGGGCACGTCCCCCCACGGCGTGCCGTCCTCGAGCGCATCCGCGAAGGTGAGGGCGGGATTGAAGTGCGCGCCGGAGAGCGGCTGGAGCACCAGCGTGAGGCACGCCAGCACCGCGCCGGCCGCGAGCGACATGAACAGCCGACCGTCGGTGGCGCTCACGCCGAGGTGCTCGGCGCCGTGGTGGGCACCTTCGAGGGCCACCACCAGCAGCCCGCAGCCGAGCGCCTCGACCGCCATTCGCCGGGGCCGGTTCAGGCGCTCGGCGGAAGGAAGCACGGGGGATTGGGACGCAGCCGCCATCGCATGGCCCTCCACCAGGAAGCGGAGCCACGCGCGGTGAAGGCCACCGTGAGTCCTCCGCCCTTCCGTGCGGGCCCTCGGGAGACCAGCTCCACCTCCGCACGCGGATCGCTCACCCTACGCATCACCCGCTCGTCCGTCAAAGGCAGGCAGCCCACCGGGTGCCCGTGGCTTATCGCGGCGTGCACTCGGTCTCGGCGGGTATGCTCCGCGCGACTCGCAAGGAGGCAGTGCGTGGGATTCGTCCGGCTCGTGGGAGTGATGCTCGCCGTCGCGGGAGGCGTGTTGCTGTGGACGGGACTGCGCGCCAGGGACTCGATGGCGGAGCGTGTCACCGAGGTCTTCACCGGACGCAACACCGAGCGCACCACCATGTACCTCACGGGCGGAGGCGCGGCGTTGGCCGGTGGCATCCTGCTGGTGCTCTTCGGGGGAGGCGGCGGCCGGCGCCGTCGGTGAAGCCGCGCCGGCCACCCCGTGGCCTCACTCGAACGTGAGTGAAGCACCGCCGCTCAGGTTCCGCTCGCGAACGGTGGGCCGGCCAAGGATGTGCACGCTTCCGCCGCCCGAGGCATTCACGTCGAGGCTCTCCGAGACGCACATGGAGACCTCACCGCCACCACTGCACGACAGCGTGGCCTCGCGAGCGCAGAACCCGAGCGCACGCAGCGTGCCTCCACCCGAGGTGGAGCTCTCCACGCGCGTGGACGAGCCCTCCAGGATGACATCGGCACCGCCACTGACCTGAAGCGTGAGCAGCCGGGTGGCGAGACCGTTCACCCGCACCCGGCCTCCACCGCTCGCGGTGACCTCGAAGGAATCGGAGTCGAGCCGTCCACCGACCTCCACCGTCCCGCCGCCCGAGCGCTCCACGGACTCCAGCCGAGGCACCGTCACCTCCGCGCGCAGCGGGTGCTCCGAGTCCCAGTGCCCGACGTCCCCGTCGCGGAAATGCACCCGGAGCCGCTCGCCTGGAACGTTCTCCGTCCGCAGCAGCTCCACCAGGTTGTCATCCCCCACGATGCGCACCTTCGCCTGCTCGCCCGGCTCCACCCTCACCGAGACGTCGAGGCCGTCCTCGAGCTCCAGGCCCACGAAGTCGGCCACCTGCCGCTCCTCCTCGATGACGTGCCCGCTGCCCTCCACATAGGGCCCGTCGATACAGCCGGTGAGCACCGCCGCCAGCACCGTGAGCCCGGCCCACAGTCCCTGTCGTCCGTTCCGCATGTTCCGTCTCCAGAGCCAGGCCGTCGCCATGACCTGCGTCGGAGAAGGAAACACCGCCAGAGCACCGAACTGTCACTCCCGGATGCGGGCACGGCCCCGGCCTTGTGCGGCACCCGACGCGCTTGTCAGAGTTCCCGCGCCCATTCCCTCCCCGGAGTCCTCGGTGAAAGTCGTCCACTCCCCACTGCACGCCCGTCACGATGGAGGCAAGGAGCTGCATCGCGGCGAGCTGGTGCCGTGCTTCGAGATGCCGGTGCGCGCCGACTACATCCTGAAGGCGGTGCAGCGCGCGGGCTTCGAAGTCGCCGAGCCGCGCCCGTTCGCCGAGGACTCACTGCTGCGCGTCCACGACGCCGGCTTCGTCGAGTTCCTGCGCACCGCCCACGCGGAGTGGCGCGGCCTCGGCAAGGAGGGCTTCATGCTGCCGGGCGCCTTTCCCGCCCGGGGCATGCGCAGGGACCACATCCCCTCCGGCATCAACGGGAAGATGGGCTACTACGCCTTCGACTCGGGCACGCCCATCGTCGAGGGCACCTGGGACGCAGCGCTCGCCGCCGCCCGCTGCGCACTGACGGCCGCCGCGTGGGTCTCCGAGGGAGGGAAGAGCGCCTACGCCCTGTGCCGCCCTCCTGGGCACCACGCCGGGCATTCCATGTACGGGGGTTACTGCTTCCTCAACAACGCCGCCCTCGCCGCGCAGTACCTGCGAGACCACGGCTTCGCGCGCGTCGCCGTGCTGGACGTGGACTACCACCACGGCAACGGCACCCAGGACATCTTCTGGGAGCGCTCGGACGTGCTCTTCGTCTCCATCCACGGCTCGCCGGAGACCGAGTACCCCTACTTCCTCGGGTACGCGGACGAGCGCGGCGCGGGGGCAGGGGAGGGCTACACCTTCAACTTCCCGCTGCCGCACGGCACCACATGGGAGACGTACAGCCGCACGCTGGACGCTGCGATGGAGGCCGTCGGCCGCTTCTCGCCGGACGCACTGGTCGTGTCACTGGGCGTCGACACCTACGAGGGCGACCCCATCAGCCACTTCAAGCTCGCGGCGCGGCACTTCCCTCTGATGGGCCAACGGCTCGCGGAGCTGAAGGTGCCCACCGTCTTCGTGCAGGAAGGCGGCTACGCGGTGGAGGACATCGGCACCAACGTCGCCGGAGTCCTGGAGGGCTTCCTGCGCTGATGAGACACGGGGCCGCTGGCATGCTTCCCCAGCGGCCCCACGCCACCGCTACGCGTTCAGCGCCGCCGCGTGGTGGCGGAGGTGGTCCTCCATGAACGTGGAGACGAAGTAGTAGCCGTGGTCGTACCCCTCGTGGATGCGGAGGTTCAGCGGCTGGCCCACCGCCTCGCAGGCCTCGCGCAGGAGCTCCGGCTTGAGCTGCTCCTGGAGGAACTTGTCCGACGTGCCCTGGTCCACGAGCAGCGGCGGCAGCCGCGCCTTCGAAGCGCGCAGCAGCTCCGTGGCGTCGTACTCGCGCCACTGGGAGGTGTCCTCACCGAGGTAGCCACGGAACGCCTTCTGCCCCCACGGCACGCGCATGGGCGCGGCGATGGGCGCGAAGGCGGACACGGAGCGATAGCGCCCCGGGTTGCGCAGCGCGCACACCAGCGCGCCATGCCCGCCCATGGAGTGCCCGAAGATGCCCTCGCGGTCCGCGCGCGCGGGGAAGTGCGCGGCGATGAGCGCCGGCAATTCCTTCGTCACGTACGTGCCCATGCGGTAGCGCGCGGACCACGGCGCCTGCGTGGCATCCAGGTAGAAGCCCGCACCCACGCCGAAGTCCCAGGACGCGTCCTCTCCCGGGTAGCCCGCGCCGCGAGGGCTGGTGTCCGGAGCCACGAGCATGATTCCCAGTTGCGCCGCCATGCGCTGCGCGCCGCCCTTGATGAGGAACGTGTCCTCCGTGCAGGTGAGGCCCGCCAGGTAGTAGAGCACCGGCACCTTGCGCTCGCGGGCTTGCGGCGGGACGAAGACGCCGAAGCGCATGTCGCCCCCGCACGCCTCGGACGCGTGCCGGTAGAAGCCGACGGTGCCGTCGAAGCAGCGGTGCTCGGACAGCAGGGTGGGGCCCACGCTCATGAGTACTTCACCACGCTCCGGATGGACTCGCCCCGGTGCATGAGCTCGAAGCCCTTGTTGATGTCCTCCAGCTTCAGCGTGTGCGTCACCAGGTCGTCGACGTTGATCTTCCCCTCCATGTACCAGTCGACGATTTTCGGCACGTCCGTGCGCCCGCGCGCGCCGCCGAAGGCGCTGCCCTTCCACACGCGCCCGGTGACGAGCTGGAACGGCCGCGTGCGAATCTCCTGCCCCGCGCCCGCCACGCCGATGATGATGCTCTCGCCCCAGCCGCGGTGGCAGCACTCCAGCGCCTGCCGCATGGTGTTCACGTTGCCGATGCACTCGAAGCTGTAGTCCGCGCCGCCGCCGGTGAGGTTGACGAGGTACGGCACCAAATCCCCCTCCACCTCCTTCGGATTCACGAAGTGCGTGAGGCCGAACTTCTCCGCCATCGCCTTGCGCGCGGGGTTGATGTCCACGCCGACAATCTGGTCCGCGCCCACCATGCGCGCGGCCTGCACCACGTTGAGGCCGATGCCGCCCAGGCCGAACACCACCACCTTCGCGCCCGGCTCCACCTTCGCGGTGTAGACGACCGCGCCCACGCCCGTCGTCACGCCGCAGCCGATGTAGCAGACCTTGTCGAACGGGGCGTCCTCGCGAATCTTCGCCACCGCAATCTCCGGCAGCACCGTGTACTGCGCGAAGGTGGACGTGCCCATGTAGTGGTGCACCGGCGTCTTGCCGATGCGGAAGCGGCTGGTGCCGTCCGGCATCAGCCCCTTGCCCTGCGTGGCGCGGATGGCCGTACACAGGTTCGTCTTGCGAGACAGGCACGACTTACACTGCCGGCACTCGGGCGTGTACAGCGGGATGACGTGGTCGCCCTTCTTCACGGACGTCACGCCCGGGCCCACGTCCACGATGATGCCCGCGCCCTCGTGGCCGAGGATGCAGGGGAACAACCCCTCCGGGTCACTCCCCGACAGGGTGAAATCATCCGTGTGGCAGATGCCGGTGGCCTTCAACTCGACGAGCACCTCACCGGCCTTCGGTCCTTCGAGGTGCACCGTCTCGATGCTCAGGGGCTTGCCCGCCTCGAGCGCCACCGCTGCGCGGATGTCCATATACGACTCTCCCGTTCTGGATGTTGAGGCGCGCAGCGTACGGCCAGGACGGAGCAGGGGGCAGGAAGAATTCCGCGAGACTCGATGAGTGGACACTCACCGGAGCCTGGGGGCCTGAAAAGCGAAGGGCCCGACACCGGCTCGCGGTGTCAGGCCCTCGTTCGCGCCAGTGGCGGCGTGACAGCTACGGCTTGTTGGTGGCCTGGGCCGGCGGCGCGTTGCCCGCGGCCTTGGCGGCCTTGGTGGCCTCGCTGAACTTCTTGGTCATCTCCGCGAACTGCGCCTGGTACTCGTCGATGCGCTTCTGGGACTCGGCGGCGCGGGCGTTGGCCTCGTCGACGATGGCCTTGTCCTTGGAGTTCTCCGCGGCCTCGGACAGCGCCTGGTCCTTCTGCTGCTGCTCGTACGCCACGAGGCGGCCCATGACGACGCGCTTGTTGAGGTACGTGTTGGCCGAGTTCACGTTGATGGCCAGCACCTGGTCGTAATAGCTGAGCGCCTTCTCCAGGTCCGCCTTGACGACGGGCGCCGTCATGGAGCGGGCGCCGCCGCGCTGCGCGTAGATCTCCGCGATCCACCCGAGCGACGCCTCGTCCTTCGGCTCGAGCTTGAGCGCCTCGTTGAAGTACTTCTCGGCGTCCTCGGTGGTGCCGCCCGTCATGTGCATGGAGGCGAGCGTCCGGTAGACCTCGGCCTTGTCGGCCGGGGTGGTCTTGAACTCGAGCATCTTCAGGACCGTCTGGGAGGCCTCGGCCATCTGGCCGACCTGCATGTGCGCGTAGGCCTTCTTCTCCAGGAGCTTCTCTTGTTTCGGGTCGGCCTCGAGGGAAAGGGCGTACTCGGCGGCAGCCTCCTTCCACTCCTTCTTGCTCATGTGGTCGCTGCCCTTGATGCGATGCGTCTTGGCGGCCTCCGCCTTCTCGTCGGTACAGCCGAAGGGGCCACCCAGGGCGAGAACTCCGAGTACCAGACCGACCTTGCCGAGTCGCTTCATCGTGTATGCCTTTCGAGCGGGGCCCAGGGGCGTTGCCCCGGCCCGGTCCTGAACTGCCAATGGAGAGCTTTCCGCGGACCCGCCCTCACGGGTCCTGATGGGCGTGGGAGCATACCCGAAGTCGCTCGACTGCCGCCTTCCGCGCTGGGGCTGCCTGCCTCCCCGGCCTCCGGGCTCCACCCCGGGCGCGCGTTTCCGCTCCGTCCGCACGAAGGGAGCACTCCCGGTATGGGCGCTGAGTGCCGCTCCCAGGCGGCGGGCGCTGCTAGCCTGCCTGCCCCCGCGATTGGAGATTGGAGACCCACCTCGTGCCCGTCCTGCCTCGCCGCATCGTGTTGAAGGGGCTCGCGCTCACGGCCGCTGGCTGTGCCGCGCCGTCCGAGCTGCGCCGCACCGTCTCTCCGCGCCCCGCGCCCTCTCTGCCGCTGGGCGCCCAGCTCGGCGACGTGCGGGCCGGCGCCGTCACGGTGTGGGGGAAGGCGGACCGGGTCTCCCAGCTCGTCGTGGAGTGGAGCGAGGACCCGAAGCTCGTGAAGGGCGTGCACCGCGTGGAGGGGCCGGTGCTGAGCGGCGAGACGGACTTCACCGGCGTGGTGGACCTCATGGGGCTGCCGGCGGGACGCGAGGTCCACGTGCGCGTCCTCGCGGAAGCCGGAGGCCGCTCGGGGGAGGCCTGGCAGGGGCGCTTCCTCACGGCGCCGGACAGCCCTCGCGACATCCACTTCACGTGGAGCGCCGACGTGTGCGGGCAGGGCTGGGGCATCAACCCGGAGTGGGGCGGCTACAAGGGCTACGGCGCCATGCGCACGCTGCGTCCCGACTTCTTCCTGCACGTCGGTGACGTCATCTACGCGGACAACCCGCTCCTGCCCGAGGTGTCGCTCGCGGACGGGCGCGTGTGGCGCAACCGCGTGACGCCCGCGAAGGCGAAGGTGGCCGAGACGCTGGAGGAGTTCCGGGGCAACTTCGCCTACAACTTCCTCGACGACGAGCTGCGCGCCTTCGCTCGCGAGGTGCCCATTGCCTACCAGTGGGACGACCACGAGGTTCGCAACAACTGGTACCCGGGCCGGAGTCTCGCGGACGACGCGCGCTACACGCAGGTGTCCGACGCGGGCGTGCTGGCGACGCGGGCCCGCCAGGCCTTCTTCGAGTACTCACCAGTGGGCGGCACCGCGCGCGCCGAGGGCCGCATCCATCGGCAGCTCGCGTACGGCCCGCACCTGGACGTGTTCATCCCCGACGTGCGCGCCTTCCGCGGGCCCAACACCGTCAACCGCCAGGAGCGCCCCGGCCCGGAGACGGCCTTCCTGGGCCGCGCGCAGTTGGACGGGCTGAAGGCCGCGCTCGCCGCGTCCACCGCGACGTGGAAGGTGATTGCCACCAGCATGCCGCTGGGCCTCATCATCCCCGACGGCAAGCATCCGGACGGCGCGCACATGGAGGCGTGGGCCAATGGCCCGGGAGCGCCGCTGGGCCGCGAGCTGGAGCTGGCCGAGCTCTTGTCCTTCCTCAAGGCGCGCCGCGTGCGCAACGTGCTCTTCCTCACGGCGGACGTGCACTACCCGGCCGCGCACCACTACCACCCGGACCGCGCGCGCTTCCGCGACTTCGACCCGTTCTGGGAGTTCGTCGCGGGGCCGCTGCACGCGGGCACCTTCGGGCCCAACCCGCTGGACGACACCTTCGGTCCCGAGGTCCGCTGGCACCGTCCCGTCACCGGGGAGAACCCGGCCCCCTGGGAGGGGCAGCAGTACTTCGGCAGCGTCCGCATCCAGGGGAAGAGCGGCGCGCTCACCGTGGCCCTGCATGACCTCACGGGGGCGGTGCTTCACCAGGTGGACCTGGAGCCCGTGTCGTGAGCGGCGCGCCCACCGTGGCCCTGCACGGCCTCACGGGAGTGGTGCTTCACCCGATGGCGTTGGAGCGTGTGTCATGAGCCTCTCGCTCCTCTTCGCGGTGGTGGCGGTCGTGGCCGGGGTGATGGGCGTGCGGTGGTTGCGCTCGCTGAATCAGGGCGCGGACCTGACCCGATGCAACCGATGCGGCAATGCGCGCGTGCTGCTCGACGAGGAGGCGGAGGACGCGCACCTCGACGAGGCACAGCAGCACGAGGAGCGGCTCGGCACGGCGGACTATCACGTGTGGTGGTGTGGCGCGTGCGAGCAGGGTCTGGTGGTCATCCGCCACTCGCTGGAGCCCTTCCCGCGCAAGGTGACCTGCGAGAAGTGCGGGCACGACGCGGCCCAGGAAGTCACGAGGACGGTGAGCCCCGCCACGCCCTCGCAGGGTGGCGAGTTCCAGGTCCGGCTCTCGTGCGGGAGCTGCAGCCATGCGCAGCAGTTCTTGCGCTACACGCCGCGCGTCCGCATGTCTTGAGCGGCGCGCTCATGCCGTCAGCACGAGCTTGACGATTTCGGGCGGACTGCCGACGCGCATCGGCGGGCCCCAGAAGCCGCAGCCCCGGCTGACGTAGATGTGCGAGTCACCGTGCTGGTAGAGCCCGGCCGCGTGCTCCCACGCGAGGCCGATGAAGAGCGTCATCGGCACGAGCTGCCCGCCGTGCGTGTGGCCTGAAATCTGGAGGTCCACGCCGCGCTCGGCGGCGACGGTGAAGTTCGCCGGCTGGTGCGCGAGCAGCACCGCGGCGCGCTCCGAATCCCTCCCGGCGAGCGCCCGGTCAAGGTCATAGCCCGGCCGGCTCCTCCGCCGCCCGCCGCCCCAGTCATCCACGCCGACGAGGTCCAGCGACGCGCCCGCGTCACCAATGCGCACGTGGCGGTTGCGCAGCACCTGGATGCCGAGCGACTGGAGGAACTCCGTCCACTCCTCGTCGCCCGAGTAGTAGTCGTGGTTGCCGGTGACGAAGAAGCTGCCGTAGCGCGACTTCAGCCCAGAGAGCGCGGAGACGGACTCGCCCAGCGTGGGCACGTCGCCGTCGACCAGGTCACCCGTGATCGCGAAGAGGTCCGGCTTGAGCGCATTGGCCTGCTGTACGAGCGCGTCCATGTACCGGCGCCGGATGAAGGGGCCCACGTGGATGTCGGTGAGCTGGACGATGGTGAGCCCATCCAGCGCGCGGGGCAGCTTCGGAACCTTCACCGCGAGCTCGGTGACGAGCGGTGGAGAGAACGCCCTCCAGCTCCCGTACGCGGCCATGCCGCCGCCCGCGAGGAATGCACCACCCGCCATCGTCCGCGCGAGGAAGCGGCGCCGGTCTTCGTCGACCGCAGGAGCAGGTGAGGGCGTCGATGCCGGTGCAGGCGCGGGCGTCGCCGCCAGAGCAGGCGAGGGTGGCGGCTTCGGAGCCGGCACCACGGCCCGCCGGGACCGGAGCCTCTGGGCCACCGCGAAGAGCCCCCGGCCGAGGTCCAGCACGAGGAGCACGATGACGAGGCACAAGGCCACGCCCATCCAGGAGTACGTCGCCACGGTGACGGTGTCGGCGATGGACTCCGGGAGCGCATCCAGGACGGTGCGCCGGGCCATCAGCACGAGCGTCATGACGCCGAGCACGCAGATGGCCAGGAGCCTCGGCAGGCGGCCATGTACGAGGTGCCGCACCAATCTCCGGTACAGGTACAGGTGGCCCAGCACGGCGCCGAGCCCGATGAGCAGCGCGAAGGAGAAGAACCGGAACGACATTCGGTGGGACCCGCGGATGGAGCGAGTGGGGAAGGTACCACGTGCGGACAAGTCCACCCGGGGCCCGGTGTGAGGAATGGACAGAGGCGCCTCGCGCACGGGCACCGGCGTCGATGTTCCCCGGCGAGCAGGCAGGCGCGGCTACATTGCGGCCGGGCAGACCCGGACGGGTCCTTCAGGAGCGTTCATGGACAAGGTCGTCGTCATCACGGGAGCAAGCGCCGGAATCGGAGCGGAGCTGGCGCGGCAGTTGGGAGCGAAGGGCGCGAAGCTGGTGCTGGCCGCGCGCCGGAAGCCGGAGCTGGAGGCCGTCGCGGCCAGCGCGGGCAGCGAGGCCATCGCCGTCGTCACGGACGCCACGAAGAAGGCGGACACGGTGCGGCTGAGGGACGCGGCCCTGGCGCGCTTCGGGCGCATCGACGTCTGGGTGAACAACGCGGGGCGCGGCATCACCCGCTCGGTGGTCGACCTCACCGACGAGGACATGGACTCCATGTGGCGCGACAACGTGAAGAGCGCGCTCTATGGCATGCAGGCGGTGCTGCCGCACTTCCAGTCGCGCAATGCCGGGCAGATCGTGAATGTCTCCAGCGGCCTGGCACGCCTGCCATTCGCCCCGTTCCGCTCGGCGTACACCGCGGCGAAACACGCGCTCAACGGGCTCAGTGCCAGTCTGCGATTGGAGCTGATGCAGACGCACCCGGGCATCACCGTGACGGTGGTGATGCCGGGCATCGTCGCCACGGAGTTCGGCAGCAATGCATTGGGCGGAGGACCGGACTCGCGCGTGCTTCCCGGAGCCCAGAGCGTCGAGGACGCCACGAGGGTCATCGTCGACGTCATCGAGAAGCCGCGCCCGGAGGCCTATACCCAGCAGACGATGCAGGCGGACGTCGAGCGCTACTACCACGACGTCGGCGCCTTCGAGCAGCAGGTCGTCGCGCGCTTCCGGCGCTGAACGGAAAACGGGCGCCCCGCGTGACGCCGGACCGACCCTCCTGCAATGCTGTTGTCAGGAGGGCGTTCCATGTTCCTGGCAGCCACGACGTCCGCGCTCGTGAGCACGTTGCTCCTCGCGGCCAATCCCATCTCCGTCACCATCGAGCCCCTCGGCTTTTCCGTTCGCTCGAACGGGGAGCAGGTGACGGTGACTCGCGTCAAGCGGGGCAGTGTCGCCGCCAAGGTGGGGCTCGAACGCGGGATGCGCATCGAGCGCATCGATGCGCCACAACGGAGTTTCGCACGTGGGCCCATCGCGAAGCTCTCCCAGGTCGACCTGCACGATGCGCTCATGCCCACGTGGAGTGAGCCACTCATGCTCCAGGTCCGGGTGGACGAGAGACTCATGTCCGTGACGCTCGCGAGGACCGACCCGCGCCCGGCCGACGAGTTCCCTGTCCTTCCCCTCCCGCCAGAGCAGGAGAAAAGGCTGACGTACATCCAGATGATGCAATACGCCATGCGCCTCAACGACAGGAACGCGCAGCCACCTCCCCCCAGACCTGAGCTCGAGTTCGAGCAGGCGCCGACGGCCTATGTCGTCGGAGGCGCGCTGAAAGGCATGACGGGCGGCGGCTTCACTCCGGCCTGGGTCTACGTCCAGGGCTTCCTGGACGTGACGTGTCAGGAGCCCTTCGAGAAGGTGGTGCTGAACGGTGATGCGTACGGCCTCCCCCGGACGTTTTCGCTCCCTCCTGACTCCAACTCTCGCGGCTCCCGCTTCCCGGTCGAGCTTCCGCTCTGGGCGCCGGCCGTGGTGAGCCAGTCCTGTGCCGGCAAGCCCTCCCCACTCGAGGCCCGGCTGCGCGCGGACCTGTACTGCAAGGGAGTTCCCGTCGTGTCACAGGACGTCACCGCCAGGCTGAAGGTGGTCTGCAAGCCGCCGGAACCCTTTTCGGAGATGGACCCGCGCAACCAGCTCGCGTTGGCGGGCAAGTCCAGGTTCATTGACGACCCGCGCCCCCTCGCGCAATTCGACGTGGGCGGCGACGGCAGCCTCGAGCTCGGCGCGCGTCCGGCTCGGTTCATCCCCATTCCGACCGACGTCGCCCTGGTCGAGCTCGATGCGAAGGGTGGAATCTCCCGACGACTCCAGGAAGCGAAGGTGCAGGAGAAGACGCCCGAACAGCGATTCCAGGTCGTCCTCGACACGAAGCAGCCTCGCACCGTGCGACTGGCGTTGGAGATGCGTTACCCCGACGGCAGTGTCCAACTGAGCCATCCCGTGGACGTGAAGATTGTCACCGCGGCGGAGGTGAGCGAGCAGCGCCGGCAGGCCAAGGCGGCCAGGAAGAAGATGGAGGCGTTCGCGGACAAGCTCGAAGACGAGTTCAGCGACCCCTGCGCCAACCTCTCCGCCACGATGGCCTGGCTCAAGGCCCAGCCTGAAATCGAATCCGCCGTCGCGGAGCCTGGCGGCTACTGGTTCCAGTACAGGGTGAAGGGCTCGCTCGACTCCCACAACGTCGATTGTTCTGGATATTGAACCTTCGACTCAACGCCCGGTTGGAGAGGGGCACAGCAGGGGATACATGGGGCTCGACCTGAAGTTGCAAGTCACGGAGTCCGGCGGCAGGCACAAACCAGATGAGCCTCCCGTCCCCGAGCGGACCTATGAAGTCCAGGTCCGGCTGCGGCGCGAATGGATTGGCTATCGCGAGCCCGAAAAGCAGGAGGTCCTCCTGGACTTCGCCCGCCGGCGCCGCATCGAGCTCGACGAGGGCACGAGGACCTACGTCGACGAGTCGTTGTACGCGGACGTCTGCTTCCGGCACTTCGAGCTGCCCAACCGCGAGATGGGCCGCTCCATCATCGAGGCCGGGAAGGGTGACGGGTCGGACTTCGAGCCCGTCATCATGGAGCACCATCTCTCGGTGCTCGACAAGGCGCGGGGAAGGACGATCGCGGAGTCGCGGAGCAGCGGGCCTGGCGGATTCTTGCGGTCCATCTTCTCCGGGAAGAAGCAGCAGAGCGACATCGCCGTCCAATCGGACGCGGGGCGCACGGTGTATGTCACCTCCTCGGGACGGCGGCTGCTCGCGACCTCGAACGACGGCACCGGCGTCGAGCCCGACATGGGCAGACAGTTCGTCCAGTTCCTGCGCTATCGCTTTGGAGGCCATCCGCTCATCCTCGAGCGGCTGGCCTCGGAGCGCCGTGTGCCGCGCGAAATCCGCTACAGCGCCCGGGAGCTTCGCGGCTGGCCCGCGGAGACCTTCACGCTGCGGCTCCTGTCCACCAACGCCGTGCCGGACACCGCGCTTCCGCTCGACGGTCATCGCCGCGTGGTGCGAGGAGGGCCAGGGCTGCCGGACGACGCCATCCTGGAGCGAGTCACCCTCGGCGCCGCCCCTGACCGCGACGAGGTGAGGACGCGGCGGCAGCAGGAAGTGAAGGAATCGGTGGCCGCCGGCCGCAAGTTCGAAGGCGTGCTCGCGCTCTTCGAGCTGACGCTGGAGACCGGTGAAACGGTGCCGGGGCTGGGAGAGCTCGTGCGGGACCTCCCTGACGCGGACGTGCGCCGCTTCCGGGAGGTCATGTCGCAGCCTCCAAGCAGCAGGAACAAGGAAGCCGCTGCCGCCATGGCCTCGGCGCTCGTCGAGCTTCGGGCGTCGGCGGGACGCCGCGCGCATGTCCTCATGAGCTTCGAGGCAGGGGCACGCCGTGCCCTCGGTGAATCCCAGGCGGCGCGCGCGCTCCTGCTCGAGGTCATCGAGGCCAATCCGTACTTCACGGGCGCCTACAAGGACCTGGGAGACATCTGCGTCTCCGATTGGGAGATGGGTGATGCCTGGCGGTGCTGGGATGCAGCGAGGAACATCGCGCCAGAACACCACCTGCTGAAGGACGTGAGCGCGCTGGAGGAGATGCTGGCCGCCGAGCATCCCGAGTACTTCTGACGGCCCGGCATCTCCCCCACGCGGGCACCTCATTGGCGGGCTCAGACCGTCGATGGGCGCGTAAGCCGATCGATCAGGTCACGCAGAATGTCGCGCCAATCCGTGTCGCCGCGGTCCTTGGCGTCTTGCAGCACCAGCGCGAGCGCCATTCGTGCCCGCGCGCCGCGTCGGACGCGCTCCGCGCAGAGGGTCAATTCTGACGCGCCGACACGCCGGCAATTCTTGACTAGAATTGCGCCCACACAACACTGGTAGCGTTTCGTCGACCCGTGTTGGGGGGGACATCATGTTACGCACCTTGCCGTGCTGCGTTCTTTTGCTTTCTCTTCACGCATCCGCTCAGGAGAAGCCCACACCAGAAGTTGTGCCTGTGGGAGATGGCGAGACACCGCCGGTTCTCGTCGTCAGTGGCGCCGTCAGTCTGGGCGCATGGCAGGCGGGCTTCCTGGACGTCTACACCCGGTGGTGGCTGAGCCAATGCGGAGACGCGGGATGCACCTATCCCGTCGTCACCGGAGCTTCCGCTGGAGCCACCAATGCCTTCGTCGCGGCGCTCGCGCTCCAGAAGGGCTGCCTTTCCTCTGCCATGCAGGACAGCCCATTCTATCAGGTATGGGTTGAAGACCTGGATTGGAAGAATCTGACCCGGGATGGCAATCCCGTCTTTCCCATCCTGTGCGCGGATCGGAAGCCACGACTGCATGCCTTTGATGACGCCGCCATCGGGAGCGCCGTGGAAAGTGTGGCGACCTATATCAACACCCAATGCCGGCCGGGCCGTGCGTCGCCGTCCCCGACGTGGTGGGGCGTCACGGCCACCCGCCTGGATGAGCGGCAGGTGCAGCTCGGCGACCGGAATGTGGGTGGGCAGATTGGTCTCGCGCAGCTCACCGAGACCCTGCACCTCGAAGTCGGCGTGGACGGCTTGGGGCAGCCTCACTACCGAGAAACGCCCACGCTGATTCGCTCGGCCTTTGCCTGTGATGACCTGCACTCACTGGAGTGCAGGTCGGGCCCCGTGGCCTGTCTGACGAACTCCTGCGACAAGGAGCTTCCGCTCATCGGTAAGGGCAACACCCTCCAGAACATCCTCTCGGCTTCAGGGGCCTTCCCCCTGGCATTCGCGCCCAGGGAGCTCCGCCTCCATCATCCCGAGCCGACCCCCGGTGTCTTCGCGCCGGAGCGGACGACGACGAAGTTCGTCGACGGAGGCATCCTCGAGAACAACCCCGTGGCCCTGGCACTGCGGCTCATGAAGGGCAAGCATCTGCCAGACTCGACGCGGATTCTATATCTCGACCCGGATGTGCAGGGCTCCGAGGCGACGCTCCAGGCCCGGGAGGAGAAACCCGGCGTCCTCGCCACGTACGGGCGGCTCGTCGGAGGTCTCACCAGCACCGTTCCCGACCTTCACCTGGGGCAGGTGCTGCGCGAAGACCCTGGCGTGGCCCTCCGCCTCCAGATTCCGCGGCGTGCCTACTCCCTGGGCGGGGAGCACGTGGTCAACTTCTCCGGCTTCGTGTCGAAGGGGCTGCGGACCCACGACTACATTCGCGGGCAGCTCGATGCGCTGGAGTTCCTGCAGGAGAATGGCCGGCGCAGCGCCGACACCGTGCGAAGCGCCGTCTTCACGGACGCCAGGCTGGCGCAGTGCTACGCGAAGCTCGTACGACGCGACACGGATTGCGTGGTCGCCGACCAACTCTTCGGGCTGGACGCCGGCGCTGGCGAGTTCGTCGCGAGGGCCCTCCAGGCGAGCCAGGAACTGCCACGCAACAGCATGCTCGCGAGCAAGTCTCCTTCAGAGCACCTTGCCATGTTCGAGCACCAGCTCGATGAGAAGCAGGCCAGGTGGCCGAAGGGTGATGGCTATTGCTTCGATGAGAGCTATGGCGTGGGCCAGCTGGGCCAATGCGCAGTCGCGGGGCTGGAGGAGCGGCTGGATTGCATGTGGTGGAGTCAGCCGTTCTGGGAGGGCCGGGCGACGAGCTACGCCGCGGGTGCTCTGCTCGACGCGAGCTACGCGACGCTGCGCTTCCGTTACATGATTGGCGTGGGAGTGGTGGGTGGCCCCGAAGTCCAGGGGCTCATGTTCCTCTCGCGCAAGGTCGACACCGGGTTCTACTGGAATCTCCGCCTCGGACTGCAGTTGCGCGGAGTGCCCCCGCGTCAATGGAGCGGGAGGGAGTGGGATGCGACGCTGGGCGCATCCTGGAGGGTCGGGGGAAAGCGCGGGCTGGTGGACCTCGAGGCTGGACTCTCGGGCATCGCTGGCACCCGCGAGAACGCCGTGCGTTCCGACGTGTCACTGATTTATGGAGGTGACGTGCGGTTCTCGGCGGTGCTCTTCGAGCGCCTGGAGCTGGGGCTGGCCATTCCCATGGTCGTCCACCCCAAGGTGGATATTGGAGACCGGTTCCTCCTCCTGTCCTGGAGGTTCGGGACCATCTACTGACCGCCCGGCGCCAGCCTCCCCGCGCTTTCCCGCGGGGAGGTTCCAGCGACTCAGCTCAGTACGTGCCGATGTTGTAGATGGTGGCGGCCCAGCTCCCGCAGCTCCAGCCGGTGCCCGTGGACAGACACACGGGGTAGCTCGACCAGCCGCGGTACACTTGGATGACGTCGGTGCGGCCGTCGCCGTTGAAGTCACCCGTGAGGTACTGCTGCTCCGGCGAGCCCGAGTTGTACGTGGACGCCGCGTTGACGGCGCAGGACCAGCCCGTGCCCGTGGAGTAGCACGTCGGCAGCGCGGCCCAGCCACGGTAGGCCTGGAGGATGTCGCTGCGGCCGTCGCCGTTGAAGTCGCCGGTGATGAAGTCCTCCTCGGAGCTCCCCGAGTTGTAGATGGTGGCCCCCGGGTTGGAGCAGGACCAGCCGCCGCCCGTGGACAGACACACCGGGTGGCTGCTCCACGCGCGGTAGGCCTGGGCGATGTCCGTCAGCCCATTCCCATCGAAGTCACCCGTGAGGAAGCGCTCCTCGGGCGAGCCCCACGTGTACACGGTGGCCGCCGGAGTGGCGCACGACCAGCCGGAGCCCGTCGAGTAGCACAGCGGGTAACTCGTCCAGCCGCGGTACGCCATGGCGACGTCCGTCAGGCCGTCGTTGTTGAACCTGCCCGTGAGGAAGCGCTGCTCGGCCGAGCCCGAGTTGGAAATCGTGGCCGCCGGGTTGGAGCAGCCTCGGGACCTCCGCTGCACGCGGCGAGCAGCCCCGCGCTGGCGACGCCCAGCATCCACGACGGCACGACACTCCGGGCCCGGCCCTTCCGTGACTCGACGAACATGACTCACCCTTCGGCCGCGCGGTACCAGCCGCGAAAATCGCGGCGGACCGGCGCGTGGAAGGAAACAGGGAGTCCGGATGTCCTTCGCTCAGGGGTTCGCGGCGTGAGCGGGACGCTCGTCCGGGAGCGGGTGGGCCGGGGCCAGGCCCGGGGGAGGGAACTGGGCGAGGCTCAGCGTGAAACACGTCCCCTTGCCCGGCGTGCTCTCCACGGAGATGGTGCCGCCGTGCGAGCGGATGATGCCGTGGGCGACGGCGAGCCCCAGCCCCATGCCTTGTCCCACCGGCTTCGTGGTGAAGAAGGGCTGGAAGAGGTTCTTCAAGGTCTGCTCGTCCATGCCCACGCCGGTGTCGCGGACCGTCACCTGGATTCGCTCGCCGTCGAGCGCGGTGCGAACGGTGACGTTGCCCGTCTCTCCGAGCGCCTCCGCCGCGTTGATCATCAGGTTGACGAGCACCTGGGCAATCTGCCGGGGACGGCCGAGCAGGTGCGGCAATTCGCCGAACTCCAGGCGCAGCTCGCGGTCATGCGTGAAGCGGCTCTGGACGATGCGCGCCGCCGCGCGGACCTCCTCGTTGAGGTCGTACTCCTCCAGGCTCTCCGGGTCACCTCGGGCGAAGCGGCGCAGGTCCGCGACGATGGAGTTGACGCGCCGGAGCCCGTCGAGCGTCGCGGGCAGGATGTCCCGCCGGTACTCCTCCAGTAGCTCGGGCGAGGTGGCGAGGCGCGGTAGGTCCGCCATCAGCTCCTTGAGGTTGCTGGTGACGTAGCTCATCGGGTTGTTGATTTCGTGGGCGATGCCCGCCGCGAGCAGGCCCAGGCTGGACAGCTTCTCCTGCATCACCGCGCGCTGGTGCAGGGCCTCCATCTCCCGGTGCGCATGCTGGAGCTGGACGTTCTGCTGCTCGCGCTCCAGCAGCATGCTCTCGATGAAGCCCTGCCGGGCCTGGGCCAACAGGTAGCAGATGCCGGTGAGCGCGCTGAAGCCCAGCGGCAGCGCCACGGGGGCACCTTGAATGAGCGCCATGACGTCCACGCACACCACGAGGAACGCGAGGTTGAGGACGGCCCGCCGGGCGCGCTTCTCGTCGGCGATCATCGCGTTGAAGGGCAGCCACAGCCAGACGACGAGCGACCAGGACTGGAGGTGTCCCAAGAGGAGAAGGACGCCCGTGTTCACCGCGGTGCGCACCCGCTCGCCCGCTGTGCCTCCCATGCGGGGGATGAGCCAGTGGTCCACCCAGGTGTTGAAGAGGACCTTGGCGACCAGGAGGGCGGCCACCTCGGCGACTTCGAAGCCGTGGCCGTAGCTGGTGATGACCTGCAGCGCGCACAGCAGGGCGGCGCCGACGAGGGCCCGGGCGTCGAAGTTGCGCCGCGCCAGCTCCGACGGGGACGGAGCCGCGCGGCTCATGAGCGCTCACCCGCCGCGGGCGGCGTCAGCATGGCGCGGATGGCGGGGGCCAGCGTGTCGTTGTCCCAGGGCTTGGTGATGTAGCGACAGAGCTCGCCGTCCTTGACGGAGGCCATGACGGACGTGAGGTCGGAGTAGCCGGAGAGGATGATGCGCAGCGTGCGCGGGAACCGGAGCCGGACCTCCATCAGCAATTCGGCGCCGTTCATCCGGGGCATCCGGAAGTCGGAGAGCACGACGTCGGGACGGAAGGTGTCGAGCATGAGGAGGGCCTGGGGTCCTCCCTCCGCTGTCTCAACCTCGAATCCTTCCCGCCGGAAGAGCCGGAGCAGCGAGCGGCACACCTGTACTTCGTCATCGACGATGAGGATTCGTTCCACGGAGAGCCCCCCGCTCCAACCGCGTCGGCAATGATAGACGCGGTGGAAGGGGCGGGATGGGCCCGCCCTCCGTGGGCTGTCGCGCACTCAACCTCGCGGCCTCACGGAGGTGTGTGTATGCGTCTCCCGGTGGATGGAATCCGACGGGCGGGGCTACGACTTCGGAATGAGGATCAAATCCTCGTCCTGCCCCAGCCGGTACACGCCATCCGCGCCCCGGCAGCGCTCGGCGTGCACGCGAATCTTCGCATCGAGCTTCTGCACCGCGTCCTCGCTCATGGCCGCGAGCTGCTCCGCCGTGTAACAGCCCTCGAGCACGAAGAAGCGGCAGAGCGTGTACATCTCCTCGAAGGTCCGCGCGACGAACCCGGCCATCGTCGGGAGGACCTCGTGCGGCAGCCGCATCTGCCGCACCGTGGCCGCCACCTGCTCGCTGAAGAGCAGCGTCTCCGAGAAGTCACTGCACAGCTCGAACATGGGGCCCCGCGCGGCGGCCATGACGAGCATGCAGAACCCACCCGGCCGCACGAACGAGAGCAGCCGGTCGATGAACCCCGCCCAGTCGGAGTGGGGCACGTGGTACATGACGTGCGAGCACAGGACGAAGTCGAACTTCTCGCTCGCGTGGTAGCGCTCCAACGGCTCGACGAGGACCTTCGCCTTCGCGAGCTGGAGCCCGGCAATCTGGTTCTGATTGGGCTCCAGCAGGGTGAGCGCGCTGAAGTGCGGCGCGAGCCGCTCCGCCACCATGCCCGAGCCCGCTCCCACGTCGAGCAGCGTGGGCTGCTCGGGCAGGTGGGAGAGGACTCGCTCCTTGACGGCCTGCTCGATGTTCTCCGGGTGCCGCGCGCTGGTCGCGAGCAGGCGGAACGCCGTGGCGTACTCCTGCGGTGACATCGTGATTCCCATCTCAGCTCTCCTTCTCGTGTTGGAACGCGTCCGCCGTGCCTACTGCCCGGTCCCCACGGCGCTCGTGCGCGCCGCCTGGGGCCAGGGCGCCAGCTTCTCCTTCTCGTAGCGCGCGAGCAGCGCGCCCAGCTCCGTGGCCTTCTCGGAGACCTGGGCCCGGCGCTGGGGCGGCACCGTGGGCGCCAGTGCCGGGAAGGGCCCGTTGACGGCCAGCAGGTTGTGGGACTCCAGTGGGTCCGCCTCCAGGTCATACAGCTCCCACTGGTCGGCCTCCTGGCCGTGCGGGTCGAAGTAGCGAGCCAGCTTCCACGCGCCGCTCCGCACGCAGCGGATGTGGTTCGGCTGGCGCACCGGCCCCGGCGCCAGCTCGGGCACCCGCATGGCGGGCGGCAGCTTCCCGTTGCTCCCGGTGCGCAGCAGGTCCACGACCTTGCAGAAGAAGGCGTAGTTCTCCAGGTCCTGCACCGAGTGCGGGTCGCCATCCACCGGCAGCGGCTCGGTGATTTCGTCATCCGTGGCGAAGAGCACGCCCGCGCGCTCCGTGCCGTCCGGCTCGCGCGCCACGCGGTCCTCGCCTTTCACCACGGGCGTCAGGTCCACGCCCACGAAGGGCGGCACCACCCGGTGCAGGCGCAGCTCCTCGCGTGCCTTGTCCAACGCCTCGCCCTGCACGCCCATGATGCCCAGCAGCGTGGGCACCATGTCCACGTGGCTCGTCAGTGCCTCCACCTGCCGGGGCGCGAGGTCCGTGTTGAGCGAGGGGTGACGGAACACCACCGGCACGTGCAGCGCCTCCTGGTAGGCCGCGTGCCACTTCTCCATCATCATGCCGTGCGCGCCGCCGTACTCGCCGTGGTCCGACATGAAGACGACCAGCGTGTCCTCCTGCAGGCCCACCTCTTCCAGCGTCGAGAGCACGCGCGCGATGTGCCCGTCCACCACCTGGTGCAGGTATGCGTAGTACTGCACGAAGGCCGCGACGGAGGCCTCCGGGTTCACCGTCAACTGGAAGGGGATGTTGGAGGCGAGCGTGACGGCGAGCGCGACGGCCTCGGGGTTGTCGGGCGTCTTGCCCGCGGAGAGGAGCCCTCGCAGCGCGCCCATGCCCGTCTTCGCGGCGAGCCCGAGGCCCACCTTGTACGAGTAGTCGAGCTGGCACGACGGCTTGTCGGGCCCGAGCGCCATCGCCGCCTTCGGCGGAGGCCGGGCGCACTCCGCCTTCATTCCGGCGGGGTTGAGCGGGAAGCGGAACGTGCCGCCCGAGGGCGTCGTGGACAGCGTGCCCTTCGCGGGAATGGGCAGCGGCCCCGCGGGCGGCGCATCCGGGTCCACGGTGCGAGGCAGGGCAGGGTAGGTGGCGATGTCGTGCGGATTGGCGAAGGACACCACCGCCATCCACGGCGCCTGCTCGGAGGGCGGTGACGGTTGGCGCGGCGCCCGCTGCGTGGCGGCGGCCTGCGTCCGGTCCACCTCCAGCGACAGGGCCTTGCGTCGCAGGAAGGTACAGGCCAGGTCGGCACAGCCATAGTCCCGGTAGAAGCCGAGGTTGTTGGGGCTGGAGCCATGCGGCTCGGGGTAGCTCAACTCCCAGTCCTCGAAGCCGTAGGCCATGAGCGAGTGCTCCGGCGGATTCGAGACGTGCCACTTGCCGAAGTAGTGCGTGCGGTAGCCCGCGGCGCGGAACCAGTGGCCCAGCGTGGGGATGCCGTCGGCCCGCAGCCAGGGGAAGGCCGCGGCGTCGGCGCTCTTGAACAGGCCATCCGTCTGGGTGACGCCCGTCCGAGTGCCGTACTGCCCCGTCATGATGGCGGTGCGGCTGGGGATGCACGCCGACGAGGCGATGGTGTGGTTGCGCAGCACGACACCGTGGCGCTGCAGCTTCACGAAGCCCGGGAAGAGCGAGGCATAGGGATTGTCCTCGCGCAGCGGCTGGAAGCCGAGCAGCTCCTTGAGGGGCTCCGCGAAGCCGCCCTCCGGACCGTACGGGAAGCGGGGGAAGCGCATCTGGTCGACCATGATGACCAGCAGGTTGCGAGGCGGGGACACGGTCTTGTGACGCATGGGAACGGAGCCTCCGAACGTGTGGCACTGCTCCAGCGGAAAAGTACGGCGTGATGAGCATACGCCCACGCAAAGGCTTTCCGCGAGCTGCCCCCGGTCCCATTCCCGGGAATCGCAATGTGCAATCTTGTTTCAATTGCATCTATGAAACTACCGTATCGAACGCAGCACTCCACCTCGAGAGGTGCTCCATGAGAAGTGTCGTCCTTTGCGTTGTCGCAGTGGGCTTCCTGGCGGCGTGCGGTCCCGGCCCCGAAGAGACGTCAGCGGAAGGGCTGGGCACCCAGCGCTCCGCGCTCAGCATCACCACCGAGGACCAGCTCGTCGCGCGCCTGCCGAGCAGCTCGGGCGCCAATCTCGGGTACGTCGAGTACCTGCCTCCCGGGTACCTGACGTCCACGCAGCTCTACCCGACCATCATCCACCTCAACGGCGTGGGCGAGCTCGGGCGGGCCACCACCGAGACGGTCCTGTTGGACGTCGTCACGCGAAACGGCGCGCTGAAGAACATCCGCGACAGCGCGACGTGGAAGACGTACTTCGGCCAGAAGCAGGCGATGATCTTCGCGCCGCAGGGCTACGACAACTACTCGCCGACGGAGATTCGCCCGTTCATCCAGTTCATCGTCGCGAACTACCGGGTGGACCCCAAGCGCATCTACCTGACGGGCCTGAGCCTGGGCGGCTGGGGGTCGTGGCGGTATGCCGCCCTGTATGGGAATGAGCTGGCGGCCGTCGCTCCCATCGCCGCCAACATCGGCGCTCCGGGGAACACGCTGACGCAGCTCGTGAACGTGCCCGTCTGGAGCACGAGCAGCTCCAACGAGCTCAGCGCGCAGCAGTCGTGGCTCCTTGCCTACACGAAGAACTACGGTGCCAACCAGTTGGTGAGCGTCACGACCCCCGGCTATACGCAGACGTACCTGTTCGACAAGACGACGAAGCTCTGGACAGCGCAGACGGGCTTCGTCGCCACGGGGACGAACCTGGCCCGCTTCGTCGTGCTCGGGGTTTCGGGGCACACGGGCTGGAGCGAGACGTACGGCCAGCAGTCGTTCTGGGACTGGATGCTCGCCCAGGCGCGGCCGTAGCGACTGGCTGGGATTGGGACTCCGGACGGACATGCGTGCCGTCCGGAGTCCGGCGCTGACATCAGCCCTCGCCGCTCAGTTGCTGCCGGAGGAAGGCGCGCCAGTCCTGGATGAGCTCCGGCGATATGTCATGGCCGAGGCCGGGGTAGGTGAGCATGTCGATGGGCACGCCTCCCGCCTTCAGCGCGTCCACGCGGGCGGCCGTCTTCTTCGCGTCGATGATGGCGTCGGCTTCACCCTGGAGCACCCGCACGTGGCTCGTTTCGGGCAGTGGCCGGGTGGGGTCTCCGAGCAGCCGCGTCCCCATGGGCACGGAGGCATTGACGAGGTCCGGGTAGCGGACGGCGAGGAGCCAGGCCAGGTCGCCGCCGTAGGAGAAGCCCGTCACCGCGACGCGGCGAATCTCGGGGTGCTGGCGCTTCACCTCGCGGATGAGGTCCGCGACGCGCGCGGCCATCTGCTCCACGTCCGCGAGCTTCGCGGTCTCGTCCTTCTGCTCGTGCTCGGGGGCAAACCAGGTGAAGCCCTGCCGGCGCGGGAGCGGGCCCCGCGGGAGCAGCACACGCACGGGCGCGCCCCAGTCCTGGATGTGCTCTTTCCACATGGAAGGCGTGCCGCCGGAGTAGTGCAGTGCGACGAGCAGCCCCTCCGGCGTGTCACCGCCGACGGTGTACGTCTCGTACAGGAGTGGCTGCGACGTGGCTCCTTCCTTGGACTTCGCCCGAGGGCCCGCGCACGCGAGGGAGAGCGTCATCACGAGGAGCGCTGCGATGCCAGGGCGCATCAGGACGGAACCTCCAGATGGGAATGGGTCGTCTGGATAGGCCCGAGGAGGAACGAGCGTGACACCCTCTTGGGCGCTGATGCAGGTCGTGCTTTGTCTATGAGCCCATGCCGTTTCTGCTGACCCTGTCGGATGGCCGCCGCGTCACGCTGGAGAAACCCGTGGTGTCCGTGGGCTCGGACCCCGCCTGTGATGTCGTGCTTCCGGAGTCTGGCGTGAAGCCCAGCCATGCCTTGCTCTTCCGCGACGAGCGCGGCTGGACGGTGTCCGCCGCCAGCAAGGGCTGTGACGTGCGCATGCGTGGCAAGCGCGTGGAGCTGGCTCCGCTGTCCCCGGGTGATGCCTTCGTCGTGGGACGCGCGACGCTCACGCTCACAGTCTCCGAAGAGACTCCGGCGGTAGCACGGCCCGGTGCCGAGGCGCCCCCACGAGGACAGCTCGTCTCCGTGCTGACGGGCTTCGCCTCGCGGCTCCTCGTGCAACGCCCCTCGACGGAGTTGCTGGATGTGACGATGCGCGGGCTCGTGGAGGTGACGGGCGCGGACGTGGGCTTCCTCGTGTCGGTGGAAGGAGAGCGGCGACAGGTGCTCTGTGCCACCGGCTCGGTGCCGGAGGCCGCGGTGGTGGACAGCCTCGTGAATCAGGTCGTGGCCTCGGGCGCGCCCGTGCTGGTACCGGACGTGGCGTCGGACGCGGCGCTCGCCGGAGCGCCCAGTGTCGTGGCCCTGCGTCTCACGTCCGCGCTGGTGCTCCCACTGCGCGTGGGCTCGGCGCCGCTGCGGGCCGTGTACCTGGGCCGGCGCGTGGGCCACGCTCCGTTCTCCGCCGTGCACCTCGAAGAGGCCATGGCCCTGTCCTCGCTGGCCGCGCTGTTGCTGGCCACCTCGCACGAATTGACGGAGCTGCGCACCCGTGTGGACAGCCTCACGCAGCGCATCTCCGCCGCCACCTTCGAGGGGCTCATCGGCGAGTCCCCAACGATGCGCGAGCTCTACCGACAGGTGGAGCGGCTGGGCCCCACCTCCCTCCACGTGCTCATCCAGGGCGAGACGGGCACGGGCAAGGAGGAGGTGGCCCGCGCGCTGCACCGGCGCAGCGGCCGGCGGGGACGGCTCGTCGCCATCAACTGCGCGGCCCTGCCCGAGTCCCTCATCGAGCGCGAGCTGTTCGGCCATGCGCGCGGCGCCTTCTCCGGCGCGGGGACGGACCGGGCGGGACTGGTGGAGGCGGCGGACGGCGGCACGCTCTTCCTCGACGAAATCGGGGACATGCCCTTCGCCCTCCAGTCCCGGCTGCTGCGCGTCGTGCAGGAGCGCGAGGTGACGCGCCTCGGTGAGAGTCGCCCGCGCAAGGTGGACATGCGCGTCATCTCCGCCACGCACCAGCCCCTCAAGGAGCGCGTCGCGGAGGGCACCTTCCGCGAGGACCTGCTCTACCGGCTGGATGAAGTCCGCGTCGACGTGCCCCCGCTGCGGGAGCGCGGCGACGACGTGCTCCTCATCGCGCACCACGTGCTGAAGCAGGAGGGCCGGCGCGCGAGGGGCTTCACGCAGAAGGCCACGGAAGCACTGCGGGGCCATCCCTTTCCGGGCAACGTGCGCGAGCTGGTGTCCCGCGTGCGGCGCGCGGCCATCCTCGCGTCCGGCGAGCTCATCGGCGTCGAGGACCTGGAGCTGGAGGCGGACGCGACGCCCCTGTTGCCGCTGGACGAGGCCCGTGAGGCCTTCGTGCAACGCTATGTGCGCGAGGCCATCGCCCGCAGCGGCGGCAGCAAGAAGGAGGCGGCGAAGGCGCTCGGCATCGGGCTGCGCTCGGTGTTCCGCTACCTGGGTGAAGAAGGCTGACGGATGACTGGCCTCGGGCCCACCACCCGAAGTACTCCTCGCCCCGCCATGCGTTCCCCCGTCCCGTGGTTCCTCGCGCCGCTCGTCCTCGTGGCGCTGCCCGGCTGCCCGCTCGACATCCAGGTCCGGCCCGAGGAAGTGACGGATGCAGGCTGCCAGGGCAGGCGGCGCGACAGGCTCATGCCAGCCGGCGCCGGGAGGCAGCCTGCATGTGTGCCCACTGCCCTGACACCTTCGATTGCCCGACCCTCCCGGCCTCTCTAGACTGCGCGCCCCGATGAGCGACGAACTGTTGGCCGGCCGCTACCAGTTGGAACAGGAACTGGGGCGAGGAGGCATGGCCACGGTCTTCCTGGCCATGGACCTCCGGCTGTCGCGTCGCGTCGCGGTGAAGGTGATGCACCCCGGCGAGGACGGAGGCCGCGCGGAGCGCTTCCGCCGCGAGGCCGAGCTGGCCGCGTCGCTCAAGCACCCCAACGTCCTGGAGGTCCACGACTTCGGCGATGACGCGGTGCGCGGTCCGTTCCTCGTGTGTGAGTGGGTGCAGGGAGAGAATCTGCGCGAGCTGGCGCGGAGGCTCGCCCCCGTGCCTCCCGAGGTGGCGGCGGTGCTGGGCTGGGAGCTGGCCCGCGCGCTGGAGGCCGCGCATGCGCGGGGCGTGGTGCACCGCGACGTGAAGCCGGAGAACGTGCTGGTGTCCGAGGGTGGCCCGCTGAAGCTCGCGGACTTCGGCATCGCCGCGCTGGCGGACCAGGAGCGGCTGACGAGCACCGGCGGCATCACCGGCTCGCTGGCGTACATGGCGCCCGAGCGCATCGACACCGGCGCCTGGTCTCCCGCGTCGGACGTCTACGCGGTGGGCGTCATCCTCTATGAGCTGTGCAGCGGCACGACGCCGCACGCGGGGCAGGGGAGCGCGCACCTCGCCGTCTCGGTGATGACGAAGGACGCGATGCCGCTGTGCGAGGCCGTCCCGGGGACACCGGAGCCCTTCGGCGCGCTGGTGGACCGGTGCCTCGCCCGCGACGCGCGCGAGCGCCCCGCGAATGGCACGGAGCTGACCGCGAGCCTCGAAGCCGTGGTGCAGCAGCTCGCGGGCCCTCCCGCCGAGGCGTCGCGACGGTTCTTCCTGGGGCCCGAGGCGTATGCCGCCCGCTGGAGCGAAGCGCGATTCCAGCGGCTGCTCGACGAGGGCCGCGCGCTGCTGTCGCGAGGCGAGGGCGCGAAGGCCGCGCGGCTGCTCAACGAAGCGCTGGTGCTCCGGCCCGGTTCGTCCGAGGTGCTGGAGCTCCTGCGCGCGCGGCCGAAGGCGGAGCGCTCCAAGGCCGTCGTCGGGGGCGTCGCGCTCGCGGCCCTCCTGGGCATCGCGGGGTACTGGGCCTGGAGCGAGACGCGGCCGCCGCAGGTGGCAATCGCGCTGCCGTCGGTCAAGGCCCGTCCCTTCCCGGAGGAGTACGAGCCCATCCCGGACTCGAGCCCGCAGGAGCCCGGCATCGACCAGACCGGGCCGGCGCCGTTCGCCCCACCGGTGCCTCCGTTGAATGCCGCGCGCTCCCGGCGCACGAAGACTCCGTCCACGGGGAATCCGCGTCAGCGGACCGGCACCTCGCCCGCGAGCACGGGCTCCGCATCCCCGCCTCCCGGTGACGTGCCACCAGCGGGCGCGGAAGCTGGCGCCGGGGGCGCCGCGTCTGCGACGGACAGCGCTCCCGACCGCGCGACACCGGTGCCCGCCGCGCCCGCGCCCGCGGAGGCCCGGGGCCATGCCACCCTGCGGGTGGTGACGCGCCCGTGGGCCGAGGTCTTCGTGGACGGAGAGAGCCGGGGCTACACGCCTCGCGTGCGCGAGGTGCGCCTGACGCCCGGCTCGCACCGGCTGCGCTTCGACAACCCGCTATGTGACGCGCTGGAGGAGGACGTCCACGTCACCGCGGGAGAGACGCTGACGCGCGAGCTCACCCTCCAGGTGCGCAAGGCCGAGGTGACCATCTTCGCCCCGCCGGGAGCCCGCGTCTTCGTCGACGGCGTGGAGGTGGGCGAGGCCCCGCTGCGTGGGCCCGTGAAGCTCCCGCATGGCTCGCATGTCCTCTCGGCGCGGACGCCCACGGGCGACGTGCTCCGGAAGGACCTCGACGTCGTCGCCGGAGAGCGGACGGAGGTGGACCTGGAGTCCGGGCCGTGACGGGTGTCGCCCGAGCCACCCGTGAGGCGCGGCCCCCAGGGCTGAGTCGTCACCTGCGCCACTCACCTTCGAGCAGCGAGAGGATGATGCTGTCGCGGAAGGTGTCGCCCTCGGCGTAGTGGTCTCGCAGCAGCCCTTCCCGCTGGAAGCCGGCGCGTTCGAGCACGCGCAGTGACGCTTCGTTGCGCGGGTCCACGTGGGCCTCGATGCGGTGGAGCCGCATCTCCTCGAAGCCGAAGCGGAGGAGGGCGAAGGTGCGCGTCCGCATTGGTAGATGGGTGGCGCGGTGACGCTCAAGCGTTCCGTTTCCACCCGCCTCCTTTCAAACCGTGCATGCGGATTTCCCGCACACGGCTTAACGATGGTTGTTCACGTTGCAGCTTGCACGGCTTGGGGTAGCGGATGGTTCCGCGCAATCGGTGCAGGCCGTGTCCCTCAAACCACTCACGCGTCCATTGATTCACCTGCCCGGGCCTCAGCTTGCGCCCGTACCGGCGGACCATGAAGCGCGTCAGCTTCCGCTCTACATACTTGTCGAGCTGGGCGAATTTCCGGGCCGCATTCCCGGTGCGGAAGTAGTTGCCCCATCCTCGGAGCACGGGATTCAGGGCGGCGATGACCACCCGCACGTCCTTCACCCCGCCAAGCCTCGCGTCCGTCAGCTCCTTCGTCCTGGCTCTCACCCGCACCATGCTTCTCTTCGAGGGCCACCGGTGGAGGTAGTAGCGGCGTATCCGCTTCTCTTCCCACAGCTTCCCCGACATCCGCTTGTGCAGGTGGCAACCCAGGAAGTCGAAGCCTTGCTTCCCGTCGCTCAGCTCCACCTTCCGCGTCTTCTCCGGGTGCAGCGTCAGCTTCAACCGCTCGAAGAGACTTCTGACTCTCCGCTCGGCTTCCTCGACTGCCTCGCGGTCCTTGCACAGCACCACGAAGTCATCCGCGTACCTCACCAGTTCGCCCACCCGTGCGCACTGGCGCTGCCATTCGGAGTCGAAGTCGTGCAGGTAGATGTTGGAGAGCAACGGGGAGATGACTCCCCCCTGCGGCGTCCCCGAGATTGTCTCGGAGTGCCGGCCCTCCTCCATCACCCCTGCGCGGAGCCAGCCACGCACCAGCTTGAGGACCCTCCGGTCGCAGACACGGGCCTCCAGCCGCTCCATCAGCAACCCCTGGTCGAGGCTCCCGAAATAGTCGCGGATGTCCGCATCCAGCACGAAGTCCCGTCCGCCGTTGGTCTTCTCGCGGATGGTCTCCAGCGCCTGCAAGGTGCCCAGCCGGGGCCGAAAGCCGAAGGACGAGGGCAGGAAGTCCGCCTCGAATATCGGCTCCAGCACCAGCTTCGCCGCCATCTGCGCGACGCGGTCCTTGACCGTCGGAATCCCCAACGGCCGCAGCTTCCCGTCCGCCTTGGGGATGTACCGCCTGAGTACCGGCGGGGGCCGGTACCGGCCTGCGTGGAGCGCGTCTTGAAGCTCACTCAGCAGCTTCTCGACGCCGTACCGCTCCACCGCCTCCAGCGTGACGCCATCCACGCCAGCGGCGCCCTTGTTTCGTTGCACCCGCCTCCACGCCTCCCACAGGACGTCACTCCGGTGGATTCGGTCAAACAGCGCGTGGAAGCGGCGCCCCTTCTGCTGCTTGGCTGCGACGTAGAGCTTCCTCTGGAGTCGTCGGACTTTCTCGTCCGGCCCTTGCCGAACGGGGTGATTGGGTCCGGTGAGCCGAACCATGCCCTCGCCCTTACCTCCCGCTGAAGCCTTACCAAAGCAGGGCCCCTTCCCTCCGGAGGCGTTATTCGTCGCCTCCCTCCCCGGTACTACGAGCCCCTCGGACTCCCGCTGCGCTCCGCTCGCTTTCGCCTTCGGCTTATACGCGCGGCCCTTGCCGGACGTCGGCTGCGCAGACGGGCCTCTCGTGTTCCGCACCCTTCCTTCAACGCGTGCTGCGCCCTCTACCCCGCCGAGACTCCGCGCGTATCCGGACTTGCCCGCGCTTCGCATGGCCTTCGCCGCGACATGCCCGGCTCGGCTCTCGGGTTGTAACTGTGACGAGGCGGCAGGCTTCACTTGATGTTGCGGCCCGCGTTGTTGCTCCCCTCCCACGACTTTCGCCGTGGAGGGCTTTTGACACCACGCTTCACCTTCGGACCTCTCGACCCTCGGTGGTGGTCTGCTACCGGGCTCTCCGGTGATTACCCGGACGGGACTTTCACCCGCTGGAACGGTGCAGCATGGCACGCCCTCTTCGTCGGGGCTTTCCGACGGACCTGCGGCTGTGCCTTCACGACGCACCATGTCGCGGCACTCTAGTTGCGCGGGGCGTGTCGCGGGGATAGGGAGTGGGCCTCGTCATGTCTTTGACCGCGGAGCTGCTCGAAGCCGTCCGGGAGGAAGCGCGTCCGGACACCTGGTCCGCCGGCATGGGGCTCGCCCGCGCGGGCGCCGTCTCGGTGCAGTCCGTCGGAGAAGAGGAGGCCGTGCTGCGCGTGCGCGTCAGCGGCCGGCCCGCGCCCATCACCACGGTGCTCTACCCGGAGGACGACATCTGGGAGTGCGACTGCCGCGGCAAGGTGGACCCGTGCGAGCACGTCGTCGCGGCGGCCCTCGTCCTCCACCACTCCGTGACTCAGCGCGCACCCGCGCAGCGCGCCCCGGTGAATCAGGTGACAGCCGCGCGGCCTCCAGTGGCGCAGGTGCCGGCCGCGCGTCCCGGTGCGGCGCGGACTCCGATGGCGCAGGCACCGGCCGCGCGTCCCGGCGCGGCGCCGAAGCCGGAGCGCATGGTGTACCGCTTCAAGCGCGTGGACGGAGGCCTCCAGCTCGAGCGGCTGCTGGTGCGTCCGGACAACACCGCGCGGCTGCTCGCGCGCAGCCTGGCGTCCGTGCTGACCAACCCCGTGGAGGCGGCGCGCATCCACGTCGAGTCGTGTGATCTGCTCGCGGACAAGCTGCTCCTGAAGCCGACGAAGGGCGCGCTCCCGCCCGAGCGGCTGGACGCGCTGCTGCGCGTGCTGGAGCCCGCGCGCACCGTCATCTTCGACGGCGCGCTGGTGTCCGTCTCCAGCGAGCCCCTGCTCCCGCGCGTCACCGTGGAGGACCGCGGCGAACAGACGGTGCTCAAGGTGGAGAAGGACCCGCGCGTGACGGAAGTCGTCAGCCCCGGTGTGGCGCTGTGCGGGGAGACGCTGTGCAAGCTGGGCGAGCAGGCCCTCACCGGCGCGCGGCTGGAGAAGCTGCCGCAGGAGCGCGCCTTCTCGCCGGACCAGATGGGCGACCTCACCGGCAAGGTGCTGCCGGACTTCGCGCGCCGCATGCCGGTGGACGTGAGGAGCCAGCGGCTGCCGCCCATCGACCGCACGCTGAAGCCGCGCATCTCCCTGGAGCTGAACCAGCTCGACTCCGGCCTCTCGGTGCTGCCCACGTTGGTGTACGGCTCGCCGCCGTCGGTGCGCATCGACAACGGGCGCATGGTGTACCTGAACGGCGCGGTGCCCGTGCGCGACGAGGCCGCCGAACAGAAGCTCATCCACGGCCTGCGCGACGAGCTGAACATGGTGCCCGGCCGCCGCGTGACGGTGCAGGGGAAGGAGGCGGTGCAGCTCGCGGACCGGCTGCGGCGCTGGCGCGGTGGCCTCACCGGCGACGCGGCGCGCGTGGTGAGCCCCAACGTGAAGCTGCGCCCGGTGATGTCCGTGGACGCGGGCGTCACCGAGGCTGGCGTGCCGCGCGTGGGCGTCACCTTCGACTTCCAGGTGGAGGGCGCGGAGCCGGGAGCGCCGCGCACGGTGGACGCGAGCGCGGTGATGCGCGCGTGGGAAGAGGGCCTGGGGCTCGTTCCCCTGGAGGGTGGAGGCTGGGCGCCGCTGCCCACCGGGTGGCTGAAGCAGCACGGCCAGCGCGTGGCGGACCTGCTGTCCGCGCGCGACTCCAACGGGAGGCTCGCCAACCACGCCATTCCCCAGCTCACCGGCTTGTGCGAGGCGCTGGAGCATCCGCCACCGCCGGTCCTGGAGCGGCTGGCGCCCCTGGTGCAGGGCTTCGAGAAGCTGCCCGACGTGCGGCTCCCGAAGGACCTCACCGCCACGCTGCGCCCCTACCAGCTCCAGGGCGTCAGCTGGCTCACCTTCCTGCGGCAGGCGGGCCTGGGCGGCGTGCTCGCGGACGACATGGGCCTGGGCAAGACGCTGCAGACCATCTGCACGCTGGGCCCGGGCACGCTGGTGGTGGCCCCCACGAGCGTGCTCCCCAACTGGGAGGCGGAGGTGAAGCGCTTCCGTCCCTCGCTGAAGGTGTCCGTCTACCACGGCCCTGGACGCGCCCTCGACGAGTCCGCCGACGTGACGCTCACCACCTACGCGCTGCTGCGCCTGGACGCGGAGGTGCTCGGCGCGAAGACGTGGGACACGGTGGTGCTGGATGAGGCCCAGGCCATCAAGAACCCGGACAGCCAGGTGGCGCGCGCCGCGTACGCCTTGCAGGCGCAGTTCCGCGTGGCGCTGAGCGGCACGCCGATTGAGAACCGGCTCGAGGAGCTCTGGAGCCTGATGCACTTCACCAACCCGGGGCTGCTCGGCGGGCGCAAGCAGTTCGACGAGCGCTGGGCCCGTCCCGTGGCGGACAACCAGAAGGGCGCGGCCGAGGCGCTGCGCGCGCGCATCCGCCCCTTCGTGCTGCGCCGGCTCAAGCGGGACGTGGCGCCCGAATTGCCGCCGCGCACCGACTCCGTGCGACACGTCAACCTCAACGAGCGGGAGCGCGCCGTCTACGACGCCGTGTATGCCGCGACGCGCGAGGAGGTGGTGTCGCAGCTCGAGGCGGGCGGCAGCGTGCTGAAGGCGCTGGAGGCGCTGCTGCGGCTGCGGCAGGCGGCCTGTCACCCGGCGCTGGTGCCGGGCCAGCAGGCGAAGACGTCCTCCAAGGTGGAGGCGCTACTGGAGGCGCTGGGCACGGCGGTGGAGGAGGGCCACAAGGCGCTCGTCTTCTCGCAGTGGACGTCCATGCTGGACCTCATCGAGCCGGCGCTGCGCGAGGCAGGCATTGCGTTCATCCGCCTGGACGGCAGCACGTCCAACCGCGGCGCCGTGGCCGCGTCCTTCCAGGACCCGAAGGGCCCGCCGGTGATGCTCATCTCCCTCAAGGCGGGGGCCACGGGGCTCAACCTCACGGCGGCGGACCACGTGTTCCTCGTGGACCCGTGGTGGAACCCGTCCGTGGAGGCCCAGGCCGCGGACCGCGCGCACCGCATCGGCCAGCAGCGGCCGGTGATGGTTTACCGGCTCGTGTCCCGGGGCACGGTGGAGGAGAAGATCCTGACCCTCCAGGAGAAGAAACGGTCACTTTTCGAGTCAGCGCTCGGGGGGGCGGACGGAGCCGCGGCCATCACCCGCGCGGACCTCATGCAGCTCCTCGACTGAGGGGGCCTCTACCCTGGGGAACGAGCGATGCGGGGCTGGAAACGGGTAGACTGCCCACCCCATGGTGCGTCGTGAAGGCACAGCCGCAGGTCCGTCGGAAAGCCCCGACGAAGAGGGCGTGCCATGCTGCACCGTTCCAGCGGGTGAAAGTCCCGTCCGGGTAATCACCGGAGAGCCCGGTAGCAGACCACCACCGAGGGTCGAGAGGTCCGAAGGTGAAGCGTGGTGTCAAAAGCCCTCCACGGCGAAAGTCGTGGGAGGGGAGCAACAACGCGGGCCGCAACATCAAGTGAAGCCTGCCGCCTCGTCACAGTTACAACCCGAGAGCCGAGCCGGGCATGTCGCGGCGAAGGCCATGCGAAGCGCGGGCAAGTCCGGATACGCGCGGAGTCTCGGCGGGGTAGAGGGCGCAGCACGCGTTGAAGGAAGGGTGCGGAACACGAGAGGCCCGTCTGCGCAGCCGACGTCCGGCAAGGGCCGCGCGTATAAGCCGAAGGCGAAAGCGAGCGGAGCGCAGCGGGAGTCCGAGGGGCTCGTAGTACCGGGGAGGGAGGCGACGAATAACGCCTCCGGAGGGAAGGGGCCCTGCTTTGGTAAGGCTTCAGCGGGAGGTAAGGGCGAGGGCATGGTTCGGCTCACCGGACCCAATCACCCCGTTCGGCAAGGGCCGGACGAGAAAGTCCGACGACTCCAGAGGAAGCTCTACGTCGCAGCCAAGCAGCAGAAGGGGCGCCGCTTCCACGCGCTGTTTGACCGAATCCACCGGAGTGACGTCCTGTGGGAGGCGTGGAGGCGGGTGCAACGAAACAAGGGCGCCGCTGGCGTGGATGGCGTCACGCTGGAGGCGGTGGAGCGGTACGGCGTCGAGAAGCTGCTGAGTGAGCTTCAAGACGCGCTCCACGCAGGCCGGTACCGGCCCCCGCCGGTACTCAGGCGGTACATCCCCAAGGCGGACGGGAAGCTGCGGCCGTTGGGGATTCCGACGGTCAAGGACCGCGTCGCGCAGATGGCGGCGAAGCTGGTGCTGGAGCCGATATTCGAGGCGGACTTCCTGCCCTCGTCCTTCGGCTTTCGGCCCCGGCTGGGCACCTTGCAGGCGCTGGAGACCATCCGCGAGAAGACCAACGGCGGACGGGACTTCGTGCTGGATGCGGACATCCGCGACTATTTCGGGAGCCTCGACCAGGGGTTGCTGATGGAGCGGCTGGAGGCCCGTGTCTGCGACCGGAGGGTCCTCAAGCTGGTGCGTGGCTGGCTCCGCGCAGGGGTGATGGAGGAGGGCCGGCACTCCGAGACAATCTCGGGGACGCCGCAGGGGGGAGTCATCTCCCCGTTGCTCTCCAACATCTACCTGCACGACTTCGACTCCGAATGGCAGCGCCAGTGCGCACGGGTGGGCGAACTGGTGAGGTACGCGGATGACTTCGTGGTGCTGTGCAAGGACCGCGAGGCAGTCGAGGAAGCCGAGCGGAGAGTCAGAAGTCTCTTCGAGCGGTTGAAGCTGACGCTGCACCCGGAGAAGACGCGGAAGGTGGAGCTGAGCGACGGGAAGCAAGGCTTCGACTTCCTGGGTTGCCACCTGCACAAGCGGATGTCGGGGAAGCTGTGGGAAGAGAAGCGGATACGCCGCTACTACCTCCACCGGTGGCCCTCGAAGAGAAGCATGGTGCGGGTGAGAGCCAGGACGAAGGAGCTGACGGACGCGAGGCTTGGCGGGGTGAAGGACGTGCGGGTGGTCATCGCCGCCCTGAATCCCGTGCTCCGAGGATGGGGCAACTACTTCCGCACCGGGAATGCGGCCCGGAAATTCGCCCAGCTCGACAAGTATGTAGAGCGGAAGCTGACGCGCTTCATGGTCCGCCGGTACGGGCGCAAGCTGAGGCCCGGGCAGGTGAATCAATGGACGCGTGAGTGGTTTGAGGGACACGGCCTGCACCGATTGCGCGGAACCATCCGCTACCCCAAGCCGTGCAAGCTGCAACGTGAACAACCATCGTTAAGCCGTGTGCGGGAAATCCGCATGCACGGTTTGAAAGGAGGCGGGTGGAAACGGAACGCTTGAGCGTCACCGCGCCACCCATCTACCAATGCGCCGCCTCATGCTCCCCTTGTGGCCTCTCCTGCTCCTCGCCGCGTGCAAGGAGTCGGACGAGCTTCCCGATTCGCAGCAGGCCGCCGTGAAGATGGAGGTCTCCTTCAGCTTCAAGGCGGGCTGCATCGCCGTTCAGGCCCGTGACACGGGCGCGCCGGACCGCACGAGCAGCGGGAGCGTGGGGGTCTTCGACCGCGAGGCGTCGAAGCGCCAGGTGGTCATCAGCGTCCAGCGCAAGGACGACTGGGGCCGGACGCTGGAGCTCATCACCACCGCGCACGAGCAGTCGTGCGCCGGGCCCGAGGTGGCGCGCGACACGCAGACGGTGACGCTGGACACGGCGGGCGTGAAGACGGTGAAGGTGTCGCTGAGCGCGGTGGACGCCGATGGTGACGGCTTCATCCCCACAGCCAACGGAGGCACGGACTGCGCGGACAACGACGCAGCCGTGTCCCAGCGCACCTACTACCGGGACGGGGATGGAGACGGGTACGGCACGGGTGAGCCGGTGAAGGGCTGCGTGGCACCGTCCCAGTACGTCGCTCAGGGCGGGGACTGCGACGACTCCACCGGTGAGCGGGCGCCGGGCCGGGCCGAGGTGTGCGACGGAGTCGACAACGACTGTGCCAACGGCATCGACGATGGCCTGCCGCAGAGCAGCTTCTATCTGGACTCGGACCATGACGGCGTGGGCGCGGGGGCGGAGGTGCGGGCCTGCAAGGCACCCACTGACCACGTCGTGTTCAACAATGACTGTGATGACAACGACAGCCAGCGCAAGCCCGGGCTGACGGAGACGTGCGACGACAAGGACAACGACTGCGACAATGTGCAGGATGATGGCCTGCCGGTGAGCACTTACTACCGGGACTCGGACGGCGATGGCTTTGGCAAGGCCTCGGACTCGCAGCAGAAGTGCAGGGCGCCAAGCGGCTACGTGGCCACCAACACCGACTGCAACGACGACAAGGCCGCCGTGAATCCCAACGCGCAGGAGGTGTGCAACGAGGAGGACGACAACTGCCGCAACGGCCCGGACGAAGGCTTCAACAAGGTCTGGTACCGCGACGGGGATGGCGACGGCTACGGGCTTCAGAGCGACTCAAGGACGGGCTGCATGCAGCCCGCCGGCTACGTGGGGCCCACCGCCACCTTCGACTGCAACGACAGCAAGAACGCGGTGAAGCCCGGTGCTCAGGAACTGTGCAACGAGGAGGACGACAACTGCGACGGCAACGAGGACGAGCCCTTCACTTCGGGGCCGACCCGGAAGGGGGCCGCTTGCGGCGTCGCCTGCCCGGGCGTCTATGAATGCAACACGGCGAAGACCGGCACCTCCTGCAACGCGCCGTCGCCGAAGAACTACTACACCGATGCGGACGGCGACGGGGACGGCGAGATCGGTGCCATCGGGCTGCCCTACTGCCCCGGCCAGAATGTTCCTCCCAACGTGGCGGACCACAAGACCGACTGCGACGACACGGACAAGTACAACAATGGCGACGGCACCGAGGTCTGCGATCAGCGCGATAACAACTGCGTCGCTGGCGCCGATGAGAACAACGTGTGCATGGGCGTCGGCTGGAAGGAATTGACGGACCCGGCCGTCACGGGGCGCAACTGGAACACGGTGGCCATCAACAAGGACAGCGCCAGCAGCTACCCGGTGTGGATTGCCGGGGCTGGTGGCGCGCTGGCCCGCCGCACCAGTGCGAACGGGACGTTCACCAGCTTCGATGGCGCATGCAACACCACCAACTGGAACGCGGCCTGGGTGAGCAACGATGGAAGCGTGTTCCTCACGGGCGATGGGGGCCGGGTGGCTCAGCACAACGGAACCACGTGCATTCAGCAGCACACGTTGACAGGTGGCGCCAACGGCACGGGCATCATCGGCTTCGACGGGACGCCCCCTCTCCTCTACGTGGTGGATGACAGCGGACGCCTGCACTCATGGACGTCGGGCAGTGCGCCGGCGCAGGTGGACGACAACAACCTTGTCTACCGGGACGTGCACGGCTTCGACAGCTCCCGGCTGTTCATCGCGACCCAGGAGTCGGGAGGGAACCACAAGCCCCTCATCGATACGTACACCGGGGGAGCAAAGACCAGCAACATGAGCGTGCCAGGGTCCAATGAATCCAGCCTCCGGAGTGTCTGGATGACGTCGACGACGCTCGCGTACACGGTGGGAGACAACTCCGCGATTGCTCGATGGGGAGGAGGGAACTGGGCGGCCGTGACGCCTCCTGCCGTTGCCAACTACACGAGCGTCTGTGCACCGGACCGCACGTCGCTCTACGTCACGGACTCGGTGGGTGTCATCCGTCGCTTCACGGGCACGCAGTGGCTGCCGGCGCTGTATACCTCCTCGCCGGTAGGCGAGCTCCGGGACATCGTGAGCGTCAACCCGTCCAACATCTGGGCCGTGGGACCGGGTGGGCGCGTCATCCACTTCCCTGAGCCACTTCCCTGAGCCGCCGCAGCGCGCATGCCCCAGTCTGGCGTCTCACTCGACCTGATGTTCCACGCGCTCTCGGACCCGAGCCGGCGGAGCATGGTGGAGCGGCTGTGCCGCGGACCGGCCTCGGTCAGCGAGCTCGCACAGCCGCTCAACATGTCCCTGCCGGCCGTGGTCCAACACCTCCAGGTCCTGGAGTCGAGCGGCCTGGTCCGGACGGAGAAGGTCGGCCGCGTGCGCACCTGCCGCATCGAGCCACGGGCACTCCAGGCGGCCGAGCAGTGGCTCGCTGACCGGCGCTCGCTCTGGGAGCGCCGCCTGGACCGCCTGGGCGATTTCCTCGAGGAAAATCCCGAGGAATCGCCCCGGAAGAAGTCCTGACCTCCGACCAGGGCCTCAGAGGCCAGTGATTCCGGGCACCTGGGCCCGGTCGCTGGAAAATCCCAGGGCGTGTCGATCTCCCGGAGCCCCGTTCGTCGTCTCGCTGAAACCAACCTGAAGCCGAAAAAGGAGCACACCATGACGACGGAAACGACGTTCAACGCGGATGCGGCGGCCACCTCCACCTCGAAGTCGTTTGCCCGGCACCTGCCCACGGTGGCCCGGGTGCTGATGGGAATCCTCCTCCTCGGCCCCGGCATCATGGGCCTCTTCAATCTCGCCCCGCCGCCGGCGGAGCCTCCGCCCCCGGGGGCCGCCGCGCTCGGCGAGGCGATGATGAAGTCGGGCTACCTGTTCCAGTTCATCAAGGGCACCGAGGTGCTCGTGGGCGCGCTGCTGCTGACGAACCGCTTCGTGCCGCTCGCGCTGACCATCGCCGCGCCCGTGGTGCTCAACATCGTCGCCTTCCACGCCTTCCTTGCGCCGGAGGGATTGGTCATCCCCATCGTCCTCCTGGCGCTTCACCTGTTCCTGGCGTGGTCCTACCGCGCGGTGTACCGGCCCATGCTGGCCGCGCGCGCGAAGCCCGCGTAGTCCTGCCTACCGCCGGGTGACGAGCTCCGTGGGCCAGCCCTCGGTGTCCGCGAAGCAGGGGCCCAATTCGCGCACCTCGACGGTGGCCCACTCCGCGGCGGGACACTCGTGGGCAATCGCGAGCGCCTCGTCCTTCGACTTGCAGTCGAGGAGGAAGATGCCGCCGACCATCTCCTTGGCCTCGGCGAAGGGGCCATCACTCACCATGCGCTTGCCGCCGCGAATCCCGATGCGCACCGCGCTGTCGTCCGAGCGCAGCGACTCCCCGAGCCGGAGGATGCCGCGGGTCTTCAAGTCCTCACGGAAGCGAATCATCCGGTCCATGGCGTGATGCGCCTCCTCCTGCGTCCGCTCCAACCTTTGTCCCCGAGGCTCCAGAATCATCAGCATGTACGCCGCCATCGCATGCTCCTTTCGCGAGGCGCAGCCTAGCGCAGTAGCGGGGAGAAGCAGCGGCCTTCGAGGGCAGTGTTGGCCGCGTCACGCGCGGGTGCGAGCGCGGCGGATGCGCGGGCGCGCGGAGGCCTCGGGGTTGCGCCGCACCGCGCCCGGTGACACGCCGATGAAACGCTTGAAGGCCCGGCTGAAGGCGGCCTCGGACTGGTAGCCGAGTCGGCTCGCCAGCTCACCGAGCCCCGCGGTGTCCTCCTTGAGGAGCGTCACCGCCATGTGCATCCGCCAGCGCGCGACGTAGTGCATCGCGGGTTCGCCGACGAGCTCCGTGAAGCGCGCCGCGAAGGCCGAGCGCGACATGGCGACCTCCGACGCGAGCGAGGCCAGCGTCCACGGGCGCGCCGGCTCGCGGTGGATGAGCATGATGGCCCGCCCGATCTGCTTGTCCTGCAGCGCGCCGAGCCAGCCCGTCTGCGCGGACGGGTCCTGCTGAATCCACGAGCGGATGGCCTGGACGACGAGGATGTCCGCGAGGCGGGTGATGACCGTCTCTCCGCCGGGGCGCAACGCCTTCGCCTCGACGGCCATGAGCTTGAGCGTGCTCTCCATCCACTCCGCGTGTGGCGAGCTCGCGGCGTCGAGGTGAATCACCCGGGGCAGGAGCCGGACGACGGCGTGCGCCGCGGGATGGTCGAAGCGGACGGCGCCGCAGATGAGCGTGCACGGCGTGCCGCCGCCGCCGTGACGGAGGACGGAATAGCGCTCGCTGACCTGCTGCTGCGGCAGCTCATTCGCCAGGGGCGTGGCGACGCGCGGCTCGCTGCGCAGGCAGTGGCCTTCGCCATGCGGCACGAGTGCGAGGTCCCCCGGCCGCAGGGCGACGGGCGCGGTGTCCCCGACCTCGAGCGAGCACTGGCCGGCCGTCACGACGTGGAACCACATGCACCCGGGCATGGGTGGCAGCCCGAGGCCCCACGGCTCGGACAGCTCCGACTGGCAGTAGAAGCTGCCCGTCATCCGCAGGAAGTGCAGCGCCTCGCCGAGCGGGTCCACGGGCGCCCAGAGCTGCTTGTCCACCATGCCTGGAGAATGCCCCCGGGGATTGGCCGCGTCCACCGCGCCTGGACGAACGAGCATGAAACGGCGACTGCCGGTCATTGAGGGAGACGGGCCCGGACGACATCTTGCGCGCAGGCAATCAAGCCCGAGGGAATCGCGATGAACGTACTGGTCGTGGGAGCAACGGGAGGTTCCGGACGCGCGGCGGTGGAGCGACTGCTGTCCGAGGGACATGACGTGACGGCCTTTGCCCGCAGGCCGGAGGCGCTCGGCGTGTCGTCACCGCGTCTCACCGTCGTCACCGGGGATGTGATGAACCCGGCGGACGTGGAGCGCGCCGTGCAGGGGCAGGACGCGGTGATTGTCACGCTCGGCATCAGCGAGAATCCGTTGACGGTGCGGATGCGCGGCACCGCGAGGACGCCCATGGACGTGCGCTCGGCGGGGACGCGGAACGTCATCTCCGCCATGCGCAGGCATGGAGTCCGCAAGCTGGTGGTGCAGACCACGTACGGGGTGGGGGAGACGTGGGAGCGGCTGTCGCTCAAGTGGAAGCTGTTGTTCTCGCTGTTGCTGAAGCCGCAGATTGCGGACACCGAGGCGCAGGAGCGGGAGGTGCGGGAGAGCGGGCTCGACTGGGTGCTCGCGCGGCCCGTCGGCCTGACGGACGAGGCCGAGGCGGGCGTGCCCTTCGCGTCTCCGGAGGGAGAGGCCCGTGGGATGAGCGTGTCCCGCAAGAGCGTGGGCCGCTTCCTGGTGGAGGCGGCGGCGAGCGCGAAGTACATCGGTCAGTCGGTGGCCCTGTCGGCCGCGTGAGGTGCACCATGCTCTCCACCACTCGCCTCGTCTGCACCTGGTTGTCGGCGCTCGGCTCGGGCGTGGTGGCCGGGGTCTTCTTCGCGTTCTCCGCGTTCGTGATGCAGGGCCTTGCACGCCTGCCGCCCGCACAGGGAATGCATGCGATGCAATCCATCAACGTCACGGCGGTGACGCCCGCCTTCATGTCCGTGCTCTTCGGCACGGCGGTGGCGGCGGTAGGGGCCGGTGTCACGGGGCTCCTCTCGTGGCAGCGGCCCGGCTCGGGCTGGCTGGTGCTGGGCGGCGTGCTGTACGTGCTCGGCGTCGTCGGGGTGACGGCGGCGTTCAACGTGCCGCGCAACGACGCGCTCGCGGCCGTCGCTCCGGCCAGCTCGGACGCGGCCCTCGTGTGGGCGCGCTACGTGTCGGGCTGGACGGCGTGGAACCACGTGCGCACCGTCGCCGCGCTCGGGGCCACGGTCTGCTTCATCCTGGCGCTTCGGGCCTCCCCGGATTGAGCAGGGGAGGGGAAGAAACACGAGGCCGCACGGCCTCGAAACGGCGTGGCGCGATTCGCTGATTTTCTGGCGCGATCGGATTGGCGCAGGCCGGGGCCGCTCGTGACTCTTGGCGCACCGAATCTCCGGTGCATCAAAAGGACGGTCCCCATGTCGAAGGTCTGGCTCATCACTGGAAGCTTCCGCGGGCTCGGGCTCGCTCTCTCGAAGGCCGTGCTGGCGGCCGGGCATCGCCTCGTGGCCACGGCTCGCAAGCCGGAGCAGTTGCGGGAGCTCGTCGAGCAATACGGCGAGCGGGTCCGCGCCGTCGCCCTCGACGTGACGGACCCCGCCGCCGCGCGGGCCGCCGTCGCCACGGCGACCTCCGCCTTCGGTCGCCTGGACGTCGTCGTCAACAACGCGGGCTACGGCAACGTGGCCGCCATCGAGGACGTGGCGGAGGACGACTTCCGCGAGCAGTTCGAGACGAACTTCTTCGGCGTCATGCACGTCACGCGCGCGGCGCTGCCCGTGCTTCGCCTCGCTCCTGGCGCTCGCCCGTCGCGGCACGGACAAGCGGCTCGTGCCCCGGCGCGTCGAGCTCGCGCGGCGGCGCTCCGACGCGGAGCAACTCACCCGCCACTTCGAGTGCAAGGTCGTCTTCGACGCGTCGGTGGACCTCCTCGTCTTCGACGCGCGGGCGCTCGACGAGCCCTTCGTCACGCACAACGCGGACCTGCTGACGCTCCTCGTGCCCGGCCTGGAGACCGCGCTGAACGAGCGGTTGAATCGGCGCACGCTCGCGGATGATGTCCGCGCGGCGCTGCGCCGCCGGATGCAGGGGAGCGCCCCCCCGTGGAGAAGCTCGCGAAGGAGCTGCACCTGAGCCCGCGCACGCTCCAACGGCGGCTCGAAGAGGACGGGGCGACGTACCAGGAACTGCTGGACGAAGTGCGCCGCGACTCGGCGCGCCGGCTCCTCGTGAGCACCGACTTGGACGCCAGCGAGGTGGCCTTCCTCCTGGGCTACGAGGAGCTGAACTCCTTCATCCGCGCCTTCAACGGTTGGGAGGGGACGACTCCCAACCGCTGGCGCGTGGCCGTGCGCGCTCAGGGCGACGGCGTGAAGCGGACGTCCACCCAGTAGTTGGTGTCCTTGTAACTGTTCGCCGGGAAGCCGCCGGAGCCGTAGACGTAGACGCCGTTGCCGCCCACGCTCGAGCTGGCGGGGGCCGTCAGGTTGCCGCTGGTGACGGCGCTCGCGAGCCCGGACGGGTCTCTCGCGAAGAGGCCGTTGGACGTGTAGTACGAGGCCACGTAGAGCGTGTTGGCGCTGATGGGCACGGGCGTGGGCAGCGTCACCTCCTGCCACCCCGGGATGCGTCCGTCGCTCACCGGCACCTGGGCGAGCAGCGTGCCCGTGCTGTTCCAGAGGCGGGCCACGTAGCCGTTGGCGTTGCCCGTGCCCCGATAGAAGCGCAGCGCGGTGATGGTGCCGGCGACGTTGCCGCGGAAGCGCACGCCCAGCTCGACGGAGCGGGTGTCCGCCTCCTCCACGGTGTTGGCGGGGACGCGGTCGCCGAAGAGCGTCTGGCTCCAGGGGAGGATGAGCGTCACCACCACCGGCCGGTGGTCCGACTGCGACGAGGCCCCCACGACGGAGGCCGTCACCGGCGACGTCCACGCGGAGCCGAGCATCACGTAGTCGATGCGCTTCGTGGGGAAGCTCGCGTCATGCGTGTAGCCGCTGCCCGAGCCGCCGCGCGTCCACGCATCCGTGAACAGCGTCTTCAGGCTGGTGATGCAGGCCTCGGAAGGGGAGGCGTTGAGGTCTCCACCCAGCAGCGCCCACGGCTTGCCCGCCAGTGCGGCCTTGACGTCGTCCGCCTGGTTGGACCGCTCCGTGGCGCCGGTGGTGCCGAAGTGCGTGACGGCCACGGGTACGACGTGGGTCGCGTCGAGCTCCACCTCGACCAGCCCGAGCACGCGCTGCTCGGCGGCGGAGCGCAGGGGAATGCGCTGCGTGGAGCGGATGGGGTAGCGCGACAGCACCGCGAGGCCGTACTGCCCACCGTCGTAGCTGAGCAGTGATGGGATGAAGGCGGAGTTGAGGCCGGTGAGCTGCCCCAACCGCGTGGCCTGGTCCACCTTGCCCGAGCGGTTGGTGAGGACATCCACCTCCTGGAGCACGACGAGGTCCGGCGTCTGTCCCTTGATGACGGTGGCGATGCTGTCGAGGCTGCTTAGCTCGCCGTGCTTGATGTTGTACGTCATGAAGCGCAGCCCGCCGCCCGGGGTGAGGGCCTGCGAGGTCTGCTTGGACGGAAGAGCTTCCTCCGCCGCGTCCGGTGGCGCGCACCGGGGAAGGACGGCTAGGAGCAGGACAGCCAGGACGGATGTGAGGGATTGCCGGAGGCGCATGCGTGGGTCTCACGGGGTGCGGGGTGTCGGGGGACAGTGCACGGTGAAGGCAGGAGTCCGCGCCTCGCGTTGAAGCGCCGGCTCCTGGGTGAACGGCGAGGCTCGGAGCCGTGGAGGGCGGCTCAGCCCTCCACGGGACGGGTGAGGCCCAGCGTGTCCGCGTAGCTGTGCAGCCCGCGGATGTGGTTGCCGCCGTCGACGGAGAGGGTGTCACCCGTCATCCACGACGCGAGGTCGCTGCAGAGGAACGACACGACCTTCGCCACGTCCTCTGGCTCGCCGCACGTCTTCCCCAGCGGGGTGTGGGCGAGGAACTCGCGTCCCATGGGGCCCTGCATGAGCCCGGCCATCTCGGCCAGCGGGGTGCGGATGGCTCCCGGCGCCACGACATTCACGCGGATGCCGTACCGCCCCAGCTCCGAGGCCGCCACCTTCGAAAAGTTCGCGAGCCCCGCCTTGGAGGCGCAGTAGTGGGCGAGCCCGTCCGTCACGGCAATCTGGTTCAGCGAGGAGATATTGACGATGGAGCCCGGCTGCTTCGCGGCGACGAGCGCCTTCGCGAGCGCCTGCGTGAAGAGGAAGGGGCCCTTGAGGTTGATGTCCAGGATGTCGTCGAACTCGGCCTCCGGCAGCTCGAGGAGGGGGCGGAGCGTGGCGGTGCCCGCGTTGTTCACGAGGATGCCCGGGAGGCCGAACTCGCGCGTGGCCACCTCGATGGCGCGCGCCACGTCCTGGGCGCGGACCACGTCTCCCGCCAGGGCCACGGCGCGCGTGCGCCCCTCCATCGCCCGGTTGAGCTCCTCGGCGGCGGCCTCCAGCTTCGACGCCGTCCTGCCGAAGAGCAGGACGTTGGCGCCATCGCGCATGAGCCGTGACGCGATTCCCAGTCCGATGCCCTGTCCCGCGCCCGTCACGATGGCACTGCTCGAAATCAACTTCATGGTGACTCCTGTGTTTGGGTTGCGGTCGTGACTCTATGCCGGCCTCGAGCAGGGGCAGAACGCATCAATGGCCCGGGAGCTTCGCACGGGCCTCGCGCAGCATCCGGGCGAGCTCGACCCGAGCCTGCTTCCGCGCCTCCTTGTCCTTCTCGTCCAGCCCCTGTTGATACAGCCAGGCCGTCAGCATGGCCGTTGACGCGGCCTTGGCCCGCGCCCAGGGCTCGGACTCGGAATCCATTTCCCGGGTGATGATGGCCGCCCAGGCTTCGCAGAGGTGGCTGGCGGCGTCCGCGAAGGCCGCGGCCGCGGGCCGCCGTGCCAGGATGCACTCGTTGCGGACATCCCCCAGTCTGCTCGCGACGACGTGGGCGTGACGGGGCGCGTCCGACCGCGCCTCGGCGAACAACGCGGCGGCGGGTTCGCTGCCCTCGATGCGTGCGGCACACTGTCGCAGCCATTCCGCGCAGGTCAGGAAGGCGTGCGCGTCGGGGAAGCTGGCGGTCAGCCAGCCCAGTAGGGGGTAGAGATGCTCGGCGCGCTGCCACGCGTCTTCGGCGGACTCAAAGTGGATTCCCCCCTCTCGAAAGATGGAGAGCATCCGCTCACTGGGTGATGGATTCATTTCGAGCCAGCGTCGCACCCGCCTGTGAGGCTCCGCAAAGCCAATCCGCATCCATGCGGAGGACGGTGGTGGCTGCCCGACGAGGTGTCACTGGCCGAGGACGTCGCCGCGCGCACGTGGGAGGCCGTGGAGCGGGCGCGCGCCGAGGCAGCCCTGCGTGCGCTGAACGCCACGCTCGACGCACTCGCCAGCCGGCTGCACGTCATGCTGCGCTCGCCCTGAGACGGGTGGGCGTCTACCGGCGCCGGCCCCGCATCCACTACACTGCGGCCGTGCTCCCCACGCCGGCCGTGAAGCTCGCAGCCATCTTCATCGAACACCTTCCGGAGGGTGTCTCCGCCGAGGGCCTCGACGGCGCGACGCTCGAGGCCCTCATTCGGGTCCGTACCTCCAGGGCGGCGGCGGCATGGCCGGAGCTGGAGTTCTCCCCCGCGGACTTCGTCGCGTTCCTGGCGGAGCGGCTCCAACCCGGGACGCCCGTGCAGCAGGGCCTGGAGGCGCTCCACGCGGAAGACCTGTTGATTGCCTTCGCGTGCTCGCGCAACGAGCCCGCGGCCCTGCGTCATTTCGAAGAGAAGATTTTGGCCCCGGCCGTCAGGTCCGCGCAGCGGAAGGACTCGCCATCCAACTTCCGCGAGGACCTCACCCAGCAGCTTCGCCAGAAGCTGTTCGTGGGAGAGCGGCCGCGCATCCTGGACTACTCGGGGCGCGGCCCGCTGGTGGGCTGGGTGCGGGCCGCGGCGATTCGCGATGGCCTGAACATGCGAGCCTCCGTCCGGCAGGAGGAGGGAGACGACGCGCTGCTCGACATGCCGTCGAACCGCGCGGACCCGGAGCTCGACTACCTCCGTCGCCGCCACCAGCGCGAGTTCGCCGAGTGCTTCCGGGACGCGCTGGAGGCGTTGGACCCGCAGGACAAGACGCTCCTGCGGCTGCACTTCGCGGACGGCGTGGGCGTGGAGCAGCTCGCGCGCCACTACCAGGTCCACCGCGCCACGCTGAGCCGGCGGCTCGCGAATGCGCGGGAGGCCATGGTGAAGCACACGCTGCGCCTCTTGAAGGAGCGCTACAAGCTGAGCCCCGCGGAGCTGCAGAGCGTCATCCGCCTGCTCCAGAGCAACGTGGAGCTGCGCATGAGCCAGCTCTTCCCCCGGTGAGTCGAGCCCATGCCCTGCCTCGATGAGAACGCGCTGCTGGACTACGCCGGGGGCCATCTGCCGGAGGCCGCGCGCGCGGAGGTGGACGCGCATGTCGCCTCCTGTGCCACGTGCCGCGAGCTGCTGGCACAGTGGCTGAAGGCCGGTGCGGATGACGTGGCACCGGACACGGGAGACCCGAACCGCACGGTGCCGCTCTCTCCGGCCCGCGCGCGGCGAGCCTCTCGGGAGTCCGCGCCCGTCAGTGAGCCCGGGTTGCCTTCGCGTGGCGGCCTCACGCAGGGCACGCGGGTGGGCCGCTACGTCGTGCTGAAGCCCCTGGGCGAGGGCGGCATGGGCGTGGTCTACACCGCGTGGGACCCGGAGCTGGACCGCACGGTGTGCCTCAAGCTGCTGCGCGCGGAGCTCGTCGCGCTGTTGGGAGCGGAGGCGCAGCCCCGGCTGCAGCGCGAGGCCCAGGCGATGGCGCGCGTGGCGCATCCCAACGTGGTGGGCATCCACGACGTGGGGACGTGGGACGGCGGCCTGTTCATCGCGATGGAGTACGTGCGCGGCGGCAACCTGCGCGAGTGGCTGCGCCAGGCGCCGCGAAGCTGGCGCGAGGTGGTGGACGTCTTCGTGCAGGTCGGACGCGGGCTCGAAGCGGCTCACGCGCACGGGCTGATTCACCGCGACATCAAGCCCGACAACCTGCTGGTGGGCGAGGACGGCCGCGCGCGCCTCACCGACTTCGGGCTGGTGCTCCAGGCCTCGGGAGTCCAGGCCCCGCGCCCCGAGCTCGCGGACACCGCGCAGGGAGCGCTGGACGTCAAGCTCACCCGCCCCGGGCGCGTCATGGGGACGCCGGCCTACATGCCGCCGGAGCAGCTCCAGGGCCGCGCCGTCGACGCGCTCTCGGACCAGTTCAGCTTCTGCGCGTCGCTGTTCGAGGCCCTCTTCGACCTGCGCCCCTTCACCGGGGACAGCATGGACGAGGTGTGCCGGAACATCACCCTCGGGAAGGTCAGCGACATTCCCCCGGGTCGGGGTACCCGCGTGCCCGGGTGGCTGAAGGCCGTGGTGTTGCAGGGGCTCGCCACCGAGCCGTCGCGCCGTCACCCGTCGATGCAGGTGCTGCTGCAGCGGCTCTCGCGCGACGCAGGGCGCAGGCGGGCGTGGCTCGCGGCCGGCGGGGTGACGCTGCTCGCGGCCGCCACCGCCTTCGCGGCGCCCCAGTACGCGCAGCACACCCGGCTCGCCACCTGCGATGCGCAGCAGCAGGCGCTCGCCGGCATCTGGGACGCTGAAGCGGCGAGCGCCACCACCCAGGCCTTCGCGAAGACGGGCCTGCCCCACGCGGACGCTGCCTGGGGGGCCGCACGGAACGTGGTGGAGGCCTACGCGAAGCAATGGGTCGGGATGCGACAGGAGGTGTGCCGCGCCACGGTGCTGCACCGCCTGCCGGAGGAGACGCTCTGGCTGCAGGACCGCTGCCTGGCCCGCGGCCTCCAGGCGATGAAGTCGCTCTCCTCGCTGTACCTCGCGGCGGACCGCGACGTCGTCTCCCGCGCGCTGAACATGGCCCATGCGCTCCCGGAGCTGGCCGCGTGTGGCGAAGTCGCGGTGCTCACCGCCTCGCCCACGCCGCCTCCGTCGGACGCGGCGCTGCGCACCAAGGTGGAAGCGGCGCGACTGAGGCTGGTGGAGCTGCGCGCGCAGCGCGAGGCGGGCCGCTTCCGTCAGGTGATGGAGCCCCTGCAGGTGCTGCGCACGGAGGCGGAGGCCCTGGGCTACCGGCCGCTGGAGGCGGAGGTGCTGCACCTGCACGGTCTGGCGCAGCACGACTCGGGCCTCCTCCGCGAGGCGGCGGAGACGCTGCGGCGCGCGGCGGTGGCGGCGGAAGCGGGACGGCACGAGCTGCTCGCGGCCAGGGCGTGGACGGACTGGGTGTTCGCGGCGGGGCGGCGCCTCAAGCGCTTCGACGAGGCACGCCTGGGCGTCGAGCTCGCGTCGGCGGCGCTGGAGCGCGCGGGCGGCGAGCCCGTCCTCGCCGCGCGGCTGCTCACCAACCGCGCGGCGCTCGAGTTCGCGCAGGGGAACCTGGACGCCGCGGTGAAGCTCAACGCGGAGGCCGTCTCCGCCTACCGCCGGCTGCTGGGCGACAGCCACCCGGACACCGCGCGGGCCTTCCTCCAGTGGGGCACGCTGCTCTACGTCGCGCAGCGCGACGCGGAGGCGAAAGAGGTCTTCCAGCAGGCGCTCTCCGCGATGGAGCGCTCCGTGGGGCAGGGCCATCCCGCGGTGGTGTCCCTCCTCACCAGCCTGGGCCGCGTGGCTCGGCGGCAGGGCGACATCGAGGCGGGCAAGGCGTATCAGGACCGCGCCGTGCGGCTGCTGGAGGCGCTGGACGGCCCGGAGCACCCGGATCTGGCCACGCCCCTGACGAACCGGGCCATCCTGCTCCAGGAGCTGGGACGCTTCGACGAGGCCCGTGAAGACCTGCGCCGGGCCCTGGAGCTGTCGCGCAAGGGCTGGGGTGACGACAGCGTGGAGGTCGCGAACGCGTATGGCGAGCTCGCGCTGCTGGAGCTGCGCGGCCGCGCGTATGGGCCCGCGCTCGAATACGCGGAGCGCGCGCTGAGCCTGGCGCGGGCGACGCTGCCCGCGGGACACGCGGACTTCGCCTACTACGAGTGCACGCTCGCGCACGTGCTGTTGGCGCGAGGGCGCTTCGCGGAGGCGCAGCGCCTCTTCGAGTCGGCGGCCCGCGCGGAGCAGGCGGCGCACAGCGAGGGCTCCGATACGCTGGCGGACATCCTCACCGGGCTGGCGTCGACGCAGGTGGGGCAGGGGCGGGGCCCCGCGGCGGAAGAGGTCGCGAGACGGGCCCTCTCGATGCGAGTCACCCTGGGCTCGGCTCCCGCCGACATGGCGGAGACGCGCTTCGTGCTGGCCCGCGCGCTGTGGCTCAACGGACAGCACCGCGCCGCGCTGGACGAGGCGCGCGGCGCGGCGGAGGGCTACGGCCGGTCTTCAGAGCGGCGCGAATGGGACGCCGCCAACGTGGCGAAGTGGCTCGCGGCGCACGTGGCACCGCGCTGATGCTACGTGACCGTGGTTCCGCCCCCCGTGCCGCCCTCGATGATGGTGTCGGCGTTCTTGCCATCCTTGGGGCCCGTGCCGATGTCCCTGGGGTCCGGAGTCGCGACCGGAGCCGAGGCCGCCTCGCCGGTGAGCGCCGTCGCCACCTGGCCGAGCAGTTTCGTGAAGTTACGGGCCGCATCGCGGACGAATTCGTCGGCGCCGGGCGGGAGCGTGGGCTGCGGCGGCGGTGGCGGAGTGGGCGCGGGCGGCTTCGCGGCCACCGTGGGCCCGGTGGGAGCTTCAGGCCCATTCAGCGTGGGTTGGAACGGGCTCCCCTGCGAGATTCGATTCGACATCTGTTTCCCCCTCTGGTGCTGCGTGGTCGTGAGCGACCCGAACGGAATTATCGGCGCTCGGCTGGAAATGATGCCTTCAATTCATCTGCCCGCGAGCACCGCCGTCCACAGGGCCGATGCTCCAATGTGTGCTGATGTGGAGCGCGCTACCCGGGAAGCGGTGCGCTCAGGATTTCGTACAGCACGCGCGCCGCGTTCGGGTACTGCGCCTGCGACGCGAAGAGTTCCTTGAGGGTGAAGGAGCCCATCCCATCCAGGCCCTGTCGCAGGAGGCGGGCCTCGTCGCCCAGACCCCGGGCTTCCATCCGCACGTACAGCTCCTGCAGGGTCTCCCGGGGAATGGTGAACTCGGCCAGCGTCGGCGTGTCGCTGCTGGCGCTCGGGTGGCCGTGCCACTGCGTGGTGGTGCTCGTCACGGCGGTCTGCCACGCCTCGAAGCTCCCACTGCTCCGGGCGATGCTCTCCAACCGCATGGGGTCGTCCAACTGGCCGCCATTCAGGATGAGCTCCGCCAGCTTCTTGTCGATGAGCTTCGCGGCGGGCGCATAGAGCTTGGAGGCTGGGTCCTCCGGGTTCTCCGGCACCTGCAGGTCGTGGAGGAACGCCAGCGTGGGCGGCTCGCTGCTCTCGGAGCCGCCGTAACGGTCACCGGCGGCATCATAGATGTAGTTCTTGATGGGCTTGCCGTCGCCGAGCTCGTCCGCGAGGTAGCTCCTCCAGCTCTCGGGCAGGAGCGTCTCCACCGCGCTCGCGTAGGGCTCGCCCAGGTTCTGCAGGGCAGGGAGCAGCTCGCCCTTGGACGCCAGCTCGTTGATGCGCGCCGCCCCGCCCAGGTCCTTGATGAGGCTCTCGTCGAAGACCAGGGACGGCAGCGTGGCCGCCGTCGCCGGAGCCGCGGTCGCGCCCGTGGTGACGGCGCCGGTGAAGACGGAGCCGTTCCAGTCGGTCGTGGGACTGAACCGCGCGCCGTCGAACCGGGCGAAGCCGAAGTCGTTGTCGTGTCCATTCACGACGCCGGTGAAGTCCGCGCCGGCCAGGTACGAGCCGTTCAGGGCATTGCCGGTCATGTCTCCCCTGAAGACGGCATTCTCCAACCGCGCTCCCGTGAAGTTCGACCCGGTCACGCCGGCCTCCATGCGCAGGCCGGAAACCTCCGAGCTGCCGAACCAGCAGTTCTGGACGGGGGCGCTGAACGTCACGTCCGTCCCGGAGATGGGGTTGAAGTTCACGTAGTTCAGCGGCTCGTGGAAGGTGGCCCCGGTCAGGTCCTGTCCTTTGAAGAGCTCGCCCCAGGGCAGGTCCTGGTTGGCGACGATGCTGTCCAGCAGGTGCTCGTTCGCCGCGACTTCCGCGCCCATGTCGGGGTACGCGCGGATGCGCTCGACGTACTGTCCGTAGGTTTCCTCTCCGTTCACCTCTTCGGGTTGCCGGAAATACCTCAACACGGAGAGGTCCAACGGCAGGTGGATGTCCGCGTTCCGCAGGTTCTTGTTGCGGATGCCGGCGATCAGCTCCTCGTAGGAGTCGATCTGCGCGCGGGTGTCCGTGGGGTCCGGCGCGATGATGGGCGCGGTGGCCGTCACCGTCCCGTCCTGCTGGGGCGGGGAGGGAGGGACGCCCTGCATCGTCCCGCCCTGGGAGAACCCGAACAGCGCCAGCTTCGGCGCCTGGGCCGCCGGGGCGAACGCATCCACGAACCGCGGCTGCGGGGCGCTCTGCTGCGCGCCCGTATTGGCGGTGCTCGTGTTGGGCGTCGTCTGAGGGCCCTGGAGAGAAGACGGCTTCACCTGCGTGAACGTGGAACTGAATCCTCGAATCGTCATGTCGCTGCCTCCTGATGGGATGACAGGGGCACGAAAAATGACGTCGCGGAAAATCGACCAGGCCCGTCGCGGCCGAGGGGAATGACGGCGCGATGTCGATTCATCGCGACGTCATTTCCGGTCCTCCTGTCATCCCAGCAAAGAGGCACCGATTCCGAACGCCTCACAGGAGAAAACCCCATGTTCATCCAGTTCCCGAAGCCCGCCCCGACGCCCGCGCCCCAGGTGAAGCCCGCGCCGCCGCCTCCTCCGCCCCCGCCGCCCGTCCAGGCGGCCCCGCAGCCTCCGCCCTCCATGCAGACGGGCTTCATGTCCCAGGCCCAGGTGGCTGGAAGGAGCCAGGCCCTGCGCACCATTGGCGTGCCCGTGAGCGCGCCGCAGGGGCTCCCACCACGCTGCGCACCGAGAAGCTGGGAGACGGCAACAGCAACTGCTTCGAGCGCGCCATGGGCCTGGCCCGGCCCGGCGACTCCGTGGTCTTCCTCAACGACTCGCGCGACGGCGTGGGGCACGCCGTGGTCCGCCGGCCCAACGGCACCATCGTCGACCCGAATGACCCGGCGCGTACGTACCCGGACCTGCTGGCCTACCAGTCCTCCCATCCGCAGTACGGCCAGCCGGTGTCGGTGCCGCGCAACCAGCTCGCCGCGGTGCTGGCCGCGCCGGCCGGGGCCGCGCGCGACTCGCTCATCCAGTCCATGGGCCTGGGCGCCATCGCGAACCGGCTCGTGGCGGACACCTATGACATGGCCACGCTGACCGAAGCCTGCGAGGCCGTGCACGCCGCCATCGAGGCCAACCGGGGCGTGGGCGCCGGCCACATCATGGCCGAGTCGATGCGGGCCGCCCTCAACTCGGTGCGGCTCTCCCATCCGGAGTGGAGCTCCGAGCAGGTGATGGACTACGCGGTGGCGGCCACCCACGCCTGCCTCGTGGGGCCGGGCAACGGGCTGGATGCCATCGTCATGGCCGGGGACGCGCTCCCCGGAGACGTGAACCCCGCGCGCACGAACGTGGTGGAGATGATCAACCTGCTGGGCGACACGCAGCTCGCCCATCCGGGCGTCGGGCTCGACCTCACGAAGGGCATCGACCTGCGGCCCGAGTTCAATGACCTGACGGACAACCAGGCCTACCACTGCTTCTTCTTCGTCACGGCGGCGTACGTGTCCAACGGGGAGCCGTTCCTCAACGACGTGCTGGCCAACGGGGTGGGGGCGTGGGGCCACGAGCAGCACGATCCAGGCTCCTCGCGTGAGGACTACATCGCCAGCAACGTCTCGCTCTCCATGGGCCAGGGCCTGCTCAACCGGGGGCGCTCGGGGGACATGAACACGGTGATGGAGGCGCCGGAGGTGATGCTGGCCGTCTACACGCCCAACGCCGGCACGGGCTCCGCCGCGGAGACCGCGCGGCAGATGGCCACCGAGCGCGTCAGCGACTTGAAGGAAGCGCTCGCCCAGCTCGAGGCGGGCAAGGACCTGATGGTGGCCCCGGACCTCATCATGGGTGTCATGAGCGGCATCCTCGACGGCGCGGGCCAGCACAACATGACCTACGTCCTCCCCATCGCGGACCCGCCGGACTGGGTGAACCCGGTCAACCAGTAGCGCAGCCACCGCAATCCACGGAGGACGTCGCCGGATGCCAGGCCGAGGTCCGGCACCGTCCTTCCGCGCGCTGACGACCGCCTCATTCGAAGTCGACCCATGACTGAAATGGTGAATCCCTTGCTGCATCTCCACCCCGCAGAGACTCCGTCGCACGCCTCATTCACAGACAGTTCGCGGTGCCACCGCGCGAGGTTCCTCAGGCCCCTGACCGCGGTACTCGTACTCGTACTCGCCGCCTGCGGGCCCGGCTTCGAGCGCGACGGCGCATGGGAGTCGGGCGCGGCATCGGCGCACCCCCTCACGGCTCCGCTGAGCTCGGTCCGGTCGTCACACACAGCAACGCGGCTGCAGGATGGCCGGGTGCTCGTGGTGGGAGGAATCAGCGGCTCCGCACCGGGTCCCATCCCCACTCCCATCCCCAGTGCCACCGCGGAGCTGTATGACCCCGCCACCGGTACATGGTCCGTCACCGGCTCGCTCGCGGAGGCCCGCCACAATCACACGGCGACGTTGTTGAACGACGGCCGGGTGCTCGTGGTGGGCGGGGGGGGGAGCAGTGCCCGCCTGGCCAGCGCGGAGGTGTTCGACCCGGCCACCGGCACCTGGTCATCGACCGGTGCGCTCGCCCAGGTGCGCCAACTCCATTCGGCGACGTTGCTGCCCAACGGCAAGGTGCTCGTGGTGGGAGGCAGTAGCGTCAGCGCCACCGGCAGCTCCACGGTCCTCGCCAGCGCGGAGCTGTATGACCCGGCCACCGGCACGTGGGCCGCCACCGGCTCGATGCCCAACGTGCGCTATGGGCACGAGACGACGCTGCTGCTCAACGGCAAGGTGCTCCTCGTGGGCGGAATCTCCGCGACCGGCAACTACTCCTCGTGCCTTCTCTACACTCCGGCCACCGGCACCTGGGCCGCCACCGGTGCACTGCCCCAGTTCCGCGTCTCCGCCACCCAGACGCTGCTTCCGGATGGCCGGGTGCTCGTGACGGGAGGAAACACTACCAGCGGTGGCCTCGCCACGGCCGTGGCGTACAACCCGGCCGCCGGCACCTGGGCCGCCGTGGCCTCCATCACCCAGATTCGCGCCAACCACACGGCGACGGTGCTGCCCAATGGCAAGGTGCTCCTCGTGGGCGGAAGTGACTCCACCGGGAGTGCCTGGCTCGACAGTGTCCACGTGTATGACCCGGTGACGGGCGTCTCCACCACCGGCAAGCTCCCGAAGCGCTGCACCGGCCACACGGCGACCGTGCTGCTCGACGGCCGGGTGCTCGTGGTGGGCGGTGGCAGCCCCAGCGGCGCGCTCGCGACGTCGGAGGTGTTCGACCCCACCACCGGCTCCTGGAGCGCCACGCCGACCTTCTCCGAGGCCCGTCAGCTCCACACGGCGACGCCGCTGAACGATGGCCAGGTGCTCATGGTGGGAGGGCTGGGCCCCAGCGGCTCCCTCGCCAGCGCCGAGCTCGTGGACGCCACCACCGGCACCCTCTCCGTCACCGGCTCGCTCGCGCAGGCCCGGAACAGCCACACGGCGACGCGGCTGACGGATGGCCGGGTGCTCGTCACCGGCGGCCAGGGGACGGGCGGCCTCCTCACGACGTGCGAGGTGTATGACCCGGCCACCGGCACGTGGGCGCCCACCGGCTCGCTCGCGCAGGCACGGCGCTCCCATACGGCCACGCTGCTGAATGACGGGCGGGTGCTCGTCACCGGAGGGCAGGGCGCCACCGCGCCCCTCGCGACCTCCGAGGTGTATGACCCGGCCACGGGCGCGTGGACGGCGACGGGCTCGCTGGCGGCGGCCCGCGTCCTCCACACCGCGACGCTGCTGCCCAATGGGAAGGTGCTCGTCGCGGGTGGCAGGAGCGCCACGGCCCCGCTGGCCACCGCGCAGCTCTATGACCCGGCCACGGGCGCATGGGTGGCGACGGGCTCGCTGACGGCGCGCTCCAGTCACACGGCGACGCTGCTGACCAATGGCAAGGTGCTCGTCGCGGGAGGAGATGGCGCCAGCGCGCCCATCGCCACCGCGCAGCTCTATGACCCGGCCACGGGCGCGTGGACGGCGACGGGCTCGCTCACGGTGGCCCGCTCCCGCCACACGGCGACGCTGATGCCGGATGGCCAGGTGCTCGTCACGGGGGGGCAGGGTCCCAGTGGCGCTTTCGCCAACGTCGAAGGTTATGTGCCGGCATTGGGCACGTGGCGTTCGCTCGCTCCGCTCGCGCAGAGCCGCACGCAGCACACGGCGACACTGCTGGATGGCGGCAGGGTGCTCGTGGCGGGCGGGCTCGGTCCCAGCGGCATCATGCGCAGCCTCCAGGAGTATGACCCCACCGTCGATTCCTGGGTCGCCACGGGCTCGCTCGCGCAGGGACGCCGCTACCACACGGCGACGCTGCTGAACGACGGCCGAGTGCTCGTGGTGGGCGGCCAGGGTTCCACCGGCGCGCTCGCGAGCGCGGAACTCTATGACCCGGCCACCGGCGTCTGGACCCTCACGGGCTCGCTCGCCCAGGGCCGCTACGCGCACACGGCGACGCTGCTGAGCGACGGCCGGGTGCTCGTGGCGGGCGGCTACGGCACCGCGGCCCTCGCCACGGCCCAGGTGTATGACCCGGCCACCGGCGTCTGGAGCGCCACGGGCTCGCTCGCCCAGGCCCGCTACTTCCACAGCGCGACGCGGCTCTCCAATGGGAAGGTGCTCGCGGCGGGCGGCTCCAACGGCACCAGCGCGCTGGCCACGGCCCAGGTGTATGACCCGGCGACGGGCGTCTGGACGAACACCGGCTCGATGGCCGCCGCCCGCCACACCCACACGGCGACGTTGCTACCCCCGGACCTCTACCCCACGCAGGGACCGGTCCTCGTGGTGGGAGGTTACGGCACCGCCGCGCTCGCCACCGCCGAGCGGTACGAGGCGGCAACCGGCACCTGGAGCGCGGGGAGTGGCCTCACCCTCACCCAGGCCCGCTCCGCGCACGTCGCGGTGCTGCTCCCCGCCGTGGCCGGTGCGCCCGCGCCCCGGATGCTGGTGGCGGGCGGAACGGGGACCAGTGGCTCGCTCGCCACGGCCCAGGTGCTGGAGACGTTCTTCAAGAGCCCCAGTGCGAAGGCCACGGGCAGTCTCGCCCAGGCGCGCTCGCGCTTCACGGCCACCTCGCTGCCCGATGGCCGGGTGCTCGCCGTGGGCGGGCTGGGCGCCTCCGCCATCACCGGGAGCGCCGAGGTATATGACCCGGCCCTCGGCGGGTGGTCCGCCACCGGCTCGCTCATCCAGGCACGCCGGGCCCACTCGGCGACGCTGCTGAACGACGGCCGCGTGCTCGTGGTGGGCGGAGAGAACAGCACCGCCGCTCCGTATCTCGCGAGCGCGGAGCTGTACTGACCGGGCCGGCGCGGGACGTCAGTTGAGCGTCCCGCACTCGGCGATGCGTTGCACCCGGAGCGCGGCCAGCCGTTCCAGCGGCGCGGCCGCCTCCGGTCCTTCGAGCACCGCCACCGCGCGGGCAATCGCATCCAGCGTGGACATCCCCGCCGGGTGCGTGGGCTCACGGAGCTTGAGCAGCTCGGGCGGGGGCGGCGGCAGCACCAGCCGGGGCAGCGTCCGCAGCGCGGGGATTCGCTGCGTCATCTTCCGCGCCTGGGACCAGCTCCCGTCCAGCACCACCAGTTGCCTCGGAGCGGGTGCGTCCGGTGACGCGGTGGGGCCATCCGGGTAGAGCAGCCAGGTGCCGGGCTCGGAGAGGACGGCGGTGTCGAGCGCCTCCGTGAGCGCGCCATAGGCGAGCAGCCGGGCATTGGCGAGGGCCTGCATGGCCACCCGCCCGGTGTTGCTCTTCTTGCCCATCTCCATCAGGTGCTGGAGGACGAGGAACCGGGTGCGCGTCTCCACCCGGGGAATCTCGGCACACAGGCACAGGTGTGACGGCAGGTTGCAGGACTGGCAGCGGGGACGCTGGGAGGCGCGGCGAGACATCCTGCGCCATCCTGTCACGCACGGTCCGCCCGGACGCGAGAAATCCGGGGCGCGTCCGGCGGCGCCTCACGCTGAGCGCCGCGAAGCCAGGCGACCAATCAGGCAGCCCCGCCTGTGCCGGGGGTGAGCTGCTGCAGGTCCAGTTCCTCCAGGTCGAGCTCCTGCTCGATGCGCTGGAAGGCCGCGTCGCCGATGGTGCCGTCCTCTCGCAGCGCGAGGAGCCGCTGCCGCTCGGCCGAGGTGGCCCTGCGCACGAAGTCCGCGTCGACGTGGAGTGCGCGGCCGTAACTCGCGGGCTCTCCTTGAAGCGCGCTGTCGCCGTTGACCAGGTCCGCCTCGGCGCGGCGGAGCATGACCTCGTAGCGGCGGCGCAGCAGCCCTGCCATCTCCTCACCGGGAAGCTCGGCCGTGGCGGAGAGCGCGGCGCGCAGCGTCTCGACACGGGCGAGCCGGACCTCCCGCTCCACCGAGCCATCGTCCTCGAGCTGGAGCGCGTTCATGAGCGGGCGCAGCGTCATGCCCTGGACGACGAGCGTCCCGAGCACGACGGAGAACGCGGTGAACAGGACCAGGTCGCGGTAGGGGAAGGCGGGCCCGTCAGCCCCGCCGGTGGGGAGCGCGAGCGCCGCGGCGAGCGTGACGATGCCCCGCATGCCGCACCACCCGACGACCGCCGCGGTGCGCTTCGACAGGGCCACCGTGTCGTTGCGCGCCGTCTTGCCGTCCGCCCCTGGACGGCACCGCCAGCGATTGAAGGCCGCGGCGCCCCACACCCAGGCGATTCGCGCGAGGATGGTCGCGACGCACACCGCGGCGGCGATGCCGGTGTACGCGATGAGCGTGCGCGAGTCGATGCGGCTCAGGATGGCCTTCAACTGGAACCCGACGAGGATGAAGGCGAGCACGTTCAGCACGAAGACGGCGAACTCCCAGACCGCGTATGACGGGATGCGGACGCGCGCCGGAATCAGGTCCGCGGCGCGGCGGGCGGTCGCCATGGCGAAGACGACCACGGTGAGGATGCCGGAGAGGTGGAGCCGCTCCGCGAGCATCCAGACCGCGAACGTCCCGCAGAACTGGACCACGACGGCGATGGCGACGTCGTGGATTCGCGGAGTCAACATGAGCATGACCCGCGACAGTACGAACCCGAGCACCACGCTGCCCACGGTGACGAAGAGGAGCAGCGGAACCACGCTCCCCGGAGACAGTGTCCCCGCGAGCGCCACGCCCACCGCGAGCCGGTAGATGAGGAGCGCGCTCGCATCGTTGAAGAGGCTCTCGCCCTCCAGGATGACGAGGAGCCGGTACGGCGGATGGAGCTGCTTGAGCACGGCCGTCGCGGCCGCCGCGTCAGGGGGCGCGACGATGGCGCCGAGCGCGACGGCGACGGCCCAGGGCATGTCGGGCACGAGCAGGCGGGCCACCACCGCGACGATGAGGATGGTGAGCACCACGGCGCCGATGGCGAGACCGGCCACGGGCCTCCAGTTTGCCCGGAGGTCCCGCAGGGACGCATCGAACGCGGCGTCCAGCAGCACCGGCGCGACGAAGAGCGTGAGCGCGAGCTCCGGGTCCAGGACCAGCGTCGGCGTGCCGGGAACGAGCGCGAGGCCCGCGCCGGCGAGCGCCACCATGGCCGGGTAGGGCGTTCCGATGCGCTTGGACAACGCGGTGAGGCCCGCGCCGGCGAGCAGCAAAGCGATGATGATCTCGAAGACTTCCATGCGGGTCGCGAGCTCCTCGATGAACTGAACTGCCGCGTACGCGTCGCGAGCTCAGAGCTCGTGCACTTCGTGGACGTGCCTGCGCTCGCGCCGTCGCTCGACCAGGTTGCGGATGCGCTCGTGCAGCGCCTTGGCGTTGGGGATGGCCTCGATGGCCACGACGGGCGTCGTGGGGTCGGCGGTGACGAGATAGATGTTGGCCAGGCCGAACAGGCGCAGCAGGAAGGGCTGCTCCCACTGGGTGTCCTGGACGCGATAGAGCTCCAGCACGTCCTCCGTCTTCGAGAGCACGCCGTACTCCAGCTTCAGCCGCTCGTTGGTGAGCTCGTACTTGTGGTTCTTCACGACCAGGTACTTCCAGAGGATGACGCCTATGGAGATGGGCAGCAGCACCACTGTCAGTCCCAGCAGCCCCCAGAGGGTGAAGGCGCCGAGGTTCAGGATCTGGGACGGCGTGCCGGACCACACATGCGTTTCATCGGCCATCAGGTCGTGTTCTCCAAGGTGCGAGTTGGCGGAGGCGCCACTCTAGCGTCACCTCCGGTGTCTGCGCGGAACTGTTCGTTCCGGCAATCACCCGCGCTGAAACGGCGGCCGGCGAGAGAAATTCAAACTCGTGGTGGCTGGACTTCGCGTCAGCGACCCGCAACCACGGGTTTGCCGCAGCCGGTGCAGAACCGGAACGTGGGCTGCAGCCGCGCGCCACAATGGATGCAGAACCGGGGGCGCGCCTGGGCTGGCGGCGGGGCCGGCTCGCCACCACGGCTCCCGGCGGTGGCGGCCTCGCCCTGCACCAGGGGCTCGTTGCGCACGTGGAAGTCCTCGATGCCGATGCCCGTCGCGGACCGGGGCTCGCGCTCCGGAATGAAGTACGTGAACTTCAGGTAGTGCTCCGCCGTGATCTGCTCCTTCAGGAGCAGCACCAGCAGCTCGTGCCGGCTCTCCTCCAGCGAGGAGCGCTGCTCCGCCGGCTTCTCGAGCAGCTCCATGGCCCGCCGGTACGCCTCCAGCGGGAGCTGCTGGGCCGAGTACAGCTCGAAGAGCTTCTGCTGCCGGGCGTGCAGCTCCGAAGAGCGCCGCCGTTCCTCCTCCGCGCTCTTCGCGGCCATCGCCGCGATGCGCTCCGAGTCCACGGTGAGGATGATGTCGCCGCCCAGCTCACCGTAGAAGAAGGGCTCCTGCACGGACTGCTTCAGCTTCCGGGCGCTCTCCGGCACCATCCGCTCCAGGTAGCTGTAGACCTCGGTGATGGACACCCGGCCGTCGTCGTTCTTGTCCGCCTTGCCCCGCAGGGCGTCCAGCAGGTGGTACGTGAAGATGCCGTGGCCGAGCGACGGGTCCTCCCAGGACTGCTGGCTGGCCTTGGCCGCGGTGATGATGACGCGCCCCTCGCCCGGGGTAATCCACCGCCTCGGGTCATGGACGGTGCGCACGTCCCGCGCGCCCAGCCGCGCCACACCCCCGGAGTGGCAGGCGTCCATGAAGACGGCGAGCCGCCCGGCGCGCACGGTGTAGAGGCAGCGCTCGAAGTCCTCGTTGGACAGCGCGGTGGAGTAGAGGTTGTCCGGCCGCGTGTCCCACAGCAGCAGGTACTCGCACGTCTCGCGGCGTCCGCTGCGGTCCGGTTCGACGTGGCCATGCCCGGCGAAGAAGATGAGGACGGTGGAGTCCGGGGTCGCCCGCTCGAAGAGCCAGCCGGTGATGGCGCACTTCACGTCCGTCAACGTCGCTTGCGAGTCCAGCAGCACCAGGAGCTGCTCCTCGGCCAGCCCCATCCCGTGCGCGTCCCTCAGCAGGTCGGCGAAGGCCCGGGCATCCGCGCAGGCATGCTTCAGGGGAGGGATGCGCGCGTCCTGATAGGCGCCGAGCCCGATGATGAGTGCATAGACGTTGGACTCCATGGTCATCCCGCCTTTCCGCCGTGCAACCTCCAGGTGAGACACACCGCCCGGAGGAGACTCGCTGTGAAGAGGAGCGTGCCCAGCACGGCCCCGAGCGCCAGCGCCTGGAACACGGCGGGCCGGCCCGGGTGGCACAGCAGCCACAGCAGCGCGGCGCCCAGCATGGCGGCCCCGGCCAGCGTCGCGTCATCCCGGCCGTGCGCGCGCCGCGTCCGGGTCGGCTCGGCGCCACGCGTGAGCAGGGGCGTCAGCAGCGGTGGAATCCCCAGCCCCATGGCCAATCCGATGGCGGCGCGCAGCCAGCCCGGCGTGCTCCACAGGCGCAAGAGGTTGGCCCACCCATCCACCATGAGCGGGAGCATCAGCGCGCCGAGCCCGATGCCGCGCCGGACCTCCAGGGGCCGCCGCCAGCCACCCCCGAGCGCCAGGGCGATGAAGGCGGCGAGCAGCCCCAGGTGCAGCCCCGCGCACCGGTAGCACAGGGGAAAGGCCAGCTCACCCAGGTGGGGTGTCCTCGCGGGGAGCTGGTGGCACCACCAGCCATAGAGCGACCACGCCTCGGACATGCGGCCTCCTCACGCGGAGCCCGCGAAGACGCACATCATCTGCAGGACGAGCGCGACGGCGCCAACCGTGAGCCACAGGCGCCCCACCGCCTTCTTCGCCGGGGACGCGTCGGCCATGTAGATGATGCCCAGGATGATGCCGACCAGCGGCACGAACAGCGCGCCGATGAGGACGAGAATCTTCACGCCCGAGTCCACCTCGGCCCTGGGCGCCACCGAGGTCGCCGGAGCCGTGGCCACCGAGGCTCCCCCGGTGAACGTCTCCACCGCCGGAGCAGGCGGCGGAGGCGCGAAGGCGTTCCCGCACTCGCCGCAGAAGCTGGCGTCGGAGGGATTCTCCGCGCCACATTTGGAACAGACCGCCATGATGACCTCTCCTTCGAGCTGCGCGAGGGTGCCCACCCTCACTTCACGTTGAACTCACATTCGGATTCGGCCCACTGGTGGGAAGGAAGCCCGGTGACGCTTCGCTGAATCGTCGCGAGGTCTCTCGCCCCCTCCACGGGGGGCACCGAGCGGAAGAGGGAGCCATCCGGGGCGAAGCTCGACTCCAGCAACTCCACGCGGGTCCGCGTCGCGATGGCCTTGAGCCGCTCGGTGCCGGGAGGGCCCTGGAGCTCGAAGTCGAAGTCGTCCCCCGGCCCCGGAATCCGGTACACGCGCCCGGCCGCGATGAAGTTGTCGCGGTGCAGGGCATTGGGGAACAGGATGGTCAGCCGCCCGCTGGAGCCGATGTTGAGCAGGGTGAGGTAGCAGTCCTGGCTGGCCTGGAACTGCACGGTGACCTTGTCACCAAGCCGGTACTTCGCTGGCTCGCGGGACGCGCGGACGGCCAGGTCCCGGCTTCCGGAGGGCTGGGGGCCCTCTTCGGCGGAGACGGTCCAGACCGAGACGGCGAACGCCCCCCGGGAATCGGCACGCGTCCCCGTCGCGTCCTTCGTCGGGGACCGCTGGCGCTGCTCGACGAACAGGTAGCTCGACAGGGCGAGGGCGAAGATGACGAGGAGCGCGATGACCACCGTCGGCCCGTGCAGGGGCAGCATCCCCGCGAGGCTGATGAGGAGGACCGCCATGCCGAGGCTGAACAGCAGCGCCTGGCTGCTGAGCTTCCGGGTCACCAACTGGATGGGGTTCTTCCCGACGGGACTCTGTGCACTCATGGCCTGGACGGGACCCCGCCGCGAGTGGCGAACAACTGGACCGAGTCCCCCTCCTCACGGGCGGAGTCGCGCCGTGGCCGGTGTGATGCGCTGCAAATGCACAGCGACGCCGACCGGCACACCGCGCCGGGCGACGTCGCATGAACCGCGGAAAAACGACGTCAGCGCGCTACATGCTTTCCAGCTGGCGCACCTCGCACTCGACGTCCCACTCCTCGCCGTGGACCTCGAGGAAGCGCCGGGTCAGCTCGATGGCCTCCTCCATCGACTGGGCCTCGAGCAGCGCGTAGCCGCCGACCACTTCCTTCGTCTCCGTGAAGGGCCCGTCGGTGCGGCTGAACCTGCCGTGGTTGTTGCGCATGCGGATGCCCTCCGAGGTGGGGCGCAGGCCGGCCGTGTCGACCAGCTTCCCCTTGGCGGTCATCTCCTGCATCAGCTTCCCCATCTCGGTCATCAGCCGCTCGCTGGGCTTCTGGCCGGTGCCTTCCTTGACGCGGACCATGGACAGAAATCGCATGTGGTTCTCCTTCGTTCGTCGAATGGGTGAGTGGACCCGGGCATTTGTGCCCGTCTCATCGGGGCGACGAACGAAGGGGCGCGGAATCGACACGGCCCTTTCGAGGATTTTCCCGCCGACGGCGACGCGGCGCGTCGGCGGGCCTGGCCCTTCAGGTTCCCGAGGCATCGGCCGTGGGCGGAGGGGCCTGCTTGACCAGCCGCCTCTTCAGGTCCACGAGCGCGGAGGTGCCCGGGCCGTTGCACGCCAGCACGTCCACGATGGCGGCGGCCGGAATGGCGCGCGCGAGGAGGACGCCATTGGGGGCACGGAAGACGCGCAGGCCCAGGGCCCGGAGGCGGGTGGGGGAGATGACCAGCAGCACATCCACGCCGGCCCGCTTGCCCACCTTCGAGTCCACCGCGGCCGCCAGGTGCACGTGGGTGCGCGCCGCGGAGTGCACGCCCTCGCTGGAGAGGATGGCGCGCGCGGCGCCCACGGACGTCCCGTGGTAGAGGAGGGCGTCCGCCGTCACCTCGACCCAGCTCTGCTCCAGCCCGTCGAGCGTCACGGGCGTCCCCTCCAGGGAGTGGCCCTGCACGGCGCGGACCTGCGAGCCCCGCACCTCGAAGCGGGACTTGTTGTTCTCCTCCACCACCTTGTCGAGGTCGTCGCGCGAGAGCCCCGTCATCCGCAGCACGTCGCTGATGGGGGCAAAACCGGCGGTGTCCATGGCGAGGCCCGTCTCCCGGGCGCCATGGCGCAGCAACCATGAAAGCTTCTTCGACTTCCGGGCGAGTGCCTGGAGTTCCTTCTCCGGGCGGCGTGAGGTGGCCATGAGCGTTCTTCCTTTCTTCGCGAAGGAACACTAGCCGCCTCCCTCCCGAAGCACGAATCGGGACTTCTCCCCAGCTATCCAAAAGACGGATAGTTCCACTCATGGATACGGATGGGCTGCGGGCCCTGGTGGCGTTCGCGGAGGCTGACTGCAACCTGACGCTCGCGGGGCGCACCATCGGGCTGTCCCAGCCGGCGATGCACGCGCGGCTGCAAGGGGTGGCCCGGGCGCTGGAGACGTCCCTCTATGAACGCAAGGGGCGGCGCCTCCAGCTCACCCCGGAGGGAGCGCGCGTGCTCGCCTGGGCGCGTGACGTGCTGGAGCGCGAGCGTGCCCTTCGCGTGGAGTTGCGGCAGGGGCACGCGGAGGAGCGGGTGGTGCTCGCCTGTGGAGAAGGCGCGCTGGTGCACGTGGTGGCCGAGCGCATCGCTCCGTTCCTGCGCGAGCGGGCCGGTGTGCTGTCCTTCCTGGTGCTGGACGGGCCCGCCGCGGTCGCCGCGGTGGAGCGCGGCTCGGCGCACCTGGCGGTGGTGGCCGGCCCCGCGTCCAGTCCTCCCGGCCTGCGCTCACAGCCGCTCGTCAACGCCGCGCTCCTGGCCGTGGCCTCGAAGCAGCACCCGCTGGCGCGGGCAGGGCGGGAGGTGGAGGTGGGGGCACTGCTGGAGCATCGGCTCCTGGTGCCTCCGCTCGGCCGTGCCCTGCGCGCCACTCTGGAGGACGCCGCCGCGGCCCGGGGACGGACGCTCGAGGTCGCGGCGGAGGTGACGGGCTGGGAGGCGGTCTGCCGGCTCGCGGCGTTGGGAGTGGGGGTGGGCATCATCAACGACGTGGTGGCCACCCCGGGCCTCGCGCGCCTCTCCGTGCGAGGCCTGCCGCCGGTGACGTACCGACTGCTGATGCGGCGTGGACGCGGCACGCGGCTCGCGGAAGAGGTCGTGCGGACCCTGCTCGGCTGATGCCGCGTCCACCCGTGGCACAGGAGGTCCAGGCCCGCGAAGGGCGAGGCTCCATGCCCAACCTGGAGCACTCAACGCATCCTGCGCACCGCTGAATCGAGCGACTGCTCGCACACCTCCTCGACGTGACGCATGCCTGTCGTCGTCGCTCCCCACACGGACAGGCGCCTGCTCGTGGACCGGGGGCCGTCTTCACATCCAGGACGGGGACGCTCCTTCTGCCTGGAGCAAAGGCAGCAGGACGCAACCCAACCACATGGCGATTCGTCTCGCGTCCTCCGTTGCGCGGCATCGTGGCTCGTTTGCACAGCCGCGCACGGTCTCGAGTCGCCATGGGAGCAATCACACACATGGCCAAGAAAGCTGATGGCAACACGTCATCGATCCGGTTCCACCATCCCGTCGCGGGTCCGAGCCAGACCGACCTGTCCCTCCTCGCCGTGCGTTGGCGCGGCGGTGTGGAGCCCGAGGCCAGGCGCAAGCAGCTCGACGAGCTCCTCCTGTCGCTCTACAAGCTGGGCGCCGAGGCACCGCTGCTCACGGCGAACCAGACCGACGGCCTGTCGTGGGTGATCGCGCGAAGCAATGGAGAAATCGACCGCGCGGTCATCGAGCGGCTCGAGCACAGCAGCCTCGTCGAATGGGTGATGCCGGCCTTGCGCCCGCAGGGCGAGCCCGGCCCCGACGTGAAGAAGGCTTCGCCCACCGGCCCGATGCCGTTCACCGTGAACCCGACCCGCTTCTATGTGAAGCAGGCGGCGCTGGACCGTGCCGGCGGCGCGGGCTCGCTTCCGCCCGGCGTATCCGTGGACCTCCAGCGGCCCACCCGGCTGCCCGGCTACGTGTCCCTGCGCGTGGACGAGCCGAGCTTCACCGCCGGACGCACCACGCTGCATGTGGCGCCGGCCGTCGCGAAGGTGGTGGGCGCCACCAACATGAAGTTCGAGAACATCCCTCTGGTATCGCCCATCGCGCATGCCTCCGAGCGGCCGGCCACCGCGAGGAAGACACCGACGTGCCAGCCGCCGCGGACGGAGCTCGTTCCGAACGACCCCATGTTCGCCACGCAATGGGGCCTCCAACGGGTGGGCGCACCGCGCGGCTGGGAAATCGTGCGGGGTGACCCGCTGGTGACTGTGGCGGTGATTGACGAAGGCGTGCAGCTGGACCACCCGGACCTGCTGCTGCACCCGCAGTCCTGGAACGCCTCTGACGACACGCCGGACGGCAGCCCCACGGGCTCCCATGGCACGGCCTGCGCCGGCATCATCGGTGCGCGGCTCGACAATTCCCAGGGTGTAGCCGGCGTCGCTGGCGGCGTGCGCATCATGGCCATCGCCACCGCGACCTGGGCCGACGTCGACATCGCCGAGGGCCTGTACTTCGCCGCCGACAACGGCGCGCGCGTGGTCAGCATGAGCTTCGGCGTCTACGCGTGGTGGAACTTCTGGGACTTCGACCTCATCCGAGACGCGCTCCAATACGCACACGACCAGGGGCTGATGCTGATCGCCGCGTCGGGCAACGAGAACGGCGCGGTGGCGCGCTTCCCCGGTAGCGACAGCCGCACGTTGTGCGTGGGCGGCAGCAACCGCGGTGACGAGCGCAAGCGCATTGGCGACGCGTCTTCCGAGGCGTGGTGGGGCGCGAGCTACGGGCCGGACCTGGACGTCGTCGCGCCGTGCCTGGAGATGCCCACCACTGACCGGCTGGGCGGTGACGGCTACGCGATGGGCGACTACTACGACCGCTTCAACGGCACCTCGTCGGCCACGCCCGTGGTCGCCGGCCTGGCGGGGCTGCTCCTGTCTCTGCGGCCGACGCTCTCGAACGTGGAAGTGCGCCACATCATCGAGAGCACCTGCGACAAGATCTCCCCCGCGCTCTACAACTACCAGAACGTACCCGCCAAGCCGAGCGGCACCTGGCACGAGGAGGTGGGCTACGGCCGCATCAACATCGAGCGCGCCCTGCTGGCCGCCTGTGAAGAGAAGGACTGCCGCTGCGACGAGACGTGCACCGGCTGCGGCGGGTGCTGCAACGAATCGACTCCCGAGAAGTGCCGCGGGCCGGAGCCCGTGCCCTGGCTGCCGTACGACCGCTGCATGTACTTCTACGAGTCGCGCGTGTTCAGCGGGGGCTTCGGGGACAACACGCAGCAGCGCCTGCAGATACGGGTGACGTATCAGCACTGCCTGCAGTTGATGGGACGTCAGCAGGGGCCGCTGCTGTACACCACGACGCTGCTGCCGGGCGAGGAGGTGCGCCTGTTCGAGTACGACCGCTACCGCCGCACCAAGGCGGCGGCGGAGCGCATGAGCGTGCACACCTCGTTCCGCCAGACGGTGAGCGCGCTGTCGCAGAGCCGGCGCTCGACCACGACCTCGTCGTACTTCAACACGCTCAACGAGATTCGCACCGAGGCCGACTCGTCGCTGTCGGTGGGCGGAGGCCTCGCCGGCTGGCTGGGAGCACCGTCGGGCAGCTCCGAGTTCGGCATCGAGACGGAGACCACGATTGCCAGCGGCGGCAGCGTGGCCACGGTGTCGGAGCAGTTCTCGCAGTTCGCAATCTCAGCGTCGCAGGCGACCGAGGCCGAGCGCTCGCTGATGGTGAGCAGCTTCGAGGACGTGGAGCATGTCAGCACCACGGCCCGCACGCTGAAGAACGACAACGACTGCTACGCCGTCACGTACTACGTGCGCCGCGTCAACGAGGTCTACCAGGTCTCGTCGCGCATCGTGTCGGTGGAGTGGCGGTTCGGAGACGGCGCGCCGTGGCGCTCGGTCGATGACGTCTCCGACCTGCCGGACACGTTGCGCGAGCAGATCAGCCAGTGGGTCCGCCTACTGCTGCGCGACGGCCAGACGCACCGAGACGCGCGGCAGGTGACGCTGCCCACGGACGGCACGGTCTACGAGGCCGAGCTCGCGCACTGCGCGTCGTGCGAGCCGATGCGGCTGACGCGCGAGCAGATGGAGCTGGAGCAACTGCGCCTGCGGGTGCGGCGCGCGTGCCTGGAGACCGAGCTGCTCGAGCTGGAAGTGGAGCGGCGGCGTGCGCTCGCGCAGACTCCGCAGCCGGTGGAGCTGCCGGTCGGCTCCTGGTCGCTGCCGCTGCCACAGTCCATCCAGCCGCCCGAGCCCGAGCCGCACCGGAGCCCGGGCGAGACCGAGGGCTCCTTGCGAGCAGCGGGAGAGGGCAGGGCGTCGGACAAGGTCTCCTGACGGGGACTCCTAGCGAGGGGCCCGGACGACGGGCCCCAGCTCCACGCGTAGCGCCTGCGCGAACGCCTCGGGGAGCGGTTTCGGCGGATCATCGGCGAGACCGTATTCCTCGAGGCGCGGAGCCGCGCCGAGGAGAAACTCCAGCCAGCGCTCGCGCAGCCGGACGGTCCGTTCGAGCCGCTCGTCGATGGTGTTCGCAATCAGCGGCAGGTGGACGTCGAGGGTGGCGTCCGGCTGGCGAGTGCGCATCCGCTGGATGAGCGAGCCCAGGCGGTCCACACGGCCCACCCGCTGCTCGAGCTGCGCGGGATTCCAGGCCAGGTCGTGGTGGACCACGCGCCGGCAGTGGTGATGCAGGTCCAGCCCTTCCTGCATGACCTCGTTGGCCACGAGCACCATCGGGTAGAGCGGCGTGTTGAAGGCCTCGCGGAGCCGCTCGCGGCTCTCGCCTTCCACGGTATGACGGACGAGCGCTCCCGCGTGAACCGCGTCGTCGAGCACCTCGCGCCTGCGCTCCTCGTCGAGCTTCCCCGCGTAGGTGAGAAAGCGCTTCAGCAACTCGAACCAGCGCCGACCCTGGGGGCTGGTCCAGAAGCGGTCCACCACCGGCAGCAGCGCCCGCGACTCCACCGCCTCGACATCGACTCCCTGCTCCCTGGCGAACGCGAGCAGGTCGGGAAGGAAGGGCACGTTGCGCGCGACCAGGTAGCTGGCGAGCCGCTCCACGGTGCGCACCCGCAGCTCGGGAGGTACCTCGAAGAGGGCGCCCTTCAGGTAGGACCAGAGGTGCTCGCGGCGAAGCACGAGGGCCGCATCCGCGGCGTCAATCGACCAGGAGGGAGCCCGGTCTCCCTCGGCGGAGTCCTCGACGCCATCGTCGAGGAGGTCATAGCCGAGCGCCACGAAGCGCTCGTCCGTCAGACGATTCACCACCTTCGGGTCCGCATCGCTCGCAATCAACCCCTCTCGTATGAAGAGGGCCACGGCCTGCTCGACACAGCGCTTGGCCAGGGACCAGTCCATGCGCTCCGCCTGCGTCTTCGAGACTCGCTGCCGGCGCAAGATGTCGTTCGCCCGCTCGACGATTCGGGCGATATGGGCCTGCTCGATGGCGGTCCCCTCCAGCAGCGTGCCGGCATAGCGCTCCCTCAGCGCGAGGTAGAGCGAGTCCTGCGCGCGGCCAAACCTGTCGCGCAGGCGGGAGTGATGGCCGTCCACCCGCTTCCCGTCCACCTCGTGCTCGAAGATGTCGCGATGGCTCGCGTCCGGGAACACCCGGCGCCACCGCTCCAGCAGGAGGACCTCCCACTCCGCCTCAATCTTCCGCTTCAGCTCGCGGAGGGTCTCGATTCGGGCGCAGAAGATGAGCGTCTTCTCGTCACGGGCGACGGCGTCGAGCGCGTCCCGCACCACGTGGTCCACCTTCGGGTGTCCTCCCTGTTCCGCGCTCAGCCCGCTCACGACGTTCCTCATGAGCCCCCGGTAGGCCTCCGCGTCGCTTCCAGGCAGGGACTGTCGCTCATTGGAGAGGAGTGCCCCCTCGCGCGCGGCCCCGTAGGACGACACCATGTTGATCTGCACGGCCGCCTTGTGGGTGCGGCTCTTCTCCCGGAAGAGCTCCGCGATGAACCGCTCGTAGAGCATGAAGGGCACACCGGCGCCGCCCTTCGCACGCAGGCGCGGGCGGTGGCTCTTGCGGTAGACGCGTTTGTCCTCGCGGAGGCTGCGAATCATCCACCGCCGGAAGCCGGGCTCGATGCGCTCGGCCTTCAGGGCCAGCAGCCGCCGCGCGCACACGGCGAGCGCCCGCAGGGAAGGGTCCGCGGGTTCCTCGACAAGGAGCGGGTCTCTCTCGAACAGCACACCGAAGTCCGCGATGACCGCCTCATCCGCTTGAGACCACACGCGCTCGAATTCGTCATAGGCACGCGTGTAGTCCTCCACGTCGGCGAGCAGCCGCTGCGCCTGGTCCTTCAGGTCGGCCGGCGCGGACCGCGCGAGGGAGAAGAGGTCGAGCACCTGCTTCAGTTCCCCGACGGAGAGCTGGAACGGCGTGGCCGTGAGGAAGAGGGCCTTCTCGAAGCGCTTCTCGAAGATGGTGCGCACGCCCGTGGCCCGCACGGAGTCGGCGTTCTTCAGCTTGTGGGCCTCGTCGACGATGAGCAGGTCGAAGTCGGGCAGGAGCTGGCCCACGAGCCGGAAGCGGAGGTCCATCAACGCGAAGTCGACCCGGCCCTGCTGCGAGAACGCTTCGTACTCATCCTGCTTCCAGAGCGCGTCGAGCGACCAGTCCCCCGCGCGTTGGTGCTGCCTCAGCGCTTCCTTGACGTGGGGCCGGACGACGGACCATTTGAAGGTGTCGAGGAACCACTGCTGCTCGACGTCCACGCGTCCCGCGGCCTCCTCCCGGTAGCGGCGGAAGATGGCGGCAATCTGGTTGCCCGCGAGCCCCTTCGCATCGGCCCACAGCGAGAGCAGATACGCCTGGTCCGCGAGCGACCTTCCTCCCGCGAAGATGTTCACCGGGGCGATGACAATCCGTGTCCGGCGGGTCGCCTCGACGAGCTCGGCCAGGGTGCCGGCGGCCTCGAACTGCCCCGCGAAGCCGCGGTACATGGGACGGCTGGTGTCGCAGAAGGCGCGCAGCTCCTTGGTCCACTTCGTGTTGAGGTCGGGGCCCGGGGTGAGAATCAACGCCCGCGCGTCCGGGTGGGCATGGAGCCGGGCCGCCAGCACGCCGAGCGCCTCGTACGTCTTGCCCATCCCCACCTCATCCGCGAGCACCACGCCCGGCTGGTGGTCGAAGAGCTCCAGCGCCCGGAGGACCGTGTCCTCCTGCCGCTCGATGTCGCGCACGGGCACCGTCGAGTCCGCCCGTGCATCCAGGTGGAGGAAGCTCCGCAGCCACGCCCGCTCACGCTTTTCCATGAGTCCCCTCGAGCCCGTAGAACTGAACGATGGTGTCGAGCCACGCCGCCCCGGCTCCCGACGGCGCGAGCCGCGACAGGTCGCCCCGAAGCAGCGTCCGCAGCTCCGCGAGGAGCGCCTGCTTCGCCTCCCGGTCCGCGCTCTCCGGCAGCGCGAGCTGCTCCAGCTCGCGGAGGAGCTCGCAGCCGTAGACCCAGATTTCGTCGTCGGACACCGAGTCACGCGGCAGGTCTCGCAGCCGCTCCCAGAGCGTCCGGGCGCCCGTCGGCCCCAGGAGCCGGTAGCGGAACGCCGAGACGGTGGCCGCCGTGAGCAGGTCCTCCTTCAGGCCCCACCAGGCCTTGAACACGTCGGTGGGCCCGAAGCCCTCGCCGAAGACCGCGTCGAGCACGGAGTCGACGCCCGCGGTCCCACGCTGCTCGCGCAAGGTGGACAGCCGCTCGTGACCGACCCGCCGCCCGAGCAGCGCCAGCAACTCGCGGACGCCGAGGCCGGCGAGCTGGGGGCTCGTGGGCAACATCGCGAGGTCGGCGACACGAATGGGAACGAGCCACTTCCGTCCCGCGGCGCGGAACTCCAGCTCGGCGCCCGCCGCCGCCAGCTCGAAGTCCGTGAGCACCACGGGCCCCGTCCCCGGTCCCTCTCCCTTCGCCAGCTCGCGGTCCAGATAGCACCACGACCAGGCGCCGAGGCCCGGAGGCCCTTCCTGATTCCACGTGACGGTCAACGTGCGCGCGGCCGCGTCGTGGACGACGTCTTCGAGCCAGGACGAGAGGTCGACATCCGCCGGCGGCATCTCTCGCTCCTCGAAGCGCACCGACTCGTACGCGGAGCTCACGAGAGAGGGGAGCACATCATGGAGGCGCACCTCGCCATCCAGGCAGAGCACGACACCCGCCTCGACGTTGCCGCGCGCCTCGACACCGCGAGAGAGCGCCGCATCGGAGGCGTTGGCCGACCCGACGAGCGCATAGGTCCGGTTCGTGCGCCCGCTCAGCACCGACAGCAGGAAGAGCTTGGCGTGCAGGGGCCGGCGGAGCGCGCGCCCCGAGGGCGTCAGCGTCGCCGTGGGATGCAGCCAGAGCTGGATGTCGTGCTCACGGGCGATGCGCTGGAGGATGTGTCGTGGCGCATGGACGGTTGGTGTCTCCACGGGCCACACGCGGCCCTCGGAGATTTCGTGCTCCACCTCGTCGCGCTCATTCCGTCTCGAATGTCCGGAAGCAGTTCGGAGCTCCACGCGCTTCGCCGTGACACGGTCGATTCGGAAGTACTCCAGGCGCTCGACGTCCTCTCCGTCGACGGACTCCTGCCACCTCGAGGCCCACAGCCTTCCCGTGCCCTCTTCGAGTGCCACCGGGTTTGGGGTGGGCGGCGGCGCGAGGGGCGCGTCGTCCCAGGGCACGCCGATATCCAGCGGAGGCGCCTCGCCGGAGGAGCGAAGGGCCAGCAGCCGGGAGAGCACCGACGTGAGGCCTTCCGTCTCGTGGGCGATTCCGAGGTCATCCTGCTCGAAGAAGGGAGAGAGGACACCCACCCGGGTGGCGCGGGCATTCCGGGGGATGACCGCATCCAGCTGGTCGAGCATGGATGCGCCGAAGGTGTGGACGAAGACGGCGTCCGTCGGTGCGTCCTGGGCGGGGAAGGGCGTGTCGGCGATTCTCGCGGCGAGCGCGGAGCGGACCAGCGTGAGCTGCGAGCCAGGGTGGGTCGCGATGCCCGCGCAACCACTCAGGAACCCGTCGACGGAACGGAGGAACGCCGCGTCGGTAGGACGGTCGTAGCGCAGCGTGCGCGTGAAGAAGAGCTCCGCGTTCTGTTCGAAGCCCGGCTTCGTCGTGTTCCCCGAGCCCACGGCGACGCGCGCCTCATCGTCGTACAGGACCAGGATGACCTTCGGATGGAAGGTCCGGTCGCGCACGAGCTGGAGGTCATACGGCAGGCGCCGTCCGCCCCGGCGGACGCGGGCGTCCACGAAGCAGGCGACGGGCGTCTCGCGCAGGGCCGCGCGGGCCTCTTCGTGGTAGCGGACCGCGTCTTCATCCGGGTCACCCTGCAGCCGGAGCAGGGCGCGCAGGACGCGCTCCTCGAAGTAGGCGGGGTCGAAGGTATAGGAGCAGAAGACGGCGCCGAGACAGGGCTTCTCGGAGACGAGCACCTGCTCGATGAGCCGCCGGGATTCGAGCCTCAAGCCACACCTCCCGGTGCATCGAGCTCATGGTTCATGGGGAGCCGCCCCACGTCCGTCAGCAGGGTGCGGACCACATCCAGCTTGAACGACGGGAAGCGGGCGGCATCCGGGCGGGCCGTGTAGGAGGTGACGACGAGGATGAGCTTCCCCGCGTCGTTGCGAATCCACCCCTCGCCGCGCCGCCGCTCCTTCTGCACGTCGGAGTGATAGGACAGGAGCCGGTCGAGCGCCGCGAGGGCGTCCGCCTCCGTCAGCGCCTCGACCAGCCGCAGGAAGGCGGCGCCATGCATCGGGAGCTGTCGAATCGCGCTGACCTGTGGCGAGGCGAGCAGGTCCGAGCAGGCGCTCCGCAGCGGTGCGAGTGTCGCCGCGTCGAAGGCCTCCCGAGCGATGCGCTCGCGGGGCGCGACCCAGCCAGCCCCGTCCAGACAGGCATGGACCCGGTCGAAGGCGCCGACGAGCTGCTGCATCACCTCACCGAAGCGACGCGCCGTGAGCAGGAGCGCCGCGAGCTCGTCCGAGAGCGTCCCCAGCCGGCCGTCCAGCGCCGCGTCGAGGATGTCGCGCGGCGCGGACACCCCGTTTCGGGCCGCGGTCTCCACCAGCCTGCTGACGGCGAAGGTGTGCGGGTCCCGGGCGCGCTCGAAGAGCGCCTCGAACAGCCGGCGCTGCTGCTCCGTGCGCTCGCGTTCGACGAGGGACGTGAGGCGGCTCTGCCTGCCCACCTGCGCCAGCGTCAGCCGGGAATGACTCCGTTCGAGTCGCTTCGCTTCGAGGTCGAGGGCCTGGAGAGCGTAGTCCTCATACCGGCCGCGATGCATGTTCTCCGAGGGCTCGTCCCAGAACGCGTCGATGATGGCCAGCGCGCCGGGGCCCGGCCGCAGGGAGCCATCCATGACCAGCCCGGAGCGCCGGAGGGGCGCGAGGTAGGCGCCGAGGTTGCCCAGCTCCTGCTGACGGGAGATGAGCTGGAAGTCCAGCGGGAGGCTCGACGACGTTCCGGAGCGCCAGGCCTTGATGGCACCTCGCACGCCGCGCATGGAATCCCAGTCACCCCGGGGCAGCTCGCCCTGGCGGAACTCCAGCGTGGCCAGCGCCCAGAAGCGCTCCCAGCGCTCGAAGAGCACCCGCTTCATCTCGTCCGTCGCGGGATAGCGGTGGAGGTCGATGGCACGCTCGGCGAGGTGCAGGCCATAGACGACCATCGCGTAGGCCTGGGCCCTGCTGGAGCGCGTCGTCAGCGCGGGCAGGATCTTGAGCCCCACCTGTTGAGAGACGTAGTCGAGCGCGAGCGGATCCTCGGAAGTCAATTCCGGGCTGTCCGCGGCCGGGGCGACCCAACAGAGCGAGTCGACGGGATTCTCGAGCGGCGCGAGCATGGGCATACACGCACAGGTTCGCACCCGGCGCTCGCGATGGAAAGCCAGACACCCTACCTCTCGGAGGGTATGGTGTCTGACCTGTCCCGGGTGGCATGCCACCCTGACGCTCGGTGCGGCGTGCCCGGGTTGATGCACTGGGAGGCGATGGTTCAGCCGGGCTCACACCCGGCGCACGCGCTCGGCGGCGTTGCGGCGCCTGGGAGCCGGCGGCATCCGCGAGGTCGGCACACCGGCTCGCGCGAAGAAGAAGCCGCGGCCGGGCGGCAGCCCCAGCTCCTCGATGAGCACCTTGCGGAGCTCCGGGTGCTGCACCATGACGCTGACCGGGTGCAATGCCAGTCCACGGGCCTCCAGGGCGAGCCACAGGGCCAGCAACCGCCCGCCGGCAGCCAGTTGCGCGGACTCCGAGGGCTCCTCCTCGTGGAAGTGGAGGTACAGCAGCATCCCCGAGCCCGCGACGGCCTTGCCGGACTGACGCGCGTTGCTACGCGCCAACCCAAGTGGCCCGAGCACGTGCATGGCCCCGGGTGACAGCACCCTCCGCAGCAGCGCCTGCTGCCACCCGGGCAGCGGCTTCGCCAGGGTGTGGGTGATGGGCAGGCCTGTCTCCGCTTCGCGGATGACCTCGGGGCTGAAGCGCATGTGCGCGTAGGTCTCGCGCCAGGCGGCCTCGTGGGTGAACTCGATGGTGCTGTACCGCCCCACCAGCTCGCCGGCCCGCGCCAGGAGGGGCCGGTCCGTGAGCGTCACCACTCCACACACCTCGCGCGCCTCCGGGAAGGCCCGCGACGCGGCCTCGCGCACTTCGGCCACTGCGTCGGGAGCAACGGGCTCGGGCCGATAGGCGGAGCGGTTCGTGCTTCGAGCCGCCAGCAGCGGAAGCTGCGCCGCCGCGCTGGAGTCCGTCGGGGAAGGCGTCAGGTGCAGCACGGCCAGCGGCTCCCACGGGCCCATCAGGCGCGCGATACCGGGAGGAACACCGCCGATGCGCCAGACGAAGCCGGCCCGGACGCCACGCGCCGCGAGGGCGATGACCAGGGCTTCGGTGTAGCTGCCACCGCTCACGAGCATCTCGGTACGGTGCGCCGGTAGCGCGGAGAGGCACCGCGCCGGGTCCAGCGCCACGGCCGCGTACACACCATCGCCGGTGGGAGCACCGGCTTCGACACAGGCGCGGCGGGCCTCGTCGCTCGTGAGGAGCACCAGCTCGCAAGGCTGGGCGTTGTGGGAGGAGGGTGAGCGCGCCGCATCACCAGCGGCCTCACGCAGGAGCTGCTCCAGGGAGGGCACATCCGTCATCGCGGCGCAGTCTGGCCGCGGCGCGACGGCCTTTCCAGCGCGACGACGTCCGGCTCCCCTTCATCCCTTCTGCCGCTTCGAGGCAATCGCCGGGCGCCTGGGAAGGTGGCGCAGTCCCATCCAGACGAGGGACGAGATGTGCGCGGCAACCTCCTCCACGGGAGGCTTGCGCACGCCCGTCCACCACTGGCCGACGAAGGTGACCATGCCAACGAGGGCATGGGCATAGAGCGGCGCCACCTTGGGGTCGTAGCCCGCGGACTTGAACGAGGTGAGGAAGATATGGCCGACGCGCTCCGCCAGGTCGTTGAGCAGCGATGACATCCCGCCGCGCGCCGAGGTCACCGGTGTGTCGTGAGCGAGGATGGCGAAGCCATCCGGGTGGTCCTTCACGTAGGTGAGGAATGCATTGACACCCTGCTCGACGCGATCTCGAGGAGTGCCCTCCGCGATGGCCTCCGCGATGCGCCGGACCACGTACTCCATCTCGCGGTCGACGATGACGGCGTAGAGGCCCTCCTTGCCGCCGAAGTGCTCGTAGATGACGGGCTTGGAGACCTTCGCCACCTCGGCAATCTCCTCGACGGAGGTTGCCTCGTAGCCACGGCGAGCAAAGACAGAGCGCCCGACGTCGATGAGCTGGGCTCGGCGGGCAGAGGCGGGGAGGCGCTGGGCGCGGCTGGTCATCGGCCGGCACTGTAGTACACGCCCCCAGCCTCACGACGCCGTTCCGCGGTGCGTCATGAGGCTCGGCCCAGGTGCGAATGGCTCTCTGAGTCACGAACCTACGCATACGTAGGCCCATCCCCATTCGAACCGCGACCCGCTCTTCCAGGACGTCCGTTCACCGGACGAAACACAGACGCCGACGCAGCATGTCATGGAATTCCGGTTTGACAACTTAACTACGTTTACGTAACTTTCGGCATCGTAGGTTCGAGGCGAGCTGGTGGCGTTGGATGGCTGGGAGCCGCCTCAGAAACCGACGCATCGCGGCGACGAGGGATGGGGACGGGGACGCGACGGCCGAGAGGCCCTGTCGCGAAGCGTCATCCACAAGCAGGCCGCGCTCATGGGCCAGGAGCGCCGAATCCGTCTGTCATTGCAGTACCCAATCCCCCACTCAGAGGAGGAGTACCTTGTCCTGGTTACGTGCAATCGCTGTGTCCGCGGTGTTGTCGCTGTCCATCGTCGCAACCCCCGCCGCTGCTGCATCGTCCTTCCGGAACATCGACATCACCACGCGTGACGCGGTGGTGCTGAAGGGCAACGTCTTCACGCCCGATGGGACGGGAAAGCGCCCCACCATCGTCTTCATCACCAGCTGGGCGCTGCCCAACATCGAGTACCTCGCGCAGGCGGCGCAGCTCGCGGATGCCGGATACGTCGTGGTCTCGTACACGCCGCGCGGCTTCTATACGTCGGGCGGCGGCATCGACACCGCGGGCCCCAAGGACATCGGCGACCTGACCGAGGTCATCAACTGGACGCTGGCCAACACGCCCGCGGAGCCGACGCGCATCGGCGTGGCGGGTGTCTCCTACGGCGCGGGCATGGCGCTGATTGGCGCGGCCTTCGACTCGCGCATCCGCGCCGTGGCCGCGCTGAGCGCCTGGACGGACCTCACGTACTCGCTGTTCGCCAACAACACGCGCCACCTGCAGAGCGCCGGGCTGCTGTGGCTGTCGGCGGAGCTGACGGGGACGCCGTCGGCGGAGCTGCGCCAGGCCCTCACGAACTTCCTCGCCAACCAGAACGTGGCTGACGTCATCGCGTACTCCCAGGTGCGTGGCGCCGCGACGTACGTGGACCGCATCAACGCCAACCGTCCCGCCATCCTCATCGGGAACGCCTATGGCGACAGCTTCTTCGCGCCCAACCAGCTCTCCGACTTCTTCACGAAGCTGTCGGGGCCGAAGCGCCTGGAGCTGCGCCCGGGTGACCACGCCATCCCCGAGCTGACCGGCATCCTCGGCCTGCCCAACGACGCCTGGACGAGCACGCGCCGCTGGTTCGACTACCACCTGCGCGGGGTGAACAATGGCATCGGCTCCGAGAACCCGGTGCAGCTCCAGATTCGCGGCCAGAGCACCTATGAGTCGTATGCGTCGTGGAGCGCCATCTCGAAGAGCACCGCGCGCTACAACCTGAGCGACGTGCACTGGTGGAGCAACGAGGGCGACCTCACGGCGGGCTCGCAGGCGGCCTGGAGCAAGACCATCATCGCGGGCGATGACACCGTCGCCAACGGCGGCATCGTGCTGCTGACGAACGGCGCGGAGGCCATCACCGGCGAGCCGCCCACGGCGTGGATTCCGGCGGTGGACCGCGACAACGCGAGCGTCTGGCAGACGGACTGGTTCTCCAGCCCGCAGCGCGTGCGTGGCATCGCGCACCTGCGCCTGACGCTCACGCCGAGCAACTCCGGCCAGACGACGATTGTGGCCTACCTCTACGACACGGACTGGAGTGGGACGGGCAGCCTCGTCACGCACATCCCCGTCACCCTCCGCGACGCCGTGGCCGGCCAGGCCCGCACGGTGGACGTGGACTTCCCGGCGACGGCCTATGACATCCCGAGCGGCCACCGCCTCTCGCTGGTCATCGACACCGTGGACCCGCTCTATGCGGACAAGGCGCCGGCCTTCTCGCTGGTGACGTTCTCCTCGCCGTCCAGCAGCCCGGCCTACGTGTCCCTGCCGCTGAAGTGACACGCGGTATGCCGTAGGGCGCATGAAGAAGCGGGCACGGCTTCGCGGCCGTGCCCCATTCCTCGCCTCTTGCGTTGCAAGTCCCGAGGAGCACGGCTCGAATGGGGAGGACCCTTGGGCCTTCAGGGACTCTCGTTCCGGCGCACCAGGCGGATGAACGCGGGCGCATCTCCGCCCAGCACGGACGCGAAGGTGCTCTCGAGCCCCTCGGCCTCGGGGTGGCCGTAGAGACAGCGCGACGCGGTCTCCAGGGTGGACGGGGCAGGGGCGCAGAAGGACTCGCGCCATGCACGCGCCAGCTCGGCGCCCAGATGCTCGGCGAGCATCCCGGCCTGGGCGGAGAACCAGTCTTCGGGAGAGGGAAACTTCGGACGCTGGGGAGCGACCTTGGAGGGCTCGTGCCGCACGTCGTGCGAGTCTTCCTTCGCGCTCAGCGCGTCCTCGACCTGGGTCGCCACCCGGAGGTCTCCCGTCATCCGGACGGCCATGGCCGTGCGGTAGTCGGCGGAGACCTCGTTGGCCTCGTAGAGGAAGAGGCGCTGCTCCGGGCGGTAGCGAGTGACGGGGCGGGTAACGGGGCGGTGCTCGGTGCGGTACTTCGTCACCGGGTGCGAGCGCATCTCCGTTCGATACTTCGTCACCATGCGGGTGCGCGTCTCGCTGCGGTGGCGCGTGACGGTGCGGTGCCCCGTGCATGTCCGGTAGCTCGTGCCGGAGCCGCAGCTATACGTGTACGACTCCGAGGCGGTGTAGGGCACCTGCACCGTGTACGACTCCGAGGCGGTGTAGGGCACCTGCTCGGAGCGGAGCTCCGTCGTGGTGTAGGGCACCTGGTGGGACTCCATGACGTGCTCGAAGTCGGTGTAGGGGATCTGCTCGGTCCAGGGCACCTCCCGCCGCACGGCATGCGTCTTCACCTGCGCGGAGAAGCTGCCGGACAGGTCCGCCACCGCGACCTTCGCGCCGGGGGCGTACCAGACGCTGGTCTCGAAGGCCCGGGTGAGCGCGGAGGCCAGGGCCGTGGCGTGGGGCTCCTTCTCCACGCCAGTAACGCCGCCGGAGAACGCCAGGCGGCCATACACGTTCGGAAGCTCGGGGGCTGGGGGAGGCTCGGCTCCGAAGTGCGTGCAGTAGCTCCGGACGAGGTGGCTCCAGTAGGGGGCCGCGGTCTCGGCGGAGGCCAGCCGCGAGCAGCCCTCCTGGCCCGAGCGCTGGATGGAGGCGGTCAGCGCGTCGCGCGTCCCGGTGAGCAGCGAGCGTTCGAGCAACGGCGCATGGTTTTGCATCAACGCCTGTGCGCCCAGCGGCTCGCGGGCTTCCAGGCGGCGGCCCACCTCCGTGCGAAGGTGCTGCTCCACCCAGGCGGCCTCACGCGCCACGGCGGCCCGCGCTTCGGCCTGGCTGTGCGGCGCCCACACGTCGCTCCGGGAGAGGAGCAGGTCGGCCGCGCCGAGCGCTTCGGAGATCCGGCCGCTCGCGCGGAGGTTCTGCACGATGCCGGCCTGCTTCAGCAGGGCCTGGGAGCGTGCCGTGTCCCGGCGCAGCAGGAGCTCCTTCTGCTCCGGGTGCTCCGCCACGAGGGCATCGTACGCCTCGGCCGAGGCCTCATATTCGCCGCGGGCGAAGAGGTCGCCAGCGAGGGTTCGAGGAGTGGCACATCCCACGAAGGCGATGGCCAGACAGAGAAGCGTGGGTCTTATCGGGTGCATGGGCGTGGATGAACAGTAGAACGCACAGATGCCGTTTTGTTGGGCGAGGGTAGGGCGCTCTTGTTGTCGGACCTACGTATGGAACCCTGACACTCCATGGCAGATGCAACGGCGATTTGACGTCTCTTCCCTGGCGTCTCGCGGGCCTGGGCGATGACGTTGAACAACACCGCGAACGCCAGGGCCCAGATAAGGACGAACAGGGCCCCTTCGAGCATGAAGCCAGCGCCGAAGAGCCAGAGCAGGCTCAGGTACACCAGGCACGCGAGCCCCCAGGCGCACAGCGCATGCCAGGGATGCTCCCTGAGCAGCAGCATGGGGATGCCAAAGCTCACGCAGGCGAGCGCCGCCTGGCCCCACATGTGACTGTCGCGGCGCGGGTTGTCATTCATGGGCTGGACCGCTCCGGGCTCCTGGGGACACAGGAGCCCGGCAGGCTGCTGCCTACGACCGGCGCAGCGGAGCCCGGTGACTCAATGACTGCTCACAAGAACTGGCAGTAGCCCGTCGCGGAGTTGTTGGTCTCGCTGCGCTCCGTCACGACGTTGCCGTAGTCGGTGTCGTACTGGAAGTCGCAGTAGGGGTCCCAGCAGCCCTGGGGGATGTAGACCCAGTGGTAGCGAGTCCCGTTCGGCGCGAGGCTCGGCGTCGCCTCCATCGACTCCGAGTAACCGGTCGCCCAGGTGAAGCGCACGCGCGTCGTCGAAGCAGGCGCCGTCTCGTCACCGACGTTCTTCACGAGCACCCCGAGCAGCGGCTGGTTGTTGGCCCAGGAGATGACGCAGTACGGGTTGCCCGCCGACGAGTTGATGGGACGCAGGTCGGCCATGGGAATCGGGTCCACCGGCTCCGGACGCGGGTCGCACTCGTAGCAGAGCGCCGCCTCGCTTTCCGCGAGCGGTTCGCCCTCGGCATCGACAGGGCCCATGTTGCAGCCGGACATCGCGAGCGCGCCGAGAACCACCAGGGCAGGGCGCAGGTTTCCCAGCCAGACGTTTCTGACAGTCATTGTGAATCCCCCTCTGAGGGAATGCTGGCCCCTGCGGCGGCGACTTGTAGACCACCTCGAGGGGCCGGGCAATGCCTGTCATGCTTTTGCGTGTGTCAAAACTGCGCTGACCCAGCAGTTGACCTTGAGGAGCCCTGCGCGGAGGGCTCCTCCAGACCAGCGCTACTGCCCGGGGGGAGGCGTGATGAAACTGACGCCCGCCTTCCCGAGAGCGAGGTCCTTGTACACGACGGCCAGGCGCACGGGCTTGCCATTCCGTTTTGCCTTCTCCGCCACGAAGACGCGCACGGAGCCGAACTGCTCGGGGTTGTCGAACGCCGACATGAAGGCTTCCATGTCGAACGGCGCGAACTCCATGAACCTGCGCTGCATCTCGGCGGCGGCCTCCTGGGGCGACTTGCCCGCCTGCATCGCGGCCATCATCGCCTCCTGCGCCTCCTGCTGGACCTTCAGCACCTCCTCCATCTGCTTCGCGTCCATCTGCTCGCCTTCCTTCCCCTGGCGGGCGAGCTCCTTCTGCTCGAACTGCTTCAGCGTCAGCGCGGCCCCGAAGCGGCCCGAGTAGAAGGCGCTCACCTTGTCCAGGGACTCGCCCGTGACGAAGTCGGCGCGCCCCTGCGCGGGGACACTGGCGAAGTAGAGAAAGCTCGCGCCCGGCGGGAGCGGCACCCCGAGCGTCTTCTCCGTGGGAGCTGTGTCCGGCGTGGTGCCCTCGCCCTGGTCGCTCCGCGCGCGGTCCAGCAGGGCGCGGGCCTTCTCATCCGAGCTGGACCCCAGCGCCCGCAGCGCCGCGTGCCGCACCTTGGGCACGGGGTGGTTGAGCAGCTCCGTCAGCAGCGGCGTGTCCTTCGCATCCGGCTCCAGGTTGCCCAGCGCGGCGGCCGCGGCGGCCTGCAGCACGGGGAAGGGAAGCGCGGCGGCGGTGCGGGCCAGCGGCTTGTATTTCGGGTCGCCGCTCTCGGCGACGCGCAGCAATTGGTGCTCGCTGAAGGCGGCATAGCCCTGCATCGCCTCGGTGCACTCCTTCGTGCCCGGCTTCGCGCACGCGGCCTCCAGCGCCGCCGTGTCCCCGGCGCTCGGGCCCGTGGGCACGAAGATGACGAACCCACTGTTGGCCCGCGCAGCGGGAGCGGCCAGGAGCGACAGCATTCCCAGACTCATCAGAAGGGTCTTCATCTTCATCTCCCCGACCTCGCCTGGATGGCGCGCATGAGCTCGAGGCCGTTGTGCAGCCCCTGGGCATCCTTGTCAGAGGCCTCCTGCCTGCAGGACTGCCGCGTGCACGCCGCCTGGAGCGACTTGCGCAGCTTGTGCAGGTATTCGATCTCCACGTCGTAGGCCTCCACCTCCTGGGTGGCCTGCAGCGTCGTCGTGTGCTGCGTGTCCTTCTTCTGTCCCTTGCACTGGTCCTGATGCTTGTGCTCGTGCAGCTCGGTCGCGGCGCTGAGCTGCGTGCACAGGGAAAGCTCCTTGAACAGCTCCATCTGCGTGTTGCTCAGGGCGCACGTCTTCATGTTCGTCTGGACGCTGATGTTGTAAGCGAGCTTCGTCTTCCCATCGATGATGACGGTCTCCACGCCCCAGCCCGCATTGATGAGTCTGCGGTACAGCATCGCGTCATTTGGATTTCTCGGGTCGGGCAGATGCGTCTGGCACTGAGGCAGGTGCCCGGTGGCGGCGGAGGTCTCGTTTCCGAGCCGGCTCCGCTCCGTGGCCACCGCTCTCTCGTAGGCATCCTGGGTGAGGTTCTTCGTGGTCTTCAGCCTGGCGTAGAGCTTGCGCATTCCCTCCGCGAAGCTGATGGCCGATTCCACGCACGGGAGCTGGCAGCAGGTGTTGCACTCCGCGGCCCGGGCCACTCCCGGTTCCACGAGGAGCAGCGCCAGCAGCACCGTCCCAAGCCAGTGGCTCATCCTTCTCCAATCCCTCATTCCGTCAGCTCCCTGTTGTCCAGCGAAGTGGCGCCGCGGCGAATTCGCAGCGCGGTGAGTCCGCACCGGGCCGAGGTGTTCCACGGCTCCAGGTCCAATGCGTTGGAGAGGGCGCGCTCGGCGTCATCGAGCCGCTCCTCCGCGAGATAGGCCATGCCCAGGTTCGTGTGCGCGCGGGCCCGGCGAGGTGCCTTCCTCACCGCGTCCTCCCACAGCGCCACAGGAGACTGGTAGAGCGCGGAGCGCGCTTCGGTGAGCGTCGCGAGCGACACAGTCACCGCGAGCACGCAGCACCAGGCGGTGGCGCGAAGAGGCACGGGCCGGAGGCGCAGCAGCACGAGGCCAGCGAGTAGGGCCGGCGCGATGGACGCCAGGTACAGCGGCCGGATGCCCACCGGGTCCAGACGCCAGAGGAACGAGTTGGCGGGCGCGAGCGTGAGCAGCACCCAGCCCAGCGCGAACGCGAGGTGGGGCGCCCGGCGGCGACCGAGGAGCGCGACGAGCCCCATCGCGACGAGGACCGCCGCGCGCCACAGCGTCGGCGTGGCCAGCCAGCCCCACTCGCGGGGCCGGGCCGGGTCGATGCTCAGCTCCCACGGCGCAGCCCAGAGGCGGAGCATTGCGGACAGGGCGTGGACGTTGCCGCGAAGCGCCTCGAAGGGCTCCCGCGTGGCGACGCTGAAGGCGACCAGTTCCCGGTGCCTCTGCAGCAGGAAGACGAGCAGCGCCGAGGCGAGCGTCCCAATCCAGACAGGTGCCGCGCGTTTCAGCACGTCGCGCCACGGATCGCGAGGCCCGAGGGTGGCCTGCCACCACGCGAGCAGCAACGGGAGCACCAGCGCCGTCTCCCGAGCCAGGGGCGCCAGCAGCGCGAGCACGGCGCCACCCACCGCGCCCGCCGCGCGAGGAGGCCGGGTGCCCGTGACGGACCCCAGCGCCCCCAGGAGCAGCACCGTGGACAGGCCCATGGAGCGGCCGGAGATGGGAATCACGGTGTCGCACGCCAGCGGGTGCAGCGCCCAGAGCGCCGCGCCCGCGAGGGCGGGCAGGGTGGTGTCTCGCGCCTCCGGGCGGTGCGCGGAGAGCCAGCGCCGCAAGAGGAGGAAGACGAGCGTGGTGGTGACGAGGTGCAGGCCCAGGTTCACCACGCGATGGGCCGGAGCCTCCGGACCATGCAGCGCCACGCCGAGCGCGTAGCTCGCCTTGAGCAGCGGGCGGACGGTGCGCGCGAGGTGCGAGGCAAAGCCCGTGGGAGTGGCCACGGGGTTGTGCTCGACGTCCACCGTGTCATCGAAGATGAAGCCCGCGGGGAGGGCCGTGGCGAGCACCGTGCCGGTGAGCGCCAGGACGCCGACGAGCGCCACGCCGCGGAGCCATGCTCCACGCGTGCCTCCGGCCGTGCTCCACCCCTGACTGCTCAAGACGCCCCGCTGACTCAGCCCCTGCGGTCACTCTAGTTCAGGAACGAGAGGGCCGGAATGGTGGGGCCCTGAGTCGGAAACGACTTCCGTCCTGGAGGAGCAGAGAGTTGGTGCACACCCACGGGCCTGCATGCCCGGGATGACGATGTCCGCGAGGCTCGAGCCCCCGAGTCATGAGCGGACCCGGGGGCTGTCGCGCCGTCTCTCAGTAGAGGTAGTCGAGCGCGGTGCGGTCGGAGCTGCTCCACTCGCCGCTCTCGTTCGAGCGGAAGCAGGAGTTCATGACGGAGCCACCGGAGGTGGCCGTGGTCGGCGTCCCGGGGATGTGGATGGCGCCCACGTTGGACGCGCCCTCGTTGGTGGCGGCACCGCCGCAGCTGATGCTGCGGTCGTAGTAGTCCGTGTGGCGGAAGCCGATGGTGTGGCCAATCTCGTGCGTGATGACGTGCTCGTTCACGTCAACGCTGTAGCTCTGCAGGCCGGTGCCGATGTTGATGGTGCCGTAGGGCTTGCCGCCCTTGGGGAAGCCCGAGGAGCCGCCAACGCCGCTCGTGGTCCGCGCGCTGATGGTCGCGGTGCAGTCGGACGCCGAGCCACGCGCGAAGGTGATGCGGAGCCCCTGGCTGTTGTAGTTCTCGATGGCCAGGTCGAGGCCCTCGCTCAGGCGGCTGTAGCTGTTGAACTGGGACGTGGGGACGATGCAGATCTTCGTCACGCTGGTGCCGACGAGGTTGGTCGTCCGGTACTGCTCCTTCGTCTGCGTGCCGGACTCGACAATCTCGCGGGACGCCTCAAGCGTCACATGAGCGTCACGGCCCACGTACACCTTGCCGTCGACCTCCATGATGTCGTTCGCCGGGAAGCCGGCCTCGACCAGGTTGGAGACGATCTCCTCGTTCTCGCTCTGCGCTTCGGTACCGCAGCCCGCCAGCAACGCACCACAGCTCACCGCGAGGATTGCCGCTCTCTTGAACATGCTGGTTGCCCCTCTTGTCCTACCCCCCGGTCCCAACATGGGAACGCCGGGGTGGACTACGGGGTTTCTACAACAGTCTCAATAGTGAAATCTAATAAAATGAGTAAAGACCGTTAACTGCGCTTAATTCTCCAGTGCGGAAACACCTGTCGACGCGCCGCAATGTCTCACAATGTCTCACCCCACTGAACGCTCGAGGAGTCCAGGTTGATTGGTGCACTTGTTTCTTCTGTTGCGATGGGCGTCTTGCTTCTCGCCGCGCCCGGAGGGGCCGCGCAGCCGACGCCGAAGCGCGCACTGCTCATCGTCTCGAAGACCGACCATGTGCTGACGATTGTGGACCCATCGACGCTGAAGGTCCTCGCACGCGCTCCCGTGGGTGAGGATCCGCATGAGGTGGTCGCGTCCGCGGATGGGCGAACGGCCTACGTCTCCAACACGGGAGGCGGCGGCTTACACGAGCTCTCCGTCATCGACCTCGTCGCGCAGAAGGCGCTCCCCAGCGTGGATACCGCACCGCTGCTCGGGCCCCACGGCCTGGTCTTCGTGGGCGGAAGACTGTGGTTCACGGCACAGGGCTCGAAAGCCATTGCACGCTATGACCCGGCGGCGGGCAGGGTGGACTGGCTCATGGGCACCGGCCAGGACCGGACGCACATGCTCCACGTCACCGCGGACGAGAAGAAGGTCTACACCACGAACGTGGACTCCGGGACGGTCAGCGTCTTGGAGAACGTCCTGCTCCAGCCGACGGTGCCTCCGACGGGAGTCCTGCCTCCCGGGGCGAAGCCTCGCATGGACTGGGTGCAGACCGTGATTCCGCTGGCCCAGGGCGTCGAGGGATTCGATGTCTCACCGGACGGGCGGGAACTCTGGACGGCGACTCCGGAGGGAAGGCTCTTCGTCGTCGACTTCGCGGCGAAGAAGTTGGTGGCCACCGTGGATGCGAAGCTCCCCGGTGCCCACCGACTGAAGTTCACTCCGGATGGCAAACGCGTGCTGGTGGTGAGCGTGCGCACCGGCGACCTGGCCATCTTCGACGCCGGCACGCGCAAGGAAATCAAGCGGCTGAACATCGGCCACGGCGCGGCCATGTTGATGGACGCCGAGGGAGCTCGTGCGTTCGTTTCGTGCACTCCCGACAACTACGTCGCCGTCATCGACCTCAAGAAGCTGGAGATGACTGGCAAGCTCGACGTGGGTGGACGGCCGGACGGGCTGGCCTGGGCGGTCCGGCGCCAGGAATAGGCGTGTTCCTCTCTGAGTGGACGCGTGGCTCAGCCCGAGACGTGAGCGGAGCTACGGCGCAACCTGGCAGGAAGCCGAACCGACACTCCCGGGTCCGAGCAGATTGATGGAGCGGAGCGCGAAGTCGGTCGCTCCAATCGCACTTCCCGTTTGAAGGATGAGCGCAATGAAGTCGATGTCAGTGCGGTCTGCTTCGGGAATCAGGAACTTGCTGAGCAGAAAGTCGACGCAGAAGGGACGAGGCACGGGTGTGGTGTTGATGCCGCTCGAATAGTACCGAGCCCCCCCAGCGGAATAGAGGACGATGTTGAAGTTTTCCGACACATCGGCTCCATCGAACCAGACCCTGATTCGGTCGTAGGTGCGCGTATCAAGATTGAGCGGAGCCTGATTGCCTGAAGCGTTCCAGCCGTAAGACAACTGGAGACGGTGATTCACCTGAAAGCCAGTCTCCAGAATCAGCGGCCCACCCGGTGGAATATAGAGTGACGCGGGACGCTGATGCTGGGGAAGCTTGGGGACCGCGAGGACGTAGGTGCCTCGGGCTCCGCCAAGCATGTTTCCACTCGAATAGTGCAGGTCTGGGGACCCAGCGTAGGCGTCCACCTGATACGAACCGGTGGTGAAGTCATCAATCAGGAGTGATTGCGCGAGCACCTGAGCGGGTGCGAGCACGATGGCAGCGATTCCAACGCACAGTCCGACAACAAGCTTCTGTGTGTGCATTTGCTCCTCCCTGACGATTTGGGAAATGCAATCTAGTTACCGCGAGTGCTGGAATGCAAGGACTCGGAGTGGGCTCCTTTTCGAGGACATCGAGGGAGCCGTCACGCGGGCTCGCGCTCCAGCACCCAGACGCCGTAGGTGAGCTTCCCGATGAGCAGGTAGATGTTCCATTGATAGTAGGCGGAGAGGATGTCGAACCCGCCCGCTCCCAGCTGGGAGGCCACGCGAGACGGCGCCCGCAGCATCTTCGCGTAACGCATCACGTCTCGCGCCACGCCGTCATCCAGTGCCTCCAGAAACGGCGAGCCCTCGTCGGTCGTCGTCCCGTACTCCGCGACTCGCAGCCCGGCGAGGCGGAACGCGCTCTCCATGCGCTCCTTCGACAGGGTGTCGGGGTTGATGCCGATGAAGTGGGGGACTCTCGCCGCCTCTCGGGGCTCCAGCAGGTCCGTCCCCACCGCGCTGCAGTTCATCATGAAGCCACCCGGCTTCAGGACGCGGGCGCACTCCGCGATGGCGCCCTCGATGTCCGCGACGTGGTTGAACATGTCGAGGCACCAGACGAAGTCCGCCGACGCATCCGGTAGGGGAAGCCGCCCGATGTTTCCCTGCTTCAGCGTCACGCGTCCCTCCAACGACTCCGCCCGGGCCCGCTCGGAGGCAAGCTCCAGGTTCTGTTCGAGCGGGTCCACGCCGATGACGCCGCAGCCCAATCTCCGCGCCAACTCCAGGGACTGCTTCCCCTTGCCGCAGCCCACGTCCACGAGCACCGAGCCCGTGCCCACTCCGTGCCGCGCTGGAATCTCATACAGGAACTCCGAGGCGGGGCGGCCCCCGGGGGCCTCGTCCAGGAAGGCCTTGGACGCCTCATCCGCCGCGAGGAATGGCCAGAGGAATCGGTAGAACGCCTCGATGCGCTCTTCGAGCTCACGCATGACTCCATTCTAGCCAGGCCGTCGGGACCCGGGCCGGCAGGGGCAGGACAGGGGGCGCCCGCCCCATGTGCGGGGTCGAGTGACAGTTCCTGGGGCCTGGGGTGTTCGTCATTCCGGTATGGCCCCGCGGGCGACCGCCGCCACTCCGCCATCAAAGGGACACCTACATGCTTTCGAAGATCGGGCTCAGGACTCTCGCCGCCGTCGCGGTGGCGGCCGTCGCGTCCCTGGCCTCCGCGGCCGAGGCGACCCTCCCGTCGCCGTCCGCCTTCTTCCTGTCCCGCAGCGAGAACCGGAACCAGGTCCACTACGCCCTGCGCCTGGACGAGGCCTGCCGCCCCGTGGGGACGCGTCCCGTGCAGGTGTACTGGCGGATGTTGGAGCGCGGAGAGTCGGAGGTGGAGGACCTGCTGGGAGTCGAACAACCCGTGTACGGGCTGGAGGATGCGCAGCCGGTCGACGCCACCGAGGATGGCTGGCGGGTGCGGGTGCGCCTGCGGGCCTTTCCCTCGCGCCCCATCGACATCACCACCGCGCGGGTCGATGGCGAGTGCCAGGTCCAGGCCTGGACGAAGCTGGGCAACAGCGTCTCCCGGCTGGAGCACGTCTTCGTGAAGACGTCCTGGCCCTTCTCGGTCGACTTCGTGCGGCTGGATGGCGTGGGGCCGGAAGGACAGCCAGTCCATGAGCTCATCCGCCAGTGAGGTGTGATGCCTAACACTCATACAGGTGCAACTCCGTGGCGAAACGAGCGCAGGTTGTGATTCGATGCCGCTCAACCCCTCAAGGAGAGACACGCCATGAAGAGCTTCCTGGGTGTGCTGACGGTGCTCGTCGTCCCGGTGCTGGTGGCCTGTGGTGGAGTGGAACCTGTCGAGGCGCCGGAGCTGGCGCAGGAGTCGAGCGCCCTCGTCACGTGCTCACAGACCTGTCCGAATGGCTCGACGGTGTCTTGTGAGGGGAATACCTGTTCGGTGCAGGCGGACTCCGTCGAGTGCGATGGCTTCTACACGATCTGTGTCCCGTCCATCCCCCTCTGTGGGCTGAATAATCGCTGCAGCAAGCTCGCGGGGACCCCGTGTTCGCCCGTTGGTGGGTCGCGGAGCTGCTGTCTGCCGGGCCACCCCAATCCCAACTGCTTCTGCACGTCACTGGGGGTCTGGGCCTGCAGCGCGTTGTGACGCCCTCGCGGCGCACACATGTCGATTGTCGAATCGCGTTTCCAGGCTCGTGGCCGGCGCTAATTCTTGTGCCGGAGGAACCCGAGCATGGGCACGACAGAGGCAACACTACAGGCAGGGCTTGAAGGGGTCGTCGTCGCGGAGACACGGCTGAGCGAGGTGGATGGCGAGCGCGGGCGGCTCGTGATCGCCGGGAGCGATGTGGAGTCGCTCGCGGGTGCCGTCTCGTTCGAGGAGGTGTGCGCGAGGCTCTGGGCGCCGTACGCCCAGCAGCCGCTGCCCTCCTCGCTCCAGGCCGCCCTCGGGGAGGCGCGCGTGCGGGCGTTCGGCCTGCTGGAGGGGCTGGGCAATGCGCTCTCGGCCGAGGATGGAATGGACGCGCTCCGGGCCGCGATGGCCCATGTCCCCATTTCGCAGGGCAACGAGCAGGAGACGTTCCTCCTGCTGACAGGCGCCGCCGCGGTGTTCACGGGCGCGTGGGCCCGGCGCAGGCGTGGGCTGGCACCCGTGCGGCCGGAGCCCAAGCTGTCCCATGCCGCGGACCTGCTGCGCATGGCCACCGGAGAGCACCAGCCCGAGCGCGCCGCCGGGCTCGATGCGTACCTGGTCACCGTCTCCGATCATGGCTTGAATGCCTCCACGTTCACCGCGCGCGTCATCACCTCGACAGGCTCGGATGCGGTGTCCGCCACGGTGGGCGCCATCGGCGCGCTCAAGGGTCCGCTCCATGGTGGGGCGCCAGGGCCCGTGCTGGACATGCTCGACGCCATCGCCCGACCGGAGAACGCGGCGTCGTGGCTGGAAGGGGAGCTGAAGGCCGGCCGCCGCATCATGGGCATGGGCCATCGCATCTACCGCGTGCGAGATCCTCGCGCCGCCGTGCTGGAGCGTGCCATCGAGCGACTGGAGCGCGGCGGGCTGCGGACCGACCGGCTCGCGCTGGCTCGTGCGGTGGAGCGCGCCGCCGAGGAGCTGCTCCGTCAGCGCTACCCGGATCGCCCGCTGCGCGCCAACGTGGAGTTCTACACGGCCGTGCTGCTCGACGCGGTGGGACTCGATCGGACGCTGTTCTCCACGGCCTTCGCCTGTGGCCGCGTCGCGGGCTGGCTCGGGCACGTCGCCGAGCAGCGAGCCACCGGCAAGCTCATCCGGCCCGCCTCCCGCTACGTGGGGACGATGCCGAAGGAGTAGGCAGGGGAGGCGGGCCAGCCGCTCACCGCGTGTCTCACTCGTACCGCAGCGACTCGATGGGAGCGAGGCTCGCGGCGCGGCGTGCCGGCCAGATGCCGAAGAACACGCCCACCGACGCGGAGAAGGCGATGGCCACGACGATGGCCTCGGGCGCCACCACCACGCTCCAGCCCGCCACCTTCTGCAGCACCGCGGCGCCGCCCATTCCCAACAGCAATCCGAGCGTTCCTCCCGCGAGGCACAGCACCAGGGACTCCACGAGGAACTGGAGCAGGATGTCCATGCCCGTGGCGCCCAATGCCTTGCGCAGACCAATCTCTCGCGTCCGCTCCGTCACCGACACCAACATGATGTTCATGATGCCGATGCCTCCCACCAGCAGGGAGATGGCCGCGATTCCCGCCAGCAGCAGGGAGAACGTCTGCGTCGTCTCCTGCATGGTGGTGAGCAACGAGGCCTGGTCGCGGATGTTGAAGTCGGCCTGCGCCTCGGGACGCAGCCGGTGCTCGCGCCGGAGCGTCGTGTCAATCTCAACCATCGCGTCGTCCATGGACTTGTCGTCCACTGCCTGCACCGCGATGGAGCGGATGCGGTCGCTGCCAATCACCCGGAACTGCGCCGTGGCCATGGGGATGTAGAGGCTCTCGTCCGGGTTGTTGAAGCCCTGAGCGCCCTTCTCCGCCAGCACTCCGATGACCTCGAAGGGGATGCCTCGGATGCGGAGGGTCTCACCCACCAGCGACGTCGAGTCCTTCAGGCCGAGCTGCGCTCCCGCGAGCGCTCCCATCACCACCACGCGCCGGCGGCCCCGGTCCTCCGCGTCCGTGAAGAGACGGCCCGCCACCACCTTGCCCTGGTTGATGGTGAAGTAGTCCGGCCAGGTGCCCACGACGGACAGGTTCGCGTTGCCGGCGCCGTACTCCACCTGGAAGCGCGACTCGATTTCCGGAGCGACCGCCGCGATGTGCTTCGGGTTCTCCCGCAGCGCCTCGGCGTCCTCGATGGACATGGACGCCTGTCCACGGCCGAGGCCACCCTGGAAGGCCTGGCCGGGACGCACCGTGAGGACGTTGGTGCCGAGCGTCTGGAGCCGCTGCGCCACCGAGCGCTGCGCGCCTTCGCCCAGCGCCACCATGGTGATGACCGCGGCGATGCCGATGACGATGCCCAGCATCGTCAGCAGGGAGCGGAGCTTGTTGGCGAGGACCGCGTCGAACGCGACCCGGATGATTTCTCCCATGACCTGACCTCCTCGTGCCTACCGCGCTCCGCCACCCGCGCGCGGGCCCGCTCCGCCCGCGCCCGGAATCATGCCGCCGGTCATCTGGCGCATCCGCTCGGTGCTCCGCTGCTGCTGCGCCTTGAGCTGCGCCACGGAGATGAGCAGCACCTTCTCACCGGGCTCCAGCCCGCTGACCACCTCCGAGTTCTCCCAGTCACTCATCCCGAGCACCACGCGCCGAGGCTCCGTTCCCTTCGCGCCCTGCACGAAGACGATGCCCGGCCGCGTGTCGCCCGTGGGCTGACGGCCATCTCGCGAGCCCCGGCCACCGCGGCCTCCGCTCCAAGAACCCTGGCCCGAAGCAGGCACCGCGTTGGCGCCCGGCGCGCCGTTGGCACCCGTGTTGGCATCCGCCGCCGCGCCGTGGGCACCAGCCGCACCGCCCGTGGTGGAGGTGGTCGTCGCGCCGCCCGCCGCGCCCGCGCCACCCATCGGGCCTCCTCGCCCCGCGCCCGGAGCACCCGCCGTGCTCTCATCACCCGGGCCGCGCGCGCCGTCGCTCCGCGCGACAGTCCCGTTGCCTTCCGCACCCGCGCCGGGGCCGCGCCCACTTCCCTCCGCGCCCGCGCCAGGAGCACCACCCGGCGGACGCATCACCGCGCGCACTGCGTCCTCGGAGACGCCCACCGCCGCCGCGGCGGACCGCGCATCGCGCATGCTCGCCACCGCCGCGTTCGGCACCGTCACCGCGTCACGCCGCTTCGAAATCTCGACCGACACCTCCGCGTTCATGCCCGGCCGCAGCAGGCCCTCGGCGTTGTCCATCCGGATGATGACCGGGAAGAGGGTGACGTTCTGTTCCACCAGGGCCTGCGGCTCCACCTTGACGACGTCGCCCATGAAGACGCGGCCCGGGTAGGCCTCCATCGTCACGCGGGCCTTCTGGCCGGGCTTGATCTGCCCCACGTCCGTCTCGTCCACCTTGGCGCGAACCTGCATCACCGACAGGTCCGCCATCTTGAACAGCGTCGTACCGCCCGACACGTTCGACGTCGCCGAGGCGATGATGTTGCCGGGCTGCGCCGTCCGCTCCAGCAGCGTGCCGGCAATCGGCGCGCGAATCGTGACGTCCCGGCTGCGCTCCTTCGCGAGCTGCAGGTTCGTCTCCGCCCGCACCTTCGACGCCCGCGCCGTCGCGGACGCGTCCACCGCGGCCTCGTACTCCTGCTGCGTCACGTAGCCGGACTTGCGCAGCTCCTCCAGCCGCACCCGCTGCGCCTCCGTGGTGTTCAGCTTCACCCGCGCCGACTCCACGTCCGCCTGCGCCTGGGACAGCGCGTTCTGCACGTCGCGCGGGTCCACCTCGGCGAGCAGCGCGTCCTTCTCCACCTTGTCGCCGGTGTCGAAGTGCACACGCAGCACCTCGCCCGAGGCCTTCGACTTCACCTCCACCACTCGCAGGGGCTCCACCAGGCCGGCGGCCTCGGCGACCACCTCCATGTCCTGCCGCTGCACCACCGCCACCGACGTGGACTGCTCCTGCGTCTGCGGCTCGGCGCTGCGCGTCTTGATGGCGTAGCCCCCCGCACCGAGCAGGAGCGCCGCAGCGCCCGTGATGACCCACTTCTTCGTCTTGCTCACGACGTCCTCCAAGGTCCATGTCGCCGCACACCCAATGGGCGCGGCGCTGCTCAGTCCCGCTTCCGCTCGTCCCGCTCGATGACGCCGTCCTTCAGGAACAGCACCCGCTGCGCATACGCGGCGATGTCCGCCTCGTGCGTGACGAGCATCAACGTCTGGCCCTGCGAATGCAGCTCGCCGAAGAGGGCCATGATTTCTTCACCGGTCTTGCTGTCGAGCGCGCCCGTGGGCTCGTCCGCCAGCAGCAGCGCCGGGTGCGTCACCAGCGCGCGGGCAATGGCCACGCGCTGGCGCTGACCACCGGACAGCTCATTGGGCTTGTGGTCCTTGCGCGAGCCCAGGCCCACCTTGTCCAGCATCGCCGCCGCGCGCTCGCGCCGTTCCTTCTTCGGCACGCGCGCGTAGATGAGCGGCAGCGCCACGTTGTCCAACGCCGACGCGCGGGGCAGCAGGTTGAAGCTCTGGAAGACGAAGCCCAGCTCGCGGTTGCGGATGCGCGCCAGCTGCGTCTCCGACATGCCCGCCACCGGCTGGCCGTTGAGCCAGTACTGCCCGTCGCTCGGCACGTCCAGGCAGCCGATGAGGTTCATGAACGTCGACTTGCCCGAGCCGGACGGGCCCATGACGGCCACGTACTCGTTGCGGCGGATGGTGACGTCCACGCCGCGCAGCGCGCGCACCACCTCCGCGCCCATCTTGTAGTCCTTGCGCAGGCCCTCGACGCGGATGACCACGTCCGAGATGTCCCGCCCGCCCGCGGGCACCGGGCCCGTGGCGGCTTGCGGCTGTGTGTTCGTGGAGGGATTCACAGCGGCCTCCCGGCCAGCGCCTCCAGCTCGGCGCGGGCAATCTGGTAGTCGAAGCGGGCGGCCACCAGGTCGATCTGCGCCTGGACGAGGCTCTCCTGCGACGTCAGCAGCTCCAGGATGGTGGTGGCACCCAGGCGATAGCGCTCCGTCTGCACCTTGACGTCCTCCTCGGCCACCTCGACGGACTGCTTCGCGAAGGTGATGCGCTCCTCCGTGAGGCGCAGCTGGCTCAGCGACTGTCCCACGCCCGAGCTCACCGAGCGCCGCGTGTCCGCGAGCTGCGTCTGCGACACCGACGCCGCCGTCCTCGCGCGCACCACGCGCTCCTCGCGGAGGAAGCCGTCGAAGATGGGGTAGGAGAGGCCCAGCCGCACGGACCAGCTCGTGTTGCCACCCGTGAAGGCCGGGTCGTCGTTGAACCAGTTGTAGCCCGCGGACAGGCCAATCTTGGGGAGGTACTCGGACTTCGCCGCGCCCACGCCCGCCTCCGAGGCGCGCAGGTCCGCCTCCGCCGCGAGCACCGCCGGCGCCCGCGCCACGATTTCATTCACCAGCGCCTCTTCCGTGAGCGCCAGCGGCTTCGGCTCCAGGTTGTCGAGCGGCTTCGCGTCCACCGGGCCGTCCTCGCCGATGAGCCGCCCCAGCCCCAGCGACGCCGACGTGCGCTGCGTCTGGGCGGTGAGCAGCGCCTCGCGCGCCGTGGTCAGCTCGAGCTTCGAGCGCAGCACGTCCGAGCGCGTCGCCGAGCCCACCGACAGCCGCCGCTCCGCGGCCTCCGCGTTCTGCTTCGCCCGCTCGATTCGCGAGAGCGCCACCTCTTCCAGGCCCTGTGCGCGGAGCACCTCGTAGAAGGAGCGCTCCACGTCGAGAATCGCGGTGGCGCGCTGAGACGTGAGCTGCGCCTCGGCCGCGCTCGACTGGGCCTTGGTCTGACGGCGGTTGGCGCTCCGCTGGAAGCCCGTGAAGACGTCCCAGCTGGCCGACAGGCCCGCGCTGTACGTGTCATTGGAGCCCGACGACACCGCGCCCGTCTCCGGGTCCAACCGCTGACTGCTGGCGAGCGAGCCGCTCGCGCTGGCGGAGAGGTTCGGCAGGTAGGCACCGAAGGCGCTGCGCTCGGCGGCCTGGGACGTCGTCACGGTGCCCGCGGCCTGGGCCACCTGGGGATTCGTCCGGAGGGCCCGCGTAATCGCCTCTTCGAGGGTGACACTCACCGCGGGGCGCCGGGGCGGCGCCTCCTCGGGGCGCTGTGACTGCGACGCGGCCGGGGCCGCTTCCTGCGCCAGCACTACGCCCGGCGCCGACACCAGCCCGAGGAATCCCAGGGCCAGGGCCGTCATCCGATGGGGCCGCTTCTTGGACCACGCTGTCTGGGGCGTCTTCATCGCGCCAGGGGATTGCATTCGCCTTGCCAGCTTTCAAGTCCTTGAAACGACGGCTGAAATCACAGCAACTGTTGCCAAAAGCGCAGTCTGACTGCGGATTCCGCATGCCCGGCCGGCAGCTTCCTGCCGCACCGTGACACGGCGTCCCTCGGGGGTGCGAGGGCAGGGCGCCTGGGCCTCCTGATTGCAGTGGAACCCATGGCGAAGAGGACGCACGGGCCCCCCCATGCCTGTCCGTCCTCCCAGCATGCGGCCTTGGCCGCGCTCCATTCCCCTGGGGGAGGTACCCATGACGTTGGAGACAGCCGAGCAGGTTGGTGCCCGAGGGACAGGGCGGCCGGCTGGAAGGGAGTGCGGATTCCGCACTCCGCATGCAGAGTTCGCAGTGTGGAAGGCAAGCCCCTGGAGTTGGAGTCCTCGCAGCGGAGGCCGGCGATGAGCGCCACGTCCTGGTGGCGCCGCGGCCCGCGCATGTTGTGGGTAGCGGCGGTGCTGATGTGCGGGGTGCTGCTGTCCGCCGCGCTGTTCATCCGCAGCTCGGCGATGGAGTCGTCGTCGCTGGTGACGCGCGGCATGGCCAACGTGCTGATGCTCGCGGGGGTGGAGGCCTTCCGCGACTCGGTCGGCGTCCCGAGCCAGGAGGTACTCGACGGCTTCCTGGCATCCCACCGGGAGGGCGGCCTGCGCTACGTGGCCATCGTCCAGGACGGCAAGGTGCTGGTGTCGTCCGGCGAGGGCTCCGTCGGAGACATCATCCTCCAGCAGGACGGCCCGCAGTTGAGGATGGAGGGAAGCCGCGCCCAGCTCATGCACCGGTTGCGGCGCCCCCGTCCCCCGGCCGCCGCTGGCGAGGCCCCGGTGGTGACTCCTCCGCCGGAGCAGCAGGACCCGCGGAAGACGCTGCGCATCGCCTATGACTTCGAGCCGCTCAACGCGCAGGAGCTGGAGTCGCGCGCGCAGCGGCTGCTCATCGTGGCCATGGTGTCGTGCGTGGGCATCCTCGCGCTGGCCCATGCCTTCTCCCGCGCGCAGGCCCAGCGCGAGGCGATGGCGGAGGAGCTGGAGCGCGGGCGCCGGCTCGCGGCCCTCGGCACCATGTCCGCGGTGCTCGCGCACGAGCTGCGCAACCCGCTCGCCTCGCTCAAGGGCCATGCGCAGTTGCTGGCGGAGCGGGTGGAGCGCGACGAGGCGTTGCGTCCCAAGGTGGACCGCGTGGTGAACGAGGCCGTGCGGCTGGAGCAGCTCCTGAACGACTTGCTCAACTTCGTGCGCAGCGGAGAGCTGAGGCGTGCGGACGCGGACCCGAACGACGTCCTCCGCGCGGCGGTGGAGGCCACCGGCGAGAAGAGCGTGGAGGCCCACTACCTGCCGTCGAGCACACACTGGCCGCTCGACGCGGGGCGCCTGCAGCAGGCGCTGGAGAACGTGCTGCGCAACGCCGTGCAGGCCAGCCCCGAGGGCCAGCGCGTGGAGGCCCGCATCGCACAGGAGGGAAAGTCGCTCGTGTTCACGGTGAAGGACCACGGCCCGGGTATTCCCCCGGGCGACGAGGAGCGCATCTTCGAGCCGTTCGTCACGGGACGCCTGCGGGGCGTGGGGCTCGGGCTCGCCGTCACCCGCCGCATCGTCGAGCTGCACGGCGGCACGGTGAGCGCACGCACGCACGCACGCGGGGGCGCGGAGTTCCGCCTCACCGTTCCGTCCCGGGGGAGCTGAAGCCATGGCGCGAATCCTGGTGGCGGATGACGAAGAGGGCGTGCGCACGTTCCTCGCCGAGGCGCTGGAGTTCGAGGGCCACGCGGTGACGACGGCCGCCGACGGCGACGAGGCGGCGCGGCTGCTCGCGAAGCAGGGCGTGGACCTGCTGCTGACGGACTTGAAGATGCCGGGCATGGACGGCCTGACGCTGCTGCGCAAGGTACGCGAGGAGCAGCCGGACGTGGAGGTCATCGTCCTCACCGCCGTGGGCTCGGTGGAGAGCGCGGTGGCGGCGATGAAGGCCGGCGCCTTCGAGTACCTCACCAAGCCGGTGAGCAGTCCGGCCGAGCTGCGGCTCACGGTGGCGCGCGCGCTGGAGCGGCGCTCGCTGCTCAACTTCAAGGCGGAGGCTCGGCACTCGGCCAGCGAGGTGGTGTTGAGCTGGGGCGCGCCGTCCATGGCCCCGGTGGTGGAGGCCCTGCGCAAGGTGGCACCCACGCAGGCCACGGTGCTGCTGGTGGGCGAGAGCGGCACCGGCAAGGAGGTGGCCGCGCGGGCCCTGCACCAGCAGAGCGAGCGCGCCGACGGGCCCTTCGTGGCGGTCAACTGCGCGGCGCTCACCGAGACGCTGCTGGAGAGCGAGCTGTTCGGCCACGAGAAGGGCGCCTTCACCGGCGCGGTGGCCCAGCGGCGCGGGCGCATCGAGCTGGCCCAGGGCGGCACCTTCTTCCTCGACGAGGTGGGCGAGCTGAAGGCGGAGCTTCAGGCGAAGCTCCTGCGCGTGTTGCAGGAGCGGCGCTTCGAGCGCGTGGGCGGTACGCGGACGCTGGAGGCCGACGTGCGCTGGGTGGCGGCGACCAACCGCGACCTGCGGGCGATGATGGCGCGCGGTGAGTTCCGCGAGGACCTCTACCACCGCCTCGCCGTGTTCCCCATCCGCCTGCCCTCGCTGCGCGAGCGGCGCGAGGACCTGAAGCCCCTGTCGGAGCTGCTGCTCAAGCGCATCGGCGAGGAGCTGGGGCGCCCGGGGCTGCGGCTGTCGCCCGAGGCCGCCTCGCGCCTGGAGGACTTCTCGTGGCCGGGCAACGTGCGCGAGCTGCGCAACGCGCTCGAGCGCGCCGCCATCCTCGCGGACGGGCCGGTGGTGGAGCCGCGGCACCTGTGGCTGGACCCCACCGGGCCGGTGGACGCCGCGAGCAATGCGGCCGGCTCTGGTGCTCCAGCGACGCCCGCCGAGGGAGCGCGGGTGCCGGACACGACGCTGGAGGAATTGGAGCGGATGGCGATTGAGCAGGCCATCGCGGCGGAGGGTGGCAACCGCAAGCGTGCCGCCCAGCGGCTGGGCATCGGCCTGCGGACGCTCTACGACAAGCTGCGGCGCTACGGCATGCAGTGAGCGCCAAGAACGACGGGCCATCTCCCGAAGAGGGATGCCGCCCGCCGCTCGTCTCTGACTCGAGGCCGCGACAACGGCATGCCGTGAGCGCAGAAAACACGACGGGCGGCGTCCCGAAGAGGGAAGCCGCCCGTCGTTCCTCAACGACTCCGCGCCGTGACTACGGCCGCGTGTAGTTGATGGTCAGGTCGTACGACGCCGTGCCCGAGCCGGCGCCGCGCACCATGACGTACGCGGAAGACTGGCCGGCGGGCACCGTGAGCGTGCACGTCTCGGACGCGCCGGAGGTGCTCGGACGGCAGTCGTAGGCCGTCGTCGTCGGCGCGGAGCCGAAGCGCACGTACAGGTCCGGGTTGCGCGTGCCCGTCATCACCACGCTGAAGCTGGTGCCGGCCACGACGCTGTACGGCCCGAAGTTGTCGTTCTCGCTCCGCTTCACCGTACCGCTGGCCGTCGTCGTGGTCGGCGTGCCGCCGCCACCACCGCCGCCGTACGTGCCCGTGAGCGTCAGGCCCGAGTACGAGGAGTAGCCGTTGAGCATCACGTACCAGGTGCCGGCCTGCGGGTTGGTGAAGCTGCACGTCTCCGCGTTGCCGCTGGTGTACGGACGGCAGTCGTAGGTGCCGGAGTTCGGCGCGCTGCCGAAGCGCACGTACATGTCCGCGTCACCCGTGCCGCCGGTGGTCTCGAACTTGAGGCTGGTCTGCCCGGCTGGCACCTCGAGCGTGTAGTACCTCTTGCTGTTCGCACTGCCGGACAGGCCCGTCACCGGCACGCCGTTGGTCAGCGGGTTGGTCACCGGCGGCGGAGGCGGCACGCCCACCGCGAGCCACGCGTCGGACACCGCCTGCACCGTGGCCGCGTCGTAGCCGAGCGCCTGCGCGGCCTGCACGGTGTACGTCTTCGCCTGCTCGAACGTGGTGCTCGGCGTGAAGAAGTCCGTGTTGGCCTTGTAGAAGATGCGGCCGGCCTTCTCCGGGCCAATCGCCGTCACGTTGACCGTCGTCTTGCCACGCGGGTGCGTGCCGCCCTTGGAGAGCAGCGCGAAGACGAGGTTGCTGATGCCGGAGCTGTAGTGCACGTCCACGCCGGACGAGTAGTCGCCGTAGAAGTCCAGCGAGGCGTTGTCCTTGGCCGGGTCGTCCATGTACCGCAGGGCGTCGCCGGCGATGCCCGGCGTCCAGATGTCCTCGCCCACCTTGAACACGTCCGCGTCCGTGGACCAGCTGCGCGTCCAGCTCTCGCACACGCCGGAGAAGATGTCGGACATGGACTCGTTGAGGCCGCCGGACTCACCCGAGTAGATGAGGTCCGACTCCGTGTCCGTCACCGCGTGGGTCAGCTCGTGGACGGTGACGTCCAGGTCCTTGCCCAGCTCGATGGAGTCCACGCCGTTGCCGTCGCCGTACACCATCTGCGTGCCGTCCCAGTAGGCGTTCACGTAGTTGGTGCTGTAGTGCACGGTGCTCGTCAGCGTCGCGCCCGCGTTGTCATACGAGTCGCGGCCGAACAGCGTCTGGTAGCAGTTGTACGTGGTGCCGAGCTGGTCGTAGTTCATGTCCACGTGCGCGTCGCCCGTGGCGGCCTGGCCCTCGCTGCGCTTCAGCGTGCCCGGCGTCGTGGTGGTGTTGTTCGCGCTGTAGACGCGGCGGTTGAGGGCCGAGTGAATCTGGGGGTGCACGGCCAGCACGCCGCCGCGCTGCGCGTCCACGTAGACGAGGTCATCGGCGGGCATGCCGTCGCGCTCGCCCACGGTGCGCACCTGCCACGCCAGCCGCGCCTCGCCGGCGCCTTCGGCGGGGAGGTACACGAGGGTGGCCGGGCCGGTGGCGCGCAGGGAGCCCAGCTCCGCGGCCTTCAGCGCCGCCTCGGAGGCCACCGTCGGCTCGGCGGAGACCTTGCCACTGCCGTGCGCCGTGCCGTTGGCCGCGTAGATGAGGCCCTTCGAGTCCGCGTGCAGCACCAGCTCGGAGCCCACCACGGGCAGCCCGTTCAGGAGCTGCCGGAAGCGCAGGTGCTTGTGGCCCCGCGCGTCCACCGTGGAGCGGCGGAAGACGAGGTCATCGTTGCGCAGGCGGAAGGCCGAGGCGATCTCCGCCAGCGACTCGCGCGCCTCGCCACCCGCGTCCTGGCGCGCCTTCTGCGCGGAGTCCGTGGACAGCCGGCCCAGCTCGCCCTGGATGAAGTAGGGCACTGCGCCTTCGCGAGCCAGTACCTCGGCCTTCGGGAGGCGGGCCAGCGCGGCCTGGATGTCGGCGTCCTTCGCCTCGCTCGCGGGCGGCTCCGACTCGGGCTGCACCGATCCGCATGCCGCCAGTCCCGCGCCCAGCCACGCCGCCCAGAACGTCCTCGTGAATCGATTGCTCATGCTCACGACCTTTCCGAAGAAGAAAGGATTTCATGACACATGAGCATTTCTGCTTTCAAGGACTAGTTGGGTTTCATAGCTTTCCGGCCACTCACCCGAACTTCCGGGTGGGGCGGAATCCGCCCCATCCCTGGGTCACCAGCGCATCGCCTCGACGGCGGCCACCATCTTCGCGACGTCGTACGCGTAGAAACCGGCCGAGTTGAGGTTGTTGATTTCGCCGACGTACAGCGCGCCGCCGTGCATGAAGACGTCGAGCGCATAGGCGCGGTCCGGCGCCCAGCGGTCGGCCATGGCCTGCGCGAAGGCGTACACCTCCGGCTCCACCTCGGCCGAAGCCACCACGCGGTCACCGAGCTTGTACCGCGTGCCCGTGACGACGCGGCCGTCCACGACGACCATGCGGTACTCGCGCTGGATGTGCTTCGGCGCGCTGACGGCCACCCAGGTGTCCGCGGAGACGGTGGTGTCCTCGGGCATCGCGACGACGGTGTCTCGCCACGCGGTGAACTCGTCCCACGTGGTGACCATCCCCGAGAACGACTTGTCGTCGAGGCACGGGCGGATGAAGAACGGCCCATCCACCGGCGTGACGTCCGCGAAGCGGCACACGCGGGCATCGGCGTTGAGCAGGTGCTCGCCCAGGTGCTCGCGCCACACGCGGAAGTCGAAGTTGTCGTTGAGAAACGCGCCGGGCACCCAGCCGCGCTGCTTCGCGTACCGCGTCAGCGTGAGCGAGCCCATGACGATGACGGGGCCAGCCACGTCCACGGTCGGCTCCACGCCCCCGTCGAAGGGGATGACCTTCACGAGCGTGTGGGGAATGCCGCCGTTCTCCAACACCTGCATCAAGGTGTGGAAGCCGCGCTCGTTGAACAGGTTGTTCTGGACGACCCAGTGCATGTGCCGCGCCTTGCGTGGAGGGGTGCGCCTGGGACGACGGTACCCCGGGCCTCCTGACGCAGGCAGGGCCGGGGCCCGCATCACCCAGACGGGCAATGCGGACCACCGGCAGCGCGCTTCACTAGCAGTCCGCCGGGCAGAAGCTGGAGGACTCCCACGCGTTGCACACGCCGTCGCCGCACGCGGCGTTGAGGAAGGTCTCGAAGACGGCCTTGCGGTGGGGAATGAAGACGTTGGTGAGCGCCGGGGAGATGCGGTGGCGCAGGCCGTCCGGGCCGGCTTCCGTCTGCTCGGAGACGTGGGTGAAGCGCAGCGACTGGGGCCAGATGATGCCGCCGCCCAGGTTGGCGCCGTTGCTGAACTGGTGGCAGCCGGCGCACGACTGCGCCTGCGCGCGGGCCACGATGTTGTCCGGCGACAGCGAGCTGCCGATGGCCGTCAACTGCGTCTGGATGTTGGTGCGGAAGGTGCTCGCGCCGACGCCGAAGTTGTTGACGTAGTGGTTCTCCGTCGCGCTCTGCGCGTCGCTCTGGCCGCTGTTGTGGATGTCCGAGGTGAACATCGTGAAGGTGTTGATGTCGTTGACGGCAAGCCGGGACACCTGCGCGGGGAAGGAGCTGTTCTGGAAGGTCGCGGCCTCGGGGTGCATGGAGGCGGGGTTGAAGAGCGTGCCGCCCGGGTTGGTCTTCACCGTCGTGGGGATGAAGCGCAGCGTGCACGGCGAGAGGCTGCGGCACTCCTTGCGAATCTTGAACTCGCGCAGCAGCCAGTTGGACTGCATGAACTGGTTGGAGCGCACCTGCCCCGTGGTGCCCGTGGTGCGGTTGCCGTAGTTGTCGATGTGCACCACCGGCATGAAGCCCGGCAGGCCGATGAAGTAGAACGTCCGCAGCTTCGAGGCGCGCGAAATCGGGTCCGCGTCATTCGTCAGGTCCGCCCAGAAGTTGGCGACGGGACGGCAGCCCTCGAGTCCCGCGCTCGGGTTGGGGTTGGGCAGCACCGCCTCGAAGATGAGGAGGTTGCGGTCTCCCGTGCCACCGATGCCCGAGCGCTTCGCGTAGGCGATGCGGTACTCGCCGCAGTTGGCGCCGCGCACGGACGCGAGGTCGAAGCGGTTGAAGAGGCCGACGGGGATGTATGAGTTGAAGTTCGTCGTCGGGTTGGTGAACGGGTCCACCAGCGCCTGGTCGCCCTCCTTGCGCGGGCAGGTGTACGGGAAGCCGTTCATGTTGGCGATGCCCGTGGTGTCACAGTGGGCATTGGCCACGCTGAGCCCGGGCGACGGGCGCGCCGTGTCCCACCAGCGCTGGAACAAATCCAGCTCCGTCGTGGCGACGCCGCTGCTGGAGACGAGCTCGCTCATCAGCAGTGAGAAGGAGAAGCCGCTGAGGATGGTCTGGTCCGTCACCACCAGCGAGCGCCGAGGGTCCACGGTGATGGCCATGGCCCTGGGTCCCGAGGGCACCAGGTCCGGCAGGGCGCCGATGCCGCGCCGCTCGGCATTGAGGCTCTCCTCCACGTCCTCCGCCGGGTCCGAAGGGGACGCGGCAGGGACCTGTGCCTCGGTGCCACATCCGCTCGCCAGGGTCAGGGCCGTGGCTCCCAGCAGGGCCATCCATGTCCGCTCATGTCGGGTCTTCACGCGTTGTCTCCAGTGCGGTCCCATGGGTTCGGGGAGTCGCCAAGGAGCCAACGAAGGGCGCGCGAAATCTTCCTTTGCTTCAGCGCGCCTGGGCCGACCAGCGGCTCACGCACTCGACGATTTCCATCGGACGCTCGGCGACGTGGTCCGGCCCCGCCTTCTGCAGCAGCTCCAGCGTGTCCGCGCCCCAGCGCACGGCGATGACCTTCACGCCCACCTCGCGGCATGCGGCGATGTCGCGCTGCTCGTCGCCCACGTAGACGAAGTGCTCCGGCCGGAGCCCGGTGCGCTTCATCATGGCCCGCATCAACCGGGCCTTGCCGAAGAGGCTGCTGCTGCAGTGGATGCCCTCCACCAGCGCCTCGGCCGAGTGGTGCCGCAGGAAGGCGCGGATGTTCTCCTCGCGGTTGCTGGACAGGATGTGGATGTGGAGCCCGCGGCTCCGGAGCTCATTCAGCATCTCGGGGATGCCCGGGTTGAACTCAATCCGGTCCATGGCGCTCCGGAGGCTGCGGCCCACCTGCACCACCAGCCACGGCAGGCGGTACGGCGGCACCTTGAGCCGGCTGCACCGCTCCAGGATGGAGAGCCCGCGCAGCTCCTCCAGATTGTCGGCCGTCAGTTTGCCGTAGTGGTTCTTCTCGGCGAGCTCGTTGTACAGGCGAATGACGACTTCCTTCGAGTCCGCCAGCGTTCCATCAAAGTCGAAGACGACGTGGGTAATCACGGCGCCGCATCCTGCCGCATGACGGGGCAGGGTGGCGCGGCTTCGCACGTCGAGGCCTCGCCCGTGCCACCTGCTGTGTCAGCGTGAAGACCGTGGACCTACGACGACTGCTTACGGACCCGCTCCCACGCTTCGATGATGCGGCGCGTTTCCTCCTGCGCCAGCGCCTGCAGCTTGGGGCCGAGCTGTGCGACCTTGTCGGGATGGTACTGGGCCACCAGCGCGAGGTAGGCGCGCCTCACCTCCGTGAGCGGCGTGTTGGGCGCGACTCCGAGGACCTCCCACGGTGACGGCGGGGGCGGGGCAACGGGCGGCTCCGGCGCGTCGTCATCCTCCTCGGACTCCGCATTGTCGTCCTCGTCCTGTGCCTTCGCGTCGCCGGCTTCGTCCGCGTCTTCCTCGTCCTGGACTTCGTCGGTCTCGTCGTCTTCCTGCTCCGCGGCGTCGTCAGCATCGTCCTGCTCGCCGTCTTCGTCCTCCCGTGAGTCCTCAGAGGACACGTCGAAGCCCACGCCACAGGTGGAGCACAGCAACTTCTCCTGCTGCCCACCGCCTTGCAGAGGCACGACGCGTGTGTCGAAGCAGTCGCCGCAGACGATGTTCCGGCACCCCTCGCAGCGGGCGGCGGACTGTGCCTCCTCCAAGTCCAGACCACAGCGGGGACAGTCGTCCGGGAGCGGTGCCTCCTCGCCGCAGCGGACGCAGAACGCCCAGGCGCGGTCGAGGCTGCTCTCGCACTCCGTGCACTCCAGCTTCCCGTCGCCGTGCTGCCAGTGCTTCTCCTCGCCACACCACGGGCAGAAGGGCATCAGCCACGCGAGCTTCCCCACGCAGTCATCGGAGTCGCAGTCGAACTCGAGCCGGAAGCCCCGAGCGACGACCTGGGGCGCGTTGTCCTCCTCGAAGGACTCACCGCAGGCCCAGCAGTGGTTGAAGTACCGGTGGGACGGCGCTCCACAGGCGTCGCAGACCGGGTTGCCGGGCTCGGCGTTCCAGGCGACCTCGTCACCGCAGCCGGGGCAGAACGCCATCCACGACTTCACGTCCGGATGCTTGCACGACTCGCGAGCGGCGCGGGCCGCACGCTCCCGCTGTCCCGGCGGGGCAGGGAAGGGCGGTGTGTCGCCCCGGTCCGTCAACACCTCCCACAGGCACGAGCGGCACACCTGTCCCCGCGTCTTCCTGCCCTCGGTGCCTGGGACGATTGCGCGCTGCCGGAAGGCGCCCGCTTCCAGCACCTGCGTGCTCACGCATGTCTGGCACACGGCGTCGCCGCAGACCTCGCACTTCCCCGCGAGGCGGCGTCCCCCGAGTCCCAGGAGGCCGGTCGTCAGCGGCTCCATGCAGCACGGACAGGCTCGCATCCCTCTCGAATGCCCCAATCCGCCGCCGAGGTCCAGAAACCACCAGGGCCGGAAGGCCGCGCGCTCCGCACGGCTTCCCGGCCCCGGGGTACTCCGTGGACTGACAGCCCTCGTGGACTACGCGCGCAGCGACACCACCGTCACGCCGTCGCCGCCCTCGTGGCTCTCACCCGGACGGAACATGCGGATGTACGGAGACGCGGAGAGATAGTCACGGATGGCCTGCTTCAGCGCGCCCGTGCCGTGGCCGTGGATGATGAGCGCGGCCTCCTCGCCGCTGCGCATGCCCCCGTCCAGGAACGTCTCCAACTCCTTCAGCGCGTCGTCCGCGCGCATGCCGCGCACGTCGCAGCGGAAGTTGGTGGCCTCCACCTCCGCGGGCGCCGCCGAGGCCGCGCGCTTCAATGCAGACTCCTGCTTCTGCCGCTCGGGGAACTTCGCCTGCTGAGGCTTGCGCGTACGCGAGCCGGACAGCTCCGTCACGGGCACCCGCATCTTCAGCGCGCCGCCCGCGGACACCACCGCGTGCGAGTCCGTCAGCTCGATGATCTCCACGTCCCGCGCCAGCCCCGAGTGGTGCACCCACGCACCCACCTTGAGGTTCGCCGGGCCGGGAGCCTCCACCTGGAACAGCTCCGCCTTCGCGGCCAGTGCGCGCTTCTGCGCCTCCTCCGCTCGCTGCTGGAGCTGCAGGCGGGCCTCCGAGAGCGCCTTCTCGTTCTGCTCCTGGCGCAGCTTCGCCAGCAGCTCCCGTACCTCGGCGGCGGCGTGCTCGCTCGCGGCGTGCACGTCCTCGTTGAACTGCATCATCCTCGCGCGGCGCTCGCGCTCGAACTGAGCCTTCTGCTTCTCCAGGTCGGCCCGGAGCTCCTCGGCCTCCTTCGCCGCCACGCGCGCCTTCTCCAGCTCCTCGCCGAGCTTGCGGCGCTCCTCCTCGGCCGCGAGCAGCGCCTTGGAGAGCGGACCGCCCGCGTTCATGGACAGCTCACGCGCGCGCTCGCACACCCGCTGGGGCAGGCCCACGCGGGCCGCGACTTCGATGGCCGAGGACTGGCCCGCCGCACCAATCTGCAGGCGGTAGGTGGGGGCCATGCGCTTGGAGTCGAAGCCCACGCGCGCGTTGAGGAAGCGCGGGTCCATGTGGGCCAGGGCCTTGAGCTCCTCCAGGTGCGTGGTGACGAGCACCACCACGCCCTTGGCCATCAGCTCCTCCAGCACGGCGATGGCGATGGCGGCGCCCTCGCGCGGGTCGGTGTCCGCGGCGATTTCGTCAATCATCACCAGCGAGCCCTCGTGGGCCACCGCGATGATGTCCCGCAGCATCGTCACGTGGGCGCTGAACGTGGACAGGCCCTGGGACAGGTCCTGCGCGTCACCCACCGTGGAGTGCATGGAGCGATACAGCGGCATCCGCGAGCCTTCCGCCACCGGAATGGGCAGACCGGCGCGCAGCATCAGCGAGCACAGGCCCACGCCCGTCAGCGTCACCGTCTTGCCGCCCGCGTTGGGGCCGGACACCACCAGGGCCCGGGCCTCGCCGGTGAGCGTCACGTCGTTGGCCACCACCTCGGTGCCGCGCAGCACCAGGCGTGGGTGGCGGAGCTGCCGCAGCTCCAGGTCCTTCACGCCGTCGAACACGGGAGCCTGGGCGTCCAGGTCCGCGGAGAGGATGGCGATGGCTTCCACCTCGTCCAGCTCCGCCACCGCGGCCAGGCCTTCCAGGATGCGGTCCGACTCGCGGCCGAGCAGGTTGCTCAGCTCCTGGAGGACGCGCCGCTCCTCCTCCGTCACCACCGACTGGGCGATGGCGAGGTCGTTGCCCAAGCCCACCATGGCCTGCGGCTCCATGAAGAGCGTCTGGCCCGTCTGGCTGGCGTTGTGGACGATGCCGTCCACCTCGGAGCGGTAGTTGGACACCACCGGCACCACGTAACGCCCGTTGCGGATGGTGTAGTAGTTCTCGCGCAGCTTGGGCAGGAAGCTCTCGTCGTGGAGCATCTCGTCCAGGCGCGACTTGATGCGCCGGTGGAGGCCGCGGGCCCTGTCTCGGGCCTCGCGCAGCTCCGGGCTGGCGCGGTCGGAAATCTCGCCGTCCGGCTCGAAGCACTGGTCGATGCGCCGGGCCATGGACTCCAGCATGGGCAGGCGGCGCGCAATCTCCATCAGCCGGGGGACGCGCTCCTTGCGCTCGTCCAGGGCCTCGCGGGTGCGCACGAAGGCGAAGAGGAGCTGCGCCGCGTCGATGAGCTGGCGGGGCTCCAGCATCCCGCCCTTCTCGGCGTGGCCGATGGCGGTGCGGAGGTCCACCACTCCGCCCAGGGGGAGGGAGAACTGCTCCTGTGAGAGGGAACGGGCCTCGGCGACGAGCGCGAGCGCTTCCGCCACCTGCTCGGGGGTGTCGAGGAACGGGCGGGCTAGCACCCGTTCCCTTCCGGGCTCGGTCCGACAGCGCTGGGCCAGCGCACGGAGCACTTCCGAGAAGCCGAGATCTTCCAGCGTCCGTTGAGATATCTGCACGTTCATGGGTTTCATGCGCGGCCGCTCGGCCGTCAAGAGGATCTATTGAGGAGCCCGGCTCGGCTCTGTTATCGGTCGCCCATGAAGTGGGTCTTCATGACGGCCATGCTGGCGGGCGCGACCGACGCGGCGGAGCCGTCCACCCTGACTGCAACCCAGTCTCAGATGGCCGCGCCGGCCCCCCGTACGCTCGAGGAGGCCCTGGCCCTGGAGGCGGCCGGGGATGACGCGGGCGCCCTCGCCGGGGTGGAGGCCCTGGTCCGGGCGCACCCCACCTGGGAGCTGCCCCGCCTGGAGGCGGCGCGCCTCCTGTTGAAGGTGGGAGGCGGGCTCGAGAAGGCCGAGGCCCACCTCGACGCCGTCGCCGGGGTTGCACCGAATAACCCCCGGGCCTGGTACTTGCGCGGCCTGTTGTGGGAGGAGCGGGGAGACCGCATGCAGGCCGTGCGGGCGTACGAGCAGGCCGTGCGGCACCGCGCCTCGTACGAGGAGGCCCGCTTCCGGCTCGGCGGCCTGTGGGCCCAGCAGGGGGATTGGCTCAAGTCGGAGATGCACTACCGGTACCTCGCCAGGGCGAAGCCCGAGTGGGTGCAGGTGCGCCTGCAACTGGCGGAGGTGCTGGAGAAGCAGGAGCGCCCGCTGGACGCGGAGAACGAATTGCTGGCCGCGAGGAGCCTCCAGCCGGACAGCCCCCTGGTGCTTCGCCGTCTGGCCGACTTCTACGAGCGGACGGGGCGCCCGCAGCTCGCGCAGAAGGTTCGCAAGTCGATGGAACAGCAACCGAAGCGGCGCATGCGAGCACTGAAGCCTTCGCGCCGCTGACAGCGGGCGGGCATGCGCAATCTCATGGCGATTGCGCCCCGGGCGACGGCACGTACACTGCGCGCGCTTTGAAGACCGCCAACCTCGCCATCGTCTTCACCGACATCAAGGGCTTCACCGAGCGGACCAGCCGGCAGACGCTGGAGGAGAACCAGCGCCTCCTGCAGGTCCACAACGCCCTGCTGTCGCCGCTGTTCAAGGCGTTCGGCGGGCGCATCATCAAGTCCATCGGTGATGCCTTCCTCGTCACGTTCGAGTCGCCCACGCAGGCGGTGCTCAGCGGCATCGCCATCCAGGACCGGCTGTGGCACCACAACCGTAACATCCCGGAGGCCGAGCAGCTCCACGTGCGCGTGGCCATCAACGTGGGCGAGGTGCGGCTGGAGTCCAACGACGTCTTCGGTGAGCCGGTGAACATCGCCGCTCGCGTGGAGGGCCTCGCCGAGGCCGGCGAGGTGTACTTCACCGAGGCCGTGTATCTGGCGATGAACAAGGCGGAGGTGCCGTCGAAGGAGGTGGGTGCCTTCGAGCTGAAGGGCATCCCCGGGAAGATTCGCGTCTTCCACGTGCCGCGTGCGCCGTACCGCGTGGAGGCTCCGTCGGCGGCGACCATCGCGGAGGCGCCGGGCTCGGAGGTGATGCCTCCGTTCGGCAATCTCGCGCTGTCGCGCGTGCCCGAGTCCACGCTCGGGCCGTCGGTGGACCTGTCGGCATTGGGCCAGCGCGCGGCGGTGCTGGGGCAGCGCGCGGCCGCGGGTGCATCCGCCCTGGGGCAGAAGGCGGCGGCGGGCGCGTCCGTGCTGGGGCAGCAGGCGTCGGCGCTCGGACAGAAGGCGGCAGCGGGCGCTTCGGTGCTCGGGCAGCAGGCGCGCAATGTCGGGGTGCCGCTGTTGTGGCGGTTGTCCTCCGCGATTCCTCCGGGGCTGGGCACGCGCGTGCGGGCCTTCGCGGCCGAGCGGCGCAAGGTGCTGGTGGGCTTGGGGCTGGCCGCGGTGTTGGCGGGCGTGGGGGTGGTGGCGTTCGGCGGTGGCGCGGCGATGCGGGCCATCGACGCGGTGGAGGATGCGCCCGCTGAGGAGCGCGCGCCGCTCGTGAAGGAAGCCAAGAGGCTCATCCGCGAGGAGAAGGACTCGGGCCGCCGCTCGTACCTGGAGGGCCGGCTGGAAGAGGCGCAGGGAAACCCGGCGGGCTCGCTCGGCGACTACGCCCGCGCGGTGAGGGCGGGCAACGGCGCCGCGGAGGGCCGCATCATCGACCTGCTGGGACACCCGCAGTGCGGCGTGCGCTCGGCGGCGGCCTTCACGGCGGCACAGCTCAAGCTGGAGGACGCCGTGGGTGAGCTGGAGGACCTGGCGGAGGACGGCGGCCCGGACGACGGCAGCGGCGGCGTCCTCGGCATCGGCAGGTGCGACTCGAAGCGGGCCGCGCAGGGCGCGCTGAAGAGCTTCAACAAGGACTGAAGGCCCGGCCCGCGAGGCCCGCCTCGAAGGAAGGGAACACCGTGAGCAAGGTGAAGACGGGACTGGATGTCTGGGTGGAGCAGGGCTTCGCCGCGCTGAAGGGCAAGCGCGTGGGCGCCATCGTCAACCCCACCAGTGTGGACTCGCGCTTCCGCCACCTGGCGGACCTGCTGGCCGGCGCGCCCGGCGTGAAGCTGGCGGCGCTCTTCGGTCCGGAGCACGGCATCCGCGGCGAGGCGCAGTACATGGTCGCCGTGGGCGAAGCCCGAGACAGGCGCACCGGCGTGCCCGTGCACAGCCTCTACGGCTCCACCTTCGAGTCGCTGTCGCCCCGCCAGGAGTGGCTGCAGGGGCTGGACGCGCTCGTGTTCGACATCCAGGACGTGGGCAGCCGCTACTACACGTACGTCTACACCATGGCCCTGGCGATGAAGGCCGCCGCGAAGGCGCGCGTGCCCTTCTACGTGTTGGACAGGCCCAACCCGCTCAACGGCGTGGCCATGGAGGGCAACCTCGTGGGCGAGGGCTTCCGCTCCTTCGTGGGGCTGTACGCGCTGCCCAACCGCCACGGCATGACGGCGGGCGAATTGGCGCGGCTCTTCAACGCGCAGGAGGGCTTCGGCGCGGAGCTCACGGTGGTGCCGTGCGAGGGCTGGAAGCGCGCGCACTTCTGGTCCGACACCGGGCTGCCCTTCATCTCCCCGTCGCCGAACATGCCCACGCCGGACACCGCGCTGGTGTACCCGGGCATGTGCCAGGGCGAGGGCACCAACGTCTCCGAGGGCCGCGGCACCTGCCGTCCCTTCGAGCAGTTCGGTGCCCCCTGGGTCGATACGGACGCGCTGCTGGCGCGGCTGGCGAAGGAGGACCTGCCGGGCGTGGCATTCCGCGCGGTCGGTTTCACCCCCACGTTCGACAAGTACAAGGGCGAGTCCTGCAACGGCGCCTTCATCCACGTGACGGACCGGCAGGCCTTCCTGCCGCTGCGCACGGGCATCGCCATCTTCCAGGCACTGCACGACATCGGCCCGGGGAAGTTCGCCTGGCGGGCGGACGCGTACGAGTTCGTCGAGGACGTGCCGGCCTTCGACCTGCTGTGCGGCACGGACCAGGTGCGCCGGGGCATCGAGGCGGGGTGGCCCCTGGACAAGCTCCTGGAGGGGTTCTCCGCCCAGACGGAGACCTTCGCGAAGCAAAGGGCGCCCTACCTGCTGTACGCTTGACGTGGGGTGTTCCACACGTGATTGGCGTCTTCTCCGATAGCCACGGCGACCTCGAGGCCTTCGACGCGGCTTATGAATTGCTGCGCTCCAAGGGCGCACGGCGCTTCATCTTCGCGGGCGCGCGCTACACGGACCTGGACGAGTGGGTGCTGTGGCGGCGGCAGAGGGCGCGCGGCGGGCGGGAGTACTCCGACGCGGACTTCCTCGCGGACGTGTCGAACTGGCTGGGCAGCCAGGACTCGCTGCCGCGGACTCCCGCGCGTGGGGCGGCTCCGGCGGACGTGGCCTCGGAGAATGACCGGCGGCTCGTCATGGAGCGCTTCGTGCGCGTGCCGGAGCGCGAGTCGCTCCAGTACAGAGACCCGTCCATCAACAACAAGGTGATGGACCTGGTGGGTGACACGCTCTGCTGCGTGGTCCACGACAAGAACGATTTGACGCGTGACGATTTGATGAACGCGTCGGTGTTCATCCACGGGAAGGAGTCGGAGCCGAAGGTGGTGCAGATCGGCCCGCGCTACTTCCTCACGCCGGGCCGGCTGGTGGGCGCGGCCGAGCAGACGTGCGCGCTGCTGGAGAAGGTGGACCGTGACTTGGGCTTCTCCGCGTACCGGCTGGACGGGTACGAGGTGGTGAAGCCGACGCTGCTGGTGCTGGAGAAGAAGTCCACGAAGCTGACCCTCAAGTGACGTGAGGCCCTGACGTGCAGGTCGCGCTCCTCGGAGGTTCGTTCAACCCGCCCCACGTGGGACACCTGATGGCGGCGTCGTACGTGCACGCGACGCAGGGCGTGGACGAGGTGTGGTTGATGCCGTCGTGGCAGCACCCCTTCGGCAAGCAGTTCGAGGCCTTCGAGCACCGCGTGGCCATGTGCGAGGCGCTTTGCGCGGAAACGTCCGGCTGGCTGAAGACGACGACGATTGAGAGCGAGCCGGGGCTCACCGGGCGCACGGTGGACACGCTGTCCCTGCTGGTGCAGCGATACCCGGACGTGCGGTGGTCGCTCATCATCGGCAGCGACATCCTCAAGGATTTGCCGCACTGGAAGGACTTCGGGCGCATCCGGGAGATGGCGCGCGTCATCGTGCTCTACCGGGCGGGTTACCCGGCGCCGGAGACGGTGGGGCCTCCGCTGGCGGAGGTGTCGTCCACGCTGGTGCGCGACATGCTCGCGCGCGGGGCGGAGCCGACGGACCTGGTGCCCTCGGGCGCGCTGACATATGCGCGGGAGCGAGGGCTGTACGGTTTGGGGACGCGCCGTTAGAGGCCGACGCCGAAGAGGTGCAGGTCGTTGAGCCCGGGCTCGAAGCGGTACGCGTACTGGTAGAAGAGGGTGACGGGCACGGCCTGGCCGAAGGTGAGGCGTAGCGAGGCCGCGCCGCCCACCGCGCCGAGGTTGTTCTCGTTATCCACGCGCGCCAACGAGCCGAAGCCCTCCACCTCGAAGTCGCTCACGAAGAGGGACGGGAGAATCCACAGCGTGGAGGCCCAGCCGTAATCGATGGGCACTCGATAGCGGTACGTGGCACTGCCGATGAGCGCGTTGTGGGCTCGCGTCGTCAGGTCCTCGTAGCCGCGCAGGTATTCGCTGAAGGCCACGCCGGGCTGGAGCTGCAGCGGGAGACGTGAGGTCTCCTTCGAGCTGCGGCTGCTGTACCAAGTCTGTCCGGCGCTGATTCCGCCCACTTCCAGCAGGTTCGACGGCGCACCGGGCAGGTAACGGGCCACCGCGGAGAGCTGGAAGTTGTCGTTGCCCGTGAAGGGCAATCCGCCGAGGAAGCCGTCCACGCCCAGGCGCACGTCGCCCATCGTGGATTCACGGAAGAAGGCGCCCGGGTAGACGCCTCCGGCGGCCGACAGCCCCAGTCCTCGCTGCGTGCCTCCGTACGAGGTGGAGTCCCCCGCGAAGTAGGACACGGAGACCTCGGGGCCGATGAGCCGGGTGACGAGGCCGGCGAAGCGGTCCGTCCGGTCATACTCGCGCCGCAGGGCCAGCAGACCCACCGTCACCGGCGTGGTCCAGAACGTGCGCGTTCCGAACAGCGCGCCCTGCAGGTCCGTGCGCGTGTTCTCGCGGATGCGCGAGGCGGACGCGAGGATGTACCAGGGCGCGAGCTCCGCATTGCCGTACGAGAGGGACACGCTCGGCCCGTTCTCCTTGGTGCTCGCGGAGAACAGCAGGGAGTACGCGTGGAAGCCGAGCCGGTCCTGGCCCGACAGCGCGAGCCCTCCGCTCACGATGGCTTCGTCAGTGTTGTCCTCGTCCGTCGCCACCAGGATGTATGGCAGGCGGAACTCGGGGACGAAGAAGCCCTCCAGCGACGAGTAGCGCTCGTCGGAGAGGATTTGCAGGTTGGCTCCCGGGTCGGGTGGGGAGACCACCGGCGTGTCCAGGTCCGCGAGCGCCGTGGGCGCGTCGGTCGGAGGAGGGGAGGACTCAGGCTGCGGTGTGCCCGCGGCCGTGGGGGTATCGGCCGGGGGAGGGGAGGCTTCCGGCTGCGGTGTGCCCGCGTCGGCAGGGAACTGTGCGAGTTCTTCCGGTGCCGGTGACTCGACCCGAGGAAGAGTTCCAGCCGGCGGGACTGCCTGCTCGGGCGTCTTTGCCACTTCCCCTGTGACAGGCGCGGTAGGCCTTTCAGACGGCGGGGTTGCGTTCTGAGGTGTTGCTTCCGCTTCCGCGGTGACGAGAGGGGCAGGGCTCGTCGGCGGAGCAACGGCAGTCCCTTGTGCATCTTTCGCTTCCGCCGAGTCGGGCGCGGCGGGGCTCATCGTCTGAGGGATGGCGTTCTCGGGCGTGTCTTTCCCTTCCGCCCTGGTGGCCGTGGCAGGGCTCTCCGTCGGTGCGGCCACCGCCACGCTCTCTTCACTCGGCACCGGCACACGGTCCACGGTGAAGTTCGTGCCATCGCGATTCAGGAACTCGACTTCGCCGGTCCCAAGCGGGCTCACGTCCATCACCAGATACGGCGCATCCGAGATGCGCGTGATCCGCCGCGTGGCCACCGTCATCACATGAGCCTGAAGCCGGCCCTCGTGCTCGCGCAGGAACACGATGCGCTCCGAGTCCAGCCAGCGCGGCGAGTAGTTGAAGAGCCCGTCATGCGTCAGCCAGCGCAGGCTCCCATCCGCCTCGCGCAGCACCAGATCCCAGCCCTCCTTGCCGCCGAAAGGGAACACCAGCCGCGCCCCATCCGGAGACACCGCCGGCGGTCCGATGGGCTCACTCGCTTCGAACTTCGTGAGCTGCTCACGCTGGCCCGTCTCCAAGTCCAGCCGCACCAGGTTGGCCGTATCTCCGCCGCTGATGCTCACGTAGAGGTAGCCCTTGCCATCCGGCGTCACGTCGCCGCCCATGCCCTCCACGCCGTCCCACGTGCGCACCACGTCGCCCGTGCGCGCGTCCACGCGCCACAGCCGCGCCGTGTAGCCACCCTCCGCGTCCAGGTCCGCCATCACCAGGTACAGCCACGCACCGTCGCGGCTGAACGTCATGCCGCTCACCAGCGTCGGGCTGCCCAGCACCCAGGTGCGCAACGGAATCAAATCCACCAACGGCCGCTCGAAGCGCACGCGCCCGTCGGCCTCGCGCACCGAGAGCCGCGAGTACTCCGTGCGCCCCACGCTCATCAGCGCCGTGGCCCCACTCTCCGGATGCGTCGCCAGCCGCGAGAAGTACCCCGCCTCCGTCAGCCACACGCGCTGCGACGCCGGACGCGCTCGCGCCTCCATGCCCTGGCGCAGCACCTCCGTGTACTCCTGGAACAGCGAGCCGATGTCCTTCCCGTACACGCGCTTGAAGCGCAGCGTCACCGCCAGCGGGGGCAGGAGCGAACCGCCCTGCTCGTTCACCAACTGCCACAGCTTCCGCTCGCCGTACCTCGAGGCCAGGTACTCCACGAAGTGCATGCCGGTGAGGTAGTTGCCGCCGAACGGGTCCAACGCCCGGTGCTCGGGCGAGAGGTAGCCCGCGTCCAGGTCTCCGCCCTGCGCCTGCGCCGCCGACTCGTACCAGCCGCGCCACACCGGGCTGTGCGGACGCCCCACGTCCTTCCCGAAGCGGCCCTCGTAGTACGTGGCCAGTCCCTCCAGGAACCACGACTCGGTGAACGAGTTCGACTGGAACAGGCCTCCCGTCAGCTTGTTGAGGAAGCCCCAGAGGCCGTCCGTCTGTTGGAGCTGCACGTAGTGCACGGACTCGTGGCAGGCCACGTCGCCGACGTCCACCTCGCCCAGGTTGAAGAGGTGGAACAGCTCCAGCGTGACGTGCGCGGGCAGCACCATCTGCTGCGGCGTGCTCGCGTAGTCCGGCACCACGTACGCGTTGTTGAAGTCCGAACCCGTCAGGTAGACGAGGACCCGCCCCCGGTCCGTCTGCCTCCACGTCTGCCCGCGCAGCCGCTCCACGCAGCCCTCCAGCCGCGCGGCCGTGCGCAGGGCGGTGCCCTGTAGCGACGCCGGGTAGTAGAGCTCCAGCGAGGCGGTGGTGAGCTTCCGCATCTCCTCCCGAGCGAACGAGGCCTGGATGTTCTGGGGGAAACGGGGTGTGACGAAGGCACACCCCGTTGTTGTCAGCAGGAGGAAGAAGGCCAGGGCATGCCAGCAAGGCAGCCGGCGGGGGGCGGGCATGCGGGCCATCCTAGCGGGCACAAAACGTAGCCACGACCGCGTTTTTCACGGTATTTGGAGGCGCGTTGCCTCCCTTTTGAATCTGGATTCCTCCATGTCCGAACCCTCCGCTCCCCAGGGGTATCCCGTTCCCCAGCACGTCCACCAGGCCCAGCTCCAGGTCGCCGCCGCCCTCGAGAAGGCCGAAGGCAAGCCCGTCGACCTGCTCAAGGCGCCCTGGGCGGAGGTGGAGAAGGCCGCCATCAAGCTCCTCGGTGGCCCCTTCCAGGTGAATCAGCCGGAGCACCAGACGCTGGCGCTCGGCCTCGCCGGTGCCTTCGCGCTTCGCCTCATCCAGGAGCACCAGGCGTTCTGGTTCCCCAACCGCGACTCGCCCGAGGGCGCCACGCTCGGCTTCCCCGATGCCATCATCATGCTGTCGCCGTTCGGCGCGGTGATGGACTCGCTCGGCCAGGGCAAGCTGGCCCGGCTGGACGACCTGGCCGCGGACATCCGCCGCTCGCTGGGCCAGGCGCGCCTGAGCCTCAACCCCGCACAGGCCCTGGGCTCCCAGCAGCCGAAGCTGTCGCCGGTGGAGTACCAGCGCCTGTTCGACCCGGGCTTCCTCCAGTTCGTCGTGCTGGACCCGAACAAGACGAAGACGGCGCTGGAGACCAGGCCGGACGCGCTGAGCCGCGATGTGCGCAACGCGCTGGGCCGCACCCAGCCGCCGCTGCCTCCCGAGGCGAAGCAGCAGTTCGACGGGCAGATCGTCCAGTCCCTCGCGCGCCTGGACGCGTCGAAGGCGCTGCTGGAGCAGGCCGACCGCGCGCCCCGGCTCGCGGAGCTGATGGCGCACCTGTTCGGCACCATCGGCGGCACGGGCTCGGCGCCGGAGGACTTCTGGCACGAGGTCGTCCTGCCGCTGCTCTTCATTGGCAACCCGGCGAGCTTCCCGCCGCTGGATGAGGAGGAAGTGGAAGCGTTCCGGCAGGGCGTGGAAGTGCTGCCCCTGTTCGTGGACATGGTGCCGCACGCGCACAAGGCCCCGGACGAGGGCCTGCTCGGCGCGTTCGAGATGAGCGACATCGGCCTGGTGCACCCGGGCTTCGCCAAGGTGGGCGCGCTGCGGCTCATCCGCATCAACTCCGCGCGCATCAAGCCGCTGCTGGAGCAGTTCGACCCGAACAAGACGGCGGACACGCTCAAGCGCTTCACTGAGTACCTGGCCAAGTCGGCCGGCAAGCCCGCCACCACGACGCCGCAGGGCGAGGAGATGCTCAAGGCGGCGCTCACCCTGCTCGCGGACCTGAAGCGCTCGGTGACGCAGGTGCAGGGCGACCTGTGCCTGCGCCGTCTCACCGAGGCGGAGGCCGCCTCCGAGCAGGCGCTGGCCGTGGTGCGCAAGGCCCTTCAGGGCTCGCTCATCATCACCTGAGCAGCCGCTCCAACGCGGCGCGCGACTCGGGGCGGAGCCGGTTTTCGGCCAGCCGCAGCGCGCGCCGCGAGAGCAGTCGGTAGAGCGGGGCGACTTCTTCCGGAAGCGCCCCGAGGTGGGCCGACACCACGCCCGCGTCCCCTCGGACGATGGGGCCGGTGAGCCCGCCGGAGAGGCCTCGGGCCTCCACGCCTCGCAGCGCGGAGCGCATCAGCGGCAGCAACGCCGTGAGCGCCGCGTCGGGCGGAATGCCCGCCGCGCCCAGCGCCGCCACCGCCGCGTCCGCCAGCGCCACCAGCCCGCCCGCGCTCATCACCGCGCCCGCGTGGTAGGCCGCGCGGTGGGACTCGGGGACGTCGAGCACTTGAAGACCCACGTCCTCGGCCATGCGGCGCAGCACGTCCCGCAGCGCGCGCGAGCGGGTGCTCACCGCCACCGTGTGTCCCACCAGTGAATCGTGCGGAGAGGAGACGGCGCACAGCGGATGGAAGGAGCCGCGCGTACGTCCCTTCTCCGAGCCCAGCGCGTCCAGGGACAGCGCGCCCGCCGTGTGCACCAGCGCGGCCGAGCGGGGGAGGGTGGCGGAGAGCTCCTTCGCGACGACAGGCACCGCGGCGTCGGGGACGCAGAGCAGGACGACGCGGGCGCGCTTCAGGTCCGCGGGCGTGGCGGACTTCAGACCCAGGGACTTCGTGCGCTCACGCCCCTCGGTATCTCGCGAGTGAAGCCGCACGGACCAGCGTTTCGCGGTGAGCGCGAGCGCCAGTGCGCCACCGAGCCGGCCCGCGCCGACGATGACGACGGGCGGGCGCGCGGTACGCGGGCTGCGCTTTCGAGCAGGAGCAGGCATTGCGACCTCGGAGGCGTGTGCGCGCGGTATGTCACCACGCGGCGGACTCCGAGGCACGCGAGACGTGTCGTCGCTCAGTGCGAGTCGCGCTGGAACTGCAACTGCCCGGACTGTACGGCGATGCGGACGCGGTCCCCGGAGCCGAACTCACCGGAGAGAATCCGCTCCGCGAGCGGGGCCTCCACCAGCCGCTGCACCACCTGCCGCATGGGCCGCGCGCCGAGCTGCGGGTCGAAGCCGCCGGACTTCAGCAGGTGCCCCACCACGTCCTCGCCCGCGACGTACTCGATGCCCCGCTCCGTGGCGAGCCGCTTGCTGCTCTCCGCCAGGAGCAGCGTGGCGATGCGCGCCACCTCCACCTGCTCCAACGGACGGAAGGGGAGCCGCTCGTCGATGCGGTTCCACAGCTCCGGCGGCAGCGCCTTGCGCGCGGCGGCGGACGCCGCATCCATCGCATCCGTCTGCACACCCGCGTCCGAGCCAAAGCCCAGCGGCCGGCCCGTGCGGGAGAACGCCTCCGCGCCCAGGTTCGTGGTCAGCACGATGACCGTGTTCGAGAAGTCGATGTGCCGGCCCTTGCCGTCCGTCAGCCGCCCCTCCTCCAGCACCTGGAGCAGGAGCAACTGCACCTCGCGGTGCGCCTTCTCGATTTCGTCCAGCACCACCACCGACGACGGACGGCGGCGCACCGGCTCCGTGAGCTGGCCACCCTCGCCGAAGCCCACGTAACCCGCGGGCGCTCCAATGAGCCGCGAGACGCCGTGCTGCTCGGCCATCTCGCTCATGTCCAGCCGCACCAGCGCGTCGCGGTTGCCGAACAGCACCTCCGCCAGCGCCCGCGCCATCTCCGTCTTGCCCACGCCCGTGGGGCCCAGGAAGAGGAAGGAACCCATGGGCCGCCGCGACGCGAAGCCCGCGTAGTTGCGGCGGATGACCCGCGCAATCCGCGCCACCGCGTCCGTGTGGCCAATCACTCGCTCGGACAGGTCCTGCTCCAGCCGCAGCAGGCGCGCCGAGTCGTTCAGCAAGAGCCGCTCCTCGGGCACGCCCGCGAGCTTCGCCACCACGCGCGCCACGTCCGCGGCCTCCACCACGTCGCGGCCCTCGCGGTGGCAGCGGCTGCCCGCCAGGTCCACCACGGAGATGGCCTTGTCCGGCATGAACCGGTCCGTCACGTAGCGGCTCGCCAGCGACGCCGCGGCCTCCAGCGCCTCCGGCAGGTAGCGCAGCGCGTGGTGCTCCTCGTAGCGGCCGATGATGCCCTGGAGGATTTCCACCGTCTCCGACACCGACGGCTCGTTCACCACCACGGCCGTGAAGCGCCGCTCCAGCGCCGGGTCCGCGCTGATGAACTTGCGGTACTCGTCGTGCGTCGTCGCGCCGATGCAGGGGAACTCGCCCCGCGCCATGGCCGTCTTCAGCTCGTTGGCCGCGTCCTGCGGGCCCTCGCCCGTGGAGCCCGCGCCCACCAGCGTGTGGATTTCGTCGATGAAGACCACCACGCGCCCCTCCGCGCGGCGGACCTCCTCCTTCAGCGCGTTGAGCTTCTCGGAGAAGGAGCCCCGGAGCTGCGTGCCCGCGACGAGCGACGCCATGTCCAGCTCCACCAGCACCTTCTCCGCCAGCGTGCCGCGCAGCTCCAACAGCCGCTGCGCCACGCCCTCCACCACCGCCGTCTTGCCCACGCCGGGCTCGCCCAGCAGGCACGGGTTGTTGGTGCGGCGCTTGCCGAGGATGTCGATGACCTCTTCGACTTCCCGCGCGCGACCCACCACCGGATCCAACCGGCCCTCGCGCGCCGCCTGGCTCAGGTTGCGGCCCAGCGAGGTGAGCAGCGGGAAGGTCTTCGGGTCCAACGTCACGTTCGCGTGACGGGCCACCGGCGCGGGCATCGGCGCCACCCCGGGGCGCGGCGGAGGCACGGCCACCGGTGCGGGGGCGGGCGGAGGCGTGGGCACCGCGCGCGCCACCACGGACGGGGCGGGCGGGCGCACCGGCTCGTCGTCCCGCGCCTCCGGCTCGTCCGCGTCGATGAGGTCGCGCGGAGACAGCGCCGGCGTGGAGCGCGAGGGGCGCGCCGCCGGAGCGTCCGCGTTGATGAGGTCCCGGGGAGACAGGGCCGGCGAGGAGCGCGAGGGGCGCGCCAGCATGGGCGGGGGCGTGGGCAGGCCACCGGGGACGGCGCGCGGCATCGTCACCGCCCGCGCGGGAAGGGGGGAGGGCGGAGCCCCCAGCGGGCGGCTCACCACGGGACTCGTGGCCACCGTCGTCGCGCGGCCCGGCTGGAGCTTGCGCGGCATGCGGCCGCTGACGAAATAGGAGAGGGCCGTGGTGCGCAGCGTGGCCAGGTCCAGCCCGGCCATCTGCAACAGCTCGTTGGCGGCGCAGCGCACCCGCGTCACCGCGATGAGCAGGTGGAGGCAGTCCGCCTCCGCCGAGCCGCAGCTCACGGCAATCTCGCGCGTCTTCTCCCGCAACTCGCCCACCACGCCGCCCGTCTCCGCCGGGGCGGACGTGAGGAGCTGGAGCAGGGTATCCTCGTCCACGCCCCGCTCCTTGAGCAGGAGCTGGGCCCGGTTCTCCACCGTGAAGAGGGCCAACAGCACGTGCGCCGAGGTGAGCCTCTGCGCCACGCTCTGTGCGATGTCGTGCGCCTCGTGGAGAACCTGCGCGAGATCCGTGCTATCGACCATTCGAGCTCCGGCAAGCGGGCAGGCGAGCGGAATACACCCTCCCCGGGCGTCCGGCAAAATTTCCGCTACAGGTTGCTACAGGTCCGCTGAAACACTGGGGTAGAAAGCGGACCCCAAGCGGAATTCGGTTGGCTGCCTGCTCGTTCTCCGCGTCAATTTCGGCTGGCCGGGCAATTGCCTGAGGGCGAGTGCCGTACATCGCTCAAGACACTCATCTATATGACCTCTCTCGTCCAACCGGTACGCGTCTTCGTCGACCCTTTCGAGGGAACGCGCATCGCCGTCGAGGCCCGCCGCTGGGTGTGGCCTCTCCTGATTCTCGCACTGTGCGTGTCCGCCTCCGGGACGCTCTATTCCCTCCGGTGGGACGCCGCGCCCGACGTCATCCGTGACCTGATGGGCTCGGGTGGGCTGGCCGGCATGTCCGAGGCCGACCTCACGGACAACATCCAGACCGCGAGCCGCAAGGCGCTGGTCGGCGGCATCGCCAAGGGCGTCTTCCTCATGCCGCTCACCGCGCTCCTGCTGGCATGCGCGCTGTGGGTGGTGGGCTGGCTCTTCGACCGGCCGGCGCCCTTCGAGCGGCTGATGTCCGCCGCGGCGCTCGCGCTGCTGCCCATCGCCCTGTACCACCTCATCTTCACCGTCTGCCTCGCGGCGCAGCACTCCGTCACCGCCGCCCGCGCCGCGCAGCTCGTCCCCTCGCACCTGGGCGCGGCCCTCCAGGGATTGAGCCCGAAGATGATGCGCGTGGCCTCCGCAGTGGACTTCTTCAACCTCTGGAGCGCGGGCCTCCTCGGCCTGGGCTTCTCCGCCGCCACCGGCATGAGCAGGGGCCGCGCGCTGCTGCTGGCCTTCGTGCTGTACGCGATGTACGCGGGCGTGACGATGATTGGCCTGCCGGCGATGGGACCGGGAGGTGGCAAGTGAACGCGCTCCTCATCGCCGCCGTCCTCTCCGCCACGCAGGCGGACGCCAACGCTCCGGCGCCCCAGAGCGCCGCCACCCAGGACCCCCTGTCCCCGGCCTCCACCGCCACCGTGCCGGCGAGCCCCGCCGTCACGACGGACGCCACCACGCCCATCTCCCTGGACGAGGTCCGGAAGCTGGGCCGGAACAACACCAACGCCATCCAGGCCCTGCTGGACGTGGATGTCGCCGAGCAGGACGTGCGCGTGTCGCGCTCCGCGCTGCTGCCGCAGCTCAGCCTGGGCGCCTCCGCGGGCAAGACGTGGGCGGGCAAGAGCATCCGCGTCACCACCGCGCCCGACCCGGCGGACCCCACGCGCGCCATCACCAAGGAATACCAGAGCCCCTCGTACAACATCTCCAACTACGACCTGGGCCTGACGCTGACGCAGATTCTCTATGACCGGGCGCGCTTCAAGCAGCTCGAGCAGAGCGGCGTGCTCCGGGACGTGGAGAAGAACCAGGCGCTGGAGGAGGCGGACACCTCCGAGCTGGAGGCCATCCGCCGCTTCTTCGTGCTCTTCCGCACCCAGGCCACCCTCCAGGTGCTGGAGGCCACCGTCAAGCGCAGCGAGGAGCAGCTCGACCGCGCCCGGGCCCTCTTCCAGGCGGGCCGCGTGGGCAAGAACGAGGAGATCCAGGCGCTCGTCAACCTGGGCAATGACCGCATCACCTTCACGGAGACGCTGGCGCAGCTGGTGACGGACCAGACGCAGCTGGCCATCTGGCTGGCCCGCCCCGGCACCGAGCCGCTCCAGGCCGTGGACCCGGGCGTGCTCCAGACGGAGCCGGTGCCGGCCCCCGCCATGGACACCGCGCTCGCGCAGGCCCGTGAGCACCGGGCGCTGCTGGTGGCGCTCCAGGGGCAGGTCCGCTCCGCGGAGCTGCAGCGTGCCATCGCCCGCGCGGAATACGTCCCCCGCCTGTCGGCGCGCGGTGACTACTCGCGCGGTGGGCCGAGCGCGGAGGCCGTCTTCACCGAGCCGCGCCTGCAGCACAGCTTCACCGCCGGCGTGCAGCTCTCCTGGGACCTCTTCAACGGCTTCGCCACGGACGCCCAGTCCAAGCGCGCCGCGGTCAACATCCGTCGGGCCCAGGTGGTGCTGGAGCAGACGGTGCGCGAAATCGAGGCGCAGGTGCGCAGCGCGCACCGCTCGCTGGAGGCCCAGCTGGAGGCCGCGCGCCTGGCCGCGGAGAACCGCGAGGCCGCCGTGCAGGGACTCAGGCTGGCGGAGGAGCGCTTCCGCGCCGGCGCGGGCTCCACCCTGGAGGTTCGCGACGCGCAGCTGAGTCTGACGCAGGCCGAGCTGAGCTTGCTGGAAAACAGGATTGATGTCGAAATCGCCCGCTTCACCTTGCTGCGGGCCATGGGCGCCCTGAGCCCGGGAGAGTCGAAATGAAGTGGTGGAAGGGTGCCATTGCTGGCGTGTTGTTCCTGGGTGCGGCGGCCATCACCGTTGGCGGCCTCAAGGAGCGGCCGCCGCCGTCACTGGAGGTCCAGGTCGCCAAGGCTCGCAAGGGCACCATCACCCGCACCATCACCGGCGCGGGCAAGGTGCAGGCGGCGACGACGGTGAAGATCTCCTCCAGCCTCTCCGGAGACCTGGTGGAGCTGCTCGTGAAGGACGGCGAGCCGGTGAAGAAGGGCCAGGTGCTGGGCCGCATCGACAAGCGCATCTACGAGGCCGCGCTGAAGCAGGCGCTGGCGTCGCAGAACGCCTCGCGCGCGGACTCCCAGGTGGCCGAGGTGGAGGCCAACCGCACCGCGCAGGAGCTGGCGCGCGTGGAGGGGCTGTTGGCGAAGGGGCTGGCGTCGGAGGCGGAGGTGGACCAGGCGCGCGCGGCGAAGAACTCGGCGGACGCGCGGCTGGCGTCCGCGAGGCAGCAGCTCGCGCGCAACGTGGCCATCGTGGACCAGGCGCAGACGGACCTGGCCAAGACGACGCTCCAGTCGCCCATCGACGGCAACGTCATCGAGCTGTCGCGCGAGGTGGGTGAGCGCGTGCGCGGCTCGGAGCTGTCCGAGGACGTGGTGATGACCATCGCCGCGCTCAGCGCCATGGAGGTGAAGTTCGAGGTGGGCGAGCACGAGGTGGTGCACCTCAAGCCCGGCCAGCCCGCCGAGGTGTCGCTGGACGCGCTGGAGGGTCAGACGTTCAGCGGCTCCGTGGTGGAGATTGCGCAGAAGGCGCTCATCAAGAACGCAGGCACCGAGGCGGAGGTGACGAGCTTCCCCGTCACGGTGGCGCTGGACACGCGGCCTCCGGGCGTGCTGCCCGGCATGAGCGCCGAGGTGCGCATCTCCGCGGAGACGCGCAACGACGTGGTGCTGGTGCCCATCCAGGCGGTGACGGTGCGCGCCGCGCGCTCGCTGCCGGACTACAAGGAGTCGGTGGAGGGTGGGGCGCTGACGGCCAAGCGCACCGAGTCGCTGGCCAAGGTGGTCTTCGTGGTGGACGCGGACAACAAGGCGAAGGTCGTCCCGGTGACGACGGGCATCGCCTCGGACACCGAGCTGGAGATCCTCACCGGCATCAAGGACGGGGACCGCGTGGTGGAGGGTCCGTACCGCACGCTGTCCAAGGAGCTCAACCACGGCGACGTGGTGCGTGAGCCCGAGCCGGGTCAGGGCCCGGGCGGCATGAAGGGTGGGCGGAAGTCGTGAGTCAAGGAAGCGGCGCGGGGCCCCTCATCCAGGTGGAGAACATCACCCGCGTCTTCCACGTGGGTGGCGAGGAGGTGCGCGCGCTGCGCGGCGTCTCCTTCAACATCAACCGCGGCGAGTGGGTGGCCATCATCGGCCAGTCGGGCTCGGGCAAGAGCACGATGATGAACGTGCTGGGCTGTCTCGACACGCCCACCAGCGGTCGCTACATGCTGAATGGCAAGGACGTCTCGCGCATGAGCGACGACGAGCTGGCCACCATCCGCAACGTGGAGATTGGCTTCATCTTCCAGACGTTCCAGCTGCTGCCGCGCGAGACGGCGCTGGCCAACGTGGAGCTGCCGCTGGTGTACCGCGGCGTGTCCGCGCGCGAGCGGCGCGAGCGGGCGAAGGCGGCGCTGGACAAGGTCCAGCTCACGCAACGCATGCACCACCGGCCCAACGAGCTGTCCGGCGGTCAGCGCCAGCGCGTGGCCATTGCCCGCGCGCTGGTGGCCGAGCCGTCCATGCTGCTGGCGGACGAGCCCACCGGCAACCTGGACTCGGCGACGGGTGAGGAAATCGTCCGGCTCTTCGAGCAGCTCCACCACGCGGGCCACACGCTGGTGCTCGTCACGCACGAGCCCAAGCTGGCGGCGCGCTGCCCCCGGGCCATCCGCCTGAGCGACGGAGAGATTGTCGCGGACGGCGTGGGTCGTGAGGTGGCCCTGGGCACGACCGCCGCGGTGCTGGCGGCGGGGGGCGCATGAGCGCTCCGAAGGGCTTCCGGGTGGACGTGCTGGAGGGCGCGCGCATCGCACTCTTCTCGCTCAAGGCCAACCGCCTGCGCACGGTGTTGACGACGCTGGGCATCGGCATCGGAGTGGCCACGCTGCTGGCCATCGTCGGCATCATCCAGGGGCTCAACACGTCCTTCCACCGGCAGCTCGCCGGCTTCGGCGCCAACACGCTCTACGTCTCCAAGTTCCCGTGGATGATGAAGGGCGACTGGTGGGTGTACCGGAACCGGAAGAACTTCACGCTGGAGCAGGTGGACCGGCTGCGCAACCTGGCGCCGTTCCTGTCGGCCATCTCGCCCTACGTGCAGCGCGTGGCGGACGTGGGCTCCGGCGGCGAGCAGATGTCCTCGGTGCGCATCACCGGCGTTACGCAGCAGTACCTCGCCGTCGCCGGCTATGAAGTCACGGGCGGGCGCTTCATCAGCGAGGCGGACGACGAGGTGACGCGGCCGGTGGCGGTGATTGGCGCGGACGTGGCGGACGCGCTCTTCCCCGGCATCAGCCCGGTGGGGCGCACCCTCCGCATCGAGAACCGCACGTACCAGGTGGTGGGCACGCTCAGCCGCAAGGGGAAGATCGTCAACGAGAGCCTGGACCTCGTCGTCTTCATCCCCTTCAAGACGTTCTATTCGAGCTTCGGCCGGGGCCGCGGCCTGGAGATAGCGTTGGCCGTGGAGGACGCCACGAAGGTGAAGCAGGCGGAGGACCAGCTCATCGGCATCCTCCGGCGCGTGCGCTCCACGCCACCGGGTGCGGCGGACGACTTCACCATCAACAAGGCGGAGGCCATGGCGCAGACGTACGAGCAGCTCACGGGAGCGCTCTACGGCGTCGCCACGGGCGTGGGCCTCATCACGCTGCTGGTGGGCGGCATCGGCATCATGAACATCATGCTGGTGTCCGTGCGCGAGCGGACGCGTGAGATTGGCGTGCGCCGGGCCCTGGGCGCGCGCAAGCGCACCATCGTCTTCCAGTTCCTCATGGAGGCGGCGAGCGTGTCCGCGGTGGGCGGCCTGCTGGGGACCACGGTGGGGCTGGGCACGGCGAAGGTCGTGTCGCTCATCACCCCGCTGGCGGCGGACGTACGGCCGAGCACAATCCTGGGCGGGGTGTTCTTCGCGGCGCTGGTGGGCCTGCTCTTCGGCATCTGGCCCGCGGCGCGCGCGGCCAACCTGGACCCGGTGGAAGCCCTCCGGTACGAGTGAAGCGATGCGAGCCTTCCTGGACAACCTGCGGCTGGCACTGGGCACGTTCCTGGGCAACCCGCTGCGCTCGCTGCTGACGCTGCTGGGCATCGTCATCGGCGTGGCGACGGTCATCACCATGATGGGGCTCATCGAGGGGCTCCGCGAGAAGGTGAACCACGACCTGGGCCGCATGGGGGCCCACACGTTCCAGGTGACGAAGTGGCCCGCGGGCGGCTTCGCGCGCATCAACTGGGCGAAGTTCGCCAAGCGGCAGGACATCGACATGGAGGACGTGCGCGCCATCGAGGAGTCCTGCCCGTCGGTGGGCGTGGTGGCGCCCACGGACGACGACGGCGGCCAGAAGGTGGCCACGGCGAGCATCGAGACGCGGCCGTCGGTGCGCGTGTTCGGCACGCAGACGAACTACACGCTGACGAGCGGCCTGACGGTGCAGTCCGGCCGCTACTTCAACGACGTGGAGGCGCTGGACGGCCGGCCCGTGGTGGTGCTGGGCACGGACGTGTCGGACGTGCTCTTCCCCGGCATGGACCCGGTGGGCCACGAGGTGCGCATCAAGGGCCGGCCCTTCCGCGTCATCGGCGTGCTGCAGCGGCGCGGCAGCATGATGGGCATGTTCAGCCTGGACAACCAGGTGATGATGCCGCTGCGCATCTTCCAGCAGCTCTACGGGAAGAACCGCTCGCTGGACGTGGACGTGCAGGCGAAGGAGCCCGCCCTGTTCCAGAAGGCGCAGGACGAGGTGGCCACGCTGATGCGCCGCCGCCGGGGCGTGGCGGCGAACATGCCCAACGACTTCGAAATCCACACCAACGAGTCGATGACGGCGTCCTTCAACCAGCTCTCCGTGGTCATCACCATCGCCGGCATCGGCGTGTGCCTGCTGTCGCTGGTGGTGGGCGGCATCGGCATCCTGAACATCATGCTGGTGTCGGTGATGGAGCGGACGAAGGAGATTGGCGTGCGCAAGGCGCTGGGCGCGAAGAAGGCGCGCATCCTCGGGCAGTTCGCCACCGAGGCGGTGCTGCTGTCGCTGATGGGCGGCGCGCTGGGCGTGGGGCTGGGCTTCTTCCTCGTCTTCCTCGGGAACTGGATGCTGCGCTTCCCCATGCTCGTGCCGCCGTGGGCCGTGGCGCTGGCGCTGTTCATGAGCTGCGGGGTGGGGCTCCTGTTCGGCATCTACCCGGCCGCCCGGGCGGCGAAGCTGGACCCCGTCGAGGCGATGCGCGCGGATTGAGGGCCGCGTGGGTTGCCTCGCACGTGGGACTTCCGCTACGGGAGAGTCCCAAGCCACGAGGCACACACGCATGGCACCACGCATTGGCTCACTCTGGGACTCGGTGGGGAACACGCCGCTTCTGCGCATCGGCTCACTGAGCCGGCAGACGGGGTGTGACATCCTCGGCAAGGCCGAGTTCATGAACCCCGGCGGCAGCATCAAGGACCGCGCCGCGAAGGGGATGATTCGCCGCGCGGAGGAGCAGGGGCTCTTGAAGCCCGGCGGCACGCTCGTCGAGGGCACCGCCGGAAACACCGGCATCGGGCTGGGCCTGCTGGGCCGCGAGCGCGGCTACCGCGTCGTCGTCACCATGCCGGACAACCAGGCTCGCGAGAAGTACGAGTACCTGGAGGCCATGGGCGTGGAGGTCCGCAAGGTGCCCGCGGTGCCCTTCGCCAACCCGAATCACTTCTTCCACCAGGCGCGCACGCTGTCGGAGCAGCACGGCTGGTTCTGGGCGAACCAGTTCGAGAACCCGGCCAACGGCGACTTCCACTACGAGACGACGGGTCCCGAAATCTGGGAGCAGTGCGAGGGGCGCGTGGACGTGCTCGTCGCGTCGGTGGGCAGCGGCGGGACGATGTCCGGTGTCAGCCGCTTCCTGAAGGAGAAGAACCCGGCGCTGCGCGTGGTGCTGGTGGACCCGCCGGGCTCGGGCCTCTACTGCTACGTGCGCGAGGGGAAGATGGAGGGCCCGGGTTCCTCCATCACCGAGGGCATCGGCATCATGCGCCTCACGGAGAACTTCCGGCGCGCCCGCGTGGACGAGGCGATGCGCCTGGGCGACCAGGACATGCTGGAGATGCTCTACCACCTGGCCCGCGAGGACGCGCTCGTGGTGGGCACCTCGGCCGCCCTCAACGTGCGCGCCGCGTGGGAGATTGCACGGCGTCACCAGGGCGAGGGGCTGCGCATCGTCACCTTCCTGTGTGACCACGGCAGCCGCTACGCCTCGAAGGTGTTCAACGCGGAGTTCCTCGCCTCGAAGCAGCTCGAGGTGAGGCCGCTGCCCGTCAGTCCTCCCGAAGCACGGTGAGGCCGGTGTCCGTGAGGACGTAGAGCATCGCGGGCTTCACGGTGGGGTCGTAGACGAGCTGGAGCACCTGGTCTCCGCCCACCGTGTCCACGCGGTTCAGCGTCTCGCCGTCCTCCTCGATGCGCCACAGGCCCGCGTCGTGGGTGCCCACGTAGACGGCGCCGCTATCCACGGCGGCGAGCGACGTCACGTTGTCGGAGGGCAGGGCGGTGAGGCGCGTGTAGCTCGCGCTGGAGCGGTCCTTCTGCTCCATGCGCCACAGGCCGTGGTCCTTGCTGCCCACCCAGGTAACTCCCTTCTTCGTACGGGTGATGGCGCGCCAGTAGTCGAAGGACTCCAGGCTGTTGAGCTGTGCATTGTGGCCCTTGTAGCGCCACGGCACCGGGCCCTCCCAGGTGCGCTCCTTGTCGAAGTCCTCCAACACGCCGTTGGGTTCGAGGATGCCCACCATCCAGTCGTTGGCGACCAGCACCTCGCCGTCCGGGCCGATGCCCAGGCCCCAGTTGAAGCCAGCCTGGAGTGAGTCGCCGTCCGCGTACCACGCGGCGTGACGGTGGCTGTTGTACGTGAGGCCGCGCACCAGTGTGACGCCGTGGTTGGTGCCGATGTAGAGGTCGCCCTTGTCGCGCCCGCGCATCACCCGCGCGCAGGTGAGGACAGAGCGGTCCTCGTCGAAGTGGAAGTCATTCGTGTTGCGGATGCCCAGTTGCTGCTTTCCGCCGGACACGCCCGCGCTGCGCCACAGGTGCTCCTCCAGTACCACCGTGCCGTCGGACTCCAGGCGCACCGCGTCCAGGTCCCCCTTCTGGTACTCGGCGAAGCGTGCGGCGCTGTAGTGGGGCTCTCCGGGCGCGGGGATGTACGCGTGCGGCTTGTCCGGTATCTCGGGCTGGAGCTCGTACGTGTGATAGCCCACGTAGGCGCGGCCCGCCTCGCCGCCGCAGATGACGGTGGAGCCGAGCGCCTTCTTGTCCCGCCCGAAGCCCTCCGCGGCCTGGCCCACGCCTCGCGTCCACGTGGGCGCCGTGTCGCCGGGACGCAGCACGCCGATTTCCGCGCCGCGCAGCAGCCAGATGTTGTGAGCCTCGTCGACACCGACGCTGCGCACTCCGGCGCCGATGCCGAAGGCCGTCGCGTAGTCCTTCACCGCGTCCATGGGCCACGGGCCCGGGCCACCCACCGCGTCGACCGAGTCACCGTCCTTCGACTCACCACATGCGCCCAGCAGCACCGCCGCGCCCACCACCGCCGCCCATCTCCAACCGCCGCGCATCTACCCTCCTGGCTGCTCCTGCCGGATGTACAGCAAGCGGCATGCCCGGTAGGGATGGGAAGAAGTCTTCCCACCGTGACGACTTCGGAGGAACGGCGGTGCGGCTCAGGGCTTCGAGGGCTTGCCGACCAGGGACTTCACGGTGTCGACGACGCGGACGCCCTCCTTCTCCATGCCGCTGTTCTGCGCCGCCCCGGCGTTGACGAACATGTCCACGGGCACGACGGGCCGGTTGGGGTCCTTCGTCAGGATGAAGTCTCCCAGGTTCACCTCGCTCAGGTGCTTGCCGTCGCGACGCAGGCGCGCTTCCAGGTCCTGCAGGGCCTTCACGTGCGCCTCGGTGATGGGGAAGGGGAGCTTCTCTCCGCGAGCCTGCGCCTCCAGCAGCCGCTTCACGTCGACGCCGTCAATCTTCTCCATGGCAAGCGCCTCGCGCCACAGGCCCGTCTCCGGATCCTCGATGCGCACGCGGGCGCGGAACTCCGGTCCGCCGTAGGGCTTCAGCCCCTTGAGCACCTGCTCATCGCTGTCGAATGAGTGGTTCAACAGCGCGTCCGTCTTGAACATCGTGGGCTTGCCCTGGAACTGGCCCTCGAAGAAGACGCCGACGCCGCCGGAGTCGTTCGTCACGTTCTTCACGGCGCCCGCGGGAGGCAGCTTCGACAGGCGCTCGGCCTGCATCATCGCGACGGAGACATCGGTGTCCCTCACGACGCCGCGCGTGACGCCTTCCAGCACCTTCTTCGCGTAGGCGACGAGCTTCGGGTCCTTCGAGCTGGCCACGCGCAGCAGCACGCCCGGCGGCGTGCCTCCGAAAGACTTGAGGAAGGCGGAGGGGTACTCCTCGCGGAGCGTCTTCATCAGCTTCCCCACCTCCGGGTCACCTCCCGCATCCTCGAAGGCCTTCAGCAGGTCATCGTGGTACTTCGTCTCCAGGGCCAGGCCATTCACGGGGTCGTCGAAGTCCGCGTCACGGGCCTTGAGCTGGAGCTCCTCCACCCGCTTCATCGCATCCTCGACGGCGCGCGGCGTCTCGGACTTCACCGGAGGCGTCTTCACGGGCGACGTCTTCACCGTGGCCGGCTTCACCGCCTCCGTGGGCTTCTGCACGGGCTTCGGTGTCGTCTGCGTCTTGCTGGCCGGCGTCGGCTTCGTCGCCTCCAGTTGCTCCACGAGCTCGCGCCGCGCGAGCTCGTCCGAGGCCTTGCGCGCATTGCGCGCCCGCTGCACGCCGTCCTCGAAGGTCTGCTTGAGCTGCTTCATCGTCTCCGGAGAAGGCTGGTCATCGATGACCTTCATCGCCCGCAGCTCGCCCAGGAAGCTCTCGAAGTTCTCGTCCCCACGCTCCGCGAGCGCGTGCGCGACATCGCGGAGTTTGCCGAGCCGCTCGTCGGGAATCTTCCCGAGCGGGAGCGGGCCCTCCGAGAGCAGGCCCTCCACCTGTTGCCGCAGATTCTGCTGCTGCTTCGCCGCGTCCATCATCCGGCCCCGGAGCTGGGGCGTGACTTCGGGCAGCGCCTTCAGGTTCCGCTCGAGGCTGATGAGGTCATTGGATTCGTTGAAGCCCTTGATGGCCTGCTTCATCGAGCTGAACACCTTGAGCGCCTTGGCGGCGCCGCCCAGCTCGACCACCGCGCCGGCCGTGGCCAGCACCGCCCACGCCATGGTGGGCTCGTCCTTCATCATCCCCGCGCCGAAGGCGGCCTTGTCGACGAGGTACTGCTTCCAGCTCGCCTGCGCCTCGTAGCCCGCGAAGAGCGCACCGCCCACCGCGAACCCCGCGCCTACCCAGCCGCCACCTCCGGAGAGGAGCCCGGCCCCGATGAGCACGCCCGTCTTGAGTGCCGTCGTGGCGAGCTCCACCTTGCGCTTGTCGCGCAGGTGATCATCCAGGACGAGCCCGAAGAGCGAGCCGGGCTGCATGCCGTGCACCGCGCGCGAGGCGTCGAGCAGCGGCTCCATGCTGTAGATGAGCTCGGGGTTCTTCGCCAGGTTCTCACGCGTGGCCTTGATGTCCGCCCTGCGCTGCGAGATCTGCTCCAGCAGCGTGCGCTTGAAGTCCGCGGGCGCGGACTTCGCGAGCCGCGCGGCGAACTCCGGGTCGCGCAGAATGGGGTGCTTGTCGGAGAGCCCCTTGAGCAATTGCTCCGCCCTGAACTCCAGGCTGCGGACCTCGTCCCGCAGCTTCTTGGGGTCGCCCGGCGGAATGGACTTCGCCGCGTTGGGCGGATTCTCGATGGCCTGCACCTTCGCGCGGAGCTTCTGCGCCTCGGACAGCAGCTTGCGCGCCTGGTCGAGCTCCGCGTAGAGGTCCGACGAGTTCTCGTAGCGCTTCTGCGCCTCGACGAAGACGTGCTCGTACTGCGTGAGCCGGTCGAGGCCGCGCTCCAGCGTGTCCTGCTGGAAGGCCTGCGTGAACTCGCGGATGGCGGCGCTGAAGGACTCGACGTCCTTGTAGCCGTACGCCTGGAGCTGCGTTTCGAGCTCCTTCTTCGCGTCGAAGAGGTTCTGCGGGGTGATGCCCGAGTCCGGTCCGGCACTGGCCTCGAGCGAGAGATACCCGCGGTACTTCTGGTATAGCTCCACGGGCGTGTAGAGCCGCGTCTGCAGCTCGCGGACGCGGTCGCTGGTCGCCGCCCGCTGCGCACGGTGCTCACGGTAGGCGTCGATGGACTTCTCCAGCTCGCCCCAGTCCGTCGTGTAGCCGGTGGTGCTGCTCAGGTAATCGGCGAGGTCCTTCGGCGAGAAGGTGGCCAGCTTCTCGGCGATGCGGCGGGCCGCCTCGCCGTCCCACTTGAACTCCGTGGTGCCCTTCACCAGGAACTCGCGCAGGTGGGGCGGCAGGCCCTGGACGTCCTTGAGCCGGCGGGTCAGCTCGCGGCGCAGGTCATCGCGGTACTCCCGCTCCTGCGGCGTCGTGGGCTTCGTGCCGCCCTGGGTCTTCTGCCCGTACAGGCGATCTGCTTCGCCGTTGAGCCAGTCCTTGTCACCAGCGCCGAGCCCCTGGAAGTCCTTGTCCGCTTCGGCCGCCTCCTTCGACTCCGCGGGGCTCTTCACCTCGAGCTCCACGTTGATGACCATGAAGCCGTTCTTGATGAGGGCTCCCATCTGCGCGTCTGTGGGAACTGGATCCCTCCAACTCTGATCCATGGCCTTCGGGTGCCGCCGGTGGAGCTGGTCATTCAGCAGCTCCAGCGCCTCCTTGCTGTTGGGGTTCCGGCCGTTGAGCTGGATGAACTCCCGCACGTCGACAGTGAAGGGCACGGACACGGTCTTCTGCGTCTGCGTCTTCCCGGGAGAAATGACGGGCGACAGGGACACGAGCGCCGAGGGCTGCAACGCGCTCGTCGGCTTCGAGAGCAGCAGAGGCAGCGCCGTGGCCGGCACGGAGTCGCCGCCGAGTAGCGGACTGTTCCCCGGCGTCGGACCTCCCAGCAGATCCAGTCGTCGCGGCGTGCTGGAGGAGCTGGAGGTGAAGCCGTCCTGGAGCCGCGGCTGCGGACGCGGGCTGTTCGATGGGACGGAGCTGGACGGTGTCAGCTCGGTGCGGCGGAGGGGAGATGCCCCCGTGAAGGTCGATGTTGGAACGCGCGCTGCGGGACCCTGGACGCCCATCGTGTACCCCCTCGAAGAGTCGAAGCGACCTCGGCTTCACGAGGGGATGGGGCAGGGGGAAATCTTTTGCATTCCGGCCCGCGATTATCCGGGCAGGCCCGTTGCGACTTCGGCCGCGTGTTCCTCGCCGGGGACCTGCCACCGCACGCCCAGCAGCCCACAGTCGCGCACCAGCGAGTCCACCAGGGCGCCGTAGTTCTCCTCCACCCACTGCCGGAAGTAGAGGTCGGGCACGGCGAGGATCAGCCGCCCATCCTGTACGTCCACCGGATGGGCCTTCTGGAGCCACAGGAGGGCGTAGCGCTTGCCCTGCTCGTGCAGCCGGATCAGGCACCGCTGCCACGAGAGCCCCGCCTGCGACGTCACGTCCACGGACGGCATTCCGGATGCGTCGGCGGGCTCGGCGGCGTCGGGCGCGTCATGCGGCACGTAGCGAACCCAGACCTTGGGCGAGCAGAAGGCCATGACCGTGCCCACCGGCTGACGGGAGCGGCCCCAGTCGGACTGGAGGTAGCCGCGGCAGGCCGTCAGCAGACGTCCCTCGTCACCGCCCACCTTGGCGAGGGCGTGGCGGTACCAGTCCGACCAGCCCTGGGGCATGTCCTCGCGAGGCACGCCCCGGAAGGCGCGGGTGCGCTCGTCCTGGAAGCGCTCGAAGAAGGACTGCGCCTGGGCCGCTGGATCACGCGGCGGGGCCTCCGGCGGCGCCGGCTCTCCGGGCGGCAGGGACACCGGAACGAGATGCGTGCCGGGCAGGGCGAGCTGGACCGGATCATCCTCCACGGACATGACCTCGTCCGGTGGCGGGGGCGGTGGAACGGGCGCGAGATGCGCCAGGGATGATCCGAGATCCATCGCCGCTGCTGCTGCAGAAAGAAGACTCTTCTTCTCCGTCTCCTTCTCCCTCTTCTTTCTGGCGGCGGATGTCCCGGTCGCGTCCTGCGGACGTCCTGCGGACGCGACGGCGGCCTTGGCGGCGCGCTCCTTTCGTTTTCGCTCGGCTTCCTTCCTCCTCTTTTCGAGGACTTGCACGTAGCGATCACAGAGGGTGAGCCGGATGTCGTCGCCTTCGCGCACGAGGATTCCTGTGCGGAGCAGCGCGTCCCAGAACGCGCCGGGAGCGCCCGTCCAGCGGACCGCGCCCTCGACCGCTTCACACCAGACGGCCTCGTCCGCGGACACGTCCCGCGGACGTCCCGCGGACGCGGGAAAGGGCTCGAAGCGTCCGGAGGGCAGGGCCTGAACGGCCCAGATCTGCAGCTCGACGATGGCGCCGAGGAACGCACGGCGCTCCATGCCCAGCGAGCGCGCGGCACCCACCACGGCGAGGCTCATGGGGAAGCCGACGTCCACCTGCACCCAGTCCAACCCGCCCACGTCACTGCCTCCCAATGGGCCCGCGCTCGAAGCGTCGGGCCCGTTGCGTGCGTCTGGTGCTCGTCGGTGTCCCCAACCGTTTTCCAGGTGCGCGGGACACCGCGACACGCACCTTCCATGCCTGTTCCACCCTGTCGCACCCCCAGCACGGAGGGGCCCCGGGCGCATGAGCAGATCGCGGCCCACCACTACGACAGAGACGTGTCGCTGATCCAGACCTGTGCGATCTGTGTCGCGCGTGTGAAGGCGTCTACCCCCTGGGTTCGCCGCGCGGCGCCCCTTCACGGAGGGTGTGTCGCGAGAGTGGGATGATCCGCTCCCGAAGCGCGTCCACTACAGCGTGCAACAGGGTTCACCCGGGGCTGATCCGCGCCGGACGAGGGAGTCGCTGTTTACACCGTGCGTGGTGATCAAGTGCGCAGATCCGGCGGATCTCCGGCTCAAAATTTTTTGATCGCGATCAGGCCGATCTGATCAGCGCACAATCGAGGTGATCAGGCGTATTTGTATGCATTTGTGAGTATTTGGCCTGCACGATTTCTGCACAATCATTCCTCACGAAGCGCACGAGCGGGCCATTCGCGTTGCACACCCGCCACGCATCCTGCGCTCATGAATGCTCCGCCTCCGCCGCCTTCTCCCCGTCCGCCCCGCGCGCCTGACGGAACCTTCCGCCGGGCCCTGCGGTGGCTCGTCGCGCACCACGTCTTCGGCAGTCTGTTCATCGTCGTCTTCGCCACGGCCGTCATCGCCGGGCAGGTGGCGAACCGGACGGACTTCGCCAACTCCGAGCTCGCCGCCGGGGTGGAGGACCGCTGGGGCGCTCCCGTCACCCAGCCCGCGCCCTCGCTGCGCTACGTGCACAGCGGCACCATCTTCACCGAGTTGAAGCCGCTCGCCTTCGACCGGCAGCACGTCCAGGTGAAGGCGCAGATGAACTACCGCAAGCGCGGCCTGCGCTACTTCTCCGGCTTCGACTTCACGCTCGACGCCGACTACGCGGTGGTCAACCGCGAGGGCCGCGACATCGACGTGGCCTTCATCTTCCCCATCGAGATGGACAAGTCGCAGGTGCTCCTCTCGGAGCTCCAGTTCCTCGTCGACGGCAAGGAGTCCAGCCTGGACCTGGGCGAGTCCGGCAACCGGCTCGTCTGGACGGGCCGCATCGCCAAGGACGCAACGTCCCGCTTCGCCATCCGCTACCGCGCGCGGGGCCTGAACTCCTTCGTGTACAAGCTGGACCCGGCGCTGCCCGCGCGTGACGTTCGCGTCCACGTCGCCGTGGAGGGCGGAGAGAACTTCGACTACCCGGCCGGCGTGCTCTCCGCGTCGTCCGTGCAGACGGACAGCGACACGGTGACGCTGGACTGGGCCTTCCAGTCGCTCGAGTCCGGCGTCAACCTGGGCGTCATCCTCCCCTCGGAGAAGACCTTCGACGCCATGGTCTCCACCATGGCGAGCCGCGCGTGGGTGCCGTTCGTCGCGCTGCTGGTGCTGCTCGCCGCGCTCGGCCTGCGCCACCGCCGGCCCATGGCGCTCCACGAGACGTACCTGCTGGCCGCCGTCTACGGCTTCTTCTTCGTGCTGCTCTCGTACCTGGCCGCCTTCATGAACTTCTACGTCGCCTATGCCATCTCCGCGCTGGGACTGGGCGCGGCGGTGGTGGCCTGGGTCCGGTGGATCTTCCCCAAGGAGCGCCTCGGCGTGCTCATCGGCCTGTGGAGCGCGACGCTCATCGTCCCCACCGCCGCCGTCATCCTCGAGGGCTACACCGGCCTCATCTACACGCTGGAAATCCTCGCGGCGCTGCTCGGCCTGATGGTGCTCTCCACCCGCGCCAGCGTGCGCGCCTTCCTCTCCGACTTGTCGCAGCCCGGTGAGCCGCCGCGTGCCGCCGCCGTCGCCGCTGTTCCTTCCACCCCTGTCACCCCGGAAGCGAGCTGATTCGCCATGTGGACCCTTCCTCTCGTCGTCGGATTGCTCCTGGGCACGGCCGATACGTCGGTCCCATCGGGCACCGCCACCGTGCCGTTGGACCAGCTCATTCCCCTCTACAAGCAGCATGAGGCCGCGCCCGCGCCTCCTCCCACCGAGGCCCTGGTGAAGAGCCAGCTCCAGGGCCGCCTCTCCGCGGACTCGCTCCACGTCGTGGGCCAGTTCGACGTGGAGGTGCTCGCGGACGCGCGCTGGACGCAGGTGCGCCTGCTCCAGCTCGACGCGGACACCTACCCAAGCGAGCTGCCCACGCTGGAGGGCGCCACGGTGGGCGTGGTGGACGGGTACCTCTGCCTCGTCACGCGCAAGGCCGGCCGCTATGCCTTCGAGGTGAACCTTGCCGTGCGCTCGCCGGGCGCGGGTCCCGAGCGGCGCGTGCAGCTGCGCTTCGGTCCACACGTGGCGCCGGTGCCGCTGAAGCTGGAGGCTGACACGGCCGTCTTCACGCTGATGGAGCCGCTGCCCGTCTCGGGCGGTGAGTCCTATTCCGTCTATCCCGTGCAGGGCGCGCTGCGCATCGGCTGGCGCGCGGCCATGGCGCAGGCGGAGAAGAGCCCGAAGCAGCAGGTGCGCCCGCCGTTGGAGCCGCGCATCACCGAGGGCACCGCGTCCTGGGTGTCCACGCTGGAGGGTCGCGCCACGCTGCGCGTGAGCTACGCGCTGAGCCTGGACCGCGAGCAGCCGCTGGAGCTGGTGCTGCCCGAGGGCCACCGGCTGGAGCGCATCACCCTCAACTCCGTCCCCGTGCCGGTGGAGACGCAGGACGGGACGCTGAAGCTGAAGGTTGCGCCCGCGCGGCTCGGTGAGACGAGCGGCACGTTGGAGGTGGTGCTGGCGCGAGAGCTGGGCGTGTTCCATCTCTCCGGCAAGCTGAAGCTGGAGCTGCCGCGCGTCTCGTGGCCGGTGGCCGAGCTGCGTGCCCGCGCGCACTTCCCCGCGGTGTTCAACTACCGCCGCGAGGGCGGCAGCCTGGAGCAGGTGGAAGCCGCTGCCGCGACGGATGCGGCCGAGGCGGACCTGCCCGGAAAGGAATTGAACTTCCGCCAGTACCTCGTGGCGGCCTCCGCGCCGACGCTGGAGCTGGGCTACTCGGTGGACATCTCCAACAGCTACTTCCGCTGAGGTACGTCAGCGGAAGTGGAAGCCCTCGCGCGGCACACCCCGCGCGAGGAGCTCCTCTCCCGGCATGACGTTCACCCGGGCATCCGTTTCGCAGGTGGGCCGCGTCCGACGCATCCGCGTTCAGGTCAGCTCGACGACGACGTTGCCCACGACCTTGCCGTCCTCCACGAGCGCATGTGCCTCGGCGATGCGCTTCAGGGGGAGGACGTGAGTGACTCGCGGCGTGAGCGCGCCGGAGCGCATGAAGCGGTCGAGCTCCGCGAGCCCTCGCGCCAGCACGTCCTCCTGGAGCTCGTACACGAGGTAGCCCCGGACGTTGAGCGTGCGTAGCAGCAGCATGCGGGCGTCGAAGGACTCCACGACTCCCGTGGTGCCGTAGACGGCGATGGTGCCATGGTCGGCCGTCACGCGGAGGTCCAGCGCCGCGTTGCGCGCGAAGTCCACCTCCACCACCAGGTCCACGCCACGTCCGCCCGTGGCCGCGAGGATGCGCTCGGCGGCATCCGCTGCGCGGTAGTCGAAGACCTCGCTCGCTCCGGCCTCGCGGGCGATGGCCGCCTTCTCTTCGTTGCTCACGGTGGTGAAGACGCGAGCGCCCATGGCCCTCGCGAGCTGCACCGCCGAGTGCCCCACCGCGCCCGCTCCGCCGTGGACGAGCACCGTCCGGCCCTCCACGGGTACGAGGTCCAGGCCCCTCCACGCGGTGAGCGCGGGGATTCCGAGGCAAGCGCCCTGGGCGAAGGACATCGTCTCCGGGAGCACGACGGCGTGCGCGGAGGGGAGGGTGACCCACTCGGCCGCCGTGCCGAAGGGGCGCTTCCATTGGGCGTTGAACACGTAGACCCGCTCGCCCACGCGGGAGGGTGGGACGCCGGGGCCCACCTGGTCGATGACTCCGGCTCCGTCGCTGTGCGGGACGATGCGCGGGAAGGGCAGCTCCGTGCCGAACATGCCGCTTCGTCGCTTCACATCGGACGGGTTGACGCCGGAGGTATGTAGCTTGACCCGGACTTCTCCCGGACCTGCTTCGGGCCTGGGCAGCTCTTCAATCCGCAGCACCTGGGCCGCGGGACCTGTTCTGTCGTAGATGGCAGCTTGCATGGGAGTTACGTAGCCCAGTCGCATCCCGGATGCTCTTGCGTTGGTGCAAGGCCACCATGCGAGGATGCAAGGGATGCTGGAGCCCAATGACCTCAGGGATGTGCTCGCCATCGCCCAGACGCGCTCGCTGGGTGCGGCGGCGCGGAAGCTCGGAATCGATGCGTCGACCATGGGGCGCCGGCTCAGTGCGCTCGAAGCGCGGCTGTCCCTGGCGCTCTTTCTTCGCTCTCGCGGTGGGCTGGAGCTGACTTCGACGGGCGCGAAGCTGGTGCGTGCCGCCGAGCAGCAGGAGGCGCGCCTCGTGGAGTTGGAGCGCGAGCTTCGCTCGGACGAGTCCTCGCTGCATGGGGAGGTCCGGCTGTCCGTCGCGGAGTGGGGGGCTCGGCTGCTCACGCCCATCCTGGCGGAGCTGGCGCGGTCGGCACCCCGGCTGACGGTGACGCTGCTCGTGTCGAACCAGGTGGCGGACCTCGCGTCGGGTGAGGCCGACCTCGCGCTGCGCGTCGGCCGTCCGGAGGAGAAGTCGTTGGCGGCGCGGCGACTGGGTGTCATCGAGTATGGCGTCTATGGGAGCGCGAGCTACCTGGACCGTCGTGGCGTGCCCACGCAGGAGGCGGCCCTCGCCGGTCATGACTTCTGCGTGCTCGAAGGACCTCCCGCGCGACTGCCTCACTTGAAATGGCAGGCACGGCTCATCCGCGAGGGACGGGTGACGGTGCGGACCAACAGCATGCTCGCGTTGCTGGAAGGGACACGCGCGGCGGCGGGGCTCGCGGTGCTGCCCGTGCTGCTCGCTTGCTCATGCCCGGACCTGCGGCGCGTGCTGGATGGCGAGGGCAAGGTGCACAACACGCTGTGGCTCGCCTTTCACGAGACGCTGCGCCGCTCGAGGGTGCTTCGCGCCACCGTGGAGCACCTGACGGCGCGGGTGTCGCCGCTGCTCCATCCGGGAGGAGCTTCGACGGGAGGGGAGAGCTACCTGCGTTGATGCGCCTGCGCGGGTGGCTATCGAGCATCTCCAGCCCGCACTGACGGAACGCGGCCAGGACGGCGCCGCGCATCACCTGCGCTGAATCAACTGCGCGGGCGCTGCCACCACCGCGAAGGCGGCTCCCGGGCTCGCCTCCTGCGCGGGCAGCAGCTCCAGCGCCGCTCCAAAGGCGCGCAGCATGGACTGGGCGATGGTCAGTCCCAGTCCCGTGCCGCCCCGCTCGCGAGCGGTGGTGAAGAACGCGTCGAAGATGCGCGCGCGGTTGGCTTCGGAGATTCCACGTCCGTTGTCCCTCACCACCACGCGCACCGGGCCGGCACCATCCATCTCCACCGCCAGGTCCACGCGCACGCCCTCGCCACCGTGCTGACGCGCGTTGGTGATGAGCTGCCAGAGCACGTCATCCAGCACCTCCGCCGGCAGCGAGAACTGGAGACCCGCCGGCACCGGTGCCACCTGCACGTCCGTCACGCCCTCCGCGCGGGCCCGGGCGGCGAGCCCCTCCAGCAGCGGTGCCAGCTCCACCTGCGCGGGCCTGGCCGTCATCGAGTCCGCGCGCGCCAGCTCCAGCAGCCGCTGCACCAGCCTCGTGAGGCGCCTTGCATCCGCGTCCACGTTGGCGAGGAACCGCGCCCGCTGCTCCGGCGACATGACGTCCGCGCTGTCTCGCAGCAGCTCCACCGCGCCCTGGATGGAGGCCAGCGGTGTCTTGAACTCGTGCGACACATTCGCGGCGAACGAGCGGATGTATTGGTTCCTGTCCCGCAGCGCCGTGGCCATGCCCGCCAGCGCCTCGGACAGCTCGGCCAGCTCGGCGACCACGGGGCGCGCAACAGGCTCGAAGCCAGAAGGGGCGCTCGCGGCGATGGCGCGCGTCTGCTTCACCAGTGCCCGCACCGGCCGGCCCACCAGCGCGGCGGCGGCCAGAGACATCAGCGCCACCGCGCCCAGCAGAACGAGCCCCGTCGCCGTCAGGTTCCACCGGTCCGTGTACACGGCCTTGGCGAAGGTCATCGGCGTGCGCGCCAGCACCACCGCGCCCCAGACGCGCTCTCCTTGCAGCACGGGCAGCGCCACCGAAACGCGGATGCCGGTGTCCCGGCTGAGCGAGGCGAGCGGCGTATCCTCGGGCTCCGCGTAGCGGCGGCGCAGGACGCTGGTGGGCTCTCCGCGCAGGGCCTTCTGCACCTCCATGCGGTCCGCCAGCGAGACGCCGAGCACGTCCGGGCTGCTGCTGGCCACCACGACGCCCTCCGTGTCCACCACTCGGATGCCAGCCAGCGTGGAGGCACGCACCTTCTCCAACAGCGGGTTCATCCGCGAGCCGGCCGCCATCGCGCGAGGCTCTCCGGGCACCGGTGACGGCAGGGGTGTCTCGTCTGGAGGGAGCGGCGCGTCCGATGCCTTCAACGACGGGAGTATGGGTTTCAGCTGCTTGTCATCCGGAACGGGGAAGGGCCAGGCGGAGATGCGCACCCGGCCGTAGCGCTCGACATCCACGTCGCCGCTGAGCTGCTCGCGGAAGACCTCCGCCACCACCGTGCCCTGCGCGATGAGCTCCGTCTCCGTCTGGCGGATGAGCTGGTTGTCGTAGACGCGCACGAAGGACAGGCCCGCGAGCGTGAGCACGAAGCCGGCCACACCCACGGCGGCGAAGACCATCCACAGGCGCGGACGCGCGCGAGGGCTAGGGGAGGGCGAGCCGATAGCCGAGGCCATGCACCGTCTCGATGACTTCCCCACCAGCCGCGGTGAACTTCTGCCGCACCCGGCGCACGTGGCTATCGATGGTCCGGTCGCTCACCACCACGTCGTCGTAGACGCGCGTCATCAGCTCGTCGCGGGTGAACACCTTGCCGGGCACGCGCAGCAGCGTGGCGAGCAGCTGGAACTCCGTGACGGTGAGCACCACCTCCTGCTCTCCCCACCACGCACGCCAGCGCTCCGCGTCCATGCGCAGCGGGCCGCGCTGCTGCATTCGCGAGGCGGGCGGCTCGGGCTCGGGCGCCGCGTTCGACGCGGGACGCGCGCGCCGCAGCACGGCCTTCACGCGCGCTACCAATTCGCGCGGGCTGAAGGGCTTGGTGAGGTAGTCATCACCACCCAGCTCCAGCCCGAGGATGCGGTCCACCTCGTCGTCTCGCGAGGACAGGAAGACGATGGGCAGCTCGTGCTTGCGGCGGACCTCGCGGCACACGGCGAGCCCGTCCAGCTCCGGCATCATGATGTCCAGGACGATGAGCGCGGGCGCGGAGCGCTGCACCTGGGCGAGCGCGGCGCGGCCATCCGAGGCCTCCACCACGTGGAAGCCTCCCTGCTCCAACGCGAAGCGGACGATTTCCCGCAGGTGCGGATCATCATCGACGACGAGGACGGTGGGACGTTCAGCCACGGGCGCGGAGTCTACACGCTCCAAGCCGCCTTCGTTGGGGCGCCTGTCCTCACCCGGCGTAGAGTCCCGGGGTTCTCGCAGTCTCCGCTCCCGCCAACCCGAGGGGCCCTGCCATGAGCCAGCCCGAGGCCGTTCCCAGTCCGTCCGTATCCGAAGCGCCAGACCTCGCGAGCACGAGCACGCTCCCGGTGCCCGCGGAGCCGCGATGGAGCCTGGGCCGGCGCATCGCCTTTCGGTGGGCCTTCGCCTACCTCGTGCTCTTCAACTTCCCCGACATCGCCATGCTCATCCCCGGAAGGCTGTTCGGGTTGACGGGGCGCCACGAGTCGCTGTGGGAGGCGCTCGTCTCCTGGACGGGGGAGTGCTTCCTGGGCGAGGCGGTCTTCCGCATGCCCTCGGGCAGTGGGGACACGCTGTTCGACTACGTCCAATTATTGCTCCTGGCCCTGCTATCGGTGGCGGTGACGCTCGTCTGGTCCATTGCGGACAGGCGCCGCACCGCGTACCCCACGCTGCACGCGGGGCTGCGCGTCTACGTCCGATACCTGCTCATCACCTCGATGCTGAGCTACGGACTGGCCAAGGTCTTCAAGACGCAGTTCCCGTTCCCCGGGCTGGACAAGTTGATGGTGCCCATGGCCGAGGCGTCCCCCATGGGGCTCGTCTGGCGCTTCATGGGTTACTCGACGGGCTACAACATCTTCACGGGCGGAGCGGAGGTTCTGGGCGCGGTGCTGCTGTGCTTCCGTCGCACCACGACGCTGGGCGCGATGGTGGTGGTGGGCGTCATGAGCAACGTGGTGGCGCTCAACTTCTTCTACGACGTCCCGGTGAAGCTCAGCTCGTCGCACCTGCTGCTGATGGCGGGCTTCCTCCTGCTTCCCGACGCTCGGCGGCTCATCGACTTCCTGGTGCTCAACCGCGCCACCTCGCCCGTGGTGCTCCGCACGCCGTTCAAATCCCGATGGATGGAGTGGGGGAGCCGGGCGGTGAAGGTCTTGTTCCTCATCGGGTTCGCCTACCAGTGCACGGCGATGGAGCTGGAGATGCTCCAGATGCGCGCGGACATGGCGGCCAGGTCCGCGCTCGCGGGCATCTACAAGGTCGAGTCCTTCGCATGGGACGGCCAGGAGGTACCCCCACTCCTGACGGACGGCACGCGGTGGAAGAGGCTCGTCTTCAACGAGCAGGACGGCGCGCAGCTCCAGATGATGGATGACTCCCTGAAGCGCTACCGCGTGACGCTGCGTCCGGATGAGCGGGCCCTGACACTGACGTTCATGGATGGGGCCGAGGCGCCGATGCTTCTCGACTACGCCCGGCAGGAAGATGGAGCGCTCATCCTGGAGGGGGCCTTCGGGGACCACTCGCTCCGGGTGCTGCTCTCGAAGGTGGATGCGTCGAAGCTGCTGCTGCTCGACCGCGGCTTCCACTGGATCAACGAACAGCCGTTCAACCGATGAAGCCGAAGGGGCGGGGTACCTCCGTGGGTACCCCGCCGAATGCTGCCGCTACCACCGCCGCGAACGCCGGCGGGGACGAGGAATCGCCACCGCGGCGGCGAGCAGCAGAATGACTGGAATGAAGACGAGCATCGTCTGAGCCATCACCGTCGCCCTCCTTTCAGGAAGTCGCGCACTATGTCGCGCCCCTCTGACGTGCCTTCTGGGGCATTCCTGAAAACACCGCCGGACAGGAACGTGACAGTTGGAGCGGATCCGTCCGCTCTCCTGTGTTCGCGGTGGGTCTGCCAGGGGATACGACGGGGCCCCGCCGCGATTGCATCCAGGCGGGCGGGGCAGGGGTGTTTGGACGGTGACGCCTACAGCAGCTCGCGGGTGACGACCTCGGAGCGCTCCTTGTCGTTCCAGGTCACCTTCCGCGTCTCGCGGCCATTGAAGTACATGGCCTCCTTGTCGCTGATGAGCTTGCGGATGGTGACGCGGGAGAGGAACTGGCTCTCGTCCAGGCCGTGCGTCAGCTCGTAGCGGGGGACGGAGGTGGGCGGCTCGCCCAGCCGGACGCGAATCTCGCCCACGGTGTCCACGTAGTCCGCCAGGCACTCCAACTGGGCCAGCGCGCGCCGCAGCACCTTGTCGGTGCGCTTGCTGAGGACGCGGTCCCAGAAGAGGTAGCCCGCGCCCAGCGTGGCCGCGCTGGTGAAGAAGATGACGAAGTTCAGCGCCGGGTCCAGGTAGCGGTTGTGCGTGAGGCCCTGGTCCTTCGCGGCCTCCGCGAGGATGTCCCTCATGGACTCCACCGCCGTGCGGTGCGCCATCAGCGTCCACTCGCGCGCGTCCTTCTCCGCGCCGAGCAGCAGCCAGCACAGGCCCAGGTGCAGCGCGATCAACGACGTGCGAGCCTTGTCGCGCTCCAGGCCCAGCGCGTCCGTGAAGCTGCCGCGCGCGGCCTTGAGCAGCTCGAGCTGCTCCTCGCGCGTGCGGTGGGGCTTGAGCGCCGACTCCAGGTGGATGCGGCCCGCGTGGAAGGGACCTTCCTGGAGCAGCCGCACGTCGCGGTGGAGCTGGCGCAGCAGCGTGAGCTGCTCCTCCTGCGTCCCGAGCAGTGCCCGCACCAGCGTCGCCGCGGCCGCATCCTCCAGCCTGGCGCCCTCGCGCTTCGGCACCGCCGTGACGAGCTCCTCCCACCTGGACATGCGCGGACTCCCATGTGCTGTGGCGACCATGGATGCTGTGAAGCCCCCCTGCGACACGAGTCTGCCACATCGTGCGGGAGGTCCAGCATGCACGCCCGCGCTCAGCCGCGCGGAGCCGCGCCGAGAGCCGCGAGGAAGCGCAGCGCTTTCAGACTCGGCATAAAAAAATACCCGCCTCCTCGGGTGGTCACGAAACGTTGGAGGTCGGCGACGCATTCGCGCACCGGTTCGCGGGGGATGATGAGCCTTCCGCCGCCGTCGCCGGAGAGTGGGTCCTCCGCGCCCTCCACCCCGCCGAGCTGGTCATAGTGGACCCAGCTGCGCTGGATGAACTCGAACTGGCGGCCCAGGCTCGCGTTGAACGCGAGGAAGAGGAGCCCCTTGCCGGTGGTGTCCTGGTAGCTGAAGCCACGTCGCAGCAGCCGGTGGCGCCGCGTCACCTCCAGCGATGTCTCGGCCTTGGGCGGCAGGGCATCGCGCGGGTTGCAGCGGCGCGCGTGCGCCGTCACCGGGCAGCCGTACCCGTGCAAATCATCGCGCGCGTACTTGAAGCTGTTGTCCACGTCCTTCGGGCCGGCGCGCGACACCGCCGGTGGCTTCGCCTTCTCGCGGAAGAGGAAGGGCAGGAGGCGGTGCAGCGGGCAGCGCTTCGCGGAGGCGAGCGGAGCGCCGTTGCGCCAGCGGCCCACCAGCTTCGCGGCCAGCCACTCGCGGCGGTCCTCGGGCGTGCCCTCCGGCGCGAGGTCGGCGTTGCGCTTCAGGAAGTCGTCGAACGCGTCCACGTCCTGCTCCAGCTTGCGCACCACGAGGTAGCTGCCGTTGTGGCCCAGGTCCCTCCAGTCCGTGCGGCCCGGGCTGTCCCGCAGCTCGTTCGCGACGTCGAGCCGCGCGGGCACGCAGGGCGACAGGGGGTAGTCCTCGTACTCGTTGGCGTGGCCGAGGATGAACTCCCCGCGCCTCACCGGGCGGTCATAGTCGCGAGGATGTCTGCCGGAGTCCCTGACGCCCTCGATGCGAGGCTGGGACAGCCCGTCCAGGAAGCCGAAGTGGTCCCGGAAGTAGCCGGGCGGGTCATCGGGGCGCTGCTCGCGGTGGCCCTGCTGCACGAACACTTCGCGCAGTCCCTGCCCGGCCGCGCGCATCCGGTGGTCATGGAGCAGTTGATTCATCCGCTCGCCATTCGAGGCGTAGAGCAGCAGCAGCACATGGAGGTCGCCTTCGTGCCGCGTGCCGCCCAGCTCCCAGCGGTCCGGGTCATTGTCCCCCACGTCGCGCAGGTGCTCTCGCGCGCGGTGGGCCATGCCCTCGCGCAGCTCGAAGGGCAGGGTGGCCAGCACCTCCTCCGGCAGCCCGAGCGCCGCGAGGCCGTGGGGCGTCAGCGCGACGTTGACGCACGTGTAATCCTTCCCGCGCTCGCGCCTGGTGCGCTGGTGGTTCCCAGGGTCCGCGGACGTAATCGCGTCGCGGGCCAGCTCGCCGAGCCATTGACGGCAGCGCTCCGCGTCCTCGATGCGGAGGAAGAGCAGCGACAGCTCGCTCATCCGCATGTAGCCGTGCAGCAGCAGGCCCTGGATGTCCCGCAGGTCCAGTTCGGTTGGAGACTCAGGCGACTGCGTGCTGCTTCGGGACGAGGTGCGGGCGGAGTCCAGTGGGCTCGAGTACATGGGGCTTCCTCCAGAGCTCCCGCCACCGCGCACGGAGGGCGGCGGAGAGCGCGGGCAGCAGGTGGCTCACGCGGGCCGGGAAGGGCAGCTTCGCCGGGCCAGGATTGTTGGCGCCCCGGGACAGGAACGCGGCGAAGGCGCGCCTCGCGGCCCAGTCCCGCAGCGGCCGGTCGATGCGCTCGCGCCCGAGCAGCTCGCGCAGCCGGAGCGCGTTGTGCAGCAGGAGCAGGGAGTGGCGCTGGTACGGGCCGCCGTCCAGCGCGGCGCTATACCAGACGCGCGTGGGCACCTCGTGTCCGCGCAGCCAGGCCTTGAAGGGCTCCACGGGCAGGCGCATCACCCAGCCTCCCCACCACTTCCGCTTGGGGAAGAAGCCGCGCGTCTTCTCGGGGAAGCCGTCCGTGTGGCTCCAGATGAGCTCGAGGAAGTTGCGCACGTCCGTGTGGTCCACGAACGAGTCGATGTACGCCTCCCAGCTATCGTCGTAGTTGCTGAGGAAGATGAGGTGCTTCGTTCCGTCGGCTGCATCCGAGTGCAGCAGCCAGCGCGCGCAGTGGATGGTCTGGATGTGGGCCATCCCCACGACGTAGCGGCTCAGGCGCTTGTCCACGTTGGGCAGCACCACCTCCGTCAGCTCCTCCGCCAATGGGCCCCCGGTGATTCGGGCCACGTGCACCATCGGGTTCTGCACCAAGGCGTCCGAGGGAGGCGGGGGACTGCGCGCCACGCCCAACTCCGGCGCGCAGGGGCCCGGAAGGCTGGCGGGCCGGCTCTGGCGATGCAGCCACATCCGGAAGCGCAGCAGGTACACCCTGGGCGTCGCGCGCACGTAGCGGTGGTAGGGGTATGTCAGCGTGACGAGGGCCGCGTCGCGCCGGGCGGACTCCAGCCGCTCGTGCCAGCCGGAGTCGAACACGGTGGACGAGACGGACAGCGCCACCTCCCGCAGCTCGCGGTGCAGGTGCGGCAGCTCGCCGCGTCCTCCGCGCCAGGGCGTGTGCGCGAGCAGGCGGGCCCGCGCGTCCAGGTGCCGGTTCACCTCGCGCAGCACGTCCACCGACTCGCGCAGCTCTTCCGGGGGCTCGAAGCGGTACGCGAAGTCCACGTGCCGCGTGGCGGTCTCCGCCCGGTGCCGCAGGAGGTACGCCTCCACCGCGGCCGGGTCCGCGAGCCCTTGCGACGGATAGTCGCGGCACGTCCGGTAGATGTCATCGAACAGCGTGGCTGCGCTGGCCCCTTGCGCGCGCAGCTCCCGCAGCCACGCGACGAAGCCTTGGATGAGCCTCCGGTCGAGCTCACGCGCGTCTCCGTCCTCGCCCGGGACGGTGAAGTCCGCGGCGAAGAGGAGCCGGTCATCCTTCACGTCCTGCTTGGGTGGCGCGAGGTCGATGATGGCCCAGCGCGCGAAGTGGAGTCCGGGCACGCCGGCGAAGAGCGCCGTGCGCAGCCGCATGGCCTCCGTTAGCGAACGTTCGAGGGCGGTGAGCGCGTCCGGAAGGATGCGCGTGATGACGGTGGCTGTGCCGTGGCGCATGGACGTGTCCCCCCTTGATGCGGGCTCCCAAAGAGCGAATCCGCGCGCCACAGATGTGACGCCGGACGGGGGCGGAGAGAACGGCACGGCGGCGGGGTCGCGCCCGCTCGTCCCGCCCCGGGGAACGAGGGCAGACGGGTGCGGCGATGCCCTGCCCCGGACCCGAGGGTGATGCGAGCCCCCGTGCGTGGGAGGACGGCCAGGGCAGCCACCATGCGTTTCCTTGTTGTGCCCGGACACCGTTCCTAACGTGAACCGGGGCGGCGCCGGGCGCGAGCCGTGCCGGGGGGAATTCGGCGATGCCAGACTGGACTGGTGACAACAGACAGCGCGAGGGCTCCAGGCCGGAGTACGACCCGGACCTGGAAGCACTCGACCGCGAGGACTTCGAGGACACCTTCCTGCGCCGCGTGGCGCGGGCCTCGGTGCCCCCCCGCCTGCCCGTGCCGGGCATGCGGCTGGGAGACCGCGATGGCCGGCGCTACGAGGTGCTGGAGGAATTGGGCGGCGGCGCCATGGGGCAGGTCTTCCGCGCGAGGGACCAGGTGCTGCAGCGGCTGGTGGCGCTGAAGTTCCTCATTCCGCACGAGTCCCTCGCCGAGGCGCCGATGATTGCCCTCCTGCGGCAGGAGGGGCGGGCGATTGCCCAGTTGGACCATGAGCACATCGTCCGAATCTTCAACGTGGACGTGTGGAGCAGCGAGCCGGGTGAGCCCCCGGTCCCCTTCCTCGTCATGGAGTGCCTGGAGGGCGAGTCCCTGTCCGCGCTCCTGCGACGCGGGAGGCCCGGCCCGCGCAGGGCCATGGAGATTCTGGATGCGGTGGCCGCGGGGCTGGCGCACGCGCACGAGCACCACATCGTCCACCGCGACCTCAAGCCCAGCAACGTCTTCATCACCCGCAAGGGCGTGGTGAAGATTCTCGACTTCGGCCTCGCGTGGCTCGCCGCCGCCAGCGCGCCGCCCGACGTGTCGCTGTCCACCGCGGGCACGCCCCCGTACATGTCTCCCGAGCAGTGGCGCGGCGAGGCACAGGACGCACGCACGGACCTGTGGTCCGCGGGCGTGCTGCTCTTCGAGATGCTCACCGGCGAGCCGCCGTACACGGGCAACCCGGAGGAGATTCGCGCGCGCGTGACGTCGCCGGACCCCGCGCCCTCGGTGCGCGAGCGCGTGTCGGCGCTGCCGGAGGCGGTGGACCGGATGCTGGCGTCGCTGCTGGCGAAGTCGCCGGACGAGCGGCTCGGTTCCGCGGTGGAGTTGCGCGAGCGCTTGCGGCAGGTGGAGGAGGGACTGGCGCCCCGGCACCGGATGTCGCGCATCGCCGCGCCGCAGCGGCGGCAGGTGACGCTGGTGGCGTGCCGGCTCGCGGACGTCGAGGGGCTGACGGCGCGGCTCGACGCGGAGGACGTGAGCGAGCTGGAGGCGTCCTTCCACCGGAGCTGCTCCGAGGTCATCCAGGAGTACGGGGGCTCCGTCGTGCTGTGCGTGGGGGAGGAGGTGCTCGGCTGCTTCGGCCACCCGGTGGCTCGCGAGGACGACTCGGAGCGCGCGGTGAACGCGGCGCTGCGCGTGGCCACGGCCCTGGCGCCCGCGCTCCAGGAGTCGCTGCTGCTCCCTCCTGGGCGTGAGGTGGCCCTGCAGGTGGGAATCCACACGGACATGGTGGTGATGGACGGGACGTCCATCCAGGGGGAGGCCCCGCGCATGGTCACCTGGATGGCGCGGCAGGCGAAGCCGGCCACGGTGTACGTCAGCGACGCCACGCTGGCGCTGGTGCGCGGCGCCTTCATCACCCAGCCCACGGAGCCCATGCGCTTCACCGGCCTGTCCGGCGTGCGCGATGTGGCACTGCACCAGGTGCTGCGTCCGCGCCGCGCGGCGAGCCGTTTCGACCGCAAACTCGTGGCACGGCCGCTCACTCCGCTGGTGGGGCGGCGCGCGGAGCTGCAATGCCTGCTGGGCTGGTGGGAGCAGGCGAGGAGCGGGCACGGCGTGTGCGGCCTCATCACCGGCGAGGCGGGCATGGGCAAGTCGCGCCTGCTGCGCGAGGTGCGCGAGCGCGTGCCGCCCTTCACCGCGCTCCGTTTGCGGTGTCAGTGCTGGCCCCAGGCGAGCACCAGTGCCTTCGCGCCCATCATCGACCTGCTGCGCCACCTGCTCCAACTGGACACGCAAGACTCGCCCTCGCAGCACCGCGCGCGGCTGGAGGCGGGGCTGGGCGCGCTCGGCCTGGGGCATCAGCGCACGTGGGTGCTGTCCGGTCTCGTGGGCCTGTCCGGCGGAGGGGGCGTGCCGCACCTGCGCTACACGCCGGACCGGCTGAAGCAGGAGACGCTGGAGTCGTTGACGGCCCTGCTGCTGCGGCTGGCGGAAGAGCGACCGGTGCTCGCGGAGGTGGAGGACCTGCACTGGGCGGACCCGTCCACGCTGGAGCTGCTGGGTGTCTTGTTGGAGCGCTTGCCGAGCGTACGCACCTGCCTGCTGCTCACCGCGCGCCCCGACTTCCGCCCGCCCTGGCCCGTGAGCTCGCGCATCCGGCGGCTCTCGCTGGAGCGGCTGCCGGCCGCCATCGCCGGGGAGCTGGTGCGCAAGGCGGCGGGACGGCAGGGGCTGCCCTCGGAGACGGTGGCTCGCCTGGTGGCCCGCACGGACGGCGTCCCCCTCTTCGCGGAGGAGCTGACGCGCACCGTGGTGGAGCAGCCCGACGTGGAGCGCGGGCCGCCGCGCGCGCTGGCGTCGTCCGTGCCAACGTCGCTGCGTGAGCTGCTGCTCACGCGGTTGGACCGGTTGCCCGCGTCGCAGAAGGAGCTGGCCCAGTTGTGCGCCGTGGTGGGGCGCAGCTTCTCGCACGCACTGCTGGCCTCACTGTCGGGCCGGACGGACGGGGCGCTGCGCAAGGACCTGGCCGGGCTCGTCGAGGAGGGATTGTTGCTACCCGAGGAGGGGACGGAGCCCCGGTTCATCTTCCGGCACGCGCTCATCCAGGACGCGGCCTCGGACTCGCTGCCGCGGCACCAGCGGCGGCAGTACCACCGGCGCGTCGCGCGCGTGCTGGCGGAGCAGTTCCCCGAGGTGTCGGACGCGCAGCCGGAGCTGTTGGCCTGCCACTACGCGGAGTCGGGGCAGGTGGAGGCGGCGCTGCGCTGGTGGGCGCGCGCGGGCGAGCTGGCCAGCCACCGCTCGGCGAACGTGGAGTCCTTGAGCCACTTCCGGCAGGCGGTGGACCTGCTGCGCACGCTGCCGTCCACGCGCGAGCGCGCGGGTGAGGAGCTGAAGCTGCTCATCGCGCTGGAACAGCCGTTGATGCAGGTGCAGGGCTACCACTCGGCCGAGGGCGAGCAGGTGTACACGCGCGTGCGGGCACTGATGCGCGAGCTGGAGGAGGACCTGCCGCGGTTGGACCCGCCGTACTGGGTGTCGTACGTCCACGCCTTCGCGCGGGCGCGGTGGGACGAGGCGCACGAGCTGGCGGAGCGACTGGTGCGCCTGGGTCGACGCCATGGCCAGAAGGAGCTGCTGGCCCTGGGCTACCGGATGATGGCCACCGACTTCTTCACCTGGGGCAAGGTGCGCGCCGCGCTGGAGCATGTGGAGCTGGCGCTCGCGTTCTCCGACTTCGGGTTGGAGCAGCAGCAGGCGCTCGCGGTGAAGCACTGGGTCAACCCGCGCGTGGCGGCGCTGGCGTACGGGGCGGTGGTGCAGGCGGTGGTGGACGCGCCGGAGCGCTCGCGCGAGTACGGGCGCCAGGCCCTCCGCCTGGCCATGGACATCGGCCACCCGAACACCACGGGCTTCGCGCTGCTGTATGTGTCGCTCGCGTGCCAGTTGCGGCGTGAGCCACGCGAGGCGCTGGAGCTGTGCGACCGCAACATCGCACTGTCTCGCGAGCACCACTTCCGTCTGTGGCTCGGCTGGGCCTCGCTCATCCGCGCGTGGGCGCAGTCGATGCTGGGCAACGCGCGCGAAGGGCTGGCGTTCATGGAGGCCGCCCTGGCGCAGTGGCGGCGCTCCGGCTTCGAGGCGGGCCTGCCGCATGACCTGGGCATGTTGGCGGAAATCCACCTCATCCTGGGGCAGTCGGAGGAGGCGCTGAGCGCGGTGCGCGAGGCCCTCGAGCGGGCCGAGTCGACGCACGAGCTCTCCTACGAGGTGATGCTGCGGGGGCTGGAAGCGGAGGCGTTGCGCGGCCTCGGACGGGAGGCGGAGGCGCGTGAGGCCTTCGCGCGGGCACTGCGCGTGGCGGAGGAGCAGGGGGCGCTGGGCTACGGCAGGTTGGTGCGAGAGCGCCGGGTCGGCCGTCCGCAGGTGGAGATGCCGCTGGTACCGGGCGCTCAGGCGGAGGGCCCGGCGCCCCTTGCGTGAAGGGACCGGGCACGAGTGAGTCCGCGTCACGGCGCGCACGAGGGCACTCATACCGTCGGGGAGCAGAGCAGGAGCGTGACGAGATGACATCTCCGACGATGCAAGAGGGCGCGGGCGACGAAGCGGCCGCGGCGCGCGAGCAGGTGGAGGCGCAGCTCCACGCGCAGTGCCTGCGAGGAGAGTACGGGAATGCGGTGGAGCTGGCGATGCGCGCCTACGGGCCGGAGATCCGCCGGCTGATGGCGTCGGTGCTCCACAACCCGGAGATGGCGAAGGATGCCTTCAGCCTCTTCAGCGAGAATCTGCTGAAGGGACTGCCGGGCTTCCGGTGGGAGAGCTCGTTCCGGACGTGGGCCTACCGGCTGGCACGCAATGCCTGCTACCACCAGCTCCACACGCCGGCCTCGCGTGAGCAGCCGGTGAGCGAGCCGGGAGCGAACGAGGCACAGCGGCAGCGCACGGATACGCAGCCTTGGCGGCGCACGGCGGTGAAGGAGCGGTTCCGCGCGCTGCGTGACCAGTTGGAGCCGCACGAGCGGATGCTGCTCATGCTGCGCGTCGACCAGCGGCTGGCCTGGACGGAGATTGCCCGGGTGATGGCCGAGCCGGACGAGCCCGTCACCCGCGATGCGCTGAACCGCCGCGCCACGGCGCTGCGCCAGCAGTTCCAGCGAGTGAAGGCGCGGCTGCGGGCGCTCGCGATTGAGCAGGGGGTGATTCCGGCGGACCGGCTTGATTCGTAGGGAGGACTATCGCGCCGCGACACCACGGAGCAGGGGCCGGGCCTTTTCGAGCAGGGAGAGGAACTCCTCGCGCTCGGCGTTGCCGGCGGGCGTGGCCGCGCGGGCGATTTCGCGCACGGACTCGAAGCTCCAGCGGTCCGCATGCGGACTGCGGCGCAGCAACTCCGCCGCGCCCATGACGGCCGTCGCGAAGCGAAGGTCGGCGCTCGCGTCCTTGAAGTGGGTCGCCAGGGCTCCGGCGGGGAAGCGGTACGCGCGCTCCGTGGCGGACTCGCCGCGAGGCCGCTTCGCGCGCACGCGTACGGTGGCGAGGCCTTCGCCCGCGTTCGGCTTCAGCTCCACCTCGTACAGCGCGGTGACGGTGTGCCCGGAGCCAATCTCTCCCGCGTCCACGCGGTCATTGCGGAAGTCGCGGTCCGCGATGTCGCGATTCTCGTAGCCCACCAGCCGGTAGCGAGACACCTGCGCGGGGTCGAGCTCGACTTGCAGCTTCACGTCCTGGGCGATGACCTCCAGCGTCCCGCCGAGCTGCTCCTGGAAGATGCGGCGCGCGGCCAGCAGCGAGTCCACGTAGTAGTGGTTGCCATTCCCCTGGTCCGCGAGATGCTCCATCATCGTGTCCTGGTAGTTGCCCATGCCGAGGCCCACGGTGGTGACGGTGATGCCCTCCTTCACGTGGCCGCGGATGCGCTTGAGGATTTCCTCGTGGCTCGTCGAGCCGACGTTGGCGTCGCCGTCCGAGAGGATGACGATGCGCGAGACGGAGCCGCCATCCAGCGTCTTCATCGCTTCCTGGTAGGCCAGCTCGATGCCGGACGCCATCGCGGTGGAGCCACCCGCGGACAGGTCCTCGATGGCGGTGTGGATGAGCGCCTTCTGCTCCATGCCCGTGGGCGCCAGCACGCGCCGCACGTTGCCCGCGTACGTCACCAGCGCCACGGTGTCGCCGTCACGCAGGTTGTCCACGAGCATCCGCAGCGCGCGCTTCGCCAGGGGCAGCCGGTCCGGTGACTGCATCGAGCCGGACACGTCCACGAGGAAGGTGAGGTGCGCGGGCTTGCGCTCGGAGATGGAGAGGCGGCGGCCCTGCACGCCCACGCGCAGCAGGTGACGGCCCGGCGTGAATGGCGACGGCGCGGCGTCCAGGTGCACGGCGAGCGGGCCATCACTCGCGGCGGGCTCGGGGTACGTGTAGCGGAAGTAGTTGAGGAACTCCTCCACGCGCACGGTCTCCTTCGGAGGCAGCGAGCCCTCCAGCAGCTTGCGCCGTGAGAGCGTGTACGACGCCGTGTCCACGTCCACGGCGAAGGTGGACAGCCGGTCCTCGGACGCGGTGACGAAGGGATTCACGCCGTAGTCGCGGTAGCCCTCGCCGGAGGAGGGCGGCTCGGCCTGCACGACCTGGCCCTTGGGCGAAGGGCCGGCGAGCTTGCCCCCGAGAATCACAGCGGACTGGCTCGACGAGGCGGCCATGCCACTGCCGGAACCGTAACCGGAGGCGCCCGCGCCGTAGGAGCCCATTCCGCCACCGCGCCCCTTCGTGCCGATGCCACCGATGCCACCGCCTCCGGAGCCCTTGCCGCTCAGACCGAGGCCCTTCCCCTGCAGGTCTCCACCGCCAGCTCCAGTGCCACTCAGGCCGAGCCCGCCGAGATTTCCGTTGGTCGCCTTCATGGGCATGCCGGATGGCGCTGGCGCGGGTTTCTTCGAGGCTTCGAAGGGGAGCATCGGGTCTGCGGACGTGCCTCCGGATACCGCGCTGCTGGGGGCTGCCGCGCTCTCGGCGGGCGGGGGCGCATCGACCTGGGGCGCCTGCGATGCCATGCGCCCCTCCGTCCGTTGCTTCTGTGCCGGGGCGATGAAGTAGTTCCGCTGTGCTTCGGCCTGCTCACTGTCCTCCCGTGAACGGCAGCCCGACACCGTGCTCCCGAGCGCGAGCGCGCACACGACTCCCATGACGGCCTGATGCATCCGCCTCATTCGCAGCCTCCGTGTTTCCGAATCGCGAAGGCTTCCGACAGCGGCACGCGCGAAAAGGTTCCCGCGACCTCACGGCATGGCGTGGACTCCGCGGCGAGGTGTGAAGGGGGAGGGGACTGCACCGCCATCCCGGCTGCTCGCCGTGACTCCGAAGAAGCACGCGCTGTCGCGCTGCAATCCGACAGGTGAAGTGCTTCCACCGTGGCGGTGTCAGCGGAGCGCGTCTACGTTGATGGAATGACGTACGTGGAAGCCGACATGTGGACGCTGCCCTGGCGCGGGCTGGGGCTGAGCAGCAACCTGAGCACGGCGGACGTGCCTCAACCGTACAAGCTGCTCGATGCGTCTCCGGGCCTCCTCGACTTCGTCGAGTACAGCGCGCCGTTGTCGCTCGATGAAGCACGCGCGCACGCATCGCTGTTCCCGGAGATGTGGCGCCGCCGCGAAGACGTGCCGGTGCTCTTCCATCCCGTGCACCTCAACCTCTGGGGACCGGAGCTGGAGCCGGCGTCGGTGCTCGCGGAGCTCGATGCGCACGCACGCGCGGTGGGCAGTCCGTGGGTGGGCAATGACGTGGGCTGGTGGCACGTGGGCGGCCAGCCCTTCCCGGGCTACCTGTACTTCACTCCGCCGTTCAACGAGGCGGGCCTCATCGACTGCGCGGCGCATGCGCTCCATGTGCAGAAGCACCTCTCCGTGCCGCTCGTGCTGGAGAACCCCGCGGTGCTCGCTCGGCGCGGTGAGTGGCACGTGCTGGACTTCATGGCGCGGCTGCACGCGCGCACGGGACTGCCGCTGCTGTTGGACCTGGGCCACCTCTTCAGCCATCAGCTCTCCGCGGGCCTGCCGCTGGAGACGGGGCTCGATGGCTTCCCGTTGGACAAGGTCGTCGAAATCCACATCGCCGGTGGCGTGGTGACTCGCCGGGGCTCGCGTCAGTTCTACGTGGATGACCACACGCAGCCGGTGCGCGAGGAGTTGTTCGCGTTGCTGGAGTCTCTCGTGCCGCGCTGCCCCTCGCTGCGCGCCGTCACCTTCGAAGGAGACGGGCACCCGTCCGAGGTGGCACTCCTCTCGCTGCGTCGTCTGCGCAAGCTCGTGCCCGCGGGGCCACGGCCTGCGCTGTCACTGCGCGCGCCTCGCGAAGTCACCGTGCTGCCGCTGACGGGAGACAGTCGCCCGTGGGACTTGTTCGACGCGGGCCACTGCTCGAGCCCCGCGCCCACGGTGGACGATGTGGAGGGCACGCAGGCGGACCAGGACTTCCGGCTCGCCGTGATTGCCGAGGTGCTGGACAAGGAGTGGCCGCTCACGCGCCTGCTCGTCGCGGGAACGCGCGAGGGACTGGCCGCCTTTACCAGCTCGCCCGAGTACCGCGGTCTCTTCGGCGGCACGGGCCGCTCGCTGGGACAGGTCTTCTCCCGGTGGGCCATGCGGTACCTGCGCGGGCACCGCGACGAAGGCGCCTCCGCCGCGCTGGCGCTGGAGATGCTCCTGCCCACGCTCTTCCTCCGCCCGCTGCCGGCGCCCGGTCCAGGGCAGGTGGGACTGGCCGAGGACGTACGGCCGGGTGCGCTCCCGGCGGACCTGTCGGAGTTGGTCTTCGCCGCTCGCGCCGTGCGCCGGCACCTCACGGCCCGTGCGTGGGCCTGTGGTTCGCTGGAGATGTCCGGCCTGGAGTCTCTGGCGCAGGTGGCTCGCCGGCCGGCGCCAGGGCCATGGAACTTCCTCGTCCGCCGCAGAGGGGGAGGGAGCTTCGAGGTGCTCACCACGCCGCCCGCTCTCACGGAGTGGCTGCGCAAGCTCGCCCTGCGAGCCGTGCCGGTAGAGGAGGCACCCGCCGGGTTGCTGGCCGAGGCCCAGGGGCGCGGGCTGATCCGCCGGGGATAAAACGTCGGGAATTGGACCGAAGCCTTGCACTGACCCGTTCAGTGGGGTACGTGCCGCCGCCATGGCGTCCCCCCTCGTCGTCGGCATCGCGGGCGGCACCGCGTCCGGCAAGACCACCGTCGCTCGCAAGGTTCGCGAGGCGCTGGCTGACTGCCGCGTGGCCTTCATCGATCAGGACTCGTACTACCGGGACCTGAAGGACCTCCCGCTCGCGGATCGGCGTGAGGTGAACTTCGACCATCCGGATGCGTTCGACACGGATCTGCTCGTGAAGCACCTGCGCGAGCTGAAGGCCGGCCGAGCCATCCAGAAGCCCGTCTACGACTTCGTCACCTCGTCCCGCCAGCCGCGCACCATGGGCGTGGACCCGGGCGACATCATCCTCATCGAGGGCATCCTCGTCCTGCATATGAAGGAGGTGCGGGACGAGATGGACGTGAAGATCTACGTCGATGCGGATGACGACCTGCGCATCCTTCGCCGCCTCACGCGCGACATCAAGGACCGCGGCCGCGACTTCGACCACGTGGTGACGCAGTACCTGCGCCACGTGCGCCCCATGCACATGGGCTTCGTGGAGCCGTCCAAGCACTTCGCGGACATCATCATCCCGCACGGCGGCAACAACGAGATTGCCATCGGCATGCTCGTGGGCGCGTTGCGCGGCAAGCTCTCCGGCCCGACGCCGCGCGAGTAGACGCGCGAGGTCAGCACCGCCGCAGGAAGTCGCTCAGCGGGCCGTGCAGCCGGTCCGCGTCCGACAGCAGCGCGCCGTGGTCTCCCGGGCCCGGCAGCTCCAGCAGCCGCGCGCTCACGCCCGCCGCGCTCAGCAGGTGGTACGTGTCCCGCACGCGATTCACGGGCGCGAGCGCGTCCGTGGAGCCCGCCACCAGCAGCACCCGCGCGCGGATATGCGGGAAGCAGTCCGCCACGTCGCAGCCCGCGTACGCCGAGCACAGCGTGGCCCACGACACGGGGTCGAACGTCTCCGCGAACGCGTCGGCCTCGGCCTCCAGCGCCACGCGCGCGGTCTCCGGGTCCGGCCAGCGCGAGGCGAGGTACTCGCGCCCGAACAGCAGCTTCTGGAAGTCCAGCCGCAGCCGGCGCATCGTCTTGCGCGGCAGCGTGTCCGGCCCGTAGAGCCCCTCGCGGAAGTCCGGGTCCGCGCGCAGCAGCTGCCACGACAAGCCCAGCTTCTCGCGCACGCCCTCGGGCAGCGCGCGCGCCGTGCCCAGCGTCACCACGCCCGCCGCCAGGTCCGGGAACAGCGCCGCCAGCCGCAGCGCCACCTGGCCTCCCAGGCCCACGCCCACCAATGCGCGCACCCGCTTCAGCCCCTGCGCGCGCAGCAACGCGGACACTCCGCGCGCCATGTCCAGCACCGTGAGCGGGGGCAGGCTGAGGCCCCAGCGCTCGCCCGTCCCCGGGTCCGCGGACGCCGGAGACGTCGTGCCGAAGGGGCTGCCCAGCAGGCCCGGCACCACCACGGGCGTGCTGGCGGGGTCGAACGCCAGGCCCTCGCCCACGAGCGCACGCGCCCACCCGGAAGGCTGATACGCAGCGTCCTCTACCGGACCGAGCGCGCGATGCGAGTGCGAGACGTCGTGCAGCAGCACCACCGCTTTGCCGTCTGACGGTTCCCCGTAGGCCTCCCAGGCCACCTGGGGATTGCCCAGCAGCTCCCCCTCCTCCAAGGGAAGCGGCACGGCGAACAGGTGGGTGCCGGTGGCCTGGATCACGTTGGGGAATTTTCATATCACTGCCGGCTCCAACGCACAGGAGTCAGCTCGTGAAGCGCTACTTCGGAGTCATCGTCATCATCGCGGGGGTGCTGCTCGCCGCCGTCATGAGCTACCGCAGCGCCAGTTCCAAGGCGAGGGACGCGCAGCGCGATGCGGACGCCCAGCGCATCCTGGCCGAGTACCTCGAGCGCGTCGGTTGGATGCGCTCCAACCCGGACGAGGCCACCTACCGCGACGAGCTGACGCCCTTCTTCAAGGCGTACTTCGACCAGGTGGACACGCACCTGACCCAGTTCGGTGGCAACAAGAAGTTCGACGGCTACCTGGACGAGCTGGAGAAGCGCGAGAGCAGCGGCAAGGAGGAGCGCGCCGCGGACAAGAAGGCCTTCTACGAGTACACGAAGAAGGTGTTCGACAGCCTCCGCGAGGGCCGCTACCGCCCGGTGTGGACGGCCACCGACAAGGGCATGCGCCTGGACATCGTGTCCTCGGACGTCACCATGGTGATGGGCAAGCCGCAGGTGCGCCTGCAGCTCGTGCTGTGGGGCGCGCAGCGCTCGATGAAGGACGAGGGCAAGGTCCGGAAGATGCTGACCAGCGCCTCGTTCGACACGGTGTGGAAGCTCACGGACGCGAAGGGGAAGCTGCTCGGTGAGATGCGCGGCAGCGACCCGTCGATGAAGGTGGACTTCCCGGAGCGCTACATCCCCCAGTTCCCCCCGCAGATGGTGCTCGGCCACTACGATTTGGACCTGATGCCCAACGAGGTGGCGAAGATGGAGATGACCATCAACGTCTCCTCGCACAGCGGCTCGGGCGGCAACGCCGCGTCCACGTACGTGTGGAAGCTGGACGTGCCCGCCGAATGGAAGCTCGGCGCCGGCGAGACGTGGGAGGGCGCGACGCAGGAGGAGCGCCCCGAGGAGGAGATCGACCCGGCGAAGTCCGCGAAGAGCGAGTAGCCGCCGGGTGGGGAGGGGCGCGGAGACGAAGCTCCGCGCCTACTCCACCACGGTGAAGTGGGAAGCCAGCCGGTATGCGGACAGCGTGCCGGTGTCGTCGAGGAAGTAGAGGTTGAGGCGCACGTCCGCCTGGAGCGCGACGAGCCCCACGCCCACCCGGACCTCCGCGAGCACCTGTCCGCCGCGAGGGTCCACCGCCCGCACGCGCTCGCCCGGAACCAGCGTCACGCCTCGTGCGGTGCGGGCCGGGAGCGCGTTGATGAGCGGCTCACCCGCGGCGCCCACGCGCCAGTCCACCGTGCCGTTGGCGGCCACGCGTGCGGCGGCGCCGGAGGGGCTCGTCACCACCACCGCGCGCGACAGCGGCGACAGCGCGTACGGCCCCGGCCCCAGGTTCAGGGGCCGCTCCCAGACGCGCTTGCCCTTCGAGTCCAGGCACACGAGGACGCCGTCGCGCTCTCGCTCTCCGGCGAGGAACACGCGCGGGCCCACCGGCAATGGCACGGAGAGGTGCGTGAGGTCCGGCTCGTACGTCCACACGGACTCGCCGGTGTGTGCGTCCGCGAGCAGCACCACCCAATGCGAGCCGCGCCCGAGCATGGACAGGAAGCGCCGGCCCCACGCCACCGGCGGGCAGTGGAAGGGCATGGGCGCGCGCATCCGGTAGCGCACCTGTCCGTCGGTGAGGTCCAGCCCGTAGAGGTAGCCCGAGTCGGTGCCCACCAGCGCGCGGTGGCCCTGCGTGGCCAGCCAGCTTCGCTGCGTGCGCGGCGGAGCGAGGCGCCACACCTCGCGGCCGGTGGCCTCGGCGAAGGCGACGACGGTGCGGTCCTCGGAGAGGGTGAGCAGCAGCCCGTCCTTGCGCAGCAGCAGCGGGCCCAGCGGAATGCCGTCGTGGTCGTGCAGCCAGCGCGCGCCCGCGCCCCGGCCGGTGAAGCCGTACACGCGCGTCATGTCCGCCGCCACCGCGTGTCCGTCCGCGGAGGCCGCCACGCCCAGCGGCGCCGCGCGCTTCCACAGCAGCGCCCCGTCCTTGCGCGAGAAGGCCGCCGCGAGCTGCGGCGCGCAGTACACCGGCCCGTGCCGGCCCAGCAGCAGCTTCGCCTCCTCGGAATCCGACAGCCCGCGCTTCTCCCACAGTTGGTCGAAGCGCAGCCGGCGCAGGCGGCCCGGCACCTTCAGCGGCTTCGACGTGCCCCGGCCCGCGCGGGCCTTCTTCTCGCGCGCCGCGCCTTGCGCCTCGGGAGGCTGCACCGCGCCGCGCAGGTGCGACAGGCCTTCACGGCAGCGCTCCGCCAGCTCCACGAGGTAGGGGTTGCCCACCTGCGTCCGGTCCTCTTCCACGAAGGCCGCGGCCAGGGACTCGCCCAGGTGGAAGAGGGCGCCCGCGAGCGCCTTGGCGTCGAGCGGGAAGGGCGTGCCGGGGCGCCCGGGCTTCGCCTTGCCGGCCTTGAGGTCCAGCAGCAGCACGGGCCTGGCGCCCGCGGGGGCCAGCTCGAAGCGCTCCTCGCCCAGCTCCACCGCGCGGGCCAATTCCACCGCCTGGCGCGACAGCTCCAGCACGGAGAGGAACGGTGGCCCGGGCACCCGCCACGCCTGGGGCTTGCCCGGCAGCGACAGCCACACCTCGCCTCCGGCCAGCAGCGGCGCCAGTGTGCCGGCGGTGCCCCGGTCGCTCGCCCGGCCGGCGGGCACGCCTACATCGCGCAGCTCGAAGCCGAAGCCGGGGACCTCCTGCGGCTCCACCCGCTTCGTGGCCGGCTTCGCGCGCGGCTCCTCGGGCGGCCGGGCGGAGCGGCGCAGGGTCTTCAGCGGCTCGCCCAGCGCCTGGGCCAGGGAGGCGGAGAGCGCCTTGGGGGCTACCCGGGTGACGTCCGCGAGGAACCGCTCGGCGCCCTCCCGCACGGCCTCGGCCAGCTCCTCCACCTCCACGCGCACCGGCGGCCGTAGCAGCCGGGCCGGGCGGGCGAGGCTGGCCACGAGCAGCTCCACCTCCGGACCCACCCGGCGGAGCACCAGCTCCAGGTGGGCCTCGGGTAGGGAGACCTGGGCCAACCGCTGTCGCCCGCCGTAGATGGCCGCAACGGAGCGCACCAGGGCGGGCACTACTTCTGCTAAGGACTCCTCCACGGCCCCGGACAGCAGGTCCACCCCGTCCAATTCCAGTGCGATGGAATCGAGCGGGGAAGTCGCGGGTTCGCGTTTCCAACGCTGTCCGATGCGTATGCGAGTCATCTTCTAATGGGCTTCTTCCGTTCGTTGACAAGCCAGTTTAGCGATGGCTAGCATCCGCCACCCATACGGACCTACATTTTTGTAACCGTTCGGAATTCTTGGGGAATACTCGATGACATTCTACGAGGCCGCGCTCCGTGTCCTGGAGAGCGAAGGTCGTCCCCTCCATTTTCTCGAAATCACTGAGAAGTCCATCCAGCAGAGCCTGCTTTCCCACGTGGGCAAGACGCCTGAGGTGACGATGCTGTCGCGCCTCGCAGCCATGGCGCGCCGCACGAGGGACCGCAAGGTGATTGTCACGGCGAAGGACACCTTCGCGCTGGTGGACTGGTCGATTCCCGAGGATGCGGAGGCCCTGGCACAGACTGGCGTAATCGAGCCGCATCCGGAAGAGGACCTTCCGCCGCTGCGTCCGGCGGAGCGCCATCCGGAGCCGCGCGTGGACAACGTGCGGGTGGCGGGCCGCGGCAGTGAGCGCAAGCGCCGCCGCGACGAGGAGGAGGAGCGGGGGGGCCGCCGCAAGCGCTTCCCGCCCCTGCCGGAGGTGGTGTTCGAAATCCTCAGCGAAGAGGGCATCGCGCTGCGCACCGAGCAGCTCATCGAGCGCGCCCGGGGCAAGGAGCTGTGTGCCGAGGAGACGACGGTGGAGGCGGTGCTCACCGCGCTGCTGGAGGACAACCAGCGCCGCATCGACGCCGGCCGCCGCCCGCAGTACTCCTTCAACAAGGAGACCGGCGAGGTGACGCTGGAGCGCGCTGGCGCGCCGAGCGAGGCCCCGCCGCTGGAGCTGCAGGCCGCCTTCGCGCAGGCGCTGGGCATTCCGCTGGAGGCGGGCCGCCCCGTGCTGGGCAAGCCGGCCGCCGCGGCCGCCGCGGAGCCGACGGTGGACGTCGCGCTGCTCACCACGCTGCGCACCACGCTCAAGGACGCGCGCCGCGCCGTGGCGCGCGGGCTGCGCAAGCGCCTGGGCGAGCTGGATGTGGGGACGTTCGAGAAGTCCGTCGTGAAGATGATGCACGGCCTGGGCTTCCGCGAGCTGAAGGTGGCGAAGCGGTCCAAGGAAGGGCCGCTGCTCACGGCGCGCAAGCGCGAGGGCAGCGTGGAGCTGCGCTACGCGGTGCGCATGCTGAAGGGCGTGCCCGCCATCGACCGCAAGACGGTGCAGGAGCTGCGGCGCGACCTGGGCCACTACTCGGCGCAGGTGGGCCTGCTGGTGAGCGCGGGCGACGTGCGCGGTGACGCGCGCACCGAGGCGCAGGCCAGCGGCTCGCTGGTGATGCTCTGGTGCGGTGACGCGCTGGGCGAGAAGTTCCTCGAGGCGGAGACGGCCGTCACCGTCACCCGCGTGGAGCTGTACGAGGTCGACGAGAAGTTCTTCGAGGCCGCGAAGCTGGACGCCGAGGAGGCCCAGAAGCGCCGCGAGGAGCGTCAGCGCGAGAAGCAGGCCCGAGGCGAGGGCGAGGAGGCTTCCGCGGAGGCCACCCCCGAGCGCCCGCGCGAGAAGCGCCGCCGCGAGCGCGAGGCCCGCGAGGCCCGCGAGGCGGAGGCGACTTCCGAGGTGTCCGAGGCCGCCGAGGCCACGTCCGCGACCCCCGCCACCGAGGGCTCGCCGCTCGCCGCGCCGGCCCCCGCGCCCGTGCAGCAGGCGGGCGAGGACGAGGAGGGCGACGAGGACGACGAGGGCGAGGACGATGACCTGGAGGCCGCGACCGCGTTCGTCGGCGGGGCCAGGCCGGAGGGTGCCGCCGAGGGTGGCGAGGCCGCCCAGGGCGAGCGCAAGCGCCGCCGCCGTCGTCGTCGCGGTCGTCGCGGCCGTGGCAACCGCGCCGGTGAGGCGGGTGCCGCGCCGGGTGCGACGCCTTCGGCCGAGGGCGCCGCTGCCGCGACTCCGGGGACGGAGGGGGCTGCCACCGTGGCGCCTTCCGCTGAAGCCACCGCCGCCGAGGGGGCTCCGTCCGCCGAGGGCACTGCCACCAGTGCGGGTACGCCTGCCGCCGAGGGCGCTGCTGTGGCTCCGTCCGCCGAGGCCACCACTGCCGAGGCTCCTGGCGAGGGTGCGGCAACCGTCGCTCCTTCGGCCGAGGTCACCGTCGCGGCTCCGTCGGGTGAGGCGGCCGCCGCTGCTTCGAGCGAGGCCACCGCGGCCCAGCCCGGCACCGAGGCCTCCCAGACTGTCGGGTCCCCGACTGCCACCGAGTCGCAGGAGGTGCGAGAGGCGTCCGAGCGTCGCGACACGCCTCCGGACTCGTCTGGCGGCGGCCAGGGCTGAACTGGCGACGTTGGTGTAGGAAACGGCGTCCGGGCGCGTGGTGAAACGCCTCCGGACGCCTCCACTTGCGACAAGCAGCCGAGCGCCGACAGACGCCTCCGAACCGCTCCACTGCCTGCCAGAGCCGGCGGGGAGCGCCAGCCGTGCGGGGAATGGTCGGCGCCGTCGCTCTCCGGGTGTTAACCTGAAGGGGCGATGAAGCCGGCCCTGGTGCTCGCCTCCTGCGTCGTCCTTTTCGGTGCCTGCCGTTCGCAGGCGCCGCGCTACCCGGTGGCGCCGGTGGAGGTCTCCGGCTCCACGGTGAAGGACAACGCCTTGCTGGGCCTCGCCCCTGAAGGTGTGGCGGTGCTCCTCACCGATGCCCTGAAGGCCTCCGGTCGCTTCGAGCCACAGTCGGACGACGCCCCCAGTGAGGTCCGTCCCTGGCGCCTGACGCTGGACGTGCCCTTCACCCGCGAGGTGCTGAAGGACGGAGACCCCCGCAGCTACGCCGAGGTCGGCGGCAGCCTCACCCTGGAGCGCTTCGGCGGCGACCTCCCGCAGCAATACGAAGTGGTCGGCCTGGGCGAGGCCCCTGTCGAGGAGGACTCGCCCGCGGGCCGCCAGAAGGCCATGCGCGAGGCGCTGCAGAGCGTGCTGCGTCAGGTGACGAGCTCCGCCGCGTTGCAGCTCGCCGCGCTGGACCGCTCCGACGAGGTGCTGGTTCAGGACCTGCGGGCCAACGACCCGCCCACGCGGAACGTCGCCCTGCGCACGCTGGCGGAGCGCCGTCACCCGGCCGCCGCGCCGCTGCTCATCGACCAGTTGAAGGAAGCCACCGACGCGGACTCCCTGCGGAAGACCATGGGCACGCTGGTGGAGATGAAGGCGCGCTCCGCGGTGCCCGTGCTCATCGACCTGGCGCGGGGCAAGGACCTCGGCTTCGTGCAGGAAATCGTCTTCGCCGTGGGCGAGATTGGCGGCCCGGAGGCGGAGGCGTACCTCTACACGGTGGCGCAGGGCCACGACGCGCCCGCCGTGCAGGCCGCGGCGCAGCAGGCGTTGGACACGCTCTACGCTTCGCGCAAGCATGCGACGGCGGAGGCGCGTGGCACGGGTCACGCGGACTGACAACCTGATGAAGCGTTCATTCGGTGTGGCGGTGGCAGCCCTGATGGCGGCCACCCTGGTGCTGGGCAGCGGCTGCTCGAAGAATGTGGAGACCGCGCCGAAGGCGTCGTCCACCACCGACAACGTGGCCCAGTACTACCCGCTCGCGGTGGGCAACCGCTGGACGTACCGCCTCAACGGCATCGCCAACAAGCAGGTGACGGTGGAGATCCTCGGGCAGGAGGACGGCTACTTCATCGACAACCAGCGGGGCCGCCTCGCGGTGGATGCCTACGGCCTGCGCGACGACAAGCGCTACCTGCTGCGGGGGCCGCTGGAGGAGGGCCACGCGTGGACCAACGTCGTGTCCGTCTCGTCCACGGAGCGCTACCGCATCCTCGGCGTCGGCGTGACGTGCCAGGCGCCCGCCGGCACCTTCCAGGGCTGCGTCCAGGTGGAGGGCCGCAACCGCATGGATGCCAACGCCACCCTGGTGAACACCATGACCTTCGCCCCCGGCGTGGGCATCGTCCGCCTGGACATCTCCGTGGAGGCGAAGGACGGCCAGCGCACCCCGCAGGTCCTCATGGAGCTCACGGCCTGGACGCTCGCGGATGGCCAGGGCGGCGGACGGACGCCTCCCGCGCCCGCTCCGGCCGGCTGAAAGCCCTCCGGAGGGACGGGGAGGGGACGGGGGGAGACGTGGCGGGTTGAAAGCCCGGCCGCCCCTCCGTACCCTGGCGTTTCTTCCGAGGGTTCTTTCATGCCTGTCGATTCGGCCGAGCAGACGCAGGAGGAGCTCATCCTGGGCTTCCTCTCCGAGAGCGGCAGCGACTACACCTCTGGAGAGGCGCTCTCCGGCAAGCTGGGCCTGTCCCGCACCGCCGTGTGGAAGCGCGTGGAGGCGCTGCGCACCAAGGGGTACCGCATCGAGGCGGTGTCCGCCCGGGGCTACCGCCTGCTGGAGGTGCCGGACCGGCTCACCTCGCTGGAGCTGGCCCCGCTGCTGACGACGCATGATTTGGGCCGCACCGTGCACCACCACGACTCGGTGGGCTCCACCAACGAGCTGGCCTTCCGGCTGGCGCAGGACGGCGCCGAGCACGGCGAGGTGGTGGTGGCCGAGCAGCAGACGGCCGGCAAGGGCCGCCGGGGCCGCGCGTGGGTGTCGCCGCCGGGCCTCAACCTGTACTTCTCCGCCATCCTCCGCCCGGAGCTGCCACCGCAGCGCGCCCCGGAGCTGACGCTGGTGGCCGCCGTGGCGCTGGCCGAGACGCTGCGCGACTGGAAGACGGAGGCCGCCATCAAGTGGCCCAACGACGTCCACCTCGACGGCCGCAAGGTGGCGGGCATCCTCACGGAGCTGTCCGCCGAGCCCGAGCGCGTGCACTTCGTGATTGTGGGCGTGGGCGTCAACCTCAACTCCCAGGCCGAGCACTTCCCCGAGGAGCTGCGCGAGACGGCCACCTCCCTGGCCCTCGCCAGCGGCCAGCGCGTGCCGCGCGCCCGCTTCGCCGCCGCCCTCTGGGGCCGGTTGGAGGAGTGGCTGGACACTTACCTCGACGAGGGCTTCGACCCGGTGCGCGCCCGCTGGAAGGCGCTGTCCTCCACGCTGGGGCAGGACGTGCTGGTGCGCACGGACCGGCAGGAGCTGCGCGGGCGGGCCGAGGACATCGACCCGTCCGGCGCGCTGCTGGTGCGGACGGAGGGGGGCTCGCTCGAGCGGGTGCTCGCGGGCGACGTGGAGCAGCTCCGCCCCCGCAAGCCGGTCCGTCCCCGGTAGCGCCCCCCTGGCTCCGGAGGTGGGAGATTCGTGGGGCCCGCCTTCGCGGTAGAGTGCGCGTCGTGATGCTCCTGGCCATCGACGTTGGCAACACCAACACCGTCCTGGGTGTCTTCGAAGGCCGGCGCCTCCTGGACCACTGGCGTGTGGAGACGAGCACCCGCCGTACCTCGGACGAGTACGGCATCCTCGTCCGCCAGCTCTTCACCCACAGCGGCATCGACCCGAACAAGGTGGGGGCGGTGGTGGTGTCCAGCGTGGTGCCGCCGCTCCAGTTCAACCTGGAGAAGATGAGCGAGCGCTACTTCCGCACGCGCCCCATGTTCGTCGGGCCCGGCGTGAAGACGGGCATGCCCATCCTCTACGACAACCCCCGCGAGGTGGGCGCGGACCGCATCGTCAACGCGGTCTCCGCCTTCGAGAAGCACCACTCGGGAATCATCGTCGTGGACTTCGGCACCGCCACGACTTTCGACGCCGTGTCGCCCAAGGGCGAGTACCTCGGCGGCGCCATCTGCCCCGGCATCAACATCGCCATGGAGGCCCTGTTCCAGAACGCCTCCAAGCTGCCGCGCGTGGAGTTCGCGCGGCCGCCGCACGTCATCGGCCGCAACACGGTGCACTCCATCCAGTCCGGCCTCGTCTTTGGCTACGTGGGGCTGGTGGACGGCATCTGCGCGCGCATGCAGGCGGACCTCGGCTTCCCGGTGCGCGTCGTCGCCACCGGAGGCCTGGCGCCGCTCGTGGCCAGCGAGTCCAAGGCCATCCACGAGGTGGACGAGTTCCTCACGCTCGAGGGCCTGCGCATCATCTACGGAAGGAATCACGCGTCATGACCACCGCCGTCCCCAACGCAGTCCCAGCGCCGCCGCCCGGGTGTCCCTTCAACGCGGAGTTCCTGCCGCCCAACCTGCGTAAGCACGTGGACCCGGCCGCGCCGGTGCCGCTACGGATGATGGCGGCCAAGTCTCTGGTGCCGCTCAGCCCGTCGGACATGCTCGGCGCGCTCTTCATGCTGACGTTCGACCCGGACGCCGGCGTGCGCGAGACGGCGGCGAAGACGGCCGCCGGCCTCCCGGACAAGATTCTCGGCTCCGCCACGCGCGACGAGGAGGTGCAGCCGCCCGTGCTGGGCTACTTCCTCGGCCTGCTCAAGGGCAAGGAGACCTACGCGGAGATGCTGGTCCTCAACGCCAGCACCCCCGACGAGGCCGTGGCCGACGTGGCGAAGGACTGCTCCGCGAAGCTGGCGGAAATCATCGGGCAGAACCAGCTCCGCCTGCTGCGCCACGAGGACATCCTCCGCAACCTCTGCATCAACCCCAACGTGCCGGTGTCGCTCACCGACAGCGTCTGCGACTTCGCGGTGCGCAGCGGGATGATGCTCGCGGACGTGCCGCAGATGAAGGCGGCGCGCGTGCGCCTCTTTGGCCCCGCGGCCGCCGAGGCCCCGCCGGACCCAGGGCCCACCGCCGAGCAGATCCTCCAGGAGTTCGAGGAGGTGGCGAAGGAGGACGCCGCCCCCATGGAGGAGGGCAAGAAGCTGACCCTTGCCCAGAAGATCATGAAGATGTCCATCGCGGAGAAGATCAAGCTCGCCACGCTGGGCAACAAGGAGGCCCGCGGCGCGCTCATCCGGGAGACCAACAAGCTGGTGGCGGTGGCCGTCATCCGCAGCCCGCGCATCACCGACGGCGAGGTGCTGTCCTGCGCGGCCAACAAGGCGATGATGGATGACGTCCTGCGCGTCATCTACAACAACCGCGAGTGGACGAAGAACCACAAGGTGAAGCTGGCGCTGGTGAAGAACCCCAAGGTGCCGCTCACCGTCACCATGAAGTTCCTCAACGCGTTCCGCGACGCCGAGCTGAAGGACCTGGCTCGCGACAAGAACGTGCCCGCCGCCGTGCAGGGCTTCGCGAAGAAGCTGCACGAGAAGAAGACCGCTCCGAAGAAGCAGGGGTAGGGCGGAGCGCGGCGCTGGGCATCAACTCCGGGCCCTGCATTCAGGGCCCGGGGGACGCACCGGAGGACTTCAGGCTGCGGCCTCGTCCGCGTCGGCCACGGAGGACGCGGGCTCGTCGAGGAGCTGCTGGGCGATGGCGAGCGCCTTCTTCGTCTTCTCGCGCAGCTTCTCGTCGTTCTTGATGCGCGCGTAGAGCTTCGTCACGCGCTCCTCGTCGCGCACCGCGGCGGCCTCCAGCTCGCTGATGCGCTTGCGCAGCGACTCGGCCTCCTCGGCCGCGCGGGTGCCATGCTCGGAGAGCTGCATGTTGGCCTCCTCGAGCTGTGCCCGCAGGGACTCGGCCTCGCGCTGGGCGGCGTCCACCTGGCCGCGCAGATTCTCGGCCTCCTCCTGGGCGGCCTGCAGGTCCGCCTCGAGCTGGCCGGTGCGGCCGCGCAGCTCCTCCACCTCGGCGCCCAGTGCCTGGGCGTGGGCCTGGTGCTGGTCCAGCTCCGCCTGGAGCGCGGTGAGCTGCGCGTTGGCGCCGCGAGCCTCTTCCTTCGCGGCGGCGAGCTGCTGATCCACGCGCTTGCGCTCCGCCGCCAGCGTGTCCGCCTTGGTGGTCAGCGTCTTGATCTGCGCGTCACGGCGAGCAATCTCGGACTCGGCGGTGCTGGCCTTCTGCTCCAGCTCCAGGTGCTGGTCCTTGAGCTCGACAATCTCCTGGTCCTTCTGGTTCAGCTCCGTCTTCAGGCGGAGGATTTCCTTGTCCCGCTTGTTGACGGCATCCCGGAGGGCGAAGGTGTCCTTGTCGTTCTTCCCGCTGGCCGCGCGCGCCGTCTCCAGCTCGGTGGCCTTGCTCTCCAGCTCGGCCTCCAGCTCGCGCACGCGGTCCTCGGCCTGCGAGGCCTGACCGTTGGCGTCGGTGAGCGCGCCCTGGAGCTCGGCCACCTTCGCGCGCAGGTTGCGCAGCTCCGCCGCGTCCGCCGCGGACATGGCCGGAGCCGCGGCGGGCGCGGTAGCCGGCGTGGGGCGCGCGGCCGGAGGAGGCGTGCGCGCGGGCGTGGCCACGGGGGCGGGCGTCGCGGCGCGGACGGGCTCGGGCGGGGGACGCACGGGCTCCGGCGGCGGGCGCACGGGCTCCGGCGGCGCCGGGGGCATGAAGCCCACCACCGTCTTCTCCGAGTCATCCAGCGCGTCGAGCGCGTCATCCGCGTCCGAGCCGAGCGCGTCCAGCGAGGAGAAGTCCTCCTCCACGCCCTCCACCACCGCCTCCGGCGGGGCGACGACGGGCTCCTCGTCAATCGAGGGCTCGTTCTCCGGCGCGGACATGTCGCTGAAGGCCGCGTCGAGGTCCAGCTCCTCGCCCTGCACCGCGGCCTCCTCGCCGGTGTCGACGGAAATCTCCTCGCCGAAGTCCGCCGTCATCGGCTCGTCGCCGAGCGCGTCCAGCGTGAGGCTCTCGTCCACGACGTCCTCGGCCGCCGGCAGCTCCGGGAAGCCGATGAGCGCGCCCACGCGCTCCACCAGGAGGTTGGCGTCCACCGGCATGGCCACGTACTCGTCCGCGTGCGCCTTCAGCTTGCGGTGCTGCGCGAAGCCGTCCGGGTTGCCGACGATGACGATGGGGACGTTCTTGAGGTCGTCGTCCTTCTTCAGCTTGCCGCAGATGAGGTAGCCGTTCTGTCCCGCGGACAGCTCCACGGCGATGATGGTCAGGTCCGGCCTGTCCCGGCGGATCTGCTCCACGCTGTTCTTGCCGTCGGAGGTGTCCTCCACCGTGAAGCCGCGTGCCTCCAGCGCGGGGCGCAGCGTGCCTGCGAGGCCGGAGTCACTCTTTTCGACGATCAGGATTTTCTTGGACATGGAAGGACGGCCCGTCCTGCGGTGCGGCGCGCGCGTGGGCAACCCTCGGGCGGCAGCGCGCGAAATATGAATTCGCCGTCGAGGCTATCGGCCATACACGGGAGCGTCAATGTTCGGGCCAGACGGAAATCCGCCCGCCCGTCGAGCGGGCAGGCGTCAGGCAGCCGACGTTTGCGGGGACCTGTAGCGGCCTGATTCAGCGCGGCGACGTCACCGTCTCGAAGGCAACGGAAGGGACGGGAGCGCGAGCGCGACGCGCGGATCAGCGCGGGTACGACGTCTTCTCGAAGGGAACGGACGAGCGCGAGTGCTGCGCGGGCGCGGGCGTGAAGAGCCGCTCCTCGGACTGCTGGGGCTCCGACTTGCGGGCCAGGGCGCCACCGTTGTCGCGCTCCGCGAGGAGCCGGCGGATGTCGTCCTCGTCCATGTCGGTGACCATCTCGTAGACGATTTCGTCGTCCCGCCAGGTCACGACGTTGTAGCCCTGCGCGGAGTCCACCTCGACGGCCTTCAGCGCCTGCACCTTCGGGGCGGCTGCCTCGCTGTCGTCGGGGAGCACGAAGACGCCCAGCCGGCGGCTCGGCTCACCCTCGTTCTCCGGCAGCGTCTCGTAGCTGATGTACGCGACTTCCTTGCCGTTGAGGATGGAGATGCGCCCGCCCAGCGGCTTGGCCTTGGGGAACTGCGGCACCGTGACGCGAGGGTCCACGTTGCCCTTGAACCACTGCTCCATCTGCTCGGGCGAGGCAGAGGCGATTTCGAAGGGCAGCACCTTGTTGTGGCGCTGGATGGCCTCGCGGCGGGCGAGGCGCTGCTGCTGCTGCGCCTGGTAGGCGACCCAGCCTCCGCCCACCGTCACCACCACCAGGGCCATGGCGCCCGCACGCAGCCACACACCGTACTGGGCGCGGCGCTGCTGCTGCCTGAGCCCCACCTCGATGCCCGCGCGCAGCGACGCGGGGGCCCGCATCTGCTGCACGGAGTGGCGCGCGGCCCGCCGCAGCGCCTGCTGCATCTGCTGCTCCTCCTCCACGCGGCGCTGGCATGCAGCGCACCCGGAGAGGTGGGTTTCGAGGTCCGCACGTTCCCCGGGCTGGAATTCGCCGTCGAGGTACGGATAGAGGAGCCGTTCGAGTTCCTGGCAGGTCATGGGCGCGCGGGTGGAACCTGTTTCTACCCCGTCTTCTTCCTGTTGCGGTACTCCTCCAGGTCCGCGGGAGCGTTCACCGGCTCACCATCATGCCGGAAGACGCCCTGGCCCTCCGCGTACTCCCTCAGGTTCTTCTGCAGGAGCTTGCGGCCGCGGAACAGGCGGCTCATCACCGTACCGACGGGGCACTCGAGAATCTCCGCAATCTCCTTGTAGGAGAACTCCTGGAGGTCCGCGAGGATGACCACCAGCCGGAAGTCGATGGGCAGCGCGTCGATGGCGCGCAGCACGTCGTCCGACAGCAGGCGGTCGAAGAAATACTGCTCCGGGTTGGCCGCGAAGTCCGTCGCGTCCCGGCTCACGAAGCGCTCGTGCACGGCCTCGCGCTCCACGCCCTCCACCACCGTGCGCTCCTTCACCTTGCGCCGGTACCGGTTGATGAACGTGTTCGTGAGGATCTTGAACAGCCAGGCCTTGATGTTGGTGCCCCGCTCGAACTTGTCGAAGAAGCGGTAGGCCCGCATGCAGGTGTCCTGGACGAGGTCCTCCGCATCGCGCTCGTTCTTCGTCAGCCGAAGGGCCGCGGAATAGAGCGGGTCCAGATGGGCCAGCGCCAGTTCCTCGAATTCCTGCTTCGTTCGGTTGGGTTGCCTGAAGTCCAACATGTCCCGCCTTCCAAGGGCCCGAAACAATTGGGGAATGAGTTGTCGCCTGCCCATCAATGTATGCATGGGAACAGACTGGGCAACAACGGCATCCCTGCGACACCCGCCCGCACGCCCGCTTCGGGAACGCAAGACGCCGGACGGGAGAAGTTATTCCCCACCGTGAATAACGAGCGGGGAGGCCGGATGTCGCCATCCGAACCTCCCCGCCGGGCACTGCTCGATTGGCCGCTCGGTGGGCCTACTTGCGGCCGGCGAGCGCGTCCGTCAGGGGCACGTAGTCGTAGCCCATGTCCTTGGCGACGGCCTCGTAGGTGACGTGGCCGTTGTAGGTGTTCATCGCACGGGCCAGGGCGCGGTCGGACTTCACGGCCTCCACCAGGCCCATGTCGGCAATCTTGCGGGCGTAGGGGCGGGTGGTGTTGGTGAGCGCGTACGTGGACGTCTGCGGCACCGCGCCGGGCATGTTGGCCACGCAGTAGTGGACGACGCCGTGGACGGTGAACGTGGGGTTGTCGTGCGTGGTGGGCTTGCAGGTCTCGATGCAGCCGCCCTGGTCCACCGCGACGTCGACGACGACGGAGCCGGCGCCCATCTCGGAGATGAGGGCCTCGGAGACGAGCTTCGGGGCCTTGCCGCCGGGGATGAGCACGCCGCCGATGACGAGGTCGGACTCGCGCACGGACTTGGCGATGCTCTCCGTGTCCGAGGCCAGCACGCTGACGCGGCCGAGGAACACGTCGTCCAGGTAGGTGAGGCGCTCCAGGTTGACGTCGAGGATGGTGACCTCGGCGCCCATGCCCACCGCCACCTTCGCGGCGCACAGGCCCACCACGCCGCCGCCGATGACGGTGACGCGGCCGCGGCGCACGCCGGGCACGCCGCCCAGCAGGATGCCCTTGCCACCGTGCGCCTTCTCCAGGCACGCGGCGCCCACCTGGATGGCCATCTTCCCGGCCACCTCGGACATGGGCTTGAGCAGCGGCAGGCTGCCGTCATCCAGCTGCAGCGTCTCGTACGCGACGGCCGCGGCCTTCTTCTTGATCAACGTCTTCGTCAGCTCCGGGTCCACGCCGGCCAGATGGAAGTACGTGTAGATGATCTGCCCGGGCTGGATGCGCTCGTACTCGGGCGCGATAGGCTCCTTCACCTTGACGATCATCTCCGCGCGCTTCCAGACCTCGTCCGCGCTGGCGACAATCTGCGCGCCGACGCGCTGGTACTCCGAGTCCGGGATGCCGGAGCCAACGCCGGCGTTCGTCTCGACCAGCACCGTGTGGCCCGCGCTCGTGAGCGCGCGCACGCCCGCCGGAACCATGCCGACGCGGTACTCACGGGTTTTGATCTCCTTGGGAACTCCGACGATCACGGCTGCCTCCAAAAGGGGTCTTGAAAACGCGCGGACCCTATACAAAAGCCGTCCGGAATCAAGCCGCGCCCGGTAGCCGGACGCATGACTTCGTTGAGAGGGAATAACCCCTGACGTATGACGCGTGGCGTTGAATGCAATGCGTCTCGCGGTGCTTCAGCGTCGAAGAAACGCGAGGCAGGTGGTAGTTGAGGAAGACATGACGTCCGCACCGAAGCTGCTGTTCGCCGACCCGAAGGGGAAGGTGATGGAGCACCCCTACCTGCTCGCCACGCTGCGCAGCGGCGAGGAGCTCGTGCCGCCCCAGGACAAGCCCATTCCCCTGCCGTCGGCCGGAAGGCTGGTGCACCTGCCCGGCCGCCTGCCCGTGGGGCTCCACCCGGAGACGGGCGAGCTGGAGCTGGTGCGGGAGATGAAGGTTGGCGGGAAGACATTCGTGCCCAATGCAGTGGGCGCGCTGCTGCCACCGGGCTACACGCGCACGTTCCTCCCCGGTGAGGTGAAGGGCAGCGGACCGGTGCTGCCGCAGTGGGCGTACACCGCGGCCGCGTGGGTGGATGACGGGCCGGTGGCGTGGGCCATTCACACGGACCGCCGCGCGCACTGGGACCCGGAGCGCTACTCCACGCCGGACATGAAGGCGCTGGTGGAGAAGCACATGGAGCGCTTCCCCGACAACCGCGTGCTGAAGCAGCTCAAGACGTGCGCGCTCATCTACCGGTGCTTCACGTCGCAGAACACGTTCTACGTGCGGGACGAGGCCGCCATCCCCGCGTCCGTCATGTGCAACGCGCGCTGCGTGGGCTGCATCTCAGACCAGCCCGCGGACGGGCCGCCCGCGTCGCACGAGCGCATGGACGACGGGCCCACCGGCGAGGAGATGGGCCAGATTGGCCTGTTCCACCTGGAGCACGCGCCGGGCCGCACCATGGTCAGCTTCGGGCAGGGCTGCGAGGGTGAGCCGCTCACGCGCTGGAAGCAGATTGCGGAAGCCATCCGCTTCATGCGCGCGCACACGGACAAGGGCTCCATCAACATCAACACCAACGCCAGCCTCACGAAGGGGCTGGTGGCGCTGTTCGACGCGGGGCTGGACGCCATCCGCGTGTCGCTCAACTCGGCGGTGAAGGACCTCTACGAGGCCTACTACAAGCCGGTGAAGTACGGCTGGGAGGACGTGGAGGCGTCCATTGCGCTGGCGCGTGAGCGCGGTGCGTACCTCGCGCTGAACCTGCTCCTGTTCCCCGGCGTCACGGACCGCGAGGGCGAGGTGAAGGCGCTGGAGCGGCTGGTGAAGAAGTACCGCGTGGACCAGGTGCAGACGCGCTCGCTGTGCATCGACCCGATTCAGTACCTGGAGGTGGCGCGAGACAAGGGCGCGGGTGGTGAGCCCGTGGGCATCCGCACGCTGCTCCAGCGGCTGAAGGCGGCGCGGCCGGGGCTCGTCATCGGCAACTTCGCGCGCGGGCTGGAGGAGCGCGAGAACGCCGCGGGGCGCAGGTAGACGCGTCGAGGCGCGGTCGGAAGAGGGGCGGGGCTGGCTCAGCAGCCTCGTTACTCCACCGTTGCGTTACTCGTTGCCCGTGGGCATCAGCTCCTTGGCCACGAGGTTCCCCATCACCGCGTCCTTGGGGATGTAGCCGTCGGCGCCGGCCTCGCGGCAGATGCGCTGGAGCTCCTCGACATTCTCACCGGAGCACAGCAGCACCTTGATGCCCTTGAAGAGGCTGTTGCTCTTGATGAAGCGGCAGAACTGCTCGCCATTCACGTTGGGCATCCGCACGTCCAGCAGCACCAGGTCCGGACGCGTCTGCTTCTTGAGGATGATCTTCGTGGCCTTGTCCGCGGTGTCGGCCACGTGCACCTCGAAGCCCTTGGACACGAGGTCCGCTTCGATGATGCGGGCCGTCATCTCGCTGTCATCCACGATGAGGATGCGCGGCTTGCGCGCGCCCGTGGCGGCCGGCTTCGCGGCGGGGGCGGGCGCGGCCGAGGCGGCGGGAGCCTGCGGTGCGGCGGCGGGGGCGGCGGCAGGTGCCCCGGGTACGGCGGTGGGCACGCCCAGCGCCGGAGGTCCGATGAGCCCCATGACGCCGCCGAGCACGGCCTCCAGGCCGCCGCTCTTGAGGATGTAGCCATCCGCGCCGGACGCCTTCGTCTTGCCGGCCAGCTCCGCCTCCGGGATGTCGGAGTACAGCACCAGCTTGGCCGTGACGTTCTTCTGTCGGCGGAGGTATTCGACGACGTCGTCGCCGAACATCTCCGGCATGTTCACGTCCATGAGGATGAGCGCGAACGGCCCCTCGGTGAGCTTCTGGTCGAGGCTGGCCAGGTCCTGCGCGCCGCTCGCCTGGTAGCCGGCGGCGGTGAGGGCCCGTACGGTGAGCTCCACCAGCATCGGGCTGTCGTCAATGACCAGTACGCGCGACATCGTCCTCCTCAAAGGAATCCCGCTAACCCTACACCTTTGAATCCGCGCGGACCATCGAAACGGCGACCAGGCGGCCGGCCCATCGCGTCCACTTGACCGGTTTTCGTCCCCTCCGGATACTTTGCCGCCTTGACCACGACCCCGACACCCCTCCAGCGAGCTCTCCGGATGGCCCCGGACCGCGCTGTGGCCGCCCAGGCCCGTCCGGAGCAGGAGTTCTTCTGCTTCCGAGTGGGAGACCTGAGGCTTGGCGTGCCCAGCGAGAATGTGCTCGAGGTACTCCGCGCCGGCCTGCTTACCCCCCTGCCGAGGACACCCTCCTTCATCATGGGTGTCACCGGCCACCGGGGCGAGGTGCTGCCCGTCGTCGACCTGCTGCGCTTCCTCTCCAAGGGAGAGGCGCGCATCGGCCCGCGTACCCGCCTGTTCGTCGGCATCACCGGCAGCTACGTGGCCGGTGTCGTCGCGGACACGGTGCTCGGCCTGCGCCGCATTCCCGTGGCGGACATCCTCCCTCCGCCGCTGGGCGGTGACGCCGCCGCCGAGCACCTGCTCGGCGTGGTGCATGGCCACGGCGCGCAGGACGCCATCAACCTCCTCAACTTCTCCAAGCTGCTCCAGACGGCGCGGCAGCGGGCGGTGGCTCGATGAACGACGAGCAGCCGCAGGAGAAGAACCAGGTGGACATCCTCTTCTTCGACATCGGCGACTCGGTGTACGGCACCGACGCGTCGCAGGTGCTGCGCATCGACCGCTCGCTGCCGGAAGACATCACGCTGCCCGAGTTGGGCCTGCCGCACCGAGGCCACCGCGCGCTCGTCTTCGACACGCCGGAAGGCGAGGGCCACCTGAAGGTGGACGCCGTCCACGCCGTCCGCACCATCCCGTTCTCCTCGCTCCGCCGGATGCCCCCCACGGCCGGCGCGGCTCCCTATGCAGTAGGCGTGTGCCTCGAAGAGGAACGCGCCGTGTTGCTCATCGATCTGGTCGAAACCGCCAGGACCCAAGGAACTCAAGGAAGGCACTGACCGCAATGTCCCTGGACACCCCCAACGACAAGTCCACGTCCAAGGCTCGCTCCCCTCGGAAGGCCCCCGCCTCCAAGGCGGCCGCGGGCGCCAAGGCCAGCGCCAACACGGCGACGTCCCCCAACCCGGCGCAGTACAAGGCCTTCACCGACACGCTCTTGTCGGTGCTCTCCGGCAACCTCCAGGCCCGCGTCCCCAAGGAGCTGGCGGGCGAGGGCGGCGCGGAGATGGCGCACCTCTTGAACCAGGTGCTCGACAACCTCGCCGCGTCCGAGCACCGCAAGCAGGTGTCGGCGCAGGAAATCGACCAGGCGCTGGACTCGCTCATCGGCCTGGTGCGCGAGGGTGACCTGTCCCGGTGGAACACCACCACCGAAGACCCCCAGCTCGGGCCCCTGCTCGAGGGCTTCGGCAAGGTCATCGAGACGCTGCGCACCTTCGTGCGGGAGATCAACGAGGCGGCGCTGCGCCTGTCCTCGTCCGCCAACCAGGTGCTCGCGGCCTCCACGCAGCACGAGACGTCCTCCACGGAGCAGGCGGCGGCCATCCACGAGACGACCGCCACCATGGAGGAGCTGAAGCACGCGTCCGCGCAGATCGCGGAGAACGCGGGCAGCGTGGCGCGCGTGGCCGAGGAGACGCTCGGTGCCGCTCGCGCGGGCCGTGGCGCCATCGGCGAGTTCATCCAGGCCATGCAGCAGATTCGCAGCGACGGCGTCGCGGTGGCGGACTCCATCGCCAAGCTGTCCAAGCGCGTGGAGCGCATCGGCACGGTGGTCGAGGTCATCGACGAGATTGCGGACCGCTCGGACCTGCTGGCGCTGAACGCGGCGCTGGAAGGCAGCCGCGCGGGTGAGGCGGGCAAGGGCTTCTCCATCGTCGCGGCGGAGATGCGGCGCCTCGCGGAGAACGTCCTGGACTCCACCAAGGAGATCAAGAACCTCATCACCGAGATTCGCGAGGCCACGGCCGCGGCGGCCGGTGCGGCGGAGGCTTCCAAGACGGCGACCGAGTCCGGCGAGAAGCTGGGCGCGGTGGCGGCGCAGGCGGTGGAGGGAATCCTCGCCGGCGTGCAGGAGACCAGCGACGCGGCCCGCGTCATCAACCTCGCCACGCAGCAGCAGCGCACGGCGACGGAGCAGGTCGTGGCGTCCATGGCGGAGATCGAGGACGTGACGCGCCAGACGACGCAGGCGTCCAAGCAGGCCACGGGCGCGGCGGCGGAGCTCACTCAGCTCGCGGGCCGGCTGGCAGAGCTCATCAAGCGCTTCAAGGCCGACTAGCACTTCCTGGAGCGGGAGGGGCGAACGCCGGCCATGGACACCGAGGCACTCAAGAAGTCCCTCCTGAAGAAGTTCCAGGAGGTCACAGCCGACCGACTCCAGAAGATTCAGCTGGGGGTGTTGGACCTGGAGAAGGAGACCGCGGACCAGGCCGCGGAGGACGTCGCGCGCGAGCTGCACACGATGAAGGGCGAGGCCCGCATGTTGGGTCTGGCCGCCATCGGGCAGCTGGCGCACGCCGCCGAGGACGTCCTGCGCGCCGAGCGCGAGGGCAAGACGGCCACGGAGATTGCCACCGACGTCCTGCTCAGGGCGTGTGACGTCCTCTCTGATTTGAACGAGGACCTGGCGTCCGCCAACACCGGCAACGACGCGAGCGCGGAGATGGTCCGCGCGCTCGCCGAGGTTTCCGGCCAGGAGCCGCCCTCGTTCGGGCCCAAGCCCGCGGCCCCCAAGCCCGCGGCGCCCGCTGCTCCAGTGGCGGCGCCCGTGGCGGCTCCGGCTCCGGTGGCTGCACCGGCTCCGGTCGCCGCGCAGCCCGTGGCCCACGCCGCGCCCGCGGCTCCGGCTCCGCGCGCGGAGGCTCCCGCAGCGCATGCTCCGGCTGCTGGCGCCGAAGAGGCACAGGCCGTGGCGAAGTCCGCCGTGGCGGACCGCACCATCCGCGTCAACGTGGAGGTGCTGGACTCGCTGGGCCTGCTCGCGGGCGACCTGCTCGTGGAGAGCGCCCGCGGCCGGCTGCGCAGCTCCGAGACGGAGGAGCTCTTCGAGCGCTTCAGCCGCCTCGGTGACAGGTTCATGCGGCTGGCGGAGCATCTGGACATCTCGTCCGACGTGCGCGCGCTGCTGGACCGCGTGGAGAGCGACCTCCACATGCTGCGCGACGATGCGTTCCGCTTCGTGCGGCGCAACGACGACGGCATCAACACGCTGCACGGCAACCTCGCGAAGATGGCGGACCACGTGGCCGAGGCCCGGCTGGTGCCGCTGTCCACCGTGTTCGACGCCTTCCCGCGCGCGGTGCGCGAGATGTCGCGCACGCAGGGCAAGGAGGTGGACCTCGTCATCGAGAACGCCGACATCGGCGTGGACCGCTCCATGCTCGGTGACGTGCGCGACGCGCTCGTGCACCTCCTGCGCAACTCCGTGGACCACGGCGTGGAGAACCCGGACGTTCGTCAGCAGCTCGGCAAGCCGCTCACGGGCCGCATCCGCATCAAGGTCCGCGTGGACGGCGACATGCTCCACATCGAGGTGGAGGACGACGGCCGCGGCATGGACCCGGAGCGGCTGCGCCAGGCCGCCGTCAACAAGCGCCTCATCACCCAGGTGCAGGCCGCCGCGCTGTCCGAGCGCGAGGCCATCGAGCTCATCTTCCGCCCCGGCTTCTCCACCCGCGACCAGGTCAGCGAGCTGTCCGGCCGTGGCGTGGGCATGGACGTGGTGAAGCGGAAGGTGGAGACGCTGGGCGGCTCGGTGGGCGTCAACAGCCGCATCGGCCGTGGCACCACGATTACGCTCCGTCTGCCGCAGTCGCTCGCCCTCATGAAGGTGCTGCTGGTGCGCCTGGGCGACGACGTCTACGGCATGCCCGCCGCGGACGTGGAAGCGGTGATGCGCGTGAAGCCCGAGGACCGGCTCGAAATCTTCGGCACGCTCGCGGTGCGTCACCGTGGCAAGCCCACCGCGCTGGTGGCGCTGGGGCCGCTGTTGGGCCTCAACGGTGGCAACCGCTTCGACAAGCCGCCCGCGGTGGTGGTGCGTCACGGCGAGGACCACGCGGCGCTCGTCGTGGACGGTTTCGTGGACGAGCGCGAAGTGGCCGTGAAGCCCTGCGGCGGCGAGTTCCTCAAGGGCGCGCCCTTCATCGCCGGCACCGCCGCGCTGGAGGACGGCCGCATCGCCGTGCTGCTGCACGTGCCGGACATCATGGCCGAGGTGCGCCGCATGGCGCGTCCCGTCACCCAGGCTCCGGCGGCCAAGCGCCTGCGGGTGCTGCTGGTGGACGACTCGCCCATTGCCCGCGCCACGGAAGGGGCGCTGGTCAAGGCGTTGGGGCACTCGCTCGAGGAGGCGCAGGACGGCGAGGAGGCGTACGCGAAGGTGCAGAACAACCAGTACGACCTCATCCTCACCGACGTGCAGATGCCGAAGATGGACGGCTTCTCGCTGGCGCGGCGGCTCAAGTCCACGCCGGCGGTGGCCCGCATCCCCGTCATCATCCTGTCCTCGCTGGCCTCTCCGGAGGACAAGCGCCGCGGTCTGGACGCGGGTGCGGACGCCTACCTCGTCAAGGGTGAGCTGGGCGTGGAGATTCTCGCGCAGGCCATCGACCGGCTGACCTGAGGAGCCACGCTTGGGCGGTCCTCCAGCGGCAGGAATGGCATTCCGGGTGCTCATGGTGGGCAAGGGGCTGCGTGCGCTCGCCGCGCGCGGCCTCTTCGACGGGGAGTCGCTGGTCCCCGTGGGCCCCATGGAAGTCGAGTTCGCCAACGCGCTGGTGGCGGTGCAGCGCCACTTCCCGGACGTGCTGCTCGTGGACCTGAGCGCGCGCGAGTCGCTGGAGGCGATTGAGCAGGTCATGGTGGAGCGGCCGGTGCCCATCCTCGCGCTGCACCCGGGCGCGCTGTCCGGGCAGGACGCCTTCCAGGCCGTGGCCCTGGGCGCGCTGGACGTGGTGGAGCGCCCGGCGACTCCCGGCGCTGACTTCTGGGGCCATGTCTCGCGCAAGCTGGTGATGCTGGCGCAGGTGAAGGCGGTGCGGCAGGTGAGCACGCGCCCGCTGCCGCGCACGCCGCGCGAGGACGCGCCTCCGCCGTATCCGCTGGTGGCCATCGCCGCGTCGCTGGGCGGACCCAAGGCGGTGGCGCAGGTGCTGCGGATGATTCCGCGCGGCTTCCCCGCGCCGGTGGCGTACTGCCAGCACATCAGCGAGGGCTTCACCGAGGGCCTCGCCCACTGGCTTGCCATGGAGACGGCGCTGCGAGTGAAGGAGGCGGAGGACGGGGTGGTGATGGGGCCCGGCACGGTGTACATCGCACCGTCGGGCAGTCACCTGTTGGTCCGACCGGAGGGCAGACTGGAGCTGGACTCCGGGCCCGCGCTCCGCGGTTTCAGACCTTCGTGTGACATGCTGCTCACTTCCGCGGGCGAGGCCTTCGGCCCGCGCTGCATCGGGGTCATCCTGACGGGCATGGGGCGCGACGGCGCGCGAGGGTTGAAGGAGATTCGGGAGCGTGGTGGAAGGACCATCGCGCAGGACGAGGCCACGTCCGTCGTCTGGGGCATGCCCCGCGAGGCCGTGCTGATGGGCGCCGCGCAGGAAGTGCTGCCCCTGGACCGGATTGGAGCCCAGTTGCTCCAGTGGGTGGACGCGTGCTGACCCCGAGCAACAAGGTCCTCCAGCAGCTCGCCGCGCTCCTCCTGGAGCGTGCGGGCCTGAAGATCACGCCGGACGGCTTCCACAGCCTCCGCCTGGCGCTCTCCACGCGCATGCCCGTGGTGGGCGTGGAGGAGCCGGAGAAGTACCTCGCTCAGCTCTTCGGCCCGGGTGGCGAGGAGGAGCTGCGCTCGTTCCTCCCCCTGGTGACGGTGGGGCACACCGAGTTCTTCCGCGACGCCAAGCAGTTCCGCGCGCTGGAGAAGAGCGTGCTGCCGGAGCTGGTGACGCGCGCCCGGCGGGAGATGCGCCGCGTGTCCGTCTGGTCCGCCGGCTGCGCGACGGGTGAGGAGCCCTACAGCGTGGCCATGGTGCTGGCCGAGCTGGGCGCGCTGGCCATGGAGGTGGACCTCCTGGCCACCGACCTGAACCTGGCCGCGGTGGAGGCCGCGCGGCAGGGGCGCTTCACCCAGCGCCGCTGCATCAGCATCAGCCAGGAGCGGCTCAAGCGCTTCTTCCGTCCCGTGGACGAAGGCTACGAGGCGCAGCAGACGCTGCGCGACTACATCCGCTTCGACGGGCAGAACCTCGCGGCCCCCGTCTTCGACAAGGTGGGGCTGTCCTCGCTGGACCTCATCCTCTGCCGCAACGTCATCATCTACTTCGACCTGCCCACCATCCGCGGTCTGATGGACCGCTTCCTCGCCGCGCTGCGGCCGGGCGGGCTGCTCTTCCTGGGGTACTCGGAGAGCCTCTTCAAGGTCTATGACCGCTTCGAGATGATCGAAGTGGACGGCGCCTTCGTGTACCGGCGCCCGCTGAGCGACAAGGGCGCCCGTCCGCCGCCGCTGCGCATCACGCCGTATCCGGGTGAGTCGGACGCGTCCAAGCCGCAGCAGACGCCCGAGTCCTTCGCCGCGGACCTGCGCAAGCGCATCCAGGCCGAGACCGCGTCCGGCGCCCTGTCGAAGGGCGCGCACGCCCCGGCGGCGACCGCGAAGCCCGCGGCCCCCTCCGCGCCGCCTCCCGCGCCGAAGGGACACGTGCACATCCCGGGCGCCCCGGCGACGCCGTCCACGCCGCCGCCCGTGGGGACGCTGCCGCGCACCGGAGACCTGGGACGCCCGCGCATCACCCAGGAGCTCCCGGCGGTGACGCCCGCGGAGGCCCCGCGTCCGCGCATCACCCAGGAGCTTCCGGCGGTGACGCCCACGCGCAGCGCCGTGCCGGACGTGCAGGTGGCCGCGTGGCCCAAGCTGCTGCCGCCCGCGGAGCGCCTGGCCATGGCCGTGCGGAAGATGGCGCAGGGCGACTTCCCGGCCGCCATCGCCGGCGTGCAGCGGCTGCTCGCGGACGAGCCGAGTGACTTGGACGCGCTGCTGACGCTGGGCAACCTCTTCTCGCTCACGGGCCGCATCCCCGAGGCGCGGGAGGCCTTCGCGCAGGCGATACAGCGCGAGCCGCTGTGCGTGGAGGCGCGCGTGTTCGGCGGCGTCGCGGCGCTGCAGGCGGGGAAGCTGGAGGAGGCGCGCTCGGAGTTGAGCAAGGCGCTGTTCCTCGAGCCCACGCTGGCCATCGGCCACTACCTGCTGGCGCAGGTGTTCGAGCGCTCTCAGGAGCCGGACTCGGCACGGCGCAGCTATCGCAACGCCATTGCCCAGCTGCGCTACCCGCAGCGGCCGCTGGCCGGGCACTACCCGGAGATGCCGGACTCGGCGGACGCCATCTCCCGCGCGGCGCGCTATGCGCTCGCCGCGCTGGAGGAGCAGCCCCTGCGCTGAGTGTCGCAGGGGCCGCGAGCCCACCGCGCCGCTAGGACAGGTTGCTCTTCACCTGGTCCAGCGTCTTCTTCGGGTCCAGCACCGAGGCGAACTTCTCCTGCAGGTAGGACTTCGCCTTGCTGCGCAGGAGCATGCCCGGGTCCGTGCCCTCGCCCTGCACCTGGTTGTCGGTGATGACGAAGGACGCATCCATCTGGATGCCCATCACCTTGCCGGCGATCTTGGCGCCGTCGCCCGCCCAGTCCGTCTTCACGCCGTACTTGCCGCTCCAGTACTTCAGCAGCTGCTCGACGCGCTGCTTCACCTCCTCCTTCGGGAGGGAGTGGGGGATATCGAACTTCATCATGCCCATGGCCCGGCTCCTGATGTCGGTGACCCGTCCGTGGCTTTAGTGGCCCACGGACGGGAAGGGAACCGCCGTCTCACTTTTGATGGCGCGGATGTCAACAGGCTTGCTCACCGGCCGGCCACGCCCCGAGGGCGCTTGAGCTTCACCGGCGGGTCTCCGGGCCGGCCCCAGCGGGCCATGTAGGGCGCCAGGTCGTACTTCTCCGCCGTGCGCGGCGAGCTCATGGGCCGCACCTTGCCCAGCACCTTCCGCTCCTGGAAGGGCCTGTCGTGCAGCCCCAGCACCCACATGAAGTTGGCCACGCTGGCCGGGTCTCTCCCGTCCACCGCGTACTTGTCGTTGAGCAGGGCGATGCGGCGCAGGCCCTCCTCGGGGGTGGGGCTCCACTCCAGGAGCTTCTTGCCCCAGAGCATGCGCAGGTAGTTGTGGATGCGGCCGCGCTCCAGCAGCTCGCGCTGGGATGCGTTCCACAGGCCGTCGCCCGTCTTCGCTGCTTCGAGCTGCTCCAGCGTGTAGAGGTGCTCGCGCGCGTCCTTCTGGTGCGTGGCCAGCGTCTCGCGCGCCCAGGCGGGCAGGGAGTCCACGGTCATCTGCCGGGGCACGGGCGTGTGGAAGCAGAAGTTGAAGGCCAGCTCGCGCCGCACCAGCAGCTCCTCGAGGAAGGTGCGTACGGCGGGGTGGTCCGTGCCGCGCGAGCGGATGACGGCGCGCGCCGCTTCCCCCGCGAAGACATTGCCCCAGTGGAAGTAGGGAGACAGGCCGGACTGGAGCGCGCGGCCCGGGTCGCTGCGCTGCGTGTCGTAGCCGTCCATGCGCTGGAGGAAGGCGTTGAGCGCCTTGAGCCCCGCCTTGCGCCCGCCGCGCTCGGGGATGGGAGCCACCGAGTGGTCGATGTCGAAGGAGCCCAGCGCCTCGCGGGCCGCGCGCGCGTCCGCGAGGTCGAAGCCCGGCTCCAGCTTGCGCCCCGCGGCGGCCGCCTTGACGGCGCGGGCGGGCAGGGTGCGGCCGAGGTACTCCGGCCACAGCTTCTGCAGCTTGGGCCGCAGCGTGTACGCGCCGGCCTGCACCGTGGCGATGCGCTGCATGGGCACCACGCACGACGCGTCCACCGCGAACAGCGGCACGTCCAGCGCCTTCGCGGCGCCGCGCAGGTGGCCGGGGATGATGTACGTGGGAAACAGGTCCGACACGACGGCGGCGGCGCGGCGGCCCAGCTCGGCGAGCCGGGGACGGTGCTCCTTCTTCCGGCGCGGCAGCTCCAGCCAGTAGGGCAGGCCGCGCGAGGCACAGCCCGTCGCCATGTCCGCCATTCCCTCGAGGGCCCAGGCGTGGAGCCGGTCCGACGCGTAGGGGTAGTCCGGGCGGATGGCCTGATAGACGACCACCGGGAGGCCGAGGTGATTGCCCAGGGCGATGGCCACATCCAACGCGTGGTTCTCCTCGGCCCGGTGATTCACCATGCACCAGTAGAGGACGAAGTCCCGCCCGTCCGAGGGAAGAGGCACGTCCTTCGCGACCACGACGCGCGCGGAGTCCACGCCAAGCTCGGACCATGAGAACCCGATGGGCATACGGCTCCCGATGCGCGGGCGACTTCCGCGTCGCGAATTTTAATACATGTTTTTCGTATACAGTTTTCGGACGTGTCGCGTCAGTGGCCGCGGGGGCCGGGAGGTGGCGCTGCACCACGCGCCGCCAGCCGCCATGGAGTTGCAGCAACAGGCGCTTCTTCGCGTGTCCGTGAACGCGCGGGGCGTGGGGAGTGGCCGGTGCCGGCGTAGGCCTGAGGGCCCGGAAGTGGACGGAAGTGCCCAAAAACCGGCGCTCCGGCACGGGTTGTGGTCTTCTGCGCCGCCGGCAGACCCAAGGAGCCGTTGCGTGCCACATCCGAGATTCTGGAGCTGTCTCTCCAGCGCCGCCCTCGCCCTGGCGCTCGCCGTGCCGGGCGTCGCCGGCGCACAGGCGTCTACTTCGTACCCCTCCACGCCGCCCCCGTCCTCCGCGCAGCCGGGCTACGCGCAGCCGCAGCAGCCGGCCTATGCGCAGGAGCCCGCCGCTCCACCGGCCCCCGCGCCCGCGTCCCCGCCACAGGGCACGTCGCCAGGCTACCCACCTCCACAGCAGGGGTACGCGCCACCGCAGAATTCCTACCCGGCGCCCCAGCAGCAGCCTGCGAATCAGGCCTACCCGCCCTCGCAGAACAGCTATCCGGCACCCCAGCAGCAGCCCGCGGACCCGGCGTCGCAGAACGCGTATCCGCCGCCCCAGCAGCAGCCCGTGAATCAGGGCTACCCGCCCTCGCAGAACAGCTACCCCGCGCCGCAGCAGCAGGCGACGCCGCCGTCACAGGGCGCGTACCCGCCCTCGCAGCAGCCTGCGGATCCGACGTCGCAGAACGCGTATCCGCCGCCTCAGCAGCAGCCCGCGTACCCGCCGCCGAACACGTACCCGGCGCCGCCGCAGCCCACGTACGGGCAGCCCACCACCGCGCAGCAGGTCCCCGCGCAGGAGAATCCACAGGGCTCGGGCGCCACGGCGACGGATGCGCCTCGCGCTCCTCCGGACCCGGGCTCGCTCATCACGCAGCCGCAGGCGCCGCTGACGCCGGACGGGCAGACGGAGCCGTCGAAGCCCTCCGCGGTGCCGTCGTCGGCCACCGCTTCCTCCACGCCGCCGCCCGAGGACACCGGGGTGATGCTGGACGGCCGTCCCCGTCAGGGCCCGTTCCTGTCTGGCCCTGGCAGCCTCACGTTCATGCTGCACCACACGACGCTCGGCGCGCTGGGTGGCTTCTTCACGCAGGCCTTCGCCAACGACTTCAACTTCAACCAGAGCTCTCGCGAGGCGATGCTGGCCGGCACGCTCATCGGCGCGGGCCTGGGCTTCGGCGCGTCCGCATGGTGGCAGTTCAACAACTGGGTGGACAAGCCGATGGCCGCCTTCGGCATCGGCAACTCGGTGGTGGGCGGCATGTTCATGGCCGGCTTCATGGACCTGTTCACCCAGGACGCGGGCGTGCTGACCTGGTCCGCCTTCATCGGCGCGGAGCTGGGCGCGTGGCTCACCGCGGGCCTGGGCGGCGGGCAGTTGCCGCTCAACGACGGCCTGCTGGTGGCGTCCGGCGCGGGGTGGGCCACGGCGTATGCGGCGCTGCTGCTGGCCGTCATCCACTTCTCCGGCACGGACGTGTCCGGCAAGACGTGGCGCGACGCGCTGCTGCTCGCCCCGGGCATCGGCGCGGGCGCGCTGGCGCTCGCCACCATGCGTTACAACCCGACGCCATCGCAGATCCTCCGCGCCGACATGTTCGGCGCCGGCGTGGGCGCGGCGGTGCTGCTCATCTCCGGTCTGGTGCTGGGCGGCTTCGATCAGTCCACGCCGTACGTGCTGTCCTTCCTCGGCTCCGCGGGCGCCATCACCACCGTGAGCCTGCTGTGGGAGGAGAGCGTGGACCGCTCGTCGCTGAAGATGGTGGGCGGCCCCACGAAGCGGGAGAAGCGCTACACGAACGTCTGGTGGTAGACGGGCCGCTGGGCGGCCGGGCGGGCGCCATGGCACGGCGGGGCAGGAAGCACCACCTTCCCCCCGACATGGCGCGCGTCCATCCCTTCTCGGCCCTCATGGCCTCGCTGGAGTCCCGGCTGGAGCCCAGCGACTACGTGCCGCGGAGCAACGCGGCGCCCCAGCCTTCCCACGTGCGCTCCCTGCTGGGGGCGGCGAACCCCACGGCGGAACTGCGACGGCTGCGCGAGGCGGGAGCCCTGCTGCGCGACGCGCGTCCGGCGCTGTACCTGGCCGAAATCCACAGCTCCGCCGGCAAGCTGGGCGGCCCGCCGGTGCGCTTCCTCCTCTGCGCGCTGAACGCGGACGCGGGCCAGCCGCTGGAACATGACCCGTACCGGCCTCGCGCCTGGGAGGCCGAGCCCGCCGTCACCCTCACCGCGGACGACCATGGTGTCCTGCGCGGGTTGTTGGCGGAGGCCTCGGAGCGGGCGATTACCGTCTGGCAGGGGCAGTTCGACGGCCACCCGATATCGCTGCGGCGCATCGAGCCCTCGCCGCTGTCCAAGCGCATCCAGGCGGTGCTGGACGAGGCGCCCATGCGCCCGCTGGCGGCGCTGGACGAGGGTGGCCCCGCGCTGGCGGCGGTGGTGCCTCTGTCGGACCCCGGCCTGGAGCTCCAGCCCATCCACCGCGCCCTGAAGGGCGTGGAGACTTTCAAGGAAGAGACATTCCTCACGCTCGTGACGGCGTATGCGCGCGTCTATGAATTGGATGAGCCGCTGGACACGCCGCGAGGCCTGGCCGCCGCGCGCGAGCGCCTGGCAACGCTCATCACCGGACACCACGCGGTGCTGCTGGTGTTGCCGGGTGGACGGGGCCGAATCCTGCGCTTCCGTCAGGGATTGGACCTGGCGCATCTGAAGGGCGCGCCGAGGAATCCGACGCTGCGGAGCCTGGACCTGGCGCTGCTCAACGCGCTGGTGTTGCGCACGGTGCTGGGCATCAAGGACCCGGAGGCGCCGGGACACCCGCAGGTGTTCCCGGTGCAGGGACTGGAGTCGCTGGTGCGAGGAGTGGAAGAGGGCACCTTCCAGGCGGGCTTCGCCCTCAACCCTCCGCCGGTGTGGGAGGTGCGGGCCGTGATGGAGGCGCAGGCGACATTGCCGCCGAGGACACTCCGGGTGGAGCCGCTTCCACCCGCGGGCCTTTTGTTCCTGGATCGTGAAGCCTAGCTTTCCAGCGTGAGGGTCCTGACACGAACCCTGCCGGACTGGCCCCGGCGCGTGCGGCTCGAGCTCCATCCGGGGCCCGGGGAGACCCTCGATGCGATTTGTGGCGGAGAGGTGCAGGTGCTGCAGCGCCGCCTCGGTTATCGCTTCACGTTGGATCCGCTGCTGCTGGCGCATTTCGCGGTGTACGAGGCCGGAGCGCTGCGGGGCCGGCTGATGGATTTGGGAACAGGCTGCGGAATCATCCCGCTGGTGCTCGCGCGGAGGCTGGGCCGCAAGGACATCACCGCGCTGGAACTGCAGCCGCGGCTGTTCTCGCTGGCCGAACGCAACGTGTATCTGAATCGCTGCGAGCGCGAGGTGACGCTGGTGCAGGGCGACCTGCGCCGCGTGCAGGACCAGTTCCTGGTGGGCAGCTTCGCGCACGTGCTCTGCAATCCGCCGTACCGGGCGCGCACGTCGGGGCGCAGCAGCCTGTCGATTGAGAAGGCGATTGCACGGCACGAGCTGGCGTGTGAGCTGCCGGATGTGGCGCGTGCGGCGAACCACCTGTTGGTGTCACGGGGCTCGCTGTGCATGGTGTATCCAGCGTCGCGCTTCGGAGACCTGGTGGCCGTGCTGCGAGCGCACCGGCTGGAGCCGCGCACCGTGCGCTGGGTGCACCCGCGCGGAGACCGTCCCGCGAAGCTGGTGCTGCTCCACGCGGTGAAGGGGGGCAGGGCGGACCTGACGGTGCTCCCGCCCCTCGTGGTGCATGCGGATGACGAACATGCTTTCACCGACGAAGTGCGGGCGATGATTGTCTGAGCCACACGGTTGCCTTGCTCGTGACACACAGATGCAACGGTGCCGCCACGGTGTCCTGCCAGGATGCCGCGTGTGTCGCTCCCGCTGCTGGCCCTGCTGTTCGTTCCCCTCGCGTCGACTTCGCCGGAGCCCGTGGATGTCTCCAGCGCCCAGGTGAACTACGAGGAGCTCCTCGTGCAGTGGGGCCTGGCCCAGCACGGCCGCGAGGTGGACCCCTCGCCCGAGGGCAAGCCGCTGGAAACCGTGCTGGTGGCGCGGGAGTACGTGGTCGCCGAGAGCGACCCGTATCCAGGTTTTCTCAACAGCCTCCATGTTCGCTCACGTGAGGAAGTAGTCCGCCGCGAAGTGCTGCTCACGCCGGGACAGCCCTACTCAGCGGCGCTCGCGGACGAGACGGCGCGCAACCTGCGTGAACTGGGCATCTTCGCCGTGGTGCGCACGGTGGCGGTGCGCGGCGAGACACCCGGCTCGGTGACGCTGCTCGTCGTCACCAAGGACGTGTGGTCGCTGCGGCTCAACAATGACTTCTCCGCCGTGGGCTCGCTGTTGCAGTACCTGCGCCTGTCGGCCACCGAGGACAACTTCCTCGGCCGCGGGAAGAAGGTGGCGCTCGACTTCTCCCTGACGCTGGACACGTATTCGCTCGGGCAGAGCTACATCGACAAGCAGTTGCTCGGCAGCCGCTGGACGCTGAATGAGTCCGCGGCCGTCATCCTCGGCAGGGAGAGCGGCCGGGCGGAGGGCTCGCGCGGCAACATCGTCCTGAGCCGGCCGCTGTATTCGCTGGCCACGCGGTGGAGCCTCACGTCCCAGGTGACGTGGAACATGGAGACGTCCCGCACGTTCCGGGGTGCGGATGTCTGGCAGCTTCCGTACCCGGGCGGTGAGCCCGTGCCGTACGTCTTCAACGCGCGCGAGGTGGCGGGCAGCGTGCTCTACCTGCGCTCCTGGGGCGAGGTGCTCAAGTGGGAGGCGGGTGGCGGAGCCGGCGCGTACCACAAGGCGTACTCGCCGCCGGTGGAGTCACGCCTGGATGCGGGGCAGAGCGCGTGGTTCCAGGCGAACTTCCTGCCGCGCTCCGAGGACGCGCTCTACGCCACCGGAGCGCTGCGCATCTATCGCTCGCAATTCGAGGTGCTGCGCGACGTGGACACCTATTCGCTGTCCGAGGACTTCCAGGTGGGGCCCTCGATGACGGCCACGGTGCGCTACGCGCCACCCGTGCTCGCCGCTGGCGCTCACTTCGCGGAGACCGGCGTGTCCGCGCGCTACCGCGTGCGCCTGGGGGATGCGCTCCTGACGGCGTCCGTCGCGGGCACGGTGCGACGCCAGTTCGGAGACGGGGCAGGATGGACGAACCGCCGCTGGGCCACGGAGGTGCACGGCGTCTCGCCGAAGCTGCTGGGCGGGCGCTTCGTCGTGCGCGGGCTCTTGGATGTGAACATCGACGACGTGAATGAGCGGGTGGTGTTGCTGGGCGGTGGCAACGGGCTGCGCGGTGCGCCAGTGGACGCATACGCCGGTCGCAGGCTGCTGCTGTTCAATGCCGAGTACCGCACGCCGCCGCTCATCATCCGCACGCTGCACGTGGGCGGGGTGTTGTTCTACGACGCAGGGAGCGCGTTCGAGCGGCGCCCGAAGCTGGTGAGCTCGGTGGGCGTGGGGCTGCGGGTGTTGCTGCCGCAGTTCAACATCATCCCGTTCCGGCTCGACTTCGGTTACGTGCTCGATGACGCGCGGCCTCCGGTGGGAAGCCGATTCCTCGCGGCCGGCGGGCAGATTACAGACAACCGGCCCGCGTTCCTGGACACGCCACTGCGGTAGGCGCGCCATGAATGGCAGGACGTCTCAATTCCCCGTGAGCGCCAGCGCCAGCGCGCTCTTGTGCCGCCCGCGCAAATCCAGACCCTTCTGGTACAGCGTCCGCGTCGTCCAGCAGGCGTCGTCGTCGGAGAGGCTGGTCATGGTCTGGAGATTCGTGGCCAGCCGCTGCCGCTCAATCGAGCCCATGTCCGCTCCAATCTGACCGAAGGCCTGCGTCACATCCGCATGCCACGGCTTGCGGGACGGGTCCTGCCGCAGGTCGGCGGCCATGGCCTTCGCCACAATCACGCTGAACTTCTGGAGGGACTCGTCGTCCATCCCGTTGAAGATCCGGCCGAGCCCTTCCTCCTTGATGTCCCCACGGCCGAAGGCGGCGCAATCCTTCACCTCCGCCCCTTCCACCATCCGGGCGAGGATTTCCATCCGCAGCACCAGGTCCTCGTCGGACAGCCGGTTCAGCCCGGCCTTCGTCTTCATCATCGACGCCTGCTGCCGCTCATCGAGCTTCATGCCCGGCGTGGACTCGAACCACTGGCGGATTTCGGGGTGGTTCTGCGTGGCCTGCGCCCAGTGCCGCAGGTAGCGCTCCATGCCGTTGGTGGGCTCCTTCGCCAGCAGCTCCGCCACCATGCCTTCGTAGTCCACCGGCCGCCGGTTCTGGTACGCCCGCCAGCCAAAGCCAGAGCCCACCGCCGCCACCGTCACCAGCGCCAGCGTGACGTTCTTCCCCAGCTTCGACGCATGGCCCAGCGCTGCCGCGAGACCTCCCGCGACTCCGCCCACCACACCGCTGACCAGGACGCTCGACCAATCCATCTCATCCCCTCGAATGCCAAGAGTGGGCGTGAATGTAATGGGTCGACGCACTGCAAGGGAATGCACGCACTGTGGGGGCTCCCGGGTGCGTGCACACCCGGGCTACTTCGTGTCCGCGGACGCCTCCGCCGCCTCGCGCTCCTGCTTGCAGAAAGCCAGACGTTCCTTGATGGCCTCCAGCGGCACGGCCATCTCCAGCTTGAACGTCGAGCCATCCGGCTGCACGCGGGCGAAGTCCAAAAGCTGCGCCACGTCCTTCTGTCCCTCGGCCTGCGCCTTCATGCGCGCCAGGGACAGCGCGGCGCCCAGCGACTTGCCCAAATCGGTCACCTTGTCCGCGTCCGGGCCACGCACCTCCGCCACCAGCGCCACGTCCGAGCTCGCATCCACGTGCAGCTCCACGTTCTGCGCCACGTCGCGCAGCCGCTGCGCCAGCTCCTGCTGGTCCGGCGGGAGCAGGCGAGCGAGCTGGTCCACCGCCATCACCCCGTACATCTCGCCGTACGTGCTGTTCTCCGGAATCACGGATGGCTCGTCCGGGCCACGCCCCTCCACGCGGTCGACGGCCGCCTTGATGTCATCGGGCGTTTTGCCAAACATCAGGAGCTGGTTGTTCCACATGCCCACCGCCGCGTTCCTGCGCCGCGTCTCCGTGCCGCCGTCCGACAGCGTCACCGTCCTCTCGCCCGGCTCGTACACCCGCGCGCCCTCGCCGTAGTCCATCGACACCGCGTCGCCCAGCAGCTCCTGGACCTTCGCGTTGCCGAAGTTCCCCGAGAGCATCATTCCCTCGTCGGTAATCACCAGGCGGTCCAAATCCTGGAGCGGGTCCACGCCGCTCTTCTGGCGGAACTCGTTCAGCTCCTTGCCTCCGTCCCGCAGCATGCAGTCCAGCAGCAGCTCCCCGATTGGCGAGTGCCTCAGCGCGTTGGCTTCAATCACCACCGCCGTGCGGCCCGTGCCCCGGGGCAGCGCCGCGAGGAGCGGATCTCTCGGACGCTTGTGCTCCGGCGCCGTGCCAGCGTCCACCACCGTAGGCATCACCCACGTGCGGCGCTTCTCGGCGCGCTCACGCTCTTCGCCGCTCATCCTCCGGGGGAACTCCACCCGGGGGGCCTCACCCTTGGGCAGCTCGTCACCCTGACCGGTGAACATCAACACCGCGGCCAGCACGAACAGCAGTCCCGCCACCCCGAGCCACACCTTGCGCCGTCGACGGTTGTCCACGTCAGTAGTCCTTTCCCTCGAAGCGCCAGAACCCCACGGCCAGCGCGCCCAGCCCGAACACCAGCACTCCCGTGAGCATCGCCCCCAGGGAGTGGACCTCCAGCGGCGTGGACGCGGCGATGTCTCCCGCGGCCTGCGCCAGCGACGACAGGCGCGGCAGCATCAGCGTCACGCCCTCGAAGATGCGCCGGCTGAGGCCGTCCTCGAAGGCCGAGGCAATCTGCTGCCGGAACCCCGCGATGATGCCGCCGATGAGGAACAGGAACCCCGACGCCGCGCTCAGCGCCGCGCTGCGCACCAGCGTCGCCGTCGTCAGCATCACCGCGTACACCGCCGCGAAGCCCACGCACGCCATGAGCCCCGCAATCAGCGGCCCCGCCGTCCAGTACCCCGCCTTCACACCGAAGATGAGCACCAGCCCCGTGGTGCCATACAGCGTCCCGCCCAGCGCCAGCGCCATGACGCCCAGGAACGTCCCGGCCAGCAGGTGCCAGCGCTGAATCGGCAGCGCGAGCAGGTGCTCGATTCGCCCCGGCGACATCAGCGACGGCGCGAAGTCCGAGCACGCGACGATGCCGAACAGGATGCCGCCGTAGAACACGATGAACGCCGCCGCCGTGTACACGGGCCGCAGCGCCACGTCGACGGAGCGGATGCTGGCGCGAATCTCCTCGCCGAACAGCCGCGACGCCGCCAGCGCCCCATCCACCACGTCCAGCCGCAGGCTCAGCGCCACCACCGACAGCACCAGCGTGATGCCCACGACGAAGGCGAGGATGAACTTGCGCGACATCGCCTCGCGCAGCACGTACCCCGCGATTCCCAACACCGGATTCATGCCGCCACCCCCATCGCACCCGGGGCCACCGTCCCCAGCAGCACGGACTCCAAATCAGTCCCGTCCCTCCGCAATTCGACGAGCAGCGCCCCCGCCGCGCGCGCCCGGTCCAACGCCGCGTTGAGCGCCGCCGGGTCCTCCGCGTCCACGTGAAAGACCCCCTCCGCGTTGCCTCGTGAGAAGCCCGCGGGCGCCAGCGCCGCCGCGTCCACGCCGGGCGCGAAGCGCACCATCCACCGGGCTCCGCCGCGCGCCAGGTCCTCCAGCCGGCCCTCGCGCACCACGCGACCGTCCGCGAGGATGGCCACGCGGTTGCACACGCGCTCCGTCTCCGCCAGCAGGTGCGAGTTGAGGAAGAGGGTGGTGCCCTTACGCACCTCCTCCAGGAGAATCCGGCGCACCTCCAGGCGGCCCATGGGGTCGATGCCGTCCGTGGGCTCGTCGAGAATCAGCAGGGCCGGGGCGCCCACCAGCGCGGCCGCCAGGCCGAGCCGCTGCCGCATGCCCTTGGAGTACCCGCCAATCTTCCGGCCCGCCGCGTCCGTCAGGCCCACGCGCTCCAGCAGGCGCGCATTCTCCTGCGCATCCGACTTCAGGCCCTTCAAGCGTCGGACGGTGGACAGGAAGGCCGTCGCCGTCCATGCGCCCGGCAGGTGCAGCCGCTCAGGCAGGTAGCCGATGCGCGCGCGGATGCGCGGGTCCTCCGGCGAGCCGCCCAACACGCGCACCGTGCCCGCGGTGGGCTGGACGATGCCGAGGATGCTCTTGATGAACGTCGTCTTGCCCGCGCCGTTGGGGCCGATGAGCCCGAAGGCGCTCCCCTCGGGCACCGTCAAATCCATGCCCTTGAGGGCATCGTTCCCCGTCCTGCGGAAGGCGCGGCGGTACGTCTTTCGCAGGCCCCTCACTTCGATGGCTGGCACGCTGGCTGTCACGGTCACGACTGTAGACGAGCGGGCCCGGCGGCGATTGCCTCGCCACCTCCGGCGCAGGGCGTGCGGCCGGGGGAGCACCCGTGCCTTCCTCCGCGACGGCACCTTCGCGCACCTGAGAAACGGGTTTCGCACCCTTTCCGTCTCTGCCGCGCCGCGACACCTCGTCGTTCCGCGAGCTTGGCGCAGTTGGAGCTCCATGGTCCGACCCGTGCAGACGTAGCGGGCAGTTTCCACACCCCCAAGGAGGAAGAGGCACATGGCGTCCGAGAACCGCGTCGAGCAGCAGCTTCAGGAGGCCCGTCGTGAGCTGGAGGCGGCGGAGCAGGGGCTGAAGGCGGGCACCGAGGCTGCGCGCGTCCGCTATGCCCGGGCGCTGCACGAGGCGGACATCGCGGAGCGCCGCGCCACGCGGTACGCGCGGGAGCAGGCACGCCATCAGCAGAGCTGGCGGCTCGTCGCAGGCTGAGCAGCCGGGCAGGGGTACGGAAACGATGAATGCCGGACGCCGCCGGTTTATACCGGCGACCGTCATGGCCTTTCCCATCCACCGTCCCCGTCGCCTCCGTCGTAACCCCGTCCTGCGAGACATGGTGCGCGAGACGCGCCTGTCCCCGGGCGACTTCATCTATCCGCTCTTCGTCGTGGAAGGCCGGGACGTGCGCCGCCCCATCGCCTCCATGCCGGGCATCTTCAACCTGTCCCTCGAGCACGCCGTCGCCGAGGCGAAGCAGGCGAAGTCCCTGGGCGTCCCGTCCGTCATCCTCTTCGGCATCCCGAACCACAAGGACGCGCAGGGCACCCAGGCGTATGCGAAGGACGGCATCGTCCAGCGCGCCATCCGTGAAATCAAGGCGGCCGAGCCGGACCTCCAGGTCATCGCCGACGTGTGCCTGTGCGAGTACACGGACCACGGCCACTGCGGCATCCTGGAGGAGGGACACGTCGTCAACGACGCCACGCTGCCGCTGCTGGCCCAGATGGCCGTCACCTGCGCCCAGGCCGGCGCGGACATCATCGCCCCCTCGGACATGATGGACGGGCGCGTGGCCGCCATCCGCCGCGCGCTGGACGAGGTCCGCCTCGTGGACGTGCCCATCCTCGCCTACGCGGCCAAGTACGCCTCCGGCTTCTATGGCCCCTTCCGCGAGGCCGCCCAGAGCACGCCGAAGACGGGCGACCGCCGCGGCTACCAGATGGACCCCGGCAACGTGCGCGAGGCCCTGAAGGAAGTGGCCCTCGACGTGGAAGAGGGCGCGGACCTCATCATGGTCAAGCCCGCGCTGGCCTACCTGGACATCATCCGCGCCGTGAAGGAGCGCTTCGAGCTCCCCGTGGTCAGCTACAACGTCTCCGGCGAGTACTCCATGCTCAAGGCCGCCGGGCAGAACGGGTGGATTGACTACGAGCGGGTGATGCTGGAGACGCTGACGTCCATCAAGCGCGCGGGCTCGGACCTCATCATCACCTACCACGCCCTGGAGGCCGCGAAGCTCCTGTAGGCGACAACCGGACGCATGTCGCGCGGCGAGGACTTGATCCTCACCGCGCATTGCGTCCAAATGAACCGCGCAAGATGCCCACCAAGAAGAAGCGTCCCGCACGCAAGTCCGAGAAGCCCCCGCCCCAACGTCGGCGGAGGGCCGGCCAGCGCCCCGGGAGCGGACGCTCCGCGGTGATTCGCGCGCCCGGGCCGTTGCAGTACAAAGTGGTGGAGCTGTCCACGGTGGACGAGGGCACGCTGGAGCGCACCCTCAACGAGTGGACGGGCAAGGGTTGGAACCTGGACGGCGTGCAGTTCGCCATGCGTGAGGCCTCCAAGCGGCCGGCCATGGCCTTCGTCTTCTTCACCCGCGAGGGTGCCCCCGCCCGGCATGACGAGGACGCCGCGCGCGAGCGCCTCTTGCGCATGTCCGAGACGGGCAGCCCCACGGCGGCGCTCGCGGCGGGACAGGCGCGGGAGCACGCCGAGTGGTCCGCGCCGCCATTCCACCCATTGAGTGCGCACGAGCGCCTGGCCCGGCTTGCGGGCCTCGACGAGCCCGAGCCCCACGAGGAGGGACTCACCTTGGAGCCCGAGGAGTGAGTACCGAGCGCGAACGCGTCTTCATGACGGGAGGCCGCGGGGGAAGCCGGGTGCTGCGTGTCGTCCCCGACGACGCGGCGGAGCCCGGCTCGCCGTACCCGAAGGCGTCTCTCGTCCTGCGCCTGGGCGCCCGCGTGGTGGACGTCGCGGTGGCCTGGGGCCTGTACGTGGTGTGCGGCGGCGCCGGCATGGTGGTGGCGCTGCTCTTCCTGCTGCTGGCGGACGGCATGATTCAGGGCCAGAGCGTGGGCAAGCGCATCTTCGGCGTGAAGGTGATGCACCTGCCGACGCGCTCGGCGGCGCGCCACCGCGACAGCACGCTGCGCAACGCGCCGCTCGCGCTCATCGTCCTCCTGGGGATGATGCCCGCGCCGCTGGGCTTCGTGGCCATGGTGGGCGGGCTGCTCGTCATCGGCGGCGTCGAGGCGTGGCGCGTGGTGAGAGACCCGCTCGGCTGGCGGCTCGGTGACACCTGGGCCCAGACGCAGGTGGTGGACGGGAAGGTTGTCGCGGGCGCAACCGTTGCAGCCCGCACGCCGGTGGCTCATCAGCGAGCACCGGGGAGAATCATGTCCGCGGCGAAGGTGCGCCGCGGTCGCTCGTTCAAGAAGAGAAAGGGGCAACCGTGCGCATCGCGCTGACCCACAACCTCAGGCTGTCTGATTCGGAAGAAGAAGCGGAGTTCGACACCCAGGAGACGGTCAACGCACTGGCCGCGGCGATTGAGCGCCTCGGTCACCGTCTGGAGCGCTTCGAGGTCAGCGGTCCCGCGTCGCGCACGGTGGCGCGGCTGGAGGCCTACAGCCCGGACCTCATCTTCAACACCGCGGAGGGGCGCCGTGGCCGCTTCCGCGAGGCCTTCTACCCGGCGCTCTTCGACGAGCTCGGCTTCCCGTACACGGGCTCGGACGCGTACGCGCTGGCGCTGACGCTGGACAAGCAGCTCACCAAGCTCGTCCTCACCAAGCAGGGCATCCGCACCCCGGGCTGGCAGTACGTGGAGAAGCTCAGCGAGCTGACCGCGGAGAACCTGCGCTTCCCCGTCATCGTGAAGCCCAACTTCGAGGGCTCCTCGAAGGGCATCACCCAGGACTCCATCGCGGAGACGCTGGACGAGGTGCGCACCAAGGTGGCCGCCGCGCTGGAGAAGTACCCCGCCGGCGTGCTGGTGGAGGAGTACATCACCGGCCGCGACCTGACGGTGCCGTTCCTGGCCGCCGTGGACAACGACTACGACGGCGTGCTCACGCCGGTGGAGTACGTGGTGGACCCGGCCGTTACCGCGGGCCGCAAGTACGCCATCTACGACTACGAGCTGAAGACGAAGCGGGAGAGCGCTGTCAGCGTGCGCGCGCCCGCGCAGATTCCGGCCCGCACGGCGGAAGACGTCCGGAAGATGGCGCAGAAGATCTTCCAGGCGCTCGACACCCGCGACCTCGGCCGCATCGACTTCCGCCTCAGCGACGCGGGCGTGCCGTACTTCCTCGAAATCAACGCGCTGCCCAGCCTGGAGCCGGGCGCGGGCATCTACGCCTCGGCGGAGCTGGACGGCCTGCACTTCGACGGCGTCATCAACTCCATCATCCAGAGCGCGGCGAAGCGGAACAAAATCAAGGACTCCGCGCGGCGCCAGGGCAAGCCGGCGCGCAAGACGGGCCCGCTTCGCGTGGGCTTCACCTACAACGTCAAGCGCGTGAAGCCCACGGCCACGAACGAGTCGGTGGAGGACAGCGAGGCCGAGTACGACTCGCCCAACACGCTGCAGGCCATCCGCGAGGCCATTGCGTCCTGGGGCCACGAGGTCATCGACCTGGAGGCCACCCCGGAGCTGCCCACGGTGCTGGCCAGCACGCCGCTGGACGTGGTGTTCAACATCGCGGAGGGCTTCAAGGGCCGCAACCGCGAGAGCCAGGTCCCGGCCCTGCTGGAGCTGCTGGACATCCCGTACACGGGCTCGGACCCGGCGACGCTGTCCATCGCCCTGGACAAGGCGCTGGCGAAGAAGATCGTCCGTCAGGCCGGCATCCTCACGCCCAACTTCCAGCTCATGGCCACGGGCAAGGAGCGCCTCAACAAGGAGTTCACCAGCTTCCCGCTCATCGTGAAGCCGGTGGCGGAGGGCAGCTCCAAGGGCGTCGTCACCAAGAGCGTCTGCCACAGCGAGGCGGAGCTGCGCGAGGTGGTGCGCGAGATTGCCGGCAAGTACCAGCAGCCCGCGCTCATCGAGGAGTACATCGGCGGGCGCGAGTTCACCGTGGGCCTCCTGGGCGAGCGCCGCCCGCGCGTGTTGCCGCCGATGGAGATCGTCTTCCTCGACAAGGAGGAGAAGAACCCCGTCTACAGCTTCCAGCACAAGCTCGACTGGACGGACCGCATCCGGTACGACGCGCCCGCGAAGCTGGAGCCCGCGTTGCTGGAGAAGCTGCGCACGGCGGCGCGCAGCTCGTTCATGGCGCTGGGGTGCCGCGACGTCGCGCGCATCGACTTCCGCATGGACGACAAGGGCCGCATCTACTTCATCGAGTGCAACCCGCTGCCGGGCCTGACGCCGGGCTGGAGCGACCTGGTGCTCATCGCGCAGGGCGCTGGCATGGACTACCGGACGCTCATCGGTGAAATCATGGCCCCCGCCATCCGCCGCTACAAGGAGCGCGAGGCGAGGCGCGCGGCCACCGAGACGCCCTCGACGGTGCTGCGCAAGGGCGCGGAAGAGCAGGGCGCCACGCAGACGTCGGCCGCGTCGAGCCCGGTGTCCAGCTCCAACGGTGGCAACGGCTCGTCCTCGCACGGTGAGCCGCCCACGCGCATGGAAGCCAAGGCCTGACGCCCACGCGCTCCGGCTGAAGGACCTCGCGCCCCGTCCCGTGTCCGCCTTCCTGGCGGCGGGCCGGGGCGTCGTCTTTTCGCCCGCCCACCTGACGGGCCGGGGCCGCATGCGTGGACGCCCCCCGGCGTGGCATGCGCGGAGTGGTTGACGGTGGGAGGGGGTCGGTTACTGTCCGCCGTCTATGGTGCACATTCCCGAGGAAAACGGCCCTCGCGTGCGCGCGCGCGACCTGGGCCTCCCGCTGGGGCGCTTCAAGCCCGGGAAGTTCAATGCCATCACCGACGTGGACGGCGTCCTCGTCGGCCACAGCACCATCATCAAGGGCGAGGGCCCGCTGCGGCCCGGCCATGGCCCGGTGCGCACCGGCGTGACGGCCATCCTCCCCAACAACGGCAACATCTTCATGGAGCGCATGACGGGCGGCGGCTTCGTGCTCAACGGCGCGGGCGAAGTCTCCGGCATGACGCAGCTCATGGAGTGGGGCCTGATTGAGACGCCCATCCTCCTCACCAACACCATGGCGGTGGGCGCGGTGTCGGACGGCGTGGCCCGCTACATGGTGGAGCGCAACCCGGGCATCGGCGACGAGCACGACGTCATCATCCCCGTGGTGGGCGAGTGCGACGACTCGTGGCTCAACGACATCTCCGGCCGCCACGTGCGGGAGGAGCACGTCTTCGAGGCCATCCGCAACTGCGCCAGCGGCCCCGTCGCCGAGGGCAACGTGGGCGGCGGCACCGGCATGCTGACGTGCGACTTCAAGGGCGGCATCGGCACGTCGTCGCGGAAGCTGCCGGAGGTGCTCGGCGGCTACACGCTGGGCGTGTTGGTGATGTCCAACTTCGGGAAGATGCACAACCTGCGCGTGGGCGGCCTACCCGTGGGCGAGGTGCTGGCCGAGAAGTTCAAGGACACCCCCAAGCGCGGCCACACCTACGGCAGCATCATCGCCGTGGTGGCCACGGACGCGCCGCTGCTGAGCCATCAAATCAACCGCCTGTGCAAGCGCGTGGCGCTGGGCATCGGCCGGGTGGGTAGCTACGCGGCGCACGGCTCGGGCGAAATCGTGGTCGGCTTCTCCACCGCGAACATCATTCCCCGGCGCACGCAGAAGATGGTCTACAAGCTGAAGATCCTCCTGGATCAGCGGCTGGACCCCCTCTACGAGGCGGTGATGGAGGCCACCGAGGAGGCCATCCTCAACGCCATGTGCATGGCCACGTCCATGACGGGGGTGAATGGCAACCACAGCCCGGCGCTGCCCCTGGACGAGGTCCGCCGGGCCCTGGACGCCTTCAAGCCCATTTTCGCCTCGGTGAAGAAGCGCCCCCAGCAGACCAGCGCCCCCGCGTCCCGCGAGCGGCCGAGCGACGAGGACCGGGAGGGGGAGGTGACGGTGTCGTCCGCCCGACCCACCCAGGTGAGAGGGGCGGAGGGCATTCCATTCCCCACCCGTCCGGCCCCGGACGATTCTCCGGAGTCCCCTTCAGAGACCCCTTCGGAGACCCCTCCAGAGGGTTCCTCTTCCGGGAGCCCATCCGGTTCTGATAGTTAAGCGCGTCTTTTTTCACGGCTCCGTTCCGGAGCGCAGGAGTCACAGATGGCCCGCAGCAAGAGCAAGCACCGTCGCGTGCAGATGAAGATCAAGCAGGCCTGGAAGAAGCGGGCCAAGAAGCAGAAGGCCGAGGCGAAGGCCGCCGGCGAGAAGAAGAAGTAACCAGCCTCCGTGCTCGAGCGGCCCGAGGTGCTACTCCCGGGTCGCCGAGAACGGGCTGACGATGTTGCAGCGCTGGGGTCCGTTCGTCCCGGCGCGCATGAAGTTGCCGGTGTAGGTCCCCGCCAGCGAGGCCGTTCCGCCATCCTCTACCGGGGGCGTGAAGAAGCCCGTCAGGCTCAAGCTGCTGCTGCTGCCCCCGTCCGGGGTGCCCGCGGCGCTCCCCGCCAGGTTGAAGGTCCCCTGGGCCGACACCGTGCCCTGTAGGGGCACCCCCACCAGCGAGCCCGTGAGCGCATCCCCCGTACGGGCGATGTCCAGCGGCTGGCCCCGGGGCAGGTCCACGCCCATCTGTGTGCACTCGGCGGGCGCGCCCGCGTCCCCGAAGCCCATCCGGTAGCGGCCCTCGATGGCCGGGCAGTCCGTGCAGGGGGAGGTCCCGTTCCCGCAGGCGGAAGCCCCGAGGGACAGCACGGCGGTGAGCAGCGCAGGCATGAAACGTCCAGAAGTCATGGTTGATCCTCGGCGGGGTGTGAAGCCGGACTTCCCGGTGGGAAGCGCGGTTCCTAGCTTGGGGAGGGGTTGGTGGGGCCCGCGGGGGCGGGCGGGGTGGGGTGGGCGGTGGGTGATACTCGGCGCTGGTCGAACTATGTATTCGCGGGGCTCTTTGCCCTGGCTTTGATTCTCTTCTCTCGGATTCTTCTTCCGTTTCTCATGCCGGTGTTGCTGGGCGGCTTCCTGGTCGTCCTCTTCATGCCGGTGCAGGACTACCTGAGCCAGAAGCTGCGGGGCCGCAAGTCGCTGGCGGCCGGGTTGTCCACCCTCAGCGTGTTCCTGCTCATCCTCGCGCCGCTGGCGCTGGTGGGATGGATGGTGGCGCGCGAGCTGCTCCAGTTCGTGGGGCAGGCGCAGGACCTGCTGGAGCAGGTGGACCTGCGTCACCAGTTCGTCTCCACGCTGCCCCGGGGGCTGAGCCGCCACATCCACTTCGACCCGGAGAGCGCGGAGGCGGAGCGCGCGCTGATGACGGCGGTGACGGGCGGCGCGGCGCTGCTTGGTGACGTGGTGAGCGCGGGCGCGGAGCTGGTCGTCAACATGTTCCTGATGACCGTGGCCATGTACTACTTCTTCCTCGACGGCCGCCGGCTGGTGTCCGAGGTGATGCGCCTCGTCCCGCTGGACAAGCGCTACTTCGAGGCCTTCGCGCGCGAGTTCACGGACGTCGCGTACGCCATCATCTACGGCAACACGGTGACGGCGCTCATCCAGGGCGCGGTGGGCTTCGTGGGGCTGCTCATCGCCGGGGTGCCGCACGCGGGCGTGTGGGGCGCGGCCATGGTGCTGGTGGCGCTGGTGCCGGTGGGCGGCACGGCGCTGGTGTGGGGGCCTATTGGCGTGGTGCTCATCGCGGTGAATCGGGTGACGGAGGGCGTGTTCCTCCTGGCGTGGGGCACCTTCCTGGTGGGCAGCATCGACAACGTCATCCGCCCGAAGCTGTGCGGGGCGCGCATGGCGCTGCACCCGCTGCTCGTCTTCCTGTCGATGTTTGGCGGGCTGGCGGTGTTCGGGATGATGGGGCTGCTGGTGGGGCCGCTCATCGCCTCCATCTTCATGGCCATGGTGCGCATCTACCGGCGTGACTTCCTCGGCATCGGCCGCGCGGAGCACCTCGCGGCCACGCAGGCGGCAGCGGACTCGTCTCCGTCCCTGTCGCCGGAAGCGGTGGAGCCCGTGGCAGTGTCGGTGGATGGGCCGGCCCTGGGCACTCCGGCGACGGTGAACGCCTGAGCGGATAGGGGGCTTCTGGCCCCCATGCCTGGCGCGTGGACCTTGGGCTTGGAGCCTGGACATCGCATTCGGGGTGGGTGAACCTCGCCCCGGAATGATGAACACCGAACACGCGATGGTCCGCTGGGGCATGGTGTTCGCCCTGGCAGTGGTGCTGGCCTCTCCGTCGGCGCAGGCCTCCGTCATCGAGCGGGAGGAGTCGGCGCCCCCGGCCTCGCGGCCTCACGTGGAGGGCTCGGCCACGGCCGGGGCGGATGCGCCGAAGAATCCGCCAGCCCTGGCCCAGGCGCCTGGTTCCCGCGCTCCGGTGAAGACGATGGCGGCGGGCCCTGAGTCGCGCGCCACGACGGCCCCGTTCCTGGAGGTGGTGCTGGACACGGGCTCCGGCGGCACGGTGGGCGACGAGCTGGTGCGCCCGCCGCTGGCGCGGCTCTTCCTCGGAGGCACGACGACGTGGCGCAAGTACTGCGCGCGCCCCGGCGTGAAGTCCTGCGCCGAGTTCGACCGGAAGGCGGAGGGAAGTCAGCTCGGCGACACGGTGGATTACTCGTCATCGGTGCCGTACCTCGGCATCTCCGCGGAGCTGGAGTTGCTGCCGCTGGCGCGCAAGGAGTCGGCGGTGCGCGGCCTGGGCGCGGTGCTGGGCTACCGGCGTGGGTATGCGTCCACTGACGTGACGCTGGTGGGGGATGCGGGGCAGTCGGTGACGCGCGAGGTGACGGCCACCGATTCGGTGCTCACCGCGCAGGCGATGTACCGCTACTACTTCGGCATGGGGCAGTCGAAGCAGCTGCTCGGCTACGCGGGGCTGCGCGCGGGTCTGCTCACGCACTCGTTCGACGTGGACGAGTCCGCGGAGAGCCCGCTCCCGGGCACGCACCGGCTGTTCCCCGCGGTGGGCCTGGAGTTCTCCGTGCCGCTCCTGCGCGCGGTGCGGCTGGAGGGCGCGGGGCAGCTCTTCATCGGCCCGAAGCCGGGCGAGGGCTTCGACGACGAGGGCGGCGCGCTGGGCCTGGAGGTCAGCGACTACGGCACGAAGGTGTCCAGCACCGGCTGGCAGGCGGAAGTGGGCGTGGCGGGTGAGGTCTGGGGCCCGTTCGGCTACTCCGTCCGCTTCAGCCTGTCGCGCTTCCAGGACACCTTCACCGGCGCCGGCACCCGCACCGGCTGGCAGGCCGGCGGCGTGGCTGAGGAGACGTACTCCAGCCTCCACTGGGGCGTCACCGCGTCGTATTGACAAAGCTGGCACTTGCTCCAGTGGCCGTAAAAAGTCCGCAAACGGCAAAATCGCGTTAGTCAGTTAATCCAGAAATCGAGTAGGGATCCGCCTGAAAGGGAGGGTCCCTCATGCTTTCCGTCCGTCGTCTTCGTGGTGTCCTCGCGCAGGCCTTCGTCCCGGCCGCGCTGATGCTGCTGTCCGCCTGCGGTCCCGAGTCGCTGGAAGGAGACGAGCTGGGCGAGTCCAGTTGGGCCCTCGCGGGTGGCCCGACCTCCACCGCGTTCCGCGCCGCGCTCGCGAAGCGCTGGGCGCCCGTGCACTACCAGGACGTGGACGTGACGGGCTCGCACTCGCTCAGCGGTAGGTCGGACTACCTCACCCGCGTGGACTTCGACGGGGACTGGAGCGGGACGAACAACTGGGACAACACGGGCTCGCGCGCGCTGACGGCGCACGCGTACCAGTCGCTCGTGGAGACGAGCACGCACTGGTACCTCACGTACACCTTCTTCCACCCGCGCGACTGGGCCGACAACATCTTCGACTCCGAGCACGAGAACGACGCCGAGGGCGTGCTGCTCATCGTCGAGCGCAACGGCACCGAGTACGGCACGCTCATCGGCGCGGTGACGGTGGCGCACAAGGACTTCTTCTCGTTCGTGCCGGATGGCAGCCCCATCACCTCGGGCGCGGAGACGGTGGACGGCAAGCTGTCGTACCTGTCCTTCGAGGGCGTGCTGCACCCCATCACCGCGCAGGAGGCGAAGGGCCACGGGCTAAAGGCGTGGCCGGCGTACGACATCGTCGGTGACGGCGTGAAGTACTTCCCCTCGCTGACCACGGCGGAGGAGCCGTCGTCGGCCACGGACTCGGACGTGCGCTACAAGCTGCTGGACATGTACGGCTCGGAAGGGCTGTGGCCGCGCCGCGCGCAGTCCGAGCTCTTCGCGTCCGATGGCACGTTCCGCGGCGACACGGGCGGTGGCTGCGGCTCGGTGGCGGGGCAGTGCACGTCGAACTCGGCGAACTCGCCGTGGGGCTGGGACGATCAGAACGACGGCCCGATTGTCCGCGGCGACCTCGCCTACGACCCGGCGAAGCTCGCGGCGTACTACTTCAGCCCGGCCTCGCGCTTCTCCACGACGTACACGTTCAATCCGTTCAAGGGCATCGGCGACCCGAACCAGCCCTGAGCACGGCGCGCCTCGAGGCCCTAGAGTGCGGGCATGAGCACGCACCCGAGTCCCCAGGAGTTGCGCAGGAAGTGGAAGGCGGCGAACGCGGAGCCGGTGGAGGGTGAGCGCCGGCTCGACGCGTACCGCGAGGTGGCGGAGGCCTGCCCGGCCTTCGTTCCCAACCTGCTGGCCCTGGGCCGGACGTGCCTGCTCCACCGCGAGCAGGCCGCCGAGCCCGAGGCCCGCCTCGACGAGGCCGAGCGTGCCCTGCGCAGCGCGGCGGATGTCTCCGCCGGAGCGCCGGAGCCGCTCATCGAGTTGGGGCGCTTCCTCGCCACCGCGCGCAATGCACCGGAGCACGCGGAGGCTGCGTTCGCCTCCGCTGCAAGCGCGGCATTGTCACTGCTGGAAGACGCGTGGGCGGGATGGATTCACGCGCTGGGGCAACAGGACAAGCTGGATGCTGCAATGGAGGTGGCGGACCAGGCGAGGCGCATCCTCCCGGACTCCGCCGCGATTGGTCGGGCGGTGGAGGAAGCCCAGCGCCGGGCTTCGCGTTGAACCGAAAACTCACTCCCCCCGCAGCGTCACCGCCGGGTCCACGCGCATGGCGCGGCGCGCGGGGATGATGCAGGCCAACAGCGCTACGCCGAGCAGCAGTGCCATGACACCACCGAAGGTGAGCGGGTCATGCGGCGCGACGCCGTAGAGGATGCTGCCCATCACCCGAGCCAGCACCAGCGCTCCGACAACGCCCACCGCGATTCCCGTCCCCGCGAGCCGCATGCCGCTCGTCACCACGAGCCGCAGCACGTCCGCCGGCTTCGCTCCGAGCGCCAGCCGCACGCCCATCTCCCGCTGCCGCTGGCTCACCGTGTACGCCAGCACGCCGTAGATGCCCACCGCCGCGAGCGCGAGCCCCAGCACCGCGAACAACCCCAGCATCACCGACAGCAGGCGAGGGCGCGTCACCGCCTCGCTCGCCACGGCTTCCAGCGTGGTGATGCGGGCGATGGTCTGGTTCGGCTCAATCGACCAGATGGCCTGGCGCGCGGCGGTGGCCATGGGCAGAAGCGCTCCCTTCCCGCGCAGGACCAGATTGGTGAAGGAGCGGGAGAACTGCTGCACGTGGATGTACACGAGCGGAGGTGCCGGCTCCGCCAGACCCGCCTGTCGCACGTCACCCACCACGCCGACGATGGGAAACTCCGAATCACCGAGGCGCACAGTCTTGCCGGCGGCCTCCTCGCCCGGGAAGTAGCGCCGCGCGAACGTCTGGTTCACCACCAACGCCACGGGCCGGTCTGCCGTGTCCGTGGGCTCGTGGACTCGGCCCGCGAGCAGGGGAATGCCCATGGTGCGGAAGTAGTCCGTGCTCACGAACATGCTCATCGCGCGCAGCGAATTTGCCGCGTCGTCGGGATTGCCCGGGCGAGTGAAGGTGATGGGCTCGCCCGTGCTCTCCAGCGGCAGGTGCTTCACGAGGGCGGCGGACTCGACGCCCGGAACGGCGCGGACTCGCTCCAGCACCTCGGCGAAGTAGGGACGAATCTGGTCCATCCGCGAAGCGGGGACGGAGAAGCTCACCACCGCGACGCCCTCCGCCCGGAAGCCCGGGTCCTCCGCCAGCATCCTCGCGAGGCTGCGCGTGGCGAGCCCCGCGCCGGTGGCCAGCACCACCGCGATGGCCACCTCCGCGACGACGAGAATGCCCCGCAGCCGCGCTCCACTCGCACCCACCGTCCCGCGCGCACCCGCCTTCAGCACCGGCTCCAGTCGGGTACCGCTCGCGCGCAGCGCGGGCAGCAGTCCGAACAAGAGGCCCGTGAGCAGCGTGGCACCGGCGGCGAAGGCCAGCACCGCGCCATCCACCCGCACGTCATGCATCCGGGGAAGCTGATGCACCGAGAGGCCGACCAGCGCCTCCGTGCCCCACACCGCCAGCCCCACGCCGAGCGCACCGCCCAGCCCCGCGAGCACCCCGCTCTCCGTGAGCAACTGGCGCACGAGCCGCCCCGGCCCCGCGCCCAGCGCCGCGCGCACCGCCAGCTCCCGCTCGCGCAGCGTGGCACGAGCGAGCTGCAGGTTGGCCACGTTGGCGCAGGCGATGAGCAGCAGCAGCCCCACCGCGCCCAGCACCACCAGCAGGCCCGCGCGCACGTCGCCCGTCACCGCCTCATGCAGGGGAATGGCGGTGATGCCGGCGGCCTGGCCATTGCTGTCCGGATACTGCTCCGCGAGCTGCCGGGAGATGCCTCCCAGCTCCACGCGCGCGGCCTCCAGCGTCACGCCGGGCGCGAGGCGGCCCACCACGTTGAGGAAGCGATTGAAGCGCTGGCGGGGGATGCCGCTCTCCGGGATGTTGGACAACGGCAGCCACACGTCCATCCGCTCGGCGGGGAAGGTGAAGGAGGGCGGCATGATGCCCACCACCGTGTGAGGGACGCCGTCCAGGGTGATGCTGCGGCCGACGAGCGAAGCGTCCGCGCCGAACCGCCGCGTCCAGAAGCCATGGCTGAGCACCACCACCGCGTCCTGGCCCGGCACGTTCTCCTCCGGGAGGATGGCGCGGCCGAGCTGTGGCGCCGCTCCCAGCGTGGAGAAGAAGCCGTCCGTCACGAACGTGGCCTCGAGCTGCTCCGGGTCTCCGAGCCCGCTCAGGTCCACGCCGGACATGTTCTCCACGTGCCACCACGCGCCCAGGCTGGCGAAGCTGTGCTGCCGCGCCTTCCAGTCCTCCAGGTCATTCTGCGAGACGCTGACGCGCGGAAGGTCCTGCTGCGGGCTCGCCTGCCACAGGCGCACGAGCCGCTCCGGAGCGGGGAAGGGGAGCGGCTTGAGCAGCACGCCCCGCACCACGCTGAACAGCGCGGTGGTGGCGCCGATGCCCAGCGCCAGCGTGAGCACCGCGACGAGGGAGAACGCGGGCGCCTTGCGCAGCGTCCGCAGCGCGTACCGCACGTCCTGCACGAGCGCATCCAGGAACAGGCTCCGCTTCATCTCCTTCTCCCTCTCGTGTCCCAGTCGCACGCACTCGGCGCGCACGTGCTCCAGGTCTCCGAACTCGCGCCGGGCCGTCTCGTGTGCCTCGGCGGGGGAGAGGCCCTCGCGCTGGAGCTTCTCCGTGCGCATCTCCAGGTGGAACCGCAGCTCGTCCTCCACGTCCTGCTCCACCGCGCGCGGGCGTACAGTGAGCTTGAGCAGGCGCTTGAAGCCGTCAGGCAGTTGCATGGCGGCCCTCAGGAGGCTTCGAGCACGCGAGACACCGCGGTGGCGTAGCGCGTCCACGTCTGGGCCTGGGCGCGCAGGTGCGCGCGGCCGGCGGAGGTGAGCTTGTAGAACTTCGCGCGGCGGTTGTTCTCGGACAGGCCCCACTCCGCCTCGAGCAGGCCGCGCTTCTCCAGCCGGTGCAGCGCGGGGTAGAGCGCGCCTTCCTCCACCTTCAGCACCTGGCCGCTGCGCTCGCCGATGGACTCCGCCACCGCGTAGCCGTGCCGCGGTCCCCACGACAGGCTCTTCAGGATGAGCACGTCCAGCGTGCCCTGCACCAGCTCCAGCGACGCGTCCGCCATGTCCCCGGCTCTCCCCTCAACGTTTTAGGGGAGCGTGTCCCAGGCTCCCCTAAGGTGTCAAGGGGAGGGCCCCCGCCTCGGCGAGCAGCCAGGCTTTGAATGCGGCCACGTCGCCACGGCCTGACAGGGGACGCGGGTGGACGAGCCAGTAGCTGAAGTCGTTGGGCATCGCCTTCGCGAAGGGCTGCACGAGACGGCCGGCCTTCAGGTCCTCGGACGCGAGGAACAGCCGCCCCAGGGCCACGCCTTCGCCCTGGCGCGCGGCCTGGAGCACGAGGCTGGCGTCGTTGAACGCGGGGCCCGACTCGGCGTCCACGCCTTCGACGCCCGCGAAGTCCAGCCACCGGCGCCAGCCATCCTTCGGCGTGTCGTGGAGGATGCGGACCTTCTTCAAGTCGCCGGGCGAGCGGAGCTTCTTCGCGAGCGCGGGCGTGCACACGGGGCTGAGCGCCTCCCGCGCAAGCTGCTCCGCCTTGAGCCCCGTCCAGCGGCCCAGGCCGGAGCGGATGCCCATGTCGAAGCGGTCATCAAGGAAGTCCCACAGCTCGGCGGAGCTGTGGAGGTGGAGCTCGATGTCCGGGTGTTGCGCGCGGAAGCGCTCCAGCCGGGGCAGCAGCCAGCACGAGGCAAAGGCGGGCAGCACCGTGATTCGCAGCGGGCCCTGCGCGCGCTCGTACAGACGCGCGGTGGCCTCGGACATGCGGTCGAATGCGGGCGTCAGCTCGCGGAGGTACGCGGCGCCCTTCGCGGTGAGGCGCAGCTCATGGCCGCGGCGCTCGAACAGCGAGACGCCGAGCCAGTCCTCGAGCTGGCGCACCTGATGGCTGATGGCGGCCTGCGTAACGCACAGTTCGGCGGCGGCGCGGGTGAAGCTCAGGTGCCTCGCTCCGGCTTCGAAGGCGCGGAGGGCGCCGAGCGGGGGAATGCGGCGCATGCTCGATGAACTCCCTTTATCGAGCGCGCGAGGATAGCTCGCTGGGGACTCGCCTCGAAACGGTGTTTGTCGTGCGCAGTGAAACGCGCGACGCACGCGCGAGGGAGTCGGCGCACATGACAGCGGAAGTGTGGTGGTTGTTCCTGGGCTACACGGTGCCCATGGTGTTCAGTCCCGGACCGGGCAACACGGTGCTCGCCACGGCGGGCGGGCGCTTCGGCATCCGGGGCTCGCTGGCCTTCTGGCTCGGCTTCGAGGTGGCCAACGTCGCGCTCTGCGCCCTCTATGGCTTCGGGCTGGGGCGCGTGCTGCACGGAATCCCCTGGCTGCACCCGGTGCTGAAGTGGGGCGGGGTGGTGTACCTGCTCTACCTCGCGTGGGGCTTCTTCCGCTCCACCGCGTCGTCCGGTGGTGTGAGCGAGGAACCGGCGCGGCTCGGGTACGGCGAGGGCTTCCTGGTGGTCGCCCTCAATCCGAAGATCCACTCGATGGTTGTGGTGATGTTCTCCCAGTTCCTGGACCCGGCGCGCCCGCTGTTCACACAGACGGCGATGCTCTCGGTGGCGTTCCTCGCCGTCTGCGTGGTGTGCCACTTCCCATGGATTTATGGAGGGAAGCTCATCCTGGGACGCTTCCGCTCCGAGCGCGCCATGCGCATCCAGGGCTGGACGTTCGGTCTCTGCATGCTCGCCGTCGCCGGCTACGTGGCCTTCGTGGCTCCGGCGTGAGCCGCGTTGCGGCTACGGCTTGTGCTGCGCGAGCAGCCAGTTCCAGACCTGCGGGTCCTTGTACATGCGGTCCCAGATTTCGTGGCCGCCAGCGTCGTACAGCGTGAAGAGCACGGGCTTCGCGGGCCCCGCGCCCGTCGAGTCCGTGGCCGTCTGCCCGTTGACCCACTCCCACTTGCCCGTGGCCGGTCGGAAGAACGCGGTCTGCCAGGCCGCCGGCGCGGTGTATGTGTCCAGCACTCCGCCCGTGCCGCCCATCGCCTTGCCCAGCTCGGTGAACCAGCTCGCGGTAGCCGTGTACAGGATGGTGCCGTCATTCTTCGCGTGGGCCGACCAGATGGCGAGTCCCCCGGCAATCATCTCTGAGGCGTCGGTGGCATTCGCGCCCCAGGAGCCTCCGCAGACGGGGAGGATGGCCGCGAGCTTCGTCGGGAAGATGGACGCGTAGTCCCACGTGCCACTGCCGCCCAGGCTGAGCCCCGTCAGGTAGACGCGCTTCCGGTCGGTCTTGTACTTCGCCAGGATGAATTCGATGAACGGGTCCAGGTAGTACTGCATCTCGTACGCGCTCCACTGACCGTTCGGGCCCGTCTGGGGCGACACGAGGATGAAGGGGAAGTCCTTCCCCTCGTTGTCGATGAGCCGCTGCGGGCCCTGCTGCCGCACCCAGGGGAGCTGCGTGGGACCGCCGTCGCCTCGCTGCCCGACGCCGTGCAGGAAGAAGACGATGGGCCAGTTCGAGCCCGCCTCGTAGCCGGGTGGCAGGTAGACGACGTGGCCGAAGCCTCCGGGAGTGGAGGACGACTTGTAGACCTCAATCGTGGTGCCTCGCCCGCTCGGCGGGGGGTTCACCGTCACCTTCGTCTTCGACGAGGCGCTGGCTCCGTCGTCATCGGTGACGGTGAGCTGGAACTCATAGACACCCGTGACGAGCCCCGACGCCGTGGCTGTGAGTGACGTGGCATTGGCGAGCGTCGCGGTGCTCGGCCCGGAGAGCTGCGTCCACTGGCGGGCGGCGATGGTGCCGTCGGCGTCGCTCGCCGTGCCGGAGAGCGTGGCCGACGCGGTGGGCAGCGTCACCGTCTGGTCCGTGCCCGCGGAGACGGTGGGCGCCTGGTTCGCTGGAGGCTGGCCATCGACGGGGGCGCCGTAGATGACGAGTTCATTCACGCTCGCGAACATGTTCCGCGTGAAGCGGACGTAGCGGGTGCGCGCGGTGATGGGGAAGAGCTTCCACCGCTCGTACAGATTCGTCGGGAACGTCACGACGGAGGTCCACGCACCCGGCGAGCCCACGTCGAAGTATGCGGTGTCGGAGTTGAACGTGTCGAAGACGCCGACCTCAGTCACGTCGTACTCCTGGCCGAGGTCGACGTAGAACCCCATCGGATAGTCCGTGCCCACCCAGCTCGGGGTCGACCATTCGGTGGCTGGCTTGAAGGTCGACCCCGCGCGTGGGTCGCCAATCAGCGTCTGCTCGTCGAAGAGGGCGTCGTAGTTGCCCTTCGCCGGGCGCACCGTGTCGAGGTGCACCATGGACGGCGTGATGATGATCAACGCGCTCGGGGCCAGGGCGAGGGGCTGCTGGGCCACCTGCGATTCCTGCGCGTCGCCGGGCTCCGCGCACCCGGACAGCGCTCCCGCGAGCACGCCGGACAGAAGGAACTGCGTCCATCGATTCCGTGTCATCCCGTTGCCCTCCTCGAACTTGAAGCCGTTCGAGGAGCAAACCACGGACCGTACCGATTGTGCATGAATTCAATGATTTACAAGCTTGACAGGAAGTCTACCTGGCGATGGTCCCCTCAAGCTCCATCCACTCGCGCGGCACCGGCGTGGACGGAGCTGTGCAAGGCTTGCACAGGGGCGCGTGCCCGGTCGTGCTGGCATTGCATACCGTGCAGCTCTTGCCGTAGGGCAATTGCCCGCGTTTCACCCGCCCGGGCATCCTGGGGCCATGTCGTCGCGAGACCTGGTCGAGACCGAGGATGCACGGCGCTCCAAGGCGGAGGCGCCTGTTTCCGAGGCGCGCCAGTACCTGCTCGTCGTGGAGGGGAACACGTCCTCCGTGCACCCGCTGCCGCGCTCCGGCTCGCTGCTCATCGGCCGGAGCTCCTCCGCGGACATCGCCGTGGAAGACACGTCGGTGAGCCGCCAGCACGCGCGGCTCGTGATGGAGGCGGGTGAGGTCTTCATCTCCGACCTCGACAGCCACAATGGCATCCGCGTCAACGGCGAGCGGACCGAGGGAAGCCAGGTGCTCCAGACGGGAGACGTGGTGACGCTCGGCAACGTCACCCTCGTCTTCCATGGCGAGTCCGCGCGTCCACCGACGCGGACGCTGCTGGAGGTGCCAGCGCTGCGCGCCCGGCTGGCCGAGGAACTGGAGCGGGTGCGCAGCTACGAGCGCGCGGTGAGCGTCCTCGTGCTGGAGCCGGGAATTTCCAGTGCGCCGCTGGAAGAGCTGACGCGCGCGTTCGGCGAGGGGCTGAGGCTGATGGACTTCGTGGGGCGGAGCGGCTCCTCGCTGGCGGTGGTGCTGCCAGAGCTGGACGGCGACGACGCCGAGGCCACTGCCTCGGGGGTGCTGGACTCGCTCGCTTCGCTGGCACCCCAGGTCCGCGCGGGTCTTGCCATGTCGCCACATGATGGACTGAACACGGAAGCTTTGCTGTCCGCCGCGCGGGCCGCGGCACTGGCGGCGGTCCCTGGAGGTCTGCGCGTCAGTGCGCCGGACCTCCACCGGTTGCAACTGGGCGAGCGCTCCGTGGTGGTGGCGGACGCCTCCATGGTGCGCCTCTTCGATCTGCTGCGGCGCCTCGCGGCGAGCCCGCTCCCGGTGCTCATCCATGGCGAGACGGGCGCGGGAAAGGAGAACGCCGCGTGGGCCGTGCACCACTGGTCCGCCAGGGCGGAGCGGCCCTTCGTCGCGGTCAACTGCGCCGCGCTCCCGGAGAGCCTCGCGGAGAGCGAGCTGTTCGGCCACGAGCGCGGCGCCTTCTCAGGCGCGGACCGCGCACGCGCGGGCGTGCTGGAGCGCGCCAGCGGAGGCACCCTGTTCCTGGACGAGGTGGCGGAGCTTTCCCTTCCCATCCAGGCCAAGCTGCTGCGCGCGTTGGACCAGCAGCGCATCACCCGCCTCGGAGACTCACGCGAGCGCGAGGTGGACCTGCGGCTGGTGGCCGCTACGCACCGCGTGCTCGTGGACGAGGTGAAGGCCGGACGCTTCCGGCAGGACCTGTTCTTCCGTCTGTCCGCCGCGGTGGTGGTGCTGCCCCCGCTTCGTGAGCGCCCCCGTGAGCTGCCGCTGCTGGCGCGCGCCTTCCTGGAGGCCGCGTGTGCTCGCTCGGGCCGTCCCGTGCCGCGGCTCTCCGCCTCCACCATGGACGCACTGGCCGCGCACGGCTGGCCGGGCAACGTGCGCGAGCTGAAGAACGCCATGGAGTACGTGGCCGCCACTGCGTCGGGCTCCCTCGTCGAGCTGTCACACCTTCCCGAGTCCGTGCGCCCCGGTAGCTCCGCGCCCGAGGAAACGCTGGAGGCGCAAAACACGGTCGCGCCCGCTCCGCCTCGGAGCTACCCATCTCTCGCGGAGGAGCTGCGGGCGCTGGAGCGGCAGCGGATGGTGGAGGCCCTGGAGGCTACGGGCGGAGTGCAGACACGCGCCGCGCAGCGCATCGGCATGCCCCTGCGCACCTTCGCGTTCAAGCTCAAGCAGTACCGCATCCCTTCGCGTACGCAGAAGTCGTGACGCGCCGGAGTCGCGCTCCGGGGCGATTCGAGGGCCACCCATGGCGCCGATAGAGTGGCGTCATGCGGCCCGCGTCCGTGCCCTGGCATCCTCCCGCCACCTTCGGTGAGTACCGCCTCCTGCACCCGATTGGGCGAGGGGCCATGGGCGAGGTCTACGTCGCACACGACACGCTGCTGGACCGGCGGGTGGCGGTGAAGTTCCTCTCCGGCGTGTCGCCCGATGCGGCGCAGCGGGAGCGGTTTCGCACCGAGGCTCGTGCCATCGCCCGCGTGCGGCACCCCAACGTGGTGGACGTCCACCGCGTGGGCGAGGTCCAGGGCCGGCCCTACCTCGTGTCCGAGTGGGTGAACGGAGAAAGCCTGGACCGGCTGCCCCGGCCACAGCCGTGGCAGCGCGTGCTCTCGCTTGGAATCGGGCTGGCAAGGGGCCTGTCCGCCGCCCATCGGCGCGGCGTGCTCCACCGCGACATCAAGCCCGCGAACGCGATGCTGACCGGGGAAGGCGAGGTGAAGCTCCTCGACTTCGGCGTGGCCAAGCTGCTGGGCGTGACGGGGGCCGTGAGCCCGGCGCCGCACGAGGCGCGCGTTCCAGGCACCCAGGTGCGCGACACCGTGGACGCCGCGGAGACGGCGACCGTGGAGCCCACGCTCCGAACCGGGCCCGGACCGCTTCCTGCCACCGGGCGCATCGGCACTCCGCTGTACATGGCGCCGGAGGTGTGGCGCGGCGAGCCGGCCACCGCGCGCAGTGACCTGTACTCGCTCGGGGTGCTGCTCTACGAGCTGTGCTGCGGCGCGCCTCCGCATCCGGCCGACTCGGTGGCGACGCTTCGTGAGGCCGTGCTCGGTCAGCCCTTCATCCCGCTGCGTCAGGTGGCGCCGGAGGTGGAGCCCGCCTTCGATGCCATCCTCAGCCGCTGTCTGTCGCGAGAGCCGACCGAGCGCTTCGTCTCGGCGGACGCGCTCCGCGAGGCACTGGAGGCGTTGCAGGAACGTGCGCGCGAGGATTCCGGTCCGCGTGAGCGTCCGTATCCGGGGCTCCACTCCTTCACCGCGGCCGAGCGTGCGACCTTCCTCGGGCGCGCAGCGCACGTGCGCGCCGTGCTCGACCGGCTCCGCGCGGAGCCGTGGGTGCTGGTGGCGGGAGACTCCGGCGCGGGCAAGTCCTCGCTGTGTCGCGCAGGCGTGCTGCCCCGAGTGGCCGAGGGGGCGCTGGGCGCTCCATGGCTGGTGTGCGAGGTGCTCCCCGGGCGCAGGCCCGTGCGCTCCCTGGTGACGGCGCTGGCGCTGCTGCCTGGACTGCGGGAAGCGGAGTTGCACGAGTCCCTTCGGGAGTCACCGGTGGAGCTGGCGCGGCGGGTACTCGCGGCCTGTGGAGCGAGGGGGCTCCTGGTGTTCGTGGACGCGCTCGAGGAGCTGCTGACGCAGGCCGCGCCGGAAGACGCGGAGCGCTTCATCGAAATCCTCGTGGCGCTCACGGGCACCGGCTCCCGGCTGCGCGTGCTGGCCACCGCGCGGGGAGACTTCCTCGCGCGCCTCGCGGACGTGCCCGGGATGAGCGAGCACCTGTCGGCCGGGCTGTACCTGCTCCCGCACCTGGACGAGGCCGGGCTGCAAGAGGCCATCGTCGGTCCCGCGCGGGCGCAGGGCTTCACCTTCGAGAGTGACGCGATGGTGGACACCCTGGTGGCCGCGGGGCGTGGCGACGGGGGGCTGCCGCTCCTGCAGTTTACGCTGGCGGAGCTGTGGGAGCGCAGGGACCGGGAGCGCAAGTTGGTGCCGTCGGCCGCGCTGGAGACGCTGGGAGGTGTGGAGGGGGCGCTCGCGCGCTATGCCGATGGCGTCCTCGCGGGGATGCGGCCCTGGCAGCGGGAGGCGGCACGGAGGCTGTTGCCCCAGCTGGTGCTGGAGGAGGGAACGCGCGCACGGCGAACGCGCACCGAGCTGATGGGAGGGCAGGGCGCGGCGCGCGAGGCCCTGGAGGCGCTGGTGCGGGGACGCCTGCTGCTCGCGCGCGAGGCCGACGTGCCGGGCGAGGGCACCTACGAGCTGGCACACGAGGCGCTGGTTCGTGGCTGGGACACGTTGCGCGGCTGGCTCGCGGGAGACGCGGAGCTGCGCGCGTTGCGGCAGCGGCTCGAGCGAGCCTCCTCCGAGTGGCGCAGGCTGGGGGGCGCGGGTGAGGTCCTCTGGAGCGGGCGTCAGCTCGAGGAATCGTCGCGGCTGGAGGCCGATGCGCTGAGCCCGGGAGAGGTGGCCTTCCTGCGCGCGTCGAGGCGGGGCGTGTGGCGGCGACGCGCGGTGTGGGCCGGGGTGGTGGTGTTGCTGCCTCTCACCGCGGCCTGCGTGTACGGGGTGTCGGAGCTGCGCGAGGCTCGTTCACGGGCGCACAGGGTGGCGGAAGCACTGGCCACGGTGGACAGCTTGGAGCGTCGGGCCGAGGCGGAAGAAGGAGAGGTGGAGGCGCTTCGCCAGCAGGCCTTCGCCGCCTTCGACGCGAAGCGCGCGCCAGAGGCGGAGGCCACGTGGGCGCGAGCCCTGTCTCTCGAAGCGAACGTGGGGGATGCGCACGAGGAGGCCACGCGCGTGCTGGAGTCGGCGCTGCTGCGCGACGGGCAGCACCCGCTGCTGCGAGCACGCCTGGCCGAGGTGCTCCACCAGCGCATCCTGCTCGCCGAGCGCGACCGCCGCACCGAGGCTCGCGCATTGTTGGAGCAGCGCCTGGATGCCGTGGACGACGGGGGCGAGCACCGGCGTCGCTTGTCGGAGCCGGCGAGGTTGGACCTGGACACGGAGCCCTCCGGCGCGGAGGTGTGGATGGAGCGCTCCGTGAGCGAGGACGGCCGGCTGCACTGGTCCGCGCCCGAGCGGATGGGCGCGACACCGCTGGTGGACGCCGCGCTTCCTCCCGGCTCGTATCGCCTGACGTTCCGGACGCAGGGGCGGCCCGATGTCCGCTACCCGGTGTTGCTCGGGCGGGGAGAGCGCTTCCGCGCGCGCATCCCCATGCCGGCGACGGTGCCGGAGGGCTACGTCTACGTGCCTCCCGGGCGCTTCCTGTACGGCAGTGGAGACGACGAGCCCATCCGTCGCACCCTCGTGCGCACGCGCCCGCTTCATGAGGCGCACACCGGAGGCTTCTTCATCGCCCGTCACGAAGTGACGTACGCGGAGTGGCTCACGTTCCTGCGCACGCTGCCTCGCGAGGAGCGGTTCCTTCGGCGGCCCCTGGGCTCGAATCAGTTCGGCACCGTCGAATTGGTGGAGCGGGCTGATAGGACGTGGGAGTTGGTCATCACGCGTCCGGGGCACGTGCTGCGGGCGCGAGAGGGAGAGCGGCTCCAGTACCCGGAGCGCTCGCGGCTCGCGTCGCAGGACTGGCTGCGCTTCCCGGTGTCCGCCATCTCCTGGGAGGACGCGCGGGCGTACGTGGCCTGGCTGGACCGCACCGGACGCCCGCGAGGCGCCCGGCTCTGTGGCGAGCTGGAGTGGGAGCGCGCGGCGCGAGGCGCGGACGGGCGCGATTACCCGCATGGTCAGCGCCTGGATCCAGGGGACGCCAATGTCGACATCACCCACGGCCGCCGGGCGCTCGCATTCGGCCCGGACGCAGTGGGTTCGTACCCGGTGTCGGACAGCCCCTTTGGCGTGGCGGACCTCGCCGGCAATGTCTGGGAGTGGATGGTCACCACGCCGCGGGACGGAACGGCGGCCTATGGCGGTGGCTCGTTCTACCAGGACGTCATGACGGCTCGGAGCCTCAACCACGGAGACGGCGAGCCGCTCATGCGCAATCCGTTCGTCGGGCTCCGGGTCTGCGCGGAACCCCCTTCGTCTTGAGCTGTGCGCTGAGGGCACGTGCCTTGCTTTGGAGCGAGGGGGCTCGAATTCCCGAGCCGAGAAGGAGCGGGGATGTCATTTCCCAAGATGAAGACCTGGCGCTGGCTGGCCGGGCTCGTGGTTCTGTGTATGGGCTTGAGGGCTCGCGCGGACCCTCCACCGACGAACAGCGAGCAGGGCACGCGGCTTCATGGCACCGTGGACCCGGAGCTGGAGCACCTCAACATCCCACTCGCGAACTTCCAGCCGCCGCCGAATTTCAATCGAGGCAAGTCACGCTTGTCTAGCACCCCAGGGTCGGGGCCGCGCTTGAACCCGGCAATCTGTAGAAACGCTCTTACACTCAACACGGGCACGCTCAGCATTGCGCCGCGCTGTCTTTCGGCCACACCGACAGAAAGCGATGCAAGGGCGGTCACGGGAGCTACACTCCTCGCGCCTCTCGATGGGGAGGTAGTGCGGCTCGTCATCCGGGATGTGCAAGCCCACAATCCCTTCCCCTTCGACGGAGGGCCTAGAACGCGGCCCCCCATGCCGGAATGGGAGTACCAGGTAGGGCATGAGCTGAAGGATGGAGCCTGCGCTCCGGGCAAAAACTGGAGCGATAAATGCGTGCCCCTCTGTCCGAATAATGGCTATGCGCTGGCGGTGCCGAACGCGTGGTCGATGTCCGGCGAACTCTATAAGAACCCGAGCTACTTCACCTTCGCCTGTGTGCCGCCCTCCGCGAGAGAGACGCTACTCACCGGGGGCGGAGTCATCGCGAAGTGCATTGACTGGGGCTTCCCGCCCTGGGGACCTGAAACGCAGTTGAAGGAGGCACTCCGGCTCCACCAAGCCTGTGTCCGAATGGCCACCGCGGATTACTGTGGCGAAGGCCGGGCGAATACCATCGATGGCACCCCCCTCACCTTCCTGGACTTGAGGACCGTCTCCGAGACGAATTTGAAGAGCGTCCCCCCGGAGGAACTGGAGCTCGGGGGAGGTCAGCTTGAGGCGGCCTGGGTGCTGGAGGGAGATTGTGGCAGGACCCGGCCACTCTGCCTCGGAAAGAAGCGTTGGAATAGCCTGCCGCTGGACGCGGCTTGCATGGACCGTGAATCCGTCGAGCGGATGGCCATGAAAACCCAATTCTCGGGGGGCCCCATTACCTGCGAGAAGCGGACCTTCGATGACCTGATTCACAACGGCGCGGTATTCCTCTCGTACTCACTACCCATCGACGCGGTGCTGGTGCGCTTTGGAGGAGGGGCAGATGACCCAATGTTGACCACGACTGCCGTCGAGCTGAAAGCAGGCCTGTTCAACTCCCTGGCCCCGAATTACACGGTGCTGCCCGAACTGAATGTGAAAGGTGAGTACTCCAAGCAGCTTGAGGTGGAAGGCGCCATCTTCAGCAAGAGCATCCCCGCCTCGCTCAGCAGCCGCTTGGAACTCATCCCGCTCTACCGTTGTAAGGACATGGGTTTGCAGCGACGTTTCGTCCTCACCAAGGGCAACTGCCCCAAAGGCTACACGCTGGACGGCGACGCGAAAGCGGCGTTGGAAGGCTATGTCTTCAATGGCGTGGATAAGGCGGCCAAGCAGCAAAGCCGGTTGCTTCAGGTTTGGGAGCACGCCACGAAAACGGGGACCTTCGCCGTCAGCACCGAGTGCCCGGAGGGATACAATCCGAATGGGGGGAAGCCCCTGGGGTTCCTGCCCGCAGTCGGGATGTTGCCGTCGAGGGTGTGGGCGGGGGCTCGAACAGGTGGCAGCGCGGCGGGCACCGGCACCGGGAAGACTCACTAAGAGGCCGTTTCCGGCACTCCGATGGGAAGCACCCGTGCTGCGTCCCACACCGGCCGCAGCGCGGAGGCCACGGCACTCACGACATCCGCCAGTGCCTCGGGCCGTCCCTCCGGTTGGCTGGCCCGGTAGCGCGCCCACTTCTCGTTGCTCCAAGGGCTCCGGCCGAACTCGCCCGCCATCAGCCGCTCCATCAACTCCACCGAATCTCCGCGCGACTCGAAGGCCAGCTTCAGTGCCCGAGGCAGCAGCGCCGTCTCCAGCTGCGCGTGCCGGGTGAGCAGGTACACGTCGAACAAGTCCTTCGGGCGGAAGCGGCCCTTTCCGCGCTCGAACAGGCCGTGCATCTTCCACGCGAGCAGCGTCTCCGGTCGGCACGCCAGCACGCGTGCCGCGCCACCCTCACCGACGTCGTACTCCGTCCACGTGGGACCCGGCTCCATCGGGTCGCCGAAGCCCGTGTCGATGCGCAGCTCGAACGCACCCTCCACCCCGGGCAGCCGCGTCTCCACGAAGACGCGCACGCCGGGGAACTTCGTCTCCGCCCAGATGACCTCGGACCTCAGCGCGCCGAAGGAGAACCCGTCGTCCACCTCGACACGGAGCACGGACTCCAACCGCCGCACCGTGTCCGCCGCGTCGAAGGGGAACTGCGCGAGGAAGTCCAAATCTTCCACGGGGCGCGGCACCGGGCCGCTCCACAGGCGCATCATCAGCCCGCCCCGCAGGACGAGCGTCTCCACCTCGGAGGAGCGCGCGAGGCGGCGCAACACCGCCGCCCCCGCGCGCAGGGGCAACTCATGGGCACTCACTTCGCATCCTCCAGCCAGCCACGGTCCATCCCGTGGTTCGAGTCGTAGACCGTCCACTCGCGCAGCCGCTGCGTCAGCGTCAGCCCCGTCCCCGACAGGTCCTCCAGTAGCGCGGTGAAGCGCGCATCCGCATTCGCGCGGCCCAGACCGTAGACACGCATCGTGACGAAGCGCTCCGACGCACCGTCCTCGCGCACCTTGCGCGCGTTGCGGGACAGGTGCGCGCCGTGCTTCTCGCACCGCGCCCGCAGCGCCTCCAGGCCCGTGTCTCCCGAGGGCAGCAGCGCCTTCACATGGAACTCGAAGTAGTTCGAGGGCTGTGCCTTCGCCGTCGCGTCGTCCTCGGGAATGTCCCGGTTCTTCCCCAGGGCCTCCAGCTTGAGGCGCGTGACGTCGAAGCCCTCCGCCGCGAGCGCGCGGGCCATGGTCTGCACCTCCTCGCGCGCCTGGCGGAGCGTGCCGTGGTGGTAGGAGGCCGTCATGGGCTGGAAGACCTCGGCGCCCCTGCCCAGCTCGATGAAGATGCACTTCACCGACGCTGCGTCGCAGAACGCGCGGAAGCGCCGGAGGTCCTCCTCCGAGCGCGCGGACACGGTGATGTGCGCCTCGTACGCGCCACCCTGCGACTGCGCGCGCAGCCGATCCGCCAGCTCCAGGTAGGGCCGATGCCGCATGTTGAGGAACCACTTGTTCCTGGGCATCTCGCCGAGCGTGCGCTGGAAGCCGTCCGGCAGCCACGCGCGGTCCCACCCGTAGCCGCCCTCGCCGCGAGGCTCCGCCAGCAGCGTGCCCTCGATGGCGTCCTCGAACAGGGCCACATTCTCGGGTTGGCCGTTCTCCGAGTACGCCACCGCCACACGCGTGCGGCCCCGGCGGCCACCGTGTGCCGCGAGGAAGGCGTGCTCGCCCATCGTGAGCATCTGTTTCTTGAAGCGCGCGCCTGTGAGCACGGGGCCGCCGTCCAGCTCCAGCGCCGTTGTCTCCACGAAGCAGGGCGCGCCGAGCTCGCGGTACGCCGCCAGCACCTTGCGCTTCGCCAGCGCCGCGAGGTCGAGGTGGGCCGACACGTCGTCGAGCCCCGGCAGCGCGAGCTTCTGCCACGTGACGTCGAGCCCCGCGAGCAGGCGGGCGACCTCGTCGGCTTTGAATTGATTCCCAGTGACGAAGAACGCACGTGTCACGGCCAGCACTCCCTACGTCGAAGACACCCCGGGTGCGGGGCGCCAGTTCCACACGGCGGGCCGTCCGGTGTTCTCAGGTAGGAGGCTGCCGTCCACCTTGTCCGGCCGTACATACTTGGCGAGAAACTCCACCCTGACACCCGCGCTCTCCCGCCGCTCCACCCGCCAGACGGCCCCTTCGACGGCATCCACGGCGCCATGTGAACCGCCCGCCTGGAGTCGCGTCAGCGCCGCGTCGATGCTCAGCGGTCCGCCCTCGTGCAGCACACCCGGAGTCACGAAGCCACCCGGACCGAGGCGCGCGGTGAGCTCGTGCCATGGCAGCCGCTCCGCGTCGCGCATCAGGTCGAAGGCGACGAAGGGCTCGTGTTTCAGCGCGTAGCGGGTGCCATGCGCGAGAGCCAGCCACTCGCCGACGACTCGCTCTCCCGGCTGGAGCACCGCGAGGAAACGTGCCGAATTTTCCGCGACCCACGCTGCCCACAGCCGACGTGCCTCGTTGGGTGACTGCGCCGCGAGGCGTCCCTCGCGCCCCAGCGCCAGCACCGAGTCCCCCACGCGCGCCGCGGCCACGCAGGAGCCGTCGAGCTTCTCCAGCACGACGACATGGTCTCTCGCGTCGCGGGTGCGCTCGGTGCACAGCCGCGCCAGCGCAGGAGAGAGGTGCCGGTCCGCCGGCCCCGTGCGCGAGCCAGGGAGGTGGGGAATGGAGCCATAGGCCTTTCGGCCCAGTGGACGGAAGTCCGGAGTGGGGTGCGGTTGCACCGGAGGGAGGCTACCACCGCGTGCCGTGTCGCCGGCCGGATGTATCACGTCCTCGAGGCGGAGTTCGCGACACCCATGTGACACGTCCATGGAGACGTGAACTTCGAGCGCCCAACAGGGTCCTTGCGGCGCCACACCGGCAGCATCAGATCCGCCGAGTTCCGCAGCACTCCGACAAGGACCCGCTCATGTCACGGTTGAAGTCCCTGCTGTTGTGTCTCTCGCTGGCCACCGCTTGTGGTGGCGACCCGTCCGCCTTCGTCTCCGAACCTCCGCTCGGCGAGCGCGAGGACGCCATCACCATCCCGTCCCGAGGCTTCTCCAGCACGCTGGATGTCGGGTGCTGGAACCTGGAGTACTTCGGCTCCACGTCTCACGGTCCCGCCGACGAGACGCTCCAGCTCCAGAACGCGCGAGACGTCATCCTCGGGGCCGACCTGGACCTCTGGGGCGTGGAGGAGATTGTCAGCGCCGCGCATTTCAACACGCTCGTCTCGCAGCTCCCCGGCTACGCGGGACTCCTCGGCAGTGACTCCATCGTGGTGGGCGGCAGCACGTACTACACGCCGGGCGAGCAGAAGGTGGGCTTCCTCTACAAGCCGTCCGTCGCCACCGTGCTGGGCGCGCGCGTCATCCTCACCGCGAATGCCACGCTCTTCGGCGGCCGGCCGCCGCTCGAGGTGCGGCTGCGCGTGAGCCTCAACGGGCACACCGAGGACCTCGTGGTCATCATCATGCACGCGAAGGCGCTGAGCGACGCGGATAGCTGGCAGCGGCGCGTGGAGGGCGCGCAGGCGCTCAAGGCGTACCTGGACAGCACGTGGCCCACGGCGAAGGTGCTCGTCATCGGCGACTTCAATGACGACGTGGACGTGTCCATCGCCTCCGGCTACGCGTCGCCGTACGAGAACTTCGTGGTGGACTCGGCGGACTACACGTTCCCCACGAAGGCGCTCTCCGACGCGAACCTCACGTCCACCGTGGGCTACAAGGCCGTCATCGACCACCACCTCGCCACGAACGAGCAGCAGGCGCTCCATGTGCCGGGCTCGGCCGAGGCGTACCGCGTGGACGCGTACATCCCCAACTACGACACGACGACCTCGGACCACTATCCGGTCCTCACGCGCTACACGTGGGGCAACGAGGACGCGGCGGTGAGCGTCACCTCGCCCAATGGCGGGGAGAGCTGGGCGGGCGGTGGCTCGGCGACCATCACCTGGATGGCGAACCAGGTGCCGACGGTGAAGCTGGAGTACTCGCTGAATGACGGCGGCAACTGGGCCCTCATCGGCACGGCGCCGGGCACGGCGGGCAGCTTCGCGTGGACGGTGCCGGACATCGCGACCTCGTCGGCCCGCGTGCGGGTGAGTGACGTGGCCAATGCGGCCATCGCGGACAGCAGCGACGCGGCGTTCACCATCACGTCCACGAACACGCCGGGCAACGTGGTGCTGCACGAGATTCTCGCCAACGAGATTGGCTCGGATGCCGGCACGGAGTTCATCGAGCTGCTCAACACGGGGGGCTCGCTGGTGGACCTCAGTGGATGGACGCTGTGGGATGCGACGGGGGTTCGGCACACCTTCGCCAGCGGCACCATCCTCGAGGCGGGGAAGGCGCTCGTGGTGTTCGGCAAGGCCGCGTCCATTCCGGCCGGTGTGAGCAACGCGGTGGGCGCGACGACGGGCGGACTGAGCCTCAACAATGGTGGAGACACCGTGACGCTCCAGAAGTCGGGCGGCACGGTGGTGTCCACGTATACGTATGCCGCGTCGCTCGCGGCGCAGGACGGCGTGTCGATGAACCGCAATCCGGATGGCAGCGCCACGGGCAGCTTCGTGCTCCACACGAGCCTGTCCACGAGCGGCGCGTCTCCGGGGACTCGCGCGAACGGCTCGGCGTTCTAACAGCGAGTCCAAGGTCGATTTGCGCGTCCCACCACCGACGACCCGTTGGCTGAGCGAGACAGAAGGGCTCGCCAGCCCTCGGGGCGCCGTACTGCGCTCGGGGTGAGGCCGAACTCCCGGCGGAATTGCGTGCACAGGTGCGCGTGGCTGGCGAAGCCACATTCCGCCGCCACCTGGGCGAGCGGTGCGGCCGTGTCGAGCACCCAGGCCAATGCGTGGCGCACGCGCAGGCGCTGCTGCATCCGGTGCACGGGCTCGCCGTGCACCGCGCTGAACGCCCGGCAGAGCGAGAACACAGAGACTCCAAAGGGAGCCGCCAGGGTGGTGAGAGACAGCCGCTCATCGAAGCGAAGCGCGAGTTGCTCGGCGACCGTCTCGGCCATCCTTCGCTGCCGTGGAGTTGTTCGCCGTGGAGCTCGGGCCGGGCCCGGGTCGAGGATGGTGCAAAGTTGCTCCTCCACCGCCAGCGGGTCAGTCCCCCTGTCCCGGCGCAGTTGCCGGGCCAGGATGTGCAGCCGCACGAAGCCCTCGACGGTGAGGGAGGCCCTGGGCCTTGCTCCATCCACGAGCGTCGAGGCGAGTGCCCCCGCGACGGTGAGGCAGACATCCCCACCGTCGTGGTGGAGGACGCGGTGGGGCTCCCGGTCGCGTGTGAAGAGCACCGTGGCCGGGTCTCCAGCGCACCGCACGCGGGCGCTCTGGAAGCGGAAGCGGCCCCGCAGCACGAGCCAGATGCGCTCGCCAGACAGCAGTCCCTCGCCGCGACTCCCGGCGTCCACGCCGTCGCACGCCACGAGGCACGCGTGCAGCGAGTCGGTGACCACTCGGCCGAGGCTGGTGAGGTGCGGCATGGGAGCGAGCACTCCGCGCAAGGACGTGAAAGCCAACGGCTGCGGGGTAGCGGTACATGCCTGGCCTGTCAACCCAAGGAGCCCGCCTTGCTTGTGCACCCACGGACCTTCGCCTCGACATGCTTCTGCCTCGTCCTCACAGGGTGTCTGTCGGGGCGTGCGAATCAGGAGTCATCCATGCGTACCGACACACCCCGAAGCCGCGGCATCGCCATTGCTTCCGGAGGGGCCTATTCGCTCGCCTACGAGGTGACGGGGCCCGCGCGCACGCTGTATATCGGCGGCCAGATTCCGGTCGCGCCGGACGGGAGCGTCCCGGAAGGCATCGAGGCGCAGGCCCGGCAGGTGTGGGCCAACATCGACGACCTGCTCGCCCAGGCCGGCATGGAGCGTCGTGACCTGGTGAAGGTCACGACCTATCTGAGCGACCGAAAGTACCGCGAGGTGAACGCGCGTGTGCGCCGCGAGGTGCTGGGTGAGCATCTGCCGACCCTCACCATCATCATCACGGGTATCTACGACCCGGCATGGCTGCTGGAGATCGAGGCCGTGGCCTCGCGACCTCTCATGCCGGAGCAGCTAGCGCGATGATCCGCTGACATCGCGCGGGGGAGCGCCACGCTTTCCGCGCAGGCCACGCTTCTTGTTCGGGCTCTTCGACCTCGTTCGAGAATCGTGAGCGTCGGTTTCGGTGCAGGTCCGGGAGCTCGGGGGCTACAGTGCCTGCTCCATCCCTTGGAGGATGCATGCGCCGCCTGAGCTTCCCGTACGTGATGCCTTTCGGCCGGTACGACTGGGTGGTGGAGTTCCCTGCCACCCGCGAAACACTAGCGCCGCTGGGACCGCCGAGCTTCATCGAAGAAGACCCGACCCGAACGGCCAGTGGGCGCGAGCTCTACTGGGGCTTCGAGCAGGAGGATGGGTTCCGCTTCTCCGTCGAATGGAGCGAGCCCATGGAATTTGCCTCGGTTCTTGCCGACCCGCCGGATGCAAAGCAGGTCATCGCGGCACTGCGAGCGCTTGGCATTGATGCGACCTTCGAGCAGCGACAGCTCCCGGAGGAACTCCAGCCGAAGCCGCGGCACGCTCGGGGCGCTGTCTGGGTGTTCACGGGGAAGGGGGCCACGCAGCCCACGGCGGTCTTCTCCAGGAAGCAGAGCGCTGATCGCTGGCTGGCGAAGACCGGCTTCTCGGGAGTGCTGGTCGCCTATCCGCTCGACTACTCGCGCTATGAGATCGAGCGGAGCTGCGACAGCCCGAACCTGCCTCCCGCCAACTCCGCCGAGGCGCAAGCGTTCGTCGGGACGCTCGGCGAGCGCTACGAGTATGTGGATGGCAGGCAGCTTCCAGGGACAGATGGGGCTGGGCTCTAGCGCGACGAAGTACCGCATGGGGGCTGTGCGGCCTCCACACCGGCCGGGCGCACAGCCCCCACGCTCAACGGGCCTCCCATTCGCCCGATGAGACGAGCCCTCCTACCACCGTCGAACGGAGTAGCTCCCCGGCCAGGAGCCGTAGGAGGACGTGGTGACGCCGTTGCGGGTGGAGCCCGTGTAGCTGCTCTGTCCCGGCTGGATGGTGACGACCACCGTCCCGCCCGTGGAAGGAATCGCACCGGCATGTACCGCGGCCACGCAGGCGTTCGAGTCATCGGTGTAGAGGTCCGTCCCCCAGACAGCCCCACCACTCACCGCGTCGCAGTTGCACGTAATCTGCGTCCCGTTCTGCCCACGGTACGACGTGAAGTTGTAGGTCGAGCAGCTCGCGACCCCACCGCCGGAGTAGAGGGCGTCCAGCGCGGTGATGTCGGAGCTGGTCCACTCGCCGGTCTCCGTCGTCCGGAAGCAGGAGTTCATGATCGCCCCGCCCACGGTGGCCGTGGTCGGCGTCCCGGTGATGTGGATGGCGCCCACGCCGGCATCGCCCTCGTCGCCGCCGATGCCGCAACTGATGCTGCGATTGTAGTAGTCCGTGTGGCGGAAGCCGATCGTGTGGCCCAGCTCATGGGTGATGACGTGCTCGTTCACGTCGACGCTGTAGCCATCCAGGCCGGTGCGATGTTGATGGTCGGGTAGGGCAGGCCTCCCGAGGGGAAGCCCGCGGAGCCGCCGGTGCCGGTCGTGGTCTGCGCGGTGATGTTCGCGGTACAGCCGGTGGTCGGTCCGCGCGCGAAGGTGAGCCGGAGACCCCGCTCGTTGTAGTTGGCGATGGCCAGGTCGAGACCCTGGCTCAGGCGGGGGGAGTTGTTGAAATCGGCGGTGGGGTTGACACAGATCTTCGTCACGCCCGTGCCGACGAGGTTGGTCGCGCGGTACTGCTCCTCGCTCCCTTCGGTCGCATCCGTGGTGCGTGCCGTGCCCACCCGACTGAAGTCGCAGACGCGGGGCACCGCTTGTGACTCCAGGCGCTTGCAATGTCCTCCGCCGGAGCCGAAGCAGGGCGCTCGCGACAGCGGAGATTCGCGGAGGCCTACGCTTACGGGCATGGCAGACCGCATCGTCTTCGAGCACACGGTGGAGGCGCTGTTCATCCGGGGCCTCGGCGAAAGGGTGACGCCGGAGCTGAAGGCCCGGCTCCGGGAGGAGGGCCTGGACCTGGACCGCAAGCTGCTGCCCGGCTACCCGCAGGCGCGCTTCACGCGGTGGTTGCAGTGCTCCGTCCGGGCACTGCACCCGGACGCGGCCGAGGAGGATGCCCTGAGCTGGCTGGGGGAGCGCCTCGTCGACGGGTACAAGGAGACGGCGGTGGGCAGCGCGCTGTTCGGCGTGCTGCGCCTCCTCGGCCCCCGGCGGATGCTGGAGCGGACGCAGAAGAACTTCCGTTCCGGCAACAGCTACACGGAGGTCCGCACCACCGTGCTCGGAGAGCGGGAGATGGAGCTGTGGATGAACGAGCTCGACATCGCCCGCCACTTCACCAAGGGCACCATGCTCGCGGGCATGCGGGCCTCCGGCGCGAAGGAGCCCCGCGTCGACGTGCTCCGCTATGACGGCGACGGCACCACGTACCGCGTGAGGTGGAGCGCGTAGCCGCTCACTTCGGCTGCACTCCCGAAGCGCACAGCTTCGAGCACGTCGCGGTCAGCAGGCACGTCCCCGTGCACGGGCACAGTATCTGCCCGAGCCCGCACGCGGGAGTGATGCTGGTGACACACGCGCCACTCTTGCACGTCTTGCCCGAGGCACAGGCCACACCGCAGCGCCCGCAGTTGCGGCTGTCGAGCTGCACGTTGACACACGCGCTCCCGCACAGCGTCAGGCCCGGGTTGCACTGACACCTGCCTGCCACGCACTGCTGTGTCGACCCGCAGCGCGTGCCACAGGCGCCGCAGTTCTGCTCGTCCGTCTTCGCGTCCACGCACTGGCTTCCGCAGAGCGCCAGCGTCCCGGTGCAGGCACAGCGGCCATTCGTGCAGACCTGTCCCGTGACACACCGTCTATCGCAGGCGCCGCAGTGCTGCGCGTCCGTCCGCGTGTCCACGCAGCGGTCGCCACACGACTCCACGCCCGACGGGCATTGGCAGCGGCCGTCCCTGCAGAACTGCCCCCGACCGCACGCGGTGCCGCAGGCCCCACAGTTCCGGTCGTTCTGCCGCGTGTCGATGCAGACGTTTCCGCAGCGCTCCAGTTCCCCAGAACACTCGCAGCGTCCGCCCTCGCAGACTTCCGAGGGACCGCACACCGTCCCGCAAGCGCCGCAGTTCTGTGCGTCGGTCCTCGTGTCGATGCACCTGTCTCCGCACGTCACCTGTCCGGCCGGGCACGTGCCGGGCTCGGCGGCATCGTCCCCGCGCAGGCCGAGGATCAACGCCACCGTGCCACCGATGATGACGAGCCCACCCACCACGAGCCACCACCAGGGAAACTTCTTCGCGGGCAGCGGCGCGGGGCTCACCGACACGGCGATGGCGGGGCCCTCCGCGAAGCGCTCGTCGGGCTGGTCCTGGTCCGACACCACCAGCCGGAACGTGTATGGCCCCGGTGGCGCGCCCGGTGGCACGTGGAGGTCCACCGTGAAGACCTCCGTCGCTCCCGACGGCATGTCGCGATGGTCCGCGCCCCGGACGCTCAGCCACTCGGGCTTCAGCGGTGCTTCGGGGGCGAACCGCGCCACGGCCCGCAGCGCGAGCCCGGAGACATTCGAGACGGTGAAGGCCACCTCGCCGCGCCCGTCGGCGCCAAGTGAGAGCGTGGGGGACGGGGCGGTGATGGCGAACTCGCGCGGCATGTCGTGCGGCGTCCTCCGCGCTACGGATTCGAGGTCCCCCAAGGGTAGAGAGCCGCACCGCCCGGGGAAGCGACACCGGAGGGCAGGGGAGTGCCGCCTGCTTCACATCTCGCCGCGGGCCCTACTTCGTGCCGTGCGCCGCAAGCCACTGCGACGCCTCTTCGGCATTCGGGTGGTGGTTGCGCAGCCACTCCTCCCGGGCTTCACCCGCCAACTCCACCGCGCGGGAGCGCTCCTCCCCGCCGAGCTCCCACGTGGCCCGGGCCAACGCGAAGTGCACCTCGGCGCGAGCCGCTGGCGGTGCGAGCTTCAGCGCGCGTTGGAGGAGCGGCATCGCCCGGTCCGGCCTGCCCCGTCCCAGCCACGCGTCACCGAGCCCCACCAGATTGTAGGCCAGGCTCGGGTGCTCCTTCCCCAGCGCCTTCTCCATGACGCTCAGTGCACGACTGAAGCGCGCCTCCGCCTCCGGGTAGCGCTTCAGCTTGACCAGCGTGATTCCCAACCCCGTGAGCGCGGTGGTCACCATCGCGTGCTCGGGGCCCAGCTCCTTCTCCCACATCGCCAGCGCGCGCTCCTGCAGCACGCGGGCCTCCTCTCCGCGTCCGAGCTGCGCCAGCGAGCTGCCCAGGTTGAGGAGCGTGCTGGCCAGCTCGGGGCTGTCGGGGCCGAGCACCTTCTTCCGCAGCTCCAGCGCCCGCCCCGCCGACTTCACCGCGGCCTCGTATCTGCCCACGTCGTACTGCGCGATGCTCAGGTTGCTGAGCGCGGTGGCGAAGGCAGGATGGTCGACGCCGAGGAGCTTCTCGTCGAGCGCGACGATTCGCTCGAACTTCTCGAGCGCCTCCTCGTTCCGTCCCAGCTCCTTGAGCACCGCGCCCACGTTCGTCAGCGACTGGAGCGTGTCCGGGTGATTGGGGCCGAGCACCTTCTGCCGGAGCGCCAGCGCGCGCTCGGCCTTCTGTAGGGCGTCCTCGTTCTGTCCCATCCACCACGACACCCGGCCGAGGCTCGCGATGGCCTCGGCGACGGAGGGGTGCTCGGGTCCGAAGACCTTCATTCGCAGGGTGAGCGATTCCTCGTGCCGAGCGCGCGACTCCTCGTAGCGCCCCAGCTCCAGCAGCACGTTGCCCAGGATGCCGTGCGTATACGCGCGCACCGCGTCGTCCTCCGAGGCCTCCGCCAGCGCGTCCAGCGCCGGTTGAAGGGCCAGCGCCTCCTGATGACGGGAGAGCCGCTTGCTCAGCACGAAGGCCAGGTGGCTCAGCGCGCGCGTCATGAGCGCGGTGTCATGTCCTCGCGCGGCCGCGGCCAGGGCCTCGCGCGTCGGTGCCTCCTCGCCCGCGTAGTCGCCCGCGCCATCTCGCAGGCGCGCCACCAGGTAGAGGACCTGCGCGAGCAGCGGCGCATGGCCCACCCCCTTCACCTCCGCGAGCAGCGGCTCGGCCGCGGCCAGGCCCTGCTTGAACTGGCCCGTGCCGAGCTGCGCGTCCACGCGGTCCACCCGCTCCTGCAGGGCGTCCACCTTCGCGCGGACCGCCGGGTCCTCGGGCGGAGGCACGGCCGCCGTGAGCGCGCGGACATCCGCGCAGTCCTCCACGGGAGGCAGCGACTGAACGGCCTGCACGGCCTTGTCCAGCAGCGCCCGGTCTGCCTGCGTCGCCAGCAGCTCCGTCGTCGCGCGAAGGCGGGTGCGCCGGCGCTCCAGGCAGGACTCGCGAAGCTGCAGGAGGCGCAGCGGGCCCACGGTCTCCGCGTGCGCGGCCTCGCAGGCCTCGGTGCTCCCCCGGGCCCAGCGCTCCGCGTACCTGTCCAGCGCCGAGCCCACGCGCTCGGCGGTATCCGCGGCATGCGGCGCGCCGGTGCTCGTGAGCGCCTTCCGGACGCGCTCGCGCATGTCCGCATCCCAGATGCCCGCGAGCCGCGTCTCCTGGCCTCCGCAGCCCGGCTCCCGTGCGCGCTGGAGGGACACACCGCCCACGGCGAGCCCCACGAGCAGCACGCCCGCCGCCGCGAGCGCCACGTTCCGGCGCAGCACGCGGCGCCGCGCCTCCGGGTCATCCTCCAGCGCCGTGAGCAGCTCCGCCATGGAGGCGGGCCGGTCCTCCGGAGTGGGGCTCAGCCCGCGCAGCACGGCGCGCGTCACCCAGGCGGGGACCTCCGTGCGCGCCGGAGGCGCCGCCGGCCCCGCGCGCCGCGAGCGCAAGAGCTCCGACAGGCTCTGGCCCGTGAAGGGCGGCTGCCCGTAGAGCGCGTGGTACAGCGCCACGCAGAAGGCATACGAATCACTGCGGACATGGGCGGCCTGGCCCTCCAGCAGCTCGGGCGCCATGTAGAAGGGCGTGCCCATCAGCGCGCCGGGCACGGTGAGCGAGCTGCTCAGCGACGTGTCCGCGCTCAGGGAAACGGACGGAGCGACCTCGACGGCGCCCGTGGTCCCCGAGCGCGCGAGCCCGAAGTCCGTCACGCGCACGCGTCCATCGCGGCCCACCAGCACGTTGTCGGGCTTGAAGTCCCGGTGGATGAGGCCCGCCTCGTGCGCCGCCGCGAGCCCCCGGCCCGCGGCGATGAACACGGACAGCAGCTCGCGCCACGGGCGGGGTTGCGACTCCTGCCAGCCGCGCAGCGTCTGTCCCTCCACGAACTCCATCGCCAGGAAGACGGAGCCATCCTCCAGCGAGCCCGCGTCGTACACCGCCACCACGTTCGGGTGAGACAGGCGGGCCATGGCTTGCGCCTCGCGCACCAGCCGGGCCTCGCCGGCCGTGCCGCCGGGCGACGCGCTCCGGTAGCGCAGCAGCTTGAGGGCCACGCGCCGGTCCAACCGCGAGTCGTACGCGGCCAGCACCATGCCCATGCCGCCCTGGCCCACCTGCTCCAGCACCGTGTAGCGGCCGGTCAGCACGTGGCCGGGCTCCGGCATGGCGTTCGCGGCGTCCCGCTTCGCGGAGGACGAGGACCACGTCGCCGTGTTGGCCTCGTCGGAGGAAGCGGAAGAGGAGGGGACGAAGGTGGGGGCCGAGGGGTCCTCGTCCGGTGGAGGGGGCTGGCCGTGCCCGCTCCGCGCCTCGTCGCTCATCCGCGTACCTCCCCACGTCCCGGGCCCGAGGGCCCTGCCCGCACGCTACCGGGGGAGTCGGCTCGACTTCCAGACCCCGTGCCCCCGGGATGCCATCCGGGGGCACTCATCTGTCAACCGTGGTCAGGGACTCGGGACGGTATTGCCGAAGTCCGTGTTGCCTACCTTGACCGGCGGGCCGACCGGCCGAGGCATGGGCCCTTGACTCTCGGCCTCGCGCAACGACGACTTGTCGCTTCCGGTGACGCGAAACGCGTCTGTCGCATGCACTCCGAAGCCTGCGCCCTGGGCATGTGCGGTCAACTGGATGGGGTCGCTCGGAGCCCTGTCGATGGTGAACGCCAACTCACGAGCATGGACGCCCTGTGGCGCATCCGCGGGGACCTCCCACGCGTCCGAGCCGGCCACCAGTCGTACCCCTGTAGGCACCTGCACCTGAACGGCCAGGGGGGCCGTGAAGGGTGATTGCTTCAGGACCTCGGCGCGGAGCTTGAGCCGCGAGTCACTCTGCTCCAGCCGGACCCAGCGCACGACTGCGGGCGCCCGTGGCCCATCCTGGCGCGTGGGAGTCTGCTCCTGTGTCGCCTCCGTGGAGGGGCTGCCTTGTTCTGCATTCGCGTAGGGGGTGGCAGCCCTGTTGTCGGCGTGATGGCAGCCTGTCGTCACCAGAAGCGTCACGACCAATACGGTTTGGGAAATAGTGCGAATCATCGCGTTCTCGAATCGGGTTGGGGTTCAATGACAAGCGGGCGTGGCACGCTGTTGCAATCCGCCTTCGGTGCTCATCCTGGACGGCAGGTACCCGCGCTGCAGACATATCCAGGGGCACAGGCCTCGCAGGCGTTGCCGCCCGTGCCGCAGGCCGAGACCGTGTTTCCGGGCTGGCAGCTTCCGGCCATGCAGCATCCTCCACAGGTCCTGCTGCAGCTCGAGGTGGAGCACAGAGGTGCGTTGCTGGGATACGGATACGCGGTCGTGGGCTCCGTCGCGGTGTCCACGGCCTGCGCCGGATACCCTTCGCATCTCACCGCATCCAGGAAGTCGGCCAGCATGGGGCGGGGAAGGCCCGTGTCCTGCACGTTCATGTACTGGCCGGTGTCCCTGTTCACCTCCCAGACATGCCGGGTGTAGCCACGGGTGAAGGGCGGCGTGTTGAGCTGCCGCGAGACCAGGGCCCGGTCGACGGCGGCGGTGCCCCAGGTACGGCCGCGGGACAGCCGCCAGACGATGGCGGAGACTTCGTTCTCATCCATGAGCTGGATGAGCCCGAGACTCGGAGAGGGACGCGTCCAGGGCGTGTTGCCCTGATAGTCCCGAGCGTCGATGTTCAACCAGAACATCGCTCCGTTCTGCTTGTCGACGTAATAGCTGTCGTTACGGAGGTTGGAGCTGAACCACGTGGCGTAGCCCTCGGACCAGGCCTGGCCGGGGAAGGTGGGATTGCCGAGCATGTGGAAGCCACCTTCATTGGGACTGGTTCCGTAGCTGGCCATCGTCCAGTGACCCAGCTCATGCCCCGTGACGGAGTCCGCCCAGAAGCTCTGATTCGCATCGGCCGGAATCCACATCTGCGCGAGGAAGGGGAGCCCGAAGACGCGCGTGGGCACGGGCGCGAAGCAGGCGCCACACGACCAGCTCGTGCCATACCCCAGCCAGATGACGAGCGGCAGGCCCGGACGTCCCGCGAAGCGCTGCAGGGTCACCGCATGGGCGTAGCGGAGGTAGTCGTAGACGCGGACCGCGCCCGAGCCCATTGCTTCCGTGATTCTGAGGGTGGAGGACGCGCCAAGCGAGGATGTGAGGAACCCGTAGGACCAGAGTCTCGGATTGGGCTTCTGGGCTGCGATGTCCTGAATCCCTGGTGCCGGGAAGCCCGGGGCCACCACCGCGAACGCGAGCCCGTCCGCTCCATCGCTCGCGGCCAGCGCCACGGCGACGAAGTCCGTGCTCGTCGGGGTCTGGGGAACGTCGATGGAGAAGCCGCCGGTCCCATTCGTCACGGCGACATCCAGGAGTTGGTCGCCGGAGTAGGAGAGGACCAGGAGGCTGACGCCATTGGCCACGAAGACCGAGCCCCAATCCGTCAGCGAAGCATTCGGACTCCGCGCCTCGTAGGTCACCTTTGCGCTGAGCACCTTCTTCGGTATCGCCGGAGCGCAGAAGCTGCCCAGGACGCTGGCCTTGCATCCGCCAGCGCATGCCGTGGTCGCCCAGGCCCCGCCCGTGCACGTCTGCAGCACGCCGGTGCCGCTGCACTGGCTCTCGCCCTCGCGGCACGCCGCCGTCAGGACGCACTCGGCGCGGCCAGCCCGCACCGCGCAGCTCTCACCCTGACGGCAGTCATACTGATAGACGGACGGAATCGATGCGCCCGTTGGAGTGATGCAGGCCTCGATGCGCGTGGACGAGGCGCAGCGTCCCTCCGTCGGGACTCCGCCGCATGCCAGGGTGCCTGCATCCCGCGAGGTCTGGCCGCCATCTACTTCCGTGGACGTCCCCGCATCGCGGGATGGCGAAGGGCCATCATCCGGGTCGTCCTCGTTCGATGACGGGCAGCCTCCGAGACAGAAGGCGAGTGCTGCCACCCAAATCCATGCGCGCATGTTCCCCCCTCCAGGGTGTGGAGCTCGGGGGATATGCGATTCTTTGTCGAGGCACACTCGCCGCGCGGAGGTATTGACAAGCCAGACGTGGCAGTGGATGCGAATCGCAGTCGCTTCGTGTCAGCGCCGCGCTCGCTTGCGGTGCTCTGTAATCCATTGCCGCGCTTCGTGCTCGTCCTTGACGAACTGCACGTCGAAGCGCTTCTTGCCCGACAGCAGCATGGCCACCGTGAGCCCCTTGGCGGTGATGTGCTGGAGCAGGCCACCGCCGATGTAGACCATGGCCTTGAACCAGTCGGAGCTGGCGTGCTTCGCGAGGTGCTGGCGGGCCTCCTGGGACAGGCGCGGTTGGGGGAAGCCCGGCATCGGCGTCATCTGCACCACGCAATACACGGGGCCGGTGGAGGTCATCCCGTTGAGGAGCTCCACCCACTTCTCACCGTCAGCCTGGGTAATCCAGCCACGGACGATGGCCCAATGGACGTCGGGCGGCTCGAAGCGGAGCTGGTGGTTGCCGACAATCCATTCGCCTGACTCTTCCATCGCTGCCTCCTTTCCTTCTCGACGTCGGAGGCGCGGGCTTGTGATTCTGGAAGTTCAGCGAGGGCGGCGTTTCACGTCACGGCATGCGGTCCGGAGCGGACCGGCTCACGTCGCGCGTGGCCTGCCGGTGCTGGGCGATGCGGTTGCGGGCCCACTCGGGCGCCAGGTCCAGCTCCTCGGGGAAGAAGAGGTCCTCGCCCAACCCCTCCACGTGGACCTGGATGAGCGGGTCATCGGGGTACTGACTCGGCGGGTCGTCGTACACCAGCCCCACCACCAGGCCCGTGCGCCCGAGGAAGCGCTGGCTGATGGTGCCATCCGCCGAGCGGCTCACGACCTTCACGGTCTCGCCAATCCGCACCGGCGCGCCGTCCACGTCACTGCAGATGATGAGAGAGGGGTCCTGGTTCATGGCGCATAGGAACGGGGTTTGAGCGACTTGGAGATGACCAGCGACGCAACGACGATGAGTCCCCACGCCAGCAGGTGGTAGCCGGCGACGTGACGCCAGCCGCGCTCGCACGCGAGCTCGCCGAGGAAGGCGCCCGTCGTCCCCACCGCGAGGCCCGCGCACAGGGCCCGCATCGGTTGAAAGACGGCGGTGCGCAGGACGAGCAGCGCCACCACCAGCGGCACCGCGCCCACCGCGAGGTGGCTCGCCGTGCACACCCACTCCGGCACGGTGGAGACGGCGTGCGGCGTGTCCCGCGCCAGCACCAGCACGGCCGCCGTCAGCATGGACAGCACCACGCCCACGCGCCGCAGCACGCGCCCGCGAGGCGACAGCGCGCCCCACGCGCACATGGCGCTCGTGCCCAGCAGCAGCACGAGCAGGTGCGCACGGCTCAGCAGCAGCGCCCCCGAGGTGACGCCCAGGGCCAGCAGCACCGCCGCGACCAGGAGCGACAGTCCGCCCGAGGCCGCCACCACCCAGGCCGCATGCGTGCGCCAGCTCCGCGAGGGCCGGGCCTGCGCCAGCTCGCCGCGCGCGGCCGCGAGGACCCGCGAGGCCGCGGCCGAATCCTTCGCGGGCTCCTCGGAGAGGAGCGAGTCGAGGTCGAGGGGCGGGCTCATCGCGCCTCCTCCAGGGAGCCCAGCAGCTCCCGCAGTCGCTCATAACCCCGGTGCGCCCGCAGGCGCGCCGCCCCCGCGCTGATGCCTCGCAGCGCGGCAATCTCCTCGAAGGACCAGCCCTCCACCTTGCTGAGAATCACCGCCTCGCGGTGGTCCGGGTGGAGCTGCTGGAGCGCGTCCAGCAGGTGCCGGCGCATGCTCGGGTCGCCGGACGGAGGCTGCGCCGAGGTGGGCGCGGACGTGTCCTCGTGCGAGGCATACGCATCCACGTGGCGCTGGTGCCGCAGCGCATCCCGCGCGGCATTGGCGGCGATGGTCATCAGCCACGGCAGGAAGCGGGTGCCGGGCTCGTAGCGTCCGCGTGAGCGGATGACGGAGAGGAACGTGGCCTGCAAGAGGTCCTCCGCGAGCGGGCCGCTGCGCACCATGCGCGCGAGGAAACCCTGCACCCGACCGGAGTGCCGGGAGAAGAGGACCTCGAATGCATCCTGCGCGCCGTCGCGAAACCGTTCCATCAGCTCTTCGTCCGTTGGACTCCCCATCTCCCGACTCCCCCGTACGGGCCAGCCCGAAAAGTGTTTCCGGAGGCCCTCTCCGCCCCGCGGCTCGCGCCAAATCGGCGGAAACACGGGTGGATTCAGGGAACGGTGCCCCTCCAGGCCGGAGGGCGGACGAGCGGCCTCGTGGGGCGGAGACTACCCGGGCAGCAGCACAATCCGTGCGATTTCCGACGGCGCACCCACACGCATGGGCGGGCCCACGAAGCCGCAGCCCCGGCTGACATAGAGCTGCGAGGCCTCCGTCCGGCTCAGCCCGGCGTTGCGGTCTCCCCAGATGAGGCCGCCCATCACCGTGCCGGGGAACATCTGCCCGCCGTGGGTGTGCCCCGAAAGCTGGAGCCCCACGCCGCGCTTCGCGACCTCGTCGAAGTTGGAGGGCTGGTGCGCCAGCAGCACCGACGCGCGGTCCGGCCGCACGTCCCTCAGCGCCGCGTCCAAATCATACCCGGGCTCGCCGAACCGCTCCGCGCTCCAGTCGTCCACGCCCGCGAGCTGGAAGGACGCCGCGCCGTCGCCAATCACCACCGAGCGGTTGCGCAGCACCTGGATGCCCAGCCCCTTCACGAAGGCCACCCACTCGTCCACGCCCGAGTAGTAGTCGTGGTTGCCGGTGACGAAGAAGGTCCCGTGCCGGGCACGCAGCGCGCCGAAGCCCGCGACGAAGGGGCCCAGCGCCTCCACGGAGCCGTCGACCAGGTCGCCCGTCATCGCGATGAGGTCCGGCTTCAGCGCGTTGGTGCGCGACACCAGCTCGTCCACGAAGCGGCGCTGAAGGATGCCGCCGACGTGGATGTCCGTGAGCTGCACCAGCGTGAAGCCCTCCAGCGCCTTCGGCAGCCCGGGCAGGCGCACGGGGATGTCCCGCACCTCGGGCGGATGGAAGGCGCGCCAGGTGCCGTAGCCGCTGACGGCCGTGCCCGCCAGGCCCGCTCCCAGCGCCAGCCCCCGGCCCAGCAGCGCCCGGCGCTCCGGGGACGCGGGCTCCGAGGGCGTCGGTGCCGCCGGTGTCCCCTGGGCCTTGCGCCGCGCCCGCCACCGCGCCAGCGCGCGCAGCCCGTCCGCCGCGAGGACGAACATGAGCAGGTAGAGGACGAGCCCCGTCCACAGCAGGAAGGCGATGCCCACCCCGCGGAACGCGTCCGACGGGAGCACGGCGCCCAGGGCCCGCGCGCCCAGCGCTCCGGCGAAGCCCACCGCGAAGAGCGCCTGCGCCGCGAGGCGGACGCCCCGGCGCTTCGTCACGTCGCGGACCAGCCGGCGGTAGAGGTAGACGTGCCCGGCCGTCAACAGCAGGAGCACCGGAACGAAGAACAGGAGGAGGCTGACCCAGCGGGACATGGAGGGCCCCTGCATAACGGACGCCTGCTCGGAGCGCCCCTGTATTCCAGGGTGGCAGGCAGGCACGCCACACGGCCCTTTCGCGCGGTGCCGGGGCGGGGCAGGCTCCCTCCATTCGCGAGGCCGACTCCCGGCCCCGTCCGTGTCGAGGACTTCATGCTCCGTTCGCTGCTGCTCTGTGCCCTGCTCGTCCCACTGTTCGGATGTGGAGGGGACACCCAGGTTCCGGACTCCGCCGACCCCGCCAAGGTGACGTACGCGGAGTCGCTGAACGTGGACCTGTCGGCCATGACGCTGCTGCCGAGCGGCCTCTACATCCAGGATGACCCGGTGGGCACGGGGACGGAGGCGGTGGCGTCGAAGCGGGTGCAGGTGCACTACACGGGCTACCTGCCCGACGGCACGAAGTTCGACACCAGCGAGGGCGGGCCGCCCATCTCCTTCATGCTGGGCGCGGGTGCGGTCATCAAGGGGTGGGACGAGGGCATCGCCGGGATGAGGGTCGGCGGCTCGCGCCGGCTCGTCATCCCCGCGACGCTCGGCTACGGCGAGCGAGGGGCGTCCGGCGCCATCCCCCCGTGGTCGGTGCTCATCTTCGACACGGAGCTGGTGTCCGTGAGGTGAGGGACGGCAGGCGGGCGTCCACGCGCCGACACCTCCGTCCGTGTCGCGGGCCCGGACGGTGTGTCACGGTGATATAGCCTCGGCCTGTCTTCCGGGGCGTCAGGGCCGGGCACCTCCTGGTTCCTGAAACACGGTTTCAATACATCCCGGAATCGGGGGGACGAGCGATGTCACGGTCCGAGGCGGAGATGCTCAACGAAGGCGGCGCGCGTGCCGGTGCGGTGGGAGAGGGGGCCTTCCAGGCGCTCCAGGCGCTGATGATGCTCGCCGAGCCGGACCGGGCCGCGCAGCTCTACGAAGAGCTGAGCTCCGCGCAGCGTGAGCGGCTCCAGAAGGAGGCCGCGCAGGCCCCCGTCCAGGAGCGCCAGCGGCTGGCGGAGGTGATGCGGCAGGCGCGCGACTTCTCCGGCGCCGCGCGGATGCTGGACGGCTGCGGCGCGGATGGCCTCGTGGCGGACCTGTACGTGCAGGGCGGCCAGTACGTGGAGGCCGCGGAGGCGTACCTGCGCGCCGGCCAGGTGGAGCGCGCGGCGGCGGCCCTCGAGCGCGGCGGCGCGCTGGAGCGGGCGCTGGAGGTGTACCGCGGCCTGGGTGCGCGCGAGCCGATGGCGCAGTGCCTGGTGCGCCTGGGCCGCCCCTACGAAGCGGCGGCCATCTACCGCGAATTGGGCCAGTCCCACGCGGAGGTGGAGGCCCTGGGCAGCGTGCCCGCGGGAGACCCGCGCCACCTCGAGTCCGTGCTGCGCATGTGCAAGCTGCTGGACGGCGAGGGCTTCACGCGGCGGGCGCTGGCGCTGCTGGCGGACACCATGCGTGGCTCGGAGTCGGCGCGCGCGGACCCGGCGCTGGCGGCGGAGAAGGCGCGCCTGTTGCGCCGCATGGGCATGGAGGCGGAGGCCGAGGCCGTCATCGCGCGGCTGCCCGCGAGCGCGTCGGCTCCGGAGGCCAACGGCTACGGGTACCTGAAGGCCATCCCCATCTTCGGCGAGCTGTCGCTGGAGGACATGAAGGACCTCTACCGCGTGGCGCGGCAGGTGCTCATCCCCGCGGGCGCGGTGCTGCTGGAGAAGGGCGCGCAGGGCGTGGGCCTCTTCGTGCTGCTGGAGGGCACGGTGGAGGTCTACAGCGGCGCGGAGCCGGACGCGCGGCGCCTCAACACGCTGGGGCCCGGCGCGTACCTCGGCGAGATTTCCCTGGTGCAGGACGCACCCGTGTCCGCGCAGGTGAAGGCGCGCACGGCCGTGCGGGCGCTGCGCATCACCCGCGCCGGCTTCCAGCACTACCTGGACACCCACGAAGCCGCCGCGCTGCGCATCTTCCGCTTGTTCACGCAGAACCTGGCCGCGCGCGTGCGTGCGCTGAGCTCGTAAGCACCGGAATAAAGACAGACAGGGCCCCCGGGTTGACAAGCCCGCCCGGGTGCTTTATCTCATTCGCATCATGAGGCCCGTTTCCAACATCGCCCTGCTGAGTGCGCGCACGTTCGCGCCGGCGGCGGACGTGTGCCTCGCCCCCCGCAACGAGGTTCTGCTCGACATTTGAGCTGGCGGACCGGTGTGCTCCGGCCCGCGGGTTGACTGGTTCCCGCGTGCCCTGAGTCCCGGCTCCGCCCTCGTGTTGTCGGTGCCCTCGTGTGTCCTCACGCGTCCCGGAGCGGGCCCTTCGTGCCCCTCCGGCGTGTCTCGCGTGCGTGTCCCCGGGCCGCGCTGACGCCCTTCCTTCAATCTCAACCAGCCGTCTGTCTTTTCGCCACCCGCGGGCCTCTCGGCCCGACGGCAATGGGAGTCTTTTATGTCTCGCAACACTCGCATCGAGCGGTACCGCAACATCGGCATCATGGCGCACATCGACGCGGGCAAGACGACGCTCACCGAGCGCGTCCTGTTCTTCACCGGCCGCATCCACTCCACGGGTGAGGTGCATGACGGCTCCACGGAGATGGACTGGATGCCGGAGGAGAAGAAGCGCGGAATCACCATTACGTCCGCGGCCACCACCGCGTACTGGAAGCCCGTGCACGGGACGGCGGCGGGTGTGCCCCACCGCATCAACATCCTGGACACGCCGGGACACGTGGACTTCACCATCGAGGTGGAGCGCAGCTTGCGCGTCCTCGACGGCGCGGTGGCGGTGTTCGACGCCAGCCAGGGCGTGGAGCCCCAGTCGGAAGCGGTGTGGCGTCAGGCGGACAAGTACCGCGTGCCGCGCATCGCCTTCCTCAACAAGATGGACAAGGTGGGCGCGGACTTCGCCATGAGCATCGCGTCCATGGAGGAGCGGCTCGGCGCCCGCGCGGTGGCCGTGCAGCTTCCCATCGGCGAGGGCTCGGAGTTCCGCGGCCTCGTGGACCTGGTGCGCATGAAGGCCGTCTTCTTCGAGGGAGACGAGGGCGAGTACCGCGAGGAGCCCCTCACGGCGGAGTTGCGTGAGCTGGCGGAGGTGTACCGGCAGCGGCTCATCGAGGCGGCCGCGGACGTGGACGCGGTGGTGCTGGAGAAGTTCGTGGACGGTCGGTTGGAAGAGGTGACGGCGGAGGACCTGGAGCGCGCGCTGCGCGCGGGCACCCTCGCGCGGACGCTGGTGCCGGTGCTCGGCGGGTCCGCCTTCAAGAAGAAGGGAGTGCAGATGTTGCTGGATGCCATCGTCAACTACCTCCCCGCGCCGTCGGACCCGGCCGCCGTCGAGGGCTTTGTCCCCGGCACGAATGAGCGCGTGTCCCGTCCGGCGTCGGACGCGGGTCCTCCGACGGCCCTTGTCTTCAAGCTGATGAACGACAAGTCCGTGGGCGGCATCGTCTTCCTGCGCGTGTACTCGGGCACGCTGCGCGCGGGCACCGTCCTGCTCAACCCCTCCACGGGGAAGCGGGAGCGGATTGGCCGGCTCATGTTCATGCATGCCAACCGCCGCGAGGAGGTGGCGGAGGTACACGCGGGAGACATCTGCGCGGCGCTCGGCCTCAAGGGCGTGCGCACGGGCGACACGCTGACGGACCCGGAGGCTCCGGTGGTGTTGGAGTCGCTGGGTGTCATGGAGCCCGTGGTGCAGCTCGCCGTGGAGGCGCGCTCGCCCGCGGAGCTGACGAAGCTGGAGGAAGGCCTGCACCGGCTGGCGGCGGAGGACCCGTCGCTCCGCGTGGGCGTGGACCCGGAGAGCGGCCAGGTGCTGCTGTCCGGCATGGGTGAGCTTCACCTGGAGGTGGTCGTGTCTCGGTTGCTGACGGAGTACGGCGTGGGGGCAAGCGTGGGACAGCCGAAGGTGGCGTACCGCGACACGCTCCGGCGCCAGGTGCGCCAGGCGTACAGCCACGTCCGCCAGACCGGCGGGACCGGGCAGTACGCGAAGGTGGTGCTGGACGTGGGTCCGGCGCCGCGAGGGGCGGGGCTCGTCTTCGTGGACGCCACCCGTGGCGGCAACATTCCCAAGGAGCTGGTCCCCGCCGTCGAAAAGGGCGTGGCCGGCGCCATGGCGCGGGGCGTGCGCGACGGCGTACCCCTGGTGGACGTGGAGGTGCGGCTGGTGGATGGCGACACGCACGTGAAGGACTCCACGCCGCAGGCGTTCGCGGTGGCGGGCTCGATGGCGCTTCAGGAGGCGGCACGGAACGCGGGGCTGCTGGGGCTGGAGCCGGTGATGGACGTGGAGGTGACGACGCCCGAGGAGTACCTGGGTGACGTGCTCGGAGACCTGTCCGCGCGGCGCGGGCGGGTGCTGGGGATGGAGGCGCGAGGCAACGTGCGGGTGGTCTCCGCGCGCGTGCCGATGGCCAACCTCTTCGGCTACGTGAACAGCCTGCGCAGCCGCACGCAGGGACGGGCCCAGGCCAGCATGCGCCTGGGCGCGTACGAGCCGGTGCCGGAGTCGCTCCAGCCGGCGCAGGCCGAAGCGCGCGTGTGACGTGAGGTGAGGGGAGGGCCCCGGGACGCTGGCGACAGGTCCCGGGGCCTTCTTCGGCCCGCTCCGCGTCCACAACCGCCACCGCAGGTCGCGGCGCCATGTGCGCGGCATGACAGCGATTGCCGCGGAATGGACAGCTGTTTGCTCGTGGGCGGTGGGTGGACGACAGGGTGCCCTGGGGTTGGAGGAGGAGGCCGCGCTTGCTGCGTAACCCTGGCGCATGCCACGTACTCCGATGCGCTTCGGGGCGAGGACACGCCGGAGCGGTGACGCACCACTGAGCGAGCCTCCTTCGCCCATTCGTCCCTCTGCTCCCACAGGGCTCAGCTCTCAACAGGAGCAGATGCTTTATTTCCTGCGCGTCTCCTTCCTGAGCGGGCCACTGTTCATTCTCTTCTACGGGGTGAGCGGGCTCCTGCTCGGGCGCATCGACCTGCTACTCATGGCTGGCGCTCTCATCGTCGCCGGGTCGCTTCCTCTCCTCGGGATCCGACAGCTGGCGCTGAAGGGCCGCCTGCATGCCGCGGCACTCGGAGCGGGCTACACGGTGCTGGTGCTGGCGAGCCTCTTCGCCTTCATCCTTCCAGTCCTGTACCCCGCCTATCTCATTCTCGCTCTGGTGGGTGTGGCCTGCGTCCTGCCCTACGCTCGCGGCAGGGTCCTGAAGATCTATCTCTTCGCGGTGCTGGCCACCATGGTGCTGGTGGTCCTGGCCGCTGTGCTGAGATCCTCACCCGCCCCGTTCTCCGAGGCCCTCATGGACGGGCTGCTCCTCGTGAGCATCACTGCCCCAGGTGTCCTCATCTGCCTGCTCCTATGGCAGTACAGCAGCAGGCTGCGGCAGCAGCTCGAGTACATCCAACAGAGCGAGCAGCGCTTCCGGTCTCTGGCAGAGGCATCCTCGAAGGCGGTGTGGATCAGCCCCCCAGGGGGGAACCCGCTGGAGGTCTCCTCGGACCAGCAATGGCTTATCGGGAAGAGCGAAGGGGAGCTCCAGGCGCGTCCGCGGACATGGCTCGAGATGATCCATCCCGGTGATCAGAAGAAGCTCCTCGCGGACTGGAGGCGGGCGCTGGAGGGCCGTGTGTCCTATGAGTGCGAGTTCCGCCTGCTCCATCCCGATGGCTCCACGACCTTCATGCTCGCGCGGAGCGTGCCGGTGTTCGCTGCCTCCGGCCAACTGCTCGAGTGGGTGAGTGCCTGCTCCGACATCACGGAGCGAAAAGCGGCCGAGGGGGCGCTCCGGTTCTTGAGCGAGGCGGGGACCCTGCTTGCCTCATCTCTCGAGCTCAGCACGACCCTCCAGAGCGTGGGACAGCTGGCCATCCCCCTGCTCGCGGACTGCTGCCTGCTGGATCTGCTCGATGAGACTGGAGAGTGGCGGCTGGCGGCGCTCATGCCTGACGACGCTGCAGCCAAAGCTGTCTCACCTGCAGCGCGGGAGCAGACGGGAGGCGCCAGCACTCCGGCAGAGCTCTTTTCAGGAGGGCTCGAGCCGCGCAGGGTCACCCTCTCCGGAGAGGAGAGCCCGCCTGGGATGGACCTGCGTCGCATTTCCATGCTGCGGGCACTGGGGGCGGACTCCCTTCTCCTGGTGCCGCTGGTGGCGCGCGGGCATCTCTCGGGCGTTCTCACGCTCGGCCGAAACTCACGGAGCCGCCCCTTCACCAGTCAGGAAACCCTCCTGGCGGAGATGCTGGGACGGCGCGTCGCGGTTGCCGTGGACAATGCTCAGCTCTTCCAACAATCCCAGCGTGCCATGCGTCTGCGCGATGACTTCCTTGCGATTGCCGCGCACGAGCTGCGGACCCCACTGACGCCGCTGCAGCTCCGATTGCACGTCCTGCGTCGGCGCGGCAGGGAGCTGGCCCGGAGCCCGGAGGCAGCCGCGTGGTTCGAGCAGCAGCTCGCGGTCATCGAACGCCAGGCCGGCCGGATGGCGCGGCTCATCAACGAGATGCTGGACATCTCGCGGCTGGAGGAGGGCCGGCTGGACGTGGAGCTGGAACCCGTCGATCTGGCGGCACTGGTGCGGGAGATCGTGGCGCGCTTGGAGGAAGCGGGAGAGGGAGTGCGCAGCAAGAGCCCGGTGCGGTTGAGCTTGTCGGATGACGTGGTCGGGCAATGGGACCGGCTGCGGATGGAGCAGGTGGTCGAGAACCTGCTATCCAACGCCTTCAAGTACGGCCAGGGACGGTCCATTGATGTGGAGGCCCGACGGGAAGGCGCGCTGGCCCGGTTGGTGGTGAGGGACCGCGGCATCGGCATTGCTCAGCAGGACCAGGAGCGCGTGTTCGGGCGCTTCGAGCGAGCTGTGTCCGTGCGACACTTCGGCGGGTTCGGGCTGGGGCTCCACATCGCGCGGCGGGCGGTGGAGGCCATGGGTGGCACCATCCATCTCGAGTCGAAGCCAGGGGAGGGCTCGGTCTTCACGGTGGTGTTACCGCTGGCTGTGCCGCACGAGGCCCCGGCGCCGGGAGGTGCTTGAGAAGTGCGGGAGCGCCGGCCAACGGGGGCGCCCTCGTCTGGCGTCAAGAGGCCCAGACCCCGATGGTTACACAGGTGCCAGGGCCTTCTTCGTCCCGCTCCGCACGAGAGGAAAGCGGAGCGGGACGGGTGGGGCTACGGGACGACGTAGATGTCGCCGTTCGTCTGGACGACTGCACCGCCCACGACGTTGTAGACGTCGAAGAGGTCGGCGCTCTTGAAGCTCGCGCCCGCCGGCACCGCGGCCAGGGCCGGTGACATGGTGAGCTGGGTCTGCGAGGTGCTCACGAAGGTGTTGCCGGAGACGGTGACGAGGTTGTCCGAGGGCAGGTTGCCGCTGTTCACGCTGGTGTCGGGCCGCAGCCACATGCCGGAGAGGCGCTGGTTGAGTGCGGCCGAGCCGTGGAGCGGCGCGCTGGTGATGTTCACCGCCATCGTGGTGTCACCGGGCGCGACGGCGCTGTTGACCGTTCCCGTGATGGAGATGAGCGGGGTGTGGCCGCCCGCCGCGTAGTGCGTCTGATTGTTGTTGTTGATGATGAGCTGGCCGTACGCCACGTCGCGGTGCTTGAGGAACACCGTGCCCGCGCCACCGTCGGGGTACGTGGCGCTGATGCCCGTGCCTCCCCGCGCCTGCACCTGGGCGTTGGTCGTCGGGAGCGGATAGGTGAGGGCGCCGATGAAGCTCGAGGCCCCGCCCGAGCTGACCAGCGCAATCCGGCCGCCTCCGCCCGCGCGCACGTTGCCGGTCGATGACGAGGTCTTGGCGTTCGCCCCGTTGACATTGATGGAGCCATTCCAGCCCGTGGTGTCGAAACCTCCGCAGCGCAGGGAGACCGAGCCACCCGCGGCTCCATACTGGGCGCCGGTGGTCACGGCGCCGGCCTTGATGAGCGACCCGCCACTCAGCGTGCAGACCCCGGCGGCATCGAGGCGGAAGACACCGCCCCCGTTGGCCAGGAACGACAAGTACGCCGGTGAGCCGCCCACGGTCGCGGCGGCGCCACCGGGATACCTCGGGTCCCGATAGTCGTCGTAGGCCATGCCGCGAACCGCCCCGGCCGCGTACCCACCGCCGACGCCGCCGTGGCCCGCGCCGTAGCCATTCGCCACGCCCGTCGCCGCCAGCGGGCCATTCGCCCCGAAGCCCCAGGCCGTCAGCGGCGCGCCCTGGGGGTCGCACGCCATCGGATAGCCCAGCCCCGCGACATCCACCGAGCCGCCCGTGAGTGTGAAGGTGTCCGAGAGCGTCAGGTTGAGGCCGTACACCACCGCCGAGGCCGGCGACGTCTTGAAGATCGGCGGGTAGTGCCTGAGGACGCCCGCGGTCTGCGAATAGCGCGCCGCCGTCAGTGAGTTGGTGGTCAGCGTGCCGCCGGACACCACCACGTCACCGGACGCGACGATGGAGGGCACGGTGAGCGAGCCCGCCGTCACCGACACGTTGTCCGCGACGAGTGTGGCGCCCGCGACCGGAGGCATTGCCTGGGTGCTCTGCACGACGTTCACCGAGCCGCCCGCGTACTGGATTCGGCCCGTCCGGTTGCCCGTCGTGTCGAAGAGCACCATGCCGTTCACCGTCATGGTGCCCGCACCGGAGTTGGTCGTGTTGCCCGACAGGACGTAGATGTCGCCGTTGGTCTCGAGCATCGCGTTGCCGAGCACGTCGAGGTGGTCCAGCACGTCCACGCTCCGGAAGACCGCACCCGCGGGAACGTCGGAGGGGAGGGCGCTGGTCGTCAGGCTCCCCACCGCGTTGGTCGTGACGCTCACCAGGTTGGAAGGGTCGAGCAGCGCTCCGCTCCCGGCGCTGATGTCGGGCCGCAGCCAGCCGCCCGCGAACACCTGGTTGTAGGCCGCCGAGGAAGAGGGCGTCGTGTTCTGCGTGAGCGCGGGGTTGTTGTTCAGCGGCGCGCCGGCGTTCTCGTAGTAGGTCGCGTTGAGGCTGGTACTGGTGATGGAGACCGGCAGCTGGGTGGCGCCCGCGGCGACGTTCGCGGTGACGGTGCCGGCAATCGCGGGCAGGCGCGTCGTGCCCTCGTTCTGGTAATGCGCGGGCGAGTTGTTCGCGACGATGAGGTCGCCGTACGTCAAGCCGCTGTGCTTGAGGTAGATGGTGCCCGCGCCGCCAGCGCCCATCACGTAGCTGGAGTTGGCCGGCGCGCCGCCGAAGGCGTGGACCCGGGCGGTGAGATTCGTCGGCGGGTAGCTCACAGCGCCGGTGAGGGTCGCGGCGTCACCGGTGCTGACCAGCGCGATGCGGCCTCCGCCGCCAGCGCCCACCGGGATGGAGGAGTTGCCCGAGCCAGGGCCGCCGTCCGCATTGATGGTTCCCGTCCACCCCGTCGAGGTGATGCCCCGGCAGCGGAGGTTGATGGAGCCTCCGGCGCCATTGGAAGGAGAGCTCGCGGTGATGGACGCGGTGCCGGCCAGCACGCAGGTCCCCGACGAGGTGATGCGCGCGACTCCGCCTCCATGGAAGCCCGAATAGGTGCTGTTGGTGGCACCGGGATATTTCGGGTCGCGGTAGTCGCCGTACGTCGGTCCCGCATTGCCCGAGTGGGCGTTGCTGGCCGCGGTCATGTTGATGCGGTAGTTGCCGGAGCCCATGCCGCCGTGGCTGGCGCCGTACTTCTCGGTGCTACCGGCCAGCGCGGACGACGGCACGCCGTTGGCGCTGAAGCTGACCAGCCCGTTGCCGCTGCACGAGCCATTGGCGAAGCAGGTCATGCCATAGCCCTTGCTGGTGGTGTTGACCGTGCCGCCGAGGAGGTTCCACGAGCCCGTGTTGATGTCGAGCTTGTACATGGCGGCGTTGGTGGCCTGCAGATGCGTCACCGTGCCGCCGGTGATGAAGATGTCACCGAAGGTCTGTCCCTCCGTGGTGGCATCGAACGTCACCGTGCCGCCGGTGATGTAGAGGTTCCGGCCTCCGGCGTGAGCGCTGGTGATGGTGACGTTGCCCGTGGTGATGGTGGTGCCGCAGGTGCCGCTGCAACCGGGGCCGCCATCGAACCGGGTCGAATCGAACGTGACGTCCGCCGTGTCCGGCAGCGTCGCGGTGCCGTTCGCATCGGTGACGGTGGCGGAGAAGGTCGTCGGCACGGCCAGCGCCGTCGAGCTCTTCGCGGTGACGACGTAGCTCCCGGCTCCCGAGTCCACCGCCGTCAGACAGGTCGCGGACGGAGCGTTGACGGTGCAGGCCGAGGTGCCCGGACCACCCAAGGTGACATTTCCGTCGGTGCTCAGCACTTCGACGTGAAGGCCCGACCCCAGGGGTGCTCCATTCGCGTCTCGCGGAGTGATGGTGAGTGTGACGTACGCGAGCCCGTCCGAAGGCGCGGAGGTCGCGGACGCAAGGAGCTGCGGTTGTGGCGCGGTCAGGGCGGAACACGACTGCGCGGCGTTGCCCGCTGCTACGGGCTTCCCCTCGTCCTGGGGTGGAGGTGAACAGCCAATCAACGCGAACGCGAGCCAGACGGCTGGCAGACCCGAAAACGGCAAACGCATGGAGCTTCTCCCTTGGATGTGGAACAGCGGCCGGCCGGCGGTGCTTCAGCCCCAGGACGCGGCTGTCCGTATGCTTCAACTGGATTGCAGAAAGGAAGAAGTCACTGGAAAACATTCGCGCGGGAATGCGGGGCCGCGGCCTCGTGAGGGAGACCGCGGCCGTTTCCGCGTTCAGCGGGGCGGGCCGCTCAGGTCATGCGCTCGCGCTGGGCTCCGGAGCCGAGGGCACCCGGCGCGTGCGGCGCGAGCGGAAGCGCATGTTGACCAGCTCCACCCCGAGCGAGAAGGCCATGGCGAAGTACACGTAGCCCTTCGGGATGTGCTGACCCAGCCCGTCCGCCACCAGCAGCACGCCGATGAGCAGGAGGAAGGACAGCGCGAGAATCTTCACCGACGGATGCGCCATCACGAAGGTGGAGAGCGGCTTCGCGAACAGCATCATCACCCCGACGGAGACGATGACCGCCGTCACCATCACCCAGATCTGCTCCGGCGGCACCATGCCCACCGCGGTGATGACCGAGTCCAGGGAGAAGACGATATCGAGCGCGAGAATCTGCGCGATGATGGCGCCGACGTTGACGGACTTGCCGTTGGCCGCGTCCTCCTCGTCGGCGTTCTCCACCTTGCCGTAGATCTCCGTGGTGGCCTTGGCGATGAGGAACAGGCCGCCGATGAGCAGGATGAGATCTCTCCCGGAGACGCCGTGGCCCAGCACCGTGAAGAGGGACTCCTTCAGGCGCATGATCCACGAGATGGTGAACAGGAGCCCCACGCGCATGAACAGCGCGAGCCCCAGGCCCAGCCTCGCCACCTTGTCCCGCCTGTCCACCGGAAGCCGCGAGGTGAGAATGGAGATGAACACCACGTTGTCGATGCCGAGCACGATTTCCATCGCGCACAACGTCAGCAACGCAATCCAGGTCTGCGGGTCCTCGATGCCAGCAAGCATGTTCCGGTCGTCCTCGTCAGGGAGCTGCGAAGGGGCCTTGGGCCCTCTAAGCGTGCGCCGGGTGCCGCGAAAACGGCGGGCAAGTTATTGATTTTACGAGGTTTCAGCGCAGCTCCGCGTCCGTCAGTACGTGCCCGTGCTTCAGGAGCCGGGGCACGGCCTGGTACCCGCGGGCAATGAGCGGCGTCAGGTCGAAGGGGAGGTGGAGGTCGCGCTGCACGTCCCGGGCGCTGGCCAGCAGTGACGCGCGTGAGAACATCTCCGCGCGCCCGAGCCCCACGAGGATGCGGTTCGTCGTGTCCTCCACGTCGAAGCGGTGGAGCTGCCGGAAGCTCACCTGCCACGTACGCAGCATGGAGTGGAACAGCGGGTTGGACACCGACTCCCAGACGTTGCCCACCACCGCGCCGTCCGGCGTCAACCGCGCCCGCACCGCCCCGAAGAACTCGCGCGTCGCCAGGTGGCCGGGGATGTTGCTGATACCGTACGCATCCAGGAAGACGAGCGAGTATGCGGGCCCCGAGGCCTCGATGAACTCGCGTCCGTCGCCCACGTGGATGCGCAGGACGTCGTCCTCCTTCACGCCGCAGTAGAGCTTCGCCGCCTCCACCACGTCCGGCTCCAGCTCCACCACGTCGATGGGCACCTCGGGCAGCACCGCGCGGAGGAACATGGGAATCACGCCGCCGCCCAGGCCCACGGCGAGGATGCGCTCGGGCCTGGGCACGAAGGCGAGCCCCACCATGGACACGCGCGTGTACGGCACTTCGAGCCGCAGCGGTTCACCGGGCCACACCACACTCTGCCGCGCGTCGCCTTCTTCGAAGCGCAGGGTGCGCAGACCTTCGGGGTCCTCGGTGACGACGACGCGGTGACTCACGGAACTGCTCCTAACATGGAGCCGCGCGCCTCGCCTGGGAGCCCCCCAGCCCTGGAGTGCAGCCGCTGCGCCTACCGCGAAGCATCCCTGTCCTCACGAGAGAACAGGACCTGTTCACTCGAGTGAACAGGTGGGGCGCGGAGCCCGGGCCTGCGCGCTTCGCACAGAGAGGCGGACTCCGGGAATCCCAGCTGGTCCCGGACTTGCTCAGGGACGGAGCGGGGCCGCGACGGCCCCTTTTCAACCCCCTGACAAGAGCAACACCATGCGAACACTCCCCCCTGTCCGCCGGTTCTTCGGCTGGCTCTCCCTGTCGTTGCTGGCCGCGTGCAACGCCGCGCCCGAAGTGGACGAGGCGCCCCTCCAGTCCGAAGCGCAGGCCGTGGTCCCCGCCAACTTCCTCTACCGCCAGGGCAAGCAGCTCTACCTCAACGGCGCGCCCTACCAGATGGTGGGGATGAACGGCTTCACCCTCACCGGCTGCGGTATGGCGCCCACCGATGCGCAGCTGGATGCCTACTTCGCCGGGCTGCGTCCCAACAGCCTCACGCGCACGTGGGCCTTCAAGCCCATGGGCATGACGAACCTCGCGAAGGTGGTGGCCGCCGCCGAGAAGTACAACCAGAAGCTCATTCTCACGCTCGCGGACGGGCGCAGCTACTGCGGCGAGTGGGACGGCTACAACGGCTCGGACGGCAGCGGCAAGCAGGCCTCCTGGTACTCCACGGGCTACAAGGCGAACTACGTCCCCTGGGTGCGAGAGGTGGTGACGCGCTTCAAGGACTCTGCCTCGGTGGGCATGTGGGAGCTGCTCAACGAGCCCGGTGACGCGGACAACACCACCCTCAAGGCCTTCTTCAACGACGTCAGCACCATCATCAAGGGTATCGACGCGAACCACCTGGTGGGCTCGGGCGCGTGGGCGCCGTGGGCCTACGGCGGCGAGGCGGGCTTCCAGTCCATCCACGACGTGCCCAACATCGACGTGGGCAGCCTCCACGAGTACGACTACGACTACAACAGCGGCAACACCATCGTCTCGCCGCACTTCGCGCCGGCCGTGCGGGCCATGAACGCGCTGAACAAGCCGCTCATCGTCGGAGAGACGGGCATCGAGGCCGCCCCCTCCAACTGCCGCACGTCGCCCAACACGCGCCGGGATGCCATGCGCCAGAAGTTCGAGCAGTACCTCGCGGGCGGCGCGTCCGCGGTCATGGTGTGGAACTGGCAGCCTGGCGCCATGTCGTCGTGCGACCTGAGCTTCGGTCCGAATGACCCGCTGCTGCCCATGATTCGCGACTTCCCGCTGGCGTCGACGCCTCCGCCGCCCACGGGCACCACGGTGCAGCTCAACGACAGCGCGGTGGGCACCGGGGTGGGGCAGTTCCAGTACGTGGGCACCTGGCAGGTGGGCGACGGCACCGGCAAGTTCCAGCAGGACGACCACTACTCCAGCACGACGAATGACACGTACACGGTCCGCTTCGACGGCACGCAGGTGAAGCTCTACGGCTCGGCGGATGCGCACCACGGCATCGGCTCGGTGTCCATGGACAACGGCACGGCGGTGGACGTGGACTTCTATGCCTCTGCGCGCCAGGACCAGAAGCTGCTGTGGACGAGCTCCACGCTGGCATCCGGCACGCACACCCTCACGGTGAAGGTGACGGGCCGGAAGAATGCCGCGTCGTCGGGCTACACGCTCAACGCGGACCGCGTGGACGTGACGCGCGCACAGGGCAGTGACACGACGGCGCCCACGGTGAGCATCACCTCGCCCACGGGCGGCACGGTGGCCGCGGGCAACGTGACGGTGCAGGTGTCCGCCACGGACGCGGGCGGCGTGGCGACGACGGAGCTGTGGGTGGACGGCGTGAAGCTGGCCGAGGACGCGACGTCGCCGTACGCGTATACGTGGAATGCCACCGCCGGCTCACACTCGCTGGTGGCGAAGGCGAAGGACGCGGCGGGCAACTGGGGCACCAGCGCGGCGGTCAGCGTGACGGTGGGTCAGCAGCTCGTGGACGTGCAGGTGAACGACAGCGTGGTGGGCACCGGGCTGGAGCAGTTCCAGTACTCGGGCACGTGGCAGACGGGCACGGGCACCGGCAAGTTCCAGGGGGATGACCACTACGCGTCGACCACGGGCGCCTCGTACTCGGTGCGCTTCAACGGAACGCAGGCGCGGCTGTACGGCTCGGTGGCGTCGCACCACGGCATCGCCTCGGTGTCCATCGACAATGGCACCGCGGTGGACGTGGACTTCTATGCCTCCACGCGCCAGGAGCAGAAGCTCTTGTGGACCAGCCCGTTGCTCACCGCCGGGACGCACACCGTGACGGTGACGGTGGCGGGCCGGAAGAACGCGTCGTCGTCGGGCTACACGCTCAACGCGGACCGCGTGGACCTGACGGTGGTCCGCTAGTCGAAGGGGCCGGGCCCTTCCCATGCGGCATGCTGGTAGAGTTCGCCGCGATGCGCGTGGGAAGGGTCCATCGGAAGTGGCCGGGCGCGGTGCTGGGCGGGCTCCTGCTCCTCCAGTCCGCGCCCGCCGTGGCGGCGCCCGGCGAGTGGTTCGCGGACGACTTCGAGACAGGCACGCTGAAGTCGAGCGACACGCCGCCGGGCCGCTGGGACGACCTGGGCGTCGCCGGTGCCAATACGCTCGGCAGCGGCGCGGCTGGGGCGCACCGTGGGCGGTACGGACTCTCGGTGGTGGACCGCACCAGCACCGCGGGCGCCCAGGCGGGCATCAACGTCGAACGGGCCACACCCGGCTCGGAGTTCCACGTGCGGACGTGGCTGCGTCTGCGCGCCGTCAGCACACCTGGGAGCGTGGTGGTCGTGCAGGCACTCCCGGCCCTGGTGGAGCTGCGGGTCATGCAGATGGAGCAGGGCCCCGTCTGGGAGCTGGCGGTGCGGAACGGCTCGAATCAGACGTATGTCAGCCTCCATGGCTCGCGCGTGGAGCCGGAGCGCTGGTACCTGGTCGAGTTCTCCGCTCGCAACCTGGGCGCCGCCAACGGTGAGGCGCGGCTCTGGGTGGATGGCGCCGAGCAGGGCGTGCTCTCCGGACGAGACTGGCGCGATGCGGCCTATGCGCTTCGCCAGCTCATCGTGGGCGAGCCGTGGACCGACACCGGAACCTTTCTCGGCTCCATCGACTTCGATGACATGCGGGTGAGCGCTGTACCCATGGCGAGCCGGCTGCGACTGCAGCCGCGCCTGCCGGAGGACGCGTTCCCTGATTGCCTCGAGGTGGACGTGGGCCTGGTCGGTTCCGCGTCCGGAGCGCTCGCGCCCGCGCCGTACGAGACGGAGGTGGGCCTCGCCGTGAAGGACGGGCAGGGCACGTTCCACTCGGACGCGTACTGCGAATCGCGGGTGACGAGTCTCGTGATTCCCGCCGGAGCGAGCGAGCGACGCGTGTACTTCCGTCCTGGAGGTGCCGCCGGAAGGGCGTCACTGACCGCGTCGCATCCGGACTTCCTCTCCGCGTGGGTCGACGTGGTGCACGATGGTGCGCCGGAGGACGGAGGCGGCGAGGGGCCGTGGACGACGGACCTCGGCTGTACGTCCGCTCCTGGCGCACTCGTCGCGCTACCGGTGCTCCTGGTGCCGTGGCTTCACCGCCGACGCGCGCGTCGGACCTGACGCGGGTTCCGACGGGGACGTCATGGGACGACGTCGAAGCGCAGGCCGGAGATGCCCAGCAGGTGCGTGTCCTTGTACGTGTCGCTCGACGGGAGCCAGCGTCCGCTCAGCTCCGCGAAGAGGGTGAAGCGCGTGGAGAGCGGGAGGCTGGCTCCGGCCGAAAGCCCGCCACCAAGCAGGCCGGGGTTTGCGAGCGCATAGGCATCGAGCGACAGGAAGAGCGTCAGCGGCCCCACGAGCTCCGGCGCCTGGGCTCCGAGGCGCGCGGAGGCTCCGAGCTTGCTGCCCACCGTGGCATTGAGCTCGCCGTAGAGGTGACGACTCGACAATCGTGCACCGGCTTCCATGCCCACGCCGGAGCTGGGGGCGAGGCCGAGCGCGGCGCGGACCTGGGCGCTGAATGCGAGCCCCGAGGACGAGTCCGCCGATGGGGATTCAGGAAGGACGACGCGCACCTGCTCCGTGCGGCCGGGGCGCACGGTGACCTGGAGCGTGGTCCTTCCCGGGCCCACGTCGAGCGTGTGCGTGCCGATGCGGACGTGGCCTCGCCATGGAGACGTCCCGAGCGGTTGTCCATCGAGGCTCAAGGGTGCGTCGCGGGGCTCGACTTCGATGACCAGCTCGCCGCGAAGCCGCTCGCGCAGGCGCTCGAAGAGCGTCACCACGGTGGGCTGTACCCGCTCCGGGTCCAGGTGCGCGTCCGGGTCGGACTCGAGCGCCTGGGCGAAGGCGGTCTCCATCTGGGAGTACTGGCGAAGCGCCGCGTACACCTCGCCGCGCACGAGGTGCAGTTGTGCGCGGGTGGTGTCATCGCGACTCTGGCGTAGGCCTGCCTCCACATGAGCGAGCGCGGCCTCGAAGTCGCCCTCGGAGAGGGACTGGAGCGCGGCTTCATGTTCGCGAGGGCCGTCGGTGACAGGGCTCGCGGAGAGGCAAAGTGCCAGCAGCAGCAGGGATGCGCTCATTCGTGGAGCTCGATGCGTACCACCTCGGTCTTACCGGCGGAAACCTCCACCTCGCGCTGCGCGGGAGCGAAGCCATCGCGCTCCACGCGCACGGAGTGCCGTCCGGCCGGAAGGTCGAGGGACACGGGTGTGGCGCCGTGATGCTTGCCATCCACGCTGACGTCGGCCCAGACGGTCTTGCCACCATTCACCGTCACGACGCGCAGCTCGCCACGACCTTGGGCAGTTGCCTTTCGCGAGACGCCTTTCGAGGGCGCCGCCGCGCGCGAGGTTCGAGGGGTCGCGGCGGACGCCGCGACCGAAGAGGGTGGGGGCGGAGAGGTGCGCGCGCCATCCGACGTTGTGGCCAAGGATGAGCGCACCGCGCCAGTCGTCGGTTCCGCGTTGGCCGGAGGCACGATGCGTGACTCTGGAGCGGCAGTGCCAGCAGGCACGGTCTTCGAAGCTGTCGTCGGGAGAGCCGCCTGGGAGCCCCGCGTGCTCCACGGCGCGAGCACACCGAGAAGCAGCAGCGCCCCGACACCTACGCCACCGGCAATTGTCAGGGACATGCGGCGCATGCGTTTCTCCGGGCCGCTCGGTTGCAGCGCGGGAGCTGGCGCAGTCATCGGCGCTTCAGCCACTGGCACCACGGGTGCCGTGCTCGCGCGCTCCGTTGCCTCCATCGCCGAGAGCATTGCGAGTGCACTGTCGTAACGCAGTTCCGGATTCAGCGCGGTGGCCCGCATCAGCACCTCGGCGAGCGGAGCGGAGACCCACGGAGCCTGCGCCCGCAGCGCCTGCGCCGCACCCTGAGGCCCTTCCGCGAGCAGCCGGCACGTCGTCGCAGGCGGCAGGCCCGTCAGCGCTTCAAGAAGCACCAGCCCCAGCGAGTACAGGTCCGCACGCGCATCGATGGCCTCACCGCGCGACTGCTCCGGCGCCATGCAGCTCGGCGTGCCGAGGCGCGCGCCGCTCGGAGTGACCTCCGGCCCCCGGTGCTCCCAGAGGATGCCGAAGTCGAGCAGCGTCGCGTGCCCGCTCGGCGACACGAAGATATTCCCCGGCTTGATGTCGCGGTGCACGCAGCCGCGTCCGTGGATGAACTCCAGCCCTGCGCACAACTGCCGGGCCAGCGCGAGCACCTCTGATGCGGGCAGTGGCCCAGGCACCGAGCGCAGGTAGCGCGCCAACGACATCCCCTCCAGGTGCTTCATGACGATGAAGGGCCGCCCGCCCTCCTGACCCACGGCGTGGATGGGCGTGATGTGCGCATGCTCCAACCGCGCCATCGCCCGCGCTTCCCTCTCGAAGCGCGCCACGCTCTCCGCGTCCTCGCACAGTGCTTCGTGCAGCAACTTGATGGCAACAGTCCGTTCGAGCGCGAGGTCCCGAGCGCGGAACACCTGGCCCATGCCGCCGGCGCCCAGTAGTTCCCCCAGCCGCCACTTGCCCTCCAACACATCTCCGGGGAGCAGCGACCGCCGCGCCGCCGTGAGGGTGCGCTCCGTTACCGGGCCGCCCGCATGTCGGGTGATGACGGTGCACTCCGCGCAAGGGGAGCCGGGAAAGGGCAGCGGCACCCCGCAGGTTGCGCACGCGGGGGGATGCTTGTGGGGCGCCATGGACGCTCCTAATGTTGCCACACCTCATGGTCGCGTCCTCCACCGAACCGCTGACACCCGGTGCACTGGCGGAGGGACGGCCCGTTGGCTCCGGACCACGTTTTCGTGTCGTGGTGGAGACCGGTCCGGATGCACGGCGGGAGGTGCCCCTCGAAGGGACGCTGCTCGTGGGCACGCAGGTGGAAGGCGGCCTGCGGTTGAGCGACCCGACGGTGTCCCGAGTCCACCTGGAGCTCCAGGCCCGACCGGAGGGTGTGCGCGTCCGCGACGTGGGCTCGCGCAATGGCACCTGGTCCCTGGGCGTGCGCATCCACGAAGTCACCGTGGCCAGCGAGGCTCGCTTCACTCTCGGGAAGACGACGCTGCTGGTGACGCCCGAACCTGCAGCCGAGGACGCGGAAGCGGCTGCGCCGCGCACGAGCTTCGGGCGCGCGCTGGGACAGAGCGCGGTGATGCAGAAGCTCTTCGGCACGCTGGAGCGCACGTCGCGCTCCTCCTTCTCCGTGCTGCTGCTGGGAGAGACAGGCACCGGCAAGGAGTTGCTGGCCGAGGCCATCCATCAAGCCTCGCCTCGGAGCAGCGGGCCCTTCGTCATCGTGGACTGCGGCGCGGTGGTGCCCTCGCTCATCGAGAGCGAGCTGTTCGGCCACGCGAAGGGCGCCTTCACCGGCGCGCAGTCCGCGCGCGAAGGACACCTCGCGCAGGCGCATGGCGGCACCGTGTTCCTCGACGAAGTGGGCGAGCTGCCGTTGGATTTGCAGCCGAAGCTGCTGCGCGTGCTGGAGTCCGGCACGGTGCGCAGGGTGGGGGACAGCGCCGCGCGGGACGTGGACGTGCGCGTGGTGGCGGCGACGCACCGGGATTTGAAGGCGGAGGTGTCCGCGGGACGCTTCCGAGCGGACCTCTACTACCGGCTCGCGGTGGTGCCGGTGCGAGTCCCCGCGCTGCGCGAGCGCACCGAGGACATCCCTTTACTGACGCGGCACCTCTTTACGCAGGCCGGGCAGCCGGACTTCCCGCTGACGGACGAGCTGGTGAAGCGGCTGGTCGCCTACGACTGGCCGGGCAACGTGCGCGAGCTGCGTAACTTCGTGCACCGCGTCCTCGCTGCGGGAGACGCGGAGCTGCCGGATGCGAAGCCTGTGAGCACTCCCGCCGTCACCGAGGACCTGAGCGGCCTGACGTTCAAGGAAGCGAAGGAGCGGATGGTGGAGGCCTTCACCCGCGAGTACCTGACGGCGCTGCTCGCGAGGTGCGGCAACAACATCTCCGAGGTGGCACGCACGGCGGGGCTCGCGCGCAGCCACGTGCATGGTCTGCTCAACCGGTATGGATTGAAGGGCGGAGATTGATACTGCTCACCAGTACATGCTCCTGAGTGGCGCACCCCACCGGGTGACGTCACGTACGCCAGATGCGTGCCTTTCTGCCATTCGCCTTCGTCGAAGGTATGCTCGGGGTGTCGAAGGTTGTCGATAACAGGAGCTACCAATGAGGACTCCCGCCGTCTGGTTGGCACTCACGGGGGCCATGACAGGGCTGTTGGGCTTCTGGGCAGGTCGGGCCGGAGCCCCGGTGCCAGGGGCGGACGACGAGCTGCACCGGCTCGTCCTCGCGCACGACGCGCAGCTCGCCGCGCTGCGTACGCAGGCACCGTCGCCCCCGCTCCAGGGGACGTGCACCACGGTCGCCACGCTGAGCACCACCGATACCGCGGCCCTCCGCGCCGAGCTCGCTCGCATCGTCCGGGAGGAGCTGCGCTCTGGAGAGCTGGCGCGCCCCGCCGAGCCGCCACCGGAGAAACCGCGGGCCGAGGAACTGTCACAGGAGCACCTGGCCATGGTCCAGGACGCGCAGCACCTCGTGGACTCCGCCCTGGGCGCACGACGCTGGACGGAGCAGGATGCCGAGTCGTTCCGGCGGCTCGCCCCGCTCCTGCCGGAAACGAAGCGCCGGGCGTTCATGCAACAGCTCGTGGTGGCCATCAACGAGGGGCGAATCCAGGTGGAGACCCAGGGCTCCCCCTTCTGAACACGAGGCCAGGGACCGCTCGGGACCCAAGGGTCTTTTCACTTTTGGTGAAATCGTGTTTTATGGGTTTGCGCTGGATATCCTGGCGCATTGCTCCGGGAGAGCACCCATGAAGCTCAGCACTGTTGCCTCCATGCTGGTCATCGTCGCTGTCGCTCCGGCCGCGTGGGCGGGGGAGAAGGGGGTGTACAACGTCAATGTCAACACGACGAGCCGGTACGCGGAGGGCTCGCTCGGTACGGCGCGCAATAGCGCCGACACCGCCCAGCTTATGGGCTGCTGGGTCGAAACCACCAGCACGGGCTCCGTGTATGGCTACTGCGCGGCCCGGAACGCGAGCAGCGTCACCGGCAACTGCAGCACCAGCGTGCCCGAGCTGATTGCCCAGATTCGTGCCATCTCCGGCGACACGTACATTCGCTTCTACTGGGACACCGCCGGGGCCTGTACCTCGCTCTTCATCTCGAACTTCTCGACGTTCGCGCCGAAGGCTCCGTAGCGGCCCACGCCCGAAGCGCCGTCGCTGTCCGACTTCCTGCTGCATGTCGCTGTCATCCGGCCCGTCTTCATCTGGGGGCCGCCCGGCATCGGGAAGTCGTCCATCGTCCAGCGCTTCGCCCAGGAGGTGGGGCTGCCCAGCGTCTCGCTCCTGGGCAGCCAGCTCGCCCCGGAGGACCTCATCGGCGTGCCGCTGCTCGGCTCCCTGACCGCCGCGCTCGAGCTCATCGAGGACCCGCTCGTCTGCCAGCGGCTGCACATCTTCGTGGCCGCCGTGGATGCCGCGCTCTGAAGCCTCACAGACGGTAGACGAGAACGTCCTTATCCGCCGGGCTCATCCACACGATGGCATCGAGACTGGGGAAGTAGATTGCCCGTCGCCGTGCGATGCCGCTCTGCAGTGCGGGAGCGGCGTTGGCGAAGGTCTTCGGCCGCAGCGTCGCGGGCGTGGTCTTGAGGTCGAGCTCCAGCCAGGTCATGCCGCTGTTGAGCTTCGTGTACACCCAGTAGACGTCCTCGGTCGGCACGTAGACCATTCCGTGACCGTCGGTGGCATGAGCGGTGTCGGGGAACGAGGCGAGCGACAGGCCGCCTTCGTAGTTCCACGTCGAGCCCGACGCGAGCACGGTATGGGTGGCCACGTCGTAGCGCTGCCAGCGACCATGTGAGGCATAGTTCCCGGCGCTGTGCGGTGGCATGAAGAGGCCGGCGCGTTCCACGCCTCGGTGACGCCGCCCCAGCCCTGGCTGCCGTAGTCCCTCCACCCGGGAATGGCGGCCTGTACCTGCGCACCCAGGGCTTCGAGCTTCGTGCCCGCGACGCTCACCCACCGGCCGTGAGGCACGAGCGCCCAGCTCGATTCGTTCACGCGACCGTCGCTGTCGCGCCCGGGCGTCCACACGTCGTTGAGGAACGTGCCGGCATGGGTGCCATGACCCCAGCCAGGGGAGTCACCAGCGTCGCGCACGCCTGCATCGAAGGGCTGACCGGCGTCGCGTGTGCCCGCGTCGTCGTCACCTGCGTCGATGATGAGGCCCGCGTCGACGGAAGCCCCCGCATCGGACGACGTCGCGGAACCCACGAGGCTCCGGATTGTGAAGACACTGTTTCAGGATGACAATCCCGCCACTCCGGAACGCCAGCCGATGTATGGATTCAGCCGGCTTCCGACGACCCGCGACTTCTGGCGGGGCTACGTTTCTTCGCTTCCGCTGGATGTCTCGGGCTTGCAGGGTCGATGACCCGAGCAGGACTACACCCCCCCGGGCGAGGGCGGCGGCTGCATCTCGCGCAGCTCGGGCACCAGCTTCTGGCAGATGGCCTCCACGCGGTCGAAGAGCCAGAACCCGAAGGGCTGAATCTCGTCGGGAGCCAGGGGTTCCTCCGGCCAGGAGACCCCAGGGTCGTTCTCGTTGAACGCGTGGATGCCGAACTCGCCCTCGGGAGTGCGGGTGCGCCGGTCGAAGATGAAGCTGAAGCCGTCATGCCAGCCTCCATGGAAGACGTGGGCTTCCGCCAGCCCCGGCAGGGGTTGGTCCAGATTCTCCGCAAGCTCCTCGACGTTGTACTCGTCCGCGTTCACCTCCAGGACACACTGGCCCCCGCCGCTGACGTTTCCGCTGTAGTGCGTCGGCACATCGTCGGCCCATTTGACGACCCAGGTCGCGGTCCCATAACGCCGCACGAAGTAGTCGAAGGACGAGCCCTCCGCCGGTGCTTCCGCGGGCCGCAGCCAGCGGCCGAAGCGCTCCGCGTGCATGTCCCTGAAGAACCGGCTGCCATGTCCCATGGCGTCGAGCCTGTCCTGGTCCGCGTCGGGCTGGAGGAGCTCGACGATGAAGTGGCCCGCGCGCAGCTTGTGGTGCAGCTCCGTCAGGCGGGCGACCGCGGCATCGACGGCGGCGTGAGGCGTCTCCGGGCGGGCGAAAGTGGTCAGCTCCACCTGCGGCGGCCCCGGAGGTTCCGGATTCACCTCGGTGCCTCGGGGCATGGCCAGGGTGAAGGGGCTGAGTCCCTCCTGCTCCAGCGTGAAGAGCCGCTGCTCCGCCGAGGCGATGGCCTCCTCGCGACTGGCGAAGGGCGTGCGCTCCTCGGCCACGGTCTTCTCCGTCCCCACGACTCGCGTGGACACCGTGAGCCGCACGGCCCCGTCGACCTGCACCTGCTCCGCGCGCACCAGTCCAGGCAGGGTGAGTCGAAGCTCCCGCCTGAGAAGCCGCTCGCGTGACACGTTCCATCCGTAGACACGCTGGAAGCCCAGCTTCTGGTAGTGGGCCGTGAGGGCCTCCACGTCGGTGGGCTTCAGCGGGGCCTGGGTGCAGCGGCCTCCGAAGCTGCCCCGGGTGATGATGGCCGTACCCTCGAAGAGGGCGATGTCGACATAGAGCCCGTCGGGCTTCTGGACGAGGAACACGCGCTCACGTGCCGCAGCGGGACTGGGGACGCGCTCCTCCTCGAGCAACGTCCCCTGGCTCCAGACGTGGAGCTGGAAACCCGCGCTGTGGAACCAGCACTCGTCGGGATGGTCGAACACGAGCATCCGGCTGTCGCTGTGGACAGCCCTGCCGTTGTTGAGTGCCTTGACCTGCTGAATGCTGCGTCCCACGTAGGTGTCCTCCGCGCCGGAGCTGACTGGCTTACGGCACTCCATATCCAGAGTGAAGCATGCCCTTCTTTCCGGCGCGTGGCCGCACGATGTGGCAGCTTCTCGCCCCATGCCCCGCACCCAGGCCTCGAAGAAGGTGAACGTCGCCGCGCTGATGAAGAAGGTGGACCGGCTGCTCGAAGCGTTGGTCCCCGATTGGTCGCTGTCCGAGCTGGACGAGGCCATTCCGCTCCTCCGGCGGATTCTGGATGCCGAGCCGGACCACCTCCGGGCGCTGCACTCCCTCAACTGGACGCTGGACGGATTGAGGCGGTGGGCGCCCCTGCGGTGGGAGCGCGAGCTCGCGGATGAGCACTGGCGGATTCGTGACCGCATCCTCGAGCTGACCCGGGGCACGAAGCCCGGCGGAAAGCTGAGCGATGCGCAGCGGGCCCGCTCCCTGGCTTTGAGCCAGTGGGCGGAAGAGGTGGTGAAGGGCAGCCCGAGTCCGGCCCAGCTCGACGCGGTGGAGTCCGCGCTGGAGGAGGCCCATGGCCTGCGGGAGCTCGTGGACCATGCTCGCGCCCGCCGGGGGCTCGAGGCCTGGCGCCTGCTGGCCCAGGGCAAGAAGGGGTATCAGGAACTGCTCGCCCGGATCGCGGAGTCGCCGGAGCTGCGAGCCTTCGGCGCGGAGGGCGACGACGACCCGCTCAACTTCCAGGGGCTGGAGGGGGCGTTTTCCGACAAGGGATTCGTCGCGTGGCTGCGCAAGCAGAAGCCCGTGGCTCGCCCCAGGGGAGAGAAGGGCAAGGCGCTGGACGAGGGGCTCCTCCTCGCGGCGGGGCTGGATGCCAGCACCACCGACTACGGCCCCGGCTTCCGGGATGCGGGGCGGGTCGGCCGGGTGCTGGCCCTGCGTGCGCTGGGGGCGAACCTGGAGACGCGAGACGACGCGAAGCAAGGCGCTCTCCACCTGGCCGCGATGGTGGACGACGCGGCGCTGGTGAAGGAGCTGTTCCGCCTGGGACTCTCTCCACGGGGCACCGCCGATGACAAGGCCACGGCCCTGCACGCGGCCGCCGAGCATGACGCCGTGTCCTGCATTCCCCTGCTGGTCCGAGGCGGGGTGCCGGTGGATGCGTTCGACAGCAACGGCCGGACGGCGCTCTTCCTGGCACGACGGCCGGAGGTGGCTCGGGCGCTCCTCGACGCCGGGGCCGACCCCAACGCGGGGAAGGGTTGGACGCCGCTGCACATGCACGCGCGCTTCGAGGCTCACGGGCCGATCATCGAGGTCCTGCTCCAGGCAGGAGCGGATGCGAAGCGCAAGGACTCGACTCGGTGCACACCCGTGCAGGAGGCGCTGGACCACAAGAACCCGCACCTCGCCGTGCTCATGGGGGCGAAGGCACCCTCCGGCGGTGCCGGGCGCCTGGACGTGCAGCCTCTCCTGGATGAGCTGGCGCGCCGGAAGAAGGCGCTGCTCAAGGCCTGGTACTACGAGGACGAGGACGTGGAGAACGTGGAGCGCGTCCTGAAGAGTCTCGTGCTGGGAGGCGCGACCTCCTGGGACCAGGCCGCGGCTGCGCTTCAGGGCTCGCTGCCGTGGACGGCCATGGCGGTGGTGGAGCTCGCCCGCGCCGCTCTTCCTCGCGAGGAGAAGACTCCGTCCTTCTCCAAGGCGCCCCGCTTCGTGCGAGGCGACCTCACGGTGAAGAAGGACGTGAACCTCTCTGGCCCGCTGCTCGTGACGGGGAACCTGACGGTGGAAGGAGTGCTGCGCAACGCGGGGCCGGAAGGGCTCCTGGTGGTGGGCGGCTCATTGCGCGCCACCGGCGTGGACACGAGCGGCGAGGTGGTGGTGGGCAAGGACCTGGAATCCCGGGTCGTGTGGGGCCACTACAACGACCACTCCCTCCGGGTGGGGAATGTCTTGAAGGCGGACGTGGTCATCGAGGACGACCACGACGTGCAGGCCCTCGTGAAGGCCCGGCACCACTTCGAGCGTGACGAGTTCGACGAATCGGACGCCGCGCTGAAGAAGGTCTTCGCGCGCGAGGCCTTCTCCGCGGAAGGGCTCGACAGGCACAAGCTCTTCAACCTGCTGCGCAAGGGCAGGGCGGTGCTGGCCACGAAGGCGCGTTGATGCTCGTGGGGCGCCTGCGCAGCCGCCAGTGCCCCCCGCTCGCGATAGCAGGGCTCGCTGTCACAAACGGCGGCTGCGGTACCCGTTCGTGTCATCGCACTTCCACGTCACGCCGTGCGGCCTGTCAGTCGCTGATGACCAGATGCCGACTATCCGCCTTGGGAATCCAATCAAATCATAATCATCCATAGTGGAAATCACGAATTGATGCGGTTGCCAATTTATTGGACCATGGGTGTGCGGTGCGTTGTCTCTGAATTGGAGAACACACAATGAAGAGCAAATACCCATTCCGGCTGGGTCTTCTGCTGACGTTCGCCCTGGCGTCAACAGGATGCAGTGAGTCTCCTGGCGAAGAGCAAGCGCCAATAGACCTCGCACCGCCCTCATTGGCTGAAGCGCAGGTGACCTTCCAGCGCATCGACCGACTCTACGAATCCGACCCGGAGGCCGCGCGGGACGCCGTGCGGAAACTGCGCCCGAAGCTCGACGAGCTCAACCACTTGATTACGCGTGTCGAGATGGCACCGGAGCACTTCGTCGAATTCTACGATCTACAGCCCGGTGGTCTCCTCGTCGTGGAGCGCGGGCCCGTTGGAGATGGACGAATCTTGCGTCACCAGGATGTGACCGAGCACTCCGCCGTCGAGCTCTATCGCCGGCTTGCGGGAGGGGCCACACCGCCAGAAGCCCTGGTCAGGGCCGAGTCGCGTCGCGGGACCTCTGATGACTCCCAGCTTTCCGGGCGGGCGGAAGCTGTTTCCAATCTGGAATCTTCAGGGGGATTTGCCCCGGATCTCGGTGGGCACCCCGGAGACGGGCTCTCGTCCGTGACTCAATCCCTGACGAGTACCGATGGCCCCTTCTGGAGAGACAACGTCTGCTTCAAGGGTGGGGACTTCTTCAGCTGCTTGCCCAATAGGACCGGCAATGCATGGGCGTCTGCGAACACCAAGACATCATTCACAGAGCTCGCACCCTACAGGGGCAACATGAGAATGCAGTTCTCCTACGAGAATGCCCCAACGGGAGGCTGGGCCCTTTTCCAGGGCGAGTGGTGGTCGTTCTGGTGGCATAGCGACAGCACTGCGACGGATTACAACATTCGCAACCATCGCTGGGATGTCTTGGAAGCGGACGGCGACGGATACCACTTCGCTTATTCGTTCAGGTGGAACTGCATCTTGTCCGCCTGTAACACTCGACCCTGACGTCCCCGTGGTGTCGCGGACCCGGAGCGAGGCCTACTTCACGCGCCGCCAGACCGAGACGGACACGGCCCCATTCCCGGTTGCCGAAGCGGGCACCTGGTAGCTGAGCTCGTCACCGGACAGCTCGAACACCCGTTGCTGTTCGGTGGCATCCCAGTTGGGGAACGTCAGTGCAGCCAGAGCAGCGGCACCTGATAGCCAAGTGTGAGGCCCAGAGAGACATCCTTCTGAGCTGGCGAGCCCTCGAACTTCCAGGTCGGGGCATAGCGCGCGTCGAGCAACAAGCTCCAATTGCGATAGTTCGCGCCAACACCAAGGGCCGGCGCGAGCGCGGTCAGTGGCTCCGCAACGGCTGTGCGCGCCTCGTCCCCATCATCACGGATGGCGGCATATTGCCCCAGGTCGAATACGAACGCGTGTAGCCCCAAGCGCCAGTGCTCGGACAGCGATTTCTCGACGGCAACGCCCAACGGAAGAGTGAGGTGGAGACCGGCCGGCACTGAGTTCAGCCGGGTCGAGGACCACTTGAAGACCCGGGCTCCGGGCACGACTTCAAGCGCCGCGGACCAGCCCCCGACCTGCTGGCTTCGATCTCCAGCGAGATCGACGAGTGTGCTGATGGCCTGCCTCCTGAGCCGCCGTTGCTCCTCGACGCTCAGCGCATTCTCCTTACCGTTCAGCGCTCCAAGAGCAGGGTAGGAGTGGAGATAGTTGGCGAAGGCGCTGGCGTAGCGCACCTTGCGGTCGAAGTCCTCGCGAGGTTGCTCCGTCAGTTGCGCCACGGCGATGGTTCCCGCCGCCACGAGCGCCAGGGAGAAGTCCTGCTTGAGGAGCGCGTCGGCCATTTCGCGGTAGGACTGAAGCTGCTGTTTACGCCGGACGCGCTCTCCCGGCTCGTCGTAGCGCGCGTCAATCAGGAGATCCAACGCTTCGAAGACCATCGCGGACGCTTCCATCGCCGACCGGCGGCTGTCGTTCCTGCTGCGAGGAGACATGACGGCCAGCGCGTGGTTGACGAGGCTGACCAGTCGCCCCTGGAGCGCGCCGTATCCAGGGTCCTCCGCCAGGTGCTCGAGGAATGGGTCGGTCAGCGTAAAGAACTTCTCCGGATGCTCGATGTAGCGGCGGATGATGTGGCTGTCGCAGTCGTTGCTGGCATGGCAGGCGGCGATGGCCGTTGCGGCGACGACGAGCCCACTTCGAATGACATTGGCGTGTTCGGTCTGCCAGAGGTCCGTGGCCTGGTTCAGCAGCTCCTGGTGGATGAAGTCGACGAACTGCCGGACCACGAGCTGCGAGGTGGCCACCCCCGCATCCGAGGACTCGGGCTCCAGGGCGAGGGGAAGCAACAAGGCGACCCCGCCGATGATGGCCGCCAGACGCTGGGAGGACCCTGACAGCAGCTTGTCGGAGCCAGCCCCGGTACGGGCGAGCTTCGAGCCGAGGGCCTGTCCCAGGGGAACGGTGAGGAGCGTTGCCCCGAACGCCGTCAGGTCCTGTTTCAGGGCGAGCTGGAGCCCCGAGCTCGCGGTGGCCAGCTCCTGGAGCCGCACGCGTCTGAGCATGTTGCAGGTCCTTGGAAGGAGCTGTGGCGGGGAGACCCCATCTTCCCAATGCACCTGGGGAAAGGCCCGTCGCACGAGGCTCTCGATGCTGTGGTCGCAGAGCGTGGAGAGCAGTCGCTCGCGCACGGACTCCAGGGCCGCCACCTCAACACGTTCGAGCGCCACGTCGGCGACAGCCTGGAAGAGGTCCGACGTCGCGGTCATGGCGGTGTCCGAGAACCCGCGCGTGCTGGCGGCGAGGGGGGTTATTGCCTCACCTCGCTGGCCGAACCGGGCCAGGAGTTGCTCCGGCTTCAATTGCTTATCAAGCGCTCCCCAGACCTTGACCTGCACCCACCCTGGCGCATGAACCCGGACCGCTTCATGACAGAATGCAGGAGGCAGGGTCTTCTGGGAGTCCGTTCCAACGCGCCGGAATGCGCAGGCAATGACTTGCCAGTGGGTCCCATTGCTATTGCTGAAGCCTGCACTCTCTTCATCCAATGAACAGATGTTCGGTGCTGCTCCGGCAGCGCGTTCGCACTGGGCGAGTGCGTCATTGGCGCACTCCTCTTTTGATGCAGGTACGAAGTAGGACCACGAAGTATCCGAGAAGGGATTGGTGGGATGCTGAAGCGAAGTGGCGAAGAACGATACCCTCCAGGTTCCAGGTTCCAGGATGACTGTCTTGGAGAGGGGTGTATTGAGAGAGGGTTCCCACACGACTTCCAGGTGCTCGCCCACATAGTTTGCGTCGTTCTTGGCGGGACCTGCTTCGCTGACCCTTTCAAAGCTGGCTCGAGTGGTGGATGGAGGGAGGCTCTCGGGCAGCAGCATGAACCGCTGGGACTTCTCAACAGTGACGAAGCCGCCAACAATGTTTCCAGCGTTCGCCTCGCCCTGTGCGTTCAAGGTCATCAGGAGCATCAGGCATGGAGGTAGGCTCCTCAAGAACGCTCCCCCGTACGGCGTCTTGGACTTCATGGTGCACCTCCAGTACTGATCGGCTGCTGCTTGTCGGCCACTTCCCGGATTCTCGACTCCAGCCAGGGACGGATTGCGTCGACACGGGTGTAGATGCCGCCCTGCCCACATCGCGAGGCTGCGCCCTCGAGCGACCGGGAGGTGATTCCCACCAGGCGCCGGTCCAACCCGAAGCGGGGAAAGGTCTCGGGTTCGCCGCAGAAGCGCGCTTCGATGCAGGGCTCCTTGGCGGGGATGAACTCGAACAGCCCGCCTCCGCTGTCTCCCGAACAGGTGTCCCGGCCCGGGCTTCCGCCCACACGCATCTCGAAGCGCGGCTCGCACCCCTCGCGCAGTGAGCGCTCCGGGGTACAGCCCCAGCCGTCCGCGTCCAGCAGCAGCTCGCGCTTGGCGCCGAAGCCGGACCGCCCCGTGGGGTTCGACGCGCCAAATCCCACGTGCGAAAGAACAATTCCGGGCGCAACCTGCTCGCCGGCGCTGCGCCGCTCGTGCAGCGGAACCTCCACCCTGGACTCCAGGGTCAGGAGTGCTACGTCCACCGCTGGATCAGGATAGGGCTCGGACGCGAGGACCCGAACGATGGACTGAGGTTGCTCGATGGAGTCTCCCACCATGACCCGGTCCGCGGGGAGGCAGTGCCGGGCCGTCAGGACCAGGTTGGGATGGATGAGCACTCCCGAGCAGCGCCAGCGATTCGACTGGCCGACGGCGACGACATCGGGGAACGCAGCCTCTCGCTCACAAACAGGGTAACAGGGCGCCTCATCCACCATCCCGTCACAGTCATTGTCGATGCCGTCACAGGTGAGCTCGACCTTTTCATAGGTGGTAGAGCTCGCACAGCCGCATTCGGATGGACACCCTGCGAGGTTCAGCTCGGTCAGCACTTGGGCAAGCTGCCTTCCATCAGAGCACCGGCTGGTACCATTCTCGGACAGGACGCACTCGTCGTCGGCGGAGTAGGTGACACCTCTCGCGCCGAGCGTCTGGCGGAGGCGTGGGTCAATCAGGGCGAACTGATGCGTGCGCTGGGCATTTCCGCTCGACCAGTCACGGAGATAATCCGTCCACAGCGACCTCAGGCGGTCGGTACGGTCCGGCACGTAGGACAGGGGAGCCGCGCCTCGGGGCTCCCCGTTGAGATAGCAATCAGGGACCCCATCACTCACGAGTACCAGCATGCGCAGTCCACGCTGTGAGGGGGCTTCTTCCAATCGGCGCTGGCCGAACGCAAGCGCCTGCTTCAGCGGCGTGTCGTAAGAGGCGGAGGCGCGCTTGAGTGCTGACAGACCCTCCCGTGCCATTTCGGGGCTCTTCCAAGCGGGAGGTTCTCGGGAGGTCAGGTCGTATTCGTGTGGGCTCCCCGGCTGCACGAAGCGCGCATTGACACTGTCGCCGCGACAGGCCCGCTCCCAGCCGTCACCTGTTTGTTGCCCCGAATAGAACCCCCAGACCTCCACGTCGAAGCCGCAAAAGTCGGGCAGCTCTTTGGCACTGTCCTCGAGCGCCGACAGAATCCGTCCTGTCTCGGCGTTCAGGGCCTGTGCGGCGGAGATGCCCCCATCCGCGGGTTCATTCACCGAGCCGGACAGGTCCACCATGAAGACGACCAGGGTGCCTGCATCAGCCCCTTGCTGCTGAGGTACGTGGGCTCCTGGCGGGGATTCGCCGTGGGACGTTCGCGGAGGCAATGTCAGTGCCAGTCCGAACGCCATGAACAGTAGAAGAGACGTCCGGTGCCTCATGGTCGGTCAATCCAAGGCTCGCGCGAGCGATGCTCCATGGAGACGAGTCATTGATTGACTGTTCCGGGATCTTCGTTTGTGACCGAGGTGCCCTGCTGTGTGGTTCTTGCTGCATGCACCGAGACACCATCATCGGTTCCGCAAGGGCGGTCCATGCACAGGCGGACGAGGAGTTGGTCCGCGTCGCCGTTGGGCAGCTTGATGTAGCGCGAGTCTCCTGGCTTGAGTTGGATATCCTGCCCCGTGAGCTTGCCGCCGCCCGAGTTTGAAAGGACCTGAATCCTGACATCGCGGAGCGCAATGATCGGAAGTTCATGGGGCTCGGCATTGTTGACGCTCAGCCGGCCACGGACCGGCTTCCAGCGACCGTTATCCCGCAGGTCCTGATAGATGAGTGCCGTGGACTCCCTGCTGCAGTCGATGGAGACGTCCAGGATGCCCCGGTCATCGGCTTCGCAGGAACTCGAAGCGTCTGACTTGAAGCAGATCGCTCCGGCAGACGTGCCATGGGCCATCTGGTCACTGACCCTCGCCTCGAGCCAGGTTCCCGCCTTGACCTGCCAGGAGCCTGCTTTGCCTTGCGTGCACGACTCATCGTCAAGGCAGTTGAGCGCCAGTTCGCCAATCGGGACCACGATGCCTGATTCGAGGACGGAGAACCGTTGTGGTGCGCCGCTGCACGTGAGGACCAGGGCCTTCCTGTCCGACTCGTGCGCTTGGGCAACGCGAAACCTGGAGGCACAGCCTCCCAGCAGGAGCGCCATGAAAAACACGAGGCTCCCGGCAGTGCTCCCGGGTCTTGAGGCAATCCGTGGCATGCTTCCCCCCTCCTGCAATGCTCTGCGGAGTGGGTGCACTGTAAGTGCAATGCTGGCTTTCTCACAATCGGGTCAGGGCTGACACCTTATCCTGACAATGTCTTGTGCCGTTTGCGTATCGGTAATTCTCGATTGCCCGCGAGGAGTTACCAGCTCGCAGGCTGCATACGGCTCCACCGATAGCCGTTGCTGGTCCGCGCGCAATGGCACGCTCCTCCTCGGCATGGACCCGATGCAGGGTGAGCGGGTGTCCCGAGCCTGGGGCCGTCCGCGCGTGACGTGCCCTCCCGGGACATGTGAGTGATTGGCGCGGGGCAGGGCATCGTCGTGCCCGATCCACTCCATCCATGGCGAGTCCACCTCTGCGTGCCGCGCGTCGGGCCCTACATGCCCACGTGGAAGGTGGTGAGGGCGCGGCCCTCGTCGTGGTCGACGAGGGTCAGCCGCGCGGTGGGGGCTCCGCCGTGCTGGAAGGCGTAGGTGAGCAGGCCCCGCGCGAAGTGGGGCGGGTCTGCCAGGAGGCGCGGGTGGTGGGAGAACTCGAGCACCGGGTGCAGCCGCAGCTCCCAGCCGCCCTCGTCGCCGTGGGGGCGCACGGAGACGTCGAGGAAGTTGTTGGTGGAGCGCAGCGCGCGAGAAAGGCGCAACAGCATCTGCTCGGTGCCCACCACCTGGGCGAAGCCCTGGAGCACCGAGCCCATGCGCGCCTGGATGAAGCGCTCGGCGAAGGCGCTGCCCAGGACGTACTCCGCCTCGTCGCGCTCCAGGTGGGGCAGGGTGGTGCCCGCCAGCAGGCGGATGGTGGCGGGCCACACCGAGCAGGGGTAGGCCGTGTGCAGGGGGCGGCTGGCGAAGACGCCCTTCCGCTCCAGGGCCTTGAGAGTGAGGGGCATCAGCGGCGACACCGTCGCCAGCAGGGTGTCCAGCGCGTAGCCGAACACCATGGGCTCGCGGCAGGGGGCCTGCATCGTTGCCAGTGTCATGAGGTCGCTCCTTCGGTCAGGAGCGTCTTCGCGCTCCAGGAATGAGCGGCAGACTGCCGTCCCCTCCTGTCCCTGGCGTTGCGAGTGTATGAAGAATCGTTAACCGCCCCGGAAGGGCGTGGTGAAGCCGAGCCAGACGCCATACGTCTCTCGGACTGCGTGGCCAGCTCACACTTCGGGGTTCGCGGTAGAGCGGGGCGGCGTGGCCGACCGGGTGACGGTGGCCTGCTCCCTTTCACCCTGTTGACTCCAGGGCAGGCGACCAGCCCCAGGAAGCCAGGGCGCGACCAGCTCAGCCAGCTCTGGCAGGCCCACCATCGGTGTTTCCACTCTCAACACGTGGTCGAGCGCGGTGCGCAGCTCCAGCAAAGAGGGCCGCCGCGCGGGCTCCTTCGCGAGGGCCGCCATCACGACTCGTTGCAACGCTTCGGGCACCCCGGCGCGGAGTCCTCGCGGCACCTCCCGCAGCACCGCGTCCATCGTCTCCCCCGGGCTGGCCCGCCGCATCGGCTGTGTGCCGGAGAGCAGCTCGTAGAGCGTCAGCGCGAGCCCGTGCACGTCCGTCCTGTCACTCAATGGCGCCTCGCGGAGCTGCTCGGGCGCGGCGTACTCGAGGCGGGCCTTCACCTGCCCGGGCTGTGTCTCCGTCAGCCGTCCGGCCCTCCGTGCAATGCCGACGTCGAGCAGCTTCACCGCCCCGGTGTCCGCGAGCATGACATTGCCCGGGTGCACGTCGCGATGGATGAGCCCCAGCGGTTGCCCATCTCTTCCACGCAGCGTGTGCAGGTACCCCAGGCCCTCGGCCACGTAGCCGGCGATGCGCGCCGAATGCGCCCACGGCAGCGGCCCCAGTCCCGCGGCTCGGCGTGCATCCAGGAGCTGCGCCAGCGTGAGGCCGTGTACGTACTCGAACACGAGGAACAGCAGGCCCTCGTGTTGTCCGAAAGTACGCAGGCGCGCGAGGTACGGGTGGTTGAGCAGCGTGGCGAGGTGTGCCTCGTCGAGGAACTGCCGCACCCAGAGCGCGTCGCCCGCCACCTCCGGACGCATCCGCTTCAAGGCCACCAGTCGGTCCGGCCCCACCGCGCCCTTCACCTCCGCGAGGAACACCTCGGACATCGCGCCCAGGGCCAGCCGCTTGAGGAGGACAAAGTCATCGAGGCTCGAATCCCGCTGCATCGCCACGGGACTCTAACAAGGGCGGGCTGTCCCGATTTACGGCTCTCGATGGTGAATCGCGGCTTGCCAAGCAAGCAGGCGGGCAGGGGCCGTCGAGTCCGCCCGGTCTCCGATGAAAACGTGCGTCAAGACGTTGATTTACCAAGACTTTCGGGGCGGGAGCAGGCAGGTTCCCGCGCCGCTGTACCGGAATGGGTGGGGGGGGCCTCCTGTTCCACCACGTTCCCCAAGCGGTTTGGCCACTCGGGTCTGACTGCGCACCGCCAGGCGCCGCCGGCATGAGTCCGGAAGGGCGCGCTGCGCGGGCCGCCTCGCATCGAGGCGGCGGGCTCACTGCTTCTTCAGGACGACATGACTTTCGACGAACTCCAGCTTCACGACACCCTCCTGCGCGCCGTCAAGGCGGAGGGGTACACGACGCCCACGCCCATCCAGGCGAAGGCCATCCCCGAGGCGCTGACCGGCCGGGACGTGCTGGGCGTGGCGCAGACGGGCACCGGCAAGACGGCCGCCTTCGCGCTCCCCATCCTCCAGCGGCTCTCCGCCAAGGCGCCCCCGGGCGGCGCGCGGCCCGTCCGCTGCCTCGTGCTCACCCCCACCCGCGAGCTCGCGGGGCAGGTGGGCGACAGCTTCGGCACGTACGGCAAGCACCTGCCGCTGCGGCACGCGGTCATCTTCGGCGGCGTGGGACAGAATCCGCAGGTGCAGGCGCTGCGCAATGGCGTGGACGTGCTGGTGGCCACGCCGGGCCGCCTGCTGGACTTGATGGACCAGGGCTTCGTGTCCCTGCGCTCGCTCGAGGTGTTCGTGCTCGACGAGGCGGACCGCATGCTCGACATGGGCTTCATCCATGACGTGCGCAAGGTCATCAAGGCGCTGCCCTCGAAGCGGCAGACGCTCTTCTTCAGCGCGACGATGCCGCCCGAAATCGTGGAGCTGTCGCGCAACCTGCTCACGAACCCCGTCCGCGTGGAGGTGACGCCGGTCTCCAGCACCGCGGAGACGGTGAGCCAGACGGTGTACTTCGTGGAGCGCGAGCAGAAGCGCGGCCTGCTGACGCACCTCTTGAAGGAGGGCCGCATTCCGCGTGCGCTCGTCTTCACGCGCACGAAGCACGGTGCGAACCGCGTGGCGAAGCAGCTCGAAGGCGCGGGCGTGCATGCCGCGGCCATCCACGGCAACAAGAGCCAGAACGCCCGCGAGCGCGCGCTGGACGACTTCCGCTCCGGCTCCATCCGCGTGCTGGTGGCGACGGACATCGCCGCGCGCGGCATCGACATCGACGGGCTGAGCCACGTCATCAACTACGACCTGCCCAACGTGCCCGAGCAGTACGTGCACCGCATCGGCCGCACCGGCCGCGCGGGCGCCACTGGCACGGCGGTGTCCTTCTGCGACGGCGAGGAGCGCGCGTACCTGCGCGACATCGAGCGCACCATCCGCCGCAGCGTGCCCGTGGTGGAGGACCACCCGTACCGTCCCGGCCGCGCGGCTCCGCGTCCCGTGGAGGACTCGGTGGAGGCCGTGGCCGTTTCCCAGGACCGGCGTCCGCAGCAGGGTGGGAACAGGAATGGTGGCCGGGGTCAGGCTCCGCAGCGCGTCGCCGGCAACGGCGGTGGTGGTGGCGGAGGCAATGGCGGGCATCCCTCGCGTCGCCGCCGTGGTGGCCGGGGTGGGGGAGGCCGGGGCGAGCAGCGCTTCGACGGCAACCGCTCCGCGCAGGGCAATGGTGGTGGCTCGAACCGCGCCAATGCGCCCGCACCGCGTGGCCCGTCCGCGCATCCGCGTTCGGCCGCTCCGGTGGTGCAGAGCGTCGCGAAGCCCGCCGAGGCTCCGCGGCCCCCTCCGCCGCGTCCTTCGCCGAAGTGGTTCTGATGCACGCGGCGCAGTGACAGCACCGTGTCGATGAATGGGGAGTCGGGCCGCGAGGTCCGGCTCCCTTTTCACTTCGTGGTCCGTCGTACCCCGACGAAGTGTCAGCAGGTGCCCGTCGGGCCGCCGGCTCCAGGTGGCGGCGCGCGCCGCGAAGCACCGCGTCAAGAAAGACCCCGGGCACGTTACTTCCCAGGTAGCGCCGTCTCTCCTAGCGTCCCCCGGATGCAGACCGAGGTCACCGTCCAGTCCACGTTGTTCGAGTCCCTCGTGCGCTTCACGAAGCCCGACGCGAAGCTCCGCGCGGACTTCCTCGCCGCGGGCTACGACGTGGACAAGCCGCGTGCGACGTACCCGGCCTCCGTCTACCTCGGCTGCCAGGAAGCGGTGCTGCGTCACCTGTTCGCGGGCAAGGAGCGCAAGGCCGCGCAGCGCGAGCTCGGCCGCGAGCTGGTGCGCATGTACTTCGAGACGCTGGTGGGCCGCGTGGTGGGCATGGCCCTGAAGGTGGCCGGCCCCGAGCGCGCCATGAAGCGCGCGGCCCTGAGCTTCAGCTCGGTGATGTCCCCGGTGGACATCGAGAGCGTGCAGGTGGGGCCTGCGGACTGGCGCGTCCAGTTCCGTGGCTACCCCTTCCCGCCGGACGCCGCGGCGGGCACGTGCGAGGGCGCCCTGCGAATGGCCGGCGCGCCCCAGCCGCGCGTGGAGGTGGAGCGGAACGAAGGCGCGGAAGCCTTCGACCTGCGCATCCGCTGGTGAGCGCTCCTCCCGGCGGCGGGCATACCGCCGGAAGGCAGCAATGCCTCAGCGCGTGGGCGGAGTTCCCATCGCCACCGGCTGTCCCTCGGTGGGCTCCGTCACGTTGTCATTCGGCACGCGGTCGATGAGCACGTTGAGCGGGTCGATGCCCACCTTCGCGGGCTTCACAGGCACGGTGAAGGAAATCTCCGACTCGCCCTTGCCCACCTTCCGCTTCTCCAGGAACACGGCCTCTCCCTTCTCGTCGAGCGCGCCCACGTCCATCCAGTCGTTGAAGTCGCGCTCCGTCTGGGCGCCCTGGTCATCGGCGCGGTACTTCTTCGACAGCACCTTGAGCGTCACGTCCCACGTGCCCTGGCCGTTCTTCCGCATCGTCGCGGACACGGCGCGGTTGTCATAGAGGGTGATGGTCTCGAAGAGGTCCTCGAGGAGGTACTGGTACTCGGGCGGTGTCTCCTCGCGGAGGAAGCCGAGCAGCTCGGCGGAGCCCGTGTACGGAGGGCCGCGGAAGCGCACCTTCTCCACGTAGCGCTTCAGCGCGCGGTTGACGCGCTCCTCGCCGATGAAGTCCTGCAGCGCGTACATGGCGAGGCTGCCCTTCTGGTAGTGGATGTACTGCTGGTTCTCCACTCGCGACAGGGGCAGCTCCTTCTTGCGCTCCAGGGCCCGGCCCATGAGGTACTGGTCCAGCTCGAACTTGAGGAAGCGCTTCATCTTCGTCGCGCCGTAGCGGTGCTTCATCACCATCAGCGCGGAGTACTGCGCCATCGTCTCCGACGTCATCGTCTGGCCCTGCGCGCGCGCGCCGACCACCTGGTGCGCCCACCACTGGTGGGCAATCTCGTGCGCGGTGACGTAGTACGGGTAGTCCACGTCATCGGGGTCGTTCTCGCGCACGCGGGCGATGAAGCCGATGCTCTCCGAATACGGAATCGTATTGGGGAAGGACTGGGCGAACGACGCGTAGCGGGGGAACTCGAGGATGCGTGCCTGCTTGTGCTGGTACGGCCCGAAGCTCTCGCTGCAGTACTCCAGCGCGTCCTTCATGCCGCGCATCATCCGGTCCAGCGCATAGGTGTGCGTGGGGTGGTGATAGATCTCCAGCCGCACGTCGCGCCACGTGTCTCGCGTCACCTCGTAGCGCGCGGACAGCACGGAGAAGAAGTTGAGGATGGGCTGGTCCATCTTGTAGCGGAAGAAGCGCCGGCCGTTCTCCGTCCACTCCTTCTCCAGGTAGCCCGGGGCCACCGCAAGCTGGTCCGGCGACGTGCTCACCGTGGCCTGGAACGAGATGAAGTCCGAGTCCTGGCGGATGTAGTTCACCTCGAGGGCCTTCGGGTCATCGCGGTCCGGGAGGCGCTCCTTCGGAGCCAGGCCGTACTTCTTGCGCTCCCCGTCCTCGTCCAGCTCCGCGTCCAGCTGGTAGCCGAGCACCGGGAGGTTGTTGTTGTTGAAGAAGGTGCCGTTGCCGACGATGTCCGTGCGCTGCGCTCCACCGTGCTTGAAGCCTCGCGTGCCGAACTCCAGGTCGAAGACGAGGTCGGCCTCGGCGTCGGGGGCCAGCGGCGTGGGCAGCTCGTAGACGAACAGGCCCAGCTTCTCGTCGTGTGACGCGGCCTTGTCCACTCCAGCGAGGGCCAGCTTGCGCACCCGCGCGTCCGGAGGCAGGGAGATGAGCACCTTCTGGATGGGCGTCTGCGTCTTGTTGCGGACGCGGTACGTGCCGAGCGACTCCAGTCGCAGCGCCTCCGGGTAGATGTGGAAGGTGACGTCCGCGGAGATGATGCGAGGGTTGGGCAGCGCCGCCCAGGACTTGTATTCCTTCTCGTAGCGGGCCGTCTCGCTCTCCTCGTCCTTCGCCGTGACGTACGGGTTGAGGATGTGCGTGTTGTAGAAGATGAACGCCCCGGTCCCGAGGAAGACGAGCAGCGACGCGGCGGCCGCCAGCGTCCACGCGGTGGAGCGGCGGGCCTTCGCGGCGGCCAGGCGCTCGCGCCACCGCGCCTCGCGCCCGCGCACGGCGAGCAGGTAGCCCGTCAGGACGAGCAGCGCCGCCAGACCGTACCAGTACAGCCGGTGCCAGAAGATGACGGGCAGCAGGCTGCCGTAGTGGTTCATGTCCGAGTACCGCACCTGGGGCTCGGCGGCATAGCGGAAGAGGTTGTCCTCCACGCCGAAGAGCCCCAGCGCGGCCTGGGCCACGAAGTAGAGCACCATCACCAGGTACGCGAGGTACTTCTGGTGGATGAGCACCTGCGCGAAGAACGCGAGCGCGCACAGCAGCACGTCGCGCAGGAAGTCCAGCACGAAGAGCTGCTTGAAGTAGAGGCTCCACTCGATGTCGAAGAAGCCTCGGCCCACCTGGCACATGAGCGCGGCGGCGAAGGCGACGAACTTGAGCGAGAGCACGACGAGCAGCAGCGCGCCCAGCTTGCTGGAGTAGGCCACCCACGTCGGCGCGCGCGTGGCATCCACGATGTCGCCGAGCCCGGCGTCCCGCTCCTTCCACACCAGCTCGCCCGCGTAGAAGGTGAGGATGATGAGGGTGAAGGGGCGGAACGCGCCCATCGCCAGCTCCAGCACCTGGAACGTCAGCGGGTACGTGGGCGTGCCGAAAATCTGGCCCGACACCAGGACGCCGATGGTGACGAAGGTGAGCCCCGCCACCACGAAGGCCCAGTACACCGGCGAGCGGAGGACGTCCCGGAAGGCCAGCCACGCGGAGGATGCCGCGGTGGCGAGCCAACTCCCCGTCGTCGGCGCGGCGGTGACGGAGGGCAGGGCGATGGGGGCGGAGGCGGCCTCGTCGTGCTTCGCGCCCCCGCCGCGGTGCTCTTCCACGGTGGTGCGGAACCGGGCCACCGTCAGCCCCAGCAGCGCCCCGCCCACGGCGAGCCACAGCAGGCGGTTGCCGAGCATCACCCCCGTCAGGGGAATGAGGTCGCGGTTGCGCTCCGCGGGCGTCCAGTAGCGCGTCACGGTCTCGAAGGTGATGAAGCCGAACGGGTCCACCAGCGCGCCGAGCTGCTGGTACTGCACGTCACCGATGGCCGCGTTGATGACGAAGTAGCCGAGCACCAGCACCACGACGCCCACGTACACCGGGGCCATGCGCCGGGTGAGCGCGGCCAGGGCGAAGAAGACGGCGCCGGCGGAGAAGAGCGTGGGCCATACACCGACGATGTAGGGCCAGAAGTACGCGGCCGTCTGGTGCGTGGTGAGCTGCGAGGGGTCCAGGAACCCCGCGACGAGCAGGCCCACCGCGAGACCGGGGAGGATGGACAGCATCAGCACCGCGCTGAAGACGTACGCACCCAGGAAGCGGCCGAGCAGGTACGGGGCCTTCTTCACGTTCTTCGTGAAGATGAGCATCCAGGTGCCGTGCCCGAAGTCCTGGTACGCGGCCTGGCCGAAGACGGCGGCCACCATGAACAGGCCGAAGAGGGCGAGCTGGGTGATGATGGCGAAGAGCGTGTGGGGGCTGTTGGCGAAGACGCGCTCGGCGCCCGAGCCCACGGACAGACTCTTGAACGCGCCACCGGTGGCGAGCCCCAGGAAGAGGCCGGAGCCGGCCAGCACCACGGCGTAGACCCAGGTGGAGATCATCTTCACCCGGCGCCGCAGCTCGAAGAACACGAGAGCGGAGAACATGGCGTGTCCTCTCAGGCCTGCTGCTTCTGGGCCCGCGACAGGGCGTGGAAGTAGACGTCCTCCAGGTCGGGATTCGCGGGCTCGAAGCCCGGCGGCGCGCTCTCCGCGTGGACGTGGACGAGCCGCTGGCCGGCCACGCGCCGCACGGCGATGACCTCCAGTTCCTTCATCAGCGTGTCCAGCTCGGACGGCTCGGTGATGAAGCGCTTCCACACGCGCTGCTGGAGCGCGTCCACGAGCTTGAGCGGGTGGCCGCTGAGGACCACGTTGCCGTGCGCGAGGATGGCCATGTTCTGGCAGAGGTCCGCGACGTCCGAGACGATGTGCGTGGACAGCAGCACCACCACGTCGGTGCTGATTTCGGCGAGCAGGTTGTGGAAGCGGAATCGCTCGGCGGGGTCGAGGCCGGCGGTGGGCTCGTCGACGATGAGGAGCTTCGGGTTGCCGAGCAGTGCCTGGGCGATGCCGAAGCGCTGCTTCATGCCGCCGGAGAAGCCGCCGAGCCGCCTGTCGCGGTGGTCCCAGAGGTTGGTCTTCTGGAGCAGTGCCTTCACCGCGTCGTGGCGCGGGCCGCGCTTCGCCAGGCCCTTGAGCTGGGCGAGGTGGTCGAGCATGTCCCAGGCCGTCACCTTCGGGTACACGCCGAAGTCCTGCGGCAGGTAGCCGAGCACCTCGCGCAGCCTGTCCTTGTCGCGGCGCAGGTCGATGCCGTCGAAGGTCATCGAGCCCGTGTCCACGTCCTGCAGCGTGGCGATGCTGCGCATCAGCGTGGACTTGCCCGCGCCATTGGGGCCGAGCAGGCCGAACATGCCGCGAGGAATGGTGAGGTTGACTCCCTGCAGTGCACGGGTGCCATTGGGATACGTCTTGGACACGCCTTCCAGTCGTAGCTCCATGGGGGCGTACCGTAGCGGATTCACGGGATGGGTGTGTGTGACGGAGAGCGCGGGTAGCATGCGGGCCATGTCCCTCTTTCGCCGGAGCACCGCCGCCGCGCTGGCCTTCGCCCTCTGCGCGTGCGGCGAGGGTGAGCCGGTGATGTTGGAGGCAGTGGCCGCCGACTGCGCGGGAGGCCCGGCGCTGCACATGGACCGGATGCCCTCGGGCAGCATGGTGCTCAACGCGTACTTCCTCCAGGAGGAGGCGGCGCGCGACGTGCGGCGCGGGCTGGCGGAGTCGCCGGTACTGGAAGAGGTGTTCGCGAAGGCGGCGGCCCTGGGCGTGCGCGCGGTGCGGACCAACGGGCACAACGACGCGGCGTCGAAGATTGGCGACAGCGCGATGCAGGTGGCGCCGCTCCAGTACGACGAGGTGTCGCTCGTGGGCCTGGACCGGGTGCTCGCGCGAGCGCGGGTGCACGGCGTGCGGTTGGTGCTCACGCTGGGCAACTACTGGGACGCGTACGGAGGCGCGCGCCAGTATGTGGAATGGGCCGGCCTGCCGCGGCCCGTGGAGGGCGACCCGCGCTTCTTCACCGAGCCGTCCGTGGTGACGCACTACAAGGCGCACGTGGCGCGGCTTCTGGACCGGGTGAACACGGTGGATGGCATCCGCTACGGAGACCACCCGGCGGTGCTCGCGTGGGAGCTGCTCAACGAGCCGCGTGGACGAGGGCTCGACAAGGAAGGCGTGAAGCTGCGTGCCTGGATTGATGACGTGGCGCGCGAGGTGAAGGCGCACGCGCCCGGGCACCTCGTGGGCACGGGAGAGGAGGGCTTCGAGCCTTCATCGGACGGCTATGACGGGGCCTTCTGGTCGGTGATTGGTTCAACCATGTTGCGCACGCCGGGCTCCAGCTTCTCTCGGAACACGGCGTCTCCGTTCATCGACTTCGCCTCGGTGCACTTCTATCCGGAGGCCTGGGGGCTGGATGGTCCGGGCACGGCGGTGGCGGGCGCGAAGTGGATTCAGGAGCACGCGGCGATTGCTCGCAGCCTGGGCAAGCCGCTGTTCGTCGGTGAGTTGGGATTGCGCAACGAAGGGGACCTGGACCTGTCGCAGCGCCGCGCGCTCTATCGCGGCTGGCTGGAGTGCATGCGCGAGGAGGGCCTGGGCGCCGGAGCGCTGTGGATGTTCGCCAACGACGCACGGCCCGACGCGTGGGATGCGCACACGTTCTACTTCCGCGACGGCACCGCGCCGGAGGACCCGGTGAATCGCTACGCGGACCTCATCATCGAGGCGGCCGCGGCGGCACGGCCCTGAATGCACGAAGGCCCGGAGGGAGTCATGCTCCCGCCGGGCCCCGGTGACTTCAGCGAGACTCAGTACGCGACGTGCACGTGGTCGCGGTGGCCGCCGATGGCGCCGATGTTGTTGCCGTTCTTGATGCCGCCCACCGGGTCATAGAAGAGCTCCGTGGGGCGCGTGCCGGCGAGGCGGCGGTAGTACGCGGCCATCTGCGACGGGCTGCCCGCCACGTCGATGGCGCGGCCCTTGTAGTGGTACGAGCCCGGCGTGTGCTGGCCGCCCGTGGTGGACGTAATCGTCAGCCCCATCTGCCGCGCCAGGTTCGAAGCGAAGTCCAGCTTCTGGCGGTTGCTGCCATTCACCGGGAAGTTGCCCGGGGTGCCCTGGGTGCCGCCGGGGCGACCACCGTCCGGCTTGCCGTCCCACAGGTCCTGGTTGCGCGAGTTGAACAGCGAGCGGCCCGTGTTGTTGCCGACGACGCCGTCCGCACTCAGGTGGTGCGCCCGCTGGTAGGCCTGCACCGCCGCCTTCGTCTTCGCCCCGAAGATTCCGTCCGCCGCACCCGCGTTGTAGCCAGCGCGAGACAGGGTCTGCTGGAGCCGCGTCACATCCGAACCGCGCGAACCGACCTGGAGCATGGGGGGCCTCGTTCTCTCTTGGGGGGACGAACTTCCCGGTACAAGAGAGTTATCGGGGCCCATGTCCTGAAGTTGCGCGCAAGGTGTGCAAGGTCGGTGGGAGTGGGATATGTCCGCCGGCTTTTCACACGGAAATCAAGCCCTTGCGGATGCCCTCGGTGACGGCCTCGACGCGGTTGGTGACCTCGAGCTTCCGGTAGATGTGCTCCAGGTGGGTGCGGATGGTGGCCTTGCTGAGGCTGAGGAGCCGGGCCGCCTCGCTGTTGGAGACACCCTTGGCGATGAGCTGGAGGATTTCCCGCTCGCGGTCCGACAGGGGCTTGAGCGGCGGCTCCTGCGAGGAAGAGGACGCGGCCTCCACGGTGACGGCCGCCTCCACGGGAGCGGGCTCGGGGGCCGCAGGCAGCGGTGCCACGGGGTCGGTGGGCACGGGGCTGGAGTCCGGGTCCACGCGGAAGTGGCGCAGCAGGCGGCGGGCGAGGTTGGGCTGGATGACGGTGCCGCCCGCGCGGACCTCCTTGATGGCCTCGATGATCTTGTCCACCGGGGCGCCCTTGAGGAGGTAGCCGGACGCGCCGGCCTTCACCGCCTCCAGCACTTTGTCCTCCTCGTCGAAGATGGTGAAGATGAGGATCTCCATCTTCGGGAAGCGCGCCTTCACCTCGCGCGTGACGTCGATGCCGCTCATGCGCGGCAGCCCGAGGTCCAGCAGGAGCACGTCCGGCATCACCTTGGGCACTTCCTCGAGCGCGGCCTCGCCGGACAGCGCGGTGCCGACGATGTCGATGTCCAGCTGCCCCTCGAAGAGGCGGAGCTGGTTCTTGAGGATCTTCGTCTGGTCTTCCACCACGAAGACGCGGATGGGGGGCGTGGCGGGAGGCGGGGCGGCGTCCACGGGAGCTCCGGTCATGACGGCAGGCAGGGGAGGGAGAAGGCCACCTGGGCGCCAGCGCCCGGTGTCGAGTCCACGATGAGCTGGCCACCGAGCTTCATGGCGCGCTCGCGCATGTTCAACAGGCCGTAGTGGCCGCGCGGCGTGCGGGCCGGGTCGAAGCCCTTGCCGTCGTCGCGCACGATGAGGTGGACGCGGTCCTCGCTGAAGTCGAGCCGCACCTGCACGGTCTTCGCCTCCGCGTGCTTCACCGCGTTGGAGAGCGACTCCTGGAGGATGCGGAACAGCGCGAGCTGCGCGTCCGGGGACAGCTTGCGCTGCAGGCCGGTGCGCTCGAAGCGGATGTCCAGGCCGGTGCGCTCGCGGAACGTCTTCGCGTAGTCCTCCAGGCCCTGCGCCAGCTCGAAGTCCTCGCGCATCATGCGCAGGTTGCGGCGCAGCTCCTCGATGGACTCCTCCGCGGTGGCCTTCAGCTCGCGAATCTCCGAGCGCAGCCCGTCCTCGCGCGCGAGGTTCAGGATGTACTCGGCCTGGATGATCATGGACGAGAGCGACGCGCCCAGGCCGTCATGGATTTCGCGCGCCAGCCGGTTGCGCTCCTCCACCACGGCCAGCTCCTTCAAGTCCCCCTGGAGGGCCACCACCTCGCGGTGCGCGGCGGCCTCGCGCTCGTTCAGGTACACGAGCACGTAGACGATGATGAAGTTGAGCGCGAGGTACCAGAGCAGCGTCAGGAGCTCCACCGCCGTCACCGAGCGGTTGAGGAGCAAATCGAGGCGCGTCGTAATCGGCAGCGCCAGCAGCGGCGGGAGGATGGCCAGCGGCTTGGGGTAGAGGATGGAGAACAGCGTGGTGAACAGCAGCTGCGTGGCGAGCAGCGGGCTCTGCAGACCGCCGCCCACCTGGGGCTTGGCGATGAGGACCACCATGATGGTCAGGTCCAGGCAGAGCGTGGTGTACGTCACCCAGCGGCCGGCCTTCGGGTGGTCGATGACGAGCAGGTTCGCGACGCTGTAGAGCAGCATCGTGAAGTAGCCCACGAAGGCGAACGGCCCGGTGAGGCCGAAGTAGCCGCTCCATGCGGGCACCGCGAGGATGAGCAGGCCCAGCGTGAGGAACATCATCCGCGCGTAGAAGAGCGCGCGGGCGCGGGCGACGAAGCGGTCCTGCTCCCAGGAAGCGGTGGCCTGCTCGGCGGAGACGCTGTCCGTGAGCTTGCGGCGCTCCAGCACCTCCCGCACGCGGGCGCGCAGGTCGTTGGCTGGCGTGTCCTCGCCCAGTGCGAGATGGGGGTTCATCGGGCAGGCAGCTTACGGGAGTGGTCGGGGGGGCGGAAACCCGGGGCACGCCTTGCTCCCCTCCCGGGAGGGGGAGGGGGCTTGCTTCGCGGCGCCGCGAGTCACCCCGCCCGCGTCACTTCACGCAGGCCTGGCGGGCCTCGGGCTTGCGCTGGAAGACGTACTCCAGCCGGTCCTTCGACTCACCCGTGCGCTCGTCGAAGAGCGGCGTGCCGCCCGCGTACATGGTGCCTTCCGGGTGGCCGTATGTGTCCAGGCCGTGCTTCTTGAGCCAGGTGTCCACGCAGGCCTCCATGGCCTGACGGTCGCCGCCGCCGGTGCCCTTGGTCATGCCGCCTGCGTCCTTGGATGTGGTACCCGCGTCGTCCGAGGAGGTCAGGGCGCCGCGCGAGGTGCCCGTCTGGGCGCCGTCCGAGGGGACGCCCGCGTCCTTCACGGCCTCCATGGCGTCGCGCGGGTCCGGCTGGGAGGCCGCGTCGGTGGGGCCGGGGCCCTCGCCGGTGTTCTTGTGGCAACCCACCCCCAGGAGGAGGGCGGTGGAAAAGACGAGCACGCCGGTCAGGTTTCTCATATGTCCTGGCAGGTGAGGTCCGCGTCGAAGCGGCACGGTGGGTGGGCGACTGCGCCCTTTTCACGGTGGACGCAGGGGCACGCACCTTATTCGCTTCCGACCCCTCGCGAAGGGGCAATCCGATGCACGGGCACGATACCGACCATCATCCCCGCATCCCCCACGCTTCCCGGCTCGAGCGCGCCCGGGTGCTCCTGGTGGGCGCAGGCGGCCTGGGCTGCCCGGCGTCGCTGGCGCTGGCTCAGGCGGGTGTCGGCCACCTGACGCTCGCGGACCCGGACCGCGTGGACGTGACGAACCTGCCGCGCCAGCTCTGGCACCGGCCGTCCGACGTGGGCCGCAACAAGGCGGAGTCCGCCGCGGCGGGCCTGGCGCGCGCGTTCCCCACGCTGTCGACGGAGGCGCTGCCGGAGCGCGTGGACGCGGGCAACGTGGAAGCGCTGTTCCGCGCTCACGACGCCGTCATCGACGCCACGGATGGCGTTTACACGAAGTTCTTCCTGTCGGACGTGGCGGTGCTCACGGGCGTGCCGCTGATCTACGGCGGCGTGCTGCGCATGCAGGGCCAGGCGATGCGCGTGGATCCAAGTGGGCCGTGTCTGCGCTGTCTCTACGAGGCGCCGCCACCGCCGGACGCGGTGCCCACGTGCGCGCAGGCGGGGGTGCTCGGCTCGCTGGCGGGGCTGGTGGGCGCGGTGCAGGCGATGCTCGCGCTGGAGTTGCTGTCCGGCGCCGCGCGCCCCGTCCCGGGCGAGGCGACGCTGCACGTGCTGGAGGGTGTGTCGCTGCTGGGCCGCCGCGTCCGCGTGGAGCGCGCGCCGGACTGCCCGGGCTGCCGCGTCACCGCCGTCCCGGAGTACCCCGAAGCCGCGCGGGAGACCGAGTCGTGTGCCCGGTGAGCGCAGCGCCTCAGCCGCACCGCGGGCCTCGTCCGAGGCGCGACCACGCGCCGACGCCGACTCCGCTGGAGGCCGAGTCATGTCCGACGTGAAGGCGACGCTCGACATCACCCGCGAGGTCTGCCCGATGACCTACGTGCGCACCAAGCTCAAGCTGGAGTCGCTGGAGCCGGGCGCGCTGCTGGAGGTGGTCCTCCGGGGCGCCGAGCCGCTGAAGAACGTGCCCCGCAACGCGCGGGACGAGGGGCACGAAGTCATCTCCCTGGAGCCACGCCCGGACGGGACGCACGTGCTGCTCCTTCGCAAGCAGGGACCCTGATCCATGGCGACCATCCGTATTCCCACTCCGATGCGTACCTTCACGCGCAACCAGGCCGAGGTGACGGCCTCCGGCGCCACCGTGCGCGAGGTGCTGAGCGATTTGGACACGCGCTACCCCGGCATCGGCGCGCGCGTCCTCGACGAGCGCGGGGCCGTGCGCCGCTACGTCAACGTCTTCCTCAACGACGAGGACATCCGCGCCCTGCGCGAGCTGGACACGCCGGTGACGGACACGGACCGGCTCACCCTCATCCCCGCCATGGCGGGAGGCTGACGGCCGTCATGGCGCTGCGAGAAGATCAGATCCTCCGCTACTCCCGGCAGATCCTCCTGCGCGAGGTGGGCGGACGCGGGCAGGAAGCGCTGCTGTCGGTGCCCGCGCGGGTGGATGCCACCGGCGCCTCGGGGATGACGGCCGCGGCGTACCTCGCCGGGAGCGGCACGCCGGTGGCTGGCACGGGCTCGCTGACGCTGGGCCCCTGGGCGCCCGGCTTCCTGGTGCCGGCGGACGCCGTGGGCCGCCCCGCGGTGGAGGCCCTGGCCGAGGCGGTGCCGCACCTCAACCCCGACGCGGTTGGATCCGCGCGGGGTGGGGGACTGGTGGCGGAACTGCCCTCGGGCTGGAGCGGTGACGCCCCCTGGGTGGCCCTGGGTGGAGACGGCATGCGCGCCGCCGTCGTCTTCCGGGGCACGGACGGCTGCGTCTGGTGCTTCGGCGAGACGGTGCGGCACCTCGTCCAGCCCCCGGATGGAGCGCTGGGCGTGGCGCTGGGCGCCCTGGGCGCGCTCGTCTTCCAGCGGTTGCGGCTGGGCCTGGGGCCTGCCCTGGGAGGCCGCTGGCTGGTGGCCCCGGGCGTCGTGGAGGAACTGGAAGTGCGGAAGTGTGCCCGCTGTGCCGGGAGCCAGGAGCCGTCCCGGCCGTGATCCGCTGGCCCGAGCCCGCCTGGCCGCAGGGCGTCCGCGACGAAGTGGTGCGCCACCTGGAGGCCGAATACCCCCACGAGGGCTGCGGCGTGGTGTTGCGCGCCCGTGACGAAGGCCCCTGGCGTGTTCGCTCGCTCAGTAACGTCTCCCCCACGCCCTGCACCGCCTACGCCTTCGCTCTCGAGGAGTGGCTGGCCGTCTCCATGGAGGCGGACGCACGGGGAGAGCGGGTGGTGTGCGTCTTCCACTCTCACGTGGAAGCACCCGCCACGTTCTCCCTGGAAGACTGCGCCCGAGCAGCCCCGGAGGGGGTGCCACTACTGCCTGGAGTTTCCTACCTCATCGGATCCGTACATCGAGGCTGTGTCGCCTGCGTGTCGGAGTACGAGTGGCAGGGGGGCGTTTTCAGGCTCAAAGAGGCCTGAAAAAGTCATTTCATAAACGAAAAACCCATGTATCGGCAGGCACTTGGCTGCCCGCTCACCCCACCTGCGGAAAGGTGTGCGCGAATTGTCAAGTGAGGGGGTTTTCGTCTATAACCGCGCGCATCTTCTGGATCTGCGGCGTCCACACGCAGCTTGCAAGAAGCGCTCCGGACGCAGGGAGTTGAACAGGCTTATGGCCCCCAACACTGGTTTCACCCTCTGGCTGACCGGCATGTCCGGGACCGGGAAGAGCACGACGGCCGCCTACATCGCGGCGCGCCTGCGGCAGGTTGGCCGCAACGTGGAGATCCTCGACGAGGGTGAGCTCGGCGAGGCGCTCTGGGCGGGTCTGAGCGACGCGAAGGAAGACCGCATCACGGTCGTGCGCCGTCTCGGCTTCGTGGCCAACCTCCTGACCCGGAATGGCGTGGCCGCGCTGGTGCCCTGCGTGAGCCCCTACAAGCCGGGCCGCGAGGAGAACCGCCGCGCCATCGGCCGCTACGTGGAAGTCTACGTGGACTGCCCGACGGAGAAGCTCATCGAGCGCGACTCCACGGGTCGCTACAAGAAGGCGCTCAACGGGGAGATCCCCAACTTCATCGGCATCACCGAGCCGTACGAGCCGCCCAACTCGCCGGAAGTGACCATCCACTCCGACACCGAGTCGGTGGAGGACGGCGCGGCGAAGATCTTCCAGTCGCTCCTCGACCTTGGCTACATGACCACGGAAGAGCTGAAGATCATCACCGGCAAGAAGATGAAGGCCAACCCGCTGCCGGCGAAGGGTGAGAAGCCCGAGAAGGCGGAGAAGGGCGCCGCCAAGGCGGACAAGGGCGCCAAGGCCCGCCGCGGTGACGAGGCCCGTCCGGCCGCCAAGGCTCCGAAGGCGGACAAGGGCGCCAAGGCGCGTCCGGCCACGCGCGCGGCCCGGGTGGCCAAGCCGGCCGCCGCCAAGAAGCCGGCGAAGAACAAGGCCCGCTGAGCGCCAGGCCCCCGGGCCTGCGTTCGCAATGATGAGAAGGGCTCCAGGTTGCCGCGCCTTCCGCGTGCAATCCGGGGCCCTTCCGTTTTAGGAGTTGCCCCATGCTGAGCCCCGAGCGGATCCAGAGCCTGTGTGAGTCCTCGCGTCCCAAGCTGGAGGCCATGCGCGCCGCGTTGCGCGCCCATGGCAGTGCGCTGGTGGCGTTCTCTGGCGGTGTGGACTCCACCTTCGTGCTGAAGGTGGCGGTGGAGGAGCTGGGCGAGCGGGCCCTGGCGCTCACCGCGCTGTCCGCGTCCGTGGCGCCGGAGGAGGCGCAGGAGGCTCGGGAGCTGGCGGAGCGCATGGGTGCCCGGCACGTGGTGATGGGCAGCAACGAGCTGGCCAACCCGCAGTACGCGGCCAACCCCACGAACCGCTGCTACTTCTGCAAGACGGAGCTGTACGACATCTGCGAGGCCCGCCGGAAGGAGCTGGGGCTGGCGGTGGTGCTGGACGGCTTCAACGCGGACGACTTCAAGGACCACCGGCCCGGCCACAAGGCGGCGCAGGAGCACAAGGTGGTGTCTCCGCTGGCGCAGGCGGGGCTGACGAAGGAGGAGATTCGCGCCTGGAGCCAGTCGCTGGGGTTGCCCACGTGGGACAAGCCGCAGATGGCGTGCCTGGCGTCGCGCATTCCGTACGGCACGGCGGTGACGCGGGACAGGCTCCTGCAGATTGCCGCCGCCGAGTCCGAGCTGCGCAAGCTGGGCTTCCGCCAGTTCCGCGTGCGCTACCACCAGGAGGTGGCGCGGCTGGAGGTGGCGGCCGAGGAGTACGAGCGCTTCCTGGCCGTGGACGTGCGGCAGAAGGTCAACGCGGCGTTCCTGGCGCTGGGGTTCAAGTTCGTGGCGCTGGACCTGGAGCCGTTCCGCTCCGGACGCATGAACGAGGCGGCCGGAGTGGCGCGCCCCGTGCCTTCCGGCAAGACGGAGGGGTTCTCCCTTCCGGTGGTGAGCTGACGGTTACGGCCCGGTGACGAGCCGGATGCCGCGCTCGCGCTCCAGAGAAGCGCGCGCGGCTTCGGACACGGCCGTCCCGCGCAGGTCCAGCTCCCGGAGCAGCGGCAGCGCATGCAGCGCGGGAACGCCCGCGTCCGTGACCTTCGTCCGCGCCAGATAGAGCGTGCGCAGCGAGGCCGGGAGCAGGGGAAGCGCCTCGTCGCCGATGGGCACGCCCCCGAGGTTCAGCCAGCCGAGCTGCTTGAGCCCCCGGAGCGCCTGCACGCCGTCCGCCTCCAGCGTCGTCGCTCCCAGGTCGAGCGTGACGAGGCGCGGGAGCTGCTGGAGCCGGACGATTCCGGAGCCGTTGACGAGCGTCACCGCCACGTGGAGGGCCTCCAGCTCCTTCAGCTCGGCGAGCTGTCCCAGGCCCACGTCCGTGAGGAGCGTACGCTCGGCGCGAAGCGCCCGGAGCTGAGGGAAGGCTCCGAGGTGCGGCACCCACTCGTCGTTGAAGCCCGTCCGGCTCAGGTCCAGGTGCCGAAGGGCAGGGCGCTGGCCCAGGTTCTTCAGCCCATCGAGGCCGATGGGCGTAGCGGCGAGGTCGAGCCGGGAGAGCTGCTGCAGCGGAGCCAGTGACGCGAGCGAAGCATCGTCCACCTTGAGGCCCGCGAGCCCGAGCACTTCCAACGTGCCCAGGCCCGCCAGCTCCGCGAGGCCGGCTCCCGTCACGGTGGTGCGGGACAGGTCCAGCTCGCGAAGGCGCGAGAGCTCGCGCAGGTGCCGCAGCGCCGCGTCGCCCACGCGGGTGTCATCGAGCTGCAGGACTTCCAGCCTCGCGAGCCCGGCGAGGTGCCGGAGCCCCGGGCCGCGCACGTGCGCCTTCGTCAGCACCAGCGCCCGCAGCGCCTCCAGGCCCGCGAGGTTCGCGAGCCCCGCATCCGTCACCCGCGTGCTTCCCAGATGAAGGGCCTCCAGAGCGCGCAGCCCCGCCACATGCGCGAGCCCCGCGTCGGTGACCTCCGTCCTTGCGAGCCCCAGCCACGTCAGGCCGGGCATCCGTTCAATCGCGACGAGGCCCGCGTTCGTCACCCGAGTCCCGCTCAGGATGAGCGTGCGCAGGTGGGCTCCAGGCACGGAGGCGAGCAGCGCGTCGTCCACGGCCGTGTCCGAGAGGTCCAGCCACTCCAGCTCCGCCTGCGCCGCGAGCAGGCCCAGGCCCTTCGTGCTCACCGCCGTGCCAGCCAGCGAGACGCGGCGCAGGGTGGTCAGCTCGGAGAGCGAAGCGAGCCCCTTGTCGGACACGGAGGTCTCATCCAGCCGCAGCGTGGCGAGACGCCGCATTCCCTGGAGGTGGACGAGCCCCGCATCCGTCACGCGGGTGCCGTCGAGGTGCAGCGCCTCCAGCCACGTCGCGCCCTGGATGGCGGCCAGGTGCGCATCACCGAAGCCGGTGCCGGAGAGCTGGAGCGACACCACGGCAGTGCCTTCGAGGAGCGGCGTCAGCAGGGCAGGGGCAGGCAGGCCCACGTCCCCGAAGGAGAGGCCGGGCACGCGGTACTCGCGCAGCACGGTGGCCAATGCGCGCGCGTCATCCACGGTCCTCACGGGCTCCAGCGGCTCGGCGTACCAGTCCCCCGAGGGAGGCGGCTGGAAGCTGGAGGTGCCCGGGGGCAGCAGGGCCCACTCGGAGGACGCTCCGTTGGCCTGGAGCCGGTACACCCTGAGCAACGGACGCGGCGGTGGCGTGGGGGAGGGAGCCGGAGTCGGCGCGGGAGGTGGAACCGTGGCGCAGCCCAGTGCGAGCAGCAGCAGCCCAACGAACCGCAACATCCGACAACCCACGCAGGCACCTCCTCACGGTCAGGGGCCGCAAGCCAAGTGCTCTCCCCCGTGAGGGGTCAACGCGAAAGCGGCGGACCCGGTCAGAAGGCTGGTAGAAAGCCCGCCCACCGATGACTCGCGAGCGGCGCATGACATCTGGAAGAGGGCCCTGGCTGACACGGATGATCCGCGCGGTGCTCCCGCTGGCCGCGCTGGCGCTGCCCGCCGTGGCCTCGGCCGCCGAGCCCGTCGACGCGCCGTACTACGCCGACCGCCGCGCGCTCTCGCTGATCATCGGCCCGGGGGCCTCGTATACCGAGTACATCGATACCAACGACGACGACGCGGAGTCCGGCGTCGATGCGCACCTGGACCTGATGGGCACCCGGACGGTGGGCTACGACGGGAATGAGATCTACGTGCTGATCCGCGGCAGCGTGCGGAGCCTGGATCTCGCCCTCGGCGGCGGCTACCGGAACTTCTTCGGCAGGGACGCGTGGCAGTCCTTCTTCGACGTCGGCGTCCTGGTGAGGCCGTTTTCTGGGCCGTGGGTGGGGCCTCGCGTAGGGTTCGGCCTCAGACACACCTTCACCGAGCGGCTCGCGGTGTTCGGCGGGCTCGGAGTCACGCTCGGGTTCGGATCAGGCCTGCGCGGGGATGCCGAAGTCTTCACCGGGGTGCAGTGGATCTTCCCGGTCGGATCGCAGTGAGAAAAAATTGCGATCCATCAGGTCTGTGAGAGGGTGTGCGCATCTGTAGGAGGTCGCGCACTTGGACATGAATCCCCGCCTCACCTCGGTGGTCTTCCGGCTCAACCGCGAGAAGCTCGACGCCCTGAAGGAGCTGTCGCGCTCCACGCGCATCCGTCAGAGCGAGTACCTGCGAGAGGCCATTTCGGATCTGCTGGCGAAGTACGAGGAGCGGCTGGTCGACTGAAGACCGCCGCTGTTGTGGACCCCGCCGCGAGTCACTCCGAAAGGAACGGTGGCTCCCGCGGCAGTCCCGGAGGGTGGAGGCGCTCTCCGGCGGTGAAGGGGTCCAACCCGGGAGGGTAGCGCACCTCCCAGAGCACCAGGCCGTGCGCGGGCGCCTTGAAGCCCACCATGGCCGCCCCCGTCTCCAGCGCTGCCTTCCACGCATCCTCCGGCAACAGGCCCGCCGCCACCTTCAGCGCGCTCCCCACGAGGTAGCGCACCTGGTAGCGCGCGAAGCCGTCCCCGCTCAGCCTCGCCTCGTAGAGCCCACCGCCCAGCGCATGCAGGGTGGCGGACTCCAGGGTGCGCGGCTTGCGAGGACTGGACTTCTCGTGGAAGGCGATGAAGTCCCGCGTCCCCACCGCCTGCGCGAGCAGTGCCTCCAGCCGCTCCGGCGTCACCTGCACGCCCGCGCCCTGGAGCAGCGGCTCGTGGCGCACGTCGAACGCATGGGGCGCCCACGCCGCGTCGGGTGTCCCGCCCAGGCGCACGCGGTACCGGTACGCCTTGCCGCTCGCGCTCCACTGCGCATGGAAGGAGCCGGGCCGGCGCACCGCGCACAGTCCCAAGCCGGGAGGCAGCCGGGCAGGCAGCCGCTTCTCCAGGGCCTCCGCCGAGTCCCCCGGCTCCAGCCGCACACTCACCACCTGCATTCGCGCGTGGACGCCCTTGTCCGTGCGCCCCGCCGGCATGACGGTGGCAGGCACGCCGACGGAAGCCAGCGCTTCCTCGAGCGCCTCCTGCACCGTGGGGCCCTCCGCCTGACGCTGGAAGCCACGGAAGTTTCCGCCGCGGTACCAGATCCACAGTGCGACGGGAATCCGCTTGGAAGTCGATGGGAGCACGGCGTTGCGAGGGTGTGGGGGAACAACGGATAATCGCGCGCGAAATGGCGGCCGGACAAGACTTTGCGGTGGATGTGGAAGGACACTGGCTCTTCCGTCAGGGAGACCTCGTCCTGGGGCCCCTGAGCGGCGGGCAGATTGTCGCGAAGCTCGAGTCGGGAGAGCTGACGCCCGACACGCCGGTGGCGCCGGCCGGAGAGCGAAACTTCCTGCGCATGGCGGACGTGGATGCCTTCCGCGTCCACGTGGCCCGCGCCGAGGCTCGCGCCCGGGTGGACGCCGCCGTGGCGGTGGAGCGCGAGAAGTCGCGCAAGCGGCTGACGTACCTCGGCGCCGGCGCGGGCGTCATGGTGCTGCTGCTCGGCATCGGCGGCCTCTGGGTGGCGCGCAACGCCGCCGTCTACGGGTGGCTCGGCGGCGAGGAGGAATTCGAGGGCATCGAGATGGATCCGCCCACCATCCGCCTCGCCCAGGCCCGCGCCGACGAGGAGGAGCTCTTCGAGTACCCCACCAACGGCACGCGCCGCCCGGGCACCGACACGGGCACGAAGCCCGCCACCGGCACCACCCCCGGCACGGGCACCGGCAAGACGGCGGTGGCGTCCGCCAGCCGCACGGACCCTACGAAGCGCCCCCGCCCGGCGGGCAGCGTGAGCACGGACCCGGACGGCCTGGAGATGACGCAGGAGTTCGACCAGTCCGCCATCAACCGGGTGGTGGCCGGCAACAAGTCCACGCTCTTCAAGTGCCTGAAGGAGGAGGCCGAGCGCACTCCTGGGCTCTACGCGAAAATCCCCCTGGAGTTCGTCATCGGCAACGACGGCAAGGTGTCCAAGCTCTGGGTGGACAACCCGCAGTTCAAGAAGGGCCCCCTCTACGAGTGCCTCTTCGCCGAGCTGCAGAAGTGGCCCTTCCGCGCCTACGAGGGCGAGCGCGCCACGGTGGGCCTGTCGTTCACCATCGGAAAGCGGGGGTAGGGTCACTTTCTTGCCCACCCCCCGGGCATGGCCGATACCAGGGCCATGTCCGCTTCTGTTGCTGAGACCGAGATTGCCAAGAAGGCGATGAGCGTCCCCCCGGGGACCTTCCGGCACACCGTCCTGGTGGCCGCCAAGCGCTTCAAGTCCACCTGGGCCGAGCTGGGCAAGCTGCTCGTTCAGGTCCGGGACGAGGCGAAGTTCGAGGAATGGGGCTATCCCACCTTCGAGGCCTACTGCCTCAAGGAGCTCCACATCAAGAAGCAGACCGCCCTCAAGCTCACCCGCTCGTTCAGCTTCCTGGCCAAGCACGAGCCCGAGGAAGAGCTCAAGGCGCAGGAGTTCCCGGAAAAGGCCCCGGCCTTCGAGGTCATCGAAGTCCTGGCCGACGCCGAGGAGCGGGGGCAACTTTCACCCAGCGAGTACCGCTCCCTGCGTGACAGCATCTGGAGCCCGGAAAAGCCCCCGGCCGAGCTGAAGAAGGAGTTTGCCGAGCGCTTCCCCCGCCCGGCCCCCGAGCCCCCGCCCGAGAGCGCCCAGGTGCGCAAGCTGGCGCAGATGGCCCGGAAGCTCGCCAGTGAGCTGGCGGGGTGCCGGCGCATCCCGAACGCCGTCGCCGAGCGAGCGTCCGCCCTGGCGGAGGACGTGGAGGACATTGCCGCGGGCGTGACGGACGCCTAGACCGCTGTTACTGAACGCTGACCCGCTGCCGGGCATGTACGCTCGGCAACGGGCCTGTACCGCCGGGCTTCCTGCCCGAGGGGGAGGGCCCTATAGTGGTTCAGGGCCCCATGTAGGTGGGCCTGACGGCTGTTCGAGACGTGGGCAGGCCGTGAGGGTAGGGGAGCGGTGGACGGCGTAGTAGGCTCCGGGGGACCCGGGGTCGGCGAACTCGGAGGCGGCAGTGAAGAAGGAGCACCACGTCAACCTGTCCTGTTCGTTCTGCGGTAAATCGCAGCGCGAGGTCCGCAAGCTCATTGCCGGGCCGACGGTCTACATCTGCGACGAGTGCATCAAGCTCTGTAACGACATCATCGCGGATGAGAACGAGCGTGAGGAAGGCAAGCCGCAGGTCAGCCTGCCGACGCCCTCTGAAATCAAGGCGTTCCTCGACGACTACGTCATCGGTCAGGACCAGGCGAAGAAGGTCCTCGCGGTGGCGGTGTACAACCACTACAAGCGCATCTACCAGAAGAAGCCGGCCGCCCGGCCGCGCCCCGGTGTGAAGAGCCCCGGCGGCGAGGACGTGGAGCTGAGCAAGAGCAACATCCTGCTCATCGGCCCCACGGGCAGCGGCAAGACGCTGCTGGCCCAGTCGCTGGCGCGCTTCCTCAATGTGCCCTTCACCATCGCCGACGCGACCAGCCTCACCGAGGCCGGCTACGTGGGCGAGGACGTGGAGAACATCATCCAGAACCTCCTCCACAACGCCGACTACGACGTGGAGAAGGCCGCGCGCGGCATCGTCTACATCGACGAGATCGACAAGATTGCGCGCAAGGGCGACATGCCCAGCGCCACCCGCGACGTGGGCGGCGAGGGCGTGCAGCAGGCCCTGCTGAAGATCATCGAGGGCACCCGCGCCAACGTCACGCCGCGCGGCGGGAAGAAGTACAACCAGCAGGAGTACGTCCAGGTCGACACGACGAACATCCTCTTCATCTGCGGCGGTGCCTTCCACGGCATCGACGGCGTCATCAAGCGCCGCGTGGGTGAGAAGGGCCTGGGCTTTGGCGCCAAGATCACGCACCGCGAGGAGCGCAGCGTGGGCGAGCTGCTCGCGCTGACGGAGCCGGAGGACCTGATGAAGTTCGGGATGATTCCCGAGTTCATCGGCCGCCTGCCCATGATTGCGACGCTGAACGACCTGAAGGAAGAGGACCTCGTCACCATCCTCTCCCAGCCGAAGAACGCGCTGGTGAAGCAGTACCAGAAGCTCTTCGAGATGGAGAAGGTGAAGCTGACCTTCACCAAGGAAGCGCTGCGCGCCATTGCCCGCGAGGCGATGCGCCGTCACTCCGGAGCGCGCGGCCTGCGCGCCATCCTGGAGGACGCGATGCTGGAGATCATGTACGACGTGCCGTTCCGCGAGGGCGTCAAGGAGTGCAAGATCACCGAGCAGGTGATTACCAAGCACGAGCCACCGCAGCTCGTGATGGAGAAGGAGAAGAAGACGGCCTAGCGCCGCGCTTCTCTCGTCTCCGAAGCAAGAAGGCCCTTCTTCCCATGCCGGGAAGAGGGGCCTTCGCTTTTATCCGCACGCGGTGGGGGCCGCTCGTCCGGTGGAGAAGGGAGCGTTGCCCGCTATTTCGAGGAGTACCCCCGGCACACCGGGTGTGAGAAGATTCCCCCCGTTGTTCTGCGGGAGCCCCCACTTCCGCCGCACGGGGCGGCCCCTCCCCCGAGGCCACGACCATGGATGAACACGGTATGTCCGAGCGCCAGACCATTGGCGGCAGGTACATCCTGGAGCGGCGCCTCGCCGGTGGCGGCATGGGCACCATCTGGGTGGCGCTGGACCCCAAGCTCCAGCGTCACGTGGCGCTGAAGCTGATGGCGTCCCACAGCGCACCGGCCCCGCTCGCACGCCAGCAGTTCGAGTGGGAGGCGCAGGCCATTGCCCGCCTCCAGAACCCGCACGTCATCCAGGTCCACGACTGCGACCTGTCCGGCGACACGCCGTACATCGTCATGGAGTTGCTCGAGGGCGAGGACCTGGAGGCGCTCCTCAACCGCCGCGAGCGGTTGTCGCTGGCCATGGTGGACCGCCTCCTCACCCAGACGGCGCGCGCGTTGACGGCCGCGCATGCCGCGGGTGTCATCCACCGCGACCTCAAGCCCGCCAACCTCTTCCTCGCCCGCACCACGAGCGGCGAGATGGTGAAGGTGCTCGACTTCGGGCTCGCGCTCCTCATGTCCGGCGGCGCGGCGAAGCCCCACCCGGAAGAGGAGATGGCGGGCACGCCGCGCTACATGAGCCCGGAGCAGCTCCGTGGCGTCGACCCGCGGTTGGACCACCGCTGCGACCTCTGGGCGCTCTCCGTCGTCGCGTACCGCGCGCTCACCGGGCAGCACCCGTTCCCCCTCGAGGCGCTGCGGCAGATGCGGATGGGCAACGTGCCCCCGCCGCCTCCGCCGCCCTCCAGCATCGTCCCCGAGCTGGGCGCGGAGGTGGATGCCTTCTTCGCGCGCGCGTTGGACGCGGAGCCCTCGCGGCGCTACCAGTCCGCGCACGAGCTTGCCGCGGCCTTCACCTCGCGCGTGGAGGCGGGCCGGCCGTCGCGCCCCGCGAAGGTGCTGGTGGTGGACGACGAGCCGGACATCGTCGTGCTGATGGAGCAGAGCTTCCGCAAGCAGATCCGCCGCTCCGTCTACCAGTTCCTCTTCGCCGCGGACGGCGAGGAGGCGCTGGAGCAGCTCCGCCAGCACCCCGACGTCCAGGTCGTCCTCTGCGACATCAACATGCCGCGCATGGACGGGCTCACCTTCCTGTCGCGCGTGGGCGAGGTCAGCTCGCTGACCCGCGTGGTCATCGTGTCCGCGTACGGCGACATGAACAACATCCGCACGGCGATGAACCGCGGTGCGTACGACTTCGTCACCAAGCCCATCGACTTCCCGGACCTGGAGACGACGCTCGTCAAGACGCTGAAGCACGTGCGCGAGCTGCGCAGCACCATCCGCTCCACGGAGGAGAATGGCCTTCTGCGCATGTTCGTCCCCGGCGGCGTACTGGAGCGGCTGCCTCCGCTGCTGCAGGGCTCGGACGCGCTGGCGGGTGAGCGCGTCGAGGCCACGGTGGTGTTCGTCGACGTGCACGCCTTCACGCCGGTGCTCCACCAGGAGGCGCCCACGGAGTCGCTGCGCCGGCTCAACGCCAACTTCGAGGCCATCGTCCCGGAGGTGCTGGCGCGCGGCGGCACGGTGGACAAGTTCGTCGGGGACGCCGTCATGGCCGTCTTCCGGGGGCCGGGCCACGTGGACCGCGCGCAGGAGGCCTGCATCGCCATCCGCCGGCAGCTCGGCACGCTCGCGGACCGGGGCGGCGAGCAGGCCCCGTATGCCCACGGCGTCTGCATCGGTCTGGACTCGGGAGAGCTGGTGTCCGGCAGCGTGGGCGCCAAGGCCTCCGGCCGGCTGGACTTCACCGTGCTGGGCGAGGTGGTGAACACCGCCGCCCGGCTCGCGGCCCACGCCGGGCGGGGCCAGGTGCTGGTCAGCGCGCGCGCCCGCGAGCAGTCGCGAGCCTCCTTCGAGTACACCGCGCTGGGGGAGCAGGCGCTGCCCGGAGCGAGCGCGCCAGTGGCCGTCTTCGAGTTGGTGCGCCGCGAGGGCGACACCCGCGTGGCCCCGGACGAGCCCACGCCCTTCGTGCCGTCCCAGCCCCCGTCTCACGGCGAGCCGGGGACGGCGGCGCTGGTGGCCGGGCCCTCCCGGTAGCGCAAGGAGGGCGGGGCGCTTCAGCTCCGCCCCTCGCGTGTTCAGCTCTGCGTCACGCGCACCGTGGTCTTCATCTCCCGGCCCGTGGCCGGGTCCCTGGCGCGCATGGTGAGGATGCCTTCCACGTTCACGTCGAAGGTGATTTCCACCTGCACTCCGCCGGCGCGGGCCTGTTGGATGCCGGAGAAGGTGAACTCGCCGAGCAAATCATTGCGCGCCACCATCTCGTGGTCGCCCTGGAAGATGCGCATGGCCAGCTCGGTCTGGTTGTCCATGCTGGTGGTGGCGAGCAGCTGCTTCGCGTTGGGAATGGGCGCGTTGCGCGGGAAGACGACGTGGAACGCGCCGCCCGCCTTCTCCAGGCCGATGGCCATGGGAATCACGTCCAGCAGCTGGATGCGCAGGTTGGTGTCGTCCTGCAGCGAGTGCGCGTAGAGCGCCGCGCCGATGGCGACGGCCTCGTCCGGGTGCACGCCCTTGCTGGGCGGCTTGCCGAAGAACTTCGTGAGCCGGTCCTGGACGACGGGCATGCGCGTCTGCCCGCCCACCAGCATCACCTCGTCGACGTCCTTGGTGGACAACCCCGAGTCCACCAGCACGCGTGCCACCATCTGCAGCGTGCGGTCCACGAGCTGGTTGGTGAGCTGCTCCAGCATCTTCCGGGTGAACTTCATCTCGATGTTCAGGGGCTGGCCCTGCGACGTCATCGTGATGAAGGGGATGTTGAAGGGCACCTCCTCGCGCGCGGAGAGGTCAATCTTCGTGCGCTCGGCGAGGTCCTTGATGCGCTGCATGGCCACCGGGTCCGTGGCCAGGTCGATGCCCGTCTTCGCCGCGAAGTCCTTGAGGACGTGGTGGATGATGGCGTTGTCGAAGTCGATGCCGCCCAGGAAGACGTCGCCGCCGGTGGCCTTCACCTCGAAGACGCGGTCGCGAATCTCGATGATGGACACGTCGAACGTGCCGCCGCCGAGGTCGTAGATGACGACCTTCTCCTTGAGCCCCTTGCCCACGCCGTACGCGAGCGCCGCGGCGGTGGGCTCGTTGATGATGCGCACCACCTCCAGGTCGATGAGCTTGCCCGCGTCCTTCACCGACTGGCGCTGCCGGTCGTTGAAGTAGGCGGGCACCGTCACCACCGCCCGCTTGATGGGCATCTTCAGGTAGTTGGAGGCGACCTCGCGGATCTTCGCGAGAATCTTCGCGCTGATCTCCTGGAGCGTGAACTCCTTCTTGCCCACGTCCAGGGAGACGTCGTTCTTCTTGCCGGGGCGCAGGTTGTACGCCACGACCTTCTTCATCGTCTCGACGACGTCGCTGTTGAAGGGCCGGCCCACCAGGCGCTTCGCGCCGTAGACGGTGTTGCGCGGGTTGAGCTGCCACTGGCGCTTGGCCTCGTAGCCGATGAGCTCGTTCCCCTTGTCGTCAATGGCGAAGATGGAGGGGATGGTGTACTCGCCCCCCTTGTAGGGGATGAGCTTCACGTTCCCACTGTCCTCGACAATGGCCGCGCACGAGTTCGTCGTGCCGAGGTCGATGCCGATGATGGGCTCCTTGTGCATCGTGCTTGGACTCCGGGTGGGGGGCGCCGCGGGGTTGGAGGTCTGGACGGTATCTCACCGCGAACACATGCGCGAGTATGTGCGCGAGTATGCTTGCACGCAGGCTCCCTGCTCCCCCGGGTGGGAGGCAGGGCCACTCGCCGGGCTGGACCGCGCGGACCCGAACAGACACCGTGGCGGGGGCTGGACATCCGCACGGCTGGCGGAAAAGTTCGGAAGCATGATGGGGCCGTGCGGCCGTCCGGCGCCATGGCTAGATCGAACTGACCCGTACCGAGGAGAGACACCCGTGGACGCGAAGGGCTATCTGCAGGAAGTGGGCGCGCAGGTGAACGCCGACTTCGTCAAGAACCGGTCGATCCTGTCCTTCGAGGAATACCTCTCCCTCTTCTTCAACGACCCGAAGGGCCAGGCGCGCAACGCCGCCCAGTACCTCCGGGACGTGATGGACCACTTCGGCACGGAGACGGTGCCGCACCCCACCGGCACCATCCGCCGCTTCAAGGTGTTCGACGCCCCCTCGGGCGACCGGGACGGCAGGGTGGCCGGCCAGGAGGAGGTGCAGAACTCCATCTACCGGCTGCTCGGCAACTTCGTGCGCGCCGGCCACATCAACAAGCTCATCCTCCTGCATGGCCCCAACGGCAGCGCCAAGTCCACGCTGGTCAATGCCCTCAAGGAGGGCATGGAGGCGTACTCCCGGCTGCCGCAGGGCGCGCTCTACCGCATCGCCTGGGTCTTCCCCTCGGAGAAGCTCATCAAGGGCTCCATCGGCTTCGGCGAGCGGGACAGCGCGCAAGGGGAGGTGGCGAGCTACGCGCACCTGGAGTCGGAGGCCATCGACCTGCGCATGCCCTGCGAGCTGAGGGACCACCCGCTCTTCGTCGTGCCGCCGGGCGAGCGTCGCAAGCTGCTGGAGACCGCCCTCAAGAAGAAGGGGCTGGGCAACGGTGACGGGGAGACGGGCGACTTCATCCTCTCCGACTACCTGCGCGAGGGCGAGCTGTGCTCCAAGTGCCGGAGCATCTACACCGCGCTGCTCAACTCGTACGGCGGGGACTGGCTGAAGGTGATGCGCCACGTCCAGGTGGAGCGCTTCTACGTCTCGCGCCGCTACCAGGTGGGCACGGTGACGGTGGAGCCGCAGATGAGCGTGGACGCCATGGTCCAGCAGATCACCGCGGACCGCACCCAGCTCAACGTGCCCGCTCCCCTGCACAGCACGGTGCTCTACGAGCCGCACGGGCCGCTCATCCACGCCAACCGCGGCCTCATCGAGTACGCGGACCTGCTCAAGCGGCCGCTGGAGGCCTTCAAGTACCTGCTCGGCTTCAGCGAGACGGGCGAGGTGCCGCTGGAGCCCTTCGTCCTCCAGCTGGACGAGGTGCTCATCGCCTCCGCCAACGAGAAGCACCTGGGGGCCTTCAAGGAGCTGCCGGACTTCGCGTCCTTCAAGGGGCGCATCGAGCTGGTCCGCGTGCCCTACCTGCGCCGCTACAAGACGGAGCTGCAGATCTACGACGCGCAGATCACCGCGACCACCGTGGGCAAGCACGTGGCCCCTCACGCCACCGAAGTCGCCGCCATGTGGGCCGTGCTCACGCGCCTGAAGAAGCCCATCCCGGACCGCTACCCCAACGACGTGAAGGAGCTCATCGACCACGTCTCGCCGGTGGAGAAGCTGCACCTCTACGAGGAGGGCGCGCCGCCGGACCGGCTGAGCCTGGCCAACACCAAGGAGCTCAGGAAGCTGCGCGAGGACCTCTTCACCGAGTCGGACGCGTACCCCAACTACGAGGGCCGCTCGGGCGCCAGCGCGCGTGAAATCAAGACGGCGCTGTTCAACGCCGCGCAGAACCCGGACTACAAGTGCCTCAACGCGCTGGCCGTGCTGGAGGAACTGCAGGCCATCTGCAAGGACAAGAGCGTCTACGAGTTCCTCCTCCAGGAGGTAGTGGACGGCTACCACGACCACGAGGCCTTCGTGCGCGTGGCCGAGGCCGAGTACCTGGACCGCGTGGACACCGAGGTCCGTGAGTCCATGGGCCTCGTCTCGGAAGGGCAGTACCGCGAGCTGGTGGAGCGCTACATCCAGAGCGTCAGCCACTGGGTGCGCGGCGAGAAGATGCGCAACCGCATCACCGGCGAGATGGAGAAGCCGGACGAGAACCGCATGGCGGAGGTGGAGGCCATCGTCATGCCGAAGGGCGAGCAGGCCGCCGACTTCCGCCGCGGCCTCATCTCCGCCATCGGCGCGCACCGGCTGGACAACCCGGACCTGGAGATGGACTACCCGCGCATCTTCCCGGACATGTTCCGGCGCCTGCGAGACCACTACTTCGAGGAGCGCAAGCGGGTGCTCCGCAAGAACAAGGAGAACGTCCTCAAGTACCTCTCCGAGGACCGCAACCAGCTCACCCCGCGCGAGCAGGCGCAGGTGCAGAGCACGCTCAAGACGATGTCCGAGCGCTATGGCTACTGCGAGAGCTGCGCGAAGGACGCCATCCTGTTCCTGATGAAGAAGCGCTACGGGTGAAGCACCCCCGCGCATGAGCGGGCAGGCGGACGGGGCCACGCCGGACGCCTGCTTCCAATGCTGGCGGGAGCCCGGGATGATTCGGGCTGCAAGTGAGTTGTACCCATTGCAGCGCAGCCGTCCCCCAGCCGGAGAGTCGATGAGCCGCTTCTTCCCGGGCGTCCCCGCCCTGCTCGCCCTCGTGTCTTGCGCCAGTGCTCCCTCGCAGCAGTCCGCCAGCGCTCCCGTAGCCGAGGCGGCTCCTGTCGTGGAGCACGTCGTGAAGGCCGAGATGCCGCGCCCCTCTCGCAAGCAGCAGGTGCGGCGCATCCTCCCGCACAACGTACGGCTACAAATCACGGAGGAGGGCAGGGCGCGCAGCACGGCGTCGGGCGTGGTGGTGGGCTCGGAGCGTGATGCGCGGGGCGGGGTGGTGGCGTGGGTCGTCACCAACGCGCACGCGGTGGAGATGGATCACCTGAAGACCCCCGTGCTGCGTGTGCTCGTGGACCGCCAGGGCGACGTGCTCGAGCACACCGGCGAGGTGATGGCGAAGGGCCAGGTGCCGGAGCTGGACCTCGCGCTGGTCCGCGTGCCGGGCCTGGAGCTGCCCGCGGCGGAGCTGGCGGACGACGCGGAGCTGGAATTGGGCGAGGACGTGGTGGTGGCGGCGTCTCCCTTCGGCCGCGCGCTGTCGCTGTCCGGAGGCATGCTGTCCCAGGTGGAGTGGGACCGGGAGACGAAGCGCCCGAGCATGGTGAAGACGGACGCGCCCATCGGCTACGGCGCCTCGGGCGGCGGCATCTTCAGCCTGGAGACGGGGCGGCTGCTGGCCATCGTCGAGGGCTACCGCACCGCGAAGGTGGACTTCGCCGTGCAGGAGCAGAGCTACAGCTTCGACGTGCCCATGCCCGGTGAGACGTTCGCCGCACCCAGCGCGAAGGTGCGCCAGTTCCTCCAGTCCAAGGGCTTCGCGCGGCTGCTGAAGCACGCGGCCCCCACCGAGGGCGGCGTGGCGCAGGCCGCCGGACGTTAGGGCCGGCACCCGCACGCGGCCCGTGACGAATGCGGCGCGGGCCGCCGGTCGTTGGCCGGCACACGCGGGCTGATCCGCGCGGCGGGCGGAGAACTGGACGCGTATATGGGCCGGGTTACATCCCGGCCTGGAGGTAGCGCATGTCCGGACGCGTTTCGTGGGATCAGTACTTCATGGACATCGCGAAGCAGGTGGCCACGCGGGCCACGTGTGATCGCAAGCACGTGGGCGCGGTCATCGTGCGCGGCAGGACGATTCTGTCCACGGGCTACAACGGCTCCATCCGCGGCCTGCCGCACTGCGATGACGTGGGCCACATGATGGAGAACGGCCACTGCGTGGCCACCGTCCACGCCGAGGCCAACGCCATCATCCAGGCGGCCACCAACGGCGTCGGCATCGAGGGCGGCACCATCTACACGACGGCGAGCCCCTGCTGGCCGTGCTTCAAGCTGATCGCCAACGCGGGCCTCGTCCGCATCGTCTACGGCGAGTTCTACAGGGACCCCCGCATCTTCGAGTTCGCCGCCCGGCTGAACCTCGAGCTCGTCGGCCTGGGTGAGGGCGCGCGCCCCCCGCCGACGACGGCGTGATTCACACCTCCGTTCGATGCCTGACACCGGAAGCCCCGCGCTGATCGCGTGGGGCCCGGAATCGTCGGCTGACGGACACTCGGGAGCCCATCCAAGTGGGCGTCCTGCCACGGGAATTTGCCGGTTCCGGCAAGAATTACCGACCCAGGGTTGACGTTCCGGAAGGGGCTCCCTAACTCTTGGCACCGGTAAGGGCGGCGGGCAGGAAGGGCGGCAAAATCCCGAGGAGTTTCCGTTGGTTAGCTCGACGGCTGTGTCCAGTTCTGCACCCTCTGTCCAGGAGCCGGCGGACCCCATGGTGGGCGCGGTCCGCTACGGCGCCGTACCGACGCTGATGGACAGCCTGATGCATGACGTGCGCAACCCGCTGAACGCGCTCGCCATCCACCTGGAGGTGCTCTCCGAGAAGCTGAAGGCGGAGACGGGCCAGGTGCCTCCGTCGCAGGAGAAGAACCTCAAGGCCATGCGTGATCAGATCCAGCGCGTGGACGGCATCCTGAAGTTGTTCTCCGAGTTCGTGGTCCACCGCGGCGCGACGCCGGGCGAGGCGGACCTGTCCGAGGCCACCACGCGCGCGCTGGGCGTGCTGGGGCACGAGGGCCGCAAGCGCCGGGTGCAGGTGCAGTCCGCGGTGGAGGCCGGGGTGCGGGTGCGGCTGCCGGACACGTCCGAGCTGGGCTTCTTCCTCGTGCAGTCCCTTCTGCGCGCCTTCCGCCGCGCGGAAGGGGGCGGGGCGGTGAAGGTGCTGGTGCGGGCGGACGGGGCTTGCGCGGTGCTGGAGGTGGAGGACTCGGGCATCGCGCCCGAGCTGTCGCCTGAGATTGTGGCCGCCCTGGAGCTGCGCTGCGTGCAGTTGGGCGTGGAGCCGCAGATCCGCGCCGGCCACTGCCGGCTGGTGTTCCCCCGCGCATGAGCTTCGCCCGCGCGACCGCGGGCCTCTTCGGATTCAGACAACTTCGCGTCACGACGCAGTACGGGAGGTCTTCATCTTGGGTAGCGCACGAATCCTGGCCGTGGATGACGAACGCGACACGTGCGAGGCGCTGGCGGAGATGCTCAGTGCCTGGGGGCACAAGGTCGAGATCGCCTTCGACGGGCATGACGCCCTCCGCAAGGCGGGCGAGTTCCGGCCGGACGTCGTCCTGTCGGACCTGGCCATGCCGGAGACGGATGGCCTGTGGCTGCTGCGCAACCTGAAGGAAGAGCTGCCGGACTGCCCGGTGGTGTTCCTCACGGGCCGCGGCACCATCGACGCCGCCGTGGAGGCCATCCGCGAGGGCGCCTACGACTTCATCGTCAAGCCGCTCGACACCGCGCGGCTCAAGGTCTGCATCGACCGCGCGCTCGAGAAGAAGGAGACGATGCGCGAGGTGCAGACGCTGCGCCGGCGACTGAAGCAGCTCGGCTCGTCGGACCTCATCGCCCAGTCCGCGAACATGCGGAAGGTGATTGAGCTGGTGGAGAAGGTGGCCCCGTCCAAGGCCAGCGTGTCCATCAGCGGCGAGTCCGGCACGGGCAAGGAGGTGGTGGCCCGCGCGGTGCACAACCTGTCCCTGCGCCGCGACAAGCCCTTCATCGCCATCAACTGCGCGTCCATTCCCCACACGCTCATCGAGTCCGAGCTCTTCGGCCACGAGCGCGGCGCCTTCACCGGCGCGGATCAGCGCCGCCCCGGCGTGTTCGAGATGGCCCACGGCGGCACGCTCTTCCTGGACGAATTGGGCGAGATTCCCCTGGAGCTGCAGGCCAAGCTGCTCCGCGTCCTGGAGGAGGGGAAGCTGCGGCGGCTGGGCGGCAAGGTGGAGATTGAAGTCGACGTGCGCGTGCTGTGCGCCACCAACCGCGACCTCAAGCAGGAGATCAAGGCGGGCCGCTTCCGCGAGGACCTCTACTTCCGCCTCAACGTGTTCCAGATCCACCTGCCGCCCCTGCGCGAGCGGCGCGAGGACGTGCCCATCCTCGTCCAGCACTTCGTGGACAAGTACCGCGGGGACTCGGCCAAGCGCGTCAGCGGCGTGCACCCCGAGGCGATGGAGGTCCTGAAGAACTACGACTGGCCGGGCAACATCCGCGAATTGCGCAACGCGGTGGAGCGCGCGGTGATCCTCTGCGACGGCGAGCTGATCACCCGCGAGCACCTGCCGCCGGACATGGCCGGCAAGGCCCCGGAGCGCCACACCTTCCGGCTGCCCTTCGGCCTCAGCCTGGACGCGGTGGAGCGCGAGTACATCCTCGGCAGCCTCCAGCGCAACGGGAACAACAAGGCCCGCACGGCCGAGGTGCTCGGGGTGAGCGAGAAGACGCTGTACAACAAACTCAACCGCTACGCGGCCGAGGCCCGGGCACAGCAGACCCCGGGTGGCGGCCACGGCGGCGGACCTTTGGGCGGGCAGGGCAGTGAGGGGCCGCTGGGCGCCAACAGCCTGGTCGTCCGCTGACCTGACGGGTAGGAATTCCCCTCCGGATTCCGCAAGCTTGGCGGGGCTCGGAGGGGGCTCGAAAGGTGAGCCCGAAGAGGGCCCTTCCAGCCTCGAAACCCCGCGTCAATTCTTGACTTTTGACCTCTGGACGGGGGATTCTGCGGTAATCTCCCACCCACAGGGAGGGCCCGGCCGCACGAGTCGACGCACCGGGCCACTCCGACGCCTTCTTCTGGGCCGTCAAGAGTGTGCATCAGGTGCCGCCGGGGGGGCACAAGGAAGGCCACAACCCAATGAGCGACGCGCGAGTTCTTCACTTCTTCGGCGGCAAGGGCGGGGCAGGCAAGACCACGCTCGCGGCAGCATACGCGTTGAGGTTGTCGGAAGATGCGCCGAAGGAACGGGTGCTGCTCGTCTCTCTGGACCCGGTGCGCTCCCTGTCGGACCTGGTGAAGAAGAAGCTCACGGCGAAGCCGACGAAGCTGGTTCCGGGCAAGGGCGAGGGCGGCGTCTACGCCATGGAAGTGGAGCCGGCCACGCTGATGAAGCCCTTCCTCGCGGAGTACCTGCCCGCGCTGCAGAAGGCCGCGGCCAAGGGCACGCACATCTCCGACGAGGACATGGGCAAGCTGTACCAGCAGGCCGTGCCGGGCCTGGAGGAGCTGGTGGCGCTCTTCCACGTCGTGGACCTGCTGGAGGGCAAGGAGAAGGAGTTCGACCGGATCATCGTCGACGCCTCGCCCACGAGCCACACGCTGCGGCTGTTCGATCTGCCGGTGGGCCTGCGCAAGTTCCTGGGCTTCGTGAAGGCGGGCGGTGACAAGCCGGCCCCCACGGGCAAGGGCAAGAAGGCCGCGGAGCCCGCGGCGCCGGGCTTCCTGGAGCAGGTGGGTCAGAAGGCGGAGAAGCTGCTGGCGCTGCTGAAGGACCCCGCGCGCACGGCCTTCCACCTCGTGGCGCTGGCGGAGCCGGTGCCCGAGGCGCAGACGCGCATGCTCTTCACGCAGCTGCGCGAGCGCGGCATCCCGGTGACGGAGATCATCGTCAACCAGGTGGAGGACCGGGAGGGCTGTCCGGCGTGTCAGGGCCGCCGGGGCCTGCAGGCCCCGCACGTTCGCAAGTTCCAGGCGCTGGACAAGGCCGTACCCGTGCACCTGCTGGGCCGCCGTGAGCTGGCCCCGCGCGGGCTGGACGGGCTGGCGCTGTTCGCCAAGGCGTGGGCCGGCGGCAAGGAGACGAAGGCGCTGGAGTTCGCCGCCGCCGAAGGACCTCCGGCCCTGGTGCGCGCGCCGTCCATGCCGCCCATCGCCGCGCCGCCGCTGCCTCCCACGCGGCTGATCTTCTTCGTGGGCCAGGGTGGGGTGGGCAAGAGCTCCTGCGCCGCCGCGGCCGCGGTGACGCTGACGGAGAAGGAGGGGCCGGTGCTCCTCATCTCCACGGATCCGTCGCACTCGCTGTCGGACGTGCTGCAGAGCCGGCTGACGGACACCGAGACGCAGGTGAAGGGCACCAAGGGCCTGTACGCGCGCGAGCTGGACATCGCCGGCTGGTTCAACGCCCTGCGCAAGCGCCTGAAGGAGAAGGCGGAGAAGGCCTTCGAGGGCGCGCCCAAGGCGGGCAGCGAGGTGCCGGCGGATCTGCTCTACCTGCGCAACCTGCTGGACTGCGCGCCCCCGGGCATCGACGAGCTGGCGGCGCTGTCCTGCCTCACCGACGCGCTGGTGCAGGAGCGCTTCAAGCGCATCGTCGTGGACTCCTCGCCGGTGGTGACGTCGGTGCGCGTGGTGGAGCTGGCGGAGACGGCCAGGACGTGGCTGGGCGCGCTGCACACCGTGCTGAGCAAGCACCGCGCGAAGGGCCTCGGCGACCTGGCGGACGACATCGCCGGGATGATCAAGCACGTGAAGCGCTTCGAGGAGGCGCTGGCCTCTCCGAGCGAGGCGCGCTTCGTCGTCGTCACGCGCGGCGAGGAGCTGGCCGCGGCCCGCACCGAGCGGCTGGTGGAGTACCTCAAGGAGAAGAAGCTCCCGGTGGAGCGCGTGCTCGTCAACCGCGTGGGCCCCAAGTCCACCTGCGAGAAGTGCGAGAACCGCCGCAAGCTGGAGCTCAACGCGGCCAAGGCAATCGAGAAGAAGATTGGCCTGCCCGTCACCATGGCGCCGGCCCTGGGCCGTCACCCGGCGGGCCTGCGCGAGCTGAAGGCGTTCCGCACCGCGTGGTACGCGCTGTCTCCGCCCGCGGCGAAGATCAAGGCGGCCTGAGGGCCGCTGCCTGGGAAAAGAGGGGGCCCGCCGCCCGCGTGCCTCCAGCCCCGGTACTTCCCCGAAAAGTCTCTGCCGCCCCGCCCCCGGCGCGCACATTGACCACTTGCGTCGTGGGCGCCAAGGGCTGGCTGCCTGCCCGTCGTGTAAGCGTGCGGGCCCCATCACCCCGAGTGGTGGGCCTTCGTCACTGGCCCGCGAGGTGTCTCAGGCATCGCACTCCGACGGTGAGTCGGTGAACGTGCCCAGCTCGGGGAAGGTGAGGGCGCCGGTGTTGGTCAGCATCCCCACCAGGGCGGCCCGCCCCTTCAGCCGCAATTCCACCTGGCGGCCCTTCACCCCGTAGGTGCCGGATACCTCCCGGAGCCGGGGCGTGCCGCTGTCACCCACCTCCTTCGTCCAGAGGGAGACCTTGCCGCCGGACTTGAAGCGCAGCCCCTGGGTGGAGCCGTAGACGCCCACGCCGGGGCCGAACCAGGAGACGGCGGGCAGCAGGGCTGGCACGTCCGCCTCGCGCTCCGGGGTGCGGCCCAGCAGGCGCTGCCAGCCGAGCGTGTCGCGGATGGAGTCGAAGTCCCGGTCCACCTTCGCTCGGGCCAGCCGGCGCGCGTCCAGCTTCACCGCCTGGGTGAGGTGCTCGACGATGACGTCCCGGTGGGCGCTGTACTCGCACACCTTCCCCTGCTTGCGCAGCAGTCCCAGCGTGGCGGCGACGTTGTAGCGGGCGAGCGCATAGTCCGGGGCCTGCCGTGCGGCCTCCTGGAACTTCTCCAGGGCCTCCGGATAGCGGCCGGCCTGGTACAGGCGGAAGCCCTCGGTGTTCAGCGCCCTCGCGGCGGGGGCGGGTGGGGTGGCCGTCAGAGTCAAGGCGAGGAGCAAAGACGTGAAGAGCATGTCGTCCGTCGGATGGCAGGGCCCGCCCTTTCGGCGGGGTGCGTAACCTCTTGCGCGTTGAAAGCCTCCCAACCCTGGTGCTAGTCCCGCGACATGGCAACCAGTACCAGCTATGCGCTCGACTTCGAGCGTCCCCTCATCGAGCTGGAGAAGAAGATCGAGGAGCTCAAGGGCCTCTCCACGAGCGGCTCCGTGGACTTCTCCTCGGAGATTTCCAAGCTCGAGAAGAAGGCGAAGAAGCTCCAGTCGGAGATCTTCAGTGACTTGTCTCGGTGGCAGGTGGTGCAGATGTCCCGCCACCCGAACCGGCCCTACTTCCTCGACTACGTCCAGCACCTCTTCACGGACTTCGTGGAGCTGTGCGGAGACCGCTCCTTCGGTGAGGACCCCTCGATTGTCGGCGGCTTCGCGCGCTTCGACGGCAAGCCCGTGTTGGTGATGGGGCACCAGAAGGGCCGCAACACCAAGGAGAACATGGCGCGCAACTTCGGCATGCCGCGCCCGGAGGGCTACCGCAAGGCGCGCCGGCTCATGGAACTGGCCGAGCGCTTCGAGAAGCCCATCCTCACCTTCGTGGACACGCCGGGCGCGTACCCGGGCATCGGCGCGGAGGAGCGCGGGCAGGCGGAGGCCATCGCCGTCAACCTGGAGGTGATGAGCCGGCTCAAGGTGCCCATCATCTCCACCGTGGTGGGCGAGGGCGGCTCCGGCGGCGCGCTGGCCATCGGCGTGGGCAACCGCGTGCTGATGCTGCAGAACAGCGTGTACTCGGTCATCTCCCCCGAGGGCTGCGCCTCCATCCTCTTCCGTGACTCCACCAAGGCGGCCAAGGCGGCGGACGCGATGAAGCTCACCGCCAAGGACCTGCTGGAGATGAAGATTGTCGACGAGGTGGTGCAGGAGCCGCCCGGCGGCGCGCACCGCGACGCGGCGAAGATGGCGGAGGCCCTGGGCAAGGTCCTCCGCAAGCACCTGAGCCAGCTCGCCGAGCTGTCGCCCGATGAACTGGTGAAGGACCGGTACGCGAAGTTCCGCGCGCTGGGCGTGTTCTCCGGGCGCTGAACGCATTACCTCTGGCCCAGCATGCGACCTCTCGTTCCACCCTACGTTGAGACTCTCAAGCCCTACGTCCCGGGCAAACCGATTGAAGAGACCGAGCGCGAGTACGGCCTGAAGGGCGTCATCAAGCTCGCCTCGAACGAGAACCCGCTGGGGCCCTCGCCCCGTGCCGTGGAGGCCATGCGGACGGCCTCCACCGCGACGCACCTCTACCCGGACGCCACGTCCTTCCACCTCGTGCGCAGGCTGGCCGCGCACGTGGGCGTGCGCCCGGAGGAAGTGGTGCTGGGCAGCGGCTCGAACGAGCTCATCGAGCTGCTCATCCGCACCTTCACCACGGCGGAGGACGAAATCCTCCTCTGCAAGGGCTCGTTCTCCGCGTACCGCATCTCCGCGCAGGCACACGGGCGCCCGTTCGTCGAGGTGCCCATGAAGGCGGGCTACCAGTACGACCTGGAGGCCATGGCGAAGGCGGTGACGCCGCGCACGCGGATGGTGTTCCTGGCCAACCCGGACAACCCCACGGGCACGGCCTTCTCTCGCGCCGCGCTGGAGCAGTTCCTCGCCGCCGTCCCCGCCGAGGTGCTGGTGGTGCACGACGAGGCCTACTTCGAGTTCGTCGACTGGCCCGAGTACGCGAGCGCCGTGGAGCTGTTCCGCAAGTACCCCAACCTCGTGGCGCTGCGGACGTTCAGCAAGATTCACGGGCTGGCGGGCGTGCGGCTGGGCTACGGCATCATGGACGCGAAGCTCGCGGGCTACGTGCACCGCACGCGGATGCCGTTCAACCTGACGGTGGTGGCGCAGGCGGCGGGCATGGCCGCGCTGGAGGACACCGAGCACGTGCGGCGCACGCGCGAGAACAACCGCCAGGGCCTGCGCTACTTCGCGGAGGAGCTGCCGAAGCTGGGCGCGACGCTCACGCAGAGCCACGCCAACTTCGTGTTCTCGGACTTCCACCGTCCGGCCCCGGAGCTCTACGAGCTGCTGTTGCGCAAGGGCGTCATCGTCCGGCCCTTCGCGAACCAGGGCTTCCCCACCTGCCTGCGCATCTCCGTGGGGACTCCCAAGGAAAACGAGCGCTGCGTGGTGGCACTGAAGGAGATTCTGTCGTGAGCCCGCGTCCCTTCATCGTCGCCATCGACGGCCCGGCCGGCGCGGGCAAGTCGTCCGTGTCCAAGCTGCTCGCGCGGAGGATGGGCTTCGCGCTGGTGGACACCGGCGCCATCTACCGCTGCGTGGCGCTGATGGCGACGCGCGAGGGGATTGCGCTCGACGATGACACGGCCCTGGAAGCACTGCTGGGCCGCGTGCGCATCCACTTCCAGGTGGTGGGCGAGGAGAACCGCGTGTTCCTGGCCGGGCAGGACGTGTCCTCGGACATCCGCACGCCCGAAATCTCCATGGCCGCCTCCCGCGTGTCCGGCCGTCCGGTGGTGCGCGCGGGGCTGTTGAACCTCCAGCGGCGGCTCGCGCTGGAGGCGGGGAAGGGCGCCATCCTGGAGGGGCGCGACATCGGCACGGTGGTGTTCCCCGACGCGGACGCCAAGTTCTTCCTGGAGGCCAACCCCGAGGTGCGCGCGCGGCGCCGCTTCGAGGAGCTGTTCCAGAAGGGCGTGGAGAGCACGCTGGAAGAGGTGCTCGCGGACCAGATGAAGCGCGACAAGGACGACTCCGCGCGCGCGGTGGCTCCGCTCAAGGCCGCGGAGGATGCCCTCAAGGTGGACTCCAGCAGCCTCCCGCTCTCCGAGGTGGTGCACTCGCTGGAGGCCGAAATCCTCCGCCGCATGGGCGCGCGGAAGTAGTCCGCGCGCGCCCGCGCACGTCCGGGTGTCACGTCAGAAGGTGACGCCCTCCACCGACGGCTCCGGCACCTTCAGCGACAGGCGCAGGCCCTTGCCATTCGCGTCGTAGAACGCGTGGTAGAGGAACAGGTCCGCCACCACCTGCTTCACGTAGCCGCGCGTCTCCTTGAACGGAATTGTCTCCACGAAGAGGTCCAGGGGCAACGAGCCGCGCTCCTGCGCCCACTTCACCGCGGCGTTGGGGCCGGCGTTGTAGGCCGCCGCCGCGAGCACCGGGTGCCCGAAGCGCTGCATCAGCCGCGCGAGGTACCAGGCGCCGTAGCGGATGTTTCGCTCGGGGGAGAAGAGGTCCGCGGGCGCGGGGGCCGGCTCGGAGAGGTGCTCGGCGATGGCCGTGGCGGTGGGCGGGATGATCTGCATCAGCCCGCGCGCGTCCGCCGCGCTCATGACCTCCGGGCGGAAGGCGCTCTCGCGCCGCATGATGGCCCAGACGAGGAACGGGTCCACCTTCGCCTGCGCCGCGGCCTGCTCCACCGCGTTGGAGAAGGCGCGCGGGTAGAAGGCCGCCAGCGCGTCCGGCTCACGCGAGCCGAAGGCGCGGCCCCAGAGGTAGCGCGCCGCCACCGCGTGCGCCTGGCCGTACTCGCCCAGCTTGAGGAGCGCGTGCGCGAAGGGCAACGCCTGGTCCGCCGTGCGCAGCCGGCCCGCGTGCTCCTCTACCTCGTCCGCCGCGTCGCGGAAGAGGCCCGTGCGCGTCAGCTCCATGGCCAGCTCCAGCTCCGGCGGGCGCGGCAGCTCCAGTTGCTTCGGCGGCTGCGGGAAGAGGACGGGCGGGGTGCGCCCCAGCTCCTTCAGTCTCTCCACGGCCATCAGCGCGTAGAAGGACGCGGGCGCGGAGGCGATGAGCGTCTCATACGCGGGGCCCACCACGTCCACCTTCGCGCCCTCCAGCTCGCGGCTGCGCGCGGACCAGTAGCGCGCCTGCGGCACCATGCTGCTGCGCGGGAAGGCATCCACCAGCGCGTCCAGCGTCTGCCGCGCCTTCGCGTACTCCTCCATGCGCAGGTGCGCGAGCGCGCGGAACCACAGCCCCTCGTCGCGGCGGCGCGAGCGCGGGTAGCGCGTGTCGAACCCCGTGAGCGCCTTCACCGCGTCCGCGAAGCGGCCGGCCTGCAAGTCCAGCCAGCCCGCGAAGAAGGCGCCCTCGTCGCCCGCGGCCTGCGAGGGGTACTTCGCGTCCAGCGCCGCCATCAGCGCGCGGGCCTTCGCGTTGTCGTCGGTGCGCAGCGCGCGTCGAGCCACCACCAGCGCGGCCTCGGAAGCCACGTCCGGCGGGCCCTTCTCCGCCACCGCGAGCGCCTTCTCCGCGTCTTCCGTCCGCTTCAGCCCGAAGTAACCCTGCGCGCGCAGCAGGGCCACCTTCGCCTGCTGCGGCTTCGCCAGCTTCGCGCCCTTCTCCAGCGCGTTCAGCTCATCCAGCGCCCGCTGCGGCTGGCCCGCGTCGAGGAAGCCGTCCGCGCGGCGGGTGCGCTCGGCGAAGCCCAGCTTCGCGGCGGGCTTCTTTCCCTCGGTGAGCCACTTCACCGCCTCATCCGCGTACGGGTGGGCGGGGAAGCGCAGCGCCACCGCGAGCAGGTCCGCCACCTGGCCCGCGCGGTTGCCCGAGGCACCACGGGAGATGCCACGCTGATACAAAAGTTCCGGAGTAGGCGTTGCCTTCGCGGCGCCCTCCAGCACCGCGGCCGCCTCCTTCGCCTTGCCGGACTTCAGCAGCGCCTCGCCCAGCCGCGCGCGCGCCCGGGCCGCGAGCTGCGCCGGAGGCCGGGCCTCCAGCACGCGCGCGAAGTCCGCGGCGGCGCCCACGGCATCACCCGAATAGAAGCGCGCCTGGCCCAGGTAGAAGGCGTGGTACGGCGTGAGGGACTCCGGAGGCGAGTGAGCGGACAGGAGGTCTCTCGCCTCGGCCGCCTGCCCGTCGGAGAGGGCGAGCGTGCCCGCAAGCAGCGCGAGCCGCCCCGCGTCCGGACACTTCTTCGCGACACAGGCCGCCAGCTCGTCCTTCGCCAGGGCGCCCGCGTCGGATTTGTGCAGCCGCACCGCCTCCAGCGTCGCTGGCGACTGCCCCAGGGCCACCCCCGCAACCAGCCCCGCCACCAGCCCGGTCCAACTCATGTGGTCTTCCTTTCCTGACGCGGCTTTGCGGCCTGCCAACGGGATGCGCGCGCCGATCATTCCCCTTGCATTCTCACGGGGGTGGTTTGACAGAACGAGCGACAAGTCCTAGATCCCCGCGGCGTCGGGCAGGGCCGGACTGTTCGTCACCCGTCAACATTCGCCGAAAGAGTCCAGGCGATTACGTGCACTTGGGTAGGAGAAGTCGACCCGTTGCGTCACCAGGAGTGAATCACTACTTTGCGCGGCCGTTACGCGCCACTCCGGTTGGCTCACCCAGTTGGTGGGCACGTTGTCCGGTAGCACAAGCTCGTTCTCAGCGCTCGGGGGGGAAACAGAGGGAGGGCTCCATGAAGCCGTGTCCAGCCGATCTGCCGCAAACCATCAACCCCGAGGCCGGGCCGAAGCGTGCCGGCGTCGAGACGCATCGCAACCTCAACTGCCACCACTACGACAACTGTCTGGACGAGGCCGTCCGGCGGGGTTGGCAGTCGTTCACGTGCATGAAGTGCCCGATGTCCCAGCACGTGGCGCCGCCCCAGATGGGGCTCGAGGCCTACGCCACGCAGCGCCGTCCTGTCTGAAGCGAGAATGCTCCACGTCCCGGGGTCGCCCCTGCTCGGTAGAGAGGGGCGTCACGCCCGAGGTTCGCCACACGGCCCGCGCTGAAGCACTCAGCGGACCGAGGCGTAGATGACGGCCACCCAGTAGCGCCGGCTGCCAAAGCGGCGCGAGTCACCGCGCACGACGCCGATGCCCACCCGATTGTTGGTGGCGTCCGCGAGGCTGCGTGACTCCGGCAGCGCGGACGGGTCCGTCAGCACGAAGAAGTCCACCGCCGCCGTGCCCGCGTCCGGCAACGCCTGGAACACGCGCTCGTGCAGGGGCGGACCGGCGTCCTCCGACGGCTGGTCCAGCGCCAGCGCGCGCTTCGCGTGGGACTGCGCGAGGGCCTCCAGCGCGGGGCTGCGCTCCAGCGGAGGCAGCTTGTGCGCCGTGCGCCAGCGGGCGAGCGTGTCGTAGACGTCCTGCCGCGGGTCCTCCGGCGCCGCCTCCGAGGTGGGAGAAGCGGCCGTGTAGACCTCGGTAAGGATGGCTTCATCCCTCCCGCCCACCTTCCGGAAGGCGACGCCCAGGCCCATGAAGCGGAAGGCGGGGTCCAGCAGGTTGCGGCGGTGGCCGGGGCTGTGCTCGATGCCGAAGTGCGCGGCCAGCGGCCCGTCCGCGGCGCCCAGGTTCTCCCCGGAGCGTACGCTGCGCAGGGAGGCCGGCAGGCGCTGCGTGAGCGAGGAGCCGTCCGGTGCCACGTGGGCGAAGAAGTCCTCGGTGGCCATGCGGTCGCTGTAGGCCTGCGCCACGCGCTCCAGCACCGGCTCCGGCGTCAGCTCGGGCACGTTGTGCGCACGGCGCAGCGAGTTGATGCGCGCGTAGACGGCCTCGCGGGCCTCGTCCAGCGTGGTGGGCTCGGCGTCCTCCGTGCGTGCGTCGCGCTGGCGGGGCAGGCCGAGCTGGACGAGGAAGAGGGCCGCCACCTCCGGGCCGCTATTGGCCGTGCCCACCACCTCCACCGTGTAGCTGCCGGGCGTGGGGAACTGGAGGCGGACGCAGAAGCTTCCATTCGCGCCCTTGCGGCTGAGGGGCACGAGGTCCACGTCGCCGTCCGGGCGGGTGACGTAGACGTCCGGCTCGCGCAGGGGTGACACGAGGGTGCCGCAGAGGGTGCTCGCGGCGCGCTCTCCGCCGGCGAGGTTGCGCGGGAAGGGCAGCAGCTCCGCCTTCCGGTCCGCCAGCAACAGCACGAGCGCGGTGCGCTGGCCCTGCTGCGCCACGCCCAGGCCGAAGTGCGAGGCGCGCTCCATGTTGAAGTCCGTGCGCGCGAGGAAGGTGTCGAGCCCGTTGCGCGGCGTCCACGCGCGGATGACGAGCGTGCGCGGCGTGGGGTCCGCGCCGCCCGCGTCGCTGATGGCCTCGGTGAGGGTGTAGTGGTCCGGCGCGCCCGTCGTGAATCGGGTGAGCGCCTCCAGTGCGAGCCGCCGCGCCGCGGTGCCCAGCATCGGGTCCTGCACCGGCGCGCGCCGGCCCACGCGCTCGAACTCTCGCACCACGTGTCGTGTGGCCTCGGCCTCCATGTCTCCGACGGACGGAGGTGGAGGCGGGGCCGCGGCCAGGAAGGCGCCGAGCGCGAGCAGCACAATCATCGCAGCTCCAGCCGGAAGGAGAGCGTCTTCACCGTGTTGTCCCCGAGCCGCGCGTTGAGCCGCTCGCACAGCGAGGCGGCCTCGTCCTCCAGGCTGCGGAGCCACTCCGGGCCGGCCACATCCACCACCAGCGTGCTGCCCTGAAGGGAATGCGGGGTGGTGTAGCGGGCGAGGTGGGGGCCCACCACCGCCGCCCACACGGGGGCCAGCGTCTGGCCACGGCCGGATTCCTCCGCGAGGCGGGCGAGGACACGGGGAAGAAGGCTCTCGATGGACTTGGGCTCGCTGCGCGCCATTCGCGGGCGATTCTGATTGCCGGCCACCCGAAAGCCAACCCTCGTGGCATGCGTCCGGCGCGGTGGGCGGGCGGGCGGACACCGCGGCTGTCGGAAGGGCGGCGGTCGATGTCGGGGACGGTCGCACGGCGGTCTCGCTGCTTGTAAGGTCGTGGACTGTCCCCCTGGAGCCGCACCGCATGAGCCCCTCCCCCCGTTTCCAACTGCTGCCAGGCCTCATCTGCGCGCTGCTGCTGGCCCTGGCGGGGTGCGCGTCGGACGAGGGCCTGGACCCGGGCTTCCCGCAGGACAACCCGCCGCAGCGCACGTGCGCGGTGGACCAGGACTGTCCGAGCGCGGCCTTCTTCTTCTGCGACACCGCTGTCGCGCGCTGTGCGCCCGCGTGCCGCACGCCCGATGACTGTCGCGCGGCACGGCGCGGCGAGTACGCGCTGCCCGAGTGCGACGGCTCTCCGCTGGGATGTCAGTGTGATTTGAACCGCTGTCTGCCGGGCGTCTGCTCGAAGGATTCGGACTGTGGCAGCGACAAGCTGGTGTGCCGGGATGGTGCCTGTGTGGAAGCTCCCGCCGCGTCGAGCGCTGACGCCTGCGAGGTGACGCCGGACGTCGTGGTTGGCCGCCCGGGCATGTCCGTCGTCTTCACCGTGTGGGCCCGCACGCGCGAGGGCGAACCGGTGGTGCCTCGCGAGGGCGGGACGTGGCGCGCGCTCGCGCCGGCCGTGACGGGAGCGGGCACGGGGATGAGCGCGACCTTCGTCCTCGGTGTGCCCGGCGACGAGCGCGACGCGGTGGAGGTGCGCGTGGGCAGCGCCACCTGTCGTGCCCGTGTCACGGTGCTGCCGTCGGAGGTGCCGCCCGGCGGTGTGCGCGTGCTGGCGGTGGATGAGCTCACCGGGCGCCCTGTGCCGCTGGCCACCGTGGCGGCGTCCTCGGCGGCGGGCGTCGTGACGGCCAGCACGGTGACGGGCCCGCAGGGCGCCGCGTGGGTGGCTGCCGTGGGCGAGGTGGGCCTGTCCGTCTTCCACCCGGACTACGGCTACCTCACGCTGGCGCGCCACGACGCGACGACTGCGCGCGACGTGCGCGTGGCGCTGCGGCGCAACCCGCTGGACCGCGCGGGCGGCGTCGTCGGCACCTTCGACCCGGGCAGCAAGCCCGACGCATCCGCCCAGTCGCTGCGGTTGGGCGTGGCGGGCCTGTCCGTGCCGGGGCTGCCGGCGGAGCTGTCTCCCGAGGCGCTGCTGGGGCCTGAGCGCGAGGTGGAGGTGAGCGTCGGCAGCACCCGGCGGCAACTGAAGCTGCCCGCGGGCGCGGGGGTGTGGCTGGCGGGCTCCTCGGCCATGCAGGTGCGCGCGCCCGGCGTGGCCGGCATCTGTGACGAGTCCCCGGACGGAGTGCTGGAGCCAGAAGCCGCGGTGCGAGAGGGCGCGTGCGGCACCCGCGCCGCGTGGGCGCTGCAGGGCGAGCTGCCCCTGCGCGAGCTGCCCCTGAACGCGCTGGAGCCGGGGACGGACCCGCTGCTGCTCCTCGGGCAGATGGTGCCGGGCTCGCCGCGCTTCACCTCGACGGTGTGGCGCGACACGCGCTTCTCCCTCGCGCCCACGCCCGTCGGCGCCAACGGGACGCCGGACCTGGAGGACGTGCGGTACACGCAGACGGCGTCCTTCGAGGAGGGCGGCGTGCGGCTGGCCTTCCCCTTCGCCGTGCGCGTGCCGGAGCTGCCGCGCTACCGCGACGCGTACCTGGACCGCGCCTACGTGCTGGCCACGGTGGCCGCGCCCGGCCGGGGCCTGGTGCCGCTGGGCCTGGGCGCCGCGACGAACGTGTCACCCGCGGACCCCAACACGGACAAGGACGCGCGGCTGTCCGACGCCGGGCTGGTGCTGGTGCGCATGGCCCCCGCGCACGGTGGCCTGGAGGGAAAGCCGTACCGGCTCGTGGTGGCCGCCACCTCCGGCGCCTCGCGCAACGACGCGGCCGCGGCCGTGGCCACCTCCACGCTGGTGGCGGACCTGCCGGCGCTCGACTTCGACCCGACGGGCAGCCGGCCCGTGGACCTGCGCGCGGGCTTCCTCGGCATCCCCGAGGACGCCCGCTACAACTTCGACCCCGCGACGTACCAGGGGCTGGCGGGCCGGCAGTTCCGCGCCGACGTGGACGCGCGCGCCAGCCTGGTGCGCGTCGTCTTCACCGACCGGGCCGGCCGCCGCTGGACGGTGCTCGCGGACCCGGACGCCGCGCGCGAGGGCCTTCGCGTGCCCCTCCCGCCGCCCGGCTTCGCGGACCGCACCTTCTGGGGCGATGCCACGGGCTCGCGCGCGCGCCTCCAGGCGGAGGTGCTCACCGTGGGCGGCTTCACGGCGCAGGAGCGGCTCGGCCCCTCGCGCCTCGCCGCGGCGGATGGCCCGGGACTGGAGCATGTGGGAGCGCTGACGCGTGCCGTGTCCGCGCTGGATGTGGGACGCCCTGCGGTGACGTGGTTGTTCCCGGAGCTGGAGGGCCAGCGGCTCGTCCGGGGCAGCGCCGTGCGCGTGCGAGTCACCGGCTTCGAGGTGGGCAGCGGCACCGGCGCGGACGGCCATGTGCGCCTGTCGCTGCGAGGGGGCTCCGGCTGCGCGGGCACCGTGCTGCTCGGTGATGAGGACGTGTCGCAGGGGCAGGGCGAGGTGGAGCTGCAGCTTCCGGCCACCTGCTCGGGCACCGGCGTGACACTGACAGCGGAGCTGGCTGACACCGAGGGACGGCCCCTGCGCCCGCCCGTCATCGCCGTGCGTGGCGTGGATATCCCCTGACGGGGTAGGGCGTGGTAGGTCGCCGCTGCACCCTCGGGAGCGCTCCGCCCGGTCTCCCGTGTGCGACTCGCTTTCGTGATTTACCGGGTGGTAGCGTTGAGCTCATCGGGAGGCACGGTGCAGAAGGAGACGGTCGTCACGGTCATCTCGAAGATCTCCGACCGGCCGGTCAACCTCGACGCGGCGCTGGTGGTGATCTACGGGCTGGATTTGGGGCGGAAGTTCGACCTCACGCGCGAGGAGACGCTCATCGGGCGCTCGTCGAAGGCGGACATCCAGATCGACCAGGAGTCGGTGAGCCGCAACCACGCGGGCATCTCCAACACGCGCGAGGGCGTGCGCATCCGTGACCTGGGCTCCACCAACGGCACGTTCATCAACGACGAGCTGGTGGAGGGAACCTGCAGCCTGCGCAACGGCGACCTCGTGAAGATTGGCCGCACCATCTTCAAGTTCATCGCGGGCGGGAACATCGAGGCGGCGTACCACGATGAAATCTACCGGCTGACCACGATGGACGGCCTGACGCAGATCTACAACCGCCGCTACTTCGACGAGCAGTTGGACCGCGAGCTGTCTCGCAGCCGGCGCTACGAGCGCGTGCTGTCGCTGGTGCTGCTGGACATCGACTTCTTCAAGAAGGTGAACGACACCTTCGGGCACCTCGCGGGTGACTCGGTGCTGAAGCAGCTCGCGTCCACGGTGCGCACCAAGATTCGCCGCGAGGACGTCTTCGCCCGCTATGGCGGCGAGGAGTTCGCCATCCTCCTGCCGGAAGTCGGGCTGGGCGGTACGCGGCAGCTCGCGGAGAAGGTGCGGCGGCTGGTGGAGAAGCAGCGCTTCGAGTTCGACAAGCAGCACATCCCCGTCACCGTGTCCGTGGGCATCTCCACGCTGGAGCCGCAGCACCGCGAGCCCGGAGACCTGGTGCGCACGGCGGACGAGCGGCTGTACGAGGCGAAGACCTCGGGCCGCAACCGCGTGGTGGGCTGAAGTCCCTTCCACGCGGTTGGCCGCGAGCCCTCAGCCCGCGAAGACGGAGCGTCGCTCGCGCAGCAGTGACTGGAGCATGCCCATGATGGACTCGCGGGTGCGCTCGGTGAGGCGCTGCACCTCGCCCAGGTCATCCGCGGCTTCGGGCGACAGGCCCTCCATGCCGAGCGGCTCGCCGAAGCGGATGCTCCACTTGGCGGGCAGGGGCAGGGGGCCCAGCGGGGTGAGCGGCACGAAGGGCAGGCCGAGGAAGGACGCGGGGAGCCGGCCCAGCAGCGGCGACGTCTCCTCCGCGCCGACGATGGCCACCGGGACGATGGGCGCGCCCGTGCGCAGCGCCAGCTTCACGAAGCCGCCGCGCCCGAAGCGCTTCAGGCGGTAGCGCTCCGCGAAGGGCTTGCTGAGCGCCTGATAGCCCTCGGGGAAGACCACCAGCGGACGGTGCTCGTCGAGCAGCCGCAGCGCGTTCTCCGGGCAGGCCCGCACCGCGCCGAGGCGGTTGAAGAGCGTGCCCAGCACCGGCGCGTGGAAGACCTGGTCCTCCACCAGCCACCGCGGCTCGCGCAGGTCGGGACGCTCGCGGGAGATGGCCAGCGACATGACGAGCCCGTCGTAGGGCAGGGCGCCCGAGTGGTTGGCCACCAGGATGGCCGCGCCCTGCGGCACCTGGTCCACGCCCGTCACCGACACGCGCCAGTATTGCGAGTAGAGGAACTCCAGCACCGGGTCCAGCCGCTCCACCAGCGACGGGTCCTTGCCGTACTCGTCGATGGCGGCGCCGCCGCCCGTGCCCAGCCCGGCGCGCAGCGCGTCCATCAGGCCATTCACCGCGCCCATCGCCCGGCCGAGCCCCTGGCTCGCCAGCGCCTGACCGGCGATGTCCCGGGCGAGCGCCAGCATCCCGGCCGCGCGCTGCGCGAGGGGACGCGGGCCCTCGGGCTCGCGGACCTGCTCCGTGAAGAACGGCTCGCGAGGGCCGCTCTCGGAGCCGGCGGGAGGCACCAGCGTCAGCGGCGGATTCCGGCGGCCGAGGGGCAGCTCGTCGCGCGTGGCATCCGGCACCTCGACTTCCGGCTCCAGCGTCGAGGCGTCGCGCTCCTCGGGGTTCTGCACCGAGAGCGTCACGGACAGCTCCAGCCCGGACGTGTCGAAGGTGGACCCCTCGTCCTCGTCCTCGGCCTCCTCGTCTTCCTCTCCGGGACCGAAGCCTCCCTCGGCCTCGGCCTCGAGGTCGTAGCCCGTGCCGTCCTCGGCCTCCTCGGCGTTGGCGGCGCGCTCTTCCAGCTCCGCCTCGTCGTCAGGGGTGAAGGTGGGCGGCGGCTGCGTGCCGGCGTGGCGGTCGAGGACCTCGGCCACGGCGACCTCGGCGGCGGCCTCGGCGACCTGCGCGGCCACGGCGGCGGCGAGCTCGCGCTCACGCTCCGGACGCTGCGAGGGCGGGCTGTGGTCGAGCACCTGCTCCACCGCGGCCTCGGCCAGCTCGGTGGCGAGCTCGGTGGCAATCAGCCGGTCCACGTCCTGCTCCTGACCGGGCCGGCGCTCCAGCGCCTCGTCCACCGCGACCTTCGCCGTGGCCTCGGCCACCTCGGCGGCGAGCGCCTCCGCGAGCGCGTGGTCCACCTCGCGCTGCCGCTCCGTGCGTGTGCCCACCTCGTCCGCCATCACCGGCTTGCGAGGCGGAGGCGGCCTGCGCGGAGTGACGGGCGCGGCGGGCTCGCGCAGCGGCATCCCCGCGTCCTCGTCCACGGGCGCGGCGTGGGTGGGCTCACCCGAGGTCCGCTGCCGCTCCCGCGTGTCGGTGCTCGCGGCCGCGCGCTGCGTGCCGCCGGACTCCTTCGGGCCCCTGCCCGCGGAGCCCCCGGACTTCGCGGCCCTGGCACTCCCGGCCTTTGCCTCCTCTGGCTGCTTCGCGGTGTGCCGCGAAGTGGATGCCTTCGGGGAAGCCGCGCCGCCTCCCGCGTGGGCGGATGCCTTCGGAGCGGAGGCCGTCGCGCCACCACCCGCGTTCGCCGCCGGTGCCTTCGACGCTGGCGTCTTCGCGGACGCCGTCTTCGCTCCCGCCTTCCCACGCGCGGGCGTCTTCGCGGCGGGAGCCTTCTTCGCGGTGCCCTTGCGCGCGGACTTCTCCTCCGCGTCCGGGGTCTCCTTCGCACCGTCGCCCGCGCGGGATGCGGCGCCGCGCTGGAAGGGGTCGTTTCCGAGGACTCCCTTGGCCATGACTAGCTCCTCCTCAGCGCCGCAGCGGCGTCCCTGACGTGGTGGTAGGGGATGAAGCCGAGTGCGGACTCGGCGCGCTCGCCGTCCGCGACCCACGAGTAATGGATGTAGTCGAGCAGGGCGATGGGCAACGTGTCGGCCCCCACGACGTCCAGTGTGCGCAGCGCGGCCCGGAACAGCGGCCCTGGCAGGGGGAGCGGGCGGGCACCCGCCTGGTGGATGAGCCCGGACAGCGGCAGCACGCCCCGGCCCACGATGTTGAACTCGCCGGACGTCTCCGCGCGCAGCGCGAGGTGCAGCGCGCGCGACGCGTCCTCTTCGTGCAGGGCCTGCCAGAGCGGGTCATACCCGAGCAACGTCGGCACCACGCCGCGCTGGAGCAGGCGCGTCGCGGGGTTGTCCACCGAGGGACCGAGCACCGGCGCGAAGCGCAGCACCAGCACGCGCATGTCCGGGTGGCGCTCGCGGAAGGCGCGCACCTGGCCCTCCACCTCCACCTTGTCGGTGACGAAGCGGCTGCCCGGGCACCCCTGCAGCGGCGAGTCCTCACGCATCAGCGCCGGGTTGTTTCCGCGCGCCCCGTACACGGCCGTCACCGACGGGACGATGAGCCGCGGTATCCGCGCGCGCCCCGCCGCGGTCAGCACGTTCATCGTGCCGATGACTTCCAGCTCGTGCGCCAGCGAGCCGTTGCGGATGGGCCCGAAGAGGAACGCCAGATGGTAGAGCGCGTCCACGGGGCGGTCGGTGAGCGCGTCGGTCAGCTCGCCCTCCGCGTCGTACCGGGTGAGGTCCACGCGGTGGTACTCCACCTTGTCACCCTCGGGACGTGCCACGTCCAATACGAGGATGCTCTCCACCTCCGGATCGCGCTCCAGCCGATGCAGCAGCAGCTTCCCGTAGTCTCCGCTCGCGCCAGTCACTGCGACGCGCAGCCGCCCCTTGCCTGGTCGTGACACGTCCATTCGCGGTGGCGGGTGTTAGCCCAGACGCTCGGGAATGTCAGCCATTGACGGTGTCGCCGCGCTTTACAACGTCGTCTGGGTGGCGGAGGGTGAACGAAAGCCATGGCTCGCATCGCCCGTCTCAGTGACGTCCTCATCAACAAGATTGCCGCCGGCGAGGTGGTGGAGCGTCCCGCCTCCGTGGTGAAGGAGCTGGTGGAGAACTCCATCGACGCGGAGGCGAGCACCATCCGCGTCGAGCTGGAGGGCGGCGGCGTGGACCGCATCATCGTCTCCGACGACGGGCACGGCATGGGCCGCCAGGACGCCATCGGCTGTCTGGAGCGGCATGCCACCAGCAAGCTGCGCGAGCTGGACGACCTCTTCCACATCCACTCCATGGGCTTCCGGGGCGAGGCCATTCCGGCCATTGCTTCCGTCTCCCGCTTCACACTCCACACCGCCGAGGTGGGCGCGGAGGTCGGCACCCGCGTGACGGTGGAGGGAGGGGCGCCGCCGGTGGTGGAGGACGCTCCGCCGCGCACCGGCACCGTCATCACCGTGGAGGACCTCTTCTTCAACGTGCCCGCGAGAAGAAAGTTCCTGCGCCGCGGTGACACCGAGCTGAAGCATGCGGAGGAGGCCGTGGTGCGCCTGGCGCTGGCGTACCCGGAGGTGGGCTTCTTCGCCAAGCACGAGGGCGGCACGCTCTTCTCCAGCGCGGCCTGTCCGGACGACCCGCGCGAGCGCATCGCAGCGGCGCTGGGGCCCACCGCGCACCCGCACCTGTTCCCCGTGGAGGAGCGGCGGCTGGGCGTCTCCGTCACCGGCTACGCCGCGTCACCTGAATTCACCTTCAACAACGCGCGCGGCCTCTACACGTACGTCAACCGGCGCTACGTGCGGGACAGGGGCCTCATCGGCACCATCCAGCGCGCGTACCAGGACTTCCTCGCGGCGGGCCGGCAGCCGGTGGTGGTGCTCCACATCGACGTGGACCCGGCGGCGGTGGACGTCAACGTGCACCCGCAGAAGCTGGAGGTGCGCTTCGCGGACGCGCGCGGCGTGCAGGAGGCCATCATCGCCGCGCTCAGCCGCATGCTGCGCGCCGCTCCATGGTTGGGCGCCGCGGCGGACGCCAATGCCCAGCAGGCGGCCCAGCCTCGCGAGGCCGCGCACTACGCGCTCGCCGTGGAGCGCTTCCTCACCCGCGCCCAGGAGGCGACATGGGGCGCGCCGCTGCCCACCGCCATGGACGCGCCCGGAGCTCCGTCCACGCCGCCTCGCGCGCCGCTGGGGCCGCTACCCACGGTGGCTCGTCCTCCGGGCGCGCTGCCGTTCGCACCCGGGGCAGGGCAGGCGCCCGCCTTCGGTCAGGCCCAGCCCCAGCTCAACGAGGCCCCGCCGCCGGGCTACTTCGCGGCGCTCAAGCCCATGGGCCTGCTGGGCGGACGCTTCCACGTCTGCGAGGGCCCGGGCGGCACGCTGGTGGTGTTGGATCCGCACGCCGCGCTGGAGCGCGCGCGCCTCAACGGCTACCTGCGCGCGCTGGAGGACGAGAAGCCGCCCCCGGCGCCGTCGCTGTTCGGCACCACGCTGGAGCTGCCGCTGCCGGCCGCGAAGGCGCTGGTGGAGGGGCGCGAGGCGCTGTCGAAGCTGGGCTTCGACGTGGAGCCCTTCGGCGGCACCACGGTGGCGCTGAAGACTGCGCCGCCGGGACTGGAGGGCGTGGACGCGCGCTCGCTGCTGGAGGCGCTGGCCCGCGCGCTGCCGCCCAAGGGCGCGACGCTGGACGTGGTGTCCCTCGCGGAGGCGGTACGGGTGATGGCGTGCCACGCCGCGCGCCGCGCCAGCGCCACGCCGCTCACCGATGCGCAGCTCCGTGCGCTGCTGGGCGAATTGGACCGCGCGGACTTCCACCCCACCTGCATCCACGGCACGGTGGTGGTGCTGGAGATGCCGCTGCTGGAGTTGGAGCGCCGCGCCCGGTGAGCACATGCGCCGGAAACCCCTGTGACACCGGGTGCTTGCGCCGTCCGGAAAATTGACGCGTGGGAGGCCCCTGCTACGGTGCGCCACACGCCTGTAGCACCGGGCGGATTCTGCAAGGACGTACGCGACGGACACCCACGGCAACGCACAGGAGCGGGCACATGCGCGGTGTGATCACCCTGCGGGACGTGGTGGCCAACCTGGGCGTCGTGCTCCGCGAGTTCGGCGCGCTCTGCGTCGTGCGCTGCCTGCTCGCGTCGCTGCGCCGCAAGCAGACGACGTTCCTCGAAATCGCGCTGCGCCCCCCAGAGTCCCATTGATGCTCCGCCGCCTCCTTCCGCCGTTCGCCCTGCTCCTCGCCGCTCCCGCCTTCGCCCAGGACCCCGAGCCCGAGTCGCCCGAGGACGAAGAAGTCTCCACGTCGCTGAACGGGGTGGGGCGCATCTCCATCCAGGCCGGCTACCGCTACACGTCCAACGAAACGTTCTACAAGGCCTGGTACGGCCAGCAGGGCTTTCCCCAGGACCCGCAGCTGCCACGGGCCCGCGAGGTCTCGGGTGGGCCGCTGGCGGTGGGCTCCTTCGCCTACGCCATCACCGACCTGGTGGAGATTGGCATCGACCTGTTCGCCACGGGCGGGCGGCTCTACCTCAACTCGTCTGACGGCGAGCAGCACATCGACACCCTGTGCTACGGCGCCGCCCTGGGCCTGCGCTTCCAGACGGTGCTGCCCGAGGTGGGGCCGAACGGGCTCGTGCCCTTCGCGGGCATCCTCACCGGCCCCGCGCTCGCCTCCTCGAAGCGCCCGGGGGAGGCGGTGCAGGAGAGCACCGCCCAGATATGGATGGGCTCCCTGGGAGCCACGCTGCGCCTGTCGCCTCGCTGGGGCATCACGGCCGAGTACCGGCTCGCCTTCCTCCGAGGCCCCGTGGGCCTCCCCAACGACAAGGGCGAGCGCGTGGGCAGCTTCAGCAACGGAGGCAATTGGCTCTCCGTGGGCGTGACGTACAGCTTCCCGTCGGAGCCGACGCGGCCCCTGCCGGGCGGACTGTAGGGGAGGCAGGCGGGCGGGGCCCGTCTGTCTGCTTTCCGGAAATGGAACGGCCGCGCGGGGCTGTTCCGCTCCGGAATTTATATCGCCATACGCCCCGGAGAACTCCTTACGATGCGTGAGTCGGCCGAAGTCGTTTCCGCGCCCAGGAAGATGTCCATGCCAGAGCAGCCGAAGACCGATGTGGAGAAGGAGCTGGCGGACCTCCGCCGCGAAATCGTCGAGGCCCGAAACCTCGTCATCAAGAGCGACAACCTGCTGAAGAACCTCCATGCGGAGGTGAAGGCGGTGGGCAAGCGCCACGAGGACTTCCAGAAGCGCCAGTGGATTTCGTCCGCGGCGGCGTACGTCCTCTTCGCCGTCATCGCCGTGGGTGCCGCGCTGATGATTACCGGCGCGCGCAGCTCCAGCGCCAACAGCGAGCGCGAGCGGCTGGAGAAGATGGTCGCCGACCTGTCCACGCAGATGGAGAAGCAGCGCACGGACGTGGCCGCGCACCAGACGGCCCAGCGCGCCGCGGGCGAGGTCTACAAGATGATGACCACGCTCCCCGGCGACGAGCGCCTCAAGGGCATCGACGCGCTGGTGAAGCTGGACACCTCGCGCCTGTCCTCGCTGGAGCGCCAGGCCCTCAATGACCGCGCCACCATGCTGCGCCGCGAGACGGGCGACGCCGCCTTCGAGCGCGGGAAGATTGCCTTCCGCAAGAACGACATGGCCGGCGTCATCTCGGAGATGGAGCGCTTCCTGGCCATGAACCCGCCGCAGGAGCAGGCGCTGGACGCGTCCTTCTTCCTCGGCACGGCCTACAACAACACGAAGCAGCACGACAAGGCGGTGCCGATGCTGGCCCGCTTCGTCGAGGGCGACAAGTCGTCCAAGACGCGCGACTACGCCATGCTGCTCCTGGCCCAGTCGTACCAGGAGGTCGGTCAGATGGAGAAGGCGCTGGAGACGGCGCGTGACGCCGCCGGTGCCTACCCCAACAGCCAGTACCAGCCGCAGTTCCGCGGCCGCATCGCCACCGTGAAGCGCGCCATGGGTGGCCCCTCCGAGGCCGCGCCGGGTGCGCCCGCCGCCGCTCCGGCCGCCGCGCCCGCCACCCCGCCGGTGGCCACGCCCGCCGGCCAGTAGCCCGGGCAGCCGGGCCCCTGAGCCGCCAGCAGGGGCCCACAACCGCCCACCGGATGACGGTGCGGTGACACGGAAGCGTTGCCACACGGGGTCCACGGTCGTAAGACCTGGGCCCCGTGTCCGTTCCCGACCCCCGGAAAGACCCTCGCTACCGCCGCTTCCGCGGTGCTGCGTACGGCGTGCACATCGCGCTCTCCAGCGTCTTCTCGCTGTGGATCATCTGGAACGTGAGCCGCTCGGTGGCGGCCATGACGCCGGAGAAGCTTCCTCCCGCGCCCCAGTTGCTCACCTTCCGCGAGTGCCTGGACGGCGCGCAGGCGCTGTGGGCGGAGCTGGAGTCCGAGCGCGAGAAGCTGGTGCGCGTGTCTCCGGCCAGCAAGGTGGACCAGCAGTGGATGGCCTTCCGCACCGGCTGGCTGGAGCGGCTGCGCCTGCGCGAGTCCATGTGCGGGCTCGACTCGCGGGACAGGCAGGCCCTGCGCGCGGTGTTCCGCCGCCTGGAGGGCGTGCAGGACCTCTACACCATCCACGCGGTGCAGTACGCGGGCGAGGTGGGCGGCGTGGTGGACGCGCTGCACGCCGCCTTCGCCACCGCGCGCAAGGATCCGGGCGCCGGCAAGCTGCCGTGAGCGCTTCTCACCGCACCGGTATCAGCGCCGTGTAGCGGCCCTGCTGGTCCGACACCGCCTGTGTCAGCAGCACCGAGGAGGGCTGCCCCTCCACCGTCACCACCCGGTAGAAGCGGATGGAGGCATAGGGCGCGCCCTGTGTGGTGCCCGCGTCCGTGACCTCCGTCACCTGGCCGCTCACGGTGCGCCCGCGCTGCAGTGGGAGGGTGGCCAGCACCTGCTCCGTGGAGTCCTCTCCGGGCAGCACGGTGACGGTGCGGCTGAGGCGCGGCAGGTTCTCCGTGGGCACGAAGTCCACGCGGTACACGGCCGGGTCCAACCGCAGCCGGAAGGTGCCCGTGTCGTCCGTGGTGCCCAGCGCCTCGCCGCCCGCGGGCGGGCGCGGCCAGCCCGGCACCTGACCGATGGGCTCGGCCAGCACGCGCACGCCTGGCGCGGCGGTGGCGTTGTCCGGCAGCAGCAGCGTGCCCCGCACGACGCGGCGGTCCGGGCAGAGCACGTCCGTCAGCGCGACGCCGGTGCGCGGCACCTCCACCGGCACCACCGTCAGGCCCGAGGTGCTGCCGGGCGGCGGCACCACCACCAGCGACAGCGTCCCGCCCGGCGCGGACGGCAGCGTGTCCGCCGCGAAGCGCCCCTCCGCGCCGGTGGTGGCCAGCGGGCCCTGGAACGTTCCGCCTCCGCCCACCTCGCCCCGGAGCGACACCGTGGCCCCCGACACCGGGCGCCCGTCCAGGCCCACCACTCGGCCCGTCACGCGCACCGGCGTGCCGTAGTCGCCCAGGGCCAGCGGCGCGGCGAGCGGCGCGCGCGGGTCCACGGTGAAGGTCTTCTGGGGCACCCACGGTGACTCGCCGCCGGCCGTCACCCGCAGCAGCACGGCGGAGCGCTGCGCCGCCTCGCCAGACATGACGACGGTGAACGCTCCCGTGCCCCGCGTCACCGGCACGCGCTGGGACAGCGCCGTCAGGTCCAGGTCCAACGCCTGGATTTCGAGCGGCGCGTCCACCAGCACGCCGTCCTGGCGCTCCACCTTGCCGCTCAGCCGCACCAGCGTGTCGGCGGCGGGCAGCACCCACTCCAGCGGTACCGAGGCGCCGGGCTCCACGCGGCTCGTGCCGCTGACGGGGGGCACCTCCAGGTCCTCCGGCGACAACGTCACGGTGTAGTCGCCCGAGCCCACCGGCAGCCTCCATGCGCCGTTGAGGGGCACCAGCGTGGCGTCGTACTGCCGGGTGATGCCGGGCAACAGGAGGCTCTCTCCGGTGGCGCGCAGGTGGAGGACCTCGTTGTAGTTGCGCAGGACGACGCCTCCGTCCGCCGAGGGGAGGGTGGTGGCGCGCATCACCCGGCCCGCCACGGCCGCGGGCTCGAACAGCGTCAGGTCCTGCTCCGGCCGCAGGTTGTCCACGCGGAAGTCCTGGGCGTGGCTGCGCTTCTGCGGGTTGGGTACCACCTCCACGACGATGTCGCGGCCCGGGTCTCCGCATCCGTCGGGGAAGCAGATTTCGTTCCTTCCGCACTCGGCATCCGAGCTGCACACGAGCTGGCTGGGGTCCGGCTCCTCGTCCAGCAGCGCGCATCCGGCACCCGCGAGCACCGCCAGCAGCGCGAGCCCCGCGCCACGGCGTGTCACCGGCAGTCCCCCTGCACCGTGTTCACCACCCAGGCGTACGTGGTGACGAACCCCGGGTTCTGGAGGGTGGTGCCGTCCGGGAGTTGCACCGGCTGCGATTCGGGCACCCGGTCCGCCAGCGCGGTGTCGCTGACGAGGGCCTCCACCAGGTGGGGACCCGGCGTGCCCAGCGGGTTGTTGGCGGAGGCGAGGCTGATGAGCAGCGTGCCCCGGTCCGCCCGCCGCGGCTCGTTGGTGGGGGCCAGCTTGTATTGGCGGTAGGCCTGGCTCGGGTCCTGCGGGTTGTAGTCCACGAACCAGTTCACGTAGATGGGGTCATCCACGTCCGGGTCCTCCACGACGACCTCGAACGTGAGGTCGCACTGGCCCGCGCCGAAGTTGGAGATGATGCGCGACTGCGGCGTCACCAGGCTCTCGATGATGCGCGGCGGCCGGTTCATGAACTCGGGGATGCTCTCGAGCTGGGTGTCGTCCTGGGGAATGAGGCACCCCGTCGAGGCCCACGCCGTGGCCATCAGCAGCCCCGCCCAGATTTGTCGCCGCATCGTGCGTTCCATCGTCCGTCCGGGCCGCTCTCGAGGCACTAGAGCAGCTCCTCGCCCTCCTCGGGCGGAAGGGGCCGGCCCGACTTCTCCGCCTCCAGCTTCTCCAGGTGGCGGAAGATGGTGCGCGGGTCCACGCCCAAATCCTTGGCCGTCTTGGTGCGGTTGCCGTTGTTCCGGGCCAGCACCTCGTTGATGTAACGCTTCTGGAACTCTTCCTTGGCCTGGAGCAGCGGCATGATGGGCTCCAGGTTCTCCGGCTTGAGGTCCAAATCGTCCGGCCCGAGCAGCGGCTTGTCCGCGAGCACCACCGCCTTCTTCAGCCGGTTCTCCAGCTCGCGGATGTTGCCGGGCCAGCCGTACTTGCGCATGGACACCGCGGCGGACGGGGTGAAGCCCCGGGCCTTGGAGTTGAACTCGCGCGCGTACTTCTGGAGGAAGAACTTGCCCAGCACCACCACGTCCTCGCCGCGCTCGCGCAGGGGCGGCAGCTTCAGGGTGACGACGTTGAGCCGGTAGTAGAGGTCCTCGCGGAAGGTGTTCTTCTTCACCTCGTCCTCGAGAACCTTGTTCGTGGCCGCCACCACGCGGATGTCCACCGGCTCGCCGCGGTTGTCGCCGACCTTGTAGACAATCTTCTCTTGGAGGGCGCGCAGCAGCTTCACCTGGAGCTGCTGCGGCATCTCGCCAATCTCGTCCAGGAAGAGGGTGCCGCCGATGGCCGCCTGGAACTTGCCCGCCTTGGTGGCCACCGCGCCGGTGAAGGCGCCCTTCACGTGGCCGAACAGCTCGCTCTCCAGGAGGTTCTCCGGAATGGCGCCGCAGTTGATGGTGATGAAGGGGCCCTTGGTGCGCGGCGAGCGGCGGTGGATTTCACGGGCGATGAGCTCCTTGCCGGTGCCCGTCTCGCCGGTAATCAGCACCGAGATGTCCGTGGGCGCAATCTTGTCGATGCGCTTGTACACGTCGCGCATGCCCTGACACGCGCCGACGATGTCGCCGTAGCGCTGGTCTTCCAGCTTCCGGCGCAGCTCGGTGTTGTCCAGCTTGAGGTCGTTCACCAGCATCGCGTTCTGCAGCACCAGCGACGCCTGCGCCGCGAAGATGGTGAGCATGTCCGCGCTCTTCGGCTCGAAGCGATTCACGAGCCTGTCGTTGCCCACGTAGATGACGCCGAAGAGGTCGCCCTTGTGCATGAGCGGCACGCACATGACGGAGTGCACGCGCAGGTTGACGACGGACTCGCTGGCCTTGAACTCGGGAGCGTCCACCGCGTCCGCGACGATGAGCGGCTTCTGGTCCTTCACCACCTTGGCGATGATGGAGTCCGACAGCTTCTCCACCGCGTCCTCGATGTTCTCCCGCGCCACGTTGCGGGCCACCTTCACGCGGGGGTCTCCGCTCTCCATGAGGATGAGGAAGCCCTTGTCGGCGCGCGTCACCTCGATGGCCTCGTCCATGAGGCCCTCCAGGATGCGGTCCACGTCGTAGAGCCCGAGCAGCCGCTCGCTGAAAGCGGTGAGGCGGCGCAGCAGGACCAGCTCGCGGCCGGGCACGCCGGGCAGCTCCGAGGTGTGCGAGTCAGAGGTGGAGGTGCGGCTCACCTCGCGCGGCGGGGTGGGGGACGGAGGCGGCGCGCGGGGCGCGTCCTCGCGGGCGAAGGTCAGCTCGGTGCTGCCCACGCGGACCACGTCGCCGGTGGCCAGGGCGTGCGCGTCGCGCTTCTTGCCGTTGACCTGGAACGTGGCGCCGAGGCTGCCCACCTCGTAGCGGCTGCCATCGAACGTTACGTGCAGGGCGCTGTCGGGAACGCCCGGGTCCTCGAGCTGCACGTCGTTGTCCGGGCCCCGGCCGATGCTGGTGATGCGCTTGTGCAGGGAGACCGAGCGGACCTTGCCATCAGGAGAGCGGACGGTGAGGCTGGCCATGGGTTCGCGTACCTGGGAGTGGGCTCAGAAGAAGAGGGTGAGGCCGGCGCCGAGTCCGCCGGAGGTGGAGTAGATGCTCAAGCGGGGCGGCGGTGCGGGCGCCTCCACGCGCGGCGGCGTGGGCAGGCTCTTCGGCGCGGGCATGGGCGTTTCATTGCGGGGCTCCACCGTGGTGCGGGTGACCTGGTCCTCGTGGTGGTACAGCGCGTCCACCACGCCCAGCGCGTAGATGGTGTAGAAGCCCGCGGCCGAAGACAGCTTGAGGAGCTGCCACGTGTCGCGCTGGCGGCTCCGGTTGGTGGGGATGTAGCGGACGCGGATGGAGGCCTTGCCGTCCGGGTCGAGCACGTTGTCGAGGTCGATGACCTGCTCCTCGAAGAGCGACTCGTACGCGAAGAAGGAGATGATGCTCGTCACCGCGAGCGCGCCCTCGGTGGCGGCGAAGACGATGCCGAGGCTGTTGCGGCCCTGCTGGAACTGGCCGGCGCCGAAGGGGACGAAGTTGACCAGGAAGTTGCGCTTCTCGACGGTGCGCACGGTGACCTGGCTGGCCAGCTCCTCGGCGCGGCGGCGCTGCACCTCGGCCTCCACGCGCTCGCGCTCGCGGCGCTCGGCCTCGGTCTTCTCGCGCTCCTGGCGCAGGCGCCGCTCCTGGCGGAGGAACTCCAGCTCGCTGGACATCTCCTCCTTGAGCGCGTCCAGGAAGGCCACCGCCGGGGGCGGGACGACGAACGGGTCCAGGCCGTAGTCCGGGTCCAGGCGCAGCAGGGCGCGCAGGTGGCGCGTGGCGTCCTCGTTGCGGCCGAGGTTGAAGGCCGCGAGGCCCGCCAGCTTGTGCAGCTCGATGAGGTCGTCCTCGCCCAGCCCGCCGCGGTCGATGCGGGCGCCGGCGCGGTCCAACACCTCGGCGTACTTGCCGTACTCGAAGCTGGCGCGCAGGGCGTCCACCTCCGGGTCTCCGGAGCTCTGGGCGGAGCCCTGGGCAAAGGCGGTGGGAGCCGCCAGGGCCAGCAGCCACAGCAGGAGGAGGAAGCGTCCGCGGCTCATTCTTGGCGGAGGCTCCCTTTCAGGGTGAAGGGCTCGCCGGGCCGCAGGTGGATCACCCGGCGCTCCGGCGCGTAGCCGGGGCGGGAGATCTCCACCACGACGGTGTGCTGGAAGCCGGCGGGGCCTCGCGGCGAGCGGACGATGAAGGGCTTCTGGAGGCACTCCTGCGCGGTGCGCTGCTCCTCGCCCACGCGCACGATGGCGTCGCCCGGCTCGAACTCGACCGAGAGCGGCGTGGGCTTGGGCTGGGCACGCAGGTGGAAGACGTTCTCTTCCTCCGCGCTCACGTCGATGGTCTCCTCCACGTCCTCGCAGTAGTCGCAGGAGATGGTGACGGTGTGCCGGCCCGGGGTCACCTCCAGGTCGTGCTTCTGCAGCGGCTGGGCGCTCGGGGGGCCGTCTCCGACGCGGATGGTGCCGAAGGGCCGGACGAGGATGGACACCGGAACCTTGCGCACCAGCGGCTTGCGGGCTGCGTCGTCCGCGGCGGCCCGCTCGGCGACCCCGGGGCGCGTGGCGCCGGCGCGGGCCGTGCCGCCCGACGTGGAGGGGGACTCCTCACGCGGGGTGAGCCCGCCCGGAGGCGCGGTGTGGCCGGTGCGCGGCGGGGTGGTGGTGCTGCCAGGAGCGGTGGGGCCGGAAGGCGGCTGCACCATGGCGGGAGTGCTGGACGTGGCGGTGGAGGTGCCCGGCTGCGCCACCTCATCCGTCGCCGCGCCTCGCGAGAGCCCGCTGCCCTCCGAGCCCTGCTGTCCGGACGTCGCTGAGCCCGACAGGCCCGGCTGCACGAGCGCGCTCGTCCCGCTCGCCGTCGTGCCGCTCACGGTGCCCGGAGTGCCCGGCACCGTCGTGGGCTGACCGGCGCCGGCTTGATGCACCCTCCACCCACCCAGCCCGAGCAGACCCAGCGTGGCCAGACCGATGCCCACACGCACGCCCCGGCGGCGCCACGTCTTGATGCGCTGGGCGCGCTGCAGGCCCTTGAGCAGCGCCAGCGCGCGCGCATTCGTCGCGTCCAGCGCGAGCACCTGGTTGAGGCTCGCCAACGCGCGCGGCGTGCGCTTCTCCGCGAGCAGCCGCTCACTGCGCTCCAGCAGCGACGCGACGATGCGCTGCCGCGCCAGCTTCCGGTACGAGGCCGGGTCCGCGAAGAAGGACACCAGCTCCTCGCCGACGCGCGCGAAGCCCAGCCCGGCGAGGTAGTCCGCGAGCGCGTCCCGGAGCTTCCCCGCATCCGGGTAGCGCCGCTGCGGGTCGCGCTGGAGACACGTGGCGCAGATCTCCGCCAGCTCGTCCGACAGCGTGGGCACGCGGCGGCGCGGGTCCTCGTAGTCCCCGTCGAGGATGCGCTTGAGCGTGGCCGTCGTGTTGGTTGCGCTGAAGGGGAGCCGGCCCGTCATCGCCGCGTAGAACATGATTCCCACGCTGAAGACGTCCGCCTCGGGGCCGGCCTCCAGGCCCTCGATGATTTCGGGCGCCATGTGGGCCGGCGAGCCCACCAGCGTGCCCGTCACCGTCATCCGCTCCTCGATGTCGAGCAGCTTCGCGATGCCGAAGTCCATGAGCTTGAGGATGCCGTCCTCGCGCACCATGACGTTCTCCGGCTTGAGGTCGCGGTGGATGACGCCGGCCTCGTGCGCATGCGCGAGCGCCGCCGCCAGCTCGTGGATGACCATGGCCGCCAATTCCGGCGGGTCCATGGGGCCTTCATCCAGGAAGGACTTCAGCGTCTGGCCGCGGATGTACTCGGTGACGATGAACGCGTCCTGCGCGTCCGCGGAGGAGAAGTCGAACACCTCGAGGATGTTGGGGTGGTGCAGCTTGGCCACCGCGCGGGCCTCGCGGGCCAGCCGCCTGCGAGACTCGTCCTTGCCGGCCAGGTGCGGGTGCAGCACCTTCACGGCGACCTCGCGGTCCAGGGCCGTGTCGAGCCCCTTGTACACGACGCTCATGCCCCCCGAGCCGAGCTGCTCGAGGATGCGATAGCGACCGATATGGCGGCCGACGAGCGTCATGGCGTGCGGCAGTCCTCCCCCTCAGTCCCCGAAGCTGATGCCCATGCTCTTCGCGAAACGCACCAGCTCCCCGGATGGGTCCACCCGGCGCTCCTTGCGCGACTCACTCAACGGTACCGCGACAATCTCCCCGGCGCGCAGTGCCACCATATGGTTCCACTGCCCGTCACGCACGAGATCCAACACCTTGCACCCGTAGCGGGTGGCCAGCACCCGGTCCGCGGCGCTCGGGCTGCCGCCGCGCTGCAGGTGGCCCAGCACCGTGACGCGAATCTCCGCCTCCACGTGCTTCGCGAGCAGGTCCGCGCACACCTTGCCGGAGCCGCCCAGCCGCACCACGCCGCGCCCGGGGACATCCTCGGCCTTCTCCAGCACGGCCAACGTGCCCCCCTCGGGGTAGGCGCCCTCGGAGATGGCGATGATGGAGAAGCTGCGCCGGCGCGTGGCGCGCTTGCGGAGCTTCTCCAGGATGGAGTCCACCCGGTAGGGAATCTCGGGGATGAGGATGACGTCCGCGCCGCCGGCGATGCCGCTGTCCAGCGTGAGGAAGCCGGCGTGGCGGCCCATGATTTCCACCACCATGACGCGGTCATGCGCCTCGGCGGTGGAGTGCAGCCGGTCCAGCGCCTCCGTGACGATGAGGCGCGCGGTGTCGAAGCCGAACGTCTGGTCCGTGCCGGAGAGGTCGTTGTCGATGGTCTTCGGGCAACCCACGACGTTGAGACCCTTGGCGGCCAATCGGTGGCCAATCGAAAGCGTGCCGTCGCCACCGACGGCCACGAGCCCGTCCAGCTTCAGCTCCTCGCAGCGGCGGAGCACCTGGTCGGACACGTCCCGCTCCACCCAGTGCCCGTTCTCACGGAAGGCGTAGGCGAAGGGGTTGGCCTTGTTCGACGTGCCGAGGATGGTGCCGCCCTTCGGGAGGATGCCGCGCGTGTCCTCCTCGGTGAGCGGGTGGGTGAGCCCCGGCTCGACCAGCCCCATGTATCCGTTTTCAATGCCGACGAACTCGTAGCCGAACTCGTGCGTGCCCCGCTTCACGAGGCCACGGATGAGCGCGTTGAGCCCGGGACAGTCGCCACCACCGGTGAGGACTCCGAGTCGGAGGGAACGGGGCATACGGGTCGGACGCGGGTGTCAGAGGGAAGGGGCGACACCATGACAGCGACGTCGGACCTGATTCTAGGGGTGCCCTACGGGGGGTGCAACGCGCGAATCACCCGGTACGGTGGATTTCCGAGTGAAGACGGGGCCTTCCGTCAATCGCGCTTCAGCCGGCGCCGCGAGGCCACCCGGTCCAGGAGCGCTTGTAGGCGGGGCTCCGCCTCCCTGGGCAGCGCCTTGTCTGTGGGGGACTGTAGGGGCATTTCGCGCGCGAGGCGGTAGAGCTCGATCAGCCGCTCCTTGAGCAGCTCGCTGTCCGGGCGCTCTTGAAGGGCGCGGCGGTAGGCGGCCGCGGCTCCCACGTAGTCCCCGAGGGCGAAGAGGCGCTCGCCCTCCTGCGCGGGTGAGGAAGGGGCCAGCGGCAGGGTGGCCTCCTCGGGAGGGCGCGAGGCCCGGAGGACCTGGAGCTCCGCGGGCTGGAGCGAGTCGCGCAGGTTGGAGAGCTTGAGGGCGAGCCCCGCGTCGTCGGGGAAGGCCTGGACGAGGGACTCGTAGAGGTGCAGCGCCTCGGCGAGCTCGCCCCGGCGCAGGGCGCGGTCAGCGCGTGCCTCCATGTCGGCCCGGGCTCCAGGGGTCATCGGGCCGGGGAGGTTACCCGCGTCGTCGGGGGGATGTCACAACGAAGGCGCGCGGGCGTTGGAAGTCCGGACGCGCTCCGTGACGGCCGGGTGCAGGCCGCCCCGGGCGTCATGCGCTCACCACTGGAGGCTCTGACGTGGAATCCACGGCTATGTGCCGGGGTCGGCACGTGGCGCGCGCGGACCTATGCTGGAGGGCGTGCACTCCTCGCTCCTGGCCCTGGGACTCGTGGCGCTGACGGGCGCGCTCGGCTCCGAGCTGCGCCGGGACGGCTACCAGTTCCGTCCGCCCGAGGGCTTCCACATGGTGCGGTGGGAGCAGTACGCCGGCTCGCGCGCGGGAGCGGTGGCGCTGGAGGCGGACGCGCCGCGTGTTTTGTCCGCCGCGCTGACGGACGGCGAGGGTCCGGACGCGGCGACGCTGATGGTTGCCGTGGTGGAGCGAGGCTTCACCGCGAGCCCGTCCTCGCGCGACGAGTTCGCGGCGGCGGTGATGCAGCACTTCCAGAGGGATCTGGGCCTCACGCTGTCACCCGAGCGGGTGGAGCGTCTGGGCGGCGCGGTACCGCGCGTGGAGGTGCTGGGCACGCTGCGCGAGGCGGGGCAGGTGCGCACGGTGCTGGTGGCGGGGCTCGCGTCGGAAGGGCGTCACGCGGTGGTGGCGGTGAGCGCGCCCGCGGTGCGGTGGGAGGAATTGGAGCCGCGCGTGCGCGCCTCGCTGGAGACCTTCCGCCTGGAGCCGACGATGGCCGCGGGGCCCGTGCCGCGCAGACTGCTGGGAGCGCTCGCGGGGGCCCTGGCTGGAGCGCTCGTGGCTTCCTACACGGCCTGGCGCAGGCGGCGCGTGCGCCAGGGCACGTGAGCGGTAAGTCGCATCACCCCGTGAACGAGAAGCGGTACAGGCACTCCGCGTCGCCCTTGGAGAAGCCCTTGAGCCGTTCCCACTTCACGTTCTTCGCGCCGAGCGCCTTGAGGCCGCCCTGCATGAAGCCCATGGTGATGAACTCGAAGTACGCGTGCACATGGGGCACGCCGGTGATGCGCAGGTCCGCGTAGCCCTCGCCGGCCTCCACGTGCGCGGTGCCCGCGCTGAAGTAGGCCTTCCACACGCCGGGGAAGAACTGCAGGAAGCGGCGGTAGTCCGCCTGCGCGAACATCGCCTTGAGCTGGCCCTTGGTGAGCGCCTGCCCCGCCGCGCTCTCGCCAAAGCCCCAGTAGGCCATCGGGTCGTTCTTGTAGAAGCGCGCGATGAGCGCCTCCGAGAACCGGAGGTACGACTCCGCCGGAATCCACGTCATGGGCATCACCGGCTTCGTGAAGACGGGGTCCTTCTTCGCGTACTCCGTGAGGAAGGAGCGCCACGCCTCCGCGCCGAAGTCGGCCACCACGGAATCCTGTCTCGCCAGGAACGCCGTGCCCTTGATCTCCATGTTGTCTTTGTCTCCTGAGGTGTCAGTGCCGGGCGCCATGGCCCGGCTCCAGAACGCATTCTCTGCTCGCGCCGCCATCGAATGCGAGGGCCGCAATCAGGCTCGGATGCCCGCCCGCTCCTGGTGTCGAGGGGACCCCCACGCACGCGAGCTGATCACTCCACCGACAGTGCGCGGTAGAAGGCGTGTGCCTTGTCTCTCCGCGCCCCCGCCGTGGGCGGGGTGGGGTAGGGTGGGAGGCATCCATGCTCGCCTTCCTCCTCGCCGCCGTGCTCGCGCAGGCGTCGGTGGCCCCCGCGGAGCCGGGGCCGCCCTCGCAGGACGCCGGGGCCCCCGAGGCCGCGCCGCCGGTGCCCATCTCCGCGCTGCCGCCCGCCACCCACGAGCTGTTCCAACGCATCCAGGGCCGCGTCGCCCAGGTGCGCATCATCGAGCGCCGCTCGGGGACGCGCTCGTCCATCGGCTCGGCGTTCTTCGTCTCCGCCGCCGGCCACGCGGTGACGAACTACCACGTGGTCTCCGACGTGGTCATCCACCCGGAGGACTACTCCGCGGAGCTCGTCCTCAGCGGCAGCACGGAGCCCGTCCCCGTGCGCCTCGTCGACGTGGACGTGGTGCATGACCTCGCCGTCATCCAGATGGAAGCGCCCGTGGGTGACTTCTTCGCCCTGGAGGACCGCGAGCCTCCGCAGGGCGCGCGCCTGTTCGCCATGGGCAACCCGAGGGACCTCGGCACCACCATCGTCGAGGGCACGTACAACGGCTTCATCCAGGACGCGCTCTACGAGCGGCTCCACTTCAGCGGCGCCATCAACCCCGGCATGAGCGGCGGGCCCACGCTCACCGGCGAGGGCCGCGTGGTGGGCATCAACGTCGCCACCATGGGCAACCAGGTGGGCTTCCTCGTGCCCGTGCGCTACGCGCGCGAGCTGCTCGCCCGCGCGCTGAAGGAGAAGGCCGCGGACCCGCAGGCGCTGCTGGACACGGTGCGCACGCAGTTGCTCGACAACCAGGAGCGCCTCACCGAGCGGCTCTTGGAGTCGCCGCTGCCGAAGCAGGCGCTGGGCGGCTACCACGTGCCCGGCCGCTGGAGCCCCTTCCTCAAGTGCTGGGGCGACACGCCGCACGACCCCGAGGTGCCGTACACGGTGACGAACTACCAGTGCTCGTCGGAGGAGGACATCTACCTGTCGTCGAGCCACCGCACGGGCGTGGTGGCCTACCTGCACCAGCACGCCACCACGCAGAAGCTGGGCGCGCTGCGGTTCTCCGCGCTGTACAGCGCGCTCTTCTCCCAGGACCCGGACGCGGTGGAGGCCACGCGGCAGGACGTCACCAACTACCGCTGCAAGTCGGAGTTCGTGGACGTGGGAGGCCTGCCCGTGCGCGCGGCGCTGTGCATGCGCGCGTACCGGAAGTTCCCCGGCCTCTATGACGTGGTGCTGCGCGCCGCCACGCTGAACGCGGGGACGAGCGGCGTGGACACCTCGCTCACGCTCGCTGGCTTCACCGCGGACAACGGCCGGAAGATTGCCCGCCGCTACCTGGAGGGGCTGTCGTGGACGAAGTGATCTTCCTGGAGGTGCTGGAGGGCGACGCCGTCCATGCCCGCCACCGCCTGGAGCGCTTCCCCGCCAGCGTGGGGCGCGGCTACACCAACGACGTCATCCTCGACGACCCGAAGGTGTCCGCCGAGCACCTGCGAATCGAGCGCCGCGAGGACGGTGCGCTGGTGCTCCGCGACGTGGGCAGCCACAACGGCACCTTCCGCGTGGAGCCGTGGACGCAGCTCGTCGAGATGGAATTGACGCCCGACACGCGCGTGTCGGTGGGCGACACGGTGCTGCGCTTCCGCGGGCGCAACCACCCGGTGGAGGACACCGTCGTCGGCCCCGCGCCCGTCGCGCCGCGCCCCCGCGTCTTCGAGCAGCCCCGGACGTTCGGCCTCGCGCTGGGGGCCCTGGTGGGCGCGAGCCTGCTGGAGGCGTACCTCACCAACTACGGCCGCACCGACTGGGGCGAGCTGACGGTGGCGGTGGTGGTGCCGCTGGCGCTGCTGCTGCTGTGGGCCGGCGGCTGGTCCGTGGCGAGCCGCATCGCCCGCCGGCAGTTCCACTACCGCACCCACGCGGCCATCGGCACGCTGGTGATGCTGGGCACCATCATCATCCCCGCGCTGCTCACCCTGGTGAGCTTCAGCCTCGCGTTGGGCGGAGAACTGCCGGTGCTGCACTACCTCGCCTTCCTCGGGCTGATGGGGTGGGGGCTCTACTGGCACCTGCGCTACGTGACGCGATGGGATTCGCGGCGGCTCAAGCGCGTGCTCACCGTCGTCACGCTCGTCTTCGGCGTGCTGTCGCGCGCCGGGGACTTGCTCGGCAACGAGGGCTTCGACGAGGGGCTGGACTTCCCGCGCACGCTGCTGCCGCCCGCGTTCCGGCTGGCCCGCGCGCAGCCGGTGGAGGAGTTCTTCGAGGACACGGCGGGCCTGCAGGACGAAGTGGACGCACTCACGAAGGAGGAGTGAGCGCTCCGGTCAGGAGCGAGGTGGCGGTGGATTCACGCAGAAGTGCATTGCGCGAAGTCCCAGGAAAGGCTCCCATGTGCGTGAGTCGGGAATGACCCCGATTTCACACCTGGAGCACTCAGCATGCGTTCCCCCCTGCGTTTCTCGGCGTTCCTCCTTGCGACATCCATTCTCGGCCTGGGCTGTGGCGGCGCGCCCCAGCAGGAGCCGCAGCAGCCGGCGGAGCAGGCCGTGCCGGAGCTGGTGGAGGTGGAGCAGGGCGCGGTCGGCGACACGCTGCTGCGCTGCGAGCAGCCGCAGGACGGCACGTACCTGGAGGTGGTGCAGACGGCCACCGGCTACGAGGCCGCGCACGTGTCCGAGGAGTATGACCCGTGGGACTGCCGCTGCACGTACACGAAGCGCACGGTGCTGGGGCAGTACACCCGTTGTTACAAGTCCACGGTCGACCCGCGCATCATGAACTGCTTCCGCGTCGAGCCCACCGGCTCGATTGGCAAGGTGGTGCTGTCCACCACGCGCGTGCAGAAGACGCAGATGGTGATTGGCAGCACGCAGACCGTTTCCTACTTCGAGCTGGACATCGCGGCCATCAACCAGGACCCGGGCCAGACGCCGCGCAAGGACTTCAACTACAACCTGGACGACTGCCAGTAGTCGTGTGACGTCGCGAGAGTGGGCCCGCGTCACCGCCGGGCCCACTCCCGCCTCATGACCTTGGCTGTCGGGCGCGTGTCAGCGATGCCGGCGGAGCAGGTGGCTGAAGTGCTCCTCGAAGTGCCAGAGGCCAACGGCGAGAGTGGCCTCCACGGTGCGGCGGCTGTCCAGTCCGAGCCGGATGTCGTCGTACCCGCCGCGAGCCACGAGCAGGAGGTGGACGGCTCCCACGCGGCCCTGGAGGCCGAGGCTCGCGCGCACGGGCGCTTCGAGCCGCACGCTGGCCGGCGCCATCACCGCGGCGCCCTGCACACCCAGGAAGGCTTCGAGGTACCTCACCCCGGGCACGTCCTGCGTCAGCCGTGACACGGAGAAGCCCATCGCCGAGCCCACGCCCGCGTCATCCCTGTATCGGGTGGCCGTGTGGACATGGAGCCCGAGCTGCATCGCCACGTTGAGGCCGTCCGAGAGGACGTCCGGGTCCTCCGGCGTGAAGCGCCTGTGGTAGGCCGCGTCCGCGCTGAACGCGGCGCGGTGGAAGCCCTGGCGTGCCTCGAGGACGAGGCCGTCGGACACCTCGGTGCAGGGGAACGGCACGTACGTTCCCAGGCCCACCTGGTTCGTCCCCGTGAGCAGGTCCGTCCGCCAGCTCTCCGAGCCCATGGACGGCAGCGAGAGCAGGGGAAGCTCCGCGGCCGCCCTTCCGGGCCCGAGGCACAGCAGCACCATGACCACGGGGATGCAACCAATGACAGACTTTGCCCACTGTGCCTTTCGCTGCATCATCGCATGCTCCCTTCGGCGTCGGATGCGATGAACCGTAAAGGCAGACAGGGCGGTCATTCCTCACGGGTTCCTCATGGTTTCATCATCCGTGCGGCGGGGTGTGGCAACCGGGACTTTCTGGCAGGGCGGATGCCCGGCGGACCGCGAGGGGCAACCGCACGTCCGGATGCTACAGGGCGGATGGGGGATGTCAGACCGAGCGGGTAGGACGAGCGGTGAGGGGAGGATGGCCTGGAGGGGCCATGGGAGAGCTCTGATGCGGGTGAGCGTGGAGCCGGACCTGACGTCGTTTCGCGCGGTGGCGCGAGGGCTGCTCGCGCGCGGCGAGCCTCCGGAACGGGTGTTCTTCGAGGAGGCCGGCGCGGCGCGGGGCTCGCTGCTGGAATCGGGCGTGCCCGTGACGGAGCTGGGGCTGTCGCGGCCCGTGCCCGCGGTGCCCCGGGACTTCCTGGGGCTGGCGGAGAAGGTGGCGTGTCACCGGGACGCGGAGAAGTGGGCGCTCCTGTACCGCGTGCTGTGGCGGCTCACGCATGGGGAGCGCGGGCTGTTGGAGGTGGACAGCGACGTGGACGTGCACCGGCTGCGGATGATGGAGCGGGAGGTGCGGAGGGACGCGCACAGGATGACGGCCCTCGTGCGCTTCCGGCGGGTGGAGCGGGACGGAGCGGAGCACTTCATCGCGTGGCACCGGCCGGACCACCTCATCGTCCGGCACGTGGCGCCGTTCTTCGTGCGTCGCTTCCCGTCCATGCGCTGGAGCATCCTCACCCCGGACGCATGCGTGCATTGGGACTTGGAGCGGCTCACGTTCGGCATGGGGATGCCGCGCTCGGAGGCACCGGACGAGGACGTGTTGGAGCCGCTGCCCGTGCTGGCGGAGGCGGCGCGTGGGTGCAGGGCGTGTCCGCTGCACGCGAGGGCGACACAGGTGGTGTTCGGTGAAGGGCCGGTGGGCGCGCCGCTGATGCTGGTAGGCGAGCAGCCTGGAGACCTGGAGGACCGTGAGGGTCGGCCCTTCGTGGGCCCCTCGGGACGGTTGTTGGAGGAGGTGCTGGGGCGGGCGGGGCTGAAGCGCTCGGAGCTGTACGTCACCAACGCGGTGAAGCACTTCGGGTGGACGGCAGGAGAGGGCGGGAAGCGGCGGCTGCACCAGTCACCAGGGCGAACGGAGGTGCTGGCGTGCCGAGGGTGGCTGGAGGCGGAGGTGGCGGCGGTGCGACCGAGGCTCATCGTCGCGCTCGGAGCCACGGCGGCGCAGGCGTTCCTGGGGCCGGGGTTCCGAATCCATCTCTTCCGTGGGCAGATATTCGAGACGCCCTGGGCCGACGGATGGATGGCGACATTCCATCCCTCCGCGCTGCTGCGCATGGCAGACCCGCGCAAGCGGGCGGAAGCGCGCATCCACTTCGAAGCGGACCTGCGCTCGGCGGCGGAGTGGCTGAAGCGGCGGAGTCCTGCTCCGCCGAAAGGCGGCTCCGCCAGCCGGGCGATGCTGCGCCTGGCCGCACGTCAGGCTCGCGCGGGTGACCAGACGAGCAGCCCATGACCATCGCCCTCCGTCGAACTCACACCTCTCCCGGGCTGACTCCCTGTTCTTGAGCACTGCGTCTTGGACGCAGGGACGCTCGCGCTACCGTCCGGCCTCCGGACCCGGTGGCCGAGGCCTTTCCTCCCTGCGCGCGAGGAGCACTTGAGAGGGGAGTTTGTCATGTTGAAGCCGTACCATCGGGAGATTCCGCTCTACACGCTGGAAGGCGTCCCGGACGCCGACATCACCACGCATGCCTTCACCACCGGCGACAAGCTGGGACTGAGCATGCTGCGCTTCCTGCGCGAGCCGGGTGACGACGTGGTGCTCATCATCCACGGGCTCACCACGTCCTCGGACATGTTCATCATGCCCGAGCACTACAACCTGGTGCGCTACCTGCTGGACCACGGGTTCTCCGACGTGTGGACGCTGGACTTCCGGATGAGCAACCGCCATCCCTACAACCTCCAGCGCCACCGCTTCGACATGGATGACATCGCCGCCTTCGACTACCCGGCGGCCCTGGAGCGACTGCGCGCGGTGGTGGGGCCCGACGCACGCATCCACGTCATCTGTCACTGCCTGGGGGCGGTGTCCTTCATGATGAGCCTGTTCGGCAAGGCGGTGACGGGCATCACCAGCGTCATCGCCAACAGCGTGGCGCTCACTCCGCGCGTGCCCAGGTGGTCCAAGGTGAAGCTGACGCTGGCGCCGTTCTTCCTGGAGCAACTCGGGGGCTGGACCTACCTCAACGCCTCTGGCGCCGAGGAGGGCGGGCTGTCACCCAACAAGATGCTGGCCAAGGTGGCCGGCGTGTTCCATCGCGAGTGCGACGTGCCGGCCTGCCACATGCTCAGCGTCATGTGGGGCACGGGCTTCCCGGCGCTCTACGCACACGAGAACCTGCACCCCGTCACCCACGAGCGGGGCGGTGACCTCTACGGCGCCACGGGCTTCAACTACTACCGCCACGTCCGGAAGATGGTACAGGCGGGCGGCGCGGTGAAGTACGACCCGGCAAAGGCTTCCATCCGCCATCTGCCGAACGACTATTTCCAGTACGCGAAAGACATACAAACGCCGGTGCTTTTCTTCACGGGGGCGGACAACCACGTCTTCACCGACTCCAACATCGTCTGCCATCAGCGGCTGGAGGCCATCGTCCCCGGGCGGCACTCGTTGCGTGTGGTGAAGGGCTACGGGCACCAGGACGTCTTCATGGGCAAGGACTGCGACCGCGACGTGTTCCCGCACTTCGTGTCCTGGCTGGAGCGGAACCGCGGCGCGAGGCGCCCGTCCGTCCGCTTCGTCCCGTCCGTGTCTCCCGTCGAGCCCACCGCCACGCACGCGGGCTGAGGCCCGTCCCGCGACCTCCTTCTTCCGCAACTGACGCCCGAGGAATGTCTACATGGCACCGAAATACGAGTACTCCAGTCATGAGTCCTTCTCTCATGACAGCCTCGACTCGCTCTCCTACGACTGGGAGCGCATCGCCAACCCGCGCATCGCCGCTCGCCCACCCTTCAAGGTGTACCTGCCGCGCACCACCGACGACGTGGTGAAGGCGGTACAGGAGGCGAAGGCGCTCGGGCAGAAGCTCGTCATCCGCAGCAAGGGCCACTCCAGCAACGACCTGGTGCTGGCGGAGGGGGGCGCCATCCTGGCCATGCAGATGATGGACCGTGTCATGGAACTGGACGAGCGCGACGACTGCGTCACGGTGCAGTCCGGCGCGATTCTGGCGAAGGTGGATGCGTACCTCCTGGAGCGCGGCTTCGGCCTGCCCATCATCGGCGACCACAATCACATCACCGCGGGTGGGTTCGCCTCGGTGGGTGGCATCAGCCCGGCCTCGCACCGCTACGGCATCTTCATCGACAACGTGCGCGAGCTGGAATACGTGACGTGGACCGGCGAGGTGCGCCGCTGTGGCCGCACCCGGGACGCGCAGACGTTCTACCGACTGCTGGGGGGCACCGGCCGATTCGGCGTCATCACGCAGCTGGTGTTGGACGTCATCCAAGTGGACAAGCTCGGCACCATCCTTCACAACACGCCGCTCTTCGCGATGAAGATGGAGCGCTTCATCGAGCGCACCATGCCTGCCATCCTCGACCCGGGCGAGGCGCGCATGGAGCGCGGCGTGTTCCTGGAATATCCCGTGCTGGGCCGCAAGGTGTCGGTCGGCCAGTTCTCGACGTACAAGGACACGAAGCCCGCCCGATGGAAGTCATTCATCAATCGCGTGTCCTACGCATACCTGCATGGCATTGGCCACATCGCGGGGCGGCTGCCCCGGCGGCTGGACGAGTTGCTGAAGGCCGTGGGCATGGTCGGGGTGATGCTCAGCCCGCGCTACGCTTCCATCAAGAACGTGGAGGTATTCACCGACCGCATCCTGGACGCGTCGGTGGGCGACCCCACGCGCATGTTCATCGTCCTGGGGCCGGCCGCGAAGTATGACGTGCTCTTCCGCGAGCTGTTCACCCTGTTCCGCGAGTACCGGGAACGCCACGGGTGCTTCACCTTCCTGAGCCTGTATGTGAAGGCCATCCGCTCGAGCTACCTGGGGCAGGGGGACGGCTCGAAGCCCTTCTGCGAGCTCATGTTCTACGCGGGCATCAACCCGGACGCGGCGACGGACGAGGTGATGGACGAGCTGGTGGCACGGATGGACGCGCTCTGCGTGCGGCACCAGGCCCTACGCTACATGCATACCAAGACGTCCAAGGACATGGACATCCGCCGCCAGGTGGATCCGAATGAGCGCTACGCCGGCGGACCGATGGTGGGGACTCACGGGCCGCGCATGGTGGCGGGCGCTGAGAGCCCACCACCGCCTGCTTCCGAGGCTCAACCGCATTCTCCCGGGATACCAATTGCGTCCAGCGGCACCCACCCTGTCTCGCCTCTACATTGACCCGACAGCACGAACACGTGTGCGTATTCATGGGTTATCTCGTAGACCCACAGGCGCTGGCCCTTGAGGAGCAGGCCTTTGCCGGTGGTGTTGTTCGGCCGGATGCCCAGTGGGGCGCTGTCGATGCAGATCTCACCGTCGGTGGTGGGGCCCGATAGTTTCTGGAGGACTCGGGTGGCCGCGGCTTCGCGGGTGTTCGCGGCGAGTCCGGTCTCCATACGGACACGCGCGATGGATGGAATAGGCATGAGGGCTCCTGTCGAGGAGGGGCATCTGGAGAGGTGAGTCCTCTCATCAGATGGAGCCAGGCATTCCTATCTGTGAGCCGAGCACCTTGCGCAGGAGTGCCAGCACCGCCCGGGCTCCACCCGTGCCGTCATCCGTCTGGATGAGAGGCATGACGAGCGGCTCCAGGTGGAGCAGGTCCCACAGGTGCGGCAGGCCCGCGGCGAACAGCTTCGCGTCCAGCTCGCGCAGGGGGACCAGCTCGGGCAGCTCATGCTGCTCGGGGTCCCAGATGCGGCAGTACTCACCAATGGGTGTCACCCGGAAGTCCGGCGAGCCGGTCAGCGAGCCCCCGCCATAGTCCGGGATGACGGGCCCCGCGCGCGCCGCGGCGCTCCTCGGGCCCCGCATCTCCGGAAGCGTGTGGGTCAGCCTGTGGGTCAGGTAGTGGTCCAGGATGGCATTGACCGCGTGCCGGGCGGACTCGTTCGCGGACTCCATCGTGGTCATCCGCGTGAAGGTCTTGAGGTACGTCCCGGCGAAGACGAGCTGGCCCCAGTGCACGGGGTAACCACCGTGCGTGGCCTGCGTCAGCCCCTCGGGAAGGCTTCGCTCGGCCTTGCCCTCGCGCGCCGGAGCCAGCGGGTCCCAGGGGTCCGTTCCGGGCCGGCGGTCCCAGTCGCCGACGATGGGAATGAGATAGGGCGCCAGGTTCCTGTGGGGCCGTTCCTTGAGGAGGGCCGGGTGCTCCTTGAAGGCGATGAACCGGTCCACGTGGTACCAGGCGGGGTCCGGCAGGGCGAACTCCTCCTCGCTCGCGCCGGGCATCGCCCCCGTGTGCTGCAGGGTGGCGGCCTTGACCTGCGTCCACACCTCCTGGGCGATTTCCTGGCGCGAGCAGTCCGAGGGGCTCTTCGGTCCCTCGCGCAGGACCCAGTTGCCGATGTCCACGCTGAGCACCGCGCCGAAGCCGTCCTGGTCGAAGGTGGGCGGCGTGGCCCAGTACTGGTGGCTGTTGATGGCGGACAGGCCCCACGGCGCGTCGAGGAAGTAGAGGTAGCCCTCGGCGAGGCGCACGGAGGAGGGGAAGAAGAACTGGATTCCGGTGAGCGTCTGGAAGCGGTCCCAGGGCACGTGACCGGGAAAGACGTCCTCCTTGCGCGGCTGCTCCGGCTCGCTCCCACGGGGGTTGGGGGGAATGGTCGTGGTGAAGCCCTGCAGCTTCGCGATGACGCCGATGCGCGGCAGGCCTTGCGTCAACTTCTCCGCGGAGACCGCGTCGGTGGCCACGACGTAGTAGTCCACCGCCTCCGGCTCCGTGCCGGGCTCGTCCACCCGCGTGTCCTCCGTGCCCCCGGGGGCCGGAGTGTCCCGTCGCTGCACGAAGGGGACGACACGGCCCTCCCGGAGCTCGAGCCGGAGCAGCCTGCCTTCGCGGAACTCGACCCTCAGGTACTCCTCGAGGTAGCGGCGCCACGGAGCGAACCACGCCGGCGTCGTGGGGCCGTTGAGGGTGCCATCCGGCTTGGGCAGCGGCAGCAGGTTGTTGAGGTAGAGCTGGACGAAGGTGTTGCCGTTGGTGCGCGCGTCGCCCCAGGCACCGTCGAAGGCGGCCAGCACTCGCGGCGCGAACTGCATGTCGCGCATGAAGGGCTCGCTGTACCGGTACCGGCGCGTGCCCGTGCGCGGCTCGAGGCCTTCCAGGTACTCGCGCCAGGAGATGTTCTCGTACTCGGCCTTCCTGCGCTCGGAGCTGGTGCACATGTAGCGCCAGATTCGCAGGGTGAGCTGCAGCATGTCCGAGGGCGGATAGCCGGAGGCGGCCAGGTCCTGGACGTCCCGCAGCAGCTCGATGGGGCGTGTCGAGGGTTTGCGGCGGAAGAAGCGGATGCGCCGGCCCCGGGCCGCGATGCCGTAGAAGCTGGACGGCACGAGGTTGTCGTAGACGCGGCGCCCCGTCGGATTGCCGTCCGCGTCCAGGATGGGCGTCTCCACCATCGTCGCGAAGAGGTGGCGGTAGTACGAGGGGAAGAAGCGGAAGCCGTGCTCGCCGGGCAGGAAGTGCACCACCTGCAGCAGCAGTCCCTCGGTGTCCTCCAGCGGGCGCAGCGGGGCACCCAGCTCCTTCGCGAGCCGCTCCTCATCCGGAGTCACGACGACGACCCTTCGTGCCTCGAGTCCCCAGCCATTGGGGCGCGGCGTCGTCATGTACCGCTGCATCGCCTTCGCATTGCTCCAGCGGTAGAAGTAGCGCCTGGCGTTCTTGCTGGGCGGCGGACGGATGTAGATGACTCCTGGCGACTTGCCGCTGCCGACTCCGCTCCGGGTGGCGAACTCGAACAGTCCCGGGTCCGCTTCGAACGCCTGGATGCGCTCCTCCTCGGTGTCGAAGTCCCCCGGGGAGACGTGGAAGTAGACGTACTGGTCGCTGGTCGTGAGCGCGTCGTCGTCCTGGGAGAAGTTCCCCATGGCGCCCTTCTCCACGCGCACGTACTGCGAGCGGGCAAGGCCTCCCACCGCCAGCTTCTGCCGGTAGGGCCGCGGCGGTCCTTCGGGTTGTCCCGTCTCGTCGTACTCCTGGGCGAAGTCGTAGAGGCGTACCCGGAAGCCGCGGCGGGCGAGCTCGTGCGCCGCCGTCAGCCCGGAGACTCCGCCGCCATAGATGTGGACGCGGCCGAGGACCTTCCGCACGGGTGGCGTTTCATTGCCCACTCCAGTCATGCAGTGCGCCTCCAGGCAGGGGGGCGGCATGCTCACTGCACACGTTGCCTGGAGGAATGGCCCCGGGGTGGGGGAAGGGCGTCATCAGGCCGGGCCCCGCCAGCGCGGTCCGCGCTCCCGACCTGGTACCGCGGGGCAACTCCCGGAGCCGCAGTGCCCCCGACTCACGGTGAAGCCGCACCGGCGGAGCGATATCCCACCTCGCGCGGTCCTCAAAAAAGGGTAATGATTCCGGGCCCCTGGAGCCTCACTCGCGCGGAGCGAAAAAGAGAGATGGCTCACGCAACTCGCGCGCGCCAGCGTCGATAATCCAGGCAGGTTCCATCCGACTTTTGCGAGGCCCCCCATGGGTTTCCCCGACATCAAGAAGACCTTCAACACCGTCCGCACCAACGTCCAGCAGACGGTGCAGACCGTCAAGAAGACCTACGAGGACAACAAGGAGCTCATCAAGGGCGCGACCGCGGTCGCCACCAAGACCTCGAAGGCCATCGGCTTCAGCAAGGACGCCTTCCAGCAGATCAAGAACATCAAGAACGGCGCCGAGGGTCTGCTCGGGAAGACGAACCTGGAGTTCATCCGCAACCCCACCTACTCCCAGGGGTTCAAGGGCCTCTCCAAGCTCGGCGCGAACATGGGCGCCGCCCTGCGGTACGCGGGCATCCCCGGTGCGGTGATGTCGGGCGCCACGGCCGTCAAGGACATCCGTCAGGCCATCCGCACGGGCAGCAAGGACGACATCATCACGGCCACGCGCTCCACCCTGGACGCGACCAAGGCCGGCATCTCCGCCGCGACGGGCGGCATCGTCGGCGGCAAGGTGATGGGCGGCGTCCTCGGCGGCAACATCTTCAAGGGCAAGCTGGACGCCGGGAAGACGGCCGTCGACGCCTTCAAGAAGGCCCTCCCCAACGCCAGCGACGACGTGCTCAAGGCCGTCAAGAACGCCGCCACCAAGGGCATCTTCGAGTCGGGCACGGCGAAGACCGTGGGCCGGGCCGTCAGCGCCGCCGCGGGCGACGCCGCGAAGGCGGGCAGCACCCTGGCCAAGGGCATCCTGGGCAGCGGCACGCGTTCCGCCGCCAAGGCCGCGCTGGCCACGGTGGGTCGCGAGGCCGGTGAGGCCGCCGTCAAGGCGGGCGCGAAGGCCGCCGCGGGCACCGCCGCCAAGACGCTGGGCCGCTTCGCTCCGGGCGTCAACGTGGCCATCGCCGCCGTCGACGTGGCCAACGCGGGCGCGACGCTGATGGACAAGAACGCGAGCACCGGCAAGAAGGTGACGTCGGTCATCACCGCGGTGGGCTCGATTGCCGCGGCCACCAACATCCCCATCGTCAGCCAGGTGGGCGCCGCGGTCTCCACGGTGTCCAGCATCGTGGGCGCCTTCTTCTAGTCAGTAGCAGGCGGCCATCCCTTCCCGGTTTGTCAGAGCGGCTCGGCTGGACTAAGCCTAGGTCCATGCCGAGCCGTCGCTTTGTTCCCCATTGGCGCGGACGCTGGCACGCCTATCTTCCGGGAGCATTCGTGAGCAGCAATCAAGGGACTCAAGGACCAGGTCGGGGCGTCGAGCGCCTTCTGAAAATCAGCCCCGTGTTCAGCGCCGTCTCCGCCGAGGCCCTCAAGCTTCCCAGCGTGAAGGCCCCCTCCCTGGAGGGGCTGGCCGTGCGCGTTCCCACCCCAGACGACCTGACCGAGGAGGACATCCTCCGCAGCTTCCACGAGAAGCGCCGGGCCGTGGCCACCTCGCGCGAGCGCCAGCAGGGCGAGACGCTGGAGATGGGCGACGACGTCCAGCTCACCATCGTGGGCTACTGCGATGGAATCCTCATTCCCTTCTCCGCGCGCTTCGGCATGACGACGGAGCTGGCGCCCATCGAGGCGCTGCCCGGGTTCTGCGAGGCCGTGGCGGAGGGGGGCAAGGTGGGCGAGTCCATGCAGATTGCCCTCGAACTGCCGGAGACGTACCCGGTGGAGTCCCTCCAGGGGAAGCCGGCGCGCTTCCTGGTGGACATCGTGGCCGCCCGCGAGGTGACGCTGCCGCCGGAGAGCTCCCCCGAGTTCCTGGAGAAGCTCGGCATGGGCAGCACGTTGGACGAGGTCATGTCCAACATCCGCGAGGAGCTGGAGGACGAGCTCGCGGGGCGGCTCTGGGTGCAGGCCCAGGACATGGTGTTGGACGAGGTGGCCCAGCGCACGCCGGTGGAGCTGCCGAAGGCGCTGGTGGACGAGGAGATTCGCCGCCGCTGGGTTCAGGCCGAGGGCCAGGCCATGGTCGAGTACCAGTTCGACGTCGAGGAGCAGCAGGAGGCGCTGCGGGGCTGGCTCGTGGACCCCACCACGCGCGCGGACGTCGAGCGCCGGCTGCACATCGGCATCGCGCTGAAGGCCGTCACCGAGGCGGAGAACCTGCAGCTCACTCCGGAGAAGCTGGAGCAGCTCATCCTCGCCCACATGGAGCCCTTCGGCTTCAGCGCGGAGGAGGTCCACGCCGCCCTGCGCGAGTCACCGGAGACGACGAAGCGCCTGACCGAGCTGGCCTGGCACCTGCTCGCCGTGGAGCACGTCATGAACAAGGCGAAGGTCACCTTCGAGGGCGCGGAGCAGGGCTGAGGCTTCGCCGTCAGCTCTCGCTGAACCACAGCCCCAGGCCGCCCAGCAGGCCCATGCCCAGGAACAGCGCGGCGAGCCCCCACGTCTGGCCGCGCGACCACTTGAGCGACTCGCCGTACCGGTAGCCACACACCAGGACGAGGGCGGCGAGCCCCATGCAGATGGACACGGGCCCCAGGGCGACCAGGAGCTTGCGCGCCGTCCCGCTCACGTGCAGGACCGCCAGCGCCAACAATGGCCAGAAGCCGATGACGAGCAGGGCGAGCACGAGTGCGACGCCCCACTGTCCCTCGGGACTGGACAGCTCCATGAAGTCCAGGAACTGCCGCCACCAGGAGCGGGGCGGCTCCTGGGGCTCACGATGGCGTCGAGGGGCGGTGGGCGGCACGCAACGTCTTCTAGTGCAGCCCGGCGCTCGTTTGAAGCAGGAGCCAACGGCTCACCCTGTGGAACCGTGCCCACGCAACAGCGGTCAGCGCCCTACTGGAAGAGGCGGATTTCGCAGACGTATGAGTAGTTCGTGCCCGTGAAGGTGCCGGAGGGGTGGAACCGCAGGTAGCGGGTCCTCAGTCCTCCGCCGGACCGGCTCTGGTAGTCCCGGACGAGCGTCTGGTTCGAGCCGAAGGACAGACTGCCGCTGTCCGTCGTGCCCCAGGACGAGCCCGTGAGGCTGGTGGACACCCGCCAGCTCGACGGATTCCAGGTCCCGAAGAGAACTTCCATGGCGCCCACCGTGGTCTCCACGCCGAGGTCCACGTCGATCCACTGCTCGTTTCCATTGCTCGTCCACCAGCAGGAGCTCGGGCTCCCATCCGTGACGGTGTACGCCGCGATGGCATTGACCGAGGCGTTGCCGGACGTCGCGCGCAGCAGCTTCTGCACCCAGACGGGGTTGGAGACGAGGCTGTTCGACGGCGCCTCGACGTCGTGGAAGCGCACCCGGCACTGCGTGCAGGAGTTGCCCGTCGTGTTCCATGCGAAGTCACCCGACTTCTTCTTCTCGGTCTCCACGCGGACCTGCGTCCAGGTGACGCCGTTGTCCACGGACGTGGAGATGGCGACCTGCGTGTCGGAGGCGCTGTTCCAGGTCCAGGTGAGCACCTGGCCCTCGCGGTAGGGCACGGAGGCGGGCTGGCTCGTGAGCTTCAGCGGGGCCTTGTTGATGACCACGGTGTTGCTGGTCCACCGGTGGTACTCATTGGCCGTGTCGACGATGCGCGCCTTGCAGGGGCCCTGCCACCCGGAGGTGTTCCAGTAGAGCTCGCCCTGGCTCTTCGCCACGGGCTCGGTGAACACGGTGGTCCACGTCGCGCCGTTGTCCTTCGACAGCAGGTAGCTCACACGCTTGTCGCCCTGGCTGGTCCAGTTGAATCTCAGGATGTCGCCCTCCATGACGGGCTGCGGGTAGGGCTGCGCCGTCGCGGTGATGGTCGCGGGCCGGATGTAGATGGGAGCCGTCGCGCCGTGCAGGCCCGGGTGGCTCAGGCTCACCACCTTGAGCATCACCTCCGCGTTGCCATATCCCGCCGTGGGAAAGCTCCACTGCCGGCTGCCATACTCCGCGGTCTCCTCGCCCACCTGGGTCCACGTGGCGCCGCCGTCGCGGGAGACGTGATAGGCGACACGCTCGAGCCGGTTGCTCTTCCACTGGAGGGTGACGGAGTCGCCCTCGTAGACGATATCGGACGGGGTGGGCACGCTGACGTCGAGGGCATCCATGACGGTCAGCACGATGGAATTGGAGACGACCTCCTGCTGGTAGCGGTCGACGACCCGCCACTCGGAGGCCATCGGCAGGTGCGTCGTGTCGATGGGGTAGCAATAGGCCTCGGACGCGGTGCCGACGGCCTGCCAGACCGGGTTCCCGCTGACGAAGGTCGCCCGCTGCACCTGCATGTCATCACCGCCGCCAAAGACAACCAGGCACGGGTGGGTGGAACGGTAGATGTTGGACGACGTGCTGAAGGAGATTCGGGGCTTGGGTCGCGGGTTGTTGACCCAGAGGGGCGCGAGGACCACCTCGGCGTTCTGCCAGTTCTGGATGAGCTTGACGACGTAGATGGACTCGTAGGGCGTGAGCGAGAAGGTCTGCCGCAGGTTCACCAGCGCCGGGTCGTTGTAGTTGAGGGCGGTGATGGGTGCGTCGGGCTGGTACGGAGACCAGATCTCCAGCCGCTTCCACTCGTTGCCTCCGCCGCCCGTCCCGTTCTTGGTGGTGCCGTAGACGGTGAAGTCGAGCCGCCGCTCGTTGTCTCCCAGGATGATTTCATTGCCCATGACGTGGCCGTTGGCCACGAGGAACCCGGACGCGCCGGGGAGGCTCGTCTTGAAGACCCAGCGGTTGCGCAGCGCGCTCAGGAAGTTGGAGTAGTTGAAGGGCATGCTCGGGGGCAGGAGGATGCCGGTGCGCCCCTGGCTCGTGTCGATGCCGGTAATCTTCTCCATGGGCACGCCCGGCTCCGGGATGTACGGATGCACCCACGAGCCATCCGGGTTCTTGTGCAGGTAGTCACCTTCGCGGAACTGGGCGTGCGTGTCCGAGTTCGAAGCCGGGGCGACGCGGAAGCCCCGGCGGAGCAGCTCGAAGAAGGTGGGGTTGCCGTTGTACTCGGCCAACTCGACGACCTCCCGCACCTTGCGGCGCTTCTCCGGGTCCGAGGGGAGGTAGAACCCGACGTCTTCTCCATCGGGGTGGTTCAGCTGCACGTGGGTGCTGTAGGACGGGTTCGGCGTGTAGTTCGACGCCATCGCGTCATGCCACGCGTCCCAGCTCTCCGTGTTCATGATGAGGAGCTCGTTGAACGCGTTGAAGTGGTACCTGTCGTTGGCTCCGAGGTAGCTCTCCACGCCATTCATCGACACCAGGTTGGGCTGGCCCCGGGAATCGGTGTCCGAGCTGTGCTTGTAGGTGAAGGCCCAGCCATCGTCGAAGATGTCCCAGGACGTGGAGTGGTTGGTGATGGCGAGGAAGTCGAGCCCGAAGTACCACGCCGATTGATACACTTCGTCGCGGTTGATGTTCGGACTCGGGCTGTTATGTCCTCGGGAGTGGACGTGCAGGTCTCCCAGGAATGCCTGCCATCCACCCTGGAAGTCCGTTGCAATCAGGTCACGGCTGCTCTCCTCCCGGGAGGGAGGATTGGGAATCCGGTCCGCGACCGGGATGTTCGTGGCCACGGCCCATGCAGGGGCTGATACCAGCCAGGATGCCAGCAGCATCCGGGCGACACGCTTCGTGTTGAGGAACACCTGTACTCCAATGCGAGACGAGGGGTTGAACCCCGTGAAGGCCCCTGCCTGCCAGGGCGCGAAGGCGCACAGGCTGCTGACATCGCATACGTAGGGCCGGCCCGAAGCTGGTTGTCCCGGGTGTGCAGGCGGTTCCCGTCACACGAAGCTTGACGGGCGTCGGCGGAGGCGGAGCGCCACCTTCGGCTGTCGCAACTGTATCCACGAAACCGTGCGGAAACTGGCTCTGTCTCCGTCCCACGTGCGTCGTTAGTTTGCCGGCGTCGAGTTGCCAGCTTGGACAGCAACGCAGGGGAGGGATGCAGCATGCAGACGGACCTCGGCTTCATCGGCCTGGGTGTCATGGGGCAGCCCATGGCGCTGAACCTGGCGCGCTCCGGCGTGCCGCTCGTCGTGTGGAATCGCTCCGCGGAGAGAAGTGAGCCCCTGCGCGCTGCCGGTGCGCGAGTGGCGGAGGATGCCGCCAGCGTCTTCCGGCAGGCGCGCATCGTGTTCCTCATGCTGGCGGATGGTGCATCCATCGACGCGGTGCTGGCCCGGGGCACGCCGGAGTTCGAGGCCCGCGTCGCGCGGCACATCATCGTCCACATGGGGACGACCTCGGCCGAGTACTCGCGAGGACTGGACGCGGACATCCGGGCCGTGGGCGGCAGCTACGTCGAGGCGCCGGTCTCCGGTTCGCGCAAGCCCGCCGAGACAGGCCAGCTCGTGGCGATGCTCGCGGGGGCGCCCGAGGCGCTCGCGCAGGTGCGGCCCCTGCTCAAGCCGATGTGCCACGAGACGGTGGTGTGTGGCCCCGTTCCGCGCGCGCTGCTGATGAAGCTGTCCGTCAACCTGTTCCTCATCACCATGGTGACGGGGCTCACGGAAGCGGTGCACTTCGCGGAGCAGAATGGCCTCGACTTGCAGACGCTGCTGCACGTGCTCGACGCCGGCCCCATGGCCAGCAGCGTGTCGCGAGGGAAGGCCAGCAAGCTGGCGGCTCGCGACTTCGCGGTGCAGGCCGCCATCACCGATGTGCTGAAGAACAACCGGCTCATCGCCCAGGCCGCGCGAGACGCCCGCGTGGCCTCACCGCTGCTCGACGTGTGCCTCAGCCTCTATGGGGAGACCGAGGACCTGGGGCATGGCCAGGAGGACATGGTGTCCGTCGTGCATGCCCTCGAGGCCCGGACGCGGCGGGAGGCATGACGGGGTCAGGGGCGTGACGCGCGGTCCAGGATGGGCTCGAGCACGGCGGCCAGGTCACCCATCACGTTGATGTACCCCGTCACGTAGCGGTCGGTCGCGGGCACATAGAGCATGAAGCTCTGGTAGCCCGCCGTCGAGCCCAGGTGACCGATGGCGACAGCTCCCTTGGAGTCGAGCTTCATCACACCGAGCCCGTATCCGACCAGCCGGGACTCGGGGTTGAGGGCCGGCTCGAACGAGAGCATGGTGTCCCGGGTCTCCGCGTGCTCGAACAGCGCACCGGCGCGGAGCTTCTTCCAGAAGGTGGCGAGGTCGGAGACGGTGGTCACGAGGGCGTGGCCGCCGGATGCACCGGCCATGGAAGGGTCGACGGCGGTGAAGTCCACCAGCCCGTCGAGCGGGACGTACCCATGCGCGCAAGGCGCAGGGCAGGCCAGGTCTCCCGGCTCGGGCAGGATCGTATGCGAGAGCCCGGCTCGCGCGATGACGCGTTCGCGGACAATCGCCCGCCAGCTTCGGCCTTCCGCGGCCGAGAGGATTTCGCCGAGGAGCACGTAGTTGGTGTTCGAGTAGCTGTACTGCGTACCGGGAGGGAATGCGGGCGGCTGTGCTTCGGCCACGCCGAGAATCTCGTCGAGTGTCCAGACGTGCTCCGGGTCGGACGCGACGACTTGATTCGTCTCGTCCGTGACCCAATCCGGGATGCCGGAGCGGTGACTGAGCAGCATGGCCAGGGTGATGGACTCCGCATTCGCGATGCGGTTCGTCACACTCGCCGGCAGTCGCTCCGTCAGGGTGTCGTCCAGCGCGAGCACGTGCTGCTCGACGGCCTGCAGCACGGCGGTGGCGACGAGAGGCTTGAGGATGCTGCCGGCTCGAAAGCGGTCCTGCGCGGATAGCGGCAGCTTCTGTTCGATGTCACCGAGACCGGCCGCTCCCGTCCAGAGCGGGCCCTTGCTCGACGAGACGGCAAGGGTGACGCCGGGAGTCACTTCCTTGGCAACGGCGTCTTCGAGAATGGCCTGCAGGTCGGTGTGCAGTGACGAGGGGTCGGCGTCGTCGTCACCGCAGCCGATGACTGCTCCTACCAGGCAGAGAAAGAGGACGAGGGACAACGACACTGCGCGCCTCTGGGGCGGACGGAGGCTCCGAGAGTTGACGATGTGCATGTGCATCGAACACCGCTTGAGCGTGTAGATGTCACTGTGGGCGGACGCGAGCCGCGCCCGGAGCTGCCCCGTTCCGTGGAATGGCGCGGGCTTGCGGAGGCAGCAGCAGCGCTTGAGCCGCGCGAGACATTCGAGTGGCCTCGCCGCTGCTCGACCTGCGCCTCGGCCTCCATCCGCACCGTGAGCACCGCTGTATTGGTATCGCGGCTACTAGTACCGCTGATGCGTGCTCTCTAGAATCCGTGGCGGCTTGGGCATCAGCCGACGTTGATAGGGGGCACATCATGAAGCGGTTGCAGGACAAGGTCGCGGTCATCACCGGCGGTGGCAGTGGTATCGGAGCGGCGACAGCTGCGCTCTTCATCCAGGAGGGCGCTCGGGTGGTAGTGGTTGGCCGCAACGAGGAGAAACTCCGCAAGACGGTGCAGGCCATCAACCACGAGAACCTCAGCTACACCGTGGCGGATGTCTCCCAGGTCGAGGACACCCAGCGCTACCTCCGCGAGGCGGTGGAGCGCCACGGCGGGCTCGACATCCTGGTGAGCAATGCGGGCATCCAGGGGGAGTTCCGCCCCATCTCCGACATCTCCGTCGAGGCCTTCGACTCGGTGATGGCCATCAACGTGCGCGGCACGTGGCTGGCCATCAAGTTCGCATTCCCCGAGCTTCAGAAGCGCGGCGGCGGAAGCATCGTCCTCACCTCCTCGGCGGGAGGCCTCGGTGGGATGGGAATCTCCTCGCCGTACGTGACCAGCAAGCACGCCGTCATTGGAATCGCGCGCGCGGCCGCGATTGACGGCGCGCCCCACCGCATCCGCGTCAACGCGGTGTGCCCGGGCCCCGTCGACAACGACATGATGACCAATGTGGAGCGGACCCTTGGCGTCGGCAGGGAGGCAGAGGTCCGGGCCTGGGTCGCCGGGCGCGTGCCCCTCAAGCGCTTCGCCTCCAACGAGGAGGTCGCCCGGTTGAACCTCTTCCTCGCCAGCGACGACAGCAGCTACTGCACCGGCGGCGCCTTCCCCGTGGACGGTGGCTGGTCCTCCAGCCTGCCCTGACCCCACCCGAACCGCGCGTCGTCGCTCGCATCCGTCGCCGTGATTCGCACCGTGCAAGGCAATCGTTCCGAGCCAAGGACGTAGCCTCCCGGGGATTTTCCCTCGTCTCCAGGAGACTGCCGGCATGGACACCCTTCATGGTGGCTTGCGTCAAGCCCTGCGCTCGCTGCGGCGCAGCCCCGGCTTTGCGCTCAGCTGCATCCTGATGTTGGCCGTGGGCATCGGGGCGAGCACGGCCCTCTTCAGCGTGGTGGAAGGGGTGCTGCTGCGCCCCTTGCCCTATCCGCGCCCCGAGCGCCTCATGCAGGTCTCGCAGCGGGCGGCCGACGGCCACCTGATGCAGTTCTCGGACCCCAACTTCGAGGACGTGCAGGCGCAGAGCCGCGGCTTCACGGCGCTGGCCCAGGTGTCGGGAGGGGCGAGCGTCGCAGTCACCGGTACGGACGAGCCGACCTTCGCCACGCTGGCGCTGGCCTCGCGCGACTTCTTCCGAGCCTTCGCGGTGCAGCCGGTGCAAGGCCGCTTCTTCGACGCGGACGAGCAGCAAGCGGGAGGCGCTCCCGTGGTGGTGGTGAGCCACACATTCTGGAAGCGGCACCTCGGCTCACAACCACTGCCGCTGTCTCGGACCCTCACCTTCGACGGGCGCACCTATACCGTGGTGGGAGTGATGCCCGAGTCCTTCGACTACCCGGTGGGCACGCAGTTGTGGATTCCCCGTGAGCTGGAGCCGCGCCTGCCCAGCCGCACCGCGCACAACTGGCGGGTGGTAGGGCGGCTGGCGGACGGGGTCAGCCTGGAGGCCGCGCGAGCGGAGCTCACGGGCATCGCACGCGCGCTGAAGGAGCAGTACGGCCAGGACACCCGGATGCACGACATCGCCGCGGTGCCCCTGCACGAGAGCCTGGTGGGGCGTGCCAGGCCCACGCTCTACGTGTTGCTGGGCGCGGCGGCCTTCCTGCTCCTGGTGGCGGGTGCCAACGTCACCAACCTGCTGCTCGCCCGGGCGGCGACACGCAGGCGCGAGCTCGCCATCCACGTGGCGTTGGGCGCTGGGCCCGGCGTGCTGGTGCGGCAGTTCCTCACCGAGTCGCTGTTGCTCTCGCTGGCAGGCGGTGCGCTGGGGACACTGCTCGCCACATGGAGCGTGCAGGCGCTGCTCGCCGCCGAGCCGGGCAACCTGCCGCGCGTGGGCGAGGTGGCGGTGGATGTTACGGCGCTCCTCTTCGCGCTCGGGCTCTCGCTGCTGCTCGCGCTGGGGCTGGGCCTGGTGACGGCGCTGCGCGCGGCGCGCCAGGGGCCATGGGCCACGCTGGTGCAGGGCTCGCGCACGCAGGCCGGGGGTGGGGGAGCGGAGCGCACGCGCCGCGCCCTGGTGGTGGGACAGCTCGCATTGGCACTGGTGCTGCTCGTGGGGGCGGCGCTGCTCGCTCGCAGCCTGGCGCGCCTGCTCTCGCTGGACCCGGGCTATCGCACCGAGAACGTCGCGGTGCTGAGCCTCGTGCTTCCCTCGGCCGCGGACGAGGCGGGGCGGCTGCGCAATGTGCAGATGCAGGAGCACCTCATCTCCCGGCTGGGCGCGCTGCCCGGCGTGCGCGCGGTGGGCGCAGTGAGCAGCTTCCCGCTCGAGGGGAGTCCGGCGGGTGACGGCACCTTCATCGTGCTCAACCGCCCCGACGAGGTGATGAACTTCGACGACTTCGAGCGACTGGTGCACGAGCCCGCGCGCACGGGTTCCGCCGACTACCGCGTGGCGAGCGAGGGCTACTTCGGCGCGCTCGGCATTCCACTCGTGCGAGGGCGCCTCTTCGACGCGCGTGACACCTTCGAGGCGCCGCACGTCGCCGTCGTCAGCGAGTCGCTCGCGAAGGCCCGCTGGCCCAACGAGGACCCGCTCGGCAAGCTCATCCAGTTCGGCAACATGGACGGCGACCTGCGCCCCTTCACCATCGTGGGTGTGGTGGCGGACGTGCGATACGAGGGCCTGGACCAGGAGCCGAAGCCCACGCTCTATGGCTGCTCCCGTCAGCGACTGCGGGCCTCCGAGCGCTTCCACATCGCGGTGCACGGCCCGGCGGACTCCACGGTCCTGGCCACCTTGGCTCGGCCGGTGATGCGCGAGCTCGCCCCCGAGCTGCCCGTACGCCTGCGCACCGTGGAGAGCCTCCTCGCGGGCTCGCTCGCCCAGCGGCGCTTCAGCCTCCTGCTGCTGGGGGCCTTCGGCGTGGTGGCGCTGCTGCTCTCGGTGGCCGGCCTCGCGGCCGTCGTGTCCTATGCGGTAGCGCAGCGCACGAAGGAGTTCGGCATCCGCTTCGCCCTGGGCGCGACGGCGGGGGACGTGCTGGGGCTGGTGCTCCGGCAGGCGGCGCTGCTCGCCGGGGTGGGCGTGGCGCTCGGCATGCTGGGCGCCGTGGGGCTCAGCCGCGTGCTCGCGGGGCTCGTGTATGGGGTGAGCACCACCGACCCGCTCGTCCTCGCCGCGGTGGCGCTCCTCCTGCTCGGCGTGGCACTGCTCGCGAGCTGGCTACCCGCCCGGCGCGCCGCGCGCGTGGACCCGATGACGGTGCTCCGCGCGGAGGCCTGAGCCGCGTCACGCCCGGGCGCTCGTTGCACGCCCGGGCCCGCGCGCTCCTCAGTTGAAGTACGGCGATGTTGCCTGGACGAGGCGGCTGAGCACGTCCTCGGCATCCATCCGCGCCTGTCCGGAGAGGCCTGGCAGGGACGCCTCCACGACGTCACGCGCCTCGCGCAGCACGGTGAAGGCCTCGTACGTCTGAAGCTTCTTCAGGATGTCGATGGCCGTGCGGCGCGTGGCCCGGCTGCGCACGCCGTCCACGTTGAGCAGGTTGCCGCGCAGTTGCGCCAGGAGGACGGGCGTGAAGAGGGAATTGGGGCGCGGGTCCGCCGTGAAATAGAAGCCTCGGGTAATGACGTCGTCCAGGTACAGGCGCCGGAGGATTCGCCGGGACTGGGCATCCGCCCTGTCGCCGTAGCCCGGGAAGGCCGCCAGGGTCTCTGGAGGAATGGGGGCGAGCAGCCCCTCCGTGGCGATGTTCCAGGCCCGCAGCTTCTCCTGGCTGGAGCGGCCCGAGCGCACGTATTGCAACACGCTATTGAGGACCGCGTCGTACGGAGCCGGGGCGCCCGTCTCCAACGTCGCGCGGAGCTGCTCCCGGTACGCCGGGCCATAGAAGAGCTCGAGCGGGTTCGAGGTGGTGTCCCGGCGGTTGCAGTCCACGTCCACGAAGGTGTCGTCGTCCGTGCAGAACGCCTCTTCCGGCAGGCTGGAGGACAGCCCGTAGAGGTAGCGGATCGCGGACACGTCGTAGGGCCCCACGCCGCCACCGCGCCAGGCCTGCTCCGGCAGGTATGTGTATTCCATCACCGAGGAGGAGGGGAACGTCAGGGAGCCCTTGAAGTTGTGCCGCAGGCCCAGCGTGTGGCCAATCTCATGCATCACCACGTCCGTGAAGATGCGCTCCACGCGCTCCTTGGTCGTCAGGGGCGGCAGCGTGCCCGTGAGTCCGGCGACGGGGGCCGCGACGTCCGCCAGTGCCTCCGAGACATCCAGCTCGCACAGCCGCTCGGGCGTCATGCCGTTCCATGACAGCCTGAGCCGGGAGCGGGAAGCGCCCCCCGTCCCTGTCGTCATGGGCTCCGCCTCTCCCGCCGCCACCGCCACGTCCAGCCAGGTGATGGGGAGGTATACGTTGGCTCCGAGAATCTCTCCGGTGTTCGGGTTGGAGCGGAAGTCCGCGAACGCGCTGGAGTAGGAGGGGTCGGGGTCGAAGAAGATGGAGTTCAGGTCCAGGTCCCCCAGGGACTCGCCCGGCCTTGCCACCCGGGCGGAGAGCGCCTGGAAGCCGAACGCCTCGTTCCACTGCTCTACGCCTCGCTTCACCGCGCCGACGATGTCATATGCGCTGTAGCGCGGGTCCTGCTGTGCCTTCATCAGCGTGTCAGAGATTACCCAGGTGATGGGCTTCATCCCCGGCCGGATGTTCCACTTGATGGGCACCGCCTCGGTGAGCAGGCCACTGTTGGGGATGAGTCGCGGCCTGCTGAGGAAGTAGTGCGCGAGCGGCGGCGCGGGGGGCGTCGTGAAACCCGCGCCTTCCTGGTAGCGCTTCAGCTCGAGAGCCAGCGTCGCGGTGACTCGCGAGGGGATGTTGTCGAGCGCGGAGTAGGGGAGCGCACGGCCGGTGACGAGCTTCTCGATGGCGATACCGGTGTCCAGCTTCCGGAAGCGCCGCGCGAAGGCCAGCTCCACCTCGAATCCGGCACCATAGACAGGCCCCCGGTAGTCCGTTCCCGCGAGGCGGTCCAGGCCCGCGGCGGGGTCGAAGAGGATGTAGTCCTCCGAGCCCGGCAGCCGGTTGAAGCTGGCATCGTCGGTGATGATGGGCCACGCCTCGATGACCTCGTCCGGCTTGAACAAATCGCTGCGCACCTTGGTGTCATCCACGTCGAACGCATACAGCTTGCCGTTCTGCACCTGGAAGGACACCACGCGCGCGCCCAGCGAGTAGACGAAGTTGCCGAAGACGTCCGCCGGGGTGTCATGCTTCAAGATGGCGGACATGAACCAGCGCTGGTCCAGCTCCTTCTTGCGGAGCGCCAGGTAGAACGTCCCGTTTCCCTCCGCGTTGCGTGTCTCCGGAGTCACGCCGAGCCCCAGGCGCAGGCGCTCCCACGACTCGGCGCTCAGCTCGCGTGACACCGCGACGAAGGGCCCTTCGAGCAACGGGCCGGAGCTCTCTCCGGAACGCGCCGTCCCGTCGTCGCAGGCACTGGTCAACAAGGACAGCGCCAATAGCGTGCACAGCAGGCCGCGTGGCGCGGCCATTCCGGGTCTCGACATGGTGTTGTCCCCTCTGCACCGCGGCGGGATGCCGTTGCAGCACCCGACGAATGCCCATCACGCGGAGACATATCGGTGCAGATGGAGATGCATGACAGATGCAAGGCAATTCCATGTCGCGGCGCGCAAGGCGCGCACGAGGCCGCGCAGCCCTGCCCGGCTCAGCGGGCGGGGAACAGCTTCGCCGCGCCCGGGTCGCGTCGCAGTACGAAGAAGTACGGCTGCGGCATGTCGCGCGCGTCCATCGCCCCGAGCAACGTGCTGTCGTCCACCTTCCGGAAGACGTCGAGAATCGGCCGGTCGTCGTAGACCATCGTCGCGCTGAGCTTCCCCCGATACACGGTCAGCCGCAGGCGTGCCTTGAACGTGTCCGTCTCGACGTCCGCGCGGTGCTGCCCCACGGCGCCCTGAAGCGTGGGGGATGGCCACTTCCTCGGGTCCACGGGGAACACCGCCGAGCGGTCGGCGGTGAAGAACAACAACGGGTGCACGCGCTCCTCGTCGAGGAACTGCTTGCCGTACCAGCCTGTCGCGCCGAGCAGGCCATCCAGCGCGTGGCCCGTCCGCAGCTCGCCTCCCTTCCAGGTCCCACGCATGAATGCGAGGTCCACGGTGGGCAGGCTGTCGAACAGCGCGAGCGCCTGCTCCGGGGAAATCCGCTCGGCCTTCACCGCTTCGTCGAACGTCATGGGCTTCACCCTCCCTGCATGAGCAGCACCGGCTTGATGGCCGTGCGCGTCTCCATGTCGTGAACCGCGTCGTTGATGGCCTCGAATGCGTAGGGGCGGCTCAGCTTCTCCAGCGGGAAGCGCCCTTCGGCGTGCAGCGTGACCAGGCGGGGGATGAACGTCTTCGGGTCCGCGTCACCCTCGAGGATGCCCACCAGCCGCCTGCCGACGAGCAGCCCCATCATCGGCAGGGTGACGTCCGAATTGTCGCGGCCGGGCATGCCCAGCAGTCCGCACGTGCCCAGGGGCCGCGTCACGTCGAACGCCTGGCGCAGCACCTGCGGCAGGCCGACGCACTCCAGCGCGAAGTCGGCGCCACCCCGCGTGCGCTTGAGAATCTTCTTCGTGAGGTCAGGCTCCGTCGCCAGGAAGGTGTCCGTGGCGCCCAGTTCCCGAGCGAGCTCGAGGCGCTCCGCGCTCAGGTCCACGGCGATGACCGAGGAGGCTCCCGCGACCCGCGCCGCCATGATGGCCGCGAGACCGACGGCGCCCGCCCCGAAGACGGCGAGCTGCTGCCCGGCCTGGAGCCGGAAGGCCTCGAGCACCGCGCCCGCGCCCGTCTGGAAGCCGCAGCCCAGCGGAGCGAGCAGCTCGGGAGGCACCGAGGCGTCGACCTTCACCGCGTTGTGCTGATGCGCGAGCACATGGGTGGCGAACGACGACTGGTGGAAGAAGCTCGAGCGGACGGGCTGCCCGCGCCAGCGCATGGGGAACGAGCCGTCCGGCCGCGCCCCCGAGACATTGCCCGCCGGCCCCTGCTGGCAGTACGCGGGGTGTCCGCTCACACAGGTGCCGCAGGCGCGGCACGAGAAGTAGCTGAGCACCACCGTGTCGCCCGGCGCGAAGTCCGTCACCGCCTCTCCCACGGCCTGCACCACGCCCGCCCCCTCGTGCCCCAGCACCGCCGGCAGCGGGAAGCGGCCCGCGCCCGCGCGGTACGTGAGGTCCGTGTGGCAGATGCCGCTCGCGGTGACGCGCACCAGCAGCTCGTTCGCGCGTGGCGACTCCAGCTCCACCTCGTCGATGACGAAGGGACCGTTCACCTCCTGCAGCAGCGCGGCACGGGCGGAATGATGCATGGGGCATTATTGGCACTCTGCCAATAACTTCGCCAGGAATATTCGGAGCACGGAGGAATGGAGGGCCTGTCGAGGGGAGGGCTGGAGCGCAGGGGAGGGCCGTGACAGCCGCGGGATGACTTGAAGCAATCGACAGGCATGCGGACATGCCGACGCAATCCCGAGGAGAGCCCCCCATGAAGAAGCGCAATGCCATCGCGGGGTGGACCGCGGCCGCCAGTCTGGTCCTGGCAGCCAGTGTCACCGCGTATGCCCAGACAGCGAAGGAGCGAAAGATGCCAGCCAGTGCCGTCCAGACCGCGAAGACGACCCCCTCGTTCAACAGCCTGACGCCCGAGGGGTACAAGCAGGTCTCCACGCGCGACGTCACCGTCGATGGTGAGCGAGCCACCCTGACCCGTTTCGAGCGCCAGGACGGGCGCAACGCGGGGCTCGGCGGAGAGCACTACAGCCTGGTCGTCAACGGTGCCGGCCTGCTCAAGGGCTTCGCGCACATGGACCTGGCCTACGAGAGCGACAAGCTGCCCTCCCGGGAGCGCACCCGGGAAATTGCCATGGGTTTCCTGAAGGAGTTCGCGCCCGACCTGTTGCCGCGCATGGAGATCAGCTGGATAGAGCCCCATGACGAGCCGATCCGTGTCACGCGCCAGGGCCGCCCGGAGGTCATCACCGTGACGGGCATGAAGGTCAAGATGCGCAACACCGGGGACGGCCGCTGGTTCTGGGTCATCGTCGGGGCGAACGAGCGCGTCATGGTGTTCGAGCGCGACATCGTGTGGATCAACATGCCCGGCCATCGGCAGACGGAGAAGTGGCTGCACGACAATTGGCTGGCCGCACGGGACTCGACAAAGTCGGCGCGCTGAAGCACTCGCGAAGCCTGAATGGGAAGCGGCGGGTTCGATTCCCGCTGCCTCCACATTTTTAGGCCGTGATCACGGCTGGTTAGCAGCACCTTCCAGCCGTGTTGCGTCTATGTCGCGTGCCGGCGCAAAGGGCGCGTCGAGCACCGCGACAGCCTGCTTTCGCGTCTCGGGGCTCAGGTGGGCGTAGCGCATCGTCATTTCGATGGTCGCGTGCCCCATCAGCTCCTGGATGACCTTGAGCGGAACCCCCTTCATTGCGAGGTGGCTCCCGTAGCTGTGCCGCAGGTCGTGCCAGCCGATTTGCCCCTGCTCGCGGGTGATGCCCGCTGCCCGGAGGGCCCGACGAAGCGGCTGCTTCATCTTCCCTTCGGTGAGCTGCTGTCCGGCCTCTTGGCAGAACACGAAGCGGCCCCGCAGGTGTCGGTGGGCCTTGAGGGCATCCACCATGGACGCAGGCAGCTCGACCGCCCGCTCGCGCCCGCCCTTCGGCAAGCCCTCCACCCCGCGCCAGATAGTCCGGCGAACGTGAAGGGTGCTCCGCTGCCAGTCCAGGTCGGTCCACTGGAGCCCGATTAGCTCCCCCAGCCGCAGCCCCGCCTTGAGGGCGACGAGCAGCACCGGCCGCCAGTCCGGCTCGGCATCGGTGACAAGCCGCTCGGCTTCGTCGAAGTTCAGGAAGTCGAAGGCAGCCTTCGGCACCTTTCCGAAGAGCTTCACGCGCGGCGCCTGCGGGATGACCCGCTGCTCTTCCGCGAGCGTCAGCAGCTTGTGAAGCACGGTCAGAACGTTGTTGATGGTCTTCAAGCTCAGAGGCTTGGGCTCCACGTCCTGCCGCTTCCGGATCGCCGCCTTTGTGGGAGCTTCCTTCCGGGCGCGAGCGGCTGACTTCTTCTTCCGCATTAGCGCCTTGAAGTCTTCGATTTCAGCCGGGCCGATCTTCGCGAGCGCCATCTTCCCGAAGAACGGGAGGACATGGTGGGTGAGGATCTGTCTCTTGCTGAAAACGCTCGAATGCTTGTTGTTGTTCTCGCTGTAGGTGAGGAAACGCGGGGTGAACTCCGCGAGAGTGATCGCGCTTTCCTCGCCGCACTTCTCCTTTCCGAAAGTCCCGTTGAGGAGGGCGGCCCGCAGCTCGCGTTCGTATTGCTCAGCACCGCGACGGGTCTGAACGGGCGAGGTCTTGGAGACCCGCCGCTCGCTTCCGTCCGGATACTGAAACACCACGTCCACGGTCCACGCCTCCAGGGACTTCCCTGCCTTGTTCTTCCACCGCCGCAGCCTGACGCTCATCGTCGACACCTGTCGTCAGGACCGCGTCCCTTACTGGGGGAGGACTCTACCAGGGCGCCACGGCGGATCCGCAGCGCTTTCCCGATGCGAGCGACCCCCGGCACCTGCCCGAGCCGGATCGACTCATAGAGCGTCTTACGGTTCACGCGCAGGAGATCGGCGGCTTCGTCGACGGTGAGAAACTCGGGCGCGCTGGAGCCCGCTTCCGTGGGCATGTTCATCGCAGGGCTCAGCTCCCGTTGCTGGGCGTTGCGTGACCCGGTCTGGGCTCGGCTGTCGAGTGTGCGGCATTGGCACTCGTCCCGGCAGCGCTACGCGGTCCCGTGAGAGGAACGACGTTCGTTGCGAGCGCCGTTGCATCGTCGCCCGTCTGATGCCACGGAGGTAGCCAGCCCCGCGTCTTGCTGTCGCGCTGCTCAGTCCAGCCCGCCGACTTCAGCGCGGAAAGGAAGGTTCTCTTCTGCGGCGGATGCTTCTGCCCCACCACACGGCAGAAGCCGCAGACCGCCGCATACAGCACGTCGTTCGTGAACGCCTTCGTCTTGCCGACCACGGGCCCCGGAGGCGCGTGCATGTTCGACGGCGCGGTGGGACTCTTCGTCGCCCAGTCGCGAAGCAGCCCGTCCCCATCTGGGCTCTCTTTGAGTTCGCGCAGGAATTGCTCCGTCACCGGCTCGCTGAGCTGCTGTAGCTCCTCGCGGGAGGCGTTCACATGCGGCCTGCGGACTCGCCGCGCGTCCACGGCGCGGTTGAGCATGGCGTGAGCGAAGGCCGCCACCTGCACCATGAACTCCGGCGTAAAGGCGTCGTCCGCACCCGGCGCGTGCAGCGACTCCAAGAACTCCCGATGCGTCATGCCGAGGTCCGGGTGCTGATACTCGGCGGGCTTGGTCTTGTTGTGGAACACCGTCCAGCGGCGGTCGTTCTCCTCGATTTCGATGGGCTTCGTTCGGTTGGTAGCGGCGAGGAGCCCGGCGCGGTTGGATGCTGGGGTTCGGGGAACGCCCTTGCTCTCCAGGAAGACCTCGCTGTCGGTGATCATCGCCTTGAGCCCGTCGCCGAGCGAGCCGCCGCGCTTGTGGTTGTCGAGCAGCTCGTTGGCGAAGATGAGGAGCTTCGTAGCGAAGTGGAGGTTGTAGGGCTTGGCCAGGTCCGCCTCGCCAATCTGGACGCAGTTGGAGGGCCCAAGCAGGTGCGCGAGCACGCGATAGAGCACGTTCTTTCCGGAGCCCGGGGGCCCTTGCAGAAGGATGGCGGTGCCCGGCCTGGAGCCCGGATTCTGCACCTTGAACGCGATCCAGTTGAGCAGCCAGTCAAGGCCGGCTTCGTCTTCGGCGAGCCAGAGCAGAACGCGCCGCACGTCGGACCAATCGCCCGAAACCGGCACGAGCGTAGGAGCCTCCCAGGTGTTGACCGCGAGCGTCTCGTCCTTGCGCATGAGGAGATCGGGCGCGTTCGGCTTGCACTCAATGGCCATGACGCCCGCGCAGAGGCCCGGCACGTTGGGTGAAGCGGCCAACGGGCTGACTCCACGCGGCCACATATTTCGCGGGTCCACCAGCCCTCGCAGAATCAGGTAGTCCTCGGCTGCCTTCTGCGTCAGGAACTCCGGAGCGAAGCCGCGCCCATCGTGCCGCCGTGCAAGGTAGCGCTCCAGCGGAACGACCTTCACGAGCGGCAGCTTGGCAACCTGGGTAAGCGCTGCTGCTGTATCGGCTGCGTGCGCCAGCGCGTCACTGGGATGGATAATCGTGCTCATTACGCGCCCTCGTTTCGGTGGCCCGAGCTGGCCACCAGTCCCAGCGCACGGCGCCATTCCGCGTACTCCGCTGCTCGTTGGGCCGCTCTCTGGAGGTCCCATTGCGTGAGCTTGGCGCGAGCCCCGCGCAGGCCTCGCAGCGCTTCACCCCACACGTCACGGGAGGGCTCCAGCCGCACGAGCGCATCGAGCGAGCGGCGCGCGATTTCGAGGAGGCTTTCCGAACTCTCCTCATGCGTGGCCACGCGGGCGAGCATTTCGGTCAGCCTGTTGATGCCCAGGTGCCGCTGTCCGTCGAGCATGAGAACTTCGCCCGCGTCCATCTGCGTGAGAACCGTCACGGCGTCGGGACGCTTGAAGCGCCGGAGTCGATTGCGCACGTCCTTGAGGTCGGCCACCCGCGAGCCGTCCACCTGTTCTTCGTTGGGCCTCTCGGCGTAGCGTGCGAAGGGCTGCCGCAGCAGAGGACCGAACTCGGCCTGCACGTCGAGCGGCTGGCCTTGGTGGTGCTCCGGGGCTGGACGTGGCAGCGCGTTGGAGGGGTCCCAGCTTGGCAGGTAGTAGAGCCGCGCAACGTCCTTGCAGGAGATATCGGCCTTCAACGTGGCTTCCGTCAGGCCCCCGAGCCCCACGCACTGCATGAGGTGCGGCCAAAGGCGCTCGGACCAGCGGCTCGCCGAGCCAACGGGCACGGGCTCACTGAACGGGAAGACGACGCGGTAGCGGATGGGCTTCGCGGTGCGCCCGTAGGAGTGCGTCGGGTAGGCGAGGAACCACAACCCACGGCGGCGCAGGCTCGCGAGCCACGCATCGAGCGCGGCCTGCGTTTCACCGTCGAAGTCCACGATGGCCAGGGTGACGTGAGAGAAGTTCGCGTTGCGGCGGTAGGGGGCTGGCGTCGGTTGACCGTCCTTGCCCTCGTAGAGCCCATCAGCGCGGGGCGGATGCGGCTTGGCCGGGATGATGGCGCGGCCGTCCTTCTCCGGGCGCACGAGCGGAGCGGCTGCCACCTCGTAAAGAGCGCCCATCAGCTCGCCCGCTGAGCGGAACTCCACGACCTCCAGACTCCCGGGAGTGAAGCGCGAGTCAGTCAGGCAGACCGTCCAGGAAGCGGGCACCTGCACAGGGCCCGACGCCGGGTTTTCCGCGTCAACATGGGCCGGCATGGGGGGAGCTGTGACGGAAGTCCCAACGCGCTGGGGCTCCGTCATTGCTCCGTCACTGGGGTTTTCACTCTGGACGTGACGGAGTGACGGAACTCTCTCTTCCTTAAGGAGAATAGAGAGAGAGGGGAAGGAAATACGAGCCGCGTCAGTCACTCCGTCACCTCCTCTCGACGTGGGGCCGGCGTAGCTACCGGCGTCAGCGCGTTGGGGTCGGCGAGCATGTAGACGCGCGGCACCGCACCGCGCACGCCGGGCCTGTGACGGTGGGACACGCGCACCGCGCCGGTGGCCAGCAGAAGGGTCAGGGCCCGTCGAGTGAACTGCTCACCCGCGACGAGGTGCCCGCGCAGCTCCTTCACGGTGAGGCCATCAGGCCCGGCTTGGGTGAGCGCTGCGATGACCTGCGGAATGTACTTTTCGAGAACTTCAATCATGTTTGTTTTTCGTTGTTTCTCCCATCACGGTAAATGCGTGCGTTTTTTGGCCGGTGGTTCACGGGCACCGGCACCGATGGGCGAACGTGCTCCGCTCGCTCGCAACCCAAAGGGCCTAGCATTCCGCAGCTTGCCCTCGCGGTGGACGAACCTGGAGACACCCTCCCGGTTCCGATTTCCGCAGCCCGGGCACTTGGAACCGTGCTCGGCGCGCACAAGGGGAGAACAGAGAAGTCGAGGGAGCGAGATCACGGCCCCGTCCGGTGCGAGAGCTTGGATGCTCCAGCCGCCAATGCCGAGAGGGAGCCGGGCCGTGCGAGATTGGTTGACGAAGCCGAAGCCGCACTTCGCACGCTCGACGTGAATTCTCCCGCAGCTGCCGACCCTGCGACGCTGTGTCTCGCCGCCGAGCGCCGAGCCCGGGTCTTCGAAGCCGTGCGCCACCTTGCACCCGATCGGCGTGAGCTGGTCTCCCGCGTGTTCGGCATCAACCGGGCGGCTCAGTCTGTGCGTTCGGTGGCCGAAGCCTGGGGAGCGCCGAATAGCCGGGTCGACCGAATGCTCGTGCGTGCTCTAGCCGACCTGCGCCTGATGCTCGTCGAGCGGGGGCGCTGAGCATGCCGGTCATGGTCGCAAGGCGCCGCGGGCCGTGTGCGGTGTGCTCGCTCCCCTTGGAGCCGGGCGAGGTCATCGTCTACGAGCGCACCGTGGGGGCGCGGCACATGGCCTGCGCTGAGCTACCGGCAGCTCGGCGGCGTAACCTGTACCCTGTGCGTTGCGAGCTGTGTGGCGTGCGATTGCTGCGTGGGCAAGGCGAGTTGCGCTGCGAGGAGCGCAAGACGCCGAGCGGCTGGCGCCGCCAATGGATCGCATACTGCGTACAGGCGGTGAAGTGTCGAAGGCGGACGTTCTCGTCAATGAGCGAAGACAAGTATCCTTGAATTTCTTGTAAGCAAATTGTCGGAATCACTGCTTTACGTAGGGAGAGTATAGTGTCTCAGGAGCGAAGACAGTGTCAGGATAGGAGATTCGCATGAGACCCCGCACGGCGTCTGCTGGTAACTCATTTACATGAACCGCCCCGCGATTACGGGCTATGCTCGCATCATGGCCATCTGGCCAAATTGTAAAGTCGTCATAGATGGCGCCCTTAAGATTAAGAGGCATTTCGGGTGACCCGAAAGTGGTTTTGGCAAAGTTTGCGCCTCGAATATCTGCCCCCGACAGATCGGTCGATCCGAACAATGCGCCTGTAAAATCCGCCCTGATAAGCAGAGCATTCCTGAGCGAGGCATGAATAAATTGTGCGTCTTGGCATTTACAAAAGATTAGGCTCGCTTCGTCCAGATAGCTTAATTTCAAATCTGCGTGGCTCAGGTTTGTGGCGTAAAAGGCACTTGTCTTAAGATTTGCGCCGTTCAGTTTTGCGCCCGCAAGGTTCCCGAATGAGAAGTCAGTACGTGAAAGATCGGCGCTCCACAGATTCACGCCTTCTAGGTTTACGCCAGTCAGATTGACCCTAGGGGCGTAAGGGTGTGGTGTTGAGTACTTCTGGGAAGCGAATGGCCAGTTGCCAATAGGTAGCTTTTCAAGGTTAGTGCGCATGATACCTGCGTAGGCAACAGCCGCTTCAGCTCGTGCTCGGGCGCTAGCGGCGATAGGGCACTGGCTCCGATCTTCTAGCTGACATTCCGACCTGTCATATAGAGTCCCGATCAGTGACGTGGCACGAAGGGTATTGGTTTCGCTGCGCTGTGATTGTATTTGCTCTTGCTGAAGCTTGATCTGTGTTTGAAGAAACTGGTTCTGCTCGGCGATTAGGTCGTTCTGTGTGTTTAGCAGATGGGTCTGACATGTGCTGAGTGTGAAAGGAACGAGGGCGATGATTAGAGCGATCTTCCCGTATTGAAAGATTCGGTTGAATGCAGCGGCAAGCAAATCGATCACTTCGTCGCCATCAAGCGTGCTCGTATCTTTCAGGCGTTGTATTATGCGTTTTGCGCTTGCTGCGAGGTCAGGACCAGCCCATAGGTTCCACACCACTTTACTGAACCACATTACAAGCTGACTGCGGCGTTTCCCTGCCGATCGCCGATCAGCTTTGTAAGCGTCCAATTCGGCTTGCAGGCGGGCATTGTCTGCGGAGAGTTGCTCGGCTTGTTTTCTTAGCGCGTCTACATCTGCTTCTATGACCCGTTCTGATTCTGGCTTCATGGCTATGGTCAAGGGTTAGTCTGTTAGTTGGATAGGGCTGGAGTATAGCGCGCATGGCCGAGCGTGTGAGGGGGTGGGTGGGTGCCTCCCGACCCCTCCGGGCTCCTTATCCTACATGCGGCAAGGACTAACCTTGCTCGGCGCGCACACACGCTCAGAAAATTTTGAGAAAAAACGCGCGGCCCTGTGGCGATTTGCTCATGGCGGAGGCGTGGTCCTGAACGCATCGCCCGCTGCGGCTAGGCCCGCGTGCGCCCCATGGAGTTTTGAGGCTCGCGAGTCGATGATTTTAGGTGAAACCTCCACTGCGCCGAGCCTGCTCCCCCTGCAACCGACAGAAAAACTTCGCGAAACCGCACCCATTTAGCTTGGGCAGATCTTCGCCGTCCGAGGTCACGCAATGGGAATGCTCAACAGGGTGCGCGCCGCGCTGAGCGGGAGCAAGCGCAAGGGGACCGGCTTGGAGCTGAGCCGATGGGCTGCGGCCCCGCCACGTCGCGAGGTGCCCGCGCTGCTCGCGTCCTACGCCGAAATGCCATGGCTCGGGACCATCGTCGACACGGTGGGCGACGCCTTCGCTGACGTGACCTGGCGTGCCTTCCAGCGGCGAGACCCTACGACTCGGAAGACGCTCGTCGACGTGTCGCTTCGTCGGGCCTGCGGCGACGTGCGTCGCGAGCGCTTGAAGGCGCTCGTCGACGTGGCCGGTGCGGTCGAGCTGCCCGACCATCCACTGCTGCGGCTGCTCGCGGACCCTAACGACTACATGACGGGTCGCGACTTCGCGAAGCTGTTCTGTACGCACTACGACCTGACGGGCGAGTTCTTCGCTGTCGTCGAGGAAGTCGCGGGCGTGCCGGTCGGTCTGTGGCCGGTGCCGCCCGATTGCGTGCTCGCGCTGCCGGACCTGAGCAAGCCGAAGGCTGAGCGGACATACACGGTCACGGCTGGCGGTCGCATGTTCACGATTCCAGCCGCGAGCGTCGTCTACGTGAAGCGCCTGAACCCGGCTGACCCGCTCGGGCGCGGCATCGGGATCGCCTATGCGCTCGGCGACGAAGTCGACACCGACGAGCACGCGGCGCACTACACGAAGAACGCCTTCTACAACAACATGCTGCCGGGCGCGGTCATCGCGATCGAGGGCTTCAACGAATCGCAGGCAGGTCCCGCGAAGGCGTTCAAGGAATCACTCGCTCGTGAGTATGGCGGGCCGACGAACGCCGGGCGGGTGATGATTACGTCAGGCCGAACCACGTTCGCGAGGCTCGACACCCCATTCAAAGATATGCAGCTCGTCGACCTGCGCCGGTTCCTCATGGACTTTGTTGATGGTCTCCAGGAAGCGCTGATTCCTGGTCATCGGTCGCCCGGAGTTCCGTGACTTCGTGGCCGGCACCGTCGGCGCGTGCAGCCAAAAAGTTGAGGGGTGGGGAGTGCGCCGGTGGAGTCCGCGGTCGCGCGCGTCCTGAAAAACGGAAGGCCCACCAGCGACACCTGGAGGGCCCTCCTGGAGGCGCGCCCTGGTGTGCGAGAGGGGCGGGCCGGTGAGGCAGGGGTAGCGCAGTCCGGGGCGTAGCGCCAGAAGTCGGCGCGCGCGGGAGGCTGCGCGTGGAGTCGCTGCGGTTGGCGGTGTGCGGTCGGCCGGAGTGCCGACGGCTGTTTCAGCTGTGCACCGGATGCGACCGGGGCCAGCGCTACTGCGAGCGGGCCTGCGGCAGGAGGGCGCGCGCGGAGTCGGTGCGTGCGGCCGGGCGGCGCTACCAGCGCACGCGGGACGGGCGGCACGCCCACGCTGCGCGCCAGGCTGCATACCGGGAGCGACGCAGGAAAGTGACGCATCAGGCTCCCCCGGAGGCGGCTCACGAGGCGACGGTGCCACTCGCGCCGGTCCAGGCCACCACGCAGGTGGCCTCGGAGCCGAGCGCAGCGAGGCCCCCTCCGCATGCACTGCCGCCTTCTCCCGCCTGCACGTTCTGCGGGCGCCAAAGCCCCTTCCTCCGCCACACCACCTTGGCGCGCACCCGAGTGGGCCCGCGTTGGCGGCGCGGCCTTCCGTGAGGAGGTGGGCGGATGATTGCCCCGGAGGTACGTGCCCGCATCCGCCGGCTGCACTACGCGGAGCACTGGCCGGTGGGCACCATCGCCACGGAGTTGGGCCTGCACCACGACACCGTGGAGGCGGCCCTCGAGGACGTGCAGGTGGCCCCTGCCGATAGGAGCACGGTGAAACCCACCGTGCTGGGCCCCTACACGGACTTCATCGACGCCACCCTCAAGGCCCACCCGCGCCTGAGGGCCACGCGCCTTTTCCACATGGTGAAGGCCCGGGGCTACCCGGGGGGCTACGAGCAGGTGAAGCGCTACGTGCGGCGGGTGCGCCCTGGGCCCCAGGCCGAGGCCTTCCTGCGCCGCTGCACCCTACCTGGCGAAGAGGCGCAGGTGGACTGGGGCAGCTTCGGCAAGGTGCAGGTGGGGCGGGCCTCCCGGACGCTCTCCTGCTTCGTGCTGGTGCTGGGCCACTCGCGCGCCATGTACGCACGCTTCTTCCTGGGGCAGACGATGGAGTGCTTTCTGCAGGGCCACGTCCAGGCCTTCGAGGCGCTCGGGGGCGTGCCTCGCAGCCTCCTCTACGACAACTTGAAGTCCGTCGTGCTGGAGCGGGCCGGAGACGCCATCCGCTTCCACCCCCGCGTGCTGGAGGCCGCCGGGCATTACCACTTCGCGCCCAAACCCTGTGCCCCCTACCGCGGCAACGAGAAGGGCAAGGTGGAGCGCACCATCCGCTACCTGCGCGATTCCTTCTTCGCCGCTCGCAGCTTCCACGGCCTGGACGACCTCAATCGGCAGCTCAAGCGCTGGGTGGACGAGGTGGCCCACCAGCGTCGGGTGCCCGGCGACGCCTCGGGCCGCACGGTGGCCGAGGCACTGGAAGACGAGCGTCCCCGCCTGCTGCCGCTGCCCGCCCACCCATTGCCCACCGACGTGGTGCGCCCCGCCTCCTCCGGCAAGACGCCCTACGTGCGCTTCGACGGCAATGACTACTCGATTCCGGATGGCCTGGTACGCCGTCCTCTCACGCTGGTGGCCTCTGCCACCACGGTGCGCCTGCTCGACGGCGCCCAGCAGGTCGCCTCGCACGTGCGCAGCTGGGACAAGGGCGCCCTCGTCGAGGACGCCCAGCACCTGGCCGCGCTGGCCAGGAAGAAGGCCCACGCCCACGAGCTGCGCGGACGGGACTTGCTGCGCGCCCGCTGCCCACGCGCCGACCAGATGCTCCAGGCGCTCGCCGACCGCGGTGACAACCTCGGCAACCACACCGTGAAGCTGCTGGCGCTAGCAGAGCGCTACGGCGCCGCGGAACTGGACGCCGCCCTGGCCGAGACGCTCGAGCGCGGCGCACTCGGGCCCGCCTCCGTCGCCCACGTCCTCGACCAGCGACGCCGTCAGAAGGGGGCGCCTCCGCCGCTGCCCCTGGTGCTGCCAGATGACCCGCGCGTGCGTGAGCAGCGCGTCCCCCAGCATTCCCTCAACGCCTACGACGCCCTCCTCGAGGGCGACCCGGAGCAAGCACCATGATGCCCCTGAAAGAACGTCTCACCGCCCTCGGCCTGAGCCACACCAGCGACGCACTCGATGACCTCATTGCCATGGCCACCAAGCGCAGGTGGGGGCCGACCGAGCTGCTGGAAGCCATCGCCGAGGAGGAGACGAAGGACCGGGCTCGTCGCAGCGTGGAGCGGCGCCTGTCACGCAGCAAGCTCGGCGCGCTCAGGACGATGGCCGACTTCGACTGGGGCTGGCCCAAGCGCATTGACAGGCCGGCCGTCGAGAGCGCCCTGGCCCTGGACTTCATGGCCCGCCCCGCCAATGTCGTCCTTGTCGCCCCTCAGGGATTGGGCAAGACGATGATTGCCCAGAACATCGCCTACAACGCCGTGCAGGCTGGCCACTCCGTCCTCTTCACCACCGCCTCCCAACTGCTGCTCGACCTGGGCAGTCAGGACTCCGCCAGGGCCCTGGACCGGCGCCTGAAGCACTACTGCACCCAGGCGGGTCTGCTCGTCATCGACGAGATTGGCTACCTCTCCTACGACGCCCGGAACGCGGACCTGCTCTTCCAAGTGGTGTCGCGCAGGTATGAGAAAAAGCCGATTGTCTTGACGACCAATCTGCCGTTTTCGGAATGGACCACCATCTTCCCCAACGCCGCGTGCGCCATCGCTCTCATCGACCGCGTCATCCACCACGCCAGCATCATCAGCATTGAGGGCGACAGCTACCGCCGACGCGTGGCCGAGGAGTCCCGCGCCGAGCGCAAGGCCAAGAAGGGCTGACCCCCTCCGCGTCCCACTGCGGCCAGCCGGCCCCGCTCTCCCGCTCCGCGGTGGGGGCGGGGCCGAGCTGCATCCGATGACCAGATTTCCGCGCTCCGCGATGACCGCCAACATGGACTTCGTGCGGATGGTCTACCGCGTGCCGCCCGAGATCGTCGGCGACGTGACGAGCAGTAACAGGGCGACGAGCTACGCGGCGCGTGAGCACCTGGCAGAGCAGGCGACGAAACCGCGCGCCGAAGTCTTCCTTGCCGCGATGCAAAAGCACCTTGCCCCGCGCTTCGAAGACGACGTGATCCTTTCCTACGACTCGCCCGTGCCCGCCGACCGGGAGCACCGGCTGCGTGTGATGGGCACGCTTCCGAGCGCGTTCACCTTCGACGAGTGGCGCACCGAAGCCGGGTTCAGGCCGCACCCCGAGCGGACAGGCTTCGCCGAGCTGTTGCCCGGACAGAAACCAAACGAGCCGCAGGCGACGCCGACGCCAGCCGCGGGCAGCTCGGCCGAAGCGAACGCCGAAGCCGCGAAGGGCGACTGAACCACTCGGGAAAAGCGCACCCATTTACCGGGAGGTATGCCGCTCCCGATTACACGCTCTCTTCAGCTCGCCGCCGTTCGGAAGGATGCGGCTGCGCTGACCGCCGTCGAGGCTGGCAGCGGTCGGCGTGTCTACACGTTCCGGGCGAGCGACGGCGACTTCGATCGCTACTCCGACCGGCTGAACGTCAAGGGTTGGAGGATCGACGGGTACAACGCGAACGGCGTCGTTCTCTTCAATCACGATGACGGCGCTCAGGCTGCACTCACGGGAGCTGAGCCGCCGCTTCCCATCGGCAAGGGGCGCGTCTACGTCGAAGGCGACGCGCTGATGATCGATGTCGAATTTGACGACGAAGACGACTTCGCGCGCAAGGTCGAGCGCAAGGTCGCGAAGGGCATCCTCAACGCTGTCTCAGTCCGCTACCTGATGCTCCCGGGTCATTACCGGCAGAACGAGCGGGGCGGCTTCGACTGTGACGCTCAAGAGCTGCTCGAAGTTTCGATCGTGACGATCCCGGCGAACGCGCGAGCTGTGCGCGCGAAGTCGCTCGACGGTGAGGGTGAAGACATCGTCGAGCGGATCGCGAAGCGGGTCGTCGAACTGCTCGACGCGCAAGCGGAAGCGAAGGCCGACAACGAGGACGAGGACGAGGAGAAGACGAGGGGTTTCAACGCTGCCGACGCCGCGAACAGCTTCGTCGAGGCATTCAAAAGCTACATCCCAGGAGTGTGAAGTAATGACTCGCGAGCAGATTGCGGAAATGGTGAAGGCGCTCGGCCCCGAGGTCGCGCGTGAGCTAATCAACGCTGCGGCCCGAAGCGCCCCCGGCCGCGTGGGTACAGACAGGGCGACGCGCGAGGGTAGCGTCTACGCGAGCGTTGCGAACTTCGGCGCGTTCACGAAGAGCGTCATCGCCTTGGGTCGCCGCACGGGCGCGGCCGAGCTGACCGACGCCGCGAAGCGCTTCGGCAACGCTGACGTGCAGAAGGCGGTTCAGCTCAGCAAGTTCGACAGCGCGGGCGTGCTCGTGCCGATCCAGCAGAGCGGCGAAGTGATCGAGTTCCTGCGGCCCGACGCCGCGCTGCTCAAGCTCGGCGTGCGAACCCAGCCGTTCAAGGGCGAGTTGCACATGGGCACGCAGACGGGGACTTCGGTCTTCAAGTGGGTTGGCGAGGGGGAGACCGTCCCGAGGAGCGCGCCGAAGTACGGGAAGCTCGTCCTCAAGGCGCACAAGGGAATGGTGTTGACCGACATCAGCAACGACCTGCTGCGTACGCCGGGGGTCGGTGACGCGGGAGTCGGTGAGGACATCCGCGCCACCGTGGCCGATGCCCTCGACGACGCTGGCTTCAACGGTGACGGCACGGGCGCCGCGCCGAAGGGTCTTTTCGTGCAGCTCGACGCCGCTCAGGTCTTCGCGAGCACGGGCACGACCGCTGCGGCATACCTCGCCGACATCGACAAGGCGGTTGAGCTGCCGCTGACCGCGCACGTTCGCATGGGCGCTGCGGCGTGGGTCATTCACCCGACCCGCGCGACCGCGCTGATGCAGCTCAAGGATTCGGGCATCTTCATCTTCCGTCAGGAGATGCTCGACAAGGGGACGATTCGCGGCTTCCCCTTCGTGATGACGACGCGCGTCCCGGTGACGCGGATCACGTTCTGTGCCGACTGGCGCCAATTCATTTACGGGCTCGACGAGGATCTGATCCTCTCCGAGCACGACACCCGCGCCGAGTACGACGAGACGACCATCCGGGCGATCGTGAAGGGCGATTTCAAGCTGCGCCAGCCAAAGGCGTTCAGCTCGATCACCTACTAACCCGACGGCGTGACACCGCGAAAGTCGCCGACGATTGGGGCGGCCCCAGTCTGACCGTTGCCTTCGACCACTCGCACCGGCCCGGGATGCACGTCAGGGCGGGGCGAGAGGGAAACTGCCGGGCAATCGCGGTCGGCGCAGGGCGCACGCTTGAACCCGACTGGATGAAGGGAAGCCGGGCGGCTGGGAAAACGAGCTGCTCGTCGCGTACCTGATGCCGACGGGGCACGTAGCGGCCTACAGCGTGCCGCTCGCCGTCGGCGCGTTCCTCTGGGGCGGCAAGGTGTGCCGCTAGCAGTTTGCGCGCCTGAACTGGTGGGGCGCGATGTACGTGTCAGGCATGGCCGCCGTGCGCGTATACTGAATAAGCGGGTTTTCGTAGCTGCGTATGTGCGAGAGAGTGGGATTGCCTGGACGTTCCTTGAAGGCGCTTAGGCATCGACACGCGCCGTAAGAATAGGTTTGAAGAACTGCATGAGGGCTGGTGCGATGATCGTAATCGACGAGAATACGGGTGCTCCTGTTGAGCTTAAGGGTGCCCCCGTCGTAGCAATCTGGCACCGGACCCTTGCGTGGGCAGTTGATGAATTAGTCAAGTTGGGCCCAGACAAGCTAAAATCTCTCAAAGTGCGGGCGGGGGAGCACTTGGCTGCGATCCTGACAACGTCATTTATGGGCGTGGCCCCTTTCCAGGTTGATACCCATGGAGGGCCGGACCTGCTGTTTGACCTATCTGTGAAGAGGAAAAAGTTTCTCCCCTTTTCTCAAGGGGCCTCGACTGTGGCTTTTGAAGTTAAGTCCATGCCGGGGCGGTTCCGCGAGTTCGAGAGTACGATTAATCGCATAGAAGCCAGAGGGGGGGATGCCAGGGGGCATTACCTCTCGCTCCGTACACAGACGGCTCGGCAAGTTCTTGAGCAGGCTGGACCGATGCTGATTTCCGCTCAGGAGGGTTTGGCATCCAAGATTGGAAATTCAGCGACGACATCAAGGAATATTTTCCTTGTTGTGCATCCCTTTGATGCGCTCGCCGTTGACCTGAAGCACCCAGTACTTGGGCCGCTTCTTCCTGATTTGGGCTACTTGTGCGATGTTGACAGTGTGTGGATTCTCTGGGCACCCGAACGGTTAACCGTGTGGTCTAGGGAACGCCGGGGTTGGACCGATCTGATGTTCAACATTCTGAACCCAGACGAGGTTCCATCGGAAAATCTGTCTCCATTACAGGAGGCCGAGATCCGGTTCCTCGATGCTTGTGCAGACAAGGGTGGTTCACCTTACCTGTTCACGTTCCAAGTTAAGGAGCGTTAGTCGGTCCCGTAGAGACTGTTCCCGACCCTGCGCGCGACGCCGAGCTGATATCACGGGCGCGGCGCACGGCGACGGGGGGTTGGGTCGTGCAACTCACGGACGCACCGCTTGACCTGGACAACCCCGCCCACCTAGACGCGCTCCTGCGGGCCTATGAGCGCTTCCCGGAGATCGGCGGGCGCTCGGCGCCTTCACCCTCTCTGCTCGGGGCGCCCCTGCGCGAGCGCAGTCGGTGCTAGCGTCCCGTCTCGGGAGGTCATGCACCATTGCTGCAACCCGTTAGATTGGCCCTTGTGCTCGCGCTGCTAGGGGGAGCTGCACCGCGAGCCGATGACGCCCCGCCGCGCACGGAGCGAAAGCGGGCCGTTTCTGTCGTCGTCAACCCGGATGCACCGTTGCCCGAAGTTCGCGTCGAAGCGTCAACGCCGACGTGGCTGTTCTTCCCGACGGAGATCGCGAAGAGCACGCTCACGGTTGACGGACTGCCGCGCACGGTCGACAAGGCGGCGCTTCCGGTCGATGGGGCGCGGATTCGGATTGTCGACGTAGGCGAGCGCTCGATCGTCGTTCAACCCGTGGAGGATCTCCGACCGGGCGAGCGCCACGAGCTTTCAGTCTTCTTCGCGGATGGGCGCGCACCTGCACGGGCTGCGTTCGTGCTCGTGACCGACCCGGCCGACCTGGACGCGCGGATCGACGTGGAACGCCGCGAGCCGCCGACAGCCGCGTGCCCTGCCGAAGCGCCGCGCCCCCCTCCCGGGCCGGAAGACTTCGTGTTGCTGGGCTACGTGAACAGGGCGGGCGTCCAAACGAGCCGGGTTGATGAAGCATCCGACGACACGCGGGGGCTGCGGTCGATTGAAGGTGACGCATTCCGTGGGGCCGGTTGGGTGCTGGTGGATGTCCAGATCAAGAACTCGGCAAGTGAACGACCTTGGACGCCGCGCGAGGCGACGTTGAGGGGCAAGGGTGGGGTCTCGCTTCGGGCGCGGCTTGTAACAGAGGGAAGCGAGGAGATTGCGCCCGGCGAGTCGCTGCGGGTGCTCGTGGTAGCCGACACGCCGCCCGCAGGTGCCGGCGAGCTTTTCGCGTTGGAGATACGCGGGTCGGGTGGCCGGAACCTTGTGATTCCGCGCGTGCATTTCTCAAGGGGTTCGTCGGAGGACAGCCGATGACTACCAATCTAATTAGATTGCCATCCGGCACTGTCATTGACGGTTGGCGCGTCGTGAAGGAACTCGGCAACGGCGGCTTTGCGGTCGTCTATCTTGGGGAGAAGAACGGGCAGCGTCGCGCGCTCAAAGTGGCGCGTCACCGGGAGGCCAGCGGGGACGAAAAGCAGACTCATGCTCGCTCGGAGCGTGAATTGACGGTTCTCTCGATGCTGCGGCATCCGAACATCGTCGCGCTTCGTGGCCATGGGTACGCGGAAGCAGGCAATTTCTACCTTGCTCTTGAGTATGTGGACGGCTGGACGCTCGGAGAGTGGAAGGAACGCAAGCACCCAACCGCGCATGAGATTCTGAGCGTGTTCGTGAAGATCGCTTCGGCGTTGGCTTACATGCACAGCCGGGGCGTTCTTCACCGTGACTTGAAGCTGTCCAATGTTCTGATTCGAAAGAGCGACGGTGAGCCGGTCATCATTGATTATAGCTGTGCGACCTACGCTCAAGCTGACGAGCTGACCGATTCAGGGCTGCCCCCCGGCACCGATCGATTTCGAGCGCCTGAGCAATTCCGGTTTCTGAACGAACGCAAGGACGAGCACCGGGCGCGGTACGCCTTCCAGGTAGCCGACGAAATCTTCGCGGTCGGGGCGATGCTCTACGAGCTGCTGACCGACGCGCGACCGACGGAGCACCGCGACCGCTTCGCCCTCAACAACCCTGCTGCCGTTCCTCCACCGGCAAGGCTGCTGAACGCTCGCGTCCCCGAGGCACTCAGCGACCTTGCCGACAGCATCCTGTCCCGAGACCCTGAGCGGCGCCCAGTCGATACCGAGGCGCTTCGGCGCGAGTTTGCGGAGCTTCTGGCGCAGCCGGGAGCGGACTACGCGGCGCCGGTTCATCTACCCTCGGAACAGTGGCAGACCGAGCCCTCCGAGGGTGAGGCGCCGGTTACTGTGGCGCCGACGATCAAGCCCCGCTCGCGCAAGCGGTGGGGACTCGCGACGGGGGCCGCTGCCGCTGTGCTTGCCGCCGTCTTAGCCCTCTGGGCCCTCACTGGTGAAGTGCTCACCCCGCCCGCCGAGCCGCACGTCGCCGCGCGCCCGGTGCCCCCTAGTGTTCCTTCCGTGCCCCCCAAGACAGTCTCGCCTGATATGTCAGCCCCTGCCCCCATCGTTCCGGGGGGCGCAGGTCCGTCACCTGCCGCCGTTCCGGAGGAAGGTTCAACCGTGAAGACCCAGCGACCCGAAACCTCGAAGCAGGCGCGCACGGGACGCGGCCAGAAGGCGCCCCCCCTGCCGGACGTGTGCAAAGCGCTGCCGCTCGTCGCCGCACTTGCGATGGGGTGTCCGGGCGTCCAAGTCAGGCCCGAGCCTTTCGATTGCCCGGCTGGCGCAGAACGGGCGATGCGCGAGCAGCTTCGTTGGATTGAGGGCGAGCGGTTTCTGGTCGTCATTGACGACCGGCAGGACCCTGACGGGGTTCTGTGGTTCTCGGCGGGATCAGACGTTGTCGGAGTTGTTCCTGAGTCAGTCGGCGCTCGTCAGCGGAAGGTCGCTCCCCCGGGGACGCGCTTCCTTGGGGGCAAGGTCTACCTCATTCCGGAGAAGACGACCGGCGGGAACCCCGGACGCGTGATCGTGAAGTATGACCGCGTGAAGCTGCCTGGAAACGACGAGCTGCCCGTGTGCTTCGTGGTGGACGCAACCGCGAGAGAGCTGAAGGACACGGCGGGGCGGGCTCACAACAGCTCCAGCGGGTTCCCGGTCACTCGCTGGCCCTGAGCACTTCCGCAAGGTGACGTGCCGGGTAGGTGGTCCGTTTTCGGCTCGGGCCCAAGTTCGGCACACCACCCTGTGAGGGAGTTCCCTTCCGCCCCATCCCATGGGTAACGTGGTCTCAGGTCGCGCGGGCCCGGTGCCTGCGCGAGCGGCGGGAGGATCGAGGATGCCGAGAATCGAGTTCAAGCTCCCCAAGGGAGCGATCCTGTTCAGCGACGACGCCTTCGCTTACGAGTTCCGCGAAGACTTGGGAGAGGCGCACCACGGGCTGAGCCTCTTCGTTGCGCGGCGGCGCGCGGGGGACGGGCGCATTCTGGGGAAGGTGCTGCTCAAGGCGGTTGGAGCGCCGACGGGCCCGGAAGGCGGTCGAGTCAAGCGGGCAAGGGCGAAACTCGAAGAGCAGGTGCGCCTAGCAACGTACCTCAAGCACCCGGCGATCCTGCGTGTCCACGGGCTGCACAAGGCCGAAGGTGCTTGGTACGTCATCACCGAGCACCCGACAGGGAACAGCCTGAACGACCTTTTGACGATCGTTTCGGAGTGCCGGCGTTGGTTCTCGCCGCTGTTCGCGTTGTACGTCGGCGATCAAGTGGCGAGCGCCTTGGAGCACGCGCACGCGGCAACGGACGAACACGGGCAACCGCTCGGGATTGTCCACCGGGCGATCGACCTGGAACACGTCTTCATGGACTGGAACGGTGGGGTTCAGGTGGCCGACTTCGGCCTGTCGATCTCCAGCTTGCCGGGGCGCGTGTCCTCCACTACGGCCCGCCCGCAGGTGCCTGTTCACTCCACTTCCCCGGAAGTGCTTCTGACCGGCCGCGTAGATGCTCGCTCCGACCTCTACGCGCTCGGACTCGTCATGCTCGAATTGTCGACGGGGAAGAACCTGCTCGACGCGCCCGACGGGGTTCCCGACGCGGTCAAGGCGAAGCTGTCACGGCGGCAGCTCCAGCAGGTCAGGCGCGCGATCAAGCGTGCCCGCCTTGCCGGCTGGGGCCCCGGTAGCGAAGCGGCCATCTGGCGCGCGGCGACCTACACGCCGGAAGACGTGGACGCAGCAACGGCGAATCTCCCCGAGGCACTACGCCTGCCCCTGCGCAAGCTGCTCCAACGGAAGCCCTCCGAGCGCTTCCAATCGGCAAGCGAGCTGACTGCGGCCCTTCGTGAGTGGCTCGGGGGAACCTACGGCAAGCGCGATGCGGCAGCGGAGGTCAGGCGCGCTTACGACGAGGCGGGACAGGCGCTCGCGGAGCTAGGGCTTCGGACTCCCCGACCTGACGCGCGCACCCAAGGCGAAGCCAGCGCGTAACAAAGAGCGGGCCCCGCTGACGGCTCCCGCCATGTTGCGTCTATGTCGCGTGAGCCTGCGGAACGGGCTGGAACAGGGGGGGACGGGATGGGACGCGGCGGGATATCGACTCCCAAGCATTCCGGGCGGTTACGAGGTAAGGGCGCGATCCTGTTGGGGTTTTCGCACCGCCCGGCGCAGGTTCGATTCCCGCCGCCTCCACATTCAGAAGCCCAGCAATCTCACCGGGTTGCTGGGCTTTTTCTTTGCCCTCGGTGCCGCATGTTCCCTCAGTGTGCCCCTCCGGCGTCTCTGCCCGGTGCGGCGTGGAACTGGGGCACGGGCCGGTCGAGCTGTTGCAGCGCGCTCTCCCGGGCCTCCGGCGCGAGGTGGGCGTACCGCATGGTCATCGCGATGGTCGCGTGACCCATCAGCTCCTGGATGACCTTGAGCGGGACGCCCCTCATGGCGAGGTGGCTGCCGTAGGTGTGACGGTAATGCCGAGCGCGGCATTAGCGCCATTATGCCGACCTCCGAGTAATGCCGCGTCCCGGCCGCAGCGTGGTCATCATCGAGGAGGTGGTGGAGATGCACACGGCATAATCCGAGGCCGCGAAGTGCCTTGCTGGTGGGCGAAGAACGAGCGTCATTGGTCGTGGCCCGATGGCCTTCACGAGGAGACGCCCATGACGATCTACGCTGACACCACGCAGTCGCCGCGCACGCTGACAAAGCGCGAGCAGTTCCTGCTCCTGCGCACGACGGGACAGCGCTTCGATGGATACCGTGACCATGTGCTCCTCTCGCTCGCCCTCGCGACCGGGATGCGCGAGCACGAGTTGGTGGCCCTGAACGTCGGCGACGTGCTGACCGATGACGGCAAGGCACGACGCCGAGTGCAGTTGCGGATCTTCAAACGCAGCCGTGAGGACGCGCGGGGACAGGAGGTGGTGCTGTCGTCGGGCGTTCAGGCGAAGCTGGAGAAGTTCTTCCGGTGGAAGCGGCAGCGGGATGAGTCGATGACGACCAATGCGCCGCTCTTCGTGAGCCGCAAGGGCAACCGGTTGTCGACGAGGCAGGTTCGCCACGCCTTCCAGCTCTGGCAGGAGCGTGCCGGCTTCGCGCGGCGCTTCTCGTTCCATAGCGTTCGTCACTCGGCCATCACGAACATCTACGAGGCCACGCGCGACATCCGGCTGGCGCAGCGATTCGCCCGCCACAAGTCGATCACCAGCACGCAGCTCTACACGCACCCCACCGACGAGGCGCTGTTCCGGGCCGTGCAGGAACTGCCGTGCTGATGACGACGTCACGGCTACAGCCCCACCAGGAAGGCGAGCAGTTTGTCGCCGGGGCGATAGCGAGCGGGCTTCTGCTTCGTCGGCGTGGTGTGGGCGAGCGCCTTCTCCTTCAAGCCCATGTCGGCATGCAGGTAGAGCTGCGTCGTCTCGACGGACTCGTGGCCCAGCCAGAGCGCGATGACGGAGCGGTCGACCCCGTGCTGCAGGAGCGACATCGCCGTGCTGTGACGCAGCGTATGGGGCGTGGCCCTCTTGGCCTTGAGCGACGGACGTTGCTCGCGCGCGCTGGCGAGGTGGCGCTTCACCAGCGCTTCAACAGCGTCGCGGCTGAGCGGGCCGCCGCGCGAGCTGGGGAAGAGCGGCGCCGACGGCGGCCCTTCGTTCTCGGCCAGCCACGACTTGAGTACCGCGACGGCGTCCTTGCGCAGCGGCGTCGCCCGGTGCTTGCGGCCTTTGCCACGGCAGCGCACGTGGGCGCCGGTGCCGAGGCTGACGTCTTCGCGGCGCAGCCCAACGAGCTCCGACACGCGCAGGCCGGTCTGGGTCGCAACGAGCAGGAGCGCTCGATCGCGGCGCCCGATCCACTTCGTGAGGTCCGGCACCTTCAGCAGCACGGCGACGTCGCCGTCGTCGAGAAAGCCGACGGGCTTCCGCTCGTACCGCTTGTTGGGGATCGCGAGGACGCGCTGGCAGTGGAGCAGGTACGCGGGCTCGTTCATCGCGACGTAGCGGAAGAACGAGTGCAGCGCCGCCAGCCTCACGTTCCGCGAACGCACGCTGTTGCCGCGATCGCGCTCGAGGTGGTCGAGGAACTTGCTGATGAGGGCGGCGTCGAGGTCTTCGAGCGCGAGCGCGCTGGGCTGTTTACCCAGGCGCTTCGTCGCGAAGCCAAGCAGGAGCCGGAAGCAGTCGCGGTAGCTGGCGACGGTGTGCGAGCTGGCGCGCCGCTGCGCGAGCATCCTCTCGGTGAAGAAGGACTGAAGCAATGAGGGAAGCGTGGCGATGCTCATCGGCGGCCTCCCGCGCGCTGGCCCGTGACTCGCTCGGTCGCGAGCTGGAGCAACTCGGGAACCGCCTCGATGTACCAGTAGGTGTCGTTGACGTGCGCGTGCCCGAGGTAGGCCGACAGCTTGGGCAACTCGCGCTCGACGTCGACGCCAGCGCGGTACCAGGCGACCATCGTGCGTGCCGCGAAGCTGTGCCGCAGGTCGTGCACCCGAGGTCCGTGCCCGTGCCGGTAGCCCCCGGCAGGAGCGCGCAGACCGGCGGCGCGCGACACCATCGCGAAGTTGTACCGCATGGCCCAGTCGGTGACGCGCCACCCACGCTCGGAGACGAAGAATGCAGGCGTCGTCACCACCGGGAGAGCTTGGTCCCGCTGCTTGGCGTACCGGCGAAGCGCCGCGATGGTGGAGTTGCTCAGGGGGACCAGTCGGGTCTTGCCGAACTTCGTGTTGCGAATGGTGAGCTGGCGCTCTTGCAGGTCGACGTCGCTGCGGTCGAGGGCGATGGCTTCGCTGATGCGCAGTCCGGCGACGGCGAGCAACCCGAACATCGTCGAGAACGTGGACGACCGCATGCCTCGACGGCACGACAACTTCTCCGCCTCGCGGACGATGTTGGCGATCTGCTCCTCGCTGAAGATGAAGGGCGGCTTCCTGCGCACCGACGCCGTCAGCAACCCCGCGTCAGGCACTTCGGTGCGCGGGTCCCGCGCGAGGTACCACGCCGCAAACAGGCGGATGCGCTGCATCCGCTGCGCCCATGTGAACGGGTCGCCGTTGGCCGGTCGGCGCGCCCAGCGCAGGGCGAGCTCGGTGGTGATGTGCTTGGCCCCTTCGGCGTTGAGGAAGCCGAGGAAGCCGCGCAGACACTGCTCCGTGCTCTCGAGCTTGAAACCGAGCGCGCGACGGAGCTTGAGGTAGTCGTCCAATGACTTGCGCAGCGTGCTCATCGGGCACCTCCGACAGGCCAGGGCTGGGCCAGCCGCTGCAGAGAGGCGATGTCCACCTTCGCGTAGATCTCCGTCGTCGCGGGGCTGCGGTGGCGGAGCACGACGCCGATCTCGCTCATCGAGGCGCCGTCGCGGAGCATGTTGGTCGCGAGCGAGTGGCGCAGCATGTGCGCGCCTCGCGTCGGCACGTCGAGCCCAGCCCTGAGCGTGGCGTCGCGCACAATCGTCGTCACCGTGCCCTGGCCTGCGATCGCGGCGATGGGAGCACGCATCCTTGTGAAGACCCGGCGCGTCTCGCACTTGGGCCGGTCCCTCTTGATGTACGCAGCCAGCGCCTCTCCCACCTCGGCGAGCAGCGGCAGCGTCTCGATCGTGCTGCCCTTGCCCCGAATGACCAGCTCTCCAGTCCGCCATCGGATGTCGTCGAGCTCGCGACGCGCGACCTCACACGCACGCAGTCCAAGCCGCGCGAGCAACAGAAGAATCGCGAAGTCGCGCCGTCCCATCGACGTGCCTCGATCGCACGAAGCCAGTACCTGCTCGACCTGCCCGTGAGTGATGTACTTCGGCACGCCGGCGAACCGCCACCTCGCGACGGTGGGCACAACGCCGGTGAGGTCCACCTCGATCTCTCCCTGCTCGAGCAGGAAGCGAAAGAAGGACCGCAGGATGCTCATGTGGGTCTGTTGGGTGCGTGGAGAAAGGCGCTTGGCTGTCCACAACACGAAGCGCGTGATGTCTTTTTCTCCGAGCGCATGAAGTTGAAGCGGACCGTGACCGAAGCAGCGCTGGAGGAACTCCTGCACCACGGAGATGTGCCGACGCACGGTCTCGGGCATCAGCGCACGACGCTGCTCGAGGTACGTGGCGAAGCGGTGTGCCAGGGCGGCGGCCTCGGTGCGCTCCGGGGGCTGCTGCGATGGGACCACTCCCTGCGTGCGCAGGAGGCCGAGGAGCCGTCGCAGCGGCTTCGTCCCCGTGTGGCGCACGCGCGGCACTCGTCGCTGCTTCCGCCAGAACTCCGCGATGACGTCGTCGTCGATCTCCGCGACGCTCAGCCCGCGTCGCTCGAGCCATTGGCCGAAGAGTCGGAACACGTAGCAGTGATTGCGCACCGTATCTGGCGGGTACCCGTGCTCCTTTGCCGTCGAGGTGTAGGTATCGAGGTACGCGCCGAAGAACCCGGCGCGGTGGCGGCGCAGGATCTCTGCGCGCCTGAAGTAGTCGTCCAACATGGCTTCTCCTTGGGCGGCGTCAGTGCCGCCGGGAGAAGTCACCCTGATTATGCCGCGTCCAGAAAGGCCTCGGCGTCGCTCGCTGCTCGGCGCCACGCGCGTGTCGCGGCTCGAGTCGGCATTATTCGGAGGTCGGCATAATGCCGCAGGTCGTGCCAGCCGATGCGCCCCTGTGTTGATGGTCTCCACGGCGGCGCGTAGCGAGCGCGGTGGCCGCTGTGGCGCTCGGCGTGGCGGCACTGGCGGCCTACGCACTGCTGCGCCCCTCCACGCCCCCGGTGGCGCAAGCTCCGGAGGTCCAGGCACCCGCCCCGCCTTCCGTCGCGCGAGATGCCGGCTCCCGCGCGGTGGCCGCCACCTCGCCTCCAGCGCCCTACCACCATGTCAAACTCCGGACGGGTAACTACATCCGGGGGACGGCTATGCGTGCGCGAACTTCGGAGTATGAGATTGGACGCGCCAATGGAACGGGCGCTCACCAATTCCTTCGGGATGCAGAACCAGGAGCATTCTATGTTCATGCTACGGACGCAGTGAAAGGTCGGGCTGGCAGCCCTGCGCGGTGACGGTCCTCGCTGTTCCAGGAGCGGTCGTGGCGAAGGGCTCGCACGACTCCATCGCCGAGGCGCGCCAGCAGCCCCTGGATAGCACCGTGACGGTGGTGGGCGTGGCGACGTCGTTCACCGGAGCCTTCTTCCCCAATGACAACGGCTTCGCCATCCAGGAGAAGAAGGTCGGCATCTACATCCTCGACCCGCTCGATGCGGACATCCAGAGCGGCCAGGTGGTCCGGGTGACGGGCACGCTGACCAACTCCTTCGGGCAGGTGCTCAGCGTCGCTCCGACCTCCATCGAGGTGCTGGGGGAGGCGAACGTGCTCCCGCTCACCCCGTGATGACGGGCGATGTGAGCGAGGAGACCGAGGGCCGCCTCGTCCGCATCGAGGGCACCCTCGTCAGCGACATCGAGGATGACGCCCCCTTCGGGTTCAAGTTCGCGGTGGATGATGGCACCGGCCCCACCTTCGTGTTCGTCAATGCCGGCACGGGCATCGACGTGAGCGGGCTGGAGCAAGGGCCAGCGCGTCGTCATCCAGGGCTTCAGCGGAGAGTTCCTCGGGGAGCACGAAGTGGCTCCCGTGTTACCGGAGGACATCCGCCAACACCGTGACCGCCACCATCCCGGGCGGAGCCAGCCCCGACTCTATAGCCTTCCAGCCGGCACAGTCACCGCAAGCCCAAATCGCGGCGCTCATCGCTCAGGTCAATGCGCTGTTCGCTGGGCGGGCCTCACGCAGAATCAGGGCAACGCATTAATCAATAAGCTCGACCAAGTCAGCGCCAAGCTCGGATGCTAAAGGAGAAAGAGACCATGAAGAATTTCCCCCGGAAGATTTCAACGCCGTCGGTCGGCGCGGCGGTTCGTGTAGCGACGCTGGCGTTGTTTCTCGCGGTCTTCGGCGCGGCCGCGGCCCACGCCCAAACTCAGGCCTACGTGACGAACGGTTATGACAACTCGGTCACGGTGATAGACACGAGCACCAACACCGTCACCGCCACCATCCCGGTCGGGTCAGGTCCGGCTGGAATCGCCGTCACGCCGAACGGGGCGCGTGCCTACGTGGCGAATTTCGGCGGCACCGATGTCTCTGTGATCGACACGGCGAGCAACACCGTCATCACCACCGTGCCGCTTGCGGCAACTCCATTCGGAGTCGCCGTCACGCCGAACGGGGCCTTCGCTTACGTGGCGGATGGTGATGGCTTTGGCGGCGAGGTCTCTGTGATCGATACGAGCACCAATACCGTCGCCGCCACCATCCCGGTCGGCGCCAATCCACTAGGAATCGCCATCACGCCGAACGGGGCGCGTGCCTACGTGGTGAATGGTGTCGATAACACCGTCTCGGTGATCGACACGGCGACCGGCACGGTCATCGCCACCGTGCCAGTCGGAAACTCCCCGCAAGAAGTCACCGTCTCGCCTGACGGGGCCTTCGCCTACGTGACGAATCCTTTTGACAACACGCTCTCGGTGATCGACACGGCGACCAACACGGTGACCGCCACCCCTTCGGTCGGGAGTTTTCCCATCGACATAGACATCACGCCGAACGGCGCGTCCGGCTATGTGTCGATTGCGGGTAGCAGCGCCGTCGCGGTGCTGGCGACCGCGAGCAACACCGTCGTCACCACCATCCCCGTCGGGTCAAACCCGTACGGAGTCGCCGTCACGCCGAACGGCGCCTCCGTCTACGTGGTGAACAACAGCGACGCCACCGTCTCGGTCATCAGCACGGCCACGAATACGGTGACAGCCACCATCCCGACCGGGCCGGTCGGAAGCGGCCCGTTCTATATCGCCTTCGCGGTCAGGACGCAGGGGCCGACGGGCAAAGACCAGTGCAAGAACGGCGGCTGGCAGACCTTCACCAACCCGAAGTTCATGAATCAGGGGGAGTGCGTCTCCTTCGTCAACCACATGAACCACTCGCAATGAATCGCACCCGGTGCGGAAAGGACAACGTCCACTGACGGTAGGGCACCACGTGCGGCAGCACTCGCTCCACCAGGTGCACCGCCGTCACCTGCGCCTGCTTCGCGTTGCAGGAGGGGCACACCCCTCGCCCCTTGCACGAGAAGGCGACGAGCAGTTCGTCCTTACAACTCTCGCAGCGCACCCGCGCGAATCCGTGCACCAGCACGCCGCACTCCAGGTACCTTGCGAAGGCCCGCTCCACATACCGGGGCAGGCCGCGCCCCACGTCGCTCGCCTCCGCCAGCAGCGTGGCAAGGTTCTCCCTCACCGCCTCGTACAGCACCGTCCCCTCCGGCTGCCTCCGCCGGTACGCCCACCCCCGCTCCTCCACCTGCCCCTCCCCAGCTCCACCTCGCCAGGGCACACGCTACCGTCAGCCTCCCACGGGCTTCTCGTGAGCCCTGCGAGACTGGGGAACTCGGGCCGCTCGCGTCCGTGAGCGGGTTGACCCTGTGGGGCCGCCAAGGTCTGGTCTAATGGCGGCCCATGTCTTCGCACCCACTGTCCGGCCCGCCTCCCGAGAACAACCGAGCCACCTTCGCCGATGTGCTGTCCGACGACCTCGAGCGGGCGCGTGGCCTGCTCGCGAGCGTGCCGAGAGCGCCGCGCGTGCCCTCGAAGGAGGCCCGGCGCCTGGTGCTCGCCTTCGCGGGCCCCCAGCGCGTCATGCTCTACGGCAGCCTCTTCTTCCTGCTTGCCGGTGGGCTCATCTGTGTCTTCTTCCAGTCCCCTCGTGCCGTGGGGGACCTGCTGCTGGACCTGCAGTCCTTCGATGTCCCCGGCGTCGTCGACTCGGTCGAGGTGGGGATGCGCAAGCGCAGGTCCCGCCCGCCCGTGTACTGCGCGCGCTTCCACTCGGAGGACGGCACGCTGGTGGGGCGCAGTTGCGAGCCGGGCGGCAGCTTTCAGCCCGGCCAGCGCGTGGTCCTCGAGCGGCGCGGAGACCAGGCCCGTATCCGCGGCACCACCCTCACCCCCATGGGGCGCCTGGGAGGGCTCGCGCTGTTGTTCCCCCTCGCGGGCGCCGTGGGCCTGTTGTTCGTCGTGCGGGCCAACCACCGTGAGTCGCGCGCGGCCCGCGTGGGCATCCCGATTCTCGCGCGGGTGACGTACTTCGGCGACGGAAAGCCGGTGCGCAAGCAGGGGCCGCCGCCCACGGAGCTGCGCTGGAGCTTCATCGTGCGTGGCGAGCGGTATGAGGGCTGTCTCTCCCTGGACAGCGCGTCCGAGTTCGACTTCCTTCCCAGCCGCGACGTCATCGTCGCGCTCTATGACCCGGCGGCTCCGGGCATCAACACCGTCTACGTGCCCTAGAAGCTGTCCCTGAGCTCGTGAGCGGGAATCGACCCGGCGGGCCGGTCATCCGGCGCGTCCGGGCGCGGTCCAGAGAGGAGCCGGGAAGGCGCTCACGGCCCACAGGCGCGTTTCGCTGCGGCCACGCAGTCATTCGTGTTCTGGCAGCTCGCGCAACGCAGCTTCGTGTTGTTGTGCTTGTAGTAGCACCCAACGGGCTCCGAATGGGCGTTACGCACCTCGCAGAACACGATGGTCCCAGTGGAGGCGAGCAAGAGCCAGGAGCCAGCTCCACGTTCGATGGGTCACGCTTTGTTCCTGTCCAGGAAGTGAAGTGTGTCATGGTCCCGCCTTCTGCACTGATTGGGGATGCGTCTGCGTTCAGGTGTCAGGCGAATGGCAGCTGTGTCGTTTCAGTAGCCAGTGTTCGTTGGACCGGTGCGCCCTTCAGCAGGGCTCACCGGAGTCCCTCCACTGCGGTAAAGGTCACTGCTGAGTTCAAGGGCTGGATGGACAGGCACTTCCCTGGCACATGGTGCTGATACAGCGCCTCCTGCTCAGGACCGGCGGAGGCATCTGGTGGAGCCCAGACCTCCTACTGAAGCGACCGGACTGGCTGCGGGAGCCCGGGGCGGAGACGTCCTGGGGGAGAGGGTGTGGTGGCCCTTCGTGACGTTCTGGCAGGTGACGGCCGATCTCCCGCTGGGCATGGCGGCGCTGCCCGGGTGTTGACGTGCGTGCTTGAAGTCTCCCGTTGTCGGTGACAAGGATGCGCGTCGCCGGCCCGTGAGGGTTGGAAAGGCTTCCACCTTCGCGTGAGCTGGCGATCACGCCCGGACATGACAAGGACCTTCCTGCCATGGCAGGGCTTCGCTCCAAAGGGGCAATCCATGACGCGTTCCTTCGCATCCGCCTTCCCATCCATCTTGTTGTTGCTTGCCAGCGCGGCCTGCGGTCCCGGCCCGAACCACGACCAGGAGCCGACGGGGCCCTCCGCCGCGGTCGAAGTGGCCACCGAGCGTCAGGCCCTCGCCAGTTGGAGCTCCGCCGCGTCGATGTCCACGGCCCGATTCGACCACAGCGCCACCGTCCTGCCGTCGGGCAAGGTGCTGGTGGCCGGCGGCGACCCGGGCACGACCAGCTACCTTGCCAGCGCGGAGCTCTATGACCCGGCCACCAACACCTGGTCCGCCACGGGGAGCATGACGCAGGCCCGCTCGGCCCACGTCGCCGTCCTGCTGGCGTCGGGCAAGGTGCTCGTCATCGGAGGTACCTTCGGCACCACCACCACCGCGGAGCTGTACGACCCGGCCACGGGGACGTGGACTGCCACCGGCAGCCTCGCCACGTTGCGCACCAACTTCACCGCGACCCTGCTGTCCTCGGGACAGGTCCTCGTCACGGGCGGCCGTGGCAATGGTGGCGTCTACCTGACCAGCTGCGAGCTGTACGACCCGGCCACCGGCACCTGGTCCGCCACGGGCAGCCTCGCCGCGGGACGCATGGACCACTCCGCCGTGCAGCTCGGCAACGGGCAGGTGCTCGTCAGCGGCGGCCTCTACATGGTCTTCACCTCCCTGTTCCGGATCAACAGCGCGGAGCTGTACGACCCGGTCACCGGCACCTGGTCCACGACAGGAAGCCTCGCCACGGGGCGCAGCGGGCACCTGTCGCTCCTGCTGCCCTCCGGCAATGCGCTGATCGTGGGAGGACTGGCCGGCAGCGGCAAGCTCCCCGGCCACTACTCGGTCTCTGCGGCCGAGTTGTTCAGCGCGGGCACCATGTCGTCCGCGGGCACGATGAGCAGCCCGCGCCACGGCCACGCCGCCGCCGCACTGCCTTCGGGCGCCATCCTGGTGTCGGGGGGCCTGAACAAGATTGGCGGCAGCACCACGACGCAATTCCTGTCCAGCGCGAGCCTGTACGACCCGGCCACCGGCACCTGGAGCGCCACGACCAGCATGCTGGCGGTGCGCAACCACTTCACGCTCAGCACCCTGCCGTCGGGCAAGGTGCTGGCGGTGGGAGGCACCAACAGCTCGGGCCTGGGGCTCGCCTCCACGGAGCTCTACACGCCGTGACCTGAGCGTCCCGGGGCTCCCGCTCGCATGCGGGAGCCCCGAGGCATGGGTGTCTATTTCTCGAGGCGTATGTGGGCAGGCCCAGGTGCTCCAGCACCGCCTTCAGCGAGGGCCCGTCGATGGCGAAGCAATAGCGCGCACTTCGCTCTTCAGCTCTCGGCTGCGGCCCACCTGCGGCACGAAGAGGACGAGCGAGACGGCGCCATGCACCCACGACGTGACGCACCTGGAGCTCAAGCTTGAGATGTTTCATGGGGATGTCTGTCGTGTTTTCCCTGCGGGAGCAAGAAGCCTGCCTTGGCAGGTAAGAGCGCCTAACAAAAGTCAGGTTTGAAGGCCTCGGAAGAGAATGAGGCAGCAGCCCAGCACGAGGAAGCCGAAGTGGATATCGTCCCGCCGCTCATCGCGCACCCGCAGGCGACGCAGCCGATTCTTCCACGCGTTCGTTCGCTCAGCCACCCAGCGATGTCGCCCCAGTCGCTCTTTCGATTCGATGCCAGGGCGAGCGATGCGAGGAGCGATGCCGCGCCGACGTAGTTCTCGACGGTTCTTCCGCGAGGCGTACGCCTTGTCGCCATGCATCTTCGTGCCGCACTCCGGCGCGCTCCGAGCACCGTAGGCGTCAGAGCGTGCTGTCATACCCCAGAACAGGCCCGCCTTGACCCACAACCCCCTGGCCTGATTGAAGGATGTGACCATGCGACTCCGCGCCTGCGCCGCACTTCTGCTCTTTCTCTCAGCCTGTGCTACGTCGGCGCCGAGCCCGAAAGGCCCAGCAGTCCGGAACCCGAGGATCGCCAACCTCCAGCGAGCGGCGACGCTGCCGTGGGCGGATGGGGGGCGATGCGTGGTGCGGGAGGCATCCAACGAATGGGCCGTGCTTGTGGAGCGGTGCTATCACGCGCTCGACCATGACCGGATCGAGTTTCGCGATGTCACGGGAAGATGCTCTGTCGCCTCTGCCGGTGCTGCGACCTTGGGGTTGGGCGTCTGCATTCTGATAGCACCCGAGATAGTCGTTGGGGCCGTGATTGTCGCTGGCGCAGTCGTGGTGGCAGTCGCCATCAAAGAGGAGTTGGATGCATATCGAAGGGCATCCCGTGAGCGTGCGAAGCCCGAGACCCAAACGCGGCCCTCCAATGAGCAGGAGCCCTCCGCGAATCGCAAGCCCGAGCCCGAGCCAGCAGGGCAGGATTGGTTCCCTCCAGGACCGACCGAGCCATTGGACCGAGAGCGCCGCCCTGAGTGCCGGCCCGTCCCGGTGTCGCATCGTGGCGGCAATGACCCTCACGACGACTGCGCCGACCTCATTCCGCAGAACAGCTTCCCCGGCTGGGACGTGCTTGTCAATGGCAAGCAATTCGATGCGCTGGTGCTTGTTACGCGGACTCTATGGGACATCAAGACTGACAATTTCGACAAACATAACCTGCACTCCCAGCAGTTTTTTGCCCGAGTGAAGCTGCCGGAATTGCAACGCGAGAAAAGGCTTGCAGAGGCTTGTGGATATAACTTTGTCGTTGGTGTGCGAAGTGCCGCTCACAAGGCTGCACTTAAGCGGCTGGATCCCAACCTTGACGTCGTAGTGATGGACTGGTGCTAATATGTCAGTCTTCCCTGATGAACTCGGCATCATTGTTTATGCGCCTGCGCTCGGACGCGATGACAATCGCTCCCTCGCTATCGTTCATGGCATGGAAAGCGCGCTTCCTGGTCTACGGCTAGACTGGACGTATTCCGAGAAGGAAGAGTTTGTTGCGTTGCCTCACCGCGATGAGTGGGTTGCGGCAGACAGGACTGACAACGGATTTCCGTTCATTTGTAACGATGACAGAAGCCGCCCAGTGACGATTACCGCCTGGGAGAACCCGAACGGGCTTTCGGCAGGGGGGGGGGCGCATTTGGAAGTTCATGGTTCACTGCACCTGGACGCCGCCACCATTTCAGCGGCGGCGGGTGTGTTGGCTGCCATTGGGGAGGGGGCTCGCGGTTTCTGGGGACATGCAACGCCGTTCAACGTGGGGGTGGAGATCGCCGAACAGACGGCGCCAACATTGGCCGGGCCACCGTCCCCGCCCCGAGGGCTGCCAGCACTCAAGCTTTCGAGGGAAATTCGCGCGCCTGAGATTCCGCATCGCCTTGGGTGGCTGAACTACTGGTCTGCCGCTTCCGCGAAAGCGATCGGGTTCCCGGACCCTGCCCGCGACACGGACCTGCTTTCACGGTCGCGGCGCACGGCATCGGGAGGGTGGGTTGTGCAGCTCACCGACGTGCCGCTCGACCTGGACAACCCCGCGCACCTGGACGCGCTTAAACGGGCCTATGAGCGCTTCCCGGAGATCGGTGGTCGCTCAGCGCTTTGACCCCTCCCCGGGCGCACGAAGCGAGAGCGGCCGGTCGCTGTCGTCGTGAACCCGGCCGAACCGTTGCCCGAGATTCGCGTCGAAGCGGCAGCCCCGACGTTGCTGTTCTTCCCGACGACGACGATCGCGGAAAGTACGCTCACTGTTGACGAGAAGCCGCGCACGGTCGACACGGCGGCGGTTCCGGGCGATGGGCCGCGGATTCGGGTTCTCGACATAGGCAAGCGCACGATCCTCATTCAACCCGTGGAGGATCTCCGGCCGGGCGAGCGTCACGAGCTTTCGGTCTTCTTCGCGGACGGACAGGCACCGGCACGGGCCGCCTTCGCGCTCGTGACGGACCCGGCCGAAACGGATGTTCGGCTCGACGTGAATCGTCCCATGTCGCCGAGCGGTCCCTGTCCTGCCGAAGCGCCGCGCCTCCCTCCCAGGCCGGAAGACTTCCTGTTGCTGGGCTACGTCGACGGGAACGGGGTCAGAACGGGCGCGGTTGGCCCGGGGCAGGACGAAGCGGGCGGGTTGCGGTCGATTCCGGGCAGTTCGTATCGCGGGAAGGTGTGGGCGCTGGTGGACGTGATGGTTAGGAACTTGGTACTACAGTTGTAGTTCGGAAGACCTGATGGGTGGCCTCCTGTTGATCCAACAGGAGAGGTAGCCGGAGGTTTCCCATGGGGCACAGGTCGAGGCCGAACGTGACGAGGTGGTCCTGGCGAGAAGGCTGGCCGCGGAGTTCGAGCGAGTCGCCGCATGGCTGGAACCGCACTTCCGCCGACGAGAAGCGCACGAGGCAGCCAGCCTCTACGTGAAGGCGCTGTTGTCGCGAGCCGAGAGGAAAAATGCATGGGGCCTGGCCGAGGCGGCTGGCAAGCCCGCGCCGTATTGCTTCCAGCACCTGCTGCTGCGGGCGAGGTGGGACGAGGAGGCCGTGCGCGATGACGTCCTGGGCTACGCACGCGAGCGGCTCGGCGAGGGCGGCGTGTTGGTGGTCGACGAGACAGGCTTCTTGAAGAAGGGCGAGAAGTCGGCCGGGGTGGCACGCCAGTACTCGGGCACCGCCGGGCGGATTGAGAACTGCCAGGTGGGAGTCTTCCTCGCCTACGAAACGCCCCGGGGCCACGCGCTGATAGACCGGGAGCTGTACCTGCCCGAGGAGTGGATGCGCCACTGACGTGGCGCATTACCTGGTGCACACCCCCGCCAATACCTCGCTGGAAGCCATGGTGAAGGCCGCTGGCAGTCGCTGGCCGGTGGAGGAGTGTTTCGAGTCGGGCAAGGGCGAGGTAGGGCTGGCTGACTATGAAGTGCGCAGCTACGCCGGCTGGTACCGCCACATGACGCTGTGCTTGGTGGCCCATACGTACCTGGCCGCCGCGCGCTCGCTGGCCAATACCGAGGAGTTATTGCCTCCCCCAAAAGTGCTGGGCCCGCCGCGCCGCAGAAACCGGATGGTCGCGTTTCGAAGGCGCCAGGGCCTGCTCTCCTCGTTCGCTTCTCTGTCCAGGAGATAAGACGTCTGCTGCTGGCGCTCGTCTGGAGGATGCGCCCGACGGTGGACTTTGTGCTGCGGTGGAGCCGCTGGCGGAGACGCCACCAAGCCATTGCCAAACTGTGCCATTACCGCCGCAGCAATCCTCGGCTCAAAGTGCAACTGTAGTACTAAACCCCATACCCAGGACGCTCCGGAACGACTCATCAGACGTTGATACATGCCTGTCCAATGACTGGCCGCCTGTCCACTCAATCCTGAGCAAACTTGTCCAGACGAACGGTCCAGAACTCAACGACTCGCGGCTGACGAACCCGCGGGGCGATGCGGGGGAGGCGTTGACTGATTCTAGTCTGGATTATCTTTCACGAAAGAGGGGGGGTATGTCCTGGCAACGCCTGCTGCTCCTGCTCGCCTTATCCCTGTCATCGGCGGGGTGTAATGACGAGCCCACCACTCCACCCGACGCCGGCACGCCGACGCACACCGACGCAGGAGGCCCGGACGGCTCGACGCCGGACGACCCCACCACGGTGACGGTGAAGCGCGGCCTTCGCTACCACACGTCCGCCGGGGTGGAGACCGTGGTCGATACCTCCGCGCCCCCCGAGCTGTTCATCCTCGAAGGCACGTCCCTCCGACGCATCGACGGCACCGCCATGGACGGCGGGAACCACCACTTCACCGGCATCCCGGCGGGCACCTCCTACTATCTCAAGAGCGGCCTCGACTACGTCGTCACCGACGCGCGCGCAGTGGACCTCACCCTGGACCTGCTCGGCCGTTCCGACGCGGGCCCCGCGAGCGAGAGTGGCCAGGTGGCCGTCCTCCTCGACGTGAGCGGGCTGGAGTCGCCGACCCCGGAGTGGCCCAACCACCTGTTCCCCTTCGTCCCCTTCGAGTTCATCTCCAACGACGGGGACTCCACGGGGTACCTCTACTTCGACACGGGCCTCGGTCCGGGGCAGAGCACCTACGCTGGCGAGGGGCGCATGTTCAACGTTCCCCCATTCATCGCGGAGCGGGGGGACCGGGCCTGGGTGAACCAGTTCGCCACGCGCGAGGCGGGCCACCTGCCTGACGGCGGGAGGCTCGGCTACGAGACCGTCGTACGCAGCCTCCAGCTTCCCCCCTTCTCCCATGACGCCGGTACGCCCCTGGAGGTGCGGGGGACGTTCCAACCAGCGCCGATGACGGACGTCTCGCTCGACTGGCGCCTGTCGGCCTTCGCAGCTTACGCCTCGGCCGCCCACCCCGGCGCCACGTCCAGCGGCTCGCAACTCAGCGTGTTCCCGGCCGCGCACGGGCTGGAGTACGGGTGGGTGGGTTCCTCGGGCGAGCTGCTCGAGCTCCTCACTCCCCGCGGCACCACCGTGGACCTTGTCCTCCCCCTGAGCTACGGCAACCCGTACCCGTCCACCTGGGGCGTGTTGGGCCGGGCCAGCCATGCCTTCCGCTATCCCACCACGCTGTCCAACGGCGCGGCGGTTGTCCTCGGCGGCTCCATTGAAACCACCGACCGGATGTCCGCCCTCGTCGCCGGGGCCATCGTCCCGCGCATCTCGCCGCCGCGCGGCCTTGCCATCGACGGGCAGGACGCGTACGTGGCCCGCAGGCTGGAGGGCAGCCCCGTCGTGAGCTGGACGCCGCCAGAGCTCGGCACGCCGAGCCTCTACACGCTGAATCTCGTCCGGTACGACGCCCCGTTACCAGAGAGCACCCAGCCACTCGCGGTCCCCGTGGGCCGCTTCCACCTCCCCGGTACCGCCCGCGCGGTGCGGCTGCCCGCCGGCATCCTCCAGCCGGGCAAGGACTACGTCCTGCGACTGACGGCCTACTCCTCGCCCGGGGTGGACCTGTCGAGCGCTCCGCTCGTGAGCTTCAACAGGGTTCCCTTGTACGGCGCGACGACGGTGAGCGGCGTCCTCACCACGCCCTGAGGCGGGCTGCCCCGGCTCCCAGGAGCCGGGGCTTCGTCCTGACAAGCCTCGCTGCGGCCTTGCACGTCGCGCGTGGCCAGGCTGTCGGCACGGCGGGCATCTTCGTCGACGCAGCGCGGAACACGTTGTGGGCCGGCCCATGGGGAGTCCCTCCGCCGAGCCAAAGGCGGTGTAGAAGCTGCCGCCCGTCTCATGGCCCGGGGCCGACACCTCGGACTGCACCGTCCGCACCGTGGAGCGCGTCCCGTCATGGGATGCGTTCAACGCGAGGATGACTCAGGGTCAAAGAATTCTTGATAAACACGGAATACTTGTTTAAGTATGCAATCTATCAGGAGAGGGGAGCGCGCCTGATTGGCTCGAGCTTCGACCGCAGCGACACGAAGACTCACGCCAACGTGGATGTGACATTTTCAAACACAGATGCATGAGTAACTCACCTTGCTGAAGATGAGGAGGTGCCGCACATGATGAAGATTCGAATGCTGGTCGCAGTGTGGTGCGCCCTGGCAATCGGTTGTGCCGAGCAGCCGCAGGAGTCCGAGCTCTCCGAGACGCAGGAGATCATCGAGAACCTGAAGCAGGCCGGGTTCCCGGCCGACGACATCCTGCTCGTCGACGGGAAGGTCTACGCCGGACGGGACGCGGAGGTGTCCCTCGCGGCGTCGCGCGAGCTGCTCGAGACGGGTGAAACCATCGAGGAGCAGTACCGCACGACGAACCTCGTCGGCGCGGCGATCACGAAGATCTGCGTCAACGGCTCGACGTTCACCGGCGCCTTCAGCACGGCGCTCGACCTGGCGATCCAGAACTACGACGAGCTCCCGCTCAGCTTCGCGATGGCGCGGACGCCAAGCAGTGGGTGCAGCTTCACCATCAACGCGGTGATCGACCCGAACCTGAACGGCGGCGTCGCCGGGTTCCCCTCGGGAGGACAGCCGTTCGGGCAGATCACCATCGGCGGCCTGCTCAGCCAGTACAGCGTCGATGTGATCGAGCACGTCATCACCCATGAGCTCGGCCACACGATCGGCTTCCGCCACTCGGACTACTACAACCGCAGCATCAGCTGCGGCAGCGGCGGCGACGAGGGCGACAGCGGCGTCGGCGCGATCCACATCCCGGGCACGCCGACGACGGCCGTGGTCGGCGGCTCGATCATGAACTCGTGCTTCCGCTCGGTCGAGACCGGCGAGTTCACCAGCACCGACGTGACGGCGCTGCAGACGCTGTACTCGGGCGCGACGCCGCCCCCGGTGCTCGACTACCCAATCGCGTTCCAGGCCAACACCGGCACGCTGTGGGTCGTCGGACCCGGCGGCCCGGGCAACACCGGCTACGGCATGGCGGCGGGCACCAGCCCGAGCCTCACACGCCTCACGAACGGCGGCATCCAGGTCGCGTTCCAGGCGAACACCGGCGCGCTGTGGACCTGGGGCTCCGCCGGCACGGCCAACCTCGGCTACGGCATGGCGGCGGGCACCAGCCCGAGCATCACGGCGCTGCCCAACGGTGGCTATCAGATTGCCTTCCAGGCGAACACCGGCGTGCTCTACTACACGGGCTCCGCGGGCTCGGCGAACACCGGCTACGGCATGGCGGCGCGCACCAGCCCGAGCATCACGACACTCACCACCGGCGGGTTCCAGATTGCCTTCCAGGCGAACACCGGCGTGCTCTACTACACGGGCTCCGCGGGCTCGGCGAACACCGGCTACGGCATGGCGGCGAACACCAGCCCGAGCATCGCCGGTCTGGCGACGGGCGGGTTCCAGATTGCCTTCCAGGCGAACACCGGCGTGCTCTACTACACGGGCTCCGCGGGCTCGGCGAACACCGGCTACGGCATGGCGGCGAACACCAGCCCGAGCATCACCCGCCTGACCGGCAGCGGGTTCCAGATTGCCTTCCAGGCGAACACCGGCGCGCTCTTCTACACGGGCTCGGCGGGTTCGGCGAACACCGGCTTCGGCATGGCGGCGAACACCAGCCCGAGCATCGCGCCACGGTCGTCCAGCGGCTTCGACATCGCGTTCCAGGCGAACACCGGCACGCTGTGGAAGTTCGGCGGGACCGGCTCAGGCGACCTCGGCTACGGCATGGCCGGGGGCACCAGCCCCGGCGCCCGGTAGCGCGGGGCTCTCACGGCATCGGGTGTGTGCCCGGCGCAGGGGGCGTGGCGAGAACACGCCTTCGGCGTCGGGCACTGACTGCCAGGCCTGCGGCGTGTTCTCGGGCCGTGGCGTGCGACACGCCACGGCCCGGTGGACCTGCCGCGCTACCGCGCACTCCAGTTGAGATGCCAGCCGTACATGTTGGCCACGGCGGGAGTGATGCCGGGGTCGTAGATGTAGACGCGGAAGCCCGTGGCCGTGGGGGTGTAGATGGCATTGGCCCCGTTGCTGAGCCAGTGGTTGCCGTATCCCCCGATGGACGTGAAGTACTGAGGCGCCGCCGAGAAGCCGCAGCCCGCCGTATCCACATCCAGGTAGATGCCGTCCGCGAGGTACTGCTGCCACGCCGTCGCACCCGGCGGCGTCTGGCCCGTGCAGAGCGTGGGCTGAAGCTGGTCGCTCGGCACGGCCTGCCAGTTGAGATGCCAGCCCCAGGCATTGGCAGTGGTGGGAGTGATGCCCGGGGAGTTGATGTAGACACGGAAGCCGGTGGCCGTGGGGCTGTAGATGGCGGTGGCGCCCCGGGTGAGCCAGTGGTTGGTGGCACCGCCGATGGACGTGAGGTACAGCGGCGTCGACGAGAGGCCGCAGGCCGTCGTGTCCACGTCGAGGTAGATGCCGTCGGAGCTGTACTGCTGCCAGTCCGTGGCGCCATACGCCGTCTGGCCCGTGCAGAGGGAAGGCTGCCGCAGGTTGTTCGGCGTGGCCTGCCAGTTGAGATGCCAGCCGTTCTGGTTGGCCGTGGTGGGAGTGATGCCCGGGGAGTTGACATAGACACGGAAGCCGGTGGGCGTCGGGCTGTAGATGGCGGTGGCGCCATTGCCGAGCCAGTGGTTGGTGGCACCACCGATGGACGTGAAGTACAGCGGCGTCGAGGTGAAGCCGCAGCTCGCCGTGTTCACGTCGAGGTAGATGCCATCCGTGCCGTACTGCTGCCAGGCGGTGGAGCCATACACCGACTGCCCCTTGCAGAGCGTGGGCTGACGCAGGCTCCTGGGCTCGGCGTGCCAGTTGATCTGCCAGCCCCATCCATTGGCCAGGGCGGGAGTGATGCCCGGGGAGTTGAGGTAGACGCGGAAGCCGGTGGCCGTGGGGCTGTAGATGGCGTTGGCCCCCTTCGCGAGCCAGTGGGCACTGAGGCCACCGAGGGACGTGAAGTACAGCGGCGCCGAGGTGAAGCCGCAGCCCGCGGTATTCACATCCAGGTAGATGCCGTCGGAGCCGTACTGCTGCCAGGCCGTGGCGCCATAGGCCGTCTGGCCCGTGCACAGGGAGTCCTGTCGCAGGTCGTTCAGCGTGGCCTGCCAGTTGAGGTGCCAGCCCCAGGCATTGGCCGTGGTGGGAGTGATGCCCGGGGAGTTGATGTAGACACGGAAGCCGGTGGCCGTGGGGCTGTAGATGGCGGTGGCGCCCCGGGTGAGCCAGTGGTTGGTGGCACCGCCGATGGACGTGAGGTACAGCGGCGTCGACGAGAGGCCGCAGGCCGTCGTGTCCACGTCGAGGTAGATGCCGTCGGAGCTGTACTGCTGCCAGTCCGTGGCGCCATACGCCGTCTGTCCCGTGCAGAGGGAAGGCTGCCGCAGGTTGTCGGGTGCGGCCTTCCAGTTGAGGTGCCAGCCCCAGGCGTTGGCCGTGGCGGGGGTGATGCCCGGGGAGTTGACGTAGACGCGGAAGCCGGTGGGCGTCGGGCTGTAGATAGCGGTGGCGCCATTGCTGAGCCAGTGGTTGGTGGCACCACCGATGGATGCGAAGTACAGCGGCGTCGACGTGAAGCCGCAGCCCGACGTGTTGACGTCCAGGTAGATGCCGTCGGCGCCGTACTGCTGCCAGCCCGTCGCGCCCCGCGGGGTCTGGCCTTTGCAGACCGGGGAAGGCACGGTGTTCAGTTGGTCGATGGCCCGGCGCAGGTCCGGCAGGCGTCCGATGTTCTGGCTGGAGGCCGCCTGGGGTGTCCCCGTCGAGGCAAGGACCTGCCGCACGTCGCGCGGGGCCAGCGGGCCATACCCGTTGGCGACAGCGACTCCCTGGAGACTGGCGGCTGCGCCCGTCACGATGGGCGAGGCGCTCGACGTGCCGCTGAAGCCCGCCGTGTAGTACTGGTCCTCGCCGCTGGCGAACAGGTCGCCGTAGCCCATCGTCACCACCTGCTCGCCCCAGCCGTGGACGTCCACGCGGCTGCCGTAGTTGGTCCAGCACATGGGCACGCGCGTGGTGGCGGTGCTGGCGCCCACGACGATGGCGCCCGAGTCCCGCACGTTGCGGTTGAAGACGTTGCCGTACGCGGCGTCGTCCAGGTTGGCGCTGCCGTTGCCGGCGGCCTCCACCACGGTGACACCGTTGGCAGTCGCCGTGGCGATGGCGTCGTAGTTGGCCTGCCAGTACTCCATCGCGATGTAGTTGCACTGGGTGGTGTTGCACGTGCAGGGCGTGCTGTCCGCGGGGCCCTGCGCGTGCAATTCGATGAGCACCACGCCGCCGCTGCCGGCCGAGGCCGCCGCCTGGGAGATGGCGCTCGCGGGGCTCTGGCTGCCGATGCTCTCCACGCCGACCTGGGCTTGATGGGCAATGCCCGTCACACCATAGTCGTTGGCCACGCCGACCATCTCACCGAGCACGGCGGTGCCGTGATTGCGCCAGTTGATGTCGTTGACCTGGGTGCCGCCCTGGCGGAAGAGGGATGGCATGTCCTCGTGCGTGGTGCGCCAGCCGCCCTCCACGTCGACGATTCGCACGCTCGCGCCCGTGCCGCCGGCCACCGTCCACGCGTACCGCGCGTCGATGCCGGTGGGTGCTGCATCAAGGTAGCCCTGGTTGCTCTCGTACAGCGGCGTGGTGGGAGGAAGGTCCGCCGCGGCCAGCAGGCCGCGCACCGCTGCGTCCATCCCGAAGCCCACCATGGCGGGCTCCGGGCGGGACTCGGCGTAGGCGACCTCCACGCTGTCCAGCGCGTTGAGGCGCTCCACCAGGTTGGTCACGTCTGCTTCCCGCGTTCCCGGCACCAGCGGCACCTCGAAGTACAGGTTGAGGTCCGCGAGCTGGCGGCCGTCACGCGCCTCTCCGGTGCGCTTGCGCTCCTCGAGCACGGACTCCTGCTCCTTGAACAGGCGGTCCACTGCGCCCGACCGGGGCGCCCGCTCCAGCAGTGCGAGCGCCGCGGTCAGGTCGGCCTCCAACCGAGCATCCGACAGGCCCCGTCGCGCGAGCCGTGCGCGCTCGTCGGGCTCGCGCTCCTGGGCGAGCGCCAGCATGCGGCCCCCGCGCAGTCGCACCCGCGTGCCCTCGTGGAACTTCACGACCAGCCGCTCCAGGGAGGTATCCGGCGCCAGCCTGGGCCGCGCCTTGTCCGCGGCGGGCCTCTCCTGCAAGACGCCGGGGGCCGCCCCCGCGAACGGCGCCGTGATGAGTCCCAGCGCGAAGACAACTCCCCATGAACTCAAGATCCGCGAACGACGACGTGACGGCATCGGAACCTCCCCCTGACAGAAGAGGGCAGGGAGCGCCGGAGAGCGATGTGACAACCGGCCCTGCACGGACTGCCTCTGAGGTCCTGAAGCGCGCCACGGGAGCCGTGAGCGGTTCCCGTGGCGTGGGGCTCACATCAGAGCGCGGCGAAGATGTCGCCGAGCGTGGCGAGCATCGACTCCGAGCTTCGCACGCGGAACGTCGACCCGGTGAGGCGCGCCGACTCGATGCGGTCGACGCGGAGCATACGCACCGCCCCTCGCAGGTGGTCCCAGACGAGCAGGAACCAGGCGGGCCAACTGAGCAGGAGGTAGTGCGGCTCCACGACGCGCACCGTGCTCACGTCGTTCGCGCGGTAGGTCAGCTCCAGGGCGCGTTGCTCGAAGAACGCCTCCTGGATGGGGCGGAGCACCGCGGCGCGGGGGGCCTTCCACGTCGCGGTGACGTTCCTCGAAATGGGGCCGACGAAAATCCTCCGGCGCAGCCCGCTCACCCGCGAGCGCTCCTCCGGTGGAAACGAGGCGGAGAGCTTCTGCCGCAAGCCCTTGACGGTCGACAGCATCAACGGCGAGCCCAGTCGCTCCGCGAGCGCCAACGCGAGCAACAGGTCGAGTACTTCCCGGGCGTCGAGTTGAACGCGCCCCAGCCCCGTCCGTGGCGGCACGCGCACACCGCCGCCTCGCCCCGCGTCCGACTCGATGGGGACGCCGCGTGCCGCGAGCCGGGACAGGTCTCGCCGGATGGTTCGCACGCAGACACCCAGCTCCTCCGCCAACTCCGGAGCCGTCCACGAAGGCCGGGAGGCGAGGAGGCCGAGGACACGGTCCAGGCGGTCGGTGACGGGTTCGCGCTTCAAACGTGACCCACTCTGTCACGTTTGGGGGAGAGGGTCACCGGGTCGCGAACGAACGCGGCCAGAGCACGAGAGACCCATGACCTTCTTGCGCGGAATGAGCACCATCAACCTCTGGGCGGACGTTACCGCGCCCTACCATCCAGCCATGCCGGGCCGGCTCGGATAGGGGTAGCAGCACGCGGGGTAGGGGTTCTCCGACAGCTCGGGGGCTCCCTCCGTGTACGTGAGGTTCACCGTCTCCCAGCTCCGCACGTCGCCATCGGTGGGGCCCACGCCATCGTCGGCGAAGGGCAGGTGGATGAGCGCGCCCCCGGCGTGCTCGGGCTCGTGCTTCAACCCCAGTCCCACGCGCTGCTCGGCGAGCGCCCCCGGCGGGAGCTGGACGCGCACCTCCACATGCACGGTGCCCAGGTCGTCCGCGGGCTCGGACACGCGTGCCCTCCAGCGCCACTGCTCGGAGCCGGGAACCTCCTCGAAGCTCCCTCCGCACGTCCCCATCCCCTGGGACTCCGCGAACACCTTTCCCACCGTCTCCCCGGGGTCGATGGTGTAGCTGAAGCGGATGCGTCGGTCCTCCTGTCCGGGCGACGCGGTGTCGGGCTGGCACCCGTATCCCTGGAGCGTGGCGAGCCGCTTGTCGTCCAGCCACAGCGTCACCGTGCCGCCTTCTTCGCCCGCGGCCGCGTCATGGCCCGTGAGCTTCATCGACGCATACAGCATGCCCGTGTCCTTCGAGTGCACCAGGGACACCTGCGCGGGCGCATGCGTCGGGTTGCCCCGGTCCACCACCAGGAAGCGCGTGGCGTTCTTCAGGTCCGTACTCCGCACCACGCCATCCAGCACCGGCTCGGCGAAGACGGCCCAGCCGGGCGCCCAGGCCAGCCCTGCCTCCTGCGACGGGACGTACGAGGTATTCGGCGTGGCGCGAGTCACCGTCCAGCCTCCATGGGTTCCACCCCCCGCCCACTCCACGGGGCCGCTGCCCACGCGAATGGGCGACACGTCCGGAGTGCGCCCGGAGAAGTCGTGCTCCTCCACCACGCGGCCCGAGCCCGCTCGCACCGTCACCCGGTCCACCCGAGCGGTGTCCAGGCCCTCGCTGCCGCTGCCGTTCTTCACGTACGCGAACCGCACATTCTTCGTGCCCACCCCCACGTTCAGCCGGACGTGCGCGGCCTGGTTGCGTCCGGTCGCCGACCACACCGGCGCGCCCGGCTTCTTCATCACGTCGTAGACGTAGACGTTGAGCGAGTCTCCCGCCGCCGCGTCCACGAAGGCGTCGAACTCCAGCGCGCCCTTCCACGGGGTGCAGGTGGGGGTGCAGGGCTCGGGGCTCCAGGTGATGGTCCGCTCCATGTATGAAACGCTGCCGTCCTGCCCCGCCTGCGCCACCGGCCTCGCGGCGCTCTGCTGGACCCCGGGAGTGGTGAGCTGCCATCCGCCACCGAAGCCCGCCGTCAGCCACCCCACGGGGAGCGTGTTCGTCGGCGCGTCGAAGCGGTGGATCTCGAAGCGTCCCTGGGCTCCCGAGGAGAACGCCGCCACGTCATCCACCCAGGCGGTGTCCGTCCCCTCGGTGCCGGCCGTGTCCTTCTGGTAGGCGAAGCGCACCTTCACGTTGCCGCTGGCGGCCACGTTGAGCCGCGCGCGGCCCCGGCGGTTCAGTCCGGACATGGACCACACCGGGTTGAAGAAGTCATTCACATACACCCGCAGGAAGTCCCTCCCTTCCTCCGAGTCCACGAAGTAGTCGAACTCGATGGCGTTGGTGCCCGCGGGGAACGCGATGGTGCGCTCCAGCACGGCCACCTGACCATGCTGGTTCACCATGGAGGCCGGGCGCTCCATGCGGCGGTCGATGACGGGCATGCGCGTCGCGGCGGAAGCGGGGAGGCACAGCAGCGTCAGCAGGGCCAGGGCGCACGGCAGGACGGTTCGCATGGGAATGGGCGCGGCGAAGGAGTGAGCGGCAGCGGACGGGGAGCGGCGCGAGCGTGGAGGGCTCATTGGCACTTCCCCGCCTTGCAGGACGTGCCCGAGGGGCAGCCGTCGTTCGGGCCCACGTGGCAGGCGGGCCGGGAGTGGCTCAGGCGGTACACCATGTCGTACCAGTACTCGTCGTCGTCCGCGCGCCAGGTGTACTTCCCGGGGGCCGCGTCCTTGTCCGCGAGCGAGGGGGACAGCGGCTTGATGCGAAGGACATCGGGCCTGGGCTGGAGGTACTGCTCTCCGCCAATTCCCTCGCCGTCCTGCCACAGGTTGGGCACCACGCTCTTCAGGAAGGCACCGGTGAGGGCGTGCGGCAGGGTCCGGTTCGGGTCGCCGGTTCCCGCCTCGCTCAACAGCGAGCCGTCGTACATCTCGTTCGTGGCGTCCGGGGACCCGTCTCCGTCATACATGCGGGACACCCAATAGCAGTCGAGGTACGCCGGGCCGGTGGACTCGCGGCACTTGGAGATCTCGTTGGGCCCGTCGAAGACGAAGCGCGTCCAGATGTCGTCGCCGCCCAGGTCCGTCTCCTCGACCTGACAGGCAATCTGCAGCGGATGGAAGTAGCTCAGCGACGTCTCGAACCAGACCTTCAGGTCGGCCGGCTTGCTCACGTACTCGAGGTCTCGAATCACTCGCAGCAGGTACTTCTCCGGGAGCTGGTACGCATTGCCAGGCAAGGCCCCCGGCCTGGCGGTGTGGACCTGCACGTAGCCCTCCGTGTTGGCCGCCCATGGCTCCGCGGATTTGATGCCGCTCGGAATCTGGTTGTCGAACCTGTCCGCCAGCTCGGCGTTGAAGGGCGATGGGCTGAACACCACCGGGTCCGTCGACTTTGGAGGCAGCGAGGTCTGGACGTGGAACGTCACGCGCGGCGGCTCGTTCAAGCGGTCGTGCGCGGTGACGAACTTGAAGTACAGGGTGTCGTTGGCATTGAGGCGCCGGTCGGGCCACTGGCGCGTCACGGCCACCGCGGGCTCCAGCGGGCAGGCCTCCGCGGGGGACGCGCAGTCGAAGCGGTGGAATTGGATGGTGTACGGCACGCTCCCCACCGTGCGGTCCGGCTTCGCGTTGGGGTCCGACGCCCGGGTGTCCACCGCGAAGACGCGCACGAAGTAGGGAGGCCTGGGCGCGGGATACGTGCACTGGAAGCTTCGGGTCTCCTTCACCTCCTGGCACTCGCCGTCGAAGGGAGCCAGGGGCCGGGACAGGTCGCTGCCCTGGTACACCATCCAGCTCACGCGGGAGCCCGTCACCGTCACCCGGAAGGGCTCCGCCTGGTCCAGCACGTACCACTGCATGCTGCCGGGAAAGGTGAGCAGGCCATCCGAGAAGGTGACGGTCCTCGCCAGTGGTGAGCTGGGGTCCGCGAGGTTGAACACCACCGGCTCGGGCCCGTTCGGGTGGGTGACGCCGGGCGTGGGGTTGTTCGCGTCGTCCACCTTGCGCGGGTGCGGGCTGCACCGTGGCGCCGCCCGGTTCACGTCGATGGTGACGGAGAGATGGTCCGACAGCTCCCGGCCCCGCACCGCGCGGGTGAGGTGCTGGGTGCAGTACTCGCGCTCATGGTTGGCGCCGCCCGGTACGGGCTTGTTGTGGAGGATGTAGTCCAGCCGCTCGCCGTCGGTGGGGCCGGTGAACTCGGTGGCGCCGCCATCGTTGGACGCCGAGTGCGTCTGCCCCACGTCCAGCGGCGACGTCTCATGGGCCCAGCTGTCGACGAGGAACGTCCCGTCGCTCTTGTCGGGGTCGTAGGTGCAGGGGGCGTTCTGGCAGGCCCAGAAGCCGCCATGGTCGCTGCTGGTGTCTCGGAAGGTGTTCTGCCATTCCGTGAACGGCTGCCACACCACCGCGTCCAGGTCCGGGTCGCCGTCGCAGGAGAGGTTGCCCATGGGGCCGTAGCCACAGACGGGGACGTAGGGCGGGCGGTTGGGGCTCTCGTGGTGGCGGCTGCCGTTGATGTTCAGGTCACCCAGGACGTAGATGGGCTGGACGTTGCGGTTGGGCGCGCTGATGGACCGCTCGATGATGCTGCGAATCGTGTGGAGCTGGCCCCGGCGGTCGTCGAAGTCCTCGTACCAGCGCCAGGCCCCCGGACCTGGACTGGTGGACTGCATGTGGGTGAAGCCGACGTTGAACGGCAGCCGGCCATCACACTCGTTGACGATGCGCACCAGCGCGAAGCCCTTGTTGGACCACGCGTCCGCGCCGTTGGTGTTGTCGCTGGAGTAGATGTCCCAGCTCGCGATGTTCTCGTCGTAGGCGCCGTCGTGCCACGTCTCCTGGAAGCCCTCGGTGTTGACGGTCGTGTCCAGCGCGGAGAAGCCATACCTGGAGAAGAGCATCAACCCGCTGTCGTTGTCGGTGTCGTGCTCGTCCAGCGTGTAGATGTAGTTCGGGTAGCGTCCGGACAGCTCCTTCACCAGCACGTCGCGCGCGGCGTCCTCGTTGGCCTCGTTGAGCACCACGACGTCCGGGTCCTCGGCGAGGATCTGCTTCGCGATGTCCTTCGCCCGCTCGACATGGGGCCTGCCGTAGTTGGCCTCCGTGTTGTTGGGCGCCACCTGGAGGTTGAGGTTCCAGGTCTTGATGCGCAGCGAGGCACCCACTGGCGCCGGACAGATTGCGTGCGCGGGCAGGCTCCCCAGAGTGAACCCGCCGAGAACCAGGGCCCCCAGCCACCGGCGGAGGGACGAGAAGGATTGACCCATGCCAGCATCAACGGCCTGGACTGGAATCCTTCTCTGTACCTCCGCGCGGCTGGGGACGAGGGTGGGGTGAGGGCCGCCTCAGTCGGCCACGTGCACCAGGTGGTTCACCTCGGCAATGTTGCCGGCCGCGTCCGTGGCGGAGATGAGCACCTCATTCCAGCCCCAGTTCACCAGGTCCACCGTGTGGGTGACCGTGCCGGTGCCGCTCTCCACTTCGGAGGACTGCACCCACTGCGTGACGACCCTCGTGGGCGTCGCGTCCTGCACGTGGGTGGTGATGTCCACCACGGGGGTGGGGCTCACCTCGTCACTGGTGGGGGACAGGACGGAGATGACCGGAGGAGTCAGGTCCACCGTCACGATCTTCTGCTGCATGGTGGCCTGGCCATGCTCGTCCGTCGCGGTGATGCGGATGTCGTGGGTGCCCTCGGACAGGTTCATCCAGACGACCGCGTGGCCACCGCTCTCGTCCGGCGACAGGGTGATGGGTGCGTCATGGTCGATGGTGAGGCTCACGTTGGCGATCGGAGCGCCCTCATCGTTCGCGTGCACCCAGGCGCAGATCTTCCGCAGGGGCACGTTGGTATAGCGGGGCATGTTGCACATGGTCAGCTCCGGTGGAGGGCCCGACACCAGCTCCACGGGGTGGCCATTGAGCCGTACCCACGCGTTGTCCATCTGGTTGTGGATGCAGCAGTCATCCACCTGGGTGACGACCACCCGGTTCACCTCGCCGGCTCGCACGTAGGAGCCCAGGTTCGCGGTGCCCCACTCGTTGTGATACACGTAGCTGCCAGGGATGACGATTCCGTTCGGATAGCTGGAATTGAAGATGGACACCCGCGAGCCGTCGTCCATGCCGTCGAAGACGATGTTGAATTCCGTCACGACGAAGTCGGCCGGAATCCGAACGAATGTCTGGAAATAGGTGAAGTCGCCGTAGGCCAGACAGGCGACCGGCGCGCTACACACGTTCGACGGATACACGGAAAAGTCGATGATCTCCCCATCCGGTGCGGGGGCCCAGGCCGGGTCTCCCACGGGAGGGATTGTCGCCACGTCGTACTCGCACGGGTCTCCATTGCGTGACGGCGTGCAGGAGAACTGCACCAGTCCCAGGGGATTGCTCTGCGTTACCTCCAGGCCCTGATGCATCTGCCAGGGTGTGCGGGACTGGGCCGACGCGGGGGCACCATAGGCGACAGCGGCGAGAGCCGTTGCGGCCAGGACGGAAACGAGATGTCTGTTCATGGGGGACTGTCCTGGGTGATTACGGCCCTGCCGCAGAAAGCTCGCAGGGCTGTAAACAAATAACAGTTCATGTTTCCGGAAATTAAGGAGCGCAGGGTGCGTGCCTTCTCTCCCATCCGTGTGGGGCCGGTGCGACTCGGGACGGGTGGGTCTCGCCTCTGTGTGATGTATGTCTTTGTCGAGGGCCTGCGTCCCTCCCGGGGCACGTCCGCCTGCAGGGCCCTGGGCGTCGCGACAGAGCCTGGCTGTTCACGTCGAGCAGGCGGCGGTGCGCTCGGTCGGCCGCGCGCGGCCGGGCACTGTCCATTCGCGACGGCGCAGGCTCGCGAGCTGGCAAGGCAGGTCTCCAAGTCCATCCACCGCCATGGCGAGGCGCTCGGCATCACCGTGCGGCCGCTCCACGGCGCGGCGCCGGATGCCAACCACGTCATCGCCGCGCTGAAGGAGACGACGCTGCGCGGCCGCGAAGTCTCCGTGCGCAAGGACCGCGGCAGAGGAGACCTCGCCCACCGCACCTCTCCTGGGCTCGACGTCCCCCTCCTGGTAGCCTCCGCGCCCCTTACGGCGACAGCACGAGGCGGCAATGCAGGAGATGCAGGCAGGCGGACCGGTGAGATTCGAGCGGGTCCGGAGGTGGCTGGGCCTGGCGGCGCTGGGAGTGGGTGCCTTCGCGCTCTCCGCGGCGGTGCGCTGGAACTGGCTGCACTCGGGCCTGCCGGAGCTCGTGTCCGGCGTGCTGCCGGACGATGCCTTCTACTACTTCGAGATTGCCCACCGGGTCTGGTCCGGCCAGGGCGTGACGTTCGACGGGACGGCCCCGGCCACGGGGCTGCACATGCTGTGGCTGGGATTGATATTGCCGCTGTTCGCCTTCTTCCCCGCGGGCAGCACCGAGCCGGTGATTGCCTCGCTGTGGCTGGCCACGGGGCTGATGGCGCTCGCGTCGGTGCTCGTCGCGCGCATCGCCTATTCGTGGACCCGGCGCTGGGACGTGGGCGTGGCGCTCGGCGCGTGCCTGACGGTGAATCCCTGGGTGGTCCGCGAGTCCCTCAACGGCCTGGAGACGGCCCTGGCGCTCGCCGCCGTGGCCGCGAGCGTGCTGGGGCTGGTGCGCTACGTGGAGGCTCCCAGCCGCCGGCGCGCGGTGGAGCTGACGGGGCTGCTCGTCCTCACGCTGCTGGCCCGCTCGGATGCGCTGGTGGTGGTGGCCCCCGCGTGCGCGGTGCTGCTGGCCCGGCGCTCATGGTGGCGGGACGCGGCCCTGGTGGCGGGAGGCTCCGCGGCCGCGGTCGCCTCGCTCAGCCTGGTCAATTGGCTGCGCACGGGCTCCCTCCTGCAGAGCAGCGCCACCGCCGTGCCGTGGCTGTTCCACGCGAACTGGAGCCGCCTCCATCCCGGGGCCCTCCCCGAGCAGGCGCGCCAGCACGGGTGGGACGTGTTCCGGGAGGCCCTTCGCTTCACGGAGAATGCGCTCGGCCCGCCCCAGGTGCAGCTCTTCTGGCTCTGCGCCGGTGCCATCCTCCTGGCACTGGTGGGGCGCGTGGCGCTGCGGCGCTCGCGTCCCCTTACCGTGGAGGACCTGGCCGCGCCGGCCATCCTCGGCGGACTCGTGGTGGGGCTCCTGGCGCTCCACTTCATCCACGGCTACGTGCGGTGGCTGCCGCGCTCCTGGTACTTCATCCCGGCCTCGTTGGGAGTGTGCCTGGCGCCCGCGGTGCTCGCGCGGCTGCTGATGCCCTCGGGCGCGACGCCCCGGCTGGCGGCCACCGTGGCGGCGGTGGCGCTGGGGCTCGGCGCGGTGACGCTGGGCCGGGACCTGGAGCGCACCCGCGCGACAGAGGGCCACCACAGCTACCCCTGGCAGCGCGAGATGTTGGCCGCGGGCCAGGCCGCCGCCGACCGCCTTCCCAGGGACGCCGTGGTGGGCGCGTTCAACTCCGGCATCATCGGCTATGTCTGCGAGCAGACCGTCGTGAACCTGGACGGCGTCGTGAACGAGGACGCGGCGCGCGCGCTGAAGCGTGGCCAGCTGCTCGCGTACATGCGCGAGCGCCAGGTGCGCTACCTCGTGGACTACCCCGCCATGTGGCGGCCGAGCGACTTCATGCACGACACGTCGCCGTACTGGGGAGGCCCACCGCCCGCCATGCTGGCGCGGTTCCGCGTGGACGTGCCCGGCATCGGCTGGCCGTCCGCGAACGAAACCATCGAGGTGGCCGAGCTGCCCGCGCCTTGAGAGGGGTGCGCGGCGCCTGCGGCGAATAGCAGGCTCCGGCTCATGGAGCTCCGCACGTCATCTCAGTTCTGGAGGAACTTGCGTGCGCGCGCCCAGAGCCCGGGCTTGCGCATGTCCACCTGGACCACCTGCGCGGAGGCGTCGGCGGGGGACGGCACGTAGCGCACCTGCAAGCGCTCCTCGGCGGTGCGTCCCACCGTGTCGCCGTCCGGCAGCGCCTTCCCGCGCTTGAGGACGTAGCCCTGCATGTCGAAAAGGAACTGGATGGCCTCGCCGCCCTCGGCCTTGTCGGCGAGCACGAGCATGTTCGGCAGTTCGAACTGCTCCATGCCCACGCCCAGGATGCTCAGGCCCTTGCTGTCGCGCACGATGTTCAGGCCGGTGAGCCCGGGCAAGGGGAGTTCCAGGTCGCGCACGGCATCGATGAAGAACTCGGCGGGATGCGCCACGTGGCCCATGCCCCAGTACACCCCGACGGCGCCGGTGGCGTGCGCCACGGCCGCCGTCACCTGGGCGAGCACCAGCGCCTCGGCGGCCGGTGCGCGCCGGGCCTCGTCCCTGAACGTCACGATGATGTGCGCGGTATGCGGCGCGAGCTCGGGCATCGACGCGAAGGACGCGAGGCTCAGGGCCGCTGCCGCCTCGACCTCGCCCGTCGCGATGGCGACCGGGACGGGCGCGAGGATGACGTCTCCCGAGTCGTCCTGCAGGCGCAGGCACGTGATGCCTTCCTCCTGCGTCTCTTCCGGGACGAGCCGCGTGGCTTCGGGAGACAGCTCGAGGTGGCTGCGAGAGATGGCTTCGCCATCCAGGGGCACTGTTGTGGAGAGAAGGACGAAGGAGACGCGCATGAGGCGACTCTATCCCGAGGCTCGGTGGGGGCTGAGCTTCATCGGGGATGAGCGCGCCTGACGAACTGTTCCCAGGGCGGCGAGCCGGTCCGCTGCACCCGCCGCCCGGAGGAGGGTCACTTCGCCTTCGGCGGAGGCGGCGCCAGCAGGACGCCCCACATGAAGTCGAACTGCAGCGAACCGTCGAGCACGGCGGGGATGGGCTTGCCCGTCGGGTTGTAGGGGAGCATCGCCTGCGCCGCGGAGGTCGCCTGGCCGTCAGCCCCGAAGGAGGCGTAGACGTGGCAGGCGATGCAGGACGAGGCGGCCACGGTCCCGTTCCCCACGATTCGCTCGATGACCGAGTTGCCCAGCGCGTAGGGCGTGCCGTCGGGGGCGGTGTAGTCCACCATCGTCGACTTCAGGCAGTAGTTGTCCCAGACCGCGGACAGGCCTGCCTGCGTCATCACGGCCTTGAGCTGGGGCGTCTTGTCGCACGCGCCGTACTGCGTGTTGACGGCCGTCCGGTTGGGGGGAACGGCCGGGTTCGTCGCGCCGAAGGTGTCGTAGCAACCAATGTCGTCGCAGCGGCCGGGGTTCATCTGATGCTCGAAGGTTCCCCAGACCCAGTTCGTGTTCTGCCGGCTGCTCACGTGCAGTGCGACCAGGGCATAGTCCACCCCTTCGGAGGTGTTCGTGTAGTACAGCTTCTTGATGTTGGCGATGCTGCCCAGGGACGGCAGCCATTGCAGCAGCGTCTGCACGGGAACCCAGTCGCCCTTGACGGAAATGGCCTCCGTCGGCATCGCGACCTTGAAGCTCTTCGCGTAGGCGGCCTTCAGCCCGTCCTGCGTGTTGAGGTTGTTGTTGACGATGTAGTCGAACTGCGGGCGGTTCCGCTTCACCTCCTCGGCGATGCACGGTGTCGGCGTGCCGTGGGTCGGGAACCCGCCGACCGGAGCGTTTCCGGGTGTGGCGCATTTGACGTCGATGGGGCCAGCCGTCCCGGTCGACTCCCTTTGGAGCACGCTCCGCTGGAACTTCTTCGGCTCGTTCAGGCCGGGCCAGTGAGGCGTGGTCGAGAAGACGTCGGCGTCAGAGGCCCACGTCTCGAACACCACCGGCGAAGGCTGCGAGGGATTCACCGGCGCCGCGAACTGGGCGAGCAGGCGCCAGATGAATTCGTCCGAGTTCTGGTTTGTCCCAGTCACGGCTCCAGGTCTCGCTGGAACCGCGACCGCGACCGTGGGTTGCTCTGTCGTCGAGTTCTTCGTCGGGCTCGACGTGGCGAAGCATGCCCCGCCGATGATGGCCACCGAGCCGACGATGGCGGGGAAGACAAGCTTTGTCATGAGATTCGTCCTGTGTGCTGGTTGTCTATTCAAGCGAGATGGTGATGTTTCCCTGGGTGATTCACTTCTCGGGGGAAGCCGAGGCCTCTGCTACAGCGCGAGCGCGATGTGCTGTCTCACCATCACGACGTTATCCAGCTTCTCACCAGACCCGCTGCCGCCGTCGCTCAGCGAGGCGTTGTCCGTGATGGAGAGAGAGGCAATCTTCGACCGGTCGAACAGGATGCAGCAGGTCGATCCGCCGAACGCGAAGTGACCAATCTCGTCTCCTCGCTGAACCGAGTCCCCCTCCTTGACCGTCGCCGTGGACGAGGACACCTCCGTCAGCCCCACGAAGATGACGGCGACCTCGCCGATGGCCGGATTCTCGGGCTCGATGAAGACAATCGTCCGGGTGTTGACGTGGCTCAGGAAGGGGAACGATGACGCGTAGTCCTGGTTCGGGGCCGGCTGCGCGAAGAAGAAGCCCGGGACCGTCCGCACCTTCTTGATCCTGCCCGTCACGGGCGAGTGCCACCGGTGGTAGTTGAAGGGCATCAGGACGATCTGCACCGCCAGCCCATCGACGAAGGGCTGAAGCAGGGGACTGTCGGGAGGCTCGGCGAGGAGGTCCGTGAGGTAGTACTGCTCGCCCTTGATGTCGAACGAGGCCTCGCGCTGGACCTGCTTGGAGATCTTCCAGACCTGCCCGTCCACGGGGCTGACCACCACCTTCCCCGTGGGGTCCGGCGCCAGGGGGCGGCTTGCGTTGATGTCCTTGAACCTGCGAATGAAGAACTCGTTCCAGGACTTGAAGCCGCCGTGCGGCGCGTCGGGGTTGTAGACGTACTCGTCCAGGCTCAGGTACTGCCTGGCATCCGCGCTGAGCCAATTCCCATAGGAGTCGTTCAGGTAGGCGAGAGAGGCGGGCGTCTCCAGCCTCGCGTGATATGCCTTCAGGATCTTGGCGAAGTAGGGCCGGACCGCCTCGTTGGTGAAGAAGGCCCAGCCGTAGCTGTTCTCCATGAAGGGCTGCAGGACCGTGTAGAACGGCAGCGCGGCCATGAAGTTCGAGTCGTATTTCGGGAGGCTGTAGAGCGCGTTGTCGAGCTGCTGGAAGAAGTCAGCCGGCGTCTTGATGTTGAGCGGATTCTTCTGGTTGGCCTCGTCCAGCATGCTCCCGATGTAGATGCGGAGGAAGTCGTTCTCCGGGCGCTTCACGTACTCGGCCAGCGCCTGCACGGAGGGCGCGAGCTCTTTGGGATGCTTGCGAGGGCTCTCCGCGAACAGCCGGTTTGACTCCGAGGCCCTCAACGCCGACTGGGCGGGCGTGACCCTGGAGAGGAGCTCGAAATAGGAGACGCGCTTCATGGAAAGCACCATCCTGGGAGGGGGTTGCCGCCAGGGTGATGCACTGTGTGTGCCATGAGCGCCTCGAGGTGGGCCACGGCGGCGCGCCTTGGAAGAGGCGTGCTGCTGGAAGGCGCCGTGCGTCCGCGATGGACGCTGGCGCTTCTTCCGGCGACGCAGCGGCGAAGAAAGGCGCGCGTCGAGAAGCTCGACGGCGCCTCGAGGTCGTCAGGCTTTGGGGGCCTGCGCCGCGTGGAGAGGAGAGAGTCCTCGCCGGCTCACGGTGAGCAGAAATTCGTGAGATTGTATCTCTGCGTCAGATATGCGCGCGCGCCGCTGTTCCAGAAGTTCCGGAGCGTATGTTCCGCGTGCGGCATCGCGTGGGCGCTGCATGCGGGCGAGGGGTAGAAATCGCTCGGACTGTCGAAGTCGAGATAGGGCGACGTGCTCGTCATGTGGCACCCCCGACAGTGCGGCTTGACGACGCCCTCGTAGACCGCCCGGTCGGCCCTCGTCGTGTTCCAGTCGGGAGGAACGAACGCGTTGGTGGTATCCGCCGAGGTGGCTGCCGAGGGGAGCTTTCCTCCGTAGAGGCCCTTGAGGAACTGGCTGGTCGCTGGCGTGAGCGGCGTGAGCTCGACGAGCGCGTTCAGCCGGCGAAAGTTCTCCAACTGCGCCGTGAAGTCGGCCTGGCTCCGATAGATGAAGGAATAGGGGTCGAATGGGAGGAACCGGGTATCCTGACTGGCGGTGATGAGCAACGGGCTCCCGACCTGGGAAACCTGGGAGCTGATGCCGTGACACGCCATGCAGTTGTTGGGGATGGATTTGTGCGCTCCCGTGGATTCGAGCTGAGCCGTGTTCACCCGGTTTCCCGCGGCGTTATACACGACGAACTTGATGGCGTTGGGGCCATTGGGCGGCGTGTAGACCATCGCCACGGTCGCGAATTGGCCATTCCCGCTGTGGGCCAGGGCGACCGCGGATCCTGGATCCGCGGGGAAGGCTGGCTGCCCTGAATAGGTGCCGTAGTTGTTCACGTAGCACGCCACGCCTTTGTTGGTTTGCAAGAGCACGTCGAAGGACTTGCAGTGCATCTCGCGCCCGAACCCGAGATCGGCATGATTATAGTAGACGGCGGTCACTTCATTGGTGGGGAAGCCGTACAGTGTCTTGAAGCCGGCCAGGGTGAAGGGGAGATGCGTAAGGGAGAAGGTCGTGTAATAGAGGTCTGTCGCGGTCGTGGTCGAGTCCGACTTCTTGCCCAGATAGTCATACGTGTTGACCCCCGCGTAGATGTTCGCTGGGTTGGACCAGGACGACACGAGAGTGAGTGGTGAGAATGGTGACGCGCACGCCGTCAGAAGATCTTGCCATTTCGCCTGGACGTTGGCGTTGTAACAGCCGTTGACGGTATCCGCGTCGAAGAAACTCAGGATGGGAGCATCCGGCGGAACGTCGAGGCGGGCTCGTATCTTCCCCAGCTTGCCCATGGGCCAGCGCGCCAACTCCGAGGCGTCGCGGACCGGGACGATCTGCTTGGAGACATAGAAGAGCGGGTCGGGCGAGTTCGAGTTCCAGTAGTAGGGAGTCGTGCTTGGAATCGCCACGTCAAACACGGTCCAGTTGCTGTTCTGGGTCGGGTCGAGCCCGGGCTCTTTGAGCACCTCTAAATAGACCCTGGCTGGCGTACTGACCCACGCCGAGAATTGGATCGGGCCGTGCGTGGTGGAGGAAAAGGAATAGGTTGAGCCATTGTTTGGACTCACAATGAATCCGGGTGGCAGGGCCGTTGTCACCACCGCGAGAACTGCTAACGAGAGCATGGAGCTCCTCCGTGTGAACTGCGCGGCGGACTCTAGCGATCTGTTTACTGACGGTATGTCGGGTGAAATACTTATTGAGTGATGGGTCAATTGGCGCGCCAGTGAAATTTTGCAGTTGACGCCTCCGGCCATGAGCCAGAACCCTCAGTCTTGCGTCGTCAGACCTGAGCCGTGAGGAAGCTCACCACGGCGTTCAGGTATTCCGCCGGGCGCTCGACGTTCGGCAGGTGCACGGTGGGCAGGACCTTGAATCGCGCGCCGGGGATGGCGGAGGCGAGCTCTTCGCCATGACGGGCGGATGTGACGGTGTCGTGCTCACCCGCGATGACCAGCGTCGGGTTGCGAATCAGTGTGACAGTGCGGCGCAAATCGGCGTCTCGCACCGCGGCCCAGCTGCCGGCCACGCCCTCTCGCTTCGTGGCGAGCAGTGTGCGGCGGAACGCCCCGACGACCTCGTCGTTCGCCCGCAGCAGGGGAGCCGGGAACCAGTTGCGCAGGAACGTCTCCGCGGCGGCCTGCATGTCGGGGGCCGCCAGCAGCTCGGCGATGGAGCGGTCGAATTGCCGCGCCGGGCCGAGGTTCGCGGCGGTGTTGGACAGCACCAGGCGGTCGACGCGCTCCGGCGCATGAATCCCCAGCCACTGCGCGACGAATCCGCCGAGGGACAGGCCCAGCACGTGCACCCGCTGCAGGCCCAGCGCGTCCAGCAGCTCCACCACGTCGCGCCCCAGCCGGTCCATCGAGTACGGACCGGAGGGGGCGCCGGAGGCGCCGTGGCCGCGCGCGTCGTAGCGCAGCAGCCGGAAGTGCTCGGTGAGCGCCGGAACCTGGGCGTCCCACATGTGGAGGTCGGTACCGATGGAGTTCGAGAGCAACAACACCGGCTTCTCCGGCGCGCCGTCGAAGCGGTACGCGATGCGCACGCCATCGCCGGTGGTGATGAAGGAGAGGGGCTGGGATTCCATGTCGGCTCCAGGAAGGTGAAGAGGACGCTCTCATCCATAGGAGCCGGGCCGCTGGAGAGACACTACATAGTTTGGAAAAACCCTGTAGGTTCGTCCGACAATGTCCGCCTTCACGCTCCATGAGTTGCAGTGCTTCGACGCCGTCGTGAGCGGCGGCAGCTTCCAGGCCGCGGCCGAGCGGATGCACCGCTCGCATCCGTCGGTGTTCGCGGCGGTGGCCAAGCTGGAGCACCAGCTGGGCCTGAGCCTGTTGGATCGCTCCGGCTATCGCGTGCGCCTCACCGAGGCCGGGCGGGCCTTCCATCGCAAGGCCCTATCGCTGCTGCGCGAGGCCGAAGAGCTGAGCACGCACGCCAGTCAGCTCGCGATGGGCGAGGAGGCGGAGCTGCGCGTGGTGCTCGGGGACCTGTGTCCGCTGCCGCCGGTGCTGGGGCTGCTCAGTCGCTTCTTCGCGAGGTGTCCGCAGACGCGGCTGCATCTGCACTTCGAGGCGGTGAGTGGCCCATGGGAGCGGCTGCTGGAGGACGAGGCCGACCTCGTCGTGCACCGTTTGCCGAAGAACGACGTCCGGATGGAGTGGATTGAGCTGGGCCGCGTCGCGCTGGTGCCGGTGGTGGCGCCGGGGTTCTTGCCCTTCCCGCCGACGGCCGCCATCACGCCGCGGCAGCTGCAGGACTTCACCCAGTGCGTGCTTCGGGATTCGGCGCGGCATCCTCCCGAACAGGGTCATTTCCTGGTCGAGGGCGCGCCTCAGTGCTCCGTGCCGGACCAGCTCATGAAGAAGGAGTTGGTCCTGCACGGCATGGCGTGGGGACATCTGCCGCGGTTCATGATCGAAACCGAGTTGCGGGACGGACGCCTGTTGTCCATCGCCGGACGGCACTTTCCCGGCGTGGTCGAGGACCTCGTGGCAGCGCGACGGCGTGACCGTCCGCACGGGCCGGTCGCCAGCCGGCTGTGGGACTTCCTGGCTCGAAATGCACCGGTGCTGCAGCCGTCGCTGGGCCGCATGCCCCGGACGAAGGGGGCCTCCGGAAGCGGATGAGGAGGCCCATGGCAAATAAGAGAACCGCTGTGTCAGACCCGCGTCACTGCGGAGGGCACGAATGGTTCGCGAGCACGGAATCAGACACTGCCCACTTGCCCACGGTTCGCTCCGTGCTGAGTGTCCCGCGGCCATGCCCTATGAGTTTCACAAAGCGGTGTTCTGCGACACCGCTCGCTGCCTGCACCGGGCCTCCCCGCCGACCACGGTGGACCGCTACTCGATGACCTTCTCCTATCTCAGCCGCGAGGCCTATTTCTGCTTCGCCTCCGGACGCACGCTGCAGAGGGCCTTCGTCGAGCGGTGGGGCAGGCAGCTCGACGCGCACCAACACTCCTGCCTCATTCCTCGTTGAGGTTGCATGGAGAGTCCCCCACCGGGGCGGGGGACCCCCAGGGCCTTCACGAAGGCCTGCTAGAGCGAGAGGCAGTAGGCCCGAGCGCCGCCGAAGCCCTGACTGCATGCCGGGTTGTAGCTGATGTTCTGGACGTAGTAGCCCGGGGCGCAGGTGGTTCCGCACGTGTAATAGGCGGTGCTGTTGAGGTAGAGGCAGTACGTCTGCACGCTGCCGAAGCCCGCACTACATGCCGAGTTGTAGTTGGTGTTCGCGGGGTAGTAGCCCGAGGCGCAGGCGGTTCCGCACGTGTAATACGGAGTGGTGCCGCCGGGGAGCGAGAGGCAGTAGGTCTGCACGCTGCCCAGGGCCGCGCAGGCCGAGTTGACGGTGGTGTACTGGGGGTAGTAGCCCGAAGGGCACTGGGTACCGCAGGTGTACAAGGCGCCGAGATCCTGCTCCTGGGTCGCCAGGTCCGAGCGCTCCTCCACGGGCGCTCCACAGGCCATCCAGACCATCAGCATCGGGCTCAGGAATATGAGCTTCTTCATGGCTTCGATTCTCCGCTCTGTCGGTTAAGTCGGTTTTTGCCGACAGTGCGGATCTCTACCAGAACGAGAGTGATTGCAGAAGGCCCGCGGTGTCACTGGTAGGTGCAGCGCAGCACCTGGCGATAGGTGCCACACTGGCTGAAGTCCGTCGTGCCCGCGGGCTTCGAGTGGTAGCAGGTGTAGACGGCGGGGTCGCAGTCCGGGGCGGGCCAGACCTCGTAGGCGTCGCCGTCGGTGACCGCGAGCTCCGTCACGCGCGCGACGAGGCGCGCCGTCTTCTGATAGGCCACGCCGTCATCGGCGCCCGCGCCGAAGGTGAGGGGGACGGTGTGCGGATCGATGGCCTGGTGCAGCAGCGGGTACGTCCAGTCGAGGCGGAAGTTGGGATGGCCATCGACATGCGGGGCACCGTCCGGCGCCGTAACGGAGAGCCAGTCGACGTACCCGTCGGACACGGAGGCGTGGCCGCGGTAGAGGAGGTTGGTGCCACCCTGGAGGACGTAGACGGGGTTCACCGCCTCGTCGATCCAGATTTCGCTGTCGCCGCGGAAGTCATAGAAGCGGGGGGCAATCACGATGCGCGCGGTGTACGAGCGCGGCGTGCCCGTGTTGGTGGTGACCTTGACGAAGAGCGGCAGGCCCGAGAGCACGGTGTTGAGCTCGTAGCCCTCGTGGAGAACGATTTCGAACCGGCGCTCGCTGATGATGTGCGCGTCGCCGAAGATGTCGTCAGGGATGAAGCTGAACACGTCCGCGAGGTACCGGTTCGCGGTGGCGTGGATGATGAGGGCGCGGACGCCGTCACGCTCCTCGAAGGTGCCGAGCGTCTCGAAGCTGAGCTCGTTGTCGCCCACCGAGGCGTAGAGGCGGGTGGTGGTCGCCGCGGCGGTGCTGACGCCCGTCTCCTCCGCGGATTCGGTGTCGGTGGCGCTGGAACAGGCCGCGAGCGCGGTGAGGCTGGCGAGGGCAAGAGTGCGAAGTTGCATGGGGAGTCTCCAGGGGAAGGCTCCCGCGTACCACAAGCCGATGACACGCCGCTCGCGGGGACCGTCGCCGGGCTCGAACTCGGGTCTCCGGCGACGAAAGAACGTGCGAGGGCGGTGAGACACCGGCCCTGCTTCGCTACCGGGAGAGGACCCATGACGTGCAGGCACTGGCACTGGCGTGTCGCCACCACCCAGCGGGAGCTCGATGACGCGGCTCGCATCCGCTGGGCTGTCTTTGGCGGAGAGCTGGGCTTGATGAACGAACGGACGACGCCGTCGCGGCGGGAGGTGACCTGTCTCGACACGCTCGACACCACGGTGCACGTGCTCGTCTATGCCGGCGCCGAGCCCGTGGCGACGCTGCGACTGTTGTTGCCCAACCCGGAGCTGGCGGCGAGCCAGGGTGGGACGGTGGGGCTCGACCTGGAGCAGCGGGTGGACCTCTCGGGCCTGCTCCAGCCGGGGAGGGTGTTCGCGGAGCCCTCGCGCTTGTGCGTGCTGGAGTCGTGGCGCCACTCGCAGGCCGCCACGTGGCTGCAGGCGGGCATGTACGCGGAGAGCCGGCGGCGCGGGGTGACACACTGGATTGCGTCCGCGAACCTGGAGACGGACTCGCGCGAGGACGCGCTGCTGTCGTGGAAGGTGGCGGCCAGCAAGGGATTGCTGAGCCCGCGCTGGCGGGTGGACGTGCCCGACCCGCGGGAGGCTCCGGCGCAGCCCCGCAGCCCCTTCTACACGCCGGAGGAGCGGGCAAGGGCGGCGCAGGGAAGGCTGGACGGGCTGCGGCTGCCCAGGGCGCCGGCGCTCTTCGCCAGGAGGCTGGGGGCGCGCTTCATCGCGGAGCCGCTCTATGACACGTACTTCCACTGGTTCACGCTGCCGCTCATCATCGCGCTCGATGAGATTCCGGCGGACACCCTGGCGTGCTTCCACGCGCTGGAGAACGGCGTGAGCTCCGCCGTCCAGGCCCGCCTCACTCTCGAGGGGTAGAGACAGCCGCACGCAAGATGGGAGAGCCTTCCGTTCGAACCCTGGCCTTCGGGAGGCGTCTTTCCATGCGGTCGCTCGCGGCAATCCCTACCGGACGCGGCGGCGCGCGTGTTGCCTCAGACGGGCTTGTTGAGGTGGGCGGCCTGGTAGAGGAAGTCGGCGCGGTCGTCGACCCCCAGCTTCTTGAAGATGTTCCGCACGTGGGTCTTCACGGTATGGCAGGTGACCCCGAGCTCTTCGGCGACCTGCTCGTTGGTCTGGTTGCGGAGCAGGTGCCTCGCGATGTCGACCTCGCGAAGCGTGAGCTGGCTTCGCATCGCCACGGGGAGCGGGATGGACATGGGAAGCTCGTTCATCACGAGGGCCCATTGCCGGGGGCCCTCGGGGGCGGGCAGCTCGATGAACCGGACCACGCGGTATGCATCGTGCACGAGGGAGACCCAGACGTTCTTCCCGAGCCTCGCGTCCGCGTCCATGCGGACCAGGGCGTTCAGCCGCGTCCGGAAGATCTCGGGGAGCCCGCAGGAGTCGAAGTCAGAGGGTGTGAACCACTTCTCCAGGAGTCGGTCGGCGCGTCGCGAGCGCTGCACCACGCGGGAGGGAGGCTCCACGATGAGGAAGCCGGTGTCGGGCTGGCTGTAGAGCTCATCGAGGAGCCCGACGCTGGTGGTGAGGGCCTGGTAGGTGCCGCAGTTGCGCACCGAGTTCATCAGATGCTCGGTGATGCTGGAGAGGGCGGTGGCGCACTGGGTTTCGAAGGAGCGATGGCGGGTCCGGTAGAGCGCGAAGGCGCCGAAGTAATCAGGACCGATGGGGAGGAGGATGGCCATGACGCGATCCAGCCCCATCCCCAGCTCCCGGCTGTGTTGATAGAGGAGGCTGTGATTGTACTCCTCGCGGGAGAGCATCTCCTCGTCGCGGATGACCACGTTGGGCCGGGCGAAGATGGGGCCCCGGACGAAGTCATGCGCGGACACGCGTTCATACACACCCTCATCGAGCAGGGGAATGCGGGGGCCCGGGACGTGCCACTGGAAGGCGAGCGAAGGCGTGACGCGCATCAGGCACAGGGCCGCGGCGTCGGCCTGGGCGAACTCGAGGAGGGGCTCTCGTGCGGCTTCGAGGACCTTGGGGAAGGACAGCGAGCTGTTGAGGGCAGAGATGACCCGCTCCCTCAGCACGAGCTCATGGGTGTTGAAATTCGCTGGATTGAACATCCGCCCTCCAAGACCAGGCACCCCGTGGGGGTGCACGTAGGTTCGCCCCATTCATAGACGCAGACTGAAAATCTGTCCCTCACCCTCCAGAGGTATTGCGCAATCGGGGCGGGCGGGGCAGGCCCGGCCAGGGCAGGAGCTCGACGTACCCTTCCGGTCCCTGGGCCCGAGGCGAAGAGGATGTGACTTCCGGCACATGTGCACGCGCACGGGCCACGCCATCCTGTCTCGCATCCACGCCACATCCGCGAGGCGACGCCCCATGAACCTGAAGCTCCTCCTTCCCGTCCTCCTCCTCCTCGGCGCCAGCGCCGAGGCCGCCACCCTCACGCTGAAGCTCGACGGCCTGAGCGAGGCGAAGGGCCACGTCTACATCTCCGTCGCCACGGACGCCGCCGAGTTCGACGGCAAGGCCAAGCCCGCGGCCGTGCAGCGCGTGGAGGTGACGGGGCCCACGCTCACCGTCACCTTCCCCGACCTCGCACCCGGCACCTACGCGGTGAGCCTGTTCCACGACGCCAACGGCAACGGCAAGCTGGACACCAACTTCATCGGCATCCCCAAGGAGGGCTACGGCTTCAGCAACAATGTGGGAGCGCGCGGTAGGCCGAAGTTCGCCGAGGCGAAGTTCACGCTCGCCGCCGATGGCACCACCCTCGACATCCACGTGTTCTGAGGGGGGCACCATGGACCGCCGCTCACTCCTGCAAGGGATTGCCGCCACGCTGCTCGCCGGCTGCGTGGGCCCGAAGCCCTCCAACTCCACACCGGCTGCCGCCCCGGACTGGGGGCTCGGCTGGCGCTCGTTGACGGTGGACGCGCTGGAGCCCGTCGCCGCACGCGTGCGAGGGCGCTTCCCCGAGCCGCTGCACGGCACGCTCTACCGCAACGGCCCCGCTCGCCTGGAGCACGCGGGCGAGCCGCTGTCCCACTGGTTCATGGGCGACGGCATGGTGCAGGCCTTCCAAATCGGCTCGGGAGGCGTGACGCACCACGGCCGCTTCGTGCAGACGCCCATCCACCGCGGTGAGCGCGTGCGCGGCAACGAGGCGTTCAACCCCGCCAATACCTCCGTGCTCGCCGCGGGCGACGACCTGCTGGCGCTCTGTGAGGCGGGGTCCGCGTACCGGCTGGACCCGCGGACGCTGGAGACGCGCGGGCCCAAGGAATGGGCTCCGGAGCTCGCGTCGCTGCCCTTCTCCGCGCACCCGCTGCCGGAGCGCGACGGCAGCTACTGGAACTTCGGGCTCGCGCCCTATGCGAGCGAGCAGGGACTGCTGCTGCTCTACCACTTCGACGCGGGCGGGCGCCTGCTGCGGTGGGCGCACCTGCCAACGCCCTTTCCCGGCTATGCGCACGCGTTCACGCAGACCGAGCGCCACCTGGTGATTCTGCTCGCGCCGCTCGTGTGGGACGGAGAGCAGGGTGTCACGTGGTTCGACGCCAAGGCCTGGCAGCCCTCGCGCGGCACGGCGGCGCTGCTGGTGGACAAGACGGACCTCTCGCGCGTCACGGTGCGCGAGCTGCCCGCGGGCTTCGTGTTCCACTTCGGCCACGCATGGGAGGACGGCGACCGCGTGCGCGCGTACGCGTGCTGGTACGAGGACGCGGACTTCATGCACACGGACGTCGCCACCATGAAGCGCGGGCGCGCGGCGGGGATGCAGCACGCGCGGCTGGCGGAGGTGGAAATGCCGCTGGGGGAGGGCAGGGGACGCGTCACGCCTTCTTCGCACGGTGCGGAGTTCCCCGTGGTGGACGCGCGCTTCCTGCAGCAACGTGCGCGCGTGCACTTCGTGACGTTGGAGGGCCCGGACGCGTCGCGGCCGCATGGCAGCGCCATCGGGCGCGTGGATGTGGAATCCGGCCGGGTGCGGCGCTTCGACTACGGTCCGGGCGTCATCCCGGAGGAGCACCTGTTCGTGCCGTCTGGCGCGCGCGAGGGCCAAGGCTGGCTGGTGGGTACGTCGCTCGACTGCGTGCGCGCCGAGACACGCGTGGCCGCCTTCGACGCGGAGCACCTGGAGGATGGCCCCGTGGCCATGGCGGTGCTGCCGCGCGCACTGCCGCTGGGCTTCCACGGGACGTTCGTGAAGGCGTAGGTCTCCTGCCCGGTGGACGCGTGGGGGGCGCCCGCACCACACTCGACAAACCCTTTGAGTGAGGTCAGCGAACGCATGTCCAAGCCCCACGCCGCTTCAGGACTCGGGTCCGAGTACCAGCCGCTCGAATCTCCCCAGCTCGAGAACCCCCACCCGTTCCTCGCGCGTGCTCGGCGCGAGGAGCCGGTGTTCTTCAGCCCGGCGCTTGGCTCATGGGTGTTGACGCGCCATGCGGACATCAGCGCCGTGGTCGCCGATACCGCGCGCTTCTCGTCCGCCGAGTCCATCACCGTGGGCGCCGCGACGACGCCGCCGGAGGTGGTCGCCGCGCTGATGGACGGCTTCCCCCTGGTGCCAAGCCTCGTCGACAATGACCCGCCTGCGCATGGGCGCTTCCGGAGCCTCGTCAGCAAGGCCTTCACCGGGCGGCGCCTCACGGAGAAGGAGCCCTTCATCCGCTCGCTCGTGGACGAGCTCATCCAGTCCTTCAGGCACGAGGGGCGCGCGGACCTGTTCCTCCGGTTCGCCCATCCGCTGTCGTGCAGCATCATCGCGGAGATTCTCGGCATCCCCCGCTCGGACACCCACAGGTTCCGGCGCTGGTCCGACGATTTGTCCACGGTGCTCGCGGCGCATGGCCCCGTCGAGCACCAGGTCGCGTGCGCGCGCGGCGTGGTCGAGTTCCAGCGCTACCTCGCCTCGGCGCTCGAGGAGCGGAAGACGTCTCCCCGGGAAGACCTGCTGAGCGACATCGTCACCGGGGCACAGGGGATGACGCCGTCCATGAGCATGGCGGAGCTCGTGAGCCTGCTGATGCAGGTGCACTTCGCGGGGCACGAGACCACCGCGGGCCTCATCGTGGGCGCGGTGGAGCTGCTGCTCGAGCACCCGGAGCAACGGCGGGCACTCCGGGAGGACGCGGGCCTCATCGCGGGCGCGGTCGAGGAGGCGGTGCGGATGAGCTCCCCCGTGCATGCCATGTTCCGTACCGCGCTGGAGCCGGTGGAGCTTGGGGGCGTCTCCATTCCCAAGGGCGCGCACATCCGCATCGTCTACGCGTCGGCCAATCGCGACGAGGCCCGGTTCCACGAGCCGGAGCGCTTCGACATCCGGCGGCCGGACATGAAGAAGCACCTCGCCTTCGGCCAGGGCCTCCATTTCTGCATCGGCGCGCCGCTCGCACGGCTCGAGGCTCGTCTGGCATTGGAAGCCCTGCTCCGCAGTCTCCCGGGGCTCCGGCTCGTGCCGGGGCAGCGGCCGGGCTTCCTGAAGAGCGTCACCGTCCGGAGGCACGAGAGCCTCGACGTCGCGTGGGACGTCTGAGTCGTCAGACCTGCTCCCCGGTGTTCACCGTCAGTCCCAGACGGTGAACACGGCTCACAGTCGCGCTGAATGACTGCGCCAGCGTTGCGCCATTCCGTCCGTGGCACGCACTTGGGCCCGTTTCAGCCCACACGGCTTCGATGCGAAGAGTTCCGCACTCACTCGCGCACGGAGGGGTCATGGACCTGAACCGGAAACTGGCGTCGCTGGCCATGTTGGGACTGCTGGCGGGCTGTGGCGTGTCGAAGTCGCAGCTCGAGGCCAAGTCCCTGGAGGCGGAGAACTACCGCCGCCAGTACGGAGACGAGGCGGACAAGGTGAAGGCGCTGGAGGCGAAGGTGGCGCAGCTCAACGAGGAGCTGGCGTCGCTGCGCAAGGACCGGGCCCGCTCGGACGAGGCGCTCGCGCAGGCCCGTGAGGAGCTGGAGAAGAAGTCCTCGCAGTACGAGCAGCTCGCGCAGAGCCTCAAGGAGGAGATCAAGGCCGGCAAGATCGAGCTGTCGGAGCTCAAGGGCCGCACCGTGGTGAAGATGAAGGACCGCATCCTGTTCTCGTCGGGCAGCGTGGCCATCAACCCCGAGGGGCAGGCGGCGCTCGCCAAGGTGGCCCAGGCGCTCAAGGACGTGCAGGGCAAGCTCATCCGGGTGGAGGGACACACCGACGACGTGCCCACCGACCCCAAGGGGCCCTTCCCCAGCAACTGGGAGCTGTCCACCACGCGCGCGCTCGCGGTGGTGCGGCTGCTGCAGGAGCAGGGCGTGGCCGCGGACAAGCTCTCCGCGGCGGGCTATGGCGAGTACCGCCCCATCGCCTCCAACAAGTCGCCGCAGGGCAAGAGCCTCAACCGCCGCATCGACATCGTGCTCGCGCCCGAGGACCAGGCGCCCGGCATCAAGAACCGCTCGGCGAGCCGCTAGGCCGGAAGACACCCAGGAGACACGCATGAATCCGCGACTGTGCTGCACGGCCGCGCTGGCGGCCCTGACCCTCTCGGCCTGCGCCGCCCGGAGCTCCCGGCTCCCGACGGTGGAGATGCGCTTCCTCGAGGCTCCCGAGAAGGGAGTGCTCCGGGAGCGGAGCCAGGAGGAGTTCGTCCTCAACACGACGCTCATCGGCGACGCGACGCTTCGCTACATCCGCCCCTCCGAGCTGCTCAAGGCGGCGGAGAGCGGCACGGGGCAGGGCGATCCGCAGAAGCTGATGCGTGCCGCGCGCACGCTGGCGCCCGGCGAGGGCGTGGTGCTGCTGGGCACGGTGCGCAGCGAGGCCTCGGGTGGCGGCAGCGCGAAGCTGGCCGTCTACTCGCTCGCGCTGGCGTGCGGGAAGACGGACCTGGACAGGCCAGGGGACCTGCGCGGCTGCAAGGGCTACGTGCTGAAGGTGACGCGCACGTGGCCCGCGGAGGTGTACGCGCTTGAGGACATCACCGTGTCGCTCATCCCCGAGGGTGGCACGGCCAAGGGCCGCATCCGCGCTCGCAGCGAGCCCGGTGCCTTCGAGGCCTGGCTGGAGGGTGAGTTCTCCGCCAGCGTCGTCGAGCTGGCGGGCAGTGGCGCGATGGCCTCGGGCTCGGGGCGGTAGTCCCCGCGCTCACCGGGTCAACCAAGGACGGAACTTCATGACGATGAACAGTCTTTTTCGAGGTCTGGGAGTCGCGGGACTCATGGCGGGCGTCGTGTCCTGCCAGGGATTGGGAGACGAAGCCACGAGCGCGGGAGACGCCCAACAGGTCGCGGCGCCCGGCGCCGAGGCGATGAAGAATCTCGTGGTGGTCTCTCTCGACTCCTCCCACGTTCCGACGTTCGTGAAGGGGGATTTCGGCCACATCGCCGTGAGCAAGGAACTCCGCTCTGAAAAGACGGAGCAGGTCGCGCTGCGGCCCATCCTCGCCGCCCTGGAGCCCTTGTTCCACGCGAGTCCCGAGGAGCTGGTCTTCCAACAGGCCGTGACGGACAACATCGGAGATCGGCACTACGTCTATGCGCAGCACAAGCATGGACTCGAGGTGGTAGGCGGAGGGCTCGTCCTCCACTCGCGAAACGATGCCGTCTATGCGGTCCATGGAAGCGCTCGCGCCGACCTGGACGCACCGCGCATCCCGCGACTCGGTATGACGGAGGCCGTGGCCCTGGCGAGGAAGGACACTTCGCTGGTGGGGCCACTCGACGCTGGAGCGCGTCCACAGCTGGCCTATTGGAAGACGGGGGACGCGCTCTCGCTGGTGTACCGGGTGAACGTGGCCGGGGTTCGCGAGGACGGTGCTCCCGTGGACGAGGAGGTGGTGGTCGACGCCATGCATGGCGGAATCGTGGCGCGAGCTTCCAATCTCCAGACGCTCAAGAACCGGGAGATTCATGACCTCAACCACGGCACGGTCCTCCCGGGCCCCACCGCCCGGGTGGAGGGTGGCCCGGCGGTCGCCGATGCGGTGGTCAACACCAACTACAACCTGCTGGGGCTGACCTACGACTGCTACAAGAACCTGTTCAACCGCGATTCCTACGACAATGCGGGGGCAAAGATTGTCAGCTCGGTCCACTATGGGACCAACTACACGAATGCGGGCTGGAGCAGCACGGCCCAGCAGATGTTGTATGGCGATGGCGATGGGGTGACCTGGGGCAACTTCGCCAACGCGTTGGACGTGACGGCGCACGAGCTCACTCACGCGGTCATCAACGCCACCTCGAACCTCCACTACTACGCGGAGCCGGGGGCCCTGAACGAGTCGATGGCCGACAGCATGGGCGCCGTCTGCGAGTGGTACCGCGATGGTCAGGTCGTGAGCGCCAACACCTGGAAGGCCGGCGAGGAAATCTGGACGCCGGGGGTCGCGGGAGATGCCCTGCGCTACATGAACGACCCGAAGAAGGACGGTCGCTCGTTCGAATACTACGACAAGACCTATGACACGTTCGTCGAGGTCCACCTGGGCTCGGGCATCCCGAACCTGGCCTTCTACCTGCTGGCCCAGGGAGGAAAGCACCCGCGCGCCCGTTCCTATACCCAGGTGACGGGGATTGGCATCGCCAAGGCGGCGCAGGTCTTCTACCGGGCCATCACGGTGAACCTTCTTGGCAACAGGCTCGCCGGGTTCGCCGAGGCCAAGGTCGCGACGGAGCAGGCGGCGGCGCAGCTTGGGTACAGCGCCGCGGAGATTGCCTCGGTGACCGCCGCATGGAACGCCGTGGGGGTTGGCGCCAATGCCATCGACCACTCGGAGTTCTTCGTCCGCCAGACGTATCAGGACGTCCTCGCGCGCTCGGCGGATGCGAGCGGGCTGACCTACTACCTGAACATCCTGGGGAGCTGTAACGGGGACGCCACGTGTCTGGCCAACTACCGCGCCCTCATCGCCCAGGGGATGCTCGAGTCGTCGGAGAACCGGCAGCAGGACCCGGACCTGAACCCGGCCTCGCCGAACTACAAGGCCGCCTTCATCACCCATTGCTACACGAACTTCCTGCGGCGTCAGCCGACGGCGTCGGAGCATTCCTGGTGGCTGGATGTCCTGAACCGCAGCGACTACCGCCAGGTCGTCAATGGGTTCATCACATCCTCGGAGTACCGTCAGCGCTTCGGCAGGCAATAGCCGCGCTGCCGGTGCCGCCGCTCCTCCCCGGGCTCATCCAGGGAGGGGCGGGGGAGCACTTCTCTGGCTATGGACTGTCGTCTCGATTCGCGGGGGCCGAGGTGGAAGGGCGTTGCGAAGTCATGGCGGGTTGGTAGCACGCACCCTTGTATTCAAAGCCGTCCCATTCGTCACAGTCCTTCAGGTCCACGGACAGCTTCCTCCAACAACCGCCATTGATTGCGACCTGCACCTTGCCGGGACAGCGGCCGTTGCCGTCCGGGCGCCGCTGCCCTGGGATGGGTTTCGATGGCAGGTCTACCGCGATGGGTGACCACACGGAGGGGGCTCGCTCGGGCGCCACCCGCGCTGTCAGCGCGGAGTCCCCAACGGCCACGGTGCCGCCATCCTCTGACTCTTCCCGCTCCGCGAGGTGAGGCGTCGCGGGCTCCTCGGAGCGACTCACACTCAGCACCCCTGCGGCGCTCAGCGCCAGTGTGCCTCCGAGGCCGGCGGCCGCGACCCAGGGCCACCTGCGCATGCGAGGAGGGCGTCGCACCGTGACGCGCTGGGGGAGGGGAAAGAGGCCCACGGGCCGCGGCTCTTCTCCCGTGAAGAGAGGCACCTCGGCTTCAGGACCTGCACTGCGCGCAGCCTGCTCCAGCGCTTCCGCCACCTCCCGCGCGCTTCCTCGCGCCTCGGGGCGGGGCGCGAGCATCCGGGACACCAGCGCACTCAGCTCCGGAATGCAGCGGGGGTTGATGACTCGCGCCGTCCAGTGCTCCAACGCTTCGGGGCGCCAGAGCCAGGCGTCCTCCTCCTCCGGGTGCGGCGCCGGTGGGTACTTCCCGGTGACGAGTCGATAGGCCGTGACACCCAGGGCGAAGAGGTCATCCGCGGGCCCCGGAGCATAAGGGACCGCCGAGGGCTTTCGGGAACGGAGGACGTAGTGCCACGCCTCGGGCGAGCGGTAGAGCTGGGTGCCGGGAGGAAAGGGCTGCCGCGTCAGCGTGGCAGCCCCCAGATGGTGTCCGGAGCCGAAGTCCATGAGGAAGGGCTGACCATCTGTCTGCCGGACGTGGACGTTGCCACCTTTCACATCCCGGTGGACGCCTCCGGCCGAATGCGTGGCGTCCAGCGCTCGGGCGAGCCGGGCCAGGAGCTGAAGCACCTGCCGTGAAGACGGGCGCTGGGCCTGGGACCACTCGTAGAGCGGCACGCCCTCAATCCAATCCATGACGAGCCAGGCGTAGGACACGCCCTCGCGGGGCTGCCAGTGGCCATGGTCGTGCAGGCGGGGGACGGCGGGGTGGTGGATGCGTGAGAGAAGCTCGGCCTCGCGTGCGAAGCGCGCATCCCCCGGGTACAGGGCCAGTTTGAGGGCCACGGCGCCCGAGTCCTGCGGCTCGGTGTGCACGGCGCGGTAGACGACGCCGTAGGTGCCCCGGCCGCGCTGCTCCAGCAGACGCCACGGGCCGATTCGCGTCCCGGGGAGCAGGCTTGCCGGATTGAGGGAGTCAGACTCCATGAGGCTCCTCGTGAGGCGGTCCGCACCGCGCGCGAGGAGATTACCCGCGAGGTTGTTGAACTCCAGCGCCCATGCTGAAGCCCATACCCTCCGAGGGCTTCTCAACCGTCACTCGCCCGCCCGCGACTCACAGCACAGCGCGCGTGGCAGATGGGTTGCCCGTGCTGCTCCGGGACATCCTCCACACGTTGCCGCAGCGCAACTCCGCCGAGCGCTTCGCCGCGGCAGCCGAGGAACTCACCGCCCGCGCTCCGCAGCGCACTACCGCGCGTCCTTGACGCCGCCGGTCGCTCCCGGCCTCCGCAACAGTTCCTCGCCAAGGCGAGGACTGCCTCATCGGCGCAAATGTTTGCTCCTCTCGGCGAGGAGCCGGCCCCGACACGCGCCATCTCATGCCCGGCGCTTCGCTGCTGCGGCCCGTGCAGCGACGGACGGTGTTGACGGTGCTACCGCGATGTTCCGCACCTCGCGGATTTGGCCATCAACGGGTCGCCTTGCCGGCACGCATAAGTCGGATAGGGGCACTGTTGAGGGGGAGGGCTGGTGCGGAGGGGCCGAGGAGGGCAGCTGACGGGCCGCCTGATCGATGCTCCCGGTCGGTGGACAGGCCGCGTAGCCCCTTGGGGGGTAGACGCCTGCCCAGGCTGCGCTCCCCTCAGGTGCGTGGCAAGGCCTGCGCTGCCCACGGAGCAGGCAGTAGACGGTGTGTGGCCGCGGATGGGACGCCCCTACCTGCCACTCGGCCGTCGCTGTCACTGCCCGTGCCGGATGAGCTGAAGGAACCGCCCCAGCCGAAGCCGCCGGAGCCGCGCCGCAAGCGCGAGCGGCGGAAGTGGGCGGGGTAGCGGCTTCTCCTGCTCTACGAGGCGGCCCTCTCCTCTGTCGGACCCTGGTCCGAGGCCACCTCGCGCCTGGCTTGCAGTGCGGTCATCAGCCAGTACAGTTCGTCGACCACCTCGACGCTCCACTCCGAGGCGCGCTCTGCGATGGCATCGCTCAGCACCCCAATGCGCATTGGTCGAACCGCGCTGCGTGTACGCATCATTCGGATGAATCGAGCACCATCCTCGCCCGACTCGAACTGCGACAGCCAATGGATGAGTTCTTCCGGATCCAGCGCATTGGCGCCTATCTGCTCGACCCGCTTCCAGAGCTTGCGCCTGCGAAGGCGCGCCGGAAGGCGCCGTTTGAACTGCATGAACTCAAAAACATACACAGCGACCATCAACACGCCGAAAATCCCCAGTGCGAGGTCTGGCTGGCGTGAAAAGAGCCACCACCCCAACAGCAGCATCAAGCCGGCGCCCGGCAGGATGACACTCAATATCCGTCCCCCAAGCCTCCATACAGACTTTCGAACCAACCCAAACCAAAACGGACACAAGAACCAGGCTGTCGTCCACTTCCCCTTGCGGCAGGCCAGATAGACATAGGCATCCCAGGAGACCACTGCGAATGCCATCGGAAAGATCAACCACTCGGGAATTCCGATCAGCGCCGCGCCACACAGGAGCGCCGTGCCTTCCATTCCCGCGCGCATTACAACCATGAGGTCGAAGTCCTCCGGATCCTCCGCGGGGCGCTTTCCTCTTACTGTCTCCCTCTGCCTGCGCCAAGGCAACTGCAGCAACACCCAGCCGACAGACATGACAAGCCCAAACGGCCTGGTGCTCACTCCCGGCACCTTCGAGGCAGGTGGCTCGTATTGGGCGGACAGCACCAATGTGACCAGCAGCCATCCGACGTACAAGCAGCTCCGCACCCACGCAGCCCGTCGGAGCAGCTGAACAAGCTGGATGAGCTCACCGGAATCCGGCAGACGTGAGACCTCCACCAACGTGCGATGCCAAAGCCGCGACAGCTGGCCTGACCTTTCACGCTCCACGAGCATGCCTCTCACCGCATCAACGATTGGCTCGGGCAGACGTCGAAGCCAGGAGGCCTGCATGTAGGCGACATCTGTTAGTACCTGACTCTGGCTGTCGAATGCCGAAATCAGCAAACCCTCGAGTTCCGGCGCCGGAACGAGCCCTGCCACATCGAGCGCGTCACGCTGATCCACCAGGCTCCCCTCGTTGTATGCGAGGTGAACCAACTCTCCAATCGTCTCGCGGAGCGAAGTGGGAACCTCGTGGAGGCGCTCGCGCAATCCTTCCTGGAGAAGCTCGAGGAGATGCCGGACCCCATCCGGCCACACGCCATAGATTCCTCCCTCCGGCGCGTCCTCATCCTGCTGTTCCGGGGACGTCGCGGCCTGCTCTTCTGGACTTTCATCATCCGACTGCAAGAGCTCGAGCACCTCATCGAGCGTCGCTTCCGCCTGCGCGAGCAACTCCTCGACATAGGGGTTGCTCGCCGTCTGCAGCAGCACCACGCACGTCTCGCGCCAACGGTAATCGCTGAACAACAACTCCGTGGAGATCCGCGCTGGCTCGGCTTGAACCCAGCGAGTGGCGAGGAACTCCTGGAACCGGCGATGCACGAAGGCGAACGACGGCTGACCTCCAGAGTCGGTCCCGCGCTTCGCGAGCCTGAGTTCACCCAAGACCTCCAGGACGTCGGGGAGCGACTCGGCTGGCAGAGAATGCCGTCGGAGCGAATCCGCCAGTTCCCCGTGTGTCGGCTCCATCCCCAGGCTCGTATCCGCCGACATGCAGAAGGCCAGGGCCTCCGCCGCCTTCCGGACGTCACCAGGCGTGAGCCCGCGTGTCCTGAGTTCTCCCGCGTGACGAGAGAGCCGCTGGTCGAGGAATCTGTTGAAGACCTCGTGCGGATGGCCGGGAGGCTTGTTCTCCTGCTCGAACCACGCGCAAAGCATGGCCAGCAGGAGCGGGTTCGTTCCGAAGACCGGCAGCCCCTTCGCCGACGAATCCAGCCAGCCAAGTAACTGCTCCACCTTCCTACCATCGTGGAGGTAGCGCTTCGTCAGCTTGGCACGCCGCTCATCATCGAGTGGGAGAATCCGGTATTTCGTCCACCCGAACCGGGTGGGCCCGCGAAAGTGGCGCGACCCCACCATGGCACTGCACCCCGGGGTCCGGATGATGAAGTCGTTCAGCGCATACGCGTAGTCCCGGACCGCGTTGTCGTCTCCGGTCGAGGACAATACGGCCGGTATCTCGTCGAAGGCATCGAAGAGGAAGAGCCACTGCAGGTGACTCTCGGGTCTGCCGAGTGAGTCACGAAGGAGCGCGGCATCTGCTCCCAGCGAATCGAGAACGAACCGTCGGACAGCGTCCGCGTCGGGCCTGGCCTCCGGACGAAAGCCGCGAAGTGGGAGATAGAGCGCGACCCTGAGGGGCTGACGTCCTCCCTTCCGGACAGTCTCTATCGCCCCCTTGAGGAGCTCCCGTGCGACCTGCCGGAGGACAACGCTCTTTCCAGCCCCCGGAGCACCTTCGAGGATGATGAACCGCTCCCGTGAGCGGACCAACGCACGCGCAAGCCGCTGCTCCCTTCGCAGGCGGCGCCCTTCGAACAGACGAGGGAGCAGGGGCTCCTGCTCCTCGGGCTCCACCTCGGCTTCAAGGTCGGTGAAGTGAGACTCGCTCCAGGCCACCTCCACGGGAGCCGACCAGTTCTCTTCCCAATCCACCCGCCGGATGCGTTCCGCGTGGAGTTGGAGGAACTGGAGCATGTCCGGCGGAGGCTGCTCCTGGGGCCTCTGCTTGGACAAGAGCCCACGAATACACTGGGTGAGATCGGCGAGCTCTTCTTGGATTTCCTCCGGACTCCGCCCGCTCAAGAGCGGGCTCCCGCCTCTTGGCCAGAGATTGAGCGTCTCGAGCCAGTCAACCGCCTTCCAGTCGCAGGGTGAGAGCAGCACCGGGACGAGCCGGAGCTTTCCCTGACGGCTGCGCTCCAGCAGTCGTGGCAGTTCGTGCTTCAGGATGAACTCCGAGCCAAAGAAGTTCTCGGAGATGAGCAGGACCGCGATGCTCGCGCGCTCGATGGCCTCGCGAATCGCTGGACGCCAGTCGTCGCCTGGCTCCATCCGCTGATCGATCCATATCCGCGCGAGCCCCTGGTTCTCCAGGACCCGGAGCTGTCTTACGACCTTGTCGAGTGCATCCGAATCATGGCGTGAGTAGCTGATGAAGATGAGCGGCAAGTCCACGGTGGCGCACAGTGTACATTGTTCCGCGGCCTCCGTTTATGGCCCGGCGGTCCGCACCGCGCGCGAGGAGATTCCTCGCGAGGTCGTTGAACTCCGGCGCCCATGCTGACGCCCATCCATACCCTCCGATGGCTTCTCAACCGTCACTCGCCCGCCCGCGACTCACAGCACAGTGCGTGCGGCGGAAGGGTTGCCCGTGCCGCTCCGGGATATCCTCCACACGTTGCCGCGGCGCAACTCCGCCGAGCGCTTCGCCACGGTAGCCGTACGCCCCGACGGGATTGCGAGCCGTCTGCTCCGCATCCACCGCGAGGGCCTTCGTTTCTTGACCCGAGTCAATGAGTCGGGCGGAGGCTCCTCCTACTTTCGAGGCCACAACGTTGCCACCCGACAGCGAGCCTCGACATGAACACGGCCAATCACAAGCCCGGCAGGATCGTGGGGCTGCTCTTCATCCTTCCCTTCTTCACCTACGGAATCGGCTCCGCCCTCATCGGCTCGCTGCTGGAGGGCGCGGACCCCTTGGGCCTGATCATCGAGCACCGCACCCAATACGTCGCCGGCGCACTGCTCATGTTGCTCGACTCCGTGATGGTGGTGGGAATCGGCGTGCTCTTCTTCCCCATCGGCAGGAGGCACCACCCGGACGTCGCCCTGGCCTATCTCTGCACGAGAGTGATGGAGGCGCTGCTGCTGACCGTGGGGATTCTCCTCCTGATCTCCATCCTTCACCTCGGTGAAGGTGCGCACGCTCTCGGCGCTTCCGAGATGCGGGAGCTGCTGACCCTGACGAAGCTCCTCGAGCGAGGAAACTTCTGGGCCTACCAGCTCGCCATGCTCGTGCTCGGCACGGGCAGCGTGGCGTTCTGCGTGCTGCTGTTCCGCTCCGGCCTGGCCCCGTCGTCCCTGGCCCTGCTCGGAGTGGCGGGTTACGCCCTGCTGGCGCTGGGGTGTGTCCTGGAGCTCCTCGGACTCCGCGTGGGCACCCTCCTCTCGCTGCCGGGGGGAGTGTTCGAGCTGGTCCTGGGCGGCTGGCTGATGGCGAAGGGCTTCCGGCCCGTCACCCGCCCCGCCGAGGCGTAGGACGTCCGCCCCGGGACGCGAGGCGCTTGCGGATGCGGCTCAGGGACTCGGGCTTCACGCCGACGTAGCTGGCCAGCTGGTACTGCGGAATGCGCTGGAGGAGGTCGGGACGCTTCTCGACGAGCCGCAGGTAGCGCTGCTCCGGTGTGTCGGTGAGGTACGAGGCCAGGCGGTCCTGCTGCTCGGCGAGCACCTGCTCCATGGCGCGCCGGGAGATGGACTCGAAGCGCGGGAAGCGCGCGTAGAGGTCGTTCTCCTTCTGCTCATTGCCCACGACCAGCGTGGTGTCCTCGGCACAGACGAGGAAGTGCTCGGCGGGAGTCTTGTTCACGAAGCTGCTCAGGGAGAGCACCCACTGCTCTTCCGTGAAGAAGCCGTTGCTGCGCTCCTCGCCGTCCACCAGCGAGTACTGCCGGACACAGCCTTCCAGGACGAAGTAGCACTCGGTGCAGACCTGTCCCTGCTCCAGGAGGACGGTGCCCTTCCTGAAGGTCCGCACCACCATGCTGTCCAGAATCGCCCGGGCCTCCTCCTCCGAGAGCGGGGACAGCCTGGAGAAGTAGTCGATGAGCTTGTGCTTCTGTCGGCTCTCGGCTGACACGGCTCCGCGCCTCTTCAATCGCGTGAGCCGGTGAACTCCGGCAGCAGGAACTCGTCCGCGGAGGGCGCCTTCTCGACGAGGCCCAGCTCCACGAGCTGCTGGGCCAGCTGCTCCCACCGCTTGCGGCTCATCGTGCCCAGTCCCCGGGCCCGCGTCTCCTCCGTCTCGATGAGCGGCTTCTGCGCCTCGGCCGCCGCCGCGAACGTCTCCGCGTCCATCGTCGTGTTCAGCTTGCCCATCACCGCGTTGGTGGGCCCCGGGTTGTCCAGGTAGGCCCGCCACCCCTCGCGCACCGCAGCCACGAAGGCCTTCACCCGCTCGGGCTGCTCCTTCCAGTACTGGCGCCGGGTGATGACCACGGCGAGGTACGGGTTGAAGCCCTCCTCGGCCACCAGGAACACCGCCGGTGTGGCGCCCTGCCGCTTCGCGGCGATGGGCTCGGCGGTGACGAAGCACTGCTGGGCGAAGTTCTTGTCCGCCAGGAAGCGCGCGACGCCCCCGTCGTAGGGCACGACCTTCACCTTGTCGAAGCTGTACTTCTTCTTGAGGAAGGCCACGTAGGAGAGGCCCGGCTCCAGCGCCACCGTGCCCGAGGACAGCACGTCCGCGATGCTCTTCGCCCCGCGAGAGGCGTGGGCCATGATGGCGTGCGGTGACGTCTGGTACACCGCGAACAGCGGAAGTACGTCCAGGCCTCGGGCTCGCGCGGTGAGTATCTCGTCGGCACCGCTGATGCCGAACTCCACCTGGCCGGTGGCCACCATCTGCTGCACGGGGGCGCCGGCTCCGCCGCCGAGGATTTCCACCTCGAGCCCATGGCGGGCGAAGGCCCCCGACTCCCGCGCCGCATAGAAGCCGCCGAACTCGGGCTCCGGCACCCAGTTGAGCGCCAGCTTCACCTTGGCCGGAGCGGCCGGCTCCGCCGGGGCGGTGCTGGCTCCCGTGGCGGCCTGCGGGCCCGGCTTGGGCTCCTCCTTCTGGCGCGAACAGGCGCCAGCGGTCACGAGAAGCAACGCGCAACCCAACAGTTTCACGAGGCGTCCGCTCACGTTCAGCTTCCTCCCAAGCGATTCATGTTCCCTGCGCCGACGGGTGCCAGCGCCGCAGCAGCCGGGCACCGGTGAGGCTCACCGCACCGAACAACACCAGGCCCAGCCCCGAGGCCGCCAGCACCGCGGCGAACAGCAGATCCGTGCGCAGCTGACGGTACGCGGCCAGGACGAGGATTCCCAGCCCCGCGGTGCCCTCGGAGAAGCCGGCGACGAACTCGCCGACGATGGCGCCGATGACGGACAGGCCCGAGGCGATGCGCAGCCCCGTGAACAGGTGTGGCATCGCCGCGGGCAGCTCCAGCTTCCACAGCGTGGCGAGCCGCCGCGCGCCATAGAGGCGGAACATGTCCCGGAGCGAGGGCTCCACCGAGCGCAGCCCGGTGAGCGTGTTGGCGATGACCGGGAAGAGCGAGACGATGAAGGACGACACCGCGACGGCCCGGGGGCCCGCGCCGAACCACAGCACCAGCAGGGGGGCGATGGCCACGATGGGCACTGTCTGCAGGAAGAGGGTGTAGGGGTAGAGGGCGCGCTCCACCATCCGCGACGAGGCCAGGAGGACCGCCACGAGCACCCCCAGCACCGCGCTCAACCCGAAGCCCACCAGGGCGGAGCGGCCCGTGGTGACCGCCGCGCCGAGGAGCGAGGACGCCTCCCTGGCCCCCACGGCACCAATGTCCGAGGGCGGCGGCACCAGCCAGCGCGGAACGTCCAGCAGGCGCACCGTGCCTTCCCAGAGGGTCAGCATGACGACGAGCGCCACCAGTGGAGGGATTGCCGCGCGAAGGGTCGAGCGGTTCACCAGCGCTCTCCTTGTTCCAGGGCCTCGTTGAGCAGGCGGGCCTCGCGGGCGAAGGACGCCTCGGTGCGCAGGGACGCGTCGCGCTCACCTGGCAGCTCCAGCGTCCGGTCCAGCACCACGCGCGCGGGCCGTCGCGACAGGACCACGGCCCGCTCGGCCAGGTAGGCGGCTTCGGAGATGGAGTGGGTGACGAAGAGCACGGTCATCCCCAGCTTGCGCCACAGCGCGCGGAGTTGATCATCCAGCCGGCCGCGCGTCAGCTCGTCCAGGGCGGCGAAGGGCTCGTCCAGCAGCAGCAGCCGGGGGTGGGTGACGAGCGCGCGTGCCAGGGACACGCGCATGCGCATGCCGCCGGACAGCTCCGCCGGGTAGCGGTCGGTGGCATCACCGAGCCCCACCTGCTCGAGCACGGCGCGCGCGGCGGCCTGCCGCTCCGGTTTCGACACGCCGGTCAGCTCCAGCGGCAGCGCCGCGTTGTCCAGCACCGAGCGCCAGGGCAGCAGGTGCGCGTCCTGGAAGACGTAGGCGATGGGGGCGCGCTCGCCCTGGGTGCGCTCCAGCGTCGGGGTGAAGGAGATGTGCCCGGCCTCGGCGCGGTCCAGCCCGGCCACCAGCCGCAGCAGCGTGGACTTGCCGCACCCGGAGGGACCGAGCAGCGCCACGAACGAGCCGGGCGCCACGTCCAGGTCCAGCCCCGTCAGCACGGGGACGTTGCCTGGGAAGGTGCGACGCAGGCCCTCGACCTTCACACGGACGCCCCCACTTCCGGAAACGGGGTCCAGGGGGGAGGGGGAGGGGAGACCAGGAGACGCCATGGAAGGAGTGTTTCTATCAGTCCCTCGCATACGCGTACTCGGCCTCGGGGAGCTCGCCGCCCGTCCGGCGCAGGTGCACCCGGTCGAGGGTGACGCCCTCGGGCAGGCCCGATGCCACCTGCTTGAAGACGTACTCCGTGACGCGCTCGGCCGTGCAGTTCACCGTCTTGAAGTAGGGGTGCTCGTTGATGTTCGTGTCGTGCAGCTCCCGGCACACCCGGTCGATGACGGTCTGGAGGTCCTTGAAGTCGATGATGACGTCCCAATGGTTCAGCGCTCGCGCCTTCACCCAGACGCGGACCCACCAGTCGTGCGTGTGCAGGGGCTCGCGCTGGCCGTCCGGGAAGGTGACTGCGTGGGAGGCTTTGAATTCACCCGTGAGGCTCAAGTAGTGCATCGCGGTCCATTCCGAAGTCGTGAAAGCGGGCGGCCGGCCCGCGTCTAACACCCTCGGCGGGCACGCGCCATGGTACTGCTCCGCTCCAACCCACTGCCGAGGAACGACCCGTGCTGAAGCGCCCCGTTCATATTCCGGCTTCGATTTCCATGGCGCCGCTCACATTCCGTTTTGGCACCGAGGTCTCCTTCGCGCTCGACAACCCGGACAACATCCCCGGCCACGTGGCCGATGTCCTCACGCAGGTGAACTACAAGGGCAGGGCCGCCGTGGGCCTGGCCTGCATCGAGTGGGTTGCTTGGCGGCTCGACGGCCTGACCGACATCACCGACCTGTTGTACCGGTTGGAGGCGGCATGGGCTTCGACTGCCGCGGTGGCGTACTCGCGCAGCCTCGACTACGACGGCGTGACGAGTGCGGTGATGAACCGGGGCAATCCGGACGGCCCACGTCAGGACGCACTGATTCGCATCCAGGACCTGCACTTCGTGTTCAAGAAGGGCCGCCCGCGGATGGTGACCGAGGCCGGCAAGTGCGCAGCACTGGCGCTCCATGTCCTGCCTCCTGACTGTGGATTCAAACCCTGGTTGCAACGAACGCTGGTCGCCCTGGCCGCCAACTGCCCGGCCGGCGCGCGTCCGGACCGCAAGGTGAAGGTGATCGACCACGGAAACGAGCGCCCGGTGCCACGCGACTGGTTCGAGACTCTCACCGTGCCGAACGACGACGCCTCCGACCGTGCCGCATGGGATGGCTTCCTGCGCGCGCTCGAGCCTGCCGCCAACCCCTACCTCGTGCCCGCCGACACAATGCTCGCCGAGGGTTTTTCGGGCACGCCTTACCGTAGGGTCTGAAGCAGGGCGTTGAGATTGCTGCGCTTCCTCTCGCGAGGAGTACGGGACTTGAACCCGTGGGCAGGGCGATAGGAACCCTCAAGCAGGACGCGCTGTTACCCGCTATCGCATTGATTTCCCTCGGGTCCGCCATCCCGCCCCATCCCACGCCGTTCCCCCGTGTGCCGCCTCAAACCACGCTGGAGGGGCACATTGAGGGCACATGCGACCCGACTAACACTACTGCGTTAGGGGTATGCGGGGGAGCGAGCGACTGAGGGGTGCGCGCCCTTGGCTACCATTGCGTTGTGCGCTCGGCGACCTACTCATGAAGTAGGTATGGACTCCTTCATGAATGCCGCTGCCGTGCCGCGGATTGAGAGGTGCTTCCAGCGAATCGGCGACGTGCTCGGCGAGAAGAGCCGGCGTGGCTCGTTCGCCCTCTATGCCATGGGCCTGCTGGGAGACGGGGAGCGCAAGAGCGTCGAGCCCATCGCCGCCCGCGCATGCCCGGACCCCGGACGGGTGGATGCCATGCACCAACGGCTGTTGCACTTCGCCGTAGACTCGAAGTGGAGCGACCGGGACGTGCGGCGGGCGGCGGCGCAATACGCGCTGGGGGCGATGACCTCGCGCGAGCCGGTGGAAGTGCGTGTTCCGGGGCATGGTGAGCACCGATTCCGGGCCAAGCCGAGCAGCGATTCCGGAGCAAGGTGAGCAGCCGTTCCGGGCATGCCGAGCAGGCATTCCGGGGAAGCCGAGCAGCGGTTCCTCCGAGCGCTCGGAGCCAGCGAATCGCCGCTCGTGGTCCTCTTTGATGCGGCGCAGCCTGTCGACAGGGTACTGCTCGACATCGTTCGTCACCTGATGGTGCGCGTAGCACATCAGCATCAGGTTCTTGACGGAGCGCCGCTCCTCGTTCGTCATCGCGGTGTTGAAGCGCTCGCCCCCATCTTCAGCTGCCTCGATGTGACACAACTGGCTTATGTACGTTCCGTCTGAATCCATCAGCAGGCTGTTGCAGCCAGGAAACGCGCACAGGTTGCCAGACTTCAGATGCAGCTCACGGAGCGTTTCTGGGCTTGGCTTCAGTCGGTTGGGCTTCTCGGTCATCGTGGCCAGAGCATACCCGTAGGAACGGCCTTCCGGCCCGGGAGCGATGCGCGCTTCGCGTGTCGTAGGGGCTCCACGGCCTCTCCACTGGCCCCGTCGTCCCACCCTGTCGTCCCGCACCGTTCCCTGGTGTGCCGCCTCGAACCACGCTGGAGGGGCACACGGCGGCCCTTCCATCCCACGGAGCCATGGTGAGTCAGGGCGTGACAGGCTGCATGAGTCCGACCCGTGCCAGCAGCTCGCGCACGCGCCGCGCCAGCGCCAAATGCTCCGGGTTCGCAACCGTGAAGCGCTCAGGCGTCAGGACGATGAGCGTGCCCCTATCCTCGACCGGTTCGATGCGTACCGGAACTGGAAGTGGCGGCACCGCACCGCGACCCCGCGACAGATACGTGACCCATCCCACGAACGTTCCGGTTCTGCCTTCGTCTGAGAGAAGTTCGCGGTGGTCCCATGACGTAGAGACACACCAGTCAGGGTCCCAGGCCAACGCCATGCTTTGTACCACCCCCGCCAACACGCGGGCGGTTTGGAGCCTGTCCGCATTCGGTCCGCGCTTTGGGAGCGTCATCACGCACGAGTTGGGAACCGCTTCCGAGTACGCGCCGCACGTGATGCGCAGGGCAGCGCAATCCGCATCCGGGCCCCCGTTGTCGAACCAGAAAGTAAAGCCCAGTTGCTCGATGGCCGGTCCTCCGCGCTCGCGATTGACGCCGCTCCGGAACAATTCGGCGAGGGTCGTAACGTCGGGTGGCATGAGCGGGTGTGTGCGCGCGTCCTTGAGTGACTTGGCCGGCCTGTACCATTCGGCGAGGAGCGGGTCCCACGGGGCCAGGAGGTTGAGGAAGTTCGCAGCGCGCTTGGCGCACTCCTCCGGCGTTTCCTTGCGCGGTCCCCAGTACGCACCTGCATAGTAGGCTTCGGCTGTCGGTCTCTTGGCCATGATGCGCTCCACTCAAGTCGCCGGGGTGTGGACGACCTTTATGCCTTCTACGCCGGCCCCGTCCAGGAGCCTCCGGATGGCCTTCGCGGCATCGGCTTCGGCCACGTGCCACTCAATCCGGATGCCCGAGCCACGAACCTTTTCGATCTGTCGCTGGGCCTGTTCGATGAGCTGCCGGGCTCCCGAGTTCCTGAACCACCGCTTCGGGTCAAGGTCTTCAAAGAATTTCGCATAACCGGGCCCCTTGGCCTCCAGCAAGACTCCGCCCTTGAAGCCGTCGAATTTCACGCCGCCGGCCTGCGTGCTCATGCCGCCGACCCAGTAGGCATCATCGGCGGAGTGTCCCGTAATCTGCTCCTGATAGCGCCGGGCGCGGGGCTTCATCGACTCCTTCGCGGGTCCCCACTGCCCGGGCCCGTTGGCAGGTGCCGAGCCCTTCGACGCCGTGTTGGCGCGCTGGAGGATGAGCGCCGCTCCGGGGCCGCCGCTGAGCACCGACGCGGCCTGTCCCACCGGCACGGCAATGCGTTCAATGACCAGCGCTCCCTCGGCCGAGAGCGACAGCACCGGCACGCCGGCTTCGGCACCGGCCATCAGTCCTCCCAGCGTTCGAGTCGTGGCCGAAGCCGTGCCCCAGGTCGCGATGAGGTTCGTCGTCAGCTTGGCGACGGCCTTCATCTGCTCGCCTGCCGTCATGTACCGGAAGCGTTCCCAATACTCGGGCGAGGAGGCAATGAGGGCCGCCACTCCCGCCGGGAGGTTGCGCAGCGCCGCGAGGCTGTCCAGCGGATGCGTCAAGAGCTGGCCCAGCGCGTGGTACAGTTCGACGAACGCCTCTTCCGCTCCGTCCAGCGTACGGCTGGTGACATCCGCGTCGTCGTACACCTCCACGAACAGTTCGCTGTCCACCGGCTCCAGCCGCTCGTTCGCGAGCCGGAAGACGGAGCCGTTGCTCACGTAGAAGCGCCCCAGCTCGAAGAGGCCCGCACGAAATACGCCGTCTCTCCACTCCACCGGGGACACCTTCTGCTGCGTGCGTCCGTTGCGTGCCCACGCCAGATAGCCGTCCGGCCGCAGCACCGCGACACGCGCGAAGCGCTCTACCCGGCCCAGCAATTCCTCGCGCGACGCCTCGCCGTGCTCCAGCACCTCGCGCATCAGGTGAGCCGCCGCCATGCGCGGGGGGAAGTTGCCGAGGGTCACGGGCTTCTGGAGCAGCAGCGCCAGCACCCGGGCCGCTTCCTCCGGCGTGAGCGGGTTGACGCGCAGGGGCAAATCCCCGGTAGGTTCCAGTCCCGCGTACACCAGCAGCTTCTCGAAGGCGTCCACCTCCAGCGGGCCGGTTTCCGCCGCGAGCACGCCCATGTCGCCCACGTCCACCGCCGTGCCTGCAGGTATTCGCACTGAGCGGCGATGGCGCAGGCGCTCGTCTGCCCCCGCCAGCGGTTGCAACCCACCCGAGCCACGCTGCAACGTGATGGCGCGGGGCACGTGAGACGATGGCTCCGATGCGGTGCCCGAGCCGTGCAGCGGCGCCAGTGTGGCGCACCCGGCGCAAAGCCACGCGGCAGCCACCACGACCAGCCACTTACCCAGCGGCTCAGCGCGCATGGTCCACCCCCAGGCCCACGGACGCGAACGCTCCCAGGCGTAGCGCCCCGTCCACCGTGGGGAACAGCAACGTGCCGCCCTGTCCGGTGGCGTAGAACCTCCCCTCGGTGAAGCGCCAGCGCGCCTCACCTGAAACGAGGTAACGGGCTCCGGGCTGGCCCATGCCCACCGCGAGCCCCTTCACAGCCAACTCGACGTTACGGCGGGCAAGCTGCACCGCGAGCCTTCCGTCCACGTCCAGGCGCCCCCAACCAAACGCCTCCGCCCCCAGCGAGAGCCGCAGGTGACGTTGCGCCACGTCTCCGAGCCACACCGCATCCCAGCCCACCACCGCCTCCCCGTAGACGGAGAAGCCATCTGGGAAGGGCGATTCAGCGAGCGGCGCACCCTCGGAGCCCGCTGCACGGAAGCGCGCCAGCTCGTAGTCCGGGCCGAAGAAGCCCTGCCGGAAGCCGCCATGCTGCCTGCGCACCTCCAACCGCGCCAGCAAGTCCAGCGTGGGGGTGACAGCATCCGCGCCAAGCCCCGCCACCGCGCCCCATGCGCCGCCCTCGCCAGTCCGTCCTCCCCAGCCTGTAAGCGCATGCAGCTCGAAGCCGCGCCTCACGAGCACCACCGCCGTCGCGTCCAGGTGCGCCAGCGTCACCGGGGGCGCGCGTCCTCCAGCCCGGCCCCAGTCATGCACGGCGGAAAGCGCCAACGTGTAGCGCCCCTTCTGGCGAGGCGGGCCGAAGAGGACGTGCTGCACGTCCAGCTCGATTTCCGCCCCCACGAGGCGAGCCCCCAACACGTCTGACGCGAATGCCTCCACGTAGAGCGGCGCCAGCTTCGCGGTGAGGAGCGCGCCTGCCGGGTGGTAGTCGGGATTGCTCCTGTTGGAGTAGCGCCGCACGAGGTGGCCGGAGAGCAGGTGGAAGCCCTCCAGGGGCCCCAGCCACAGCGCCACGGGGGCCGCGTCACTGCCCAGCTTGAGGGCGCGCACGAACTGGCCCCAGTCCGAGAGGCTGTCCCAGTCCTCCCGCCGCACCACCTCCGCGCCTTCGCCACCGCCCCAGAGTCGCAGCCGCACGGGAGCGCCCACGCTGACGCCCAAGCCCGGGCCTCCGTCGAGAATGACGGTCGGCTCTACCTGCGCGAAACCTTCCCCCTCACCAGTCCCGGCCCGGGGAAGCAGCGCCAGCGTCGCCGTCTCCAGGCGCGTCAGGACGTGCCAGGGCCGGAGCGGAGAGGCCGGAGCAGATGACGCGCCATCCTCCGTGGAAGGCTCCGAGGCCCCTGTCAGCCCCGGCCAGAGCCACAGCAACAGAACCCCCACCCACCGGCGTCTCCCCATCGCGTGCGCCTCCTGGATGTGCTTCCCAAGTGGGAAACAAAACCATGTAATACCTGCTCAGTCCGACAGATACGCCGGACCGGCGGCGCGTACGCAGCGCGGGGCTGTAGTACATCGGCACAGAGGTGTGACGGGCCGGGGTAATGGATCGCAGCCGGGTCACCCAAGCTGTTCGTAACGGGGTCGGCCAAGCGGAACCTGACTTGCTCATCATCGATGACCTCGGCCTGCGGAGCCTGACGCAGGATGAGCCGGTGGACCTCTACGAGGTGGTCCGCCAGAGGTACGAGCGGCGCAGCACCGTCATCGCCTCCAACCGCGCCATTGAAGAGTGGCCGCCGCTCTTCGGCGACCCGCTGATGGCCAGTGCCGCCATGGACCGGCTGCTCCACCATGCCCACGTCCTGGTCATCGAGGGCGATAGCTACCGCAATCCACCCCCGGCTCGGCGCCGCAAGCCCTCCGCCCCCGAGGCGCGATAGCCACCCGGGCGATCCGCTGGGCCGACCCCAACCTCGAGAAGATATGGTGGTGGTTCTGAGCGCGGATGTGCTGAGCTTTCTCGGCTACTGGGGGGCGCACAGGGATGGATACGGTGTTCTCCACCGAGGAGGAGCAGCGCTACGCGGAGCGGGGCTCGCGCGAGCTCCAGGCGAAGCTGCGCTGGACCTTCCTGGTGGCCGCGACGCTCTTCCTCGCCTTCATGGGGTTGGACTACCAGCTCGACCCCGGGAAGCTGGGCCGCAACATGGCGGTGCGGCTTCTGGCGGTGGGGGCGTACCTCGTGCTGCACCTGCTCGCGCGCTGGGAGCCGACGCGGGCGCGGGCGGAGCTGCTGCTGCTGGCGGGTGTGGGGATGGGGGCCGCGGCGGTGACCCGGCTCTCGGTGGGCTTGCTCTTCGGAGAGATGCTCGCGGTGGGGTCGCTGCTCCTGATGGTGGTGATGCTCGCGGCGCTGACCACCTCGCTGCGCCAGGCGCTCACCAGCCATGGACTCCTGCTCGCGGTGGTGAACGTGCTCGGGCTCGTCTTGGGGGCAAGCAGCCTCTTCTTCTTCGCGGTGAACGTGTTCCTCGTCTCGGGGACCACGGCGGGCGTCATCCTGGCGGCGCTCTCGGAGCGGCTCTCCCGGCGCTCCTTCCGGCTGGAGCTGGACCTCAAGGTGCTGGCCACGCGCGACTCGCTCACCGGGGCGCACAACCGGCGCAGCTTCCTGCAACTGGCCGAGCACGAGCTCGGCCGCGCGCGCCGCGGCACACGCCCGGTCTCGCTGCTGATGGTGGACATCGACCGTTTCAAGAGCATCAACGACACACATGGCCACCCGGTGGGGGACGCGGTCATCCGCACGCTGGCGCGTACCTGCCAGAACGCGCTGCGCAGCGTGGACGTGCTCGGGCGGCTGGGCGGCGAGGAGTTCGCCATCGTCCTGCCGGAGACCGGCGCGGAAGGGGCGCTGCGGGTGGCCGAGCGGCTGCGGCAATCCCTCGCGGAGGCCGTGGTGCCCGAGGTCGGGAAGGCGCTCTCGTTCACGGTCAGCGTGGGCGTGGCGGAGTGGCTCCCGGGCGAAGGGCTCGACCAGTTGCTGTCCCGCGGCGACCAGGCGCTCTATGCCGCGAAGAACACCGGCCGCAACAAGGTCTGCGCGGCGGCGCACGGCTGACCGTCCATCTACCGGAGTCGCGCCTTGCCAGGGACGAAGCGCTGGATTCGCTGGCCTTCGCCAACCCGCACCGCGGCGCCACCACCCGCACCCCCGCATTGCCGCCGCCACCCGGCTGATGACATTTGTCATGCTGGATGGATGGCTTTCTGCTCTGGCGGCCGAGAGACCGCCCCCGGACACTTCTCCCACCAGGCCTCAGGGAGAAGAAGATGTTCAAACCACTGCTTCTGGCTGCCACCCTCAGCGCGGCGCTGCCCGCATTCGCCGCCACCACGCTGATCCGCGATGTGCGCGTGTTCGACGGAAAGCGCACGCACGAACACCGCAATGTGCTGATCGACGGCACCAGGATCGCCGATCCCGACTTCCGCGGAGAGCCGCGTGCGGATACCACCCTCATCGAAGGCAAGGGCCGCACGCTGATGCCGGGCCTGATCGACTCGCACGTGCATGCCTACCGCTATCTGGACCTGCCGCTCCTGTTCGGCGTCACCACCCAGATCGACATGTTCACTGGCGTCTCCATCATGCAGGAGATGACGGCGCGCATGCAGCGCGGCGAGAACCACGACCGCGCGGACCTGTTCTCCGCCGGCACGCTCGCCACGGCGCCGGGCGGCCACGGCACCGAGTACGGTATTCCCATCCCCACGCTGACCCGGCCGGAACAAGCGCAGGGCTGGGTCGATGACCGCATCGCCGAGGGCTCCGCTTTCATCAAGATCGTGCTGGAATCGGGCGACGACGCGCATCCGATGCCCAGCCTCGACTTGCCGACCCTGAAGGCGCTGGTGGATGCTGCGCACCGCCGCGGCAAGCTGGCGGTGGTCCATATTGCCACGCTGGCCAGCGCGCGCTCCGCGCTCGAAGCGGGCGCCGATGGGCTGGTGCACCTCTTCGTGGGCGAAAACATCGCGCCGGGCGACCTGGCGGCATTTACGAAGTTGGCTCGCAGCCGCAAGGCCTTCATCATCCCGACCTTCAGCGTCATGGAAAGTATCGCAGGCGTGCAGGAACAGGATGTGCTGGATGACCGCTCGCTGATGGGGCTGCTGCTGAAGGAGCAGGTGCCGTCCCTGAAGGCCAGCTATGGGCATACCCCGCAGCCCGAGAAGCTGCGTGCTCCGCGCGCCGTGGTGAAGGCGCTGCGCGGCGCAGGTGTCATGCTGCTGGCCGGGACCGACGCGGGCAATGCAGGCACCCAGTATGGCGCCAGCCTGCACCATGAGCTGCTGTCGATGACGCAGGCAGGCATGACTCCGTCCGAAGTGCTGGCCGCCGCAACCAGCGTACCCGCCCAGGCCTTCCGCCTGCCCCAGCGCGGCCGCATCGCCAAAGGCTACAAGGCCGACCTGCTGCTGGTAGAGGGCGACCCCACGGCGGATATCGGCGCGACGCGCCGCATTGTCGAGGTGTGGAAGGACGGCACGCCGGTTTCACCGCTGCGTGCCGCGCGGTTGAAGGCCGTGGCAGAGGAAGCCAGCACCCAGGAGGGCATGGCCCTGGCACTGCCGCCGGAAGGCCGCATCAGCCTCTTCACTCAACAGAAGCCTGGCAGTCCCTTCGGCATCGGCTGGATGCCTTCCACCGACAGCGTCATGGGCGGGAAGTCGATTTCAAAGGTGGCCTTTGTGGAGGCTGACGGCCAGCACGCGGCGGAAGTGAACGCGAACGTGCGCCCGGGCTTCGCCTACCCGTGGGCCGGCATTTCCTTCATTCCGGGCTCGGAGCCCATGCAGGCGGTGGACCTGAGCGCCGCCAAGGTGCTCCGCTTCCGCGTGCGCGGCGACGGCCAGAGCTACTCGGTGTCGATGATGTCGAAGGGAGTGACAATCCCTATCAGCCAGCCATTCACGGCAGGCAAGGCATGGGCCGAGGTTGTGATGCCACTGTCGGCCTTCAAGGGGGTGGATGCCAGCGCGCTCACCCTGATTGCGTTCAACGCCGGCCCCAAGCCGGGCGACTATCAATTCCAGATCGCCGACGTCCGCCTCACGGAAGAATAAGGAGAACCGCATGGACAGGATACGGCGATTGCTGGCGGGGCCATGGATGCCGCCTTCGGTAGGCAAGGCGCCGTATCTGTGGCTGCTGTCGCTGAATTTCTTCGTGTGGAAGTACTTCTACATCCGGCCATCCATGCTGGAGCTGGCGATGCTGGCGCTGACGGTCATCGTCTTCGTGCCGATGTACTGTTCCAGCTTCTGGTTGCGCAACAGGCGCCTTCTCCCCGTGTTGCTCGCAACCTTCGCGTTGGGCGTGGTCTGGGCGCCGTTCAACTTCGGCGCCTGCACGTTCTTCATCTTTGCTTCCGGCATGTGTGCGGGAATCGAGAACCGGCGCTACGCGTACGGCGCGCTTGCGCTCATCCTGTGCGGTGCGGCGCTGATTGCGCTGTCGGTCGACTTGCCGCTCAGCTTCCTCCTGCCCACGCTTGCGGTCGGTGCGCCGGTGGGCATCGCCAGCGTGATGGACGCCACGCTCAAGCGCAAGCAGCGGCAGTTGCTGCGCAAGCAGGAGGAAGTGGAACACCTGGCCCGCATCGCCGAGCGTGAACGCATCTCGCGCGACATGCATGACCTGCTGGGGCATACGCTATCGCTGATTACGCTGAAGGCAGAACTGGCAGGCCGCCTGCTGGACCGTGATGTCGAAGCCTCCCGCTGTGAGCTCAAGGACATTGAAAACAATGCACGGCAGGCGCTGGCTGAAGTACGCAGCGCCGTCAGCGGCTACCGCCAGACCGGATTCGCGCACGAGCTGGCGCAGGCGCGTGCCGCACTGGCCGCCGCGAATGTAACGCTGGACGCCAACATCCAGGCCTTTACCATGCCCGCCACGGCGGAGAGCGTCCTATCGCTGTCGTTGCGCGAAGCGGTCACCAATATCCTGCGCCACGCGGATGCAAAGCGTTGCGAGGTCAGTGTGACCCTGCAGGACGGCGTGGTGGTCTGCCATATCAGGGATGACGGAAGGAAGCTCGATTCACTGCAGGCGCTGGAGCAGGGCAATGGCCTGCGCGGCATGCAGGAGCGCGTTGCCTCATTGGGTGGTCAGCTGCGGGTGGAAGTGGCGCGCGGGCTCTCGCTCGAACTGCGCCTGCCAACGAGGGGTATCGCATGATTCGCGTACTGATTGCAGAAGACCAGTCGCTGGTGCTTGGCGCGCTTGCGGCACTGCTCAAGCTGGAAGCCGACCTTGATGTGGTAGGACAGGCGCGCAACGGACAGGAAGCGCTTGCCATGTGTGCGCAGCTATCGCCGGACATTGTCCTGACCGATATCGAAATGCCGCAGATGACGGGCCTCGAGCTGGCCGCCGCGCTGGCCGAACGGCATGTTGCCGCGCGTGTCATCATCGTGACAACCTTTGCGCGTTCCGGCTACCTGCGCCGCGCCATGGCGGCCGGTGTGCGCGGCTATCTGCTGAAGGATGCCCCGTCCGAATCGCTGGCGGCCGCCATCCGTACGGTGCATTCGGGCGGCAGGGCCATCGCGCCGGAGCTGGCGGTGGCAAGCTGGAGCGGAGGGGAAGACCCGCTGAGCGAGCGCGAACGACAGGTGCTGAGGCTGGCAGGCGAAGGCCGCAGCGGCGCCGATATCGCGAAGCAGCTGTCGCTGTCCGAGGGAACGGTACGCAACTATCTTTCGGAAGCGATCAGCAAGCTCAATGCAGGCAACCGCGTTGAAGCCTTCCGTATCGCCCGCGAAGCAGGCTGGCTTTGAGAAACGGGCGCGCCAGCTCGGGGGCCATCCCCGCGCACTTGCGCCGACTGCGTGAACAGCTCAGGCGTTACATCTTGCCACCCCGTCGCAAGCACCGCTGGTGAGGTGGAGGCCGTATCGCCTACCGCATGACGCGTCCGCTGCGTCGCTCTACAGCTCACGCCAGCCAGCAGCGGGCCCACCGCTCGAAGACGCGCTGACGTGAGGCGGGTAGGGCCTGCTTCTTGCCAAGGAATCGGGCCACGCCTGACCAGGCGCATCGGGCTCCCGAGCTCTCCACTGCACTCCATGCAGGGCGGCGCCCCTTTCCTCCCTACGCCCGTTGTCTCACCCGAAGTGGGTGACCAAGAGAAGATGGATCATCGAGGGGGGCGCTGGACGGCAGGGATCGCAGAGATCTCACTGCGTAGCCAGCCAGACGAGTCGCGGAACATGGCCGTCCGTGCAGAAGAGGCGCCCTTCTTCGTGCGTGGCAAGGAGGCCGTGATGCTGCAACCGAAAGAGACATCAAACATGATTCCGCCACAGCGCGGGCGGGGGCATTGGCCGGCTGCAAGGTGGCGCAGGTCGTGGGCCGCGGTGGCTGCACGCTTCGTGCTCTTGTCCTTCGTACCCGCTGCAGCAATTGCTTCAGAAGCTGCACCCCCGGGCATCGTGATCACCACGGTTCTACCGACGGACGACGAACAGCGCACTTCTGGAGAGGAAGCCGTGTACGACGCGTGGGCTAACTCCGGGGTCTGCAAAGACGTAGGAAGGATAGAACCCGCCTGGACTGTCTCCAACGTGACGCCGACGTCCGTCTACGTTCAGACTCTGGAAGTGACTTTCTATGCAAGCGGGAAGGGCGCGTTGACGGGGGCTTACCTTATCGATGGCAATGCAAGCGAAGTCTGGCGGGGGGGCCAACCCCCTACTCCTCCTCCCGGTGGCGTGGGTCCGGGCGGATGGAAGCACACGTACACCATCAACAAGAAGGTCTCTTGGGGTAAGGCGGGGGAGCTGCAGATGAAGCAGTACTTTGCACTCAAGGGGTGCGGGAACCTGATGCCGAGTTTCGTCTTGATACTAAAGCCGTGTACCGGACCGAAAGATTGTTGAGACACCAGTTGGGTTGTCATCAGGCCGCATGCTTCGACTGCATCAGCTCTCGCCGGGCCTGACTCGGCGAGAGGAAGGTGTGGCGCTCCGGTGGCCTGGCCCACTGCCGTCGTCACCGTGCAGGTGGCGTCGGTGCCCCACGTGACGTCGGGCTTGTCGGTGGTAATCGTGCCGTCGTGGTGGCGTGGCCCCAGCACCCGGCGGGCGCGGGTGGAGAGGCGCGTGGCACGCCTCCCAGCCGCTGGGGCCTCTCTTCAGGTCGCTCCGTCGGGCGTCACAGCTCCGTGCTGGCGTACAGGGCGTCCACGCTGGCCTGCGTGGGGTGGCGCCAGGTGGCGCGGTAGGTGCCGCCGGCGAAGTCCCAGGTCAGCCCTCCGACGAGGAGGGTGGGCGAGGCCTCCGTGGACGATGCGCCGCTCTGGAACGCGCCGGTGCCCGGGGCATAGGACAGCAGGAGGTTCACGGGCGTGGAGTATGTCGGGCCCGTGGCGAGGCCGCAGCCCTTCGTGTCGCACCGCATGAGGCCGGTCGTCTGCGGGCGGCCGACGTTGGTCGCCTCCTTCAGCCACGCGGCCCCGCTCCAACGCCACCAGCTGTTCCCCGTGTGCAGGCGAATCCCCTGGGGCGAGGTCGCCATCAGGGCCGAGCCCTCCCCGGGCGTGGAGACGATGTACTGGCCGGACCAGGCGAGTCCGTTGTGGAAGATGTAGCGGAACTCGTTGGTGAAGGCCGACATCAGCATCGCGGTGCCGCCGTCCGCGATGAAGTCATAGCTGGTGCTGGGCATGACCTCGGACCCCGGTGTCTGCCAGACGCCCGAGGTGTTCAGGCGCAGGCCGAGGTCGAGGGTGTTGTTGCGCTGGGCCACGAGCGCGAAGGACGCGCCCATCACCGCCAGCCGGGTGTTCTTCCAGCGGACCTCCGAAGAGTAGCGGGCGATGGCCACCACGGGCGCGCTCCACGTCTGCCCCTCCGCGCTCTGGGCCGCGCGAATCTCCCACTCGCCCCACGCGCCCATGAAGCCGGCGGGGCCATGGACCAGGACGAGGTCCGGGTCGGTGGCCGTCACCGTGTCCAGCTTGAGCGGCGCCGTCGCGACGCCGGCCTCGTAGCGCACCGTCCACACATCCATCATGCCGCTGGTGGTGGACTGCAGCAGGTACATGACGACGGCCGCCCCGGACTCGTCCATGGCCACCCGGTGCCTGGTTCCACCGGGCGCCACGCGCACGGGCTCCAGCCAGGACACGCCGTCGTACTCGGCGACCCACAGGCTCCACGCGCCGGAGTCGAACTGCTCCCATGCCGCCACGCCGCGTCCGTCATCGAGGAAGTGGACGGCCGTGTTGCGCACGCTGCCCACGCGCTCCGGCGTCGCCAGCGGACGCGCCGCCGCCCACTGTCCACTGCCCAGGTAGTCCCTCACGGGCAGCTGGCCGGGCGCCACGAAGACGGTGCCCAGGACGGTGCCAGTCTGGACGAGCAAGGCGGGGGCGTCCTCCTTGGCGCGCAGCAGGGTGCCAGGCTGCCAGCCGAGGGACGTGAGCGCGGTGCCCCAGATTTCATACGCGGAGCTGTAGAGGTCGTTCTTCGCGGAGAGCACGAGCAGGTCGTCGGCCGTCGCGCGCACGTCGAGCACGCGGTTGACGCCCGTGGCCGCCACCGCCTTCGTGGCGGAGCTCCACGAGCCTCCCGCCTGGGTGACGGCGCGCAGTTGCGTGGTGGCGGAGTTGGTGGTCCACAGCGCGAGGAAGTTGCCCTGGTGGGACACGAGCGCCCAGATGTCGCGCACGGAGGCGGTGTCCAGCGACACGGTCGGCTGCCAGACGCCGTTGACGCGGGTGGAGGCGAACAGGCCGGAGCTGGCGCCGAAGACGGCGGTGAGGACGTTGCCGTCCGTGGCGATGCGCAGGTCGGTGGAGACCGTCGTGGCGACCAGCTCCGCGGCGCCCCACTGACGCGTGTCGCGGTTGAAGAGGGCGAACTCCGTGCCGCGCGAGGAGACCCACGCGCGGGCGAAGCTGTCGCCGACGGCGATGTACTGCGCGTCCTGCGAGGAGGTGACGTACGTCTCCAGCCACTGCACGCCGTCGAAGACGACCGAGACCTCCGTGGTGGTGTTGTAGCCGGACGACACCAGCACGCGGTCTCCGTTCTGGAGGACGGAGTGCGTGGAGCCCAGGTACGTGGCCCGGAAGACGATGGACCACTGGTCTCCGTTGAGGATGCGGAAGGTCTTCCCGTCGGTGCTCAGGTTGTAGAGGTTGGGGCCCACGCCGAACAGCTTCCCGGTGGTGGGCGTCACGGGCGTGAATGACGTCCCGTCGAAGATGGCGACGCGGTCCGGGGAGTAGAGGGCGTCCGACCAGCTCACGATGAAGCGCTCACCCCAGGCGACGACCTGGGGCTGCAGGTCCATGGTGCGGCCCAGGCCGACGAGGACCGAGTCCGGGAAGCCCGCGCCCGAGTCGAAGGAGGCGCGCACCTGGACGCCAGTGCCCGTGTTCACGTTCCAGACGGCCAGCCTGCCCCGGGGGCCGGAGGCAACCACCGGCAGGCCGGGCTGGCCGGGCTGGTCCTGGCTCACCTTCGTCCGCCCCGCCACCGTGCGGAAGCCGTACGTGAAGGGCGTGGAGAGGCGCTGGCCCTGCGGCGTGCGCACCCCCTGCACCGTCACCGTGTAGTCGGTGGCGGGCTGGAAGGGCGGCACGGGGCGGAACACCACCGTGTTCGTGGAGGGCTCGTAGTTGACGAGCCCGGTGACGCCCGCGACGGAGACGGTCGTCGTGTCGACCGAGGTGGGGTCCAACGGGCGGTCGAAGCTCACGCGCAGCGGGCCCCCCAGTGGCACGAAGCGCATGTCCGGCGCGGGCGTGGCGCCGCGGACGAGGGGAGGAGAGGGCGGCAGCTCGGTGACGAAGTCGAAGCCGCCGTAGAGCGACTGCGAGTTGCCGGCCAGGTCCACGACGTCGCGCGAGCGCCCGCGATAGCGCGTCTGGTACTTCAAGGTCTCCAGCGGCGTGAAGGCGGCCTGGAGGAAGGTCTCGTCATAGCGCACCGTGCCCGGCACGCGCCGGACGACCTGGGTGCCCTCCGGGTTGAGCTCCTCGAGGTACACGCGGTCCGTCGTCACGGTGTCCGCGCGCAGCGGCTCGCTGTAGGTGATGAGGAGCGGGGCGACGCGCGTGGAGACGCCCAGCGCCTGGTGGGCGGGCGACGTCGTCCGCACGCTGGGCACCTGGTTGTCCAGGTACTGCGCCACCGTGAAGGCGAACGTGAACGGCGCCTCCAGGGCGTTGCCGGCCAGGTCGCGCGCCTGGGTGGAGAGCGTGCCGGTGACGCGGGCGCCGGGCGCGGGCAGCGGGTTGGGCCGGAAGAGCAGCGAGCGCGTCGGCCCGTGATAGGCGAGCGCCCCGAGGAGCGGCGCCGCGGGGCCCGTGCCCAGCACCTGCTGGAACTGGACCGTCCCGGCGCCGAGCGTCCGTGGGTCCATGGGCTCCTGGAAGGTGACGATGTAGACGGGGCGCGAGAAGAACACGTTCGCCTCGTTGGTGGTGGGCTGGGTCGACAGCACGGTGGGCGCGGTCGTGTCCGCCTGCGTGGCCACGGAGAAGGTGACGGCCCTGGGCGCGGAGAGGCTCTGCCCCGACACGGTGCGCACCGTGGTGCCCACCGTCGCCGTCACCAGCGCGTCCGGGGCGAACGGGCGCGCCGGCGTGAAGGTGAGCGTCCGGCTGCTCGCGTCGTGGCTCACGGTGCCCGGAAGCGGCGCGCCGTTCTCCGTCACGGCGAGGCTCGCGGGGCCGAGTGAGCCGACGTCGAGCGCCTCGACGAAGCCCACGATGACGCGCGCGTTGGTGCCCACGGCCTCCGCGTCGGGCGCGGGCAGCACGTAGTCGATGATGCCCAGGTCCGCCGAGGGAGTGCCGCCGTCGCCGCTGCCCGCGTCGGCTGGGGTTCCTCCGTCGTCCGTGCCCGCGTCCGTGGGGTCGCCGCACGGCTCAGACTCGCCGACGGCGGGCGCCAGCCGGGTGGCGTCAGGGGGCTCGCGGCCCTCGTCGGCGTCGGGGTTCGCGCAGCCAGGGGTGAAGGCCCACAGGCCACACAGGACCAGGGCGTATCGCATCCAGGAAGTCTTCGAAGTCATATGGAAATGGCGTGCCTGGGGCCGCGGGTCGCGGAGCCAGTCCGGTAATCAAGTTGCTGATGTCATACCGTGGGTGTCTGACGTTTCGCCGGCCCGCGAAGGTGTGACTCCGGGCGCGTCGTGGCGACATCCCTCGTGGGTCGGGAGCGCCTGGGCTCCTGTCCTCGAGGCCCATTCCGTGGGCAGTCGATGTAACGTCGAAGGTCGCTCATGCACGACCTCCTCAGCCCGCGGTTCCTCGCCGACCCCCACCCGACGCTCCATCGATTGCGCGCCGAGGGTCCGGTGCACTGGCACCCGGGCCTGGGGATGTATGTGTTGACTCGTTACGACGACGTCGCGGCGCTCACCCGGTCCGCGGCGTTCTCGGCGGAGCTCGCGGAGAAGCTCGCCATCTACGATCGTTTCCTGGACCACTGGATGAACCTCGCCGATCCGCCTCGGCACACGCGCCTGCGGGCCCTCCTGGGGCGGGCCTTCACACAGCAACGGGTCGAGGCGCTCCGGTCCTTCGTGCAGGAAGTCGTCGACGAGCGCATCGACGCGGCGCGCGCCAGGGGACGAATGGACGTGATTGCGGACCTGGCCTATCCGGTGCCGGGCACGAAACGACGACGTTCCTGATTGGCAATGCGGTGCTCGCCTTGCTCCGGAACCCGGACCAGCTCGCGCGACTGCGCGAGGCGCCCGAGCTCGTCGAATCAGCCGTGGAGGAGGCGCAGGTCGCGCTGCTCGGCATGGTGCAGCGGCTCCCGGGCCTTGCGCTCACAGAGGAGTCGCTCTCACCACTGCCCAGCCTGCTGATGCACGGCGTGCAGGCGCTGCCGGTGACATTCGCGAAGTAGGCCCCCGCGTCGCGCGAAGCTTGTGGCAGGAGTAGATGGCTCGGGGGCCCGCTCCTCGCGGGCACCGTCTTCCCGGGCGTCGCAGCCTGTGGAAATACGGTGCCCGCGGCGTTTCCGCTCGAGGCGGTGCCCGGAGCGCCACCCGCCTGGACTTCCAGCGTGCCCCAGCGTCAGGAGATCTTGACGCTGGAGGACGCGTTGTTCAACGCGTGCAGGTCCTTGGCGTCGGCACTCAGGGGCAGTTGCTGTCCGTGGAAGTTGTCTTCCTTGAAGAGGACCACCTTCAGGCCGGACGGCACCTTCACCGAGCTGACAGTGTTGTTGTCGATGCCGTAACGCTCCAGCTCGGCCTGGGTGTACTGGCCGGGCGGCAGGGACACGTCCGCACCCTGGAAGTCCTCCTTCTTGAAGAAGGTGGCCCGGCGCTTCTCGTAGGGCATGACCTTGATGCTGGAGCAGTTGTTGTGCATCCAGTCCAGCTCGTGCGCGTCGGCCAGCACGTCCATGGACTTGTCGCTGAAGTTGTCGCCCTTGTAGAGGACGGCCTTCAGGCCGGGCGGCACCTTCACCGAGCTGATGGTGTTGTTGTCAATGCCATACTTCTTCTGCAGCTCGTCCTTGGTGTAGTCGCCCACGGGCAACTCGGCCTTCCTGCCGCTGAAGTCCTTCTCGTAATAGATGACGATCTTGTCTGCCATTGTCTTGATCCTCCGTAGACGCCCGGCCTCTGGTTCACTCTCACTCGAATTCCTATGAGTCAGGGTTTTCCGCCAGAAGCCAGCCCAAGCATGGGAACCGCGACGCGAGGGCGCAACCCTTGCGGTCCCCTCCCCGGGGCGGGGGAGAGCGTGGATTCGCAATCAAAGCGCGGGGGGGCGCGCCAACGTCAATGGACGCCCAGGCTCCAGCGCTGCCGCAGCTCCGCGCGGCGGGACGGGTCTTTCAGTAGACGGTTGGCCCAGAGCAGAGGGCCGGCACGGCGAACCTTCTCGAACTCGTCCGCGTGCAGGGGAATCACCCAGAGCAGGTTCACCGGCGAGCCTGGAGGCAGCGGCACGACGGGGCCCGGCGCGAGGAGGAAGTGGCGCAGCCCCAGGAGCGGCTCGGAGAGGACCGCGATGTCGCCTCGCGCCCAGGCCTCCTCTTTCGACTGCATCAGCGCTCCGAGTGTCGACAGGACCATGGTCCGCTCCGGCCCCTGCGAGTCCATCCAGGCCGCCAGCTCCACATGCGCGGAGCCTGGGTCCCGCAGGTTTCCCGGCTGGGGCACCCGGCCAAAGCCGTTGGTGATCAGCGTGAAGCCGGAGGTGCCCAGCCGCGTGCGGATGAGCACCACGTGAGGGGGCAGCTCCCGCGAGGCAGGAGGTGCCATCTCGGCGACAGTGTCGCCCGGGAGGGTGCCTTCCAGGGCATGACGGAAGAGGGCCTGGTACGTGTTGATGCCCACGCTCGAAGGGGACGGCTTGCCCGGTGCCGATGCGCGCGCCCAGCGGGCGAAGGGCTCCGCTGCGTCGGAGATGCGCTCGAGCACCAGGCTGGGGTGCTCGCTGGCACGGATGCGGTAGCGCAGCGTGTCTCCGCCAAAGGACTCGGGCCAGGAGCCGGGCTGCACGTCCAGCGGCACTTCCAGGATTTCATCCACGGAGAGTGTCCGGTGCTCGCGCACCATGCGGTAGGCGGCGAAGTACAGGGCCTCGCGGGCACGCGCGGTCTCCCAGGTGTCCCATTCCTCCAGTGCGAGCTGGGGGTCCGGCAGCCCGAAGCTCTCCATGCCCCGCAGCCGGAGCAGGTGGCTGCCCGTGCCGCGAGAGAAGTCGACCCACGCGGCGAACGGACGGTAGTCGGGATGGGACAGGCTCCGGAGCAGCCGCGCGAACGTGCTGCTGTCCTTCACGAGAGCGCCTGCCTGGTGCAGGACCACCGCCATGCCCTCGTGGGCCAGGCGTGCCACCAGCATCGAAAGTACGCGCATCCGACCGTCCCCTGCCCACGGGTCCAGGTCGCCATCGTCCCGTGCCAGCCGCTCGCCCGTCCCGTCCGGAGAGACACCGGTAGCGAGCGTCAGGTAGCCCGCCTCCCGGGGCAGGTTCGGGAGCTGCCTCAGGTCCAGTCCCTCACGGGGCATGGGGCCGTTTCCCGGCAGGACGTGCACGGTGTGCCGGCCGCTCGTGAGCTGGACGCCCTGCTCGTTCCTGACAGTGAAGCCCAGGTCCGCCAGCCCCAGTTCCTCGAGCCACCCGGCAAGCGACTCCGGGGTCGCGGGCAGGGGCTCCGCGAAGAGGACCGAGACCCGAGCCAGCGGGCGGAAAGGTGCGTGCCTCTCGGAAGTGGGGCTGTCGTCTGGAGAGGGGGGCAGCGGGAGGAAAGGACGAGCGTGCATGAGTACAGGGGCGCCACGGCGGAGTCTCCAGCGCGCCCAGCAGGAGGCTGGGACATTCGCGCAGGGGCTCGCGGCTCTCTCTTCAACGCTCCGGAGTCTCCCTCCACTCCAGTCCCGTACGCCTGCTCCCGGCCGGGCCTGCCCGGCCGGTCTCGCCACCGCCCGGTCGGCTTCCAGGGCGGTCAGGTCGCCGCTCGGAGGCCTCGCGCCCGGCGCGCGCCCACCTTCACCAGGCGGTGTGGCGGTAGTCCTTGAAGAAGTTGCCCCACACGTACTGGCCGGTGTTCTCCGAGGAGATGACGGGGTCCACCACGCGGGCCGCGCCGTCGACGATGTCCAGCGGCGGCTGGAAATCGAGGTCCTGCTGCTTGCGCTCCGCGAACACGGCCGGGTCCTCGTCGGTGACCCAGCCGGTGTCCACGGCGTTCATGTAGATGCCGTCCTTCGCGTAGTCGGGCGCGGACGTCAGCGTCATCATGTTGAGCGCGGCCTTCGCCATGTTGGTGTGCGGGTGCCGGTCCGTCTTCGTCCCGCGCGAGAAGCTGCCCTCCATGGCGGAGACGTTGACGATGTGGCCGGGCGTGGTGCGCCCTCGCGTCATCAGCGGCTTGAGCTTGCCGCAGAGGATGAAGGGCGCCACCGCGTTGACGAGGTGCACCTCCAGCATCTCCGCCGTCGGCACGTCCGCCAGCTTCATCCGCCACGAGTTCATGTTCCGCAGGTCCACCTGCTGCAGGTCCGCGTCCAGCCGCCCCTGGGGGAAGAGGGCGCGGGTGTCGCCCTCCTGCTCCAGCGCGTAGGGCAGCAGGGACAGCGCGGCGGACGAGTGGATGCCCAGCGCCGGGTCGCTGCTGCGCCACGTAGGCGCGAGCGCCGGGGCGTCCGCGCCGCCAGCGCCGAGGGCCGGCTGCACCGCCGCGACGCACGCCGCGTGTCCCGCGAGCAGCGGGCGCACCGCCTCGGGCAGCTCATGCAGCGGGCGCAATTCGCCCTCCAGCAGGTGCGCGTAGAAGCCGGGCGGCCGGCGCACCGTCTGCGCCGCGTTGTTGATGAGGATGTCCAGCCGGTGGTGCGTCTGCTCCACGTGCCGGGCGAAGAGCTCCACGCTAGGGGCGTGCCGCAAATCGAGCCCGTGGATGTGCAGCCGGTGGGCCCAGTCCGCGAAGTCGGGCTCGCGCAGGTAGCGCTGCGCGGCGTCCTGAGGGAAGCGGGTGGTGGCGATGACGCGCGCGCCCGAGCGCAGCAGCATCAGCGAGGCCTGGTAGCCAATCTTCACGCGTGCCCCGGTGATGAGGGCCACCTTCCCGGCCAGCGAAGCGCGCTGGGTGCGCTTGGCGTAGTTGAAGTCCGCGCACTCGGTGCACATCGCGTCGTAGAAGAAGTGCAGCTTGCGGTACTCCGCCTTGCACACGTAGCACTTGCGCGGCACCGTCAGGAGCCGCTCGGGCCCTTCGGACGGAGGCGGGGGTGGAAGCTGGGGCACGGTGAAGACGGCGGCCCGGCGCAGCGCGCGAATCTCCGTCGTCGCGCGGGCCTCGCGGTCATGCGTCTGCTTCGCCTGCTTGCGGTCCCTCCGCAGCGCCTTGGTGAGGCGCGTCTTCGTCTGCCGGTCCGGGTGCACCACGCGGCCGGCGGCCGTCAGGAGGGCAATCCTCTCCGTCGAGGGGAGCTCGGCCAGCAGGAGCCGGTCCTCGGCCATGGCCTCCAGGAGCCGCGTGCAGCGGCGGACCTCGTCCAGGGGAATGGCGGTGGACGGCGGTGCTGTATCGGGCGGGGAGGGGGAGGTCTCGGCGTCCTTCATTCCCCCGGTGAATACCCTCCGGGGGCACCTGAAGGAAGGGCGATGGGGTCACCGGCTCGATGGGCGGGAGGGCGGCCATGCGGCCAGCTCGGCTCGGCGGCGAAGGGCTTTCCACCGGCCACGCCCGGCAGTGCCGCCATGTACGGCTCCCGTGATAACTTGTGACAGAGATGGCTCGTCGCAAGCCTACGCGAATGCGGAGTCGAGCCGACCTGCGGGACGGAACGCACGCGAGCACGTCCACGGAACAGGCCTCGCGCCCGACCGGGCATGGCGGCGCGATGGCAGGGACCGCCTCCGTTCTGCTGTTGCGCGCCATCGCGGCCGGGCTGCCAGCCGGGCATCCCGCATGGGCCGGGTTCCTGAGTGAGCTGCGGACACCGCCGCTCGACGTGCCCGACGCGCGCATTCCGTTTCCAGTGCTCGTGCGTGCATGGGACGTAGCCGCCGCGATTGCCGGAGACCCCGCCTATGGCCTCCACCTCGCGGAGCGCTTGACCGTTGGCGCCTTCGACCTGCTCGACTATCTCACCCGCGCATGCCCCGACCTGGGGTCGGCGTTCGACACCCTGGTCCGCTACCAGCGGCTCCTGGTCGACGACGCCGAGTTCGAGATAGACCGCACCCCAGGGGTGATACGGGTGCGCGCCGTGCTACGCCGGCCCCACGTCGCGGACTTCCGTCACGGGGTCGAGTACGGGCTCGCGGGCTTCCTCGTGCGTGTGCGGCAGCTCACCGGCGTCAAGATTGGCGCGCGGGCGGTCCGGCTCGCGCGCGCGGTCCCGGACGCGGACCTCACGGAGCACGCGCGCGTGTTCGGTGCGCCGGTGTCTCTCGGCGGGCCCGACGAAATCGAGCTCGACGGCGACGTGGCGCGCCTGCCGATTGTCCACGCGGACGCAGGGCTTGCGGAGCTCCTGGAACGCCAGGCCCGCATCGCCCTGGAGGCCCTCCCCCCCATCGGACGCACCGCGGACCGCGTCCGCGCCGAGGTGGCGCGCCGCATCGCCCTGCGTGAGCCCGCCCATCTCCAGGCGCTTGCCGCCGCGCTCGGCCTCTCCGTGCGGTCATTGCAGCGGGTGCTGGTCGCCGAGGGCGCCACGTTCTCATGCATCCAGGATCAGGTGCGCCGTGAGCTCGCGCTCCAGTGGCTGCGGGAGGGGAGACTTTCGCTCGGGGAGCTGGCCTGGGCGCTCGGGTATGGAGACCCGAGCGCCTTCCACCGCGCGTTCATCCGGTGGACCGGCCTCGCCCCCGGCGCGTGGCGCGCCCAGGCGGACAAGGCCTGACGCGACGCCGGCCCGTCCCATGCTCCAGTGGGTGTGCGCCTACTGTTGACCAGCTGGAGGCTCCGCCTCGAACGCGCCGACGTCGATGCGGCTGCCCAGGAAGCGCGGCAGGGACTGAACGACTTGATTCGGGTGGTCCAGGCCCATCGCGACCGTGAGGTTGTAGGCGGTGACGTCCGCCCCCGAGTCCAGCGCCGAAGAGGTGGGCGTGAGGCGGAAGTCTTCCGCGGCCACGTTCGTGAAGTGGGCCGGGCCATCCCCCTTGGGGGCCTTGATGTTACCGGCCACCTGGATGTTCGGGCCCTGCGTGCCCTGGTTGCGATTGGTCTCGCTCTGTGTCTGGTCGAAGATGGAGTTCCGGATGACATGACTGGCCGCCGGGATGGTGGTGAGCGGCTCTCCCAAGACGAGCAGATTGTTGAGCAGTCGGATTTGCGCGTAGGGATTCATTGACCAGATGCCCCGTCCATCCTGGCTCTTCGAAGCGGTCCCCACCGGGTTGTACACCGTGTTGTTCGCCACCGTGAGCGTGTAGGGCTCGTAGGAACCGCTCAATCCCTTCGTGACAGTTTCGGAAATATAGATGCCATCCGCTGGATTGACGACGGTGTTTCCATAGACCTGCGTATCCTTGTAGCCGAGGATGATGATTCCATGGCCCACCTGGCGCGAGGGAGTGGGATTGATGATGTAGTTGTTGTAGAATCGTCCGGAGCTTCCCGCCCCGATTTGTATTCCGTTGTCCTGGTCTGGGTCGAACGGCTTGAGTCCATAGCCCCGGATATAGTTGCTGTGGACCTCACTGTTGGCTCCGCAGCCAATCTGGATGGCTTCACAGCCCGTTCTTTCGACCCGGTTGTTGTAGATGCGGGTCCCTTCGACCGGGTGACTGTAGACCCGAGTGCCGACGCAGTCGGGGCGATTCGTGTATCCATAGAAGAAGGAATAACCGATGTAGAATCCCTCTCCTCCGACGTCGTGGATGTAGTTGTCGTGGAAGATGCTGTTCCGCTGCACGAAGCCGCCCCGGAATGAGGAGGGGTTGGTGTCGGTGCAAGCAGCGTCTGTTTTCGCCATGATGCCGGCGAACCCGGAGTGGGCGACTTCCAGGAACTCGACTTCCATGTCGGTGGACATCGAGGAGAATACAAGCCCCTGGAAATTCCTGCTGGTGCCCGCCAGCTTGATTCCGTAGAGATGGTCGGGAGAGCCTGCTCCGGACACCTTGACGAACCGGGCGTTGTAGAACTCGATGCCCCGAGACGAGTCGACATAGCCGTCGCCATCGGCATCAAGGTTATTGCCGATGACGACCTGGCCTCCACAGTTGATGAGCTCGACGGGGTTGCCGGCGGAGCCCGACACATTCTCAATCCAGAGGCGGGCATATGGATAGTTGCCGGCCTTCAGGCAGACGCGTTGTCCAGGCTGATAGCCGGGATTCAGGATCTTCTTCATCACGACCCCGGGGCCCGTGCTGGTCGAGAGGTCGCTCACGATGAAGTCGCAAGTGCCTCCCGCGCTCTTCAATGTGCACTCGACCGGTGTCCTCTGCGCGCTCGCGACGAGGTTGTCACTGGGGCTCGTCGACGTGCGGGGGCCGCCTGAACCGTCGTCAACGAGGGTCGTTGAGCCACCGGCGCTGCCGTCACCGCACGCGGCGAGGGCAGCACAGGACAGCATCAATACAAGGATTTGTCGGGGATGCGTTGTCTTCACCGAATACCTCCTCACAGGACTGGCAAGGGGTGATGTCGAACCCGCTGGACGAACAACGCGACGGCTATAGCACCGCGCAATCCCGCCGGAGATGTCAGCTCACGCCAGGAATCTTGTCATTTCGTGCCAGCCGGGTCGGAGGCTGCGCGAGTTGTCGCACTGACTCAACGCTTCTGCGAAGTCGTGCGCGCCCGAGGCGTCACCCATGGAGCGGTGCCGGTGAGCACCTGCGGCAGCTTCGAGACATGCCTGGATGAGGCACGCCGCTGTGGCGTGCGTGTCGTCGAGACGTTCGCTGAGGGACTCATTCAGGACGGGGGTACAGGGCGTCCACGCTGGCCTGCGTGGGGTGGCGCCAGGTCGCGGTAGCCACCCGCGCCAAGCGCGTTCGGCTGAGAGCCCTGTGGTGCACCTGCACGCACAAACGTGGTTGCTCTTCGAGTTCCACGGATTGTTCGTTGGTCATCTCTCCTGCATCGCCGGACGCCTGTTCGCGGCGGTCCATGGCCCGGGTGATGCCATGATCCTGCGCCGATGCACCCTCTGACCCGTCAAGGAGGAGTTCATGAGCAATAAGCTGGTGACCTGCCTGTGGTTCGACAAAGGCGAAGCCCGCAAGGCCGCCGAGTTCTACGCGTCCATCTTCCCCGACAGCCATGTCGGGGCCGTGAATGAAGCCGCGTCCGACTATCCGGGCGGACAGCAGGGTGATGAGTTGACTGTCGAGTTCACGGTCCTCGGTCAGTCCTTCGTTGGCCTCAATGGCGGGCCCAACTTCAAGCCGAACGAGGCTGTCAGCTTCATGGTCATGACCGAAGACCAGAAGGAAACCGACCGCTATTGGGATGCAATTACCAAGAATGGTGGAGAAGAGAGCGCCTGCGGCTGGTGCAAGGATAAATGGGGCTTTTCCTGGCAGATCACACCGAGGGTTCTGATGGATCTGCAGCGCGAAGGCGGTGAGCGGGCCAAGCGCGCGTTCGAGGCGATGCTGACGATGAAGAAGATAGACGTCGCGAAGATCGAGGCGGCCGCCAGAGGGGAACGCGTCCGTGCGTAAGCTCACGGGCGCCGTCTTCCAGTCGCTGGACGGCGTCATGCAGGCGCCGGGCGGGCCCGAGGAGGACCCGACCGGCGGCTTCACGCTCGGCGGCTGGACGTTCCACTTCTGGGACGAGAGCATGCAGGAGCCGGCCAGCAAGCTCTTCGGCGCGGACTACGACCTGTTACTGGCTCGGCGCACCTACGACATTTTCGCTGCCTACTGGCCGTACAATCTCGACGACCCGATCGGCGCGACATTCCAGCGCATCAACAAATATGTGCTGACGCATTCGAACGAGCCGCTGAGCTGGGAAGGGAGCCATCGGCTCTCCGGTGACACCGTGGAAGTGGTGTCCGCGCTGAAACGCAGCGACGGGCGCGACCTCCTCATCCAGGGCAGCAGCACCCTCTATCCGCCGCTGCTTGACGCGGGGCTCATCGACCGGCTCGTACTGATGACGTTCCCGGTGCTCCTCGGCAGGGGCAAGCGCCTCTTCGACGGGGCGGAGAAGCCAGGCGCGCTCGAGCTCGTCGACCATTTCGTGTCGAAGAGAGGCGTCATCATCGCGACCTACGCGCCGGCCGGCGAGGTGCGGATCGGCTCGTTCGAGAGCAAGCCGCCGAGCGAGGCCGAGCTGCGGCGGCGGGAGCAGTGGAAGCGCGAAAAGGCATGAGCCTCCAGCGGCGCCACGAATAGCGAACGCTTCGAGACCGACGTCCGCGAGGGCTGCTATAGAGATCTCCGCACTGAGCTGAAGGTGGAGACATCATGCGGACGTCCACTCTGGCCCCAAGACCGGTCCGGATGAACCTGCTCGTCGGGCTGATCCTGGTCGTCTACTACGCACTGGCGCTCGCGGCGTTCTTTCTCCCGTGGCGCCTGGACTGGGTGCTCGCGGGCTTCGGCGTCTTCCTGTTGGCCGGGCTGGGGACGACGCTGGGGCTCCACCGGAAGCTGACCCATCGCGCCTTCGATTGCCCGCGCTGGCTGGAGTATTCGCTGGTCACGGCCGCGATGCTGACCCTGCAGAGCAACCCGCTCGAGTGGGTGGCGAACCACCGCCTCCACCACGCGCACGCCGACAAGGAGCGGGACCCGCACACGCCGCGCAGGGGCTTCTGGTACAGCTACCTCGGCTGGGTGGTGGATGATCTGTCGACGGACCGGGAGGCCTACAAGACCTACTGCCGAGACCTCGCCCAGGACCGCTACTACCTCTGGCTGCGGCGGTACCGGTACGTTCCTCACGGGCTCCTCCTGGCGCTCGTCGTCGCGGTGTGGGGCTGGCAGGCGGCGCCGTGCGTGATGTACCTGCCGCTCAAGCTCTGGATGCACGCCCAGTACATGGTGAACTCGGTGTGCCATGCGAGCACGCTCGGGTTCCGCTCGTACGACGCGCCTGATGAGAGCCGCAACGTGTGGTGGGTGGGGCTCTTCGCGCTGGGAGAGGGCTGGCACAACAACCACCACGCCCACCCGCGCTCGCCGATGCTCGGGCGCGGACCGTGGCAGCTCGACGTGGGCGGTCTGGTGCTTCGGCTGCTGTTCAAGCTGGGCCTGGCCACGCCGCATCCCGCCGCGGCGACGGTGCCCGCGATGGATGCTCCGGGGGAGGGGCCGGCGTCGCCGCCGGCCTGAAGGGTGCGGCGCGGATCGGCGTCGCGCACCCGGGTGTGGACCGCGGGCAGGGCCCCTTGAAATGGTTCGGTCTCATTTCAAGGAGCCTGGATGCCCCGCAGCCCCTCACCGACCCGCCGGAAACAACCTCGCCAATCCCGGGCCCAGGCCACCTGCGACGCCATCCTCACGGCCACCGCCCGCATCCTCATCCGGGACGGCTACGAGGCCACGAGCACCAACCGCATCGCCCAGGAGGCCGGCGTCAGCATCGGCTCGCTCTACCAGTACTACCCGAACAAGGAGGCGCTGGTGATGGCCGTGCTGGAGCAGCATGGCGCCCGGTGGCTGGCGCAGTTCGAGGTCGGGCTGAATGAATCCGCCTCGGCCCCGCTCACCGTGGCGGTCCGGGCCATCATCCAGCAGGTCCTCACGCTCAAGCGGCTCCATCCCCAGCTCGACCCGCTCCGGTATGGCCTGCTGCCGCACCTGCGCCCGCTGGGGTACGTGGACACCTTCGAGCAACAGCTCTTCCGCCTCGTCCGCGCCTTCCTCGCGCCACGGGTGGAGGACATCCGCCCGCGCGAGCTCGACATGGCCGTCTTCATCGTCGTCCACACGCTGGAGGCGCTGTGCCACCACGCGGGAGTGGACCGGCCCGACTACCTCACGAACGACACGTTCCCGGAGGAGCTGTGCGCGCTCGTGCTCGGCTACCTCCGTCCGGAGCCGCCCGTCCTCCACCAGCCCCGCGGCCGTGCCTCCAATCCTGGACGGAAATATGAGCAGTAGGCCCGTGGAAGGCGGTTGAAGGGGCGCTCTCCCCTCTGAGACTGGAATGTGAGCACCCATGCGAGTTGAGCCGGAGGTGCAATCAAAGACATCTTGATTGCATCTCCATGAATCAACATCCCGAAGACCAGCAGTGGGCTGTCGCGTATCAGCAGCGCGAGCTCGAGGCCTTTCCCATCCTGACGAAGGCGCAGCTCGACGCCCTCCGGAGCAGGTCGCGTGCGCTCCAGGAGGAGTTCCGGGCCCACCCCGTCCTTCATGACACGCTCAATGTCTTCCTGTTGCTGGGGCTCTTCGCCGCGGACCTGTTGAGCCTGACGGTGTTGCCGTTCTTGTCGCCGTGGCCCCGAGCGACTCCGGAGGGGGCCGTGCTGGCGGGCGTCGTGTCCGGCGCGGTGCATGGCTTCCTCGTGTGCGGCATCGTCACGTTCAGCGTCCACGAGGGCGCCGCGCACAACCTCATCATCCTGGGCAAGGGTAGGGTGGCGCGGGTGCTGCGGCTGCTGGCGAACAACGCCTGCCGCCTCTTCCTGGCTGACCCCGTCCACTACACGGAAGCCCACGCGGCACATCACCGGAGCCTGGGCACACCCGAGGATGGCTCCTTCACCCACTTTGTCCGCTTCCGGCGACTGCTGGGCGCGCTGCTGCCCCTGGCCCCGATGCTCAGCCACTCGGACTACTTTCCGTGGCGCCCCCAGGAGCACACGCGCAGCCGTCGACTCTCCGTCGCGCTGACCAATGCCTATCTCCTGCTCTGCGCGGCGCTGGCGATGTGGTTGCACGGCCCCGTGTTCATGGTTGTTGCCCTCTTCCTCGTCGGAAGCTGGCTCAGCTTCGTCCTGGACCGCCTGCGCGAGAGCACCGAGCACCTCTTCATGCCGCTGGACCGGGCGAATGGGACGCGCGAGCTGGGGCTGGGGTTCTGGGGACTGCTGTTGGGCGGAGGTCCGTGGGGCCAGCCGTGTCACCTGACGCACCACCTGGAGCCCGCGCTGCCCTGGTACCAGCAGCTCCGCCTGCACTTCTTCCTGCGTCGGGTGCTGACGGCGGAGCAGCGGCGCCACTTCCTTCCCAGGCCCATCATCGGCGTTCCCCACCTGCTCTGGCGCCTGGCCACCGCTCGCCAGCCCTCCACGGCTCGCGACTGAAGGGGCGCCATCATGACTCCGCTTCCCCCACGCTCGGATGAGACAGCCAGCGGTGCGTCGTTCGACGCCATCTGCATCGGCTCGGGAATCAGCTCCCTTGGCACCGCGGCGCTGCTCGCGCGGCACGGCAGGAAGGTGCTCGTGCTGGAGCGTCACTCCATCGCCGGAGGGATGACGCACACCTTCCATCGCAAGGGCTACGAGTGGGACGTCGGGTTGCACTACCTGGGCAAGCTGCACGACCCGAACGCACCGCTGCGCCGAGTCTTCGACTTCGTCACCGACGGCGCGCTCGACTGGGCGCGCATGGACCGCGTGTTTGACCGACTCGTCTTCGACGACCGGAGCTACGACTTCGTCGCGGGAGCGGACGCCTTCCAGGAGGAGCTGGTCCGCGCGTTCCCCGCGGAGCGCAAGGCAATCACCACCTACGTCTCGCTGCTCCGGGACGTGGAGCGCGCTTCGCAGCGGTACTTCCTCCAACACGTCCTTCCCACCTGGCTGACGCCGCTCACGCAACCCGTCCTCGGTGGCCCCTTTCGCCGCCATGCGAACCGCTCGACGCGGGACGTGCTGCGCTCGCTCACGTCCGACGCGCGGCTGCTGGGCGTGCTCACGGGACAGTGGGGCAACTACGCTCTTCCTCCCGGAGACAGCAGCTTCGCCATGCACGCGCTCATGGCCGAGTACTACCTGGAAGGCGGCTGCTACCCGGTGGGCGGCCCCGGCGCCATCCTGCGAAGCATCACCCCGGTCATCACCCGCGCTGGCGGCGCGATTCGCACCCGGGCCGAGGTGCAGGAGATTCTCGTGCGGGATGGGCGCGCCCTGGGCGTGCGTCTGACGAGCGGGGAGGCGTTGCTGGCCCGACACGTCATCAGCGGCGCGGGCGCGGCCCTGACGCTGGGCTCGCTGCTCCCGGAGCGCTGGCGCCCCGCCGAGGCCATCCAGGCGCTGCGCCGGATTCCTCCCTCGACGGGACACATCGCACTCTACCTGGGCATCCGGGGCGCCCCGGACGAGGTGCGCCTTCCCGCGACCAATGTGTGGGTCCACGCCGGTTACGACCACGACGCGAACGTGCGCGCGTCGCGGAGCGGCCCGTCGGCGCCTTTTCCCTTCACCTTCCTGGGGTCCTCCTCGGCGAGAGACCCCACGTGGACCCAGCGGCACCCGGGACGCTCCACGCTCACCGCCATCTGCTCCGCGCCCTATGACTGGTTCGCACGCTGGGAGGACACCCGGTGGCATCGACGAGGGCCCGAGTATGACGCCTTCAAGGCCCAGCTCACCGAGCGACTGCTCGCCGTCGTCCTCGCTCGGTTCCCCCAGCTCCGAGGGCGCGTGGAACATCAGGAGCTGTCCACGCCGCTCAGCACCGTCCACTTCGCCAACCGTCCTCGAGGCGCCACGTATGGCCTGGAACACAGCCCGGAGCGCTTCCGCCAGCGCTGGCTTCGCCCCAGGCTCCCCATCCGCAACCTGCTCCTCGTGGGGCAGGACACCGTCTCCGTGGGTGTCGGCGCCTCGCTCATGTCCGGCGTGCTCGCCGCGACCATCCTCCTGAAGCGCAACGTCCTCGGCGACATCCTCCGTTAGCCCCTTCCACCACGACTCCTCACCAACGGCGCCCGTCTCCCGGGCCGCCGGATGTCCCGGCTCATGCCGAAAGGATTCACCCATGAAGCCCTCCCTGCGATTGCTCCAGACCCTCCTCCGCGGACAAGCACGCGGACGCATCGACCCGCTGGAGGAGGGCGTCACGCGTTGGCGCGTCCTTCCCACGGACCTGGACCTCTTCGGCCACATGAACAACAGCCGCTACCTGGCGATGATGGACCTGGGCCGCGTGGACCTCCTCGTGCGCGCGGGACTCCTGCCGGCCATGCTGCGCAACCGCTGGGTCGTCCCCGTCGGAGAGACAGCGCTCCAGTTCCGGGGCTCGCTCCGGCTGTTCGAACAGTACGAGCTGGGCACCCGGCTCGCCGCCTGGGACGAGCACTGGCTCTACTTCGAGCAGCAGTTCCGCCGCCCGTCGGAGCCAGAGCGTCCGGTGGCCACGGGCTTCGTGCGCGCTGTCTTCCGTGATGCCCACGGCACCGTGCCCCCGCCTCGCATCATCCAGCAGGCGCTGGGGCGCGAGGTCCGCTCACCCGAGCCCTCCGAGGCCGTCCGCCGTCACTTCGGCCTGGGCCGCGTCCCAACGGGTGACAGCGGTGAGAGCAGCGCCCGGGAGCCGCTCGCCATCGTCGGCATCGGCTGCCGCCTGCCCGGCGGAATCGAGGACACGGAGGGCTTCTGGAAGGTGTTGATGGAGGGGCGCGAGTGCATCGTCGACATCCCCGAGGAGCGGTGGGATCCGAAGAAGTTCCACGATGCGTCAGGCCGTTCACCGGGACGCACCCATGTGCAGCGCGCGGGCCTGCTCCAGCAGGACCTGCGTGAGTTCGAGCCCGGCTTCTTCGGCATCACCCCGCGAGAGGCCAGCGCCCTGGACCCGCAGCAACGGCTGATGTTGGAGGTGTCCTGGGAAGCGCTGGAGGACGCGGGGCTGCCTCCGAGCTCGCTGGCGGGCAGCCGCACGGGCGTCTTCGTCGGCGGCTTCATGATGGACAACCTCATCCTGCACGCCAGTCCGGACAACCGCGAGCGGCTCGATACGCACTCCGCGACGGCGAGCACGCTGACGATGCTCTCCAACCGCCTGTCGTACTTCTATGACCTGCGCGGCCCCAGCGTCTCCATGGACACGGCCTGCTCGTCATCGCTCGTGGCGCTGCACCTGGCCTGTCAGAGCCTGTGGGCGAAGGAGAGCGAGGCCGCGCTCGTCGGCGGCGTGAATGTCCTCCTGCTGCCGGAGACGCAGGTCACCATGTCCAAGGGACGCTTCCTGTCACCCCGCGGGCGCTGCCATGCCTTCAGCGACCAGGCGGACGGGTACGTGCGCGCCGAGGGCGCGGCGATGCTCGTCATCAAGCCCCTGTCCGCCGCGCTGCGAGATGGCAATCCCATCCACTCCCTCATCCTCGGCACGGCCGTGAATCAGGATGGACGCACGCCGGGCATCACCGTGCCCAACGCGGAGGCCCAGGTGGCGGTGATGCGGGAGGCCTATGCGAAGGCCGGTGTGGACCCGCTGCGCGTGGCCTACGTGGAGGCCCACGGCACGGGCACCCCCGTGGGAGACCCCATCGAGGCCCGCGCCATCGGGACGGTGACGGGCGTCGGCCGCGGCGAGAAGGACCGGTGCCGGATGGGCTCGGTCAAGACGAACCTGGGTCACCTCGAAGCGGCGGCGGGAGTGACGGGTGTCATCAAGGCGGCGCTCGTCCTCAAGCACGGCACCGTCCCTCCCCACCTGCACCTGGAGAAGGTCAATCCCCAGATTCCACTCGACGCCCTGGGGCTGCACATTCCCACGCGACCCGAATCGCTGCCTCGGAGAGAGGGGCCGCTCCTCGCGGGCGTGAACTCCTTCGGCTACGGCGGCACCAATGCCCACGTGGTCCTCGCGGAGCCACCACGCCGAGCGCCCCACGAGACGCATCCGCGCCCCGAAGGGCGGCCCCACCTGCTTCCCCTGGGCGCGAAGACTCCCGAGGCACTGGCGGCGCTCGCGGGACGCTACGCGGACTGGTTGGACTCGGGCCGAAGCACCCCCGAGGTGCTCTGCCGCGACGCGGCCGTCCATCGCGCTCATCCACGTCACCGGCTGTCGGTGCGCGGCTCGAGCCGGGAGGCGCTCGCGACCTCGCTGCGAGCCTTCGCGCACGGCCAGCGGGACGTGGCCGGCCTGGACTTCGTGGCGGAGCCTCCAGAGGCTCGCAAGCTGCTCTTCGTCTACACGGGGATGGGGCCACAATGGTGGGCCATGGGCCGGCAGCTCCTGGCCACGGAGCCCGTCTTCCGCGAGGCCGTCGAGGAGTGCGATGTCCTCTTCCGCGAGCTCGCTGGGTGGTCCATCGCCGAGGAATTGAAGCGGGACGCGGCGTCCTCGCGCATCACCCGGACGGAGGTCGCTCAGCCCGCCAACGCCGTGTTGCAGGTGGCGCTCACGCGGCTGTGGGCGTCCTGGGGCATCGTGCCCGACGCCGTGGTGGGACACAGCATCGGCGAGGTCGGCGCGGCCTGGGCGTCGGGCGCGCTCGACTTGCGCGACACGTTGCTCACGGCCTTCCACCGCAGCCGGCTCCAGCAGCGCATCGCGGGGCAGGGGGGAATGCTGGCCGTGGGCCTGGGCCCGGACGAGGCGCTCGAATGGGTGGCGCGACATGGCCCCGGCATCTCCGTGGCGGCCATCAACAGCGAGCGCTCCGTCACACTCGCCGGCGAGCGCGGACCGCTGGAGCGCGTGGCCGCGGAGCTCGCATCCGCCCGTCGCTTCCACCGCTTCCTCCAGGTGGAGGTGCCGTACCACAGCCCCTTGATGGACCCGCTCCAGGGGGAGCTGCTCACGTCCCTCGCGCCGCTACGGCCACGGGCGCCACGGCTTCCCATCTACTCCACCGTGTCGGGGCGGCTCATGACGTCCTCCGAGCGCCATGACGCCGCGTACTGGTGGAACAACGTCCGAGGCTCGGTGCGGTTCGCCGAGGCGCTCCGTCAGGCCGTGGGGGATGGCCATGGAACGTTCGTCGAGGTCGGCCCGCATCCGGTGCTCGCGTCGTCCATCCGCGACGTACTGAGCGCGGCCGGGACGCGTGGGGAGGTCATCGCCTCGCTCGTGCGGGAGACCTCGGAGCAGGCGACGATGACCACCGCGCTCGGAAAGCTCCATGCCCTGGGTCTGACGCCTTCCTGGCGGGGCTACTTCGGCGCGGGGGCCTACCAGGGGGCTCCGCGCACGCCCTGGCAACGCAAGTCGTATTGGGAGGAGAGCCACCGCTCCCTGCGACGCCGCCGCGCCTTCACGGGCCACCCCATGCTCGTGGACTCGGAGCCAGGCCCCAACCCCACGTGGACGGCGGAGCTGAGCCTCGCGGCGTTGCCGTTCCTCTCGGACCATCACGTGGCGGGGAGCCTCCTGTTCCCCGGCGCGGGACACGTCGAGCTGGCCCTGGCCGCCCGACATGCGCTCACGGGAGACGCACGGTGCTGCATCGACGAGCTGGAATTGGCATCCGCGGTCGTGCTTCGCGAGGACACGAACGTCCGCGTGCGCGTCGGCTTCAACGCGGAGACAGCGGCCTTCCATGTCCAGCAGCAGGACGAGGAGCGGGCACCCGTGGTCCTCGCGCGGGGCAAGCTGTTCTCCGCCGGGCGAACCGAGCGCACGGTGGACCTCTCCGCGCTCCAGGCACGGCTGTCGGGCGAAGTCGAGGTGGCGGGCCTCTATGCATCCCTGGAGCGGCGGGGGTTGCGCTACGGCCCGGCCTTCCGAGCCGTGACGGCGGTGCACCGCGCTCCCGGTGAGGTGCTGGCGCGGATGTCCCTGCCCACGGCGGTGGAGGACCGGGGCTACCACCTGCATCCCGTGTTGCTCGATGCCGCGTTCCACAGCCCCCTCGCCTCGGCGCCAGACGACGCGCGGCACGACATCGTCCCCGTGGGAATCGACCGCATCCAGGTCCTGGGGCTCGCGGGCCGGACACTCCTGGCGCACGGGCGACTGTGCTCCTCGCGTCCGGGCACGGTGCGCGGCGACATCACCCTCCTGCGCGAGGATGGCGCCGTCGTGGCGGAAATCACGGGCTTCACGGCCCGGCTCCTTCCTCGTGCGCGGACGGACGACTCCGCCGTCCTGGAGCGCGCGGTGTATCTGCGGCAGTGGGAGCGCTTCGAGCCCACCGAGCCCGACGCCGAGGAAGCCACGTGGGTCGTCCTCGGAGGGCCTACGCCCGAGCCCCGCCCACGCGCCTGGCACCATGTCACCAGCACCGAGGCGCTGACGTCCCTGCTCGACGGGCTGCCCCTGGAGGACCGGGTCAGGCTCGTGGACTTGCGCTGGGCGGACCTCGCGCGGGAAAGCCAGACGCCGGTGGAGCACGGAGCGGAGGCGGCGGAGGCCCTGTTGCGGCTCGTCCAGTCCCTGCGCCCCGGCCGCATCGGCCGCTACTTCCTCGTCACCACCCGTGCCGAAGCCGTGGCCTCACCCTCGGAGACCCCCTCGCTCCAGCTCGCGCCGCTGCTGGGGCTGGCCCGCACTGCGATGACGGAGCGACCCGACCTGCGCCTCACGCTCATGGACCTCGACGCAGCGCCCACGAACATGGAGACCGTGCTGACACGACTGCGTGGGCTGGGAGTGGAGCAGGAGGTCGCCGAGCGAGGCGGCCTGCTCCATGTCGCGCGTCTCACGCGAGGCACGCTGACCCCGCTCCAGGCCGTCATGGAGACACCGCCGCTGGAGCCCGTCCCCGCTGGCATGGGCCATGAGTTGGTGCTGGGAGAGGCCGGGAGGCTCGACACCCTGGGCTTCGTGGCGCGTGCGCGACGCTCGCCAGGGCCCGGTGAGGTGGAGCTCGAGGTGGAGTCCACCGCCCTCGGGTTCAAGGACATCATGAAGGCGCTGGGGTTGCTGTCCGACCGCGTGAAGGAGAACACGTATATCGGTGACGCCATCGGCATGGAGGGGGCAGGGCGCATCAGCGCCGTGGGCTCGGGGGTGACCGGGTTCGCGGTGGGAGACCGGGTCTACGGTGTCGCGCCGGGCTTCCTCGCGTCGCACGTCGTCCTGCCCGCGGGCCACGTGGTGAAGCTGCCCGCGCACCTCTCCTTCGAGCAGGGAGCCAACCTCATCGTCTTCCTGACCGTGTACCACGCGCTCGTGCGGGTGGCCCGGCTGCGCCGGGGCGAGCGCGTGCTCATCCATGGCGCCACGGGCGGGGTAGGGCTCGCGGCCATCGAAGTGGCTCGCTGGTGCGGCGCGGAGGTCATCGCCACCGCCGGCAGCGAGGAGAAGCGTCAATACCTACGCGACCAGGGGCTCACACACGTGAGCCACTCCCGCGACGTGAGCTTCGTCGAGGACGTCCGGGCCTGGACGGGTGGGCGCGGCGTGGACGTGGTGCTCAGCTTCATGCCGGGCGAAATCATGACGCGCAGCTTCTCCTGCCTCGCGCCCTTCGGCCGGTTCATCGAGCTGGGCAAGATGAGCTTCGAGCAGGATGAGCTGCTTCGCTTGAGACCCTTCAACGAGAACCTGATGTACGCGGCCGTGGACTTCGACCGGCTCCTGGAAAGCCGCCCGGAGGAGGTGCGCGAGCTGTACCAGGAGGTGCTGCAGCGCTTCGAGGAAGGAAGCTTCCGGCCTCTTCCCTCGCGCGCCTGGCCGGCGAGTCAGGTGGAGGAGGCCTTCCGCACCATGGCGCGCGGCAAGCACATCGGGAAGGTGTGCATCACGATGAAGGACCCGGCACTGCGCGTCCGCTGTCCCTCGGGCCGCGAGCGCCTGTCCTCCGATGCCACCTATCTGGTGACGGGGGGCCTGGGTGGCTTCGGGCTGGAGGTGGCCCGGTGGCTCGTGGAACAAGGCGCGCGTCACCTGGCGCTGGTGAGCCGCCGCGGGGCCCAGTCGGAGGAGGCACGCGAGGCGCTCGCGGCCTGGAAGACTCGCGGGGTCCAAGTGCTTGCACTCGCGGCGGACGTCGCTCGACACGATGAGCTGGAGCGCGTCTTCACGCAGGTCCACCGCACGCTGCCGCCTCTGAAAGGTGTCTTCCATTGCGCCGTCGCGTTGGAGGACAAGCCGCTCGCCAGACTGGACCGGGCCTCGCTCGACCGGGTGCTGGCGGCCAAGGCCCGCGGGGCATGGAACCTCCATGGGTTGACCCAGGGGATGTCGCTCGACTGCTTCGTCCTCTTCTCCTCCATCTCCTCCATCATCGGGAACGCGGGGCAGGGCAGCTACGTCGCGGCCAATGCGTTCCTCGACCAGCTCGCGGTGCACCGTCGTCGGCTGGGACTGCCGGCCACGGCCATCCAGTGGGGCGCGCTGGGAGAGGCCGGACTCGTCGCACGCAACGCGAGCGTGGCGCAGCACCTCGAACACCTGGGACTGCGCGGCCTCACCACACGCGCGGCGCTCCAGGCACTGGGTCGCGTCCTGGACTCCGCGCCCGAGCAGGTGGCCGTCGCGGACGTGGACTGGAGCCAGCTTGGAGCGGCCCTCGCACCCTGGACCGGCGCTCGCCGGCTCGTCTCGCTGATGGAAGCGTCGGGGCAGCCGACGCACGCGGCACGGGGTGACGACCTCGTCGAGCGGGCCTTCGGGGGACTCGACGAAGACGCCCGGCGGGCGCTCATCACCCGGACGCTGACGCGGGTGGTGGCCCGGGTCATGCGCACGCAGGAGGAGGGCCTCAACGCGGCCCAGCCCCTGCGTGAGCTGGGCATGGACTCCATCATGGCCCTGGAAATCGTCACCGCCATCGAGGGTGAGCTGGGAGTGAAGCTGTCCTCGATGGAGGTGGTGAGCGGCCCCTCGCTCCGGGAGCTCACCACCGTGTTGCTGGCGCACCTCCAACGCTCGCGTCCCTCCGAGTCGCTCCCGGACCAGCGAGCGGCATGACCCCATGGGCGAGCGGCGCGCGCTCAGAGCACCGAGGCGCGCTGCCGCGCGACGCACAAGAAGGAAGGGGGCCCTGTTGGGGGAGGGTGGGGGCAGAGGAGCGAGGAGGGCCGCTATCGCCTGCACCCCTGGAGCTCCCTTCTCGTACCCCAAGACCCTTTAAGCCTGCCTCCACACCTCACGCAGCACCTTGGGATGGAGTGCTGGGGGGCTGCTGCATTGCCTCCCTGTTCTTCCAAAGCTTCACGTAATCGTCGCTTACAGAATGATCGCCAGTATCCGCAGCGTACTCCACCAACCTATCGCGAAGTGTCCGCGCCCGGTCCAACGACAAAAGGGAGACCAAGAGAACGTAAACACCACGAAAACGCGAGTCTCCGAGGTGCTGGAGTTCGCGTTGGCTATCCAATGGTAGAAACGTGTGTGCGATGAAAAACTCCTGAATTTTGTCGTGGCGAAACCGCCACTCCCTGCGGTCCGACTTGTCAGATCCTCTCCACTGTCGCTTCAGAACCATCCTGAAGCGCTCCATTGCAAGAAGCTCGCGGTCGAAAGCAGCCTCATCAACTATCGTCCGTCCAGAATTACGCATCTGGTAGGCCTCTTCAGCGAAACGCCCCAGTGGAAACTCTGTGAGGTGAGAGGCAGCGTACTCGTTTGCCATGAGCTCGTACTGCTGCTGCCGCAAGTTGGTGAGGTCGGGCGACATGCCGTCTGCGAGCATTTGTGCAACCACTGTCAAATCCATGGGATTTGACAGAACCTCCCGAATAGCGCGGCGCAGTTGCTCAGACTGGTCCTCAGTCAACGACTCCGCCACGAAACGCTCGCACCGCTCCGCATACTCATCTCCTCGGAGCTTCGCCGTCGACTCCAAGAATGGCCCTCGCCCCTTTAGGAATTCGGCGATGTCTGCGTCGGATAGCGGCTGCAAGGAGAGAACGCGGGCCGTCACTGGAGGACTCCACTCAATACGCTGCGTGGAAACGAGAATATTTCCCTGGAAGTGGTTCTCCATGAATTGAACGATGCGTGCCCTTGTGTCCGCGGTCACCTCGTTCAACCCATCAATATAGATGTCGAGAGCACCGCTGTAGATAAGGCTCCGGAGAAAGGCAGCATCCTTCGCTTGGCCCTCCAGCTTTGCCTGGATCGCCTCCAACACGCCTGCACTGCAGCGCTCCGCAGATAGATAGACTGCCAGGCGTTTCGAGCGCGACAAGAGATATCGAAGAAAGCTAGACTTCCCCAATCCAGATGCGCCCTCAAGAACAATCTGACCACGAAGATGAGGAAGAGCACTAACTATGCGCAGGCGCTCTTGGGTGGAACGGACGATCACCTCTGAACGATCGAAGTATGCCTCTCCCTGAAATTCGCCAATGCCAGCATCGGCCGTGAGGATACGTGCAAAGGGTGAGAGCAAACGACGCCTGAGGAATGGCACCCACGTGAGCAACACGCCCACATAGAAAAGGCCTGTCACCCTTCGAACCCATGGATTCCAGAAAAAGATGGCCTGAACACTGGGGTAGTGGGGATAGACGAAGACCAATAGGAGCCAGAAGACCAAGTGGGAGACAATCAGCCCCCCAGTATTCTTAACCCAACGCCAAGACTGGGCTGATGCAATGACCTGCTCAAGCGTATCAGCCTGCCTGCGATAGGAACCCTGCAAAATCTCGCGGAGAGACTCAAGCAACATGAGGTCTTCGACACTCGTCAGGCTTCCCTCATGCATCTTCGATACAGCAGCGACGCTATCCGCAAGGGCGGCCTGAAGGCGCGGATAATCCTTGGCGCGAGGCCAAAATTCGCGAAAGTCTTCTAGCGTTTCCCGCGCCTCCTCCAGGGAAATACTGTTCGGCCTCTCGTCATCAGGGCGCACAGCCCAGCGAAGCACTCGCTCGACCATTGGATCTCCTCCCGCCGTGACATGAGCAAGGACAAGCCATTCTGTATACCGAGCGCGGTTGGTCAAGGCCGCATTGATAAAAAATGCCGAGATAGATGCATCCAGCGGAGTGAAATTCACTAACGCCTGTGCTGCTACTTCACGGGTGTTTTCGTTCCGATCTCTCAGCAACGCAATGATATGAGGCGCTGACTCCTTCGCCCCTTCTCCTATTCGCCCAAGGGATACGACGGCCGCCTGTTGGGTTCCTAAATGCGAGTCCTGCAGGAGTTCAATGAGGCGAGGCACGGACTCCTTCGCATCTTCTCCTATTCGTCCCAACGCTGCGGCTGCCGCCCAGCGGACGCTTACGTCTTCGTCTTTCAGCAACTCCACAAGAAGAGGCGCGGACTCTTTCGCACCTGCTCCCATTGCCCCCAACGCCCTAGCCGCCGCCTCCCGGACGTTTCTATCCCCATCCTTCAGCAGTTCAATGAGGTGCGGCGCAGACGCCTCGGCCCTCTCTCCCATTCCTTCAAGCGCTGCGGCCGCTGCACGCCGAGTGCTTGCGTCCTTGTTCCTCAGCAACTCGACGAAGCGGGGCACATACGTTTTTGCCCTCTCTCCCATTCCGCTCAACATAATGGCCGCCGCCCAATGTACACCGCCGTCGCATTCGAGCAGCGTATCCACAAGGTGAGGCACAGCCTCAGTGGGACCTTCACCGATTCGCCTCAGCGCCTCTGCCGCCGCGTACGGGCTGCCCATATCTTTGGCGCTCAGTAGCTTGGCGAGGTGAGGCACTGCCTCCTCGGCCCTATCGCCCAATTGCCCTAACGAATGAATAGCCGCCCACCGGACGCCTGCGTTCTCATCCTTCAGCAGTTCAATGAGGAGTGGCACTGACGCATTCGCTCCCATTCCCCCCATCGCAGTTGCCGCTGCCCGCCTGACGCCAGCATCCCTATCCTTCAGGAGTACAACGAGCTGAGGTACGTATGCGCTCGCACCTTCTCCGATTCGCCCCAGCGCATCGGCCGCCGCCAGCTGGACGATTATGTCGGAGGACTTCAGCAATTCAATAAGGTGAGGCGCAGACTCCTTCGCCCCTTTTCCGATCTGCCCCAGCGCGTCGACTGCCCCCAACCGAGCGCTTGCATCCCCGTCCCTCAACAGCTCAAGGAGGTCAGGAACATGCGTCTCCTCTCCGATTCGGCTGAGCGCTGTGGCCGCAGTTTGTTGAACGCTTCGATCTGAATCCTTCAGCAGCGCGAGCAGGTGAGGTGCGTACGCCTTCGCCTGGCCTCCCATTCTCCCCAGCGCAGCGGCTGCCGCCCGTCGAACGTTCGGGTCCCCGTCCTTCAGCAACTCAACGAGGCGAAGCCCCTGTTCTCGCCCCTCCAAGTCGGATGCACGCAGTGCGTCCAAGTGGAGACGCGCAGCTGTCGCCGCAACAGCGATATCAACATCATTGAGAGCCGCAAGCACCCCTTTCACGTAGACAGCCCTGTTAACTCGTATGCCCTGTGGACCACTGCTCTCCGCCTCCATTGCGCGTGCCGGAAGGGTCACAAGCGCCACGGTTACAAGTACGAACGAATAAAGAGCAGCAGGACCCATACTTCCCCCCCAACTGAGAACCGGACGGATCTACTCAAGCGCTGTTCGAGACGCGAATCCAGGCCCAAGGTACGACCAGTCGCCGACGCATAGAGGAGATGAAGCGGCCGGCCAGCCACGAATGCAGAGGTAGGCCCACCGAGCCCTAGATTGCCGCGGCGCGAACAAGACCGCCGAGGTAGGGGGAGTGGGCCATGGTGTTCATCGGCATCGACGTGCACAAGCGGGACAGTCAGGTGTGCATCCTGGCGGAGGGGGCGAGGTGGTGCTGGAGCAGCGGCTTCGCACCCAACGGGAGCGGTTGGCCTAGCTCCTGGGCACGCGTCCCAAGGCGCGGGTGCTGCTGGATGCCTCGACTGAGAGCGCGTGGGTGGCGCGGAGCCTGGAAGAGTTCGGGCACGACGTGGTGGTGGCCGACCCGAACTGCGCTGCCATGTACGCCACGCGTAGTCGCCGGGTGAAGCCGGACAAGCGGGGCGCCAGTACGTTGGCGGAGCCGTGCAAGGTCGGGGCGTACCGGCCCGCGCACCGCACCTCGGACGAGAGTCGGCACCAGCGTGCGCAACTGGCCGTGCGCGAAGCCCTGGTGCGCGCGCAAGTCAGGCGCGAGGCCCTGCGGGTGGCGGACGGCGGAGCGGAGGCGTTCGTGGCGCGGGTGGGGGTGCTGGCACTGCTGGGCAGACTGAATGCGGAGGTAGCGCCGCTGCTGGGCCTCATGCTGCATCTCAACGCGCAGATTGCCTTCCCGGATGGGGTGCTCGTGCGGCTGGCCCGGCAGGACAAGCAAGTGGCGCGTGTGAATCGTGCCGGGGCCAACCTCTCACATGTCGTGGGCAAGCCCAGGTGAGAATGGCTCCGGCCTCCAGATCGCGGCCCTGACGGCCTACGTCGACGGCAACACCGTCTATGACAACGCGGACGGGCTGATCCTGTCCGACCTCCGGCGTTCGTCCCCGTCCCGCTCACGGGCATCGTCTGCGGCGGCAACGAGTTCCTGCGCAACGACGGGGATGGACTCACGGTGCAGGCGCCCAGCACCTCACGGTGCTCAACAACGTCGCCCTGGGCAACACGGGCTTCGGTATCTACGCGCCCACCGCCTTCGACGGAGGCGGGAACGTCGCGCGCAGCAATGCCGCGGGCGACTGCGTGGGCATCATCTGTTCCCCCTTCTGACGGCGGAGAACCCTGGCGGGTGAGCCTGCTCGCGGCGCGGCGGCCGAGGAAGACCCGCTCAGCGCCGGGTGAGCGTGCCCCGGAAGTTCTGGGGCAGCGGTACGGCGGCCAGCACCATGCGCACGGCCTCCGGCTCCGAGAGCTGGATGCGGTAGCGGGTGCACATGAGGTGGCACAGCACGATGAGCTGCGCGATGCCCAGGCCGGCCCCGATGCAGGTCGTCGGGGACCAGCCGAAGGGGACGTAGCTGGCGCCGCTGCATGGACCGTTGGCCGCGTCCGGCAGCCATCGGTCGGGGTCGAAGGTCTCCGGGTCCTTCCAATGCTTCGGGTCGTGGTGGGCCAGATGGGGACTGACGAAGTAGCGCTGGCCGGTCTTGACGCATGCCTGCTCCAACTGGATGTCGGTGCGTGCCGACCGGGCCAGGAACAGCGGCGAGCTCCACATGCGCATCGTCTCCTTGACGAAGCGGTGGGTCGCCGGGGTGACTCGGGTGGGGGCGGCGTAGAGCTCCTCCCGAGAGACTGACTCCAGCTCGCGGGTCAGCCGTGCGGCATGGTCGGGGCGGCGGGTCAGCTCGTAGAGGACACACGCGGCCGTGGCTCCCGGCGGGCCCGCGATGGCCGTCAGCACCGCGGTGACCGCGTCGACAGCCCGGTCCAGTCCCAGCTCCGGCAGCAGGTCGACGATGGGGTCGGTCAGGTCGAGCTGGCGGGGCCTGCGGCCCCTGGCGCGGCCGCGCAGCTCACGGCGGACCGCGGAGCCGGCACCCACCTGAATCCAGATGGCGCGAAGCTCCTGCCAGAACGTCTCGCGCAGGGGCTCGACAGAGAGGAGTCGCGCGAGCTTGAGGTGCTGGTCGCGGAGCACGCGTGCCATGTCGGCACGGGGCAGGTTGGCCACCACCATGGGCACCAGTGCCTGGGTGCACACCTCCTGCGCCACCCAGACCAGGTCGAGCGAGCGCTCGAGTCGCGCCTCGAGAAGCGCTTCCATCCGCTCCGCGAGCTGCGCGACAGACTCCGGACCTGACAGGCGCTTCATGTGCGGGAGCCAGGCCGCGCGCACGTGCTTCCAGGAGACAGGCTCTCCCTTCCGGCCACGCAGCAGGTCGGCGAGCTTGTCGGGCAGCGTCAGGTCGCCGTAGTTGAGCGCGTTGATCTTCTGCGCCGCCTCGGGTTCGAAGACGCCCAGGTCGCCCCGTTGCGTCCAGAAGACGCCGCCTTCCGCGTAGCTCCGCGTGCGCATCTCGCGAACGAAGTCGATCTCGTCAGGAGGGGTATCCATGGGGCCTGCTCCAGGTGGGATGGGGAGCGGGACGACCCGCTCCCCATCGGGTGCGGCTCAGATGTGGTGATACACGTACCAGCGATACGCGGGGTCCTTGCGACGGATGGCCAGCGCGGCCATCACGGAACGGAAGATCTTCGCCATGTGAGTCACCTCCTTTCCATGCTTGGAACGTCACGACGGTGAGGCACCAGGGACAATGCGAAGCGAGGGGGCGCGAGTGCGGCGGTGACATGCGGGCGGGTATCGCGGGGCGTGACGGTCAGCCGGTAGCCGCGAACGATGAGCCGCAGGACGTCTTCGACCAGCTCCATGGAGAGGAGGGCCGCGGGGCAGGTGTGCGGGCCCCACCCGAACGGGATGAAGGCCTGGGCATTCTTCACGGAGGCCCATCGCTCCGGGCGGAAGGTGGAGGGGTCATCCCAGTGCCGGGGGTTGCGCTGCACGGCGTAGGGACAGACGACCACCTCGTCCTCGGGAGTGACGCTGACGCCGGCCACCTCGTGACGCTTCGCGGGCCTGGACCCCAGCAGCCACGCCACGGGCCACAGGCGCAGTGCTTCCTTGACCACCCACGCGGGCTCGGCATCCGTCGGCGGGTTCGTGCCCAGCAGGTAGACGGACCAGCCCAGGACGAAACCCACGGAGCCCGCGGCGGCGAACACGAAGGACAGGAACACCTCGGCCAGCTCCTCCGCCGCGACTTCGGCCCCCGCGGCGCTGACCACCACGTCGAGCAGATCGGCGGGCTCACCCGCGCCTCGCCTCCGCCGCTGCTCCACCGCCCGCACCAGCGCTCGCTCCACGCGGAACCGGAACAGAGCGCGACTCAAGAAGGAGTGACGCTCCCGCGCCCCGGCCAGGACCGCGCGCTCCACGATGGCGTCCACCGTCTGGCGAAGCCATGCCGGACTGTCCGGTGAGAGCAGCGCCGCCGCGAGGTGGCGGTACATGAGCCGGTTGCCCGCGTCAGGCCACTCACTGCCGGGCACCAGGACCCGCCGCACGGACTCCTCCAACGTGTCCTTCCGCGCGTCGAGATAGGCGCGCAGCAGGGCCCGGGACTCGCGGCCGATGCGCACCTGCACCGGCCGTGGGCCAAACGTCCCATGCCGGGTGCGGAAGAAGTCGGAGTGGTCCTGGTAGAGGCCCTCTCCATTGGCGAGGACGTTCTTGGAGGCCGTCGCGTCTGACAGGCACAGTTGCCTTCGCGGCAGCCAGATGGCGTCCCCGGCGGCGGGAAAGGTCTCGTCAAGGAAGCGAAGCGGCTCCCTTTCAAACTGAACAGCCGGCTCTCGCTCTGCCATCGTTGCGCTCCCTCGGAGTCGCGAGCAGCGAATTAGGCCTGGGCTGAAGCATCCCTGAAGCACGAATCAACCGCACTGTGCGTAACAGAAGAAATCAATAAACTGTTGCCACGCGGACACAACAGCGGCGCGACTCACGCCGTGAGCTCATGGGCAAGCGAGGCCCTCCCAACCGCTACTGCTGCCGCCGGCCTTCGTTTCTTGACCCGAGTCAATGAGCCGGGCGGGTGAGCGGCTGGGCCCGGCCGTTGGGCAGACCGCGCAGCCCCTTGGACAGGGGGCCACGGGCTGTGCGCCGTCCTTCACCCTCCTGAGACCAGGGTTTTTTATTCCACGTCCCGGATGGTTGCGCCCACCGATGCGAGGGGTAGACAGTTTCGCTCGCGCATGCAGTCGCGGGGCCGCGAGAGCAAAATGCCGAACGTGGCTAAGTAGCCCGTACAGGCCATGAATTCCTCCCAAAGACTCGCGCTGCTCCTCGGCGAGGTGCGCGCCCGGGGCACGCGCCGGCCGCTGAAGGATGCCGCGCTCTTCCTGGACGGCGGCGAGGAGCCGGCCGCCCTGCTGGATGAGCAGGGCCGCTTCGAGCTCGAAGTCCCCCCGGGCACGCACCGCCTCCTGGTCCGAGCGCCGGGGCACGAGCCCTTCACCTTCGAGGAGACGTTGATTGCAGGGCAGTCCCTCGAGGTGGTGTACCGGCTGCAGCCCGGCGCGGTGAATCCCTACGAGACGATTGTGCGTGACGACCGGCCGCGCACCGAAGTCACGCGCATCAGCCTGCACGGGCAGGAGCTCCTGCGCGGCACGCACCCCGTGGCGGGAGGCGAGGGCGAGCTGGGCGTCACGGTGGGCCTGGACGAGGTGGGGCTCGTGGGCCGGGAGACGATGGCGCAGCCGGGACAGCAGGGACTCGTGAAGGTCGTCACGGGGGAGTACGGCCTGGACCAGCTTCCGATGCTCGGTATGAAGGGGAGCTACTGAGATGCGCCATCCATTCCGGACCACGGTGGCGCTCGCCGTGCTGTGCACCGCATGTGAGCGCCTGCAGGACGACCCCATCTTCGCCTACGGCCGCGCCGAGCAGCGCGACGGCTCGCCGCTGGCGGGCGCGACGCTGTCGTACGAGCGCGCCCGGGTCGTCTATCCGTCGAGCTCGGGAGGGCCCCCGGAGCCCTTCCCGAAGCCCGAGTGGAAGCCCTACGGGACGGCCACCACGGAGGCGTCGGGGGACTACTTCCTGGAGATGCGCTACGGCGACGTGCAGGAGCCGGACCCCAACGCGCCCATTCCGGATGCGACGAGGCCCTACCGCTTCCGGGTGTCTCGCCGGGAGGAGGATGGTGCGGCCACCTTCGTGTCCTTCCTCTTCGTGGATGACGTGGAGCTGCCCACGCTGCGCGTCTGGGACTCGCACCTGGCGCTGGAGCAGACGCCCGGGGGCACCGCTGTGTCCTTCCGGCCTCCGCCGCCCGCGCCGGAGGTGCCCGTCACGGGAGACATCAGCGACGCCACCAACGTGGACGGAGAGGTGGTGCCCTTCGACCCCTCGGAGCCCGTGGCGGTGCTGCTCGTCACCAGCGGCGGCAAGCCCGTGTTCCGCTGGTGGGACGCGCCCTCGCCATGGACGGCGGTGCGGCCGGCATGACAGCCCCTTCGACGGGCCGCTCTACGAATTCGACGGGATGGGCTTCGGCGAGGCGCCCCTGGAGGACGTGGGGCCGGTGCGCTACGTGCGGCTGTTCCGCGCGAATTACGCCCGCGGGAACACTGGCGTTCCGCAGGGCTTCTCCGCCCTCGCGGAGGTGTCCCTCTTCGAGTAACCCTCTACATGCGGAACAACTCCGCCGCGTTCACTGTCGCCGCGCGCGGGACGTTCACGGGCGCTCAGCCCCTTGGGGGTACACGCCTGCCCAGGCCGCGCTCCCCTCAGGTGCGTGGCAGGGCCTGGGCCTCGCAGAAGCCGAGCACCTCGGCGAAGGGCCGGTCCTCCAGCGCGCCGAAGAGTTTGTGGTTGCCCAGCTTCGCGCGCGAGAGGGCGGGACTGCTCAAGCCGCAGAGGAAGCGCGCCGCCTGTCTCGGGTGCCCGAGCGCCTCCGGGTGGCGCGTGGCCAGCGCGCGGAAACCGGCCACGTCCAGGCCGGCAGGAAGGGGAGGGCGGGGACGCGGCGCGGGCAGCACGCGAGCCTCGCCGGTGCGGCAGAAGGTGCAGTGTCCGCAGGGCCGCTCGCGCCGCTGTCCGAAGTGGGCGACCAGCGCGTTGCTCTGGCAGCCCTCGTGCGTGACGAGCCGGAGCACCTCCTGCACGCGCGCCACCTCCTGCGCCTCGCGCTGCTGGAAGCGCTGGACGAGCAGCGCCACCAGGGCCGCGCCGTCCTCGCGGGGGCGCAGCCGCGTGAAGCGCTGGCGCGGCTCGGAGACCTGCGTCTGCGCCAGCCCCTGCTCCTGGAGGTAGTCGAGCGCCTTCACCACCCGCTCTCGCGGCTGGCCGAGCGCCTCCGAGATTCCGGCCGGGTCGAGCGAGTACCAGGTGCGGCCCTTCTTCGCCTTCGCGAACACGTCGCGCAGGAACCTGGCCCGCTCGCCCTGGAAGCGGCCCAGCAGCTCCTCCAGCGGCACGCGCGGCTGCACCTTGTAGCCCGCGTAGAACGGCGTGCCCTGGCGCAGCACGCCCTCCAGCTCCAGGTACGTCAGCGCGGTGCGCAGCACGAGGGGCCGCAAATCATTGCGGTTCGACAGCGCGTACAGGTCCACGTGGAGCTCGGTGTCTGCCTCGAGCACCTCCGTCACCAGGCCCTGGAGCGCTTGCGGCGTGGGCATGTCGCCGTGGGCGAAGTTCTCCAGGGTGGGCACGTCCTCGGGGCAGGCGAACAGCTCCACCACGGACGGTGCACCGTCGCGGCCCGCGCGTCCGATTTCCTGGCTGTAGCTCTCCAGGCCCTTGGGCAGGTTGTAGTGGTACACGGCGCGCACGTCCGCCTTGTCGATGCCCATGCCGAAGGCGATGGTGGCCACGACGATGCCGCGTCCCGAGGCCATCCACGCCTCCTGCACGCGCTCGCGGTCCTCGGACTCCAGGCCGGCGTGGTAGGCGCTCGCGGGGAGTCCCGCGCGGGTGAGCAGCTCCGCCACGTGCTCCGCCGTCTTCTGCAGCGTGACGTAGACGATGGTGGGCCCGGGTGGACGGGACTTCAGCCGCTCGACGAGGAGCGCGTCGCGTGCGTCGGCGCGCACCGGGGTGGTCTCCAGCGTGAGGTTCTCCCGGTAGAAGCCGGTGACGACGGCGTTCTCCTCGGGGATGCCGAAGCCCTGGCAGATGTCGCGCACCACGGCGGGCGTGGCCGTGGCGGTGAGCGCGAGGATGCGCTCCGCGCCGAGGGCTCGCGCCGCCTGCGCCAGCTTGAGGTAGTCCGGCCGGAAGTTGTGGCCCCATTCCGAGACGCAGTGCGCCTCGTCCACCGCGAAGAGGGAGATGCGCAGCTCGCGCAGCAGCGCGGTGAAGCGCTCGTTGTTGAAGCGCTCCGGGGCCACGTAGAGGAGCTTCAGCGTCCCGCCGCGCAGCGCCTCCGTCACCTCGCGCGACGCGTCCAGCGAGAGCGACGAGTCCAGCCGCGCGGCGCGGATGCCCCTGCGTCCCAGTGCGTCAATCTGGTCCTTCATCAACGCGATGAGCGGGGACACCACCACCGTGACACCCTCCAGCAGCAGCGCGGGCAGCTGGTAGCAGAGCGACTTGCCTCCACCCGTGGGGAATACGGCGAGCGCCGCGGCCTTCGGCCCCAGCAGCGCGGTGAGCACCTCGCGCTGGCCGGGTCGGAATTCCGCGAGGCCGAAGCGCTCGCTCAGGGTGGCTTCGAGGTCATCCGCTCCGCGTGGCATGGGGCCTTCTTTCATGGCGCTACGCCCTCGTAACACCCGAGGTCACAGGGGGGTGACACATGTTTCAGCTCCGGGTGTTTCGTGCCTGGGCGCCCTGCCTGGAGCGAGCCAGCCGTTCGTTCCAGGCGGCTTCCCCCGGAGTGTGAGAGAGTCCGGGTTCCCCAACGTGACCGACATCTGACGAGTGTGGAGTCGCGGGACTGGCAGTAAGCAAAAGGAGATGAATGGCATTTCTGGATCGCATCCTCGACCCTCCCAGCTACGGCTATGAGCGAAATGGCAAGCTCTATGTGCCGACCCACCGGGAAATCACCGCCGAGTTCTTCTCCCGGCTCAACGTCGCCCGCTCCCGGAAGAACTGGTTGGGGCTCTTCGCCTGGGTGACGAGTCTCAGCTTCGGCATTCCGCTCGTCCTCTTCTTCACCCACCACTTCAGCTGGTGGCTGATGGCCGTGGGCTTCGTCTACAGCATGGTGGTCATCGGGATGCACGGCACCGTCTGGTTCCACCGCTACGCCACCCACGGCGCCTACCAGTTCAAGAACGCGTTCTTCCGCGAGCTGTGCCGCAACCTGGTCATCAAGATTGTCGTGGAGGAGGCGTACGTCGTCTCGCACCACGTCCACCACAGCTTCTCGGAGCAGCCTGGGGACCCGTACAACGCGCGCGCGGGCTGGCTCTACTGCTTCCTGGCGGATGTGAATCACCAGGCCATCAACAAGGACCTGGACCACAAGGACTACGCGCAGGTCTGCAAGCTGATGAAACACACGGGCGTGCACCTCAACAGCTACGAGCAGTACCAGCGCTGGGGCTCGTTGTGCCATCCGGGGTACACGGCGCTGCACTTCGCCCTCAACTGGGCGTTCTGGTACGGCGCGTTCTTCCTCATCGGCGGGCACGCGCTGGCGCTGGCCCTCTTCGGCTGGGCCGGGGTGTGGGCCATCGGCGTGCGCACGTTCAACTACGACGGGCACGGGGGCGGCAAGGACCGCCGGCGCGAGGGCATCGACTTCAACACTCGAGACCAGTCCATCAACCAGTGCTGGCCGGGGCTCATCACGGGTGAGTGGCACAACAACCACCACCTGTATCCCAGCGGCGCGCGCGCCGGCTTCCTGCCGTATCAGTTTGACCCGGCGTGGCTCTTCATCCGCTCCTGGGCGTGGATGGGCGCCATCACTTCGTACCGCGACTACAAGCAGGACTTCCTGGACCGGTACTATCTGCCCTGGCTGGCGAGAGCGAAGGCACAGGACTGCCCGGAGCCCGAGCGCGCGGTACCCGACTCCAGCGCCGCGTCCTGACGCTGGCCGACGTGGGCGAGTGGGTGCTCGACGGGCACCCGCTCGCGGAGCTTCGCCCGTCTCGAGCGCGTGCCTTGCAGGACCGGCCTCAAAAGGCGATGAGCAGGAGCGCCAGCAGCGGCAGGGCGCCCTGGACGAGGCTTGCCGTGAAGAAGCGGCGATTGGACGTCACCAGCACCAGGGCCGCCAGCACCATGCACGCACAGCCGAAGACGACGGCCGCCACGCCCGAGGTGACTGCTCCGCTGTACGTGAGCGCCACGCCCACGAAGACGCCCAGCGCGAGGAACAGGTTGTAGAAGCCCTGGTTGAGCGCCATCGGCCGCACCACGTCCGCGTCCGCCTGCGACTTCAGCCCGAAGCGCCGCCACACCTTCGGCCGAGAGAAGACGATGCTCTCCATCACGAAGAACAACACATGGATGGCGGCGGCGATGAGCGCGAAGACCTGGGCCAACAGCGACATGGTGACTCCCCTCCCGAGTTGCGGCTATTCTGAACCAATCAGTTCCGAATCGATATTGGAACGTTCGGTTCAAAATTGTCAAGGAGGGTGACGTGGCTCGCACGCGTGCGTTCGACGAGACGGTGGCGGTGCGTGCGGCGCTGGGGGTGTTCTGGTCCCGTGGCTACGAGGCCACGTCGCTGGCGGACCTGGAGGCGGCGACGGGGCTGAACCGCTCCAGCCTGTACCAGGCGTTCGAGAGCAAGCGGGCGTTGTTCTCGCGGGCGGTCGCGCTGTACCTGCGGGAGGTCATCACGCCCCGGCTGGGTGTCTTCGCCACCGGCGCGCCCGGGCTGGAGCAGGTGACGGCCTACTTCGAAGCGCTCGCGACGACGATGGGGACCGCGCCGCCGGCCCTGACGCGGCGGGGGTGCCTGCTCATCAACACCGCCACGGAGCTGGCGCCGCATGACGAAGCCGCACATCAAGCCGTGGAGGACTACCGCACCCTGTTGCACGGACACCTGACGCGGGCGTTGGAGGCGGCTGCGCGGGCGGGGACGCTGCCCCGGAAGACGGTGGCCCGCCGCGTGGAGTTGCTGCTGGGCGCGGTGATTGGCGTGCTCGTCACGGCGCGGGTGGACCCGGCGGCGGCAGCTCGGTTGGCGAGGGCGACCGCGAGCGAAGCGGCGGCTTGGGCGGAGTAGGGCATTCGCGGGGGAGACTTGTCGCGCTGCGCCTGGTCCCTGGACCGCGGCATGTCGAGGCGCCTCCCACTCGGAGAAGCGCCCCGGAATCACGCTGTCTGAAGACTAGTTCGGGCTCAGCGAGAAGACGGACACCCGGCCATCCGGGATGAGCGCCACCCGGTAGCGCAGCGTCGTGGAGCCGACCTGCACCAGGTACGTGTAGACGCGGTCATCGCCCAGCACCTCTCGCTTCACCAGGACGAGCGGCCCCGACGTCCCCAGGCTCTGCAGCAGCGACTGGTAGAACGGCACGGCCTGCGGGAAGAACCACCCGGGGACGTATGCGAACTCGGCCGGGTTCAGCGCTCCTGCCCGCATCTGCTCGAGCAGCGTCGCGAACCGGGCGGTGACCTGCGGCTCGAGGTCCGGAATGGCGGCCAGCGGAGGCACGGCGAGCGCGGGATTGACGATGGCGGCGATGCCATTGACGAAGGCCGCGGGGTCCGCCTGATTGAAGTTGAGCAGCACGATGATGGAGAGGTCGTCGCCGAGGAAGCGGTAGTACGCGGACATGAAGCCCTGCCATGAGCCGGTGTGCTGGTGCAGGGGCTGGCCGTTGCGCTCCTGGAGGACCCACCCGAAGCCGTAGGGGTAGGAGGCGCCGCTGTCGAGCTTCACGGGCGTCAGGATGTCCCGCCAGCTCGCCTTCGTCAGGATGGCGCGGTCATCCACGGCGTCATCCCACGCCAGCAGGTCCTTCAGGGAGAAGTAGAGCGAGCCGTCCCCCGTGGTGTTGAGGGAGGGGGAGACCCACTCCTGGTTCTTCACCACGCCGTCGAGCAGGCGGTAGCCGGCCGCGCGGTTCGGAACGATGTCCGCCTCGCTGATGCCGCGCGCCGTCTTCATGCGGGTGGGCTTGAAGACCTGCTCGCCGAGGACGTTGACATAGGATGTGCCCGCGACCCGGTTCACCAGGAGGCCCAGCAGGACGTAGCCGGAGTTGCTGTAGCTCCATCGCAGGCCGGCGGGGAAGTCCAGGGGCAGCGTGTAGAGGAACTGCGCGAACTCCTCATCCGTGTAGTCCTTGCGCACGTCGATCAGCCCATCCAGCTCCCCGAGGCCGGAGGTGTGCGTCAGCAGGTGGCGAATCGTGATGGGGGCCCAGGTCGCGGGCGCGTCGGGGAAGTACTTCGTGATGCTGTCGGACAGCGAGATGCGGCCCGCTTCCACCTGGAGCATCACCGTCATGGCGGTGAACTGCTTGCCCAGGGAGCCGGACTGGAAGAGGGTGTCCGGGGTGACGGGAACCTGATGCTCCAGGTTCGAGAGGCCATACCCCTTCGCCACGATGACCCTGCCGTGGCTCACGACGGCCACCGCGACGCCCGGCGCATTCTGCCGCTTCTGCTCCGCGCGCACGAAGGACTCGATGCGCTCACGGAGCGATTCATGGGCTGAAGAGGGACGGCCCGCGAGCAGACCCACGAGGAACACCATCGCCAGGGATAAGGACTGCAATGAACCGCGCATGGGAGCTCCAGAGGCCGCAGGGCAGGGATTGCCCACGGGCCCGCGCAGGGGAACACCGTCCCTCCTCCGGGGTAAAGGATTCGGGACGGTGAGATCTACGATAGTTGTCGTATGACGGGGTTCTGTTGGACTCCGGCGGGGCCGGTCCGTCACGTCCATGGCGACTGCAGCCATGCCCCGAGCCGCTCGCGGTGGGCTCAGCGGCGGCGAAGGCTCCGCTGGAGGCATTCGAACTCCGCCTCGTCGCCGCTCATCGCCTGGTCGCAGGTGCGCATCAGGCTCGAAGGGTCCTGGTCGGCGGTGACCACCAGTCGCACGCACTCCAGCTCCGGCTCGTCACCGTCGAAGACCTCCGCGCAGGTGCGGATGGCATTGGCGGGCTCGTAGCTGGACTTCACCGCCGCGTGGAAGCACTCCAGCTCCGCGGTGTCCCCATCCATGGCCTGCTCGCATGCCGCCAGCGCGGCGGAGGGCGCCCGGGACACCCTGGCGGCGACGCGGACGCACTCCAGCTCGTTGGCGTCTCCCTCCATGCTCGTGTCACAGGCCTGGATGATGGAGGTCGGGTCGTAGGTGAAGGCGGAGACCACGTCGAGGCAGGCCACTTCGTTCTCCTGGCCGTCGAAGCTCCGCCCACAGGCCTGCATCACCGAGGGCACCGCAGCCCAGTTCGGTCGCGGGGGCGGCGGCTGCGGGGGCGGCGGAGGCGGGGGAGTCGGCAGGGGAGGCGGGGGCAGGGGCGGCGGGGGCTGGGGATTGGGCTGGGGCGGCGGAGCGTTGCGGCTCACGCGGAGGGTGAGCTCGATGATTTCCACGTCGTGCAGCTTCATCCACTCCAGCCGATGCTGGTCATTGCCGCCGCCCACACGGACCTGGAGCTCGGTTGTGCCCTGGTTCCACGGGAGAGGGAAGCTCAGCCGGTCCTGGCCCTTGCGCAGCGCGGCCCGGAGGCTCGTCCCACGCTTCCCTTGAAGCCGGAGCACCAGCTCGGGCTGGACCCGGCGGCTCTTCATCCACTCCCAGCTCCGCTCCTGGACCTTGTAATCGAGGACGAGCTGACCGTTGGACTCGTAGGCGGCGAGCCCCTCGAAGTGGATGTAGCCCGGCTCGGGGGCCGCCGCCGAGACAGTGCTGGACAGGAGGAAGAAGACTCCCAAACAGATACTCAACAACCGAGAATTCAACATGCAGTCAGTGCTCGATGGGTGGTGCGCTCGATGGAGCGGCCGGGTGAATCAACGATTCACGACGGGAGCGCAAGCTTCGTATTCAGCCGGCCGCTGCCACTGCCCCAGTGTGCCGTCCTTCAGTGGCCGTAATAGAAAGACGAGCCCCAGAGGAAGGCGGTCCGGCTGGCGGGAGCCGTCCCGACCAGGCAGTGCGCCCCATCAAACCCTCCGATGGGGCAGTTGGGGGGCGGCGTGATGTAGAGGTTGTTCGCGTACTTGAAGGGCGTCGAACCCCAGGGCAGCGGCATGACGTAGCAGTTGGCCCCGTCGAACGTCGACGGCGCGGGGCACGCATTGCCGGGGCCGGGCGTCAGGTAGAGGTTCCCGGCCCAGACGAAGTAGCTGGTGCTCCAGGACGGGTAGGGAAGGATGTAGCAGTTCGCCGTGTCCCACCCGGAAGGCGCCGGACACGCCGTGCCAGGGAGCGCGTTGACGTAGTAGGCGTTGTTGTAGACGAACGGCGTCAATCCGGCGGGCACATTCATCACATGGCAGTTCGCCCCATCCCAGCTCGCGGTGATGGGCGCGCCCGTATGGGACGTGACGGTCGGCGCGCAGGGATTGTAGGGGCTGTACGGCGTGGCCTCGGCGAAGTACTCGTGAGAGTCCGCGTTGCGGATGGCATCGCCAGGATTGGAGCTGGCGAGCTGCATGGCCGCGGAGTGCCCATATTCAATGTCGTCGGTATTGGCGACCACCCGGAAGTGGCTGACTTCGTGAACCAGGGTCCCTGCCTTGGAGTCCGTGCCGGTCATCGGCGCGGGCCAGAAGGCGGGACAGAGATGGATCTTGTACTCCTGCCGGGGCCGGACGAACGCGTACACGTTGTTCTTGTTGCAGTTGCAGTAGAACTTGAACGTCTCGTTATCCATCGCGTTCCGGATCTTCCGGAAGTGCTCCCGCACGGAGCCATACCGCGAGCCCTCAAAGGCGCCGAACCAGGTGGTGTAGCGAGCCGTGTTGTTCCCCGCCACCAGGTAGTCGTAGGAGTCATCCGAGTAGTTCAAGGCGTGCTGCCGGGCGGTCACCAGCGCGTTCTTCTCCGAGTCGCTGCAGGACTTGAACTTCTCATTGCTGCCATTGACGATCTTGGTGATGGGGCCGTCCTCCTCCACGTCATCCGGATCGAGCGGCGGCTCCCGGCCTTCGATGTCCAGGAAGATGACGTTGGAGACGGCGACCGCCTGGTCCGACTCCCGGCTCAGGACCTCGGTCTTGTACTGAACCATATAGGTCCCGGAGACTGAGAGGTCGTAGTTGTCCCAGAGCGAGGCGATACCCGAGACGCTCTCACCCGGCTTCAGCATGAGGTAGTCGCCGTCGGTGGGGGCCATGCGCTTGTAGAGCCGGCCGATGTACTCCACCGGCTCGCGCCCGAGCGAGACGGAAAGGATGTCCGCCTCGATTCCCTCGACGACAGGCGTCTGGTAGCCGAGGAGCTTGACCGGACTGTCCGACACGTTCGTGAACGTGACCGTGAGGTCCACGGGCGCGTCCGCCGGAAACTTCGTCTCCTTGGCCGTGAGTTGAATCTGGATGGCTTCCTTGGCGTTCGCGTGGAATGGGAGTGAGACGAGCGCGGCCACGATGAGACATGTCAATTTCATCCGGTTGCCCCTGGCTGGGTGGGTTGCCAGGGCAGGGTGCAATACTTCGGTCGAATTTATCAATGTGACAAATGCGCTACTCGCGGTGCCCGTTTGTAACAAGAAATGCTACAGCCGCGCGGAGTGGCGCTGACCCATTGTCTGAGCCGGCCCTTGTTTCAGCAGATCCGATTGACCAACGAAACGCAGTCATTCGAGGGATTTCCGTGCCGAGGTCGCCAGCGGACCACCGCTCCCGTCAAGCGGCCCGAGCGGGTCAGCCTGGTGTCGGACGGGGCACGGGGCTCCTTGGCTACGCAGCAGGGCTGCACTTCACCGCGGCGGCGGTCGGGCTCGCGGTGGGGGCGCTGTATCGGATCACCTGGACGCCCTCCGCGGATGAGCGCAGGCACCTGGGGCGAGCTGGCGACATGATCTGCTGCCGAGCGTCGACGGGGATCCCGAAAAAGGTATCCGGCTGGGAGAATTGCGGCCAGCTGTCCGAAATAGACGCCTCAACCGTCGCGCTGCTCTCGCCACTTCGGCCCAAGGTAGAGAACAAGGGTGTCGAGCAATGGATCGCCGCCTGCCTGAAGGAGAGCGACCGCGCTGCGTGCGCCGAGGCATGCGCCCAAGGCGACACATACAGCTGCGAAGAGCTGACGTCGCACGAGGGCCTCGACGCGAGGCTCAAGTCCTCCTTGCTCGTCATGAGCTGCGATGCCTTCAGTGCCTCCAGCGGCAATGCATGCCGGAGAGCGGCGCTCGAACATCACTCCTCGGAAGGATGGGTGCTCCTTCGTCTCGATCAGGCGTGCGAGCGCGGCGACGCCGCTGGTTGCGAGATGCTCGGAGAGCGCCTCCTCGCGGCTCGTGGCCGCAGTGAGGCCGTACGCGAGCTCCTGGAACGCAGGTGCAGCTCCGATGCCTTGGACGGCTGCCTGCGCCTTGGCGACTACCTCGCGGCTGATGAGACCAACGCACTCGCGCCCAGCGCGGCGCTTCGCGCATGGTGGCGAGCCTGCGTGACGAACCCCTTGGTTTACTCGGAGGCATGTGACCGGATTGAGGCGTTCTCGCTTTTTGCGCCCCCTTGAGCCTGTCCCGATTTGGTGGCTCTCCCGCGGCACGTATGGCTCAGCAGCGGCAAGCAGGCGTGAATGTTGCGCACGGCGCGGCGTGGCACCACCTTCGTGGCATCAGAGGCTCGATGAGGGACGAGGCGGGCGACGGGCGGCAGAGCACCTGGCGTTGGCTCGGCAGCACGCGCCCCCTGCGTGGACTCCCGACCGACCAGGAGAGGGAGACGCATGGCCTTCAAGATTTATCGAATCACGCGCTATCAATACAGGTTTGACGCCAATGCTGGAGGCCCCGGTGGAGTGGGGCTCTACGACAGTGAGAAATTGCGCGTCACGGTCCTCTTCGTATCCGACACGACCGCGGTGCCAAGGCCGGTGCTCATGGCGGATCTCGAGTCCGCGACGGCGTACTTCCGGATGAGCTCGTTTCAGTTGCTGATCGACATGCTCCGCAACGAGGACCCGGTCAGTGTCACCCTGAACGACCAACCCCCCGGCTTCGTGTTCGTCCACACAGGCCTGGAGCCCGCGGGCGTGGCCGACGAGGCCGCCTGGGTCGGTTCGGGCTACATGCCGTGAGAACGCGAGAACCGGAGCTCGAACATGGCGGCGGATTCAGCCACGAACATCTGGTTTGCCGGTCCCCCGGGCAGCAAGAAGACGATTGTCGTCGTGGGAGATGGCTTCGCGGAGAATGACCAGGAGGCCTTCAATCGCGCGGTCGAAGATGTCTTGGTTCGCGGCGTCTTCGGGCACGACTACTTCGCCGAGGACGGCTGTGCCTTCAACATCGTCCGAATCAACCTCATCTCGCACGATTCGGGGGTGAGCCAGCGCACCTACGACGAAAAAGGGACCTATACCGATCCGAGTGACGACACGATCGCGAGCGAGACCCTCCACGACACCCCGCTCGGGTACATCTACAACGGCTCGTGGGCGCACTGCTGGCTCGAAGGGAGCGCGGACTCCTGGACGCGTCTTCAGACGGTGTTGAACACGTGGGCGCCCGAGCACGACCTCGTCGTCGTCATCTTGAATTCTACGGGCTTCGGGGGCTGCGGAGGGGGCGGGTATCTCTGGGTGACCCTCAATGGCGGATGGGAGGTCATGGCGCACGAGTTCGGGCACTCCGCCGGCGCGCTCGCCGACGAATACTGCCAGCCCGGCATCTGGACAGGGGGAGAGCCGTCGAGCCCCAACATCACCGCCAACAGCGACCGTGCCACGCTCAAGTGGCGCCACTTCGTCGCACCGGGCACTCCCATTCCCACCGGAGCCAATCCACAGCCCGGGGCCGGCGGATGTTCCGACTGGAACCAGGGCGAGCGTCCAGCGGACTGGAGCTCTGACCAGGACGTCGGGTTGTTCGAGGGAGCGTCGTACAAGGATGCCCGGGTCTATCGACCGGTCGAGAACTGCCGGATGCGTGGCAACCTGCCTCCGTACTGCCCGGTCTGCTACTCGGAGCTCAAGCGGCGGCACGACGCGTTCACGGGCCGCCGGTTCGACCGGGTCACCGCCGGAGATTTCTTCGGAACAGGGCACGACGGCATCCTGGTCGCAAACGATCGCTTCGTGACCCTGTACGCCTCGGCGGGGGACCGCTTCGAGTTCGCGGCTCAGCACGTCGGCGTGATTCCCGGTGGCTGGGTGATTCAGCCCAACGACCGCTACCTCGTGGGGGACCTGGACGGGGATGGCGCCGACGAGCTCGTCGTGCTCAACGTGACCGATGGGGACACGCCACGGCTCGCGGTCATCCGCCGCGACCCGGCGCAGGGCCTGCGGGTGTGCGCGGTCCATGTCGGTGACCTGCCGGGGTGGCGGTTGGCGCCCAACGACCGGCTGCTGCTGGCCGACGTCGACGGTGACCGACGAAGTGAATTGCTCGTGAGCAACAGCCGTGATTGGCGAACCCCCTACCTCGGGGTGCTGCGGTTGAGCGACTCGGCGCTCGCGCTGGTCAGCCGCGTGGATGGCGAGGTTCCAGGCTGGACCCTGCGCAGGCACGACCGCTACTTCGTCGGCGATTTCGATGGAGATGGACGCTCGGAGATTGGGGTGTTCAACGCGCGCGACTGGGCGGTGCCCTATCTCGCCACGCTCCGCGTCGACGGGGGCGTCGTGTCACGCATCACGCGCCAACAGCAGGTCCTGCCGGGCTGGACGATGCGGGCTTCAGACCAGTATCTCCCGGCGGATGTCGATGGCGACATGCGGGATGAAATCTATGTGGTGAACACCCAGGACTGGGCCGTGCCCTATCTGGCCGTCCTGCGGCAGACCGGCTCCGGGTTCGAGGCGGTCCAGCGCTATACCGCCTCGCTTCCTGGCTGGACGATGAGCCGGAATGACCGATGGCTCCCGGCCGACTGTGATGGCAGCGGGCGTACCGGCATGTACGTCCACAACGCGCGCGACTGGGCGGTGACGTATCTCGGCCGCATCACCTCGCAAGGCACGGAGCTGTCGTGCAGCCGCGTGAGCGATGCGCTCGGGGGATGGCGCTTCGGCAGTCAGGACCGCTTCGACGTGTGTGCGTACAAAGGCCCCGGGCAGCACCATGGGCTGGTGGTTCACGACGCAGATCGGCTGGGAATGATTGCGTCATCACCCGGTCTCGAGCTCGAGAGACGGTACGTGCGCTGGATTCACAACTTCCACTATTTCAACCCGTCATGAGGAGTCGATGATGTCTCCGCATCGACACGACAATCGCGACCCCGAGCCTGTCGAGCATTCCGGTCCGCAAGGTCCCGCTGAAGCGATGCCGCCGACATCCGCGCTCCCCGGAACGCCCGGCGCCCCGGCGGGCGGTGGGCCTGCACCGCCGCAAGCGTCGCCGCCGCGCTCGCGTGCAGCGGTGACGCCCGACACACCTGCGGGCTCCGGCTATCTGCAGCTTCGGTTGCGCGTCGAAGGCAGTCGGCTCCGCATCGTCGACGCACGCCACCTGCCAGGGCAACTGGTCGACCCCCGGGACGCCGGACCTGGCTACGCGTATGAGGTGACGGTCGGGGGCAGGCGCGTATCGCTGGGCTCGCTCCCCGACCTGAGCGTGCGGCGGTCCTACGCCAACCCGCACGGCCCGCCGGAGCAGCAGGTGCATCACGTGAGCCCCAACCCGCACCCAGAGTTCGCCGTGCGACTCCGAAGCGATGAGGTCACACGTGACGAACTGCCAGCGCTCGCGGTGGCGCTGTACGAAGTGCCGGCCCACGCCGCGCGCGTCCCCAGCACCGCGCTCCTGCGGGACGCGGGCCCCGCGGTCCGGCCGCTCGCGACCCTGTCTCCGGGCTGGCTCGACCAGGTGCCGCCCCAGACCCGGCAGGAGCTCGAGCGCGCGCTGCGCCCGAGCTCCTAGTACGAGAATCACGATCCTTCGTTGAGCGGGACGCGGGCAGGCTCAGGGCTGAAAGGCGACCTCGCGCAGGCCGCGTCACCACGCTGTCCACGGCCCGGGGCAAGCTCAGGTCCGAGCCTTCACCGGGCTGCGATCAGGGGCGGACCTCGATGAGGCCGAGTGCGCCGGGGACGCCGTTGCCGGCGGTGAGGTTGAGGAGGGCGGGGTCGCAGTGGCTGGGGTCGATGTACGCGTGGTACTCGTTCACGCCGGTGGTGTTGACGAACTTCTGGCGGTAATTGACCGGGAACGGGTTGTCGTAGCCGCGGAAGCGATCGCCGAGGAACTGGGCGGCGTGGTCGGCGGCGGTGAGGCGGCGGAGGTGGAGCTCCTCGGACCACTGGGACAGGTTCTTCGAGTAGCAGGTGTCGGGCCGCGGGCAGGCGGTGCAGGCGGGGAGCGCGAGCCGCACCGGCGCATCCGGATCGTCGAGCGGCACCGCGGTCTGGCCCATGCCGCGGCTGCGGCGGATCTGCCAGATCGCGGTCTCGTACAGCTCAATGAAAACCGCGTTGCTGTTGTAGACGAGGTTCATCAGCGTCGACTCGACGTGGGCCGGGCTGAACACGCCGTTGTTGGTCTGGAATCCGGTGAGCTGCGGCGGGTAGTCGATGTTGTAGGTGAACCACGGCAGGGACGGGAACGGCGTGAACGGCGCCGGGTCGCGGTCCTTGCCCTGATCGACGATCCAGCGGTTGGGGCAGCCGGCGGTGGGATCGGAGGGCGTGGTCTTGGCGATCGGGAAGTCCGCGACCTTCGCGCCGACCGCAGCCGGCAAGCCGGCAGGCTCGGCTTCGAGCATCGGCAGCTGGTGGGTGCACGCAGCCCTCGGGCCGATCTCCGGATCGGTGAAGCCGAGCGGCGATTTCTCCTCTCGCAGCGGCTGGAGGCCGCTGTGCTGGGGCACGAACAGCTTGCCGGCGACGGGGTCGGTCCCGGCGAACCCGGCGGTGGCGAAGCGCCCGTCGCCAGCCTGGTTGAGGACGGTCTCTGCCTGCTTGGTGCCGCGCGGGTAACGCGCGCTGCTGCACAGGTCGGTGTTGAAATCAGCGATACTCTGATATGGCGGCAGCAGCGGATCGGGCTCGAGCGGAGCGATATCGAGGAACACGTTGTGCGGGGTGGCCGGATAGGGGGTCTGGTCGCTGGTGCAGTACTCGGCGGTGCCGGCCACCTGGTCCTCGTTGACCTCGAACACCAGCGCGGCCGGGTCCTCGAGCATGTTGGCGCAGTCCGGCGGCCTCACCCAGCTCGGGCCGACGCTCGAGGTCGTGCAGACCTGGCCGGCCTCGAAGCCGGCGTTTGCCTTGTAGGTCGGCTTGCAATCGGTGCGGCAGCCGTCGGTCTCGTCGGCGTTGCCGTCGTCGCACAGCTCGCCGAGGTTGGCGTTGACCACACCGTTGCCGCAGCCGCCAGGCGGGCCGGCCGCTGGCGGGCCCGCGAACTCCAGATTCTCGCGGTACAGGTGGTCGCCCATGAAGCCGCCGGTCGCGTGGTCGGCCCGCGGGAAGCCGCCCTGGAGGAGCTGGTAGCCCATCGACTTCTCGCCGAAGAAGCTGTTCATGATCTGCTGCTCGACCGTGGCGTAGTAATCGAACAACTGCTGGGGCTCGTAGCCGGCATCGCGCCAGGTCTTGGTGTTGCATTCGCACTCGCTCGTCTTGCGGGCGCCGTTGGCCTTGAGGGTCTTGAAGACGTCGAGGACGCGGTCGCCCTCGGACGTGGCGGTGCTGCTCTTGGGGTCGACCTGGTGGTCACCGAGGTTGACGTACTGATCGTCGCAGTGGTGGGGCAGCTCCGCCTCCGACGACTGCAGGTTGGCGCCCGAGATCTTGATGTGGGCGACCGCCTGGTGCCAGCGGGTGTCGGTGGCGAGGTGGCCGGCCAGCCGGGCGATGAAGCCGGCGTAGAGGTCGCGGTAGTGGGGGTCGCCGGGGGCGCCGATCCGCATCCGGTTGCCGCAGCCGTCGCCTGGCGGCTGCTCGCCGTAGTAGTCGACGAACTCGAGGTCCTCGACCTGGCCGGCGCCGGGCGGCGCGTCGCCGACGCCGTAGGCGCACGGACCGGGCGCCGCACACCACGGCGCGGCGTGGGCGTCGTCCTGGTCGAGGGCATCGTCGTTGCGCAGCCAGTCGGAGAAGATCCAGTCGGGGGTGCCGAAGATGCCGGCGCGGATGTCGAGGGTGACCAGCTTGCCGTGCTTGATGGCGCGCTCGAGCTCGCGCTCGAGGTGCTGCCAGCGCTCGGTGATGACGCCATTGTCGTCGTATTGGAGGTCCTTCCAGTTGTAGCGGAGGACCACGCCGGTGACGTCCTCGTTCTCGTAGGTCGAGGTGAGCAGGCCGTTGTAATAGACGCCGGGCGCGATGGTGACGGGTTCGGCGGGATCGGGGGCAACCGGCTCGCAGTGGTCGCCGGCGCCGTCGCACCGTAAGGCGATGGCGTTGCATAGCCGGGACTGGGCGCGGGTGGTGAGATCGGCGACCGGGTTGGGCAGCGGCACCTCCCAGCCGTTGTCGCCGCTGGTGATCGCCGCGTCGGAGTAGTCGTACTTGTAGACAGCGATCGGGTTGCCGAGCCCGTCGCTGATCGTGACGTCGTGGGCGGCATCGTTGAGCGCGCTGCAGCTCTCGGTGGCGACGATGCCGGGGCGGATCTCGTCGGCCTCGGCGCTCGGGATCTCGATCTTGCTGGTGTTGTTGCCCTCGGGGCCGAGGGCCCAGATGCCGGAGAGGGCGCGGCGGCCGGGGCCGGTCAGCTCGTTGGCGTTGATGCCCTCGTAGGCCTGGCGGTAGGCGAAGACCGGCGCGACGAACGCGGGATCGTCGGGGTTGGCTCCCTTCGAGCAGACGGCGTCGGTGTCGACCGCGCCGAGGACGCCGCCGGGCGCGAGGGCGGGGGTCGAGAGGCGGGCCACCGCGTCGGTGCGGCGGAGGCCGACCCACTCGACCGAGTCGCCATTGGCGATGCTGACGACCTTGGGCGAGAAGGTGCCGTCGGGGAGGACGGTGACGGTCTTGACCGCCGCCATGGCCGGGGTGGTGGCGAGGGTCAACGCGAGCGAGGCAGCGAGCGCGCGCGCGCCGCGGGAGACGTGACGGTCGGGGCGCGCCGTGCGGTAGGGCGTGGCGTGGCGCTGCCGATGGCGACGTATGTGACGTGGATTGGCTGCACTCTTCAACCTATCGAGCAATCCCATGGTTGTGTCCTCTGTGGAATGGAGGAGGGCGAGCCGCCGGCCTCAAGGGATAGACGCGCCCGCGCCTCGCTGTGATGTCGAGCGGGCGTCGTGAGCCGGTCCTGGTTTGGTGGCGGGCCTGCTCCTGGACTCAGGTCCGGCGGAAGATGGGGCGGCCGGTAGTCCCAGGTGGTGAAGGGCAAGTGGAGGGGAGCGCCGTCTCAACGGGCCTTGGCCAACTCCACGGCGTCCGCGCCGGCGGGCTGGCGGATGGGGCTCGACGGATCGTTCACCACGCGCCAGATCACCTCTGCCACGTCGAGCGACCGGGTGGATGGCCCCGGGCTCTGCCCCGTGATTCTCTCGAAGACGCTCCGCGCGAAGTCGGAGTACGCCTCGGGGACGGCGACGCCCTGCTTCTGCATCTGAGCCTGTGCGTTTTGAGCAAAGGATGTCTCCCTGGCCTGCCCCGGAAGCACGAGGCTCACCCGCACATTGAAGGGCTGGAGCTCCAGCGCGAGCGACTCGGTGAACGCGTTGAGCGCCGCTTTGCTCGCGGTGTACACGGCAAGCATCGGGAGCGGCTTCAGTGTCGTGCTCGACGAGACGTTCACGATGACACCTGTCTTCCGTTGCCTGAACTGAGGCAGGAACGCATGCGTCACCGCCATCGCACCGAACGTGTTCGTTTCGAAGGTGGCGCGGACCGTTTCCATCGAGGTGCCCTCGAAGACACTCAGCAGTCCGACGCCCGCGTTGTTGACCAGCACGTCGATGGGGCCGGCGGCCTCCACCGTCTTGCGAATGCTCTGCGGGTCGGTGACGTCGAGCGCGAGCACGCGCAGATGCTCGGACCGGGGCAACACGTCCTCGCGCGGCGTGCGCATCGTGGCGATGACCTTCCAGCCGCGCTCGAGGAAGTAGCGGGCGGTTTCGAGGCCGAATCCGGACGAGCATCCAGTGAGCAAGATCGTTTTCATGGCGTCTCCTGTGGGTGGTGGTTTCAGTGGCCCAGACGATAGGGAGCGGAGACCGGACGTGCTACAACAGGAAGTCCGCGTTTCATTTGCAGGAGTCCGGTAATGGTCGATCCGCTCGCGGAAGTGGTCACACTGCTCCAGCCGGGCGCTCCGTTCTCGAAGCGGGTGAGTGGGGCAGGGCGGTGGAGCGTTCGGCGCGCGGAAGCCGGGAGGCCCTTCTATTGCGCGGTGCTCGAGGGTGCGCTCCGCCTTGCGGTCGACGGACGAGCGCCGATGATCCTCGAGAAGGGGGACTTCGTTCTGATTCCGTCGGCGTTCGACTTCACGGCGTCGAGCCTCGAACCGCCAAGAGGGAAGCGCGACACCGCGCACGTCGTGTTGCCGGATGGAGAAGTCAGACACGGCAACTCAAGTGGACCGCCTGATGTTCGGATGCTGGTGGGGTACTGCGTCTTCGCATCCCCGGACGCGAGCTTGCTCGTCCCGCTTCTCCCACAGCTCGTGCACGTTCGCGGCGAGCGGAGGCTCTCCACCCTCGTGGAGCTCGTGAGAGAGGAGTCCCGCGAGCGGCGGCCCGCGCGCGAGGTCATCCTCGCCCGCCTTCTCGAGGTTCTTCTCATCGAAGCCCTCCGCTCCACGGCGGGCACCGCGGCGTCGCCCGGCCTCCTGCGCGGGCTCGCCGACGAGCGCCTTGCCGTCGCGATACGACGGATGCATGAGCGCCCGACCCAGGCGTGGACCGTCGCGGAGTTGGCGAAAGAGGCCGCGCTGTCCCGCTCGACGTTCTTCGAGCGCTTCAGTCGCGCGGTGGGAGTTGCCCCAATGGAGTACCTGCTCGGCTGGCGCATGGCCCTGGCGAAGAACCTGCTGCGGCGCAAGGAAGTCACCGTCGCCGAGGTCGCGGAGCAGGTCGGCTACAGCTCCGCGAGCACCTTCAGCGTTGCCTTCACTCGCCACGTCGGACTGCCACCAACGCACTACGCGCGGGAGCAGGCGGAACTGTTACACCCGTGACCTGGCTCTCGCGATGAGCGAGGACGTGACACAGCAAGTCGATGCCTCGTCGCTGGTATGCGGCGCGGCGCAGTCGCTCGACGAGTCTGTCGGCTTCCTTCGAGTCAGTGGAGGCCCACGGGCAGGTCCGGGTTCGCCAGCACTGCGTCCAGCAGTCCCACCAGGTCCGCGTCCAGCGCCTCCGCGGTGGCCGGCTCGAACAGGTCGGTGTTGAACTCCAGCACGCCGGAGAAGCCTTCGGGTGTCTCCGTCAGCGCCAGGGTGAGCTCGTAGGTGACAGAGCCGCGGCTGACCTCGACCGGCGTCACGGAGAGGCCCGGAAGCTCCAGCGGCGAGGCGGGAGCGTTCTGCAGGACGAACATGGCCTGGAACACCGGAGACCGGTTCGCCGGCGGCTCCACTCCGAGCGACGCCATCACCAGGTCCAGGGGGACTTCCTGGTGGGCATAGCCCGCCAGCGTCTCCTCGCGCACCCGCTGGAGCAGCTCGCTGAATCCCGGGCTCCCGTGCAGGTTGATGCGCAGGCACAGCCCGTTGACGAACATCCCGATGAGCGGCTCCAGCTCCGGGCGGAGGCGGTTGGCGATGGGCGAGCCGATGACCACCTCCTCCTGCCCCGCGCGCCGGGCCAGCACGATGCCGAAGGCCGCCAGCAGCGCCATGAAGGGCGTCACCTGCTCGCGGCGGCAGAGCGCGTGCAACGCCTGGCTGCGCTCTCCCCCCAGATGGACCGGCCGTTGGAGCCCGTTGAACGTACGCACCGCCGGCCGAGGCCGGTCCGTGGGAATGTTCAGCAGCGTGGGCGCCCCGGCGAGTGCCTTCTGCCAGAAGCCGAGCCGCTCCCGCAGCTCTTCGCCGGACAGCCAGTCGCGCTGCCACGCCGCGTAGTCAGGGTACTGGATGGCCAGCGGCGCGAGCCCGGCCTCTCCACCGGCGACGATGGCCGTGTAGAGCCGGCCCAGCTCGCGCGCGAGGACGCCCATGGACCAGCCATCCGCCGTGATGTGATGCATGCAGAAGAACAGCAGGTGCTCCTCGTCCCCCAGCCGCAGCAGCGACGCATGCAGCAGCGGGCCTCGCGTCAGGTCGAACGGACGCAGCGCGGACGCCAGCATGTCGCGCATCGCCTCCTCCTCGCGGTCCTCCCGTCCTCGCAGGTCCACCTCCCGGAGCTGGAAGTCGGCCGGCGGCTGAATGCGCTGCACGGGCACGCCCTCCTCCTCGGAGTAGGTGACGCGCAGCGACTCGTGCCGGGCGATGAGGGCCTGGAAGGTCGCCTCGACGTGGCGTGGCTCCAACCGGCCGCTCAGCCGGAACGCGCGGGGGATGTTGTAGGCGCTGGACGCGGGCGCCCGCTGGAAGAAGCGCCACAGGCGCTCCTGGGCGAAGGACACGCGCAGCGGCCCCTCGCGAGGCACCCGGCGCAGGGGCGGCACCGGCCGTGCGAGCACCACCGGCGGCTCCGCGCGGGAGATGTGCCGCGCCAGTTCGGCCACCGTGGGCCCCGCGAACAACGTGCGCAGCGAGATCTCCACTCCGAGCTCGGCACGAATCCGTGAGACGACCTGGGTGGCGAGGAGCGAATGGCCGCCGAGGTGGAAGAAGTTGTCGTGGATGCCCACGCGCTCCATCTCCAGGAGCGTGCCCCACATCCGGCACAGGGCCTCTTCCGTGAAGGTGCGCGGAGGCTGGTAGCTGGACGCATCCCCCCGGGCCGGCTCGGGCGAGGGCAGGGCGCGGCGGTCCACCTTCCCGTTGGGCGTCAGCGGCAGCGCGGGCAGCAGGGTGAAGGAGGCAGGCACCATGTGCTCCGGCAGCCGCTCTCGCAGCCAGGTGCGCAGCGAGGCCTGGGCGGGCGCCTGCCCGCGGGCGACGACGTAGGCGGCCAGCTTGCGGTCCCCTCCGACCTCCAGCGCCACCACCGTGCAGTCCTTCACGGCCGGGTGCTGGCGCAGTGACTCCTCGATCTCCCCCAGCTCCACCCGGAAGCCGCGAATCTTCACCTGCAGGTCGACGCGGCCCAGGTACTCGATGCGGCCGTTGGGCAGGTAGCGGCCCAGGTCTCCCGTCTTGTAGAGGCGGGCGCCGGGCCGGGCGCTGAAGGGGTCGGGCACGTAGGTCCGCGCGGTGAGCTCCGGGCGGTTGAAGTAGCCGCGGCCCAGTCGCTCGCCCGCGACGTAGAGCTCTCCGGGAACTCCGATGGGCACCGGCCGCAGGTGCCTGTCCAACAGGTAGATGGGGCCGTTCGTGATGGGGCGGCCGATGGGCACGGGATGGCCGAGCGACGGAGGCGCGTCGATGGCGTGGAAGGTGGAGAAGACCGTGCACTCGGTGGGGCCGTAGCCGTTGAGCAGCCGGCGGGGCGGGCCGTGCCGGAGCACCTCGTGCAGCGCCAGCGGGTCCGCGGCCTCACCTCCGAAGACGAGGGTGTGGACGTGGCGGAAGGCGTCCGGCACCTGGCGCGCCAGCAGGTGGAGCACGGCGGTGGTGACGAACATGACGGTGATGGCCTCGTCCCGGATCTGCGCGGCGAGTTCCTGGGGCTCGCGCGCCGGGTCGGCGGTGATGCCGACGAGGCGGGCGCCATGCAGCAGCGCGCCCCATATCTCGAAGGTGCTCGGGTCGAAGGAGGCGTTGGAGGCCTGGGCGACGCGGTCCCCTGGGGAGAAGCGGACGAAGTTCGTGTGGAAGAGCAGGGCTGAGATGCCGCGATGGAGGATGGCGCTGCCCTTGGGCCTGCCGGTGGATCCAGAAGTGTAGATGACGTAGGCGAGGTTGTCGGGGCAGGCGGTGGAAGGAAGCGGAAGGGCGGAGTGCCGGGAGAGGGCGTCCCCATCGGCGTCGATGCGGACGATGGGGCCCGGGAACGGCGGCAGGTGCTGGAGCCTGGCGTCGTGGACCAGCAGGAGCGCCACGCGGGAGTCCTGGAGCATGAAGGCCAGCCGCTCGGCGGGGTAGGACGCCTCCAGCGGAAGGTAGGCGCCACCCGCCTTGAGGATGCCGAGCATGCTGACGATGAGGTCAACGGAGCGCTCGACGCACAGGCCGACGAGGACCTCGGGGCCCACGCCGAGCGAGCGCAGGTGGCGGGCGAGCTGGTTGGAGCGCGCGTCGAGCTCCCGGTAGGTGAGGCCGTGGGCGCCGAAGGAGACGGCGACGGCGTCCGGAGTCCGAGCGGCCTGCCGGGAGAACAGCTCGTGGACGCAGAGGTCGCGGGGGAAGTCGGCGGAAGCGCTGTTCCACTCGTGCAGCAGCAGGTGTCGCTCGCCGGGCGTGAGCAGGGGGAGCGCGGCGAGCGGCTGGCGCGAGTCGAAGGCCGCGGCCTCGAGCAGCACCTGGAGGTGCCCGGCCATGCGCTCGATGCGCGCGTCATCGAAGAGGTCGGTGTCGTACTCGAAGGTGGCGCGGAGGCCCTCGGGCGTCCTCGCCATGTAGAGGACGAGGTCGCACTTCGTCGTCCCGGTGTTCACCTCCCAGGACTCCGCCGTGGCGGTGAGCTGGAGCGCGGCGGACGGGGCCGCCTCCAGGGTGGGCGCGTTCTGCAGGACGAACATCACCTGGACGAGCTGGGCGTGGCTGAGGGTGCGCTCCGGCTGGAGGGCCTCGACCAGCTTCTCGAAGGGGAGCTCCTGGTGGGCGAAGGCGCCGAGGGTCACCTCGCGCACACGGGCGAGGAGATCGACGAAGCGGGGGTTGCCCGACAGGTCATTGCGCAGGACGAGCGTGTTGACGAAGAAGCCGATGAGCCCCTCTACCTCCGGCCGGATGCGTCCGGCGATGGGGGAGCCGACGACGAGGTCCTCCTGCCCGGAGTAGCGGTGGAGGACGGCGCAGAAGCCCGCGAGGAGCGTCATGAAGAGCGTCGTGCGCTCCTTGCGGCTGAGCGCGTCGACGGCCAGCGCCGTCTCCTCGGGGATGTGGAAGGTCCGCCGGGCGCCCTTGAAACGCTGGACCGGCGGCCGGGGACGGTCGGTGGGAAGCGCGAGGAGCGTGGGGGCACCGGCGAGGCGCTTGCGCCAGTAGGGAAGGAGCCGCTCCCGGGCCTGTCCCGGCATCCACTGGCGCTGCCACGTGGCGAAGTCCGCGTACCGGAGGCTGAGCTCGGGGAGGGACGAAGGCCGGCCGGAGGAGAAGTCCGAGTAGAGCGTCCGGAGCTCGCGCATGAGGATGCCCATGGACTGGCCGTCGAACACGATGTGATGGACCGTGAGGAGGAGCCGATGGTCCTGTGCGCCGACCCGCAGCAGGGTGCCGCGGAGGATGGGGCCCGTGCGGATGTCGATGGGCAGGTGCGCCTGCTCGGTGGCGATGCGGGAGGCCTCCGCGTCGCGGGCGTCCACGGGGAGGTGGCTCAGGTCGATGACCGACAGGGGGAAGGGATGCGGTGACGCGATGCGAGCGACAGGGCCCGAAGCCGTGGAGGCGAAGGTGGCCCGGAGCGACTCGTGACGGCGGAGCACTTCGTCGAGGGCGCGCTGGAGCACACCGAGGTCGAGCCGCGAGGTGATGCGGTAGAAGATGGGGATGTTGTAGGTGGCCGTCCCGGGATGGAGATGCTCCATGAACCAGAGGCGCTCCTGCGCGAAGGAGAGCGGGGCGTCGCTTCCGTGCGAGCCGGGGTGGAGCTCGAGGTCCTGTTCCGGAACCGCGGCTCCCCGCGCGGACTCGATGGCCTCTGACAGCTCCGCGATGGTGGGCGCATCGAAGAGGGTGGGCAGGGGAAATCGCAGGTGAAAGAGCTCGTTGAGCCGCGAGACGAGCCGGGTGGCGATGAGGGAGTGGCCGCCGAGCTGGAAGAAGTCGTCGTGGATGCCCACGCGCTCGACCTCCAGCATCACCTTCCAGAGCTCGCAGAGGACCTCCTCCGTCGGCGTGCGCGGGGGCTGGTAGCTGGCATTCAGGGAGGCGAGTGTCATCGGGGAGTCCTTCACTGTTGGGGACAGGTTTGGGGAGACCGCGGCACGCGTGGCGTCACCGGCTCACTTGTGAAGCGCGGCGGTGGCGCCGTCAGCGGAGACGACCTGGATGCGTCGTGGACGCTCCGCGAGCCGCAGGAGGCGGGAGAGCGCCTCGGACACGTGGTCCGTGGAGCGCCCCTCGTCCGCCACCGTGAGGATCATTTCGTAGTCGTCTCCCTCCGCGCCGGGGACGACCTGGGTGCGCGCGGTGAGCACGCCGGGAAGCGTGGTGGCCAGGCGGCGCACGGAGGCCATGGAGATCTTCTCGCTGCCCCGGACGATGAAGTCGGAGAGCCGTCCCTGGAAGTACAGGTAGCCCTCCGCGTCGATGTCGAAGATGTCCCCCGTGGCCAGCAGGCGGGGGCCACGCCAGGCGTTCAGCTTCTCGCCCTCCACCAGTCCGATGCGCCGCTTCATCAGCGTGTCCGAGGACACCAGCAATTCCTTCTGGCCGCCGGGGCCCCGGGGGACGAGCGACACCTGCGTCCCCGGGAGCGGCAGGCCCACGGAGGCGAAGCGGTGGGCCGGCTCGGCATGGGCCGCCAGCGTGGCGACGCGCGGCCCGGCCTCGGACAGGCCATAGGTGAGGTACAGCTCCCCTCGGGGCCGCGAGCGCAGCAGCCGCGTCACGTGCTCCGGAGAGAGGACGTCCCCGCCAACGCCCAGGGAGCGCAGTTCCTCTGGGAAGACTCCGCCCTGCTGGAGCAGCGAGCGCACCAGCAGCGGCGTCAGGGCGGACACGGTGACGCCGTGCTCGGCCAGCAGTCGCAGGTACGCGGCGGGCTGGAAGGGAGGCCCGCTGATGACCAGGTCCGCGCCCCGCAGCAGCGAGGCGAAGGCCTGGGCGACCATGGAGTACGAGTAATAGAGCGGCAGGTGCACCAGCACGGTGTCCCCGGCGCGCAGGCCCACGGCGTCCGCGTGACGGTTCGCGTTCCGGAAGAGGGCGTCGAGGTCGAACACGCAGCCACTGGCGAAGCCAGAGGTGCCCGAGGTGAGCAGGACCATCTCTCCGGCCTGGGCGCCCGGCGGCTGCACGTCGGGGAACAGGGCCACCTCGGCCCCGCCCAGCGCGAAGCGCTCCACGTCCCGGGCATGAGGTGCCGGGCGGCGCATGGCGACCAGTGCGCGCGCCGGGAGCGACTCCACGAGCGCGTGCTGCCGCGCGGCGGGCGCGGAGGGAGATACCAGCGCGGGCACTCCTCGTGCGGCGAGGATCGCGAAGACCTGGGCCAGCAGCTCCGCCCCGTTCGGCAGGGCCAGCAGGACGACATCCCCCGGCCGCAGGCCATGTGTTCGCCAGGAGGCCGCGAGCCGCTCCACCGAGAACTCCGCCGGGGCGCCGGACTCGGTGGTGAGGTCCCGGACGCGGTCCAGGAACGCTTGGATGGATGGCAGGGAGATGCCCGCGAGGTCCGTGGCGGTTTCAGTCATGGGTGCGCGGCTCGGGGGAGAAGGGTCTTCACCAGGAGCGCCGGGGCCACGCCCGGGCCGTTGCCCCGCGAGAGCACCGCACAGGCGGCGCGGGGTGGGCCGCCGGGCACGGAAGCCGCCGTCCCGATGAGCGCGTAGTCGACGACGCCTCGCGCGAGCCAGGCGGCGGAGAGCGCCAGGGCGATATCGGCTCCCTCCGCCACGGGCAGGGTCAGGGCGAGCGTCGGCCCGCGGAGGCCATGGACGATGCAGGCCAGGCCCGTGGGCGCGCTCGGGGTGGCGGCGGGAAAGCGGATGGGCGAGGCAATGCCGCGCAGCGCCTCGCTCGCGGCCTGGGACAGGGCCTCCGCTGGAGCCTCGGGGCCCACCTGGATGAGCGAGCACCGCTCCACCGCGCCCCGGAAGTCCTCGCCCAGCGACTCGGTGGCCTCGCCAATGGCGAGCACGAGGGCCCAGGCCATCGGGTCCGCATAGCGCACGGAGGCCTTCACCCGCGCCGCGTACGGGTTGGGCTCATCGCCCCATGCCGCCGCGCTGCCACGGATCACGAGGGACGTCTTCGCGAGAGGAGACAGGCTCATCGAGGGACCTCGAAGACGAGCGAGGTGTCGAAGCCTCCGAACCCGAGCGTGAGGCTCAGTCCGATTCGCGCCTCGTGCCGCACCGGCCGGCCCATGGGGAGCGGGCAGGGGAAGTCCGCGTCGGGCTGCTCCAGGCTGGCGATGGGAGGCACCACGCCCTCGCGCAGCCCGAGGATGAGGGCAATCGCCTCCATGGCGCCGGTGGCGCCGAGGGTGTGGCCGAAGGCGCCCTTCGTCGCGAAGACCAGCGGGCGCGGCCCCGATCCAAAGACAGCGCGGAAGGCCTCTGCCTCCGCGCGGTCATTGGCGGGCGTGGCCGAGCCGTGAGCGTTGACGAGCCCGATGTCTCCTGGCGCCACCCCCGCGTCCGAGAGAGCGCGCTCCATCGCCAGCCGGGCCCCCATGGCGTCGGGGTCCGGAGAAGTCATGCTCGCCGCGTCGTTGGCCGAGCCCGCTCCCCGGAAGACGGCGAGCAGCGACGCCGAGCGGCTCCGCGCATGAGCCATGGACTCCAGCACGAGGAAGCCAGCGCCCTCGCCCAGCAGCATGCCGTCATGCCGGACGTCGAAGGCACGCGGCCGGGTAGGGGACATGGTGGACAGCGCCGAGTGCGCCAGCCGCTTGCTCTGCGTGAGGACATCCACGCCGCCGCAGACGCACACGTCCGCCGCACCGGAGCGGATGAGCTCCGCGCCCACGAGGATGGCATCCGCGCCCGAGGAGCACGCCGTGGAGAGACAGACCGGTGCCGCGCACGCCCCCACCGTGCGAGCCACATCATCCGCCCAGGCATGGAGCGGCGCCTCCCGCTCGCGCGGCTCGTCGAGCCAGGCTCCCAGGCTCGTCCCCAGCACGAAGCGCGTGCGGGGACTGCCCGCCTCAAGCCCTGCCTCGGTCAGCGCATGGCGCAGCGTCTCCACCGCGAGACGCCGCAGCCGCGCCGCGGGGCCGTCACTGGCGTGAGGAATGGCCGCGGCCAGCGCGTTCCTCAACCGGCGCGGAGAGGCCACCTCGACGAAGCCGTGCTCGCCGGCCAGCAGCCGCCGCCACACGTCACCGAGCCCGTGGCCGAGGGCCGTGCTCCACGCGGCCCCACTCACCACGACGGGCGCTACCATAGCGGCGAGCCCAGCTCCGAGACCTTGGTGCGCACGAGGCTGGCGCGGAACGCCGCCACACGTCGGCCCTCCACCGTCGCCTTGCCCGAGTAGACGAAGAGGCCTCCGGCCAGGCGGCTCACCTGGACGCGCAGGAGCACCTGGTCACCCGGCACGACGACCTGGAGGAACCGGCTCTCCACCGAGCCAATCAATGTCAGCTCATCCTCCGCCAGCATCGACGTGCTCATCTGGTAGAGGATGATGCCCGCCTGGGCGAAGGCCTGGATGAGGTTGCTGCCTGGGTAGATGGCGCGCTCGGGGAAGTGGCCCGCGATGCAGTCCAGGTTCCCCGAGATGGAGATGAGAGCGTCGAGGAACTTCCCGGGCTCATGGTCCACGATGCGGTCCAGGAGGATCATCGGGTGCCGGTGGCGGAGCCACTGGCGCAGCTCGGTGAAGCCCAGGGGCCTGGGCTGCCGCGCCGCTTCGCTCACGGGGAGGGTGACGGCTTGAGGGCGGCGCTGAGGGTTTGTGGAATGCATGAGGGAACTCCGCTCTCTCGGTGGATGACAGCCATGTCCAGACTTCCTGATGCGAGCAGCACCGGCTCGGGCTCCTGGCCCTCGCGGTAGACCTTCACACCCAGCTTCAGACTCGCGGGGCCCACGTGCTCCAGGCTGGCCACCAGTCGCAGCCAGTCCTGGAAGCGCGCGGCGGCGCGGTACGTGATGCGCAGCTCGCGCACGCGCAAATCCAATCCCTGTCCTTCGAGCAGCCCCAGCCCCGTGCCCCGGCGCTCCAGTTCCTCCAGCGCCGCCGTCTCCAGCAGCGAGGCGTAGCGCGAGAAGTGGACGACCCCGGACGCATCGGTGTCGACGTGCTCCACCCGGTGGCGCAGGGACGTCATGACTCCGCCTCGATGAAGCTCCGGGTCCCCTCGCGGATGCGCTCGACGATGAGCCGCAGGTCGTCCTCGCCCGCGATGAGCGGCGGGGCGATGCGCATGGCGGGCATCAGGTAGCGCAGCCCGTGGGAGCGCCGGCCCGCTCCGGCCATGAACTCCACGAAGACGCCGGCCTCGAGGAGCCGGTGGCGCAGCCGGGTGAGGCCGCCGGCGGCGCGCTCGGTCAGCTCGATGCCGTTCATGTAGCCCAGGCCGCGGACCTCCAGGAACAGCTCCGGGAAGGCCTCCACCACGTCGCGCCGCAGCCGGGCGCGCAGCTCCTCGCCCAGCGCTCCAGCGCGCTCGATGAGGCGCTCCTCCTCGAGGTACCGGAGGCCGGCGCGCATCAGCGCGGAGGTGAGGGGCCGCAGGTCCGACGTGGACACCGCGCCGCTGGAGCGCACGGACAGCTCGCGCCGCGCGATGACCATGGACGTCGAGACGGCGCCCATGCCCAGGCTCTTTCCGATGACGGTGATGTCGGTGGGGATGGGCCCTTCGTCATCCGTCATGGCGAAGAAGCGGCCCGTCTTCGCGAAGGTGAGCACCTCGTCCGCCACCAGGAGCACGCCGTGCTCGCGGCACAGCCCGGCCAGCCGCCGCAGATATCCCGGCGGTGGCACGAGGATTCCGGCGTCACCCTGGATGGGCTCGACGAACACCGCGGACAGCTTCGAGCCCTGCTCAGCGAAGAAGCGCTCCAGGACCTCCACCTGGCCGAAGGGAAGGAATGCCACGTCCAGGCCGAAGGGCGGCTCGGTGGCCGGCGGAGGCAGGCCCACCCGGTAGTGCCGGCGGTTGAGCAGGGGCACCAGGCCGCCCGTCCACCCATGCCAGGCGCCCTCGAAGGCCAGGACGGTCCGCCGTGTCTCGTGTCCCGCCTTCACCGTCAGACGCCGCCGGTCGAAGCCGGACTCCAGCACCAGCCGCAGCGCGAGCTCCAACCCCTCCGAGCCGGAGTTGCGGCCGCTCGCGTGGTACTCGCTTCCCGGGAAGCGGTCCGCCCAGCGGCCTCCGGGGCCGAACAGCTCCTCCAGCAGCCGCGTGCGCTCCAGCGAGCCCAGCTCGTCCGTGACGTAGCCGTGCGCGAGGCCTTCCCGCAGCGCCTCCTGGAGGCAGGGATGGCCCGCGCCCAGGCACGCGCTGGCGTAGCCGCCGCTGGCGTCCAGCACCTCCAGCACCCGGCCCGCGTCTTCACCTTCCAGCGGCACCATCCGCTGCACGAGCCCACGCGCTTGCAGACAGGCGAAGGGCAGGCGCCCGCCGCCGTAGTGGTCCATGTGCAGGGACAGACCGGCGCGCAGCCGCTCCAGCTCCGCGGCGTCCAACCTTCCACCTGGCGCGGGCACCCTCACCACGCGCCCCCCTGCGACTGGGTCTTCAGGCTCACGATGAGCGACACGATCTGCTTCACCGTGCGGAAGTTGTCCGAGTTGAAGTCCTCGTCGGAGATGCGGACGTTGAACTCGTCCTCGCAGATGACGCGCAGCTCGAGGAACCCCACCGAGTCCAGGCCGATGACGGACTGCAGGCCGTCATCCGCGCCGATCTGCTCCGGGGGGAGCTCGACGAACAGGTTGTTGATGAGAATCTTCTTGATGCTCTCCGTCAGCTCTTCATGCATGGCTGGAGTTCCTCTCGAGTGTGAGTACGAGCTTCCCGATGTTGCGGTTCGCCTCCATGTCCGCCAGCGCCGCCCCCACGTCCTCCAGCGGGTAGCGCGCGTGGATGACGGGACGCAGCTCGCCCCGGGCGAGCACCTCCATCCACCGCTGGCGGAAGCGCTCATTCACCTCGCGCTTCTCGCGCATGGGCCGCAGTCGCAGCGACGAGCCCTTGAGCTGCAGGCGCCGCTGCACGACGCGCAGCAGGTCCACCTGCGCCGTCATGCCGTCCAGGAGCCCCACCAGCACCAGGCACCCCTCATGCGCCAGCACGGACAGGTTGCGCTCCAGGTATGCGCTTCCCACGAAGTCCATCACCAGCGGGACGCCCTCGCCGCGCGTCAGGCGGAGGACCTCGCGGACGAAGTCCTGCTCCCGGTAGTTGAAGACCGCGTCGGCGCCCAGCGCGCGCAGGGCCTCCACCTTCGGCCACGTGCCCACCGTGCAGTACGTGGTGGCCCCCGCGTGCCGGGCCATCTGCACCATGGTGGTGCCGATGCTGCTGGCGGCCGCGTGGATGAGCACCGCCTGTCCCGGCTGGAGCTGTCCCAGCGCGAAGAGCGTCTCGTTGGCGGTGAGGCAGGACTCCGCGGTCGCCGCCGCCTCCGCGAAGCTGAAGCAGGAGGGGATGGGGTTGGCCATGCCCTGGTCCAGCAGGCAGTAGTCGGCCAGCCCGCCACCCTCCACCACGCCGAAGACACGCTGTCCCCGGGTGAAGCCCTTCACGTCCTCGCCCCAGTCCTCCACGGTGCCGGCCATCTCCACGCCGGGGATGGAGGACTGGCCCTCGGGGACGTGGTACTCGCCCTGGCGTTGCAGCAGGTCCGCGCGGTTGAGCGCCGTGGCATGCACCTTCACCAGCAGCGCCTCTCGCCCAGGCACCGGCCTGGGGACTTCGCGCAGCTTCACCACCTCCGGCCCGCCGGAGCCTTCGAAGATGACGGCCCGCATGGCGTCAGTACCTCGCCCTTTCCTCGACGGCCCGCTCGCGGGTGGGCACCAGGAAGCTGCGCTCGAAGGAGAGGAAGACCTCGCCCTTCGACGTGAGGCCCACCGTCTCGCAGGTGATGATTCCCTCGCCCGTCCGGCGGGTGGAGAGCCGCTTCGACAGGATGCGGCTCTCCGCGTAGAGGGTGTCCCCCGCGAAGACGGGATGCGTGAGGCGGATCTTGTCCCAGCCGAGATTGGCGGTGGCCCTACCGCTCGTGCTGCGCACGCTCATCCCGCAGACGATGCTGAACGTCACCAGGCTGGAGATGAGCGGCCGGCCCCACACCGTCTGCTCGCAGTACGCGGCGTCCAGGTGCAGCGGCGACGGGTTCATGCTCAGCGTGTTCATCAGGACGTTGTCGGCCTCCGTCACCGTCCTGCCGGGCCGGTGCTCGAAGACGTCGCCCTCGGTGAAGTCCTCGAAGTGGAAGCCGATGACTTCCCGGTACCGCTGGGGACCAACCTGCTTGTAGCCGGTGATTCCGGTGCCCTCCATGGTGCATGTCCTCGTGGCCCACGAGCGGGCGTCAGAAGTGGGAGAGGATGTCCTTCACGTCGGCGCAGAAGGTGCGGACCTGCTCTTGCGTCATGTCCGCGCGCATCATCACGCGCACTCCCGCCTCGCCCCGGGCCACCACGGGGAAGAACACCGCCGAGCAGTAGTAGCCCCGCTGGTACAGCTCCGAGGACAGCCGGATGGCGCGCTCCTCCTCGCCCACCTGGATGAGGCGGATGGGCATGCCGTTGCCGGCGTGCGCCGAGGGGAACTCGCTGTCGAAGAGCTGGATGTTGCGCTGCAGTTGGTCCTGGAGCTGGCGCAGCTCGGGCGAGCGGTGCAGCTCGATGCTGGCCAGCGAGGCGCCCAGCGAGGGCACCTGGAGATTCTGCGACCAGGCCAGCGGCCCCGCGTTCCGGTAGAGGAAGTCGAAGATCTTCTCGCTGCCCAGCATGGCGATGCCGCCCGAGCTGCCGAACGCCTTGGCCAGCGACGCGACAATCATCGTCAGCGGGTTCATCTTCAGACGTGAGCGCACGTAGCCCTCGCCACGCTCGCCGGTGATGGAGAGCGAGTGCGAGTCGTCGATGTAGAGGAACAGCCCGTAGCGCTCCTGGAGCTGCAGCAGTCCCTCCAGCGCCACCAGCCCGCCCATGGAGTAGGCCCCGTCCGCCACGTAGGCCACGCGGGGGTACTTCTTGCAGACGTCCTCCAGGTAGTTGAGGTCGTTGTGCGGGCTCGTCAGCACCAGGCTCTCATCGCCGCAGATGGGTTTGATGTAGGCCATGGAGAAGTGACAGAAGCGGTCGAACACCATGACCCGTGGCTGGCCGTCCTCGGTGACGTGGCCGGAGGCGAGCAGCGGGAGGATGCCCGCCGTCAATGCGCTGCACGTGGCTCCCGGCAGGGTGGGGCAGCCGTACAAGTCCCTCAGCCCCTCCTCCATGCGCGCCATCATGTTCAGGCGGATGCGCAGGGTGGACATGGCCAGGCTGTTGGTGCCCGCCTCCCGCAGCGCGTCCATGGAGCCCTGGAGGATCTTCGGATGGTGGTTGAGGCCCAGGTACGAGCACGAGCACAGCGTCATGAACTCGTGGCCCGTCCGGGTGTCGATGAGCTGGTTGTTCGACTTGAAGTCCACCTTGATGCCGATGAGCCCGTTCTCCGCGGCGTGCTGCCAGCCACGGTCGCCCACGGCGATGAGCTTCTCGTTGTTGCGGTAGCGCCGGGGACCCAAGACGCTCTGCGCGCTGCTTGCTTCCATGTGGACTCCTCCTGGGGGCAGATGGCCTGCGGGGTGGGGGACGCGCCGGGGTTCAGCCCTCCTGGGGGCCAAACTCCTCGAGCGTGCGCTTCGCCGCCTCGATGAACGGGGCACCCATCATGGTCCCCTCCACCACGCAGATGTTGAAGTCGCGGGCCTGGCTCTCGGTGACGATCTTCCGCGCCTTGCGCAGGGTGTTTTCGTCCGGAGAGAAGGCCTGGTTGATGAGCTCCACCTGGCGCGGGTGGACCGCGGCCTTGCCGCTGAAGCCCATGCTCCGGGCCAGCCGGCACTCCTGGCGCAGGCCCTCCACGTCCGCCATGTCGAACAGCGGCGAGTCGACGACCTGCACGTTGGCGGCCCGCGCCGCGGTGACGAGCCGGGAGCGCGCGTAGTGCAGCGGCTCCCAGGAGAGGGACGCGCCGATGCTGAAGGAGAAGTCCGCCGAGCCGAACACGAGCGCCTTGAGCCTCGGTGTCGCGCAGGCGATGGCGTGGACGTTCTCCACCCCGCGCGGCGTCTCCACCAGGGCGAGCAGGTCCACCTGCGCGCAGGCGGGGCCGAGCACCTGCTCGACGATCTCGAGGTCCCTCGGTGACTCCACCTTGGGGACGAGCACCGCGTCGGGCTTCACGGCATAGGCGCGCAGGGCGAGCAAATCCTTGAGGCCCTCGGGACGGGTGACAGTGTTGATGCGGATCGCGAGGCGGCTTGGGCCGCGAGGGACGGAGAAGAACGCCTCCGCGTGCTGCCGCGCGGCGTCCTTGTGGCTGGCCGCCACGGAGTCCTCCAGGTCCACCAGGCTGATGTCCGCGCCGGACTGCTGCCCCCGTGAGAAACGGTCCACGGCCAACGCTGGAGTGAACAGGATGGAGCGGCAATACCGGGTGAACTTCATGGCTGCCTCCGGGGAAGGGCCTGCCCTGCGCGCACCCGTGGCGAGACGGCCCGGTGAGACATGGGCGGTCCGCTCGAGGCGCGATGGCTGGATGAGTTTCTGAGTACTCCCGTCATTCCGAGGCGTCAAGCGAGACATGCAAATAATTGCCGAAAATCATTGATATGTCTTTTCACATAGACATACGTGTCTCTACGTTTTGATATGTGTTTTTGACGCCTCCGGAGATTTGCACCCCGGAAGCAGGGCCCGCGGAACGGTGATGCAGCGGGGGCAGGGCGGGCCGTTGACGGATGTGCCAGGCGTCGAGTGGTGGGCGCGGGGAGCGGCGGTGGTGCAGCCGGACACCTGGGCGGGCATTGGCGCGATCGAAAGCTCGACCGACACCATCGCCATACGCACTTCTACGTACTGTGAGACGGGCAGTGGCGGGCGGTGACTTCGCGGGCGAAGGCCACGAGTCTCGACGCCTGAAGCACTGCCTTGCCGAGGGCTCAACCCCGGCATCTTCGGCAGCTCGCTCTACAGGTCCTTCGACGCGCAGCGCCAGAGGGACCTGGAGCCCATGCCCACGGATGCGGACGAGGTCCTCATCGTCCGCGGCTCACGGGGCACCGACTGGGGTGACAACGGCTGCCGCGACAGTCAACGGACTCCGCTCGATGATTCCGCGCGCTGCGCCTCCGCGACCGGGAGCCTTTCCGCGCGCAGACGGCGCATGCGACGATGGCTGATCGTCAAGCCGTCGATTCCACCGGATGCCGCCCGCGTGAACGTCACCGTGCCGAGCGAGCAGACGAAGCGGTCCCCGCCGATGGCGTCCAGCATGACCTCGTCCCGGCGTGGCCAGCGAATCGCCAGCCTGCCGTCCGCGACGCGCACCGTGTAGGTCATGTCGACCTCGTCGCTGCGGTACTTCCCGGCGAACGCTGCCAGTGCCGAGTCCGTGGGCATGGGTGCGGTCACGCGGATGAAGTCCCTCGTCGTCGGCCAGGTGTCCCTGATGCTCAACTCGCGCGGGGCATTGGCCACCGGTTTCGAGAAGCGCCACACGTGCATCGACTCGCCCGGGCGGAACGCGCCATTGCCGATGGGCACGAATGCCGTGGGCTCGCCGACCTGGCGCAGCGCTCCGTCCTTGAGCTCCAGCCGCACCACTGCATCCGTCAAGGGACTCCAGTAATTGCCGACCAGCGCCAACAGCTCCGCCTCCGGCACCTTCACGGCGGGCGGCATCACGTTCTTCAGGAGCCCGCCCAGATACACCTCGGCCACCTTCCGCGTGAGGTCCGAGGGCGAGATCGTGCTGTTGTTGCACAACGCGACGATGGACAGGCGCTGGTCTGGGAAGAGGATGGCGTCCGAGCGGTAGCCGCCGTCCATGCCGTCGTGGCTCACCATGCGCAGGCCGCGATGATCCTCCAGATGCAGGCCGCCGCCGTAGAGGGTGGCGGTGCCGTCGTTCAACCTGCCGGAGGTCTGCATCAACGCAATCAGTTCCGGCCCGCCGACGCGCCCGTCGAGCAGGTTCTGCTCCCACTTCAGCAGGTCGACAATCGTGGAGAACAGCTTGGCCGAGTCGTTATGGGGGGCGCTGATCCGCCAGCCGCCGCCTTCGCGGGGGATGTAGGCCGATGCTCGCCGGGGCACGAGCGCGGTGTGGTCGTCGTAGATATGGGTGTCGGCCATGCCGAGTGGCTTGAAGATTCGCTCGTCGGCGAACGCTCGCAGCGACTTGCCGGACACGCGCCGCACGATGACGCCCAGCAGCGTGTACGCGGCATTGCCGTACACGATCTCCGAGCCCGGAGCGAAGCTCAGACTGCGTTGCCGGGTCAACGCCCAGAGGACGTCCGCTTCGGTGTACAGGTCTTCGCCGCGCCAGCCGGCCAGGTTCAGCAATTGGCCTTGTTCGCGCAGGCCGTTGGTGTGGTGCATCAGGTGGGCGATGGTGATCGTCTTGCCGAAGTCGGGCATCTCCGGCAGGTGCTTGCGGATGTCGTCGCCCAGCGACAGCTTGCCTTCCTGCGCCAGCAGCCCGATGGCAAACGCGGTGAACTGCTTGGTGATGGAGCCAGTGTGGAAGACGGACTGCGGCGTGATGGGTACGTCGTACTCCAGGTTCGACATGCCGTAGCCGCGCGCGTAGTCCAGCTTGCCGTCGCGGGAAATCCCCACGGCGCAGCCGGGCATGGTCTTGCTGCTCCATGGCGCGAAGATGGCGTCCACTTGCTTGTGGCGCTCGGCGGGCAGCGAGCCCTGGTGACGCTCGGCGCCTTCACCCGCGGCGGCGAGGGCGGGGGCGAACGTCAGACCGAGGAGCAGGAACGACGACACGAGTGACTTGCGTGGCATGGCGTGCCTCTGTGGCAACGGGGTTGCAAGAGACAGAGCCCGCGCGAGCACCATGTGGGGGAATGTTCAGCCGGTGGTGACGGGCATGCGGCGAACGGGCACCCGTGTGCAGCGAACGGGCGGCCATACGCAGGCCCGACTTGACGCAGTGTTGCTACCTGCGCACGTGCATGGCTCTCCTTGCGTCCCGTGCCGGGCCCCGATAGTCGAGGGCGCACACCCAGGGGCAAGGAAGGGTCCACGACATGGAGTTCAGACAGCTGGGCGGTTCAGGCTTCAAGGTCCCCGTGCTGAGTTTCGGCACCGCGACCTTCGGCGGCAGCAACGAGTTCTTCCAGGGCTTCGGCACCAGCGGCGAGTCGGGGGCCACGCGGCTCGTCAGCATCTGCCTGGAGGCGGGGCTGAACATGTTCGACTCGGCGGACGTGTACTCGAACGGGCTCGCCGAGGAGATCCTGGGCAAGGCCATTCGCGGCCGGCGGGACCAGGTCATCATCTCCACCAAGGCGACATTCCGCGCGGGCCAGGGGCCCAATGACGTGGGCTCGTCGCGCCACCACCTGCTCCGCGCCGTCGAGGCGAGCCTACGCCGGCTCGGCACCGACTACATCGACCTCTTCCAGCTGCACGGCTTCGACGCCGTCACGCCGGTGGAGGAGACGCTCAACGTGCTCGATGACCTCGTGCGCGCGGGCAAGGTCCGCTACATCGGCTGCTCGAACTTCTCGGGCTGGCACCTGATGAAGTCGCTGGCCGTGTCGGAGCGCTACAACCTGGCGCGCTACGTGGCCCACCAGGCGTACTACTCGCTCGTCGGCCGGGACTACGAGTGGGAGCTGATGCCGCTGGGCCTGGACCAGAAGGTGAGCGCGGTGGTGTGGAGCCCACTGGGCTGGGGCCGCCTGACCGGGAAGATTCGCCGGGGCCAGCCGCTGCCAGAGGGCACGCGCCTTCAGAACGCTGTCACGGCACAGGGCGGCCCGCAGGTGCCGGAGGAGTACCTCTTCCGCGTGGTGGACGCGCTGGACGAGGTGGTGAAGGAGACGGGAAGGACGGTGCCACAGATTGCCATCAACTGGCTGCTCCAGCGGCCCACCGTGGCCAACGTCATCATCGGCGCGCGTGACGAGACGCAGCTGAGGCAGAACCTGGGTGCCATTGGCTGGAACCTGACGCCGGAGCAGGTGGCGAAGCTCGATGCCGCCAGCGCCGTGGCACCGGCCTACCCGTATTGGCACCAGCGGCAGTTCAAGGAGCGCAACCCGTTCCCAACGCCCTGACCATCACGCACCGGAGCCTGCCGGACCCCTTCGAGCAGGAGCTGACGGTTGCCAGGATGCTGGGAGTCCTGTCGTTCCTCGTTCCCAGCACCCCGCGCTCCGGCGTCAGCCGGCGAGTGAGGTCACGATCAACGCGTCGATCATCCTCGCCGTCTCCTCGAAGATGGGGGTCGCGATTCCCTTGAGGGTGCCATCCACGTCTCCCGTTCCGGTGACGACGCCGATGGACGTCCACGTGGAGCTCCGCTCGACGAGCACGGGGCCGCCGCTCATGCCATGAGCGGTCGCGTCCGCCGCGTAGTACAGCACGGTGTTCCTCTTCTTCTCGGCCGTCACGGCGCTGCGGTACACCTTGCGGTCGCCGTCCTTCACCTTCGCGCTCAGGCCACCAGCGATGGTCGCGGCCGTCTGGAGCGTTTCACCGACCGTGGTCAGCGACAGGGGCGCATTCGAGCCGCCTGCCTTCCCTGCGAGAATCATCACCGCGAAGTCGAAGGCGGGGTTGTCCGGGTGCTTGTCGTAGCCGTCGGGAATCGCGTACCGGAGGGTTCCGTTGTCGCGCGTGGCGATGGTGTGGACGTCGCGGTCCCCGTAGACGGTGAAGTGGACCTCCTGCAGCCCCGCCTTCCGCAGGTAGACGAGGTTGTGGGCGGCGGTCAGGACGATGTCCTTGCGGTTCGGATACGCCGCCGTCTTCAGGAGGTACCCGGTACCGACCCACTTCTTCGTCACTCCGAGCTCTTCGTAGAAAATCTCCAGCACGCCGACGACGGTGTACGGGTACTGCACGGGCGCGAGAGTGGGGGCCATGGCGGAGGTCCTTGCAAGTCATCAGGTTCAAGGGGACCCGAAGGAGCCCCTTCCTCCTGACGCTGGATGCAAGGTCCTGTGAAACCCGCCGCTGACCGCGACTTTCCAGGGACTTCGCTTGCAAGGTTATTCTTGGGACGGTGGATTGGTTGGGCCCAAGAGGTGAACGTGGAGTCGCCTGCGTATTTTGTTGTTCATGGTCGTTTTCGCGGCGGAACGCTGGCTGGAGTCGTGAAGTGGTGTGTTCAGGAGCTCGGGCTCTCCATGTCTGAGGCCATGGGGCTCGTGGTGAACAAGAAGTCCGAGGGCTCGTGGCTTCAGCTGTCTCGAATGATGGGGTGGAGCGACATCCCGGGTTTCGTACAGCGGGTCCCTGACTTCGTCGTCGAGGACAGCTTGTGCGTTATCGAGGCTGACGCAGTTCCCGGCCAGCTCTTGTCGCACTGCGAAGCTCATGACGTTTTCTACACGAGCAAGGCGTGCCCGGTGTGTTCTGGGTTCTATATGGACACAGTGAGCGGCGGGAGGCATGTCGCTGCGTCGCGCGTGGCTGTTGGAACCTGGCGTGGTCGTGGCGGTGCCCATTGATACTGGCTGTCGAAGAGGGAAGGGTGAGCCCCGACGGCAGGGCGACCCGTCCCGCATGAACCTGCAGCAGGTGGCATGAAGACTGCTTTGGGTGCCCCGAAGCATGCGGGAGCATCTCGCGCCGCAGCCCCTGAACCTGTCAGGCCGGGAGCACGATGAAGCGGGTCCCCGCCGAGACGAGGGCGGACGGCGGCAGTCCGAACATCGTGCGGAAGGCCGTGCTGAAGTGGGCGGCGCTGGAAAAGCCGGCGGCATGGGCGGCCTCGGTCAGGGTTCCACCCTCGGCAAGTGCACGGGCCGCAACCCGCATGCGGACCCAGGTCCGGTAGCGCCGGAACGGCACGCCGGTCACCTCCCGTATGAGGTGCTGGGCTCGGGACACGGACAGCGCCAGGCCCGCGGCCACGCGGTCGAGGCGGCACTCCGCGGCATCCAGTCCCTCCACCACCAGCTCCAGCTTCCGGAGCGCCGACGTGATTCTCCGGTCCGCGCGCGTCCTCGACGGCTCCACCATGCCGCCGAGGACGTCCAGGACCCGCCGTCCCGCCGCCGCCGGCTTCGCGGCCCCAAGGCGTAACAGGGCCGCGACGGCCTCCGCCGTGCCGGCATGCTCGAGCAACACCCCGCTCCGGGTGTGCTGGCGCCACCCCGGCCCTCCCGTGGCGGCGATGTCCACCGGGTCCAGGTAGAGGAATGCGATGGCACCGCTCCCGGCCGTCAGATGGTGGTGCGTGTTGGGCGGGATGAGAGCGGAGCGGGCTTCTCGCTGACTGCCTCCGGTCGCCAGGGTGAATGGCTCGCCCAGGCTGAGAACGACACAGGCCACCGCGTTCCGGTGCGGCGCGAGGCGTAGCGACGGGCCGACATACGCGGAGCGGACCGCGGACAGGAAGACCACCGGCGCCGCGGTAGCCGGTTCTTGAAAGCGGGGGCGTGAGGCGATGCCGTAGGACATGGGCTCCACCACGCTCGAGGGAGCTACGACATGGACATCAGGACGCTGGCCGCGACATTGCTGCTGCTGGTCGTGGGCGCTGTGAACCTCATCCCCGGCATCGTCGCCCTGCTGCCGGACCGGACGGTAGTCCTGTACGGCATCGGCGTCGACGGTGGCGCCATGGCCCTGCTGATGCGCCACCGGGCCATGCTGCTCGCATGTGTCGGCCTGGGCCTGGGGGCCGCTGCCTTCGCTCCCTCCATGCGGCTTCCGGCACTGGCCTTCGCCGTCATCAGCAAGCTGAGCTTCCTGGGGCTGTACCTGATGACTCCCGGGCTCACCCCGGAGCTCCGACGGGTGGCGGCGACGGACGTCGCGGCACTGGCGCTGCTGGCCATCGCCGCGCTGCTGGACAACCCAGTGCCCGAGCCCCAGTCCACCGGAGTGCCGTGAGTCGACCGCGCGCCTTGGTTACCCGATAGAGGGCACGGACAGGGCCCGCATCAGGGTCCGCACGCCGCGCCACCGAGTGCGGTGGTGAGGTGGGTCCGCGCGAAGTAGGCGAAGCCCGCGACGCGCAGCCCATTGCGGAAGGTGCGGTCATCGGCGCGGTACGCATCGAGCACCGTGGTCTCCGCGAGCTCAAGCGCATCCGTGTAGCGGTTGTCGGAGAACCAGCGTCCGGAGAAGTCGCACTCGGCCGAGAAGATGGGCCACACCTGGACGGGGCGGCCCCACTCGCGCGAGAGGGATTCGAGGCGTGTCACGAGGTACGGATACGCATTGGCGGGCGTCGCCACGTAGGCGTGAAGGAAGACGACGTCGACCAGCTCGCGCAGGCTGCGCGCCTCCTCCGCGGAGAACCAGCCCACGTACGTCGCCGCCAGGAGGCCCTTCTCATCGGCGAGGGTCCGGACATGGGCGAGCAGGCGGAGGTAGTCGCCCCAGCGCAGGTCGGCGGACGTCGTTCCGTTCCAGAACTCGTGCTCCGTCAGCAGTCCGTCGAACCGCGCAGTGCCCGGAGTCGCGGAGTCGTCGAGGTAGGAGCGGACGGTGGAGACGTTGGCCGGCGTCGAGACGATGGCGAAGACGCGTGAGATGCCCGCCGCATGGGCCCGGGTGATGAACGCGCGCAGCGCCGCTGTCCGGGTGGCATTCCCCAGAATCTGGTTGAGGCGGTAGATGCCGAGCTGGTTGATACGGTGTGCGGCGACGAAGCTCCAGAACGCATCCTGGGTGGCCTGCGGCGAGTCGAGCAGCGTGTCCGTCTGGTCCACATAGAGGAACCGGGGACGCTCGACGACGTTGAGGGTCCACGCGGCGGGGCCGCTGTAGTTGCCGGAGCGGTCGAAGGCCTGGGCCTCCACGCGGAACGTTCCCAGGGTCGGGAAGTTGATGCCGCGCCAGAAGGTGGCGTCGTACTCGGTGGAGCCCGGGAGCGAGGTGCGGTACTGCGCACCGAGATAGCTGCCGCCGAGATACCACTCGGAGCCGTGGAGCCCACCGGCCGGGCTGGTGGCCCGCGCGGAGAAGCCGACGCGCTCACCCCGGTGCAGGGTGGCGGTTGCGGCAGATGTAGGGCCGACGCGCTCCAGCAGGAGCTGTGCGTGGCCCCAAAGCGGCGTGAGCAGGGCGAGGACCGCGAGCGTGGCCTGGACGACGTGACGCGTGCGCATGGTGGGCTCCGGGTGGTACCTGGGTAACGCCGGAGCGTATGCCACCTGCTCGCGCTTGGAGTCCGTTCCAGGGCCGGCCCGCCCGGCCGCCCGCGCACGTAGCGAGGGGACCGGAGCAGCGCCGCCGCTCTTCACGGACGCTCGCGCTCTCCCTTCGGGAAGTCCTGAACCGTCACGTTGAAGGAGAAGGCCTCCTGCACGGTGCGGCGCTCCGCCTGTTGCCGCACCAGGAGCGTGTGGCCGCCGATGCCCAGCACCGGGGAGATGGAGACGGTGAAGCCACCGCGCTCATCGGGGCGCGGCGGCTTGTCGAGTTGGACCTTCTGTCCGTCGAGGAGGATTTCCAGCGGCACGTCCGGCGCGAAACCCTGGCCCCGGATGACGATGGGGCCCGCCGTGCCCACCGGAACGCCCCCGAGCCCCGCGCGCGCGAGGTCGACCTGGATGCGCGGTGGCTCGGCCTCTCGCTGCGGGAGCTGCTGCACGCTGACGTCCTCGCGGGCCAGCACGATGCCCTTGGGCAGGTCCTGGTCCACCAGCAGTCCCTTGGCCTGCACCTTGCCCTCGCGCAGCAGGGCTGTGAGCTCCTCGTCCCCGGCGAAGTTTCCGCTCTCCTCTCGAACCGCCCCCTTGGCCGTGGTGACGCGGAACGGTGCTTCCACCTCCTTGCCTTGCCACGTGAAGCCTCTCAGCTTCCCGCCGCTGATGCGCACCTCCTCGATGCGGCCGCTCTGCGCGTTGACGGCGTAGTCGAGGATGCGGCCACCCTCCATCAGGAACCAATTACAGACGGGACAGGCGTCCGGGTTCTTGATCTGCCGGATGGGGATGTACACGCCCATCCAGCGAATCACCGGCTCCTCCGCGACGATGATGGGTGGGGGGAGGTGGATGCTCTTGCAGTCGGAATCAATCCGCCACAGGCCCCGGCCGTAGGACGAGGCGATGGCCTTTCCCTCCTCGGGGAAGAAGAAGGTGGACACGTTGGGGACGACTTCCGAGCCGGACACCTTGTGCCAGCTCGCGCCGTTGTCGAGCGACTCGAAGATGCCCGCCTGCAGCGTGCCCACGAGCACATGGCCCGGGCACACCGGGTTGAAGCCGACGGTGGTGAGCTGGGTGAAGGGGCCCTGACGGAACCTGAGACTGCCCCCTTCCGTAATCAACGAAGTGAGCGCCGCGTCCGGAGTCCACGTCATGCCTCCGTTGGTCGAGGTCTTCACCACGTCATCGATGATGTCGGGGACGATGAGGTGGTTGGGGTTCCGCGGGTTGACGCCAAAGGGTTTGTACCAGGCGAACATCGTCGCGAAGATTCCGAGGCTGCCGAACCCCGTTACGTCAGAGAGGACGGGAGCGCCCGAGGCCGTCACGTCGACGATGCGCTTGATGCCGACCATCTCCTGTCCGTCCGGGGTGCTGCCGGGCCTCCGGACCGCCGTGAAGACGATGGGGGCCGTGCTGCCGCCCGCCGTCTTCGAGAGGTCCCGGACCTCCTCCGGGAAGCCGTAGCGCGGCGCCCACGTGGTGCCGTTGTCCGGCGTCAGGTTGAAGATGCTGGCCGGCACTCCCGTCACCGCGGTGTTCTGGATGTAGTAGCCGGGCTTCAACAGCCGAGGGTTGCCGGCGTCGTTCGGCGGATTCGGAAAGCCCGTCGCCCCCGCCAGTACGGGGCCGGAGGTGAAGTTGCCGCAGCCCGCGCACGTCACTCCCGTCAGCCGGGTGTCGGCGACGGGCAGCGGCTCCCTCCAGACGTTCAGGAAGAAGCCCTCGCAGCAGATCCTCCCGGACCAGGTGGTGCCGTTGTCACTGGACGCCCAGATGTCATTGTCCTGGGTCGCGAAGTACAGGTCCGTGTCGGGGCCGCTCGAGGCCACCTGTCCCGTCACCTCCGTAATCTGCAGCGCCGCGTAGCCCTTGCCCGCGGCCCCGGTGAAGGTCCACGTGAGCCCACCGTCCGTCGTCTTGTGGAGCCCACCGTCCGTCGCCAGCAGCAGCGGCGTGCTCCGGTCCGTGTCGAAGCCCAGGTCCGCATGGTCGCAGTGGTCCACGGTGAGCGTCGCCCATGTGGCAATCGAAGGCGTGGCGCCGTGGGTCACCTGCACGCGCTGGAAGGAGCAGCCCCCACTCGCGAAGTACAGCGTGTAGTGGCTTCCATCCGGTGACTGCGTCGCCTTCACGAACGGCGGCCGGTTGATGCCTCCGACGTCCAGCACGCTGGACCACGAGGCGCCATTGTCCGTGGAGCGGTAGAGCGCGATGTTGCCGTCCCACCGCGACGCCGCGGCATTCCAGGTCCAGTGGTTGAATGCCCAGTACAGGTGGTTGGTGTTCAGCGGGGAGACAGCCAGCTGGTTGTGCACGCCCTTGACGATGGTGGCCGGAAGCCCCGCGTTGGAGAGGGACCAGGAGCCGCCGCCATTCGTGGAGACCTTCACTCCCGCGTCGGTGAGGATCTTGAGCTGGTTCGCCGCCGGGGCCAGGACCGCGAACGTCCGGTCATTGTCATAGCCCGGCGCGGGAGGCAGGTGCTGCCAGGTGGCGCCCAGGTCATCGCTGAAGGCCACTCCGCAGCTCGTTCCCGCCCAGGCCCTGCCGGACGTCGGCTCCACCGCGAGGGAATAGGCGGTGAGGTTGTTGGTGCATTCGGCCGTGGGAGGCGTCATCGCCGCCTTGCTCCAGCTTCCACCGCCGTCGGTGCTCCGCCAGACGCCGCCGCCGCTGACGGTCCGCATGTCCGCCTGGGCCGTGGCGAGGACGATGTCCGGGTTGGCGGGCAGGTAGAGCAGGTCCGTGAAGCCGAACGTGGTGCTCCCGCTGACATGCGTCCAGTCGGTGCCCCGGTTCGTGCTTCGGAAGAGGCCACCACTCTCCGAGGCGACGACCATGCGGTCCGCGTTGGTGGGGTGGATGGCGACGGAGACAGCCCTTCCTCCGTTGGGGATGTTCACCTGCATCAGGTGAAGCGGTCCACAGCCGGTGAGGGCGAGCACCGCCAGCATCGGCAGAATGCGCCAATGGGCGCCAGGCTTCCTGACAGACATGACGAGCCTCCTGGATGAGCACTTCGGCACGCGCCGGCCGCGGCGGGGGCTGAGAATCCAGGAGGGCCATGACACGCATGGGCGCGTGTCGGATCTCGACGCCCGCGGCGAGCGGGGTCAATCCGGGCAGGAGGCTGTGTCTGTCTTTGGACAGCGGGCCGCCCCTCGGTGCGCGGCAGTCGAGCGACGCTCAGCCCTTCTCGACGTTGTGGAAGTCCCGGCAGGGCTCCTTCAACCCGAGGTAGTAGGGGAGCAGCTTCACGTTCATCACGATGCGCTCCCACCAGCGCGCGGCCAGGCTCTTGCGCGGGGCAGGCGGCAGGGCGGCGGCTGCCTCCGCGAGGTCGAGGTAGTGCGTCTGCGTCGGGCCGATGCCCTCGAAGTCGTGAAGGAGGGAGCGCACGGACTGGCTGAGGGCTGGCTCCAGGTTCCGCAGCAGCTCGTCCGTCATCAGCAGGTACTCCCGGGCGGGCACCTCGTTCTTCAACATGCGGTGCACGAGGATGACGTCCAAGCCCGCCAGCTCCGTGTGGCGCTTCACCTTCTGGAAGGCGACCTCTCCCACGTGGGCGACGAACTTGAGGTTGAGGCTGTCGACCCCCATGCACCCGTGACAGGAGCACAGCCGGTTGATCGCAATCTCCTGCTGCCGGGCCAGGAACGCGCGGCGGATGCCCGCCACCGTGCGCCCCACGGAGGTGAGCTGCGCCTCGCTCTCGAGCGGGCTGTAGAGGAACGCGGCGTCCCCCTCCAGCTTCGCCAGCTTGAGCGGCCTGGACGCGTCGATGACGGCCTCGAGCAGCGCCGCCACCATCTCCTGCGCGTGGGCGAGCGACATGCGGTGGGTCCGCATGAAGCGGGTGTATCCACCGATGTCCGCGATGAGCAGGATGGAGCGCTGGATGGCCATGCCCCCAGGTTAGCGGTTTCTGGGCTTCAACAGGGGGCTGCTTCCGGAAGGCAAAAAAGCCAAGAATGGCAGACATGAACATCCCCGGAGGCGCCATGCGGAAGTCCAGGTCCGCCGTACTCACGCTGTTCATCGCACTCGCACTCGCACCCGCGCTGGCCCTGGCGGGCCAGAGCGCCTCCACCCGCTGGGCGGCGAGCCGGGGCGACTTCCTCTCATGGCAGCTCAGCGGCGTGAGCAGGGCGGCCGATGGCACCCTGCAGCTCCTCCCGGGCCAGGCCTGGGCCGGCACTGACCCCTACGGGCCGGGCGGCTACTACGGGGGCACGTATTACAACGGCGGCTCGTTCGTTCAGGGCGAGGCCACCAGCCCCATCATCAGCAGCGCCTTCGGCTTCCGCGAGGCCATTGCCTCCTGGGAGGCGGCGACTCCCGCGGGCACCTGGGTGGAGACCTTCATCCGCGTGCAGGTGAGCGGCACCTGGACGAAGTGGTTCAGCCTGGGCGTATGGGCCTCGGACGTCTCCACGGTGCGGCGACACTCGGTGGACTCCCAGGCGGACAGCGTGGCGAAGGTCTCCATCGACACGCTGCTCGTCACCGCCAAGAAGTCGGCCGCGAGCGCATGGCAGGTGAAGACGCGCCTGTTCAGGGGCAAGGGGGAGCTGGCCGGTGCCCGCGTTGTAGTGGCGCCCACCGGCGTCAGGAGGCGTGGGGCGTCAGGTAGGACGCGGCATTGCGGAGCCCCAGGCCGTCATACGAGCCCAGCGCGTTGCCGAGCTCCCGCAGGTAATACACCCACTGCTGCTCGCGGTTGAGCCCCGGGGGAATCTTGATGCCCGCGGTGTTGTTGGGGAACCCGTTCACCGCGTTGGCGAAGCGCTGCAACGCCCACGAGCTGCCCGTGTCGTTGGGATTGCCCGTCTGGCCAATGGCGACGAGCATCTTGTAGCGCTGGTCGGGCGTCAGCCCGAAGTCGTCCGCCACCTTGTTGAGCTGCTGCAGCGCCCCGGTGCTCCCGAAGAACTCGGGGAAGGTCGTCCCGAGCTGGAGCACCTGGTCGCGCGACCAGCCCGTCGTCTTCACGAGCTCGTCGACCTGCTCCGGCGTCGTGTACTTCGCCAGGTTCATCAGTTGGTCCACGTTGGCGCCAATCTTCCCCAGCACGGTGCGCTGGTCCTGGCGGAGCTGCTCCTGCCGCTCGAACTCCTGGCGCGCCACGATGCCCGCGCTCACCAGCTCGCCGATGATGTACACGGCCGCGCCGACGGCGGCGAGCGGGATGCCCACGCCCGTGGAGCCCGCGGCAATCATCAGGCCGCCCGCCAGCCCCATGAGGTCTCCGGCGATGGAGAGCCCCGTGCCGGCGTTGCCCTGGCCGGCGCGGATTTCATTGGCCTGCACGAAGATGTCGAGCGCCGCGGCGATGGCGCCGAAGCCACCCGCCACGCGTCCGGCCACCGTCGCCACGCCGCCCGCGCGGTTCGCCGCCGTCAGCGCCGAGCTGACCGCGCTGGTGAACTGCTGGCCGGTGAAGGCCGCGGCCCAGGCGGTGCCCAGCGCGTCGCCGTTGTCCGCCGAGTGCTTGAGCTGCGCCAGACCGATGAAGACGCCCGCCGCGGCGAACGCCCCCGACCACTTCGGCGACGAGCCCGCCTCCAGCGCGGCCAGCGTCTTCAGTCCGCCCTGCGTGTTGCCGGCGACGAGCTGGCGAAGCCCCCGCAGCCCCTCCTGCCAGTTCTTCGGCAGGTTGCTGGCGCGCAGGTCCACCGCGGCCCCGCCGGCCTGCTGGCCCAGGTAGGCATTCGTCAGCACGGACTGCAGGTGGTCCACGGCCTGCGACGCCGTGGCGTTGGGGTTCTTCTCCATGTAGCTGGCCAGCGAGCCCGACATCGCATTCGAGCGGACGGTGGCCATGTCCATGGCGCTCGTGAAGGGCGCGAAGGCCGAGCCGGGCTGCTCCATCTTCGCCGCCCAGGCCAGCGCCGTGTCCGCGTGCGGAGACTGCGCCACGGCGGCATAGGCGGCGTACACCACCTGCGCGTGCGCCGTGCCCTCGGGGCCCCGGAGTCCCTGCTCCAGCAGGGGCTCGTTGCGCTTCAGCACGTCGTTGAGGGCCTTCGCCTTGGCGTCGAAGCCGGCGTACTCGCTCGCGTGGAGCTTCCGGTACTCGGAGATGTAGTTCTTCTGCTGCGCCTCGGTGAGGTAGGGCCCGAACGAGGCGATGTCCGACGCGAGCTGCTTCTCCAGCGCCTCACGCTGCTCCAGCGCGGCCGAGTACGCCTGCTCGGCCGAGTGCACCTCCGCCACCGCGGTGTCGATGCGGGCGTTGGTGGCCGCGCCGGTGGACCCCAGGTACGAGACGAGCACGTCCCGGTCCGCCTTCAGCAGGTGGCCCCGAGACACCGCGGCGTCGAGCGCCGGCGTCAGCTTCCCGGGGCTGGCCTGCCCGGCTACGGCTTCCAATGCGCTGCCGGACACGCGGGTGGTGCCCACCGAGGAGATGGAGGGCGGACGCGGCGGCGGGTTGGGCACGGCCTCTTGAATCTCGTAGGCGAAGTTGCTCGCCAGCGCGTTGTCGAGCGTGCTGGCCGGTGTCGCCTGGAGCAGGTCGATGATCTGCGCCTGCACCTTCGGGTCGCCCGCGGCCTTCTCGAGCGCGAAGTTGGCGGCCCCGGTGAGCGAGCGCGAGTCGCGGTAGCCCTGCATGAGCAGGTTCCACGCCTGGCTCACGTTCACCGTCGGCGCGCTGTCGGCGACCTGCATCGCGGCCAGCGCCGGGTCCACGCCCGCGCGGGCGAGCGCAGCCTGGCGCTCGGCGGAGCCCGGCGGCGCGGAGAGGATGCGGTGCATGGCCGGGCCCGACACCGTCCCCGCGACGCTGTAGCGGCCGTCCGCGTTGAAGGCCTCGAGGCTGGGGTAGCTGCGCCCGGTGCTGGGGTCGAAGATGCCGCTGCCCTGACGGATGACGGCGTGTCCCGCCTGTCCCTCCGCGCCCGGGCGGTTGTCGCTCAGTATCAGCACCTCGGAGCGCGCGCGAAGCTCCGGTGACGCCAGTGCGAGCCAGTCACCCACCTTGTCCAGGCAGTTGGCCTCGCCGTCGCGGATGTCCTCGGTGAGCAGGTTGGACGCCGCGGGCTCGGCGGCGGGCGGCGGAGGAGGTGCCCCCGTCAGCTCCAACCGGCGCGCGGGCCTGGGCTGCACGAAGGTATCCGGAGGCGGCTCGGGAGGCGGCGGCGGGGGAGGGGGCGGCTTGAATTCGACCTCCCGCTTGTTTTCGGCTTCCTGAGTGTTGTCGGACTCAGTGGACCTGCTGACGGATGACGAAGAAACGCTGGAGATGCCGCTCATGACACTGTCCCCGGTGTGGTGCCGGCCAGGAGCGGACTGCGTGTTTCCCCCTCACCCCTGACCTGCTGATGGAGTTATCGACGTCCTGCCCGCATGTGTTGCGAGGCAGGAATTCGTCTCAGGTCAAACGACAAGTACCGGGTTTTGCGCGTATTGGAGTGCGCTCCGCCAGTGAGATGGCGCAGGACTGACGGAGGACACCGAGCCACGACCGCGCGGGTCAGCGCTGCCGGTCCTGCATGGTGCGTGCGGCGATGCGGTCCACCACGCCCGGGACCACCAGCTTGAGGAACTGGGCCACGCGGGCCTTGGCGGTCATCACCACCTCGCGCTCGCGCCGCTCCATGGCGCGCAGGATGATGGCCACGCAGGTGTCCACGTCCATGTTGCCCTCGCTCTCGTCGTGCTTGCTCTGCCGCAGGGGCTGGCCGTCCGCGCCCAGCGCGCTGGCGCGGATGTCGGTGGCGACGAAGCCAGGGCAGATGACCGTCACGTCCACGCCGGTACCACGCAGCTCGATGCGCAGCGAATCGAAGAAGCCGTGCATGGCGTGCTTGCTGCCCGCATAGCCGCTGCGGCCGGGCACCCCCGTCTTGCCCGTGAGCGATGAGACGGCCACCACGAGCCCGCGCCGGGCCTTGAGGTGGGGCAGTGCGTGGTAGGTGCAGTACACCGCGCCCAGGTAGTTGATGCGCATCAGCCGCTCGAAGAGGGAGAGGTCCTTCACCTCATCCACGCGCGCATCCATCGTCAGGCCCGCGTTGTTGACGAGCACGTCGATGCCTCCGAAGGCTTCCACCGCGCGGTCCACCATGCAGCGGCAGGCCTCCGCGTCGCCCACGTCCGTGGGAACCACCACCGCGCGCCCGCCCGCCGACTCGCAGCGGGCCTTCACGCGTTGGAGCGCCTCCTCGTTGCGCGCCGCCAGCACCAGGTTGGCGCCGCGTACGGCCAGCGCTACCGCCAGCGCCTCGCCAATGCCCGCCGAGGCGCCCGTGATGACAATTGTTTTCCCTTGCATGGGGCGCATTGTCGTCTCCAGCGCCTGTTCCGTCGAGCGTCAGGCGTCGAGCAGTGGGCCTCTGAAGACGATGGCGCCTGGGAGGGGCCGGTAGCCCATCACCTCGTTGAGATGGCGGATGGGAGCGTTCTCGACGACGTTCTCGGTCACCATGCGCTCGAAGCCCGCGTGGATGGCGCCAGCGACCTGCGCCCGCTTGAGCGCGCTGGCGATGCCCCTTCCGCGCCAGGCGCGCTTGACGCCGGTGAGGCTGTGGAAGGCGACGCCACGCTGGCCGCGCTGGAGCACCGCGTAGCCCACCACCTCATTGTCGTGGAGCGCGACGAAGGTCAGGTCCGGCGTGTGGATGGGCCGGTCGATGTCGGAGGCACGCCACTCCTCGAAGGTGCCCACTTCCTCCGGCGGGTCGACGGGCATGTCGGGGACGGCCTCGAGCGCCACCTGGTACATGCCCGGCAGCAGTTCGTCCCGGCCTGTGCGCGGGATGATTCGCACGCCCTCCGGGGGCCGCACCTCGGGGGCGGAGATTCCCGCCAGCTCCAGGACGAGCTCGGTGTGCCGGAAGGCTTCCCTGTAGCCTCGCTGGACGAGGTAGCGCAGCGCGTCCTCCTGGGATGCGTAGGCCTCTACCTCCAGCTCCGTCAGGCCGAGCCCATGCGCGTGGACGGACAGCGCACGGTACAGCGCGGAGCCCAGCCCCCGCCGCCGATGCTCGCGGCGCACCCAGACGCCGGCCACCGCGCACGTCCCACCACTTCCAGATGTGGGCGGCTCGATGAACGCGGCACCCACGGGGGCGCCGTCCAGCTTCAGCACGTAGTCCACGCGCCCCATCGTCGCCGTGCGCAGGTAGCGCGCATCCTCGAACGAGGGCACGCCCCACACGTCCGCGGCATCCACCACTGACACCCATTGCCGTAGGGCCGCATCATCCCGCACGACCTCGATTGTGTGCTGCCCCATTTCTCCTCCTTCTGTGTGAACGCGACGGCATTGCTTCTATCAATGACCGCCGCGCCCGCAGCGGGGCTCCCTCGTTCGTGTGGCTTGCCACGATTGACAACGAACTACATACGTCATTGCGCTACGACAACGTCCTGGAACCTGCGCTTGCGCGTTGACGACACCCGGTACCAAGAGAGCGCTGCTGATTCCTGTACGACTCCTCGTTGCCGCCACACGTACCGAGGCGATGGAGCTGCTCACGCTCCCCACTCTGGAGATTGCGCTGACATGTGACGATGCAGCGAGTAGGCTCGCCGCGCACGTCGAACGCACTTCCTCCTCGCGGAGCAATCCATGAAGCCTGGCCAACTGTATCCGGCACGCCTGCCCCAAGGTACTCGGGTCGGGCCATGGCATGTGCTGGAACGACGAGGCTGGGGCGCTTATGGCGCCGTCTACCGCGCCCTCGGGGTGGAGAGAGTCCTCGGGCCCGTGGCGCTCAAGCTGGCCTTGTACCCCGGAGATGCACGCTTCGCGCGAGAGGTGGAGCTGCTCTCTCGCCTCCGGCACCCGCGCATCCCTCGCCTCGTGGATCATGGAACCTGGCTGCAACCGGGAGGCATTGCTCACCCCTACCTCGCGATGGAGTGGATCGAGGGCCTGCCGCTGTATGAATGGGCGCGAGTGCAGCGGCCCACGTCGCGGCAGGTGCTCCGCGCTCTTGGCAGCCTCGCGCGGGCACTGGAGGCCACGCATGCCGCGGGCGGCGTCCACCGGGATGTGAAAGGGGACAATGTGCTCGTGAGCGCCGCGGACGGCCGGGTCTTCCTGACCGACTTCGGCTCCGGGCATTACGTGGGAGCAGCAACGCTGACGTCGCCACCGTTTCCTCCCGGGACGCCCCCCTACCGTTCGCCCGAGGCGTGGGGCTCCATTCGCATCCCCTTTGAGCCGACAGCCAGTCCCTATGCCCCCGGCCCGGGGGATGATGTCTTCGCACTGGGGATGACCGCCTACCGGCTGGTGACCGACGAGTACCCTCCCACGCCGGCACTGCCGGGCGAGACAGCCCATATCTGGGGCCCGGAGGGGACGGGCCCACGGCCTCCACACCTCGTCAACGTCCGCTGCTGCGCGGAGCTGAGCGAGCTCGTGTCGAGAATGCTCTTGGTGAGTCCCGAGGCGAGGGGAAGTGCCCGCGAGTTGGCCGAGGCTCTGGAGCAGACCGCGAGAAGAGCGGGGCCGGAGGCGGATGTGCCGCTCTTCGCCCAGGGGGAGTCCGAGCCCGTGGAGGCAAGGGGCGCCGGGCGGCCTGTTATGCATCGGAAGCAAGGGGGCAGCTGGCTGACCGCGGCCAGCCTGGGAGGTGCCGTGGCGATTGGAGCCGGGTGGATGCTGAGCACGCATCCCGGTGAGGGCACCCAGCAGGTACAGGCGTCAGCATTTGAGGAGGCGAAGGATGGCGGCACCGCGGCCGTCGGAGACGGCGCACTGACCGTCTCGATGGCTCCCGTTCGGGCCCCGTCGGCTTGGGCTGCCGTCTCTGTGGAGATACCGCCCAAGCCCCTCCCTGGACAGGCACGGGCAGATGCCGCGGGCCGCTGTCCCGGCAGGGCACTGATTCCCATCAACGGTGGATGCTGGACGAAGCTGGCCGTGAGCCTGGAGGACTGTGACGCGAACTTGAACTTCTACGTTTACAAAGGTGCGTGTTACGGCCCTGTCTTCCGACCGGCGCGCCCTCCCACTTCGGGGCCCTCGGAGCCGTCTGGGGGCGATGCCCCATAGCTAGCTCACCTCGGCCATCCGGCCTCGCGCACGTTCGACCCGGACCAGCAGCTCCGGGTCCGCAAGCCGCTTCGCGATGGCCGCGGCCCTGGCCAGCGTGCCCTCATGGTCCGGTGCGCCCTGGATGCGAGCAACCATCAGCAGGCCCATCACCCGCAGACGCACGTACCCGCCATCGCCCGCATGTTCGACGGCCCGCTGCGCCATCCAGAGTGCCTCGTCCCGAGCGCCCTGACGATGGAGGCCGAACGCCACTCCTGCATCCCGGCGATAGCTGGCGAAGGGATGCACGTCTTCGGTCGGCAGCGAGCGATACAGCGCGAGCGCTCGGGCGGAATCACCCCGCCGGTTGGCATCGAAGGCCTCGTGGTCGAGGACCTCACCGTCTCGGGGCACATGGGTTCACCCTACGGGTGCGTCTGGGACGACTTCGCGATACGCCAGCAACCCGAGGCCGCTGCCCGGCTCTCCGCCGCCGCGGCAGCGCTCCCCGAGGAACTGCGAGCACGGCTGCCAGCGCGGCCGGCTGGCGAGGAGCGGGCCCGGTGGTACCGCGGCACCTTCCACGTCAACCTCCCGGACGCCCCGGATGGCCATGCCGTGGTGGAGTTCGTGGACGGACGTGTGCGATTGGAGACGTCGTCCGCCGGCCTCCCGCTGCGCGCGTGACGGGTCCTGCTACCCGGGCGGGAGCGGGGCCGGGTCGTGGAGCTTCAGGACGTACAGGAGGTCCTGCTCGGTGCGCCCACGTCCGAGGACGAGTCCGTCCCGCAGGATGAGGGTTTCCTCCATCGTGTCGTGGAAGTGGACCCAGGGCGTGAGCTCCAGCCGCCGGTGGAACGCGACGGGTTCGTCTCCCAGCGTCTCCCAATACCGCCGGCGCACGACATCCTCGGGCGTCGCGCCGCCGTTCAGCGCGACATGCAGCGCGCCCGTGTGGAGGTCGAAGATGCGCGTGCGCATGTCGTTGGCCTGCGTGACGATGACTCCGTCACCGACGGCCACAGAGAAGGCCAGGGAGGGGTGGGGGAGGTCATGCAGGAGCCCGCCCGTGCGCGTGTCGAAGACACGCACCCGATGGTCCTGGCAACACGCCGCCACGATGGCGCCATTCGCGGAGAGGCCCAGGCCGATGACCGGCGACTCCGACACGTGGAGCTTCCGGTGTGAGCCCTTGGGCAAATCGAAGAGCAGGAGGTCTCCGGAGTGTTGTCCCACGGCGATGCAGGGCGCCTGGGCCGCCGCGGCGTAGGCCGGCTCGGGGTGCACGAGCGCCTGGGTGTCGATGGCCACCGTCCCGCTTCGCACCTCATGCAGCAACATGCGCGAGCTGCCTTCGTAGGCCGACACGACGAAGCCGCCATCCGGCGTGAAGTCCACCATCGCCGCGGGCTCGCGTGGGGCTCGCAGCGTGTGGAGCAGGACCCCGTCGGAGACGCGCCAGACATGGACCGCGCCTTTCAGGAGGGACGCGGCGAGGAGCTGGCCATCGGGAGAGATGGCCATGGGCAGCGTGCTCGTGATGCCGCCCTTGTCCCCGGGAGGGATGTCCTTCGGCGGGGCCGACAGGACGCGCACGGGCTCGCGGCTTCGCGCGTCGATGAGCTGGATGCCCGGCCGGTAGGGCCGCTCGCCCAGATGCATCAGGGGGCACGCCAGGATGGCGCCATCCGGACTGAGCCGCCATGGCTGCAAGGGGGCTTCCCGATACTCTTGCGGCAAGGTGTCCGCGCGCCCCTCCGAATCGATGCTCCAGGTCGCCTCCTTCAGCCGTGCGACGCCACGCGCCCCTTCGGCGTGCCCCCACAGGCTCCGCACGCGGTCCTGCTCGGCCAGCAGCGTGGGGGAGGGGACCGCGTCCACGTCGCCGACGAGCAGCCTTCCGTCCGCCGCCGTCAGGGCGAAGCGCTTCCCATCCGGGTGGAAGGCCGCGCCGCGCTGGCGTCCATCGCTCAGATAGGAGCGGGTGGCCAGCACGTCGCCGCTCCGGGCGTCCAGGACTTCCGCGCGGTTGAAGGTGAGTGCGCCCAGCCTCGAGTTGCCGATCCAGGAGACGTGCGAGTAGGGGGCTTGTCCGCACTCGCCGGGCATGCGCTTCCAATCCCGCGTCTCCACCCGGACGATGCCGTCCAGGTCGCTCAGCGCGAGCCATTCCCCGTCCGGGCTGAAGGCCACCGAGGACACGTGGGTCTGGGTGGGGATTCGGGCAACCTGCGCGCCTGTCTCCAGGTCCCAGATGCGCGCGGTGTTGTCCGATGCCCCCGAGGCCAGCCAGCGGCCCGACGGATGGAAGGCCACGCTCAGCACGGACTGCTCATGCCCCTTGAGTGTGCGGACCACCTGGCCCGTGGCCACGTCGAACAGCCGGACGCGCCACCCGAGGTTCGCGGTGGCGAGCCACCTGCCATCCGGGCTGAAGGCCACCGAGGTCACCTGTCCCTCCTGGCCCGTCAACGCGTGCAGGAGGGCGCCCGTTTCGACATCCCAGATGCGTGCGTCGTGGTCTCGGGAGCCAGACGCCAGCCGCGTGCCATCAGGGCTCCACGCGACGCTCCGCACCTCGCCCTCATGTCCCTCCATCGTCTGGAGGCGCGTCCCGGTGGCCACGTCCCAGACGTGCACGTTCTCCGAGTCCTCCCACGTCCCCGTCGCCAGCCACGCCCCGGAGGGGCTGTAGGCGGTGCACAGCACCTGGGCGCCGTGCGAGAAGAACTGGTCGTTGCCCTCCAGCGGCCCGGGGAGGGGTCGCAGGGACTCCACCCACGCCGCGTCACCCCGGGCCTCCCATTGCCGGCGCCAGTGGTTCGCGAGCTGCCACACCTGGGCCTGCGGGTCGCTCCAGGGGCCCATGGAGCCGGGGACGAAATGCTCCGCGGCATCGGGCGCATCGAACCAGCGCAGGCGGTTGTAGAGGCACTGGAAGAGTGACTCCGGATGCGCGCGCAGGAACTCCGCGTCGAGCGAGAGGGCTCGCTGGATGACGCGAACCGTCCTGGTTCCCAGCGGGTCGAGCGCGGCCTGGAGCGCGTCCAGCCCCTGCTCCTTCAAGAGCCGCTCGAGGGTGGAGAAGTCAGCGAGGGAGGAGAGGGTCAGGGCTTCGTCGGTCATGAGCGGCGCGGGGTGTCAGGCGCGAGGCTACATCGTGGGCCGTCACGCGTGGGAGGGTGCGGCGACCGCCAGAGTAGCGTTCCGCGCTACAGCCGGGTGGGGTTCCGTGACTGAAACGGACACATTCCGAGCTCAAATCATATCCCTGCCATGTAACAGCAAAGCGTGTTTTCCAGGCATGCTGTCTTTATTTTCATTGTGTCGCATGGATGATAAATGGCACGGCGCCTGCTTCACGTGAGCGCGCGTCCTGCCGCGCCCGGTCAGGCCGCGCGTTTCATCCCCGCACAAGGACTCACCCCATGACCCATCGTTTCTCACGAGGTCTTCGTGACCTCGTCACGTATTCGTTGCGTTCGCCGTTCCTGCGCTCGCTCGTGTTGGGAGGCCTGATGCTGGCCTCGCCCGCCTGGGCCGGCGACACGGAGGAAGGAGAGAGTGACGCCGCCGCCAGCATCGTCGGCCTGGCGCTGGAAGACGGTGCGCTCACGGTGCGCATCCTGTGGCAGGACCGGGAGGGGATGCCGCCTGAGTCAGCGAAGCTGCTCTCCTACGATGGCAGGGAGAATGTCCTGGCCGCGCAGGAGGTGGAACTGAAGCCTGGCGAGGTGTCGGAGGTGAAGTTGTTCGGCGCGCTGAAGAGGCCCTGGGAGACGGGCTGGGCCCAGAAGCTCATCCTGAAGAACTCGAGGGGCCAGGCGCTGGCCGTCCAGCCCTACGACGTCAACCTGGACTGCCCGAATGAAGATGAATGTGGATTCGCGGTGTCGCCTGGCATCGGCTCCGGTCCGGAAGTCATGCATGTGAGCACCGAGCTGACCCAGGCCCTCGACTTCGTCAAGGCGGAGTACGGGGGAGAGCATGTCGACCTGGTGAAGGCGGTGAGCGAGCATTTCCCCCACCTGCGCGGCGAAGTGCTGGTCTACACCGATCAGGTGGCACAACGGGTTGCCGATGTGATCCAGTGCCGTTGCTTGTGGGAGTCCACGAAGGGCCGCAACCCGGGTGGTGTGGGCCATACCCTGAACGTCCATGACGCCTTGGGCTATGTCTCAGGGTGGAACGGGCCGGGCGCGAAGCACCAGATGACCCTCGTCATCAATCCCCAGGGCAGCACCCAGCAGGGTCGCTTCGCCCTGGCTTCGGGCAGCAGCACGGTGGGGCTCAAGGTGACCTGCTCGCAGTATGTCCCTCGCGGTGTGCGGGACATCAAGGTGCACTTTCCCGACAACAGCGAGGAGGTCTTCCACGCCAAGAGTCTCGATTCCACCAGCTACTGCGACGGGTGTCCGGCGCAATTCACCCATCACGGCCGTATCAGCGCTCGCACGGCCGTCAGCGCCGAGACTACCAACAGTTCCCCCGAGGCGAAGGAGCGCGGCCGTTGGAGTGTGGATACCAATCCACCCGCGCTCGACCTGACCGTCACCGAGACGGGCAGCTTCGACAAGACGGGCTCTGTCAACGTGCCCTACGTCACCTCAAGCATGAACCGTGTCGATTTCGACGGCAAGGTGTCGGCGATGGGAATGAACTCCGCGCTGGTGACCAGCGAGGCGAGGACCGGCTATGCATTGGCCATCCACGGAGAGGTTTACGAGCAATGCCAGGCCGGCGACAACAGGTTCGGGACTGTCTGGGATTATGGCACCACGCAGGGTGGGGCTCAGCTCAACAGCCTGAGGAAATCCATCGGCGCTTTCTTCTTTGATTATTGGAATCTCAAGGTCAATCCGTAGTCTGATGTCTCTGTTCGTATCCGCCGCCCGACGGGGGCTCCGGGCCATCCCGTCGGGTCGGCGCATGGTCATCGCTCTTCCAGTGGAGCCCTCAGCGGCGTGTGCTCAGGATGCGGTTGATGCCGAAGAGGATGAGCGCCGTGCCCACGAGCAATTGCGCTCCCCGGACGATGCGGTTGACGTCCACGGCGGGGACCCAGGAGACGTTGCCCTCGCGGATGACGAAGGCGCCCGCGGGCCTGGCCCGCAGACCGAAGCCGCTGCCCGAGCCGCTTGCCTTCGCGGCCTCGCCCTCCACTCCGGCCTGCTGGGGAGCCGGCCCCTCGCCGCCTCCGCCCCCTCCACCGCCGGCCACCAGGGCCGCGGGAATCAGGGTGATTCCACCCTGCTGGATGGCCTCTCCGTAGACGCGCTTCACGGTGATGCTGTCGCGGGCCTTGTCGATGACCTCGTTGACGTCCATGGCGTCCCCTCGAATTGGAGTCAGTGTCCTCACGGCGAGAGGTGGACACGGTGCGGCATGACGACTGGCCGGGCACGTCGGCGGGCCGCAGGGCGACACGACGGACCGGGGCTCCTTGGCAGGGTCTCCGGGCGGAGGGGCCGTGGGTCGCCTGGTGGCATGCCTGGAGTTGAGCCGGTTCGACAGCGGCGCCTTGGATCCGTCCGCAGGGACGTGGGCTGCTGGGAGGACCGTGAGCGCTTGGGACTCAACCCCGGCGCTCAGGGGTAACCCTTGCGCTGGAGTCAGCTGAGCAGGTCGCGAGGGCAGTTCCAGGTGTTCGAGAAGGGTACCGACTCTGGAGATTGCGCTGACACGTGATGATGCAGGGAGTAGGCTCGCCGCACGCGCAGCGTACGCACTTCCTCCTCGCGGAGCACTCCATGGAGCCTGGCCAACTGTATCCGGCACGCCTGCCCCCGGGTACGAGGGTAGGGCCATGGCGTGTGCTGGAGCGACGAGGGTGGGGCGCATACGGTGCCGTCTACCGCGCCTTCGGGGTGGAGGAAGTCCTCGGGCCCGTGGCGCTCAAGCTGGCCCTGTACCCCGGAGATGCACGCTTCGCGCGAGAGGTGGAGCTGCTCTCTCGCCTCCGGCACCCGGGCATCCCGCGCCTCGTGGGTCATGGAACCTGGCTGCAGCCGGGAGGCATTGCTCACCCCTACCTCGCAATGGAGTGGATCGAGGGCCTTTCCCTGTATGAATGGGCGCGAGTGCAGCGGCCCACGTCGCGGCAGGTGCTCCGCGCTCTTGGCAGCCTCGCGCGGGCACTGGAGGCCACGCATGCCGCGGGCGGCGTCCACCGGGATGTGAAAGGGGACAACGCGCTCGTGAGCGCCGCGGACGGCCGGGTCTTCCTGACCGACTTCGGCTCCGGGCATTACGTGGGAGCAGCAACGCTGACGTCGCCACCGTTTCCTCCCGGGACGCCCCCCTACCGTTCGCCCGAGGCGTGGGGCTCCATTCGCATCCCCTTCGAGCCGACAGCCAGTCCCTATGCCCCCGGCCCGGGGGATGATGTCTTCGCACTGGGGATGACCGCCTACCGGCTGGTGACCGACGAGTACCCTCCCACGCCGGCACTGCCGGGCGAGACAGCCCATATCTGGGGCCCGGAGGGGACGGGCCCACGGCCTCCACACCTCGTCAACGTCCGCTGCTGCGCGGAGCTGAGCGAGCTCGTGTCGAGAATGCTCTTGGTGAGTCCCGAGGCGAGGGGAAGTGCCCGCGAGCTGGCCGAGGCTCTGGAGCAGACCGCGAGAAGAGCGGGGCCGGAGGCGGACGTGCCGCTCTTCGCACAGGGGGAGTCCGAGCCCGTGGAGGCAAGGGGCGCCGGGCGGCCCGTTATGCATCGGAAGCAAGGGCGCACCAGAGGCACCTGGCTCACCGCGGCCAGCCTGGGAGGTGCCGTGGCGATTGGAGCCGGGTGGCTGCTGAGCGCGCATCCCGGTGAGGAGGCCCAGCAGGAACAGGCGTCAGCATTCGAGGAGGCGAAGGATGGCGGCACCGCGGCCGTCGGAGACGGCGCACTGACCGCCCCGATTCCTCCCACTCGGGTACCGTCGGCTTGGGCTGCCGTCTCTGTGGAGATACCGCCCAAACCCCTCCCAGGACAGACACGGGCAGATGCCGCGGGCCGCTGTCCCAACAGGGCACAGATTCCCATCAACGGTGGATGTTGGACGAAGCTGGCCGTGAGCCTGAAGGACTGTGACGCGAACTACAGCTATTACGTCTATCAAGGCGCGTGTTACGGCCCTGTTTTCCCACCGGCGCGCCCTTCCACTTCGGGCCCCTCGGAGCGCTCTGGGGACGACGCCCCATAACCCGCGTCTGCGAGCTCAGCGGCGAACATGAAGATCTCCATCTTCCTCAGCTATCCCAAGCCCGTTCACCAGCGCCAGGCCGCGTTCCTGGATCGCCTCAAGAAACTCCTGGACGAGCGTGGCTTCCAGCCGCGAACGCTGGGCGTCACCGACTACGACATGTCTGCACCATTGACGTCCATCCGCAGGCTCATGTTGGAGTCGAATGGGCTGCTCACCATCGCCTTCAGACGAACCTTCATCGAGAAGGGGATGGCCAGGCATCAGACGGATATTGCCGGGACAAATACCTCCTCAATCGATGGCAATTGGCTCACCAGCCCTTGGCCGCACATCGAAGTGGCGATGGCATACCAGTTGGGGCTGCCCTTGATGATTCTTCGTGAGAAAGGTGTTCTCGCGGAGGGGGTCCTCGAACGCGGCGTCGTAGGTCTCTATATGCCTGAAGTGGACCTCGACCGTTCCGCCGACGAGTATTTCGCTTCGATGGAGTGGAACGGGGTGTTTCTCAGGTGGGACGGCTACGTGAAGCAGGTGGCCGACAAGAAGGGGAGGCCTCCCCGCCTCTTCGGGGTTGAAGACTGAGGGCTGGCTGTCGTCCAAGCATCTGAGCGCGGGGCGGATCGCGCCTGACCAGCTCGCGGTCCGCCCCCGATTCGTTTCTCGCTCGTCGTGCCAGAAGCGGCTACAGCCTCAGGGTCACGAGCCCAGAGGAGCCAGGCTGCGGAGGCGTGCCGAAGGGCTCGGTCTGCGCAGCGCCGCCGAGGGCCACGGTGTTGGCGTAGTCAGGGGAGGTGGTTCCACCCGGCTGACGGGCATCGCCGCCCGAGGTGGCAATCAGCGTGGCAGTGGAGTGAATCCACGACGAGCCACCGCCACCACCGCCGCCGGTATAGGTGTACTTCTGGCCACCGCTGCCTCCGCCGAAGTAGCCCGCACCGCCACCTCCGCCGGAGCCATTGCCGGCGCCCTTGCCACCCAACTGGAAGCTGGCGGCGGTATAGGTGCTGGTGCACACGCGCGCCGCGCCACCCTGGTTGGCGGCACCCGCGAAGCCGTTGGCCGTGCACTCGTTATAGCCATACGGGTTCTGGTCATTGCTGATGCCGGCCACGCCGCCAGCCGTCTGGGTAGCACCACCGCCCGCGCCCGAGCCGGTCTGCACGTAGTTGTTGGGACGGCCATTCTGCCCACTGCCTGCGGCGGGGCCACCGGCGCCTCCGGCTCCTGCCAAAGCATCCGCGGAGCGGGTGCACCCGCTGCAACCATCAACGCCGCCGCCACCGCCACCCGCGGCGATGAGCATGACGGTGCCATTGCGAAGGACGTAGGAGGCGCCGCCGCCACCTCCGTACGCGGCACCGCCGCTGGCGACGCGAATCTCCAGGGTGTCGCCGGCAGTGACAGGGAAGGAGGCCTGCACCCAGGCTCCGCCGCCTCCACCGTTCGGAGCACCACCGCCGCCACCAGCGCCCCAGAGTTGGAACTCCGCCTGCGTCTTGCCGGCAGGAACGACATACGTGGCCACCTGCCCACCCGTGCTCCACGTCGCGGTGGGCGGCGTGGTTGCTCCCGCGATCCTCAGGGTCACGAGTCCGGAGGCGCCAGGCTGCGGAGCCGTACCGAAGGGCGTGGTCTGCGGAGCACCACCCTGGGCCACGGGGCTTGCATAATCAGGAGAGGAGGTGCCGCCCGCCTGTCGGGCCTCTCCGCCCACCGTGGCAATCAGCGTGGCGTTGGGATGAACCCACGAGGAACCACCGCCACCGCCGCCACCGGTATAGGTCCACTTGTGAGCGCCGCTGCCTCCGCCGAACCGGCCGGCACCACCGCCACCACCAGAGCCGTTGCCGATGCCCTGGCCGCCGAGCTGGAAGCTGGCGGCGGTATAGGTGCCGCCGGTGCACACGCGCGCCGCGCCACCCTGGTTGGCGGCGCCAGTGAAGCCGTTGGCGGTGCACTCGTCGTAGCCATACGGGTTCTGGTCATTGCTGATGCCGGCTACACCGCCGGCGGTCTGGGTGGCGCCACCACCCGCGCCCGAATTGGTCTGCAGGTATTCATTGGAGCGGCCACTCTGGCCGTTGCCTCCAGCGAGACCGCCACCGCCTCCAGCGCCCGTCAGCCCACCTGGATCCATGGAGCACCCGCCGCAACCATCGACGCCGCCACCTCCACCGCCCGCGGCGATGAGCATGACGGTGCCATTGCGCAGCACGTAGGAGGCACCACCGCCGCCGCCGTACGCGGCACCGCCGCTGGCAACGCGAATCTCCAGGGTGTCGCCGCCAGTGACAGGGAAGGAGGCGTGGACCCACGCGCCGCCACCGCCTGCGCCCGGGGCACCACCGCCGCCACCGGCACCCCAGAGTTGGAACTCCGCCAGCGTCTTGCCCGACGGAACGACATACGTGGCCACCTGGCCACCCGTGCTCCACGTCGCCGTGGGCGGAGTGCTCGCTCCCGCGAGCCTCAGGGTCACGAGCCCGGAGGAGCCGGGCTGAGGAGGCGTGCCGAAGGGCTCGGTCTGCGCAGCGCCGCCGAGGGCCACGGTGTTGGCGTAGTCAGGGGAGGTGGTGCCACCCGGCTGGCGGGCATCGCCACCCGAGGTGGCAATCAGCGTGGCAGTGGAGTGAATCCACGACGAGCCACCGCCACCACCGCCGCCGGTATAGGTGTACTTCTGGCCACCGCTGCCTCCGCCGAAGTAGCCCGCACCGCCACCTCCGCCGGAGCCATTGCCGGCGCCCTTGCCACCCAACTGGAAGCTGGCGGCGGTATAGGTGCTGGTGCACACGCGCGCCGCGCCACCCTGGTTGGCGGCCCCCGCGAAGCCGTTGGCCGTGCACTCGTTATAACCATACGGGTTCTGGTCATTGCTGATGCCGGCCACGCCGCCAGCCGTCTGGGTCGCACCACCGCCCGCGCCCGAGCCGGTCTGCACGTAGTTGTTGGGACGGCCATTCTGCCCACTGCCTGCGGCGGGGCCACCGGCGCCTCCGGCTCCTGCCAAAGCATCCGCGGAGCGGGTGCAGCCACTGCAACCGTCAACGCCGCCGCCACCGCCACCCGCGGCGATGAGCATGACGGTGCCATTGCGCAGGACGTAGGAGGCGCCGCCGCCACCTCCGTATGCGGCACCGCCGCTGGCGACGCGAATCTCCAGGGTGTCGCCGGCAGTGACGGGGAAGGAGGCCTGCACCCAGGCTCCGCCGCCTCCACCGTTCGGAGCACCACCGCCGCCACCAGCGCCCCAGAGTTGGAACTCCGCCTGCGTCTTGCCGGCAGGAACGACATACGTGGCCACCTGCCCACCCGTGCTCCACGTCGCCGTGGGCGCCGCCGTATCCAGCGTCAGAGGCGCGGAAGGACTCTCCTGGCGTTCAACTTCCGCGCTTTTCGGTTCGGACGATGGAGCGCCGGTTCCACAGCCGGCAATGAGTATCAGCAGGGTGGCGAGAATCGGTATGGCACGAATTCTGGACATGGCTTCCTCCTGGCCTCGCACAGAGGGATGCAAAGTTCCGCCCGAAGTGCGTATTGCTGGATTTGCCTATTTTACCGCTTTGGGTCTTCATCAGTCCAGAAGCCCCTGTGTGACGTGCGTGTCGAAGCGGCATGGGGGCGCTGGCGCTTGCGCGGCTTTCCACCAGGCCCAGAGCGCCGCTCCAGCGGGGATGAGAACGAGGAGGGACGAAACGGATGGGGCGGGGGGCGAGCCGATGTGAGATCAAGACGTCAGCCGGGACCAGCTCGTCCTACTACGCCGTCAGTCCAGACGGCCCCGGAGCGATGGCTCGAGCTGTTGCAGCATCTCTCGGGCCTGCTCTTCCTCCGTCAGGTGCCGCTCGTAGCGCAGCCGACCCGCAACGAGCTCCCAGCAGTCGAGAATATCCTCGCACTGCGTCAGGATGGCGTACCAGCGCGCATCCTCGAGCAGCGGCGCGGCACTCTCGAGGATGCGATGCGCCAGTTCGTACTGCGCGTACACCATGTCAGCATAAATAATTTATCGCCGCTGGCGCGTGTCCGACCCACGTCGAAAGTGATGGGTTTGCGCTGACTCATGCATGGATTTGACTGTGCGAAAACTACGATCATTGTGCCGAATCGGCAGGAATCCGACCGCGGTCATGAATTGGTAATTGATGGGCTGCCAATGGATGCTGTATATTTTCACTGCGGGTGAAATATATAGCCCGCAGTCAATGACAGTCCAGCTTGGGTGCCCGCGAGCTCCGCGCAAGCCGTCGCGAGGCCGTGGTGCGTCTTTTCAGGGGGAATCTCCATGAAACACAAATCAATTTCTCTCCTCGTCATGCTCACGGGGGCCGGCTTGCTCGGCCTCATCGGCGGTTGCAGCCCGACCCTGACCGAAGAGGATGACGTGCACGTCGGTTCGGCCGACTCCGCCCTCACCGCCGAGCAGTGCGATTACTTCGATGTCAACGGTACGGTCCAGATCTGCCACAAGACCAGCTCGATGATTCATCCCTACACGATCGTCCGTGTTAGCGAGCAGGCGTGTGTCAACGCGCACAGCGATCACAGCGGCGACTACGTCACCAGCCTCGACCCGACCTCGCCGCTCTACGACCCGACGTGCAGCGGCCAGGGCTGCCTGTCCGTGAACGCGCCGTGCGACGCCACGGTCCCCTGTTGCGACGGCCTCACGTGCCAGAGCGGCACCTGCGCCGACGTCAACGAGTGCGCCGCCGGTACCGACAACTGCAACGAAAACGCCACCTGCACCAACACCGTGGGCTCCTTCACCTGCGCCTGCAACGCGGGGTACGAGGGCGACGGCGTGACCTGCACCAACATCGACGAGTGCGCCGCAAGCCCGTGCCTGAACGGTGGCACCTGCATCGACGGCGTGGGTAGCTACACCTGCGAGTGCGCTCCCGGCTTCACCGGCACCAACTGCGAGACCAACATCGACGAGTGCGCCGCAAGCCCCTGCCTGAACGGCGGCACCTGCACCGACGGCATCAATAGCTACACGTGCGCATGCGCTCCCGGCTTCACCGGCACCAACTGCGAGACCAACATCGATGAGTGCGCCGCAAGCCCCTGCCTGAACGGTGGCACCTGCATCGACGGCGTGGGTAGCTACACCTGCGAGTGCGCGCCCACCTACGAGGGGACCAACTGCCAGGCTTGCTCCGGCACCCTCGGGGACTGCAACGGGGACTCGTCCGACGGCTGCGAGGTGAACCTCCAGAGCGACGCCGATAGCTGCGGCGCCTGCGGCATCGTGTGCTCGACCGGCCAGATCTGCTCGAACGGCACCTGCCAGGCCGCCCCCCCCGGCCAGGTCCCCGGCACGCCGGTCAGCTCCCCCGCGAACCACAACCCGCTGGCCCCGGCGGTCGCCGATGTGAATGGCGACGGCAAGCTCGACATCCTGGTGGCCAACGCCGAATCCGGGTCGATCCTGACGCCCTCTGGCTCGCTCTCCGTTTTCCTGGGGAACGGCGACGCCAGCGTCCAGTCGGAGGTCAACTACGGGAGCGCCTCGCTCTCCAGCAACGCGGTCGTGGCCGTGGACGTGGACGGCGACGGGTGGCTCGACGCCGTCACCGTCAACGGCCAGACCAACCTGCCCCTCATCAACGGAGACATCAGCGTCTACAAGAACCTGGGCCCGAGCGCGCCCGGGACCTTCGGCGCGCCGACGAGCTTCACCACCGGCACCCCGGGCTCCGTCCACCTCTGCACCGGGGACTTCAATCACGACGGGGTGGCTGACATCGCCACGACAAGCGTGACCCTGAGCCAGGTGAGCGTGCTCTTCGGCACCGGCGCGGGCAGCTTCGGCGCGCCCACGCTCATCGGCATCCCGAACACCGGCGGCGCGCAGTCGACGATCGCCTGCCGTGACCTGAACAGCGATGGCTTCTCCGATCTCGTGGTGACGAGCCCCGCCAGCGCACGCCTGTCGATCCTCATCAACCAGGGCAACGGCTCGTTTACCGCACCCGTCTCCTACACCAACGCCGCCTCCGGCCAGACGGCGGGCATCGCCTTCGGCGACGCCAACGGCGACGGCACGCTCGACATCCTCTCGAACGGCGCGGCCGGCCGGTTCCTCTTCTTCTTCAAAGGGAACGGCAACGGCACCTTCGCGAGCGGCGTTCCGTCCACCGCCTCGGCCACTGCGGCCGCCAACTCGGCGCTGGGCGTCGTGGCCGATGACTTCAACGGCGATGGCAAGCTCGACGCCTACATCCTCGTTACAACGGCCTCGGGCGGCGTCCGCCCGATGACCGGCGACGGCAACGGAGGCTTCACCTCGGGCACCGTCGTCACGACCGGCGCCTCGCCTGGCCTCAACGCCATCGCCACCGCGGACATGGACGCGGATGGGTACGCCGATCTCATCCTGACCAACAGGGGCTCCGGCACCGTGACCGTGGTCCCCAACGGACTCTGAGTAGCTGTCCGCGATACCGCTATGGGGCGGTGTGCCCTGATTTCAGCGCGGTCTCGGTAGGAGAATCGGTGCGCCGCGTGCTTCGCGCGCGGCGCACCGAAAGACGCGCAGGCGCCTGACCCGACCTCACCGAACCCCTGTTCGCCCGGAGCACGAACGAAGCCGCCGAGGCTGCGAGCATCCTCCGGCGCTGCTTCGGCGACAACGCTCCGCACGGGCTGATCGACTTCTTCACCGGCTCAGCATCGACCGCGGCACCGCCCACCGCGGAGCAAGGTCGTCCTGCCCCCTACAACAAATAAAGACGCACCCGCGGGCACATTTGTATCCTGGAGCAGCCCCCAGGCGGTCAACGTCGCGCTGGGAGACTTCCTGGAGGAGGTGGAGTGCACCTCGCTCCAGGAAGAACGGATGACGGCGGGTGGCTAACTCCGGGCCTCGGGCTCGCGGCAGACGGCCTCCAACGCATCCTCATCGGTCTGGGAGGGCGCGGGCTGCACGGAGGCCTGCGGCTCGGACGGAGCGGCCGGCGAGGCGCCGTTGCAGACGCCGTAGGCACCGCAGGTGGTGATGCGGCCGGCCTCCAGACACTGGGTGGTGCACGGCACCGCTTCACAGAAGTCGTTAAGGGACCTCCTGGAGTGGTGTCCCCACCGGCTCCCGGATGAGAGACCGCGACGGGTCTCTGAAGTTGCCATTTGACGGGGCAACTCCACGCATGTGCCCCCAGTGCTCAGGGAACGATGAAGGTGTAAGCGCTGGAGCTCGGGCTGATGGTGCCCGCTCCATCCGTCGCCGAGACCCGCACCGTGTGGGCCCCCGGCGACAGCGCCGTGGTTGGAGTGAAGCTCCAGGTGCCCTCGGCGGTGGCCGTGGGAATGGCCACCCGGACCTCATCCACCCATAGATTGATCTTGAGGCCCGCCTGCGCCGTCCCGCTGAAGGTCGGCCGGTTGCTGCTCGCCACCGTGCCGGCGGCAGGAGTGCGCACCACCGGGGTCGCCTTCCGGATGCGCAGCGTGACGGAGTCGAACACCTCGACGTTCTTCCCGTCCACCCGGATCCCGTGGCTCACGTAGCTCACCGGGGTGATGACGATGTCCGTGAAGATGAGCCCCTTGGTGGACTTGGGGTCCACCCGCCCGAGCCGAAACGTGCCCATGGCCATGCCCGTGCAGCCCTCGCAGATTCGCGCGCGGTGCACGAACACCGAGCCGCCTTCCAACGGGCTGATGTCCGTGGTGCGTGACCTCGGGACGGACACGAACAGCCGATAGGGGATGTTGGGGATTTCCCAGACGGCACCCAACGGGAGGGGGCTGTTGCTCCCGGCATTCTGGTCCACCGGCCGGAGGGTGATGTCGAGCGCGCTCCCGTCCTCGAGGGCCGAGTTGATCTGGACGAGCTCCTCCTTCTGCGTCCAGCCCAGCCAGTGGAGCTGCGGCAGGTTGTAGCTGAGCGCCGGCATCCGGGCCATGAGCGTGGTCGTGTCGCTGTTCCCCACGCGCTCGCCATTCTCGTCGAGCCGCTCGCCGTGGTTGAGGCCGAGCACGTGCCCTGTCTCGTGGGCGTAGAGAATCGGCAGGCGGTTGCGGAGGTAGATGCGGCGCGAGTCCGCGTGCGACGGGTTTGTGCACAAACCCTGAGGCAGCATGATGACGGTCAGGAATGCGTCCGCGTTGCTGGCATTCCTGGCCTGGGACTCCGCCTGCTTGCAGCTGGCGTTGCTCGCCACGTTCACGGTCCGATGCGTCCCGTCGAGGAGGTTCAGGCCCACCTGACCGCGCGACGCCGTGCCGAAGTATCCATACAGCTCCTGGAGGTCACTCTTGATATCGGCAATCGAGGGCGTGGTACGTCCGGATTGGGTGACGCGGACGATCCTGACGGTATGAGTCGAGTTGACCGCGGCCAGGTTGCTGTTGAAGTTCTTGACGCACGTCGGCTCGTCGGGAGCGCACTCGTAGCGTGCAGGCGAGGGGCGCTCCTGGGCCGGTTGAATCCGGTAGGACCTCACGTTGTCGTTCGTGCTCGCGCCGCTGGCGTACGGGGTCTCGCACAGATTGGTGTCGGCCTGGGCGGTGAGCGTCTCGCCGGTGCAGCCCGCGCCGGAATAGAGCGCCACGGTCGTGTAGGGCTCCACGCTGACGTAGGAGGCCTCCGCGTCAGCCAGGGTGAAGCAGCCGTCGACCTCCGTCCCCTGTATCACCTCGGAGGCGGAGTCACAGTGGGTGCGCACGAGGACGGGGGAGGCCGCGGCAACGAGCTGCGCGCGCAGCGTGGGCCAGTTGGCGGCCGTGCAGCGTCCCGCCTGGACCTCCGCGATGAGGAACCCGTCGTCGAGCGCAGGGTGGTCATAGGTCGCGCACGCTTCATACATCTCGCTCCAGTGCGTCCAGTCGCAGGTCCCCGCGTCGACGTACTCCTGCACGCACGCGAGCGCATCCTCGAGCGCCACGGAGACGACCGCCTGCCGGGTGGAGCCAACGGACGCCTCGGACTCTGGAGCAGCGGCGGGCGGCTCCTGCGTCAGGCCACTGCACCCTGTCACCAGCGCTCCGCCTATCGTGACGGCAATCACAACCAGCCTGTTCATACTTTCCCCTTTGGGAACCCGCTGTTCCGAGGCAGAGGCAAACGCCTCCAGGCGGGTTTTCATGAATAGTACGCCAATTCTGTAAAACCTGTTTGAAACAGAACACGCAACGTCGTCGCGGCGTGTCCTGCCTGGGGGCTCGTATCGCCGTGTCTTCGGGGTCGATTCCGTCAGCGTTCCATGCAGACGCGGCGGCGTTCCGTGCAGACGCAGCCCGGGTTCATTTCCGGGAGCGCCCCCTCGAAGGGGCGACCGCGCGGTGGGTGGTCCGTGACATGCACTCCGGGGCGCCAACCACCCCGCCTGCCCCAGGAGCGCACATGGCCCTCATCTTCCACCAGAACATGTTCGACTACGGGGGCAACTCCGCCCTGCGGAACGGCACGTACACCGGTGCACTGGGTGCCATCAATGGCATCACCGGAGCGAACTACTTCGCGGCGGGCTTCACCGAGGTGCTCAACAGCGGGCCGGGCCTGCTCGGCAACCTGTCGCTGCTGGCCCAGACGCTGGATGCCGGGCTGACGCGCCTGGTCGTCATCGAGGTGGGCACCACCGCCCTGGGCCGGCGCGAGTTCATCGGCATTGCCTGGGACAACGTCGCGTTCCCCGTGACGCACGTCGGCCAGGTGCTCTGGAATCCGTTGAACCGTTCCTGGACGCCCTACAACACGACGCCCGCGCCCGCATTCAACACCTCCATTCCGCTCCCCCTGGGAGTCGCGCTGGGGGCGGACACGCGCGGCCTCGCCTACATCGCGGGCACGAGCGCCAACACGGGCCGGCGCTACCTCATCGCGTTCATGCACAACATGTACGCCCTGGGCAACAAGACCGCGGCCTTCGAGAGCCTCAACGTCATGGCCTCCAGGGCCCGGAACAACATCGGCGGCAACTACGCGAATGCCACGGTCATCATCGGTGGCGACTTCAACCTCCTGCCTCGCACGCGCAAGCGCGCTCGCGGCTCCGATGAGCGCTTCTATGCCCGTGCCGCTCTCGCGGCCCCGGGCGTCTACGTCAACACCACCAACGTCCACCCCTATGACTTCTGGGTGGTGAACACCACCAACGTCACCGACGCGGATGCCCAGGTGTTCGTGCAGACGCGCGTCGCCCACGCATCGGACCACGCCGGCATCACCGTGACGTTCTGAGCCCCCCGCATCCGAGTCTCCGGAGGAATCCCATGCGAGTCCTGGACGTCTCTTCGTTCCTGCCGCTCAGCGGCACCACCGTCACCCTCGATGCGCAGTCCGCCGCCGGTGACGTGCTGCGCGACCAGCTCATCCGGCTGGGAGGCGCGCCCATCGTCATCCAGAACGCCACGCGGAAGGTGGACGGCGGCATCGTCACCGTCACCGGCACCGCCAGCCTGCTGCGGATGGCGGACCTGCCCGTGACGGCCACCGCCGAGGCCGGTCCCGACGGCGCCGTGGTGACGGCGCGCTTCACGTTGATTGCCGGCACGCCGGGCCCCAATGCCTGGAGGTTCAGCAACAGCTTTCCCTCACTGCCGCCGCTGCGCGCGGGCATGAGCCTGACCAAGGACGCGGACGGCTCCACGGCGAAGCCCGAGCCCCACCTGTTGGATTCGCTCGCGCTGTCGGATGCGGCCTTCGTGCTGACGACCGCCACGAAGGGCTCCGACTCCGTGACGGGCGCCCCCTTGCAGGCAGGGCTCAACTTCGTGGCCCGGTGCAGGCCGACCGGGGTGCTCGGCCTGTTGGGCAGCATCATCAGCGGTGGCGGAACGCACGTGCTGCATGGCCCCATCCTGCTGCCGAAGGAAGGCGAGGTGACTCTGCCGCCGCCTCCGACGCCCTCCATCAAGTTCCCCTGGCAGCTCGCGCAGCTCATCCCCGGCATCCACCTGTCCGCGGACCTGGGGGTGGATGCCTCACTGGGCAACGCGCTGAAGTTCCATGACGTCGGCCTGCGCATCTACTGCCCCATCACCCAGGCCTGGGCGGACGCGAACCCGAGCTACCCGCAACGCTACGCCGCCGCCGCGAAGCTGGAGGTGCCCAGCGCGAAGCTGTCCCTGGACCTGACCGCGGCCGGCCTCGGCTCCCGCTCCAGCCTGATGCTCTTCGGGCAGTTCGAGGGCGTCAGCTTCGGCAAGCTGGAGCATCTGCTGGACCTGGCGGGAGGCGGAGACCTGGCCTCACAGCTCCCCGACGACGTGCAGCAGGCGCTCGGGGCGCTGAGCTCGCTGTCCCTGGAGGGCGTCACCCTGGGACTGGGGCAGGGCTTGAGCGTGCAGAGCGTGGGGCTCACCATCGGCATGTCCCAGTTGGGCACGAAGGTGCTGCCGGGACTGGAGCTGCAGCGGCTGTTCGCCAGCTTCAGCATCGCCCAGCCCTTCGGGCCGGCGCGTGCGCTGTCCGTCACCCTGGGCGGCGGCGCGCAGCTCTTCGACGTGCCCTTCGAGGCGACACTCGATTTGCCCGAGGTCTCCGCGACGGCCCGGTTGACGGAGGGCGCGACGCTGCCGCTGGCGAAGCTGACCGAGCACGTGGGCCTGCCCGGCGTGCAGGACCTGAAGGTCGACTCGCTGCAGGTGGGCATGACGAAGGCCGGTGACTTCACCTTCGCCGCCAGCATGGCGCAGACGCCGCCATGGACGCTGGACCTGGGCCCCGTGCCGCTGACGCTGTCGGACCTGCGCCTGGTGGCGGGCAGGGCAGGGGGCACGTCCACCGGCAGCTTCAGCGGAGCCATCGCCCTGGGCGATGACCTGCGGCTGGACTGCGCGTGGCAGACGCCGGGGGAGTTCGTCGCCCGGGCGGAGCTGCCGGACGTCCGGCTGATGGAGCTGGTGGGCAAGCTCACCAACCAGGACATCTCGCTGCCCGGGGGCTTCGACCTGGAGCTGACCGACGGCAGCGTCCTCATCCAGTACGCGGGCTCCAACCTCGTCTTCCGGTACGCCACCACCGTGGAGGACCTGGGGACGGTGGCGTTCGAGGCCCGGCGCGTGGGAAGCGGGAGCTGGGGCTTCGCGGCCGGCGTCGACCTGTCGGGACTGCGGCTGTCCTCGCTGCCGGGACTCGACGGGCTGAAGCCCTTCGAGGACCTGTTCCGGATGGATCAGCTCATGCTGGTGCTGTCCTCGTTCGAGGACCCGGGCTTCCAGCTCCCGAGCCTCGCGGCCTTCAACAGCCCCATCCTCCGCACGGGCGACCTGAAGCTGCCGGCCCAGGCGGGAGGCGTCATCGCCGGCTTCAACGCCTACGCGCGGTGGACGCTCGACACGTCGTCGCGTGAGCAGGAATTGCTGCGCAAGCTGCTGGGATTGGACCCCAGCCTGGGCATCACCCTGCAGGTGGGGACGAACCCGACGAAGGACAGCCGGCTGTACGTCAGCTACGACACGCGCATCCAGGGCCAGCCCTTCCACTGCATGGTGGGCGGGCAGATGAAGGACGGGCAGGTGGGCCTGTTCCTCACGGGCGCATTGGAGACGCGCATCCAGGGGCGGCCGGTCCGCTTCGATGTGACGACGCTGTTCGTCGCCAACGGCGCGTTCATCTCGGGCTCCATGCTCGGCTCGGTCGAGTTCGCGGGCCTCACGTTGTCCAACGTGGCGCTCGTCGTGGGCGTGAGCTGGGAGGCGATACCGAGCCTCGGCATCGCGGCGACGCTGGCGGTGGACCGGTTCCAGTCCTCGCTCGCCGTCTTCTTCGACAGCACGGACCCGTCGCGCAGCATGCTGGCGGGCTCGTTGAGTGACTTGTCGCTCCGGGACGTCGTGGACACGCTCGCCGGCAAGGTGCTGCCCTCGGAGGTGGACGCGGTGCTGCCCCAGGTGGAGCTGGTGGGGACGCAGGACTTCACCGTGGGCGCGGAGCTGGCGGCGTCACTGGACAACCTGCAGGTGGACGCAATCTCCGCGGCCTTCGCCACGCACGGCATCACCCTGCCGGCCGCCGTCTCGCAGGTGCTGCTGGTGGCGAGCAAGCCGGGGCAGCAGTGGTTCATCACCGACATGACGCGCATGGTGCACTACGAGCTGGAGAAGGTGTCCGGCGGCATCCGCGTCAGGCTGAGCCCGCAGTTCTACTTCGCGCCCAACAACACGGCCATCGGCACCCTGCGCTTCGAGCAGGGCATGTTCCTCAACACGGGGCTGAAGGTGCTGGGCCTCGATGCGATGGCGAAGGTGATGGTGAAGCCCTCCCAGGGCATCGTGGTGGACGGGCGGATGGACCGCATCGTCATCGGGACGGAGCAGCTCTTCAGCCTCGAGTCCAAGGATGGCCAGGGCGGGCCGCGCGTCTCCGCGGCCACCTTCAACCAGCCGGAGGTGGCGGATGCGGCGATGAAGGGACCGCACTTCCTCATCGACGCCAGCATGACGTTGCTGGGGATGACGCGGGGCGCGTACGTCAGCATCAGCAGCAAGGGCTTCGCCTTCGACCTCACTGGCGCCCTCGTGCCCGGCTCCACGTATTCGCTGCGCGGCCAGTTCTCCGGCCTCACCCGCCTGAAGGTGGGCGGCTCGTTGCAGCTCGGCATCGGCACGGTGGACCTGGGGCCGCTCGGCAAGGTCCACATCGATACGGGCGCGCAGGGCTCGCTCGATGCGGGCGTGGACGGCCAGAAGCTGTGGGCGAAGTTCCAGGGCAGCTTCGAGTTCGCGGGCTCGCGGACGAAGCTCCCCGACGTGGACCTGGACGTAAAGACCGCGTCCCTGCCCGAGCTGCCGAAGAAGGTCCTCTCGCTGGTGGAGGCGGCGCTGAAGGACCTCTTGAAGGATGCGGGACGGTGGGCCCGGCTCGTGCGCGACGGCGTCATCCAGGGCGTCTCGGATGTGGCCGGAGTTCTCAAGAACACCTTCGGGAAGGCCATCGCGGAGGTCGCGGCCGTGATGAAGTCGGCGGGCTACGCGGCCGATGCGGTGTGCAACGGACTCAAGAGCGCCTTCGGCGCGACCGGCGACCAGGCCGCGAAGGTGCTCAAGCTGGTGGGCTATGCGGCGAACGACGTGGGCAACGCCCTGAAGTCGGCCTACGGCGCGACGGCGGACCAGGCCGCGAAGATGCTCAGGGGCGCCGGCTACGCGGCGAGCGAGGTGGGCGGTGCCCTGAAGTCGGCCTATGGGGCCACGGCGGAGCAGGCCGCGAAGCTGCTCAAGGGGGCAGGGTACGCGATGAACGACGTGGGCAACGCCCTGAAGTCTGCCTATGGCGCCACGGCCAATACGGTCGGCGCCGCGCTCAAGGGCGCGGGCTACGGCATCAACGAGGTGAGCGGCTTCCTGAAGGACGCGTACAAGCTCGGACCGGACTCGCTGAAGAAGGTGATGGAAGGCATTGGCTACAGCAGCAAGGAGATCAAGAAGGCCTTCGAGAGTCTCGGCGGTGCGTTCAAGGAAGCCGCGAAGGAGATTGGCGAGAAGCTCGACCCGTCGAAGTGGTGAGTCGGGGACGGCTCGGAAGGAGCCACCAGTCAGTGGCTCCCCGGGCGGCGTGCCGGACTTCCGCGAGGTCCGCGCTCGCGCTCAGCACACACACGCCCCACTTCCTGGTGGTCACACCACCGGAGCACCCGGACATCTGGCTCCTGGGTACGGAGGACCAGGCCTCGGGAGGGGACCGCTCGTACGACGACGACGTCATCCTCATCCGGAAGCTACCCGTCCCGTGATGCCGCGTCTGCGCCCTGGAGAACATGGCCGGTGAGTTCGCCGGCTGGGGCGAGTCCATCGACATCTCCGGCGCCTCGGGCTCGCGGCTGCTGAAGGTGGTGCGTCACCGGGTGCCGCGACAGTCCGCGCGTCGCAGCGAGGTGCCGGACTCGGTGCGGTACTGGTAGACGACGCCGCCCTCGTCGAGGACGACGAAGTCCCGGAAGGTCTCCTCGGGCATCGTGCTGAGGGGCACCTCCGTCTGTCCCAGCACCTTGCCGTCCAGCCCCTCCAGGCAGAGCAGCAGCACGCCAGGCTCGGTGGGCGGGCCTCCGTGACTCTTCGGGAGCGTCCCCGCGGCGCCCAGGTAGATGACGCCGGCGCGGTCCGTGTCGAGCAGCGTGAGGTACAGCAGCGGGATGCCGAGCCGGTACTCGCGCGTATAGCGCCGGGTCCCCGTCTGACGGTCGATGGCGTTGATGAAGACGCGCCCCGTCGGCCTGTCGATGATGCGGGCAATCAGATAGGAGCGGCCGTCGCGGCTTGGCCGCCCGGGAATCTCCGGCCGCGTGGGGTCCGCCTGGCCCGACAGGTCGCCGATGCGCACCAGCGCGCCGTGCTCCCGCTCGACGTACACGGAGTCCCCGTCCACGAAGGTGCCGGTGATGCCGCCCGGCCTGGGAAGGCCCGCGCCCTCCAGGGGGAGCTCGCCCCGGAGCGCACCCGTCTCGGGGTCCAGGATGGCCACCGTCTTGTCCTTCAGCCGGTCCAGCACCAGCAGCGTGCCGTCCTTCGCCACGGTGACGTCCTGCGGAGTCTGCTGCGTGAGCGGCAGTGTCCCGAGCGCCTTGCCATCCGGACCGAACGTGACGAGCCGGCCGTTGACCTGATCCAACACCACGATGTCGCCCAGCGGGGTGGGGGACAGGGCCATGGGCGCCTCGGGGTTGCCCTCCCGGGGCCGGTTCCGTCCGAGCTGGGACGGTCCGCTCCCCCAGGTCGTCTCCATCAGCACCTCGCCGCGAGCAGGGCCGCTACCGCCGCCCTGCCGGGACGAAGCGATGGAGGACGCTGCTCGCTGCCCGGGCGCTCCGCCGCCATCCCCGGCCGTGGAAGCTCCAGAGGGCTGCCCGTCCGTGTTGGCGGGCGTGCCCGTGAGGCCCTCGCCGTGATTGCGGGTCAGCACCCAGGCAAGGCCAAGCACCAGGGCGACGAGTCCCGCGACGAGGGCACCGCGCCCGCGCGACGTCATGAAGTCACTCCCCGCGGGCGGCTCAGAAGTGGCGGATGGCGTGGAAGTCGGTGGAGGCGGTGCGGAGGTTGTACACGCAGCCGTACGCGCAGCCCTTGCACTCGTAGGCCCACATGCTTCCCCAGCCGTCGCCCTCCTCGTAGACGAAGGTGTGGCCGGCGCCGTCGATGTTGTAGACGAGCGCGTCCGCCTTCAACAGCGCATCGCGGCTGATGGTCGTCCACTGGCTGCTGTCCACGTTGAAGTGGACGGTGCCGTAGGGGTGCGAGTCGACCGTCACGTCGGTGTTGGTGCTGGGCACCACCCACACCTTGGCGAGGAAGCCGGAGCAGTCCGCGCCATACGAGCCCGTGTGCGAGCAGCTCGGGCAGTCGCCCGTGCAGGTGCCCGCCGCGGAGCCGGTCCTCCAGGCGCCGTGGCCCCACCAGTAGGAGAAGCCCACCCCGCTCGCGGCCCGGGCAATGGCGGCGTCTCTCACCGGCGAGGAGCCGGAGACCTGCACGAGGTACGAGCCCGAGGCCCAGCCGGTGACGCCGCTGTAGCTCACCTTGTACCAGCCGCTCGTCGGACAGCCGGTGCCGGCCTCCGTGGCGATGCTGCCGGACGGCATGGTCAGCAGGATGCCGTAGCTCGTCGCCGGCCCGCTGCGCAGATTCAGGTTCGCCGTCGTCTGGAGGCCGGAGCCCGTCGTGACGCAGGTGGTGATGGCGCTGGTGCTCGTGCCCAGGTCCTCGTCCGCGCCGGTCAGCTCGAGGCTCTCCACGGACGACGGAGTCCCGCCACACGCCGCCACCCACGCCAGCACGACCACCCACTTCAGGGAATGACTGCCAGGATTGCCACGGCCCATGCAGACCTCACATTTGTATCGAGGTCCGGCACCTTACCGGTAATTCACGCCGAGTGATACATCCTGCGCCAGCATTGGCTGCTCCGCGCGCGTGATCAGAAGAAGTCCTGGCTGGCTTCCCCCGGCTTCGCCACGAGCCAGACCCCATCGTTGCCCTGACGAACGGTCAGCCCCGTGCCGAGCACGAGCTTTTCGAGGATCGCGTCGACGGCTCGGAGCGCGGGGGCTGCGGCAGCCCTTCGATCGGGGCGCGGGGTGATCGGCGGGTGAATCAAGGGTCGAAGCCGAGCCAGCGCCTCGCCGGGCAAGAGCGGCTCTTCGGCGATCTTCATCTCGAGCCAGGTGGCCGAAACGGGGCCGGCGAGCCCGTAAAAGTCGACGGTCTTGTCGTAGTACTCGCGGAACGCATTCGAGAGCGCGGCGCGCGAGACGCGGCCCTCCCAGGCCGACACCACGGCGGCCAAGAGCTCGACCGCGGCGCCCTCGAGATGGACGTACTCGGCGAAGTCCCCGTCGCCGTCCGACGCGAGCTGGCGGCGGTCCTTCTTCCACTCCTTGCGCGCCTGCAATAGCAGGCGCCGGGCTCGCTCGTTGGGTCGAGCGAAGAGGAGCCATGGCAAACAGGAGTCGAAGTGGCCGGCCCACGCCTCGTCGGGATCGATTGTCTCTGCGAGCCGCTCCATCTCCGCGTCGTCGGTCGAACCGGATGCCATCCATTCGAGCACCAGCGCAAGGGCGTGGGCCTCCTCGTTTCCGCCCTGCCGCAGCTCGGAGACCCTGGTGACGATGCGTTCGCGCCCGCGGTCGAGCTGGCCGAGCACGGCGAGCCGGAACAGGTCGTCCTCGCCCTCGGGGACGAACCGTGCCTCGTCGAGCCGATCCGCGAACGTCTCCCAGTTCGTGCGCTCGACGTTCACGCCGTCGGCGGCGAGCGCTCGTCGAGCGGCGCGAAGCTCGTCACGGAGCTTCTTGCTGTCGGCGCGCGAGCAGCCTTGGCGCCCCACGAGGGCGACTTGGGCAACCGGATAGGTGTCATGGCCACCGGCGACGAAGAGCCACGACGTCAGCGCAGCGTAGTCCTCCGCGGAGACACCTCCCATCACGAACTCTCGTGCGATGGCCCAGAGCATGACCGCGATCAAACCTACCAAGGGGACCGCGTTGCGGGCGACCCACGCGGGCTCGAGGAGCATGGCCACGAGAACGGCCATGACGAGAGCGGCGAGCGCGAGAAGGCGGAGGTGGCGGCGATTCATGGGTAGATTGTTCTATCGAGCCGCCGCCGCGAAGGCGACGCGCAAGAGAACGAGCCCCCTTCGCTCACGCGAGCGCGCGCCGTCGCTGACAGCAAGCCGTGCACGGTGAGGCTCCAGGCGAGGGCCGGCCCGGTTTCGAGGACGATGTCCGAGGGAGGGCTGGGGCGGGTTCATTCTCCCAGCCGCTGGCCCGCTCTCCCTTCTTGTTGGGGCTTGGAACGGCCCTCTCCGTGAGGCGCCCGCTCGGTGTGTCGAGGCACGGCCTCCCGAGGTGCACTGCGGCCGGGGAACAGGCTGCACATGGTCCAGGGTGAAGCGCCCGTCAGGGCGCTCTGAGCGAGCATCCCCAGCGAGGAGAGACACCATGGACGAGACGCATCGGAAACTGTTCCAGCCCCTACCGGGCGTGCGCTGGGGCGCGGTGGCCACGGGCGCCTTGTTGGGGGCCGGCGTGTGGCTGGTGCTCCTGCGCTTCGCGGGAATGCCGCAGCTGTTCTCGATCCCGTCGGAGTTGTTCAAGGAGAACGCGCCCGGACTCGGGATGCGGGTGTGGTGGGTGGTGGCGCCGCTGCTCGCCTCGGGCGTGGCGTCGTGGACGGGGGTCTGCGCCTCGGGCGAGCGCGGCATCCGGGACGCGTACCTGCACGGGTTGCTCGCCTGGGCGGGTGCGCTGCTGCTGGCCTCCTGGGTGGGGATGGGCAGCATGGGCACCCTGCCGGAGCGGGGGTGGAGCGGGCTCGCGGCGGTGGTGGGCGCCGTCGTGGGAGCCGCGCTCGGGCGCGCCCTCCTGGCCGGGCGCGTGGCGGTGCCCTGGGTGCGCTCGGGTGCCGGCCGCCGTTCCCTGCGGCGCGGCGAGTCCTCGGTCGAGGCGGGCTCGCAGTCCCAGCCCCACTCGCGGTGGAGGGAGGTGGTCGAGGCACGGCGGGGGGCGTCGGGGGACCAGCGGCCCGGTGCGCACGAGGACGCGCGGGGCCCGGACCACGACGTGCACTGACAGCGCTACTGGCACAGGGGCTGGTAGGGGATTCCGGGCACGAACTGCCTCCATTCCTCGGGGCTGAGGCCCGGAGCCACGAGCTGGCATGCCACACCGGCAGGATCGGCGACGATCGCCGGCAGAGCGCCGAGGTCCCACACCATGGCGTGGTAGTCGCTGCTGCTGGTCACCAGCCAACGACCGTCCGCGCTGAGATCCAGGTCCTGGACGTCACCTGAGCGCATCGGGAGTGTCACCACCTGGTTGGGTGCGGCCGCCTGGGCGACGTCCCACAGGATCGCGGTCCCGTCCTTGCTCACCGTCGCCAGCAGGTTCCCTCCGGGGTGGTAGCCGACGTCGTTGATCCCTCCCGTGTGGCCCTTCAGCGTGGCGACGTGGCGGGGCCGAGCGGGGGCGGTGACATCCCACAGGTTCACGATCTCCTGGCGACGACCGACTCCGTAATCGGGATGGGTGGTCGCCAGCAAGCGCCCGTCCGGGCTGAAGGCCGCCTTCATGGAGCCGTGGCGAGGTTCGGAAGAGAGAGCCGGAGGGGATTCGGAGGAGAGGCGAACCGGACGGGAGGGGTCGGAGAGATCCCAGAGGATCAACCCAAAATCCTGAGGGAGGGCCAGGACCTTTCCGTCCGGGCGGAAGGCGATTCCGCCCAGGATTTCGATGCCGGAGAACCGGGCGAGCGGGCTCGGGTGGGCGCGATCCTTGACGTCCCACAGCGCTCCCCATCCCTCACTGAATACCCGGCCGCCCTTGGCCACCAGCGTCGTTCCGCGCGGATTGAACACCACGGCCGTCACGGCGGTTGAAGGGGTATTGGTCGCGATCTTGCGCGGGTGCTCCCGGTTCGTGACGTCCCACAGCACGAACGCGCCCGGCGAGTTGAAGTTCGCCTCGTTGCCGGCCGCGCTCGCCAGGGTGGTGCCGTCCGCGCTGAACGAGATGGCATTCACGGGGCTGATGCGCCCGGGAAGCGTCGCCAACCTGCTCGCACGGCGTGGGTCGGTGACGTCCCAGAGGAGCACGGCCTCCTGGTTGCCCGCGGTCGCCAGGGTGCGGCTGTCTGGGCTGAACGTGGCCGCGTGCCCCACGCCCTCCTTCTCGGCCAGCGTCGCCACGGCTGTCGGTTCGGGGGAGCGGGTGTGCCAGCGCGTCACGGTGGCGCTGTCGTCGGCGGCGCTGAGGGTCAGGCCATCCGGGCTGAACGCCACGGCCTCGACCGAGCCCGTATGGCCGCCCAGCACCGCCGGGCTCGGCCGGGTCGGGTCCCGGAGGTTCCAGAGGCGCGCCGTGCCGTCGCTGCTGGCGGTCGCGAGCGTACCGCCGTCTGGGCTGAACGCCACCGCACGGAGCCAGTCGATGTGGCCGATGAGCCTGGCGAGGTGCTTGGGGGTTCGCGGAACGGAGATGTTCCACAGGTCCGCGTCGCGGTCATCGGTGGTGACGAGCAGGCGGCTGTCCGGGCTGAACGCATGGACCGTGTTCGAGAGCGGCAGCCGCACCAGTTCTCTCGGGCGGGTGGGCTCGGAGATGTCCCAAAGGGTCTGGCCCGTCCCGTGAGTCACCGTCATCCCCCCCGTGGACAACTCCCTGCCGACGATCCGCGACGAGGAGGTGAGGAGCAGGCGACCATTCGGGCTGAAGAGCACCTCTTCGGAGTCGAAGACCCGGGTCCGTGTCAGCAGCCGCCGGGGTCTGGCGCGGTCGCCGATATTCCAGAGGATGAGTGAACCGCCGCTCTCGCTCTTGCCTTTGCCTGGGATGCAGACCGCGGCCAGGGTCTTTCCGTCGGGGCTGAAGGCCACGGCCGCCACATTGGGCAGGTCGGTCAGGGTGGCGACTTGCCGGGGCCGGGTGCGCTCGGACAGGTCCCACAGGATGACGGTGCCGTCAGGGGCAGAGGTGGCCAGCGTGCGGCCATCGGCGCTGAAGGCGACATCCGTCTCGTCCTCGGCCTGGTTGGAGAGTTTCGCCAGCCGGCTCAGGCCGGAGTCGGTGACCTCCCACAGGGTCACGCCCGCTTCCTGGGTGGAGGTGCTCCTGACGGTGGCCAACATCCGCGCGTCCGGGCTGAACACCGCCGAGTCGATGCGGTCCCGGGAGGGCAAACGGGAATCATCCGAACTGGAATCGCCCGAACTGAGACTGCCCGCATAGCGGGTACGCATCAGGTTGGTGACCAGGCCGAGCCGGGCCTGAGGCGTGGAATTCACTCGCAGCGCGGCGAGGTTGAGCTGGAGCGACGTCCGGGGCTGCGTCCCGCGGACGTTCGCGGCCTCCGCCAGAAGGGCCCGGCCCGTGGCCAGGCGGCGCTGCTCCTCGGCGAGCTTCCGCTGCTCTTCGGCGGCGGAGCGTTGCTGCTCGGCGACGGAGCGTTGCTGCAGGGCCACGCGGGCGGTGATGAGGGCAACGACGAGCAGGGCGATCAGGCCGGTGACGGCGGCCCAGCGCAGCCGTGTGGCGAGGTGGTGCTGGCGGATGTCCTCGCTGTCCAGTTCGTCCTTGGGGATGCCGTGGATGGTGGCGGCCAGTGAGCCCACGCTGCCGCGGAACCTGACGTGCCGTTCGGAGAGCTGGGTCTCGGTGCGGGCCCAGGTCAGGTCCACCCACGTTGGCTCCGCGTCGAACGCGCCGCGCAGTTGCTCGGGCAGCGCGGTGGTGCGCCGCCAGTCGAAGTCACGTGCCTCCGCGTCCCAGTGAATCTCCCCATCGGTGAGCGCGATGAGGAACGTGTCGCGCTCACGTTCCTCCTGCCAGAAGGAGACCTCGCGTCGAACCCACTTCGAGCGGGCGGATTCCGGGGAGGCGATCAGGATGAAGTAACGCGAGGTGCGCAGCGCGTTCTCGATGGTGACCCAGAGATCCGGGTTGGCCGAGAGGCTGCCCTCGTCGCGGAACACCCGCAGGGCACGCGGCCGGTACCAGCGTTTGGCCAGACGGTGCAGACAGCGCTGCACCGCGGGAGCGAGCCGATCGTCGGCCGCACGGCTGTAGGAGAGGAATGCGTCGTAGACCCACTTCGGCTTGGGCGACTGGTTGTTGCTCATCGCACCCCCCGGACTGCTCATGCCCGACCCGGTCACCGATTTCCAAGGGTCCACGGGGGGGGCGAGGCTGTCGTCCCTCCAACTGCACCGCCTGCATTTCGTGACCCCATCGGTTCTTGGCGAACCCAAGTTGGACCAAGGCCGGAGAACACGTGCCGGCCCCCGCGTGCCAGCTGACACGTCATTCGCATCAACTGAAATGTCAGCGAGCGTGGAGCGGACCTCGGGCATGCGCAGGTTGCCCTCGCGCTGAGCCTCGTCGCTCCTGGGCATGAGGCTTGCTGTGTGGATTCAGGCCCACCCACCACGGGCCCCTCCCGGAGATGAAACACAACCATGCGCAAATTCGTGACGCTCTTCTCACTGGGTAGCTGTCTGTTGATGACTGGCGCTGGAGCGCAGACGCCGCCCGCGCCGGCCCCCGCGACTCAGACGCCCGCGAATGCCTGCTACTTTCGGAACCACGGAGAGGGCCTGGAGCGCATCGGGCTCCAGGCCCCTCGTCGCTCAGGGCGCCGTTTCGGGGACGACGGGGGGCATCGCGCCCACGTACAGGTAGCCCGACTCGGCGGGGCTGTTCCAGGCTGCCACGAAGTCATCCCAGGCGTAGACCTCCTCGCGGTTCTGGTACGGGTTGTAGACGCGCACGTACGCCTGGCCGAGGGCGTTCTCGGTGACGTCGAGGACGCTCACCCAGTGGGTGATGTCGGAGGTGGAGGTCCCCACGGGCTCCAGGAAGCCGTCGCTGGCACCGTCGATGTTGACGAGGGTGATGAGCGCGCCTCCCCGGTCGAGGAGCGCGTTCACCCGCTCGGGCGTGAGCGGTTGATCCTCCGTGACTCGGACGGTGTTGTTCTTGCCCGGATTGGCGGGGTCGTAGCCGCCGTTGAGGTCCAGCATCGCCTCGCTGCCTTCATAGCCGGGCGCCTGTCCGACGATTCGCCAGCCCTGGCTGGACAGGAAGTCCTCGAGGTTCTTGGCGGTCGTCAGACGCTTGCCATCCGCGAGGATGGATGAGAACCCCTCCAGCGCGTTGAAGCTCAAGATGCCCTCGGCGACGCCGAGCCCCATGATGGACATCGCCGACAGCTGTCCACACAGATTGCCGTGGGTGTAGTCCCCGGTCTCGGGGTTGAGGATGGCGCCAGTGTTCAGGTACTGGGCAATGTCGGGCTGACCGGCCTTGTGATGGGTGAGCCACTCCCCGGTCATGCCCTGGCCCCAGGCCCCGCCATTCGTGAGGCGCACGTGAGGCTCCCTGACGGCCCTGGGCTCAGCGGGCAGCGGGGCGAAGAAGAAGGACATCTCTTCCTGGACGAGCCGGTTCCAGTGCCGCTCGGCCGTCGCGGCCTGCTGGTCGGGTGTCAGCCGCTCCCAGTCAGGTGTCAGCGCCGGAGGCGCCACGGAGGGGTCGCTGATCCACGGGGGCATCAGCTCCTCGACGTGCTGGGTCCAACGCGTCCGTATGTCCGCGATGACGCTCTCTTGAACGCTGGGCGCGAGGTGGTGCCATGCGCCTTCCATCCAGGGGGGCGGACCACCCGCCGCGAGCCAGTCGGGCTCGGGCACCGTGCCGCCACCGTCCGCGACCATCATCCGCGTCAGCTCGGGCGGCAGGTTCGCCTGTTCCAGGGCCGCCTGCCGTTCAGGGCCCGGAGGCGCGGAGAGGATGGCGTGGGCCTTCGCCCCGGACACCGTACCCGCCACGGAGTACTCCGGGTGGGCGCGCAGGTAGGTGGCTGAGTCGGTCCACTGGCGCGTGGCTGGATCGTAGAGGTTGTTGCCCTGGCGGATGACGACATGGCCTGTCTGTCCCTCCGCGCCAGGGCGCGAGTCCTTCAGGAAGACGACCTCCGAGCGCGCGCGGATGCCGGAGGGCGAGAGCGAGAGGAAGTCGGCCACGGCGTCCAGGCAGTTCACGCTGCCGTCCCGGGCATTCTCCGTGAGCAGCGAGCTGCCCTGCGTCGTGGTGCCGTCCGTCGCGAGGTCGGGACCTCGTGCCGGCTGCCCGGTGGCGGGCTTGAAGGCGTCGTTGGGCCTGGCGAGCTTCGCGGCCTGCGCGCTCAGGCGGGCCAGCTCCTCCACGAGCCGGCGCGCCGCCTCTTCCGCCGCGCGCCGAGCCGCTTCCTCCGCCGCGCGCCGAGCCGCTTCCTCCGCCGCGCGCCGAGTCGCTTCCTCCGCCGCGGAGCTCGCGACGGGCGCCGATTGCTTCGGGACCTGCATGGACATGTCTCCCCCTCTCGCCACAGTGAACTGATTCACGGTGTGCGTCGTGATGAGACACGGTCTCGGGGCGTGAAATCAACCACCCCAGGGGTCGCCAGGGGAGGCGCTGGAGGCGGGGTTGTATATGCAACATGGTTGCTGATGTTAACTCGCTGCCCTGAGCGCGCTCAAGACTCGCCGCATGACAACGGGTAACGTGAGCCTCCAACGGGCCCTGACGTCACCCGCACGCTCGAGAGGTGCCTGGGGCCGAGCCAACGCACGCATCACACGCGGAGGACCTTGCCATGGAGAGATCAGTCGTGCGCCTCGAACCGATGGGGTTCAGTCGCATAACCGGGGCGTTCGTGGCCCTCGCTCTCGCCACTTTCACCTCGCAGGCCAGCGCGGCGGGCGTGCACAAGGCCGGCGAGGTGGTGATGGAGACCGCGTCGGCGAAAACGGCCGGAGGGGAGACGGTCCGGTTCGAGATAGGCACCCTCTACGTGCCAGAGAACCGGGCCGTACCGGGCAGCCGTGTCATCGGCGTCGGGTTCGCCCGTATCCGGGCGGCGCAGCCCACCGGCGCCCCGCCAATCTTCGATCTGCCCGGCGGGCCCGGGGGCAGCAATCTCGACGCCTTCGTCGACGGAGACTCCGACGGGCAAGACAAGCTCGCGATTTTTGTAAAGCTCAGCGCCGCGGGCGACGTGGTGGTCGTCGACCAACGCGGTTATTCGAAGCGCGGAGAAGTGCTGGAATTCGCCTACCCACAGCAGCCCCTGGACAGGCCGGGTTCGCCGTCGGCGGATGCCGCGAACATGGTGAAGGCGGCCCGAGAAGCGATCTCGGCCCACCCGGACAAAGACCTCGCCGGGTACACCATCGTTCAGTGCGCCGAAGACGTGAACGATCTGCGGAGGGCTCTTGGGTACGACAAGATAACGCTCTTCGCGGAGAGCTTCGGGTCGCACTCCTGGGCACGGGCGCGCTCGAGGCCTATACCGCATCAGCGCCGGTCTGGCCGACCCCGGACGTGGGCGACGAGCTGCGGGTGCCGGTGTTGAGCTCCACCCCGGTGCTCTTCATTCATGGTGATTGGGATACGTCCACACCCGTCGAAAATACGCTGAGCATGCTGCCGTATTTTCCGAACAGCCGAACCATCCTGGTGCACCGCGGCAGGCACGGCGCCCGCTATGCCCTTCTCGATCAGCAGCCCTCCGCCCGGGCGGCCATCATCGAGTTTCTCAAGACCGGTGACACCCGCGCGATACCCGCCAACGTAACGTTGCCCGCGCCTCCCTTCAGGCGGCCGTCTTTCCCGGCGCCCGAAAAGCCTTCGGGCCCCTAGCCGCGCGGGGTCGTGCGCGGACTCGTCCAACGCGTCATCGAGGCGTCAGCGGTAGTGCGTGGCAATCCAGTCGCCGTCGATGCGCTGGATGGAGATGTCCAGGTCATACACGGCCCGCAGGACCTCCGGCCGCATGATTTCCTCGGGGCGTCCCTGGAAGGCGACCTTGCCATCTCGCATCGCGATGAGGTGGTCCGAGTAGCAGGAGGCGAAGTTCAGGTCGTGCAGCACCATGATGATGCTCTTCTCGAGCGTGTCGACCGCGGTGCGCAGCTGCTTCATCATCGCCACCGAGTGCTTCAGGTCCAGGCCATTGAGCGGCTCGTCCAGGAGGACGTAGTCCGTGTCCTGGCAGAGCACCATGGCCACGAAGGCGCGCTGGCGCTGGCCGCCGGACAGCTCGTCCAGGAAGCGCTCGGCGAGCGCGTCCAGGCCCATGTGGTGGATGGCCCGCTCCACGTGCTCGCGGTCCCGCACCGTGGGCCGTCCCTTGGAGTGCGGGTAGCGGCCGAACGTCACCAGCTCCCGCACGGTGAGCCGCGACGTCAGGTGATTGTCCTGCCGCAGGATGGCCAGCCGGCGGGCGAGCACGTCCCCCGGCGTGGTGCGGACATCCAGCCCATCCACCAGCACGGTGCCCGACGACATGGGCATCACCCGGCTGATCATCGACAGCAGCGTCGACTTGCCGGCGCCGTTCGGACCGATGATGGAGGTGATTCCCCCGACGGGCAGCCGCAGGGAGACGTCGTCGACGACGAGCGTGTCGCCATAGCGCTTGGTGACGTTCCTCGTCTCGATCATACCGGCGACTTCCTCATGAGCATCGAGATGAACACCAGCCCTCCCACGAACTCGATGATGACGCGGGGGTTGGTGTTGAAAGCGAAGACCTGCTCCAGGATGAACTGCCCGGCCACCAGGCACACCCCGGCGACGAGCGCGGCGGCGGGCAGGACGAGCGCGTGACGGTACGTGCGCACCAGCGCGTGGGCCAGGTTGGAGACCAGGAGGCCGAAGAAGGTCACAGGCCCCACGAGCGCGCTGGACACCGAGACGAGGACGGCCACCAGTACCAGGATGATGGCCGCCGTGCGCTGGTGGTCCACGCCCAGGTTGATGGACATCTCCCGGCCCAGCACCAGGACATCGAAGGTCGCGAGCATCCGGAACCCCACGATGGACACGCCCAGCGTCAGGAGGAACGAGACGAGCAGCAGCTCCTGGTCCGGGTTGTTGAAGCTCGCGAAGAACCGGTCCTGGAGGAAGATGAACTCGTTGGGGTCGATGAGGCGCTGGAGGAAGGACGCGAGGCTGCGGAAGAGCACGCCCAGCACCACGCCCGTCAGCAGCACCAGGTGCAGGCTGCGTCCTCCTCCGCTGAAGAGCCCCCAGTACAGGACGGCCGAGAAGGCCACCATGATGAGGATTTGGACGCCGAACAGCAGCCGGGGGTCCAGGCTCGCCGCCGTGCCGGAGCCCAGGAAGTAGAGCAGGCACGTCTGGATGAAGACGTAGAGGTTGTCGAACCCCAGGATGGCGGGCGTCAGCACGCGGTTGCCCGACACCGTCTGGAACAGCACCGTGGAGACGGCGATGGCGTAGCCCACCAACAGCGCCGTCGCCAGCTTCAGCCCCCGGAAGGGCAGGACGAAGTCCCACTGGCCGCTCGCGTTGAACAGCATGAACAGCAGGGCGCAGGCGAGCGCCACACCGCCGAGGAGGAACAGCGTGCGCTCGGGGCGCGGCGCCACCGCGACGCTCTCAGCCGACACGGGCGTCCCTCCTCAGGAGGAAGTAGAGGAAGAGCACGCTGCCGACGACGCCGGCGATGGTCGCCCCGGGGATTTCATAGGGGAAGCGCACCACGCGGCCGAGGATGTCACAGAGCAGCACGAAGCCCGCGCCGCCAACCGCCACCCACGGAATGGCCCGGCGCGCGTTGTCTCCCGTGAACAGGCTGACGAGGTTGGGGACCAGCAGCCCGAGGAAGGGGACCATTCCCACGGTGACCACCACCATGGCGGTGACCAGGGAGACGATGACCAGCCCGAGCGCCATGATGCGCGAGTAGTTCATGCCCAGGTTGGTGGTGAAGGACTCCCCCATGCCCGCCACGGTGAATCGGTCCGCCGCGACATAGGCGCAGCACGTCAGCGCCAGCGTCACCCAGAGCAGCTCGTAGCGCCCTCGCAGGATGTTGGAGAAGTCGCCCGTCTTCCACGCGTTGACGGACTGCAGCAGGTCCATCCGGTAGGCGAAGAAGGTGGTGATGGAGTCGAAGACGCTGCCCAGCACCAGGCCCACCAGGGGGACGATGAGCACCGAGCGCAGGGGGATGCGGCGCAGGATGAGCAGGAACAGGGCCGTGCCCGCCAGCGCGAAGACCGCCGCCACGAGCATCTTCCCGAGCACGGGCAACTGAGGCGCCAGGAGGGTGGCGGCCATGAGGCCCAGGCTCGCGGACTCCGCGGAGCCCGCGGTCGAGGGCTCCACGAAGCGGTTGCGCACGAGCATCTGCAGGATGAGCCCTGCCACGCCCAGGGACGTGCCCACCAGCATGACGGCCAGCATCCGGGGAATCCGGCTGATGACCAGGACCTGGAGGGCCTGCTCGTCGGGGCTCGGAGAGAAGAGCGAGTGCCACGACACGTTGCTGACGCCGATGAGCAGACTGCCCAGCGCCAGCAGGACGATGACGATGACGGCGGCGAGGAGGCGCATCGATGCCCGGACCGTTCAGGGGGCCCGTGCGGAATAGGCTTCCGCCACCTGGTCTCGCAGGCGGCCCACCGCCTGGATGCCACCGCCGATGAGGTAGGCGTTCAGCGGATCCAGGTAGACGACCTGTCCCGTCGTCCAGGCCGTCGTCTGGCGCACCAGCTCGTTGTCGAGCACCTGCTTCGCGCCGCCCTGCTGGCCCATGCTCGCGTCGCGGTCAATCACGAACAGCCAGTCCGGGTTCTTCTCCCGGATGAACTCCGAGCCGATGGCCTCGCCGTGCAGCGACGCGCTGAGCCCCTCGGCGGCCACGGGCACGCCGAAGTCCTCGTGGAGGACGCCGAAGCGGGAGCCGGGGCCATAGGCGCTGACGCGGCCACCCGTGACGAGCACCACGAGCCCCTTGCCACGACTGGCCGTCGTCTCCTTCAGCTTCGCGAGGGACTGGCGCAGCCCGTCCACGAGCTCGCGAGCCTTCTCCTCCTTGCCGAAGATGCTCGCCAGCATCTGCGTGTTGGCGACCACGGTGTCGATGTAGTGCGCCCCGCCCATGGGCACGTCCACCGTGGGGGCGATGCGCGCGAGGCCCGCGTACTTCGCGCTGGAGCGGCCGCCGGTGATGATGAGGTCCGGGCGCGCGGCGTGGATGGCCTCGTAGTCGGGCTCGAAGAGCGTGCCCATGCGCGGGTACTTCGCTTCGGCGAACGGCGCCAGGTGGAGGGGGAACTGGTCCCCCGCGACGCCGGACACCTCCACGCCCAGCGCCTGGAGGATGTCCAGGGCCGCCAGGTCGAAGACGATGACGCGCTGGGGGTTGAGCGGAACGACGGTCGTCCCCTGTGCGTGCTTGACGGTGACTTGCGCCTGCTTCGCGGCGGCCCCGGCCGAAGGGGCCTCCGCCACCGGTGCGGAGGGCTGCTGAAGCTTCACGGCCACGCCGATGACGGCCACCACGGCGACGACACCGAGAATCGCGAAGAGGGGGAACGGACGCTTGTCTGATGTGCTCACGGTTTCATCCAGCCAGTGCTCGCGGAACGGACGCGAGAGGTCGCTCGACAGCGTGGCCCCACATAGCAGCCCGTGCGCGGATTCGCACTATTTGATTATGCAAATCAATCGCAGGAGGGGCGCGGAGGTCCGCGTTCCAGGCAGACGCAGCCCGGGCTCATTCCCGGGAGCGCCGGCCTGAGCTCACGAATGCCTCCGCTCAGGCCCGGTGCCACCCAGGCCATCCGTGACGGTGGCGGTAACGGACGTGGTGCCCAGCGCGAACACGGTTCCGCTCTCCTGGCTGTACGTCACCGTGCGCGGCGCGCTCCCCGTGGCCGTGGCGGGTGGGTAACTGACGGTGGCGCCGGAAGCGCCGGTCACCTCGGCCACCACATCCTCCGGGCAGGTGATGCGGGCGGGCTCCGCCTCGCACACGCCGCTTCCGCAGGTTCCGTTCGGACAGGCGTTCTCGCAGCAAACGCCGTCGACGCAGAAGCCACTCGCGCAGTCCGGGCCCGCCATGCACCTGGCGCCACTCGCCAGGTCGGAGACGAGTCTCATCCTGACGCGGGCCTGGCCGGCCGCCGTGTCGTACGGGTCGTACGCGACGAGGAATCGCCCCCGCTCCCATGCGGCTACACCGGGGCCGAGCTGGAGCTGTCCGACGCGCGCGCCCCGGCCCGAGCTGCACGCGGCGACGCGATGCTCTGTTCAAGCCGCGCGCGCTCGAACTGCCCTTGCGTGCCATCTATCCGCGTGCTAGACACTGAACCACATGGTTCAGTATGCAAATGCCGGCCTCGATGCTTCGTTCGCCGCGCTCTCCGACGCCACCCGACGCGGTGTTCTGGAGCAGCTCGGGCATGCGGAGGCCTCGATCACGGACCTCGCCGAGAAGTTCAACATGACCCTCACGGGCATGAAGAAGCACGTCGGTGTCCTGGAGCGGGCCGGGCTCGTGATCACGGAGAAGGTCGGGCGCGTGCGGACCTGCAAGATCGGCCCGCGCCGACTGGAGGAAGAGATGGCATGGCTCGAGAGGTACCGCCAGCTCTGGGACGCACGCTTCGACGAGTTGGACAAGGTTGTCGAGGAATTGAAACGGAAGGAGCAGGTCGATGGACGCAAGAAGAGAGAGTGAGCCCACACCCATGAAGAACCGCACGACTGTGGAACGGAAGTCCGAGCGTGAGATCGTCGTCACGCGAACTTTCAATGGTCCGGCACGCATCGTGTTCGAGGCGTGGACAAAGCCCGAGCTGTTCAAGAAGTGGTGGGTGCCGAAGTCGATGGGAATGACCCTGGTTTCCTGCGAGATGGATGTTCGTACCGGGGGCAAGTACCGTCTGGTGTTCGGCCAAGGGATGGCGTTCTTCGGTAGGTACACCGAAGTGACACCGCACTCGCGCCTCGTCTGGACCAATGAGGAAGGTGGTGACAATGGGTCCGTCACCACGGTGACCTTCGAGGAAAAAGGGGGCAAGACGCTGCTGGTCGTGAGCGAGCTCTACCCCTCGAAGGAAGCTCTCGACGCTGCCGGCACCGGGGCGGCGGATGCGCTGGTCGAGACGTTCCAGCAACTGGACGAGCTTCTCGTCACCCTGGGCGCGAGCGTAGGACGGGCATGAAGTCCTCGTTCCCGCGGTCGGCCCTGCTTCATGGGCGGCGCCGTGCTGGACCTGCCCTTCAGCGAGCTTCGCTCCATCCGGTTCGCCCCGTCGAAGAGCTCCATGGATGTCGTCTGGCTCCCCGCGCTGTTCGAGACACGCGATGGCCGCAAGCACGAAACCCGGGTCCCCTCGTTGTACCCAGGCACGGGACTGCATGGCAGCGCCCCCGTCCGCAAGGGCGAGATGACTGTGTGGCACCACAACCCCCACGGGTACGCCGTGGCGTTCGGCCAGCGAGACTTCAAGCTGACGCATGAAGAGGGCGGCATGGGAATGGTGGGGCTCCTCCAGGTGGCCCGGCTCGACTTCGACGTCGCGGACAGGCCCGTGAGCGAGACGCCGCAGCGATTGTCGGGAGCGTCCTGGACGGCTTTGTAGGTGGCGTCGAGAGCGTCGAGCGCTGCCTGGAAATCACACATCTTGGCCCGGCTCTCGGCCAGATAGTAGGGCTCGGCGCCTGCATTCGTGGCCGTCAGCAGGACGACGGCGAGAAAGAGCCAGGCTGGAGCAGCCACCATCCACATCATGGAGTCTCGCAATGGATTGCGCATGTACCCTCCGGTCGAGGCCCATCGAATCACGGGCGGCAAAGGCTTTGCAGAGTAGCGCACGGCCATACCCTCCGTCGCTGCAGGGCGAACGCCGCGCGCAGGAAGAGGGTGAGGACGTCCGAGAGGAGCCCCACGTCCTTGAGCAGCACCCACCGCACCCGATGCGGAAAGGACAGCGTCCACTGCCGGTAGGGCACATGCGGCAGCGCCTGCTCCACCCGGTGCACTGCCGTCACATGCGCTCGCTTCGCGTTGCAGGACCGCGCACGGTGGCAGCATCATTCCCACTCAAAGGCTTTCACCCAGCGAGCCCACTTACCAACCACACGCTTCGAAAGCCGAAGCGAGATCAACACAATGAGCGGAACTTCGGAGAGATGACGGTCGGCACGGCGCGATGATGCGTTGGATTCCCTCCATCGCATCATCATGTCCGCTGATAGGTGTCCCCCGTCGTGTAAAGGTTCACGAGGCCGGGCGCGCAGGAATGCCACGTGAAATCCCGGCGTGGGAGATCCGCGCGTGGCGCCAGCGCTCGCGCGAGCCGATGGCGGGAGATGCTGCATGGACACGGAGACGATGAAGCTGCGCGTGGCGAGGCCGACACGGAGCCTGGCGCAAGTGGTGCGCTTCTACCAGGAAGGGCTGGGCTTCGAGGTCCTCGGAGGCTTCGAGGACCACGCGGGCTTCGACGGCGTGATGCTCGGACATCAGGGCGCGCCATACCACCTGGAGTTCACGGTGGAGCGCGGACACTCCGCGCCGAGTGCGCCCTCGGAGGAGAACCTGCTCATCTTCTACATCCCGGAGCGCGCCGCGTGGGAAGCCCGGGTGCGCCGCATGCAGACCGCGGGCTTCTCTTCCGTGCGCTCGCGCAACCCGTACTGGGACGTCCACGGGAGGACCTTCGAGGATCCGGACGGCTACCGCGTGGTGCTCTACCAGCGAGCTTGGGCGCTTTGACGTGCCGGATTCACACTTGATACCGGAGCCGCCGCATGGCTCCACGACGGACAGCAGGTCCTCCTGGCGCTGCTCCGCTCATGGGGCGAACGGAGGCCTGTTGGCTGTCTGACTTGCAGGGCTCTGACGCAGCTGTCTATGGACCGCCGTCTCGGTCCGCAGGGCCCGAGGTGGCAGGACGTGGCGGAGCCCCGACGGGGACGTAGCACGCGCCCCTGTATTCAAAATAGCCGGCCTCGGAATCACAGTCCTTCTGGTCCACGGACACCTTGAGCCAACAGCCGCCGTTGATTGCCACCTGCGCCTTGCCGGGACAGCGGCCTCTGCCGTCTGGGCGCCGCTGCCATGGGAAGGGTTTCGATGGCGGCTCTTCCGCGATGGGTGACCACACGGAGGGGGCTTGCTCGGGCGCCACCCGCGCTGTCAGCGTGGTGTCTCCGACGGCCACGGTGCCGCCGTCCTTTGCCTCCTCTGACTCTTCTTGCTCCGCGAGTTGGAGCGTCGCGGGCTCGTCGGAGGAACTCACGCTCATGAGCCCCGCGGCGCTCAGCGCCAGTGCACCTCCGAGTCCCGCAGCCGCGAACCAGGGCCACCTGCGCGAGCGAGGAGGGCGCTGCACCGTGACGTGCTGGGGAAGCGGAAAGAGGCCCACGGGGTGCGGCTCTTCTCCCGTGAAGAGCGGCACATCCGCCTCGCGTCCCGCGCTGCGCGCAGCCTGCTCCAGCGCTTCAGCCAGCTGTCTCGCGCTGCCTCGTGCTTCGGGGACCGGTGAGAGCATGCGGGACACCAGCACGCTCAACTCCGGAATGCAGCGGCGGTTGCAGACTCGCGCCGTCCAGTGCGCGAGCCCCTCGGGACGCCAGAGCCAGACATCCTCATCTTCCGGGTTGGGCACCGGTGGGTACTTCCCGGTGATGAGCCGAAAGGCGGTGACACCCAATGCGAAGAGGTCATCTGCGGGCCTTGGTGAATACGGGACAGCGGGGATCTTGCCGGAGCGTGGGACGTAGAGCCACGCCTCGGGAGAGCGGTAGGCGAGGGTGCCGGGAGGAAAGGCCTGCCAGGTGAGCGTGGCGGCGCCCAGGAAGTGCCCGGAGCCGAAGTCCATGAGGAAGGGCTGAGCGTCCGCGCGCCGGACGAAGACGTTGTCCCCCTTCACATCGCGGTGGAGGCCTCCGGCCGAATGGGTGGCGTCCAGGGCTCGTGCGAGCCGGGCCAGAAGCTGAAGCACCTGCCGGGAAGAGGGGCGTTGAGCCTGGGCCCACTCGTAGAGAGGCTGGCCCTCCACCCACTCCATGACGAGCCAGGGGTAGGACAGCCCCTCCCTGGGTTGCCATTGGCCGTGGTCCCGCAGGCGTGGGACGGCGGGGTGGCGGATGCGGGAGAGCAACTCGGCCTCACGTGCGAAGCGCGCATCCCCCAGGTGAAGGGCCAGCTTGAGGGCAACGGCGACGGCGTCCGGCTGCTCGGCGGGGACGGCGCGGAAGACGATGCCGTAGGCGCCCCGGCCGCGCAGCTCCAGCAGACGCCACGGGCCGATGTGCATCCCTGGGAGCAGGCTTGCCGGATTGAAGACGTCAGGCTCCATGAGGTCCCTCGTGAGGCGGTGCGCATCGCGCCGCACGAGGAGGCTACTCGGGAGGTAGTTGGACTCCAACGTTATCCAGCAGGTGGACGGCAGGCCTCCGCACCGGACTGGCGCCCATACCCTCCAACCCATCGGAGCGAGGCGGGCGAGCCTTTGAGCCTCGTCCATCGTGCCATCGCCCCGATGCATGTCCGCGTGATGCCGACGCCAAGCCCGGCCCCAGTCAGATGCATGGCACGTGAACAGCAGTACGCCAGCGAGGTCTACCAGCAGGCGATTGATGCTCAGTACAGCGTCGCCTTCACCCGGCCGGGCAGCTCGCGGTCGTACTCGCCGCCGTCGAAGTCATCCGGGCTCAGCGCCTCGAGGATGGAGCCGGGGCTTGGGAACTCGGCGCGGGTGACGTGCTGGGCCGGGTCCCAAAGCCTGGAGCGGACCAACGCGCGGCTGCATTGGAAGTAGACCGTCTCCACGGTGATGCGCAGCACGGAGCGCGGCGCCTTCCCATCGAAGGTGAAGCGCTCCAGCATGGACGGTTCGATGACGATGCTCGCCCGGCCGTTGACACGCAGGGTTTCGCTCACGCCCGGGACGAAGAACAGCAGCGCGACGCGCGGATCCGCCAGGATGTTCCGCAGCGAGTCCATGCGGTTGTTGCCTCGGCGGTCGGGCAGCAGCAGCGTGCGCGTGTCCTCGATGACCACGAACCCGGCGGGGTCTCCTCGCGGCGAGGCATCCAGCCCTCCAGGGCCGGACGTGGCGAGGACCATGAACGGCGATCGCTCGATGAAGGGCCGGTATGCAGGGTGGAGGTGGTCCACCTCCTTGAGCACGGACGACGTCCCGGGGACCCCGTACAGGCGTTCGAGCGTCTCCACATCGTTCACGGTCTTCATCCAGGGGCGCCTCCTGGGGCCTTTTAGGCTTTTAAAACGGCCATGTCACACGCGGCACCGGCTGTGTCGTCCTGGGGATGGATGGGCACTTCGCCCCCAGAACGAGGACCTACACATGAAACCCCGGATGAATGCCTTCGCGGTCGCGCCGGACGCTCTCAATCTCATGGTGGATTTCAGCAAGAAGGTAGAGGCCCTGGGGTTGGAGCCGAGCCTCCGCGAGCTCGTCAAGATCCGCTCGTCCCAGCTCAATGGCTGCGCCTTCCGCATCCACATGCACACCCGCGACGCCCGCGCACATGGGGAGACCCTCGTCGCCATCTACGCCATGCGCAACCCCGACAAGCTGAAGGGCATCCGGCGCGCGGTGGTGGGCGAGTCGTCGTAGCAAGGACTCCCCGCGGCGAGGTTTTCCGCATCGACGACGTGCGGGGGCGGTGACACGATGTCCGGGGTGCCTTGGCTCGTGCTCAGCGCGGCTCGGACATTCCCCTGGAAAGGTCGTGGGATATGTCAGCGCAGTATGACCAGCTTGGAGAGAAGGTCGCGGACTGGGATGTGTTGCCGGTGCGCTCGGAGTACCTCGAAGGACATACCTTCTTCAAGGCGCTCGGCTCCGTGAATGGACGAACCGTCCTGGACCTGGCGTGTGGCGATGGGCTGTACACGCGGCAGTTCAAGGTGAGAGGCGCCAGCCGGGTGGTGGGCGTGGACATCTCGGAGGAGATGATTCGCAGCGCCCGGCGATACGAAGAAGAACAGCCGCTGGGCATCGAGTACCACGTGTCTGACGTGGCCGACATGGCGCCGCTGGGCACCTTCGATTGCGTGACGGCCGTCTATCTATTGCACTACGCCCAATCACCCGAGCACCTGTTGCGGATGTGCCGAAACATCCATGCCCACCTGAAGCCTGGGGGCAGCTTCGTCACCTATGCCTTCAACCCCGAGTTCAGCGCGAGGGGGCCCAACAGCACCCGATATGGAATCACGATGTTGGACTTTCCCGAGTCCCCTCGGGATGGCCAGGCCATCTCCGCGGAGCTGCACACGAAGAGTCCCTTCACCATCCACTTCTCCTACTGGAGCCAGGGCACGCACGAGCGGGCGCTCCGCGAGGCGGGATTCCATACCCTCACCTGGATGCGGCCGGAGTGCTCCCCCGAGGGAGTGGTCAGGGCCGGACGGGAGTTCTGGCAGGACTACCTCGACAACCCCCACGCCGTCGCGCTGCGCTGTGAGCGGTGAGCCTGGCCGCAGACGTAATCTCAGCGCGTAACTTTTTGGGACGACCGGGAGCCTCGGACCTCTTTCGCATCCAGAACGCCTGACGGCATTCGGCAGCATTCCTCCGAGGACTCCATGACGCATGAGAGGGATGGAGGCCCTGTTGAGGGGGAGGGAGGGAGCAGAGGGTCCGCCCGAGCGATGCTCCCGTTCCGCCGCCTCCAAACAGCAAGAAGCCCCAGGCTCCTCACGGAACCTGGGGCCTCTTCACTTCTCCTTGCTTGCGCGTCAGTTCCCCCGCGCCGACGCTCCCATCAGCGCACGGGCCTGCGTCACCAGCCGCACGAACTCACTCCGGTCCGCGTCACCCGCCGCGGCACCCTCGGCGAGCTTCTGCGCGGTGGTCAGGCTCCAGCCCTCCGCCGCCGGGTTGCCACGGAGGATGTCCGCAGTGGACGCCACGGCCACGGCGAAGCGGAAGTCCGGCGACGCGGCCTCCAGCGACGAGCGCAGCAGCGAGCGCTGGAAGGGGAAGGCCTGCTCGGAGGCCTCGGTGCCATTCGGCGCCTTGGCGCGCACGCGCACCGTGGCCAGCGCCTCCTTCGTGTCACCCGTCAGCTCCACCTCGTACACCGCGGTGACGTTGTGGCCCGCGCCAATCTCGCCCGCGTCCACCTTGTCGTTGCGGAAGTCATTGTCCGCGACGTCGCGGTTCTCGTACCCGAGCAGCCGGTAGCGGCGCACGGCCACCGGGTTGAACTCCACCTGGAGCTTCACGTCCTTGGCGATGACCTCGAGCGTGCCGGTGAGCTGCGTCTCGAAGACCTTCTTCGCTTCCTTGTAGCTGTCCACGTAGAAGCAGTTGCCGTTGCCCTTGTCCGCGAGCTTCTCCATCAGGTCGTCACGGTAGTTGCCCATGCCGAAGCCCACCGTGGTGAGGGTGACGCCCTCGGCCACGTACTTCTGGATGCTCTCCAGCATGGACTGCGGGTTCAGGTTGGGGCCGATGTTGGTGTCACCATCCGTGAGCACCACCACGCGCGACACCACGCTGCCCGAGGCCTTCTTCACCGCGTGCTTGTAGGCCATCTCCATGCCCGAGCCCATGGCCGTGCCGCCACCGGACTGGAGCGAGTCGAGCGCGTCGTGAATCTTCTTCACGTCCGTGGCCGGCGTGGGCGGCAGCACGTCCTTCGTCGAGCCCGCGTAGGTGACGATGGCCACCGTGTCGTTCTCGTTGAGGTTCTTCACGGCAATCTTGATGGCTTCCTTCGCGAGCGGCAGCTTGTCCTGCGAGTTCATCGAGCCGCTGGTGTCCACGAGGAACACCAGGTGCGCGGCCTTGCGCTGCGAGCGCGAGATGACCTTGCCCTGCACGCCCACGCGCACGAAGTGGCGCTTGGAATCGAACGGGGACGGCGCGCCCTCCAGGTGGACGGTGAAGGCTCCCGTCTCGGGCGGGGTGTAGCGGTACTTGAAGTAGTTGACGAACTCCTCCACGCGCACGGCGGAGGCGGGCGGCAGGGTTCCCTGGACGAGGTAGCGGCGCGCCACGGTGTACGAGGCGGTGTCCACGTCCGCCGCGAAGGTGGACAGCGGGTCCTTCGCGGTCTCGATGAAGAGGTTGGGCTTCCACGCCTCGAAGGTGTTGCCGCGCTCGGCGGAGACGCGGTCCGCCGCGTCCATTCCGTCCAGGTCCTTCAGGGCCTTCTTGTCCGACGCGTACGACGAAGCGGTCTTCGCCTTGGCGGGAGGCTCGCGGCGCGCCACGGGCGTTGAGGGCGGGGGCGGCGGTGCCATCATGGGTTCGGCCATGACCATGCCGGCCGCGGCGGGAGCGGGTGCCGAGGCCCGAGTGGGGCGAGCCTCGCGGGCCTCCTCCTTGGCCACGGACGCGGAGGCCAGCTCACCTTCGACGGCGTCGTCCGCGAAGTCGACCGACTTCGCCTCGGGCTTCTGGGCGGCCTGGGACTCCGACGTGGCCTGGCCCTGCGACCTGGGCAGGTAGGCGGCTTCCACCTCGGCAGTCGCATCGGGGGCCCGGGACTTCATGCAGCCGGGCAGCGTGCAGGTGACGAGAAGGGCACTTCCCCACACGGACAGGCGGCGCTTCAGCGAGGTCGGCGTCATGCGGTCTCCAAGGACGACAGGTAGGTCGCCGGCTCGAAACGCACGACCTCGGGAATGGGTCTATTCCCGTGAATTTTCCCCGGCCCGAGTCGTATCGCGGCCGCCGTCCTTGTCTGACCCCGGGTCGTTTGGCAGGGTGCCGGCCCATGCAGACCGCCAGGCCATTTCGCATCCTCGGAGTGCAGCAGATCGCCATCGGTGGGGCCGACAAGGGCCCGTTGCGCAAGCTCTGGGTGGACCTGTTGGGGCTGACGCCCCACGGCACCTACCGCAGCGAGCGCGAGAACGTGGACGAGGACATCGTCGTCGCGGGCGCGGGTCCCTTCAAGGTGGAGGTGGACCTGATGCAGCCCATCAACCCCGAGGGCAAGCCCCGGGTCCACGAGACGCCGCTGAACCACGTGGGCCTGTGGGTCGATGACCTTCCGGGCGCGGTGAAGTGGCTGGAGGGGCAGGGGCTGCGCTTCGCCCCCGGAGGCATCCGCAAGGGCGCCGCGGGCTTCGACATCTGCTTCGTGCACCCCAAGGGCAACGACCAGTTCCCCTTCAGCGGTGAGGGCGTGCTCATCGAGCTGGTGCAGGCCCCGCCGGAGGTCATCGCGGCGTTCAATCAACTGTCCGCTGCCGGGCACTGAGGTGGCCCCAGGGGGCAGCGACCTGGACCCGGCGGTGCTGGAGCGGATGCGGGCCCTGGCGAGGGAGGGCGCATCCGCTACCGAGCCACCGCCGTCCAGGGCGTTCGGGCGCACCTGCACACACGACAGGCAACCTTGTGCTCCTCCTCGCGAGAATACCTGCGTGGAGTGAACCCAGAGGAGCGGACCTGTGGCCCTTCATCTTGCTCGCGACTTCTCTTTCGCGCCTCAGGCCGGCGTCACGAACAAGAACAAGGGGGGCACGAAGCAGGGCGACTGGCTGAACATCCCCCACATCAACCAGCTCCGCCCGAATGGCGCCAACGAGGGCTACGTCAACGGAGCCTCCTTCTGTGGTCCCGCCGTGGTCGCGATGCTGGCCCGGGGGGCCAACAGGAATGGCGGGCTGAGTGATGCCCGGCTCATCCAGGAGCTCGGCGAGGGGCTGGTGTCCCGGAGCGGGACGTCGCCCCAGGACGTGACGAAGATGCTCGCGCGCGCCAACCTCCCCCTCGGCGGCCCGGCGCTGGGCAGCTCCTATACGGATGCTCAGTTGCAGCAGCAGCTGCGTCAGGGGAACAAGCTCATCGCCCAGGTGGAATCGGTCGACCCGAAGACGGGGAAGAAGAGCGCGCACTACATCCTGGTGCGAGGCATGACGCCCGAGGGCAACTACCGCATCTCGGATCCGCTGGCCCGGACGCAGCAGGAAATATCGCCTGAAAAGCTCCGCGGGCTCGTGCGCCGGGCGCCGCCCGATGGAGGCGTGCTCATCCCCGTGGCCCCGCCGCGCCATGTCAACAAGGCCTCCGGAGACGCCACGCTCCGGCCCGCGCGGATGGACGCTCCGGGCCGAAGAGACGGCACCATGGGGATCATGGCCCGCCGCGAGGAGCGCCACGACTACAAGCTCGACATCAACTACCTCGGCCGGAAGGGCAGCACCACGGCTGTCATGGCCCGCGGTGATGCTCGGTACGACTTCGGGCCCGGCATCAACGGCTTCGGCCGCGATGCGACACATCTTGGCTACAGCAAGCCGGTGGCTCCCCACCGCATGTCCGCGGAGGACTTCGCGGACCGGCTCCTGTGGCTCAAGCGGAAGGGGGACCGCAAGGCCCTCGACGTCCTCGAGGCCCTCCAGGCCAGCCCCTTCCCACGGGATCAGCGCGTCTTCGACCGCGTCATTCGAGCCGAGCTGCGCCAGCCGGGCATCGGCAAGAAGATCCTCGGCGACCCCTGCTGAGCCGCGCCGCAGCAGCTTCGATGGTGGAGGGTGCCGCGCACACGGCGTGTGCTAGCATCCGCGCGCTTGGCACCCGTGTCTCCAGAGGAAGAAGAGGCGCTCGGGGAATCGGAGACCACTCCGCTCGAGCAGGTGCGCAGCTCCGCGCGGGTCCGCCTGAAGCTCCTGGTGCTCTCCGGGCCGGACGTGGGCCGCAGCGTGCCTCTCGAGCCCGGCCACTACCAGATTGGCTCGTCGCCCTCGTGTGAGATTGCGCTGAGCGACAAGACCGTCTCGCGCCAGCACTTGCGGCTCGAGGTGCGTGCGGATGGGGTGCGGGCCGTGGACGCGGGTTCGCGCAATGGCTCCTTCTGCGAGCAGATGCGCTTCTCCGAGCTCGAGGTCCGCATCGGCGCGGTCCTCCAGGTGGGCAAGACCGAGTTCAAGCTGGTGCCGGAGGAAGCCCGCGAGCGCATCATCCCTCCTTCCTCGCGCGAGTCCTTCGGCGCGCTGGTGGGCGACAGCCGGCCCATGCGCGAGCTGTTCACCCTGCTGGAGCGACTGGCGGCGGGAGACTCGGACGTGCTCGTGCAGGGAGAGACGGGCACGGGCAAGGAGCTGTGCGCCGAGGCCATCCATCAGCAGAGCCGGCGCAGCCAGGGCCCGTTCGTCATCGTCGACCTGGCCGGCGTGGCGCCCTCGCTCATCGAGTCCGAGCTGTTCGGCCACGTGAAGGGGGCCTTCACCGGAGCCCATGGCGACCGGATGGGGGCCTTCGAGCGGGCCAACGGCGGCACCGTCTTCCTGGATGAGGTGGGGGAGCTGCCGCTGGAGCTACAGCCCCGGCTCCTGCGCGTCCTGGAGCGGCGCCAGTTGAAGCGGGTGGGCGCCAATGACTACCGCACCGTGGACATGCGGGTGGTCGCGGCCACGCATGTGGATCTGGAAGGCGCGGTGAAGGCCGGCAAGTTTCGTAGGGACCTGTTCCACCGGTTGGCCGTGCTGCGCGTCACCCTGCCGCCCCTGCGCGAGCGGCCCGAGGACATTCCTCTCCTCATCGACACCGTGCTGCGGCGGATGAGCAAGCCCCCGGGCGCGCTGTCGGCGCAGACTCGCGCACTGCTGGCCCAGTACCCGTGGCCGGGCAACGTGCGAGAGCTGCGCAACGTGGTGGAGCAGGTCGTGAACCTGGGCGAGGAAGCGCTGCCGGAGATGACGCCGGACCCGCTCGGGCATGGCGCGGGTGCTGGCTCGGCCGATCTGGAGCTGCCCTTCAAGGAAGCCAAGGAGCGGCTCATCGAGGGCTTCGAGCGCGACTATCTCCGGAGCCTGATGGAGCGCTGCGAGGGCAACGTCTCTCGCGCCTCACGCGAGGCGGGCGTTGACCGGTTCTACCTGCGCAAGCTGCTGAAGAAGCACGGGCTGGACGCGCACTGAGGCGGGGGTGGCGACTGCTGTCGCCAGGTGGCGATGCGAATCGCCAGGGACGGCTCCCGCTGCCAGGGCCCGCATGCCCGCGCGCCCGCGCTAAACCCCTGAAGAGACGAGCGCCTCGTGTGCTGCAAGCTCGGTGGATGTGTGGCACGTCCCTCGCAGTAGGCATGGGCACACACGACAGCGCCCCTCCGGACGCTGCAACCCCAAAAGGACAATCCCATGCGCGCCATCGGCTCCGCCTCCTCTTCTTCCTTCGCTCACCGCATCGCTGGTCATCAGGGCAACCAGCTCCGCCGCATCCAGAAGGGTGTCGGTGACGGCAGCCTCACCTCCGACGAGGCCAAGGGCCTGATGGCGAAGCAGGGCCGCATCGCGGACGCCGAGCGCCGCGCGCTGGCCGACGGCTCCATCGACAAGAAGGAGTTCAAGCAGCTGCGGAAGATGCAGCGGCAGGCCAGCCGCGACATCTTCGAGCAGCGGCACAACGAGTCCAAGGGCTGCGCCGGTCCCGGCCAGTCGGGCCCCTGCGGCAGTCAGGCTCCGCAGGGCACGCAGGGGAGCAGCACGTCGGGGAGCTCCACCGCCTCCGGCCAGTCGGGGAGCAGCACGTCGGGGAGCTCCACCACTTCCGGCCAGTCGGGAAGCAGCGCGTCCGGGGGCTCCACCACTTCCGGCCAGTCGGGAAGCAGCACGTCGGGGAGCTCCACCACTGCCGGCCAGTCGGGGAGCAGCACGTCCGGAGGCGCCACCACTGCCGGCCAGTCAGGGAGCCCTCCGACGTGCGATGGCGTCCCCACTGCCGGCCAGTTGGGAACCAGCATGCCCTGGAGCTCGATTGCTTCCGCCGTGAGGACCGCCTCCGTTGGCATCCAGCAGGACAACCAGCGCAACAGCATCCAGAACGGCCTTCGTAATGGCTCCATCAACGCGGATGAGGCCGGTGCCCTGATCGACCAGCAGACCCGCATCGCCGAAGCCAAGGGCCGCGCGCTGGCTGACGGGACGATGGACTCGGCGGAGTACGACCAGCTCCGGAAGCTGCAGCAGGAGGCCAACCTCAGCATCTTCTTCGCGCGCCACAACTCCGGCATCAAGGCGTAGCCGCCGCGCGGCGAGGCACCGCGAGCCTTCACGCTCCCGGGCCTCTCCCGCGCCGCATCAGCGAGGCCCTGAGCCCTGGGGCGCGGCGCGCCCCGTCCGGGCCTCGAGCCAGGCGCTGATCTCCTCCGCCTTCCGCTGCTGGCCCAGCGTCGTGTAGCGCTCCCGAGCCCGCCGCGCTTCCTCGCGGGCCTGGTCCCACTCCCGGCCCGTGGCCCACAGCGCCTGGGCCAGGGTGAAGCGCGTCTGAGCAAGCGCCTCCGGGTCCGTGTTCTCGTAGGAGAGCGCCTGCCGCAGGGGCTCGATGGCCTCGGCGGGGAGGCCCTGGGCCAGCAGCGTCTTGCCCACGCCGTCCAGGGAGTAGGAGAGGTCGGGGTGCTCCGCGCCGAGCACCCGCCGCTTGAGCGCCTCGGCCTCGCGGAAGGACGTCAGGGCTTCGTCATACCGCTTCAACTGGAGGAAGCACTCGCCCAGCTCGTCCAGGTCGTCCGCCGTGGAAGGGTGCTCCGCCCCCAGCGCGGCCCGGCGTACCGCGAGCGCGGCCCGAGCCTGCTCCAGCGCCTGCTCGGGCTCGCCGCTCTCCCGGTACGCAGTGGCCAGCATGCTCCGGCGGATGGCGACCTCGGGGTGTCGCGGGCCCTTGAGCTCCTCCGTGCGCCGCAGCGACTCGCTGAGCATGGCGATGGCATTGGGAAGGTCTCCCAGGCGCAGCGCCGCCAGTCCCAGGGCGTGGCTCACCTTGGCCCTGCGCGGGTCCTCCGGCGCGAGCGCCCCTTCCAACGCACGCGCCCTGGAGAAGGAGTCCCACGCCTCTTTGTAGCGTCCACCGAAGAGGGCGGTGTAGCCGAGGTTGACGTTCAGGTCGACGGCCGCGGGCGGCTCGCTGCCCACCCGCTCGAGCACGCCCCGCGCCATGTCGCCCCATCGGCGCGCCTCGTCCGGGTGGCCGTTGTTGGCCAGCGCGTAGGTGAAGCGGGTGAGCACCTCCAGGCGCTGTCGGTCCGCGTGGCTCGCGTCGGCGGTCTGGAGGGCACGCTCGAACTGGCGCAGGCTCTCCTCCGCCTCGCCCTGCTGATGAAGCAGCCAGGCCATCAGGTAGCTCAGCTCCGCCTGGAGGGGCTGGTAGGCGGTGAGGGACGCCTGGGGCTCCAGCTTCCGCGCCAGCTCCAGTCCCTGCGCATAGCGGCCCGCATCGAGCAGCGCGCGAACCCGGGCGAGCTGTTCTCCGAGTTGCTCGACGGCGGCACGGCGCAAGGGGGCATCGGGCAGGGCGGGCTGCTCGGACAGGGATTCGATGTCGCGGCACTCCTCGAGCCCCGGGAGCGCGGAGGCGGCATCCACGGCGCGCTCCACCACCTTGCCATCCGCCTCCGCTCCGGTGAGCAGGCCCACCAGCGCGTCCAGGCTCTTGCGACGGCGCTCCAGGCACACCATGCGCAACGACAGCAGCGCCTCTGTCTGCTCGCCGCGCACGCGGGTTGCCTCGCAGGCCTCGGTGTGCAGGCGGGCCCACCGGCCGGCATAGGCATCCAGCAGCCGCGTCACCCCGTGGGAACTCTCCGTGGCGAAGGGCCTGCCCGTGGCGAGGAAGGTAGCCTCCAGCTTCTGTCGCTCCGTGGGTCCCCAGACAGAGGCCACGAGGGCGTCTGCCCCCGCGCACACCTGACTCTGGTGGTGCACGTACAGGCCGGTGCCCGCCGCGGCCGCCGCCAGCAGGCCCACGGCCGCCAGTGCTCCACGGCGCTGGCCGCGCCGCTGTTCTGGGGCGAGCTCCTCCAGCAGCGCTTCCATGGACGGGAAGCGATCCTCCGGGTGAATGGACAGGCCCCGCATCAGCACGCTCCGCACCCGGGCGGAGACGTGGGCATCCGCGGGAGGCAGCTGCACGGTGTCATGAGGCAGCAGCCGCCAGACCTCCGTGCCGGGGGGCGCCTCGCCGTGGCGTCGAGCCGCCTGGGTGGCCGCGTCGACCATGAGCCTGGGCGTCACGGCGTGCTTGCGGTACAGCGCCCAGGCCAACGAGGCGCAGAAGCTGAACTGGTCCGAGCGCGAGTCCACGCCGCTGCCCAGGTACTGCTCGGGAGGCATGAATTGGGGCGTGCCCATCACGAGCCCCGCCTGCGTCAGCGGCGTGGCGAGCTGGAGCCCACCCGCCTGGACCAACGTCTCTTCGTCGGGGAGCGGGAGTTCTTCCTCGGGGGGCAGGGGGGAGAGCCGCGCCAGCCCGAAGTCCGTCACGCAGACGCGGCCGTTGTGACCCAGGAGGACGTTGGCGGGCTTGAAGTCCCGGTGGACCAGCCCCACGTGGTGCGCCGCGACCAGGCCCTTCCCGGCCTGGTGGAACACGCGCAGCACCTCCTGCGGCGAGGGGTGGGGCTTCTGGCGGACCCAGTCGTGGAGGTTCTGGCCCTGGATGAACTCCATGGCGATGAAGACGCCTTCGCCCACCGTCCCCACGTCATGCACGGTGATGACGTTGGGGTGGGAGATGCGGGCCATGGCCTGGGCCTCGCGCAGCAACCCGGCCGCCTCATCCGTGATGCCGGAGCCGGCCTTGTCCGGGCGCAACAGCTTGAGGGCCACCTTGCGATCCAGCTCCGGGTCATAGGCGGCGTAGACCACGCCAATGCCGCCTTGTCCCACAGGCTTGAGGATGACGTAGCGCTCGACGCGGGTGCCTCGCTCCAGCACGAGCCCGACGTCCAGGGCAGGGGACGCAACGGGAGTGCCCCGAGCGCTGGAGGCCCGCTCCTGGCCGCCCCTCCGGACCGGCGGACCGACAGGTTCCGTCATGCCCTCCTCGCCAGGGGGGACGATCTCTTCGGTGGCAGGAGGTCTGGTCATCAGACCCGCATCATATGGGGACGCGGGTGAGCGAGCTTCCTGAACCCCGGTTCAAGTCGATGGCCGGACGCGTTGCGCCAGCTTGCCCATCCACCCGCGCAGCGCGGGCCGGACCACGCGCTCCACGCGGTCCGTCACGACACAGAGCAGGTACGTGAGCCCGATGAGCGCGGCGAGCAGCAGCCAGAATTGCGGCCAGTCGCTCTTGTCTCCCCAGAAGCGCTGGAACGAGAAGACGCCGAACGTCCGGTAGAACAGCAGCATCTCGTGGAAGAAGTACGCGGACAGCGACGAGGTGCCGAACACCTCCACGAAGCGCCGCACCCGTGACGGCGCCGCGTCCGCGGGCACGCGCCCCTCCAGCCACATCAGCACGAGCAGCACCGTGCACACCCACGCGAAGCGCACCGCCGAGTTCGACGGGTTCGCCACGTAGAACCGGTGCGGTGGATACAGGCTGTAGAGGAAGTCCGCAGCCAGCGCCCCCGCGAAGCCCAGCACCACCAGCCCGACCAGCGCCTTCGCGAGCCCCGACCGGCCCCACGCACCAGCCATCGTCCCCGAGAACGCCCCGAGCCACGCGAAGCCCAGCCACGGCAGCAGGGGGAAGGGCGCGAAGGATGACTTGTTCGTCAGCGTCGCCCACGGCCCCTGCACCAACTCACCCAGCGGAGCCACCGCGAACGTGGCCATCGCCAGTACGAAGGCCACCGCCGCCAGCACGCGTGGCCGAGAGGCCAGCAGCGCCGCCACCGGCAGCACGATGAGCAGACACACGCCCACGCACTGGAGGATGTCCATCCGGAGAATCCACACCGGCTCCTTCAGCAGCGGGAACCACGCCCAGTTGACGAGCGTGGCCACGGCGAGCACTTCACCGATGCGGCGGAGGTTGCGCCCCACGCGCTCGCGCAGGACGCCGGCGGCCGCGCTGCGCACCATCAGCAGCGCCGTCGCGAAGCCCGCGGAGAAGATGAACGCAGGCGCCACCAGCCCATCCACCTTCAACAGCCGCCCCACCCAGATTGTCTTGCGCAGCTCCGGCGTGAGCAGCGCGAGCGTGTGGGTCTGGATCATGAACAGCACCGCGATGCCGCGCAGCCAGTCGATGGCGCGCACGCGGTCCTTGGAGACAGGTCGGATGTCGCTCGACGTCACGGCGCACCGCAACCTTTTCGTTCCGGGGGTGTTGCTGTGTCCATACGGATGAACGGCGCACTGCGCCCACGAGGAGGTCTCGTGCTTCGACGACTCATATTGGGGGCGGCAGTCTGCCTGTCAGCCAATGCGCTGGCAAAGCCCCCCGGGCCGGGTGGCTTCTGCGCCACCTATCCCTCCGCGCCCGCCTGCAACGGCCAGCAGCCCGCCTGTACCCTGTGCCACACCGCGCCGCCCCAGCGGAACACGTATGGCGCCGCGCTGGAGCCCCACCTCGCCCCCGGCGCGGCGCGCCCGCTCTCCGACGGCGACTTCTCCATGGCCCTGCCCGCGGCGCTCCGGGCCGTGGAGGCCGAGGACTCCGACGGTGACGGCGCGTCCAACCTGGAGGAAATCCAGCGGGGCACGCTGCCCGCGGACGTCTCCAGCCGGCCGGTGGACATGGGCGGCTGCGGGCCGGGACAGAATCCCCGGTACGACGTGTGCCGCTACGACACGCGCTTCGCGTACCGGCGCGTGCTGCTCGACTTCTGCGGCCTGTCGCCGACGTACGCGCAGCTCCAGTCCTTCGCCGCGCTGAGCGAGGAGGCGCAGCGGGCACTGCTCGACTCGGAGCTGGACCGCTGCACCACCACCGAGTTCTGGCGCGGGAAGAACGGGCAGTTGTGGAAGCTCGCGCACCCGAAGATTCGTCCGGTGGGCTCGCTCAAGGAGGGCGAGGACCGCGGCGCCATTCCGCTCGCCGACTACTACGACGACTACGCGCTCTACGCGTACGCGCAGCTCGACGACCACGACGCGCGCGAGGTGATGACGGCGAGGTATTACGTGCGCCGCCTGACAGGCCCCACGCGCTACGTCCGAGCGGAATCGCTCTCGTCCCAGTTCGTCGAGACGTCGCGCCGCGCGGGCAACCTCACCTCCGCGTGGAGCCTCATCTCCTTCGTCATGTTCACCGCGCTGCCGCGCAACGCCGCCGCGCAGAGCTACCGCGCATACCTGGGGCTCGACATCGCGAAGCAGGAGGGACTGCACAGCGTGCCCGGAGAGCCTCGGGACTACGACGCCAAGGGAGTCCAGGCGCCGGCCTGCGCGGCCTGTCACGCGACGCTGGACCCGCTGAGCTATCCCTTCCGGAACTACAACGGCATCGCGGGCGCGGCCTCGGCGCGCTACGTGCCCAACCGGCTGGAGCTGTTCTTCAGCGACGTCTCGCCCACCATCACCCAGACGCCCGAGGCCGGCTACCTCTTCGGCCAGCCCGTCAGAGACCTCCTCGAATGGGCGCAGGTGGGTGCGGACAGTGACGCCTTCGCCATCTCCGCCGTCACCGACTACTGGAAGCTGCTGGTGGGCCACACGCCGACAGCCGAGGAGAGCGAAGAGTTCGTCGCCACATGGCGCCGCTTCAAGGACACGCACGGCTACAGCGTGCAGCGGATGCTCCACGACCTGATTCGCACGGAGGCCTACGGTGCGCCCTGACTCCCTTCGCGTGTGGCTGCTCTTCGCCGTGTGCGTGCTCACGGCCTGCTCGGAACAACCCAGCGCCCGGGTGGTGGACGCGGGCTCTCCCGTCGACGGACAGTCGGATGGTGGGACGTCCTCGGCCCTGGCGCGCTCCTCGCGCAACAACCTGCGCTTCAAGGGACCGGAGCGGCTGACGCTCGATTTCGCGAACGCGCTCGCGTTGCCGGTGGACCAGGTCTGCAAGGAGCTGGGGCAGTACCCCTGCGCCACGGTCCACGGCGTCACGCTCGGAGGCGTGGAGCCGTACAACAGCGGCCTCTACGAGCCGCTGCCCGTCACCGGAGTCACCACGCCCATCGCCGTGGACCGCGTGGCCCTGGCCGCCTGTTCGCGCCGCGTGAGCGTCGATGTCGGCTCGCCGTCGAGCGCGGTCATCTTCACGGGAGTCTCACTGGACGCGCAGGGCCGGCTGTCGAGCCGGGACGGTGCTCCGGTGAGGAACGCCATCACCTCGCTCTATCAACGCGGGCTGCTGCGAGACCCCACGGAGGCCGAGGTGGAAGCGCTCATCCAGCTCGCCGCCGACGTGGAGGCCACGGGCAGTGCCACTCCCGGTCGGGACTGGATGACGGCGGCCTGCTTCGCCGTCCTCTCCTCCGCCGAGTCCGTCTTCTTCTGAGGGAATACACGCATGTCACTCCGCAAGGATGGCCGGCTCTCGCGCCGGGAACTCATGAAGGCGCTGTCCATGTGCGCCGCGGGCTCGGCGGTGCTGGGTCCACTGCTGACGGGCTGCCGCGAGGCGCTCGACACGCCAGAGGCGCTGGAGCAGCGCGGCGTGCGCGAGGCGCGGCTGGACGGCAAGCCTCGCTTCCTCATCGTCGTGGGGGCCGCGGGTGGGGCCTCCATCATCGACAGCCTGCTCGCGGTGCGTGCGTCGGAGGCGGGCGCCCAGGCATCGAAGCTCAACACCTTCCCGGACGCGCAGGTGCAGTCCGTGGACGGCTCGCCGTTCCGGGCCGTGAAGGTGAGCAGCCCCAGGCTGGGCAGCATCAACGTGCCGGTGAATACGGACCAGCTTCCCTTCGTGCGCAAGCACAAGGACTCGATGCTGGTGGCCACGTCGGTGGGCACGTCGGTGAACCACGTCATCGCGCAGAAGCGCAGCCTCACCGGCAACGCGGCCTGGCGCGGCCGCACGCTGCAGGAGTGCGTGGCCCTCCAGTACGGCGCGGGCTTCCCCATCCCCAACGTCAACATGGGCGTGGGCGGCTACGCCGAGCGCGGCACGGACGACTCGCTACCCAACCACTGCTTCGGAGAGGTGGTGACCAATCCCTCGCTGTGGCCGCTGGGGCTCGACGGGAGCAAGGGACTCAAGGATGTGCCCTCGCGGGACGTGGTGGCACTGGCGCGGCGGACGCGCGATGCGCTCGATGCGAAGTCCATCTTCGGGCAGACCTTCGAGAACGCATCGGCGCTGAAGCGGTGGAACGAGCAGCGCGGCGTGGGGCAGCCGGCGCTGGAGGTGCAGGACCTCATCAACCGCCTCAACGTGCTGCCGGACCTGCCGCCGCGGATTCCCCTCTCGGAGTACGGCCTGTCGAGCTCGCCCGACGGCGCGCGGCTGCGCTCCGTCTTTCCGGACTACTTCACGGACCCGGTGGAAGGGCAGGCGGCGCTCGCGTTCCTGCTGCTCAAGTACCGGGTGTCGGTGACGGTGACGCTGGGCCCGTCGTTCAACGTGGCCGTGGGCGGGGAGAACGGCATCGCGAATCCGCCGCTCGCCTTCGACTTCAGCCACAACGACCACCGCACCGGCCAGGCCTTCATGTGGGCGCGAGTCATGGGCGTGGTGGACAAGCTCATCGACCTGCTGAAGGCGGAGCCCTTCGACGCGACGACGGGCGAGAGCCTGTGGGACCGCACGTTGATCTACGTGGCCACGGACTTCGGCCGCACCCGCACGCGAGCCACTGACGCGACGGAGTTCGGCACCGGGCACGACCTGAACAACGGCTTCCTGCTGCTGTCGCCGATGCTCCGGGGCAACACGGTGCTCGGAGGCGTCGACCCGCTCACCACGCTCACGTACGGCTTCGACCCGCGCACCGGTGCACCGCAGCGGGGCAAGGTGACGTCGAACGAGCCCGACATCTTCTCCGGCATTCTCACGGCCCTGGGCGTCGACACGTCGGGCAGCGGGTTGCCCGACGCGAGCGCCTTCGTGCGGACCTGAGCGGCGCTCCGCCGGGTCCGGTCGGGGGACCCGGCCCGGCGGAGCGTTCGCTCGGAGCTTCAGCGCGCGGCGGCGCTGTTGAGCGTGGCGATGTCGATGACGAAGCGGTAGCGCACGTCGCTCTTCAGCATGCGCTCGTAGGCCTCGTTGATCTTCTGGATGGGGATGAGCTCGATGTCGGACACGATGTTGTGCTTCGCGCAGTAGTCGAGCATCTCCTGCGTCTCGGCGATGCCGCCGATGTTGGAGCCGGCGAGGCGCTTGTTGCCGTTGATGAGGGCGAACGCGTGCACGGGCGTCGCCTCGGGCGGAACGCCGACGAGCACCATGGCGCCCTGGGGCCGCAGCATCGACAGGTACTGGTTGTAGTCGTGCGGCGCGGAGATGGTGTCGATGATGAGGTCGAAGCGGCCCTGCAGCTTCTTGAAGGTCCCTTCCTCCTTCGTGACCTCGAAGCCCTTCGCGCCGAGGCGGCGTGCATCGGCCTCCTTGGAGCGCGACGTGCTGAGCACCGTCACCTCGGCGCCCATGGACGCGGCGAACTTCACCGCCATGTGGCCGAGCCCGCCCAGGCCGACGACGGCCACGCGGTCACCCTGCTTGCAGTTCCACTGGCGCAGCGGCGAGTACGTGGTGATGCCGGCGCAGAGCAGGGGAGCGGCGGCGGCCGGGTCCAGGCCCTCGGGGACCTTCAGCGCGAAGTGCTCGTCGACGACGAGCTGCGACGCGTAGCCGCCGTAGGTCTTCGTCTTCCGGTCCATCAGCGTGCTGTTGTACGTGTACGCGACGCCCTTCTCGCAGAACTGCTCCAGGTCCTGCTTGCAGGGCTGGCAGTCGCGGCACGAGTCCACCATGCAGCCGACGCCCGCCATGTCGCCCACCTTGAGCTTCTTGACGTGCGCGCCCACCTGGCGGACGCGGCCGATGATTTCGTGGCCGGGCACCATGGGGAAGCTGGCGCCGCCCCACTCGTCACGGGCCTGGTGGATGTCGGAGTGGCAGATGCCGGAGTACAGGATGTCGATGAGCACGTCGTGAGGACCGGGCTCGCGCTGCTCGAACGTGTATGGCGCCAGCGGCTTTCCAGCGGCGGCAGCGGCATAGGCGTGAGTCTTGAGCATGGAATCTCCTCGATGGGGTGGTTGGAACGCCCGGAGATATGCGCCCTTCGCCCGCCATCCGAAACTGGCAGGATGTGGATGGGCCGTTTAGAAATCCTTCACGATGGCCTACACCCCTCTCAATGCGCTGAATGCGTTCCTCGCGGTGGCCCGGCGGAAGAGCTTCTCGGCGGCGGCCGTCGAGCTCGGCATCTCCACGTCGGCGCTCAGCCAGTCCGTCCGCCAGCTCGAGGAGCGCCTGGGCGTCGCCCTGCTCACCCGGACCTCCCGGAGCGTGGCGCTGACCGATGCCGGCAGGCGGCTCCTGGAGAACGCCGGGCCGGCGGTGGACCAGGCGCTCGACGCGCTGAAGTCGGCCTCGGTGCAGCCGGGGGAGGTGACGGGCCGGGTGCGGCTCTCGGTGCCGACGATTGCCAAGGACACCATCATCCGGCCGCTCCTGCCGAAGCTGCTCGCGCGTCACCCGAAGCTGGAAGTGGAGGCCCACGTCGAGGACCGGTTCGTGGACATCGTCGCGGAAGGGTACGACGCGGGCATCCGCCTGGACGAGGCCATCGAGCGCGACATGGTGCAGGTCCGCGTCTATGGCCCATGCCGGTTCGTCGTGGTGGCATCACCCGCGTACCTCGAACGGCGGGGGACTCCGGAGACGCCGAAGGACCTGCTCGCGCATGACTGCATTGGCATCCGCTCGCGGACGACGGGCGGCATCTACCAGTGGGAGCTGGAGCGCGGGAAACAGACGTGGCGCATCCCGACGCGCGGGCCGATTGTCACCAATGACCAGGTGCTGATGCGCGGCATGGCGGAGGCGGGGATGGGGCTCGCGTACGACTTCGAGCCCTCCATCGAGGACGAGCTGCGGCGGGGCTCGCTGCGCGTGGTGCTGGAGCCCTTCTCCGCGCTGGTGTCGGGACTGTTCTTCTACTTCCCCAGCCGCGCGCAGGTGTCGCCCGCCTTGAGGGCCCTCGTGGACGTGGCGCGCGAGGACGCGGCGGAGCGGCTGGGCTCGGGAGCCGGGCCGCGTCCGCCGCGACGGAGGTGAGGACTACCAGGTGATGCCGTCGAGGTACGCCGTGCCGGTCCAGCTCCCGCTGGTGGTGAACTCCACGCCCAGTTGGTACAGCGGCGTGGTGCTCCCGGACGGCATCGTCACCGTGACGGTGTTCCAGGCATCGGCCCGGAGACTGGCGATGCCGGTCCACTTCCCGGTGTAGCGCCAGCCTCCCGCGGCACCTTCCAGCGCGAAGGGCTGGATGGAGGTGATGCGGCTTCCCGACGGAATCCACACGCGGAACGACACCGTCGCGCCACTGGGGATGGCCGCGCTCGGGACCACCGCCACGCCGGTGCCGGATGTGCCGCTGAAGGGCACCGCGAGCGAGCGCGTTCCCGAGTATGCGCGCGCAGTGGAGGAGCTCACCGGCTTGAGCTGCGCGCCGGAAGCGGTCCACTGCTCGGTGCTGGACTCGAATCCGTACCCGCGTGGCGTGCCGGTGCCTCCGTCGGTTCCACCCGTGCCCGCGTCCGTGCCACCGGTGCCGCCGTCGCGAGTTCCCGCATCCGTGCCACCCGTCCCGGCATCCACGGTGCCCGCATCGGGTCCGCGTGTGCCACCGTCCGCTGTGCCCGCGTCCGTACCTCCCGGAGTGCCACCATCCGTCCCGGTACCCGGGAGGGGCAGGGTGGTGCCCACCGCTGGCAGCGTCAGTCCGCCCGCGTTCAGGAAGCTCCCGGCGCGGCCCTTCACGAAGAGCTGTCCATCCGTGCCCTGGTCGTTCTGATACGAGCTCTGCCCGCCCGCGCCCGCGCCGAAGAGCAGCGCGATGACGCCCGAGTTCGCGAACTTCCTCCGGTGCAAATCCCCCAGCGCGCCGAAGAAGTACTCCGTCCGGTTGTCCTTGTACCCCGCGCGCGCAGAGCCGTCGTTGTTGATGTTGCGGTGGTTCGCGTTGCCGAGCGGAATCTGCCACAGCACCCAGCGCTTCCCGGTGGCCGCGTTGAACAGCCGCAGCCACTCCGCATAGCGGTTGAACGAGCGCGAGGAGATGGACGCGATGTCGCTCGCGTCCCACCAGACCTCCTGTCCGCGCGTGAGCTTGTAGAAGTCCGCGTCGCGGTCCAGCGGGTCTCCCACGAGCACGTCATAGGTGGCGCCGGTGGTGTTGGGCCCCAGGCCCAGGGGCTTGAGGAAGTTGACGACCTTGTCCACCTCGGGCTGGAGCGGGTCCGTCACCGAGCAGCAGGAGATGTCCTTGCCACTGGCCCACGCGGACACGTGGATGCCGAGGATGACGTTGTTCGCGCCCACGGCCTTGCGCAGCTGGAGGAACGCCTGGCCCCAGCCGGCGACGGTGTTGGGGAGGCTCGCCAATTCGGGCAGGCCGGTGGCCGCCACCGCGGCGTATGTATTGGGATTGGAGTTCGTCTGGAACTGGAGGAGGCCGAAGGCGTCCGGCTCGATGAGCACGAGCACGGGCTTGTTGAGCTCCTTCGCGCGCTGCATGAGCAGCTTCACGTCCTTGAAGTAGCTGGCCATCGTGGTGGCGTTCTGCACCTTGGTCAGCGATGCGTCCTCGCCTCCGCCGGGCTCGGAGAAGAGCTGGTAGAAGACGGGGGCGGGGATGAAGCCCTGCGTATTCGACTCCTGCAGGAAGGTCGCGCCCCACGCGCCGTCGTAGGGGCCCCAGCCCCAGTTATCCACCCAGCCCTTGGTGAAGTACCGGTAGCGCACGTCCCAGGGGACGCTGCTGTCGCGCATCCAGTTCTGCCCGGCCTCCTCGAAGAGACCGATGAGCAACCGATTGGGGAGCCCTATGGGCACCGGCCCCTGCACGCCGGTAACTGACTGCGCGACAGCGGGGGCACCAACAACGAGGGAAAGTGTCAGCAGCGCGGCGAGGGCGCGTCGGGGGTTCGTTCTCATGGCACCCTGAATGACAAACGGCGGGCGCTGCGTACGCCGCCCGCCGGGGCAGGTGCCGACATTCCAACCGCCCCGCGTGCTCCATGAGCTTGCAGCCGAACACCTGCTCGTCTCACCTCAGTGCAGGCGGGCATTCATCCGCACGCACGGGCGTACGCACAGCGCGCGCGTAGGCTTGGACTCGAGACCGAGCCGGGTGTCCCGAAGCGGATGCCTCAATGGAGGCCCGAGTCCGCGAGCCCAGGCTCGGACTGGAGGCCGAGCCTGGGTTCTCGGAGGAGATGACTTCTCAGAGCCCCGGGCACGCGAGCCCCGCCTCGGGGGCATCGTCATCCTGGTGCGCCAGCAGGCACTTCAAGGCCTCCGGGTCCGCGGAGTCCGCCACGTACGCGCGCCGCCACAGCAGCGCGGCCACGCGCTTCGGAAGCTGCGGGTCCTGCGCCACCAGCGCACGGCGGACGCCATTGGAGCCCGCCGCCACCGAGGCCGCCGCGGCTTCGAGCTTCGCCACCTCGTCGGGGCACCCCTCGGGGCAGTTGTAGAGGAACACCGCGTGCCCGTGCTCCAGGTTGTGCACGTACATGCAGCGCGACACGGGCTCCGTGTACACGCCACAGCGGGCCACGCTGCCGCAGTGCATGCCGGAGCTCGGAGGGTTCTCCGACGCGGCCGCGTCCGAGGAACCACACGCGCTGCTGGTGCACGTGGCGACGTGATGATTGTCGGTCTGCGGCGACAGCGGGAAGTCGAACTGCTCGCAGCCCTCGGCGATGGGCTCGGGCTCCGGCTCCGTGGAGCCGCAGGCAGTGAGCGACACGAGAGCGACGAGCGAGGGGACGAGGACGAGGGGGCGCAGGTTCACGCCTCCGTCATACCGCATCAGCCGGGGAAGGCGCCCCGGCGTTCCACGTCGAAGGTGCGCAGCCCCCGGAAGCCCGCCGCGTCGGCGAAGCGGATGAAGTCCTCCTGCGACAGGCTGCCGCCCGTGGCGCGCGAGTGGCCGTGGGCGAACTCCCCGCCCATGGATGGCAGGTCGAGCCCCTTCAGGAAGGCAATCAGGTCCACGGGCGCCCGGCTGCGCAGCGCGAAGTTCACCCGGCCCGGCAGATAGCCCGCGTTGGCGGCGATGACGATGTGCTCGGGCAGCCGCTGCGCCCAGCGCACCGCGACCAGCGGATGCACCTGCGCCTCGGAGCTGAACAGCAGCAGCGCCACGTTGCCCGCGAAGCGCGGCGGCGTCTTCGCGCACCGGGCCACCTCACGCTGCACCTCCAGCCGGCAGTCGTGCAGCAAGTCCACGCCGGGCACGCGCCCCTCGGCGATGTCCGTCGCGCTCCCGGCGCGCAGCAATATCTCCAACGCCTGTGGGGCCGCGAAGCGCGACGAGCGCCGCGCCGCGTTCAACAGCGCCACCGCCTCCGTCACCGCCTTGCGGCCCGCGCGCTTGAGCGCGTCCTTGAGGAACGGCATCGGCGCCGTCGCGCCCAGGTCCGCCACCGTCCCCATCACCGCCAGCCACTCCAGCGGTCCGGGCACCACCAGCGGAGACACCAGCACGTACGTCAGCAGGCTGCTGTTGGCGATGGGCTCATGGCCGTGCGCGCTCAGCACGTGCGCTCCAGGAGGAAAGACATCCGAGGCATGGTGGTCCACGACGAGCGTCGGCAACTCGGGGACGATGAGCGCGCCACGGCTGCCCATGTCGAGCACCACCAGCGCGTCATGCGAGCCCGCGCGTAGCCGCTCCTGGAAGGCCGGCGAGTGGGCGTGCTCTCCCTTGCCCGGTACCCGGGCCAACGGATGGGCGCCCACCGCCTCCAGTGCTCGCAGCATCAGCACGCCGGACGTGAGGCCATCCACGTCCGTGTGCGGCGCCACGAGGACACGCCGACCCTGGTGCTCACGGATGAAGAGTCGGGCGTCCTCGATGGCCTCCTCGGGCGCGGGCCAGAGCGGGTCCTTCGTGTGTCCCAGCAGCATGGAAGGAAGCTGTAACGCCGCGCGGGCGCGGGGGAGGGCGGGGCCGGAGTGCTCGCATGCTGTCCGTCCGGGCCCGCGTGCGATGCCGGCCTCATGTGAGACGGCCAACGCCATGCCGAATCTCAAGGGCACCATGGAAGGCCCCACGACGTATCGACTTGGCTATGTGGCCAATTGCCTGACGCTCGGCGTGGGCGCGAGCCACACGTGCCGCCTCGCCAGCGCCACGCCTCAGCGACTGGAGGCGCTCACCGCGCAGAACCTGGAGGAGCTGGAGCAGATACTGCTCTTCAATGAGGCGCGCGGCATCGAGGTGTTCCGCATCGGCTCGTCACTGGTGCCCTTCGCCTCGCTGCTGGAGGCGAAGGAGAAGGACCGCGCGCTTTTCGCGCTGCGTCAGCTCGGAGTGAAGCGCCGGCCGGCGCGAGGGCAGGGCGTGACGGCTCCCTGACTGCGGAAGTTCCCCTGACATTTTTCGGAGTGTCATCGGGCGGCGGTTCCTCTACGGTCCGCCCCCATGACCCGGAAATCCCCTCTGAAGCCCCTGCTGCGCACGGCCCTCGCGGCCATGGCGCTGCCCGCCTTCCTGGGTTGTGCCCAGGATTCGCAAGTGACGCGTGAGACGCCGGCCACCGGCGAGTCCGCGCCTCCCGCCGCCTCCGCACAGCCGGCCGCCGCGTCCAAGGCCACGCCGGAAGAGGCGAAGCAGTTCGCGGAGAAGCTCAACGCGGACCTGAAGCGTCTGTGGACGAAGCAGGCCACCGCCGAGTGGATCAAGAACACGTACATCACCGACGACACCGAGCGGAACGCCGCCTACGTCAACGAGGAGGTGCTCGCGTACGTCAACGGCGCCATCAAGGAGTCGCGCCGCTTTGACGGCCTGCAGCTCGACGCGGACACCGCGCGCATGCTGCACCTGCTCAAGGTGTCCCAGTCCCTACCCGCGCCCGCGGACGCGCAGAAGCGCGCGGAGCTGGCCGGCATCGCCGCGAAGCTCGAGGGCATGTACGGCAAGGGCAAGTACTGCGGCAAGGACGGCAAGGGGAAGTGCCGCGACCTGGAGGAGCTGTCCGACGTCATCGCCGAGAGCCACAACTACGACGAGCTGCTCGACGCGTGGCAGGGCTGGCACGGCATCTCCCGCCCCATGCGCCCGCTGTACCAGCGCCTCGTCTCCATCTCCAACGAGGGCGCGCAGGACATCGGCTTCAACGATCTGGGCACGCTCTGGCGCTCGGCGTACGACATGCCGCCCGAGGACTTCGAGAAGGAGGCCCAGCGCCTGTGGGGCCAGGTGAAGCCCCTCTATGACGAGCTGCACTGCTACGTGCGCGCCCGGCTCGCCAGGCAGTACGGCGAGGCGAAGGTGCCCGCCGGCAAGCCCATTCCCGCGCACCTGCTCGGCAACATGTGGGCCCAGGAGTGGAACAACATCTACCCGCTCGTGGAGCCCTTCCCCGGCCAGGCCAGCCTGGACGTGGACGCGGAGATGAAGAAGCAGGGCTACGACCCGATGCGCATGGTGAAGCTGGGTGAGAAGTTCTTCACCTCCATGGGCCTCAAGGAGCTGCCGCAGACCTTCTTCGAGCGCTCGCAGTTCACCAAGCCGAGGGATCGCGAGGTCGTCTGCCACGCCAGCGCGTGGGACGTGACGTACGAGAACGACCTGCGCATCAAGATGTGCATCAAGCCCACCGAGGAGGACCTCATCACCATCCACCACGAGCTGGGCCACAACTACTACTACACGTACTACTACAACCTGCCGGTGCTCTATCAGTCCGGCGCCAACGACGGCTTCCACGAGGCCATTGGCGACGCGCTCACGCTGAGCATCACCCCCGCGTACCTCCAGCAGATCGGCCTGCTGAAGTCGGTGCCGAAGAACGAGAAGAACCTCGTCAACCTCCAGCTCAAGGACGCGCTGGAGAAGGTGGCCTTCCTGCCCTTCGGCCTGCTCGTGGACCAGTGGCGGTGGGAGGTGTTCTCCGGCCGCATCCAGCCGGCGGACTACAACAAGTCCTGGTGGGCGCTGCGTGAGAAGTATCAGGGCGTGGCCGCGCCGGTGGCCCGCACCGAGGAGGACTTCGACCCGGGTGCGAAGTACCACGTGCCCGCCAACGTCCCGTACACGCGCTACTTCCTGGCGCGCGTCCTCCAGTTCCAGTTCCACAAGGCCATGTGCGAGGCCGCTGGCTTCAAGGGCCCCCTGCACGAGTGCTCCATCTACGGGAACAAGGAGGCCGGCAAGCGGCTCCAGGCCATGCTGGAGCTGGGCGCCAGCAAGCCCTGGCCGGACGCGCTCCAGGCCATGACGGGCTCCCGACAGATGGATGCAACCCCGTTGCTGGATTACTTCAGCCCGCTGCGCACCTGGCTCCAGGCCCAGAACAAGGGCCAGAAGTGCGGTTGGTGACACCTTCCCGGGTGGACTCGGCCCGGGCCCGCGCATAGATTGCGCGAGTCCGGGTGGCATCACTCGCCCGGACCGGACGACGGATTTTCGCGTCCGTGACGAAAGAAGAAGAGCGCAAATGGCTACCGGTACCGTGAAGTGGTTCAACGACGCGAAGGGCTTCGGCTTCATCACCCAGGACGGGGGTGGTGAGGACGTGTTCTGCCACCACACCGCCATCAACATGGATGGCTTCCGCACCCTGGCCGAGGGCCAGAGGGTGGAGTTCGAGGTCACCAAGGGCCCCAAGGGCCTGCAGGCGCAGAACGTTCGCGCCGCCTGAGCTGGGCGTCGTTCAAACGACTTCCTGATGCTACATGGGGGTCCGGCCTGGCAAGGGTCGGGCCCTTCGTGTTTCTGGCGTCCCGCCGCTCGCGTCTCGCCGGGACGCATGCGCGTCCCCCCAGGACGCGCCGTCCGCGCCGCCGCGTCCCCTGCTGACTCCTCCACGGTTCGCCCTCCCTGGGGAAACGTGCTGGGTGTGGTTCCACCCGTCATTTCCGACCTGTCCTGGAGGGCAGCCCTGTTGGCTCGCACGGGGTTTGCTTGTTTCGTTGGCTCATCCGACGACAGGCATTCCCCCACTGCACACCTGGCCCTGTCCTCGGTTCATCCCCCTTTCGAGGAGGCAATCCAGGCATGGCCACGCCGACCTACGTCACCGACCGGGAAACCGCGCAGAACCTCATGAAGATGCTGCAGTTCCTCTTCCAGGCGCTCACCCAGCAGCCCATCAACGAGGAAGTGGCCAGGAACTGCCAGAAGCCGCACTGGCGACAGAAGCTTTGCCAGGAGTACGGCATCCCCTCGGAGAACAACGTGCCGAGCCAGGGCATCGGGGATGACATCGCCTTCTACAACACGAACGGCACGGGCATCGCCGGGACGGCGCAGGCCATCCTCAATGCCTTCGAGACGAACATGGGCGGGCCGGCCACCGTGCAGATTCCGAATGGAACGGCCAACAGCAGCCTCACGCCCACCGCCATCTTCACCGCCTTCCTCCTGCTGTTGAGCAGCACGACGGTGGGCAACACCTTCGCCCAGGACGACGCGGCCGCGCGCGCGCAGTTGCTCGAGCAGGGTGGAATCAGCGAGGACGCGCTGCAGGACGCGTACGGCGCGATGCAGGCGCTGCTCACCTCGTACCAGAACACCGGCACCAACAAGCAGCTCGCCCAGGGCATGCAGGACATGTCGGCGACGCTGTACGCCCAGTACCAGTTCGTCTGCTGAGCCGACGCCGGACGCGCGAGGCAGCCCCCATGCACTCCAGGGAGTCATTGACCGCCGCGCTCCGCGAGGCGGCGGAAATCGAGCACGGCATCACCTGCCAGTATCTCTTCGCGGCCTTCTCCCTGAAGAGTCACCCCGAGGAGGGGGTGGACTGGGTGCGGCTGGAGCAGCTCCGCGGCTGGAAGGCGGAGCTCTTGAGCCTGGCCCGGCAGGAGATGATGCACCACGGGCTGGTCTGCAACCTGCTGCTCGCGGTGGGCGGCGCGCCGCACTTCGGCCGCGGCGGTCCGGGCTGCTCCACGCTGGAGCTGACGCCCTTCGGTCGCGAGGCGCTCGAACGCTTCGCCGCCTACGAGTCCCCGGAGGTTCCGGGCCCGGGCCAACGTATCGACGCGCTGTACGAGCGCATCGCCGAGGCGCTCGCGCAGGTCGACCGCACGAGCCCGCAGCTCTTCCTCGGGCCCGCGCAGTACCAGGTCACCAACCAGGAGCTGCGCATCCGCCCGGGGCAGTTCGATGTGGAGCTGACCCGCGTGTCCTCGCTCGCGTCGGCCCAGGAGGTCGTCCGGCGCATCCGGGAGCACGGACACGGTGAGCGCATCGAAGCCATCCGGCGCGAGCTGGCGGCGCTGCTGCGCGACGACGCCACCTTCGCGCCGGCCAGGGACGTGGTCCTCAATCCCTGGGTGCTCGCGCGCGGGAGCGACGGAGGGACGGCGACGGAGCTGCGCCACCCCCGCACGCGCGAGGCCGCCGGGCTCTTCAACGCCGCCTACGAGGTCATGGTCCTGATGCTGACCCGGCTCTACAACCGCGCGGATGAGCCGCCCTCCGAGACGGAGGTGCTCACTCGCACGGCCTTCTTTCCCTTCATGACGGCCGTCATCCGGCCCCTGGGAGAGCTCCTCACGCTGATGCCTGCCTCGGAGGGTGGGGCGCCCATGACGGGGGGCGCCTGCTTCGAGCTCCCGGGTGCCCCGATATTGCCACCGGCGGGACGGACCGCCTGGGCCATCCTCCACGAGCGGCTGGAGGGCCTCGCGCGGGACGCCGCGCATTTGAAGCGCGCCGTGGGCGCGGAGCAGGGGGACTGGGTGCCCCGCGTGCTGCCCCGGCTGGAGCTGCTCGAAGAGAACCTGGAGCGCATCGCCGTGAACTTCGCCCGACAGCTGGGCCTGGGGCGCGACGTCCTGCTTCGCGTCCTGAGAGGTGGAACAGGGTCATGGTGACCATTGATTTCGAGGGCTGGTTCCAGTGTCGGCTGCCCACCGACCCGGACCCGACGGACGAGCCCCGGGGCGTCAGCGGCTTCACCTTCGCCGTCGCGGGTGAGCCCGACCTGGACCGCGTCATCCGCTTCCATGCGCCGGTGGCGCCGCGCTCGCACGGGCCCCGGGTGGGCGTGTTCGTGAAGGCCGTCTCCCTCGGGGGGACGCCCGTGTCCGGGCATCCGCTGGTGGGGGGCCGCGTCGAGCTGCTCGGCAGCCCGCGCTTCGAGTCGCGCAACTACGTCCTGCGCGACTCCGCCCAGGGGACCATCGTCCCGTTCCATCTCCGCATCTCGGGGGCGGGCATCCTCATCGAGCGCGAGGACATCCTGTATCCGCCCTCGCCCTCGCTGCCGCTCCATCGGGTCCCCGTCGAGTTCCTTGCCCGGCGCGGCTCGCTGATTCCCCTCACGGTGGACCGCCTCCGCGTCGCGGACGCCACCGGCATCCGGGAGCCCCTGGCGTGGCGGCGGGAGCGCAAGGCGCGGCTCGAGGCGGACCTGCGTGAGACGCACGACCCGGTGGCGCGCGCCGCGCTGGGCAAGCGCATCCAGGAGCTCTCCATCGAGGCCCCCGAGCGACTCCAGGTGGCGTCGCTCTCCTTCTACAACGACTACCGCTTCGAGATGCAGGGCCCCACCTCGCTCCGCGACGCGGAGGAGCGGCTCGGGGCCCGGCTCGATTCGGAGCATCCGTGGCCCATCGCGTTCTGGATGGGCGCCTGGGACAGCGATGCGCTGTCGGGCTTCGTGCGCGGAATGCTGACCATCCCCGCTGTCGGTAAGGGGCCATGACGCCATGAACAATGTGTCCTCCCTGGTCTTGTCCCTCGCGTTGGCCGTGGCCGTGGTGGTGGCCGTCAGTGGCCCGGGCTGCACCTCCACGGAGGCCGTGCCCCCGGTGGTGGGGATGCGCGACGCGGGCCCGCAAATGGACGCGGGCTCGCAAATGGACGCGGGACCGTGGGACGCGGGGGACGTGGAGCTGCCCCACTTCGGCTCCACCGTGCCCAGGCCCGATGGCAACCCCAACGAGGTCCTCGTCGGGCTGATGACCCGGGTGTTCGTCGCCATCAACTGGCCGGCTGACACGGACGCGGGCCGCGGCGTTCCCCTGGCGGTCTCCTTTCCGGAGTCCCTCCGGGACGACGCGTACCGCGGGCTGCCCCGGGTCTGGCAGACGTGGAAGCAGGACTGGGAGGCGGTGGGCGACGCGGGCACGCTGACGGCCTGGAACAGCCATGCCCTGGCGGGGCGCCCGCCCTGCGACGTGCTCCAGTTCAAGGACGGGGGTGTCACGCCCGTGGGGCCGAACTGGGCCCGGCTCTCTGGCCAGTACGGCGAGGTCATCGACAAGGTGAACCTGGTGAAGACGGGCAGCAACGCGTTCGACGGCGGGCTGGCCGCCATGCTCACCGGTCCCGACATCGACGCGCGCGGCAAGGCCTACCGCGGTGCGATTGCCTTCAACCAGCCGCTCTATGACTGTTTGAGCGATGGGGGGAGCGACGGCTGCGTGCGCTTTCCCCAGGGCGGGTTCTGCATGCCCGCGGCGGATGTCGACACGGACGGGGCGCTGATGGTGAAGGCCGCGTGGCGCGAGCTTCCGGAGGAGGAGCTCGACGGGGGGACCTACTTCACCCAGGACCTCCTGGTGCTCACCCCGGATGATGCGGGCGTGCGCGTCTGCACCGAGACGACGCTGGGCCTGGCCGCCCTGCACGTCGTCTACAAGAGCGCGTATCAGTCCGTGGTGGATGGGGGCGTGGGGTGTGGTTGCTCGGGCGACGGGGGGCCCTGTGGTGAGTCGCAGGACAAGTGGATCTGGACGACCTTCGAGCAGCCGGAGGATGTGCCTGCCTGTGATGGGGGCGTGGGCTTCGCGCACGAGCCCCAGCCCTTCGTGTGCGGGCCCCCGCCCGCTGGGGCGAGCACGCCCTCCGGTGAGTGCCGGCTCAATCCGATAGCTCCCACGCTGGACCTGGCGAACACGCTTCTCTCGCACCTGCCCGAGCCGTGGAGTCACTACCGGATGGTGGCGCGGCAGTGGTTCGTGGTGCCCGACGGGCCGGCGCCCCAGGTCGCCGCGAACGTACGGCTGGAGACCTATTCCCAGCAGGACTCGTGCATGGGGTGCCACGACCCGGCGGCCGGAACGGACCGCATCTGGTCCCTGTCGCCCCAGCGAGCGCAGCTCGACGGCAATCCGTGCGCGGTCCAGCACTGAAACCGCGTTTGGTTCCCACCCCGCGCCAAGAGGTCCAGAGCCATGTCCCCAATCCCAGGCTTCCAGCTCATCGAGCAGCTCCACGAAGGGAAGAACTCCCTCGTCTACCGCGCCCGGCGTGAGAGCGACGACCGGCCCGTCGTCCTCAAGATGCTCGCGGACGCCTATCCGTCCCCGGAGCGGCTCGCCTGGTTCCAGCGCGAGTTCGAGGTCACCCGGAGCCTGGGAGACGTCGACGGGGTGGTCCAGGCCCTCGACCTGAACCGCGCCGGGCCGCGCTGGTTCATGGTCCTGGAGGACTTCGGCGGCAGCTCGCTGGCGCGGCTCGTCCGGCAGCAGCGCTTCCCGCTGGACGAGGTCCTCCGGCTGTCCTCGGCGGTGGCCGCCACCCTGGCCCGACTGCACTCCCGGGGCGTCATCCACAAGGACATCAACCCGACCAACCTCGTCCTCAACCCGGACGACGGGACGCTCAAGGTCATCGACTTCGGCATCTCGTCCGTGCTCTCCCGCGAGAGCACGGCGCCCAGAGACCCGAGCCGCCTGGAGGGAACGCTGGCGTACATCTCCCCGGAGCAGACGGGGCGGATGAACCGGGTCATCGACTTCCGCACGGACTTCTACTCGCTGGGCGCCACGCTCTACGAGTTCGTCACCGGGCAGCCGCCCTTCGCCACCACCGACCCGCTCGAGTGCGTGCACGCCCACCTGGCCCGCCAGCCGACTCCGCCCCATGAGCTCCAGCCGGGCGTGGAGCGGGCGCTGTCGGACACCATCATGCGGCTGCTGGCGAAGAACGCGGAGGACCGCTACCAGTCCTGCCATGGCCTGCTGCGCGACCTGGAGGAGTGCGGACGGCGGCGGAGCGGGAGCATCACCACGCCCTTCACCGTGGGCCTGCAGGACTTCTCGGACCGCTTCCAGCTCCCGCAGAAGCTCTACGGCCGCGAGCAGGAGAAGGAGGAGCTGCTCGCGGCATTCGAACGCGTCGCGGCCGGGGCCAGCGAGCTCGCGCTGGTGAGTGGCTATTCGGGCATCGGCAAGTCCGCGCTCGTCCGCGAGCTGCACAAGCCCCTCACCCGGCGGCGCGGCTACGTCATCTCCGGCAAGTTCGACCAGCTCACTCGCGACGAGCCCTACGCTCCGCTGGTGCAGGCGTTCCAGGGGCTCGTCCGCCAGTTGCTGACGGAGTCCCAGGAGCGCATCGCCCGCTGGCGCACCCGGCTCTGCGAGGCGCTGGGCGCCAATGCCCGCGTCATCACCGACGTGATTCCGGACCTGGAGGTCATCCTCGGTCCCCAGGCTCCCGTCCCGGACCTGGAGCCGGGCGAGGCGAAGAACCGCTTCCATGTCACGTTCCAGGCCTTCATCCGCGTGCTCGCGGGGCCCGAGCACCCGCTGGTGCTCTTCATCGACGACCTCCAATGGGTGGATGGCGCGTCCCTGGCGCTGCTCCAGGCGCTGATGACGGACGGAGACAGCGCGCACCTGCTGCTCATCGGCGCGTACCGGGACAACGAGGTCAGTGACACGCACCCGCTCATGCTGACGCTGGCGCAGTTGCGCAAGGCGGGGGTGGCCATGCGCGAGATTGCCCTCCGGCCGCTGGACGTGGAGCACGTGGCCCGACTCATCCAGGACGCGTTCGGGCGCGAGCCGGCCGACGTGCTACCCCTGGCGCAGCTGGCCCACGCGAAGACGGGCGGCAATCCCTTCTTCCTGGGCGAGTTCCTCAAGCACCTCGTGGACGAGCGGCTCATCCGCTTCGAGCTCCCCGCGGGCTGGTGCTGGAGCCTGGACCAGGTCGCCTCGGCGCACGTGACGGACAACGTCGTCGTCTTCATGGCCGAGCGCGTGCGCAGGCTGTCGCCCGAGTGCCAGCGGGTGCTCCAGCTCGCGGCCTGCGTGGGCGGCGTGTTCGACCTGCGCACCCTGGCCATCGTCACGGAGCGCTCCCCGAGAGAGTCCGCTGCGGCCCTCTGGGAGGCGCTCGCCGAGGGGCTCGTCGTGCCGCTCGATGACACGTACAAGCTGGCCGGCCTGGACGTGCAGGGCCTGCCGGACGCGCTGAACGTGGCCTACCGGTTCACGCACGACCGCATCCAGCAGGCGGCGTACTCGCTCATCGACGGCGACGAGAAGCGCCGCATCCACTGGAAGCTGGGGCGGATGTTGTGGGAGGCCACCCCGCCGGACGCGCTCGGGCAGCGCATCTTCGACATCGTCCACCAGCTCGGCCATGGCATCGAGCACGCGCGGGCGCGCGAGGAGCGGGACGCACTGGCGCGGCTGTACCTGCTGGCTGGCCGCAAGGCCAAGTCCTCCGCGGCGCACGAGCCCGCGCTGCGCTACCTGCGCACGGGGCTCCAGTTGTTGGGGGAGCCGGACGCTGGCGGGGCGGGCTCGCAGCCTCCCGAGGCGCTGCGCGAATGCTGGGAGCGCCAGTATGCGCTCGCCCTCGAGCTCTTCGACGAGGCCGCGGAGGCGGCCTACCTGTGTGGCGAGTACGAGGAGATGCGGCGGCTGCTCCAGGCCGTCTGGACGCACGCGCGAACGGTGCTGGACAAGGTGCGCTCCTACAAGACGGAGCTCCAGTCCTACTCCGCGCGCAAGGAGCTGCGCGCGGGCGTGGAGGCCGGGCTCCGGGCGCTGAAGCTGCTGGGCATCGATATTCCGGCGTCGCCGGACCCGGCCTTCATCGCGTCCGTGGCGGCCGAGGCGGCAGCCACCTGGGCCGGGCGTGACATCGAGTCGCTCGTGTCGCTGCCGGAGATGAGCGACGCGGAGCGGCTGGCCGCCATGGAGCTGCTGGCCCGCCTGTACATCCCCGCCTACAACAGCGCGCCGGGCGTGTACGCGCTCGTCGTCTATCACGAGGTCATCCTCTCGCTCACCCACGGCCTCACGTGGAACTCGGCGCGCGGGCTGGTGGCCTACGCGTTCCTGCTGTGTGTCACCGGCGACATCGAGTCGGGCTACCGCTTCGGCCGGCTGGCGCTCCAGGTGGCGGAGCGCTTCCAGGGCAGGGACAGGTCCAGCGCCACCTTCATGTTCAACTTCTTCGTGCGCTACTGGCGCGAGAGCGTGAAGGAGCCGGAGCCCTTCCTGGAAGGCTACCGGCTGGGGCTGGAGAGCGGTGACCAGGACTTCGCCGGCCTGAACTTCTGCGGCGCGCTCTGCCAGCCCTACTGGTCCGGCGCGGAGCTGCCGGTGCTGGCCGCGAGCGCGACGTCCTATGACCGGGCGCTGCGCCAGCTCAAGCAGGAGTGGCCCCGCGAGGTCAATGGCATCCACTGGCAGGCCATCCTCAACCTCCTCGGCGGCAGCGCGGACCCATGCCTGCTGGTGGGGGAGGTCTTCGACGAGCGCAAGGAGCTGCCCCGCTACGTCGAGTCGAACAGCATCGTCGCGCTCGGCCTGTTCCACCTGAACAAGCTCGCCCTCTGCTACCTCTTCGGCGAGCTGGACCAGGCGCTGGTGCACGCGCGCGAGGCGGAGAAGTACATGGGGGCCATCACCATCGCGGTCTTCATGATGGCGTTCCGCTTCTACGACGCGCTGACCCATCTGGCGTGTGCCGCCGCCACCCGCGAGGAGGGGCGCCGGGCGGAGCTGCTCGCGCGGGCGGAGGCCGACCTGGAGCTGCTGCGCACGTGGGCCCGGCATGCTCCCGGCAACCTCGCCCAGAAGGTGGCGCTGGTGGAGGCCGAGCGCGCCCGGGTTCTGGGGAGGGCGGCCGATGCGCGGCAGTCCTACGACGACGCCATCCACTTCGCGCAGCAGCATCAGTTCCTGTGGGACGAGGCGCTGGCGCACGAGCTGGCGGCCCGGTTCCATCGGGAGCGGGGGCACGCGCACCTGGCCCGTCATTACGTGCGCGACGCCCACTACACCTACCAACGCTGGGGCGCGGCGGCCAAGGTGGGGCACCTGGCGGCGAGCTTCCGCCATGAGCTGGCGCACGCGGCGCCCTCGCTCCGGGGTGGGCTCACCGTCCAGGGCACGTCGACGGAGGAGTTCGTCGGCGAGGGCTCGCTGGACCTGCGCACGGTGCTCAAGGCTTCGAAGGCGCTCTCCGGGGAGCTGGCCCTGGACAAGCTGCTCGCCCGGCTGCTGACGACGGTGCTCGAGAACGCCGGTGCCCAGAAGGCGCTCCTCATCCTGGAGTCGGAGGGGCAGCTCTTCATCGAGGCCGAGGCGGACGGCTCACGGCTCCAGGTGCTGCATTCCGCCCCCGTGGCCTCCAGCGAGGCGCTGCTGCCGGCCCTCGTCCAGCTCGTCGCGCGCAGCCGCAGGCCGGAGGTGTTGAACGACGCGTCCTCGGAGGGGCTCTTCACGGAGGAGCCGTATGTCCGGCGCCACCATGCCCGTTCCATCCTGTGCATGCCGCTCATCAACCAGGGCCGGCTGACGGCGCTGCTGTACCTGGAGAACAATCTCGTGTCGGGGGCCTTCACCCACGAGCGCATCGAGCTGCTGAAGCTGCTGTCGGCGGAGATGGCCATCGCCATCGACCATGCCCGGCTCTACCGGGAACTGGAGCTGGCGAACAAGGAGCTCGCGCTCTCCAACCAGACGCTGGAGGAGAAGGTCGCGGCGCGGACCCGCGAGCTGGGGGACAAGAACCAGGAGCTGCAGCAGGCCCTGGCCCAGCTCACCGAGGCCCAGCGGATGCTCGTGCTGCGGGAGAAGATGGCCTCGTTGGGACGGCTGGCGGCGGGCGTGGCGCACGAGCTGCGCAACCCGCTCAACTTCATCATCAACTTCGCCGAGCTCTCCAAGCACCACAGCATCGATGCCACCGAGGAGCTGGAGGCACTGAGGGAGATGCCCGACCCCAAGCGGATGGACGACGTCAAGCAGCTCCTCTCCGAGATGGCCATCTACGCGGACCGCATCTCCGAGCACGGCAAGCGGGCCAACGGCATCATCGGCAGCATGCTGACGCACTCGCTGGCGTCGAGCGCGAAGCGCGTGGTCACCGACGTGAACGAGCTCCTGCGGGAATCCGTTCAGCTCACGAACCAGTCCCTGATGGCGCGGGTGAAGCCGTTCAAGCTCACCTTCGTCGAGTCGTACGACGCGCGCATCGGCAAGGTGGAGCTGATGGCCCAGGAGCTGGGGCGGGTGTTCATCAACATCTTCGACAACGCCTGCTACTCGATGGAGCAGAAGCGCAAGAAGCTGGGGGAGGCGTACGTCCCGGAGCTCCAGGTGCGGACGGTCAACCGGGAGCGGGAGATCGAAATCACCATCCGCGACAACGGCATGGGCATCGCGAAGGAGCACCTCGATCAGGTCTTCCAGCCCTTCTTCACCACCAAGCCGCCCGGGGAGGGCACCGGGCTGGGGCTGTCCATCTGCTACGACATCGTGGTCCAGAAGCACCAGGGAGACCTGAGCGTCGCGGCCCGGGAAGACGACTACGCGGAGTTCACCATCGTCCTCCCCAAGCGCGTGTAGACATGCGGGGAGCCCTTCGCGTCCGTGGGCTATGGTGTCGCCGCTTGGCTGGACGGCACCGCGTCCCTCCACCCGGCGAGCGAAGGAGGAGTCCCCGCCATGTCGTCGACGAAGTCCCGGGCCGCCCGGGTCCGGTTGCTGCCCCTGCTGGCCGCGCTCGGCTGCTCCACCGCGCAATCCGTGGCGGAGCCGCCAGGCGCTCGTGGGGCGGAGACACCCTCCGCGACGCGAGAGCTGCCCGCCACGAGCGCCGCCCCCCAGGAGCCCGCGATGAAGAAGCCCGCGCCGGACGCTGCCGCGCTGAAGGCGGAACTGGTGGCGAAGCACGGCGAGGCGCAGCGCGCGCGAATCGAGCGCGGCGTGGACCAGGTGCTGGCGCAGTGGCGCGAGGAGGACGGGGACGCGGCGGAGTTCATCCGCGAGCAGTTCCTGTCGGACTCGAAGGCGCTGGATGCCACCTTCGCGCGGCTGGAGCGCGTGTTCGAGCAGCTCGACGGACACATGAATGAATTGGGCCGCGAACTGCAGTGGTACACGGACCTGGACCTGGGGCCGCTCCTGCCGGTGGAGCCGCTGCTGGCTTCGTATGACCCGTCCACCAACGTCACGTCGGACTTGTTCCGGGCGAAGGTCGGCTTCGTGGTGCTGCTCAACTTCCCGCTCACCACGCTGGCCGAGCGCGTGGAGCAGGGCCCGAAGTGGACGCGGCGGCAGTGGGCGGAGGTGCGGCTGGCGTCGCGCTTCAACCGGCGCGTGCCGGCGGAGGTGGAGCAGGAGTCGTCGCGGGCCATCGCCGCGGCCAACCTCTACATCGCCGAGTACAACATCTGGATGCACCACCTCGTGGACTCGGAGGGGAAGCGGCCCTTCCCGAAGGGGCTGCGGCTCATCAGCCACTGGAACCTGCGCGACGAGCTGAAGGGCGACTACACGGACCCGAACGGGCCGGCGAAGCAGAAGCTCATCCTCCAGGTGATGGAGCGCATCGTCACGCAGACGATTCCCGCCGTCGTCATCGACAACCCGAGGCTGGACTGGAACCCCTTCACCAACGCGGTGACGGTGGCGCCGCCGGAGACGGTGGAGGCGGACGCGCCCGCGCGCGGGGCGAAGGCGGACGCGGCCCCGGAGCCGGACAAGCGCTATGCGAACCTGCTCTCCGTCTTCCAGGCGGCGCGCAAGGCGGACCCGTACTCGCCGGTGGCGCCCACGCGAATCGCGCGCAGCTTCGAGCTGATGCGTGAGATTCCCGAGGAGCGCGTGAAGGCGCTGCTCACGCAGGTGCTGGAGTCGCCGGTGGTGCCGCGCGTGGCGAAGGAAATCGAGGCGCGGGTGGGGCGGAAGCTCGGGCCGCAGGACCTCTGGTACCCGGGCTTCAAGCCGGGCTCGAAGCGGCCGGAGTCGGAGCTGGATGCGCTGACGCGCAAGCGCTACCCCACGGCGGAGGCCTTCGCGAAGGACCTGCCGCGCATCCTCCAGGGCCTGGGCTTCACGCGCGAGAAGGCGAGCTGGCTGGCGGTGCGCATCCAGGTGGACGCGTCACGCGGAGCGGGCCACGCGCAGCAGGCGATGCGGCGCGGAGACTTCCCGCACCTGCGCACGCGCGTGGAGAAGGGGGGCATGAACTACAAGGGCTACAACATCGCGGTGCACGAGTTCGGTCACAACGTGGAGCAGGTGTTCAGCCTCTACTCGGTGGACCACACGCTGCTCGCGGGCGTGCCCAACAGCGCCTTCACGGAGGCACTGGCCTTCGTGTTCCAGGCGCGCGACTTGGAGCTGCTGGGCCTGGGCAAGCCGGACGCGGCGGCCGAGCGCGAGCGGGTGCTCAACGACTTCTGGCAGACGTGGGAGATTGCCGGCGTCGCGCTGGTGGACATCGCCGTGTGGCACTGGCTGTACGAGCACCCGGACGCGAAGCCGGCGGAGCTGCGCGACGCGGTGGTGGGCATCTCCCGGGACGTGTGGAACCGGTACTACGCGCCGGTGCTGGGCGGGGAGGGCGCGACGCTGCTGGGCGTCTACAGCCACATGATCAGCTACCCGCTCTATCTGCCGGACTATCCGCTGGGGCACCTCATCGCGTTCCAGATCGAGGAGCACCTCAAGCGCAAGGGCCCGCTGGGCGCGGAGTTCGAGCGCATGGCCAGCTATGGCTCCGTGACGCCGGACCAGTGGATGATTCACGCCACGGGCGCGCCGGTGAGCGCGGACGCGCTGCTGCACGCCACCGAGGCCGCGCTCGACAAGCACTGAGTGCCGCACCGGGCTCCGTCACGACGACGGAGCCCGGCGGCCCGGAGCTACGGCTGCTTCGAGGTATCGCCGGGGATGTCCACCAGCTCCACGTCGAAGATGAGGACGGCGTTGGGCGGAATGCGCGAGCCCGGAGGCGGGCGCTCTCCGTACGCGGTGCTGCCCGGGCAGGTGAGCTTCGCCTTGCCACCCACCTTCATCTTCGCGACGCCCTGGGTCCAGCAGGGGATGACGCCGTTGAGGGGGAACTCGGCGGGGACGCCGCGCTTCGCCGAGCTGTCGAACACGGTGCCGTCCACCAGCCGGCCCTCGTAGTGCACCTTCACGGTGTCGGTGGGGCGCGGGCCGTGGCCGGTGCCCGCCTGCACCTCGCGGTAGATGACGCCCGAAGGGAGCTTCACGGCCCCGGGCTCCTTCGCGGCGCGCTCCAGCATGGCGGCGCTGGCCTGCGCCTGTCGCGCCTTCGCGAGCGCCTGGATCTTGGGTCCGATCTCCTTCGGGTCCAGCGTGGGCGCGGTGCCGGCGATGCTGTCCGCGATGCCCTTCTGGAGGAGCTGCACCTCCTCGGGTGTCAGCGCGAAGGAGGACAGGTCACGCCCCACGGAGACGCCGAGCGCGTAGATGGTCTTCGCATCCTCGGACTCGGGATTGAACGGCGCGGCCGGGGGCGCCTTGGCTGCGGGCTCGGGCTTCTTCGCGGGCTTGTTGGTTTGCGCGTAGACCGAGGGCGCGCCGAGCGCCAGCACCAGGGCCGACATCCACATCGTTCGCATGCGTTCGCCTTTCATGGGAGCCGCGGACTATAGCCGCGCGGCAATGTTCCGGCGGGGAAGCACAGTGGGCGCATGCCTCGCGGCCTGCTGCGCTGAGCACCGGTCGTTTTCTTGCGACTTCATCGCGCGCCTCTACCCTGAATCTCAGGTTGCTTCACCCCCGAAGCGACCTGTTGCACTCACTGGAGGCGACGGAGCTATGAGCGACAAGCGGAAGGCCCGGCGGGCGCCCCTCGACATCTACCTGAACAAGTACATGGGTGGCGTGCCGTACATGTCGCGGGCCGCGGACATCAGCCAGGAGGGACTGAGCCTCGCTCGCCTGCTCGAGCCGCAGCACGAGGCGAAGCGCGTGGGTCTCCAGTTCCAGCTCCCCGGCTCGGAAGAGATCATCTACGCCGAGGGTGAAGTGGTGCGCGAGTGGGTGGAGGCCTCCACCGCGAAGCGCGAGCGCTCGGGCGTCCGCTTCACGCTCCTCACCGAGCGTCACCGGAAGATGATCGACGCCTACGTCGACCGACACGGCAACGAGCACTGACGCGCCGCGGCGCGCCCCGGAGCGCGCCTTGACTTCATTCGAAGCGGCCCCATTCAATGGCGGATCATTCTGTCCTGTGTCTACCCGCCGGGTCGGGTGAGGACTGGAGGATTTCCGTGAGGCGTTCGCTGTGGGGGATGTTGCTGGCGGTGCCGCTGACGGCGCTCGGCCAGGGCAAGGGAGCGAAGGCCCCGCCACCGGTCGCCGCGGCCGAGGCCGTGAAGCCCGCGAGTACCGCGGCGGAGGCCGCGAAGCTGACGAGCGCCGGCGTCAACTGGGAGGGGCAGGTGCTGCGGGCCACGGGCTCGGGCGCTCCGGACCTGAAGGCGGCCAATCCGGCGCAGGCGCGACTGGGCGCGGAGCGCGCCGCGAAGATGGACGCGTTCCGAAACCTCCTGGAGCAGGCGCGAGGCATCCATCTCAGCGCCAGCCGCACCGTCGCGGACGAGATGGCCCGCGACGAGGTGCGAGGCCGCGTCGAGGGCGCCATCCGCGGCTACAAGGTCGTGGCCAAGCGGTACTTCTCGGACAGCGGCGTGGAGGTGGACGTGGAGGTGCCGCTCGCGGCCATCACCGCGTCGCTGGTGACGTCCGCGCCGGACACCGCGATTGCTCTCAACGCCGGGGGCGCGCAGAAGTACACGGGACTGGTGGTGGACGCGCGGGGCCTGGGCGCGAAGCCCGTGCTGGCGCCTCGGCTGTTGGATGGCAGCGGCAAGGCGCTCTACGGCGCGGCGGCGCTCTCCGACGAGAGCCGCGCCACCGCGGGCGTGGCGGCCTGGTTCGACAGCCTCGAGGCTGCGAAGAAGGCGACGCTGGTGGGCGAGAAGCCGCTGGTGGTGAAGGCCACGGGGCTGAAGGGCTCGGACCTGGTGCTCGCCTCGGATGACGTGAAGGCGCTGGCCGAGGTCAACACACGCTTCCTGGCCGAAGGCCGGGTCGTCATCGTCACCCACTAGCACCGGGGCAAGGACATCGTCGCGAACGTGCGCAAGGCCGTGGTCGACTACTACCTCTCCCAGGCGGAGCAGAACGGTACCCAGATGGTGATGACGGACGTGACGAGCAACACCGTCGGGCTGACACTGGCGCGTTGATGCGAGGAGTCCTGCTGGCAGCGGCGGTGTTGGCGTGCGCGTGTGCGGGGCGCCAGGAGCCCGAGTCCGTGGCGAAGGCGCGCAAGCTCATGGCGAGCGCGGAGGCGCCGAGCGGAAACCTGGCCCTGCGCTGCGAGCCGGTGGACGCGGAGGTGTACCTGGACGGCGTCCTCCAGGGGCTGTGCCGCGACTTCTCGGGCTCGCCAAGGTCGCTGCGGGTGGGCGCGGGGCTGCACCACGTCGAGGTGAAGAAGCAGGGCTTCTGGCCGTACACGACGTACTTCGAGGCCAGCGGGGCCCGGGCGAGGCTGACCATCCAGCTCCGCTCCGTGGCGCCTCCTGGCGGAGGTGCTCCGTGATGCGACGGGACGCGTTGGCTGCGAGGGCACTGGTGGCGGCGCTGCAGCTCCTGCCGGGGCTCGCCGCGGCGGCGGTGAGCCGGGGGGATGGTGGTGGGCGACAAGGCAGGCCCCGTGATGAAGCTGGACACGAAGCGGGCCAACGATGATTTCGGCGCTTTCGTGAAGCGCAATGGCGGCTTGAAGAAGCCGTAGCCCGGACCAGAAGAGGAGAACGCCATCGGACGCCGTCGGAAACCGAGTGCTCGTGCCGGGGTAGCACCCGCCGCATCATCCACGCCCGCGCCCCACACGGGGGCGGCTCCTGGCGCGCATGCCGGGCCGGGTGCTTCATCCAAGCCCGTGCTCCACGCGGTGACGCCCCCTGCTCAGCCTGGAGCCGGTCAGCCGGGTGCCGCATCCACATCGGTGCTCCACGCCGTGGCACACCCCGTCCCGGGAGGAGCCGGGCAGCCGAGCGCTCCACCGTCAGGCGGCGTCCTGCCGCCCATGCCCGAGGTGGGACTCACCGAGGTGGATGCGCGGCGCATCGACCTGTGGTGGTCCGCGGTGATGGTGGGCTCGCTGGGGCTGGTGTTCGCGTTGCTCTCCGTGTTCGGCGGCGTGGCGGTGCCGGTGCTGCTGGCGCTGGCGGGGGCCTACATCTTCAACCCCATGGTGACGGCCCTGGAGAAGCGGGGGCTGGGCCGCACGTGGGGGACGACGCTCGTCTTCGTCGGCGGCACGCTGCTGGCGGCGGGCGCGGTGCTGTACCTCGTCCCGGTGTTCCGCGATGAAGCGGCGAAGCTGCCCGACTTCTTCCGTCGCGGAAGCACGCAGGTGGTGCCGCACATCGAGGCGCTGCTGGGGCGCTCGCTGCCGGACCTCGTGCGGCAGCGCACCGCGGAGCTGGGACAGCAGGCGTCGGACCTGGCGCAGAGCGCGGGCCCCGCGGCGGCGCGAATCCTGGCGAGCTTCGCGGGCAACACGGCGCGCTTCGTGGCCACGCTGCTGGGCCTGTCCGTGGTGCCGGTGCTGGCCTTCTTCTTCCTCCAGGACTACCCGCGGCTGATGGGCATGGTGCGCGACCTGTTGCCCCGCCGCACGGTGGCCCTCGTCGGCCGCCGCTTCGCCGAGGTGGACGAGGTGCTCTCCGCCTTCGTGCGCGGGCAGCTCACGGTGGGCGCGGTGCTGTCGGCCATCTACGCGGTGGGGCTGTCGCTGGCCGGCATCGACATGGCCATCGTCATCGGCGTGATTGCCGGCTTCGGCAACATGGTGCCGTACCTGGGCACGGGCGTGGGCATCCTGCTGTCGCTGGTGGGGCTGATGCTGTCGTGGCAGGGGCCCTGGCAGCTCGCGGCGGTGGCGGGCACCTTCGTCGTGGGGCAGCTGCTGGAGGGGCTGGTCATCACTCCGCGCATCGTCGGCGAGAAGGTGGGCCTGGCGCCGGTGGCGGTCATCATCGCCATCCTCGCCTTCGGCGAGCTGTTCGGTTTCGTGGGCATCCTCCTGGCCGTACCGGTGGCGGCCATCCTCAAGGTGGTGCTGCGCGTGGTGGTGCAGCGCTACCGGCGCACGTCGCTATATACGGGCGAGGCCTCCTCGCAGTGAGCAGGGGAGGCGAGGGGAGCCCGCGGTGACGAAGCTGGAGAAGCTGCACAAGGAAATCGTCGCCTGCACGGCCTGCCCCCGGCTGGTGGAGTGGCGGGAGGAGGTGGCCCGGGTGAAGCGCCGGGCCTGGCGCGACTGGAACTACTGGGGCCGGCCGGTGCCGGGCTTCGGAGACCCGAAGGCGCGGCTGGTCATCGTGGGGCTCGCGCCGGCGGCGCACGGGGCCAACCGGACGGGGCGGATGTTCACCGGAGACCGTTCCGGGGACTTCCTCTTCGCCGGCCTGCACCGCGCGGGGTTCGCCAACCAGCCGACGAGCGAGCATCGGGACGACGGGCTCGCGCTCCAGGACGCCTTCATCGTGGCGGCGGCCCGCTGTGCCCCGCCGGACAACAAGCCGCTGCCCGAGGAGCTGGCCCGGTGCGCGCCGTTCCTGGACCGGGAGATGGCGCTCCTGCCCGCCCGGGTGCTGCTCGCGCTGGGGGCCATCGGGTGGAACGCGGCGCTCGCCTCGCTGGAGCGCTCCGGCGTCCCGGTGGGCCCGCCCCGTCCCGCCTTCGGCCACGGCGCGGAGGTGGCGCTGCCGGGCGGGCGGACGCTCATGGGTTGCTACCACGTCAGCCAGCAGAACACCCAGACGGGGCGTCTCACCCCGGCGATGTTCGACGCGGTGATGGCGCGCGTCCGCGTGCTGCTGGACGGGAAGAGGTGAATTGTCGTCCGTGTTTCCTTGACAGCCGCGGGAGCCCGCTGCTATTCCCGCCCGCGCTTCAACACGACGGGTCGTTAGCTCAGCGGTAGAGCACTACCTTGACACGGTAGGGGTCAGTGGTTCGATCCCACTACGACCCAACACAGTAGAGGTTTCATCCAGCGGGCGGCACGGCTTCTCAAGAGCCTGCCGCCCGCTGTTTTTCCTGAGGTCTCACATGTCCGAAATGATCACGGTGACGCTCCCCGACGGCAGCCAGAAGCAGACCGCCCGGGGCACCTCCATCGCGGACTTCGTGCGTGAGAGCATCGGCGCGGGCCTGGCCAAGGCCGCCCTCTTCGCCCGGGTCAACGGCCAGGACATGGACCTGGCCCGGAAGCTGGAAGAGGACGCGAAGCTCCAGATCTTCACGCCGAAGAGCCCCGAAGCCCTGGAGCTCATCCGCCACGACGCCGCCCACGTGGTGGCCAGCGCCGTGCAGCGCCTCTTCCCCGGCACGCAGGTCACCATCGGCCCGGCGACGGAGGAGGGCTTCTACTACGACTTCTTCCGCGAGAAGCCCTTCACGCCCGAGGACCTCGAGAAGATTGAAGCCGAGGCCAACGCCGAGCTGAAGAAGGACGCACCCTTCGTCCGCACCGAAATCTCCATGGACGAGGCGGTGAAGCTCTTCGAGGACAAGGGCGAGAAGTTCAAGGTGGAGATCGTCAAGGACATCGCCGCCAAGGGCGCCAAGACGCTCACGCTCTACACGCACGGTGACTGGGTGGACTTCTGCCTCGGGCCCCACGCGCCGAGCACCGGGAAGATCGGCGTCATCAAGATCCTCTCGTCCAGCGGCGCCTACTGGCGCGGCGACCACCGCAACCCGATGCTCCAGCGCGTCTACGGCACGGCCTTCTTCGACAAGAAGGCGCTGCAGGAGTACCTGACGCGCATCGAGGAGGCGAAGAAGCGCGACCACCGCAAGCTGGGCAAGGAGCTGGACCTCTTCCACTTCCACCAGTACGCGCCCGGCGCCGCCTTCTGGACGCCGAAGGGCACCGCGCTCTACCAGACGCTGTCCAACTGGATGCGCGACCTCACGGCCGAGGACGGCTACGTGGAGATCAAGACGCCCCTGATGTTCAACAAGGGGCTCTGGGAGACGAGCGGCCACTGGGGCAAGTACAAGGAGAACATGTTCCTCGTCCTGGACAGCGAGTCCGGCGAGCATGACTTCTCCCTCAAGCCGATGAACTGCCCGTCGCACCACCTGTTCTACGGCTTCAAGAAGCACAGCTACAGAGACCTGCCGCTGCGCTTCCACACGCAGGACGTGCTGCACCGCAACGAGGCGGCGGGCTCGCTCGGCGGCCTCACGCGCGTGCGCCAGTTCGCGCAGGACGACGCCCACATCTACTGCATGGAGAGCCAGATCACCGACGAGGTGCGGCGCTTCGTGAAGCTGCTGGACCGCGTCTACAAGGCGGTGGGCCTCACCTACGCGGTGAAGCTGTCCACGCGTCCCGAGCAGCGGCTGGGCGACGACTCGCTGTGGGACCGCGCCGAGGGCGGCCTGAAGGCGGCGCTCGAGTCGCTGGGCCTCGCGTACGAGCTGGCCCCGGGCGACGGCGCCTTCTACGGCCCGAAGATCGACTTCGCGGTGTCGGACAGCATCGGCCGCCGGTGGCAGCTGGGCACCATGCAGCTGGACTACCTGGCCCCGGAGCGCTTCGACCTGACGTACGTGGGCGAGGACAACGCCGAGCACCGCCCCGTGGTGCTCCACCGCGCCATCTTCGGCTCCTTCGAGCGCTTCACCGCCATCCTCATCGAGCACTTCGCCGGCGCGTTCCCGGTGTGGCTCTCCCCGGTGCAGGCGACGCTCGTCACCGTGGCGGACCGGCAGCTCGACTACGCCCGCAAGGTGCGCGACGGCCTGCGCGCCAAGGGCTACCGGGTGGAGTTGGACGAGCGCGGCATGACGCTCAACGCGAAGATTCGCGAGGCCCAGCTCCAGAAGGTGCCCTTCACCCTGGTGGTGGGCGACAACGAGGTGGAGGCCGGGGCGGTGGCTCCGCGCCGGTATGGTGGTGAGGATCTGAAGACCATGAAGCTGGAGGACTTCGAGGCCCTCCTCGCGAAGGAGGCCGCCCTGCCGTAGGTAGGAGCACGCTCCGTGCAGTGTGACACTGGCAGGCTGGGCGGGTCTTGACTCCGCGTCCCACCTGGATATGGTGCCCCACTTTCGGAGGATTCTCCTATCGTTCGCGACCAGAGAACGAATCGTCGAATCCGTGCTCGTGAAGTCCGGGTCGTAGGCTCGGGCGGCGAGCAGCTTGGCGTCTTGCCGATCGAAGCAGCGCTGGAGCGCGCCCAGTCAGAGGGGATGGACCTCGTCGAGGTCAACCCCATGGCGAAGCCGCCGGTCTGCAAGATCATGGACTACGGCAAGTTCAAGTACGAGGAGAAGAAAAAGGCCTCGGAAGCCAAGAAGAAGCAGGTCGTGGTTCACCTCAAGGAGGTGAAGCTCCGCCCGAAGACGGAGGAACACGACTACGAGTTCAAGGTCCGGAACATTCGCCGGTTCCTCGAAGAGGGCAACAAGGCGAAGGTGACCATCATGTTCCGCGGGCGTGAAATCACGCACAAGGAGCTGGGGAGTGGCATCCTCGACGATGTCATCAAGGACCTGAAGGAAGTGGCGGTGGTGGAGCAGGCGCCGCGCATGGAAGGGCGCCAGATGTTCATGATCCTGGCCCCCAACCCGAAGGTGGCGGCGAGGGCGCGCGAGCTGGCCCGGCAGCAGGCCGAGGCGGCGACGAAGAAGGACGAGGGCAAGCCGGCCGGCAAGCCCAACGAGGTGGTGGTGGACGGGGTGAAGCCGGAGGGCGCGAGCCGCCCGGCCGGTGGGCAGGCAGGTGGGGTGGTAGCCACCCAGGTGGTTACCGCCACGGCGGCGACAGCTTCCCCACCCGCCGAGCCGAAATAGTGATAGAGGCTGCCGGCACCTGCTGCGGCCCGGTTTGACAACGCCCGAGGCCGCAGGCTGACGGCACTGAGTGAGGAAGGATCAGGACAATGCCGAAGTTGAAGACCCGCAGCAGCGCGAAGAAGCGCTTCGACGTGAAGAAGAGTGGCAAGGTCAAGCACGGTAAGGCCTACGGCAAGCACCTCTTCACGCACGCCAAGACGCCGAAGCAGAAGCGCGGCAACCGCGGCACTGGCCATCTGCGCGACATGGACGCGAAGAAGGTCATCAAGGAGATGTTCCCCTACGGGGGCTGAAGAGGGTTGGCAGTAAGCGTGGCCTCGTCGGTGCGGCGGTACGCCAATACCCGCGGGGCTTCAAACTACGCAGTCGGGAGTTGAGTCATGCGCGTCAAGAAGGGTTTCAAGGCTCGTCGCCGTCGCAATAGGATTTTGAAGCTGGCCAAGGGCTACCGCGGCCGTCGGAAGAACTGCTACAAGCGCGCCAACCAGGCCGTTGAGCGGGCGCTGGACTACGCCAGCCGCGACCGCATGCAGCGCAAGCGGGACTTCCGCCGTCTGTGGATCGTCCGCATCAACGCGGCCGCTCGCACGGTGGGCCTGTCCTACTCGAAGCTGATCGCCGGCCTGGCGAAGGCCAACATCGGGCTGAACCGCAAGGTTCTCTCCGACATGGCCATCGCGGACCCCGCGGGCTTTGCGGCCGTCGCCAACAGCGCGAAGGCGGCCTGAGACACGCTGGCCCGTGAGGGCCGGCAACAAGACGGAAGGTGGGCGGTGGCTTCGGCCTCCGCTCCTTTCCGGGTGAGTGAACGGGCTGCCTCTTCGGGGCGGCCCTTTTTTTTGCCTCGCGCCTGAGGGCGCACGGGGCGTGGAGGTGGAAGGCCATGCGGGATCGGTTGCTGGCACTGGCGGAGTCCGCGCGACAGGAGATTGGCGTCGCGTCCGAGAAGTCCGCGGTGGAGGCGCTTCGGGTCCGCTACCTGGGCAAGAAGGGTGAGCTGTCCGGAGTGCTGGGCGGCATGGGCAAGCTGCCCCCCGAGGAGCGGCGCGCGCTGGGCGAGGTGGCCAACAGCGTGAAGGCGGAGCTGGAGAAGCTGCTCGCCGAGGCCGTGCAGCGGGTGGAAGAGGCGGAGCTGGCGGCGCAGCTCAAGGGCCCGGGCCTGGACGTGACGCTGCCGGGGCGTACGGTGTCGCCGGGCAGCCGGCACCCGGTGTCCCGGACGATGGAGGACATCGTCCGGACGTTCTCCCGGCTCGGCTTCGACGTGGCCAGCGGCCCGGAAATCGAGCTGGACTACTTCAACTTCGAGGCGCTGAACCTGCCGAAGGACCACCCCGCGCGGGACATGCAGGACACGTTCTACGTGGACGAGGCCTCGCTGGGCCACGCGAAGAAGGCGGACAGCCCGGTGCTGCTGCGCACGCACACGTCGCCGGTGCAGGTGCGGTACATGCTCAACCGCAAGCCGCCCATCCGCGCGGTGATGCCGGGGCGCGTGTACCGGCGCGATTCGGACATCACCCACACGCCCATGTTCCACCAGGTGGAGGGCCTGCTGGTGGACAAGGATGTGACGTTCGCGGAGCTCAAGGGCTCGCTGGACGCCTTCGTGAAGGCGTTCTTCGGCTCGGACACGCGCACGCGCTTCCGCCCGTCCTTCTTCCCCTTCACGGAGCCGTCGGCGGAGGTGGATATCTCCTGCACCTCGTGCGGCGGGAAGGGGTGCCGGGTGTGCAAGCAGACGGGCTGGCTGGAGGTGTTGGGCAGCGGCATGGTGCACCCCAACGTCTTCACGTCGGCGGGGTATGACCCGGGCGAGGTGACGGGCTACGCGTTCGGCATGGGCGTGGAGCGCATCGCCATGCTGCGCTACCGCATCGACGACCTGCGGATGATGTTCGAGAACGACGCGCGCTTCCTCGAGCAGTTCTGAGTCCCGTGGGGGCGCCGTTTGACTCGCGCGCCCCTGTGTTCCGGCCGTTGGGCAAGAGGGTGGACCTGTGAAGATTTCGGTGAAGTGGCTGGGCGATTACGTGGCGCTGCCGCCGTCCGTGGACGAGCTGGCGCGCAAGCTGACCGCCGCGGGCCTGGAGATTGAAGGAATGGAGCGCCCCGCGGAAGGTCTTCGCGGCGTGGTGGTGGCGCAGATCAAGGAGTCCGTGCAGCACCCCAACGCGGACAAGCTGTCCGTCACGCAGGTGGACATCGGCGGGACGGCGCTGCTGCAGGTGGTGTGCGGCGCGAAGAACTACAAGGTCGGCGACAAGGTGCCGCTGGCCACGGTGGGCACGAAGCTGCCCAACGGCGCGGACATCAAGCAGGCGGCGCTGCGCGGCGTGGACAGCTTCGGCATGCTCTGCTCCTCGAAGGAGCTGGGGCTGTCCGAGGAGTCCAGCGGGCTGCTCATCCTGTCGCCCGACGCGAAGGCGGGCACGCCCATCGCCGAGGCGCTGGGGCTGGATGACGTGGTGCTGGAGGTCAACGTCACGCCGAACCGGCCAGACGCGCTGAGCCACCTGGGCGTGGCGCGCGAGGTGGGCGTGGTGACGGGCGCCGCGCTCAAGGTGCCGCAGCCGAAGCCGGCCGAGTCCGGGAAGCCCGCGTCCGAGCACGTGAAGGTGCGCGTGGACTCGTCCGAGCGCTGCCCGCGGTACGTGGCGCGCGTGGTGGAGAACGTCACCATCGGCCCGTCTCCGCAGTGGATGCAGGACCGGCTGAAGGCGGCCGGCGTGCGCGCCATCAACAACGTGGTGGACGTCACGAACTACGTGAACCTGGAGTACGGCCAGCCGCTGCACGCGTTCGACCTGGACAAGCTGGGCGGGCAGGAAATCGTGGTCCGCCTCGCGAAGCAGGGCGAGAAGCTGACGACGCTGGACGGCAAGCAGCGCACGCTGGACGCGGATGACCTGGTCATCGCGGACGCGAAGCAGGCGCAGGCGCTCGCGGGCGTCATGGGTGGCGGCGACAGCGAGGTGACGCCGGTCACGAAGCGGCTGGTGCTGGAGTCGGCGAACTTCCAGGGCTCGGGCGTGCGCAGGACGGCGAAGCGGCACGTGCTGCACACCGAGGCGTCGCACCGCTTCGAGCGCGGCGCGGACCTGGACGCGGTGGTGCCGGCCATCGACCGCGCGGCGCAGCTCATCGCGGAGCTTTCCGGCGGCACGGTGGCCCCGGGGCGCGTGGACGTGTACCCGGCGCCGAAGCCGCCGCGGCGGGTGACGCTGCGCTTCGCGCGGGTGGAGAAGGTGCTGGGCGTGGCGGTGGCGGAGCCCGAGGTGCGGCGCATCCTCGCGGCCCTGGGCTTCAAGGCGGTGGAGGAGGGGACGGGGCAGGTGACGTACGAGGTGCCCCGGGCGCGCGTGGACGTGGAGCGTGAGGAGGACCTGCTGGAGGAGGTCGCCCGCGTCTATGGCTACGACAACATCCCCGCGAAGCTGCCGCGCGGCCTGGCGGAGCTGGCGCCGGAGCCCGCGCACGCGGAGGCCGAGCGCCGCATGCGCCACGCGCTGGCGGGGGCGGGGCTGAGCGAGGTGGTGAACTACTCGTTCGTCGCGCCGAAGAACCTGGAGGTGCTGGGCGTGAAGGAGCAGCCGGTGGCGCTGCTCAACCCGCTGAGCGCGGAGCAGTCGGTGATGCGCACCAGCCTGCTGCCGGGCCTCTTGGAGAACCTGTCGCGCAGCGTGCGTCACCAGGTGGAGTCGGTGGCCATCTACGAGACGGGCCGCGCGTACTTCCGGGATGCGCAGGGCGGCCAGGGCCAGCGCCCCGCGGCGCGCGAGGTGCATCGCGTGGGTGGCCTGGTGTGGGGCCTGCGCGGCGGCGGCCGGAGCTGGACGCAGAAGGACGCGCGCGCGGACTTCTACGACGCGAAGGGCGCGGTGGAGGGGGTGCTGGAGGCGCTGCGCGTGGAGGGCGTCACCTTCTCGCCCGGCGAGCATCCGGCGTACCACCCGAAGGCCAGCGCGCAGGTGAAGACGGCGGACGGCCAGGTGCTGGGCCACGTGGGCGAGCTGCATCCGCGCGTGGTGAAGGCGCTGGGACTGCCAGAGGGCGTGTACGCCTTCGAACTGGACACGGAGCCGCTATACGCGGCCGCGAAGCTGGTGCCCGCGTACCGGCCGCTGCCGCGCTTCCCGGCGGTGCTGCGAGACCTCGCGGTGGTGGTGCCGGTGGAGCTGGCGAACGACGAGGTGCGACGGGTCATCCTGGAGGTGGGCCGGCCGCTCGTGGAGGACGCGCAGGTGTTCGACGTGTACACGGGCAAGCCGATTCCGGAGGGACGGAAGAACCTGGCGTACGCGCTGCGCTACCGCTCGGCCGAGAGGACGCTGACCGACGTGGAGGTGGACGACGCGCACAAGCGCATCGTCGACGAGGTGAAGCGGCGGCTGGGGGCCGAGCTCCGAGCGTGAATTCCTGAATGAAGTCAGAGGGTTGACACGTCTCCGGGAAGGCTGCAACAGTGGCCTCGCGTTCATCGCACCGAGGGCATCCCGAGGAATCGCATGACGAAGGCGGACATCATCGAGGGCGTCTACGAGAAGGTCGGCTTCTCGAAGAAGGAGTCGGCCGAGATCGTGGAGCTCGTGTTCGACACGCTGAAGGAGACGCTGGAGCGGGGGGACAAGATCAAGATCTCCGGCTTCGGCAACTTCCAGGTGCGTCAGAAGAAGGCGCGGGTGGGGCGCAATCCGCAGACCGGGAAGGAGATCGAGATCTCGGCGCGTCGGGTGCTGACCTTCCGTCCGAGCCAGGTGCTGAAGAGCGCGCTGAACGGCGAGGCGGTGCCGGAGAACCACGCGGAGATCGATGCCCGCGAGGAAGCGGCGGCGGACGCGGCGGAGGCCCGGGGCGAGGACTTCGACGAGGAGGGAATGGAGGACGCGGAGGGTTGAGTTTTCCCACGGTGGCCTGCTGCTCTTGCTTGACCTGAGCGTCGCGCGGGGGCATAAGGGCGCACCGTTTCACGGCGGTGGCAGCACACGCAGTATCGGGGCGTAGCGCAGCCTGGTAGCGCACTTGCTTGGGGTGCAAGTGGTCGCAGGTTCAAATCCTGTCGCCCCGACCAACTGAAGGCCCTGGAGTTCTTGGCGAAAGCTGAGGATTCCAGGGCCTTCGACTTTGCGGGCTCGCGGGATCCACGGCCTTCATCTCTTGGAGAGCACGTCCGGAAGTTCGTCCTCGAGCCGACGGATGCGCGGGTGAAGAAGCGCCAGCAGCGTGGCGCCCAGCACCAGCACCCCAGCGAGGATGAGGAGCACTGCGCTTCCTCTCCCCGGTCCCACGCCGATCCATTGCCCCAGACTCGTGCTCCATGCCCCTCCCGTGGCCATCAGGGGCTCGAAGAGCCAATCCACCAGCGGACCGGCCAGCGCATAGGCCAGGGGCGTGGGGCTGCTGGCGACCAGCAGCCGGATGGCGAAGACACGCCCCTGCATGGCTGGATCAACCTTGCTCTGCCACAGAGCCTGGCTGGAGGCATTGGCCAGCGCGGCCCAGAACATGAACGAGAAGGCGGCGAGCTGGATGAACAGCAGGGACGGGCGCGCCCCGGCGAGCACGAGGCTGACACCAAGCATGGCGCCAGAGCCGAGCACCACAAACACCCTGCCGCGCCTCGGGCCGCCCCAGACGCTCATTAGTACGCTGCCACACAGCATCCCCGACCCGGCCAGGGTCAGCGTGAGCCCCAGCGCCGCGGGAGAGGCCACGCTCAACACCATTGGCTGGGCCAGCACCTCCGTAAACGCGGAGCACAGATTGATGAGCGCGAAGTACACCAGCATGCCCACCAGCCCAGGACGCGCGGCGACGTAGTGCCAGCCCTCGAACGCCTCGCGCCACATCGCACCGCGTCCCCCGGCCACCTTCAGTTCCTCGCGCGGCTGGGGAATGCGCACACTCAGCAGCGTGACGAGCGCGATGAGGAAGGTCGTGAAGTCCACCATCATCACGCCCTCGATGCCGATGAGGACGATCAACAGTCCCGCCAGGGGCGGCGCCGCGAGTCGCGCGACGGCTTGTGAGAGCTGCACCATGCCGCTGGCGCGCCCCAGTTGCTCCCGGGGCACCAGCAGTGTGGTGGCCGCGGTGTACGCGGGAATCTGGAAGGTGCTGGCGATGGCGCCCACCATCACCGCCGCGTAGATGTGCCAGACCTCGAGCCTGCCGGCGGACTGCAGCAGGGCAAGACACGCGGTGGCGCTCGCGGCTGCGGTGTCGCTCAACAGCATCACCCGGCGGCGATCCATCCGGTCCGCCAGCAGGCCCGCCAGCGGCGAGAGCACGAGCGGGGGCAGGGCGGCGGACAGCGCTATCAATGCGAACTGCGTGACAGAGCCCGTGCGCTGGTAGACCCAGACGCCCAGCGCGAAGGACGTCAACCTGGAGCCGAGGATGGAGACGAACTGTCCCAGCCAGATGCGCACGAAGCCGCTGAAGGCCGGACCAGAGGCCTCCTCGGACCGGGTCGACAGGCCTCCCTCCACGGGAGAGCCGGCGGCCACGACCGTCCCCTCCGGTTGTTCTCGTTGAGAAATCATGCGGCGCGGAACCGGCTGCGCTCTACTGGCTCAGCTTCCGGCACAGGTCTGCGACGATTCTGAGCGCGTCGCGTTGTGTCTGACCGAGGCTCTGCGCATCGGTGAACTGACCGCAAACGTTCGGCCCCATTGCGTACATGGCCGTCCGGTTCGAGCCTCTGTGGTCCAGGTCGAACGTGCCGCGCGGGATGACCTCTCCCGTCTTCGGGTTCACGTAGATGCCACCGGTGACCAGGTAGGCCTTGTCTCCGCGCTCGATGACGGTCCTCCGCTTGCCGGTCGGGAAGTCGAGGGCCGCCGTCCCGTCACCTCGGAATGCTCGGAGCCCGGGCTGGATGAGCCCGTTGCGCAGCATGGCTTGAATCAGCGGGGAGGGATGCGCCTCGATACTCGAATACTGTCCCGTTGCATCGACCACGTCGGTGAAGTTTATCACGCGAGGATGGCCCCCCTCGTCGGCGTACGAGACGGCCGCGCGCCACACCCGGTCCGTCACGGGATGCAGCTCATAGTTTCGCCCCAGCGCGACGACGTTCAGATGACCCGAGCGCATCATGGCCTCGATCTGGAGCGCGTTGCCCAGCGTCATCGGCAGCATCGTGTTGAAGAACGTCGTCCGGAGCTCCCTTTCGAAATACAGAGCATCCTCGGCGCAGAACCACGGGGAATTCTCGCTCCACAGTTGGATCGCGCTGTCGATGCAGGTCTGCCATTCGCAGACACGCGTGTCCTCGTAGCCGCCAAACGGCTTCCCGGTGGTCATCACGGCGGCGATGTCCCGCCGCAGCATCTCGGCCTTGTCTGCGCGCGCCAGGTGGCGCTGCCAGGCTCCAATGCGGCGACGCACGGGCACGCCGCGTCGCCGACCGGCTGTCACGGACACAGCGCGCTTTCTTCCCGAGGCCTCCGCCAGCTCGTCCCCCAGCAACTCCAGGGTCGTGTCGATGGGAAGGAAGCGCCCGCGCTCCATGCTCTCGAACACCTGCTGGAGCCGCTCCGCATGGAACCAGCGTGGTTGGTACGGCGATGACGGCTCGCGCCCCCAGACCTTCGGCAGTTGTCCGGTGCGCGAGCCCAGGGTGATTTTGAATCCAGTGGGCGCTTCGAAGTGCAGGCGCCCGTCTGCATCGGGCCGGAACCTTCCCGCCTTGACCGCGAGCGACAGGGCCGCGTCGATTCCGTTCAGGTAGGAGCCGAGGATCAGGATGTGCTTGGGGCGTCTCTCGGAGATGGAGTCGCATTCGTCGAAGACCGCCTCCTGCAGCGCCTTCGCCGGCCAGGGCGAACTGTGGACTCCCGGGCGGCCGTCGAGCAGTGCCTCTGGCAGGGCCCGGCTCCTCCAGGCTCGCTGCCCGTAGCCGGTCGCGAGCAATACGACGTCGGCACTCACCGCCGGGGCGGACGCGAGTCCAATCTCCAGGCGCTCGCCCTTCTGATCGATCGTCATCGCCTCCTGACCGACGATCAGGTCGACGGAGATTCCCAGCTCTCGAAGGAACCCCACCGTGCGGTGGAACTGCACCTGCTGCCGCTCTCCGAAGCTCCAGCGGCTCATCCGCGCCGGCAGGCTCGCGAGGTGCTCCTCCAGCGCGTTGCGACGGCTCCAGGCGAGGCCGGTCCCGACTTCCGACTGCCCCTCGATGATGGTGAGGCGGCTCCCGTGCAACGCCTGCACTCCTCGCGCGAGCTGCTCCGTCAGGGCGAACAGGAACCACCTCGCCGACTGTCCGCCGCCCACGATGGCGATATGAGGCGCGGGCTTCATGCGGTCTCCCTTGCGAACTCGGCCATGGTCAGCGCGTGTGTCTCGGGCGAAGGAGGATGGAGCGGTGCAGCTCTGTCGTCATTCATCGTCGGCCCTCGTTTCGCCTTCAGGTCCCGTACCGCGCGTTCCTTCATGTCCTTCCTCCCTGGCTCAGCCATGCATCGAGCGCCGCAGGGGCGGCTCCAGGAGAGAGGTGAGGGCACGCGCGAGCGCTTCGACGTGGGGTGGATGCAGGAGTGAGTAGTGATTGCCAGGCAGCTCGAGGACGTCCACGGGATGGGCGGAGAGCGCGGTCCATCCTCTGTCGCGCTCGACGGTGGATTCGTCCCCGGCGGAGCCGGCGCCGCGCAGGACGGTGAGGGGGCCGGCCCCGGGACGCAGCGTGTGCTGATGGAGGGCTCGCGAATTGGCGGTGAAGACCTCCAGCAGGGGACGCAGTTGCTCCAGGCCGGTCCCCGCGGGCAGCAGCCCGGCCCGCCGCACTTCGGCCAGCAGGGCCTCGGAGGTGTCCAGGGGCGTGTCGGGCATGACGAGCGGAATGCCCGCGGTGCGCGCCAGGTCCGCGGCGAATGAGAGCAGGTGTGCTTCGTCTTCGAGCGGCGTTCCCCGGGCATAGGAGGTGGGGCTGGGCTCGATGAGGGCGAGCACCTCCACCGGCTCGCCCTGTTGCTTCAGCAGGTGGGCCATCTCATAGGCAACGACGGCCCCGAGAGACCAGCCGCCCAGACGATAGGGACCGTGCGGCTGCACGATGCGCACGGCTTGGACATAGAGGGCGGCCATCTCCGGCAGTGACTGGAGCGGCGGCAGCCTGCCATCAAGCCCCCGGGCCTGAAGGCCGTAGAAGGGTTGGTCAGGGCCAAGGCGACGGGACAGCTCGGCATAGCAGAGGACGTTGCCTCCCACGGGGTGGACGCAGAAGAAGGGCGTGCGCGTGCCGTGGGGCTGGATGGGAACGAGCGGCGACCAGGGGCCCTCTCCGGCTCGCACCCTCGCGGCGAGCCGCTCGACGGTGGAGGCCTGGAAGAGCGCGGAAAGGGGAACGGTTCGCCCTGTGCGCTGCTGGAGGTTGGCCACCAACCGCACGGCCAGCAGCGAGTGGCCGCCGAGCTCGAAGAAGTCGCCGTGGATGCCGACAGGGCCCGCACTCAGCAGTTCCTCGAAGACACTCGCCACCACGAGCTCGAGGGAGTCTCGCGGAGGCACGTACTCGCGATGGGGCAGGTGGGTGGCATCCGGCGCGGGCAGTGCCTTCCTGTCCACCTTGCCGTTCGGAGTGAGGGGGAACGCCTCCAGTGGGACGAAGACCGAGGGCAGCATGTACTCGGGCAGGTGTTGCTTGAGGAAGCCGCGCAGCGAGTCCACCTCGAGGGCGTGACCAGGCCCGGCGACGAGATAGGCCACCAGTCGCTTGTCGCCTGGCGCATCCTCTCGGGCCAGCACCACGGCGCCATGCACGGAGGGGTGTTGGAGGAGGGTGGACTCAATCTCACCGAGCTCGATGCGGAAGCCGCGCAGCTTCACCTGCGAGTCGACGCGACCGATGAACTCGAGGTCGCCGCTCGGCAAGTAGCGGACCGCGTCTCCGGTCCGGTACAGGCGCGCTCCTGGCTCGTGGCTGAAGGGATCCGGGATGAAGCGCTCCGCCGTCAGCTCCGGGCGCCCCAAATAACCTCGGGCCACGCCGACGCCGCCGAGGTACAGCTCGCCCTTCACTCCCACTGGTACCGGGCGCAGCGCCGCGTCGAGCACGTATGCGCGGACATTGGACAGCGGGCGGCCGATGGTCGGCATCCCTCCGTTCGCGACACACTCGGTGAGGGTGGCCAGCACCGTGGCCTCGGTGGGGCCATACGAATTGATGAACGTACGCCCGGGAGCCCAGCGGGCCACGACCTCGGGCGGGCAGACCTCGCCTCCGGAGATGACCGTCCGCAGCGCGGGCAGCCCCTCCGCGGGAGTGAGCGCGAGCGCGGCGGGGGTAAGGCTGATGATGGTGATGTCCGCCTCTCGCAGGAACCGCTGCAGGGAGGGTCCCGGCATCAGTTTCGTCATCGGTCCCAGCCACAGGGTGCCGCCAGCGCACAGGGTGGTGAAGATCTCCTCCACCGAGACGTCGAAGCCGAGGTTGGCGAATTGCAGCATCCGACTGCCCGGGCCCACTCGGAAGGCCTTCGCTTCCTGCTCCACCAGATTGCACACGCTCTCGTGCTCCACGAGCGTGCCCTTGGGCCGCCCCGTGGAACCGGACGTGTAGATGACATAGGCGAGTGAGCGGCCGGTCAGCGCGAGTCCGAGGTCCTCTCCACTTTCTCGCGAGAGCGCCTCCGCGTCATCGACCAGGCACACCGCGCGGGCATTCGCTCCGCTTTCCCGCGAGAGCACCTCCACGCCATCAGCCACGCTCGCCGCGCCGGTGCGTGCTCCCGGGAAGCGGTCGCGCAAGGCTCGCTGGGTGAGCAGCACGCGCGCTCCGCTGTCCTCCAGCATGAAGGCGAGCCGCTCGCTCGGCAGCAGCGGGTCGAGGGGCAGATACGCGCCACCTGCCTTCAGCACACCCAGCGCACCCACTACAAGGTCCGGCGAGCGCTCCACGCACAGACCCACCAGCACCTCGGGGCCCACGCCCATCCGGCGCAGGTGACGCGCGAGCTGGTTGGCACGCTGATTCAGTTCCCGGTAGGTGAGCCGCGAGTCCTCGAAGCCCACAGCAAGCGCGTCCGGTGTCCGGCGGGCCTGGGCCTCGTACAAGTGGTGGATGCACGCGTCCACCGGGAACTCGGCCCGGTTGTCGTTCAACTCCACCAGGAGCTGGTGTCGCTCCCGTTCCGTCAGCAGGGACAGCGACGAGAGGGGCGCATCGGGCTGCGTGACCGCTCCCTCCAGCAGGGTGCGCAGGTGGCCCGCCATGCGAGCCACGGTGGATTCCTCGAAGAGGTCGACGCTGTACTCGAACTCACCCGCGAACCCATCGGGCGTCTCGACGAGGTTGAGGCTGAGGTCGAACTTGGCGGAGTCGAGCTCGACGGGCAGCGGTTGGAAGGTGAGACCCGGAAGGTGCAGTGGCTCCAGGGGAGCGTTCTGGAGCGCGAAGAACGCCTGGAAGAGCGGGCTGCGGCCGAGGTCGCGAGAGGGCTGGAGCACCTCCACCAGCTTTTCGAACGGCACGTCCTGGTGGTGGAAGGCGGCGAGGGTGGAGGCGCGCACCTGCGCCAGCAGTTGGCGGAAGGAGGCCTGGGGCTTCGAGTGAATGCGCAGCACCAGGGTGTTGACGAAAAAGCCGATGAGGCCTTCGGTCTCGGCGCGGGTGCGTCCGGCGATGGGCGAGCCGATCGAGATGTCGTCCTGGCCGGAGTAGCGTGACAGCAGGTGCTGGAACACGGCCAGCAGGGCCATGAAGGGAGTCGTGCCTTCCCGTCGCGCGAGGGAGAGGAGAGCCTCGGAGAGGTCTCTGGGCAGGTGCACTGGCAGCGACGCTCCGCGCGGCGACAGGACGGCCGGGCGAGGCCTGTCGGTGGGCAGCTCGAGCACGGAGGCTCCCGCCAGATACTGCTTCCACCAGGTGAGCTGTGCCTCCAGCACCTCGCCTTGCAGCCAGGCTCGCTGCCACAGCGCGTAGTCCGCGTACTGCACGGGCAGGGCTGGCAGGTGCGCTGGGTGGCCCGAGGTGAAGCCCTCGTACAGGGTCTTCACCTCTCGCATCAGCACGCCCATGGACCAGCCGTCGGAGATGATGTGGTGCATCGTCAGCAGGAGCACGTGCTCCTGCTCACCCAACTGGAGCAGGGTGGTGCGCAGCAATGGTCCCGTGGCGAGGTGGAAGGGGCGCAGCGCCTCTTCCCGCGCAAGCCGGAGGGCCTCCGCGTCCCGCTCCTGCGTGGGCAGGTTCCGCAGGTCCACGATGCTCCAGGGGAGGGAGCCCTGCGCACGGATGCGCTGCAGAGGCTGTCCATGTTCCGTGGGGAAGGTGGTGCGCAGGGACTCGTGGCGGGAGACGAGCGCATCGAAGCAGAGGCGGAGGGCGTCGGCGTCCAGGCGTCCCGTCAGGCGCAGCGCGATGGGGATGTTGTAGGTGGCATTGCCGGGCTCCAGCTGGTCGATGAACCACAGGCGTTGCTGCGCGAAGGAGAGCGGGAGTGGCTCCGTCCTCGGTTGGGGCAGGAGAGGAGGCGCCTGGACGCGGGCGGCGGAGTGGAGTCGCTCGGCGAAAGCGGTGAGGGTGGGCGCTTCGAAGAGCGCGCGCAGGGGCAGCTCCACCCCGAGCGTGGAGCGGATGCGGGAGATGAGCTGCGTGGCCAGCAGCGAGTGCCCACCGAGCGCGAAGAAGTCGTCGAGGCCACCAACGCGAGGGACGCGGAGAACCTCCGCCCAGAGGAGGGCCAGCACCTCCTCCATGGGATTGCGCGGAGGAACGTACCCGGAGGAGGGCAGAGAGACCTCCGGTACGGGGAGCGCCCTGCGGTCCACCTTGCCATTGGGAGTGAGCGGGAAGGCCGCCAGCGAGATGAACGCCGAGGGCACCATGTACTCGGGCAGGTGCTGACGCAGGTGGTCCCGCAGTGCCTCGCGCGGTGGCGGAGTCGCCAACGGAGGCGCAGTGACGTAGGCCACCAGCCGCTTGTCACCCGGGCCATGCTCATGCACCAACACCAGCGCGTCACGGACGGCCGGGTGGCGACGCAGGACGGCTTCGATTTCACCTGGCTCGATGCGGAAGCCGCGCAGCTTCACCTGGAAGTCGATGCGGCCCAGGAACTCCAGGGTGCCGTCGGGGCGCCAGCGCACGCGGTCTCCAGTCCGGTAGACGCGTCCCGGGCCCCACCGGTTCGCCACGAACCTCTCCGCTGTCAGCTCCGGTCGACTCCAGTACCCTCGCCCCACACCGTCGCCACCAATCCACAGCTCACCCGCCACTCCCACGGGGACGAGCTCTCCTGCCTCGTCCACGACATACGCCGTCGTATTGGCGATGGGCCGCCCGATGGGGACCGACTCGCCCACCTGCTCCGGACGATCCACCGTGTGGCAGCAGGCGAACGTCGTCGTCTCCGTCGGGCCATACCCGTTGATGAGCCGGCGGCCTCCCACTTCGAGGAACCGCCGCACGTGCCACGGAGAGAGCGCGTCGCCTCCCGCGAGCACCTGACGGACGTGTGACAGGTGTTCCGCGTCCTCCTCGACGAACTGGTGGAAGAGTCCCGCGGTCAGCCACAGGGTCGTCACCCCGCGCTGCTCCACCAGGGTGGCCAGTTGGCTCAGGGTGGGCTCGTACGGTGGATGGACCACGAGCCTCCCGCCGTTCAGCAGGCATCCCCAGATCTCGAACGTCGATGCGTCGAAGGCCATCGGCGCGAGCTGCAGGAACACCTCGTCCGGCCCGAAGTCGGCGTAGCCCGTCCCTCGCACGAGGCGAATCACGTTCCGGTGCTCGATGGCGACGCCCTTGGGCTCCCCCGTCGAGCCAGACGTGTACATCACGTACATCAGGTTGCTGGCGCGCGCGCCGCTCGAGGGATTCGCGACCTCGGGCGCTGCTTCTAGCCACGGGCCGAGCTCCAGCACCGGGCCCAGGCGTTCCGCCACGTCACGGTGCGTGGCGGAGGTCACCACCAGCGCGAGCCGCACGTCCCGGGCGATGAAGCTGAGCCGCTCTGCCGGCTGGCGCGGGTCCAGTGGCACATAGGCACCGCCCGCCTTCAGGATGCCCACCAGCGCCACGATCATCGCCGATGACCGCTCGACACACAGGCCCACGCGCGTCTCGGGCCCCACGCCGCGCTCGCGTAGCGCTTGGGCCACTCGATTCGCGCGGGCATTCAGCTCGCGGTACGTGAGGGACTCGTCCCCGAGCTCCATCGCGACCGCATCGGGGCGGAGCGCCACCTGCTCCTCGAACAGCTCGTGGACACACCGGTCGCGCGGAATGTCGGAGGCCGTCGCGTTCCACTCTTCCAGGATGCGCCGCGCGTCTCCCTCCAGGAGCAGAGTGCGGCACCGCGCGTTGCCGCTCGCGGTGCAGAAGCTCTCCAGGAGCGCCGAGTATTGCCGCCCGATGCGCTCGACCGTGGCGGCATCAAACAGGTCGACGTTGTAGTTGAAGGCTGCCTCGAGTCCCTCGGCCCGCTCGCCCACCTGCAACGTGAGGTCGAACTTGGCCATGCCGTTGTGGACTTCCTGGGGCGTCGCCGTCAGCCCCTCAAGCCGCAACGCATTCGCCCACGCGTTCTGCAGGGTGAACAACACCTGGATGAGCGGGGGACGTCCCGGCTCCCTTCGGGGCGCCAGCTTCTCCACCAGCATCTCGAAGGGAACGTCCTGGTTCGAGAAGGCACCGAGCGCCGTCTCCGTGACCTGCGCGATGAGCTGCGAGACGGTCGGGTTGCCGCTCAGGTCGGCGCGGAGGACTAGCGTGTTCACGAAGAAGCCAATCAATCCCTCCAGCTCACGGTGCGACCGGCCCGCGCTGAGGGCGCCCACCACGATGTCCTCCTGTCCGGTCAGGCGGGACATCAGCAACTGGAACCCCGCGAGCAGCACCATGAACGGCGTTGCCCCTTCACGCTGGGCGAGCCGCTTCACTCCCTCCGCCACCTTCGCCGGAATCATGACGGCGAGCTCGGCTCCGCGGCCGCTCGGCATCGCCGGCCTCGGGCGATCCGTCGGGAGCCGCAGCGCCGAGGGCGCATCGGCGAGCTGCCGGGCCCAGTACGCGAGCTGCTTCTCCAGCGTCCTGCCCGTGAGCCACTCCCGCTGCCAGGCCGCGTAGTCGGCGTACTGGATGGGAAGCTCCGGCAAGACCGTGGAGCGCCCCTGGCGGAGCGCTTCGTAGTGCGCCACGAACTCCCGCATCATCACGCCGGTCGACCAGCCGTCGCTGATGATGTGGTGCATGTTCACCAGCAACACGTGCTCCGACCCGGAGAGCCTGAGGAGCGTGGTCCGCAGCAGCGGCCCCCGCGCGAGGTCGAACGGCCGTCGCGCTTCCTCCTCCGCCAGCCTGCGCGCCTCCTCGTCCCGCTCGGAGGCGTGCAACCCCGAGAGGTCGACCACCGGCATCGGCCAGTGAGCGGGAGCATGGACCCGCTGGAACGCCTCTCCCTCGCGTGCCTCGAACGTGGTGCGAAGCACCTCATGCCGATGCGTGAGGTGCTCGAACGCGCCTCGCAGTGCCTCCACGTCCAATCGCCCCGCGAGGCGCAGCGTGAACGGCATGTTGTAGGTCGGGCTGTTCGGCTCGAGGCGATCCAGGAACCACAGCCTCCGCTGGGCGAACGACACCGGCGTCGGCTCGGAGCCCTGGCGCCGGGGAATGGTGGGAGCCCGCGACTCCTGTCTCACGGTGCCCTCCCCGAGACTTCGAGGTGGGTGGTGACGAGCTCCGGGTCCGCCAGGATGTCCCTCCGGTCGAAGAGGACAGGGCGAAGCTGCTTCTTCGAGAACAGCCGCGTCTGGTCGGCGAACCGGGGCGAGGTGGGGTCCGTCGAGCCGGAGTAGGAGAGGACCGCGCTCGCACGCGGGCCGTCCTTGGCGAACTCCAGGACCATGAGGAAGCTCGAGCCGTTGTTGACGAGGTACCCTTCCGACGTGAGGCCCGAGTTCTCCGACAGCACCTTGCCTCGCTGCGTCCGCGGCAGCAGCGTCGTGTTCACCGCCGAATAGCCAACGATGTTGGTCGCGCCCTCGACTCCGTCGACGCCTCCGTGAATCGGAATTACCTGGTCGCCCTTCCGGGTGAACTGCACATCACCCAGGCGGGCATTCACGGGGATGCCTGCCTCGCGAAGCACGAGGACCGCTTCTCCGATCTTCTGGAGGACGGGGTCGGGTCCCGACGCGGGTGCGGGTACGAGTCCCGACGGCGTCGACAAGGGCCGTCGCGGATCGAACGGCTCCGCGAAGAGCGCACCCTTGTCGTTGAGGTCCGTGCGAGCGAAGCGCGCCAGGAACTCGCGCCAGACGACGGCGCCGGAGCGGTCCAGCTCATCCCGGCCATCCCACGCGGCGAGGGCACGACACGCCTCGGTGATGTCGACCTGGGTGTCCTTGACGCTCACCGTCGTCGTCCCCTGGCAGCGCCGTGCGACTGGAGCGAGGAGCTGCTCCGCGAGCCAGCCGCGGTTGCTCAAGATGGCGCGCTCGAGCTCCGCACGCGTGAAGGTGCCATCGGGGCCGGAGGCGGAGTCCGCGCCGGGCTCTGCGAGGAGCGCGAGATTCATTCGCGTCCGGGTGGAGAGCCGTCCCTGCGGGCTCGCATACACCTCGTACGGGAAGGGGACGTCCTGGAGGAGAGCGGCCGGGTTCGTGAATCGGGCCGAGTCGTTCGCGTTCATCACGAAGTCCGCGCGCGACAGCCGTGGCGCCTTGTCCAACGGCACGAGCCCCCTCGATGGGCCCTCCACACCGACCCATTCGTCGCGGGACGTGCTTCCGTCCAGGAGGATGACCTTCAGGCTCGCGAAGAGCTTGGTGTCCGCGTCCGTCTCGCGCGAGGCGCGGTACGCGGCGAGGGTCTCCTCGCTCAGGTGGGGCACGCGCGAGGCATCCACGTAGCGCGTGCCGCCGTCCGAGCTCGCCATGAGGGTGTTGACCCAGGGGATGCCGCGGACCGTGCGGTCCACCTCGGCGAGCTCGTCCAGGCTCCGTGCCGTGTTCATCCGCAGCCACTGCTCCGCGAACGGGTAGTTGTCCTCGTTCGCGTCCCGCAGCGTGTAGGCCACCGTGTTCGTCCACGGGACCTCGGGCCGCTCCAGCATGGGACCGTAGTGCGAGCGCCAGAAGGTGCGCTTCACCTGGCTCAGGCTTCCATCGGCCTCCAGCACGTCGATGGTGTGCTCCTCGCGCGTCATCCGGCGGACCTGGCCGTCGTAGAGGTACGCGGTGGGGTCACCTTCCACGAGACGCAGCCGGTACACGGTGAAGTGGCTCGACGCCGTCACGGTGTGCGTCCACGCCACGTGACGGTTGAACCCGATGTTGATGACCGGCATCCCGGCCAGGGATGCGCCATACACGTCGAGGCGTCCCGGGATGGTGAGGTGGCTTTCGTAGAAGCGCAGCGCTCCTTCCCACGGGAAGTGGGGGTTGGCGACCAGCATCCCTCCGCCTCCCGTGGACCGCTCGCGGCCGAGCGCCCAGCCGTTGCTCCCCAGGCTGGCCTCGCGGAGGTTCCGTAGCCCGTCATGGGGCAGGGGGCTCCATTGCGCCGTGCTCGCTTCGCCGGGCGGCTGCGCGTTGGCGACGTAGCCGAGCAGGGGCGCCAGGGTGTCCAGCAGCGAGATGTCGAGGTGGTACGCGAGGAGATCCACGCCGGTGATGGGCTTCACCCAACGGGCGCCCGTGCAGGGCGCGGGCAGCCGCTCCGGCGGCGTTCGCTCGATGTAATCGTTGTAGCCAGCGGCGAACCCCTCCACCAGCTCCCGCAGCTCCGGTGACTGCCGGGCATAGGCGGCCTCGGCGCGAGCCCGGAGCGCGAGCCCCCGGTAGGTCAGGTCGCTCTCGACGTTGGCGCCATCCGGCCCTCGACCGAAGTACCGGGCGCGCTCGCCGCGAACCTTGAGGAACTGGTCCGCGAGCGTGCAGACCAGGTCCTCCGCCTGCACATGGCCGATGCCCGCACCGAGGCTCCGGTAGTCACCGGCCGTGATGTGCGGGACGCCATGGGCGGTCCGTTGAATCGTTGCCTTCAGCGGCGCGGGCGGCGGCTCCTCGCGCGTGCATCGGGAGACGGCGGCCGTACCAAGGAGCAGTAGCAGGGAGAGGCGCATGGATGATGAGGGCCGGGGCTACTGCTCGATGAACTCCGAGAGGGCTCGGATGGTCGGGTGCTTGAAGAGGTGGGTGATGGACAGCTCCTTGTCCACGAGCTCCCGCAGCCGGTTGAAGACGCGGACGACGGACAGGGAGTCGCCACCAATCTGGAAGAAGTTGTCGTCGAGGCTCACCGACTCCACGGCGATGGTCTCCTGCCAGAGCGTGGCGATGGTCCGCTGCAGCTCGGTCCAACGGGCACCGACGGGCTCCCGCGTCGCCACGCGCAGCGTCTCGGGCGCGGGCAGTGCCTTCCGGTCGACCTTGCCGTTCGGCAGCCGCGGAAGGCTGTCCACCAGCACGAGCTCGGACGGGACGGCGAAGCCGGGGAGCTGCTCGACGGCGGCCTCGCGGAGCGCGGCGACCGAACCCGCCTGGGCCCCTTCCACGACGAGATACGCCACGAGCCGCTTGCTCTCCCCCATCTCCTCCCGGACGGCGACGACCGCCTCCCGAACAGAGGGCAGCCCGTTCAGCACGGCTTCGACCTCACCGAGCTCGATGCGGAAGCCGCGGATCTTCACCTGGTCATCGGCGCGCCCCAGGAACTCGAGCGTTCCGTCCGGCAGATGGCGCGCCAGGTCTCCCGTCTTGTAGAGCCGCGCCCCGGGCTCCTGGCTGAACGGGTCGAGGATGAATCGGGCCGCCGTGAGCTCGGGGCGGTCGAGGTACCCGCGCGCCACGCCTGCTCCGCCCACGTGGAGCTCGCCGGGAACACCCACGGGGACGGGACGCAGGTTCGCATCCAGGACGTAGATGCGCGTGTTGGCGATGGGGCGCCCGATGGGAACGATGGCGCGCGGCTGTCCCTTCTCCAGCTTTTGGACGGTGCACCAGACGGTGGCCTCGGTGGGGCCGTACTCGTTGAAGAGGGCGCAGCCGGCGAGGGCCTCATGATGCTGCTCGACCAGCTGGGCCGGACAGGCCTCGCCCGCGACCATGACCGTCCGGAGCGACGAGAGCTCTCCCGGCCGCGCCTGACGCAGGAGGAGACTGTAGACGGACGGGATGCACAGCAGATGCGACACGCGATGCGCGGCAATCAGCCCGCACAGCGCGCCCATGTCCGGCAACCCATCGCCCTCGGGGAGCACCAGCGTTCCGCCCTGCGTCAGCGTCCAGTAGATGCCCGCGACGGAGCTGTCGAACGCGTAGGGCGACAGGAGCAGGAAGCTGGAGACGGGCTCGCGGTAGTACTCCCAGCGGGCGGTGGTGGAGTGCACCACGTTCCGGTGGCTCACCAGCACACCCTTCGGCTTGCCGGTGGAGCCGGAGGTGTAGATGACGTACGCGAGGTCGTCCGCGCTGGCCGACGGCGCGGGGGCGGCCTTGCTCCGCGAGGCGATGTCACTCCAGTCCGCATCCACGCAGAGGACCTGCGTACCCTGGACGGAGAACCGCGAGCGCAGCGAGGCTTGCGTCAGCAGCACCGCGGCCTTCGAGTCCTCGAGCATGGAGGCCAGGCGCTGCTGGGGATACGAGGGGTCCAGCGGCACGTAGGCGCCCCCCGCCTTCAAGACGCCTAGCAGGGCCACCACCAGCTCCGTGGAGCGCTGCAGGCACACGCCGACGAGCTTCCCCGGGCCGATGCCCATCGCGCGCAGATGATGCGCGAGCTGGTTGGCACGCTCGTTCAGCTCGCGGTAGCTGACGCGCTGGCCGGCATGGGCGAGCGCGATGGCCTCGGGAGTGCGTGCGACCTGGGCCTCGAAGAGCAGATGGAGTGTCTGGTCCCGAGGGAACGCGGTCTCCGTCCGGTTCCACTCCACCAGCACCTGCCGCTCTTCGGCCGCGGGCAGCAGGGGGAGCTCCGCGATGGGGCGCTCCGCGTCCTCCACGATGGCTCGGAGCAGTACCTCCAGGTGGCCGCTCATGCGCCGGACCGTGGCCGCATCGAACAGGTCGCTGTTGTACTCCCAGTGGCCGTGGAGCCCGTGGGGCGTCTCCTCCATCACCAGCGTCAGGTCGTACTTCGCGGTGACACTGCCGATCTCCATGGGCGTGAGTGTCAGCCCCGGCAGCGCGAACTCGGGCGCCGGGGTGTTCTGCAGGATGAACATGACCTGGAAGAGCGGGTTGTAGCCGAGGGAGCGCTCGGGCTTGAGCGCGTCCACCAGCTTCTCGAAGGGCAGTGCCTGATGCTCGTACGCGGCCAGGGCGGTGCCGCGCGTGCGCTCCACCAATTCTCCGAAGCGCGGGTTGCCGCTCATGTCTCCGCGCATGACCAGCGTGTTCACGAAGAACCCGATGAGCTGCTCGAGCTCCGGCTGCTCGCGGTTGGCGACCACCGTGCCCACGGGGAGGTCCGTCTGCCCCGTGTAGCGGTGCAGCAGGACCTGGAAGCCCGCCAGCAACGTCATGAAGAGGCTGGCATTCATCCGGCGGCTCAGCGCGGCCAGTCCCTTGCTGAGCTGCTCGTCCAGGGTGAAGTACTCCCTGGCTCCCGAGAATGTCTCCGTCTCCGGCCGCGGGTTGGCGAACGGCAGCGTCAGCAGGGGCGGCAGGTCCTTCAACTGCCGCGTCCAGTACTCGAGCAGTTTCTGGAGGACCTCGTCCTTCAGCCACTGCCGCTGCCACAGCGCGTAGTCGGCGTATTGGATGGAGAGCTCGCCCAGCGGCGACGGCCGGCCCGCGCTGAATTCCTTGTAGAGCGCCGCGAGCTCCCGCTGGAAGACGCCAATCGACCAGCCATCGAGGACGATGTGGTGCACCGTCGTCATCAGCACGCTCTCCCGGGCGCCGAGCTGGAACAGCGTGGTTCGAAGCAGGGCCCCCCGCGTGAGGTCGAACGGACGCCGCGCTTCCGCGTCCATCAGCCGCTGGAGCTCACGGGACTGCTCGGCCTCCGCCACCCCGCTCAGGTCGACGACCTGCAGCCGTGCCGTCGACGTGGCGGAGATGATCTGCACCGGGCCCTCGGCGGAGTCCGCGAACCTCGTGCGCAGGGCCTCATGACGCCGGACGATCTCCTGGATGCACCGCTCCAGGACGGCGACGTCGAGCGTGCCCTCCAGATGCAGCACGGACACCTCGTTGTAGGCCGGGGTGCCGGGCCGAAGCTGCTCGAACAGCCAGAGCCTGTTCTGCGCGAGTGAGACGGGAACGGGCGCGGCCCCGGTGCTCCGGCGCGTGATGCGCGGCGTCTGCGTCTGGAGCGCCTCCTGCTTCAGCGTCTTCAGCACCTGCGCGCGCTTCTCGGGCGGGAGGTTGTGGAGCAGCTCGAGGGTGTCCTTGTTGACAGTCATGGGGCTCGGCTCGTGAGGTTCGTGGCCGGCTCACGTTCGCGAAGCGGCCATCGGGTGTTGGGGAGTGCCTGCGCTACGACCGGTCCTTCTTCCTTCGGTTCAGGTCGAGCGCTCGCTTCTGCTTCCTGATGCGTTCCTGGATGCGCTGCAGGTCGGTGGAGCTGTCGGTGGAGCGCTCCTGGCCGCGGCTCAGGTAGCCCGCGAGGGAGCGGATGGTCGGGTGTTGGAAGAGCTGCACGAGCGGGATGTCCCGCTTCAGCTCTTCCTGGAGCGTGTGATGCACCTGCGCCGCGAGGAGCGAGTGGCCACCGAGCTCGAAGAAGTTGTCGTCGACGCCCACCCGGTCCACGCGGAGCACCGCCTGCCACACGGTGGCGATGGTGTGCTCCAGCGCGCTGCCGGGCAGGACGTACGCGGCTTCGAGCTCCGGGCGGGTGTTGTCGGGAGCGGGGAGGGCGCGCCTGTCGACCTTCCCGTGCGAGGTCAGCGGGAGCGCGTCGAGCGACACGAACGCCGCCGGCACCATGTATGGCGGCAGTGTCTCCGCGACGAAGCGCCGCAGCTCCAGCGTGCTCGTCTTCGAGGAAGGCGTCTTCCAGACGAGGTACGCGACCAGGCGCCTGTCACCGTTCGCCTCGGAGCGGACGGTGGCGGCGGCATCCAGGACCTGCGGGTGCTGACGCAGGGCCGCTTCGATTTCACCCAGCTCGACCCGGAAGCCACGAAGCTTCACCTGGTCGTCGATGCGGCCGAGGAACTCGAGCGTGCCGTCCGGCAGGTAGCGCGCGAGGTCTCCGGTCTTGTACATGCGCGCGCCGGTCTCGGCGCCGAACGGCTCGGGCAGGAATCGCTCCGCGGTCAGCTCCGGGCGACGAAGGTAGCCGCGCGCCACGCCCGCGCCGGCGATGTAGAGCTCGCCGGGCACGCCGATGGGAACGGGGTGCAGGTGCCGGTCCAGGATGTAGAGCCGAGTGTTCGCGATGGGCCGCCCAATGGGCACGCTGCTGGAAGGGAAGGCGAGGTCCGTGACTTCGTGGACGCAGCACCCCACCACCGTCTCCGTCGGGCCGTACTCGTTGATGATCTTCGTGGTGGGCGCATGCTCTCGCCAGAACCCGAGGCTCTCGCGTGAGAGCGCCTCACCGCCGACGACGAAGGCCCGGGTGCGCCCCTCCGCGAGCTCCGCGGGCAGCGAGCTCCGGAGCAGGTCGAGGTGGGCCGGCGTCAGCTTGACCAGGCTGAAGTCACGCTGGACGCAGAGCACGTCCACGAGCGCGGCGAGCTCGTCCTGCTCCCGAAGGAGGACGACCTGCCTTCCCACCAGCAGTGGCGAGAAGAGGCTGGTGATGGTGGCATCGAAGCCGATGGAGGTGACCACCGGGGAGCCATTGCCGCTCCCGACGGCGTAGGCCCGGGTGCACCAGGAGAGATAGTTCACCAGGCCCCGGTGCTCGATGAGCGCTCCCTTGGGCCGCCCCGTCGAGCCGGAGGTGTAGATGGCGTACGCGAGGGCTCCAGGCGTGGCGCGGCCCATCGGGTTGTCCAGCTCGTGCCTCGATATCTCTCCCCAGTCCGAGTCCAGGCAGACGACGTGGGCGTCCACTGCCGGCAGCCGTGGCACGAGCGCGTGCTGTGTGAGCAGGACGGTGACCTTCGAGTCCTCGAACAGCCAGGCCAGACGCTGGGTGGGGTCTGACGGATTGAGGGGGACGTAGGCGCCTCCCGCCTTCAGCACACCGAGCAACGCGACCACCATCTCGATGGAGCGGGGCATGCACACGCAGACGAGCGTCTCCGGGCCGACCCCACGTCGCATCAGGTAATGGGCGAGCTGATTCGCCCGCGCGTTCAGCTCGCGGTAGCTGAGCTCCTGGCCCTCCTGGACCAGCGCGATGGCCTCTGGAGCGCGTTGGACCTGGGCCTCGAACAGCTCGTGCATGCACCGGTCATCGGGGTAGGGCGCGCGGGTGTCGTTCCACTCCACGAGGAGCCGCCGCCGCTCCGTGGCGCTCAGCAGCGGGAGCTCGCCGATGCGCTGACCCGGTTGCTCGACGACGGCCGCGAGCAGGATGCGCAGGTGCTCATCCATGCGCCGCACGGTCGCCGCGTCGAACAGGTCGGTGTTGTACTCCCAGGCGGCCGTCATTGAGTCGGCGCCCTCGGTCAACTTGAGCGTCAGGTCGAACTGGGCCGTGCGCTGCTCCAGCGCCAGCGATGCGAGGGAGAGCTCGCCTAGTTCGGCGGACGCGCCCGGAGCGCCGGTCACCAGGGACGCAATCGACTGGTGCCGGTGCGGCTTCTCCAGCACGAACATCGTCTGGAAGAGCGGGGAGTGGCTCGAGTCGCGTCCCGGCTGGAGCCGCTCCACCAGCAGGGCCAGGGGATAGTCCTGGTGGGCCAGCGCCCCAAGGACGGTCTGCCTCACCTGCCGCAGGAAGTCCTCGAACGTGGGGTTGCCTCCCAGGCGCGCGCGGAGCGCCACTTGATTCACGAGGTAGCCCACGGTGCCCGCGAGCTCCGAGCGGGTCCGCCCCGTCACCGAGCCGCCGACGACCAGGTCCTCCTGCCCCGAGTAGCGATGGAGGAGCACTTGATACGCCGCGAGCAACAGCATGTACGGCGTGACTCCACGCGAGGCGGCGAGCTTCCTCACGCTGGCGACCAGGCCATCATCCCACCGCGAGACGTGCACGGCGCCCCGGTCGCTCTGGACCGGCGGTCGCGGTCTGTCGGTCGGGAGCGTGAGGACCGGGCGGCTCCCGGCCAGTTGCTCCTTCCAGTAGCTCCAGAGGGACTCGCCTACGGGCCCCGCGAGCAGCTCCGCCTGCCAGGCCGAGTAATCGGTCGGCTGCGAGCCGGGCGGGGGCAGCGTGATGGGGCGTCGTGCCCTGGCCTCGGTGTACACGGTGGAGAGCTCGTCCAGGAGGACGACCAGGGACCAGAAGTCGACCACGAGGTGGTGCGCGGTCAGCACCAGGACGTGCTCTCGCGCTCCCCGCTGGAACAGTCGGGTCCGGAGGAGCGGCGCCGCCCGGAGGTCGAAGGGACGGTGGGTGCATTCCAGCAGCGCTTCGTCGATCTCCTCCTGGCTCCATCGGGTGGCGTCGATGTGCTCGAAGTCCAGCGCGGGCTCCTCGTGCACGCGCTGCACGGGCTGGCCCGTAACGGTCTCGAAGGAGGTGCGGAGCGCGGTGTGTCGCTCGGTCAGGACTCGGAGCGCCGTCAGCAAGGCCTCCACGTCCAGCTCCGAGACGATGCGCACCGCGAAGGACACGTTGTAGGCCGCGCTCTTCGGAGCCATCTGGTGGAGGAACCAGAGCGCCTGCTGACCGCGCGACAGCGGGTGCGTGGCCTCCCGCGCCGCCGGCCGTGCGAGTGACGCCGGAGCGCGGTCCGGTGCTTCGGCCAAGAGCGACAGGAGCTGCTCGGCGAGCTGCTCCACGTTGCTGTCCTGCAGGAAGAGCACCAGCGAGACGCTCACGCCGAGCTCCACCTCGAGCTGGTGCTGGAGCTCCGTGGCCGCCAGGGAGTCCATCCCGAGCTGGAGGAGAGTACGCGCCGGCTCCACCCGCGAGGTGGACATCCTCAACACCCGCGCGACGAGGTGCCGCAGGTGTCCGGTCAGCCGTGTCCGTTGCTCATCGCGCGACAGCGAGAGGAGCTCGTCCCGTGTCAGTGACGGGAGCAGCTCCGCCTCGTGTTCCGTCTCGGGGGCCAGGATGTCGCCACCGACAGCTTCGAGCGTCCCCGCGAGGAACCGCGCCCGGCAGGCGCCGCGCTGAATCTTGCCGCTCGACGTCTTCGGAAGCTGCCCGGGCCGGAGGAGGACCACCGCGTGCGCCTGCAGCTCGTGGTGCTCCGCGATGGCAGCGCGCACGGCCCCGATGACTTCGTCGAGGTTCGCCTTGCGCAGGGCCACCCGCTCGACTTCGTGCACGACGACCAGCCGCTCGGCGCCGTCCAACTCGATGGAGAACGCCGCGCCTCCATCGGGGCGCAGCGCCGGATGACTCCGCGCGACAGTGAGCTCGATGTCCTGCGGGTAGTGATTGCGCCCGCGGATGATGAGCAGGTCCTTCAGGCGGCCCGTGACGAAGAGCTCCTCCCCTCGGAGGAAGCCCAGGTCACCGGTCCGCAGGAACGGTCCCTCTCCCGTATCCGCGAGGCGGGCCTGGAAGGTCTCCTCGCTCTTTTCGGCCTGCCGCCAGTAGCCCATGGCGATGCTGCCGCCCGACACCCAGACCTCACCCACCTGGCCAGGCTCGCAGCGGGTCCGCGACTCCGGCTCCACGATGACCACTGTCGTCCCGTGATGAGCCCGCCCGGAGCCGACCAGGGACAGCGTCCTGTCTCCAGACGCGGAGGGCTCCGCTACGCGATGCTGCTCCAGGAGCTGCGCGTCGACGTCACAGAAGACGGGAGGTGCGTCGACGAGCCCTCCGGTGACCATGAGGGTGGCTTCCGCCAGGCCGTAGCAGGGATAGAAGAACCGGGGCCGGAAGCCATGTGGAACGAACTCGGAGGCGAACTCCTCCAGGGTGGTGCGGCGGATGGGCTCCGCGCCGTTGTAGGCCATCGTCCAACAGCTCAGGTCGAGCCCCGCGCGCTGCTCGGGAGTCGTCCTCCGAACGCAGTGCTCGTACGCGAAGTTCGGTCCACCGGAGTGGGTCGCCCGGTAGTCCGAGATGGCCTTCAGCCAGCGGATGGGCTGCTGCAGGAACGACGTGGGCGACATCAAGTACGCGGAGAACCCCGCGTAGACGGGCTGGAGGATTCCGTCGATGAGGCCCATGTCGTGGAAGCTGGGGAGCCACGTCACCGACACGTCCTCCGGCCCGAGCCCGAAGGCACGCCGGATCTGCCCCGAGTTGTGGAGCAGGTTCGCATGGCTGACCATGACGCCCTTCGGCGTCGACGTGGAGCCCGAGGTGTACTGCAGGAAGGCCAGCATGCTCCCCGTCAGGGAGGGCTTCCTCCAGGACGGAGCCAGCTCGACGTCGACCTCGTCGGTGGCCAGCAACCGGAGCCGATGGAAGTCGGGCTGCTCCGCGAAGTGCGCGCGGATGCCTTGCTCCAGGGATGCGAGGGTGAGGACCGCGGTGGGCTCGGCGTCGAGGAGGATGGCCTGGAGCCGCTGGACCTTCTGGTTCCGCCTCGGCGGATACGCGGGCACCGGCACGACACCCGCGTACAGGCACCCGAAGAACGCGGCGATGAAGTCCAGCCCAGATGGGTAGAGCAGGAGCGCGCGATCTCCGACGTGACTCGTGGCCTGCAGCGATGCCGCGATTGCGCGCGCCTTCCGGTCGAGCTGCGCATTCGTCAGCGACGCGGCCTGCGCCGTGTCGTCGCCCAGGAAGGTGAACGCGAGCCTGTCGAGCTGCTGCTCCGCCCTGTGCACCAGCACGTCCACGAACGTTCGGAGCTCCGCTCCTGCTTGCGAGTCACTTGTCGCCATCGAGCTTCCTCAGGACTTCGGCGAGTCGGTCCTCGCCCACGCGGCTGATGAGCGCTTCGTCGATGGCCGACGACATCCTCCGGAGCGTGGGGTGCGCGTAGAGGCTCTTCGTGGACAGATTGACTCCGAAGCTCCTGTTGACCCGTGAGATGAGCTGCGTGCCAATCAGCGAGTCGCCACCGAGCTCGAAGAAGTCGTCGGTTGCTCCGATGCCTTCGATGCCGAGCAGCTCCTGCCAGAGGTCGGAGAGGGACTCCTCGGTCTCTCCTCGGGGCTGCTCGTAGGCATTGCCCAGCTTCGGTCGCGCATGCCTCGACACGGCCAGCCGCGTCTCGCCCAGCGCCTCCATGTAGAGCTGCGAGAGGTCGCGCCCGCGGGTCTTCAGCACCTGCAGGTAGTCGGAGGTCGACACGAGGACGTGCGGGAGCCGGCACTCCAGGACGCGGCGGAAGACCTCGACACCCTCCTGGGGAAGGATGCCTCGCTGGTTGAAGTCCTCCTCCTTCAACTTCTGGAGCGCCAGCGGCGTTCGCGCGTCGTAGGCCATGCCCTCGCCGCGCCACACGTCCCAGCTGAGGCACGCCACGTGGCGATGCCGGCGGGCCATGCGGCTGTGGACGAACGCATCGAGGAAGTTGTTCGCCGCCGAGTAGGCGACCTGCCCGAAGCCGGGCTCGATGGCCGAGAGCGAGGAGAAGAGGAGGAAGAAGTCGAGCGGCGCGTCCGCGAAGAGGTCGTGGAGGACGAGCGTCCCGAGCACCTTCGGCGCGAGCACCCGCGACAATTCCTCGGAGGACTTCTGCTGGATGGCGCCATCGCCGAGGACGCCCGCCGAGTGGATGACCCCATGAATCGCGCCGAAGCGCTCGGTGGCGAGGGCGACCGCGGCACGCATCTGCTCGGGGTTGGCGACGTCCGCGCTCAGGACCAGGACCTCGGAGCCCAGCGCCTCCAGCTCACGAAGCGTCCGGATGGTTCGACTCGTTGGGTCATCCGTGGGATGCGCGCGCAGCCATGCGTCCCACTCTCGCGGCTCCGGGAAGGGGGAGCGCCGGGTCAGGATGAGCCGGGCCTGAACGGTCCTCGCCAGGTACTCGGCCAGGGTGAGGCCCACCTTTCCCAGGCCTCCGGTGAGCAGGTAGACGCCGCGCTCCCTCAGCCGCTCCGAGCGCTCGGGAGGAGGCGCCAGCGGAGCCGGCTCGACGGTTCGCACCCAGCGGTGCGGGCCCCGGTAAGCGACGATGGAGTCGGACGCCTCGGACTGAATCTCCTCCAAGAGCTGCGCCACCACCTCCGCGTCTTCGAGGTGCCCCCGGGCTGGCAGCACGAAGTCCACGCTGGTGCACTGGATGTTCGGATACTCCAGCGGGATGACCTTGCAGGGAGCGAGGAGCAGGGCCTTCTCGGGAGCGACCTCGTCGCCATGGACCTCCTGCACGTCGTTGGACACGACCCAGAGCCGGAGGGAGTCCGTGATGCCCCGCGCGCCCAGCGCCTTCACCAGGAGGAGCAGGCCGTCGAGCCCGAGCTCCCGCGCCCTTTCGAGAGAGGGAAGGCCAGGGCCGGTGTCCGTGCCACGAGACACGCTCCACAGGTGGACGATTCTCCCCGGTGACGTGCCCTGGTCCCGCAAGGCACCAAGCAGCGTGTCGTAATCGCCCGGCTCCTTCGCGTTGATGGAGAATCGGCCTGGCCCGTCCTGGTGGAAGCCATCGCCGGCCCTCACCGTGATGACGGAGTGCCCCTGTTGGACGAGCCGCTCCGCCAGCGCGGCGCCCAGCCCGACGTCATCGACAAAGAGCAACCAGGCTTCCGGCGTGGTCCCAGCGCGAGCCGCGAGCCCAGCGCGGGGCGAGCGCTTCCAGGAGGGAACGTAGAACCAGTCGCCGACGTCCGCCTTCTTCGTCAGCCCGGAAGGGGGACGGTGCCCCGGGTCAGCCGCCGGAGTCGGCGAGGCGGTGAAGGCCGACGCCACCGCCCCACCCGGGTTCGAGGCCTGGGCGATGAGGGCGTGCTGCCCGAGGACATCGACGTCGGGAGCCGACGCCGCGCGGGCGAACCCGCTGGCTTCGAGCACCGCGCGCCACCGCTCGGGGGACAGGAAGGGATTGCCCTGGTCGCGCTCCGGGTCCTCGACCGGGTTCATCATCAGGCTGTAGGTGATGGCGAAGTCCGGGGTGGGCTGCGTCAGCTCGCCAATCAGCAACAGGCCTCCCGGGGCGAGCAGGGAGCGCACGTGCGAGAGCGTGGCGGGAAGGTTCCGCGTCGCGTGGAGCACGTTGACGGCGACGATGACGTCGAACGCCCCCAGCTGGAGCCCCTGCTCGGCGGGAGGCCGCTCGATGTCCAGGGCGGCGTACCTCACGAAGGGGTGAGCGCCGAACTTCCGCTTCGCCTGGGTCAGGAAGAGCGGCGCCACGTCCGTGAACGTGTACTCGGTTCGCTCAGCCGGCAGGATGGGGAGGAGCTCGCTCGTGGCGATGCCCGTGCCGCCGCCGATCTCGAGCACCCGGAGCTTCGTCGTGGAGGGAAGCTGCTGGACGAGTCGCTCCACGCCTCGGCGCAGGATGGTCCGGTAGTAGGTCCGCAGCCCGAACTCGGTCTGCGCCTTCTCGGCCGAGCCCTCCAGGATGGAGGCGAAGAGCTCCGTCGGCGACTGCTCGCCGCGCAGGACGTCCTTCAGCGCATCGCCGCAGCGCCGGATGAGCTCCACCACCTGCGGCGTGCGCGCCCACCGGGCTTCGGCCCTTCGCACCAGCGATTCGACGGACTCCGGCGAGCAGGGGCGCAGCGCCCGATAGCGCCCCGCCGCGTCCTGTTCGAGGTGGCCGGCCTCCACGAGCTGTCGCAGCCACCGTGAGAAGAGCTGCTCGTAGCGGGGGATGACGCGGCACTGCTCGAGGAGCGCCTCGCGCGTGCAGGCCTCGCCCACCCGGGGGAAGGCCCCCAGGGCGCGCAGCGTCAGGTTCATGTACGCGGTGCAGGCCTCGTCGAGGCTGCTCTTGTCGAGCCGGTGCGCCTCGGCGTCGAACCCGGCGAGCTCGGCCTCGGCCTGTGTCCGGGCCGCGTCCAGCAGTCCGCGCCAGAGCTCGTCAACGCGAGGGCCCTGCTGCCGCTGGACCTCGGTGGTTTCACGCCCGGCCGGGTCAATCCAGTAGCGCTGGCGCTCGAAGGGGTACGTCGGCAGGGGAACGCGGTGAGGACGCCGCTCTCCATGTACCTTCGGCCAGTCCACGGCGAGCCCCGCCAGCCAGAGCTGACCCAGCGCCTTGAGGACGGACGTGACGTCAGACACGGAGTCCCGCGGATGGGGAAGGGTGGAGAGCACGACCTGCGTCGGGTCTCTGCCCGGCTGCCGCCTCGCGAGCTGGCCCAACGTCCGGCCCGGGCCGACTTCGAGGAGCACCAGCTGCCCGTCCTTCACGAGCACGCCGAGCCCATCCGAGAAGCGCACCGTCTGCCGTAGGTGACGCACCCAGTAGCCGGGGTCGGTCGCCTCGGAGGCCGTCAGCCACGTGCCCGTGACGTTCGAGAGGATGGGCGTCCGGGGCGCGCGGAGCTGCACGCGCCGCAGATGCTCCGCGAAGGGAGCCAGGACGGGCTCCATCATCTCCGAGTGGAAGGCGTGGGACGTCTCCAGGTAGCTGCCGCTGATACCTCGCGCGCCGAGCTCCTGGTGGAGCGCCTCGATGGCGTCGGGAGGACCGGAGACCACGCACGAGCCCGGCGCGTTGACGGCGGCCAGGGAGAGGTGTGGCCCGAGGAGCGGCGCCAGCTCCTGCTCGGCGAGGGGAACGGCGAGCATGGCGCCGGGAGGCAGGGCCTGCATGAGCCGGCCGCGTGCGACCACCACCGCGAGCGCATCCTCCAGGGAGAAGACGCCCGCGAGCGTCGCGGCGACGTACTCACCGAGGCTGTGACCGATGGCGGCGTCCATCCGGATGCCCCAGGCCATCCACATCCGGGCGAGGGCGTACTCGACCACGAAGAGCGCGGGCTGGGCGTACTCCGTGCGCTTCAGGCGCTCGGACGCGCTCTCACGCTGCGCGTCCTCCGCGTGGATGAGCGCGCGGAGGTCGAGCCCGTGACGGGTGCGGAGGAGCTCGAAGCAGGCATCGGCGTGCTCGCGGAAGGTGGGCTCGTTCTGATGGAGCTCGCGCGCCATGCCGACGTACTGCGTGCCCTGACCGCTGAAGAGGAACGCGACGCCACGCGCGGCTGACTCTGAATCCCGGGTGGAGACTCGCCGCGCATCGCGGCCGTTCAGCGCGGAGACCGCCTCCTCGCGGCTCCCGCACACGAGCGCCCGGCGATGCGCGAACGGCTTGCGCCCGACCTGGAGCGTGTGGGCCACATCGGCCAGCTCCAGCTCCGGGTGCGTCTCGAGGTGATGGACGAGGTTCGCGGTCGCGACCTCCAGGGCCTCGTGCGTCTTCGCGGAGAGCACGAGGAGGCGCGGCCCCGCGGCGGGCTTCGTCCGCCGTGCCCTGGGCGCCTCCTCGAGGATGACGTGGGCGTTCGTTCCGCCCAATCCGAAGGAGCTGACGCCAGCCCTCCTGGGGAACCCGTCGGTCTTCCACTCGGAGAGCGAGGTGTTGACGAAGAAGGGAGTGCTGGGGAAGTCAATCTGCGGGTTGGGCGTCTGGAAGTGCAGGCTCGGAGGGAGCTGCCCGTACTGGAGGGCGAGGGTGGTCTTGATGAGGCCGGTGACGCCCGCCGCGGCGTCGAGGTGGCCGACATTGGTCTTCACGGAGCCGAGGGCGCAGAAGGACGTGGCCTCGGTGCTGGCGCGGAAGGCCTGGGTCAGAGCGGCGACCTCGATGGGGTCCCCCACAATGGTGCCGGTGCCGTGGGCCTCGACGTAGGTGATGGTCTCCGCGTCGACTCCAGCCGCTGCGTGGGCCTCCATGATGGCGGCGGCCTGTCCCTCGATGCTCGGCGCCGTGTAGCCGGCCTTCGCCGCGCCGTCGTTGTTGATGACCGCGGACTTGATGACGGCGTAGATGCTGTCGCCGTCCGCGAGCGCATCCTCCAGTCGCTTGAGGACGACGACGCCCGCGCCGTTGCCGATGACAGTGCCCTGGGCCCGGGCATCGAAGGCGCGGCAATGCCCGTCCGGGGAGAAGATGCTGCCGGGCTGATGCAGGTAGCCCGCCTGGGGAACGGTGATGGAGACGCCGCCTGCCAACGCCAGGTCACACTGGTACGTCAGGAGCGCCTGGTGGGCCACGGCCGTCGCCACCAGTGAGGTGGAGCAGCCCGTCTGGATGGTGAGGCTGGGGCCCTTGAGGTTCAGCTTGAAGGAGACCCGCGTCGCCAGGTTGTCCTTGTCGTTGCCCAGCAGGACCTGGTGCCCGCTCTCCGAGCCCAGCAGGTACGGGTGGGTCGCGAGGTTGAACAGCAGGTAGCTCGGCCACCCAGCGCCGGCGTACACGCCGATGGTGCCCGGATGGGCCTCCGGGTTGTAGCCAGCGTGCTCCAGGGCCGTCCACGCCACCTCCAGGAAGACCCGTTGCTGAGGATCCGTGAGCTCGGCTTCACGAGGGCTGAACCCGAAGAACGACGCGTCGAAGAGCTCCGCGCCGGCCAGGACGCCCTTGGCCTTGACGTAGTGGGGGTCCTCCAGCAACGCGGGCGCGATTCCTCGCGCCCGCAGCTCCTCGTCCGAGAAGAACGTGAGCGTCTCGTTTCCCGCCTTCAGCGCGCGCCAGAACGCGTCGATGTCCGTGCAGCCAGGGAAGCGGCCGGCCATGCCAACGATGGCGACAGCGGACCCGGCGTCGCTGGAGGGGTCGAGAGAATCCACGGACGGGAACTCCTTGGGAGGGAAGCTCGGAGAGGAACGCGCTCAGAAGTTCAGGAAGCTCAGGCTCGAGAAGATCTTCCGCTTGGGGTCCGTGTAGGCATTCCGGCCGTGCAGGTACCGGGAGTTGTCGATGAATGCCAAATCTCCGGGGTGCCAGGAGATGGCCTCCTCCAGCTCCTTCATGGCCTCCAGAATCTCGGAGACGACGGTGTCTGAGATGGGCGAGCCATCATCAAATGACATCAACTCTCCGAGTGTATTTTTGCGCTCGGAGAGGAGGCTGTTCGCGAAGGCATCCTGCCCGCCATAGCGTGTCTTCACTACGGCAGGGCAGACATATTCCAGGTAGATGGAATTGTCCGGGCTTACGTAATACGAGACACCGGGAAGCCTATCGAGGGTGCTCTGGACGTCGGCGAGCGAGGCTCCTTCGCCCATGAAGCGCTGCCACTTGTCGATGGAATAGCGCTGGAAGAAACGAAGCTTCTTGCGGCGGAAGAGCTGCTTCAGCTCGGGGCTGAGCTTCTCCCAGAGCCGGACGCCATCCCACGCGAGCGTCTCGCCTCCCTCGGCGGCGGGGACGCTGCAACAGAACCAGAGCGCGTCGGGGCGGAAGGGGGAGTTGGCCTGCTCGGCGTGCGGCTCCACATAGCCCATGCCCTCGGTCACCAGCTGCACGTAGCCGTCGCTCCCCGGCACGACGGGACGCAGCCGGTCCCGGTTGAAGTGGGTGCTGAACCGCCCAGCGAAGTCATGCATGACCTGCGGGCTGGTCGTGAATCCGCGGAAGATGACCAGGCCAGCGGACTTGAACAGCTCGATGACCTCGTCGGCCGGGAGCTGAAGGATGTCATCGTGACCGTTTCGGTACACCAGCCGCCCGCTGCCGGTTCCAAATGGTTCGCTTCGGAGCGTCATTCGAGGCCTCCATGGGGCCCGAGCCCCACGCAGGAATGCCGGCAGGGATTGGGGCCTGGTGTAAATTTTCCATAAACATATCCATAGTGGAAAACCACCATGAACAAGTAATTCAAGCAAATCTAGATGTTGGTGCAGACATTGCTGGATGTCAACACGGTTGACCCTTCAATTCATTGCTGGTTAGGTAATGACAGGACGGTGTGTGACGAGCCGTAACGCAACGCAACGCGACTGGCATTCGGAAGTATTTCAGGAGCCTCCCGTGCGAATCTGTCTCATCGCGCTTCCTTGGTCCCTCCACAGGCACCCGTCCTCCGCCATCGGTGCGCTCTCGGCCTATTTGCGGCAACAGGAACCGGCGATGACGGTGGAGTGCCGCTCCGCCTACCTCGACGTGGCGAACGCCATCGGACTTGTCTGCTACGACCGCATCTCCCAGAACTCGTACGAGGTGGGGGAGATGCTGTACACTCCGTGCCTCTTCCCGGAGCAGAAGGCCCGGGTCCGTGACTTCTTCGTTTCACGGATGGAGGGGATGGGGATTCCGCTCGAAGGGCCGGACAGCATCCTATCCCCCTCCATCTTCGGCGAGAAGCCCACCTGGGCGAGCGCCTTCGACACGCTCTCCGAGCGGCTGGAGGCCCACCTGAATCAGGTCGCGGACGAGCTGGCGGGGCGCTACGACGTGGTGGGTCTGACGACCTGCTTCGGGCAGCTCTTCGCCAACCTCGCGCTCTGCCAGCGCATCAAGGCGCGCTCTCCGGAGACGAAGACCCTGCTGGGCGGCTCGACCATCTCCAATCAGGTCGGGCCCTCGCTTCTGAAGGAGTTCGGCTTCCTCGACTACGTCATCCAGGGCGAGGGAGAGCAGCCGCTGCTCGCACTCCTCCGGCAGCTCCGGGAGGGGCAGACGGAGATGCGGGGCATCAAGGGCATCATCTCCCGGGCCACGGCGGCCGAGCTGTCCGGGGGCGCGCCGCTCTGGGAGGTCCCCAACATCAACGCCCTTCCGCTGCCGGACTACGACGAGTATGCGGCGAGGGCGGAGCAGGGGAACCTGCTGTGGTTCCTCACCATCGAGGGCTCCCGCGGCTGCTGGTGGGACCGCGCCAAGCGCACCGGGAATCCCAAGGCCACCTGCTACTTCTGCAACCTCAACGTGCAGTGGAACGGCTACCGCGAGAAGAGCGCGGAGCGGGTGGTCTCCGACATCCTCGCGCTCAACGCGCGCTACCACACCAACGTCCTCTTCTTCCTCGACAACATCATCCGCGCCAAGGGCCTCGAGGAGTTCGCCGACCGGGTCATCGACACCGGCAAGGACTTCGTCATCTTCTACGAGATGCGCGCCAACGTCCGTCCCCATGAGCTCCTGCGGCTCTGGGAGGCGGGGGTGCGCTACGTCCAGTTCGGCATCGAGGGCCTCTCCAACGCGTACCTGAAGCGGATTGGCAAGGGCACCTCGGTCATCGCCAACCTCCAGGCGATGAAGGTCTGCCATGAGCTCGGCATCCTCAACAGCGCCAATCTCCTGACCCACTTCCCCGGGGCCCAGCCGGAGGAGGTGGCGGAGACGTGCCAGACCATCCTCGACTACGCGATGATCTACACCCCGCTCAATCCGAACCGCTTCTGGCTGGGGCGCGGCGCCACCATCGACGTCTTGAGCAGGGAATATGGCCTGCGGAACATCCGCAACGCCGACTTCTACCGCGTCGGCCTGCCGGAGGAGGTGTATCAGCGCATCTCGCTGCTCGACCTCTCGTACGACAGTCCCAATCCGCCCGTGGATTGGAGCAGCGTCTACAGCGCCTGCCAGACGTGGGGCAGGTCCTACGCGACCGCGAAGGAGACGCAGTACCGGCACCTGCTGACCTACCTCGACAGCGGCGACGCGATGCGCCTCTACGACACCCGGGGTGGGACGCTGAACAACATCGTGCTGCGCGGGCTCGAGCGCGACCTCTACATGTATTGCATGGAGATCCAGCGCTGGGAGGACCTCCGCGAGGAGTTCATCGACAGCGGGCGCGCGAGCCCGGACGAGGTCTCCGCGCTCCTGGAGCGCTTCGTCCAGCAGCGCCTCCTCTACCGCGAGGGAACGCGCCTGGAGGGCAGCCGCTTCCTGTCGCTGGCCCCCGCGTACACCCCGGAGATGGCGACCCGCCGCATCCGCCGGACCCACGAGGCGGCGGAGCAGCGCCGCAAGCAGGCTTCCGCCCCCCGGCTGGAGCAGTCGCTCGCCCTCGCCGAGAGCGCCTAGCCTCTACGTGGTGTTGCTGATTGTCGCACTCTCAGGAGACACGTCCATGGACGCAGTGAAGTCCTATTCTGATTTCGAAAAAGAAGTCGATCCACACGTCGAGGCGCGGACGGAGCCGCTCGTCATCCAGTTCGGCTTCCCGGGCAGCGGCTCCACCTTCGTGTGGCAGGTGCTCAACTCGATTTTCGGCAATGTGAAGAAGACACACAAATGTCCCAGGTATCGAGAAGATGACCGGTTGGTCGTCACGGTCAGGGACTTTCGAGACATTTTGTGTACGTACTTCAAGCGCGCCAATCTGCCAGTGACCAAGGCGAGCATCGACTTCCTGGTCAAGGAGCACGCGGAGGACAACTCCTCGTTCAATGACTTGTACAGGGTCAGCGAGACCTGGCAGGGCAGGGAGAACGTGCTCTGGCTGAGGTACGAAGACTTCTTCAACAACTACGACTACCTGTTCGGGCAGATCGAGAAGTTCTTCGGCATTGAGCTCACGCCGGAGCAGAAGGAGCGGGCTCGGAAGGATTACTCGCTCGAGGCCAACAAGGCGCGATCCGAGCGGGTCGCGGTGGTCTGCCGGCAGGACGGCGGCGCCGGGTGGATTGACGACAACTGGCAGGCCTACACGATTGACGGCATCAACGGGCTCCATGTCACGGGAGACGGCTCGGTGGGCAAGTGGCGCCGAATCATCCCGCCGGAGTGGCATGGTTATGTGAATGAGCTTCTCGCGGAGCCGCTGAAGCGATACGGATACCTGGTCGAGTCGTAGCCCGGAGTCGTGTGCACGCCATGAAGCTATCCGCTCGCTGTGAAGAGATTCTGGCCTCGATCAACAACTCGGATTTGACCGTCGACGAGCGGGCCGTCCTGGCTCGGGCGATCCAGAAGAGCGTGGCGCGGGCGGGCCTGCTTCTCGGTCATCTCTCGTTCGGAGTCCGGGACATCTCACGCTCCATTGCGTTCTACGACGCGGCCCTGGAGCCGCTTGGCTACACGCGGGTGTGGAGCAGCGAGCGCTCCGCGGGCTATGGCCCGCGCGGCGAGGGCGATGTCCTGGCGTTGTTCCTACGGCCGGAGGCCACGGCGCCCGGGCCCGGATTCCACCTCGCCTTCAACGCCCCGAGCCGGGAGGCGGTGGACCGGTTCCATGCCGCGTGCCTGAAGGCCGGCGGCAAGGATGAGGGGCCGCCCGGCCTGCGTCCGCAGTACAGCGCCTCGTACTACGCCTGCTTCGTCATCGATCCTGACGGGCACAAGCTCGAAGCGGTCCATCAGCTCGGGTGAGCTGGCGCTCGGGCACCTCATACCTCCGATTGCGGGCGCGCACCTGACCGAGTGGGGCCGCCTGCCCTCGACGAAGGCGCTACAGCTCTCCGCCGTCTTCCAGGCGGGGTCGGTAGTCCTTGAACTCAACTGCTCTCCGCGTTCGACCTGGGGTGTACGATTTGTACCTGCCCGGCGCTCCCTGGCAGAGTTCCCGTGCGCCAGGCCGGCCCATGAGTGAGACCGCCGTTCCCCATTCGCATGACGAGCCGGCGCCCCCCGCGTCGGCTCCGCCTTCGTTGCCAGGTCCACGAAGAAGGCTCCTGGACCGAGTGCTCGGTAACGACGTGTTCATTTCGTATGCGTGGGCCGACGGCGGCGCCTATGCGAGCCGGCTCGCGGACGAAATCGGGCGTCGGGGCGGCTATAACTGCTTTCTCGACCGCCGGGGGTTGGTGGCCGGGGAGCAGCTCGACCCGAGCATCCAGCGCCACCTGCGACGGGCGAGCGCACTCCTCGTCGTAGGCACTGACGCCGGTCTGCGCTCGCCCTGGGTCGCCAAGGAGCTCCGGCTCTTCGGCCGCGCACGTCCCATTGTCCCCATCGTCTTCGGGGCCGCGCTGGAACGCCTCGAGGCGGACAGCGAGATGAAGGCGCTTCTCTCCGGCCTGCTCCATGTCCCCGAGCAGGCGGATGCACAGGCTCCGTCAGAGGCCGTGCTGGCCGAGCTGCTGCGGTCCTTCGACTTCCGGCGTAAGGCACTCACGCGCGCGTGGCTCGGATGGGCAGCGGCCCTGGTGTTCTTCATCGTCGCCGCGGTTGCGCTGGGCGCCTCGGTGTACGCCCGCATCCAGTCCCGGCTTGCCCTCGCCGAGAGCCGCCGGGCGCGCGCACAGCTCGCCGCGAACCGGCTCGATGCCGCGGACGCCGTCTGGCGCGAGCAGAATGACCGTACCCGGGCGATGCTGCTCACGGCGGAGGCTGTCTCCACCGCCCCCGAGGAGGATCCGCAGCTCGGCAGATACGTGCTGCGTGCCATGCACGCGGCCCTGCACTCGCCACGGGTGGTCGCCGGACTGGGGGACTTCGGGGACCGCATCGCGCTCTCTCCGGGACGCGACAGGGCGGTCGTGCTGTCCACGGCACACGAGTTGGTGATTGTCGACCTGCTCACGCAGAAAGTCCTTCGACGGCTCTCCGCCCGCTCCCGCTTCCTGCTGGCGGCCTTCAGCCCGGACGGCACCACCATCGCCGCCCTCCAGGAAGGTGTCCCTGCGCGTGGCTCGCTCGGGCTGACACTGGTATCCGCCGATGGCACGGGCGAGCCGGTCCGCTTTTCCATCAGCGGCCACAGCGCGAATGACCTGGCGTTCACCCCCGACGGGAAGGCGCTCCTGCTGCAGAAAAGCTCGCCTCGCCAAGAGCTCGTCGTCATCGACTTCACCGGGGCCGAGCTGCGCACGGCCAGCCTCCAGCTTCTACCTCCCGCTCCTGACGGTCTGGCCAGTCTCCTGGTGGGGCGGCAGGTCGCGCCACATGCCCTCCGTCCTCTCTTCCGCCCCGGCTGGTCCGTACCGATGTCTCAGGCTCCCGAGCGCAACTGGATCGTGGTGCGCGGGTACGACGCGGCCGAGAAGTCCTACGTGGCGCGTACCATCGACCTTCGCGCCAGCTCTGCCCCGTCCACGGTCTCCACGTTCAAGCTTCCAGGGCCTACCGCGTCCATGAAGCTGAGCGGCGATGGACTGACGGCTGTCGCGCTCCAGATGGCATCACTGGACGACTGTGTCCTGCTCGTCTGGGATACGCGGACCGGTCACCCACGGCCGACCGGCTCGTCGATGTGGCTTCACTGTGCCTCCGAGCTCAGCGACGTGGCTCCGGACGGAAGCCGCGTGCTCATCGCGCGCGGGCTTGCCGGCCGTCCTCGGCAGGCATTACAGAACCCGGGACTGGAGGTCAGGGATACACGGACCGGGGCGGTGACCCATATTCCGGTCGACGCCACACAGGTGGACGCCACGTTGGCACTGGCCCGCGGTGGAACGCTCGTCGTGGCGGTATCCCGCAAAGGCGAGTTGCGTCTGTGGGATGCGGAGACGGGCACGCTGCGTCTCGGACCCGAGCCGCTCTTCTCCACGGTGGCTTCTGGCAACCAGTTCGCGTGTCTGGACATCGAAGAGAAGACCGGCTGGGTCACCTTGATCGACCAGGCGCGGACAGTCTGGCGATGGGACCCGCTTGCATCCGATCCCGCTTACGAACAGCTCCTTCCCGGTGCCGCGCCTGTACACAGCGCCGCGTTCTCTCCGGATGGACGGCTCTTGCTCACCGCGAGGCTTCGCGAGGGTCAGAGCGAGCTTCAGCTCTGGAACGTCGAAAGTGGAAGCCCCCTGCTGAAAGAGCCTGTCCCGCAGGAGGGCAGTGTGGAGCACCTCCAGTTCTCCACGGACGGGAGACGCATTCTCGTGGCGACCCTGCTGAGAGAGCAGTCCGCCGGGCTCGCCGTAATCAGGGACGTATCCACGTCTGCACTCCCGCTGCGCTGCCAGTTCTCCCTTTCGGGTCGCGACTTCACACCGGTGCTAACCCCCGACGGGGGCCGTGTCGCCGCGGCGTGGAAGGATGAGGAGCAGTCTGAGATTCTCGCGCAGTCCTGGTCGCTCTCCGACTGTCAACCCCGCTGGAGGGAGCCAATCAACAAGGGAGGCGCGACGCTGGTGGGCTTGAACGAGGGCGCAAGCCACCTCCTGCTCATCAGGGGCCTGGGCGATGCCAGCCCCATCGAGCTCTGGCCCTTCGCGGAACTGGACCAGATGAAGCCGCCCCTGCTCGTTGGTCCGCGAAGCTCACTGTCGCCTCAACTTCTCCTCCGCCTGCTGCTGCGTGCGACGGATTTCTCCGTGGTCCAGCCCGAGCCGTCCCAGCCCACGCCCGGCGCGGAGACGACACCGGATGTCGTCGCGGTGCTGCCTCATGAAAAAGTGCGGCCGGGACGCGCCGGAGCGGGTGGGCGGGCCGAGACGCTCGCCGATGGGGACCCACTCGTGTCGCCTTCCACCCGGTATGACCTGACGAAGAAGCCGCTCTTCAGCTCGGACGGGCAGTGGCTCGTCATCGGGCAGGGCGTGGAGCAGTTGCTCCGAAACTCGGATGAGCAGGGAACACGCTTCCTCCTCGTCGACACCCGCACCGGCACGGCGATGACCGAGCAGATGTGGAACGAGCGCTCCATCGCGGGTTTCGACCTCGGGCCGGACGAGCACGAGTTACGCGTCGTCACCAGCGATGGGCGGGTGCGGCGCTGGCCCCTGCTCCCCAGGGGCACCGGCGCGAGGAAATGGATGGGAGGAGTCGGGCTGGCACTGACAGGCCACATGCTCCAGGGAGACCGTGAGCTGATGCGCCTGGAGAGGGAAGAGTACCGCCGCATCCGCCGCGAGTTCTGGCTCGAGCTCATGTCGGCCGCGGCGTCCGGTGATGACGTGGCGAAGTTCCTACGCGACGGCTTCGATCGCTCTTCTCCCGCCCTGATACCGGCCTTCCTCACGCCGGATTAGTACTACCCGGTCATGCGCCCTTCAGTTCGTGGCGGTCGCGCTCCACGTTGAACATGTCCCTGGGCGCGAGCGTGCGGAACCTCCGGACGGCGGCATCGCACCTACCGTTCAGAGCGCCGTGTCCTCATCGAGCTCCCCCTCCGGGCCCGCGAGCCAGGGCCACCCTGGACGGCACGAAACGCAACGCTCGCCGGTCCTCACGGCAAACTGCTCGAGGTGCTCTCCGTCTGGCAGGAGTCGCCTGTCACCACGGATGCGCAGCAGCGCATCCTCATTGATGCCGAGTCCGACGAAACGCTACCCCTTGAATCCTGGACGCTGTGGCTCTCCGAGGAAGGGGGCGGGCGCTGGTCCTGGGAGGCAGCTCCTTCGGCCCGATGAACTGGAGCGGGGCGGGAAGCACCCAGGCAGGCCCGTGACACATTGACGCAAGCCGACACCGCGGCGCTCCCGAACGCAGCCGGCGCTCGGCGCGTCCCCTGGTTCCCGTCCGTGGGTGAGACATTGTTATCGTCGCGTCCACTGGTGACGTTCGACCCGGGGGCGACAGCAAACATGGAAATCCTGACGGCACTGCCTGAGCGGCTGCGGCGAGTTCTCGAGCAGCTCTCTGGCTACGACCTGCGCGACGTGCGTGTACACACGGATTCACGATGGCCGGCGCGCATCGGAGCGCGGGCCTTCGCGGTGGGCAGTGACATCCACCTGTCGCCCGGCGCCGAGGACGCGCTCGAACACGAGGCCTGGCACGTCGTCCAGCAGATGCAGGGCAGGGTGCGCGCCACGTGCTCCACGGAGCATGGGGCGCTGAACGACGACACGTCCCTGGAGCTCGAAGCCGACACCATGGGGCTCGTGGCCCGCCACCTCGCACTGCGGGACGCGGACCTCCCCGTGACGCGGCCGCTGCGCGTCGTGACGACACCGCTCCCCGTCGTCCAACGACAGGTGGTGACGGTCAGCGGCATCGAAATCAGCGAAGCGGACAAGTTCCAGGAGGAGATCAAGAACCGGCTGTACCTCACGGGTAACGATGTCGATGATTTCGTGAACATCACCAAGGACCTGATCAAGGATAAGATTGTCTTCAAGTCCTGGGCGGACGTGAAACGAGAAATCCGCATCCGCGAGGTCGGTTACAAGGTCGTGGACAAGATGCGCGAGCTGGCCAGGGACCACGGTGAAAGACTCGAGCTCGCGGAAGAGCGTATCGACAAGGAACTCGCGCAGGCCGCCTCCGAGGCCGATGTCCTGAGCAAGGCCGAGTTGAAGAGATACAACACACCCAGGCTCAGGCTGACCAAGCCCAAGCGGGACAAGTCCAAGGTCGCCAACGAAGAGATGGCCAAAACCATCTCGAATCGTATCTACAACGAGCTGGGCATCATCCGCTGGAGCAACGCGTCGTACCTCAAATACGCGTGCAGGGATCGCCAGATGTTCCAATGGATTCAGGGGGTGCGGCCTCATGACCCCATCCTCATGAACTGCTGGGAGGCCGTCCTGTATGCCTTCGTGAAGACGGGACTCGTCCAAAAAAGCTACATCACCTGGTGCTCCCGGCAGGATCCGGCCAAGAGCCAGGAGCTGCTGTCGCTGAGCAATCCAAGCAATCTCGCGACAAGCATCCTGAAGAACATGGATTACTTCTTCTGGGCTCCCAAGGTCGCTTGCGACATGGTCCGAAAGGACAAGCGGATGCCCATCGATGATGAGAACAGCGAGTTCATCGAGATTCCGAAGGACATGGTGATTCCGAAGGGACGCATCTTGATGTTCGGGCTCAATGAGCATGTCGCGCTGTCCACGGGCAAGGTCGTGAACGGCAAGCACGGCATCCTCGAGCTCGATGCGGGGACCGGAACCATCAAGGAGGGCTTCATCGAGAAGCTTGCTGCCAGCTACATGAAGTCCATGGTCGTCGCGCCATTCCCCATCTCTTCCGCGGGGACGATGCGCGTCGTGCAGGAGGACGAAGAAAAGACGACCGCATGGGAGAATATCAGGACCAAATACTCACAGCGGTGCACGCTGAGGCAGACCCAGGCCCAGGCGCTCTCCCAGAAGCGCGTCAAAGAGATCGAGAAGTATAAGGAGTACCCCGGGAACCTCCAATTCGAGCCGGACATCAACGGTCTCATCGCGAAGGAGCAGAAGGATTGCCGCGAGGAGTGTGAGCGGATCAAGGTCGACTGCGACACGAGGGCCAACCTCGAGTACTCGAACTGGGAGAACACGCGTACGCCGCCCCAGCTCGACGTCATCACCCTCCGGTACGAGGCATTCGACCCCTACGACGGAGAGGTCGAGCTGCTCTAGCCGGAAAGCTCGCGCCTCGAACCCTCCGACTCCTGCCTCCTGGGAACTCCCATGTCCTTCAATTACCTGCTCCAGCAGTTCGATGCCATCGGTCCGATGGGACCGCGTGCTCCCATCAATATCAATCAAGGCTTCACGGGCTCGGCCGAGCTCACGGAGATGTTTCTCTCCGTGCTCGACACGGACTCCCTCACCCTCAACGCCGTCACCGAGAAGATCTCCCGCTCCGAGAACCACCTCGAGCTCGTGGGAACGGCGTCCATCCTCGGCATGCCTGAGGCCGAGGCGACCTTCCTGGCGCGGGAGCTGGATGGCGAGCTCTGCGTCACGCTGGAGGTCCTGCTGCCCGGCGGCTTCACCTTCTCCAGTCTCTTCACGGCGCTGCCCGAGCAGGTGACGCCTCGAGACGATGAGCTCACCGGGGACAAGCTCACGGAGCCGCACTTCCTGAACCGGCTCAGCCTGGGCACCAGCCGGCTCATCTTCTCCAACCGCGCCTGCTTCGACGAAAAGAACTCCGTCGACCTGAAGCCCGGCCTCAACTTCGCGGGAGAGCTCTTCTTCATGGGCATCCTCTTCCCCGCGAAGTTCCTGCTCCAGCAGAACGGCCCGTCCCGGCTCGCGGGACCGCTGGATGAGTATCGAGCGGTGCCAGACCCGCAGGCGTTCCTGGGCATCCGGCTGTCCGCGCCGCTCGACCTCGGCTTCAAGAGCGTGGGGCCCCTGTCCGTCAAGGACGCCCGGCTCTACCTGAAGTCTGGCTTCGACGCCTGGCATCGGGACCCGGTCATCAGCGCCACCCAGCACCCGGGCATCTATCTGCTCATCTCCGCCGAGCTCGGGGGCCGCCCGCTCGAGCTCATCGGTTCGTACGACGTCCTGGATGACCGCGCGACTGTCGACGTGCACGGGCGCTTCACGGACTTCGCCATCTCGGGGTTCGCGAGCCTCTCGCAGACCGTGGGCGTCGAGGGCTTCGAGCAGACCCTTCCCGAGGAGCTTCCCTCGGACCCGGGGCTCTCCATCACCGAGCTGGGAGTGTCCTTCGACTACGTCACCCGTGACATCTCGTCGCTGACCCTGGGGATTGGAGCCAGGGGGGCCTGGGAGCTCATCCCGGACGTCATGACGTTGAAGGAGATGGGCATCACCTTCACGGTCTCCAACCCCTTCGACCGCGCCCGGCGAATCAACACCACGATAACGGGCCTCCTGGCGTTCAAGAAGTTCAGCCTGGCGGCCTTCGCGGAGCACCCGACCTGGCGCTTCGGAGCGGGCCTGCCCGCTGGCGAGACGCTTCCCCTCGGCGACGTCATCGAGTCGTTCCTGCCAGCGGAGACCGAGCTCCCGGCCCTCACCATCACGCAGCTCTTCGTCGAGGCCTCGCCCAAGCAGAAGACGGCCTACCTGAGCGCGACCTTCCAGGACCTCCTCTCCATCCCGGTGGGCGCCACGGCCTTCGAGGTGGCAGGCCTCATCCTGGTCATCGACCACGGCAAGACCGGACGCGGTACCCGGGCCGTGGTCACCGCGCAGATGCGGGTGGCCGAGACCGCCGTCATCCTGAATGGGGAGATCAACCGCGGCCTCATCCTCTCCGGCTCCCTTCAGAACTTCGCGCTCAAGAAGTTCTGGTCGCTCGTCACCGGCGGCGAGGCGCTCCCGGAGGAGGTGCCCGACATCGTCTTCGAGACGCTCTCCTTCCGCGTGGACACGAAGACGCACGCGTTCTCCGTGCTCGGCAATGCGTCCGTCGACTGGGAACACCTCTCCGACGGCGGCTCCGTCAGGACGCGCGTCGAGTTCTCGCTGTCGCGCGACGTCACCAGCGCCACGAGCTCCTCCATCCGCGCGAACCTGAGCCTCCAGGGCGAGGGGCCGGTGTCCATCGCGGACGGCCTGTCGCTCGGGGCCTTCAACCTCCTGTTCAACTACCAGACGGGCGCCGGGTGGCAGCTCTCCGGTGGCATCCGCGCCAACGTCTTCGACACGTCGCTCGACCTCCAGGCCGGCTACGAGTCCATGCAGGGCGCGAAGCGCATCAAGTTCCGCGCGATGGCCTCGCCCGAGGCGAAGCTCATCGACCTCGGTGACGCGGGCTCGTACTCCTTCGCGCAGTTCGACATGTTGCTGGACCGCCGCGGCGTCGAAGGAGGGAAGAAGACGACGTACTTCGACCTGCGCCTCGCCTCGACGCTGGAGGTCGCCTCCGTCTTCAAGCTCGGCGGCTACCTGAGCCTCAGCAACACCGCCGAGGGACGGAAGGCGCTCCTCTTCAAGCCGAACCCGGGCTCGACGGAGTTCCACATCGACTTCCCGACGGGGGAGGGGCTCGGCTTCCGCGGCGAGCTGGCCGAGGTGGGCTTCGTCAAGGAGTCCGCGAGCGCCGGGTGGACCTTCACGGGCACCACCATCCTCGGCTTCACCGGCATCTCCAGTGGGCTCGCCCAGGTGCTGCCGTCCAAGCTCACGGCGAAGCTGGTTGCCGGAAAGAAGGACGTCCGAATCTCGGCGGTGAACGTCACCAGCCCCATCGACTTCACGCTGCCCAAGGCCAACGGCAAGAGCCTGGGCAAGGTGGTCATCCAGCTCACGGAGCTGGGCATCTCCATCCGGCCGCAGCTCGGAATGGTGCTGGAAGCGGGGCTCGGCCTGCCGGCGGAGCTGAACACGTATCTCGGCGCGCAGATGTTCCGCGTGTACCAGCAGGGCAACCCGCTCTCCATGGCACGGACGCGGTTCACCATCTCCGGCACCGGCGTCGCCATGCAGTTGCTCAGCTCGCCGTTCACCGGGGCCAACTCCGTCGTCGTCAACGGCGAGGCCTGGTACGACGTCGACTTCGGGAAGTACGGCGCCATCAGCTTCAAGATGCCGACGTTCGTCTACGACGGCATCACGCAGTACTTCGAGGCCGGCGGCGGCGTGAAGGTCACCCGGCCGCTCGCGTTGCCGCTCACGCCGCTCAAGCTCTTCCTGGAGGCCTGCGGCGGCAAGGGCATGGCGGACATCTTCCCGGATGCCATTCCCATCGAGGCGCTCGACCTGGTCGACGACAACAACGACCTGAAGATCGACGCGCTCGTCAGCTTCCTGAAGAAGGTCGGCGGGGTCCCCAACGAAATCGTCTCGGCGCTGAAGTCGGCCGGCAAGGTGCTCAACCGCTTCCCGGACGGGTTCAAGCAGTACCTCCAGCTCGAAGTCCCCGAGGAGCTCGAGTTCAAGTTCGGCTTCTCGCCCGCGGGCCGCATCAGCCTCGGGCTGCTGGCGCCGAAGACGCCGGTGCGCGTGCTCTTCCCGTCCGTGGTGCAGAGCTACGTGCCCATGCCCGGGCTCGTGGGCATCGAGGTGCGGAAGCTCACCGTGGGCACGCTCATGTCGGGCTCGCTGTTCTACGGCGAGGTCGACGCGCTCATCGACCAGTTCGACCTGCCGTCGCTCGCGGTGTCGCTCATGCTGCCGCGCAGCGACAGCTTCCCGCTGCCCACGTCGGACCAGCTCCAGCGGCGCATCATCCTGGACGACGTGTTCTGCATCATCCCCGTCTCGCAAGGCCTGCCGATTCCGCTGCCGGTCTTCTACGACGAGCTCGGGTTCCAGTACCTGGGCATCGAGGGCCTGGGCCTGCAGGCGCACGTGGGCTTCCCGAAGCCGAAGCTCGACGGGGCCGCGGCCATGGCCGTGTTCCAGGCCTTCAACCAGTTCTTCAACGACCGCAAGGCACTGCTGGACCCGAACACGCCGCCGGGTGGCGTGGACCTCGCGTTCAAGTTCCACGACGAGTTCCTCCAGGCGCCCGAGTACCTCGGCAACGGCCTGCTCGGGACGAAGGGGAAGGCTGTCTCGGTGGGCGCGTGGAAGTACATCGCGTCGCTGATGAACTTCGGGAAGACGTTCTCCATCAACGACTGCATCGGCTCGATTCCCATCGAGAACCGCGTGGGCAGCGCGGAGTACCGCTTCGCCTTCATGAAGTTCGACGCGGACTGGCTGCTCACCACGCCGGCCGAGTTCCGCAAGGGTGGCTTCCAGCGACTGAAGCTCAGCGAGAGCGACCGCGACGACTTCATGACCGTGCTGCCCTCGGTGGCGAGCACCTCCGGCCAGGGACAGACGGGGAACGAGGAAGGGCTCGTCGCCTTCGTGCGTGGCGAGGCGGACCTGAAGTTCATGCGCATGGAGGCGGCCCTCGGGCTCGCCGCGTCCGGCGCCATGGGCTTCAACACCGGGTTCAAGCTCGACGGCCGTATCGGCGTCACCGAGCTCGAGCTGTCCGGCGCCATCATGGTGAACGCGCCGCTGGCCACGGACGTCGCGGCCGCGCCGGTGCTCCAGGTGGCCACGCCCGCCCCGCAGCCCGCTCCGGCGCCGCTGGCCCTGTCCTTCAACGGCAAGGACACGCGCATCGAGATTCCCGCGTCCGACAGCCTCGTCCTGCCCGAGTACACGGTCGAGCTGTGGATGAAGTCCGCGAAGGACCAGCCCTCGGACTGGGCCGACGTCTTCGGCGTCGACACGCGCAAGGGCAACCTCTGGCGGAACTACTTCCTCGCCGTCAACAGGGACAACGGCTTCTACCACCACCGCTTCACCGACTCCTCGAGCGGGAACTCGGGCATACCGAACACCGCCAATGGCACCGTCACCTTCGGGCAATGGCAGCACGTGGTCATCACCAACGACGGCGTCACCGCGAAGACGTATGTCGACGGCAAGGAGCTCGCGAGCGGTCCGGTGAACGGCCAGCTCGTCCTGTTCAAGGACACGCTCTGGGTGAGCAAGGTGTCCAACTGGGGCAACCCCTGGAAGGGGGAGCTCGCCGAGATTCGCATCTGGAAGCGCGCCCGGAGCGGCGCCGAGATTGCCGGCACGATGTTCGAGCGCATCGACGCGGGCAGCCAGGACCTCGTGTCCCTGTACCGCTTCGACACGGACACCGGCTCGCGGGCCATGGACCTGTGCGGCCGGAATCACGGCACCATCACCAGCGGCAGCTTCGTCCCGTCCGAGGTCGTGTCGCTGCGCGGCCTCGTGTTCGACGGACAGGACGACTACATCGAGGTGCCGGACTCGGAGAGCCTCCGCATCGGCACCTACACCGTCGAGGTCTGGTGCAAGCCGAGGCAGAGCGGTCGCGAGTGGATGGGCCTGTTCGGGAAGAGGGGCCGCAACTACGCCGTCTTCTTCCATAGCTCGGGCTACATCCACCACCGCTTCCACACGCCCAACAACATGAACGACGGCGCGCCCGATACGGCGCCCGGCCTGGTCGCGTGGAACCAGTGGAACCACGTGGCCATCACCAACGACGGCAAGGTGGCCCGGACGTACCTGAACGGCGTCAAGGTGTCCGAGGGCCCCGTTCGGGGCAACCTCATCATCGACAAGGAGCGCGTTTCCTTCGGCCGCACCGCGGACGGCGAGAACAATGCGTTCTACGCGGGCGAGATGTCCGAGGTCCGGCTCTGGTCGAGCGCCCGTTCTCCCGAGGAGCTCACGGCGAACATGCGCCGGCGGCTCAGCGGCACGGAGGCGGGGCTCGTCAGCCTGTGGCGCTTCTCCGAGGCGACGGGCACCACGCTCGTGGATGCGTGCAAGCGGAACCCGGGCCGCATCGAGATGCAGCTCGCCGCGGAGCCCGCGAAGCTGCGGCATGACGGCCTCGTCCTCAACGGCACGAGCGACTCCGCGCTCATCGCCCAGACGGACAAGCTCAGGACGGACCAGTACACCATCGAGGCGTGGGTCCGCCCCGACAAGGACCCGGCAGGCTCATGGCAGTGCATCTGGGGCGGCAGCGGCAAGGCGCCCAAGCTCTACGTGAGCAACAACGGCATCGTCTCGCACCGCTACACGGCGCGCGTCTCTCCCACGGAGGAGCGGGCCTGCGTCCTCAACACGGCGGTGAACACGCTCCGGTTCAGTGAGTGGAACCACCTCGCCGTCACCAACGACGGGACGACGTGCACCGTCTTCGTCAACGGCGCCCAGGCCGCGCAGGACAAGCTGCCCGGGAAGCTCATCTCCGAGGCGGCCTCGGTCAACGTGGGACGCAGCGGCGATGCCAATGCGCAGGCCTGGTTCCGGGGTGGCATCGATGACCTGCGGTACTGGTCCGTGGCTCGGACGGCGGCGCAGATCTCCGACGACATGAACCTGTTCCTGACCGGGAAAGAGCCGGGGCTCGTCGCGTACTACAACATGGACCACACGGCGGGGACGCAGCTCGTGGACCTCGGGCCGAACGCGCTCCATGGCGTGGTGGGTGGCGGCACGTGGGCGCTCGCGGCCTCGCCCGCGACGCAGGGCCGCGCGGCCATCCAGCTCCGCGGCCACACGCAGATGACGGTGGCGGGCCACACGGCCATGCGTGGAGACTTGAAGCTCGTCGATGACCAGTTCTGGTTCAGCGGCGAGCTCGACCTCTTCCCGAAGGACTGGCCCCTCAAGGTGACGGGCAACGTCGAGGGCATGGTGAGCCCTCAGCGCTTCTACGTGCAGGGCGAGACGCGCAACCAGCTCTTCGGCCTTACGCTCTCGCAGTCGCGCGTGTACCTGTCCAACGACCAGCTCCGGCTGGAGGGCCGGTGGCTCGGCTCGTACATGCTGCTCGACGTGTCGTGGGCCAACGGCGAGCCGAGCTTCAAGGGCTCCGTCGGGTTCAAGGCCTCGGCGAAGGTCGACTTCGGCCTCGTCCGCATCGGCGGCGTGAAGGTCGCGGACAACGTCGGCATCTCCGTGGACCTCCTGCTGGACGTGTCCGTCCTCATCTCCAAGAAGGGGTTCTCGGGAGACCTCACGGCGAGGTTCAAGATCAACGGCAAGGGCTTCGATGTGCGCTTCGGGTTCGACGTCCCGCCTGCGGACTTCGAGCAGCTCGTCAACTGGGTCAAGCAGCGCATCATCGACGCGCCGGAGAAATACCTGGAGCACCTGTTCAAGGACGCGCTGACCTGGCTCACCAACGTGGGCAGCGGCGCCATCTCGTTCGCGAAGGACTCCGGTGAGGCCGTCGGCAAGGCGCTGAGCTCCGGGTACAAGGCCTCGAAGGAAGAGGCGGCGAAGCTGATGAAGGGCGCCAACTACGCCGCCGACCAGGTCGGCACGGCCCTGGTCAAGGGCTACAAGGCGACCGCGCAGGAGGCCGCGGCCGTCTTGAAGGGCGCGAACTACGCGGTGGACCAGGTGGGCAACGCGCTCAAGGCCGCGTATGGCGCCAGCGCGCAGGAGGCCGCGAAGCTGCTGAAGGGCGCGAACTACGCGGTGGACCAGGTCGGTAACGCGCTCAAGTCGGCGTATGGCTCCGCCGCCCAGGAGGCCGCGAATCTCCTCAAGGGGGCGGACTACGCGGCGGACCAGGTGGGCAACGCGCTCAAGTCGGCGTACGGCACCAGTGCGCAGGAAGCGGCGAAGCTCCTCAAAGGCGCCAACTACGCTGCGGACCAGGTCGGCAATGCGATGAAGTCCGCGTACGGCGCCAGCGCGCAGGAAGCGGCGAAGCTCCTGAAGGGGGCCAACTACGCGGCGGACCAGGTGGGCAATGCGATGAAGTCCGCATACGGCGCCAGCGCGCAGGAGGCCGCGAAGCTCCTCAAGGGCGCGGACTACGCGGTGGACCAGGTGGGCAATGCGATGAAGTCCGCATACGGCGCCACCGCCCAGCAGACGGCGCAGTTGCTCAAGGACGCGGACTACGCGGCGGACCAGGTGGGCAACGCGCTCAAGTCCGCGTACGGCACCAGCGCGGAGGAGGCCGCGAAGCTGTTGAAGGGCGTTGGCTACGCGGCGGACCAGGTGGGCAACGCGCTGAAGACCGGCTGGAACTGCTCGGCCGATGCCGCCAGCAAGGCACTCAAGGGCGCCGGCTACGCGGTGGACCAGGTCGGCAACTACCTCAAGAGCGGATACAACCTGGGCGCCGATGCGCTCAACAGCGCGCTCAAGGGCGCCGGCTACGCCACGGACGAGATCAACAAGCTGTTCAAGAACCTGGGCGGCGAGTTCTCCAAGGCCGCGAGCAAGCTCGATCCGACGAAGTGGTGACCTCGCCGCTCATCGCGCGGCCCTGCTCCTCACGTGAGCAGGCCGCGCGGTGGGGGCTCGGCGGCGTCTCGCGCGAACTCGGCGATGACGATGGCGAGGCGCCAGGGGTCTTCCGGTGCGGCGGAGTAGCCAATGACGGCATGGGGCAGGTCGCCGGACATCCGGCAGGCGCGGCCCGGTGTCGGCGTCACGAGAACGCCCTGGTGTCGTGCCACCGTCTCATGAGCACCGTCGCGGGGGACAGGCTCGGAGTCCTCGAACGCGCCTCGCGGAAAGACGACGAGCTCGCCTCCTCGTGCGTGGCTGGGGAAGTCCACGAACACCACCGTCGTCCATCGGGGCGGCGCGGCGCCGAAGCCGTCGTCGCCCAGCCAGCGCCGGTCCACATGCGGGCGGAGCAGGAAGCGGTCCGGTGCGGTGGGCGGCGTCTCGTTGATGGCGAGGACATGGAGCGCATCCGCGTTGCTGGCGAAGCGGAAGAACAGCGCCGCCAACTCCGGTAGCTCGGCCTGGAGCCATGCGTGGCCCTCCGGTGCACCGCCCAGTTCCAGCAGCAGGCCGCGGGTCCTCGGGTCGCTCTGCGGTACGGGGTGCTCGCCCAGGCGGGGACGCAGCGCACGCGCGAGCCCTGTCGGGTCGGCAAGCGCGCGGTCATCGATGTCCATGGGCGGTCTGGTGTCTGGCATGATGATTCAGGGACACTAACAACATGCAGGGATGGACCGCGAAGTGGCTGCTCGAACAGCTCGGTGCCGAGCTCGGTGGGCGAGAAGGCGTGGACCTGGAGTTCTCGCTCCGGCTGACGCCGGGCCGGGTGGACACCGAGGGCCGCTTCTGTTGCTGGTTGGCGGGAGGGGATTCTCTCGCCTTCGCACCCATGGCTCGCGTGCTGGAGCGACTCGCCGCTCCGGAGGCCGTCCGCGCCGCGCAGCGCGATGCCGTGCTGCCGGTTCGCCAGGGGCTCGCAGTGGGCTTCAGCGAGGGCGTGCCCGAGCTCCGGCTCTACCTTCACGGCCGCGCCCCGGCCACGCTGGCCGATGACTACCGAGCGTGGCGCTGGCTGCCCGGTGGTGAGGCCCGGCGCTCGCGCTACCACTTCCACTACCTGCCTGAGACGCCCTCGGGGCTGCGGCCCGCCGAGATGGTTCCGGACACACTTCGCCCGGCCTTCGAACAACTGCTGCGCGACGAGCGGCTGCAGCAGAGCTCGGGCTTCTGGCTTCGCGAGGGCAGCGACGGAAAGGTGGAGCAGGTCGACCTGGCGTTTCCCTGGTGCCCCGTCGCGGGAACGCTGGAGGGCGTACGGGAGCTGGCGACGGTGCTCGGCGTGCGGGAGGACTCGCGGTGGCGCGAGGTTCCCATTCGCCATGTCGCGGTGAGGGTGGGGGAGGGCGCTCCGCAGGTGACGCTGTACGCCGCGGCGTCGCTGCAAGGTGCGTGGCCGGTGAGCGAAGCCGACTTGCAGGCCCGGATCCGCGAGGGAGCGCTCTCGTTCCAGCGCGACGTCGAGGAGTCGGTATTCCGGCGCCTGCCCTCGCTGCCGCGCATCGGCCCGGAGCCCATGGGCCTCGATGCGTTCTACGGTGGTGACGTGAAGACGTGGCAGGCCGTGCTCGGGCCGGAGCTGCACTACCACGCCGGCCTGTTCGACTCGCCCGAGCTCGATGTGAGCGACGCGACGATGGAGGCGGCGCTTCGCCGTGCGGTGACGACGCTGTATCCGTTCATCCCGGAGGGAAGCCGCATCTACGACGTCGGCTGCGGCTGGGGTGGGCCACTGGCGATGTGGATTCGCGACCTCCGGTGCCGGAGCCTTGGCGTCACCATCAGCCGCGGCCAGTTCCAGTACATCGCGGGGCTGGGCCTGCCCGTCCGCTGGGGCGACGCGGAACAGACACTGCCTCCGGGCCACTTCGACTGCGCCGTCCTCCTCGAATCGCTGAGCCACATCCGCGACAAGGCCCGGGTGCTGCGGGTGCTGCGGGTGTTCGCGGACCGGCTGGTGATGCGCGTCAATTGTCAGGATGCCTCACCCGCGAGCTCCGCGTTCGGCGGCACCATGCACATGGTCAGCTCGGCGCGGCTCCGTGAGCTGGTGGAGGGCGCCGGCTGGAAAATCCGCCACTGGCGCGACTGCCGCCGTGAGGCCGTGCCCTCCGTGGCCGTGTGGCACCGCCGCCTCCAATCCGTGCCCGTGGGCGAGGACCGGCACCTCGAAACGCTCCGCGCGTGGTGCGAGCGGGTGATGACCGCGCCCGAGGCCTGGGCGGAGAACAATCCGCTCATCGAAGTCGTGGCGGACTGACCTCACGCTCACCGTATCCTCAACACACCCCCACTCTCGGGTTGAGATGAAAATGAAAATCAGTATCGTATTCAGGTTCTCATCAGGGCCCGGGTGAGCCGGGCGCACAGGAGTGGTCCGTGGCAGAGCGCGTCTACCGTCGAGGTCCCTTCCCGGTGAAGTTCCGGATGCTGCAGGTCCGCCGGACCACCCGGCTCACGCCGCACATGGTGCGCGTGACGCTCGGAGGGGAGGACCTCGTGGGCTTCCACAGCGCGAGCGCGGATGACCACGTGAAGCTGCTCATCCCCAACCCGGGTGAGCTCAAGCCCGCAGTGCCCACCATGGGGCCGCACGGTGTCGTCTTCCCGGAGGGCGTCGCCCGGCCCTCGACGCGAGACTACACACCCCGCCGCCATGACCCCGTGGCCGGAGAGCTGGACATCGACTTCGTGCTGCACGGCTCCGGGCCCGGTACCACCTGGGCCTCCAACGCAAAGGAGGGAGATTTCATCTGCGTCGCGGGGCCCCGGGGCTCGCTGATGGTCGCCGACGACTTCGATTGGTACCTCTTCGCCGGAGACCCGAGCGGGCTGCCTTCCATCAGTCGCAGGCTGGAGGAGCTTCCCGCCAGCGCCCGCGCCATCGTCCTCCTCGAGGTCGGCGATGCCTCCGAGGAGATACCGCTCACCACCCGCGCCCGCCTGGAGCTGACGTGGCTGCACCGCAACGGCGCGCCGCCGGGGGCCACCTCGCTGCTGGAGCAGGCCGTGCGCGGGCTGACGCTCCCGCCGGGAGACGGCTTCGTCTGGGCGGCGGGTGAGTCCAACTCGATGCGGAACATCCGGGACTACTTCGTCAACGAGCGCGGCATCCACAAGCCCTGGGTCCGCGTGGTCGGTTACTGGAAGCGCGGCATCGCCGACCACGAGGAGCCGCACGACTGAAGCGGCGGCCAGGAGCACGGAGCCCCTGGCCACCGGGACTCCTGCTCAGGCCGCGGTGGCGGGCGCGGCCGGGGCGAGAAGGGCCTGCATTACCTCTCCCGCCATCTCGATGGTGTACTCAATCTGCTCAGCCGTGTGCGCCGCGCAGATGAAGTTGACGTCGCGGCGCAGCAGCACGCCCCGGTGGGCCATGCCGGCCTGGAAGGGCTGCATCCGCTTCGCGTGCTCCGGCGGGTTCTTGTCGAAGAGGAAGAACGGAATCGCGTCGTAGCCCACCACGCGCAGCGGCGAGCCGAGCTTCTCCGCGCGCGCGTTGACGCCCTCGCGCAGCCGCCGGCCCAGAGAGGCGATGTGCTCGACGAAGCCGCTCTTCCGGTAGCCCTTGAGCACGGCCTCGCACACCGCCAGCGACAGCAGCTCTCCGCCGAAGGTGGTGGACACCTGCAGCTCCGCCAGCTTGCTCAGGTGCCGCGTGGGGCCGGCAATCGCGGACAGGGGCATGCCCGCCGCGATGCTCTTCGAGAGGCACACGAAGTCCGCCTCCACGCCGAAGAACTCCTGCGCGCCGCCGAGCGCGAGGCGGAACCCCGTGACCACCTCGTCCATGACCAGCAGCACGCCGTGGTTGGTACAGGTGGCGCGCAGGGCCTTGAAGAACTCACGGCTCAGCACGCGGTTGTAGGGCACCGAGAGGAGGACAATCGCGAGCTCCTTCCCGTGCTGCGCGATGCTGGACAGCAGGGCCGCCTCGTCGGGCTCGGTGAAGAGCGGCATGCGCATCGTGAGGCCGGCCAGGGCGGCGGGCACGCCCGGGGTGTCGAACATGAAGTGGTCGTGCCAGCCGTTGTAGCCCACGGCGATGATGCGCTCCTTGCCGGTGATGTAGCGCGCCAGGCGCACCGCGGAGGACGTGGCATCTGCTCCCGTCTTGAAGAAGCGAACCATCTCCGAGCCGGGAATCAGGTCCAACACCGCCTGCGCGGCGGTGAGCTCCACCGGCGTGGGCAGCGAGTGGAGGACGCCTTCCTCCAGGTGCTTGCGGATGGGCTCCACCACGTCCGGGTGGTTGTGGCCCAACATGTTGGCGCCCAGGCCGCTGATGAAGTCGATGTACTGCTGGCCATCCACGTCCTCCACCAGCGCGCCCTGGCCGGACTTCAGGAACACGGGGAAGGCGCCGGGGGCGAACATCTCGGGCCGCTTCATCATCGACTGGGAGAGGCCGGGCACCATCCGCTTGGCGTCGGCCAGCAGGCGGTTGGAGTTGTCCAGCTTCAAGTCTCCAATGATTGGGCGGGGAAGCGACGGGTGGTTTCGCTTGGCGGGGTCCATGAGTCTTTCCTTTGTGGGGTGACGACTGCGGGGCACGAACAGGCAATGAGGAATCGTTCGGGGCGCCAGGGGCGCTCCGTCGGTGGAGAACAGGAAGGGGACGTGGCTCAGGTGGCTACGGCACTCGCGGGAACGGCGCTACGACCCAACGTCCAGAGGATGCACAACGCAAAGGCCGTCACGCCCACCGCCATCCAGCCCACCTGGCCGAAGCCCACCATCGCGCCGTCGGGCGCCGTCGCAATCCACAGCCCGCTCGCCCAGGCGGAGAGGCCGGACGCGGCATCACTCGCCGCCATGTTGACCGCGAGATAGCGCCCGCGCAGGTGCGGAGGCACGCGTGAAGTCACCAGGGCGATGGTGGGGATGGCCCGGCTGGACGTCGTCGCCATGAACACCATGAACACGCCCATCACCACCGGGAACGGAGAGGGTGACAGGTGGGTGAAGACGAGGTGCGGCACCACCGTCCCGACGAGCAACGCGACGAGGACCCGCGCCGGGCCGTGCCGGTCCGCGAGCTGGCCCACGAGGCGCGCGCTCAGCAGCGTCGCCAGGCCTCCGCCCAGGTACACCCCGGACAGGTCCTCCAGGCGCAGGCCCAGGTTGCCGACCATGTACGCGCCCAGGTACGGAATCAGCAGGAAGCTGGAGAACACCACGCTGAAGGTGAGCAGCCAGCCCAGCGCGAGCCCGGGGGACGCCAGGGGCGCCAGCGGGTTGCGCCGCTCGCCCGCGCTCGCCGCGGTGAGGTGCTGGCGTACCGGAGGCAACCGCCACAGCAGGCACAGCCACACGACTCCCGCGAGCGCACCGATGACGAAGAAGGGCCCGCGCCAGCCGAGCTTGCTCGCGATGCCCAGTCCCAACGGCACGCCCGCCACCGCCGACAGGCCGAGCGAAGCCATCACCGTCCCGATGGCGCGGCCCCGGCGCTCGGGTGGCACCAGGTCTCCGATGATGGCCATGACGCCCGCGCCCATCAGCCCCGCGCAGGCGCCCGCGAGCATCCTCGCCACGAGCAGCGCCGTGGGGCCTGGCGCGGCGCCACAGGCCAGCGTCGCGATGATGAAGACGCCGTAGAGCGTGAGCAGCGCGCGCTTCCGGTCGAAGCGGTCCAGCCAGAACAGGCCCGACACGCCCATCACCGCGGATGCGAGCGTGTACGCGGAGACCATCATCCCGAAGCGCGCGGTCGACATGGAGAACACGCGCATGAGCTCCGGCCCCAGGGGCATCACGAGCATGAAGTCCATGAGGTGGGTGAACTGCACGGCGGCCAGCAGCCAGAGGAGCTGGCGTTCCTGCCTCGATGGGGCGGATGCACTCACGGGAGGTTCCTGACGGTACGGTGGAAGGGAAGGTCGCCGGCCGCGCCTCAGCGCCGTGTGACGGGGCCCTGGATGGGCGACACCGCGGAGGAAGGGAGAGAACGGCGCCGGGCAAGGAGGGCCATGCCCGGCGCCGAGGGGCTCATGCTTCAGCGGATCTGCAGGAACGAGAAGACGAGGCCCTGCGTGCTCATCGTCACCGCGCCGTTCTGGCTCGACAGGTCGCGGAAGTTCGTCTGGCTGGAGTTGTTGGTGAACTCCGTGAAGAGGACGCGGTTGTCCGCGACGTTGAAGAGGAAGGAGCTGCCGGTGCTCGCCGGGAGCGACGCCACCTTCGTCGCGGTCAGCGTGCTGAAGTTGAGCTGCCACCAGGTCCAGGCCGGAGCGCTCGCCACCGCGCGGCCGGACGCGTTCGGGGCCACGGTGTAGACGGTCTCGTCGAGCGCACGCAGGTAGCCCGTCCCATTGGGGCCGGGGAGCAGCGAGCCCGTGGCCGCGCCGCCCGTGAACGAGCTCAGCTCGCGGAAGAAGTCCTTGTCGAACGTCTTCGTCGCGGGGTCGAACTTCAGCAGGCAGGGCACGGGCGTGCTACCGCCGGCGACGCGGTACACCGCCGCGCCGTAGGCCTCGGTCGCGATGTACACCTTGCCGTCCGGCGCGAGGACGCCATCCCGCACGTAGCCGCAGCGGTCGTCGGTCGCCAGGGTCACCGCATCCGTCTTCGTGTCCACCACGACGACGCCGGCCCGCTTGACGACGGTCCCGTCCTGCAACCTCCAGCCGATGGGCGCGATGATGAGGTCGCCCGTGCGCACCGGGTGCGTGGCGAAGGTCGTCACGCCGCCCGCGACGGCCAGGTCGTTGATGGCCACCGTGTTGGTCAGCGTCATGTCGGTGGGGTTCCAGATGATGACCTGCGAGGTGCGCCCGTCGAGGTAGTAGGCCTTGGTGTTGGAGACGAACTGGACCTGGTTCTGGTACTCGCCGATGGAGGAGAGGCCCCTGCCCGCGAAGCTCACGGTGCCCTTCTGCTCCAGCTTCCCGCTGCTGTTCAGGTCAAAGCGGGTGATGGTGGCGCTGTCGCTGCCCCCGACGTACAGCGAGCGCGACTTCGCGATGCCAAAGCCGAGCGCACGGCCGGGGACCTCGGTGGCGGTCTCCAGCGACAGCGGCGCGGAGAGGTCCACCTTGTCCGTGAGCGCGATGTAGCTGTGCGACTCACCGTTGACGGAGACCTGCGCGACGGCGGCGTACAGCGGCGTCTCGTCCGGTGTGGGCTCCGGGTCGGTCGGTTCGTCGTCACCGCAGGCGGCGAGCAGGGACATGGACAGCGCCATGGCCGTCAGGCGTACGAATCGGAAGGGCGAGGCAGGCTTCATTCGGGGGTCCTTTTTCAGGTGGGGTACTGCGTGGGTTGGGGAAGGGGTCAGAGCTCCGCGACCACCTTGGCTGCGACAGCACGGCCCGGACGCTGCACGCCGAGGAAGTCGTAGGCGTCGGCGTCGGTGAGGTTCTGCACGTCCACCGTCCAGCTCAGCGTGGCGCGCGAAATGCGGGTGGCGTAGGTGAGCGCGAGCGAGTGCAGGAGTTGGGTGGGCACGCTCTGCTTCTGGCTGGCCTGGCCCAGGCGCTCCCAGCCGGGGAAGAAGGAGTGGATGTAGCGCGTGTGCCAGCTCAGCGAGAGCTCGTCGCGGGGGCTGGCCACCCCCGTCCACTGGAAGCGCGCGCTGCCGTTGGCGAGCAGGTGCGGACGGTTGGGAAGGCGCTGGCCCTCGAACTCCGCGAAGGGGCCCTCGGTGGAGATGTTGCGGAAGTCCTGGAAGGTGGCGTTGCCGTCGAGCGTGAGCCACTCACCGGGCGAGCTCCAGCCGAGGGCGCCGCTGACGCCCAGGCTGCGCGCCTCGATGACGTTCTGGTACGTGTAGTAGCCCGAGTGGCCGATGGGCTGGATGAAGTCGTCCACCAGGCGCGCGAAGCCGAGCACGTTGCCGCGGAACGTGCCGGGGGCGATGCGGGGCAGCGTGGCCGCCAGCTCCACGTTGACGTTGTGGCTGCGCTCGGGCTTCAGGAGGAGGTTCTCTCCGTAGAGGATGCCGTCGCCGAAGAGCTCATCGGGGCGGGGCAGGCGCGTGGCCCACTCGTAGGAGGCCTTCGCGATGAGCACGTCGTTGAAGCGGAACCGGAAGCTGTCGCCCACGCCGAGGCGGTGGATGTCCTGGTCCGCGGGCGCGAAGACCTGGCTGGGCAGCAGTTGATCCGCGCGAGAGCGCTGGAAGTAGTCCTTGAGGAACGCGATGTTCTCCAGGCGGCCGTCGAGCGCCTGGTGCTGGTACGCGAGCCCGGTAACGAGCGAGAGGATGCTCCGGTCTCCGGTGAGCGGGTCGATTTCTCCGCGCTCGCGCAGGGCCCGGTCCTCGCCGGAGCGGCTCACCCCGGTGGGGGCGATGGCGAGGCGGAATGCATGGGCGGTGGACGGCGACCAGCCGAGGTTGATGCGGGCGAAACCGGTGTGCTGACGGACGTTGCGCTCGACGGCGCGCGACTCGATTTCACCGGGCTGGGGGAGCTGCTGGACGCAGTTCCCCAACCAGTCGTACGCGCAGGTGCCCACGTCCGTGAAGGTGCTGCGACGGAAGACGTAGCCGCCCACCGCGTCGGTGGTGAGGCCCGAGTCGTGCGTCTTCTCGTAGCGGAGCGTGGCGCCCGCGGAGGTGCTCCCGGAGTCCACGTCGCCGTACGGCATTTCCATGGTGGCGCCGTGCTGGAGCTCCTTGGACGTGGTGCTGGCGAAGGCCCGCAGCAGCAGGCGCCGGGCCCAGGGGCGGTCGGCGAAGCCGGCTTCCAACGCGCCTCCGCCAGCGCGGTACGCGTCGTGGAAACGGGGGACGGTTCTCGGCACGAGCCGGCCCTGCTCGTCGGGGACCTCGACGTCGACGCGATAGTCGTTGGGCGTGGAGTCGAAGAAGGCGCTGGCGCGGGCGTACAGGCCGCTCGCCTCGTTCAGGTGCGAGCCGCTGAGCGTGAGGCGGTGGGTGTTGAAGGAGCCGACCTCGTAGGACGCCGCGGCCTTGGAGCCACCGAGCTTCTCGCTGGTGACGAACTGGACCGCTCCGCCGAGCGCGTCCGCTCCGAAGCGGACGGGGACGACGCCCTGGTAGACCTCCATGCGCTGCACGAAGTTGACCGGGACGTTGGCGAACTCGGGCCCGTAGCCCGCCAGCTCCAGCGGGACGCCGTCGATGAAGAAGCGGATCTGCTCGTCGGTGAAGCCCGCGAGCGAGAAGCGCGCGCGGCTTCCGAGCCCGCCCACGCGACGCACGCCGATGCCCTCCGTGCGCGCGAGGACCTGGCCCAGGTCGGCGGCCTCGCGCTGGACCTGCTCCATCTCGATGACGCGCACGGCCTCGGCGGAGTTACGCAGGCGCTCCACGTCGGACTCGCCTTCGACGGTGACTTCGATGGGCTCACCGTCAGCGGCAGTCGGCCCGCTTGATGAAGCGGGATGCTCGGAGCCCGGCACCGGCTCTTGGGGGACGGTGACAGCGGTGGGGTCGGCCGGCTGCGAAACGGGTGTGGCTCCCTGCGCGCTCTCGGCCACCGGCGCGGACTCCGTCGTGGGAGTCTCGGGCGCCCGAAGCCGGAACTCGTAGCTGTACGCGATGCGCGACGGCACCGGCACGCCGTTGCGCTTCGCGGGCTCGAAGCGGAAGCGGAGCGCCGCGTCCCGGGCCGCTTCGTCGAAGCCGTGTCCGGCGGGCGTCATCACCTCCGCCCCCGTGACGGCGCCCTGCGCGTCGAGTGTGAGCCGGAGCACCACCGTGGCCTCCAGGCGCTCCTGCTCCGCTTGCGCGGGGTAGGGCGCCTCGACGAACTCCACGAGCTTCGGAGCCTCGAGGGCGGGCGCGGACGCAGCCGCCGGTGCACTGTCCTGCGGCGTACCCGCGAGGACCGGCCCGGCCGCGAGCAGGCCTCCCAGCACCACGCTGCGTGGCAGCCCCCTCCACGTCACGGACTTGAATGTGAAAATGTCTTTCATTCTCAACTTGAGAGCATGAAAAGAGCGTGGGCTCAAGCAGCGCGAGCGCGGTGTGAGCGGGGAGACTGGAGGGACTCGGCCACGGTGAAGGCGAGCTGGAGGGCCTGGGTGCCGTTGAGCCTCGGGTCGCAGTGGGTGTGGTAGCGGCTGGAGAGGTCGTCCTCCGTCACCGGCAGCGAGCCACCGAGGCACTCGGTGACGTGCTGCCCGGTCATCTCCAGGTGCAGGCCTCCGGGGTGCACGCCCTCGGCGGCGGCGACGTCGAGGAAGGCATGCACCTCCGAGAGGATGCGGTCGAACGAGCGCGTCTTGTACCCGTTGCTCGCCTTGTGCGTGTTGCCGTGCATCGGGTCGACGGACCAGATGACGGGGCGGCCATCGCGGCGGGTGGCGGCCATCAGCCGGGGCAGACGGTCGGAAACCTTGTCCGCGCCGAAGCGGCCGATGAGCGTGAGGCGCCCGGGCACGCCCTTCGGGTCCAGCACGTCCATCAGCCGCAGCAACTCGTCCGGCTCCATCGTCGGGCCGCACTTGAGGCCGATGGGGTTCTGGATGCCGCGCATGAACTCCACGTGGCCGCCGTCGAGCTGGCGCGTGCGCTCACCAATCCACAGCATGTGCGCGGACGTGTCGAACCACTCGCCGGAGCCAGGCTCGGCGCGCGTCAGCGCCTCCTCGTAGTTGAGGAGCAGGGCCTCGTGGCTGGTGAAGAAGTCCACCGGGCCGCTTCCGTGCGGGTGCGGCTCCGGGTGCGCGGAGAGGGCGCTCATGAAGCAGAGCGACTCGAAGATTTTATCCGCCAGTCCCTTGTAGCGGTCGCCCTGCGGGCTGCTCGCGATGAAGTCGAGCGTCCACCGGTGCAGGTTGCACAGGTCCGTGTACCCGCCCTGGGCGAAGGCGCGCACGAGGTTCAGCGTGGCGGAGGACTGGTGGTACGCCATGAGCAGGCGACGCGGGTCGGGCGTGCGCTCGCGCGTGTCGAAGTCCATGCCGTTGATGATGTCGCCGCGGTAGCTGGGCAGGGTGACGCCGTCCCGCGTCTCCATGGGGCTGGAGCGCGGCTTGGCGAACTGCCCGGCGATGCGGCCCACCTTCACCACCGGCCGGCCACCCGCGAAGGTGAGCACCACCGCCATCTGGAGGATGAGCCGGAAGGTGTCGCGGATGTTGTCGGTGGTGAACTCCTTGAAGCTCTCCGCGCAGTCTCCCCCTTGAAGCAGGAGGGCCTTACCCTCGGCGACTCGGGCGAGGTGGGCGGAGAGGCGACGCGTGTCGGATGCGAAGACGAGCGGCGGCAGGTGTGAGAGCTGCTCCTCGACGCGGGTGAGCACGTTGAGGTCCGGATAGTCGTCCGGCATGCACGTGACGGGCTTGTTCCGCCAGGTGCGGGGTGTCCAGTCTCGGGTCATCACGGGAGGGCCGTTTCGGTGGAGGGCGGCCGAGGCAGGAGTCCCTGCTCGACGCAGAATTCGAGGTAGCGAAAGAGCAGCGCGCGGTCCGCCGGAGGGCAGGTGATGCCGCTGCCGGAGAGGGCCTGGAGCACGCGCTGACAGCGGATGGGACCGAGGCCGAAGGCGGGCTCGGCCTCTCCCGAGCGCAGGTCGAAGAACGCCAGCGTGGCGCCGTTCTCCGCGCTCCCGGCCCGCTCCGCGACGCGCGCGCGCCAGACGCCGACGGGGAGCATCTCCACGGGGTAGCCGAAGTCGCGCACCCAGCCGAACAGCTCGCCGAGCCGGACCTCAGGTGTGGGCGAGAGGTTGAAGACCTCGCCGGGCTGGGCCACGCCCGACAGGTGGACGATGGCACGCGCCACGTAGTCCACCGGAGTCCACACCTCGCTCACGTCGAGTTGGGGCAGGGCGCCCACGGGTATGCCGGCCAGGAGGATGCGCCACACGAGGTCCTGCGGATTCACCAGGCCGCTGTCTGGCGCACCGACGACGCGGCCCAGCCGGTAGACGGACACGGGCAGGCCACGGGCACCCGCCTGTTGGACGAGCCGCTCCGCGACCCACTTGCTCTGCTGGTAGCCGTCACGCAGGCCGGAGTGCGCGGGGACGAAGTCCTCGGGCACCTCGGGGCGGAGGTTCGCGGGCGGCGCGACCGCCAGCGTGGACACGTAGTGGAAGGGCTTGGGATGGACTGCGGCGGCCATTCGCAGCAGCTCGCGCGTGCCGCGCACGTTGACGGCCTGGAGGCTGCCGTACTCGCGCACGACGCTGACGACGGCGGCGTTGTGGAAGATGGCGTCACACTCGGAGGCCAGGCCGTGGAACCGCGCCTCGCCGAGCCCCAGCCAGGGCTGTGTCAGGTCGGACGGCAGCGCGAGCACGCGCTCGAAGAGGCCCGACGTGGACAGGTGCTGGGAGGTGAGCGACTCGCGAAGCCGCTGCATCGCCTGCGCCTCGTCGCGCGCACGCACCAGGCAGACGACTCGCGCGTCCGTCTGCCGCAGGAGCTGCGAGAGCAGGTGTGCGCCGACGAAGCCCGTGGCTCCGGTGAGGACCACCTGTCTCAGCCGGGCCTGTGACGTCCTGACGGGCGGCAGCACGGGCACGATGTCTTCCGGAAGCTCGGCATCCGCGAGCATCGCGGCGGTGAGTCCTCCCGCTTCGGAGGCTGCGTCGGTGCCCTGCTCCAGGGCCCGTGCGAGCGCCGCGGCGGTGGGGTGACGGAACACGGTGGCGACGGGGACCTCGCGGCCCAGCTCGACACTGAGCCGGTTGGCCACCTGGATGCTCTGGAGCGACTGGCCACCCAGGTCGAAGAAGTCATCTCCCGCGGACACGCCGCTCACGCCGAGCACCTGAGACCAGATGCGCAGCACCGTCTGCTCCAGCCCCGTGGCATTCGCCGAGAGCGGGAGCGGCTCCTCGGTGGCGGACATGCGGCGCAGCTCCGCGCGGTCGATCTTCCCCGTGCTCGTGCGCGGGAGCCGTTCGAGCAGGACGAAGGCACCGGGCACCATGGGAGCGGGCAGCGCGGACTGCACGTGCTGGCGCAGCTCGGACGTGGACGGTTGAGGCGGCTCGGTGACGAGGAACGCGCACAGTCGTCGCGAGCCTCCGGGCAGCGACTGCCCGACGACGGCGGCTTCCCTCACCCGAGGGTGACGGAGGAGCACGCTCTCGACCTCGGCCGGGTCGATGCGGTGACCGCTGATCTTGAGCTCATCGTCCACGCGGCCGACGAACACCAGGTTGCCGTCCTCGCGGAGCCGGACCCGGTCGCCGGTGCGGTAGGCGCGCGGCTTGTCGGGCAGTCCGTCGAGTGTGACGAAACGCGACGCGGTCAGCTGCGCCCGTCCCAGGTAGCCCCGGGCCAGCCCTCCACCGAGCAGGTATAGCTCTCCCTCCTCACCCGGAGCGGTGGGCCGCCCGTGAGAGTCGAGGAGCACCGCGCGCACGCCCGGGAGGGGCTGGCCGATGGGGACCTCGTCGGCGGAGGAGGCGACTTCTTCAGCGCCGCTCAGTGTGGCGACGGTGGCCACCACCGTGGCCTCGGTGGGGCCGTAGGTGTTGAGCAACTGCACGGAGGGGCCCACGGTGGCGCGCCAGCGGGCGACGCGCTCGGGCAGCGCGGCCTCGCCGCCGATGATGATGGTGCGCAGCGACGAGGGCAGACGGGCCGAGCCCGTGGACACGCTGTAGGCCAGCTCGTGCCAGAAGGCTGTGGGCAGGTCGAGCACGGTGATGCCGTGCTCGGCGCAGGCCTCGAGCAGCCTCGGCACTGACTGGAGCATCTCGTCGGTGCGCAGCACCAGCCTCGCGCCGTTGCACAGCGTGAGGAAGAGCTCCTCGATGCTGGCGTCGAAGTGCAGCGGGGCGAACTGCAGGACGCGGTCGCTGGAGCTCACTCCGTAGCGGTGCGTCGCCCCCGCCACGAAGTGCGCCAGCGCGGGGCGGTCAATCTGTACGCCGTTGGGCTGGCCCGTCGAGCCGGACGTGTAGATGACGTACGCCAGCCGGGGCTTCACGGTTTGCGCATCGGAAGCGGCCACGCCCGCGCGCCGCTTCACGACCAGGTGGCCCGGAGCCAGGGGACCCACTCCCGGCACGAGGTCGTGGCTGGAGGTGATGACCAGGTCGGGCGCCGCGTCGGTGAGGATGGCCTCGGTCCTCGACGCGGGACCGAAGGGGTCCACGGGCAGATAACCCGCACCCGAGAAGAGCACGCCCCACGCGGCGACCACCGCATCCAGGCCGCGCGGCAGCATGACCGCCACGGGAGTGTCCGGCCACACGCCTTCGGACACGAGCCGGTCCGCCAGCGCGAGCGAGGCCTGGAGCAGCTCGCGGTAGGTCATCCGGTACGGGCCGTGCTCCAAGGCCACGGCCTCGGGCGTTTCGAGCGCGCGCTCCGTGAACAGCTCCACCACCGAGCGCGCCGGGGCGGGCAGGGGACCTCCGTCCAGCACGGACGCGGCGGTCCGCGCACTCGTCTCCGGCGCGGTGCTGCTCCGCGCCGCGGTCACCGTTCCCACGGGCCGCTCGGGCTCGGCGGTCAGCGACTCCAGGAGCTGGAGGAAGCTTCGCTGATGGGCGCGCAGCTCCTGCGGCCGGTAGCACGCGGGGTTCGCGTCGAAATCCACGCGCATCCCGCCGCCGTCCGAGCGCGCGTACATGCCGATGGAGAGGTCTTCAACGGGGCCCGCGGAGAGGTTGTGCGCGACGGCCGGCATCCCCGCGAAGCGCAGCGCGTAGTCGAACGGCATGAGGTTGACCACGGGACCGAACAGCCGTCGCTGGCCGCCCACCCGGCGCAAGTCACGCCGGAGCTGCTCGTAGCGGTAGCGCAGGTGCGGACGCATGGCGCGCACCTCAGTGGCCACGTCACGTGCCAGCGAGAGCAGCCCCGCCTCGGGACGCACCGCTACCTTCAGCGGCACGATGTTCATCGCCATGCACGGCACCTTCAGCGCCGCCGAGCCCAGGCGCGTCATCACCGGCAGGCCCAGCACCACCTCGGTGGCATCCGTGAACCGGTGCAGCCACACGGCGGTGGTGGCCAGCACCAGGTCCGGCCAGACGAGTCCCGCCTGACGCGCGGTGGCCTGGAGCCGCTCCACCTCACTCGCGGAGAGGTGCTGCATCTGCCGCACGAAGCGCGACGACATGGGCGCGGGCGTGGTGATGCTGACGGGCATGGGGCCCTTCTCGAAGCGCTCCACCCAGAAAGCGCGGTCCGCCTGTATCTGCGGCCCGGACTGGTAGGCCGCGTCCTCGTCCAGCACGGGACGTAGAGGGCCGAAGCCTCCCGCCGCCGCGCGTCCGGTGACGCGTGCGGTGTAGAGGTCCGCCACCCGCCGCGCCACGAGCGAGAAGCCGTACCCATCCAGCGCGACGTGGTGGACGCGCTGGTACCAGAAGAAGCGGTCCGGCGCGGCCTTGAACAGCGCCTCCGCGAAGAGCGGCCCCTGGCCCAGGTCCACGGTCCGGGTCAGGTCCTCCTGCATCCAGGCATGTGCCGCCGCCCATGGGTCCGGCGTCCCGCTGACATCCTCGAAGTGCAGCGGCCAGTCGGTGCGAGGCTCGATGTATTGCACGGGCCCCGTCGCTCCGGACACGAAGCGCGAGTGGAGGGCTTCGGCTTCACCGACGGCCTGCCGGAGCGCGGACTCGAAATGCGCGACGTCGACGGCGCCGCGAATCTCGATGCACTCGGCGGCGTTGTACACCGGGCTCTTGAGGTCGAACTGCTGTCCCACCCAGATTCCGTGCTGGGCAGCGGACAGGGGCCAGCCCATGGGCTGTGAGTCGCGCATCGGAGTTGCTCCCTGTACCGGGGACTACGAGGGTTGGGCGTTGGCGCGAGACAGCAGCGCGTACCAGTCCGTGAGGCTGGGCCGCTCGGCCAGCTCCACGAAGGTCACTTCGGTGCCGGCGCTCCGCCAACGCTCCACGAGGCTCATGATGCGAATCGAGTCGAGCCCGCGCTCGAGCAGGTTCTCGTCCTCCAGCAGGTCCGCGGGAGACATCTGCAGCAGCTCCGCGACGTCCGCGCGAACCTTCCAGCGGCTCAGCGCCGGCGGCGAGCCCAGCGCATCGACGGCCTGCTGTGTGGTGAGGGTGACTGCGCAGAGCTGCGAGGCGTAGCTCAGGGCGAGCTGGTGGTGCGCCAGGGAGAAGTCACCCAGCGCATCCGCCACCAGGAACGGGCGCACGTTGCTCATGAACGCGTCGCTCGCCGTCTGGAGGCAGCCGATGTGCGCGTAGATGCCGCAGATGAGCAGCTGGTCGCGGCCGCGCTCGCGCAGCAACTCATGCAGCTCCGTCCGCCGGAACGCGCTGTAGGTCCACTTGGTGAGGACGATGTCCCCGTCGGCCGGGGCCAGCGCGTCGATGATGCGCTTCTGCTCCGGGCCGGCGTTGATGCCCGGTCCCCAGAAGTCCAGCAGCAGGCCGCGCTGCTCGGGCGTCTGACCGCCGGGCTGGGCCGAGTACACGACGGGGATGTCCAGCGCGGCGCAGTGCTGGCGCAGGCGCTGGATGTTGGACACGAGCTCGGACACCGGGGACTGGCCGGCGGTGAAGGCGTTGATGAAGTAGCGCTGCATGTCGTGAATCAGCAGCGCGGTGCGCCGGGGCTCGGGCGTCCAGGAGACCTTGTTCCTGGGCAGGTCGGCCGTGCCGGGCATGGGATAGGGAGCAATGGCGGGGAGCGCCATGGGGAGGTCCTTTCAGCGCGGAGAGGGAGAGGCGGTTTTCGCGGCGGAGCGGGTGAGCGTCTCGCGCAGCGACTTCTTGCTGACCTTGCCGACACCCGTCTGGGGGAAGGTGTCGACGAACTCGACCCGGTCGGGAATCTTGAAGGCGGCCAGTCCGCGCTCGCGAAGGAACGCGGTGAGCACCGTTGCGGCCGGAGGCGTGCCACGGGGAATGACGAAGGCGCAGGTGCGCTCGCCCAGGAACGCGTCGGGGATGGCCACCACCGCGGCGTCGTGCACGGCGGGGTGGGCCAGCAGGTGGTTCTCCACCTCCTCGGCCGCGATCTTCTCTCCGCCGCGGTTGATCTGGTCCTTCACGCGGCCGTCCACCACGAGGTAACCCTCGGGCGTCAGGCGCACCAGGTCTCCCGTGCGGTAGAAGCCGTCGGACGTGAAGGCCCGAGCGTTGTGCGCCTCCGCCTTGTAGTAGCCGCGGATGGTGTACGGGCCGCGCGTCAGGAGTTGGCCGAGCTCTCCGGGGGCGACCTCGCGGTCGTCCTCGTCGACGATGCGCAGCTCGTCATCCGGGGAGATGGGCCGGCCCTGCGTGGCGACGATGAGCTCCTCGGAATCATCGAGGCGGGTGTAGTTGACCAACCCCTCGGCCATGCCGAAGACCTGCTGCAACGCGCAGCCCAGCGTGGGCCGGACGCGCCCCGCCGCCTCGTTGCTGAGCCGGGCACCGCCGACCTGCAACACGCGCAGGCTGGACAGGTCGTGCCGGCGCGCCTTCGCGGCGTCCAGCCACACCATGGCCAGCGGCGGCACCAGCGCGGTGAGGGTGACGCGCTCGCGCTCGATGAGCGGGAAGGCCGCGTCGGGGCTCGGGTGCAACGCCATCACCACGGTTCCGCCCGCGTGCAGGACACCGAGCACCCCGGGTGAGCTGAGCGGGAAGTTGTGCGAGACGGGCAGCGCGCACAGGTACACGCTGGTCGTGTCGAGCTGGCAGATGTCCGCGCTCGCGCGCACGCTGTAGAGGTAGTCGTCGTGCGTGCGGGGGATGAGCTTGGGGACGCCGGTGCTGCCGCCCGAGAGCTGGAAGAAGGCCACGTCACTGGCCCGGACTTCCGGCAGCGTGACGGGCGCGGAGGGCAGGCTGCTCAGCGGCGTGAAGGGCCCCGCGTCACCGGCGACGATGACGTGCTTCAGGCCCGGCACCTTCTCGCGGACCTGCGCCGCCAGGGTGCGGTAGTCGAACCCGCCGTGCTTGTCGGGAATGACGTACGCGACGGCCTCGGCGTGCTCGCAGAAGTAGCCAATCTCCGCGCTCCGGTGCGCCGGGAGCGCGAACACCGGCAGCGCGCCGATGCGGAACAGCGCGAAGACCACCTCGAAGAAGGCGGCGATGTTGGGGAGCTGCACCACCACGCGGTCCTTCGGCTGGATGCCCAGGGCGAGGAAACCCGCGGCGAGCCGGTCCACCCGCTCATCGAGCTCGCGGTAGCTCCAGCGCTGGTCCCCGGCGACGATGGCCGTGCGCTCGCCGTACTGCAGCGCGCGCTCACGCAGCAGTTGCCCGAAGGTCTCTCCGCGCCAGTAGCCGGCGGCCCGGTAGCGCGCGGCGAAGTCTTCCGGCCACGTGGGGCAGCCCGGGAGGGGCAGAGCGGGGGACGTCATGGGTTGACCTCGGCGCCCTGGCCCAGACCCATGGCCTGGAGCATGGTGCGGAACTTCGCCTCGGTCTCCGCCAGCTCGGACTCGGGCCGCGAGCCGGCGACGATGCCCGCGCCCGCGAAGAGCCGCAGCGTGCGCTCGTCGGCCTCGGCGCAGCGGATGGTCACCGCCCACTGGCCGTCGCCGCTCGCGTCGCACCAGCCCACGGCGCCCGTGTAGTAGCCGCGCTCGAAGGGCTCGATGGAGCCGATGGCCTCGTGCGCCAGCCGCGTCGGGTAGCCGCACACCGCGGGCGTCGGGTGCAGCGCCGCGGCCAGCGTCAGCGAGGAGATGGACGGGTCCGCCAGCTCGCCGACGATGCGCGTGGACAGGTGCCACATCGTCGCGGTGCTGACGAGCGAGGGGCCCGCCGGCACATCCAGCGTCTTGCAGTATGGGCGCAGCGCCTCCGCGACGGCGTCGATGACCACCGCGTGCTCGTGCAAATCCTTGGGCGAGGTCAGCAGCGCGCGGGCCCGCTCCTGGTCCACCACCGGGTCCGGGCTGCGCGCGGCCGAGCCCGCCAGCGGGTTGGCGAGCACCTGGAACCCCGAGCGCGACACGAGGAGCTCCGGGCTCGCGCCAATCAGCGTGCGCGCGCCGGTGGCGCCGTCCTCGGAGGGAGGCAGGTCCACCGCGAAGGTGTAGCCGGAGGGGTTTCGCCACGCGAGGTTGCGCAGCAGTTGCCGCATGTCGATGGGCGCGGCCGCGTGCAGGTGCAGCGAGCGGGACAGCACCACCTTCCGCAGCGGGCCGCTCTGCATCAGCGTGAGGGCCCGCTCCACGCCGTGGAGATACGCGGCGGGCTCCGGCACCGGCTGCACCGTGTAGTGCGCGCCGAGCGGGCGGTGCACGGAGGCCGCCTTGTCGAACACCAGCGGACCCGCGCGCTGAATCGTCATCGGCACCACGAGCTGCGCGGGGACGGTGCCGTCGAAGGGCACCGCGCCCACCACCACCGGGATGTCATGGTCCGCCTGCCGCGCGGCATCGAGCACGGACGTCACGCGCCCGGGAAGCCGCTCCAGCGCATCCTCACCGACGGTGTGCGGAACCGTGGCGAACGTGCCGCGCGCCAGCAGCGTCCGGCGGGGGCTGGCGAAGAAGAACGAAGAGCCGGCCTCGTAGCTCTCCAGCAACTGCGCGGGGAGGCTCGCCGTGACATTTTCGACAATGGATTTAGGAATCATTCTCAACTCCCAAGTGGAGGAGTGCCGGTTTCAGAGGGAAGCGAGGGAGGGGACTCAGGCGCCGAGCGTGGCTCCGCCGTCGACACAGAGGTCGTGCATGGTGATGTGGCGGGCCCCGTCCGAGACGAGGAAGCGCACCGCCTCGGCGATATCGGCGGCGTCGGCCAGGCGGCGCAGGGGAATGCCCACCCGGAAGCTCTCGGGCGAGCCCGCGATGACGGCCTCGGCGCCGCGCTCATCCGTCCAGAGCGCGCGCTGCATGGCGGTGTCCGTGGAGCCGGGGGACACGACGTTGCAGCGGATGCCGTGCTGGGCCAGCTCCAGTCCCAGGCAGCGGGTGAACATGGAGGACGCGGCCTTGGACGCCGCGTACGCCGCCATCTGCATCCTCGGCACGTGCGAGGCATTGGAGCCCACGGTGACGATGACCCCCGTCTTCCGGGGCACCATGCGCCGCGCGACGGCGCGCGAGACGTGGAACACGCCGTGCGTGTTGACGGCGAAGGTGGCCTCCCAGTCCGCGTCGCTGAGCGACACGGCGGGGGCCACGCGCAACACGCCCGCGACGTTGGCGAGGATGCCGATGGCGCCCTGCTCGCGCTCGATGCGCTCCACCACCGCGTCCACCGCCGCGCTGTCACCCACGTCGACCCGGTAGCCCACGGCCTTGCACCCGCGCGCACGCAGCTCCGTCACGAGCGAGTCGAGCCCCTCGGCATTTACGTCGAGCGCCGCAATGGAGGAGTCGTCCGCCAGCGCACGCGCCACCGCCGCGCCAATGCCCTGCGCGGCGCCTGTCACCAGCGCCACCCTGGAGTTCGTCTCCATCGGTGCTTCTCACCCGTTCTTCCGGAACCCGCCGGACCTGAAAATTCCAGATAATGAGAATGGTTCTCATTATCGATGACGGGTTAGATGCCATGCAATGACAGGAGAGTCAATACGGGAAGTGTCGGGTTATCAGCGCTTCACAGGCGTGACACGCCGTCCGTCGACCGCAGGATGATGCTCAGCGCTTCGCGGGCGTGCCACGAAGCCAGTCGACGCGGTAGAGCGTCAGCGGCGCGTCCTTGCCCTTCACGGAAGTGGGGGGCAGCCGCTCCAGCGGCCAGCGCTTGTCCGCGAGCAAGTCGCAGGTGCTCTGGGTGATGAGGATTTCACCCGCGCCGGCGGCGCCGCACACGCGGCTGGCGACGTTGGTGGTGTCTCCAATCGTCGCGTACTGGAGGAAGCGCTTGGAGCCGATGTTCCCCGCCGCCACCGGGCCGCTGTTCAGGCCGATGTGAATCTGCAGCTCCACCTGCTTGCGCGCCCGCCGCTGCTCGTTGAGCTGCAACAGCGCCTGCTGCATCCGCACGGCGGCCCGCAGCGCGCGGTCGGCGTCGTCCGGGTGTGAGAAGGGCGCGCCCCACGTCGCCATCAGCGCGTCGCCGATGTACTTCTCCAGCGTTCCCTCCTGCTCGAACACGATGTCCGCCATGATGGGGAAGTACACGTTGAGCATGTCCACCACGTCGGTGGGACGCATCGTCGAGGAGAGCTGCGTGAAGCCGCAGATGTCCGAGAAGAGCGTCGTCACCTCCGCTTCCTTCGCGCCCAGGTCCATCCCCGTGGACGACTGCTCCAGCCGCTCCAGGGCGCTGGGCGGGAAGAAGCGCTGGTAGTTGTTGCGGCGGATGGCCTCCTGCTCGATGCGCCGGTACAGCATCGAGTTCTCCAGGGCGATGCCCACCTGGTTCGCGAAGGACGACAGGAACTCCAGGTCCTCCTGCGAGAAGCGCTCCGGGCGCCGGAGGTTGTCCAGGTAGAGCACGCCCAGCAATTCCTCGCGGGCCTTCAGCGGGGCGCACATGGCCGCGTAGATGGACTGCTGCACCACCGACTCGGCGGTGTCCAGGCGCGGGTCCAACCGCGCATCCGCGAAGAGCGCGGCGACGCCGTGCTGCTGCACGTACGTGGTGATGTGCCGGCTGTAGACCTGCGACAAATCCTTGGCGCCGTCCGACGTCCGGGCCACGTGCGGCCGCAGCACCTTCGTGACCGGGTCCACCAGCAGGATGACGGCCCGGTCCACCTCGAGCACCTGGAACACCAGCTCCAGCGAGCGCTCCATCAGGCTCTCGATGGTGCCCGGGGACGAGAGGAACTGGCTCACCTTGAGGAGAATCTGCAGCTTGTCGCGGTCCCGCTCCACCGCGGGCGTGGTGCCCAGCTTGAGCGCGGAGGAGCGGACGGCCTCGCGTGCTCCCAGCAGCTCCTGAATCGACACCTGCGACAGCGCGCGCGACTCATGGGTCAGCATGGGGCTGACCAGCGTCTCCTGATTGTCGCCGAGCAGACGGAACGTCACGGCGCCGCAGCTGAAGGTGTCTCCCGTCCGCAGCTCGTGGCGGGTAACGCGCGAGCCACCCACGAAGGTGCCGTTCTTGCTCTGCAGGTCCGTGAGGACGACCTTGCCCCCGGCCGTGTCCAGCCTCGCGTGCTGGCGGGACAGGCTCCGGTGGAGGACGGAGATTTGATTCTCCACGTCGCGCCCGATGAACGTGACGCCCTCGCCGAGCGGAAAGCTCTGCTCGTCGGGCAGCCCCGGGTTCATGACGATTTGCAGCACCTGCACGAAACCTCTCCCGCGGTGATGGCCACGTCGTCGCGTCGTGGCCACGCGCGTCATGTCTACCACAAGCACGGGAGCACCTACCGGGGACGCGTCAGCAGCAGAGCGGTGCGGCACAGTCGCTCGGACCCCAGGCGCTGCAGCTCTCGCCGCAGCTCGGGCTGGGCCGTGACGAGCTGATCGAAGGACTGGCGGTCCAGCTTCAAGAGCAGACACGCCGACTTCGCCCGCACCGAGGCCGTCACCAGCTTGCTGCGCAGCAGCGCCACCTCCCCGAAGACGTCTCCCTCGACGAGGTCGGGGTACGCCGTCTCGTGGCCGTCCACGTGCTGGTGGAACACCTCACACTGCCCGCGCAGGAGCAGGTAGAGCGCCTGGGCCGGCTCCCCCCGGGTCAGGATGGTCTCACCCGTGTCCATGATGCAGGGCTTGAAGGCCTCGCCCATCAACTGGAGCAGTCGCGGCTGCATCCTGGCGAAGAGCGGGTGGGGTCGCAGCAGGTGGGCGACCACCTCCGGGCGCAGCACGCGGGTGGGCGCCTCGGGGGCGGGGCGCCTCACCGGCGGGGCCTCACCCCCGGGCTCGGGCAGCCCTCGTCGTGCGCGGAGGTCCGAGAGCAGCGCGCGGGCGCGAGCGTGATCCGGGGCGAGCTGGAGGATGACCTTGCACAGCCCCAGGGCGCGCAGCATCCAGCCCTGCTCGTCCCAGATTCTCGCGGCCACTTCGTACTCGGCCGTCGCCTCGCGGGTGCGCCCCAGGCGCTGGAGGACCTCGGCGACCCTCTGCCGGCAGGTGGCATCTTCCGGTGCCAGCGCCGCCGCCTCCTGGAACGCGGCGAGCGCGCCCTCCAGGTCTCCCTGGAGGAGCAGCTCGGTGCCGCGATTCTTCGCATCCCGGGGCGAGGGGGCGGAGGCGGACTCCAAGCGGGGAGAAGGGGAGGAGACGAGAGACGCCGATGCGGTCGGTCGAGCCATGGGAGCCGTCCAGTCACTCACTGCGGGGTTGGACGTGACGGTAGTCCCCTCGATGTTGCACGGCTGTGAAGCTGTTCACTCCCTCGCGGTGAAGCCGGAGACACGTGTGGAATTGAGAGTCATTCCGACACTTCACTCGCATACCCTGGCAGGAAACTGCCGTATCCGGATAGATGGATAAAGCTGGTTGCGTTGACAGTATTGAAGGCACACGCGGTCCGAGGGGTGATTCCGTGTCCTACTCGCAGCTCCTGGCCCAGGTCTCCATCTTCGAGCAGCTTGGCGGTGACGACCTCGAGCAACTGTCCGCGCTCCTGCGCACGCGGCGTTACGCCAAGGGAGAGGTCATCTTCCACCAGGGGGATGTGGGCACCTCGCTCTACATCATCCGCAAGGGTGAGGTGGCCATCCGCCTCGCATCTCCGGATGGAAAGGAAGTCATCCTGGCGTTGCTGAACCGGGGGGACTTCTTCGGAGAGCTGGCGTTGCTGGACGGGGAGCCTCGCTCCACGGACGCGGTGGCGCGGGAGGAGACGGACCTCCTGTCCATCCAGCGTGACGACTTCCGCCTCTTCCTCGACGCGCGCCCCAAGGTGGCATTGGGGCTGCTGGCGACGTTGAGCCGGCTGGTGCGGCACGTGACGCAGCTCGTGCACGACACGACGTTCCTGGATGCACGGGCGCGCCTGGTGCGCGTGCTCCTGGAGCTGGCGCGCAACCAGGGCCAGCAGGGGGCGGAAGGCGTCGTCATCCCGCAGAAGCTCACACAGACGGAGCTGGCCAACCTGTGCGGCCTCACCCGCGAGAGCACCAACAAGTGGCTCCGCTTCTACGTCCGCGAGGGGCTGCTGTCGTACGAGGCGGGACGCATCACCCTGGTCCACCCCGCGCGGCTGGTGCGCGAGGCGGAGTGAGGCTTCCTTCCGGGGCGGTGTGAAGCGCTTCACTGCGTGATTCCAGGCCGGAACATACGGTGTCAGAGCAGCCTCGCTCCTGCATGGGAGGAGTCATGTCGCGTCTGGCCTTCCGGTTCCTGTCTCTGTTCAATCGCCGCCGTTCTCCTTCCCCGGGGAGCACTCCTGAAGCGGCGGAGCCCCGGCCTCCCGTCACGGTGAGCCCCATACCTCCCCTCACGCCGCAGCCGGTGTGGACGCATTGCTACCCGGCGGGAAAGCTGCTGGTGCGGGAGGGTGAGCCTGGAGACTCGATGTTCGTCATCGTCGACGGCCGGGTCGCGGTGATGCGGCAGCCGCCGGACGGCCCGCGGAAGACGGTGGGGTACCTGTCCCCGGGAGACTTCTTCGGCGAGCTCTCGCTGGTGACGCAGTGCCGCCGCACGGCGAGCATCATGGCGGTGGAGCGCACCGTCGTGCTGGAGCTGACGCGCGCGGGGTTGGTGGAGGCGGGGGCCCGGCACGGGCTCGAAGCGACCGTGGTGAAGATGGCCTGCCAGGAGCGGCTCATGGCCGACGCCTTGCGCACCAGCCCGCTGCTCGCGACGCTGCCGCCGGAGCTGGCGGTGCAGCTCGTCACGGCGTTCGTCCCTCGCGCCGTCGAGGCGGGAGAGCCCATCCTCACCCGGGGCCTGCCAGGGGATGCGCTCTACCTGCTCCTGAGGGGACGCTGCGGTGTCTTCCACGCGCACTCCGGGGGCGGAATCATTTCCTATCCGGACCTGGAGGAGGGCGCTGTCTTCGGCGAGGTCTCCATGCTGCGCAGCCGGGTGGCCACCGCCACGGTGGAGGCGTTGACGCCATGCGTGCTGATGCGACTGGAGCGCGACGTGTTCCGGAAGTTCTTCATGGGCGAACCGGCGCTGCGCCGCGAGCTGGTGCAGATGGGGATGGAACGGCTGCAGCGCACCCTGGAGTTGATGCCAGGGAATGTCTGACTTTGGTTGGCTTTCTGGTGCCAGGATTTATCGTGTGCTCCGCATGCTCATGAAATGAGTTGAGAGGGATTTCCTCCCGCGGAGCCGGAGATGACAAGGAAGCGCTCCAGCTCCTCCAGAAGCTGGAGCGCACCGCTACCGTCTACAGCGAATAACCCAGCGTCACGCCGAACACGTGCGCGGTGCCGGAGTACGTCCCATCAATCCCCGGCGCCTTGCTCTCCGTCTTCGCGAGGAGCACGAACTGGTACGCCGCGTCCGCGCGCAGGTTGCCCAGCTTGTAGCCGGCGCCCACGGTGAACTTGTAGCGGTCCGCATCGGGCAGGTCCGGCGTCAGCGTCTCCGCGGGGCTGGGCGACAGGTCCACCACGACGCCGCCGCGCAGCTGCACCTCCGGCGTCAGGCCGTACTCCGCGCCCAGGTGGTACTTCGCCTTCGCCACCCACTTCTTGGCCACCGGGTTGTTCAGCTCGGGGTTGCCGGGAAACTCGATGGTCAGCGCCTGGAAGCTGGCCCAATCCACGAGCTGGACGTCGAACGCCACCGTCAGCCGCTCCATGGGCACGGCCGCGAGCCCGAACGACAGCGTCGCCGGGAACTTCACGTCCGCCTCCACCGCCTGGTCCACCAGCCGCGTCTGGAACTCCGTCGGCACGTTCTGGAAGTCCGCGTTGCCCTTGAACGTGGTGGACACCGCGCTGCGGTAGTGCACACCCAGCGACAGCTCGCCCGGCAGCACCTCCGCCTGGAGGCCCGCGTTGAAGCCCACGCCCCAGGCGCCGCCGCCCAGGTGGATTTCGCCCTCGCTCTCGACGAAGTTCAGCGAGCGCTTCAGCTCCACCGTGCTGCGCACCACGTCCAGGCCCACGCCGAGGCGGAGGTTCTCGAGCACCTGATACGCGAAGGTGGGGTTGATGTAATACGACGCGAGGCTCGACTCGCGGCCCTTGAAGCGGCCCACGAAGTCATCCACCCAGCGGCTGCGCGCGCCATAGGGCGTGTACGCACCCACGCCGAACGCCGCCTTCTCGAAGGGGCGGAAGACGACGAACACGTGCGGCGGCGGAGACAGCGTCATCTTCTGGCCCTGCGCCGTGCCACCCGTCGGGGTGAACTCGAGGCTGGGCAGGATGCCGGTGTCGCCGACGGTGATGTCCAGCTTCTTCACGCCGAGGATGTTGGCGGCGTTCGAGTAGATGGCCGACGAGTCGTCCAGCGCGGCGGTGGACGCGTTGCCCATGCCCGTCGAGCGTGCGCTTTGGGTGTCAATCTGGAAGCCCGCGGCCTGGCTGGCGCCGGCGGCGAGCAATGTCATGAGGGAGAGCGTCTTCTTCATGGAGGTAGGCAGGGCGGAAACGTGAAGTGGCGCGACTATAGGCGGAAGCCCGTGCCACTTGCAGCCGTGGGGGCCGGGGACGGTGGCTCGGCCCCGTCGGTGTTCCGCTTTTGGGATTCGTCCGCGACGATGGCGCCAGAGTCCAACCGCACCAGCCGGTCCGCCACGTCGAAGTACCGGTTGTCGTGGCTGATGACGACCACGGCCTTGCCGGCCGCCTTCAGGTCCGGCAGCAGCTCCCGGTAGAAGACCTCCTTGAACATGGGGTCCTGGTCCGCGGCCCACTCATCGAAGAGGTACACGGGCCGGTCCTCCAGGTACGCCGTCAGCAGCGCCAGCCGCTTGCGCTGGCCCGTGGACAGCTCCGTGGTGGAGAGCGCACCGCTCGCGTCGATGCGCACCTTGCGCTCCAACTGGAGCCGCTGGAGATAGGCGCGGGCCCGCTCCGCCTCCGCGCCGGGCGCCAGGCCCAGCAGCGTGTCGAAGAGGTGGAAGTCGGAGAACACCGTCGCGAAGAGCTGGCGGTAGTGCTCGCGCTCCTCGTCGGAGATGGGCCGTCCGTCGACGCGCAGCTCCCCGGACTCCGGTGCGTAGAGGCCGGTGATGAGCTTGGCGAGCGTCGTCTTGCCGCTGCCGTTGCCGCCCACCACGAAGAGGATTTCACCCGGCCGGAGCGTCAGGTCGATGGGACCCAGCGTGAAGGGTGTGTCCTCGCCCTCGCGCCGGTACGCGTGGGTGACGCCGACGAGGTCGATTCGGGACGGTGACGCGGTGAGTCTTGCGGGAGGGGGTGCCTCGCCTTCCGGCGCCGGGGACGTGAGCGCCAGCGCGTCGATGTGCTGGAGCGCGACGGTGCCCGCGCCCAGCATGGGCAGCAGCGTCATCGTCGAGTCGAGCGGCTGCTGGAGGTAGAGGACGGCGAGCGTGTAGCCCACCAGCGTCGACGGCGACACCGGAGCGATGCCCGGCAGCGCGAAGAGCAGGAGCCCGATGAAGAAGAAGAACAGGCTCATGCCCCAGCTCGTCGTGAAGGTGTGCAGCGTGGAGATGCGCACCTGGATCTGTTTCAGCTCCTCCGCCGTGGGGAACAGCTCCTGGGTGAGGAAGGCCGCCCGGCGCTCGCGGTGCAGCTTCAACTCCTTCAGCCCGTTCGTCAGTGAGCGCAGGTCCCTGAAGAAGCGGTCATCCGTCCGCCGGGACTCACGAAGCAGCCCGACGATGCGACGCGTGGGGAGCAGGTAGCTGGAGACACCGAGCACCGCGAAGACGAGCAGCGCGAAGAACACCACGCGAGACATCATCGCGAGCCAGGTGAGACATCCCAGGATGATGCCGCCGTTGATGAGCAGCGGCGGGAGGCACAACAGCCCCTGGGTGACGGCCTGGACATCGTCCACCAGCGTCGCCAGCAGCCGATGTGTGCCCAGCTCCTCCAGCCGGCGCAGCGGTGTCGCGAGGATGCGCTGGCTGAGCTGATCCCTCAGGGCGAAGGTGGTGCCCGTCTGGAGCCGCGTCAGCAACAACTGCGAGGCGATGCGGGAGCCCAGCATCAGCACTCCCAGTGCCACGAACCCGAGCACCGTGCCGCGGTCGGACAGCGTTCCGCCGCTCGATAGAACGGCGTTGATGTGGGCAATGAGCCCCGCGCTCGCGGCACCCGTCACAAGCCCGAAACACACTGCCAGTACCACGGCTCCGCGTGACCTGCGCAGGAGCAGGAGGAGCAGGTTCACGAAGTCGATTCCTTCCGCCTGAAACAGAGCCGGATTTCTCGCGTTCTTAGCCTATCTTGCAGAGTCCTCACCAGCGGAGATATCCAGGCTCTTCCCCCCTCTGGCGACCATGTTCTCACCGCGCGTGCGAATCCCCCCGGCTGCGACACTCCTGGAGCTGCTCGAAACCCGCGCTGAGACGCACGGTGAGACAGCGCTCTATACCTTCCTCGAGGACGGCGGCGACGACGCGGTCCTGAGCCACGCCGGGTTGGAGCTGCGCGCCCGTCGCATCGGCGCGGCGCTCCAGGCGCTCTCGCGCGCGGGCGAGCGGGCGGTGCTCCTGTATCCGCCGGGGCTCGAATACATCGCGGGCTTCTTCGGGTGTCTCTACGCCGGGCTGGTCGCCGTGCCCGCATACCCACCGGACCCGATGCGGCTGGAGCGGACGTTGCCCCGGCTGCGCGCCATCATCCGCGACGCGCGTGCGAGCGTCGTGCTCACCACGGCCTTCATCCAGGAGATGGGCGAGAGCCTCTTCGAGGGCGCGCCGGAGCTGGCCTCGCTGCACTGGGTGGCGACGGATGCGCTGCCCGAGGGCACGGAGGCGGGGTGGAAGCGGCCGGAGCCGTCGCCCGCGTGGGACACGCTGGCGTTCCTGCAATACACGTCGGGGTCCACCGGCGACCCGAAGGGTGTGCGGCTCAGCCACGGCAACCTGCTGCACAACCTGAAGTTGATTTCGCACGCGTTCGAGGTGCGCGACGACAGCGTGGGCGTCATCTGGCTGCCGCCGTATCACGACATGGGGCTCATCGGCGGCATCCTCCAGCCGCTGTACGCGGGCATCCCCGTGGCGCTCATGTCGCCGCTCGCGTTCCTCCGGCGGCCGCGTTTCTGGCTGGAGGCGCTGACCCGCTTCGGCGGCACCATCAGCGGCGGCCCCTGCTTCGCCTTCGACCTGTGCGTGCGGAAGGTGCCTCCCGGTGAGCGCGAGGGGTTGGATTTGCGCCGCTGGGAGCTGGCCTTCTGCGGTGCGGAGCCCATCCGCCCCGAGGTGATGTCGCGCTTCGTCGAGGCGTTCGCTCCGGCCGGGTTCCAGGGCGGTGCGCTGTATCCCTGCTATGGCCTCGCGGAGGGCACGCTGATCGCCTCGGGTGGGCGCAAGGGCGAGGGCGTGCTCACGCGCACCTGGGACGCGTCGGCGCTGGAGCGGAACGAGGCGGTGGAGCGGGCGGAGGGGCCCGGGTCGCGTCCGCTCGTCGGGTGCGGCGGGACGATGCCGGACCAGACGCTGCTCGTCGTGGACCCGGAGACGCGCCGCGCGTGCCCGCCGGATCGGGTGGGCGAAATCTGGGTGTCGGGCCCGAGCGTGGCGCATGGCTACTGGGAGCGGCTCGAGGAGAGCGAGGCGGCCTTCGGCGCGACGCTCGCGGACGACGCGAGTGGACGGCGCTTCCTGCGCACGGGAGACCTGGGCCTGCTGCGCGACGGTGAGCTGTTCGTCGTGGGCCGGCGCAAGGACCTCATCATCCTCCGCGGGCGCAACCTGCACCCGCAGGACCTGGAGCTGTCGATTGAGCGCAGCCACGCCGCGCTGAGGCCCGGGTGCGGCGCCGCGTTCTCCATCGAGGTGGAGGGCGAGGAGCGGCTCGCGGTGATGTACGAGGTGGACGCTCGCAAGCCGTGGACGCCCGAGGAGCTGGTGGCCGCCGTGCGCCGGGGACTCTCCGAGGCGCACGAGGTGCAGCTCCACACGCTCGTGCTCATCGAGCCGGGCGCGCTGCCCAAGACGTCGAGCGGGAAGATTCAGCGCCGTGCGTGCCGGGCGGAGCTGCTCGCCGGGACGACCCGTGCGGTGATGACGTGGCGAGAGTCGGACGCGGGCGAGGGGAGCGCACGGGCTGTTGCTCCGGCCGCGCCCTCGCAGCCGACCACCGTCGAGGAGCTGGAGGCGTGGTTGCTGGCGCGCATCGCGGGCCGGCTCCGCGTGTCACCGGAGACGCTGGCGCGTGATGTGCCGATCACGTCCTTCGGTCTGGATTCACTCGGCGCCGTCGAGCTGGCGAACGACCTCGAATCACTGGGCACCGTCCTCCGCATGGAGGTCCTGCTCCAGGGCCCCACCGTGGCCGAGCTTGCGCGCACGCTCTTCGAGGCGCGGGGGGCGGCGGCGCTTCCGGCGTTGGTCCGTGGTGATGATGCGCGCCCGGCTCCACTCACGGCCGCTCAGCAGCGACTGTGGCTCTTCGAGCAGCTTCATCGCGGCAGTCCCGCGTACCACCTGCCCGCGGCGGTGCGGCTCAGTGGTGCGTTGAATGAGGTAGCGCTGGAGTCCGCCTTCGCGGCCATCGTGGCCCGGCATGCGGTCCTCCGCGCTACGTTCCGCGAGGAGGACGGGACGCCTTCCGCGGTCACCGCGCTAGCACCGGCGCCGGTGATTCGTCGCGTGGACCTTCGCGAGGTGCCTGCGGCGGAGCGTGAGGCGGAGGCGCTTCGGCTCGCGGGGGAAGAAGCTCGCGCTCCGTTCGACCTCGCGAAGGGGCCGCTGCTCCGGCTCACGCTGATTCGCCTCGACGCGCACGAGCACCTGCTCGTCGTGGTGATGCATCACATCGTCTCGGATGGAGGCTCCTTCGCCATCCTGGCGCGCGAGCTGAGCGCGCTCTTCGCGGGCACGGCTGCACTGCCGCCGCTTCCATTCCAGTACGCCGACTTCGCACGGTGGCGCCGCCAGCTCGAAGACTCCGTCTCGCTGGACTGGTGGAAGCAGCGGCTGGCGGGGGCTCCGGCGGCGCTGGAGCTTCCGACGGACCATGCGCGCCCGCCCGTGCCTTCCTACCGGGGCGCTCGGGTTCCGCTGCGCGTACCCGCGTCCCTCACGGCCCGGTTGGAGGCCCTCGGAAGGGGCGAGGGCTCCACGCTGTTCATGACGTTGCTGGCGGCCTTCCAGGTGCTGCTGTCGCGTCACTCGGGGCAGGACGACCTCTGCATCGGCACGCCCGTGAATGGGCGCGACAGGGCCGGTCTGGAGGGATTGATTGGATGCTTCCTCGACCTGCTCGTGCTCCGTGGCTCGCTGGCCGGTGCGCCTCGCTTCCGTGAGCTGCTGGGCCGTACGCGCGAGGCCACGCTCGATGCCTTCGCGCACCGGGGCGTTCCCTTCGAGCGCGTGGTGGATGCCGTGCAGCCCGCGCGAGACCGCTCTCGCGCGCCGCTGTTCCAGGTGCTGTTCGTGCTCCAGCCGGAGCCGGCGGCTTCGCTCGCGCTTCCGGGATTGGACGCCCGCCGCGTGGACGTCGACCCCGGTGCCACGCCCTATGACTTGACCCTCTCGCTCGCGCGCGGTGCTGACGGCCTGGATGGCTGGCTCGAATACGCCACGGACCTCTTCGACGCGGCCACCGCGTCGCGGTTCTCCCAGCGGTTGCAGGTGCTGCTGGAGGCTGTCGTCGCGAATCCGGACGAGCGCGTCACCGCGCTTCCGCTCCTCCCCGAGTCCGAGCGGCGCCAGGTGCTGGTGGAGTGGAACGACACGCGCACCGACTTCGAGGATGCATGCATCCACACGCTCATCGAGGCCCAGGCCGCGCGCTCGCCCGAGACGGTGGCCTTGGTCTGCGGCGACGTGGAGCTCACCTGGGGCGCGTTGAACCGCAGGGCCAACGCGGTGGCCTGGCGGCTGCGCGAGCAGGGCGTGGGGCCGGAGTGCATCGTCGGCTTCTGCGCGGACCGCTCGGTGGACCTCGTGGTGGGACTGCTCGGCATCCTCAAGGCGGGCGGCGCGTACCTGCCGCTGGACCCGTCGTATCCCGAGACCCGGCTGGCGCTCATGCTGGAGGACGCCGCGGCGCCCGTGGTGCTCGCGCACCGGCACCTCGCTTCCGCGTTCCAGGCCAGTGGACGCACCGTGGTGCTGTTGGATCCACCCGGCGGGCCCGACGAGGCGCAGACGCCTCCCGCCTGCGGTGTGCGGCCCGACAACCTCGCGTACGTGCTCTACACGTCCGGCTCCACCGGGCGTCCGAAGGGCGTGCTGATTCCGCACCGCAACGTCGCCAGCTTCTTCACCGGCATGGATGCCCGCGTCGGTGCGGCGCCGGGGACGTGGCTCGCGGTGACGAGCGTGTCCTTCGACATCTCCGTGCTGGAGCTGCTCTGGACGCTGTCGCGCGGCTTCAAGGTCGCCGTACAGGGAGAGCAGGGGGCCCTGGCCGCCGCGCCTCGCAGGTCCACCATCACGCGCCGCAAGCCTCTGGGCTTCAGCCTCTTCTACTTCGCCGCGGATGATGGAACGCCGGGCGCGGAGCGGTACCGGTTGCTGATGGAAGGCGCTCGCTTCGCGGACGAGCATGGCTTCGAGGCCGTGTGGACTCCCGAGCGACACCTGCACTCCTTCGGCGGGCTCTACCCCAGCCCCGCGCTGACGAGCGCCGCGGTCGCCGCGGTTACCCGGCGCGTGGACATCCGCGCCGGCAGCGTCGTCCTGCCGCTGCATCACCCGGTGCGCGTGGCGGAGGAGTGGTCCTTCGTCGACAACCTGTCCAACGGGCGCGTGGGTGTTGCCGTGGCCGCGGGCTGGCACGCGGATGACTTCGTGCTCGCGCCCGAGCGGTACGCGGAGCGGCGTGAGCAGACCCGGAAGGACCTGGACCTCGTGCGGCGGCTCTGGCGCGGCGACGCCGTGATGCTGCCCAACGGCACCGGCGTCCCCGTCGAGGTGCGCATCCGTCCCAGTCCCGTGCAGCGCGAGCTGCCCGTGTGGCTCACCGCCGCGGGCAACCCGGACACCTTCCGGGACGCGGGGCGCATGGGCGCGGGCGTGCTCACGCACCTGCTGGGCCAGCGCTGGGAGGACTTGCGCGAGCGCCTCGCCCTCTACCGCGAGGCATGGCGCGAGGCGGGCCACCCGGGTGAGGGGCACGTGACGTTGATGCTCCACACCTTCGTGGGGCACGACGCGGAGCGCGTGCGTGAGACGGTGGAGGGCCCGCTGCGCCGCTACCTCAGCAGCTCCGCGGACCTGATGCGCGGGCTGGGACGCACGCTCGGCGTGGACCTGGACCCGAGTGTCGTCCGGCCAGAGGACTTGAACGCAATCATGGACCGGGCCTTCGCGCGGTTCTTCGAGAGCGGCGGCCTCTTCGGCACCCCGCGCACGTGCCGCGAGCAGCTGGCGCGCATCGATGCGCTCGGCGTGGACGAGGTGGCGTGCCTCATCGACTTCGGCGTGGACACGAACACGGTGCTGGCCCACCTGCCCGCGCTGGACGCCGTGCGGCAGCGCTGCGAGCGCGACTTCCGCCTCCAGGGCCGGGATGGCGGGACGGTACCCGCGCAGCTCCGGCGGCATGGAGTCACGCACCTCCAGGTGACGCCCTCGCTCGCGCAGGCGCTGCTGCTGGAGCCGGATGCACCGGGCGCGCTCGCGGGCCTGGAGCGGATGCTGGTGGGCGGTGAGGCGCTCCCGGTGGAGCTGGCCTCGAAGCTTCGGGACACCGTGGGTGGGGCGCTGCTCAACATGTACGGCCCCACGGAGACGACCATCTGGTCCTCCACGCACCGCGTGGGCTCGGAGCCGGGGCCGGTTCCCATCGGGACGCCCATCGCCAACACCTCGCTCTACGTGCTGGATGCGGAGCTGCGGCCCGTGCCCATCGGTGTGCCCGGGGAGCTGTTCATCGGCGGCGTGGGTGTCGCGCGCGGCTACCACGCTCGGCCGGAGTTGACGGCGGAGCGCTTCCTGCCGGACCCGTTTGGCGGTTACGCCGGTGCTCGGATGTACCGGACGGGGGACCGCGCGCGCTGGCGTGCGGACGGCACGGTGGAGTTCCTGGGACGCGTGGACCATCAGCTCAAGGTCCGCGGCTTCCGCGTGGAGCCGGGAGAGATTGAGGCCGTGCTCGCGCGGCATCCCGGCGTGCGGCAGGCGGTGGTGGTGGCCCGGGAGGATGTGCCTGGAAGCGCGCGGCTCGTGGCGTACGTCGTGCCCCGGCCGGATGCCGCGCTCTCCGAGGACACGCTGCGTGCCTTCGCGCGGCGCTCCCTGCCCGAGCACCTGGTGCCTTCGAATGTCGTGTCGCTCGACGCGCTCCCGCTGACGCCGAACGGCAAGGTGGACCGCAAGGCGCTCCCGGCCCCCGAGGGCGTGCGCGCCGAGGCCCGCGAGTACGTCGCGCCCCGGACGGAGACCGAGCGGCGCGTGGCGGAGCTGTGGTCGTCGCTGCTGGGCGTCCCGCGCGTGGGGGCGGAGGATGACTTCTTCGCCCTGGGTGGTCACTCGCTGCTCGCGACCCGGGCGGCGTCGCGCATCCGCGAGTCCTTCGGCGTGGAGCTGCACCTGCGCGAGCTGTTCGAGGCGGCGACTCCAGCCGCTCTCGCCGCGCGAATCGATGCGCTCCCGCGCATGTCGGGCCGGGTGCCGCCGCTCGTTCCGCGCTCCCGCGAGGGCGCGTTGCCGCTGTCCTTCGCGCAGCAGCGACTGTGGTTCCTGGAGCAGCTCGAACCGGACGGTGCCGCGTACAACGAGGCCGTGCTGGTCCGCGTGGAGGGCGCGCTCGACGCGGGCGTGTTGGAGCGCTGCCTGCGCGAAGTCGTCCGGCGCCACGCCATCCTCCGCGCCATCTTCCGCGACGAGGACGGCACGCCCGTCCAGCGAATCTCCCCCGAGGTCCGGCTCTCGCTGGCTCGGGTGGACCTGACAGCGGTCTCCGAGTCCGCGCGCCCGGCGGAGGTCGAGCGGCGGGTAGGGGAGGAGTCGCTGCGGCCCTTCGACCTCGCGTCCGGTCCTCCGCTGCGCGCGATGCTGTTCCAGCTCGATGCGCGCGAGCACTCGCTGCTGCTGGTGCTGCACCACCTCGTGTCGGACGGGTGGTCTCTGGGCGTGCTGGTGCGCGAGGTGGCGGCGCTCTACCGCGCCTTCTCCGCGGAGCGCGAGTCGCCACTCACCGAGCCCGCGGTGCAGTACACGGACTTCGCTTCATGGCAGCGTGAGTGGCTGCACGGGGCCGCGCTGGAGTCACAGCTCGCGTACTGGCGCGCGCGGTTGAGTGGTGCCCCCCGGGCGTTGGAGCTGCCCACGGACCATCCGCGCCCCGCCGTGAGGAGCAGCCGGGGAACGAGCCGCGGTGCGATGTTGGGCGCCGAGCTGTCCCGGCAGGTGAAGGCCCTGGCCCTGCGCGAGGGCGTCACGCCCTTCATGGTGTTGCTGGCGGGCTTCACCGCGCTGCTGTCCCGGCATGGCGGGCAGGAAGACCTGTGCGTCGGTACGCCCGTCTCCGGCCGTGACAGGACCGAGGTGGAAGGGCTCATCGGCTGCTTCGTCAACACGCTGGTGCTGCGCGTGTCGACCTCCGGAGAGCCGACGTTCCGCGAGCTCGTGGGCCGCGCGCGGGAGACGGTGCTCGGCGCCTTCGCGCACCAGGACGCGCCCTTCGAGGAGTTGGTGAAGGCGCTCGCGCCCGAGCGCGACCTGGGGCGCAGCCCGCTCGTTCAGGCGATGATCGTCCTGCAGGAGGACCCGCTGCCGGAGATCTCCATGCCGGGCCTGCGGCTCCGCGTCCAGGAGCATCCGAGCCAGACGGCCAAGTTCGACCTGCGCCTCAACCTCACGGACACACCGGAGGGCTTCGCCACCAACCTCGAGGTGAGCACCGACCTGTTCGAGCCGGAGACGGCCTCGCGGTTGCTGAGCCACCTGCGCATGCTGCTGGAGGACGGCGTGCGCGACCCGGAGCGGCGCGTCCGCGACCTGGCTCTGATTCCGCAGGAGGAATGGCGTCAGGTGGTGGTGGAGTGGAACGCGCGAGGGGAAGGCTCCCGGCCCGCCGGCACCGTGCCCGCGTTGTTCGAGGCCCAGGTCGCACGGACGCCCACGGCGGTCTCGGTGGTCTCCGGTGACGTCTCGCTCACGTACTCCGAGGTCGACGTCTGGGCGAACCAGGTGGCGTGGCGACTGCGGGAGCTGGGCGTGCGGCCGGGCGCCACCGTGGGCCTCTGTGTCGAGCGCTCGCCGGAGCTCATCGTCGGCATGTTGGGCATCCTCAAGGCCGGCGCGGCCTATGTGCCGCTGGATGCCCGCCATCCTCCGGAACGCAACGCGTGGATGCTGAGGGAGGCGGGAGTCGACGTGCTGCTCACGCAGCAGTCCCTGTCGCCGGAGCTCCAAGCGCACGGTGGCAAGCACCTGCAGCTGGACGCGGATGGGGACAGCATCATCCGCCAGCCCACGAATTCGCCCGGCGTGCGAGTCAGCGAGGACGCGCTGGCGTACGTCATGTTCACCTCCGGGAGCACCGGACGGCCGAAGGGTGTCTGCGTACCGCACCGGGGCGTGGTGCGGCTGGTGAAGGACACCGCGTTCATGCGCTTCGGCGCGGAGGAGGGCTTCCTCCAGCTCGCCCCGGCGGCGTTCGATGCCTCGACGCTGGAGATCTGGGGTGCGCTGCTGAACGGCGCGCGGCTGGTCATCGCGCCTCCCGGTGCCCTCTCACTGGAGGAGCTGGGCGAGCTGCTCGCGCAGTCGGGCGTCACCACGCTGTGGCTGACGGCGGCGCTCTTCGAGCAGATGGTGCTGCATCAGGGCTCTGCGCTGGCCGGGGTGCGGCAGGTGCTGGCCGGTGGTGACGTGCTGCCGGTGCAGCGCGTGCGCGAGCACCTTGCGCGGCTGTCTTCCGACGCCGTGCTCATCAACGGCTATGGCCCCACGGAGAACACCACCTTCTCCGCGACGCACACGCTGCGGGCCGGTGACGCCGTGGGGGCTTCGGTGCCGATCGGCCGTCCCGTGCCTCATTCCACCGCGTATGTGTTGGACACCGCGCTGCGGCCGGTGCCGGTGGGTGTGCCCGGTGAGCTGTACGTCGGAGGCGCGGGCCTTGCCTGGGGCTACCTGGCCAACCCGGAGCTGACGGCGGAGAAGTTCATCCCGCATCCCTTCGGCACCACGCCGGGCGAGCGCCTCTACCGCACCGGAGACCGGGCCCGCTGGCGTGCGAATGGCACGTTGGAGTTCCTGGGCCGCATCGACTTCCAGGTGAAGGTGCGCGGCTTCCGCATCGAGCCCGGTGAAGTGGAGGCCGTGCTGCGCGAGGTGCCCGGGGTGACGGAAGCCGTGGTGCTGGCTCGCGAGGACGTGCCCGGGGACAAGCGCCTGGTGGCGTACGTGGTGGGCCCGACGGCGGAGGAGACCGCCTCGCTGCGCACCGTGCTCCAGCAGAAGCTGCCCGAGTACATGGTGCCGTCCGCCTTCGTCGCGCTGGAGCGGCTACCGCTCACGCCCAACGGCAAGGTGGACCGCGGCGCACTGCCTGCGCCCTTCGAATCCACGAGCACGGCATCCCAAGAGTACGAAGCGCCGCGAGGGCCTGAAGAGGAGCAGGTCGCCGCGCTCTTCGCGGAGCTGCTCGGCGTCAAACGCGTCGGGGTGACTGACAGCTTCTTCGAGCTGGGTGGTCATTCGCTGCTGGCTACGCGCCTCGTCTCGCGGCTCCACGCCAGCCTCGGTGTGTCCCTGTCGCTGCGCGACTTCTTCAAGGACGCCTCCGTGCGGCACGTGGCCGAGCGGGTCCGTGCGGCCCGCCAGCGGAGCGAAGGCGCGCTGCCGCCCATTGTCCGCGTTCCGCGCGCGGAGTCCATGCCCCTGTCCGCTCCGCAGGAACGGCTCTGGCTCCTGGAGCAGCTCCAGCCGGGCACGGCGCTCTACAACGTCCCGTGGGGCGCGTGGATGGACGGTCCCCTGGACGTCCCCGCGTTCGAGCGGGCCCTGGCCGGACTGTTCCGCCGTCACGAGTCGCTGCGGACCACCTTCTCGAGCCACTCGGGCGAGCCGGTGCAGGTCATCCACGCGCACGTCCCCGTGGCCCTGCCGGTGGTGGATATGCGCGGCCTCCCGGAGTCCGCTCGCGAAGCGGAGGCCCTGCGCGCCGCGGACGAGGAGGTCCGCCGCCCATTCGTCCTGTCGGAGGGCCCGCTGCTCCGCGCGCTGTTGCTGCGCACGGGAGAGACGCGCCACTTCCTGGTCCTGACGCTGCACCACATCATCTCGGACGGCTGGTCCCTGGGCGTGATCATCCGTGAGCTGTCCGCGCTGTACGACGCGGAGCTGCACGGGCGCGCGTCTCCGCTGCCCGAGCCCATGCTCCAGCCCGTGGACCATGCGGTGTGGCAGCGCTCATGGCTGCAGGGGGAATCGCTCGAATCGCAGCTCCGGTACTGGCGCAAGCAGCTCGCCGGAGCCCCGCCGGTCCTGGAGCTGCCCACGGACTTCCCGCGCCCGAACCTTCAGCGCTTCCGAGGTGACACCGTCGGCGTCCACCTACCGGCCGAGCTCTCCGAGCACTTCCGGGCCTTCTGCCGCCGCGAGGGCGTCACGACGTACATGGGCCTGCTGGCCGCCTTCCAGCTCCTGCTGTCCCGCGTGTCGGGCCAGGAGGATGTCTGCGTGGGCTCGCCCATCGCGGGCCGTCACCATCCGGGCCTCGAACGCCTCATCGGCTTCTTCGTGAACACGCTGGTGCTGCGCACGCGGCTGGAAGGCAACCCCACCTTCCGCGAGCTGCTCCAGCGGGTGCGCGAGACGACGCTCGATGCGTACTCGCACCAGGACGTGCCCTTCGAGAAGCTGGTCGAAGCCCTTCAGCCTCCGCGCAGCCTCAGCCACGCGCCACTGGTGCAGGTCGTGCTGGCGCTGAACGAGGAGACGCCGCGGGACATCGCGCCCGAGGGGCTCGCGCTCCGCTACGTCGAGGTCTCCACGGGCACGGCGAAGTTCGACCTCACGCTGTCGCTCTTCGACACCACGGACGGGCTCACCGGAACGCTGGAGTTCGACGCGGACCTCTTCACGCCCTCCACGGCCACGCGGCTGATGAACCAGTTGCGCGTGCTGCTGGAAGGCGCGATGGCGGACTCCGGCCAGCGCGTGAGCGACCTGCCGATGATGGACGCGGCGGAGCGCCAGCGCCTGCTGGTGGACTGGAACGACACCACCGCCGAGTACCCGCGCGAGGTGTGCCTCGCGGCGCTCTTCGAGGCCCAGGCCGCGCGCACGCCCGCCGCCGTCGCCGCCGAGTGCGAGGGTGACCGGCTCACGTACGGCGAGCTGGACCGAAGGGCGAACCAGCTCGCGTGGTACCTGCGCAAGCGGGGCGTGGAGCCGGGAACGCCGGTGGGCCTGTGCGTGCAGCGCTCGCTGGACCTCGTGGTGGGGATGCTCGGCATCCTCAAGGCGGGCGGCGCGTACGTGCCGCTGGACCCCACGTACCCGCGCGAGCGGCTGGCCTTCATGGTGGAGGACACGCACCTGCCGGTGGTGCTCGCGCAGCGCTCCGTGCTGGAGCTGCTGCCTTCTGGAAGCGCCACGGTGGTGCTGCTGGACGAGTCTCGCGACGAGGTGGCTCACGAGCCCGAGTCCTCTCCGGGCGTGACGGTGCCGGCGGAGTCGCTGGCCTACATCATGTACACGTCCGGCTCCACCGGACGACCGAAGGGCGTCTGCGTTCCGCAGCGCGCGGTGGCGCGACTCGTGCTGGGCTCGCGCTTCGCACGCTGGGGCTCGGACGAGGTGTTCCTCCAGCTCGCGCCCATCTGCTTCGACGCGGCCACCTTCGAGCTATGGGGCGCGCTGCTGCACGGCGCGAAGCTGGTCCTCTTCCCACCCACGACGCCCACGGTGGACTCGCTGAAGGACGTGCTCGTGCGCCACGGCGTCACCACGCTGTGGCTGACGGCCGCGCTCTTCGAAGCCATCTCCGCGGCGAGGCCGGATGCGCTGGACGGAGTGAAGCAACTCCTCGCGGGAGGCGACGTGCTGCCGCCGGCCGTGGTGCGCGAGCGGCTCGCGCGCGGCGGCGTGCTCGTGAATGGCTACGGCCCCACGGAGGGCACCACCTTCTCCGTGTGCCATGTGATGGAGGGCGCCATCGCGGATGGCGCGGTGCCCATCGGTCGGCCCATCGCCAACACGCGCGTGTTCGTGGTGGACGCGGGCCTGCGCCTCGTCCCCGTCGGCGTGCCGGGCGAGCTGCTCATCGGCGGCGACGGCCTCGCGTGGGGCTACCTCGGGCGGCCGGAGCTGACGGCCGAGCGCTTCATCCCGAATCCCTTCGGTCCGGAGGAGGGCGGTCGGCTGTATCGCACCGGCGACCAGGTCCGTTATCGCGAGGACGGGACGCTGGAGTTCCTCGGGCGGCTCGACGCGCAGGTGAAGGTGCGGGGCTACCGCGTGGAGCCGGGCGAGGTGGAGGAAGCGCTCCGCAAGCACCCGGCGGTGGCCGAGGCGGTCGTTGTCGCGAAGCCCGACCCCGCGGGCGGCAAGCGGCTCGTGGCCTACGCCGTGCCTCGTCCGGGAGAGACGTTGGAGCCTCGCGCGCTGCGGAGCTTCCTCGCGGACTCACTGCCGGAGTTCATGGTGCCGTCCGCGCTGGTGCCGCTGACCACGCTTCCGCTGACGCCCGTGGGCAAGGTGGACCGGGCGGCGCTGCCGGAGCCCGACGTGTCACGCCCGGCGGGGAGCACCTTCGTGGAGCCCACCTCGGCGCTGGAGCGCCAGGTCGCGGAGCTGTGGGCGAAGGTGCTGGGCGTCGAGCGCGTCGGTGTGGAGGACCACTTCTTCGCGGACCTGGGCGGCAGCTCCATGTCCGTGGTCAAGGCGTGCGCGCTGCTCCGGGACTCGCTACGGCGAGACATCCCGGCGACGCGCTTCTTCGAATACCCCACGGTTCGCGCCTTCGCCCTGTCCCTGGAACGGGACGGCGAGCCGGCGGACGCACAGGACAACGAGGCCCACGTGGACCGCGCCCAGCAGCGGCGGCAGGCGCTCCGGCGGCAGGGCCGACGAGGGAATCACGGCAATGGCTGAGGTCGATGACATGCAGGCCGAAGACACCGGGAACGACATCGCAATCATCGGCATGGACGGGCGCTTCCCCGGCGCCGAGGACCTCACCGAGTTCTGGCTGAACCTGGCCGGCGGCGTGGAGTCCATCTCGTCCTGGTCCGAGGATGAGACGGAGCGCTCGCCGCTCGTTCCCGAGGAGCTGTGGAAGCACCCGCGCTTCGTTCGCGCTGGAGGCATCCTCGAAGGCGCCGACCGCTTCGACCACGGCTTCTTCGACATCCCGCTGCGCGAGGCGCAGTGGATGGACCCGCAGCAGCGCCTGTTCCTCCAGTGCGCGTGGGCGGCGCTGGAGGACGCGGCCTATGACCCCTCGCGCTACAAGGGCCGCATCTCGCTGTACGCGGGTGCGGGCTCGACGGGCCATCTGCTGTCGCTGCTGAGCGAGGCGCGCAAGGACGGCGGCGCGGGCCTGGACCTGGCCACCTCCGGGCCCGAGAGCCTGGCGATGAAGGCGTCCTTCAAGCTCCAGCTCCGGGGTGAGAGCGTCGCCGTCTACACCGCGTGCTCCACCGGCCTCGTGGCCATCCACATGGCCTGCCAGAGCCTGCTCACGCGGCAGTCGGACATCGCGCTCGCGGGCGCGGTGCGCATCGCCAGCCCGCAGCGCACGGGCTACGTGTACCAGGAAGGGCTCATCTACTCGCCGGACGGGCATTGCCGTGCCTTCGACCACCGTGCCGGTGGCACCGTGGCGGGCAACGGCGTGGGCGTGGTGGTGCTCAAGCCGCTCGCGGACGCGCTTCGCGACGGCGACCACATCCACGCGGTCATCAAGGCCTCCGCCGTCAACAACGACGGCCAGCAGAAGGTCGGCTACACCGCGCCCAGCATCGAGGGGCAGACGGAGGTCATCGCGGACGCGCTGGCCTACGCGGGACTCGGCGGTGACGACATCGACTACGTCGAGACCCACGGCACGGGCACGTCGCTTGGAGACCCCATCGAGATTGCCGCGCTGACGCGCGCATTCCGGAAGACGTCGGAGCGCAAGGGTGACGTCGCCATCGGCTCGCTCAAGACGAACATGGGCCACCTGGACGCGGCGGCGGGCGTGGCCGGGCTCATCAAGGTGGTGCTGTCGCTCCAGCACGAGGCAGTGCCACCGAGCCTCCACTTCGAGAAGCCCAACCCCGAAATCGACTTCGAGAAGAGCCCCTTCTTCGTCAACACGGTGCTGCGGTCCTGGCCGCGTGGTGAGCGGCCGCGGCGCGCGGGCGTCAGCTCCTTCGGCATTGGCGGCACCAACGCTCACCTGGTGGTGGAGGAGGCTCCTCGGGTCGAGCCGGCGCTCCGGAGCTCGCGTCCCCTGCAGGTCGTGACGCTCTCCGCGCGCACCCCGTCCGCGCTGGAGGTGATGTCGCGGCGGCTCTCGTCGCATGTGGAGACGACGCCGTTCGTGGACCTGGAGGACACGGCCTTCACGCGCAATGTGGGGCGGCGTGCCTTCGAGTACCGCCGCGCCGTGGTGGCGGCGGACCGCTTCGAGCTGGCGCAGGCGCTGGAGACGCCTGCCGCCGTGGAGGCGGGCCGCAACCGGCGCGTGGCCTTCCTCTTCCCGGGGCAGGGTGCGCAGGCCGTGGCCATGGGACGTGAGCTGCACGCTGCGGAGGCGGGCTTCCGCAAGGACGTGGACGCGGCGCTCGCCCGACTGGAGCCGTCGCTGGCGGCGGAGGTGCGGCTGCTCCTGCTGGCCAGGACGGAGGAGGTGGAGGCTGCGGCCAGGAAGCTGACCGATCCGCGCGTGGCGCTCCCCGCGCTCTTCATCGTGGAGCATGCGCTCGCTCGGCTCTGGATGTCCTGGGGCGTGCGGCCCCACGCGCTGCTGGGCCACAGCTACGGCGAGTACGCGGCGGCCTGCGTGGCGGGTGTGCTGTCTCCCGAGGACGGGCTGCGGCTCGCGGTGGTGCGCGGCGCGCTGATGGCGCGCATGCCTCCCGGAGCGATGCTCGCGGTGGGGCTGAAGGAGGAAGAGGTCCTTCCGCTGCTCACGGACGGGCTCGCGCTGGCGGCGGTGAATGGGCCAGGCCGGTGTGTCGTCTCGGGCCCCGTGGAGGCCATCACCCGGCTGGAGGCCTCGCTCTCCGGGCGCGGAGTGGGCGTGGTGCGCCTGCCCGCGGCGCATGCGTTCCACTCCAGCGCCGTGGAGCCGCTGATGCCGGACCTGGCGCGAGCGGTGTCCTCGCTGCGCCTCAAGACGCCGGAGCTGCGCTTCGTGTCCAGCCTCACCGGCACGTGGATTCGTCCCGAGGAGGCCACCGACCCGGCGTACTGGGCACGGCAGATGCGCCAGCCGGTCCGCTACGCCGAGGGCCTGGAGGTGCTCATTGGTGAAGGCTGCTCCGTCCTGCTGGAGGTGGGCCCGGGCACGGACCTCACCTCGCTGACCCGCCTCCGCGCGCGGCAGGAGAAGTCGCTCGTCGCCGTCCCATCGCTGCGCCGCCGTCCGGCGGAAGGGGACTACCGGGGACTGCTCCAGTCGCTCGGCGACCTGTGGAGCGCGGGCGTGGACGTGTCGTGGGAGAAGTTCCACGGCGGAGAGAAGCGCCACCGCGTCCCGCTGCCGACGTATCCGTTCGAGGAGAAGTCCTGCCGCCTGGACCATCAGCCCGTGGCGCTGCTCGTACAGGCCACGCCTGCTCCGGAGTCCCAGCCCGCGACGGCGGCCATGGCCGAGTCGCTCGTGGCCGCGGCCGTGCCGGTGCCTCCCACGTCCGCGAGCGAAATCCAGCAGCGCGTCATGGCCATCTGGCGCGAGCGCCTGGGCGCGGTGGACATCGGCCCCGACGATGACTTCCTGGCGCTGGGCGGCAACTCGCTGATGGCGGCGCAGATGCTGACGCGCCTGCGCGAGACGTTCGGCGTGCAGCTCCCGCTGAGCGCGCTGTTCGAGGCGCCCACCGTGGCGGGCATCTCGCGGCGCATCGAGGCGATGCTCCAGCAGGCCCTCCCCGCGACGGGCGCGGGCGCACCGGAGGTCATGGTGCGCATCGACCGCAACGGCGAGCTCCCGCTGTCCGTCGTGCAGGAGCGCGTCTGGCGGATGGAGCAGCTCGACCCGGGCAACCCCTCCCTCAACATGCCCCTGGCCGTGCGGCTGAAGGGGACGCTCGACGTGGTGCTGCTGGAGCGCGCCGTCAACGAGGTCATCCGCCGGCACGAGATGCTGCGCGCGACGTATACCGTGCAGGACGGCCGCGTGCGCCAGCGCTTTGCCGCCGAGGTCCGCATCCAGGTGCCGGTGGTGGACCTGCGCGGCCATGCGGGAGACCGCGAGGCCGAGGCGCTGCGGCTGGCCCTCGAAGAAGCGGTGTTGCCGTTCTCGCTGGAGCAAGGCCCCATCGTCCGCGCGCGGCTGCTGCGGCTGGCGGACGCGGAGCACCTGATGCTCCTAACGGTGCACCACATCGCGTCGGACACGTTGTCGATGGTGGCGTTCTTCCGCGAGACGGCGGTGAACTACCAGGCGTTCCGCGAGGGCCGGCCGGCGCCGCTGCCGGAGCTGCCCGTGCAGTACGTGGACGCGGCGGCATGGGAGCGGCGCTCGTTGGCCGGAGGCACGCTCGCGACGCAGGATGCGTACTGGCGCGAGGTGCTGGCGGACCTGCCGCCGTCACTGGAGCTGGTATCGGACCGGCCGCGAGGCGCGAGCACACGTCTGCGCGGCGCCCGCTTCCCGGTGCCCCTCTCGCGCGAGCTGAGCGCGGCGCTCTACGCCTTCAGCCATCGCGAGGGCGTGACGCCATTCATGACGTTGCTGGCTGCGCTGTCGTCGCTGCTCGTCCGTTACTCGGGGCGCGAGGACATCGTGGTGGGCACGCCGGTGGGCAACCGCGCCCGGGGTGAGCTGGAGCCGCTCATCGGCTTCGTTGCCCACGCGATGGCGCTGCGCACCGATGCGTCCGGTGACCCGTCGTTCCGCGAACTGGTGGCCCGGGCGCGCGAGGTCACCATCGGCGCGTCCAGCCATCAGGACGTGCCGTTCGAGCACCTGCTGCCCATCGTGGCGCCGGGACGAGACCCGAACCGCTCTCAACTGTGCGACGCGGCGCTGGTGCTGCATGCGAATGTCGTCACCACGCCTCCATCCCTGCCGGGCATCGACATGGAGTTGGTGGAGGTTCCGGGCACGCCCGCGCAGTTCGGCGCGACGCTGGGCGAGCTGACCCTCCTGCTGCATGAGCTGGAGGGCGGCACCTTCCACGGCTTCATCGAGTACGCCACCGAGCTCTACGACGAGTCGCGCATCGCGCGCATGGCGGGTCACCTGAAGTCGCTGCTCGGCGCGGCGCTCGCGGACCCGGAGCTGCGGGTGTCGCGGCTGCCGCTGGCGATGCCCGAGGAGCGGAGCCTGCCGGCGCGCGTGGTGGAGCAGCGTTCCGCGCCGGGGCTGTTGGAGCGCCTCGCGACGCGGCTGGAGCGCACTCCGGACGCGGTGGCCATCAGCGCCGGTGCGCGCCGCCTGACGTGGCGTGAGCTGGCCGCTCGGGCGAAGGGGCTCGCGGCCGGACTGCGGCGCGATGGCGTGGGCCCAGAGGTCCCCGTGGCGTTGCGCCTGGAGCCCTCCATCGAAGCGGTCATCGCGCTCTGGGGCGTGCTGGAAGCGGGTGGTGCGTGCCTCCCCGTCACGCGAGGCGAGGTGCTGGAGCTGACGTCACTGCTGCCAGCCCATGGTCCACGGCTGTTGCTGGTGGCCCGGCTCTCGGATGCGGTCTCGCTCCCGGTCGGAGTGCGCGCCGTGGTGGTGGACGGCGAGGTCTCGGCGGAAGGGCCGTTTGCCACTGTGCCCTCGGAGCGGCTCGCGTTCATCGTGCCCGCACCCGAGGCGATGGGTGGTCGCGGCCGCGTCATGCTGACCCATCGCAACGTCGCGCACCTGCTGTCGTCGCTCGACGCGCGGGTGGGGGCAGGGGAGGGTGAGGTGTGGCTGGCGGCGGGCGGCCCCGCGTCGGACCCGACGGGACTGGACCTGTTGTGGGCGCTGGCGCGCGGCATGCGCGTCGTGCTCCCTCCCGAGCGGCTGGCCGCGCGCTTCGCCGTCCTCGGACGGAAGCCGGACACGCGCAGGAAGCTCGACTTCAGCCTCTCGTACTTCGCCAACGACGAGGACGCGCTGGGCGAGGAGAAGTACGAGCTGCTGCTGGAGGGCGCGAAGTTCGCGGACGCGAACGGCTTCTCCGCCATCTGGACGCCGGAGCGGCGCTTCCACTCCTTCGGCGGCCTGTACCCGCAGCCGTCCGTGATTGCTGGCGCGCTCGCGATGCTGACGCGGAACCTGCGGATTCGCGCGGGCAGTGTGGTGCTGCCGCTGCACGACCCCATCGAGGTGGCCGAGCAGTGGTCCGTCGTCGACAACCTGTCCAAGGGTCGCGTGGGCGTCTCGTTCGCCACGGGCTGGCACGCGAATGACTTCTCGCTCTCGCCGGACACGTACGCGCGCCGCCGCGAGGTCCTCATCGAGCGGCTGGAAGAAGTGCGGCGGCTGTGGCGCGGCGGCACGGTGAAGCGCCGCAACGGCGCGGGCCACGAGGTGGAGCTGGCGCTGCGGCCAAAGCCGAAGCAGGCGGAGCTGCCGGTGTGGCTCACCTCCACAGGCAACCCGGAGACGTTCCGCAAGGCCGGAGAGGTGGGCGCGGGCATCCTCACCAACGTCCTTGGCCTGGGCTCCAGCCTGGATGAGCTGGCGGCGAAGGTGGCGCTGTACCGCGAGACGTACCGCAAGTCGGGACACGGTCCGGGGCGCGGACAGGTGACGCTGATGCTGCACACCTTCCTCGGCCAGGACATGGACGAGGTGCGTGCGGCGGCGCGCGAGCCGCTGAAGCAATACATCCAGAGCTCGGTGGACGTCTTCGCCAACCTGCTGTCCAGCATCAACGGCAGCGTGGATGTGCGCGGCCTCACGCCCGAGGACATGCAGGTGATGCTCGGGCAGGCCGCGGACCACTACCTGAAGGACGGCGGCCTCTTCGGCACGGTGGAGCAGTGCGAGCGCATCATCGAGCGCGTGCGCTCGCTCGACGTGGACGAGATTGCCTGCCTCGTCGACTACGGCGTGCCGCTGGAGCCGACGATGTCCAGCCTGCGCCTGCTGGCCGAGCTGGTGCGGCGCACCCAGGTACAGCCCCTGCCCGAGGAGGCCGTGCTGGCCGAGGGTGATGCCGGTATGGGCGACCTGTTGGAGCTCGTTCGGGGAGAAGGCGTCACCGCGCTGCGCTGCGCGCCGTCCCAGGCCCGTGCGCTCGCGGAGTTGCCCGGTGCGCAACGTGCGCTGGAAGGCGTGCGTTTGTGGGTGCTGGGTGGTGAGTCTCGTGCGGAAGTGTCCGGTGGGTTCGCTCGGAGCGCGGAGAAGGAGGCTTCCACGCACGGCGCGCTCGTTGTCCCTGGTAGCGGGTCGCGGAGCGTGGAGTTGGATGCGTCCGTGCTCGGCGCGGCCTGGCCGTCCTCGTCCGAGGCTCCCGTGTTCATCCGCGATGCTTCGGGTGCACCTGTGCCCGTGGGCGTCGTGGGCGAGCTCGCACTTGGGGGCACTGTCATTCCGCGCGGCTTCTGGAACGACGAGGAGGCCACGCGTGCACGATTCATCACCGTGCCGGGCGGAGGCCCGGAGGACCGCCTCTTCCTGACGGGACAGCGCGCCCGCTTCCGCAACGCGGGAGAGGTCGAGGTGGTGAAGCCGTCGCGCACCGCGAAGGCTCGCCGCCAGTCGAAGCCTCGCGACACCGTGGTCGCGCCGCCCGCGCCTGTCGCGGAGGTGCCGGCCGCGACCGCCACGCCCGTGGTGCATGTGCCGAGGGACCAGCCGCTGCCGCTGTCCTTCCCGCAGCAGCGCATCTGGGCGCTCAGCCAGCTCGACCCGGATGGCATCGCCTACAACAACACCGTCACCCTCCGCCTGGAGGGCAGGATGGAAGCGCCGCTCCTGGAGACGGCGCTGAACGAGCTGGTGCGCCGGCACGAGGTGCTGCGCACCACCTTCGCGCTCTCGGAAGACGGCGCGCACCAGGTCATCGTTCCCTCGATGCCGCTCCGACTGGAGCAGCAGGAGGCGCGCGGCACGACGCAGGAGGAGCGCGAGGCCGATGCACTGCGGCTGGCGCTCGCGAATGCTCGCCGTCCGTTCGACCTGGTGCACGGGCCGGTGCTGCGGGCCGTGCTGATTCGCGTTGGTGACGCGGCCTCGGTGCTGCACCTCACCATCCACCACATCGCCTCGGACGGCTGGTCCGGCGGCGTGTTGTTCCGCGAGCTGGTGACGCTGTACGAGGCGCTCGCGGCCGGGAGGCCTTCGCCGCTGCCCGCGCTTCCGGTGCAGTACGCGGACTACGCGGTGTGGCAGCGCGGCTGGCTGAACGGGCCGGGCATGGAGGCCCAGCTCGCGTACTGGAAGAAGCAGCTCGCCGGAGCCCAGGTGCTGGAGCTGCCCACCGACCGCCCGCGTCCCGTGCGCTGGTCGGGCCGGGGTGGCCGCATCCAGGTGTCCGTGCGCAAGCCGCTCATGGACGCGCTCTGGACGCTGGGACGCCGCGAGGGCGCCACGCCCTTCATGGTCCTCACCGCGGCGCTGCAGACGCTGCTGCACCGCTACTCGGGTCAGGACGACATCATCGTCGGCACCTCCGCCGCGGGCCGCAACCGCCCCGAGATTGAAGGGCTCATCGGCTGCTTCCTGAACACGCTCGCCATTCGCGGCGACCTGTCCGGAGCGCCGACCTTCGTGGAGCTGGTCCGCCGCGTGAAGGTGGCGTCCATCGGCGCGTACGCCCACCAGGAGATTCCGTTCGAGCGACTGGTGGACGAGCTGCGCGTGCCGCGAGACCCGAGCCGCATGCCGCTGGTCCAGGCGATGCTGACGTTCCACAACACGCCGCCGGTGGAAGTGCAGACGCCGGGCCTCGGCGTGAAGATGGTCGAGCTCGACATCGGCGCGACCAAGGTGGACCTGTCTCTGGAGCTGCGCGAGACGCCGGACGGACTCTCCGGCGCCCTGGAGTACGCGGCGGACCTCTTCGAGCCCGCGACGGTGCACCTGCTGTGGGAGCGCTTCGTGCGCCTGCTGGAGGGCATCGCCGCCGACCCGGCGCAGCGCGTGGGCGAATTGCCGCTGCTGTCCGGAGAAGAGCTGCACCGGATGCTGGTGGAGTGGAACGACACGCGCGAGCCCGTCTCCGAGGACGCGTCCATCCACGAGCGCTTCGAGGCCCAGGCCGCATCGTCGCCGGACGCGGTGGCGGTGGTGGACCCGAACCAGCGGCTCACGTACGCGGAGCTCGATGCGCGCGCCAACCAGCTCGCGCATCACCTGCGCTCGGTGGGCGTGGGGCCGGAGGTCCGGGTCGGGTTGTGCGCGGAGCGTTCCGCCGAGCTGGTGGTGGGAATGCTCGGCATCCTGAAGGCGGGCGGTGCATTCGTCCCGCTGGACCCCGCGTATCCCAGCGCGCGGCTGACCTACATGATGCGGGACGCCGGGCTGTCCGTGGTGGTGACACAGGAGCACCTCGCGGACGAGCTTCCCGCCGGCAATGAGCTGCTCGTCTCCGTGGACTCGGAGTGGAGCAGCATCAGTCGGAACCCCACGACGGCGCCGAGCTCCGGCGTGCTCTCCAGTGGGCTGGCGTACGTCATCTACACGTCGGGCTCGACGGGGACTCCGAAGGGCGTGCTCGTGCCGCACCGGGGGCTCGTCAACACGGTGCGCGCCGTCACACGCGCGCACGGAGTGGGGCCAGGGAAGAGGGTGCTCCAGGCGGCGGCGCTCGGCTTCGATGCGTCCGTGCTGGAGGTGCTCTCCACGCTGGTCGCCGGTGCGGAGCTCCACCTCGCGCCGCGCGACTCGCTGCTGCCGGGCGCGCCGCTGCGCGAGGTGCTGGAGGCGCGCGGCATCACCACCGTGACGCTCACGCCGTCCTCGCTGTCGCAGCTCGAGCCCGAGGGCCTGCCCGCGCTGGAGACGGTCATCTCCGCGGGAGAGCCGTGCTCGCCGGAGCTGGCGCGGCGCTGGGCGTCGCGGCGGCGGTTGCTCAATGGCTACGGCCCGACGGAGGCCACCATCTGCGCGACCGTCTCCACGGAGTTGGACGCGGATCGGCCGGACATCGGCCAGCCCATCTCCAACATGCGCGCCTACGTGCTGGACGCACGGGGACTGCCCGTGCCGCCGGGCGTGCCGGGCGAGCTGTACCTCGGCGGCTTGGGCGTGGCGCGTGGCTACCTCGGCAGGCCGGACCTGACGGCGGAGCGCTTCGTCCCGGATGCTCTCTCCGGTGAGTCCGGTGCGCGCCTGTACCGCACGGGCGACCGCGTCCGTCATCGCCTCGACGGGCGGCTGGAGTACCTGGGCCGCACGGACCACCAGGTGAAGGTGCGCGGGTTCCGCATCGAGCTGGGTGAGGTGGAAGCGGCGCTGCGCCAGTACCCGGGCGTGAGCGACGCGGTGGCCACGGTTCGCGAGGAACCACCGGGGACGAAGCGCCTCGTGGGTTACCTCGTGGCGGATGCGGCGGCGCTGGACGTCACCGCGCTGCGTGGCTTCCTGAAGGAACGGCTGCCCGAGCACATGGTGCCCGCGGCCTTCGTCGCGCTGGATGCGCTCCCGTTGTCTCCCGCCGGGAAGGTGGACCGGGCGGCACTGCCCGCGCCGGACACCGCGCGTGTGGGGCCGGGGAAGACCTTCGTCGAGCCGACGACCGACGCGGAGAAGACGCTGGCGGCGCTCTGGGCGCAGGTGCTCGGCGTGGAGCGCGTGGGCCTGCACGACAACTTCTTCGAGCTGGGCGGCGACTCCATCCTCGGCATCCAGATTGTCTCGCGCGCGAAGGCGGCTGGGTTGGCGCTGGAGCCGGCCATGCTCTTCGAGAAGCAGACGCTCGTGGAGCTGGCCGCTGCGGCGGGCAAGGCGAAGCAGGGCACGGCGGAGCAGGGCGCGGTGGAAGGCCCGGTGCCGCTGACGCCGATGCAGCGCATCTTCTTCGAGGACTGGGCGCTTCCGGAGCCGCACCACTACAACCTGGCCGCCGTGCTGGAGGTGCGCCGGCCCGTGGACGCGGCGCTACTGGAGAAGGCACTGCACGCATTGGTGGCCCATCACGATGCGCTCCGCCTGCGCTTCACCCGCACGGCGGAAGGCTGGGCCCAGTTCAACGCGCCCGTGCCCGAGTCTGTGACGTTGCGACGCGTGGACCTGTCCAACGTGCCGGAAGCGGAGCAGGGCGAGGCGCTCGAAGTGGTGGGCGCCAGGGTGCATCGGAGCCTGGACCTGAATGAAGGCCTGCTGCTCCGCGCCGTCCTCTTCGAGCGCGGCGAGGGGCGCACGGGCCGGCTGCTGCTGGTGGTGCACCACCTCGCCGTGGATGGCGTCTCGCTGCGTCCGCTGCTGGAGGACCTGGAGACGGCGTACACGCAACTGGAGCGCGGCGTCCCGGTATCGCTGCCGGCCAAGACGACGTCGTTCAAGTCGTGGGCGGAGCGGTTGGTGGAGCACGCCCGCTCGGAGTCGCTGGCTCGCGAGCTGCCGCTCTGGAAGGCGACAGGTGACGTGCCGTCGCTACCGGTGGACTTTGTCGACGGAGAGGACACCCCTGGCTCCGAGGCACTGCTCACGGTGACGCTCGGTGAGCTGGAGACCCGGGCCCTGCTGGCCGAGGTGCCCACGGCCTACAGGGCTCGCGTGGACGAGGTGCTGCTCACGGCGGTGGCGAAGGCCATCTCCGGCTGGACGGGTGGACGCAAGGTGCGGCTGGAGCTGGAAGGCCACGGCCGCGAGGCGCTGTTCTCCGACGTGGACCTGTCCCGCACGGTGGGCTGGTTCACCAGCACCTTCCCTCTGGACGTGGAGCTGCCGGAAGGTGGCAGCCCCGGTGACGCGCTCAGGGCGCTTCGGGATGCGCGGCGCAGGCTGCCCGCCAATGGCATCGGCTACGGGCTGCTGCGTCACCTGCGCGCGGACTTGGCCGAAGCGCTTCGCTCCGCGCCCCGCGCGGAGGTGGGCTTCAACTACCTGGGCCAGCTCGACGCGGCGGCGCGTGGCTCGGAGCGCTTCGCCCTCACGGAGGAGCCGAGCGGTCGGTGGCACGGCGCAGGAGGCCGCCGGCCGCATCGCATCGAAGTGAACGCGGTGGTGAGCGAAAGCCAGCTGAAGGTGACCTGGGTCTACGGCTCGCGCGTCCACGAGCGCGCCACCATCCAGACCGTGGCCGACCGCTTCATGGACGCGCTGCGCGAGCTGGTGGAAGGCCGTGGCAGTACGGACGCGGCGCGCCGTTCGCCGGGAGACTTCCCGCTGGCTCGGCTCTCGTCCGCGACGCTGGAGCGGACGCTGCGCCAGTACCCGGACGTGGAGGACCTGTACCCGCTGACCTCGCTGCAGCAGGGCATGCTCTTCCACGCCGCGCTGGCGGTGCCCGGCTCGGGCGTCTTCCACGAGCAGCTCTCGTGGACCTCGCGAGGCCGGATCGACGTGCCCGCGCTGCGGCGCGCTTGGGCGGAGGTCATCGCCCGCAACGCCGTCCTGCGGACCTCGTTCGTCCATGAAGGCCTGCCCGAGCCGCTTCAGGTCGTCCACGCGAAGGCCGAGCTGCCGTGGACGGAGCACGACTGGCGCGGGCTTGCCCCCGACGAACAGCGCGCACGGTTGGACGCGCTGATTCGCGAGGACCGGGCCCGCGGCTTCACGCTCTCCTCGGCGCCGCTGGCCCGCATGGACGTGGTGCGCCTGGGCGAGGACGCGTACCGCTTCCTCTGGCGGCACCATCACCTCGTGATGGACGGCTGGGGCGTGGGCAACATGCTCCAGCAGGTCTTCGCCTGCTACGAGGCGCTCACCTCCGGCCGCGAGCCCTCGCTGCCGCGTCCTCCCGCGTGGCGCGACTACATGGCGTGGCTGCAGCGGCAGGACCTGTCGCGCGCGGAGGCCTTCTGGCGCAAGGAGCTCGCGGGCTTCATCTCGCCGACGCCGCTGCCTGCTTCACGGCCCATCGCGCCCGGCGTGGAGGCCGCCGTCACTGGCGAGGAGAAGCTGTTGTTGTCGCCGGAAACCACCGCGGCGCTCCAGGCCTTCACACGGAAGAATGGCATCACGCTCAACACGCTGGCGCAGGGCGCGTGGGCGCTGCTGCTCTCCCGGTACGCCGGAGAGGATGACGTCGTCTTCGGCGCCACCGTCTCCGGGCGTCCGGTGGACCTGCCCGGCGCGGAGTCGATGGTCGGTCTGTTCATCAACTCGCTGCCCGTGCGGGTGACGTTGCCGCGCCATGACTCGGTGGTCTCCTGGCTCCAGGGGCTCCAGGCGCGACAACTGGAGATGCGTCAGTTCGAGCACAGCCCGCTGGTGCAGGTGAAGGGCTGGAGTGACATGCCGCGAGGCCTGCCGCTCTTCGAGAGCCTGCTCATCTTCGAGAACTACCCGCTCGACACCTCGCTGGGCCAGCGCGTCCCGGGGATGGAGGTGCGGGACGTGGAGAGCCACGAGCAGGGCAACTACCCGCTCATCGCCTACGTGGTGCCGGGCGACCGGCTGCGCCTCATCCTCGCCTACGCGCCCGCGCTCTTCGGCGCGGAGACGATGGCCCGGTTGCTGGAGCACTGGCGGATTCTCATGGAAGGCCTCGCCTCCGGCGTGCAGCGGCTCGATGACGTGCCGATGCTGCACGAACAGGAGCGGCGCCGCGTGCTCGACTCGGGGCATGGGCCGCGTGCCGACTTCGACTCGGAGGCGAGCCTCGCCGCGCTGTTCGACGCGCAGGCTTCGCGTACGCCGGACGCGCTGGCCCTGGTGGACGGGGACACGCGGGTGACGTACCGCGAGCTGGCGGCTCGGGCGGAAGGGCTCGCGCGCACGCTGCAGCACCTGGGCGTGGGTGCGGAGGCGCGCGTGGCGCTGTGCGCGGACCGCTCGGTGGAGATGGTGGCAGGGGTGCTGGCCGTGCTGAAGGCGGGCGCGGCCTGGGTGCCGTTGGATCCCTCCTGGCCCCGAGAGCGGTTGGCGTGGATGGTGGAGGAGAGCCGTCCCAGGGTGCTGCTCGCACGTCAGCGCCTCGCGGACCGGCTGCCGCCCCACGAGGGCATCCCCGTGCTCTGGCTCGAGGACGACCGGGCCGAGGCGGGCGATCCTCTGCCTCCTCCGGTGGGGGGCGACGCGCTCGCGTACGTCATCTTCACCTCCGGCTCCACGGGCCGGCCCAAGGGCGTCATGGCCACGCACCGCGCGACGCTCAACCGCTTCGCGTGGATGTGGCGCACCGTCCCGTTCGAGCCCGGCGAGGTCTGCACCGTGAAGACGGCGCTGAGCTTCGTGGACTCGGTGTGGGAGGTGCTCGGGCCCCTGCTGGCCGGCGTGCCCTCGGTGCTGCTGTCCGATGACACGGTGAAGGACCCGGCGCGGCTCGTGCAGGTGATGGAGCAGCGCGGGGTGACGCGGCTGGTGCTCGTCCCGTCGCTGCTGAGGGCGCTGCTGGAGGTGCCCGACGTGGGCCTCCGGTTGAAGTCCCTGCGCACGTGGGTGACCAGCGGTGAGAGGCTGCCGGACGAGCTGGCCGCGCGCTTCCGTGAGCGAGTGCCGCACGCACGGCTCCTCAACCTCTACGGCTCCTCGGAGGTGGCGGCGGATGCGACGGCGGGTGAGGTGTGCGAGGGCCCGGTGACGATTGGCCGGCCCATCGACAACCTGCGCGCGTACGTGCTGGACGACGCGCTTCGCCCGGTGCCCTCGGGCGTGCGAGGCGAGCTGTACGTCGCGGGCCCTGGCGTGGCGCGCGGCTACCTCGGCCGGCCGGATGCGACGGCGGAGCGCTTCCTGCCGGACCCGTTCGGAGCCACACCCGGTGCGCGCATGTACCGCACGGGAGATGTGGCCCGGTGGTTGCCGGACGGCCAGCTCGAGTACCTGGGCCGCGCCGATGACCAGGTGAAGGTGCGCGGCGCCCGCGTGGAGCCCGGTGAAGTGGAGTCGGTGCTCGCACAGCACCCGGCGGTGGCGCGCGTCGCCGTCGTGGCGCACGAGGCCTCTCCGGGGGAGGCCCGGCTGGTGGCCTGGGTGGTCATGAAGCCGGGACAGGTGCTCGACACCACGGCCCTGCGCGCGTTCCTCAAGGAGCGGCTGCCGGACTACATGGTGCCGTCCGCCTTCGAGGCGCTGGAATCGCTGCCGCTCACGCCGAGCGGGAAGGTGGATCGGCGCTCGCTCCGTGCGCGCGCGGCCCCCACGGGCAACGCGGCGGAGTACGTGGCCCCGACGACTCCGGAGGAGCTGGCGTTGGCGGGCATCTGGACGGAGCTGCTCGGCCGGACGCGCATCGGCGCGCGGGACGACTTCTTCGCGCTGGGCGGCCACTCGCTGATGGCCGCGCAGATTGTCTCGCGCGTGCGTGAGGCGCTGGGCGTGGAGCTGCCGCTCACGGCGGTGTTCGAGTCGCCGACCCTCTCGGGGCTGGCGGATGTGGTGTCGCGCATGTCGGGCTCGATGAAGCAGCTCGCGGATGCGCCGATTGCCCGGGTGTCGAGGGAGCTGGACCCGTCCGCGCTGGAGCAGTTGTCGGATGAGGAACTGGACGCGCTGCTGGACGCGACCGACGTGGAGAGCTGAGTCCCATGGGTAACGAGACGGAGAAGAAGCCCACGCTCACGCGCGAGGAGAAGCTCGCGCTCCTCGCGAAGCGGCTGGAGAAGAAGCCGCGCCCGGCGCTGCCGCTGACGTTCTCCCAGCAGCGCATGTGGTTCCTGGAGCAGCTCGCGCCCGGGCTCCCGGCCTTCAACCTACCCATGGTGGTGGAGCTCTCCGGCCGCCTGGACGTGCCTTCCCTGGAGAAGAGCTTCCAGGAAGTGGCCCGCCGCCACGAGGCCCTGCGCACGCGCTTCGGCGAGGTCTCCGGCACGCCGGTGCAGCTCATCGATGCGCAGGCCAGCATCCCCTTCACCGTGGAGGACGCTCCCGAGGACGGGAGCGAGGCCGCGGTGCGCCGGCGCATCCAGCGCGAGATGGCGGTGCCATTCGATCTGGAGAAGGGGCCGCTCGCGCGCGTGGTGCTGCTGCGAATGACGCCGGAGCGCCACGTGCTGCTGGTGGTGCTGCACCACATCATCTCCGACGGCTGGTCCATGGGTGTGCTCACCCACGAGGTGGTGGTGCTCTACGGAGCCCTCGTCGCGGGAAGGCCGTCACCGCTGCCGGAGCTCCCGCTCCAGTACGCCGACTACGCCGCATGGCAGCGGGGCCGCCTGCGCGGAGACGCGCTGGACGCGCACGTCGAGTTCTGGCGCAAGCGCCTGGAGGGCGCGCCGCACGAGCTGGAGCTGCCCACCGACCGGCCGAGGCGCACGGCGACGGGACGCGCGGACCAGCGCAAGGCGCTGCTGCCCGCGCGCCTCGCGGAGCGGTTGGAAGGGCTCGCCCGAGTGGAGGGCGCGACGCTCTTCATGACGGTGCTCGCGGGATTGCAGGCGCTGCTGTCGCGGTACAGCGGACAGAAGGACCTGCTCATCGGCGCGCCGTATGCGAACCGCGACCGCAAGGAGACGGAGGGGCTGATTGGCCTCTTCTTCGAGCCCCTCGTCCTGCGAGGCAATCTCTCCGGCCGCCCGAGCTTCCGCGAGCTGTTGAAGCGGGCTCGCGCGGGCACGGTGGAGGCCTTCGCGCATCCGCACGTCCCGTTCGAGCCGCTGCTGAAGGCGCTGAACGTGGAGCGCGACCTGACGCGGGCGCCGATGTTCCAGGTGCTCTTCGGCCAGCTCGATGCGCTGCCCCAGGTCCGCGAGGTCCCCGGGCTGCGCGTGCGGATGCTCGACGCGGACGTGACGAGCACGGAGCTGGACCTCACGCTGATGATGGCGCGGAGGCCCGACGGCATCGCGCTCGCGGCCACGTACAACGCGGACCTGTACGACGCGGAGACCATCGACGGGCTGCTGGGACACCTGGAGGTGCTGCTCGACGCGGCGGTGGAGTCGCCGGACCGCGCGGTGGAAGCGCTGCCGCTGCTGAAGGCGGAGGAGCGGCGCCGGCTGCTGGTGGAGTGGAACGGGACTCATGAGGAGCTGCCTCGCGACACGAGCATCCACGCGCTGTTCGAGGCGCAGGTCACGAGGACGCCGGAGGCCACGGCGCTCGTGGCGGGCGGCCAGTCCGTCACGTACCGCGAGCTCAATGCGCGAGCGAACGCGGTGGCGCGTGAGCTTCAGCGCCTGGGCGTGGGGCTGGAGACCCGCGTCGCCGTGTGCGTGGAGCGCTCGGTGGAGTTGCTGGCGTCGATTCTCGGCGTGCTGAAGGCGGGCGGCGCCTACGTGCCGTTGGACCCGGAATATCCGTCGGAGCGACTGGCCTTCATGCTGGAGGACAGCGGCGCGCGGGTGGTCATCGCTCGCGGCCGGTTCCGCGAGAAGCTGGGCGAGGCTTCCGGACGGGTGTGGCTGGACGCGGACGCACTCCCGGGCGGTGATGCGCGGGCCGTCGACGTGAAGGTGCCTCCCGAGGCTGCGGCGTACGTGCTCTACACGTCGGGCTCGACGGGGCGGCCGAAGGGCGTGGTGGTGCAGCACCGCTCGCTGGTGAACTTCACCCGAGCGGCGTGGCAGGCATTCCCGGTGGAGCCGGGAGACCGCGTGCTCCAGTTCGCCTCCATCAGCTGGGACACCAGCGCGGAGGAAATCTATCCGTGCCTCACGCGCGGCGGCACGCTGGTGCTGCGCACGCCGGACATGCTCGACGCGCCGGATGCCTTCCTCGCCCGGTGCGAGACGCTGGGCCTCACGCAGCTCAACCTGCCCACGGCCTTCTGGCACGAAGTCACGGCGAGCCTCGAAGCGGGCAAGGCGAAGCTTCCCGCCGGCCTCAAGTGGGTCGTGATTGGCGGCGAGCGCGCCGTGCCCGAGCGCGTGGCGCAGTGGCGCCGTCGCGTGGGCGGCGCGGTGCCGCTCCTCAACACCTACGGCCTCACCGAGGTGACGGCGGTGGCCACGTCGGTGGACCTGGCACGGCAGTCAGCGACGGAGGACTCCGGACGCGAGGTCGCCATCGGCCGCCCGCTGACGAACGTGCGGGTGTACGTGCTGGACGGCGAGCTGGAGCCGGTGCCCCCGGGCGTGGTGGGCGAGCTGTACGTCGGAGGCGAGGGCCTGGCCCGTGGCTACCTGGGCCGCACGGAGCTGACGGCGGAGCGCTTCGTGCCCGACCCCTTCGGGAGTGGCGCGCGGCTGTACTTCACGGGAGACAAGGCGCGCTGGAGGCGGGACGGGACGCTGGAGTACCTCGGGCGCGGGGACACGCAGGTCAAGATTCGCGGCCACCGCATCGAGCCGGGTGAAGTCGAAGCCGCGCTGCTCGGACAGCCGGGCGTGCGCGAGGCGCTGGTGGCGGTGCGCGAGGACACGCCGGGCGACAAGCGACTCGTGGCGTACGTGGTGCCCGCGGAGGGCAGGGCGCTGGAGGGAAGCGGGGTCCGCGCCGCACTGGAGCAGCGGCTCCCGCGCTTCCTGGTGCCGCAGGCGGTGGTGGTGCTGGAGAAGCTGCCGCTCCTTCCGAACGGCAAGGTGGACCGCAAGGCCCTGCCCGCGCCGGAGGCGCAGCGGGAGTCGCGCCGCGAGGCGTACGTCGCGCCGCGCACGCCGGTGGAGCAGATGATCGCCGGCTTCTGGGCGGAGGTGCTGCGCCTGGAGACCGTGGGCCTGCATGACAACTTCTTCGAGGTCGGTGGCCACTCGCTGCTGGCCATGCAGCTCGTCGCGCGCGTGCGTGAGGCGTTCCGGGTGGACCTGCCGCTGCGCGACGTCTTCGAGTCGCCCACGGTGGCGGCCCTGGCGGAGCGCGTGGCGCGGGCAGTGGCCGTCGCGGGCATCCCGGCTCCGCCACTGAAGAGGACGCCTCGGGACGGTGTCGCGCCGCTGTCCTTCGCACAGCAGCGCTTGTGGTTCCTCGCGCAGTTGGACCCGGCGAACACGTCCTACAACCTGTGGGCCCCCGTGCGGCTGACCGGTGCCCTGGACGTGGGTGCGCTGGAGCGCAGCTTCGCGGAGTTGGTGCGCCGGCATGAGTCCCTGCGCACGGCGTTCCGCTCCGAGGCCGGATCGCCCGTGCAGGTCATCGCTCCCGAGGGCCACGTGCCGCTGGAGCTCGTGGACCTGGGCACGCTGCCGGAAGACGCGCGCGAGGCCGCGGCGAAGGCTCGGGCCGAGGAAGAGGTGCGGCGTCCGTTCGACGTCGAGCGTGGACCGCTGCTGCGCACGACGCTGCTGAAGCTGACCGGGCAGGACCATGTGCTGGTGCTCGTCATGCACCACATCGTCTCGGACTACTGGTCCATGGGCGTCCTCGTGCGCGAGGTGGCCGCGCTCTACGAGGCGCTCTCCCACGGCCGGCCGTCTCCGCTGCCGGAGCTTCCGGTGCAGTACGCGGACTTCGCGGTGTGGCAGCGCGAGTGGCTGAAGGGCGAGGTGCTGGACGCGCAGCTCGCGTACTGGCGCAAGCAGCTCGCCGGGGCCTCGCACGCGCTGGAGCTGCCCACGGACCGGCCGCGCCCGGCGACGCAGACGTTCCGGGGTGCGAACCGGCTCGTGATGTGGCCGAAGTCGCTCTGGCGCGACGTGGAGTCCTTCGGACGCCGCGAAGGTGCCACGCCGTTCATGGTGCTGCTGGCGGCGTTCCAGACGGTGCTCTCGCGGTACTCCGGTCAGGAGGACGTGAGCGTGGGTGCGCCCATCGCGGGCCGCTCGCACTCGGAGACGGAGGGGCTGATTGGCTTCTTCGTCAACACGCTGGTGCTGCGCTCGCGTCTATCCGCCGGCCAGACGTTCCGCGAGCTCCTGGCCCAGGTGCGCGAGGTGACGCTCGGCGCGTACGCGCACCAGGACGTGTCCTTCGAGAAGTTGGTGGAGGAGCTCCAGCCCGAGCGGGACCTGAGCCGCAGCCCGCTCTTCCAGGTGACGCTGACGCTGCAGAACACCCCCGCGTCCGAGGTCCGGCTGCAAGGGCTCACGCTCAAGGGGATGGAGGCGGAGGAGAAGACGTCGAAGTTCGACCTGTCGCTGGTGGTGGAAGAGGTCGAGGCCGGCGTCGTCGCGTTGGTGAACTACAACAGCGACCTGTTCGACGCCGGGACGATGGAGCGGATGCTCGGACACCTGCAGGTGCTGCTGGCGTCGGCGGTGGCCGGGCCGGAGCAGCGCCTGTGGGAGCTGCCGCTCATGGCCGCCGAGGAGCAGCGGCGGGTGGTGGGCGAGTGGAGCGGCCGCCGGGCGGAGTACCCGCGTGAGAAGTCGCTGCCGGAGCTGTTCGAAGCACAGGTGCGAAAGACGCCCGACTCGGTGGCGGTGGAGTACGAAGGCCAGCGCCTGACGTACGCCGAGCTGAACCGCTGGGCCAATCAGCTCGCGCACCACCTGAAGTCGATGGGCGTGGGGCCTGAAGTACGCGTGGGCCTGTGCGTGGAGCGCTCGCTGGAGTTGGTGGTGAGTGTGCTCGGCATCCTGAAGGCAGGCGGCGTGTACGTGCCGTTGGATGCGAGCTATCCGCTGGAGCGCCTGACCTGGATGAAGCGCGAGGCAGGAGTCGCGCTGCTCGTGGCCCAGGAGCGGTTCGCGGATGAAATCGCGGATAGTGCCGAGCCGGTCTTCTGCGTGGACTCGCAGTGGGAAGTCATCGTGCGCCAGCCGGACGCCAACCCGCCTTCTCGGGTGGGCGGCGACAACCTGGCGTACGTGATGTTCACGTCGGGAAGCACGGGCCGGCCCAAGGGAGTGGGCGTACCGCACCGAGCGGTATCGCGCCTCGTGTTGGGAACGGACTTCGCGCGCTTCGGGCCGGAAGAGGTGTGGCTGCAACTGGCGCCCATCTCCTTCGACGCTTCGACACTGGAGCTCTGGGGCGCGCTGCTCCATGGCGCGAAGCTGGTGGTGTACCCGGCGGGCACTCCTTCGCTGGAGGAGTTGGGCCATGCGCTGGGCGACGCGGGCATCACCTCGCTGTGGCTGACGGCGGCGCTCTTCGAGCAGATGCAGGCGCGGCAGCCCGAGGCGCTGGCCCGTGTGAAGCAGTTGCTTGCGGGTGGTGACGTGCTGCCCGTGGGACGCGTGCGTGAGCGGCTCTCGGCAGGAGGCGTGCTCATCAACGGGTACGGCCCGACGGAGAACACGACGTTCTCCGCGTGCCACCGCATGGAGGGGCCGCGGGAGCCAGGCGTCTCTGTACCCATCGGACGCCCCATCACCAACACGTCGGCGTACGTGCTGGACGGCGCCATGCAACCGGTGCCCACGGGCGTGCCGGGCGAGCTGTACGTCGGCGGTGAAGGCCTGGCGGTCGGCTACATGAACCGTCCGGAGCTGACGGCGGAACGCTTCGTGCCCAACCCGTTCGGGAAGGGCGAGCGGCTGTACCGCACGGGCGACGTGGTGCGCTGGCGCCCAGACGGGACGCTGGAGTTCCTCGGCCGACGCGACGCCCAGGTGAAGGTACGCGGCTTCCGCATCGAGCTGGGCGAGGTGGAGACGGCGCTGGCTCAGCACCCGGGCGTCAACGAGGTCGTCGTCATCGCGAGAGAGGACGGCAGCGAGGGCAAGCGCCTCGTCGCGTACGTGACGGCGAGGGAATACGCCACCGTCGATGCGGCCTCCTTGCGCACGCACCTGAAGCAGCGGTTGCCGGAGTACATGGCGCCGTCGGCGTACGTGGTGCTGGACGCGCTGCCGCTGACGCCCAACGGCAAGGTGGACCGCAAGGCCCTGCCGGCACCCGACACCCACGCTGCGAAGCCGGAGAGCTTCGAGGCTCCGCGCACGGAGACGGAGCTGAAGCTCGCGGCCATCTTCGCGGAGGTCCTCAACGTCAACCCCGTGGGCCTGCACGGGGACTTCTTCGAGCTCGGAGGCCACTCCCTGCTCGCCACGCAGTTGGTCTCGCGCGTGCGTGAGACCTTCCGGGTGGAAGTGCCGCTGCGGGACATCTTCGAGTCGCCCACCGTCGAGAAGCTGGCCAGGCGACTTGAGGAGGGGCGGGGAGGCGTTTCGGAGAACCAGGCGCCTCCGCTGAAGCGCGTTGCTCGCACGGGCGCGATGCCCCTGTCATTCGCGCAGCAGCGCCTGTGGTTCCTCGACCAGCTCGAACCGGGCAGCCCCTTCTACAACATCCCTATGGCGGTCCGGCTCACGGGCTCGCTCCAGGTGGATGCGCTGGAGCGCAGCCTGCGCGAATTGGTGCGCCGGCACGAGGTGCTGCGCACGACGTTCCGCACCGAGGGCGGCTCGCCCGTCCAGATTGTCTCTCAGCAACCGGCGCTCCCATTCGCGATCGTCGACCTCTCCGCGCTGCCTCCCGAGCAGAGCGAGGCGGAGGTCCATCGGCTCATCCGCGAGGAGGCGCTCCGTCCCTTCGACCTCGGCAGCGGCCCGCTGCTGCGCACCCGCGTCCTCAAGCGCTCCGAGCAGGAGCACATCCTGCTCGCGAACATGCACCACATCGTCTCGGACGGGTGGTCCCTCGGCGTCGTCGTCCGCGAGTTCTCCGCGCTGTACGAGGCCTTCAGCCTGGGCCGACCCTCGCCGCTTCCCGAGCTCGAGGTGCAGTACGCGGACTTCGCCGCCTGGCAGCGTGGGTGGCTGGAGAGCGGCGCGCTGCAGCGACAGCTCGACTGGTGGCGGCGGCAGCTCGACGGGGCACCACAGGTCCTCACGCTGCCCACCGACAGGCCGCTGCCCGCGGTGCAGACCTTCCGCGGCGCCAACGTCCCGGTCCGGCTTTCGCGAGCCCTCTCCCACGCGGTGAAGGCCCTGGCGCAGCGGGAAGGCGCCACCCCGTTCATGGTGCTCCTCGCGGGCTTCCAGACGCTGCTGTCCCGCTACTCGGGGCAGGACGACCTCGTCGTCGGCACTCCGGTGGCGGGCCGCAATCGCGCGGAGACGGAAGGCCTCATCGGCTTCTTCGTCAACACGCTGGCGCTGCGCGCGCGCCCGTCCGGCGAGAAGTCGTTCCTGACGCTGCTCGGGCAGGTCCGGGACGCGGCGTTGGGTGCCTACGCCCACCAGGACGTTCCCTTCGAGCGGCTCGTGGAGGAGCTGCACCCCACGCGCAGCCTGGGCCACTCGCCGCTGTTCCAGGTGATGTTCTCCCTCCAGAACACGCCCATGCCGGAGCGCTCGCTGCCGGGGCTCACCCTGCACCCGGTGGAGGCGGAGATCGGCGCGGCGAAGTTCTTCCTCACCCTGGCCCTGGAGGAACAGGCCGACGGCTTCGCTGGCGTCTTCGAATACAACGTCGACCTGTTCGACGCGGCGACCGTCCGGCGCATGGCGTCCCACTGGCTGACGCTGCTCGAGGCGGCGGTGGCGGCGCCGGAGCAGCGACTGGTCGACCTGCCATTGCTGTCCGCCGAGGAGCGGCACCGGCTCCTGGTGCAGAGGAACGACACCGCGAGCGCCTACCCGCGTGAGACGCCAGTACCCGCGTGGCTCGCGGCCCGTGCGGCGCGCATGCCCGATGCCGTGGCCGTCCGCTGGGATGGAGGACAGCTCACCTACGCTGAACTGATGCTGCGAGTGCGCGCCCTGTCCACGCGGCTGCGTGGGCTGGGAGTGGGACCCGAGGTGCTCGTGGGTTTGTTCGCCCACCGTTCGCCCGAGCTGGTGGTGGGACTCCTCGCCATCCTCGACGCGGGTGGCGGCTGGGTGCCGCTGGAGCCAGACTCCCCGCGCGAGCGCCTCGCGCACATGCTGGAGGATGCACGGCCCGCGGTGCTCCTCACCCAGCGCGCGCTGAAGGACGCGCTGCCTTCGACCCATGCTCCGGTGGTGCTCCTCGATGAGGACGCGCCCGCTCCAGGCGACGCCATCGCGGCGGCCCCGGCGGTCCTGGCGGACAACGCTGCCTATGTCCTCTTCACCTCGGGCTCCACCGGCCGTCCCAAGGGCGTGCTCGTGTCCCACCGGGCGCTCGCGCGGCACACGGCGTGGTTCATCTCCGCGCTGGAGTTGGGCGCGGAAGACCGCGTGTTGCAGAAGGCCTCGGTGGGCTTCGATGCCTCCGTCCCGGAGGTGCTGGCCACACTGATTGCCGGCGCTCAGGTGGTGCTCCCGCCTGGCGAGGCGAACAGCGACACGAGCGTCCTGCTGGACACGCTGGAGCGCCAGCGCATCACGGTGCTTCAGCTCGTGCCCTCGCAGCTTCGAGTCCTGCTGGACGAGGAGCACGTGGAGCGCGCCTCGGGGCTGCGCGTGCTGGTGTCCGGAGGCGAGGCGCTGGCGGTGGAACTGGTCCGCCGCGTGAATGAGCGGCTGCCATCCACGAAGCTCATCAACGCCTACGGGCCGACCGAGACCACCGTCGACGCGACCGCGTGGCTGGGAGGCTCTCCGGGCGAGGGCCCGACGGCGCCCATCGGCCGGCCCATCGCCAATACGCAGGCGTATGTGCTGGACACCGAGGGACAGCTCGTTCCGGAAGGCGTGCCCGGCGAGCTGTTCATCGGCGGCGACGGACTCGCGCGAGGCTACGTGGGCCGGCCGGAGCTGACGGCCGAACGCTTCGTGCCGGACGCTCTCGGCGAGACTCCGGGCGCGCGGCTGTACCGCACGGGAGACCGCGTGCGCTGGCGCGCGGGAGGCACCCTGGAGTTCCTGGGGCGCGTGGACTCCCAGGTGAAGGTGCGCGGAGTCCGCATCGAGCCCGGCGAGGTGGAGGCCGCGCTGGCCGAGCACCCCGAGGTCCGCGAGGCCGTCGTCGTCGCGCGCGAGGACGCGACCGGAAGCACACGGCTGGTGGCGTACGTCGTGCCGCGTGTAACGGAGGCCGCGCCGGAGTCGCGAATCACCGTGGACCCGAGAGCCTTCCTCGCCGGGCGCCTGCCGCCCGCGATGGTGCCCTCTGCGTTCGTGGTGCTGGAGTCGCTCCCGCTGCTCGCGAACGGGAAGGTGAACCGGAAGGCACTGCCGGCGCCGGACACGGTGGTCTCCGAGCGAGAGTACGTCGCGCCGCGCACCCCCACGGAGGAGCTGCTGGCCGGCTTCTTCAGCCGCGTGCTGGACGTGGAGCGCGTGAGCGTCCATGACGGCTTCTTCGAGCTGGGTGGGCACTCGCTGCTGGCCACGCAGCTCGTGTCGAGGGTTCGCTCCACGTTCCGGGTGGAGCTGGCGCTGCGGGAATTGTTCGAAGCCCCCACGGTGGCCGAGCTCGCGCGCCGTGTGGACCAGGCACAGCGTCATGGGCAGCACGTGGCGTTGCCCCGGATGAAGGCACAGCCGCGCACGCGCGAGCTGCCGCTGTCTTTCGCGCAGCAGCGCCTGTGGTTCCTGGACCAGCTCCAGCCAGGGAGCGCGTTCTACAACGTGCCGGCGGTGGTGCGGCTCGTCGGGCCGTTGAATGTCCGCGCGCTGGAGTGGAGCTTCGAGGAGCTCGTGCGCCGTCACGAGTCCCTGCGCACGACGTTCCGCCCCCAGGCCGGTGTACCCGTGCAGGTCATCTCGCCCGAGCCGGCGCTGGCGTTCGCGGTGGTGGACCTGGAGGTCGCGTCCGACGCGGAGATCGCGCAGCGGGTGGAGGAGGAGGCGCAGCGTCCCTTCGACCTGCGCAAGGGCCCGCTGCTGCGGACGACGCTGTTGCGAGTCGCGCCCCAGACGCACGTGCTGGTGCTGGTGATGCACCACATCGTCTCGGACGAGTGGTCCATGAGCATCCTCGTGCGCGAGGTGGCGGAGCTCTACGAGGTGCTGGCCCGGGGAGAGCGGCCGGCGCTGCCGGAGCTGCCCCTCCAGTACGGCGACTACGCCGTGTGGCAGCAGGACTGGCTGAAGGGCGAGGTGCTGGACACGCAGCTCGGCTACTGGAAGCGGCAGCTCGCCGGAGCGCCGAGGGCCCTGAAGCTGCCCACGGACAAGCCGCGTCCAGCGATGCAGACGTTCCGCGGCGCGATGCTGGGCGCGGTGTGGCCGGAGAAGCTCTGGAGCGCGGTGAAGACGCTGGCGCAGAAGGAGGGCGCCACGCCGTTCATGGTGCTGCTGGCGGCGTTCCAGACGGTGCTCTCGCGCTACTCGGGACAGGATGACGTGAGCGTGGGCTCGCCCATCGCGGGCCGCACGCGCGAGGAGACCGAACGGCTCATCGGGTTCTTCGTCAACACGCTCGTGCTGCGCACCCGGGTGTCGGAGGAACAGAGCTTCCGCCAGCTCCTCGCCCAGGTGCGCGAGGTGACGCTGGGCGCGTACGCGCATCAGGACGTGCCGTTCGAGAAGCTGGTGGAGGAGCTCCAGCCCGAGCGGGACCTGAGCCGCAGCCCGCTGTTCCAGGTGACGCTGACGCTGCAGAACACGCCCACGAAGGAAGTCCGCCTGCGCGAGCTGACGCTCGAGGGCATGGACACGCAGGAGAAGACGTCCAAGTTCGACCTGTCCCTCCTGGCCGAAGAGGCACCGCACGGACTGGCCGTGGCGGTGAACTACAACAGCGACCTGTTCGAAGCGGGGACGATGGAGCGGATGCTGGTGCATCTGCGGGTGCTGTTGGAGTCAGCGGTGGCGACGCCGGAGCAGCGGCTGGAAGCGCTGCCGATGATGGGGGAGGAGGAGCGTCGGCGGCTGGTTGGGGAGTGGAGTGGGAAGGCCGCGGAGTACCCGCGCGAGGCGTCGCTGGCGGAGCTCTTCGAAGCGCAGGTGCAGAGGACGCCGCAGTCCGTGGCGGTGGAGTACGCAGGCGAGCGGCTGACGTACGAGGAGCTGAACCGTCGGGCCAATCAGCTCGCGCACCACCTGAAGGCAATGGGAGTGGGGCCCGAGGTGAGGGTGGGCCTGTGCGTGGAGCGCTCGCTGGAGTTGGTGGTGAGCGTGCTGGGCATTTTGAAGGCAGGCGGCGTGTACGTGCCGCTGGACGCCAGCTACCCGTTGGAGCGCTTGTCGTGGATGAAACGCGAGGCGGGGGTGGCCGTCCTCGTGGCGCAGGAGAAGCTGGCGGATGAGATAGCCGAGGGCGGCGAGCTGCTGGTGTGCGTGGACTCGGAGTGGGCCGCCATTGCACGCCAGCCCGAGAGCAACCTTCCGGCGCGAGTGGGCGGCGCGAACCTGGCGTACGTGATGTTCACGTCGGGAAGCACGGGAAGGCCGAAGGGAGTGGGAGTGCCGCACCGGGCGGTGTCGCGCCTGGTGCTGGGGACGGACTTCGCGCACTTCGGTCCGGAGGAGGTGTGGCTGCAACTGGCGCCTATTTCCTTCGACGCGTCGACGCTGGAGGTGTGGGGCGCGCTGCTGCATGGAGCGAAGCTGGTGGTGTATCCGGCGGGCACTCCGTCGCTGGAGGAGCTGGGCCGCACACTGGGCACGTCCGGCATCACCTCGTTGTGGCTGACGGCTGCGCTCTTCGAGCAGATGCAGGCACGGCAGCCGGAAGCCCTGGTGCGCGTGAAGCAACTGTTGGCCGGCGGTGACGTGCTGCCGGTGGGCCGCGTGCGTGAACGGCTGGCCACTGGGCACGTGCTCATCAACGGGTACGGCCCGACGGAGAACACGACGTTCTCCGCGTGCCACCGCATGGAGGGTCCGCGGGAACCAGGCGTCTCGGTACCCATCGGACGCCCCATCACCAACACGTGGGCATACGTGCTGGACGGCGCCATGCAGCCGGTGCCGGTGGGCGTGCCGGGCGAGCTGTACGTCGGAGGCGAGGGCCTGGCGGTGGGGTACGTGGGCCGGCCGGAGCTGACGGCGGAGCGCTTCGTGCCCAGCCCGTTCGGCAAGGGCGAGCGGCTGTACCGCACAGGCGATGTGGTGCGCTGGCGTGCAGACGGGACGCTGGAGTTCCTCGGCCGACGCGACACGCAGGTGAAGGTGCGTGGCTTCCGCATCGAGCTGGGTGAAGTGGAAACGGCGCTGGCTCAGTACTCGGGCGTCAGCGAGGTCGTCGTCATCGCGAGAGAGGACGGCAGCGAGGGCAAGCGCCTCGTCGCGTACGTGACTGCGAGGGAGGAAGCCACCATCGACGTGGCCACCCTGCGCACGCACGTGAAGCAGCGGTTGCCGGAGTACATGGTGCCGTCGGCGTACGTGGTGCTGGACGCGCTGCCGCTGACGCCCAACGGCAAGGTGGACCGCAAGGCCCTGCCCGTGCCGGAGTTGGTTGACTCCACCACCACTCAGTTCGTAGCCCCGGGTACGGAGACCGAGAAGAAACTCGCGGCCATCTTCGCGGAAGTCCTCAACATCAACCCGGTGAGTCTGCACGGAGACTTCTTCGAGCTGGGCGGGCACTCACTGCTTGCCACGCAGTTGGTCTCGCGCGTGCGCGAGGTCTTCCAGGTCGAGCTGCCCCTGCGCGACGTCTTCGAAGCGTCCACGGTGGAGAAGCTGGCCGCGCGGCTGGCCTCCGCGGTCGCCGCCGGTCCCGGCATCCAGGCACCTCCGCTGAGGCGAGTGCCTCGCACGGGCACGCTGCCCCTGTCGTTCGCACAGCAGCGGCTGTGGTTCCTCGACCAGCTCGAACCGGGAAGCCACTCCTACAACATCCCCGTGGCGGTGAAGGTGACCGGCACGGTTCAGGTCGAAGCTCTGCAACAGGCCTTCGAGCAGCTCGTGCTCCGCCACGAGTCGCTGCGCACGACCTTCCAGGACCGTGACGGTTCGCCCGTCCAGGTCATCTCCCCGAAGGCCCAGGTGCGCATTGCCTCTGAGGACCTGACCACCATCCCCGAGGCCGAGCGGCTCACGGAAGTCTCCCGGCGCATCGCATTCGAAGCCCAGCGTCCGTTCAATCTGGCCCAGGGCCCGCTGCTGAGGCCGACGCTGCTGAAGCTGTCCGAGCAGGAGCACGTGCTGGTGCTCGTCATGCACCACATCGTCTCGGACGGCTGGTCGATGGACATCCTCGTGCGCGAGGTGGCGGCGCTCTATGAGGCCTGCTCGCAGGGTCGCCCATCGCCATTGCCGGAGCTGCCGCTCCAGTACGCGGACTACGCGGTCTGGCAGCGCGAGTGGCTCAAGGGCGAGGTGCTGGACGCACAGCTCGCGTGGTGGAAGCGCCAGCTTCAGGGCGCACCCGCGGCGCTGGAGTTGCCCACCGACAAGCCGCGCCCGTCCGTGCAGACGTTCCTCGGCGAGAGCCTCGACGTCCAGTGGCCGCGCGAGCTGTGGGACTCGGTGACGGCGCTGGCCCACCGTGAGAACGCGACCCCCTTCATGGTGTTGCTCGCGGCGTTCCAGACGGTGCTGTCCCGCTACTCGGGGCAGGACGACGTGTGCGTGGGCTCGCCCATCGCGAACCGCACGCGGGCGGAGACGGAAGGGCTCATCGGCTTCTTCATCAACACGCTCGTGCTGCGGGCGAGGCTCGGAGGCAGCCCCTCCTTCCGGGAGCTGCTGGCCCAGGTGCGCGAGGCGACGCTCGGTGCCTATGCCCACCAGGACATTCCCTTCGAGCGACTGGTGGAAGTGCTCAAGCCCGAACGCGACTTGAGCCGCAGCCCGCTCTTCCAGGTGATGTTCATCCTGCAGAACACGCCGAGGACGGAGTCGCGCCTGTCCGGAGTGACGCTGTCGGGCATGGACCTGGAGGCGCGGACCTCCAAGTTCGACCTGACGCTCGAGATGACCGAGCTGCCCCACGGGCTCTCCGTCACCGTCGTGTACAACCGCGACCTCTTCGAACGCGACACGATGGACCGGCTGCTGGGGCACCTGCGCGTGCTGCTGGAGGCGGCCCTCCGTGCTCCGGACGCGCGGCTCGCGGAACTGCCGATGTTGGCCGACGCGGAGCAGCGGCGGCTGCTCGTGGCGTGGAACAACACCCGAGCCACCTTCGCGCCTGTCACCGTGCATGCCCTGTTCGAGGCTCAGGCGGCTCACACCCCCGATGCCATGGCCGTCGTCGCGGAGGACACACGGCTGTCGTATCGGGAGCTGAATCGCCGCGCGAACCAGCTGGCGCACCACCTGCGCGGGTTGGGCGTGGGCCCGGACGTTCCCGTCGGCCTGTACCTCGACCGCTCCGTGAGTGCCCTCGTGGGCCTGTGGGGCATCCTCAAATCGGGCGGTGCCTACGTGCCGTTGGACCCGGCGTTCCCGACGGAGCGACTGCGGGGCGTGCTCGCGGACGCGGGGGCTCGGGCGCTCGTCACGCGGTCGGACCTGGCGGCGGTGCTCGGATGGGATGCGGGAGCGGTCATCCGGCTCGACACCGACGCCTCCGTGCTGGCGGGACGGAGTGACGCGAACCCGGTGTCCGTGGCGGCACCAGAGAACCTCGCCTACGTCATCTTCACCTCGGGCTCCACGGGCCGGCCGAAGGGCGTGGCCATCGAGCACCGGCAGCTCGTCAATTACGTGGAGGGTGTCTCGCGCAGGCTGGAGCTGCCGGAGGGCGCGAGCTTCGCGTCGGTGTCCACGCTGGCGGCGGACCTCGGCAATACGGCGGTGTTCCCCGCGCTCTGCCATGGCGGAGCGCTGCACCTCGTGTCGCGCGAGCAGGCCTCGGACCCGGCGGCGCTGGCCGCGCTGTTCGAGCGCGAGGCCGTGGACTGCCTGAAGATCGTCCCCGCTCACCTCCAGGCGCTCCTTGCTTCGGGGAGTCCGGAGCGGGTGCTCCCGCGTCAGCGGCTGGTGCTCGGTGGAGACGTGTTGGACTGGCCGCTCATCGACCGGGTCCACACGCTGGCTCCGGCGCTGGAGGTGTTCAACCACTACGGCCCCACCGAGACGACAGTGGGTGTGCTCACGCTGAAGGTGGCGCGAGGCGCGGAGGGGCGCGAGTCCGCCTCCGTGCCGCTGGGCCGGCCCATTCCCAACGCGCGCATCTACGTGCTGGATGCGGGCCTGAGCCCCGTGCCCGCGGGCGTCCCGGGTGAGCTGTGCATCGGCGGCGCCGTCGTCGGCCGTGGCTACCTGGGCCGGCCGGACCTGACGTCAGAGCGCTTCGTGCCGGACCCGTACTCGGACGAGCCCGGGGCGCGGATGTACCGCACCGGAGACCGGGCTCGCTGGCTGGCGGATGGCCGTGTCGAGTTCCTCGGCCGCGTGGACCATCAGCTCAAGGTCCGTGGCTACCGCGTGGAGCTGGGCGAGGTCGAAGCGGCGTTGGAGCGTCACCCTGCGGTGCGCGAGGCCGTGGTGCTGGCGCGCGACGGACAAGGCGGCAAGCGACTGGTGGCGTACGCCGTGCCCGTGGCGGGCCAGGCGATGGACGTGGACGGGCTCCGCGACTTCGTGGGCCGGACGTTGCCGGACTACATGGTGCCGCAGGCGTTCGTGGTGCTGGACACGCTGCCGCTCACGCCCAACGGCAAGGTGGACCGGGCCGCGCTGCCGGCACCGGACTTCCGAGCGGCGGAGGCACAGGCCTTCACCGCGCCACGCACGGCGACGGAACAGGCGCTGGCGGGGCTCTTCGCCGAGGTGCTCGGGCTCGAGCAGGTTGGCGTGCATGGGAGCTTCTTCGAGCTGGGAGGGCACTCGCTGCTGGCCACGCAGGCCATCTCGCGGATTCGAGGGGCCTTCGGCATCGACCTGCCACTGAGGGAGCTCTTCGAAGCGCCCACCGTGGCCACGCTCGCGGAGCGAGTGGACCGCGCGGTGCGAGCGGGGACAGGCCTCGTGGCGCCTGCGTTGAAGCGGAGGCCCGAGGGGCAGGACGTCCTGCCGTTGTCCTTCGCTCAGCAGCGCTTGTGGTTCCTGGAGCAGCTCGCGCCGGGGAGCGCGTTCTACAACGTGCCGGCGGTGGTGAGGCTCACCGGGGTACTGGACGTGACCGCGCTGGAGCGGAGCTTCGAGGAGCTGGTGCGCCGGCACGAAGCGCTCCGCACCACGTTCCGCGCCGAGGGAGGCCTGCCCGTGCAGGTCATCTCACCGGCGGGCCGGGTGACGTTGCAGCTCGTGGACCTGAGCGCGCTTTCCGCGAAGGAGCGCGAGGAGGAGATGCGGCGCCGCGCCGATGATGAGGCGCTCCGTCCGTTCGACCTGGCGAAGGGCCCGTTGCTGAGGACGTCGCTGTTCCGGCTCGGAGAGCAGGAGCACGTGCTGGTGCTGATGATGCACCACATCGTGTCGGACGGCTGGTCGATGGGCGTCCTCGTGCAGGAGGTCGCATCGCTGTACGACGCGTTCTCCCTCGGCCGTCCATCGCCCCTGCCCGATCTCCGTGTGCAGTACCCGGACTACGCGCTCTGGCAGCGCGAGTGGTTGAAGGGCGAGGTCCTGGAGGCACAGCTCGGTTACTGGAGGAAGCAGCTCGAAGGGGCGCCCGCGGCGCTGGAGCTGCCCACGGACAAGCCGCGTCCGGCCGTGCAGACCTACCGGGGTGAGATCCGGCACGTGCTGTGGCCGAAGGCGCTGTGGCACGACCTGGAAGCGCTCGGCCGCCGTGAGGGCGCGACGCCATTCATGGTGCTGCTGGCGGCATTCCAGTGGGTGCTGTCGAGGTACTCGGGGCAGGACGACATCGTGGTGGGCGCGCCGATAGCGGGGCGAACGCAGGGGGAGACGGAAGGGCTGATTGGCTTCTTCGCCAACATGCTGGTGCTGAGGGCGAAGTTGACGGGGCGGGAGAGCTTCCGAGAGCTGCTGGGCCAGGTGCGGGAGGTGACGCTGGGCGCGTACGCGCACCAGGAAGTGCCCTTCGAGAAGCTGGTGGAGGAGCTGCAGCCGGAGCGGGACTTGAGTCGTAGCCCGCTGTTCCAGGTGACGCTGACGCTGCAGAACACACCGACGGGAGAGGTGAAGCTGAGGCAGGGGCTGACGCTGACGGGAGTGGAGGCGGAAGGGAGGACGTCGAAGTTCGACCTGTCGCTGGTGGTGGAGGAAGTGGCGCAGGGAGTGGTGGCGGCGGTGAACTACAACAGCGACCTGTTCGAAGCGGGGACGATGGAGCGGATGCTGGGGCATCTGCGGGTGCTGTTGGAGTGGGCGGTGGCGACGCCGGAGCAGCGGCTGGAAGCGCTGCCGATGATGGGGGAGGAGGAGCGTCGGCGGCTGGTTGGGGAGTGGAGCGGGAAGGCCGCGGAGTACCCGCGCGAGGCGTCGCTGGCGGAGCTCTTCGAAGCGCAGGTGCGGAAGACGCCCGACGCGGTGGCGGTGGAGTACGCGGGCGAGCGGCTGACGTACGAGGAGCTGAACCGTCGGGCCAATCAGCTCGCGCACCACCTGAAGGGAATGGGAGTGGGCCCCGAGGTGAGGGTGGGCCTGTGCGTGGAGCGCTCGCTGGAGTTGGTGGTGAGCGTGCTGGGCATTTTGAAGGCGGGCGGTGTGTACGTGCCGCTGGACGCCAGCTACCCACTGGAGCGGCTGGGGTGGATGAAGCGCGAGGCGGGGGTGGCCGTCCTCGTGGCGCAGGAGAAGCTGGCGGACGAGATTGCCGAGGGCGGCGAGTTGCTGGTGTGCGTGGACTCGGAGTGGGCCACGATTGCACGCCAGTCCGAGAGCACCCTTCCGGCGCGAGTAGGTGGCGCGAACCTGGCGTACGTGATGTTCACGTCGGGAAGCACGGGCCGGCCCAAGGGAGTGGGCGTGCCGCACCGGGCGGTGTCGCGGCTGGTGCTGGGGACGGACTTCGCGCACTTCGGTCCGGAGGAGGTGTGGCTGCAACTGGCGCCTATTTCCTTCGACGCGTCGACGCTGGAGGTGTGGGGCGCGCTGCTGCACGGAGCGAAGCTGGTGGTGTACCCGGCGGGCGCGCCGTCGCTGGAGGAGCTGGGTCGCACACTGGACACGTCCGGCATCACCTCGTTGTGGCTGACGGCCGCGCTCTTCGAGCAGATGCAGGCACGGCAGCCCGAAGCCCTGGCGCGCGTGAAGCAACTGTTGGCCGGTGGTGACGTGCTACCGGTGGGCCGGGTGAAGGAGCGGCTGGCTTCCGGGCACGTGCTCATCAACGGGTATGGCCCGACGGAGAACACGACGTTCTCCGCGTGCCACCGCATGGAGGGTCCGCGGGAACCAGGCGTCTCGGTACCCATCGGACGCCCCATCACCAACACGTGGGCATACGTGCTGGACGGCGCCATGCAGCCGGTGCCGGTGGGCGTGCCGGGCGAGCTGTATGTCGGAGGCGACGGCCTGGCGGTGGGGTACGTGGGCCGGCCGGAGCTGACGGCGGAGCGCTTCGTGCCCAGCCCGTTCGGCAAGGGCGAGCGGCTGTACCGCACAGGCGATGTGGTGCGCTGGCGTGCAGACGGGACGCTGGAGTTCCTCGGCCGACGCGACACGCAGGTGAAGGTGCGTGGCTTCCGCATCGAGCTGGGCGAGGTGGAGACGACGCTGGCCCAGTACTCGGGCGTCAGTGAGGCCGTCGTCGTCGCGCGCGAGGACGGCAGCGAGGGCAGGCGCCTCGTCGCGTACGTGACTGCGAGGGAGGAAGCCACCATCGACGCGGCCACCCTGCGCACGCACGTGAAGCAGCGGTTGCCGGAGTACATGGTGCCGTCGGCGTACGTGGTGCTGGACGCGCTGCCGCTGACGCCCAACGGCAAGGTGGACCGCAAGGCCCTGCCTGCGCCGGACGCCCATGCACCGAAGCCGGAAAGCTTCGAGGCTCCACGCACGGAGACCGAGAAGAAGCTCGCGGCCATCTTCGCGGAGGTGCTGAACGTCCAGCAGGTCGGCCTGCACGGAGACTTCTTCGAGCTGGGCGGGCACTCACTGCTTGCCACGCAGTTGGTCTCGCGCGTCAAGGAAGGATTCCAGGTCGAGCTCCCCCTGCGCGACGTTTTCGAAGCCTCCACGGTGGAGAAGCTGGCCGCGCGGATAGAGGCAGGGGCTGGGAATACGAAGGGACTTCAGGCTCCTTCCTTGAGGCGTGTGCCGCGCGATGGAGCGCCTCCGCTGTCGTTCGCGCAGCAGCGACTCTGGTTCCTGGATCAACTGGAGCCGGGCAGCTCCTTCTACAACGTGCCGTCGGTGGTGAAGCTGACGGGGCACCTGGACGTCGATGCCCTCGAGATGAGCTTCCACGCGCTGGTGCGCCGTCATGAGTCGCTGCGAACCACGTTCCGTTCCGAAGCGGGCGCTCCCGTGCAGGTCATCGCGACGGAGCCGGCATTCGCCCTCTCGCGAAATGACCTGAGCCTGCTGCCGGAAGCAGACAGAACCCAGGAAGCACACCGCTTCGTGGAAGCGGAGGCCCATCGCCCGTTCAACCTGGCGCAGGGTCCACTGCTGCGGGCGACCCTGGTGAAGCTGTCCGAGCAGGAACACGTGTTGGTGCTCGTGATGCACCACATCGTGTCGGACGGCTGGTCCATGGGCATCCTCGTGCGCGAGGTGGTGGCGCTGTACGAGACCTATGCGCAGGGAGGGCAGCCAGCGTTGCCGGAGCTGCCGCTGCAGTACGCGGACTACGCGGTGTGGCAGCGGGAGTGGCTGAAGGGCGAGGTGCTGGAGGCGCAACTCTCGTACTGGAAGAAGCAGCTCGAGGGGGCACCTGCAGCGCTGGAGCTGCCGACAGACAAGCCGCGTCCGGCGGTGCAGACCTTCCGGGGCGACACGCGGAACTTCCAGTGGTCGAAGGGGCTGTGGGAGTCGGTGAAGGCGCTGTCGCAGCAGGAAGGCGCCACGCCTTTCATGGTGCTGCTGGCGGCGTTCCAGACGGTGCTCTCGCGCTACTCGGGGCAGGACGACGTCAGCGTGGGCACTGCCATCGCAAACCGCACTCGAGCGGAGACAGAGGGGCTGATTGGCTTCTTCGTCAACACGCTGGTGCTACGGACACGGCTGGGCGGCAACCCCACCTTCCGCGAGCTGCTGGGCCAGGTGCGGGAGACGACGTTGGGGGCGTACGCGCACCAGGAACTGCCTTTCGAGCGCCTGGTGGAGGAACTGCAGCCCGACCGGGACATGAGCCGGAGTGCGCTCTTCCAGGTGATGTTCGTGCTGCAGAACGCGCCAGTCACGGCGGTGAATCTGCAGGGGCTGAAGCTGGAGGGGGCCGAGTCCTCGGGCAAGACGTCGAAGTTCGACCTGACGCTCGCCATGGGTGAGTCGGGAGACGGAGGTCTGGCGGGTTCGCTGGAGTTCAACAGCGACCTGTTCGAGCCCGAAACCGTCGAGCGGCTGATCGGCCACCTGCGCGTCCTGCTTGAGTCGGCGATTGCTCGCCCGGAGCAGCGGGTGCTGGCGCTGCCGATGATGGTCGGTGTGGAGCGTCGGCGGCTGGTTGGGGAGTGGAGCGGGAAGGCCGCGGAGTACCCGCGCGAGGCGTCGCTGGCGGAGCTCTTCGAAGCGCAGGTGCAGAGGACGCCGCAGTCCGTGGCGGTGGAGTACACAGGCGAGCGGCTGACGTACGAGGAGCTGAACCGTCGGGCCAATCAGCTCGCGCACCACCTGAAGGGAATGGGAGTGGGCCCCGAGGTGAGGGTGGGCCTGTGCGTGGAGCGCTCGCTGGAGTTGGTGGTGAGCGTGCTGGGCATTTTGAAGGCGGGCGGTGTGTACGTGCCGCTGGACGCCAGCTACCCACTGGAGCGGCTGGGGTGGATGAAGCGCGAGGCGGGAGTCGCCGTCCTCGTGGCGCAGGAGAAGCTGGCGGACGAGATTGCCGAAGGCGGCGAGTTGCTGGTGTGCGTGGACTCGGAGTGGGCCACGATTGCACGCCAGTCCGAGAGCACCCTTCCGGCGCGAGTAGGTGGCGCGAACCTGGCGTACGTGATGTTCACGTCGGGAAGCACGGGCCGGCCCAAGGGAGTGGGCGTGCCGCACCGGGCGGTGTCGCGGCTGGTGCTGGGGACGGACTTCGCGCACTTCGGTCCGGAGGAGGTGTGGCTGCAACTGGCGCCTATTTCCTTCGACGCGTCGACGCTGGAGGTGTGGGGCGCGCTGCTGCACGGAGCGAAGTTGGTGGTGTACCCGGCGGGCGCGCCGTCGCTGGAGGAGCTGGGTCGCACACTGGACACGTCCGGCATCACCTCGTTGTGGCTGACGGCCGCGCTCTTCGAGCAGATGCAGGCACGGCAGCCCGAAGCCCTGGCGCGCGTGAAGCAACTGTTGGCCGGTGGTGACGTGCTACCGGTGGGCCGGGTGAAGGAGCGGCTGGCTTCCGGGCACGTGCTCATCAACGGGTATGGCCCGACGGAGAACACGACGTTCTCCGCATGCCACCGCATGGAGGGTCCGTGGGAACCAGGCGTTTCGGTACCCATCGGACGCCCCATCCCCAATACGCAGACGTACGTGCTGGACAGCGCCATGCAGCTCGTCCCGGTGGGCGTGCCGGGCGAGCTGTTCGTCGGCGGAGACGGTCTGGCGATGGGGTACGTGGGCCGGCCGGAGCTGACGGCGGAACGCTTCGTGCCCAGCCCCTTCGGAGATGGAGCCCGCCTCTACCGCACGGGCGATGTGGTGCGCTGGCGTGCGGACGGGACGCTGGAGTTCCTTGGCCGACGCGACACGCAGGTGAAGGTGCGTGGCTTCCGCATCGAGCTCGGGGAAGTGGAAACGGCGCTGGCGCAGCATTCGGGAGTCAGCGAAGCCGTCGTCGTCGCGCGCGAGGACGGCAGCAAGGGCAAGCGTCTCGTTGCGTACGTGACGGCGAAGGAGGGTGCCTCCGTCGACGTCGCGAGCCTGCGTGCGCACGTGAAGCAGCGGTTGCCGGAGTACATGGTGCCATCGGCGTACGTGGTGCTGGACGCGCTGCCACTGACGCCCAACGGCAAGGTGGACCGCAAGGCCCTGCCCGTGCCGGAGGATACCTCCCGCACCTCGGACACCGACTACGAGGCACCCCGCACTCCGACGGAGGAACTGCTGGCGGGCCTCTTCGCCCAGGTGCTCTCCATCGAGCGAGTGGGAACGAAGGACAACTTCTTCGAGCTGGGCGGGCACTCACTGCTGGCGACACAGGTCATCTCCCGGATTCGCAGCGCGTTTGGAATCGAGCTTCCGCTGCGCGAGCTCTTCGAGGCGCCCACGGTGGCGGGGCTCGGCGAGCGGATCGAAAACGCGGGACGTGCGAGCCAGGTGCTGGCACCCCCTCCGCTGAAGCGGCGTGCGGACCTCCAGACAGTGCTGCCGCTGTCGTTCGCGCAGCAGAGGCTCTGGTTCCTGGATCGGCTGGAGCCGGGCAGCGCCTTCTACAACGTGCCATCCGTGGTCCGCGCGAAGGGAGCGCTGGACGTCGGCGTTCTCCAGAAGAGCTTCGAGGAGCTGGTGCGCCGTCACGAATCGCTGCGCACGACCTTCGGGCTCAGGGACGGAAGGCCCGTTCAGCTCATCTCCCCGGAGCCGTTGCTCGGCTTCGAGGTACGAGACCTGGAGCCGATGCCGGAAGCGGCCCGTGAGGCGGAAGCCATTCGGCTCGTGGAGCAGGAGTCCCACCGGCCATTCGACCTGGAGCACGGGCCGCTGCTGCGGGTGACCTTGCTGAAGCTGTCCGAGCAGGACCACGTGCTGGCGATGGTGAACCACCACATCGTGTCGGACGGCTGGTCGATGACCGTCCTCTTGCGGGAAATCGTCGCGCTCTACGACGCATTCCTGGAGGGCCGAGCGCCCCCACTGCCGGAACTGGCGGTGCAGTACGCGGACTACGCGCTCTGGCAGCGCGAGTGGCTGAAGGGCGAGGTGCTGGAGGCTGAGCTCGGTTACTGGAGGAAGCAGCTCGCGGGAGTCCCCACTGCACTGGAGCTTCCAACGGACAAACCGCGTCCGGCGGTGCAGGCCTTCCGCGGAGGACACGTCGAGCTCCATTGGCCAAAGTCCCTGTGGGACGGCGCGAAGGTCCTGGCGCAGCGTGAAGGCGCGACGCCGTTCATGGTGCTGCTGGCGGCATTCCAGTGGGTGCTGTCGAGGTACTCGGGGCAGGACGACATCGTGGTGGGCGCGCCGATAGCGGGGCGCACGCAGGCGGAGACGGAAGGACTGATTGGCTTCTTCGCCAACATGCTGGTGCTGAGGGCGAAGCTGACGGGGCGGGAGAGCTTCCGAGAGCTGCTGGGCCAGGTGCGGGAGGTGACGCTGGGCGCGTACGCGCACCAGGAAGTGCCCTTCGAGAAGCTGGTGGAGGAGCTGCAGCCGGAGCGGGACTTGAGTCGTAGCCCGCTGTTCCAGGTGACGCTGACGCTGCAGAACACACCGACGGGAGAGGTGAAGCTGAGGCAGGGGCTGACGCTGACGGGAGTGGAGGCGGAAGGGAGGACGTCGAAGTTCGACCTGTCGCTGGTGGTGGAGGAAGTGGCGCAGGGAGTGGTGGCGGCGGTGAACTACAACAGCGACCTGTTCGAAGCGGGGACGATGGAGCGGATGCTGGGGCATCTGCGGGTGCTGTTGGAGTCGGCGGTGGCGAGGCCGGAGCAGCGGCTGGAAGCGCTGCCGATGATGGGGGAGGAGGAGCGTCGGCGGCTGGTTGGGGAGTGGAGTGGGAAGGCCGCGGAGTACCCGCGCGAGGCGTCGCTGGCGGAGCTCTTCGAAGCGCAGGTGCAGAGGACGCCGCAGTCCGTGGCGGTGGAGTACACAGGCGAGCGGCTGACGTACGAGGAGCTGAACCGTCGGGCCAATCAGCTCGCGCACCACCTGAAGGGAATGGGAGTGGGCCCCGAGGTGAGGGTGGGCCTGTGCGTGGAGCGCTCGCTGGAGTTGGTGGTGAGCGTGCTGGGCATTTTGAAGGCGGGCGGTGTGTACGTGCCGCTGGACGCCAGCTACCCGCTGGACCGCTTGTCGTGGATGAAACGCGAGGCGGGAGTGGCTGTCCTCGTGGCGCAGGAGAAGCTGGCGGACGAGATAGCCGAGGGCGGCGAGCTGCTGGTGTGCGTGGACTCTGAGTGGGCCACGATTGCACGCCAGCCCGAGAGCAACCTTCCTGCGCGAGTGGGTGGCCCGAACCTGGCGTACGTGATGTTCACGTCGGGAAGCACAGGCCGTCCGAAGGGCGTTGGAGTGCCACACCGAGCGGTGTCGCGGCTGGTGCTGGGGACGGACTTCGCGCACTTCGGTCCGGAGGAGGTGTGGCTGCAACTGGCCCCGATTTCCTTCGACGCATCGACGCTGGAGGTATGGGGCGCGTTGCTGCACGGAGCGAAGTTGGTGGTGTACCCGGCCGGCACTCCGTCGCTGGAGGAGCTTGGCCGTGCGCTGGGTGAAGCGGGCATCACCTCACTGTGGCTGACGGCCGCGCTCTTCGAGCAGATGCAGGCGCGGCAGCCGGAAGCTTTGGCCGGAGTGAAGCAGTTGCTCGCGGGCGGTGACGTGCTGCCCGTAGGCCGCGTGCGAGAAAGGCTGGCCACTGGGCACGTGCTCATCAATGGGTACGGCCCGACGGAGAACACGACGTTCTCCGCGTGCCACCGCATGGATGGGGGCTCTGTATCCACCAGTCGCTCCGGTGCTGGCGCGCTGGCGGACACCCTTGCATCGCTGGGTACTTCGGTGCCGATTGGTCGACCCATCACCAACACGCGGGCGTACGTGCTGGACGGCGCCATGCAGCCAGTGCCGGTGGGCGTGCCGGGCGAGCTGTATGTCGGAGGCGAAGGACTGGCAGTGGGGTACGTGGGCCGTCCGGAGCTGACGGCGGAACGCTTCGTGCCCAGCCCGTTCGGGAAGGGCGAGCGGCTGTACCGCACGGGCGACGTGGTGCGCTGGCGCCCAGACGGGACGCTGGAGTTCCTCGGCCGCCGCGACACGCAGGTGAAGGTGCGTGGCTTCCGCATCGAGCTGGGTGAGGTGGAGACGGCACTGGCCCAGCACTCGGGAGTCAGCGAGGCCGTCGTCATCGCACGAGAGGACGGCAGCGAGGGCAAGCGCCTGGTGGCGTACGTGACTGCGAGGGAGGAAGCCACCATCGACGCGGCCACCCTGCGCACGCACCTGAAGCAGCGGTTGCCGGAGTACATGGTGCCGTCGGCGTACGTGGTGCTGGACGCGCTGCCACTGACGCCCAACGGGAAGGTGGACCGCAAGGCCCTGCCCGCGCCAGACGCCCATGCACCGAAGCCGGAGAGCTTCGAGGCTCCTCGTACGGAGACCGAGAAGAAGCTCGCGACCATCTTCGCGGAAGTCCTCAACGTCGCGTCGGTCGGCCTGCACGACGACTTCTTCGAGCTGGGCGGGCACTCACTGCTCGCCACGCAGCTCGTGTCGCATGTGCGCGAGGCCTTCCAGGTCGAGCTCCCCCTGCGCGACGTTTTCGAAGCCTCCACGGTGGAGCAACTCGCGCGGAAGCTGGACGAAACGGGCGAGGGGGCCGAGGTGAAGGCCCCGTCCCTGGTTCGCGTATCTCGCAATCAAGCCCTGCCGCTGTCCTTCGCACAGCAGCGACTCTGGTTCCTGGATCAGCTCGAACCAGGCAGTGCCTTCTACAACGTTCCCATCGCCGTGAAGCTGGCCGGCACGCTCGACCACCATGCGCTGGAGCGGAGCTTCGAAGCACTGGTCCGCCGTCACGAATCCCTGCGCACCGTGTTCCGAACCGAGAACGGGCTCCCGGTGCAGGTCATCCAGCATGAGGTGCAGGCTCGACTGGACGTGGTGGACCTGTCCTCGCTGTCCGAGGCCGCCCGCGTCACCGAGGCGAAGCGGCTGGCCGAACAAGCTGCACTGCGCCCGTTCGATCTGGCTCAGGGCCCACTGCTGCGGACGACGCTGCTGAAGCTGTCCGCACAGGAGCACGTGCTGGTGCTCGTCATGCACCACATCGTGTCGGATGGCTGGTCCATGGGCATCCTCGTGCGCGAGGTGGTGGCGCTCTACGAGGCCTATGCGCGGGGACGGCAGCCGGCCTTGCCGGAGCTGCCACTGCAGTACGCGGACTACGCGGTGTGGCAACGGGAGTGGCTGAAGGGCGAGGTGCTGGAGGCGCAACTCGCATACTGGAAGAAGCAGCTCGAAGGAGCACCGGCGGCGCTGGAGCTGCCGACAGACAAGCCGCGTCCGGCGGTGCAGACCTTCCGGGGCGACACGCGGAACTTCCAGTGGTCGAAGGGACTGTGGGAGTCGGTGAAGGCACTGGCGCAGCAGGAAGGGGCTACGCCCTTCATGGTGCTGCTGGCGGCGTTCCAGACGGTGCTCTCGCGCTACTCGGGGCAGGACGACATCAGCGTCGGTACGGCCATCGCGAACCGCACGCGCGTGGAGACGGAGGGGCTGATTGGCTTCTTCGTCAATACGCTGGTGCTGAGGGCGAAGTTGTCACCGGGCCAGAGCTTCCGCGAGCTGCTGGGGCAGGTGAGGGAGACGACGCTGGGGGCGTACGCGCACCAGGAAGTACCCTTCGAGAGGCTGGTGGAGGAACTGCAGCCCGACCGGGACATGAGCCGCAGTCCGCTCTTCCAGGTGATGTTCGTGCTGCAGAACGCGCCGGGCTCGGCGGTGAGCCTGCCGGGACTGACGCTGGAAGCAGCCGAGTCCTCGGGCAAGACGTCGAAGTTCGACCTGACGCTCGGCTTGAGCGAGTCGGAGGAAGGCCTCTCCGGTGGGCTCGAGTTCAACAGCGACTTGTTCGAGCCTGAAACCATCGATCGGATGATCGGGCACCTGCGCGTCCTGCTGGCATCGGCGGTCGCCAACCCGAGCCAGCGCCTCGATTCGCTGCCGCTGATGGGCGAGACGGAACGGCGCCGGCTGGTGGAGGAGTGGAGCGGCCGGACCGTGGAGTACCCACGCGACGCGGGCCTGCACGAGCTGTTCGAAGCGCAGGTGCTGAAGACACCACGGGCCGTGGCGGTGGAATACGCGGGCCAGCGGCTGACGTACGAGGAACTGAACCGTCGAGCCAACCAGCTCGCACATCATCTCAAGGCAACGGGAGTGGGGCCCGAGGTGAGGGTGGGCCTGTGCGTGGAGCGCTCGCTGGCGCTGGTGGTGAGCGTGCTGGGCATCCTGAAGGCGGGCGGCGTGTACGTGCCGCTGGATGCGAGCTATCCGCAGGAGCGCCTGTCCTGGATGCAGCGCGAAGCGGGCGTCGCACTCCTTGTCGCCCAGGAGCACGTCCTTCGGATGGTGCAGCCGTCCGACGGTGTGCCCGTGGTGCGAATCGACGCGGATTGGACGGAGCTCATCGCTCGTCAGCCGGACGGGAATCCGCGGCCCGGCGTCGGCGGCGCGAACCTGGCGTACGTGATGTTCACGTCGGGAAGCACGGGAAGGCCGAAGGGAGTGGGAGTGCCACACCGGGCGGTGTCGCGGCTGGTGCTGGGGACGGACTTCGCCCACTTCGGACCCGAGGAGGTGTGGCTGCAACTGGCCCCGATTTCCTTCGACGCATCGACGCTGGAGGTGTGGGGCGCGCTGCTGCACGGAGCGAAGCTGGTGGTGTATCCGGCCGGAACTCCGTCGCTGGAGGAGCTGGGACGTGCGCTGAGCACGTCCGGCATCACCACGCTGTGGCTGACGGCCGCGCTCTTCGAGCAGATGCAGGCACGGCAGCCCGAAGCCCTGGCGCGCGTGAAGCAATTGTTGGCCGGCGGTGACGTGCTGCCGGTGGGGCGCGTGCGGGAGCGGTTGGCTTCCGGGCACGTGCTCATCAACGGGTACGGCCCGACGGAGAACACGACGTTCTCCGCGTGCCACCGCATGGAGGGTCCGCAGGAACCAGGCGTTTCGGTACCCATCGGCCGCCCCATCACCAACACGCAGACGTACGTGTTGGACAGCGCCATGCAGCTCGTACCGGTGGGCGTTCCGGGCGAGCTGTACGTCGGCGGAGATGGCCTGGCGGTGGGGTACGTGGGCCGTCCGGAGCTGACGGCGGAACGCTTCGTGCCCAGCCCGTTCGGGAAGGGCGAGCGGCTGTACCGCACAGGCGATGTGGTGCGCTGGCGCCCAGACGGGACGCTGGAGTTCCTCGGCCGCCGCGACACGCAGGTGAAGGTGCGTGGCTTCCGCATCGAGCTGGGTGAGGTGGAGACGGCACTGGCCCAGCACCCGGGAGTCAGCGAGGCCGTCGTCATCGCACGAGAGGATGGCAGCGAGGGCAGGCGCCTCGTCGCGTACGTGACTACGAGGGAGGACGCCACCATCGACGCGGCCACCCTGCGCATGCACCTGAAGCAGCGGTTGCCGGAGTACATGGTGCCGTCGGCATACGTGGTGCTGGACGCGCTGCCGCTGACGCCCAACGGGAAGGTGGACCGCAAGGCCCTGCCCGCACCGGACGCAATCTCGACCGCCGGTCGTCGGGAGTACGTCGCTCCGCGCACGCCGGTGGAGCAGACGCTGGCCCGCCTGTGGTCGGAAGTCCTACGCCACGACAACCCGGGTGTGCTCGACGACTTCTTCGAGCTCGGTGGCCACTCGCTGCTCGCGACCCAGCTCGTGTCGCGCATCCGCGACACCTTCCTGGTGGAGCTCCCGCTGCGCGAGTTGTTCGAGTCGCCCACGGTGGCCCAGCTGGCTCAGCGCGTGGAGGCAGCACGAGCCCGCACCGCCGGCACCCAGGCTCCGTCGCTGAAGCGCGCAACTCGCGACGGTGCGCTCCCTCTGTCCTTCGCACAGCAGCGCCTCTGGTTCCTGGAGCAACTGGAGCCGGGGAACACCGTCTACAACGTCCCCTCCGCGGTGCGCCTGTCCGGGGTGCTCGACACGAGTGCTCTGGAACGCGCCTTCCACGAGCTCGTGCGTCGTCACGAGTCGCTGCGCACGACCTTCCAGGTCGCGAACGGCTCGCCCGTGCAGGTCATCGACCCCGAAGGCCGCGCGCGGTTGCACACCGTGGACCTCAGTTCCCTCCCTGCTGCCTCGCGTGAGGCGGAAGCACTCCGCCAGGCGCAGGAGGAATCCCAGCGTCCGTTCGACCTCGCTCAGGGACCGTTGCTGCGGACGACGTTGCTGAAGCTCTCCACGCAGGAGCACGTGCTGGTGCTCGTCATGCACCACATCATCTCCGACGGCTGGTCCATGGGCCTGCTGGTCCACGAGCTCTCGGAGCTCTACGCGGCGTTCTCCCAGGGCCGCCCGTCGCCGCTGCCGGAGCTTCCGCTCCAGTACGCGGACTACGCGCTGTGGCAGCGCGGCTGGCTGCAAGGCGAGACGCTGGCGGCACAGCTTGGCTACTGGCGGCAGCAGCTCGACGGCGCGCCTCGCTTGTTGGAGCTGCCCACGGACCTGCCTCGGCCCGCGGTGCAGTCGCTGGAGGGCGCGTTCGCTCCGTTCTCGCTCGGACGCGAGCTGACGGACGCCGTGAAGGCGCTTGCCAAACGCGAGGGAGTGACCCCGTTCATGGTGCTCCTGGCCGCGTTCCAGGCGGTGCTGGCGCGCTACTCCGGACAGGACGACGTGAGCGTCGGCTCGCCCATCGCGGGCCGGACGCGGGCGGAGACGGAGGGGCTCATCGGCTTCTTCGTCAACACGCTGGTGCTGCGGACCCGGCTGGACGGAAACCCGTCCTTCCGCGAGCTGCTCGCCCGGGTGCGCGAGGTGACGCTGGGCGCGTACGCGCACCAGGACGTTCCCTTCGAGAAGCTCGTGGAGGAGCTGCGGCCTGAGCGCAGCCTCAGCCACTCGCCGCTGTTCCAGGTGATGTTCACGCTCGACAGCACGCCCAAGGCCGCTGGGCAGGGCCTGTCGGACCTGGTGCTCCATCCCGTCGAGGTCGAGCACCGCGTGGCTCGGTTCGACCTCACGCTCGGTCTCACGGACGGGGCGGACGGGTTCACCGGCGGCCTGGAGTACAGCACCGCGCTGTTCGAGCCCGCGACGGTGGAGCGGATGCTCGGTCATCTCCAGGCGCTGCTCGAAGGCGCCCTGGCGCGGCCTGAGCAGCCTGTCTTCACCGTGCCCCTGCTGGGTGACTCGGAGCGGCGCCGCCTGCTCGTGGAGTGGAACGACACCGGCTCGGCGGGTCCCGCGGATGCCTGCATCCACACGCTCTTCGAGCGGCAGGTGGCTGCCATGCCGGACTCCGTCGCGGTGCTCGCGGGGGACGTGTCGCTGACGTACCGCGAGCTCGAGACGCGGGCCAACCGGCTTGCGCATCACCTGCGCCGACTCGGCGTGGGGCCGGAGGTGCGGGTCGGCCTGTGCATGGAGCGCACGGCGGAGCTCGTGGTCGCGGTGCTCGGTGTGCTCAAGGCGGGTGGTGCGTACGTGCCGCTTGACCCGGCGTACCCGCGCCAGCGGCTCGGGTTCATGCTGGAGGATGCGAAGCCTCGCGTGGTCGTGGGCCAGCGACACCTGCTGGACTCGCTACCTTCCACGACAGCGGCGCTCGTAGCGATTGACGATGCGCGCGTGCTGGCGGACGGGCCCATCGAGGCACCGGTCTCCGGCGTCACCGCGGACCACCTGGCCTACGTGCTCTTCACGTCGGGCAGCACGGGCAGGCCCAAGGGCGTCGCGCTGGAGCACCGGAGCGCAGTGGCCTTCCTGCGGTGGACGGCGCGCGTCTTCCCGGCGGAGACGCTGGCCGGAGTGCTGGCTTCCACCTCGCTCAACTTCGACCTCTCCGTCTTCGAGCTCTTCGCGCCCCTCACGCGCGGCGGCGCGGTGGTGGTGGCGAGGAACGCGCTCGAGCTGCCCTCGCTGCCGGCGGCCGGACGCGTCACCCTCATCAACACCGTGCCTTCGGCGATGGCGGAGCTGGTTCGCGCGCACGCCGTGCCTGGCTCGGTGCGCACGGTGAACCTCGCGGGCGAGCCGCTGGCCAACTCGCTGGTGCAGGCCATTCACGAGGCCGCGCCCGGCGTGGAGCGCGTCTTCAACCTCTACGGCCCCACCGAGGACACGACGTACTCGACGTGGGCCCTGGCGCCTCGCGGTGCGACGCGTGAGCCGACGCTGGGCCGGCCGCTGGATGGCACGCGGGCTTACGTGCTGGATGCGTTCGGCCAGCCCGTGCCCACGGGTGTCGCGGGCGAGCTGTACCTCGGCGGCGCGGGCCTGGCTCGCGGCTACGTGGACCGGCCCGAGCTCACGGCGGAGCGCTTCGTCCCGGACCCGTTCAGCACGACGCCCGGCGCGCGGCTGTACCGCACGGGAGACCGGGTGCGGTGGCTCGCGGAGGGCGTGTTGCAGTACCTCGGCCGCATCGACCAGCAGGTGAAGGTGCGTGGCTTCCGCATCGAGCTGGGCGAAGTGGAGGCGGCGCTGCGCCAGCATCCGGATGTGCGCGAGGCCGTGGTGATGGCTCGCGACCAGGGACTGGTGGCGTGGCTCGTGGCCCGGCCGGGGACGGCTGCGGACGTTTCGGAGCTGCGGCGCTTCCTGAAGGAGCGGGTGCCAGACTTCATGGTGCCCTCCGCCTTCGTCACGCTGGACGCGCTGCCGCTGACTCCGAACGGCAAGGTGGACCGCAAGGCGCTCCCCGCGCCGGAGGCTCCGACGGAACAGGCCCACGTCTACGTGGCGCCACGCGATGACCTGGAGCTGCGCCTCGCGTGCATCTGGGAGGAGCTGCTGGGCGTGTCGCCCATCGGCATCCACTCGGAGTTCTTCGCGCTGGGAGGCCACTCCCTCCTGGCGATGCGGATGATGTCGCTCATCCGCGAGCGCCTGGGCCGGAGCCTGCCGGTGGTGTCACTCTTCCAGTCGAGCACGCTCGAAGAGCTGGCCGCACGGCTGCGCGAGGCACCGGGACAGTCGTCCGTGCTGGTGCCGCTCACCACCGGTGGCTCACGCCGGCCGTTCTTCTGCGTCCACCCGGTCAGCGGCAATGTCCTGCCGTACCTGGACCTGGCTCGTGCGCTGGGGCCGGACCAGCCGTTCCATGCGTTCCAGGCGCCCGGCATCGAGGGCGAACAGGCACCGCTGGAGACGGTGGAAGCGCTGGCGGCGCGCTACGTGGAGGCGCTGCGCGAAGTGCAGCCGTCCGGCCCGTACCGGCTGGGTGGCTGGTCGCTCGGCGGCATGGTGGCCTTCGAGATGGCGCGACAACTGGAGCAGCGCGGCGAGCGGATTGAACAGCTCGTGCTCATCGACTCCTACGCCTTCGACCAGCGTCCGCCCGAAGGGGCAGGGGAGTCGTGGCTCGCGGCCCGGTTCGTGGAGTTCACCGCGCGCCTCGTCGGCCTGCCGGTTCCCGAACTGGACGCAGAAGCACTCCCGAGCGGAGACGCGCTGCTGAGCCAGATGTTGGAGGCGGGCCGGAGCGCCGGAGTGCTGGCGCGCGGAGTAGGGCTCGAACAGCTCCACACGCTGTACCGCGTCTTCGCGAGCAACCTTCGTGCGCTGTGGCGCTACGAGCCGGGCACCTACGGAGGTCGCGTCACGCTGGTGCGCGCGAGCGAGACGCAGGTGCCCACCGGTCCGGATGGCGGCTGGGCACGGCTCGCGGCCAGAGGCGTGGAGGTGTGCGAGCTCTCCGGCGACCACCACTCCATCCTCCGGGCTCCCACCGTGGAGGACCTCGCGCAGAAGCTCCAGGAGGACCCGTCAACTACAGGCTGACGTGGGGACCGGCGGACCTGGACTCCGACGGCCCCCCACTCCAGCCAGTCCGGCGAGAACAAGGTGGGCAACCCCTGCTCACCTTGTGCGGCAACTACCTGCACCGCCTGAGTTGAAGACGGCCTGGAGCTCCTCCTGGGTCAGGGCCCGATTGTGAATGCCTACCTCGTCGATGATGCCAGTCCAGGTTCTGGGGTAACCCAACTCACGGAAGGGCGAGTAGGTCGAACCGATGGTCCATGGCGTCGCGGAGTCATACACAAGGGTCTTCTGGAGGGTTCGCGCTCCTTCGAGCAGGCCATCGACATACAGCTTGAACGCGATGCCGTCGTAGGTGGCGGCCACGTGATGGAACTGCCCGGCGGGAAAGCTGTGGCTGGATGCCCGCGCTTCGGTGCCCGAGGGGCCACAACGTGGCCAGGAGGAGACTGTTCCGGGCAGGTCCGCCCATCTGACCGTCGGCACGCCGCGTGCTTTGGGACGCGCGTCCCCCACAGTCAGGTGCCTCACATGCGCTGGTTCACGCCGCTCGCTGTCTCGTTGTGCTTCGCCGCTTCCACCGCCGGGGCCACTCCCGAGGTCATCATCACCCCGCAGAGCAGCCAGTTTCCCGTCGTCACGCTCACGGTCAACGTGCGCGATAGCGCTACCGGCAAGCGCATGGGGGGCCTCACCCGCGAGGCCTTCTCCATCCGCGAGGACATGAACCCCGGAGAGATCATCTCCTTCGAGGAGCAGCGCCTCGAGGGCGCCGCTACCAGCAGCTCGGTGGATGTGGTCTTCGTCTTCGATCAAACGGGCAGCATGAGCGAGGAGATCGCCGGCCTCGTGGAGCGCTCGCGCCAGTTCGCGGACATCCTCGGCAACAGCGGCTTCGACTTCAGGCTCGCGCTCGTCTCGTACTCGGACCGGGTGGAGCGCGTGGTGCCGTACACAGCGAACGTCGAGGAGTTCAAGCGGCAGCTCTCGAAGCTGACGGCGGAGGGCGGCGACGACGAGCCCGAGAACCAGCTCGACGCGCTCATCGAGGCCTCGAAGTTGTCGCACCGGCCCGGTGCGAAGAAGGTCTTCCTGCTCATCACCGACGCCTCCTTCCATTCGGGTGACAAGGTGACGAGCCGCACCGCGCAGGGCGTGGCGGAGGCGCTCCAGTCCAGGGGTGTGCAACTGCACGTGGTGGGCCCGGACCTGGAGCCCTACCACTGGATGCCGGGGAAGCTGGGGGGCACCTTCTTCGACAAGGACTCGGGTGACTTCCGGGAGATCGTCCGCTCGCTGGCGGGCGGCGTGGCGGTGAACTACGTCGTCAGCTACCGCAGCCCCCGTCCGCAGGATGACGCCACCCGCCGCGCAGTGGAGGTGCGCGTGAAGGTGGGCAAGGACACGGGCCTCGACGTGACGCAGTACCAGGCGCCGAGCTGGATCACCGCCAGCTCCCGCATGGACTTCTTTTCGGGAGAAGAAAGCCGGTACGCGCCGGTGCACGTGGTGGACGGCGCGCCGGACACGGTCTGGGCCGAGGGCGTGCCCGGCCAGGGCATCGGTGAGTGGCTCCACATGCGCTTCGAGAAGGAAGAGGCCGTGAGCCGCGTCGCCCTCACGCCGCCGCCGGCCGGCTACGGGTGCCCCAAGGAGGTGCGTCTGACGCTCGGGGCCTTCACCAAGGTCGTCACCCTGGAGAAGGACAAGGGCCGGCAGGAGTTCGCGCTCTCCCCGGCCGTGTCCGCCGGCGCGTTGGAGTTGGAGATCGTCAGCGTGCACGGTGGCTCCGACCTGACCGGGCTCTCCGAGGTGGAGGTGTACGCCGGCAGCCCGCCGGTGCTGCTCGGGCGCATCGCCCGCTCGCGCAGCAGCGTGGCCGCGGTGGAGAGCGCAGACTCGATCAACAAGAAGGGCGAGCAGCTCTATCACCAGGGCAAGCTGAAGGAGTCGATTGCCCTCTACCAGCAGGCGGTGGACAAGAACCCGGCGCACGCTCAGGCGTACAGCAACCTGGGGTTGTCGTACCAGAAGGTGGGGGACTACCCGAACGCCATCTGGGCCAACCGGAAGGCAATCTCGCTGGCGCGGGGCTCGGGGAAGAGTGGGGTGATGGCCAGCTCGTACTACAACATCGCGCGCATCTTCGAGGCCCAGGGGGACTGGAAGCAGGCGGAGCAGAACTTCTGGTGGGCGAACCAGAACCGGCCCATGAAGGTCTACGGCGACGCCATCGCGCGCATGCAGCGCAAGCAGGCCGAGGCCGTGAAGTAGGCCTCGGCGCCCGCGTTCCCCGAGAGTGCCCCATGTCGCGCCTCTTCCTCATCCTGTCCGCGCTCGTCTGCGCCGCCCTGCTCGCGCCCTCCGCCCACGCGGCGGGCCTGAAGGTCTCACTCACCGAGCGCGCCCACTGGCCCTGGCCCCTGGAGTCCCCCCAGGCCTTCGACATGGCCTCGCGCGCGGAGATCGCCGTGTTCGTCGAGGCGCTGGCGGACTCGGAGCCGCGCCAGGACGCGGGCTCGGGATACGCCGCGTCGGTGGCGCGGTGGAAGGAGGGCCTGCGGAAGGTGCTGGTGGAGAACTTCCGGAAGGCGCGAGAGACGTGCACCGCCGGGGCCCTCTTCTGCGAGGGCGAGGCACCCGCGAGCTGGGAGTCGCTGGTCACCACCGCGCGCAGAGGGTTGGGCACGCTGCCGGCGGAGCTGGCGCCCTGGTACGCGGAGCAGAAGCCCTTCCATCAGGGCTACCTGTATGAGCAGGCCCGGCTGGCAGGGCTCTTCCCCAAGGTGACGAGTGAGATTCTCCCGCTGGCGCCCTCCGAGCACTTCGGCCAGGAGCTGCCCGACCGGCACTTCCTGCTCACCTTCGATGACGGCCCCACGCCCAGGGGCGGCGGCACGGACGTGCTCACCGGAACGCTGCGCGCCGAGGGCATCCACGCGGCCTTCTTCCTGCTGGGCAACGCGTACACGGCCCGGCGGAAGGCGACGTCGGTGGAGCAGCTCCGGACGCTCTACGCGGGAATGTGCGTTGGCTCGCACGGCCAGGAGCATCGCTCCCATGCCACCTGGGCCGGCGCGGTGGAGGGCATGACGTCCTTCCACTCCCGGCTCGCGGAGAGTCTGCCGGAGGGCCAGGCGAAGCTGACGTTGTTCCGCCCGCCGTACGGTCAGCGCAACCCGGCCATCCTCCAGGCGCTGGAGCACGGGGGGATGAAGGACGTCCTATGGAACATCGACTCGCAGGACTGGCACGCGAGCATCACCGGCTCGAGGGCCGCTGGACGCGTGCTGACGCTGATGCTGCTGTGGCGGCGCGGCATCATCCTCTTCCACGACACCCACCCGAAGGCGCTCGAGGCCCTCCCGCGCATCTGGCGCGAGGTGCGCGGCTCGGGCGTGAGCTGGGTGGACTGTCACGAGCAATAGCCAACAGGGCTCCTCTCCGTCCTGGGGAGCTGTGGGCTCAGGAGAGGGCGGAGGTAGTCCTCCACCTGCTCCGGAGTGCCCGGGCTCGCGAACAGGCCGACATGGCCATCCGGCCGCACCAGCACGAGCGCGTCGCCTAGCACGTCGTAGGCCGCGCGCGCGTGACCGCCGGAGTCGACGAGGTCCTGCCCGTGGCAGCGCTCTCCCGGCCGCAACAGCCGCAGGGCTCGCACCATGGTCGCGTGGCGCTCGCTCACGCGTGTCACCGTGCCCGCATGCGCCTCGCCGAAGGCGAGCAGCGTGAAGTGCGGCCCCCGGAAGGCATCGAACAGGCGGACAGCACCGCCGCTGGCGTCGTGACAGGGCGCATCCGGGGCCCGGTCTCCCGCGCACAGCCTTCCCGGGTTGCGCTGCTCGTCGCGAGACAGCGTGCCCCCGCGATAGCTGATTCCAAGCTGCTGCTCGTCCGCGCCCCGCCGCTGCGGCTTGAGGCCACCGTTCGCTGAAGCCTGGCGATACAGCCGGGTGGAGAGGCCCAGCACCTGCGCCGCGATGGGCAGCCGCTCCTCTTCGTACGTGTCCAGCAGCGCCTCGGGCGCGCCCGCGAGCACGTGGCCCAGCTTCCAGCCCAGGTTGTACGCGTCCTGGACGCCGGTGTTGAGCCCCTGGCCTCCCGTGGGCGGGTGGACGTGCGCGGCATCTCCCGCGAGGAACACGCGGCCCACCCGGTAGCGGTCCACCATGCGCACGTTCGGCCGGTACACCGAGAGCCAGCTCGGGCTGTGAAGGCGGATTCCCGAGCGTGGCCGGGCGCACTCGGCGAAGAATTGCTGGAGGCCGTGCTCGGTGAGCTCCGGCGGCTTCATCCCGGTGGGGAGCTTCGCGAAGAACTGGAAGTGCTCCGTGCCGGGCAGGGGGCAGAGCGCGATGGCGCCGCCCTTCGTCTTCGGCCAGACGTGCCAGTTCTCACGGTCGAGCCCATCCACCCGGACGTCGCCCACCAACATCCGCTCCTCTTCGTAGGTCTCTCCCGCGAAGCCCACGCCCAGCGCCTTGCGCACGAAGCTGTGCCCGCCATCGGCGCCGACGAGGTAGCTCGCGCGGACCTGCTCGGTGCGTCCATCCCGCGTCAGCGTGGCCGTGACGCCGCCCGCGTCCTGCTCGAAGCCGGTGAGCGCGGTGGCCAGCTCCACCGTGCCTCCGTACGCGGCGAGCCGCTCGCGCAGCAGCTCTTCGGTGCGCCACTGCGGGACGAGCCAGGTGTTGGGGTACGGCACGTCCGGTGTGGGCTCGCGCTGTTCGAACATGCTCCAGCGCATCAGCGGCAGGCCTCGCCACCACATGCGGAGGCGCGGGTACTTCGTGCCGGATGCGAGGAGCGGGCCGATGAGGCCCAGGTCGTCGAAGACCTCGAGCGTCCTCGGTTGCAGGCCCTTGCCGCGCGAACCGGCGAAGTGCTTCGGCTGGGCTTCCACCAACCGGAACGCGACTCCGCGCCGCGCGAGCTCACAGGCCAGCGTCAGGCCCGTGGGGCCCGCGCCGGCGATGAGGACTTGAAGATTGCGTGACGGACTCATGGATTTTCCCTGGGCATGCCCGGTGCTCGTGACCCAGGGAAAATGTAAGGAACAGCTTATTTTGTCAGCTTGCATTCCCCAACGGACAGAGCCGCGCCCGGCCGCCACAGGGAAAGGCACCAGGTGGGGAGCGTCCGTCGGCGTGTGGAGGAGGGGAGCGACTGATATTTGCGCTCAGCGGATTGGAGGCCCCCAGGTCCCCTCGGAGCCTCGAGACCGCGAGGACGGCGTCCGCGTACTCCTCCGCGAACGCGCTGTCCCCGGTTCGCGCCGTGTGCATTTTCCTGGGATGGCTGTCGGGTCACCGGCCTCTGCTGATTGAAGGCAACACCTCCATGGAGGCCGTCATGAACTTCCCCCGTATCTTCCGCCAGACCCAACCCCAGAAGCCCGTCGTCCCCCCGGTGTCGACCCAGCCGAAGCCGCCCGCTCTTGCCGCGCAGCCGCGGGCCGTCTCCTCGCAGCAGCCGCCGCGCGACACGTTCACGCCCGCGCCCCAGAAGCCCAGGGTCGACCTGCAAGGCAGCAGGGAGGCGTCGACCCTGCTGACGGAGGACGTCAACGATGCCAAGGTCAACTGCCTGGACCAGGCGGTCGACTACATCGGCACGCTCCCGGAGGGTGCGCAGCAGGAAGCGGAGCTGGTGCTGCTGGATGACACCCGCGAGGGCGTCAAGGCCAGGGACGGCCACGTGGTGGTGCGCCAGGGTGATCGGGTGGTGGACCCGACGACCGGCAAGGCATACGCGAGCACCAGGGAATACCTCGCCGAGCACCCGCACTACAAAGAGGCCGGTACGGTGTCGGGCAAGGACGTGAAGAGCATCTTCGCCACCCCGGCCGGAAGTCCCGAGCGGAAGGCGGCGCTCGATGCCGCGCAGGTGCCGACCGACCTGCAGAAGAGGAATGTCGCCGACGGCGACACCCAGGTGCTCGCCCCGGCGCCGCTGTCGTCCTGCCAGGATCAGAAGGCGGCGGAGGAGGCCGCGCAGTACGACCACTACAAGGCCATGATCGAGCGCAATGGCGGCACGTTCGACTCGACGCCCGGCAAGCGCAACATGCTCGCCATCCGCCACGACACGAACACGAAGACCAACGACGGCAAGGGGGCCTACGACGACAAGGCCGTGCTGATCTGGGTGGACGAGAAGGGCGGCAAGCACTGCACGTCGTACAGCGCCTGCACCGAGCCCGGTGAGCAGATGCTCGACGAGGGCTGGGGCGAGGAGATTGGCGGGGACGACCGGAAGGACCTGGGACGGCTGCCGGAGGGCTCGTACACGTACCACCTGCGCCACTCCACCGGCCGGATGCTCGGTGGCCTCTTCACGCGGGGGCCGTTCGACAACGAGGGCACGCGGGAGATTCTTGGCGCGCCCGAGGGGGCGAAATGGCAGGCCGAGTACGACGTCGACCATGACGGCGACTTCGACGAGAACGTGCGCGGCAAGGATGGCGAGGAAAACCTCTGGCACATGGGCCGCGAGGACAATCCGCGCAGCGCCGGCTGCCAGACGATGCCCCCTGACGAGTGGAAGCGCTTCCTCCACGACCTCGACCTGAAGAAGGACCAGTCCATCAACTACACGCTGGTGCAGGAGGACCCGTCGAACGGGGACGTCGTCTACGCGCCGCCCGAACAGGGCCTCGGGACGGCCTGACGGGAAGGCTCCGCTTCAGGGGCGGGGAAGGGGTGGAAGGGGCGCGAGTGGGGTGGGAGCACGGGACGGAGCTCTATGCGCTCATCGATGCCGCCGATGACCCCGGAAGCAGGGGCTCAGCGCGAGCGCTGGATGACAGTCGGCGCCGCGTCGGTGCCCGGCTTCACGAGTCTCGTGGCCGCGTCGTGTACCGCTGGGTCCGCGGGCATCTCGCGCGTGAGCAGCGCTTCGACCTCGGCGGGCGTGGGGTCGCTCAGCTCCGACAGCTCCCGCTCGCGTGCCCACCGCTCCGCGAAGCTCGTGCGCAGCCAGCTCGCGAGGTCCACCTCCGGCAGCGCGTGCCGCACCGGAGCGAGCGCACGCTGGAAGGCCCACGCATCGGCGAAGCGGTCTTCCGGATGCGGCCGGAGCGCGATGTCGACGACGTCCCTGAGCATCCTGTACGCCTCCGGTGCATCGGGCCGCTCCAGGCGCGGGAGCCGGGGGCCTCCCGCGTTCTCCTGTGGCCTCGGAAGCGTTCCGAACAACAACTCATGCAGCACGCAGCCCAGCGCATAGAGGTCGCCGGACGCGGTGGCAGGGGCTCCCGCGCGCCGCTCGGGCGGCATGTAGACGAACTTCCCGATGACGTCGCCCACCTGCGTGAGCCGGTCCACCGCCGGCACCACCGTCGTACCCGAGACGCGCTCCGTGGCGTCACCGGCACCATGGGCAATTCCGAAGTCCACCACCTTCACCACGCCATCGAAGGACACGATGAGGTTGTCCGCGCTGATGTCCCGGTGAATCACGCCGCGCTCGTGCGCATAGGCCAGTCCGCGCAGCGCCTGCTGGCACAGCTCCACCACCACTTCCAGCGGCAGCGCCTCTTCCTTCCGCACGCGCCGGACGAGCTCCAGCACGCTCACGCCGCTCAGGTACTCCATGACGATGAACCACCCGCCATCCACCTGCCCGAGGTCGTAGACGGACACGACGTGCGGATGGTGGAGGCGCGCGGCGGTGCGAGCCTCGCCGATGAAGCGGTGGAGGCGCACGGCGGGGTCCTCGCCGCCGCCGCCCTCGTCCAGCATCCGCTTGAGCACCACGAGCCGGTGGAAGCCCGCGCGCCCGGTCCGCACCGCGAGCCACACCTCGCCCATGCCGCCGCGCCCCAGCCTCACGAGCCGGCGGTAGCGGTGGATGCCCGTCCCCAGGTCCGCGCCCCGCAGCGAGCGCGCGGTGAGGATGGCCAGCGCGGTGGTCGCGAGCAGCAGGAACGGCAGCCCCACCAGCGCGAACAGCGACGGCCCCGGAGTCCAACCCAGGTCGATGGTCAGCTCCCGCCCCAGCAGCACCAACGCGCACAGCGCCGCGCAGAGCACCGCCGCCGACATGGCCCCGCGGCGCTTCATCAGCCGAATCGCCTCGAAGGCCCAGGTCCCCGCCACGCACGCCGCGAGCACCCAGAACAGCGGCAGGCTCAGCCCCGCCGTCGCCCGCGACAGGTCCTCCAACGCCAGCCGCGTCGCCCCCAGCGAGAGCACGGAGAGGGTGATGTCGAGCACCCGCACCACCCCGAGCGCGACGGTCACCCCCAGCATCACCCGCCGGCCGAAGGTGAGCGGCTGGTCCAGCAGCGACCACGCCACGCGCAACAGCGGGTAGGGCAGGGCCACCGAGGTGAGCGTGCCGAACACCAGCCACGGGCGCGTGTCGGTGAAGACGGCGCTGGCCTCGCGGCTGGTGAGCCCGGCGACGAAGCTGATGACGGCGAACCCGAGGAAGCTCCAGGCCAGCCAGAGCTGCACGCGCTGCGAGCGGACCGCGGCCCACGTCGCCAGGTGCACCAGGGCGAGCACCAAGAACGCTCCCGCGAGCGCCAGATGCAACATCGTGTAGGGCGTCACGGGCCGTTAGCGTAACTGAGTAAATAAAGGAACGGCATCGAGTCAGGACTGACTCGCGGTACACTCCCCGTCTCCCCCGCGAAAGGACGGCTCCACGTGTCCCTGCGAATGACGAGAGGCTCCCGATTGCAGTGCGGCCTCATCGCCTTGGGCCTGCTCCTGCTCTCCACCCCGGTGAGTGCCCAGACGTCGGAAGACCGCGCCTACGTCAGCTTCAGCCTTGCGCGCGGCACGGCCATCGGCGCGGAAGGAGGGAAGCTCGACAACTGGAGGCAGTGGGACCTCCGCATGCCCCTGCCGCCCGTGTTCCTCGGGAAGACGGTGCTCGTCCCATCGCTGGCGTACGAGACGCGGTGGCTGGCGCTGGAGCCTCAGGGGACGCTGGTGGGCCGCGATGAGGACGACCTGGGCCGCCGCTTCCACCGCATCCAGCTCGGGCTCACGGCGGTCCGGCCGCTCGCGCCCCGGTGGATGATGTTCGCGGGGGTATCGGGCACGGCGCGCACCGACTTCCGGAGCTCATTCGACCTGGGCATGGACATGTCCTGGGTGGGCTACGCCATGGCGAACTACCTCATCGGCGGCGACCCCGGGATGCGGCTCATGTTCGGCGTCGTCGTGCTGTGGCCCTTCAACGTGCTCCCCGTCATCCCCATCGTGGGCTTCGGCTACCGCAAGGGGCCGTACATCGTGGAGCTCGGCCTGCCCCGGCTCACCTTGATGCGGAAGTTCGGGGACGGGCTGGAGCTGGGGCTCACCGGCGTGTTCGACCAGCAGGTCTTCCACGCCCGGATGCCGGAGGACGGGCTCGCGCTGGGCGCGCACTTCGTCCGCGAGACGTCGCTGCACTTCGGCCCCACGGCCAACGTCCGGCTGGGCGGCGGCACCGTGTGGCTGAGCACGTCCGTGGGGCTCGACGTGCTCAACGACTTCGCGCTGCTCGACAAGGACCGGAAGGCGCTGGAGCTCGGCGCCAGCTCCACGCATCCCGCGCCGTTCCTCCGGGTGGCGTTGAACTGGCGCCCGGTCCGGTCCGCGCCGAAGGTCACCGTGCCGGCCGGGGCACCCGAGCAGGGTGCTCCGGAGGCTCCAGCGCGGTAGGCGCGGCCCCGCTGGGAAGTCGCGGGGCCGCACTCCCGACGCATCAGCGCGCGGCGCTCGGCTTCTCCAGCCGCTGCACGGTCTGCGCCGCGTTCGTGTTCTTGGGGTCCAGCTCCACGGCGCGGCGGTAGTTCACCAGCGCCTGCTCCTTGTTCCCCTGCGCCAGGTACGCTTCACCGAGGCTGTCGTAGACATTCCCGGAGTTGGGGAACATCTCCACGTTGAGCTTGAGGACTTCGATGGCCTCCGCGACGCGCCCGGTACCGAGGAGCCGATAGCCGACGTTGTTCAGCTCGCGCTCCGCGAAGTCGTACTCGGCCACCTTCGTGGCCTTGAGCGTCCGGTAGCGGGCGATGGCCTCCGCGGCGGACGACTTCTCCAGCATGGCCAGCATCACGTCGCCGATGGCCTGCTGGGGCTGCTTCGGTGGGATTCCGTGGAGGATGCTCAGGACGCCCGTCGCCATCTCCATCTGCTTCCGCCCGCGGGACGTGTTGTCGAGGAGGATGACGAACTCCTTCTTCTCGGGCGCGCGGATGAGCAGGGAGGCGAAGCCGTTGATGCCGCCGCCGTGTCCGATGCTCGCGAGCTTCGTCTTGCCGTCGTGCAGCTCGAGCGGGTTGATGATCCATCCGAACCCGTAGTTCTCCAGCCCCGGGGTGAACATCCGCTGCTTGAGCTGCGCGGGGAGGAGCTTGTCCTCGTAGAGCGCGCGGTCCCAGCGGTAGAGGTCCTGCGCCGTCGAGTACAGCGAGCCGGCGGCGTAGGGGATGGTCATGTCGAGGTAGTCCGCGTTGACGTACCCGCCGGGACGGGCCTCGTAGCCGCTCGCGCGCTTCGGGAGCACCGTGGCGCTCACGTCGTAGCCGGTGCCCTTCATCCCCAGCGGGTCGAAGATGCGCTGCTTCAGCGCCTCCGCGTACGTCTGCCCGGTGACCTTCTCGATGACGGCGCCGAGCAGGAAGTAGCCCGAGTTGCTGTAGTTGAACTTCGTGCCGGGCTCGAACTCCAGGTCCCCGCTGCAGAACTTCTTCACGAAGTCCGCGACGGTGTACGGGTCTCGTGAGCTCTTCTTGAAGAACTCCGCGTTGGTGTAGTTGGGCAGGCCGGACGTGTGCTGCAGCAGGTGGGCGAGGGTGATGCGGTCGCCCGTGTCCTTGCGGTAGTCCGGCAGGTACTTCGTGACGGGGTCCTCGACCTGGAGCTTCCCCTCGGCGGCGAGCTGCAGGATGACCATCGCGGTGAACTGCTTCGTCACCGAGCCGACGCGGAACTTCGTGTCGGGCGTATTCGGCACCTGCCACTCGAAGTTGGCGAAGCCGTAGCCCTTCTCGAAGATGACGCCCTTCTCGTTGGCCACCAACACGCTGCCGTTGAACTGGCCGAGCTGCTGGTACTTCGTGATGAGCCGGTCAATCTCCTGCTTCTGCGACGCCGCCTCGGCGCCGGGCGCCACGCCCATCCACGCCACGAGCACGCCCATGCAGAGCGCCTTCAGCCAGTTCATTCGTCCTCCAGTGAGTTCCCGGAGGGTACGATATCCGGCGCAACCGATTGCGTGTGCGCCTCAGCCGGGGTGGGCCTGCGCAAGTGTCAAGGGTGGGGGCCGGGGTGCGGCCGACTCGGCGGTGGCATGGGGCAGCCGGATGCGGAAGGTGGTCCCGTGGCCCGGCTCGCTCTCCACGTGGATGGAGCCGCCGTGGGCTTCGAGGATGCGGCGCGACACGGAGAGACCCAGGCCGACGCCCGGGATGCTGGCGCGGTGGGTGGCGCTGCGGCGGAAGGGCTCGAAGATGCTCTCGCGCTCCGAGGCGTCCACGCCGACGCCCGAGTCGTGCACGGCCACCCAGACGCAGTCCGCCGTGCTCCCGGCCTCCACGCGCACCGGGCCTCCGTCGGGCGAGTACTTGATGGCATTGCTCAGGAGGTTGTTGAGCACCTGCGCGATGCGGGCGCCATCGCACCGCACCCGAAGCGCGCCCTGCGGCCATGAGGTGACCAGGGTGTGCGAATCGCTCACGGGACGGTGCAGCTCCACGGCCTCGCGCAGCAGCTCGATGAGGTCGTGCTCGTCGCGGTTCAGCGAGAGCTGGCCCGCCTCGATGCGGGACGTGTCGAGCAGGTCCTCCACCATCCGCGTCAGCCGGGCCACCTGGCGTGTCACCAGCGCGAAGCGGTCTCTCAGCGTCTGCTCGGGAGGAAGAGGACGCCCGGGGCGAACACTGGAAGCGGCCGCGCTCAGCGCCTGGAGCGGGTTGCGCAGGTCATGCGCCACGCCGGCGAGGAAGCCGAGCTGCATCTCCCGCTGGCGCTCCAGCCGCGAGGCCGTCTCGTTGAAGGCGCAGGCGATGTCGCGAATCTCCCGCACGCCCGTGTCCGGAGCACGCTGGAGCGGCGTGCCCGGGCGGAAGCGCAGGAGTGCCTGGCGCACCGCCTCGAGCGGCCAGTAGACGTCCCGCCGCAGCATCCAGTACGTCAGGGCCGCTCCGGTCACCATCGCCATCGACACCACCATGCCCACGACGTGGGCCCTCCGTGTCCACCGCTGGTTCGCTTCGAATGTGGCGCGCACGTCGGCGGAGTTGAGCTTCTCCAGCGCTCGCGAGAAGTGCATCTCCCGGTCGAGCATCCGTCCCGTCGCCGCCTCGAAGCTCCCGGGGATGGGGGTCGGGTGGGCGAAGTACCCTTCAATCTCCTGGCCCAGCTCGTCGAGGAAGGCGGACTCCTCTTGGGAGTCGGCCAGGCTCCTGACTCGTGCGAGTGCCTCGCGCGTTCGCTTCTGGGCTTCCACGGTCGCCCAGAAGTGCTCGAGCCTGCCGGTCGCCTCGTAGAGGCGTTGCTCCCGCTCGTGGAAGATGAGCCCCTTCTCCAGGGCCTCGGTCGCCTGCATGCTCTCCAGCACGCCCATCATGCGGGCGCTGTTGCGCTCCATGGTCGCGCTGGTGCCCGCCAGCGTGGCGACCGTCACTCCGATGAGAATGCCCAGAAGCACGGTGACGGTGACGGCTTGGCTTCGCAGGCTTCCTCTCATGCAGCTCCCCTCGGCGCGGACTTCGACGTCCCGTCTCAACACCCGGGGCGCGGGACTCATCCAGCCCGCTCCCCAAGCGGGAGGACACCGGGTCTCCAGTCCCCATGCAGTGCGGGCCGAGGTCGCGGCCGGGAGGAGCGTGGCTCACGGCACCAGCTCGTAGGCGGATAGCTCCTCCGTCTGCCCGCCAATCTCCTTCACCTTGCCGATGCCGCGCACGTACCAGTACGTCTTCGAGCTGCTGCCGCCCGCCTTGCGCAGGACGAGCGCGCGGAACGTGCCGGCGGGGACGGTGACGGACTCGTCCTCGGCGATCACCGTCCAGCGGTCCCTCGCCGTCTCCGTGCTCGGCGCGTCGTCGGTGGGCAGCTTCGTCTCCTCGTAGACCTCCAGCCAGCTCGCGCCCAGGGCGACGTGCTCGGCCGACTCGTCGAGGTGGAGCTTGGGCGGGTCCCACTGCTCCTCCAGCTCCAGCTCCCCGGTGCTCGCGTGGAAGGACTGCTCGCGGTAACGCACGACGCGCTCGCCGGAGAGGGCCTGCCAGCTCACCGTCTGGTCGGTCTCTCCCTTCCGGGTGACGACGCGGTTCGCGAGGACGTCCTTGGTCACCCCCGTGCCGCCGACGGGCTCCAGCTCACCCACGGTGGTCTCCTTCGAGGAGACCTGGCCGTCCTCGGTCACCTGGTACGTCCACCGGTTGCCTGGCTTCCACGGCAACAGCGGCCCCGTGGTGGAGGGCGTGTCTCCGGTGTCATCGCCCGGTGTGGTGCTTCCGCCGCAGCCCGCTGCCGTGAGCCCGAGCAGCACCACGGCTCCCAGTGTCCATGCGTGTCGCTTCACCGCGACCTCCCTGCCACTCATTGGCCCCGTCCGGGGTTCGGGCGGGCCTGCTTGATGACGACGTGGGGCGTCTCGCCGGGCTCGCCGTCGAACTTGAACTCGACGTCCATGGCGTACCAGCCGGTGTTGCCCGCCTTGGGGCCGTAGGCCGGAGAGAAGCGCTCGTGGATGGCGTCGAACGCCTTGCCCAGCTCGTAGACCTGCGCCGCCGTCAGCACCGTCTCCCCGTCGAACACCAGGTTGGAGTGGGACAGGTAGGTGATGGGCAGGCCGGGCTGGTGGAAGCCGTAGATGAACTGGTCGCTGGTGATGCCCGGAGGCGGGTGCACCACCTCGGCGTCTCCTCCGGCCTGGACGTTGACGTAGAAGCCGGGCTCCACGCCGGACGGGTCATACGGGTTGGCGGTGAGCGCCACGCCGTTGGCCTCCTCGTCCGGGAAGTTGTGGTGCACCAGCAGCGCCATCACCACCGACTTGTGGTCGATGCTGCTGTACGAGCGCTCCTCGAAGGTGCGGAAGAGCCAGATGCTGGCCCACGTCTCGCGGATGGCGTCGAGCACGTCCTCCCAGTCGCCCGCGTCGCCCGTGTGTGACTCGTAGCAGCCGGCGCAGGGGAAGCCCTCCAGGTCCTCGCTGTTGGTGCTGGTGCGGAAGCGCATGCTCAGCCCCGGGTAGTCCGCGTCCAGCTTCGCCTTCAGCCGTTGCTGGAAGGACTCGTCCACCGGCGCCACCTGCATCGCGTCGCGCAGCGCCTTCAGGCGCGTGTCGCGCACCTCGGGCTTCTGCTGGAACTCGGGGTCCGCGAGCATCGCGTCCGCCTGGGCGTAGAACCCGTTCTGCTCCATGAATTGGACGTAGTACGCGGCGGGAACCGCGAAGGCCTTCCGGATGGGCACGCCCTCCGTGTTCGCGAGCACGGAGTAGTGCGCGGCCTTGCCGCCGAACGCCGGCACCGCGGCCTTGATGGCGTCGCGCAGCGAGCCGGTGCCCTCCACCACCACGTCCTCGATGTCACGCAGGTCGGTGATGCTCAGGTCCACCGCTGGGAGCTGCACGGGCGCCGGCTTGTGCTCCTCCCAGAAGGCGTCGGCCTCCTCGGCCGTCACGGCCTCGACGCTCCAGTCGAAGGCGCCCACGGTGAGGCGCACCCATTGGCCATCCAGCGCACGCAGCCGCGAGTTCGACATCGCGTTGCGCAGGCCCATGTTGGGCGTCTTGCGGTTCTGCGAGAGGACGTTGACGTGGGACAGCGGCGTCTGGAACTCCTCGGTGATGATGCCCAGCACCACGGAGATGTCGTTGGGGACCACGTCCAGCACGACGATGTCGCGGAAGGACAGGTACGTCGTCGCCAGTTCCTCCGCCTTGAGGAAGCGCAGCCGGCCCACCGACGTGGCCAGGTTGAGCGGCTGGTAGTCGATGGACTCGTACAGCTCATCCGTCGTCATCACCTTGACGGAAGCGGGCAGGTTCTTCGCCTCCGCCGCGACGGCCTGCGACGTGGGGTGGAAGACCAGCGCGGGGCCGAACCACGCCTCCTTCTGGATGGCCTGGTAGAGCTGGGTCATCAGCGCCGCCGAGGCCGAGTCGTAGGCCGCGAGCTCCAGCGCCCAGACCTTCGACCCCTCGTAGTACGTGACGGCGCCGAGCAGGAAGCGGCGGTCCGGGGACGTGTACTCCGTCTGGTTGAAGTCCGCGAGCGAGCCCACCACGGGGCGCCCGTTGCCGGAGAGGTTCGCGGACGCGAAGGCGTAGTGGATGGAGTACTTCTGGCTGTTCTGGAAGTAGAGCGCGTCCCCGTCGAACCGGTCGAGGACGACCTTCACCGAGCGGGCGCCGGGAATGCTCGTGTCGAGCGGCTCCGAGGCCAGCGCCTCGAAGTCTCCCTGGCAGCCGAGGTGCTTCAGGGAGTCGGGAGAGGCGGCGTCCTCCGCCACGCAGGCCTCCTCCCGCACCTCGTTGCTGTCGCCGTCATCCGAGGACGACGAGCACGCGAGGAGGAGGACGGTGGCGAGAATCAGCAGTCGATGCGCGCGCATGGGTAGGGCTCAGGGAGTGACGGCGAAGCAGTAGATGCCGCCGTAGCCGCCGGCTCCGCCCACCGTGCTGCTACCCATGCCTCCGCCGGTATTGGAGAGGGTGACACCGGCCGCGCAGCCGGGGGCCTCGTGGTCGGACATCCAGTTGCCGCCGTTGCTGGGGTTGCTCGCGCTGCGAGGCCAGGAGTGGCCAATCATCGGCCGGCCCGTGGAGCCCACCGCGCTCGTCCAGTCGTTGCAGGTGTTGGCCTTCGTGCCGCTGAACTTCCCCGCCTTGGTGGAGCCGGTGAGCGTGTCGTGGTTGTCCACGCCCTGGTGGTTCGGCTCGCCTCGCTCGTTGGGCAGGTCGTTCTTGATGGCCGCGTCTCCATCAGGGCGGCTCCCGAGGAGCCCCGTCTTGCTCGACGCCACGAGCCGGCCGTTACGGTCGTACCAGGGGCCCTCGCCGATGCGGTCGATGGCGTTCACCACGCCGCCGTCGGCACCGCCCGTCGACGCGCTGAGGTAGGCGCGCCACGTCTTCGCTCCCGCGCCCGGCACCGCCATCTCCGCGATGGTGCGGCAGATCTTGTCCGCGCCCGCCAGTCCGGTGGACTCGCCGTAGCGGAGGTCTCCGCCGAAGCCATTCTGGCTGCCGGAGAGCTGGCGCATGGCCTCGATGCTCGTCACGAAGAAGCTGAACTGCGACGCGTCCCCCGAGGACGTTCCGCCGTCGCTCCCTCCGGATGTTCCGCCGTCGCTCTCTCCAGACGTTCCGCCGCCGTCCGTGTCCTCCGAGTCCGACCCTTGCGGCGGCGAATCCGAGCCACAGCCCGGGAGCCAGGCTCCGAGGAGGGCCACAACGACAGCAGGCTTGATGAATGAGCGTCTCACGGCAGGCTCCCTTCCATGGCTTGGGGTTCGCGGCTCACTGGCACGTCAGGTCCGACTGGCAGGTCTGGCCGTCGGGGCAGTCCGCGTTGGTGCTGCACGACACGAGTCCGGGGATGAGCACCTCGCGCTCCACCTGCGAGAGGACCAGCAACTCCACGCAGCCGGCCTGCGTGTCCGTCGAGTCCGCCGAACGCCGGGTGAGGGTGAGCTTCGGGAAGCCGGCGACGCCCTCGTCGAGCAGCCGCGAGAGCAGGTCCGCGGGAAGGGTGAAGCTCCCCGTGTCCGCGATGCCGTCGCACTCGACGGACGCGGCGATGCCTCCGTGGTGCGCGAGGTCCACGACGAGGTAGAGGCGCGCGGCCTCCGACGCGGTGGACGGCGTCCACGTCACCGTGATGGCCTTCCCGCGCTCCAGGGTGATGCCGCCCTCGGGCACCTTGAGCGCCGCGACGCCCTGGCCCTGGAGCGAGAACGAGGGCAGGTCTGCGCCGCTCGTCACCAGCGAGATGTCCGCGCCCGGGTCGAAGCCGGGATGGGGAATCGTCGTCGAGCCGTTGGAGTAGAACCTCACGGAGTTGGGCGACATGGACAGGTCGCTCTTCAGGCCCAGCACTCGCACCGTGCCCAGGTTCTGGGCGGTGGGGTACGGGATGCAGGCGCCGTCCTCGCCGCACGTCTGCGAGGCGCCACATGCGGGCTCGCAGAAGAGGGTGCGGCCCAGCAGCAGTCGGCACTGGTCCTCCTCGGCGGCCACCTCGCGCACGTTGGCTGGTACGACGCCGCTGAGCGCGCGGCCCTGCACCGCCGTGTAGCCGTCGCCCAACTCCACCGTGAACTGTCCCACGCGCTGGCTCTCGTCGCAGGGCGAGTAGGTGAGGTCGTCTACGATGACGGGGTAGAGGCCGTCATCGGGGTCCTCCGAGGAACCACACCCGAGCGCGGCACACAGCGCAAGCAGGAGGGGGAGCTTCATGTCACCAATCCTTCGGGCCATCGCCTGTCCTCCTCGGGGCACGATGGAGTGTGCCCCCCGAATCTGAAGATTCCCTTGAGCGCGCACGGGCGGAGTCACTCCGGGTCCAGCGACGCGCTCCGCACGCCGGGCAGCCGGCTGCGCAGTCCCTGGATGAGCTCCAGGCCATCCGCGCGCACGGGTACGGGGAGCTCGACCACCGCGGTGCCCTCGGCGGAGGAACTGGACTGCTCCAGCGAGAGGAAGCGCACCTCGGGGTGCAGCGCTCGCAGCACGGGCAGGGCCGCGCTCACGTCCTCCAGGCCCAGCGACAGCGTCACCAGCTCCATGCGGCGCTTGCTGACGGCGTCCAGCACCAGCAGCACGCCGCCGAAGAAGAGGGCCGCGCAGACCGCGATGGAGGCGGCACCGAGGCCGCACGCCATGCCCACGCCAATCATCACGAACATGGCCGCCGCGTCCCGCGGGTCCTTGATGCCGGAGCGGAAGCGGATGAAGCCGCCGAGCCCCACGAGGCCGAACGCGCGGGACATGCTGTCGCCGATGACGGTGGTCATCACCGCGCCGGCCACGGCGATGAGCACCTGCGTGTGCGCCGTCTCCGGCACCATGGCCGGCACGTGAGGCATCAGCTTGCGCCAGGGCCGGTACGCGAGGACCGAGCCCAGCAGCAGCGCCAGCGTGAAGCGCGCCAGGAGCGTGGGAATGGTGAGGGAGTGGATTCCCGAGTCCAGCCCCTGCAGGACGTTCTCAAGCGGAGGCATCGAACGCTCCCAGGAAGGTGTCCGCCGCGCCACGGGCCGCCTGCCGGAGCAGGCCGAGGTCGTGGGGGTTCGCCGCCAACAGTCGCTCCGCGAGCGAGCGGCCTCGCGGCGTCTCGAGCAGCGGGCCCAGGCTCCGCACCGTCGCAGCGGGCCAGGTGTCCGCGAGCGCCGTGCGCAGCCCCCAGGCCTGCGGCACGTCCATGCCGTAGATGGAGTCCAGCACCTCATCGCACTGCGCGCCGAAGGACTCGCGCAGCATCCACGCGCGCGGGTGGTCCAGCCCGTCGAGCGTGCCGAGCACGACCTTGGGGGCGCGGGCCACGTGCTCGTCGCGGAGCTGCCAGGAGCGCGGACTGGTGAGCCCCGCCAGCGAGCGGAGCACCGCGTCCGGAGCGATGCTCCAGGCCCGCTCGCGCCAGGCCCAGGCGATGTCGTCGTCGAGTCCGCGGATGGAGCGGCAGGCCGTGCGCGCCACCAGGTCCAGGCCGAGCGCATCCTCGCCGCCCGAGCCCGTGAGCCAGCGCTGCCGCTCCGTCCAGGCCCGGTCTCCCACGAGCCCGGCCAGCGAGCCCACCACGGCCTCCCATGCGTTGAAGGAGAGCCGCTCGCGCATCCACCACGACTTCTCGGTGTCGAGCCCTGTGAGCGACTTCGCGACCTCCATCGGCTCCTGGGTGACGAGCCGCTCGCGCAGCTCCCATGCCTCCGGTGCATCCATGGCCGCGTCCGAGAGCGAGCGCAGCACCTCCACCGGGGCGTACTCCATCAGATGCCACCGGAGCCGCCAGGACTCCGCATCCGCGAAGCCCCCGAGGCCATGGGCCACGAGCTCCGGGTGCTGCGCGGCCAGGCGCCGGCGCCGCTCCATCATGTCCGCGCCCGTCATCCCCGAGAGGAAGTACGCCGCGAGCGGCGGCTCCTCCGTCATCCACACGTCGAGCTGGTGGAGGAAGCTCGCGCGCGCCTCCTCCAGCGAGCGGACGGGCGGCGGCGTGGGACGCAGCACGCGCGCCGGGGGCGCGATGCCATCGCGTGCCTGGAGGATGTCCTGGACCACCTGCTGCACGAGCACGTCGAGCGGGACGCCCGCGTTCTCCAGCAGCGTCCACCGCTCGGGGGACTCGGACGCGAGGGAGCGGTAGCCCGCGCGCAGCCGCACCTGGAGCCCCGAGCCCGCCAGCCCCTTGCGCGACGGCGTGCCGGGCTTCGGTGAGATGATTTTCGAGATACGGCGGCGCGCCTTCGCGATGGTCGGCATCACGTCCATGAGGAAGACGCGGTCCGGCACGAGTCCCCGAGAGCACGCATCGAGCACGGGGCGCACCACGCTCTCCGGCAGGCCGCGGCCCCAGCGGGCGAGCACCTCGGCGGTGTAGAAGAAGCGGTCGGTGATGACGACCTCGTGCTCGGCGAGCGCGGGGCGGGTGATTTCCTCCAGGAGCTGGGCCTCACGCGCGGCGTAGAGGAGCAGCTCCGCGGTGGGCGTGAGCGCCAGGTTCACCGGGTCCCTCGTGAAGCGGCGCAGCCCCTCGGAAACGGGCGAGGCGAGCGTGCCGCCCTCTCGGACGTGGCGCACGCTGAGGCCCGCGCGGCGCAGCTCCTGGGCCACGCGGTTGGAGAGGGTCGTCTTGCCGGACCCGTCGATTCCCTCGAATACGATCAGCATCAGAACCCCACTTCCAGTTGCACCAGCACGGCCCGCCGCGAGGCGAGGCTCTCTTCCAGGGCCTCCAGCACCGGGGGCGTGCCCGAGCTGGTCTTCCGAACCTCGAATTGAGCCTGCAGGCGCCACCGCTCCCACTGCCCGGCGTTGAGGCCGGCGGCGCCCTCCCACAGCAGGTCCTCGGGCCGGTCCATGTCCGGGTCCATCGCGGAGAGCATCAGGAAGGGCTCCACGTACGCCTTGCCGCGGTCCGCGCCGCCCAGCCGCCACGCTGTCACCACGCGCCCCGAGAGCAGGTTGCCCGTGCCACCGATGAGCGCGGCGCGTCCGGTGATGGCCTCCGCCCAGGTGCGCAGCGCGCCGGTGCCGAGCCGCAGTGTGTGCCGCACGTCCACTTCCGCCAGCCAGCTCCGCTCGTCACCGCCGGGGCTGGAGCCCGCGGGCTGCACGAGGCCGGAGGCGCCGAGCTCCACGTCGCCGAGCTCCCACGTGCCACGCAGCGCGGGCATCAGGCCGAGCCCCCGCTCCAGCGCGACCTTCGAGTCCGGGTCCTTCGTCTGCCACACGCCCGCCAGCAGCTTCAGGTCGCCGAAGCAGGCGGAGCACTTCCACTCCGCCTGCGCGCCCGCGCTGCGACCGCTGAGGCCGAGCGCGTCATCCAGCACGTCGCGCACGAGTCCCCGGCGGACCAGGGGGAGCCGCGTGGCGGACTCCAGCTCGATGAGGGAGAGCGGAATCTTGAAGTTGCCGGCGCGCGTGGCGAAGCCATGGCCGATCTTCAGCCAGACATAGGCGTCCTTCACGTCGCCGCGGACGTCGAACTCCACCACCGCGCGCAGGCGCTTCTTCCAACGGTAGACGGCCTCCAGCCGGGCGACGGGCAGGGTGAGCTCGCCGGCCCAGATGCCGCCCTGGGGATGCTCCATCGTCTCGCGCACGTCGAGCCGGCCGCCGAGCTCCACGTCTCCGAACACGGTGGGAATCACGAGCGCTTCGTTCGTGCTCGACGCGGGCCCGGGTGTCTCGGGCTCCGGTGCGGGCGCCGACGGCGTCTCGGCCTCCTGGGCGCTGGCGGACCTGGCCAGGACGAACAAGGCAATGAGTAGCAATCCGCGGCCCGAGGGGCCTCGGTGGAGAGGGGGTCTCACGATGAGATGTCCTTGGTGGAAGGGAGCGTGCTCAGAAGGAGCGCGGCGGAACGTCTCCGCCCAGGAGCACGCGCATGCCCTGCTCGAACTTCGAGCCTTGCGTCTCCGACGCCGCGAGCGGCCGGAGCGCCTGCTCCAGCCATGGCGGCGCGCGTCCCTGCCACTTCACCTCCAGCAGGGCGGCGGGCGCGTGTTCGAGCAGGTTCGTGGGTTCGGCGGGGTCACCGGGCATCGGAGGGAAGGCGAAGGCCAGGTCCTGGTCGAGGGTGATGCGGACCCGTTCGTCCGCCGTCGTCCGCGAAACGCGCCGGTACCAGGCCGTCACCCACGGCATCACCGGCCCCTGCGCAATCCGCCGCAGCAATTCGAGGGCGGTGCTCTCCTCGGGCAGCGGTACACCGGACAGCAGCGCCTCCGCCTCCTCGGCGGAGACGGCGCACCGCGACTTCGTGCGCCGCTCGCCCGACGTCACCTTCACCTCGAGGAAGCGCCGTCCGGTGAGGACGGGTGGCTGCTCCAGGTCCACTGCCGCCGCGTACTCGCGCAGCCGCAGACGCTGGGCGTAGCCGCTCCGGGCCGAGGACAGCAGGTCCAACCCTGGCGTGTCGAAGTACGTCGTGCGCGTGAAGGACAGCGGGAGGCCGGGCTCGTAGACGCGGGCCTCGGTGAACGGAGCCGCGGCGCGAAGGAAGGTCTCCACCGCTTCGTGGCGCGGCAGGAAGCGCCGCTCATGGTCCAGGTCGGGCGCGTCGCACATCGGGGACGGTGCCTCGGTCCAGGCGAGAGCGCTCATGGGGCCACTCCGAACGTGGTGTGCGCCGCCGCCTCGCGTTGCTCGATGAAGCTGAACAGGCCGTTGCTGCCCGTGAGCGAGGCGTCGAACTGCTGCGCGCTGGTGTACGTGAAGCCCTCGCGCTCGGCGTTGTCCCCGGAGACATAGGGCGCGATGAGGTCGTGCGCCTGCTGCATGCGCGCCTTCACCGTCTCCGCGGCGAGCGGGCCCGCGACGGCTTCACGTGCGTACTGCTCGTACTTCGCGCGGTACACCGGGTCATCCATGAGGAAGCGGATGAGCGGCCAGGACTCCGTCACCTCGGCGAGCGTGAGCGACAGCGCGCGCATGCTCGACATGGACAGATTGTGGTCCCACGTAATCCAGTGCAGCCGGTTGCCATCGTTCGGGTCCGCGTACAGGTAGTAGTTGTGGGACATGTTCCCGTAGCTGTCCCAGTTCACCATCACCGTGTTGACGGCGAGCCACTGGAGGAAGCCGTCCACGTCCAGCCGCGCCTCGAGTCCCGCGCGCCAGGCTGCGGCGTCGGTGCGGTCGGCATGGAGGGCGGCGATGGCGGCCTCCACGCTCTCCCATGTCGCCTCCGCGGCGTCGGACTGCGGCTCGAAGGATTCCGAGTCGAAGGCGGCCCAGGTGGCGCCGGTGCCATCGGCCTCGTAGAGCGCGCCGTCGTGGTTGCCGAAGTGCGTGTCGAGCAGGGACTTCTGCGGGTCCTCGGCGGACGTGTAGAGGCCGAAGTACTCGGGGCCGTTGCCGTGGTCCACGTACACGGCCATGAAGCCCGTGTGCGCGGTGGGCACGCCGGCCGCGAGGAACGTGTCCGTGGCCACGTGGTCCCGGATGTACGAGTCGTCACCCTGGTTGCTGGAGAGGGACAGCTTGCTGAAGCCGTAGAAGTGCTGGCCCTCGATTTCGGGGTACTGGTCCTCGAACTTGTCGAAGTTCAGGCGGAAGGGCAGCTTGCCGATGCCAGAGCGCCAGCCGCCCGACAGCGTGGAGTTGCCCTTGTAGCGGATGCCGACGTTCCACCATGTCTTGCCCTCGAAGCGCACCGTCGAGGGGACGTAGACGGGCGTGCGGGGGATGAGGTCCGTGGCGCCTCCGCCGCCCGGCATGACGACGGTGCCTCCGTCCGTCGCGCCGCCAGGGCCGCCGGGGCCGCCGCCTCCGGGGCCACCCTGGGGGAGGCAGGCGAGCGTGCCCGTTCCATCCGGCACGGCGGAGCAGGTGGAGGTGAAGGTGTTGCCGTTGATGGTGGCGGTGCATGCGTCGCCCGCGGCCTTGCCCTGGCAGGCGGCGGTCAGCTCGGGAGGGAGGGTGCCGCCGCCACCGCCGCCCGGAAATCCGCCACCGCCGCCGGGAGTCTGGCCTCCACCGGAGCCGAACTCACCGAGCATGTCGGTCATGTCGTCCTGCATCGCCTGCCAGTCGGAGGCGGAGATGACGATGTCGAGGCGCTGGACCTTGTCGGCCGGGAAGACGGTGTCATACGCCGGCTTCGCGTTCTTACCGTGGGACTCCTCGCTCCAGCCATCGGGGCGGCCATCGCCACATGCCACGGCGAGGAAGGTGACCACTGCGAGCGCGGGAAGGCGCAGGACTCCGTGCATACGACGCTCCTCGTGAGAGCAGGTGGCCCTCGAAGCAGGACCGGCTTCGTGCCGGTGCTGTTGCTGCGAGGTGACACCTTGAGGTGGCGTCGTGACTTCTTTGTTTCACGAACGTGACGAAGTATTTCCGACCGGAATTCGCGCCTGGCCCGGGCGGAGTCCCGCCCCTGCTACTCCGTTACAGGAAGCCGGCGAGCGAGCTGGAAGAGCTTGGGCAGGTTCCGCTCCACCGCTTCGACGAGCTCGCGCCCCCGCAGCGCGTACGTCTCCACCTCGATGGGAGGCCGGCCCTCGGTGATGTTGACCGTGTAGCTCGCGGAGTAGACGAAGCGGGAATCGGGCGGCACGAACCAGTGCTCCGGGTCTCCATCCGGATAGACAGTCACAGGCCACGGGTTCTCGGCGGGAGCGTGCGGGAAGAGGCGGTAGTTCGTGTGGTGGTAGTCGAGCGCATAGAGCCACCCACCCGGCGAAACCAGCTCCCGGAACACGGCGAGCATCTTCTCCGTCATATCCGCGTACAGCCCGAGCAGCTCCTCTCGTCGCAGCGTGCGAAACGCATCGCCTACGACGAACTGGACATCTCCGTCCCTTTCGTCGGGCCATGGGTGATTCAGCGCGGACTTCTCTTCGTCGCCGGAGAGGAGGAACCAGGCCTGGGGCGCATGTGTGCTCACACCCAGGGTTATTGCCCTCGCTGACAGCCATGGCAATGCGACCGCTGTCCGATTCCGGGAAGGGCTCGTGCCATCTCCGGACACGGCCCGGCTGTCTCAGGTGAGCCCTGGGGGCCGGACGGCCAGGCGTCAGGTGGCGCTAGAGTTGCACCCCTTCAGGGTCCCCATGTCCCAGCTCCTCCAGGACGTCCGCCTCTCCCTGCGCCGGATGCGGCGCGAGCTCGGCTTCACGCTGGTCATCATCGCCACGCTGGCGCTGGCCATCGGCGCCACCACCAGCGTCTTCAGCGTCGTGTACCAGGTGCTGCTGCGCCCGCTGCCGTACTCCGAGCCCGAGCAGCTCGTCCGCTTCTACCAGTCCAATCCCCAGATGGAGCGCATGGGCGTGACGCTCCGAGCCCTCCAGGCCTGGCGTGAGCGCTCGCATTCCTTCCAGGGGCTGGAAGGTCTGTCGGTGCGCGACTTCACGCTCACCGGCGACGGACCGGCCGAGCGCGTGCGCGCGGCCCGCGCCACGGTGAACCTGCTGCCGATGCTCGGCGTGCGGCCCATCTTCGGGCAGACGTTCAGCGCCGAGATGGAGGTGGCCGGACGCGACAACGTCCTCCTGCTCTCGCACGGGCTCTGGCAGCGCCGCTTCGGCGGAAGGCCGGACGTGGTGGGCCTCACGGTGAACCTCAGCGGACAGGTCTTCACCGTGCTCGGCGTCCTGCCCGCTGACTTCCGACTCGCGCCGGCCGCGGACATCTGGACACCGCTGGCCCTGGACCTCGCTGGAGGCGAGCGGCCGGAGAACATGTACCTGCGCGCCGTGGGCCGCCTCCGTCCCGGCGTTCCGTTGGAGCGCGCGCGGGCGGACCTGGAGGCCGTGGCCGCCGCGCTGGCCAAGGAGGAGTCCTTCGCGGGAGAGGCGCCCGGCGTGCGCGTGATGCCGCTGCACGCGCAGGTGGTGGAGGACACGCGCGAGCCGCTCTGGCTGCTCGCGGGCGTGGTGGCGCTGGTGCTGCTCGTGGCCTGCGCCAACGTGGCGAACCTGCTCCTTGCCCGGGCCAGCGCGCGAGAGCGCGAGGTGTCGGTGCGTGCCGCCCTCGGGGCCGGGCGCGCCCAGTTGATGCGGCAGTTCCTGGTGGAGAGCGTCCTGCTCGCGCTCGCTGGAGGCGCGGCCGGACTCCTGCTGGCCCTGTGGGGCATGGACCTGCTGCGCACGCTGGTCCCCGTCGAGGTGCTTCCTCCGGAAGCGGTGCGGATGCAGCCGCACGTGCTCGCCATCGCCGCGGCGCTGTCGCTGCTCACCAGCGTCCTCTTCGGCCTGATGCCGGCGCTGAAGGCGGCGAGAGCGGATGGGCGCGGGGCACTCGGAGGGCTGCGCGGGGGCAGGGGGGCCACGGGCCAGGGGCGCGCCCGTGCGGTGCTGGTGGTGGCGCAGGTGGCGCTGGCGCTGATGCCGCTGGTGGGCGCCGGGCTGATGCTGCGCACGCTCCACTCGCTGCACCAGGTGCAGCTCGGCTTCGAGCCTCGCGGCGTCACCGTGGCGGAGGTCTTCGTTCCCAGGGAGAAGTACCGGGACGACGCGGCCCAGCGCGCGGTGCTCGCCTCGGCGCTGGAGCGCGTGCGAGGCCTTCCAGGCGTGGAGTCCGCGGCCCTGGCCAGCACGGTGCCGCTGTGGGGACGCAAGGGCATGACCTCGGTGCTGCTGCCCGGCGAGCCCGCGTCCGCGGCGGAGACGCGCGAGCTGAGCACCTTCCGCACCGCGAGCGACGGCTACTTCGCCACCCTGCGCATGCCTCTCAAGGAGGGGCGCGGCATCGAGTCCACGGACGGTTCCGGCACGGCGCCGGTGGTGGTCGTCAGCGAGACGTTCGCCCGCCACTACTTCCCCGACCGCAGCGCGGTGGGGCAGCGCGTGAAGGTGGACCTCGATGGAGAGGGCTTCCGCGAAATCGTGGGCGTGGTGGGCGACGTCCACCACGACAGCGTGGACGAGGAACCGGCCAGTGAGGTGTACCTCCCCATGAATCAGTCCCAGGCGCTGTACATGCTCATCACCGTGCGGACCACGCGGGACACGGCCTCCATGGCGCCCATCCTGCGCGAGACATTGCGCTCGGTGGACCCGGACCTGCCGCTGGTCCAGGTGCGCTCCATGATGGACCTGGTGGACGCCAACCTCGCACGCACGCAGGTGCTGGGCACGCTGCTGGCGGCCATCGCGGTGCTCGGGCTCGTGCTGGCGGGCGTGGGGCTGTACGGCGTGCTGGCGTACTCGGTGAGCCAGCGCACCCGCGAGCTGGGCATCCGCATCGCGCTGGGGGCCACCGATGGCCAGTTGGTGTGGCTGGTGGTGGGGCAGGGTGTACGGCTTGCCGCGGTGGGCGTGGCGCTGGGGCTGGTGGGAGCCGTCGTGCTCGCGCGCAGCCTGTCGAGCCTGCTCTATGGCGTGGGCGAGCTCGACGCGTTCACCTTCGGCGTCGTGCCGCTGCTCCTCGGGGCCGTGGCCCTGCTGGCGAGCTGGCTGCCCGCCCGCCGTGCCCTCCAGGTCCCGCCCAACGAGGCGCTCCGCGCCGACGGCTGACCGTCAAAGCGGCGTGCGCTCACCCGGAGTGAGTCACGTATATGCCGTACGTCTTCCGACGTATGCTCGTGCGGCCCATGTCTCCGCCCGCGCCCACGCCAGCTCGCGCCGCTCAGCTCGTGAGGACGGCACTGGCCGCGAGCTGGTCCATGCTGTCGCTGGTGGTCTTCATTCCCCTGGCGCTGCTGGTGCTCCCGTTCGACCGGCGGCAGCGCGTCCATGACGTGTGCTCCATCCTCTGGGCGCGCGGCATCCTCGCGCTGCTGGGCATGCGAGTGGGGGTGAGGGGCCAGGAGCACGTGACTCGCGACGAGCCGTACATCATCGTCGCCAACCACCAGAGCCTGCTGGACGCGGCGGTGCTGGTGGCCTCGCTCCAGCCGCTGACATCGGTGCGCATGGTGGCGCGGCGCAACGCGTTCCGCATTCCGCTCATCGGCTGGGGCATGCGGCTGTTCGGGCACATCTCCGTGGACCCGCGCAGCATCCGCGCATCCCTGCCAGGGCTGCGGCAGGCGCAGCGCAAGGTGGCGCGTGTGTCCGTCGTCTTCTTCCCCGAGGGCGGCTACAGCCCGGATGGGCGGATGCGGTCGTTCCACAACAGCGCCTTCCACATCGCCGCGCGAGGCGGCGTGCGGGTGGTTCCCGTCACGCTCACCGGCACGTTCGACATTCTTCCGCCGCACCTCACCATCCCCGTGCGCGGCGGAGACGTCCTCGTCACCCTGCACCCGCCCGTGGGCCCGCTGGAGGACACGCACGATGCCGCGCTGGCGGCGGCCACGACATGCCACGGAATCGTGGAGGCGGCGCTCCCACGTTGCGCTTGAGGGACGCAACGTCCACTCCGGCCGCCCGAGCTCGTCCCCGGGCGGCCGGTCTTCTCATCCTCACGCCAGCGTGCCGGTGAGCTGTCCGGAGGCGATGGCCTCCGAGATGGCCCCGCGCTTCAGCTTCCCACTGGTCGTCTTGGGCAGCGTGCCCGGCGCGACCAGCAGCACGTGGTCGATGGCGATGCCGTGCGCCCGCAGCTTCTCGCGGATGCGCTCACCCAGAGCAGTCTGGGCATCCGGCTCCAGCTTCGTCTCCGCCAGCACGTACGCCAGCTCCGTCTGCCGGTGCTCGGAGCGCACGCCCACCGCGGCGACGCAGCCGGCCCTCACGCCGTCCACCTCCGAGGCCAGCTCCTCGAGGATGGACGGAATCAGGTTGTGCCCGCCCTTGATGATGAGCTCCTTCTTGCGGCCGGTGATGAACAGCGTGCCCTCCGCGAGGTAGCCCAGGTCTCCCGTGTGCAGCCACTGCTCGCGCACCGCGGACGCCGTCAGCTCGGGCTCGCCGTAGTAGCCCTGCATCAGCGTCGCCGAGCGCACCAGGATTTCCCCCTGCGTCCGCTCGGGCACCGCGCGTCCCTCCGCGTCCACGAGGCGCACCTCGGTGTGCGGAATGGGACGGCCCACGCCGGTGAGCACCAGCGCGCCCGCCGCCTCGGTGCACGGCACCGCGCGCCCCTCGCGCTCCAGCGTGGCCCGGTCGATGCGGTCCACCACCGTGGGCGCGAGCTTCTCCGGGAAGGTCACCGCCACCGTGGCCTCGGCCAGGCCGTACACGGGGAAGAAGGCCTCCTCCCGGAAGCCGCACGGAGCAAAGCGGTCCGAGAAGCGCCGCAACAGCTCTGGGGAGACGGGCTCCGCGCCAATCATCGCCACCTCCCACGCGCTCAAGTCCAGCCGCGCCTCCCTCGCGCGGTTCGCCAGTCCCAGGCAGATGGCGTACGCGGAGGGCGGCGCGGCGCAGATGGTGGCGTGGAACTCGCTCATCGCCTCCAGCCAGCAGAACGGCCGCTGACGGAAGTCGAGCGGGGACAGCATGTGCGCCGGGAAGTCGTTGAAGAAGGGGAACAACAACCCGCCCAGCAGCCCCATGTCGTGGTGCAGCGGCAGCCAGGACACCGCCGCCGCGTGCGCGGGAGAAGGGAGCGCCTGGCTCATCGCCGCCATGTGCAGCATCACCCGCTCATGCGACAGCATCACGCCACGCGGATGACGAGTGCTGCCACTGGTGAGCTGCACGAGGCACGGGCCTGGCGCGGCGTCCGGCTCGGGTTGGAAGGAGAGGGTGCGCCCTTCCTCCACCAGCGAGTCGGCGACGATGAGGGGTGTGCCCTCGCCCTCACCAGCCATGCCCGCCAGCATGCCCGACAGCACCAGCGCCTTCGCGTCCAGCCTGCGCGCCGTGTCGCGGAGCTGCACCAGGTACGCGTCCAGGTCCGCCAGCCGGTACGGCACGCCGAGGATGCTCGGCACCGCGCCCAGTGCCCACACGCCGAAGAGGGTGCTCACGGCCGCGTGCACTTCCGGCACGAGCAGCAGCACGCCGTCGCCCGGGCGCACGCCGCGCGCATGCAGCGCCGCGGCCACCGCGCGGGCCTCCTCCCACGTCTCCGCCCAGGTGCGCGGCAGCCAGCCCTCTGCTTCCTTGTAGCGGATGGCCAGCCGCTCGCCGTGGGCCTCCGCGCGGGCTCGCAGCAGCCCGGCGAGAGTCCGGGGCCCGCTCACCGCGCGTCCCCGGGAATGGGCCAGCCCGCCACGTTCACCTTCGGCGCGCCCTTGGTGGCCAGCAGCATGTACTCCAGCGCCGTGCGTCGCGCGAAGGACACCTTCGCCACCGTCATGTAGCCCTGGAGCACTCGCGAGAAGCCGGGAGCCAGCTCTTCAATCCGGTCGCGGTTCTTCCGGACGTTGTCAATCCAGTGTCCCAGCGTCTGCACGTAGGAGCTGGTCAGGTCCTCCACGTGCAGCACATCCAGCCCCGCGCGGCCGATGAGGCCCAGCTCCTCCGACAGGCTGAGCAGCCGGCAGTAGCCCATGGCGGTGACGAAGATGTACCGCGTGGCGCTGCTGTCCCGGTCTCCGCGAGGCATCTCCGGGAAGTAGCAGTCGGAGATGAACAGCCGCCCACCGGGCTTCAGCGTCCGCGCCACGAGCTGGTGGATGTCCTCGCGGTTGTGCATGTGGACGATGCTCCCGGAGAAGAGCACCACGTCGTAGCTCTCCGGCGCGGGCGCCAACTCCTCCACATGCGTCAGGTCCACGCGCACGCGGTCCGCCACGCCCCAGTCCTTCGCGCGCCGCAGCGCCACCTCGCGCTGCTTGCTGCTCAGCGTGATGCCGTGGAACTCGCCCTGCGTGTGCTGCGCGAGGTAGAGCAGCAGACTCCCCCAGCCGCACCCCACGTCCAGCACCTTCTCTCCGGGCTGGATGTTCAGCTTCGCCGCCACGCGCGCGAACTTGCGCGCCTGGCCCGCCTCCAAATCTTCGTCCGGTTTCACGAAGACGCCGGTGGAGTACGCCAGTCGCGAGTCCAGCACGAGGCTGAATATTTCCGGGTGGTGCTCGTAGTGCTGCGCCACCTCGCGCGCCTCGTGGGCGCGCTGCTCCTCCGGGGTGCGCTGGGCGGCGACGCGCTCATCCGGGTGCCTCAACTCCAGGGCGGGCGCGCTCATGCGGACCTCGCCGTCTGTCGGTCGAGCTGCGCGGCGACGAAACGCGCCAGGTCCTCCACCGTCTTGAGGTTCGCCTCGGCCGGAGACGTCATCTCCGGCATCGCGAAACGGAAGCGTTCCTCCAGGCCGATATTGATTTCAATCATCGCCATGGAGTCGATGCCGAGCCCGCCCTCCAGCGACGCGGTGAGGGGGGATCTGCTCCAGCGGCTTTCTCAGTGTGCCGGCGATGATGCTCCGGACCTCGCGGCCAATTTCATCAAGGGGGATGTTGCGTGACACGTTGTGTACTCCCGATGTTGGGCTCGATGCGTCACGGCGAGGAGGGCGGCCGGCCCACCGTCCCCGCCACCGGGGTGAATCGCGCCAGGTGAGGCCCTCGACGTTACGAGGCGTTGTTGCGGGCGGGCAAACCCAACCTGCCAAATGAATTACAACTGTATGTGGATTGATGTGTGACGGTGTCGCGGGGTCAATCGATACATCACCCAAGACATCCTGTCGCAATGACTCACTTTGCCTGAATGTCTCGCTTCACGTCGGGTGAATACAGTAGATATCCATGAATCACGGAACGTTCTGCCGGCTCCGTGTGCCTGGACCGCGACCGGCCGGGGTCCATCCACGGCAGGGGGCGCGGCCGTCCGCGCGACCAAGAGGACACAACATGAAGCGGATGAAACAGTGGAAGCAGTTCTCCCGACGTCTCGCGCTCGGAGGTATCACCCTGGCGTGGGCGGCGGGTTGTGGTGAGACGCCCACCGAAGCGCCGCCACCCGCGCCCGCACCCGAGAGCATGAGCGTGGAGCCTGCACCGCACCCGGAGCGCCGCGGTATCGGCGCGGTGGAGCTGCCGCCTCAGCGGCCCTCGGCTCAAGCCGTCACCGTGGACCCGCGCAGCTCGCTCATCGTCACGGATGACGCCATCGTGAAGAACTTCCCGCTGCAGAAGGTGATGCAGCAGCTCGTCACGCAGGCCGGCGTGGCGGGCCTCACGCCGCTGCAGCTCTTCCAGACCTGGTGGCAGACGGAGCTTCCGCCCGGTTGCACGCCGGTCTTCAACAACTACGCCTACCAGTGTCCGCGCGTGGAGGGGAACCAGGCCGGCGTCAATCCCTTCACCAGCCCCGGGACGAATCCGGACGAGTACGTGCCCACCGCGCTCGTCAACCGCTTCGACCTGGCGCCGCTGAGCGGGACGGACTGCGGCGAGTACCGAATCATCTACGCGAAGCGCTCCGGCTTCACCAACCCGGGCCAGCGAAACCTGCTCATCTTCGAGGCCGTGCTGCCCAACCCCACGCCGGGCCTCGGGCTCGCGGGCTGCATGCCGGTGGCGAACTTCTGGGCGAGCCTCACCACCACGGCCAGCGTCGCCACGCGAGTCTCGATGCTCCAGCAGTTCTACTTCACCGGCATCGGCGGCGGCTTCCTGCCGGTGGTCCACTTCGAGAACTACGGCAGCCGCACGGGGATTCCGGCCACGGGCCAGGTGCGCACCAACCAGTTCATGCAGCCGCCGTGGACGCTGCGTGAGTTCAAGGTGATTCGGACGATGTGCGGCACCACGCCCTGCGCGCTGAACTTCCGGCCGGTGACGGACTCCACCAACCCGGGCGGCCTGCTCTTCGACCCGACCTCCACGCATCCGGAGGCCTTCAACTTCCAGAACGCGCAGTTCCCCGGTCAGGTGCCCAACCTGGCCATCAACGACATCAACCTCTTCAACTTCGCCAGCACCACGCCGGAGAACAGCGGGCAGAGCAACGCGCAGGGCCCGGAGAACGACTACCTCTTCCACTTCGGCGCCGGCCCCAGCACCTTCCACACCAACGTCCAGAACGCGCTCACCGCCGCTGGCAGCGCGCTGACGCCGCAGCAGGCAGTGGCGCGCTCGCTGGCGCTGTCCTGCGCCGGCTGCCACCAGTTCAGCAACAACGCCAACCTGGGCGGCGGCATCATCTGGCCCCCGTCGCTGGGCTTCGTCCATGTGTCTGAGCAGACCAGCGCCGGCCCCTTCGGCCCGCGCTACAACATCTCTCCGGCCCTCGGCGGCGTCTTCCTGCCGCACCGCAAGGCCGTGCTGGAGACGTTCCTCAATTCCTCATGCGGGGACGCCACCTGCCAGCCGTGGGAGACGCACGCCGCCTGCACCGCGGACTGCCCGTAGTCTCGGCGTGAGATGTCTCGGGACCCGAAATGCAAATGGGTCCCGAGACATTTGTTTTATTGCAGTCATATCAACCCGGGGCGGGTCAATCCCGCCTCTGTAGTCAGACGGAATCTTGCGGGCATGTTTCGCATCACGCTCCATGTTTCCAGTCTGCGTGTGCAAAGGCAGTCATAAACGAGTCATGGCGGCGCACACAGGTTTTTAAGTAAGACCTGACTAGCCCGAAGGCACCCCCTCTGCCTTCGCGGCTCCCCCCATGCTCCAGCCGTGCCTCGTCGTCATCGACATGCCCATGTGGCCTCTTGGCAATGAGGCCCGTCCGTCCTCCTGGCGGGCATGCGGGGGCTCGCTGCGCACACGCCTGCTCCGCCGCACGGAGTGTGAGCATCTGCCGCCGGTGACGCCGCTTCGCTCCGTGCAGGTCCGCGTTGATGTCTCGCGTGCCCGCCATGCGCGGAGTGCGGCCGTCCCCGGGAACGCCGTCCGATTCATCCACCGCGGCCGCCTTGGCCCCACCGAGTCGATGGGAATCCCGCAATGGAACCGATGAAGAAGAGCCTCTCGCTCGAGGAGCGGGTGCGCGCGCCGGTCATCGTGGCGCGCACGGAGGAAGCGGAGCTGTCCTTCGCGCAGCTCCGGCTGTGGCTCGTGGACCAGTACCAACCGGGCAGCGCGCTCTACAACATCCCGGCCGCGCTGCGGCTGAAGGGTGCGCTAGACGTGGCCGCGCTGGAGCGGGCCTTCACGGAGGTGGTGCGCCGCCACCAGTCGCTGCGCACCACGTTCCGCGCCCGCGAGGGCCGGCCCGTCCAGGTCATCCACCCTGGCATGCCGTGTGAGCTGGAGGTGGAGGACCTGCGCCACCTGCCCGAGCCGGAGCGGACCCGCGAGGCCCTGCGTCTCGCTCGTGCGGAGGCGCGCCTGCCCTTCGACCTGGCGCGCGGGCCGCTCCTGCGTACCGGGCTGCTCCGGCTCGCCGACGAGGAGCACCTGCTGCTGGTGACGGTGCACCACATCGTCTCCGACGCGTGGTCGCTCTCCGTGCTCATCCGCGAGCTGGGAGCGCTCTACGAGGCCTTCCTCGCCGGCCAGCCGTCGCCGCTGCCGGAGCTGCCCATCCAGTACGCGGACTACGCCGTGCGCCAGCGCGAGTGGCTCCAGGACGACGTACTGGAGGGACAGCTCGCGTACTGGAAGCGGCAGCTGGAGGGCGCGCCGCCTTCGCTGGAGCTGCCCACGGACAAGCCGCGCACCGCCGACACGCGCAACCCGGGCGTGATCATGAACGTGGAGCTGCCGGCGAACCTCTCGCGCAACCTGAAGAACTTCTGCCGCGCGGAAGGGGCCACGCTGTTCATGGGCCTGCTGGCCGGGCTCCAGGCGCTGCTCGCGCGCTACACGGGGCAGGACGACATCTGCGTGGGCGCGCCCATCGCGGGGCGCCGGCAGGCGGAGACGGAGGGGCTCATCGGCTTCTTCGTCAACACGCTGGTGCTGCGCACGAAGCTCGGCGGAGACCCCACCTTCCGCGAGCTGCTCGGCCGCGTGAGGGACGTGACGCTGGGCGCGTACTCGCACCAGGACGTGCCCTTCGAGAAGCTGGTGGAGGTGCTCCAGCCCGCGCGCCAGTTGGGACACACGCCGTTCTTCCAGGTGGCGCTGGGCCTGCTCAACACGCCGCCGCTGGAGCTGTCCATGCGCGGCCTCACGCTGACGCCGGTGGACGCGGTGGACAGCGGCACGTCCAAGTTCGACTTCCTGCTCACGCTGGTGGAGTCGCCCCGGGGACTCGCGGGCACGCTGGAGTACCGGACCGATTTGTTCGAGCCGTCCACCGCGACGCGGATGATGGAGCACCTGCGCGTGCTCCTGGAGAACGCGGTCCTCTACCCGACGCGCCGCCTGTCCGAGCTGTCCCTCCAGTCCACCGTGGAGCGGCGCCGCGTGCTGGTGGACTGGAACGCCACCGCCGCGGAGTACCCGCGCGACGCCAGCCTGCCCGCGCTGTTCGAGGCCCGCGCCGCCCAGGCACCTCGGGCCGTGGCGGTGGTGGCGCCCGGAGGCGGCACGCTCACCTATGGAGAGCTGGACCGCCGCGCCAACCAACTCGCGAACCGCCTGATTGCCGACGGCGTGCGCGTGGGTGACAGGGTCGCCCTGTGCATGGAGCACGCGCCCGAGGCCGTGGTGGCGGTGCTCGGCATCCTCAAGGCTGGCGCCGCGTACGTGCCGCTGGACCCGTCCGCTCCGACCGAGCGGCTGAGCTTCATGCTGAACGACACCAGCGCCTCGCGCGTGCTCACGCTGGAGGACCATGCGGGGCACCTGCCCTCGGACATCGCGCGCCCGTTGTTCCTCGACACGGACGCGGCTCACCTCGCCGCCTCACCGGACACCGCGCCGCGAGTGAGCGTCACGGGCGCGGACCTCGCGTACGTCATGTACACGTCCGGCTCCACGGGCCGGCCGAAGGGCGTGTGCGTGCCCCACCGCGCGGTGACGCGGCTGGTGGTGGGCACGGGCTTCGCGAAGCTGGGCCCGGACGAGGTCTTCCTCCAGCTCGCGCCGCTGGCCTTTGACGCGTCCACCTTCGAGCTGTGGGGCTGCCTGCTGCATGGCGCACGGCTGGTGGTGCCGCCTCCGCATCCGCTGTCGCTGGAGGAGCTGGGCCGGCTCCTGGGCGAGCACGGCATCACCACGCTGTGGCTCACGGCCGCGCTGTACGAGCAGATGGTGACGAGCCAGCCCGTGGCGCTCGCGCGCGTGCGGCAGGTGCTCGCGGGCGGAGACGTGCTGCCGCCGGAGCGCGTGCGCGAGCACCTCGCTTTCGGCGGCCGGCTGGTGAATGGCTATGGCCCCACGGAGGGCACCACCTTCACCTGCTGCCACGTGCTGACGGACCCGGCCGAGGTGGGGCACTCGGTGTCCATCGGCGGGCCCATCTCCAACACGCGCGTGTACCTGCTCGACAGGAATCTGCGGCCGGTGCCCGTGGGCGTACCGGGTGAGCTCTTCATCGCGGGTGACGGCCTCGCGTGGGGCTATCTGCGGCGGCCGGACCTGACGGCGGAGTGCTTCATCCCCGACCCGTACAGCTCCGCGCCCGGTGCGCGCCTCTACCGCTCCGGAGACCTCGCGCGCTGGCTGCCGGATGGGCGGCTCCAGTTCCTCGGCCGCCGCGACTCGCAGGTGAAGCTGCGCGGCTTCCGAATCGAACCCGGCGAGGTGGAGGTCGTCCTCTCCCGCCACCCGGGCGTGCGCGAGGTGACGGTGCTGGCGCGCGACGACATGCCCGGCGGCAAGGCGCTGGTGGCGTACCTCGCGCCGCGCAGTCCGGAGACGCTGGACACGCAGGCCCTGCGCGCCTTCCTGCGTAGGAGCCTGCCCGAGTACATGGTGCCCTCGGCCTTCGTGGTGCTGGACACGCTGCCCGTCACGCAGAACGGCAAGGTGGACCGGCGCGCGCTGCCGCACCCGGACACGGTGGGGGCGGGGGACAATGGCCAGCCCGTCGCGCCGCGCACGCCCGTGGAGGAGCAGGTGGCCGAGCTGGTGTGCCAGGTGCTCCGCCGCGAGCGCGTCGGCGTGCACGACGACTTCTTCGTGCTGGGCGGCCACTCGCTGCTCGCCACGCAGCTCCTCTCGCGCATCCAGCACACGCTGGGCGTGGAGCTGTCGCTGCGCACCATGTTCGAGGGGCCCACCGTGGCGGAGCTCGCGCGGAGAATCGAGGGAGAGCAGGGGGCGCCGGTGCGCTCGCTGCCGCCGCTGGTCCGCGTGCCCCGCGACGAGCCGCTGCCGCTGTCCTTCTCGCAGGAGCGGTTGTGGAAGCTGTTCAAGCAGAACCCCACGTCCAAGGCGTACAACCAGCTCGGCACGTACCGCTTCCTGGGTGACTTGAATGTGGCTGCGCTCCAGGGCGCGCTCCAGGCCATGGTGGACCGGCACGAGACGCTGCGCACCACCTTCGCCGAGGAGGATGGCCGCCCGGTGCAGCGGGTGGCCACGACGCTGCGCTTCGAGCTGCCGGTGACGGACCTGCGCGGGCGGGACGACGCGTGGGAGGAGGTGCGGATGCGCATCGCCGAGGAGGCGCGCCGGCACTTCGACCTCACGCACGGGCCGCTGGTTCGCGGCGAGCTGCTTCGGCTCGCGGACGACGAGCACCTGCTCCTCTTCAGCAAGCACCACATCCTGTCCGACGGCTGGTCCGAGGGCGTCCTCAGTCGAGAGGTGGGGCTGCTCTACACCGCGCTCGTCACGGGGGGGACGCCGGCGCTGCCGCCACTGCGCATCCAGTACCCGGACTTCGCGGCATGGCAGCGGGCCTGGCTCGCCGGGCGCGAGCTGGAGTCCCGGCTGGGCTACTGGCGCGCGGCGCTGGCCGGCGCGCCCACGCTGCTGAACCTGCCCACCGACAAGCCCCGCCCGGCGACGCGCACCTTCAACGGCACGTCGATTCCCGTGGTGCTGGGCAAGGCCCGCAGCGACGGCCTCAACTCCCTCTGCCAGCAGGAGCGGGTGACGCCCTTCATGGCGCTGCTGGCCCTCTTCGGCACGGTGCTCTGTCACGAGTCGGGCCAGGACGAGGTCGTCGTCGGCTCGCCCATCGCCAACCGCACGCTGCCGGAGTTGGAGCTGCTCATCGGTCTCTTCGTCAATGGGCTGGCGCTGCGCGTGGACCGGCGCGGCGGGCCCACGTTCCGCCAGCTCCTCGCCCGCGTGCGCGACGTCACGCTGGGCGCGTACGCGCACCAGGAGGTGCCCTTCGAGCAGGTGGTGGACGCCATCGGCATCCAGCGGCTGCCCAACCGGTCGCCGCTCTTCCAGGCCATGTTCGCCCTGCAGAACGCGCCCTCGGAGCCCGTGCCACTGCCCGGGCTGACGCTGGCGCCCATGGAGTCCGCGGACCGCGGCGCCTCCGTCTACGAGCTGGCCCTGGCGCTGTACGAGCTGGAGGACGGCTTCAGCGGCAGCCTCGAGTTCAACACCGACCTCTTCGAGCCTTCCACCGCCGAGCGTCTGCGCGACGCGCTGCTCGCGCAGGTGGACCGCGCGCTCGCCAACCCCGATTCGCCCTGACGAGAGCCTCCATGGAAGACAAGAACCGCTATCGCAATACGGAGTCGATGATCGTCCACGGCAATCCTTCCTTCCAGGCCGCGAAGGAAGCAGGGCTGTTGGACCTGTCGGTGCGCAACACCGGGCGAGGCTCGCTCGAGCTGCCGGACGGCCGCGAGTTCATCAACATGTGCTCCTGCTCGTACCTCGGGCTGGACTCGCACCCGGACGTCATCGAAGGCGCCATCGAGGTGCTGCGTCGCGAGAAGACCCTCGACATGGCCATCTCCCGGCTGCGCATCCGCGTGGCCATCCTGGACGAGCTGGAGGATGAGCTCTCCCGCCTCTGGCGCTCGAAGGTGGTCGTCACCCCCTCCGCGAGCGCGGCCAGCGCGGGGCTCTTGCCGCTCATCGCCTCGGGCCACCTGCTGCCCGAGGGGAAGAAGCCGGTGCTCGTCTTCGACAAGTCGGCGCACTTCTCGATGAACCTCATCAAGCCCATCTGCGCGGACGAGACCGAGGTGCTGACGTGCGCGCACAATGACCTGAACTTCCTGGAGGACGTCTGCCGCAAGCACGCGCGCGTGGCCTACGTGGCGGACGGCTTCTACTCCATGGGCGGCGCGGCGGTGGTGAAGGAGCTGCTGTCCCTGCAGGACCGCTACGGCCTCTTCCTCTACTTCGACGACTCGCACTCCATCTCCCTCTACGGCAAGACGGGCGAGGGCTTCGTGCGGACGTTGATTGGCGGCGACGTGGGGCCGCGCACCATCATCATCGGCTCGCTGGGCAAGGGCTTCGGCACGGCGGGTGGAGCGGTGATGCTCGGCCCGGGCCACCACACGGACCTGGTGGGGCGCTTCGCGGGGCCGCTGGGCTGGTCGCAGAGCCTGTGCATCCCCGCCATCGGCGCCAGCATGGCCTCGGCGCGCATCCACGGCACGCCGGAGCTGGCGGCGCGGCAACAGGCGCTGCGCGCGAACATCCGCTACTTCGACGAGCGCGTGCCCACGCGCACGAAGGGCGAGGACTACGCCATCAAGATCATCGACGTGGGCCCCGAGTCCGCGGCGGTGGAGCGCTCGCGGCGGCTGCTGGAGCGGGGCTTCTACTCGTCGGCCGTGTTCTTCCCCATCGTCGCGAAGGGGCGCGCGGGCCTGCGCATCATGCTGCGCTCCAACCTGTCGCGGGACGACGTGCAGCGCCTGTGTGACGCCGTGCTGGAAGTGTCAGCGCCGGTGGCCTGAAGAGAGAGCGGAGGCGTCATGTCGTTACCCATTCCCAGCAGGACCTTCCTCGTGACACCCGCTCTGGACCCGTCGCGCTTCGACAAGGCGGCGGCGGTGGGCGCGGACGTGGGCTTGCTCGACCTCGAGGACGGCGTGCCCATGCACCTCAAGGCCGAGGCGCGCCGGCTCGCCGTCGACCATCTCCGCTGCTCGCGGCAGCTCGGCCCCATGACGGTGCGCATCAACAGCCTTCGCACCGTGGAGGGCCTGCGCGACGTGCTCGCCCTGCTGGACTCGGGTGTCCAGCCAGACGCCGTCCTGCTGCCCAAGGTGGAGTCGCCCATGGAGCTGCAGCAGCTCGACGAGCTGCTGGGCGACCGGATTCCGGACGCCGTGCTCCTGGCCATCATCGAGACACCGAAGGGCGTTTCAGCGGTGGATGCGATTGCCAGCGCCACGCCCCGGCTGCACGGGCTCATCTTCGGCGCGGCGGACCTGTCGTCCCAGCTCGGCGTGCCGCTGACGTGGGAGCCCATGCTCTACGCGCGCGCGCGCATCGCCATGGCCGCGAACATCGCGGGGCTCGCCGCCATCGACTCTCCCTTCTTCGACCTGATGGACCCGGAGGGGCTGGCGGAGGAGACGCGCCGGGCGCGCACGCTGGGCTTCACCGCGAAAATCGTCATCCACCCGGACCAGGTGGACATCATCCACGAGTCGCTGAGGCCCTCCGCGCACACGGTGGACCACGCGCGGCGCGTGCTGGCCCAGGCGGACGACGGGAAGGGCGGCATCCACCTCGTCAGCGGCAGCATGGTGGGCCCTCCGTTGGTGGCTGCCGCGCGGCGCGTGTTGGCGAGCGTGAAGCTGGAGGAGGCGATGGAGCCCGTCCCGCTGCGGACGAGCGCCGGCCGAGGAGACACATGAAGAAGATGGTCACCGCCCACAAGAAGGTGGGCAAGCAGCGCTATCGCGAGACGCACGGCCTCTACTACGAGGACTTCGAGGTGGGCGACGTGTTCGAGCACCGCCCCGGGCGCACCCTCACCGACGTGGACAACATCTGGCAGTCGCTGCTGTGCCTCAACACGCACCCGCTCCACATCGACGCCGTGTACGCGAGCAAGACGGAGTGGAAGCGGCCCCTCATGTCCAGCCTGGTGACGCTGGCCATCGTCGGAGGAATGAGCCTCAACAGCACCAGCGCGAAGGGCGTGGCGAACCTGGGCTGGGACAAGGTTCGACTCTCCGCCCCCGTCTTCGTCGGCGACACCATCTACGCGGAGAGCCGGGTGCTGAACAAACGGATGTCGAAGTCGCGCAGGACACAGGGTGTGGTCTCCGTGGAGACGAAAGGCGTGAAGGCGGACGGCACCGTCTTCATGACCTTCGAGCGCTCCTTCCTCGTACCGCTTCGCAAACACAGCGTGGACGTCGATGCAAACTACTGAAGCGCCCATGAGGGCCGTGGTGCTGGAAGAGTTCGGTGGGCCGGAGGTCATGCAGGTGCGCGAGCTGCCTCGCCCGGAGCCGGGGCCGCGCCAACTGCGTGTGCGCGTGCGCGCCTCCGCGCTGAACCGCGGAGATACGGTGCAGCGCAGCGGGGGCTATCCGCTGCCGCCCGGCGCCAGGACTCCGCGCATGGGCATCGAGGTGGCGGGCGAGGTGGAAGCCGTGGGCTCCGAGGTGCGTGACTTCACCCCGGGCGAGCGCGTCTTCGGGCTCGTGGATGGCGGAGGCTACGCGGAGGCGTGCCTCATGGAGGAGGGGATGGCCATCCCCATCCCCGACGGCTGGTCCTTCGTGGAGGCGGCGGCCACGCCGGAGGCCTTCATCGCCGCGCATGAGTCGCTGCTGGAGTTGGGCGGCCTGCGCGCGGGCCAGTCCGTCCTCATCCACGCGGGCGGCAGCGGCATCGGTACCGCGTGCATCCAGGTGGCGAAGGCGGTGGGGGCGAAGGTGTTCTTCACCGTGAGCACGGAGGAGAAGCGGCGCCGGTGCATGGAGCTGGGCGCGGACGCGGGCGTGCTGCGCACGGAGCACAACTTCGCGCGCGAGGTGCCGGCGCTCAATGGCGGCACGGGCGTGGACCTCGTGGAGGACTTCGTCGGCGGCGCGGCGCTGGATCGCAACCTGTCCGTGCTGAAGTTCGGCGGCTGCCTGCTGCTGCTGGGCATGCTGGAGGGGATGAGCGCGGAGCTGGACCTGCGGCAGGCGGTGATGCGGCGGCTCCAGCTCAAGGGCATGGCACTGCGCCCGCTCTCCCTGGAGGAGCGGGTGGCCGTCACGCAACGCTTCCGCGCGCGGTGGCTGCCGGAGCTCGTGGCCGGGCGTGTGCGCCCCATCATCGACTCCACCTTCCCGATGGAGCGGGTGGCGGACGCGCACCGGCGCATGGAGTCCAACATGAGCTTCGGGAAGATCGTCCTGGAGGTGTAGGCGCCGCGCTGGAGGTGCGGAGGTTGGTGGGGCTGCTGGGCGAGGTAGCCGTCCGCCGGAATCTACCGAGAGAGGGAGGAGGACCGGCGAGGGCCTGGCTGCCCGGCCGCCCTCCGGGCCGCGCAGGCTGTCCGCTCTCCCGAGCGAGCCTTATCTAGAGAGCGGAATGCTGACTCCGCCCTCTCATCCCGGCCTGCAGATGCGCGAGAAACATCCCGCCCAGCAGGGGGATGGACGCGGCAGGCTCCCGCCGCACCGCGAGCAGCTCCTGAAGGCGCGCATCAAGGACCTCTCGCTGCGGCTCGCGGGCACGCAACTGGAACGCGACATCGCGCAGCTCCACGCGGAGCTGGAGGCGAAGGGCATCTCCTTCAAGCCGCAGTGCTACCTGTCCGACGAATGGGGTTGCCCCTCCGGCGTCCCCGTCATCGGCGTGCCCTTCTACCTGGCGGACGCGGAGCTACACTCGATTGAAGAGGAGCTGGGCGGCGGCGTGGAGACGGAGGAGGAGATCCTCATGTACCTCCGCCACGAGGCCGGCCACGCCTTCAACTACGCCTACCGGCTCTATGACACGGACGAGTGGCGCAAGGTGTTCGGCGACTACTCGCGCCCGTACCGCGACGAGTACAAGGCGCGTCCCTTCTCGCGGCGCTACGTGCACCACATCTCCGGCTGGTACGCGCAGAAGCACCCGGACGAGGACTTCGCGGAGACGTTCGCCGTCTGGCTCACTCCCGGCAGTGATTGGCAGAAGCGCTACCAGGGCTGGGGCGCGATGAAGAAGCTCCAGTACGTGGAGGACATCGTCGCGAAGCTGGGCCGCACGCCGCCGCTGGTGCGGCTCGCCGAGCCGGACCTCACCACGGAGGAGATGGAGGGCAGCGTCCTCGACTACTACCGCCAGCGCGAGCTGGACGAGAAGGTGGACCTGGAGCTGCGCGATGCCTTTGACCAGTCGTTGGAGGACATCTTCTACGGCCCGGGCGAGGCCCCCGCGCGCGCGGAGACGCTGGTGCGCGCCGAGCGCCAGCGCCTGCTCTCCGCGGTGAGCCGCTACACCGGCGTGAGCCGCGCCGTGGTGCGCGCCCTGGTGGACCACCTCGCCGACCGCACCGCCGAGCTCGGCCTCACGCTGCACCCGGACGACAGCCGCGAGGCCGCCGTCCAGATTGCCTCGCTGGTGACGGCGCTGGCGATGAACCACCTCTACACCGACCGCTTCTACGAGGAATGACACCATGCCTGTCGCCCCCCTGCGCATCGCGGTCCTCCACTACCAACCGAAGGGCGAGGCACCCGACGCCGTCGTCGGACAGATTCGCTCCGCGCTGGAGGAGGTGGGCCACACCACGGTGGACGTCGGCGTGGACGAGAGCGTCACCGACCTCATGCGCAAGGTGACGTGGAGCCGCGCGGACCTCGTCTTCAACATCTGCGAGACGTTCGCCGAGGACTACCGGCTGGAGGTGAACGTGGCCGCGATGCTGGAGCTGGCTCGCGTGCCCTTCACGGGCTCGGGCACGGCGGGGCTCCTGCTGGCGCAAGATAAAATCCTCGCCAAGCAGCTCCTCCAGTTCCACGGCGTGCTCACCCCGCGCTTCGCCACGTTCGACGGCGACTCCTTCCAGACGAGCGGCGACCTCAAGTTCCCCCTCATCGTGAAGCCGGCGCGCTCGGACGCCTCCATGGGGTTGGGCGTGGAGAAGGACATGGAGGGGCTGGCCCGGCGCGTGCGCAGGATTCGCGAGGAGTTCGACGACGAGGCGCTCGCGGAGGAGTTCATCGAGGGGCGAGAAATCTACGTGGGCGTGCTCGGGGAGCACTCCAATCCTCAAGTCTTGCCGGTGGTGGAGCTGGACTTCGGGAAGAAGTGGAGCCGCAAGCGGATGAAGATCGCCAACCGCGAGGTGAAGTTCGCTCCCGAGACGGAGGGCAGCCCCCGGCTGGTGGTGCCGCATGACTTGTCCGACGAGCTGCGCGGCCGGGTGGAGCGCGCCGCGGTGACGGCCTTCCGCGCGCTCAAGCTGCGCGACTACGCGCGCATCGACTTCCGCGTGTCCAGCAGGACGAACGAACCCTATCTCCTGGAGGTGAACCCCAATCCCTACCTGGAGGCGCAGTGCGAGGTGGCGCTCGGCGCGCGCGAGCGGGGCCTGTCCTATCCGCAGCTCGTGCAGCACATCGTCGAGGTGGCCGCGCGGCGCCACGGCCTGTCGCGCGGCAGGGCCTCGCGCGTGGAGGCGCCTGCCTCCGAGCCTGCTTCCGCGCACTGACTCACGCGGGTTGAAGAGGGCAGGGCGGAGCGTTATACGCGCGCCTCGCACGGCGGCTCATGGTGAGCTCGCCGGGCCCGGACGAGGTGCGCCGTACCCGGTCAGGACAAGACGACGCGAACACGGGAGTCGTGCGTCATGTCATGGGTCCTTCTCGTCATCGCCGGGCTGCTCGAGGTCTGCTGGGCCATCGGGCTCAAGTACACCGAGGGCTTCACCCGCCCCATTCCCAGCATCCTCACCGGGTCCGCCATCATCGCCAGCATGGTGCTGCTGGGCGTCGCCGCGAAGACGCTGCCCATTGGTACGGCCTACGCCGTCTGGGTGGGCATTGGCGCGCTGGGCGCCGCCGTGCTGGGCATCTTCCTCTTCCAGGAGCCCGCCACACCGCTGCGCATCTTCTTCCTGTCGCTGCTGCTCGTGGCCATCGTCGGACTCAAGGCCACCAGCGGCGCCGGCGAAGGCCCCTGAAGCCCGCCGCACGGGGGCGGAGTTTTTTCAGGCTCCGCCCTGGCGGGGGACTTCCGTTTCTACAGGGATGCAAGTGACGGGGCGTGCAACCGTCTGAAATCACTCACAGCGCCCCTGGCATGTGGCCTGCTATTGGCACCCGTCGCGTATGAGGTCGCCGAGGAACGTCCACCGTCCATACACCGTCGAAATCGTGGCCGAGGCCTGGGAGCAGGTCTCGTACATGTCGCGTGAAACCTACCGGGCCATCCAGGAGCGGCTGGAGTCGCTGGCCCAGCAGTCCGCGCTGGCGACGCCGGAAGCGTCGACGGAGGACGCGCCGAGCTTCCGCCACGAGGACCTGACCCTCCACTACGCGGTGGACACGCGGCGCCGGCTCATCAAGCTGCTGCGCATCTCCCGGGAGCGTGGCCAGGCGGCCACCCAACACCGTCGGGAGGAGACCCAGCGCTGAGCGGCCTCACGCCGCGGGCCGCGGGGCCACTTCTCCCACCACGCGCATCAAGAGCGAGTCCCGACTCCGGTGGCTGGCCGGAGTGGTGACTGGCTTTCATTCATGGCCAACCCCGGGGGAGCGACGACCCATGCGGGCCTCCGCCTGAGCGACTTCATCCAGGAGCGGCGCGAGGAGGTGCTCGCCGAGTGGGAGCGCCGCGTTCGTTCATACCCCGTGGCCTGGAATCTCAAAGGTCCCGTGCTGAGGGGCCACGCTCCGAGTCTGCTGGACCGCATCGCCCAGGTCGTGCGCGGCCCGCACACCGGCGTGCACGAGGCCCTGGGAGACCTGCCGGACGTCCGTGCCCTGGAGCGACTGGTGGCGGGTTATGACCTGCACAACGCCGCGCGAGAGCTGGGGGATCTACGCGACACCCTGCTGATGCTTCGGGAGCGCGAGGCCACGGAGGCCACATCGACGTGCGCTCGTCCAGGGAGGCGGGCACCACCTTCACGGTCTGGCTGCCCCGGAGCCCGGCGCGGGTGGTGCAGTGACGGTGCCGCCCTCGGAGAGGAAGCGGTGCGCGTCCGCGGCCGTGCGCACCGGGTCCTCCTCCATGGGTACATGGCCCAGACCCGGGTACATGACGAGGCGCGAGTCCGGTAGGTCGTGGTCGAACCGCTCGCCGTACCTGGGAAGAATCCACGTGTCCTTCGCGCCCCACAGGACCAGCGTGGGGGCACGCACCTCGCCCAGCCGCTGCCAAAGTCCATCGTCTGTCGTGGCGCGCAGGCGCTCGCGCGTGGCCTCGCGGTTGCCCTCGCGCAACAGCAGCGCGTAGTACCGGTCGACGTCGGCCTCCTTGACCTTCGACGGGTCGCCGTAGACGGCGCGCACGTTCTTCTCGATGACCTGGCGGGGCGTCACGTGTGACAGCAACTCTCCGAGCACCGGTGTGCGCGCCAGCCGGAATACCAGCGGCGACGGCTCGTCGCGCGGGTAGCCCGCGGCGTCCACCAGGATGAGCCGGTCCACGTGCTCCGGGTGGAGCAGGGCGTAGTGCCACGCCACCGAGCCGCCCATGGAGTTGCCGGCGAGGTGGAAGCGCTCCAGCCCCAGGCGCGCGCGGAAGGCCTCCAGCACCTCCGCCATGCCTGTCCACGCGTAGCGCCCCTTCGCGTCCGGGCCCGTGAGGCCATGGCCGGGCAGGTCCAGGGAGATGACGCGGTAGTGGGGCGACAGCTCGCGCACCCACCCCTCCCACGTGAAGAGGTTGGCATTGGAGCCGTGCAGCAGCACCAGCACCGGGCCCTGTCCCTGATCGCGGTAGTGGATGCGCAGCCCGTCCACATCGAGGAAGCGCGAGGGCGGTGTCGCATAGCGCGCCTCCGCCTCCGCCGCCGGAAGCTCCGGAGTCACACTGGCGGCGAGCGCACCCAATACCACCAGCAACACGGCAACACCTGCCAGCGCCTTGCGATTACGAGCCATGGGGTTCCTCGGACACCGCGCGTCTAGGTACTCTCCCGCAGGCACCGAAGGTGGGATTGCGTGCTCCGAGGAGAGGCATCCAGAATGTGACACCTCTCTGGTTTATCCAGAGCGTCTTCTTATCCTGTTCTCGGCTCGGAATGGGACGGTCGTCACATCCTTCCCCCCAGTGCCCGGATGCAACTCTCCCTCAAGCAGAAGATCACCCTGGCGCCGTTGCTGGTGGCGCTGTTCTTCACGTTGCTGTCGTTCGGCTACACGGTGCCTCGCATGCGCCAGTCCTTCGATGACCAGGGGCGCGAGCTGGGCGCGGCGGTGCCCACCGCACTGGCCGCCACGCTGACGGGGCTGCTTCGCGGCAGTAACGCGGCCGCGGTGCAGGCCACGCTGGAAACCGTGGCCCAGGAGGGGAAGCTCGCCTACGTGGCGGTGGTGGATGCCCGGGGCGAGCTGGTGGCGGTGGCGGGCCGGCACGCGCAGGTGATTCGCGAGCACCGTGAGCGGCTGGCCACGACGCGGGACGGGAGCATCTTGACCTCGGGCGGCTCGGAGCTGCTGGACATGGCCGCGCCCATCTCCGGCGGGCTGGGCGAGGTCCACGTGGGCTTCAACCGCACGGAGGCGCAGAACCGGGTGGAGGACATCCTGGGCAACCTGCGGCTGGTGCTGCTGGGCGCGCTGGTGGTGCTCACGGGCGTGGCCTTCGTGGCGAGCCGCCGCATCGTCGCGCCGCTGAACCAGCTCAGCAGCGCGGTGCGGCGCATCGTCGAGCACGGTGACCTGCGCGAGCCGGTGCACATCGACTCGGACGACGAGGTGGGGCAGCTCGCGCGCGTCGTCGGCATGCTGGTGTCGAAGTTGAAGGAGCTGTTGCACCAGCTCCAGTCGTCCACGGAGCTGTTGAGCGACTCGGTGATGGGGCTCAACGAGTCCGCCGAGGAGCAGAATCAGATGGTCTCCCGCAGCGCGGCGGCGCTCCAGGAGACGCAGGTGACGGCGCAGGAAATCCGTCAGACGGCGCTGCTGGCCTCTGATTCCGCCGAGTCCGTCATCCAGGTGGCCGAGCGCGCCGAGTCCCTGGGCCGCACCGGCGAGGCGGCCATCGCCGCGAGCATCGAGGGGCTGGTGGACCTGCGCTCGCAGGTGGAGCAGATCACCGAGCGCATCATGTCGCTGGGCGAGCGCACGCGGCAGATTGGTGGCATCACCGAGACGGTGAAGGACCTGGCGGACCAGTCGCACCTGCTCGCGGTGAACGCGGCGATTGAAGCGGCGCGCTCGGGGGAGCACGGCAAGGGGTTCGCGGTGGTGGCGCGGGAGATTCGCGGGCTGGCGGACCAGTCCATCCGCGCGACGAATCAGGTGCGGGCGATTCTCTCGGACATCAGCGAGGCCATTGCCGGCACGGTGGACATCACCGCGGAGGGTGCCCAGCGCATGGAGGCGGGGCTGACGCAGGTGCGCACGTCCGGGGACACGCTGCGGCAGCTCACCGGCATCGTCCAGGACAGCACCACCTCCGCGCGGCAGATTGCCCGCACGGTGAGCCAGCAGGCCACGGGCATCGAGCAGATCTTCACCGCCGTCAACGAGCTGAACACGCTGATGGGCGACACGGTGAAGCGCATCGAGAACACGAGCGACGCCGCGGTGTCCCTGAAGATGCTCTCCGAGCGTGTGTCGCAGGTGGTGCGGTCGTACCGCGTCTGATTCTCAGCCCTCGCCATCACCCGAGCGCGCCTCGGCCAGCGCGGGCGCGGGGCGGGGCCGGGGCAACATCCGAGACAGCATCTCCCCCACGGAGCGCACCGGGTGGGCTCCGGGCTCGGGGAGGCGCGCGGTGAGCAGGCTCGCGGCGTAGCGGGCCACGGACGACAGCACGAACAGCACGTGCAGGTTCACCCAGACGTGGCCGCCCAGCATGAACTGTTGCGGCAGCGCGGCGGCGATGGCGCCTCCCACCGCAGCGGCGGCGGAGTACGCCAGCCCACCGGCGGTGGCGAAGGCGGCGAGGTAGAAGGGCCGGCCCTTGCGCGGGGCCACGGTGAGGGGCAGCGCGAAGATGGCCAGGCCATGGCCGCTCCACAGCGAGCCGGCCAGGAGCACGTCGAACAGCAGCGGCCACAGCGTGCCCGCGGACGGCAACAGCCACAGCACGGGGATGGTGCTGATGCCCAGCGAGCACGCCATCAGCACCGGTTGCGCGCCCACCCGGTCAATCATCTTCCCCCACAGCGGCGCGGTGAGGATGCGCACCCCCGCCACCGCCGCGGCGTGCAGCGCCATGATGACGAAGGTCATCTTGAGGTTCTGCAGGCTGTGCAGCGCGAAGAAGGGTGCGGACACCCCCACCGCCGCGTTCCACGCCACCTGGTAGCCCAGCACGCGCCGTGCCGTGGGGTCCTTCAGCGGCACCAGCGCGCCCTTCAATTCCAGACGCGGAGCGACGCCCGGCGGGGCCGGGTCGTGCTGCGTGGCCATCAGCAGCGTCGTCACCACGCCCATGACACACGCGCCCAGGGCGAGCAGCGGCAGTCCCAGGCCCACGCCCTCGGGCTTGCGCAGCCGGTCCATGAGCAGGCCCGCAGCCAGCGAGGCGCACGTGCCCGCGAGCGTCGTGAGCGCGGTGCGCCGGCCGAAGAAGCGGCCCCGCACGGAGCGCGGCACCAGCTCTCCCATCCACGCCACCCACGCGTTGTTGCCCACCACGCCCAGCACCGAGGAGACACCGGCCACCGCGAGGAGCAGCCGCTGCTGCCCGGGCAGCGTCAATCCCAACCACGGCAGCACGACCAGCGGGAACATCACCAGGCGCGACAGACACACCGCGGTGAGCGCCACGCGGCGGTGGCCGAAGGTGGACGTCAGCCACGCGGCGGGGAACTGCACGAACTGGGCGAAGAAGGGCAGGGCCGTCATCACCCCGACGAGGAACGGCCCCAGCTTCAGGGCAATGGCCCAGGCCGTGAGCACCGTGGCGCCCGCGCACGCGGTGAACACCTCCGCGAACATGCCCTCCACCACGGACGCGCCCATGCTGCGGCGCAGCCGGCCCGTGGCCCGGGTGGAGAGAGGGGCGGGCCCGTCCGCGGGGGGCGCGCCCAGCAGCGGGGCGGAGGAGCCCGGCAGGGACGAGCCGGGGCGGAACAGCGGGACGGCGGAGGCGAGCGAGGCGAAGCTGCTCAGCAGGTGGCGGCGGAAGGCGGCGGGGCTCAACGCATTCCTTCTTCGGGAGCGACGGGGCCTCTCGTCTGTCGCACAGCCCTCCCAGCCCCTCAATCCGCCCCCAAGTGAACCTCTCGCGCACGGCCGCCCACCATCCAGGCGCCGGTCGCGTATCCCACCTCGCCCGCCCGCCTGGAGGGCGACGCTGGATTCAGGTGCAGTTCACGCGGTCTTGAACTATATGAACGGGCGAGGAGACGGCGCACATGGACCTGGCTGGGGAGCTGACGGACTTTCTGGGGGCGGTGGAGCAGCGGCTTGGGAGCATGCTGGTGGACGGCAATGCGGGTCCGGACGTGAAGGGCGACACGCTGATGGAGGCGGCCCGTCACCTCTGCCTGGGCAGCGGTGGCAAGCGCGCGCGCCCCATGCTGGTGCGGCTCTTCGGCGGCGCGGTGGGCGTGAAGCCGGAGCGCCTGGTGGACGTGGCCGTCGCGTCGGAGCTCATCCACTCCGCCAGCCTCCTGCACGACGACGTGGTGGACGCCGGCATGTTCCGCCGCGGCCGGCCCACGGTGAACGCGCGCTGGGGCAACATCGTGGCGGTGATGAGCGGTGACCTCATCCTCTCCACCGGCCTGCACCAGTTGTCGCTCCTCGACGCGCGCCTGACGCGCAGCGCGCTCTCCGTCGTCTCCGAGATGACCCGCGCCGCCATCGCCGAGGTGGAGGCCCGTGGTGATTTGGACCTTCCGCTCAACCGGCTGCGCTTCATCGCCGAGGGCAAGACGGGCTCGCTGTTCGGCTGGTGCGGCAGCGCCGCCGCCACGCTGGCGGACCACCCGGAGGCCGTGGAGCGCTTCGACGGCTTCGGCCGCCACCTGGGAGTGGCCTTCCAGATTGCCGACGACATCCGCGACATCCTCGGCACGGACGTGGGCAAGCCGCGCTACGCGGACGTGCACTCGCGCACGCCGTCCATGCCCATCCTCCTGGCGGTGGCCAAGGAGGAGTCGCTGCGCCGCAAGCTGAAGGACGCCTGGGCGTTCTCTACGATTACGCCCGAGCGCACGAAGGAGATTGGCGCGGCAATCGAGGCCACGGGCGCGGTGGAGGCGTCCATGGCGCGGATGAACGTCGAAATCGAGGCCGCGCTCGACAAGCTCGGCCACTTCGCCCAGGAGCCGGCCGGCGCGGAGCTGGTGGGCTGGGCGCGGAAGCTGTCCGCCGGCATCGCCGAGCAGGTCCAGGGGCGCGCTGCATGAAGGGCTACCTGTGGACGGGGGGACCCGGGAGCCCGGCATCCGAGGTGCCAGCCCAGGAAGGACGGCTGGCATCGTGGGAGGCCATCGCTGTCGACGCGGTCGGCAACGTCATCGAGTTCTGGGGTTTCAAGCGCAACCAGGGCCGGGTGTGGGCCCTGCTGTACCTGCGCGGCGAGCCCCTGACCGCGGGAGAAATCGAGCGCGAGCTGGAGCTGTCCAAGGGCGGCGTGTCCATGCTGCTCAGGGATTTGGAGCGCTGGGGTGTCATCCAGCGGGTGCGCCTGCCGCAGGACTCGGCGTGGCGCTACGCGGCGGAGACGGACCTGGTGCGGATGGTGACGCACGTCATCGAGGAGCGCGAGGCGGGTTTCGTGGCGCGCATCCGCGCGGACCTGGCGGAGGCGCGGCGGCTGGCGGAGTCGGTGACCGGGGTGCCCCGCGAGCGGCTGGCCCGGCTGGAGAAGATGACGACGCTGGCCGAGCACGTGGAGCGGGCGCTGCGGCTGTTCATCAAGACGTCGCGGCTGGACGTGTCGGGCGTGCTGGCCGTGTTCCGCGACGAGGCGGGCGCGCCGCGGCGGGAAAAGCGTTAAAGAAGCGGGCATGGACTCGCACTACGACCAGGTGATGAAGGCGCGCGAGGGGGCGGACCCTTCGGCCACGCGCTTGTATTTCGCTTACTCCACCATCCTGGACCGCGCCGCCTTCGACGAGTGGAAGCAGCAGCACAGCTACGGCTTCTTCGAGCTGCCGGAAGGCCGGCTGGCGGAGGCGGTGGACGTGGACCTCGTCTACGACTTCCCCTCGCGCTGGTGGGGCGGCCGGGTGGCGGGACTGGCGGACGCGACGGGCGGCAGGGTGTACGGCCGGCTGTTCGAGATTCGCGGCCAGGACTGGCCCATCGTCCAGCACAAGGAAGGCTTCGTGACGGGCATGTGCGTGGAGCGCACCGTGCGCGTGGTGGTGGACGGCCAGGAAGTGGAAGCCACGGCGTTCGTCACCAATCCGCGCCGCGCTTCGCAGGACGGCCCGGTGAGCCCGCGCTTCGTGGAGGCGCTGGTGCGCGGCGCCCAGGCGGCGGGCCTGCCCGCGGAGTACGTGGAGCGGCTGAAGCGCGGCGCGTAGTCGCGCGCACCACGGTGCGCTGGTCGACAGCACCGCGCCCCCGGGCTTCCTTCAGGCCCGGGGATGCGCAGGTTGCGCCACGCTCATGTTCTTCTTCTTCTCGAACAAGCTCGGCTGCCTTGGCAGCATCCTCGTGTCCGTCGCCTTGAGCGCGGTGCTCTACTTCCTCTTCATGCGCCACTGAGGAGCCGCGGGCTCACGGCTCGCCGCGCCAGAGGTCGTCGGTGTCCTCGTCTTCCAGGGGATGCACCGTCACCACGGCTCCGTCCTTGTCCGGCGTGCTGCGGACCTCCTCCGCCTCGGCCGGAGTGTGAGGGGCGCGCTCGGAGAAGTTGTCGTTGTGGAGGTGACGCTGGCGCTGCTCGCTCGTCCCCCCATAGCCTTCGGCGATCTTCTTCTTGGCCATCTCCCTGCCTCCTGGTGGAGCCACAACCCCAACGCTGGGGGCGAGGGGAGGGGGAAGCAAGCGATGCACGGCGCGCGCGCCCGCCGCTGCAACCGCAGGGCAGGCAAGCGACCTGCACCTGAATGAATGACCATGCCTACATGAACGGTCTTTCAGGCGGCCGGCTCCGATCGCAGGCTGGGGCCGGAACAGGCTTTCAGTGATTGGCACCGAATTTGCGCATCGTCATGCCTACCTGAACAGCTCTTCAGCCAGTTTTGAGACCCCGGGTTGGGGCAATGCCTACATGAACACCCGCCCAGGCAGAGCCGATCGGCCGGAGCGGGCGAGGGCAATGCCTACATGAACGCGTCTTCAGGCAGAACCGACCGTCAGATCAGGCAATCCCTACATGAACACCGCTTCGGGCAGGGCCCGGCGCGTGGCGTGGACGAGGGCAATGCCTACATGAACGCGTCTTCAGCCATTTTTCGCCCCTTCCGAACATCGGCTCCGTGTCAATCAAATACATGCAATATTGGATTGATTGCCATTGTGGCGTCGATGGTATGTATTTGATTGCGATACGTCTGGCTTGTCCGCCAACTCCACGTTGCGCATGGATTCCTGACTTATGTCGTATTCCCGATATACGATCCCCCGTCGCATCCACCCTCACTGGCGGGGAACATCATGAAGCGTGGCACCCGGTGGCTCGTTGCATGTTTTTCTCTCTCCCTCGCGGCTTGTGGCTCGGAAGGGCCGGAGCCGGCCCAGGCATCTCGGGAGGAAGGCGTCTCCCGGCTCTCGGACATCGAGGCGGCGCTGCGCGCGCTGCCCGGCACGGAAGTCACGGGCATCCATGATGACGGCATCCCGTTCATACTCAGCGGCCCGCTGGGAGAGACGGGCCGGGTCATCACTGGCGCCTCGGCCCGCCAGGCGCACGCGCTGCTGACGCCGACGCTCGAGCGCATCGCCCCGGTGTTTCGCCTGCGCACGCGGGACCTGGTGCCCCTGAGCGCCAACACGGACGACCAGGGCCACACGCACCTCCGCTATGCACAGACGAAGAATGGCCTGCAGGTGGTGGGGCAGCAGCTCATCCTCCACCTGGACGAGAAGGGCCGCGTCTACGCGGTGAACGGCGACGCCCGGGACGGCGAGAGCGTCGCCTCCGAGCCGCGCATCAGCGCCCAGGCCGCGCGCCAGTTCGCGCTGACGGCCACGAAGGGCGGCCGCACCGTCGTGGGGGAGCCCCAGCTCGTCTACGTGCGCGCGCCCGCGACGGAGCGCCTCACGCTCGCCTTCCAGGTGCAGGTGGAGGGCGAGCAGGACGGCTCGGCGGTGAGCGACCAGGTCTTCGTCGGCGCGCTCGACGGGGCCGAGGTGTGGCGCTACTCGGACGTCCACCACGCGAGGAACCGCAAGGTGTGCTCGGTGGGCGGGACGAACAGCGGCACCTGCCGTCTCGAAGGTCAGCCGGCCACGGGCGATGCGGCCATCGACACGGCCTACGACAACCTGGGCCGCTTCTATGACTGCTTCAACGTGAACTTCTCGCGGGACAGCTTCGACAACGCGGGCGCGCAGCTCTATGCGCGCGTGCACTACCAGAGCAACTACGCGAACGCGTACTGGGACGGCACCGGCATGGTGTGCGGCGACGGTGACGGCACCACCGTGGGGCCGCTGTGCGCGGACCCGGACGTCGTCATCCACGAGGTGACGCACGCGGTGACGGACTACACCTCCGACCTCATCTACTCCGGCGAGTCCGGCGCGCTGAACGAGTCGTACTCCGACATCTTCGCCGCGTACTGCCACAGCTGGGCGACCGGTCCATGGATCATGGGCTCCGACGTCTGGTACATCGGGGAGCTGGCCTGGACGCCGTCCACGTCGGGTGACGCGCTCCGGTACCTGGACGACCCCAAGCGTGATGGCGTCTCGCTGGACTACTACGCGGACTACAACTCCTCCGTGCCCGTCCACTACGCCTCGGGCATCAGCAGCCTGGCGTTCAAGCTGCTGTCCACCGGTGGTCTGCACCCGCGGGGCCGCTCGTCGGTGAATGTGCCGGGCATCGGCATCCAGGCCGCGGGCCGCATCTTCTACCAGGCCAACCTGAACTTCTTCACGCCGAGCACCACGCTGGCCCAGGCGAAGGCGTATACGCGCTCGGCCGCGCAGGCGCTGGGTTACGGCACCGCCATCCTCGACGCGGTGGACAAGGCCTGGCTGGCGGTGGGCGTGGGCGCGGCCACTCCGCCTCCCACGTGCACGCTGCTCACCAACGGCGTCACGCTCACCGGGCTCTCCGGCGCGGCGAGCTCGCAGAGCTACTACTGCCTCGACGTGCCGGCCAACGTGCCCACGTCCTTCACCCTCAGCAGCGGGACGGGGGACGCGGACCTGTACGTGAAGTTCGGCTCTGCCCCGACGACGGCATCGTTCGACTGCCGGCCGTACCTCGGCGGCAATAACGAGACGTGCACCCTGGCCGCGCGCACCACGGCGGGGCGCTACTGGGTCATGCTGCGCGGCTATTCGGCCTACTCGGGCGTGTCGCTCAAGGGCCAGTACTAGCCGGTGACAGCTCCGGGCGTCCCGGTCAGCCTGGGACGGGACGCCCGGGATGTCTCAAGGGATACGAGTGTGCATCCCCGGTGGAGCCCTCGGTATGGCTCAGCGGCCGAGCATCAGCCTACGGCCACTCGGTGACAGGTGGTGCTCCAGCTCGGTCCCGCTCAATCGCTCGTGCTCGGCGTAGTCGAGCAGCGCATATCGCAGCTCGTCATCACTGAGGTAGCCGCCGCGAGACACGGTGCCGTCCATGTCCTCTGAATACACGCCCGACATGAGGAGCGCGCCCAGGCCGAGCTGGAAGACGGTGAGGTCCGTCAGCCACTCCATCTGCGCCATGGCGGACGAGGGTTGCGGGCAACGCGCCATGATGCGGGACGTCACCGCCCGCCAGTGGAGCGAGATGACGTGATGCGCGACCTCGTGCGCCAGTGCCGTCGCGCAGCGCTCGCTGTGGCCCACGAAGGACATGGGCAGGCGGATGCGCGAGCGGCCCAGCTCGGCCAGTCCTCCGACGTGCGCCTCGAACGTGGCATCCCAGTGGAAGTCGACGTCCAGCGCGTGAGGCATCCGCGCATGCGTCACCACGCGCTGGATGCCGCGGCGAATGAGTGCCTCGTCCGGGCTCGCCAGCTCCGCGTAGAGCAGCTTCGTGTCCCGGAAAAGGGGACGCGGCCCGAGCAGCCCGCGAAGGAAGGCCGCCTCCACGATGATGCGCTCCTGGCTCATCGCGACACCTCCGAACCGCCTCGCAGCAACCGCGCCGCCACCGGCCGCAACTCCGGCGCAGTGAGCCATGTCCACAACGTGCGCAGCACGCCCGACAGCCCCAGCTTCCCGCCGGTCCGCACGCGGGCCAGCACGGCATAGAAGCGCGACGTGCCCTCCGCCACCTTGCCGGAGAGGCCGCGCAGGTAGGCGGCCGCGCCTTCCACGGCGGCCCGCCCGGAGGGGCGCAGCAACACCTTCATCGCGAGCGCTTCCAGCTCACGGCTGGCCAGTCCGCCCAGGGCCTTCCACAGCGTCACGTGTTCCGGAGCCTGCTCCAGCATCGGATGGACCAGCGGCGTGAGCCCACCGGGCATCGCGTGGAAGCTGGCCAGGAGCCACGCGAGGAAGGCCTCCTGACCGGGGACGGCCGCCCCCGCCAACAGGCGCGTGCGAGCGTCGAGCCCGAGCGAAGTCACCACGCGCTCCAATGCCACCGCATCCTCTTCGCGCCAGCGGGCCAGGCGCGCCCAGGCACTCGCGTCCGCTGTCGGAGTCAGCACGAGGGCCACGTCGCGAGCGAGACGCAGGCGGCGGGGCGCATCGTCTGGAATCGAATCGGGGCGCTCGGTGGAGAACGCCAGCACGGCACGCGTCAGGGGAGTGGCCGCCCTCGCGGCGAGCACGGCGGGCACCGCGTCCCGTCCGGAGCCCGGGCGCAGCGACAGCCACAGAAGCTCGGCGAGCGGCGAGACGAAGCTCTCGGGGTAGAGCGTCCGCAGCAGGGAGAGCGCGAGCGGAGGCTCGCCGGAAGGCCGCGGCAATCCGGGAGCCCGGTCCTCCTCGTGTGCCCGGTCCGCCCAGTCCAGCAGCAGCTCCATCGCGCCGCGTGCCGCCTCCGGCTCCTCGCTCACGAGCGCCACGCTGCCCGCCGCGAAGTGCTCCCATGGCGTCGTGGTGCCCGACAGCACCTGGCCCACCTGCGCCACGCCGAGGCCCGGCGCCGCGAGCACCGCCAGCACCTGCCGGCCCCGTCCCGGTGGAAGCTCCTGCAGCACCGCGTCGGCCATGTCCCGCAGAGTGCCGGCCTTCCGCGCGGAGTCGAGCTCGGCCTGTGCCTCGGCCAGCCACTGGCGGTCTCCGCCCCGCGCCGCGTCGAGCAGTGACACACCCGGCGCGGTGGCACCGGAACCCGACAGCGGAGAAGGCAGGGGCCAGTCGCCCTCGACGGAGCCGAGCGCGCGCAGCAGGCGGGCGCGGGAGCGGAGTGCCGCCCAGTACGCCGTTTCGCCTTCGCCCAACGTGGCCCCGGCCGACAGGTGGTGAGCGGCCAGGTCCGCCATCTCCCGCAGCCGGCGCACGGTCTCCGCGCAGCCCTTGCGCTCCAGCGCCTCGGCAAGCTGCTTCGCATCCCGCTGCACGTCGCGAAGTCGTTTCTCCTGGTGCTGCTGGGGCTGGGCGGTGCGACGGGTCTCCACCCATTCCGAGACCTTCCGCCCCATCACCGACTTCTGCGCGGCATTGAGGCGCGCGGCGGACATCACCGTCTGACGATGGCTGATTCCGAGCGCGCGGAGCTCGGCGACGATTTCCAGCTCCGCGTTCAGGTCGAGCGTGATTCCAAAGTGGAGCTCCTCCTTCGGCGCATCCGGGGACAGCGTGGAACCATTGGCCTGGGGTGGCAGCTCCAGGGCCACGGAGCCCAGCAGCTCGTGTGAGCCGGGCTGAGCTCCGCCCTCCACGACGTGGACGCGCAGCTCCGACCGGGGGCGCTCCGTGGTGAGCTGCGCGCTCTTGCGGAAGGGAATGGAGTGTCCCTGCTGGAGGAGCCACGCGGGCTTGTTCTCCTCGAGGAGGATGCCCACGGGACGCGGCAGCGCGGAGACGAGCAGGCCACCGCGCCGCTGCGCCAGGGACTGCGCATGGAACAGCGCGCCCCGGGCCACCTCGTCTCCGTGGCACTCGTGCAGCCGGGTGCCGACCAGGTCCTCCATGAGCTGGGTCCGGAAGCGCTGGATGCGCGCGGAGCCACCAATGAGCAGACAGTGACTCGGCGCGCGCTCGCGAATGAGCATGCGCGTCTCGCGGACCACCTTGCACGCGGCGTCGAGCAGGGGAGTGCTCAGCCGGAGGATTTCCTCGCCGCGCAGCTCCACCACCACGGGCTCGGCGCCCTCGTCGCGCCAGAGGCGGAGCTGGCCGTTCTGCCCGGCCAGGGTGGCAATCTTGGCGTTCTCCAGCGCGGCCATGAAGCGACGGAGGCGCGCACCGCGCAGGGTTTCGGGGTCCACCCGCGCCGTGCGCGCGGCGTAGTGCAGCACGAGCGAGTCCAGGTCGAACCCGCCGATGGGCGCGCCACCGATGGCGAGCGTGTCCACGACGGAAGCCTCGGTCTCCACCATGGCCACGTCGACGGTGCCTCCGCCGAAGTTCACGGTGAGCAGCAGGCGGTCCTCCATGCCGCCGGGTTGGCGGGACCACCAGACGGCCAGTGCCTCGGGCTCGGGGAGGACGCGGCGCACGTGGAAGCCGGCCAGCTCGGCGGCCTCGCGCAGCACGGCGCGCTGGCGCATGCCCCACGAAGCGGGCGCGGTGAGCACGGCCGACAGTGTCTCACCCGCGGGAGGAGTCGGCAGGCGCGCGCGCAGCTCGCCGAGTACATGCGCCGCCACCTCCTGCGGAAACCAGCGCCGCTTCGCGCTCTCGCCGAACTGTCTCTTCACCCCCGGTTGCCCCACCCACGAGGACGCGTCCTCGGGAGGAAGGTGCCCGACGTGAGGATGCTTCCGGCCGTCCTCGTCGAACCACACCACGGAGGGAATGGGTTCGCACACCCGTATCTCGCCCCCATCGTCCCAAGCGGCGAGCGTCTTGGTCGTTCCGAAGTCCACCCCGACATCCATGCCCGAGATCCTACGCCCGGCCTGGAGCCCCACGCGAGGAGGGGCCCCTGGGTCAATGCGGAGCCGCCGCGTCCGCCGCGGAGACGGGCGTCCCCGTCTGCCGGGACACCTTGGGGAAGAACAGCCCCGCGGCGAAGGCGGCCACGGAGAAGGTGCAGATGAGCCAGAAGTTGATGGTGAGTCCCGCGCCGAGCGCACTGCTCAGCGTCTTCAGCATCTCCGGAGGCACGCCATGGCCATGCTCGGGGCCGAGCAGTGCGTTGGCGGCGGAGAGCGGAATGCGCGGGTCCTTGATGAGCTGGGACACCATGACGCCTCCCATGATTCCCACGCCGAGCACACCGCCGATGGTGCGGAAGAACATGTTGCTGGCGGTGGCCACGCCGCGCAGCTCCCAGCCCACGCTGGTCTGCACCGCGATGAGCAGCGCGGTGGACGCGAAGCCCAGCCCCACGCCGAACACGCCCATCGCGAGCTGGAGCAGGAGGATGGGCGAGTCCGGCCGGAGCAGCACGGCCATTGCCCCGGTGCCCGCCACCGTCAGCCCGAGCCCACCGACGATGAGCGGACGGAAGCCCGTCTTGAGCATCAGCCGTCCCGCGAACAGCGCGGCGGTCGGCCACGCGACGATCATCGGCGTAATCATCCCGCCCGCCAGCGTGGGCGAGCCGCCGAGCACGGCCTGCACATACAGCGGCACGTACGTGGTGGCCCCGAACATCGCCGCGGAGAAGCACGCGCCCGCCACGGAGGAGATGGCGATTGCGGGCTGCTTGAAGATGGTCATGGGGATGACGGGCTCCGGCACCCGGCGCTCCACGAAGACGAAGGCGGCGAGCAGGAGGATGGCCACGGGCAGCGCCAGCATGTTCCGCCCGACGCCCTGGACGCCGAAGAGCAGCGCCACCACACCTGCGGAGAGCAGCGTCGCCCCCGCATAGTCGAGCCGCTGAGGCTTGCGCTGCACCTGCTCATGGAAGAACGCCATCAACAGGAGCGAGGTGGCCACGCCCACGGGGACGTTGATGAAGAAGACCCAGTGCCAGGACAGGTACTTCACGATGAGGGCGCCGGTGAGCGGCCCCACGAGTCCGGCGATTCCCCAGACGGCGCTGAAGGCCCCCTGCACCTTGCCGCGCTCTTCAATCGTGTAGATGTCCCCGATGATGGTGAGGGAGATGGGCTGCATGGCCCCCGCGCCCAGGCCCTGCAGGGTGCGGAAGGCGATGAGCATGCTCATCGAGGTGGACAGGCCGCTGGCGATGGAGCCGACGAGGAAAAGGCCGGTGCCGAACAGGAGGATGGGCTTGCGACCGTACAGGTCCGACAGCTTCCCGTAGATGGGGACGGTGATGGTGGAGGACAGCATGTACGCGGTGAAGACCCACGCGTAGCTCTGGATTCCTCCCAGCTCGCCCACCACGGTGGGCATGGCGGTGGAGACGACGGTGACCTCCAGCGCCGCCATGAAGAGGCTCAGGGCGAGGGCCAGGGTGGTCAGGGGACGATGGGTCTTTCGCATGGGTGTCGGAGCGGCGCCGGAGACGCGGCCTTGTTAACGGGCGCGAAGGGAGGACGCCACCGACAAGCGGTCCTTCCCACGGCACCGTTCAACACCCCTGCGGTCGTACGCTCAGCGAAGTCCGGTGCCTGCTTCCCGGAGCTGCCGGGCTGCTCGCTTGATGGCGGCACGGATGCGCACGTACGTGCCGCACCGGCAGACGTTGTCGCTCATGGCCGCGTCGATGTCGGCGTCCGTCGGGTCCAGGTTCCTTCGTAGGAGCGCCACGGCGGCCATGATCTGCCCGGGCTGACAGAAGCCGCACTGGGCCACGTCTTCGGCAATCCACGCCTGCTGCACGGGATGGAGTCCGTCACTGCCCAGGCCCTCGATGGTGGTGACGTGCGCGCCGGCCACGCCGCTGACGGGCTGGATGCAGGGGCGGAAGGCATCGCCCTCCAGGTGGCTCGTGCAGGCGCCGCACACGCCCACGCCGCAGCCGTACTTCGGCCCCGTGACACCGAGCAGGTCACGCAGCGCCCACAGCAGCGGAAGGTCCGCGGGGGCTTCCACCGACACCGTCTGGCCGTTGAGGATGAACTGGTAGGCCGGCATGGTCAGGCTCCTGCGTCGAGCAGCGGAAAGCGGGTGGGCATGGTGCCGGTCGCCCGGGCGATGGCATTGGTCAGGGCCGCGGCGGCACTCGGATAACCGAGCTCGCCCACGCCCCCGACGTGGTTGTCCGAGCGGACGAGGTGGACGGCAATCTCCGCGGGAGCGTGCCGCATCCGGAGCCACTTGTAGTCGGCGAAGCTGCCCTCGCGAACGGCGCCCGAGTCGATGTGGAGGCCCGCGCTCAGTGTCGTGGAGAACGCGTCGATGGCCGCGCCCTGGAGCTGCGCCTCGATGCTCTTCGGGTTGATGGGCAGGCCGACATCGGCGGCGATGACGACACGCAGCACGCGAGGCGCCTCGCCAGTGACGTCGACCTCGACGAGGTGGGCCACGGCGCTGTCCCACTCCTCGAGCACGGCGACGCCCTGGGCGACTCCGGGCGGCAGTGGCCTGCCCCACGCCCCTTCGAGAGCCACCTTGTTCAGCACGGCCTTCAGCCGGTTCGACGAGAGCTGCGAGCGCCGCAGCTCCACCGGGTCACGTCCCAGCTCACGCGCGAGCTGGTCGATGAACACCTCGTTGGCCACGCCGACCTGGCTGGTGAACACCGAGCGGAACGACGCGGTGGGGATGGGGATGGAGACCTCGCGCAGCTCCTGGCCTACCAGCCCGAAGCGGTACGGCACGTGCTGGGACAGCGCGAAGAAGGTCGCGGCGGTGAGGTCGGGAAGGGCGGTGCCGAGCAGCGAGGTGAGGACGTCCCCGAAGCCATGGGGAAGCTCCACGGTGGGAATGGCGGCGCGGTGGTGCCAGCCGAGGATGGAGCCATTCGCGCCGAGGTACGCGAGGATGCGGTGGTGGCTGGCCGGCCGGTAGTGTCCGTGCCGCATGTCGTCGTTGCGCGTCCACATCAGCTTCACCGGCCGCGAGAGCGCACGTGAGCTGAGCGCGGCCTCGACGGCGGCCTCGGCGAAGAACCGCCGGCCAAAGCCACCGCCGGCGCGAGCCGTATGCACCGTCACTCGCTGAGGCGTGAGGGCCCAGCCCAGCGCCTGGGCCACCTCGCGCTGGATGAACTTGGGGTCCTGTGCGCCCATCCAGAGCTCGGCGCGGTCAGCCGTCACGCGGGCCACGCAGCTCTGCGTCTCCATGGGCGCATGCGCGAGGTAGGGAAAGTCGAACCGGCCCTCCAAGGTGCGTGCCGTGAACAGCGGCGGCAGCGGTCGCGCGCCGATGGCATCGCGAAGCCGCGTGCGGATGTTCGCGTCGGAGAGGTTGCTGGCTGGCCCGGGGCCCCACGAGACCTGCACCGCGTCCCGGGCCGCGAACGCCTGCGCGTAGGTCTTCGCGGCGACCGCCACGCCCGAGGGCACGCGTGCCACGCCGAGGACACCGGGCATCGCCAGCGCTGTCGACGCGTCGAAGCTCTGTACCGTGCCACGCAGCGTGGGAGGCCGCGCCACCACGACGGGCACCGCGTCTGGGATGTCCAGGTCGAGCGCGTACTTCGCCGCCCCGGTGACGATGTCCAATGCGTCGATGCGGCCCGTGGGCTGACCGACGACGGTGTACTCGCTCGGGTCCTTCGGCTGCGGTGAGACGAGGAGCAGCAGCACGGCCGCCGCCTCCGGGGCCAGCTCGCCATAACCGGCGCGGCGCCCATCCGGAGCAACGACTTCACCATTCACGGTGGTGAGGCTCTGCGCGGACACGTGCCACCGGTTCGCGGCCGCGGTGACCAGCCGTGCGCGTGCCGTCGCGGCCGCGGCGCGGATGGGGCCGGCGAGATAGCGCATCGTCGACGAGAGCCCGGTGAGCTGGATGACCCAACGCGGGTCCGCGTCGTCGGTGCGGACCTCCACCGCCCCGAGGGCGACATCCAGCTCCTCGGCCACGAGCATGGCCACGCCGGTGGTGATGCCCTGTCCCAACTCCGTGCGAGGCAGGGTGGTGTGGATGCGCCCATCGCTCTGGATGGCGACGTAGGCGTTGAGAGGAGTCTCACCAGTCTCCGCCGCATCAGCCTGAGGGACGTCGAGCCCCAGCCGCGCGGCGACGACCAGCGCGGGTGAAGCTACCACCCAGGTGAGGAACCGCCGACGACCCATCACGACTTCATGCGTTCCGGGGGTATCCGCCATGCGCTGAGCATGGCACATGGCCACGTTCCGGGAAAACCCGAGTTCCAGAAACTCCAGCCAGCCGCCATGGCTGTCACGCCGTGAACTGGAAACGCGCGGGGCGCTCCAGCGCCTGCTCCCCCGGCCCGGCCGCGCCTCGGATGGGTCGAGCGGGCGGCCAGCGGTTGCTGCTCCCCGGCTCATGCTTCGTGGACAGCAGGAAGTCACGTGGTAAGGCTGCGCGCATGACCGTTCGGCAGTTCGACGTGGTGGTGCTCGGCTCCGGTCCGGGTGGAGAAGGCGCTTCGATGAAGGCGGTGAAGTCCGGCCGCCGGGTGTGCACGGTGGAGCAGAGCCCCTTCGTGGGTGGAGCCTGCACCCACACCGCGACCATTCCATCCAAGGCGCTGCGCCATGCCGTCCAGCGACTGGTGGACGTGCAGGGAGACCATCCGGAGCTGCGTGCGGAGCTGGCGCGCAACACCACCCTGTCGGACATGCTCCGCAAGGCGTCCTCGGTGGTGTCCAAGCAGGTGCAGTTGCGCAGCACCTTCTACGAGCGCAACCGCGTGGACCTGGTGGTCGGCCGGGCGCGCTTCCTGGACGCCCACACCGTGGAGGTCTCCGAGCCGAGGGGCTCGCACGAGCTGCTGTCCGCCAAGGCCTTCGTCATCGCCACAGGCTCGCGGCCCTACCGCCCGTCGAGCGTGGACTTCAGCCACCCGCGCGTCTTCGACTCGGACACCATCCTCACGCTGAAGGAAGCGCCGCTGACGATGATCATCTACGGCGCGGGCGTCATCGGCTGCGAGTACGCCTCCATGTTCCGGATGCTCGGCGTGAAGGTGGACCTGGTGAACACGAGGGACAGGCTGCTGTCGTTCCTCGACGATGAAATCTCAGACGCGCTCTCGTACCACCTGCGCGAGCAGGGCGTGCTCATCCGCCACCAGGAGGAGATGGAGAAGGTGGAGGCGCGGGCGGACGGCGTGGTGCTCCACTTGAAGAGCGGCAAGCAGCTCAAGGCGGACGTCTTCCTCTGGGCCAACGGGCGCACGGGCAACAGCGCGGGCCTGGGCCTGGAGCCGCTGGGCATCGCGGTGGACTCGCGGGGCTGCATCCAGGTGAATGACGCGTACCAGACGGCCGTGCCCCACATCTACGCCGTGGGCGACGTGGTGGGCGCGCCGTCGCTGGCGAGCGCCTCGTATGACCAGGGCCGCTTCGCCGCCACGCACATCGTCGAGGGGCGGCTGGAGCACAAGCTGGTGAAGGACATCCCCACTGGCATCTACACCAGCCCGGAGATCAGCAGCCTCGGCCGTACCGAGCGAGAGCTGACGCAGGCCGGAGTCCCCTACGAGGTGGGCCACGCCTTCTTCAAGAGCCTGGCTCGCGCGCAGATTACGGGCCGCACCGTGGGCATGCTGAAGCTGCTGTTCCACCGGGAGACGCGAGAGATTCTCGGCCTCCACTGCTTCGGGGACAACGCCTCGGAGATCATCCACATCGGCCAGGCCATCATGGCGCAGGAAGGCCCGGGCAACAGCATCGACTACTTCGTCAACACCACGTTCAACTACCCCACCATGGCCGAGGCGTACCGCGTGGCCGCGCTCAACGGGCTCAATCGCCTGTTCTGACGGGGGTGAGGGAGGCGCTCCACGTGCGCGCCTCCCTCGGGTGTGCTCAGCGCTTCCAGCTCGAGACTCGCTTCAGTCCACCGAGGCCTGGTCCACGTAGAAGACGACACGCCCGCCGGAGGCCGGGCTGGTGGAGCTGTTGTAGCCCTCGGTCACCGTCCACAGGTTGGTGCCGCTGCCCGTGGCATGCATGCCCTCGGGCATGCGGGCCCAGTCTCCGTTGCTCGACAGGTATGCGGTGCGCGACGCGCCCGTGGACACCTTGAAGAGCGCGCCGCTGTAGCGCGTGGAGCTCAGCCAATAGGACGTCGTGGCAGTCGTGGTCATGATGGGGGCCACGCCCTGCACGTTGGGTTCGTTCATGATGTACGCCCGCTCGGGCGAGACGACGCCGCTCACCGTCTTGAGTCGGTTCGTGGTGGCGTCCACCGGCCAGCGGTAGAGCCGTCCGCCGAGGCCGGGCGTGGAGCCGTCATGGGGGCACTGCGCGTCGCTGCTGTTGCAGTACTCACCCGAGAGCACCACGTCCGTGGCACCGCGCGTGTCCTTGCCGAGGAAGGAGAACTTCGGACGACAGGGACTGGTGATGGTGGACGGCACCACATACGCGCTCACCTGTGGCAGCACGTACTTGTAGCCATAGGCGCACCACACCGAGCCGTACGCGCCAATCCGCGTCTCGCAGGCCGTGCCGGTATTCACCTCCCGAATCTGGGTGAGGTCGAACACACGCAAGCCCTGCGAGGTGTCGGCCAGGTAGAGGTAGTTGCCGTACCAGGCGAGGCCACCCCCATGCACCGGAACGGTGGTGAAGTTGCCGGAGCTGGTGGGCCGCACGAGGAGGACGTGGCGGTAGTTCACCGCGCTCAGGGACATATCCGAGATGTCCGCCACGGAGATGCGCACACCCTTGTCCGGGTTGGTGAGCGCGTAGTGCCAGGCGACGATGGCGATGTTGGTGCTTCCGGACACGCCGGCGGTGAGCGCCTGGGGCACCCACTCCGTGGTGGACATGTCCCCATCGTTCCAGCGGAAACCGCCCTTGTAGCCCGCGGCCGGTGGATGGTTGGTGCCGGTGAGGATGGGGCCCACGCGATTCAGGTCGGCCAGCACGCCCGGCATCCCCACGGCGGGCCCCACCGGCGTCATGTAGGACGCGTAGCTGCTCCACGTGTTCTGGTCCTGCAGGCGGAGACAGCTCGCATCGTGTGTGGCCAGGGGCGCACCCTCGGTGAGGGATTGCTGCTGGCCGTCGAGGACGTTCTGCTCCTCGTGTCCGGACTCGACCGCGGGGCCGCACGCAGCGAGTCCGGCCGAGACGGCGGCCCACGTGGCGAGAGAAAGGAACCGGCTGCGCTTGAGGAAATCCTTCAGGGCTGCCTCCAGGTAGAAAGAGGGAGAAGATCTCCTCTCGCACTCACGACGAGGACAAGAGTCAGGTTGCAGGGAGGGCAGGGGAGAAGCCGAGGGAGTCGCTGTCGGGAGGCCGTGGACGAGGCACTTCCGAAGCCGGCAGAAAGAGTGCAACGAAGTGGTTGACTCAAGACGCGGCGGTGGTAGAAGCCGCGCCCCGCTCGACGCCCCGCCTGGCCCGAAGCAGAGCCTGGCGGGAACGAAGAGTGGGGGAAGAAAGAGTGCAACGAAGCGGTTGACTCGAAGCGCGGTGGTGGTAGAAGCCGCGCCCCGCTCGACGGACTGGTTGGCCGGCAGCAAGCAGCCAAGGGGTTCCGGAGAAGAGCAGGAAGAAAGAGTCAGCAAGTAGCGGTTGACTCGAAACGCGGTGGTGATAGAAGCCGCGCCCCTCGCAACGAAGCCCGCGCACTGGCGCGGAAGGAACTTCGGCAGCGGGTTCAAGCAGCACCGACACACGGAATATGGCGGTCGCCGAAGCAGGTTGACGGACGACGCGGCAACGAAGTAGAAGCCGCGCCCCCGACCAAGCGAAGCCCGGGAAGAAGTCAAACGGGCAGCAAGGTTGGGAAAGTCAACGAAGCAGCGGTTGACAGGGATGGCGGCAACGAAGTAGAAGCCGCGCCCCCTCGAAAGAAAACAGCAGAAGCCACTGGGCGGTGCTGAAGACTTCGAGGACGCCGCGAGAAAGCGAAGACAAAGGTTGCAAGTCGACGCAAACTCGAATAGAAACTGCAGCCCCGCTGGACGAAACAGCGAGATGCAGACGAAGCAAAGGTAGCAAAAAGTCGCGGGCGGTACAAGCGACTCGGTCTTTGAAAACCAAATAGCAAGCCCAAGTAGAAGACAGATTGCGGAAACCGCAGTCAATTCTTTGAAGGTGCCAGCCAGGTCGCGCTGCGAAGCGCAGCCGGCAGCACCTGATGAATCAGCGAGTCTTCAGTCCTTAGCCGGACTGGGACTGATGCCGGTTCAATTCTTCAAAATTCAATTGGAGAGTTTGATCCTGGCTCAGAACGAACGCTGGCGGCGTGCCTAACACATGCAAGTCGAGCGCGAATAGGGGCAACCCTTAGTAGAGCGGCGCACGGGTGCGTAACACGTGGATAATCTGCCTGGATGCCCGGGATAACCAGTCGAAAGATTGGCTAATACCGGATAAGCCCACGGCCTCTTCGGAGACTGAGGGAAAAGGTGGCCTCTGTATACAAGCTATCACAACCAGATGAGTCCGCGGCCCATCAGCTAGTTGGCGGGGTAATGGCCCACCAAGGCAACGACGGGTAGCTGGTCTGAGAGGACGATCAGCCACACTGGAACTGAGACACGGTCCAGACTCCTACGGGAGGCAGCAGTGGGGAATTTTGCGCAATGGGCGAAAGCCTGACGCAGCAACGCCGCGTGTGTGATGAAGGTCTTCGGATTGTAAAGCACTTTCGACCGGGACGAAAACCCGTAGCCTAACATGCTACGGCTTGACGGTACCGGGAGAAGAAGCACCGGCTAACTCTGTGCCAGCAGCCGCGGTAATACAGAGGGTGCAAGCGTTGTTCGGAATTATTGGGCGTAAAGCGCGTGTAGGCGGCGTGACAAGTCGGGTGTGAAAGCCCTCAGCTCAACTGAGGAAGTGCGCCCGAAACTGTCGTGCTTGAGTGCCGGAGAGGGTGGCGGAATTCCCCAAGTAGAGGTGAAATTCGTAGATATGGGGAGGAACACCGGTGGCGAAGGCGGCCACCTGGACGGTAACTGACGCTGAGACGCGAAAGCGTGGGGAGCAAACAGGATTAGATACCCTGGTAGTCCACGCCGTAAACGATGAGAACTAGGTGTCGTGGGAGTTGACCCCCGCGGTGCCGAAGCTAACGCATTAAGTTCTCCGCCTGGGAAGTACGGTCGCAAGACTAAAACTCAAAGGAATTGACGGGGGCCCGCACAAGCGGTGGAGCATGTGGTTTAATTCGACGCAACGCGCAGAACCTTACCTGGTCTTGACATCCTCGGAATCCCTCAGAGATGAGGGAGTGCCCGCAAGGGAACCGAGAGACAGGTGCTGCATGGCTGTCGTCAGCTCGTGTCGTGAGATGTTGGGTTAAGTCCCGCAACGAGCGCAACCCTCGCCTTTAGTTGCCACGCAAGTGGATCTCTAGAGGGACTGCCGGTGTTAAACCGGAGGAAGGTGGGGATGACGTCAAGTCCTCATGGCCTTTATGACCAGGGCTACACACGTGCTACAATGGCCGGTACAGAGCGTTGCCAACCCGCGAGGGGGAGCTAATCGCATAAAACCGGTCTCAGTTCAGATTGGAGTCTGCAACTCGACTCCATGAAGGCGGAATCGCTAGTAATCGCAGATCAGCACGCTGCGGTGAATACGTTCCCGGGCCTTGTACACACCGCCCGTCACACCATGGGAGTCGATTGCTCCAGAAGTCATCTCACCAAGAGATGCCCAAGGAGTGGTCGGTAACTGGGGTGAAGTCGTAACAAGGTAGCCGTAGGGGAACCTGCGGCTGGATCACCTCCTTTCTAAGGAGACCGGGTATCCGACAGCACCTTCGGGTGCAGTAGGGGATACCAGGAGCGCTTCGGTGCTCCGTCAGGTCAACCAGGTCAACGTTTCCGAGTCACAATCTGACTCTCTACTCTGGGCTTGCTGTTTGGTTTTGAAGGACTGAGTCCAACGACTCAGCTTCGCGTTCTTTGACAAGTGCATACGAAGGGTAAGTTCAATTTCTGCTGAGAGAAGTTCTCGCAGAGGACTGACTTTGCCAGGTGTGACGGAGCCGGGAGGCTCTGATGCGCCGACAGTGCAAGACAGTCCCATCAAGTGCTGAATCGAAGAAGTCTTCCGGGCCTGCTGCGAAGAGCAGGGGTCTGGGCCTTGGTCTCGAGTTTCAATAAGTCCGCCGGGAGGTGGGCCTGAAAGAGATCAGGGCAAGTAAGCTACTAAGGGCGTGCGGTGGATGCCTAGGTGCCAAGAGGCGATGAAGGACGCGGGTGGCTGCGAAAAGCTCCGGGGAGCTGTCAACCGAGCGTTGATCCGGAGATGTCCGAATGGGAAAACCCAGCGCTGCGAATAGCGGCGTTACCTCCAACTGAATTCATAGGTTGGATGGAGCTAACCAGGGGAAGTGAAACATCTCAGTACCCTGAGGAAGAGAAAACAACGAGTGATTCCCAAAGTAGCGGCGAGCGAAATGGGAGAAGCCCAAACCGATGTCACGCAAGTGGCAGCGGGGTAGTGGGTCCGCGGTAGGACTTTGACTGGCTAGCGGAAGGCTCTGGAAAGGGCCACCAAAGAGCGTGATAGTCGCGTACGCGAAAGCTGGTTGGAGCCGAGCGGGGTACCCAAGTACGGCGGGACACGTGCAATCCTGCCCGAATCAGCCGGGACCATCCGGTAAGGCTAAATACTCCTTGGCGACCGATAGTGAACAAGTACCGCGAGGGAAAGGTGAAAAGAACCCCGGTAAGGGGAGTCCAAAGAACCTGAAACCGCATGTCTACAAGCAGTCCGAGCACTACGCCGCAAGGCAGTGCGAGGGCGTACCTTTTGCATCATGATTCGGCGACTTAATATACGTAGCGAGGCTAAGCCGATAGGTGGAGCCGGAGCGAAAGCGAGTCCAAACAGGGCGTTCAGTTGCGTGTATTATAACCCGAAGCGGGGTGATCTACACATGGCCAGGTTGAAGTGCGGGTAACACCGCATGGAGGACCGAACTCATGAAAGTTGAAAATTTCTGAGATGAGCTGTGTGTAGGGGTGAAAGGCCAATCAAACTCCGTGATAGCTGGTTCTCCCCGAAAGATATTTAGGTATCGGCTCGGGCAATTCAATGCCGGAGGTAGAGCACTGGAACGGCTAGGGGTCTCACCAGATTACCAAACCGTACCAAACTCCGAATGCCGGCAATTGTTATCCCGGGACGCAGTCAGTGGGTGATAACGTCCATTGGCAAGAGGGGAATAACCCAGACCGACAGCTAAGGTCCCCAAATCTAGTCTAAGTGAACACTAGAAAGGATGTGGCAGGTCATTGACAACCAGGAGGTTGGCTTAGAAGCAGCCATCCTTTAAAGAAAGCGTAATAGCTCACTGGTCAAGACAGGCCGCGCCGAAAATGTAACGGGGCTCAAGACTAGTACCGAAGCTTCGGGTCATGCGTAAAGCGCATGGCGGTAGGGGAGCGTCCCAGTTGCAGCGAAGGTCGACTGAAAAGGCGGCTGGAGCGACTGGGAGTGCTGATGCCGAAATGAGTAGCGATAAAGGGGGTGAGAAACCCCCTCGCCGTAAACCCAAGGTTTCCTGGGTCAAGTTAATCTTCCCAGGGTTAGCCGGAACCTAAGCCGAGGCCGAAAGGCGTAGGTGATGGAAAGCAGGTTAATATTCCTGCGCCATCTTGTGAGCGTTGAACTAAGGGAGGACGGAGAAAGCTAGGCGAGCTGACCGGTGGTTGTGTCAGTCTAAAGGTGTAGGGGTGTCGCGTACGACTAAAGGCGCGGCAGTCATCCCCGAGACCCCATGGCGCCCCGTCAGGGGTAAGTCGCTGATGCTCGGCTTCCAAGAAAAGTCCCGTAGGGAGCTCATAGGGTGTCCGTACCGTAAACCGACACAGGTGGGTGAGGAGAAAATCCTAAGGCGCTTGAGAGAACTCTCCTCCAAGGAACTAGGCAAATTTCCACCGTAACTTCGGAAGAAGGTGGGCCTCTGGTAGGTGTAGGCGTACAGCCGAAGCCGAGAGAGGTTGCAGAGAAATGGCGGTAGCGACTGTTTACCAAAAACACAGGACTCTGCGAAGGCGACAAGCCGACGTATAGGGTCTGACTCCTGCCCGGTGCTGGAAGGTTAAGGGGATTCGTCAGCCGCAAGGCGAAGCGATGATCCGAAGCCCCAGTAAACGGCGGCCGTAACTATAACGGTCCTAAGGTAGCGAAATTCCTTGTCGGGTAAGTTCCGACCTGCACGAATGGAGTAACGACTTCCGCGCTGTCTCGGAGAGGGACTCAGCGAAATTGAAATAGCTGTGCCGATGCAGTTTACCCGCAGCAAGACGGAAAGACCCCGTGAACCTTTACTACAACTTGACAGTGACACTAGGGATTGACTGTGTAGGATAGGTGGGAGCCTTTGAAGCCGGGCCGCTAGGTTCGGTGGAGGCAACGGTGAAATACCACCCTGTTGATTTCTGGTGTCTAACCATGTCCCGTCATCCGGGACTGGGACACTGTCTGGTGGGTAGTTTGACTGGGGCGGTCGCCTCCCAAAAAGTAACGGAGGCGCGCGATGGTTCCCTCAGCCCGATTGGAAACCGGGCGGCGAGTGCAATGGCATAAGGGAGCTTGACTGCGAGAGAGACATCTCGAGCAGGTGCGAAAGCAGGTCATAGTGATCCGGTGGTCCTGAATGGAAGGGCCATCGCTCAACGGATAAAAGGTACTCCGGGGATAACAGGCTTATCTCCCCCAAGAGTTCACATCGACGGGGAGGTTTGGCACCTCGATGTCGGCTCATCGCATCCTGGGGCTGGAGCAGGTCCCAAGGGTTTGGCTGTTCGCCAATTAAAGCGGTACGCGAGCTGGGTTCAAAACGTCGTGAGACAGTTTGGTCCCTATCTGCTGTGGGCGTAGGATACTTGAGAGGCTCTGACCTTAGTACGAGAGGACCGGGTTGGAGGCACCGCTGGTGTACCAGTTGTCTCGCCAGAGGCATCGCTGGGTAGCCATGTGCCGATTGGATAACCGCTGAAAGCATCTAAGCGGGAAACCGACCTCAAGACCAGGTATCCCGGGCGCAAGCCCCTGAAGACCCGTCGAAGACTACGACGTTGATAGGCCGGGTGTGTAAGCGTGGTAACACGTTGAGCTAACCGGTACTAATGGGTCGAGCGGCTTACTTTCCCCGTTCTCTTCCATGCCTCCTCACGGGGCGTAAGGGACTCGGGGCCAAGGCCGAGGCTCGAGTGGTGAAAGCCACTCGCCTGGAAGACGCTTCAAAATAGGCGCAGCGAGACTTCACTCGCACGAATTGAAACTTACCCTTTGTATGCACTGTCGCTGATTTTCCGGTGGCTATGTCGGAGGGGTCCCACCCGTTCCCATCCCGAACACGGAAGTTAAGCCCTCCAGAGCCGATGGTACTCCGCGGGAAACCGCGTGGGAGAGTAGGTCGCTGCCGGATTCTTTTTGAGAACCCCCGTTGCCCTCGTGGCAACGGGGGTTTTCTTTTTCCGCGTCTGCCTTTGCGGCGCCATTTCGTTCGGCGCCCGGAAGACCGGAAAAACCTCCAGCCACAGCGAAGGCGCGGTGTTAGGCTCCGTGCGTCATTTGCTGGCCCCGCGCCGGAGGTGTTCCATGCCGAAACTGAAGCTGGGTGGTTCTTCTCCCTCTCCGTCCATTTCTCGCTCTCCGAGCCCGCCGCCGCTGGGTGGCGCCCAGAAGCGCAAGGCGGATGACGTGGACGGCTCCGCGCCGGCGAAGAAGCCGAAGACGGATGAGGCCAAGGACAACAGCACCGAGGCGCGGCTGAAGCGGAAGCACCAGCGGGACATGGACCGCATGAGCTCCAGCAGTGCCGTGGCCTCCCACTCTGGCACCAGCGGCTTCCGGGCGGACGCCGGCAATCTCGCGAAGAAGAACCCGAAGAACGAGCCGAAGACGAAGCTCGACACGCCGTTTGGTCCGGTCAATGCGAGCAAGTTCCCGACCTCGGACCCCGGGTTCAAGATCAGCAGCGAGGCGAAGAACTACGGGAAGAAGTCCTCCGTGGGGCACAAGTACTCTGACCTCGTGGACGGCATGAGGAAGAGCGGCGCGACCGACAAGGAGATTGCGACGGATCTCCTGAAGGCGCTCGAGGGCAAGGATCCGGAGAAGCTCACCAGCGGGCAGGCCAAGAATGCCGCGGCGAAGCTCTCTGCCATCACCCACGTCTCCGAACCTCAGCGTGTTCTGGGCTCCGACAAGGCGGCGCGTGGCGTGCTGCGCATGGTGCAGGACGGGAAAATCAGCCTCGACGACGCCTTCAAGGGCGACACGCCGACCTTCCCGATGGCGAAGAACCCGGACTACATGCGCCGCACGGTCAACTACAAGGACCAGAACTTCAAGAAGGAGACCCCCAAGCCGACGCAGTTCGACAAGCTGGGCGGGTACATGTCCGACAGCAGCGGCGACGAGAGCTGAAAGAACCTGGCGCTGGGGCGCTCGTGCTCCGGCGTCGCGTCCGACTGTGGCGACGGGGGGCTTCCGCTTTGAAAGCTCGCTTCGCGGCGTCAGTCCCGCAGCCGCGCGGCGAGCCGGGTGAAGCGCTTCTGGGTGTCGCCGTTGCGCACCGCGATGCCCAGCGCCTTCTTGCTTCCCACCAGCACCACCAGCTTCTTGCCGCGCGTCACGCCGGTGTAGAGCAGGTTGCGCTGCAAGAGCGTGTAGTGCTGCGTGTGGAGGGGCAGGACCACGCACGGGTACTCGCTGCCCTGGGACTTGTGGACGCTGGTGGCATAGGCGAGCACGAGCTCGTCGAGGTCCGACCAGTTGTAGGCCACCGTCCGCCCGTCGAAGCGGACCAGCAGCATCTGCTCGTCCTTGTCGATGGCCTCCACGCGCCCGATGTCTCCGTTGAAGACGCCGAGCTCGTAGTTGTTGCGCACCTGCATCACCTTGTCGCCCACGCGGAAGGTGCGGTGGCCCCGGGTGAGCTCCTCTCCGGAAGGGTTGAGGTGCTCCTGCAGGGTGGTGTTGAGATTCGCGGTGCCGATGAGGCCCCGGTTCATCGGGACGAGGACCTGCACCTCGTCCACCGGATGAAACCCGAAGCGGCGGGGAATGCGCTCCTTCACCAGCGTCTTCACGGCCGCGAGGATGGCCTCCGGCGCCTCCTTCTCCACGAAGTAGAAGTCGGCCATCGCGTCCGCGGGCGGCACCTGTGGCAGCTCGCCCTGGTTGATGCGGTGGGCGTTGGTGATGATGAGGCTCTCCTGGGCCTGGCGGAAGATGTGCTTCAGGCGGACCACCGGCACGTGTCCCGACGCGATGATGTCCTGGAGCACGCTGCCCGGGCCCACGCTCGGGAGCTGGTCCACGTCTCCGACGAGCAGGAGCTGGCAGTGCGGGGGCAGCGCCTTCAGCACGTTGAGCATCAACACGGTGTCCACCATGGACACCTCGTCGAGCACCAGCACGTCGGCTTCGAGCGGGTTGTTCCTGTCGCGCAGGAAGCCGTGGGTGCGCGGGTTGTATTCGAGGAGGCGGTGGATGGTCTCCGCCTCGCGCCCCGTGGCTTCTCCCATCCGCTTGGCCGCGCGCCCCGTCGGCGCGGAGAGGAACATCCTGCGGCCCTTCTTCTCCAGGATGGAGAGGATGGCATTCACGAGCGTCGTCTTGCCGGTGCCCGGGCCGCCGGTGATGACCAGCACCTTGGCCACCATGGCCTGGCGCACCGCCTCCTTCTGCTCGGGGGCGAGCGTCAGTCCCTGGCGGCCCTCGAACCAGGCAATGGCCCGCTCCACGTCCACTTCCAGGGGGCGCGCGGGCCAGGCGGCGAGCGCCTTGAGCAGGTTCGCGACGCCGACCTCCGAGACGTGTAACGCCTTGAGGTACACCGCCTCGACGGCGTCCTCGGGACGGGGCTGGGCGAGGGCGCTGGCACCCTCCACGGCGAGGTACTCGGCCGCGGCGAGCCGGGTGATGGCCGCGTCCACGAGCTCGGGCGTCACCTCCAGCATCTCCACCGTGCGCGCGGTGAGCTTGTCGCGCGGTGCGTAGAGGTGGCCCTCCTCGGAGAATTCCCGGAGCACGTGCAGCACGCCGGCCTCGGCGCGCTTGGGCGAGTGGGTGGGCACTCCGAGTGACTGGGCGATGCGGTCGGCGGTGCGAAAGCCAATGCCATACACGTCGATGGCCAACCGGTAGGGATTGTCCTGCACCACGGGAATGGCCTGGGCGCCGTACTGCTTGTAGACCTTCACCGCGAAGCTGGCTGGCACCCCGTGGGTCTGCAGGAAGACCATGACCTGACGGATGTCGCGCTGCTCGGCCCATGTCTCGATGAGGAGCTTGCGGCGCTTCTCACCGAAGCCCTTCACCTCGGCCAGTCGCTCGGGCTTCGAGTCGATGATGTCCAACGTCTCGAGCCCGAAGCGCGAGACGAGGCGCTTCGCCATGGCGGGGCCCACACCCTTCACCAGCCCGCTGCCGAGGTACTTCTCGATGCCCACCAGCGTCGCGGGCCTCACCGTGGCGTAGGAGACGACCCGGAACTGCTCTCCGTACTTCCGGTCCTGCACCCACTCGCCGGTGAGGCGCAGGGACTCCCCGGGCTGGGCACCCAGGAGGTTGCCCACCGCGGTGATGGGCTCCTTGCGACCGGGCACGACCACCCGGACCACGCTCCAGGCGGCCTCCTCGTTGGTGTAGGTGATGCGCTCGAGGCTTCCTTCCAGGACGGTGGTGGGTGCCGGGGGAGTGTTGCCCACACGAGGCACCGGGTTCCCGTCCCGCACCGAGGGAAGTGCACCACCCGCGTCGGCGGCGTAGACCGGGGGATGGCGGGAGGCGGACATGACTCCTGAAGTTATCAGGACGCACGGACGCTGCCGCGTTCACGAGGGATGTCGGCCGGTTGCTCGTGTCTGGCTGCCTGCTTCCCGGGCAGTGCCTCCAGCACGGAGGTGGCAGGCGATGTGCGCAGGGATGGGTAACCGCCGGTGCCCGAGTGGTGCGGTTCCGCTCGGTGTGCCCCGCCGGCATAAATGATACCTTGTAACATCTGCCACTCGCATCGTGACTGCCAGGTCCGCTACGCTGGCAAGGCCGTACAACCCCCCTGGACGAGGAGTTCTCTATGCGTGGATTCTGGCGAAGTGCCGTGGGTCTGATGGCGGTGTTGGCGCTGGCGGGCTGCGGTGGCCCGGTCGAAGAAGCGGCGGAGCCCCAGCTCGGAGAGACCGAGCAGGCCCTGGCCTGCCGCTACCCGGATGAATACTGCCCGGGACGCACCGTGTGCGTGGGCGGGCTTTGTCGCGACTGCGTCACCCAGCCGCATTGGTGTGAATAGAAGTGCGCGCTGGCCCGTGGCCCTCTCCGGGACGCGGGCTCCTCGAGAAGCCCCCGCGTGCGCCAGGCACCGGGGGCTTTTTTCATGACGTCAGGCTGCCGCGGTTGCGCCGTCTTCCGTTCGCTCTCAACCCACGGAAAGAGGAACGAAATCATGGGCTACCACGTCGAGGAACCTACCGGGCTGTTCGAGTCCGTCCGCTACAACACCAAGACGACTCCTGTCCTTCGTGAGGCCATGCAGAAGAAGGTTCGCGAGATTGCCGCGCGAATCGAAGACCGCGAAGGACGGATGAAGCGGATCCGCGAGGAGTACCAGATTGACTCCGAGCGTCTCGCGGCCCTGGTCATCCAATTCAAGAACAAGAATTCGAATTTCGTCTCCTACCAGGCGCAGGGTGATGCCTCGCGCGACACCATCGTTCCCGCCGGCGTCATCGCCAACATCATCCGCGAGCGGGAGATGATCGACTCGGAGCGCGGGCAGATCCGCAAGCTGGAACTGGTCCTGCGCAACCTCCCCGAGACGGAGCTGTACAACGACCCGAGGACCGGCGAGGTCAAGAGCCGCCAGCCCCTGCATCAGCTCACGGATGATGAGCTCGAGTTCCTCGGGTTCTGACGTGCGCCAGGAGCACGAGACTTGAGCCCGCGGGCAGGGCTGCTTGCCCGTTCGCCCTGACCATCGCGTGGCAGCCGCCTGCACACCCTCCAACCGCGCGACTCCCCCCGGGCCCCGGGGCGGTGGAATCTCGACACCTGTGCCGTCCCTCGGGGAGGAACCGGTCCCCTGCCCATGTGGCTACCCTTGACGGGAGAGGGAACGCGCATGGTGAATGATTCCGAATCCGCGAGTGCCAGGCCTCATCGACTGATCGAGCTGGATGCACTCCGAGGTATCGCCGCGCTGCTCGTGGTGCTGTTCCACTACACGACTCACTATGACCGCAGCTATGGGCATGTAGCCCAGCTCTGGGCGCAGGTGCCCTTCGGAAAGTACGGGGTCCAGCTCTTCTTCGCGATCAGCGGCTTCGTCATCTTGATGTCGCTGGAGCGCGTCGAAAGGGCCCGGGACTTCGCGATGAGCCGTGTGACCCGGCTCTACCCGGCCTATTGGATCAGCCTCGCGCTCACCTTCACGGTGGTGAGCGTGTTCAATCTGCCGGATCGCAAAGTCAGCATCCAGGCGGCCCTGGTCAACCTGACCATGTTCCAGGAGTTCCTGCGCGTCGCCCACGTGGATGGCGTCTACTGGACGCTGACCGTCGAGCTGTCTTTCTACACGCTGGTGCTCGTGCTCCTGTCAGCACGGATGCTCGACAAGGTCATCCCCGTCCTCATCGCACTCGTCGCGCTACAGACCGTGGCCGAGCTGGTCGCCCAGTCGATGGGACTGCCAGTCGCCGCTCGCTTCGCGGGGCGGCCGCACCTGCAGTTCTTCGCGCTGGGAGTCCTGGCCTTCAAACGGAGCCGTGGCGAAGTCTCCGCCTCCTCCTCGCTCGCGTTGATCGGGTTGTGCCTCACTCACGAGCTGCTCGTAGGGAGCACCGCCAGCGTCATCGTGCTCCTGGCCGTCCTCGGCATCTCCCATGCTCTCGCGACGAGAGCACTGGCCTGGCTGACCTGGCGCCCCCTCATCTTCCTGGGGTTCATCTCCTACCCGCTCTACCTGGTCCACCAGAACATCGGCTACCTCATCATCCAGCGGCTCGAGTTAGCAGGCTGGCGCCCCGAGGCGGCCATCGCGGTAGCGCTCGCTGTCGCGCTCCTTCTGGCAACCGCGATCACCCACCTCGTCGAGCAGCCTGCGCTGCGCTTCTACCGCCGACGGAGGAAGGCCAGGGCTCGGGCGGCTGTCTCTCCACATCGCGTGAGCGCGTCAACCGCGAACAGTTGAGACGCTGAAACACGAAGGGCCCCCAGGCTGCCAGGCCGGGTATTCGGCCTGGCAGCTCAGGAGCCCGTCATCCCCTCCCGCGCTCAGTGGCGGGAGGGGAGTGTGTCCGTCCGCTTACGGCGTGGCCGCTCCGGACAGGATTCGCGCATTGAGCGCTCCGTTGCCGTAGAACTGGACGGTCCGGCCCACGTTATGGACCTCCAGCCGGCGCTGGAGATTGGCGTCGTAGCGGCCAAGCTTCATCCACCCGTCGCTGAACCAGCCGCCACCAAGCCCCGAGCCGTCGACGAAGTTCGCATACTTGCCGGTGGTGGGCCAGACGACGGTGGTGAGCGTCGCGATGAACTTGCGCATGTCGTCGTTCGTGAACTCGATGCCCGCGTCGTGGGCCTCGGCGATGTACGAGATCACGCCGTTACCGTGCGGACAGTCCTGCCCGGGAAGGGCCGTGGAGCCCCACACGGCGCTCCAGTAGTAGGCCGCGGGGTTCTTCGGGTGCGGCTTCAACTGCTGACGCATCGAGGAGGCGTAGTTCGGCAGGCGGCGATTGATGTTGGTGTAGACCGTCTGGTAGAGCGCCTTCTTGGTGGAGTCGGTCGTCATGCGCGCCAGGTCCATCGCGATATAGGCCCAGTGCGCCGCCATGTGCGTGCGGCCCCGATAGACATTGTTGTTCGCGTTGCGCTTGTACCACTTCTCGAAGATGTTCCGCTCCGTGAAGGCAAGCAGACGGTCATACTGGCTGCGGTAGGTCGGGTTGCTGTAGAGCGTCGGCGTCTCGCGGATGACGCGCAGCATGCGAGTCACATAGCGCCAGCAGTAGCTCTCCCACAACGGCACTTCCTGACCGAGCGTTCCCGACTCCTTCGAGGTCCAGCCAAGGTACGAGTCCTTGTACCTGCTGGTCGAGAGCGACGAGGAGACCTTGGCGTTCTTGACCATGTTGTTGACGTACAGCAGAGCGCGGTCGAGGTACTGGGTCTTCCCGGTGGCGCGATACATCGCCGTGTTGCCGTCGATGGCGTAGCCGAGGTTGTAGAACTGATAGCTATCCAGCGAGAGGCTCCGGGGGAGCCAGTCGTTGGTATGGGTGGAGCTCCAGATATTCAGGAACAGCTTCTCCCAGTCGGCGACGGAGCGGAGCGCAACGGCCGTGGCCGTGGCCTGGGTCGGGGCCTCACTGGGAGTCGGGCTCGAGGGCGAACCCAGCTGAGCGAGGATTTCTTCGTTGCTCTCCGTGGGGCGGATGGGCTCCGTCACTTCGCCCGATTCCTCGGGCGTAGGCGCCGTTACCTCGGCCACCTCTTCGGGCGCGGTGACCGCATCGGTCTCGGCGGCTTGCTGCAACTCTGCGTTGGGGTCGCACGCCACTGCGAGCACGAGCGAGAGAGACAGTAGTGAAACCATAGCGAGGCTACGGGTGCTTCGAAGACAGAAGTCGGACATCAATTGTGTCTCTGGGGGCGTAACCAGCCGCTTGCACGGACTGCTACCCTGTAGCGGGAATGCTGAATTGCATTCACGGGGCACAGAACATGTGCACCCAAATCAAATTCCAGTGAACACAAATAGCGTTCGCGCCCGGACACGGTGCGCGCCGACTTACGCCTGTTTCTACTCTGGTGATGAGAGCAGGGGAGCGTGTGCAAGGAGGTACAGCGAGCGCACGGTGTGTTGCCCGCGTTATCATTCATGTGTCAGCGACCTGAGACGCCTGCCTCCCCAGGCGCAATCAGTCCCTGCTCATCAGCCGCGAAACATATGAGAATGCTGCTGGCGAATGTGAAGGCCCGGGAGTGAAGCATCCGGATGTTTCGCGGATGCCTGTCTGGTTTCATGGATACGGTGGGCCGAGAGGCGGAGCAGACGGTCGCCTCGCAAGTCGCGGCGCCCCACACCCGGAAACCGGCCGGGGAGGGACCGCCGCGACGGGCGATGGGGGCGGTGTCAAACGTCGCGACGGCGACACCGTGCGGCGGCCATCATTGCCAGCACTCCCAGGAGCGCCGTGCCCACGGTGCCGTCAGGGGACCGGCCCACCGAGCACCCCAGTCCACGCTCCCTCGCGTCGTCCGGATCGATGAGCTCCCCAGCCTCCTTCGGAGGAGCTGCGAACGAAGCAAGGCACACCGGCTCGCCCTCGGTGGCATGGCCCGCGGCGTCGACCACGCGCCAGGCGAAGCACGGCAGGTAGGGCATGCCGTTGGGGTTGTCAGGCATGGCGAAGGACGTCTCCGTGGCAGCGCCCGTGGAGTCCACGCCCCATACGCCCCACTGCACCTGGTGCGGCTCCTGCGCCGACGTGTCGAACCGGTAGGGCGTCCGGTCGGTGACCCAGATCTCCACGTGGTAGCCCCCCACCGGCGCTCCACCCTGGACCGCGGGCACGGTGATTTGGGCCCGCGTCGCCATCTCCCGCCCGACGACCGCGCACTCACACAGGCCGGGAGTGCAGTCGCGCTTGTCCCGCTCGAAGGATTCCAGGCGGACCTGCAGGCCGCCCAGCACCTCCAGCGGTGGCGCCGCCCGTGTGCCCGTGGAGAACTCCTGGCGGAGCTCCGTGGGCCCCTGCGCCTCGCCGGGCCGCTGGACATCCTGGTCGAGCGTGCCCTCCATCACATAGCGCCGGTTCGGTGCCAGCGGGCTCGTGGGAGTCCATGCCATCCCATGCGGCTCACCGAACCAGATTCGCAGCTGTCCCGGCACCACGTCCCCCGTCTGCGCGTCCTTCACCGTGACGGAGAGCGCGCTCGCGAAGTTGTCCCCGTCGTCGGTGGAGCTATTCGGGACCGTCCAGGCCCGTGACGTGAGCAGGAGGGCCCCATCCGTGGGCACGTCCGTCGCGCCGTCCCCGGGCAGACTGTCCTGGATGGTGAAGTACTGCCGGGAGCTCAATGGCGGAGAGCAGGCCTCCGCCGGTGAAGCCCCGAACACCGGAAGCAAGAAGGCGCCAGACTGCATCAGCCCTGCAACGGCAACGACATATCGAAAACGCATCAGACCTCCACGACACGGCCCCTGCGGCGCGAAATGCAAGGCGGCTGCCATGCGTGTGCAATGGCGGTTGCCCTTGGGGCCAGGCCCTGGAAGTACGACAGACGCGTCAGGAACTCGTAGGCCCCGACAGAAAACCCCGGCCCCTCACGGAAAACCGAGGTTCACCCGACGACGCGGGCCCCATCGCCTCCGCCTGTCCCGCGTGCTCCTCCCGGGGGAACCCCAGTTCTGCTCTCGCGGAGCGGGTGATTGAAGCTTTCAAGGCCTCTAGGGCGCTCGTGCCGTCCTGAACAGGGGGAGATGACTGGGGCCAGGGCGGGCTGACGATGCTGGAGCACCTGGGCTGGCTCACGGCATGTGCGAGGTGGGCCCGGCACGAGGGCCCCCCAGGCCGCGTGGTGTCGAGGCTCAAGACAGCCAAGAGGTCCAGGCCCTGCCACGCATTGTCCGTTTGTCATTGGGCGTGTTCGCTCATCCCAAGCCACCGAGGCACCACGGACAGCCAATAGCCGCACTTCGTCAAGTTCCGCGTCAGCCTGAGGGAGGGGCATCGACTCGACAGAGCAGTGTCCAGTAGCATTGTCTGTCCTGGGGAGGGGGTTCCGAAGCACCCGGCGGAACGCCAACGTTCGATGGACAAGAACAAGATCATCGAAGCTGCCGCAAAGCTGGTCGCGAAGGGCGCCTACGACAAGGCGATCAAGGAGTACCAGAAGATCCTCGAAGTCGACCCGAAGGACATCCGGGTCCTCCAGAAAATGGGGGAGCTGTACCAGAAGAAGAACGACAACGCCCTGGCGGCGCACTTCTTCATCAAGGTCGCGGACAGCTACTCCTCCGACGGCTTCTTCCTGAAGGCCACTGCCCTCTACAAGCAGGTCCTCAAGTTCAACCCCAACCTGCTGGAGGTCAACCTCAAGCTGGCGGAACTCCACCAAGAGCTCGGGCTGATGTCCGAGGCGATGGCCTACTTCCAGATTGTCGCCAACCACTACGACAAGGCCGGGGACACCAAGGCGTCCTTTGATACCTTGAAGAAGATGGTGGCTCTCGACCCGGAGAACGTGGCGTCGAAGCTCAAGCTGGCGGAGCTGTATGCACGCGAGGGTATGACGCGCGAGGCCGCGCAGGAGCTCAAGCGCGCCGCCGAGCACCTCAAACGCAACGCGCGCGCTGACGACTGGCTTCGCGTGGCGGAGCGGCTCTCCGCGTTGGAGCCGGACAATCTTCCGCTGGCCAAGGAGCTGGCCGTCTCGTACCTGCAGCGCGGCGACCAGAAGCGCGCGCTCGCCAAGCTCCAGGTGTGCTTCAAGGCGGACGGCCGCGACGTGGAGACGCTCACGCTCTTGGCCCAGGCGTTCCAGGAACTGGGATATGTTTCCAAGGCGGCGTCCGTCTACAAGGAGCTGGCCAAGATCCACCAGGAGCGCGGCCGGCACACCGAGGCCGAGGTCGCCTGGACGCAGCTCGAGGCGCTGGACCCGAAGGATCCGGACCTGCTCGCGCGCCGCGTGCCCGCTCCGGCCCCCGTGGAGCACCACCAGCCCGTGATGGCCCCGCAGCCCGCGCCGTCGGCTCCCGGCCAGTCCCTGCAGGCTGCAGCTCTCGGCCAGCCCACACCCGCGCCGGCCCCGATGGCGCCGCCGCTTCCGGCGGGTATGAGCCGAGAGCGGCTCGCGGAGCTGCTCACCGAGACGGACGTCTACGTCAAGTACAAGCTCCACGACAAAGCGCTGGAGCACCTGCGCAAGGTCTTCACCGTCGACCCGGAGAACCTGGACGCGCACGAGAAGGCGTATCAAATCTACGTCGTCTCGGGGAACGCGGCGCAGGCGTCCGAGCAGCTCCTCAACGTGCTGCGGCTGTGCACGCGCGCCGCGGACGTGCAGCGCGCGCAGCCGTACCTGCTCACCATCCTCAACGAGGACCCGGCGCACCCGGAGGTGCCCGCGTTCCTGTCCGTGCTGGGAACGCAGGAGATAATGGCACCGCAGATGGAGTCCTCAGGTGTGACGAACAGGGGCGCACTTGCGGATGATTCGGCTGTGGCGAGCCGCGCTGCAAAGCCGTTGCGGGTCTTCATCAGCTACAGCCATGACTCAGATAGTCACAAGGCGCGAGTGCTTGCGCTGGCAAAACGCCTGCGGAGCGATGGAATCGATTGTCGCCTGGATCGCTTCGCTACGAGTCCACCTGAGGGATGGCCGAAGTGGTGCGAGAACGAACTCGCGGTTGCTGACAAAGTGATCGTTGTCTGCACGGAGACATATTACAACCGCTACCATGGCCTGGGAGGTGCGAGTGAGGGATTGGGCACGAAGTGGGAGGCATCTCTGATCACCCGGATGCTCTATGAGTCGGGAGGCCGCAACGCCCGATTTCTTCCAGTGCTCTTCGACCGGTCGGATGCGGAATACGTGCCACGAGATGTGAGCACCGGGATGAGATATCTCATAGATGCGGATTACGACACGCTTTATGCCCATCTGTTTGGTCGAAGCGAAACGGCGCTGCCCCCGCTCGGACAACCCAAGCCGCTGCCCTCTCGACCGGACGTCCCGGTTGCCTCTCCTGGTGTAACGGATGAACGCGAGCCTGTGCCGCTCCGACGCAGCAAAATACTCTCGAAACTCACTCAGCGTCAGGCGCATCTCTATGCGCAGAAGGAGGCCTGTGTCATCGCAGGCGAGGATCCTACGCTGATTCAACGGCAGATCGTGAAAGTGAAGCGTGCGATCCGCGAGGGGGGACAGCTTCAGCCAGGAGACCTGCTCCACGATGCCAGATTCAAACTCCTAGACCCGATTGGCCATGGAGGCTTTGGTACGGTATGGCGGGCGTATGACCGGTCTCGAAGGGAACTGGTGGCCATCAAGGTGCTCCACAGCCAGTATGCCCATGACTCATCGCGCAGGGAGCGCTTCTTCCGCGGTGCTCGGCAGATGGCCAGACTGACCCATCCTGGAATTGTTCGAGTCATCCCTTCCAAGGAAGAAGAACATGGGTTCTTCTACTTCGTAATGGAGTACGTCAATGGTCCTGACCTGCGTAAGGCCGTCGCACTCAAGAAGCTGGACGGCCTTGCTGCTCTGAAGATGGTTCTCAAGACCGCAGAAGCCGTCCAGTACGCACACAGTCAGGGCATCATTCACCGTGACCTGACGCCAGCCAACATCCTGATTGATGGAGATTGTCCCAAGCTCACCGACTTCGATCTGGTTTGGGCCGCAGATACGACTGGAGGGACACGCACTGGCGTGATGGGCAACCATCTCTACATCGCGCCAGAGGCAGCGCGGACGTCGCGCTCTACTGTCTTGCTGGACGTCTATGGCTTGGGAATGTGCGCAATTTTCAGCCTGTACGGCAAGAAGAACCTGCCACTGCGCATTCTGAAAAATCAGAAGCGATTCATCGAGAAGAGACTGCCGTGCTCCGATGCGCTCAAGCGTGTTCTCGTTCGCGCCGTGGAATTGCAGAAAAAGCGCTATCCGACGGTCTCCGAGTTTATCGGTGCACTTGAATCAGCAATTCTCGTGGAGCCCGGCGCTGGGGAGCCGATCGGGGCGACGCATCATCAGACGGAGCCCCGGTTTCACCGGTTTGAACACGTTGCGGAGACGAGCTGGAAGCCCGACAGTTCCGGGTCCGGAAGCCGCTGATGGATTCCAGCAGCTTCCGGCCCCAATTGAAGTGCCTGTGACGGGCCCTGACTCCGTTCTCCCTCACGAAAAACCGCGGCTCACCCCGGCGTGAACCACATCACCGACAGCGGGGGCAGGGTGAGTGCCGCGGAGGCGGGCTGGCCATCCCAGCCCGTGGGCTCGGTGTGGATCTGCCCCATGTTCCCCTGGTTGGAGCCGCCGTACTCGCCTGCATCCGAGTTGAGCACTTCCACGTAGCGGCCGTGCAGCGGGAAGCCCACGCGGTAGTTCTCGTGCACCGTGGGCGACAGATTGGCGATGCACACCACGTGGCGCCCCGGCTGGCGCGAGCGCCGCACGAAGGCCAGCACATTCACGGACGCCGAGTCCGGCTGCAGCCACTGGAAGCCCACCGGCTCGCTGTCCGCGTCGTACAGCGCGGGCAATTCCTTGTAGAGCCGGTTGAGCTGCGCCACCAGCTTCATGATGCCCTGGTGCCCAGCGTCGTGCGTCAGGTGCCAGTCCAGGCTCTTGTCGTGGTTCCACTCCGCCGGCTGGCCGAACTCGCCGCCCATGAAGATCAGCTTCTTCCCCGGGTGCGCCCACATCCACCCGAACAGCGCTCGCAGGTTGGCGCGCTTCTGCCACGGGTCTCCCGGCATGCGCCCATACAGGCTGCCCTTGCCGTGCACCACCTCGTCGTGGCTCAGCGGCAACATGAAGTTCTCGCTGAACGCATACAACAAACCAAACGTGAGCTGGTTGTGGTGGTACTGACGGTAGATGGGGTCCTTCGAGAAGTACGACAGCGTGTCGTGCATCCACCCCATGTTCCACTTGAAGTGGAAGCCCAGGCCGCCCTCGCTCGCCGGCGCGCTCACCTTGGGCCAGGCCGTGGACTCCTCCGCAATCACCACCACGCCCGGGTACTTGCGGCGCACCGTATCGTTCAGCTCGCGCAGGAACTGGATGGCCTCTTCATTCTCGCGGCCTCCCCAGCGGTTCGGAATCCACTCGCCCTGCTTGCGGCTGTAGTCGAGGTAGAGCATCGACGCCACCGCGTCCACGCGCAGGCCGTCGACGTGATACTCCTCAATCCAGAACAGCGCGTTGGCGATGAGGAAGTTGCGCACCTCGTTGCGGCCGAAGTTGAAGACCAGCGTGCCCCAGTCCGGCTGCGCGCCCTGGCGCGGGTCCGCGTGCTCGTACAGCGCCGTGCCGTCGAACTGCCCCAGCGCGTGCACGTCCCGAGGGAAGTGGCCCGGCACCCAGTCCACGATGACGCCGATGCCCTCCTGGTGGAGGTGGTCCACCAGGAAGCGGAGGTCATCCGGATGGCCGAAGCGCGCCGTGGGCGCGTAGTAGCCGCTCACCTGGTAGCCCCAGGAGCCGCCATAGGGATGCTCGGCCACGGGCAGCAACTCCACGTGCGTGAAGCCCAGGTACTTCACGTACTCGGCCAGCGCCGGCGCCAGTTCGCGGTACGTCATGGGCCGGTCGCCGTCCTCCACCACGCGGCGCCAGCTCCCCAGGTGCACCTCGTAGACACTCCACGGCTGGTGCGCCACGTCCTGCTTCTGCGTCCGCGACTCGAGCCACTGCGCGTCGCCCCAGCGGTAGCGCGCCAGGTCGTGCACCACCGACGCGGTGGCGGGCGGCACCTCCGCCTGGAAGGCGAACGGGTCCGCCTTCAGCACGCGCGTGCCCCCGTGCCCCGGGCGAATCTCGAACTTGTAGCGCGCGCCTTCGCCCACCTCGGGGACGAACAGCTCCCAGATGCCGGACGCGCCCATGCGCCGCATGGCGTGCAGCCGGCCGTCCCAGCCGTTGAAGTCCCCCACCACGGACACACCGGCCGCCGTGGGCGCCCACACCGCGAAGGACACGCCCCGCACGCCGTTGTGGTGGATGAGGTGCGCGCCCATCCGCTCCCAGAGGCGCTCGTGCTTGCCCTCGCCCGCGTAGTACAGGTCCATCTCCCCCAGCGTGGGGAGGAAGCTGTACGGATCTCTCAGCTTGAAGACCTTCTTGCCGGGGTACTCCACCTCCAGCAGGTACGCGAAGGGCTTGTCGACGCCGTTGACGCGCGCCTCGAAGACACCGCCCAGGCGGTGTGACATGGCGATGCGGCCGCCCGTCTCCGGCAGCACGTGGATGGCCACGGCGTCCGGACGGAAGGCGCGAATCACCATGCCGTCACCGTCCTGATGGATGCCCAGGATGGAGTGCGGCTCCGGGTGTCGCAGCTCGATGACACGCTGAAGCTCCGCGTCGACCTGGGCCTTGTCGGCTGGCTTCCTCACTTGGAATCCTCCATGCGCAAGAGGGCCTCGACGGGGATGCGCACCCAGTCCGGCCGGTTCTGCAACTCATACCGCACTTCGTAGAGGAGCTTTTCCAGTTCGAACGCGCGAAGCATCACCTCGAAGGTGGCCTCGTCCGACGGCAGGTACGGCGCCCCGCGCGTGGCCTTGCGGTAGCCCTCCAGGAAGGCCGCGCGGCTGGGGCCCACGCGGCCGCGGGGCTCGCCGCCCTCCAATGCCACCGTGGCCTCCGCGTAGTCGAACGAGCGAATCATCCCCGCCACGTCGCGCAGCGCGCTGTACTTCTCGCGGCGCGCCGTGAAGCTGCGCGCGGGCTCTCCCTCGAAGTCGAAGATGAGCCACTGGCCCTCCGCCCGCAGCACCTGCCCCAGGTGCAAATCCCCATGGATGCGAATCTTCTGGCCCGACGGTGTCACGTGCGCCAGCCGCTTCGCGTACTCGATGAGCCGCTCGCGCCGGCCCTCCAGGTCCGGGTTCAGCCGGCCCGCGTCCGCCAGCGTCACGCCCAGCTCGCCGACGATGCTGGCGCTCCAGCGCTGCAAGTCCTCCTGGAGCAGCGGCTCGGGGGCGAAGGCCGGGTCGTCCGGAGCGGCGGAGGCGAAGGCGTTGTGCAGGTCTCCCAGGCGCATGCCCAACTCCCGCATCTCCCCGAGGAAGCGCTCGCCCAGCGCCCGCTCCTGGCGCAGCCGGTCCAGCGTGTACTTCCACCCATCCACCGCGTCTGGCACGAAGCGGTGCGCCAGCGCCACCGTGGCCCCCGCCGCGCCCTCCAGTTGCAGTGCGCCCAGCAGCAGGGGCGTGGCCCGGAAGGACGTCTTCGTGGCGAGGAAGCGGCCCACCTCGTACTCCGGGCTCACTCCCGCCTCGATCTTGCGGATGATCTTCAGGATGACCTTCTCACCCAGCACCACGGACGTGTTGCTCTGCTCCACCATCAGCCGCCGCACCGGTAGCGGGGAGGGCAGGGCGAGCAGGCCGTCCTGCCCGCCAATCCATTCGCCCACCAGCCGGCCCGAGGCGGAACCGATGGTGCCGCCCTCGCGCATGACCCTGAGGAGGGCGCGCAGGCACTCGTCGTCCTCGAGCGCATCCTTCACGCCGTCCGGCGCGGGCTTCACGGGCAGCAGGTAGCGCTCCGGCTGGCCCAGCTCGTACACCACCTCCACCACCGCGAGCGTGAAGGTGCAGGTCCCGAAGTCCATGGCCGCGTGGTCCACCACGCTCACGTGCTTGATGGGCCACGCCTTGCCGCTGAACCAGCGCTGGTGCTTGAGGTACTCCGGCAGCTTCGTCAGGTCGAGGGTCGTCACGGCAGGCTCCTCCCCGCAGACGGCTTGTCCAGCCGGAACCACAGGAACATGAAGGGACCGAGAGAGAGCTGGTAGGGCAGTTGGCTGATGCGGGGGAAGGGCGTCTCGCCGACGAGCTCCACCGGCACCGCGCCCTCGTACTCTCGCAGGTCCACCACCGCCGGCTGCGCGAAGCGGGACAGGTTGCAGACCACCAGCACCGTCATGCCCTCGTGCTCGCGCACGAAGGACAGCACCTTGCGGTTCTCCGTCGGGAGGAAGCGCAGGGTGCCCAACGCGAAGACGGGGTAGCGCTGGCGGATGCGAATCATCCGCTTCACCCAGTGCAGGAGGCTTGCCTTCACGCGCTCCTGCGCCTCCACGTTGATGGCCTGGTAGCCGTACACCGCGTCGGCAATCACGGGGGCGTACAGGCGCGCGTAGTCCGCCTTGCTGAAGCCCGCGTTGCGGTCACCCGTCCACTGCATGGGCGTGCGCACGCCGTTGCGGTCGCCGAGGTAGATGTTGTCGCCCATGCCTATCTCGTCCCCGTAGTACATGACAGGCGTGCCCGGCAGCGTGAAGAGCAGGCTGTGCATCAGCTCGATGCGCCGGCGGCCGTTGTCCATCAGCGGGGCGAGCCGGCGGCGGATGCCCAGGTTGATGCGCATCCGCGGGTCCGTGGCGTACTCCCGGTACATGTAGTCCCGGTCCTCGTCCGTCACCATCTCCAGCGTCAGCTCGTCATGGTTGCGCAGGAAGATGGCCCACTGGCAGTTGGACGGGATGTCCGGCGTCTGCTGCATGATTTCGACGATGGGCGTCCGGTCCTCCTTGCGGATGGCCATGAAGAGGCGGGGCATCACCGGGAAGTGGAAGCCCATGTGGAACTCGTCGCCGTCGCCGAAATACACGCGCACGTCGGCGGGCCACTGGTTGGCCTCGGCGAGCAGCATCTTCCCCGGGTACTCGGAATCAATCGTCTTGCGCAGCTTCTTGAGGAAGGCGTGCGTCTCCGGGAGGTTCTCGCAGTTGGTGCCCTCGCGCTCGAAGAGGTAGGGCACGGCGTCGCAGCGGAACCCGTCCACCCCCATGTTGAGCCAGAAGCGCATGACGTCCAGCATGGCTTCCTGCACCTCGGGGTTGTCGTAGTTGAGGTCCGGCTGGTGGCTGAAGAAGCGGTGCCAGAAGTACTGCTTGGCCACCGGGTCCCACGTCCAGTTGGAGCGCTCCGTGTCGAGGAAGATGATGCGGGTGCCCTTGTACTTGTCGTCCGTGTCGCTCCAGACGTACCAGTCGCGCTTGGGGCTCTTCGGGTCGCTTCGCGACTCCTGGAACCAGGGGTGCTGGTCGCTGGTGTGGTTGACGACCAGCTCGGTGATGATGCGGATGCCGCGCTTGTGCGCCTCGTCCACCAGCCGCTGGAAGTCCGCGAGCGTGCCGTAGTCAGGATGGATGCCGTAGTAGTCCGCGATGTCGTAGCCGTCGTCGCGCAGCGGCGAGGGGTAGTGCGGCAGGAGCCACAGGCAGTCCACGCCCAGGTCCTGGAGGTACGGCAGCTTTTCAATCAGGCCCGGGAGGTCCCCGTGGCCGTCGCCGTTGGAGTCGTGAAACGCGCGGAGGTGCAGCTCGTAGATGAGGGCCTTCTTGTACCAGAGGGGATCCAGTTCCATACGCCTCTCGGGTGTCACTCGTAGTAGTCGAACGCGTGCTCGGTGCGGCGGAAGCGGTACACGGCCCAGATGGCCGCGGGCTGCTCGGGCGTGAGGCGCACCTTCACGTCAGGGCCCTGCCAGAGCGAGCGCTGGTCCGACATCAGCTCGTGCACCTGGTACGTCTCCTCCGGCTTCGCGCCCAGCCATTCCATGGGCACGTGGAGCAGCGCCTCCTGCGGGGCGTACGGGTCCAGGCTCACCGCCATCAGCACCGTGCTCAGCCCATCTGGCGAGCGCTTGCCGTAGAACAGGACGCGCTCGTTGTTCGCCTCGAAGAACTTCAGCGTGTCGTAGTGGCGCAGCGCGGGCTGCGTGTTGCGCGCGGAGTTGAGGCGCGCAATCCAGTCCTTGATGTTGCCGGGCCGGTCCAAGTCCCACGCGACGAGCTGGTACTTCTCCGAGTCGATGTACTCCTCCTTGCCGGGCAGCGGGCGGCCCTCGCACAGCTCGAAGCCGCAGTACATGCCCCACACGGAGGTGAGGGTGGCCGCCAGTGCCGCGCGCAGCCTGAAGGCGCCGGGCCCGGCGTTCTGCAGCATCTCCGGGAGGATGTCCGGCGTGTTGGGCCAGAAGTTGCCGCGGAAGAAGTCCGACACCGGCGGCGAGGTGAGCTCCTCCAGGTACTCCTGCAGCTCGCCCTTGAAGTTGCGCCACGTGAAGTACGTGTACGACTGGGTGAAGCCCACCTTGGCCAGGGCCTTCATCACCTTCGGGCGGGTGAAGGCCTCGGAGAGGAAGAGGACGTCCGGGTGCGCGTCCTGGACGCGGCGGATGAGCCACTCCCAGAACTGGATGGGCTTGGTGTGCGGGTTGTCCACGCGGAACGTCCGCACGCCCTGCTTCACCCAGTGGAGGATGACGGACTCCAACTCCGGCCAGAGCGTCTCGCGGCCGGGGCCCATCCAGTCGAAGTTGACGATGTCCTCGTAGCGCTTGGGCGGGTTCTCCGCCGTCTTGATGGTGCCGTCCGGGCGGTGCTGGAACCACTCCGGATGCTCCTTCACGTACGGGTGGTCCGGCGCGCACTGGAAGGCGATGTCCAGCGCCACTTCGATGCCGTGCTGCTGGGCCGCGTCCACGAAGCGGCGGAAGTCCTCCAGCGTGCCGAGCCGCGGGTGCACCGCCTTGTGGCCACCCTCGGCGGCGCCGATGGCCCAGGGGCTGCCCACGTCGTCCGGGCCCGCCTTGAGGCTGTTGTTCTTCCCCTTGCGCGCGGTGCGGCCGATGGGGTGGATGGGCGGCAGATAGATGACGTCGAAGCCGAGCCGCTGGATGTACGGCAGCCATTCCTCCGCGTCGCGGAACGTGGCGTGCGTCTTCCCGTCGCGCTTCGCCGAGCGCGGGAAGAACTCGTACCAGGCGCCGAAGCGGGCCTTCTCCCGGTCCGCGAACACCTCCAGCACCTTGTCGTAGCGCTTCGCCAGCTTCCGGTCCGGGTACTCGGAGGCGATGGTGGCCAGCTCGGGCGCCAGCGCCACGGCGATGAGCTCCGGCTCGGCGGGGCCGCGCATGCGGACGGCGGCCTCGCTCAGCACCCGCGCATCGTCCTCGCTAGCGGACCGGGCCCGGACGGCGGCCGCCTCCAGGAGCGCCGCGCCTTCCAACAGCTCGCTCTTCACGTCCCGGCCCGCGTCCACCTTGCGCCTCAGCTCGGACGCCCAGGTGCGGAACTGATCCGGCCAGGCTTCAATCGTGTATTCGTAGCGGCCGTTGTGGGCGAGGGGGAAGTCGGCTTCCCAGAGGTCGTTGCCCAGAAAGCGCATGGGCACCTCCCGCCAGTCCGTCACTTGTGACTTGGGGGTGACCTGTCTCCAACGGACGACGGCGACGAGGACGTCGTGGCCCTCCTTGAAGACGTCGGCCCTGACGGTGAGGCTCTCTCCGGCGACGCGCTTGACGGCATACCGGCCCGCGTCCAGCTCGGGTCGGACTCCCTCGATGAACACGCTTCCGATTCGTTCGGTCATAAAGGCTGTCGGCCCTTATAGGGCTTGGGTTCAATCCGGCCGGGCGACGATTCACGGAAGGCGTTGATGCAGGACGGCTTCCGCGCCGGCCGCGTTGGCCTGTCAACGTTAGGAACGGGATTGCCAGCCGCCCACCGTGATACTTGAAGCTGGGATCTGCCCCGTCGGTTGCGGTATCCGGGACTTGCATGGCGCCTCCTCCACCCTCCGTCCCCCGAGCGAGCGACCCGGCGGCTGACAGGGCCCTCCTCCAGCAGGTGGCCCTCGGCAACGCCGCGGCGATGCGCGAGGTGTACGCGCGCTGTGCCTCGAGGGCCTTCGCCGTCACGCTGCGGCTGTTGCCCTCCCGCGCCGACGCGGAGGAGGTGCTGCAGGAGGCCTTCCTCGACGTGTGGCGTCGCGCGCGCGAGTTCGACCCGGAGCGCGGCGGGCTGGAGACGTGGGTGACCACCATCGCCCGCACGCGCGCCATCGACCGGCTGCGCAGCATGGGAACGGCGGCGCGGGTGGTGGAAGGTGCCACCCACCAGCCACCACCGGTGAGCGCCACGCCGACCGCGCCGGACGAGGCGAGCGCGTTGGGGCAGAACCGCCAGCGGGTGCTCGCGGCGCTGAAGCAGCTCCCGCCGGAGCAGCGCGAGGTGGTGGAGCTGGCCTACTTCGAGGGCCTGTCGCAGCGCGAAATCGCGGAGCGCACCGGTGACCCGCTCGGCACCGTGAAGACGCGCGCGCGGCTGGCGCTGGAGAAGCTCGGCGATTTGCTTCGGGAATTGGCCCCGGGCGAGTAGGGCGCAACGCCTGCACGCCCGCACCACCAGCGGGCTCCGGGTCCGTGGCTACCCCATTCCCTCTCAAAAGTTAGAGTTTGGGCCCCCCGAAGAAGTCACTCGGGTGCAACTGTCATTTCCTCGACCGTCACTGGAAGTCTTCACGGTCCTATGGAAATACTGCGTCGCCGCCGTATGAGCGACGGCGGGAGTCGCCGCATGGCTGCAAGCTCAATCGTGGTGGGGACGGACCTCGTCCAGGTCTCCGCGGTGGCGGCTTCCGTCCAGCGCTTCGGTCAGCGCTACCTGGAGCGGCTGTTCACCCCCGGCGAGCTGGCCTATTGCCTGAAGGACGCGCACGCGGCGCCGGAGCGGCTGGCCGCGCGCTTCGCGGCGAAGGAAGCCACCCTCAAGGTGCTGCGCGTCCATGAAGTCCCCGTGCCGTGGCGCACCATCGAGGTGGTGCGCTCGCCGGAGGGCTTCTGCGAATTGGCCCTTCACGCCGAGGCCCTGAGCGTCGCGGATGCTCGGGGCCTTTTTGGTTTCTCCGTCAGTCTGACCCACGAGGCGGAGTACGCCTCCGCGGTCGTCATTGCCCAGCAGCTCCAACCCACCGTACGCCCATGATTGAATCCATCCGCAACATCCTCAAAGAGCACGCGCGCCTGTCCACGGACATCACCACCCTGTCGGACACGGCGGACCTGTACCAGGCCGGCATGACGTCCCACGCGAGCGTGAATGTCATGCTCGCGCTGGAGGCGAGCTTCGACGTGGAGTTCCCCGACCGCATGCTGAAGCGCACCGTCTTCCAGAGCGTCTCGTCCATCCGCGAGGCCGTGGAAGAGCTCACGGCGGGGAAATAACTCCATGACCACCGCCGCCGCGCCTCAGGGCGAAGTCTCCAACCCGGCCGCCAGTCCGCTGGAGACCGTCACACGCATTGCCTCGGAAGTGGCCCGCGTCCATGCGGACGCAGTGGACCGCGAGGGCCGCTTCCCGGTGGAAGCGATGGAAGCGCTGAAGCGCGCGCGGATGCTCGGACTGCTCGTCCCCGCTTCGCTCGGGGGACCGGAAGTCGCATTGGACCAGGTGGCCGCCATGTGCGAGGCCCTGGCCCACCACTGCGCGTCCACCGCCATGGTCTTCGCCATGCACCACATCCAGGTGGCGAGCATTGCGCGACACGGCATGGCGTCTCCCATGCTGCGCGCGTACCTCACGGAGCTGAACGAGAAGCAGCTCCTCATCGCCTCCGTCACCTCCGAGGTGGGCGTGGGCGGGGAGATGCGCGCCAGCGTCACCGCCGTGGAGCAGCGCGACGGGCGCTTCAGCCTGGACAAGGACGCCACCACCATCTCGTACGGCGAGCACGCGGACGACCTGCTGGCCACCGCGCGCCGCGCGCCGGACGCGCCCCGCAATGACCAGTCGCTGGTGCTGCTGCGCAAGGGGGCCTTCACCCTGGAGCGCACGAGCAACTGGGACACGATGGGCATGCGCGGCACGTGCAGCCCGGGCTTCAAGGTCCGCTCCACCGGCCCGGCGGAGCACATCCTCTCCGTGCCGTTCGCGGACATCGCCAGCCAGACGATGGTGCCGGTGTCCCACGTCCTCTGGGGCAGCGTGTGGCTGGGCATCGCCGCCGGCGCCGTGGCCAAGGCGCGTGCCTTCGTGCGCCAGCAGGCTCGTGCGAAGCCGGGCACCGTGCCGCCCACCGCGTCGCGCCTCGCGGAGGTGCACAACCTGCTCCAGACGATGCGCGCCAGCGTGCACGAGGTGTCCGCCGAGGCCGGCCGCCGCATGGCCGCGAGCGACCCGGAGGCGCTGTCCTCCATCGGCTTCTCGCTGAAGATGAACAACCTGAAGGTGTCCGCCTCCACGCTCGTCGCGGACATCGTCCACCGCGCGCTGCTCATCTGCGGCATCCAGGGCTACAAGAACGACTCGCCGTTCTCGCTCGGCCGGTACCTGCGCGACGCGCACTCCGCGGCGTTGATGATTGGCAACGACCGCATCCTCGCCACCAACGCGTCGCTGCTGCTCGTCCTCAAGGAGGACTGACGGCCGCGTGTCCCTTCCCGCGCTCCGCCGTGTCCCCGGGGCGCATGGCACCTCTTCGCTTTCTTTTCGGAGTCTCTTGCCGTGACTGACATTTCAGCCCAGGACTTCCACGACGCGCTCGTCGCGCACAAGCTCATCATCCCCGTCGGCGTGCCCGGCGTGTTCGGCCGCGGGCCGGTGTTCGAGGACGTGCTGCGCCGCTTCGGCGACCTCGTCACCGAGGCCGCGAAGGACGACGTCGCGGAGCACATGCTCTTCCCGCCCGTCATCACCCGGCGCATCTTCGAGAAGAGCGACTACCTGGAGTCCTTCCCGCAGCTGGCCGGCACCATCTTCAGCTTCATGGGCAACGACGCCCAGCACCGGGAGATGATGAACTGCGTCCACGAGGGCAAGCCCTGGGCGCAGTACCAGCAGATGACGGACGTGGTGCTCGCGCCCGCGGCCTGCTACCCCATCTACCCGCAGCTCACCGGCACGCTGCCGGAGAACGGGCGCCTGGTGGACGTGCAGAACTGGGTGTTCCGCCACGAGCCGTCGCCCGAGCCCACGCGCATGCAGTCCTTCCGCATCCGGGAGATGGTGCGCGCCGGCAGGCCGGAGCAGGTAGCGGACTGGCGCGACATGTGGCTGGAGCGCGGCCTCACGCTACTGCGGCGGCTGGGCCTGCCCGCCGAGCCGGAGACGGCGTCGGACCCGTTCTTCGGCCGTGGCGGCCGCATGCTGGCGGCGAACCAGCGGATGCAGAAGCTGAAGTTCGAAGTGCTGGTGCCGGTGCTGTCCACGGCGAAGCAGACCGCGGTGTGCTCGTTCAACTACCACCAGGACCACTTCGGCCTGCTCTTCGACATCAAGACGGCGGACGGGCAGGTGGCCCACACCGCGTGCCTGGGCTTCGGCCTGGAGCGCGTCACCATGGCCCTGTTCCGCCACCACGGCTACGTGCCCGCCGAGTGGCCGGCCGAGGTCCGCAAGGTGCTCTGGCCATGAGCGTCATCTCCGTTCTGGGCATCGACCCCGGCTCCTACGTCAAGCACACCCTCCACCACGAGAGCGCGCTGTGGGTGGAGAAGAACTGCTACGCCGACGTGTGGATTGAAGTGCTGCACGCGCTGAAGCTCAACCCGTTGCCGCTGCTGGCCTTCACCGTCGCGCTCGACTTCGTGGGCGACCAGTGGACGTTCTACAAGCCGTCGCACGACGACCTGAACACGCTCTACGGCCTGGAGGTGCAGGAGCTGAACGTCTACCGCTCCCTGGCCGAGCACGCCGTGGCCCACCTGTCCGCGGGGCGGCTCATCCTCACCGAGTCCGACGCGTTCTTCCTGCCGGACACGGCGGGCACGGACTACCGCCGACAGCACACGAAGACGACGATTGCGTTGGAGACGATTGACGTCGCAGGCCGCAAGCTCGGCTACTTCCACAACACCGGCTACTACACGCTGGAGGGCGAGGACTTCGACGGCGTCTTCCGCAGCGCCGGGACGTGGGACGCGCACATCCTCCCGCTGTTCGCGGAGTGGGTGGGGCTGGAGCGGATGGAGCGGCACTCCGAGGACGTGCTGCGTGAGCGCTCTCGCGCGCTGCTGTCCCGCTACCTGCGCCGCCGTCCGGCCATCAGTCCCGTCGCACGGTTCGCGAAGCAGTTCGCTCCAGAGTTGGAGGGGCTGCGCGCGAAGGGCATCGACGCGTACCACATCTATGCCTTCGCCACGCTGCGGCAGCTCGGTTCGAACTTCGAGCTGGCGGCGGCGTACCTGCGCTGGCTGGCGGGTGCGTCCGAGGGTGAGCTCACGCGCGCGGCGGCGGACTTCGAGTCCATCTCCTCGGCGGCGAAGACGCTCATCCTCAAGGGGGCGCGCTCGGTGGCGGCGAAGAAGCCCACGGACTTCAGCGAGCTGCTGGGGACGATGGAGTCGGGCTGGCAGCGCGGCACGGACCTGCTCACGCAGGTCGCGGGCTGAGAGACAGCGGGAGGGAACATGGCGCGCATTCGCAACGTCAGCTCGCACCGGGTGACACCGCTGGAGACGGGCTGGCAGGCCGTCGCCGTGGAGCCCGGCGCGGTGGACCATCCCTCCCGGCTCGCGGAGCGGGCGCTGGCGTGGTTGCCCGCGCCCGTTCCAGGTACGGCGGCCTCGCTGCTTCGCGCGGCGGGGCCGTTCGACATCGACAGGCCTCCGCCCCTGGACACTCGGGACTGGTGGTACCGCACCGAGGTGGCGCTGCCCGCCGCCGAGGGCGGGGCGGTGTTCCTCCGGTTCGACGGACTGGCCACGCTCGCGGAGGTGTGGCTGGACGATGAGCCGGTGCTGCGCTCGGACAACATGTTCCTGGCGCACTCCGTGGATGTCACGCGGTGGGCCGGCGGGACTCGCCGGCTGGCGCTGCGGTTCCGCTCGCTCGCGACGGCGTTGCAGGAACGGCGGGCCCGGCCTCGGTGGAAGACGCGGCTGGTGGATGCTCCGCACCTGCGCTGGTTCCGCACCACGCTGCTCGGGCACATCCCCGGGTGGTGCCCTCCGGTGCCTCCCGTGGGGCCATGGCGGCCCGTGAGCGTGGAGCACCACGTGGGGCTCAGCGTGGAGCGCGCGGACCTGCGTTCTTCCGTGGTGGGTGAGGGTGGCGTGGTTTCGGTGGACTTGCGCATGCGGGCGTGGAGCCCGGTGCGTGCGGCGACGGTGCGGGTGGGGGAGGGCAGCGCGGCCCTCTCGTGTGAGGCCGTGGGTGAGGGCGTGTGGCGGCTGCATGGAGAGGCCCGGCTGGAGTCCGTGGAGCGGTGGTGGCCGCACACGCATGGCGAGCCCCGGCTGTATCCCGTGCGCGTGGACGTGGCACTGGAGGGCGGTGCTTCTGTCTCGCTCGACGCGGGGCGGGTGGGCTTCCGCACGGTGGAACTCTCCACGGCGGACGGTGGCTTCGCGCTGTCCATCAATGGCGTGCCCGTGTTCTGCCGGGGCGCGTGCTGGACGCCGCTGGACGTGGTGTCGCTCGGGGGGACGGAGCGGGACTACGCGGAGGCGTTGGACCTCGCGCGCTCGGCGGGCATGAACATGCTCCGCGTGGGCGGGACGATGGTCTATGAGGACGACCGCTTCTACGAGGCGTGCGACGCCCGAGGCATCCTCGTGTGGCAGGACTTCATGTTCGCCAACATGGACTACCCCGCCGAGGACGCGGCCTTCACCGCCAACGTGCGGCGCGAGGCAGAGCAGTTCCTGTCGCGCGTGCAGGCGTGTCCGTCGCTGTCGGTGCTGTGCGGCAACAGCGAGGCGGAGCAGCAGGCCGCGATGATGGGCATGGCTCCCTCGATGTGGACCGGCCCGTTGTTCGAGAAGGTGCTGCCCGAGGCTGGCGCGGCGCTGCGCCCGGATGTGCCCTACTGGCGCTCCTCTCCGAGCGGCGGCGCGATGCCTTTCCATACGCGCACGGGCGTCACGCACTACTACGGCGTCGGCGCGTACCTGCGGCCCATGGAGGATGCGCGCCGCGCGGGCGTCCGCTTCGCCTCCGAGTGCCTGGCCTTCGCCAACGTTCCCGAGGACTCCACCATCGAGCGCACGCTGGCCGATGGCGAAGCTCCCGCGCACCACCCGAAGTGGAAGGCTCGCGTCCCGAGAGACCCGGGGGCGGGCTGGGACTTCGAGGACGTGCGCGACCACTACGTGGGCCTGTTGTTCGGCGTGGAGCCCCCGCGGCTGCGCTACTCGGACATGGCTCGCTACCTGGCGCTCGGGCGTGTGACGTCGGGCGAGGTGATGGCCGCGACGCTGGCCGAGTTCCGGCGGCCCGGCTCCACGTGCCACGGGGCCCTGGTGTGGTTCTTCCGTGACTTGTGGCCTGGCGCGGGCTGGGGCGTGGTGGATTCCACGGGGCTTCCGAAGGCCGCGTACTACGGCCTGAAGCGCGCCTCTTCGAGCGTCCTGCTCTCGCTGTCGGACGAGGGGCTCGACGGGTTGGATTTGAACGTCACCAACGACACGGGCACGGCGCTGGACGTGGAGCTCGAGGTGGCCTTCTTCCGGGACGGCGACGTGCCCGTGGCGAAGGGGCGCTTTCAGGCCGTCGTGCCCGCGCGCGACGGGGTGCGGCTCTCGGCGGAGGCAATGGCGGGCCACTTCGTGGACTCGACGTATGCGTACCGCTTCGGGCCGCCGGGGCATGAGTTGGTGGTGGCCTCGCTGTTCGAGCGGGCTTCCGGCCGGCTGTTGCAGCGCGCGTTCCACTTCGCGCACGCGGCCATGGCGGCGCGGCGCGGGGACGTGGGATTGGAAGCGGTGGCCTTCCCCGGCGCGGATGGCAGCCACACCGTGCGCCTGCGCGCGAAGCGATTCGTGCAGGCCGTCTCCTTCGAGACTCCCGGCCACGTGCCGGACGACAACTACTTCCACCTGGCACCGGGTGACGAGCGGACAGTGGTGCTACGGCCCCGGCCGTCCGCTCGCGCGTTCCGTGGGTTCGTCCACGCGCTGAACGCCGCCACTCCGGTGCGCATCGAGTTGGCCCCCGCCGAGGCGGCCAGTCCTTGAGAGGGTCCTCCCCCATGAGCGTCAACGTCGCGCGACAGGCCCCCGTGGTTCCGGTGCCCACTGTCACGGAAAGCGTCCTGCCCCAGCCCATCGCCTTCGGCCCCGAGGAGCGCCGCCTCTTCGGCTGGTACCACGCTCCGCGCGGGACGCCGCGCCACATGGGCGTCGTGCTGTGCAACCCGCTCGGCTACGAGGCCATGCCGGCTCATCGCACGTTCCGCCATCTGGCGGCGCGGCTGGCCGAGTCGGGCTTCCCCGTCCTCCGCTTCGACTACGACGGCACGGGGGACTCGAGCGGCTATGACGACGAGCCGGGCCGTGTCGCCGCGTGGCGCGGGAGCATCGGCACCGCCATCGACGAGGTGAAGCGGCGCTCCGGTGTCGCGCACGTGTGCCTCTTCGGGCTGCGGCTGGGCGGATTGTTCGCGCTCACCACCGCCTCGGAGCGCGAGGACGTGCGGGCCCTGATGCTGTGGGCTGCTCCGGCCACGGGCCGGGCGTACGTGCGCGAGCTGCGCGCGTTCCGGCAAATCAAGGAGAAGGACAACGTCGGGCCTCCGCGTGAGAACCCCACGCCGGGCGAGGAGATTGCTGGCTACCTGCTGCGTCCGGATACGATGGAGGACCTGTCAGGTATTCGGCCGCTGGAGACGCCGACGCGAGCGGTGCGGCGGGCGCTGCTCATCGGGCGGGACGACCTGCCCGGTGCGGAGGCTCAGATTGCGAAGCACCTGACCGCGAGTGGCGCGGAGGTGTCCTCTCCCACGGTGCCGGGCTACTCCGCCGCGATGCGGGATGCGGAGTTCACGGAGCTGCCGGAGGTGGCGCTGGGCACACTGGTGGACTGGCTGCGCGGGGCGGATGAGGCCGACGGTCTCGCGCCCGCGCGGAGCGTGTCCTCCGGTGCCGCCACGTCCGAGAGCGTCCTCGTCTGCAAGGCGCATAGTGGTGCGCAGGTGCGGGAGCGGGCGGTGCGCTTCGGCACGGACGGGCGCCTCTTCGGCATCGTCGCGGAGCCTTCTCGCGAGCTGCCTCGCACGGACCGGGTGGGCGTGCTGTTCGTCTCCGTCGGCGCCAACCACCGCACGGGCCCCAACCGGATGCACGTGACGATGTCGCGCGACCTGGCGGGCCGGGGCTTCGCGGCGATGCGGCTCGACATCGCTGGCGTCGGTGACAGCCCTCCCGCTCCGGGCGAGCGCGAGCACCCGCTCTACTCGAAGGCCTCCGTTCGCGACATCCAGGCGGCCATGGACTGGATGAGCAATACCTACGGGATGAGGCGCTTCGTCGTCGCCTCGCTGTGCTCCGGCGCCTTCCTCACGTTCCACGCCAGCGTGCAGGACGAGCGCGTCGCGGCCCAGGTCCTCATCAACCCGCAGACATTCGTCTGGCGGACCGGCGACTCGCTCGTCATCAAGCAGCGCGAGCAGCGGCCCGCCTACGAGACGTCCTTCAAGTCCACGCGCTTCTACCGCAGCGCCATCCTTCGCAAGGAGACGTGGCGCCGCCTGATGCGAGGGGAAATCCAGGTGCGGCGCATCGCGCGCGAGCTGCTGTCCCGGGCCGTGAAGCGCGCCCAGACGCTGCCGCTGCCCGGTCCTCTGCAAGGCCGCGAGCAGCGCGAGCACCTGGCCGTCCGCCGCTCCTTCTCCGAGCTCGTGGACCGGGGCGTGAAGTCCCTTCTCGTCTACAGCGCCAACGACGGCGGACTGGACGTCATCGAGCGGTATCTCGGGCCTCGCGGACGCAGGCTCGCGAACAAGCCCAACTTCCGCATGGAGGTGGTGGAAGGCCCCGACCACACCTTCACGCCGCTCTGGTCCCAGGTCTACCTGGCCACCCTCATCCTGGAGTTCATCACCACGAACTTCGGCTGAGCCTCACGCGTGGGGAGCCAGCGCCTTGTCGAAGAAGGCGCACACCTTCGAGAGGTAGGCGTCTCCGCCCGTGTCCGCGTAGTGCCCGTGTCCCGCGCCCGGCACGAGGAGCAGCTCGCGCGGCTCACCGGAGAGTGCGTACAGGCGCTCCGCCATGGACGGCGGGACGGCCGGGTCCGCCGTCCCCGCGATGTAGAGCACCGGCCTCGGTGACAGGTAGGGGACGAACTCCTCGTTGCGAAGCTCGTCCACGGGCAGCCCCACGTCCCGGTTGGCGGCGATGGCAGGCAGGTACGTCACCGGGCCCCACGCGCGGAACTCGTAGCGGAGCTGGTCCTCCAGCCGCGTGTAGGCGCCAGCCAGCGCCACGGCGGCGATGCGCTGGTCTCCCGCGGCCACTCGCGCCGCCACCGCACAGCCCATGGAGAAGCCGAAGACGGCGATGCGCGACGCATCCACCTCGGGCTGGCGCGTGAGGAAGTCGAGCGCGCTCTCCAGCGCGGCGCGGTGCTCGGCGCCCCAGGTGGGTGGCCCCTGGCTCTCGCCGTGGCCCGGCATGTCGAGGAGCAACACGCCGTGCCCATGCCGCATCAGTGCCGCCGCCTCTCGCACCAGGTCGAGCCGCGTGGATGGCGAGCCGTGCACGAAGATGATGGCCGAGCCGCGCGTGGGCGGCACGTACCACCCACGCACCTCCAGCCCCCGCGGCGTCGTCAGCGTGACGGCGCGCAGCCTCGGGTCCTTCAGCTCTTCGGGCACGACGGCGGACGAGGGAGCGGGGCGCAGCACGGTTGCCTGGTAGCGGTACGTGCGGAAGGCCTTGAGCCCCAGCACTCCCACCACCATGAGCAGCACCACTCCGAGTCCCCACATGAGCCTTCTCATTCGCATGAAGCCGTCCACGGAGTGATGGCCCGCTGACGATAGCCGACCCTCACGCCGTCGGGGTCGGGAACCCTCAAGGTTTCCTTAAGGTCTTTCCGCGAGAAGCAGCGTCACGCCTGGAAGCACGGGCGAACTGGACCGGCACTCAGGAGGACCTGGATGGACAACGACGCCAAGAAGAACCTCATCGCGGAGGTCGTCACGCGCCGGAAGGTGCTGCGCGGCATGGGCATGGCACTGGCGGCGCTGCCGCTCGCACGCCTCGTGGTGGCCTGCGGCGAGGGCACGGATGACACCGGCGGTGACACCGGTACGGACGCGGGCACGGAGACGGACGCGGGCACGGGTTCCGCCACGGCGTGGGCCACCGGCGGCACCGCGGCGATGACGCTGGCCGCCTCGTACCCCGACCCGTTCGCCTCGGGCATCGGCACCACGTGCAAACTCGCGTGCGAGGCGACGCTGGGGCCCTGCTATGCGAACACCCTCGAGCGGAAGGACATCAGCGAGGGCCATGACGGCCTGCCCGTGCGAATCGCGCTCCTGGTGGTGAACGAGGCCTGCCAGCCGGTGCCTGGCGCCTCCGTCGACATCTGGCACGCCGCGCCCGAGGGGCTCTACTCCGGCGACGACGCGAGCGACTTCTGCACCTCGGGCGACGCCACGGCGCGAGCCGCGCGCTGGTTCCGCGGCGTGCAGACGACGGATGCGAACGGCCGCGCGGAGTTCGATACCTGCTTCCCCGGCTGGTACAGCAGCCGCACCATCCACATCCACTTCACCGTCCGGGTGAATGGCAACGAGTACGTCACCTCCCAGCTCTTCTTCGACGACGCGCTGGACGACGAAATCGTCAACACGCAGCCGCTCTACAACACGCGCGGCGCGCGCGACACGACCAACAGCAACGACACCGTCATCTCCGCGGACTCGGTGGCGGACTACGTGTTCCAGACGCAGCGCATGGAGGACGGCGCGATGCTGGCCTGGAAGACGCTGGTCATCCGCTCGTCGCTGGACGCGGCGTCGTGCCAGGTGCCGGGCGGCAGCGGCGGGGGTGGCCCGGGCGGCCCGCCTCCGGGGGGTGATGGCGGCATGGGCCCGCCCCCTGGCTGGGATGGCGGCATGCCGCCTCCCCGCCCCGATGCCGGGTGATCGGTGAGCACTTCCAGTCCCCGTGCCGACGGGTGACTTGATTCCCGGGGGCGGCGTGCGTACTGGCCGGAGGAGGAACGCAGCACCGGCCGCGCGCACGGCGCCCCAGCATGGGTGAGGAGACACGGGACATGGGGGAACGCATCCTGCTCGTCGAGGACGACGCACAGCTCGGCGCGCAGATTGTCGAGCACCTGCGGAGCGCGGGCTTCGAGCCCACGTGGTGGAAGGAGGGCCGGCTCCTGACGCCCGAGGGAATGCCCGAGGCGAGCCTCGTGGTGCTCGACCTGATGCTGCCGGGCACCTATGGCATGGACATGCTCAAGGCCCTCCGCGCCTTCTCCGAGGTGCCCGTCCTCATCCTCAGCGCACGCAACGACACCGTCGACAAGGTGCGGGCGCTGAAGCTCGGCGCGGATGACTACATGACCAAGCCCTTCTGGCCGGAGGAGCTCATCGAGCGGGTGCGCGCGCGCCTGCGCCGGCCGTTGCTCCAGAAGGCGGAGGCCGTCGTCGAGCTCGGGCCCCTGCGCGTGGACCTCCAGTCGCGCGAGGTCTCCATGCAGGGCCAGCCCGTGGAGCTGACGCGGGTGGAGTTCGCGCTGCTCGCGGCGCTGGCCCGACGCCCGCGCGAGGCGGTGACGCGGCAGTGGCTGGTGGAGCACGTGTTGGATCCGGAGCGCGAGGGCACGGAGCGCACGCTGGACGTGCATGTGTCGCGACTGCGGCGCAAGCTGGGCCCGATGCACGGTGTGGAGACGGTGTGGGGCGTGGGCTATCGGCTCGTGTCCGGAGATGGCTCGTGAAGCTTCGACTGCGCCTGGCGCTCACGGTGGTGGCGGTGACGGTTCCCGTCGTCGCGGGAATCGCGCTGGCCCAGCGGTCGCTGGTGCTGCGCAGCCAGGAGCAGACGCTGGAGACCTTCACGCTCGCGCAGATGCAGGCGGGGGAGCGCGAGCGATGCGAGGCCGCTCCCGAGTCCTGGAGGATGCGCAAGGGGCCGCCTCCCAAGAACGCACCACGGCCGCCGGGTGAGAGCGGGAGTGGCCCGCACCGCGAGCCGCTTTCTTCCGGCAGTGGCCCGACTCCGGGTGGGCCCCGGCCCCCTCCGGACCGGGGGCCACCTCCCGACCTCCCCTCGGGGCGGAGCGGGATTCCTCCCCCCCTCTTCATGCACTTCGCGTACGACGACCAGTTCGTCTCGCGGAACCCATCCGCGCCCGCCATCGCCAAGGATGTCCAGCACGAGGTCGCCACGGGACAGGGCGTCGTCGTCCGCCGCTCGACGCTGGAAGGGCGCGCGGTCCTCGACGTGCTGATGCGCATGCCGTGGGACGGGGGGGCGTGCGCGTACGTGCTCGCGCGGCGCATGGATGCTCCGGGCGCTCCCGTCGAGGGCGTTCCTCCCCCGGAGGTGCTGCTCATACCCCTGTTGTCCGTGGTGGCGGTGGTGGTGGCACTGGGGCCCGTGGTGCGGCGCGTCCGCCAGCTCACCGGCGACGTGCGGGCCTCCGCCGTCAGCCGCTACCAGCAGCCCGTCTCCGTCCGCGGCAACGACGAAGTGGCGGAATTGGCCCGGGCCTTCCAGGAGGCGCGCGCGGAAATCCAGAGCCAGTTGTCTCAGCAGGAGGCCCGCGAGCAGGCGCTGCGGGACTTCCTCGCCAACACCATGCACGACGTGATGACGCCGCTCACCGTGCTCCAGGGACACCTGTCCACGCTGCAGCAGCGCACCGGGCGCGGCGAGGCACCGGAGCCCGCCGTGCTCGCGTCCGCGATGGGCGAGGCCCACTACATCGCCTCGCTGGTCCACAACCTGGCGGCGGCCGCGCGGCTCGAAGCGGGAGCGCCACAGGTGCAGCGCGCTCCGGTGGACCTGAACTGCGTCATCGCTCGCGTCCTCGGACGGCACCAGCCCATTGCCCGGCAGCGGCGCATCTCCCTGGAGAGCGGCGTGCCCGAGGCCCCTGTCTGGGTGAACGGCGACGTCACGCTCATCGAGCAGGCGGTGAGCAACGTCGTCTTCAACGGCATCCACCACGGGCATGAGGACGGGCACGTGGCGGTGGTGCTGGAGAGCACGCGGCAGGGCCGCTTCCACCTGCGCGTCATCGACGACGGACCGGGCATTCCCGAGGAGGAGCGCTCACGACTGTTGGAGCGCAGCTTCCGGGGCAATGCCGCTCGGACGCGCGGCATCGAAGGGCAGGGGCTGGGGCTGCACATCACCCATCATGTGGCCCAGGTGCACGGGTGGACGCTGTCGCTGTTGCCATCGGAGTACGGCGGGCTCGAGGTGAGCCTGGAGGGTGAGGTGACTGGCGGATAGGCTCGGGCGCGGCAGGCGGTGGCTTTGGAGCCAGACAACACCGCCGCGCGGCAACTCATCGAGGCGCACGCGCGCGAGCAGGCTCGCAAGGCGTGGCCCTGGTCTTGTGGTTCTTCGTGTCCAGGCTGCGCACTGCGGTGTGAGGGCTCGGGGGCGCCGAGCCCTCTGTATGTCTTTCAGCCGCGGGACTGACGGCTGGAGCGGCGGCGCGACTGGAGGGCGGTGAGGCCCATCCACATGCCGAGCAGGAACATCGGAGAGCCGCTCGTGCCCGCGCCGCAGCCGCAGCCCGAGGAATCGTCGGACTGGGGCGAGTCGGTGGAGGTTCCGGCATCGGTGGTGCCGGTGCCCGCGTCCGGGCCCTGCGTGCCGGCGTCGCTGCCCGGCGTGGTTCCGGCGTCCGTATTGCCAGTGCCCGCATCGGTGTCACCCGAGCCCGCGTCCGTGTTGCCGCCACCTGCATCCGGTGCCGGACCCGCGTCCACAGTGCCCGAGCCCGCATCGGACCCGGTAGTCCCTCCGTCCGAGGACGAGCCGGCATCCGGCGCGGAGCCGGCGTCCTCGTCGCCCGGGCCTCCATCCGGCTCTTCGACGGACCTCACGTCCACGACCCGCGGCGCGGAGGTGCTCGGCGCGAAGACCGCGTCACCCGAGTACGCCGCGGTGAACGAGTGCAGCCCCGTCCCCAGGGGGGCAGTGGTGTAGCTCGCCTCGCCCTCCGCGTTGAGGGCCACGGTCGCGAGCTCATTCGTCCCCTCCAGGAAGGTGACGCTCGCGCCCGGCACGCCTGGCACATTGGGCCGCACCCCGAGCACCCACGCGGTGAGGGTCACCGGATGGCCACTGGGGATGGGATTCGAGGATGCGCTCAACATCACCTCGGATACCGCCCGGTTGACGGTGTACGTGACCTCATCGCTCGAAGCGAGGAACGGCGCCATCAGACTGAACCGGGCCGAGAGCGCATGCTCACCCACGGTCATCGTGTCGAGCGGGAAGCTCGCGTGCCCATTGTCGAGCTGTGCAAAGCCCAGCTGCGTCTCTCCGTCATAGAAGTAGACGGTGCCCTGCACCGTGCTCACGCCCGAGTCCACCGGCACCACGGAGGCCTCCAGGGTGACCGGCTCCCCGTAGGCGATGGCGCTCGACGGCGTGACGGTCAGCGTCGTCTTCGTCGGGTACCCATTCAGGAAGACCACGGGCAGCGACAGACTCGACTCATAGGTGCCGTTGTATTCGGCGGTGAGGCTGAACGTCCCGCTGGGGAAGGGGTCCGTCGTCAGCCTCGCCACGCCGTCCAGAGCCACGCCCGCGCGTCCCAGTTCCTGCCCATCCACCTTGAAGCTCACCGTCCCGACGGGCACGGCGGAGCCCTCCGTCACGTCAACGATGGCGCTGAGCGTGATGGGCTCGGTCGGGCGCGCCGGATTCGGAGTGACGACGAGCGTGGTGGTGGTGGGCGCGGCGACGCGGATGGTGAGGATGTGGCTCGGCGTGTCGTACGAGAAGCGAATCGCCTGCCCTTCGGCGGGCACGGTGAAGGGGATGTCGTGGCCGCCGCGCTCACCGTTCAGGCCGTAGTTCTCCTCCCAGCTCTCGTGGTGGGCGATCTTCAGCGCATAGGTCCCCGCGGGGAGCGAGGGGATGCGGAGCTCCTGCACCCCGTCCAGGTCGATGTCCTTCAGCCACGTGAGCATGCACGCCGGATCCCAATCGCCCGGGCAACCCAGCTTCGACTGGAGCGTGCCCGCGAGCACGGCGATGGAGGTGATTGACGAGTTGGTGACCCAGTGAGTGACCGGGTCGTAGAAGAACTTCACGGGGAGGGATTGCTCGGTGTGGCTGAAGATGAGATTCGGACCGCCGCGCTGCGCGAGGGCTCCGTAGTTCTCCTCCCACGAACCGTTGAGGGCGACCTTGAACTGCTGCTCACCTCCCGGGACGGTGAAGAGCTTTCGCCAGACACCGTCCACCGGGTTGAGCTCCAGATTCGTGGCGCTGCACGTGGGATCCCAGTCCCCGGCGCAGCCGAGCGCGGGCTGGAAGGTGCCGACGATGGTGACCGACGACGGCTGGGCCTGGGCCTGCGCACGCGCGCAGAGCAGGGTGAGCAGCACGGCGCACGCACGGAGACACACCGGAGTGGTGAAGCGGAATGGAGTCATGAAGGACGACCCGTGTCGGAAAAGTGCAGAGAGGGTGCACCTTAGCGCGGACGTCCAGAGGCTCGCGCAGGGGCTCGGATGACCCGGGCCCCCAGACGCGGCATGTCATGAGAACCGGGCCATGAACGCGGCGAGGAGCGGACCTCCGGCGCGGGCCTCGGCGGGGGACTTCGGGCCGCCTTCGGTGAGCCGGGTGCGGAGCTCCTCCAGCGCGGGCTTCATGGCGTCGAAGGCTGAGTGGGCGGCCTCGGCGTTGTCGAAGAAGCGGTGGTGCAGGAGCCAGCCCGTCACGGCGCAGGTGATGGCGTGGAAGGAGCGCGAGTCATCGACTTCGTAGGTGAGGCGCACCTGTCCTGCGAGCTCCTCGTCGCGGGCAATGGTGCCGCCCTGCGAGCCCATCCATCCGAGCGAGCCTCCGTCTTCATAGGGCTTCCAATCCGTGCTCACCGGTCGACCTCGCGCAAGAGCCTGCGGGCGGCATCTTGCTCGAATCCAGGCCGTGAAGCGTGGAGACGTGGGGTGCTGGGAGCGCGTGGATGAATGGCGGGTGCGCGAGGTGGTGCCACTCGCTGGCCTCGCTGGCTGGTCGAGCGCGGTGGGCGAGGGTTGCATGCCACGTGGGTGCTCCCCAGGTTTGTCGCAGGTTCCCCTGGCTGACGACGTGCCGGAGGGGGGCAGGCCCTTCGCGAAGCAGTCCTCACAGCGATAGGCCCGTTCGAGTCGAGACGTGGGGCCCGCGTCATGCCAGCCGAACCGTCCAGCACTCCTCTCGAAGGTGAAGCCCCGGAGCAGCGTGGCGAGAGCGACGGACAGCCCACGGGCTCCGTCTCCGCCCACGGGGACAGGGAGACGGACAGGGGGCAGGTGCTCCCGCCCGCGGTGCGAGAGCGGTTGTCTCCGCTCGCGCTGGGCGTGGTCGCGGGGAACGTGATCGGGGGCGCGCTGGCCTACGGCTACCTCACGTTCAGGCGCAGGGGCGCACGGCACGGTGATGGAGTAGGGCGACTCGAGGGCGGAAGGTGGCGAGCGCTCATGGGTCGGCGACGAGAAGAGCTCGCAGCCGGCGCCGCCATCTCGCGACGAGGGAAGGGCGGTGCGAAGGGGCCCAGCGCAGCCGCTCCGCGACATGCCGGTTCGGGCCCGACAACGAGGTCGCCCATTGCTGCCTCGCGACAGGCGGAGTCCGGCACCCGGGAGCGGTCATCCTCCAGCAAGAAGTCACGCGCCCGAGCAAAGTCATCCGCTGCTCCGGCCTCACTCGTCGGACGAGGAGGGGACGGTCGGAAGCGCTCGCTCATCCTCGTCGGCGGAGGCATGCGCGCCGCGTGGCAGGCCGGTGCCATGCGTGCCCTCGCGGACGCGGGCGTCGTCTTCCAACATGCGGATGGCACGTCGAGCGGCATCCTCAACCTGGCCATGCTGCTCTCCGGCCTGTCTCCCCAGGAAATCTGCAACCGGTGGCGGACGCTCCCCGTGAAGGATTTCCTCTCCTTCGCGGCGCCACGGAAGCCCGTGGACCTGCTCGACGTGGAAGCGCTCGGAGACGCCGAGGCGCTCGTGCATCGCGTCCTGCCGCACCTGGGCATCGACCTGCGGGCCATCCACAAGAGCAAGCTCCTCGAAGGAACCTTCAACGTCTGCGACTTCGCCCGCAAGGTGAACGAGGTCATCCCTCACAAGCGCGTGGACCTGGACCTGCTGGTCGCAGCCGTCTCTCCGCCCATCCTCATGCCGCCGGTGAATCGGGACGGCACGCTCTACACCGACTCGCTGTGGATCCAGGACGGCAACCTGATGGAAGCCGTGCGCCGGGGCGCGGATGTCATCTGGGTGCTCTGGTGCATCGGCAACACGCCACGCTACGGCCGCGGCCTCCTCCAGCAGTACACCCACCTGATGGAGCTGAGCGCCAACGGCGCCCTCTTCGAACAACTCGAGCGCATCCGTGACATCAACGAGCGCATCCTCGCGGGCGAGGAGGTCATGGGCCACAGCCGCCCCATCGCCGTCCACCTCGTGAAGCCCGAGCGCCCGCTGCCCCTCGACACGGACGTCTACGACGGACGCGTCACCCCGGCCTCGCTCATCGACATGGGCTACTCGGACGCGTGGAGGTACCTCACGGTGCGCGGCGAGCAGGGCCTGCCGCTCACGCCCGAGATGACCCTCACCACCGAGCCCGCTCCGGACCTGACCTTCAGCGAGTCCCTCACCGGCCCCTTCGCACTCGGTCCCACGGACCCGATGGCCGGCGCCCTCCATCCCGAAGCGCGGCCCCTCACCGTGCACCTCACCATCGGCGTGGACGACGTGGACGCGTTCGTCGGTGACATCCGCCACACCGCGCGGCTCGTGGCCCGGCTCAGCTACGCCCCCTTCGGCGATGACATCCCCGTCCGGCTGGGCAGCTTCAACATCTTCCAGTCCAGAGAAGACGCGCGCACACGGTTGATGACCTACGGCCTGCGCTTCGCCCACGAGGGCCGCGAGTACTTCCTCGAAGGCACGCGCGCCATCCGCTACACCTCCGCCGCCACGCTGTGGAAGGACACCACGCGGCTCCACTGTCAGCTTCACGAAGGCCCGGATGCGCGCGGCCCGGTGGTGGGCGCCGGAGTGCTGTCGCTCGGCGTGGCCCAGGTCCTCGAAATCATCTCCAGCATGCACCCGGCCCGCCGGGGAAGCGGGGGGCTGTCCGCCATGGACCGCTTCGGGCGGTTCTTCCTCGGACCGCTGTGGGACCGCTATGCGCCCGTCGTGAGGTCGGGCCTCGCGCGAGAACTGGCCATCGAATCGCCGGAAGCGGTGGCGCCTCCACCTCCGGCGTGAAGAGGCACCGGGCGGCCGGGCGCTGGCGTCACGTCGCCATCCTCGCCACTCGGCCTCAGCGGAGGCTCCCCCATGGCGCAGACCCGAACTGTCGATGTGCATGCAATTCCAGGCAGGGGAGCCGCGCCCCCGCCGACCGCTCCCCCCGGACGGAAGATGGTGTGCTGGTTCGACCCGAGCGTCCTCGCGAAAGCGGGCGTGAAGGCGCTGTTGTCAGGCACCATCGGCAAGCAGGCCGACCGGCGGCTGCTGGACGCGGTGGCCTCACCGCAGCAGCTCTTCTACGACCTGTCCGTGGACGACGCCGGACGAGAGCGGGACGAGCTGTGGCTCGACTACGTGGCGGACCTGGGCGACGGCTGGGACAGCACCTATGCCGTTGCGCTCGCCGTCACACGGCCGGAGCTGTCCCTCACGGACCCCTCCGGCGCCACGCACGTGACGAAGGGCGGCGAGGTGCTCGTCTTCGGTGGCGACCAGGTGTACCCCACCGCGAGCGTGGACGAGTACCAGGCCCGCACGGTGCGCCCCTACGAGGCCGCCATGCACCATGGCCGCCAGCGGCCGCACCTGTTCGCGCTGCCGGGCAACCACGACTGGTACGACGGGTTGGTGTCCTTCCTGCGCCTGTTCTGCCAGGGCCGCGAGTCCTCCGCCTGGCGTACGCACCAGCGGCGCAGCTACTTCGCGGTCAAGCTGCCGCGCGGGTGGTGGCTGCTGGGCACCGACATGCAACTGGAGTCCGACGTGGACGCCGCGCAGGTGCAGTTCTTCGAGAACGTGGCGGAGAAGATGGGTGACGGCGACCGCGTCATCCTCTGCAACGCGGAGCCCGAGTGGATCCACCAGCAGGTGAAGCCCCACGCCGGCCGCGAGTTCCTCGACAACAACATCGCCTTCCTCGAGCAGACGGTGCTCGGCAAGAAGGTGAGTGTCTTCCTCGCGGGAGACCTGCACCACTACCGGCGCCACGAGAACGAGGAAGGGCGGCAGAAGATTGTCGCGGGCGGAGGCGGTGCCTTCCTGCATCCCACGCACCTGCCTCGCGTGGACTCGCGTCCGGACGGCTATGTGCTGCAGGAGAGCTTCCCCAAGCCCGAGGTGTCCAGCCGCCTGACGTGGCGCAACCTGGGCTTCCTCGGCCACAACCCGTGGTTCGGGGTGCTCATCGGCGTCCTCTACACGCTGCTCGGCTGGGGAATCGTGGCGGACCTGAATGCCACCGGGCCCTCGCACTCCTTCGGCCAGGTGCTGTCGCGGCTCATCGCGAACAGCGGCTCGCTGCTGCTCTCGGCGCTGGTGGTGGCGGGGATGGTGGGCTTCGCGGATGCGCGCCGGGGGGCCTGGTGGCGGAGGATTGCCGGCGGGCTCCATGGTTGCGTGCACGTGCTGGCGGCCCTGCTGCTGACATGGTTCGCCTCCGCGCTATCGGGGGCCGTGATGGGGGGCGGGGACACGCTCAGGCGGGACGTGGCCAGCGGGTTGCTGTTGTTCGCCGGTGGATTCCTCGTAGGGCCCACCTTGATGGGGGTGTACCTGCTCATCTCCCTCAATGTGTTCGGGTGTCACCCCAACGAGGCGTTCTCGTCCCTGGCGATTCCGGATTGGAAGAACTTCCTCCGTCTGAAGATAGACAGGGACGGGCAGTTGACCGTGTACCCGGTGGGCATCCGGCGCGTGCCCCGGACGTGGAAGGCCGGCGACACGGTGCGCGAGCCCGAGTGGGTCGCGGACCCGAAGGACAAGGAGGCCACTCCGCCGGAATTGATAGAGAAACCCATCGTCGTGAGCCAGACGAAAGCCCCACCCACGAAGGTAGGGAAGGGGAGGACGGAACAGTCGCGCGCGAGAGCGTTTGTGCCCGGGGGCGCGACGTCCTAACCTGCCGTGTCCATGAAGGCCTTCCTCGTCTCACTGTTCCTGTTGGGCTCGGCGCCGGACAGCAACGCGCCGGCCCTTCCTCCTGAAGCGCTCGCGGCGCCGCCCGTCGCGGACGACTCGCCTACCGCGTGGGCGTGCACCGTCGACACCCTCCGCGCGGGCAAGGAGTGTGTCTTCGAAGCCGACCAGTCCTCCGGCGCGCCCAGCGACAGCCAGGACACGGCGAACAAGAAGATGCTCCAGGACGTGGCGAAGGCGCTCTGCTCGGAAACGGTGGGCACCTCGCGTGACGGGCGTTCGGACTCGACGCTCACCAGCATGTGCCAGCGCCGCTTCATCACCGCCGTGGACCAGTGCGGCCTGGAGGGCACCGCGTCCATCATCGACGCGAAGGGCCGCTTCGCGCCGGGGGCTCGCGCCTGCTACCGCGCCCTGTCCTCCGTGCTGCAGGAGGTGCAGTTCATGGCGACGGTGGCCTCGCCGTGCTGCGAGTGCGCCGCGCGCGCGGGGTGCCCCGGTAGCAAGGGGGACCAGTGCTACGCGGATGTGTCGCAGCAGTTCGCGCCGCCCGCGGCGCTCTCGTGCATGAGCGACCGCTGCTCGGACGCGTGCTCCATGGTGCTGCCGTCGCAGTCGTCCGGTTCGCGGTCCGCGCCCACGGTCCGGGAGCACAGCCGCTCCACGCAGTCTGGCTCCGCCTCGCTCTAGGAGTCCCTTCATGCTCCGCCATCCCTGGATGCTCCCTGCCTGGGCCCTGATGGGCTCGCTCGCCGCCGGATGCGGCACGGCCCATTCGCACGTGACGTGGTCGGACCCGCCGCCGCCCCGTCAGGAGGTCGTCGCGGAGAAGCCGCCCCCGGCGCCGCCCGAGCCTCCCGCGCCGAGCGCCGTGGCGGACCCGAAGGCCTTCGCCGCGCGCTATCCGAATCCCGCGCTCTGCGAGGCCGCCGCGCGCCGGGTGCACGCCGAGTCCCGCGACGAGGGCTGGGCCGCGCTCAAGGCGTGCATCGAGAACACGCCCTTCACGCAGCTCAATGCGTTGCTCGGCCGCGCCTGGGCAGAGGACCTGCGCGTGCGGCCCGAGGGCGCGTCGCTCATCGCCCGCGTGGTGGCCCAGCGCGGAGGCGCCGTGAATGGCGAGCTCCAGACGCTCCAGGAGCGGCGCATTCCCATCTTCTCGCTGTCTTCGGCCATGGACCGGCCGGACACGTACAAGGGCCGCTACGTGCTGCTGCGCGCGCGCGTGGCGGACCAGCGCTCGGAGGGCGAGCGCCCCACGGTGTGGCTGGTGGAGCAGGCGCTGCAGTCGGCGGAGTCGGACATGCCGGTGGGCTACGGCGAGCGCACGGACTCGCTGTCGTCCTACTCGGGTGATTTGGACGGGCAGACGCAGCTCACCGGAATGGGCCGGATTGGCGGCACGGTGCAGTCGCGCCAGCGCGAGAACCGCACGCTCACGCGGAAGCACTACGACAACATCTCCGACGAGACGGGACGCGAGGCGCTCGGCAGGCTTCCGCGCGCGGACCCGTTCCTGGAGACGCGGCGCGACTACGTCATCCTGGCGCGCTTCGACGGCATGCGCGTCACCTCGGGCGGCGGCGACACGGATGAAGAGGCGCCGCTCATCCCCGTGCTGACCATCGTCAGCTACCACACGCCGCATCCGCTCGTCGTTTACTGAGGGGCGCTTCCTTCACGCGTCCCGCGTGAGCCGGGCCCGGAGCCATGCTGCTCCGGGCCCGTTTGCGTTCATGGGGCCGCGGTACGGCTGATGGGAGGGGGCGGAACAAGCACTGGAATGAGCCGGCCCCACGGCCCGCCGCTGCGCGCCTGCTCACGGCTCACTCGCGATGCCACGCTGATGCGTCCGAGCCCCGCGCCAACCGACCGGAGTCGGAAACAAAAAAACGAGGCGCCGGGGAGCACGCCCCGACGCCTCGCCTGGGTCGGCCCCGCGCCGACCCGACTGCAATCTGTTGCTCGCCCGCGCTATTCCGCCTGCGCGTCGGTGAGCGTAAAGGCCTGCGTGAGGTTCTTGCCGGACCCCAGCTCCACCGTCACCGGAGCATCCGGCGAGGTGCTGAACGTCACGCCCGTGGGCCCCGCGATGCTCACGGAGAAGGTGCCCGGGATGAGGAACTTGAAGCTCGCCTCGAAGGTACCGTTGCCGTCCGCGTCCGTCAGCGCCAGCTCCTCGCGGCTGCCCGCGGCGTTGATCATCACCGCGCGGAAGTCGCCCAGCGTCACCTGGTGGTCATCTACCACCGGCAGCGACACGCCCGCGCCCTTCGTCAGCGTCACGTTGATGCTGCCGGACGCCGTCACCTCGGCGCCCTTGATGACCGGGCTCATCACCCAGCGGCCCGAGCCGCCGGCCTCCTTGCCGAAGCTCTGCGCGACGTCGAAGTCCACCAGCAGGACCTTCTGCTCGCCCTCGATGCTCAGCGTCTCGGAGAACTTCACCTTCAGGCCGGACGAGCCGTAGCTCGGCATGTGCAGGGTGCCCTCGACCTCGGCGCCCTCGGGCAGCTCGGCGTAGTCCCTGGAGGAGGCGAAGATGGACGTGGTGCCGTCCGTGTTCTTCACCTCGATGTAGCCGCCGGTGATGACGAAGCGCAGCTCGTGGTAGTCGCCGTTCGGCACCACCGCGTCGGACACCAGCTCGGACGTCTTGTTGGCCAGGTCCAGCAGGCTCACCGTCACGGGCTCGTCGAGCAGCACCACGCGGCCGCCCTTGTCGCCGTTGGACTTGTTGATGTCGCCGTCGTCATCACCGTTGTCGCCATCGCCCTGGAGGTAGATCTCGGAGATGGTGACGACCGCGGTCTTGAGGTTGTCGCCCGGCGCGTCGGTCATCAACACCGTGACCTTGCCCTCACCGCCACCGCAGCCCAGGACGGGCAGCAGTGCGACGGTCAGCAGGGCAGCGAAGCTCGAACGAAGGCGCGAAAGCAGAGTCATAAAGTCGGTGGGCTCCAGCAGGGCTCCCAATACTTCGAACCCTTTCGGCAGGAATTGACCCGCCATGGGGCCAAACGGCCACGGGTCCACACTGCTGATTTCCGAATGCGTCCGATTCAGCGTGACTGAAGAAATACAGACAGATTCCGGTGGGCCTATCGTCGGGGTGAGGGCCGCGACACGGCGGGGTATCGCGTGTCCCGCGACGTCCACGACTCCGGCACCGCGAGCAGCAGGTCCACGCCGGGGATGCGCCAGGTGGTGTAGCCGAAGGCACCCGGCTCGGAGAGGAAGTCCTCCAGCGCCGAATCGCCGGAGAAGAGCGGGTCCTCGCGCAGGCGGGCGTCCAGGATGACGAGGTCGACGCGCTGGCGGCGCAAGAAGGAGGGGAGCGGCTCCCACGTGTGCTTCGTCCACGTGGGGATGCGACGGAATGGCGGTCCCAGGTAAACGGCGAGGCCGCCCTGCGCATCCAGCACGCCGATGGTTCCCCCCGGGTCGACGCGTGAAGACAGCCCGAGCGCGCGGAGGGCATACACGCGCAGCAACTGGTCCTTCTTCACCGCCGCCGGGCCGCCCTGGCGTTGCACGAGGTCCGGCACCGACAGCACCAGCACGCCAGACACCATCGCGGTCAGCACCAGTCCCGCGGGCCTCGGGCCGAGGCTCGCGGGGAGGAGGGCTTCACTCCGCCGAGGCGCCCGCGCCGCTGACGCCAGCGCGGCGAGCACCGCGAGGGCCATGAGCCCCTGCATCACGAGGTAGTGCTGGCGCGGCTGGATGAGCACCACGGACACGAGCACGGGCAGCAGCACCGCGCACGCCGCGGCCACGGTGCCCAGCACGCGCCGGCTCCGCAGGGCCCGCGGAACCCTGCGCGCGTTGCGGAGGAGCCTCGCCAGTGGGAAGCCCACCGCCACGGCGATGAGCAACAGGTGCCCTGCCTGCTCCCGCGTCCATGGCCGGCGCCCCCCGGGCAGGGGCGAGACACCGCCGTGGCCCGCCGCGAACATCCGAAGCGACTCGAGCGGATAGCGCCGCACGTTCTGCCCGACGTGCGCGAGCATCTCGTCCGGGTTGGCGCGGGCCGCATCGCCCAGCGAGTCCACGTCGCCGAACACGCGCTGGATGACCGTGTCGCACTGGCCCCACGGGTTCACCGGCAGGCCCGTGCGCCGGACGTAGTTGTCCGCGAAGTGCTGGCAGAACGCGAAGAAGCGCCGGTTGCGGGTGTTGCCGAACGGGTTGCCCATCACCGCGATGAGCACCACGGCGCCCAGCGCATAGGCCACACCCGTGCGCACGGCCCGGGGCCAGCGGGTGCGCTCCTTCGCGACGCTCCGCACGAGCAGCGCGACCAGCACCCCGGACGCGAGGAGGAAGGACAGGAAGTATTCGGGGCGCGCGAACGACGCGACGAGCAGGCCGAGCCCCACACGCACGCAGGCGTCCTCCGTCGTGCGCGCGGTGGACGCGAGGAGCAGCGCGGCGACGATGACGAGGAGCGCGAGCAGCGTGGGGCGCGGCAGCACGTGCGGCGCCATGGACAGCAGGTACACGGAGGCACCGGCCAGCGCGAGCCACGGCCTCGCGCCGACGCGTCGCAGGAGCGCGTAGCCCGCCACGGACGTGAGCAGCAGCAGGAGCCGCGTGTTGCCGTAGAAGACGTCCACCGGATCCGGCCACAGGCGCGAGAGGCCGAGGTACCAGAGCGAGTACAGCGGTCCCCACTCCGGGGCCGGCAGTCCGCGCTCGGGGATGAGCAGCGCACGCTGGAGGTAGTCCGCCTCGTCCCAGAGCCCCAGGTCCAACACGCCCTCGACGCCGCGCCCCAGCTTCACGCAGGCCAGCAGCAGCGCGATGAGACACACGCCCTCGGCGACGAGCGCGGGGAGGCGCTGCTGCGGTGAGGGCGGGAAGAGGGGGAGGGGCACGGGTGCGGGGGCAGGCGTGTGCCCCGCAGGGTTAGCAGAGCCCGTGGAGGTGAATCCACGCGGCCCCCGCCATGTGACGACCAGCCGACAGCGCCCTCACCCCCGCGTCACGAGCCCGGCTGCCACCCGGCGAGGGAGAGCATGGGCGAGGTGAAGAGCACGTCCTGGGGCATGACGGCCGCGGGCTCCACGTGGGCCTCCACCGCCGCCCGCGAGTCCAGCCACCGGCAGGCCTGGGGGAAGCGCGTCAGGTCCTGGAAGCACTCCGGGTTGAGGGCCACGCGCAGCACGTAGTCCTTCGCCTCGGCGAGCTGCTCCGCCGTCGGGTGCGCGTCCACCACGTTGACGCCGCGCGCGCGCAACGACGCCTTGAGCTCCGCCAGCTCGGAGGGAATGAAGGGGGCCGCGCCGGGCGGTAGCAGCACCAGGTGCGGCCGCATCAGCGCGCCCGTGCGCGGCGTTCCGGAGTCGCTCCGTCCGGCGCGTCGGCCCGAGCCCAGCACCGGGGGCAGGCCCAGCGGCACCGGGCGTCCCGCCGCGTCCGCCGTGGCGAAGAGGTAGAGGGGCGCCTCGTCCACCACGCCGTTGCGCTCCGCCGACGTGTTCCAGGTGAAGGCTCGCGTGCCGAAGTCGAGGTGGCCCACGCGCCTTCCGCGCAGCCACACCTCGCCCCGCACGGGCACGCCCACGCCGTCGCCGGAGAGCGGGCGCAGGGGCGTCGCGCTGCCTTCCGCCACCGCGGGCGTCAGGTCCGCCGGCGCGAGGGGCGCCAGCAGGCCGCCGCCGCGGTACATGCGCAGCCCCGCGCCGTAGAGCTCCGTGGCGCTCCGGTAGCGGTCCGGCGGCGTGTCCTTCGGGACGACGACGTACGTCACCTCCCAGAAGGGGCTGTAGAAGACGCTGTCGTCGCCGATGTCCACCAGCGGCAGCGCGCCCTTCAGCCGGTGCGCGTCCGGATGGGCCGCGTCGTACTCGGTGACGAGCACGTACCAGGGCTGCACCCAGACCTCGGGCACGTGCTCCCAGACCTCGAGCACCGTGAAGGCCACGGGCCGGCCCTCGCTGAAGGCCGGGAGGACGTTGAAGCCGTCGTGGTTTCGCGCCTGGAGCCGCTCGAGGTGGTGATACGGCGGCGACCACTGCGGCAGGCGGCGTCCGCGAAGGGTGATGGGCTCGCCGACTCCGAGGGTGGAGAGCCCTGCCGGCAGCGACGGCGTGAGGGCCGCGCGCTCGTGCAGGTGCCGCAGCGTCCAGATGCGCGGCACGGGCCCGGTGCGGGCTTCATCGCCGGTGCGGGTGCCGCAGCCGGTGGACAGGAGCGCGGCGAGCAGGGACAGCGCCGCGAGGAGGGGGCGAGACGAGGGAGGGAGCATGGCAGCCCCCGAACGCTGTGCACGCGAGCCACGGCCTCAAGGCGCACAGCCCTCACGGGCGAGCCGCAGGCATCCTTCGCGCGACGCAGTCACGGCTCCGCCGCGCGCGCAGCCTCCCTGGAGTCTCGACGAAGTGCTAGGTCGACGACGTGTCCAGCCCGTGCTTGCGCAGCAGCTTGCGCAGGTAGACGCGGTCGATGCCGGCCTCGCGCGCCGCGCGGGACACGTTGCCTCCGCAGCGCTCCAGCAGGGTGCGCAGGTAGTCGCGCTCGAAGCCGTCGATGAGCCGCTCCTTGGCCTCCTTGAAGGGGAGGTCCAGGGACATGGGCACCGTGTTCTCCGGGTCATCGTCCGAGAACATCGGCGCGTGGGCGGGCGCGTCGGGGATGTCCGGCAGGGCCTCCTCGCCGAGGTTCACCACGCGGTCCACCACGTTGCGCAGCTCGCGCACGTTGCCCGGCCACGGGTACTGCGCCAGCAGCGCGCGCGTCTGGTCCGACAGGGCGCTGGGCGGACGGCCCATGCGCTCCAGCACGGTGTCGATGAGCAGCGGGATGTCTTCCGGGTGCTCGCGCAGCGGAGGCAGCATGACGCGCAGCACCGCGAGCCGGTGGAACAGGTCCCCGCGGAACAGGCCGTTCTTCACCGCGCCCTCGAGGTCCTGGTGCGTCGCCGCCACCACGCGCACGTTGACGGTGCGGTAGTCGTTGGCGCCCACGCGCTTCACCTGCCGGCGCTCCAGCGCGCGCAGCAGGCGAGGCTGCACCTCCAGCGGCAACTCACCCACCTCGTCGAGGAAGAGGGTGCCGCCGTGGGCCCGCTCGAAGGCGCCCGCGCGGTCCGTGTTGGCACCGGTGAAGGCGCCCTTCACGTGGCCGAACAGCTCGCTCTCCAGCAGCGACGGGGCGATGCCCGCGAGGTCCGCGATGACGAAGGGCCCCCGGCTGCGCGGGCTCTGGGCGTGGATGCCCTCCGCGCACAGCTCCTTGCCGGTGCCCGTCTCGCCCTGGATGAGCACGTCGGACTCACCGGCGGCCAGCCGCTCCAGCATGGTGAACACCTCACGCATACGCCGGCTGTTGCCCACCAGCCCGCCGAAGCTGCCGCGCGTGGAGAGGGGCAGGGAGCGCGACTTCTCGCCCTCGGGCACCAGCTTGAGCTCCGTGTTGCCCAGGGTGAGGACGGCGCCGGGACGGACCTCCAGCTCGGAGAAGCGCATGCCCTCACAGAAGGAACCGTTGCGCGAGCCCGGGTCCACTGCGCGTACGCCATCCTCCCGCACTTCGAGGATGAGGTGCTGGCGCGACACGGCCCGGTCCGGGATGACGATGTGCGAGGTCGCCTCGGAGCCGATGCGGTAGCGCCCGGGCAGCAGTGGATAGGCCTTGCCTGCATCCGGCCCCGTCAGCACCACCAGACGCATGCGGACGCGAGGGGTGCGGATGGCAGGAAGGGCATCGGTTCGGACCAGCTCGTCCCCGTCCTCGTCTCCCAGACTCGACACGGCGCGGAACATACCACGGCGCGGGTGGGGCGCATGGCCTGGAATTCCCGGTTTTTAAGGTAGGCTCCAGGCCGCGATGGCCTTGCAACCCGGAGACAAGTTTGGCCGCTACGAGTTGGTGTCCTGGCTCGGCCGAGGCGGCATGGCGGAGACGTGGCGCGCCCGGCTGGTGGGCGACGCCGGCGTCACCAAGCCCGTGCTCATCAAGAAGGTGTTGCCGGAGTTCTCCGGTGACGAGGCCTTCATCTCCATGTTCATCAGCGAGGCGCGCATCTCCGCCACGCTGTCCCATGGCAACGTCGCCCAGGTCTTCGACTTCGGCCGGGTGGACGGGGACTACTTCCTGGCCATGGAGTACGTGGACGGCCAGCCGCTCCACCGCATCCTCAAGCGGGCGGCGCGCGGCGGCCTGACGGCCCTGCCCATCCACGTGTCGACGTTCATTGCGCTGGAGATGTGCCGGGGCCTGCACTACGCGCACACGCGCACGGACGAGAAGGGGCAGCAACTGGGCATCGTCCACCGCGACATCTCTCCAGACAACGTGCTCGTCAGCTACGAGGGGCAGGTCAAGATTGTCGACTTCGGCATCGCCAAGGCGCGCCTGCTGCGCACCTTCGACACCGAGCCCGGGGTGGTGAAGGGGAAGTACCTCTTCTTCTCGCCGGAGCAGGCGCGCGGTGAGGAGGTGGATGCGCGCACGGACGTGTGGGCCACCGGCCTGGTGCTGTACGAGATGCTGTGCGGTCAGCGCCCCCTCACCGGTCCGCCGCAGACGGTGATGGTGCGGATGGCGCGCGGCGACTTCCCCGCGCCCAGCGAGCTGCGCGGTGGCATCCCCGCCGCGCTGGATAAGCTCGTCATGCGCGCGCTGGCGGTGGACCTGTCGGCACGTTTCGAGTCCAGCCACGCCTTCGGCGATGCGCTGGCGGGCTTCCTCTACGGTTTCGATCCCCGGTTCTCCTCCATGAACCTGGCGCACCTCGTCCGGGAGTTGTTCCGCGAGGAGCTGGCCAAGGAGGGACGCGAGATGTCGGTGCCGCCCTCGTTCCGGGAGGAGCTGGCTCTCTGGCGAAGCACCGCGCCCAACCTCGCCCCGACGCGGAATGGGGACGGGCCTTCGCCGCATCCCCCGAAGGCGAGGCAGACGGCCGTCGAGCGCGGGCCGAAGCACGAGACGAAGCCGGCGTCCTCGCCACGTCTCTCACGGGGAGCGCTCGTTGCTGGCGCGGGCCTCCTCCTGTCGCTCGGGGCTGGCGCCGTGCTGCTACCCACCTGGGGCGCGGGCCCGACTCCCACGGAGAATGAACCGTCGTCACCGCAGCCGCCGCCGGCGAAGGCCCTGGAGAAGGTTGCCGTCAAGGAACGTGCCGCCCCGGTGGAAGCGCCGAAACAGGAGGCGGTCGTCGCGCCCGTCGAGGCCACGGCGACGACGGCCTCCGCGCGCGAGGCACCAGGCACGGCAACGGACACCGCCCGTGAGATGACCTTCCGGCTGGAGGCCCGGCGGGATGTCATCCTGGTGCCTCGAAGCTTCGTCGCCGACACGGGGCTGGCACCGAGCATGCTTTACGAGGTGACGGATATCTCCGAGAACCCGCGTTCGCGGCCGGAGCCGGAGGAGGTCCTCAGTCCTTCCGTTTCCAATCCGCCCCCCATCTTCTACCTGCTCTCGGGCCCGCGGATGTCCTCGGAGGACTCCCTCGGGGAGGTGACCGACGAAGCGATGTTCTTCGTCGGGGCCTCGAGCATCTCCTTCTTCACGTTGAGCCCGCCCTCCATGGGGAGTCCGCGCCAGCGCAGCATCCAGCTCGCGAGCGCACAGGCTGGCTCGAAGAAGCAGATCGCCTTCAGCCCGGAGGACAGAGGCGCGTCCCTGGAAAAGGCCGCGTTGCTCACGGGGCTGAGTCGCTCGGTCAGGTATTCCCTGACGCTGACGGTCTCGGGTGGCGTTCCAGCGCGCATCCGTGGACCTGGGCGCGGTCTCGAGCGTTGGATCGCCTGCATCCAATGGTCGCCTTCCGCGCCGGCTGGAGATGTCGCCGTGAGGGGGCCCGTGGCGTTCCTCCTGGGACAGGGCAACGAGGTGCGCGTCGAGGGAGTCGAGGCGCTCAAATGTGGCTTCGTCGACGACAACCCCTCGGACAACGTGGGCCTCATGGAGGTGCACGTCGTGCCGATCGGCCGCGGCAGCCAGAAGCAGCCACTGTCGGAGTCCTCGTCCGTCGAGGCCAGCAGGTTGTTGTCTGCGGAGAGCCTGGCCTCAACTGTCAAGGAGTTGCTGAAAGCGAACACCGAGGGGAGGGCCATGCAGGCAGTCGCGATGGCGAATGCCTGCCTGGGTTTCGTGCCCGAGCACGCGGACTGCCTGCTGTATTCCGGCTCAGCCCTGGCCCGCCTGAATCGCGTCGAGGAGGCGGTGAGCCGGTACCGGCGCTTCGTCGAGCACCACCCGAACCATCCTCGGGCAAAGACGGTGCGACAGCTTCTGGAGTCGTATGAGCGAGCCGACACCCCCGAGCCCTAGCGGCCCCGCGAATGAAGCCTCCCCGGCTCCGGCGATGCCGAGGGCTTAGCAACCGCCCTGCCACAGCGCTACTGTAGGGGCTCCATGGCGAGTGAGCAGGGAAGACATTTCGGCCGGTACGAACTGCAGACGCGTATTGGCCGGGGGGGCATGGCGGAGGCATGGCGCGCCCGGCTGATGGGCGCCGCCGGTGTCACCAAGCCCGTGCTCATCAAGAAGGTGCTGCCCGAGTTCTCCGGCGACGAAGCCTTCATCTCCATGTTCATCAACGAGGCGCGCATCTCCGCCACGCTGTCCCACGGCAACATCGCCCAGGTCTTCGACTTCGGCCGGGTGGACGGCGACTACTTCCTGGCCATGGAGTACGTGGACGGACAGCCGCTCCACCGCATCATGAAGCGCGCGCAGCGCTCCGGCTTCTCGTGCCTTCCCGCGCCCGTCGCCACCTTCATCGCCCTGGAGGTGTGCCGGGGCCTGCACTACGCGCACACGCGCACGGACGAGAAGGGCCAGCCGCTCGGCATCGTCCACCGGGACATCTCTCCGGACAACGTGCTCGTCAGCTACGAGGGGCAGGTCAAGATCGTCGACTTCGGCATCGCCAAGGCGCGCTCGCTGCGCAGCTTCGACACCGCGCCGGGCGTGGTGAAGGGGAAGTACCTCTTCTTCTCGCCGGAACAGGCGAGCGGTCAAGAGGTGGACGCGCGCACGGACGTGTGGGCCACCGGCGTGCTGCTCTTCCTGCTCGCGTGCGGGCGCCTGCCGTTGGAGGGGCCCGAGTACGTGGTGATGCGCAAGCTCGTGAGCCGGCAGGCGCTGCCGAGACCTCGCGACGTGAGGCCGGACCTCCCCGCGCCGCTGGACGCCATCATCATGAAGGCGCTCGCGCTGAAGAAGGAGGACCGCTTCGAGTCCGCGCACGAGCTGGGCGACGCGCTGGCCGGCTTCCTCTACACGTCCGCGCCGCGCTTCTCGTCCATGTCCGTCGCACACCTGCTGCGCGAGCTCTTCCGCGAGGACATGGCGGCGGAGGGGCGAGACACCCGGGTGCCGGCGTCCTTCGTGGAGGAGCTGTCCGTCTGGAAGGCCGAGTCACCGCTTCCCCGTCCCACCGATCCTGCCAGACCCCAGCTCGACGTCGATCCCCAGACGCAGGAGCACCTGACGGAGGAGCCGAAGGCCCTCGCGCGCCTCGCTCGCGAGCGCAAGGAGCCCCCCACCGTGTCGGCGGAGGCCATCCCCCGCCAGGGAGGCATCAGCCCGTCGACGGTGGTGGGCGTCGTGGCGGTGCTCTCCATTGCCGCGCTGGTGTGGCTGGCCTTCCCGTGGCTCCAGGCGGACTGGGCGGAACAGGAGGCGCCCGCCGCGCCCCCGCCTCCCGTGACCTTGAGGCCCACCCCGCAGACTCCAACGCAGGCGCCCCCGGTGGCTCCGCAGCAGAAGACCCGGATGGCGGAGGCACCCGCGGCCCCGGCCTCCGTCACGTGGCCGGTGGACGGCTTCCAGCTCGAGGCCGGGCAGCACGTCTTCCGCGTCTCGCCCGCGCGCGCGGCGCTCGGCATGCTGGATGCGCAGTCGGAGTGGCGCCTCGCGGAGGCCACGTTCGTGACGGATGCGGACCGGGGCCGCTCCATGCCCACGCTCTTCTTCCTCCTCACGGGACCGGACGTGGACGCGCACACTGCGGTGGGCACCGTGTCGCGCAAGCCGGAGGTCCTCCGCGGCGCGTCCGGGGTGATGCTCTTCACGCTGGGCCTGCCCACCACGAAGGACGACCTGCCCGAGCGCACCGTGACGGCCACGCGCGTGAAGACGGGCGAGGTGCAGCGCTTCACCCTCCACCCGGAATGGATGACGGCCTCCATGGACCGCGCGCTCGTCCTCGACGGGCTGACGCTGGAGGACACCTACCGGCTGACGGTGGAGCCGGTGGACGAGGGGGCCTTCACGCGCGGCCGCGAGCACGGCCCGACGCCCACGGTGGCCTGCGTCCAGCAGGTGAAGCCGGAGGAGACTCCGCCGGACCTCGCGCTGAGATTCCTCGTGTCCCAGGGGGAGGAAGCGCGCGTCACCGGCGTGCGGGGCCTGCACTGTGGCTTCATCGACGACGACCCTTCCGACAACCTCGGCGCGGTGCGGGTGCGCGTGGAGAAGTCCCGACCTCTCGCGGAGCGCGGTACTCCGACGGTCCGCGTGCAGGCACTGCCCCGGGGCGCCGGCGCTCAGCGACAGAAGGTGACGTTGGCCTCCGGGACGAAGGCCGACCCCTCGGAGGCCACGTCCGAGGCGTCCGCACAGCACTCGGCGCTCGCCCAGGGCCAGGCCCTCTTCAAGGAGGGAAAGCTCGAGGCCGCGCGCGCCCAGGCCCGGAAGTGCGTGGCGGATGCGCCCCACAACGCCGAGTGCCACCTGCTGCTCGGCTCCGTGGAGGCCCGCCTGGGCAACGTGGAGGAGGGGGCGAAGCACTACCGCCGCTTCCTGGAACTGGCCCCGGCGGACCACCCCCACGCCGGCAAGGTCATCCGCGTCCTCCAGGAGTACGAGGCCCACCCGTAGTCACAGGGGCTCACGACGCGCCGAGTCAAATCCTTCGGCCCCGGGGACTTGGAAAAGCGAGCGGGGCTCCCGTAGAAAGGGGGCTCGCATGACGCTCTCCCGCATCCCCCGCGCCCTCGCGCTTCCGGCGCTGCTGTCCGTTGCCGCCTGCGGTGACTCCGATTCCATCCCCGTCCGGACCTGCGAGGTGACGCTGACCTATGCCCCGCAGCAGTCCGTGCAGGGCACCGTGTCCGTCATCGGCGAGTGGGACGGTTTCTCCTCCACCCATCCGCTGAAGCTGCAGGACCGGGGAGACGGCGTCTTCACGGCGCGCCTGGAGGGCCTGGAGCCGCGCGACTACGGCTACCGCTTCGTCCGGGGCGAGACGCAGCTCATGGACCCGCAGAATCCGTACACCCGCTGGGTGCGCTCGGAGGAGTACTCGAAGCTGACGGTGCCGGACTGCCGCCAGCCGGCGCTGGAGCTGCGGCGCTTCTCGGTGGGCCGTGACGGCAAGCTGGACGTGGAGGTGGCCTACCTCGACGGCACGGACGAGTCTGGCCCCGCGAAGGAGGGCGTCGTCCTCACGCTGGACGGCGAGGCGAAGCCGGACGCGTTCAATCGCGACACGGGGCTGTTCCGGCTCGACACCTCCGTCTCCGTGGGCAAGCACCACGTGAAGGTGACGGCGAAGGACGCCGACGGCCGCGAGGCCGCGCCGCTCTACCTGCCCTTCTGGGTGGAGCCGAAGAAGTTCCGCTGGGAGTCGGGGCTGATGTACTTCGCCTTCACCGACCGCTTCAGCAACGCCCGGGCGGACAACGACGGCCCGGTGGCCGACGTGGACCCCATCGCCAACTACCAGGGCGGTGACTTCGCCGGAATCACCCAGAAAATCGAGGAGGGCTACTTCTCCAACCTCGGCGTGAAGACGCTGTGGATTTCCCCCGTGGACCAGAACCCGGAGGGGCGGTTCATCGGCACGGGCGGTAAGTACTACGCGGGCTACCACGGCTACTGGCCGTCCAAGCCGCGCACCACGCAGTACCGCTTCGGCTCGCTGGAGGAGCTGCGCGCGCTCACCGCCGCCGCCCACAAGCAGGGCATCCGCGTGATTGCCGACCTGGTGCTCAACCACGTGCACCAGGAGCACCCGTACTGGAGTCAGCACAAGACGGACGGCTGGTTCAACACGTCCGCGAGCTGCGTGTGCGGCACCCAGGACTGCGACTGGGAGGAGAAGCGCCTCACCTGCAAGTTCACGGACTACCTGCCTGACTTCAACTGGCGCTCGTCGGACATGGTGGACCAGTTCATCGACGACACGCTGTGGTGGCTGGAGGAGGCGGACTTCGACGGCTTCCGCATGGACGCCGTGAAGCACATGGACCAGGTGGCGGGGCGCACGCTGCGCGGGCGGCTGAAGGAAATCACCGCCATGACGGGCACCGAGTTCTACCTCGTCGGTGAGACCTTCGTGGGCGAGGACGGACGCTCGCAGATTGCCCGCTACATCAGCCCGCGCGAGCTGGACGGCCAGTTCGACTTCCCCCTGTACTGGCCCATCCGCCGCGCCTTCGCGGACGGCGAGCCGCTGACCATCGTGGAGACCGCCGTGCGCTCCAACGAGGTCTTCTACGCGCCGGGCACCCTCAACTCGCCGTTCCTGGGCAACCACGACGTGGCGCGCTTCATGTCCCAGGCCGCGAAGCAGCTCGAGGGGGAGGGGGGAGACCCGTTCAGCAACGCGCGCCCGCCGGCCACGGTGACGGACCCGGCCGCCTTCGAGAAGGCGAAGTACGCCTTCACCTTCCTGCTCACCCAGCCGGGCGTGCCGCTCGTGTACTACGGCGACGAGATGGGCATGCCGGGCGCTGGGGACCCGGACAACCGCCGGATGATGCGCTTCGGCACCGAGCTGGAGTCCCTGGAGGCGGAGCTGCTGGCCCTGGTCCAGAAGCTGGGCCGGGCGCGCGCGGAGAACGAGGCGCTCCAGACGGGCGCCCGTCACACGCTGCGCGTGGAGAGCGACCTCTACATCTTCCAGCGGAGCCTGCCGAACGGGCAGGGCGCCATCGTGGTCATCAACCGGGGCACGGTGAACCGGCCGCCGCTGGAAATCGACCTGGTGGGAAGCCTCGCCGCGAGGAACGCGACGTACAAGGACATCTTCAGCGGCCGTGAGCTGAAGCTCGAGGGGACGGCGACCGTGGTGGAGCTGCCGCCGCGCAGTGTCTCCGTGTACGTGCCGGGAGAGGTTCTCCTGCCGTAGCGCGAGCGACTGGTGTCAGGGCCGTCGGGTGAGAGGGGAGGCCGCCCCTTCCTTCCACCGACCCCGTGTAGGGAACCAAGAACTACGGCTGCGACTGCTGCTGCTGACTCTTCCCGTGCTTGTAGAAGAGCACGAGGGTGTAGCAGTGGAATTCGTTGTCGGAAGACTGACAAACGACGCGGTCCACGATTTCCAGATCCGCGTTGCTCTTCAGCCAACGGGTGACGTTCTCACCCAGCTCCTCGCGCTCCTTCGCCTTGGTGGCGGAGAAGACCTTCACGCCCGTGAACATCGCCTGCCACTCCTTGTGCGGTACTGACAAAGGACAATAGGGGGTTATGGCACGCTATTTCCAGAGGTGTCAAAAACCCGGCTTCCCTGGCACCCGGATGTTGATCCTGACGGGGCGGGGGTTTGCAGGGCGGGCCGCGTGCCTAGATTGGCCAAGTCGCACCTGGTGATTGGGGCGCTCGGGGCAGGGGCCGCGGGCGGTGGCGGCGGTGGGGAAGGGGGAAGGCCCGTGGACATGAAGACCAAGAAGGACCTGGCGGTAGACTTCATCAATACGATTCGGACGATGGAGCCCACCGCGCTCAACGCGCTGATTGTGAAGGAGGCGGGCGAGGAGCTGGCCCAGTTCTTCCTGAACTACAGCGCGAATCTCATCTCCAAGGACCCGTCGAGGGTGCTGGAGAACACCTCCTCGCTGATGCTGATGGGGTATCTCATCCGCACGTACGAGGAGAAGAACACGCAGGCCCGGCAGGGGACCTTCCAGTCCTACGCTTTCGCCTGAGGAGTGGGGGCGCGGCAGGCTCGACAGGCCCGGGTAAGGCCTGTTAGGGAGCGGCGCCCACATGCTCATCGACCTGCACGCCCATTCCTACCTGTCCAAGGGTTGCGAGCTGGACCCTCGCAACGTGCTGGAGCGGGCCGCGATGTTCGGCCTGGACGGGGTGGCCTTCACCGAGACGAACACCCAGGACGGCTGCGACGAGCTGTTCGACCTGGGGGCGAAGTCGAAGCTGAAGGTCTTCGTCGGGCTGGAGCTCCTGACGGACCGCGGCCAGTACCTCTGCTTCTTCCCGAAGCCGGAGCTGGCCCCGGAGCCGGTGCAGCTATGGGGCAGCAACCGCGACAAGCCGTGGAGCGCCGCCGAGTGCCTCCCCAAGCTGAAGTCCCTGGGGGCGGCCGTCGTCGCGGCGCGGCCCTATGACCGGGATTCGCAGAACCCGGCCATGGACTTCATCCGCACGCTGAACCTGCTCTCCGCCGTGGAGGGCTACAACGCGCGGGTGAAGCAGACGGCCAATGACCTCGCCGTCGAGGCAGCCGAGGCGCTGAAGCTCCCGTGCATCGGGGGCAGCGACGCGCGCGGCTCGCTGGACGAGGTGGGCCGGGGCGCCACGTTCTTCAAGCGCGACATCAAGACGCAGCCGGAGTTGGTGGCTGAGCTGCTGAAGGGCGAGTTCTGGCCCGTCATGGCCGGCGAGCTGCCGCGCCTCACCCGTCCCGGCGAGGCCCAGGCCGCGCGCAAGGGCGGTGGGGGCCGGGGCGGCAAGCAGCGCCGCCGCCGGTAGGCCTTCGAAGCACCCGTTACTGGAGGAGCGGCTTGCCGGCCTCCTCGGCGCGGACGAGCCGGCCGTCGGTGAGGAAGGCCTTGCGGCGGCCGCCCGGGTACGTCCACTCCTCGTTCTTCGACGTGCCGTCCAGCGTGCGGAGCACCCGCTCCGGCGGGCCCCACGCCATGCGCACCGCGTCCATGGGCATGTTGGGCACCAGCCGCTTCTCGCGGACGGCTTCCTTCACCGCCGGGGCCAGGGCGTCCAGCTGCGCCGTCAGCTCGCGGGGCGCGAGGTACTTCTCCAATTCCGCGCGGAAGTCATCCGGGCGCTCGATGTTGGGCGGCAGCACCAGCACCAGCGGCGGCGTCTGGGGCGTGGCGCCTTCCTCGGCCAGGTACACCCAGGGCCAGGTGCGCGGGGTGTAGAGGACGCGCTCGGCCACCACCCACGAGGTGGGGAACTCCACCTGGGTGATTCGCAGCTTCGTGCCGGCGGGGAGGATGCGCTCCACCGCGCCGGGGTTGATGGGCTTGCCCTTCGTGTCATCCAGGAGGCGCACGTCCTCGGGCGCGTACGGCGTGAGGAGGCGCTTGGAGGCGTCACCGAAGAAGGGCGTGACGTGGCTGGAGACGCGCAGGTACTGCACCGCCTCGGGGCCGGTGAGGGCGCCGTTCAGCGAGGTCCGGGCCTCGGGCGGCATCTTGGTGTAGGACGCGCAGCCCGAGGCAACGGCGGTGAGGACGAGGACGGCGAGGGAGGACAGGCGAAGTCTGTTGAGCGGCATGGCACCTCCGCGAGACACGTGCGCGGGAGGGGCCTGCTTAGCTCAGCGGGCGGCCTGCGTCAGCGGGGACGGCGCATGCTCCTCGCGCTTGGCTCCGCCACGGCAGCCGCGCTGGGGAGGACAGACGGGGCCACGGCCCAGCGGGTCCGCGACGAGGAGGAATCGGCCGAGCCCGCGCGCATCCGTCAGCTCCGGGTGACCGCACAGAGCGCAGTGGCGGGGAGGACGTTTCGAAGGAGGGAAGGGCACGGGGCGCAAGTGTGCGCCGCTCCCGTGCCCTGAGCGAATTTTCGGCCGGCCCGCCGGTGAGACGGGGCCTACTTCTTGTCGCCGGACGCCGCGGCGGGCGTTGAGGAGCTGCTCGAGGAGGACGAGCTGCTCGAGGAGGACGAGCTGCTCGACGAGGACGAGCCGCTCGACGACGACGAGCCGCTCGACGACGAGCTGTCCTTCTTCGTGGAGCTGTACAGGTCCGAGTACCAGCCGCCGCCCTTCAGGACGAAGCTGGAGCGGCTGACGACCTTGGACAGCGAGCCCTCGGCGCCGCACGCGGAGCACGCGGCCGGAGCCGGGTCCGAGATCTTCTGCAGCACGTCGATGGTCTTTCCACAGCTCGAGCAGGCGTATTCGTAGATGGGCATGGTTCGCGGTGCCTCGTCAGGGAGTTGATGGGGGGGCGCCGGCGAGGAGCCGCTTGCGCAGCCCCTCCGCCAGGCCCAGGCGCTCGAAGGCGCGGAAGACGAGCTCGGCGGGCGCGCCGTGCTTGCGGCCCACGGCATCCGCCAGCCCGTGGATGTCGGTGGCGTCCGGCAGCTCGTCGGCCACCAGTCGCTCCAGCTCCTTCCGGAGGGAGTCGGAGAACTTCCGCTGGATGCCCAGGTCCGCGAGGTACTTCTCGCGGCCGAGCAGGTCCAGCCGGTGCGTCAGGTGGGACGTGGCCAGGGCCTCGCGGCGGAAGCGCTCGCGCAGGGCCTCCACCTCCTCGCCCAGCCCGAGCACCGCGATGAGCCGCTGCAGCTCGGAGGGGCTCAGCCCCAGGGACCAGCCCACGCGGCCGGAGGCGCCGCGCTGATCCGTGTACGCGGCCAGCACCTGGCGCTTCTCCTTCTCCGTGAGGGGCTCCAGGAGCCCGTGGTCCTTGAGCACGTTCTCCAGGTCCACCAGCGTCAGCTCGCCGCGCGAGCCGTTGTAGCGCTGCGACAGGTTGCTCAGGAGCGCGAAGCGGTGCTCGGCGCCCTCCAGGGCCGCCTCCACCCCCGGCTTGCTGCTCAGGCGCGTCAGCTCCATGAAGGACGCCCGGGGCGCCTCCACGCGAGTGAAGCGGCCCCGGGGACGGGGCAAATCCCGGCGGAGGAAGCCCAGGTCCTCGCCCTCGTCGAAGCCCTGTGCCCCAGCGTCGGCGGCGTCGGCCTCGGCGGTGGCGCGCTTCTTCGGGGCGATGCGCTCCTGGACGGCGGCCTCCTGCTTCGCGGCCTTGCCCGCCTTCTTGCCGGCCTTCCCTTCGCCCTCCTCGGAAGCGGCGGGCGGCGTGGCGAAGACGGGCACGGCGGGAGCCGGGGCGGGCGGAGGGGTCTTCTCCTCGCGCACGTGGGCCAGCTCGCGAGCCACGTCGTAGTAGCCGCAGGCCTGCCGCTGGGCGGCCAGGGCGGGGGCGGTGCCACGGAGGATGTCCACCACGGCGAAGGGGCCGAGCGGGGAGGCTTCCGGCTCGGCATCCGTCAGGGTGCGGACGCGGAAGTCATCGTCCTCGGCCAGGAGGGCGAGCGCTTCGCGCACCTCCGGAGCCGGGGCCGGGGACTTCGCGCGGCGGCAGAAATCCGAGACGGCAACCGCCACGGGGGTGGGAACGTCATCGGGCTGTCGTCGTCGCTGCCAGGGGCTGGTCATGGAAAGTCGCCGAAAAATGCTCGTTTACGAGGGCGGATGCCTCTATCTTCGCCGCCAGACGGGTGTCAATGAGCCAGTCCGACTCCAATCTAAACAGCCACCAGCGAGTGCAAGTCGGAGGGACGGGCGGGCAGGTAGGCGGGGGCCACCTGTCGCCGCTCGCCGGACGTTGCGAGCCGGGCCGAGGGGCGGTATTTCGCCCCGCACGTTCGAAGACCAACAATCCGTAGAGGCGCTTTCTTCGACATTGGGGCGGGTTCTGGTGGGGAATGAAGCGGGTCGCAGTGGCCCCCTGAACCGGTTACAACAGGAGCGGAGGGCGGACCGGGTCGGCCCCCTACCGAGGTAGCTCGATGCAGGCGCGGACCCGTGGGGCGTTTGAAGGAACGGACATGAGCCACAGCCACAGCCATGAGCATGATGAGTCGAAGGACGAGGTGCTCGCCCGCTACATGGCGCAGCACGGGCTGAAGAGCACCCGCCAGCGCAGCCTCATCATCGACACCTTCTTCTCGGTGGGTGGTCACCTGTCGGTGGAGGAGCTGTGGAACAAGGTGCGCGAACAGGACACCAAGGTGTCCGTCGCCACCGTGTACCGCACCATGAAGCTGCTCAACGAGTGCGGCCTGGCCCACGCGCGCAACTTCGGCGACGGGCAGACGCGCTACGAGGCGGCGGCGGGGCGGGAGCACCACGACCACCTCATCTGCACCCGCTGCGGCACCATCGTCGAGTTCGAGAATGATCGCATCGAGGCGATGCAGGACGCGGTGGCGCGCAAGCACGGCTTCAAAGTGACGTCGCACAAGATGGAGCTGTACGGGCTGTGCAAGGACTGCCAGCGCGCCACGGGCGTCGCGCCGACGACAGCGGCATGAGGACGGCCGCCCGACTCCGGCTGTGCGCGGCGCTGCTCGTGCTGGCACTGGCCGGCTGCGGCCGCGGCACGAGGCCGGTGGATGCGGGGCCCGCCTTCCTCTACGCGCTGGCGCTGCCGTCGGTGGGGCCCACCCCGCACAACATGCGTACGCTGAGCGGCAAGGTGGTGCTCGTCTCCTTCTTCGCGACGTGGTGCTTCCCGTGCCTCGCGGAGATGCCCACGCTGGAGGCGCTGCAGCGCGACTACGGCGCGAAGGGCTTCCAGGTGGTGTCCGTGGGCATGGACCTGGAGGGAGAGAAGGTGCTCCAGCCCTTCGCTGACCACTTCGCGCTCCGCTACCCGGTGCTGGTGGCCAACGACGCCCTGCGCGAGGGCCAGACGGCGTTCGGCCCCATCCGAGCGCTGCCCACCACCATCCTCCTCGACAAGCGGGGCCGCGCCGTGGCCGGGTGGGAGGGCGTGGAAGGGCACACGGACGTGGCGAAGGCCATCGAGAAGCTGCTGGCCGAGCCGTAGCGCAAAAACGCGGCGCGTCTACTCCTGCAACACCGTAACGGTGAGCTCCGGGTCGCTGGCGATGTCGGCCTCGGTGAAGCGCATGTCCACCCACTGCTTGCGGGAGAACATCCACGTCTGGTCCGCGAAGTACGGCGAGGCCGGGTTGCTGGACTGCGAGTAGGCCAGCAGCGAGCGGCCCACCGGGCCCGCGTCCGTGAAGGACACCACCATCACGAAGCTCGTCCCGAGGAACGGCTTGTACGTGTAGTCCTGCTGGAGCAGTCCGCCCATCTGGTTGAAGCAACCCTCCGCGTCGTAGCAGCCGTGGTAGGGGATGCGCGCGTCGTCGCGGTGCACGCGCTGCACGGTGCCCAGGGCCACGTCCAGCGGGAGGCCGCGGTCCCGCATCACCTGCACCGCGGTGCCCAGCGCCTGCACCACCTGCGGGTGCAGCGTGTTGAGGCCGCGCGGCGTGTTCACCGGGTCCGTGGGCAGGAAGGGCACGGCGTACGGGCCGCCCGTCACGGGTGGCAGGCGAATCATGAACAGGCGCCACAGCACGCCGCCCGCGCTGTCGAGGTCACCGCGCAGGTTCCACTTCTCCAGCACCGGGCATGCCGCGCGCACGTCCACGAACCGCCCGTCCTCCAGCAGGATGAACGGGTTGAGCTTGCACATCGTCACCGCGGCGTCGCGCAGCAGCTCGCCGGAGAGGTTGCGGTTGTTGAACATCACCGTCTGGAGCTGCTCCAGCGTGAAGCGCTTCCCCTCCAGTCCGTCCGTGCCGGCGAGGCGTCCCTGCACCATCTTCAGCCCCAGCCGGGTGCGCAGGCCGCGCGCGGTGTTCTCGTCGCCGATGATGCGGTCATAGCCGGTGAGCGGCTGCGCCGGGTTGGCCAGCCAGTAGCTGTCGTTGGAGTTCGTCACATAGTCCTGGCGCACGAGGTGCGGCATGCGGCCCGGGCCGAACATGCCGGGCAGCACCGCGTCCGCGTCCGAGCCCCACTCGCAGTCCGGGCGCGTGCCGTCCAGCACCGGCAGGTGCGCGGACTGGTAGACGAGCAGCGCCACCGGCGACACCACGCAGCGCGCCACCTTCTCGTCCGTGACGTGCGGGACGATGGCCGAGTCCGCGTAGTACGCGCGGCCCTGGTCGTCCGCGGCCACCGTGTTCACCCAGGGGATGCCCTGCCAGTAGTCCTGCGCCTGCCGCAGCTCATCCACGTTGCCCGCGCGGTTCATGGCGAGGAACTGATCCAGCACGCGGAAGTTCGTCGCGTTGAGGTCGCGGAAGGCGTAGCCGGTGAGCTGGTTCCACGTCATGTACCCGTCCGGGTACTCGAACATGGGCCCGAAGCGCGTCCAGTAGAACGTGTGAGTGCGCGGCTCCAGCGTCCCGTCCGCGTTGCGCGCGAGCACCGTGGTGGGCCTCGGCGTCATCTGCTGAACCTGTCCGTCGTAGAAGTACGACGTCGGAGTGCCCGGGACGAGCTTCAGCTCGTACGGCGTGAAGCGGAAGCCCGTGGACACGGTGTGGCTCCAGGCCACGTGCGCGTTGTGGCCGATGAGCACCACCGGCACACCGAGGAGGCTGGCTCCGCTCACGTCGAGCTGGCCCGGCAGCGTGAGGTGGACCTGGTAGAAGCGCTCGGAGCCCTCCCACGGGAAGTGGGGATTGCCCAGCAGCATGCCGCGCCCGTTGCGCGTGCCCTCGCGGCCCAGGCCGATGGCGTTGCTGCCCAGCCCCAGGTCCTTCGGCGTCGGAATGGTGCCGGCGGGGAGCACGTCGGGCAGGGTGATGGGCACCGGCAGGACGCCGTCCGGCAGCGGCCCGGGCGGCTGCGCGTCGACGATGTTGTCGAGGAACGCGGTGGAGCTGGCCAGCAGGCTGAGCTGGTAGTAGCGCCGGTAGAGGTCCTGCTCGGTGAGGGGCCGCACCCAGGCCGCGCCCCGGCAGCGCGGGTCCGGCAGCCCGTCCACGCCCGTCTCGCGCAGGTAGCGGTTGAAGCCGGCCGTGTAGCCGCGCACGAGCTCGCGCATCTCCGCCGAGGGGCCGCGCGGCGGCGGCTGCGCCAGCAGCGCCTCCACCGTGCCCGCGTTGTTGATGGACTGGTAGAAGAAGTCGCTCTTCAGGTTGTTGATGTTGCCGCCCAGCGTGGCGGGGTACGTCGCGTCCGGCCCGAAGTACCGCGAGCGCTGCGCGTTGACGGTGACGACGACCTCCGCCAGCTCACACAGGTTGTCCTGCGCGAAGGCGTAGCCGTACCCGTAGCCCAGGCTGGCGTAGTCGCCGGCCAGCACGTGGGGGATGCCGTGGGACGTCCGGCGGATGGTGGCGGAGAACCCGCCCGTTTCGGCCAGCTTCACCGCGGGCAGCGACGGCGCCGGGGCGGCGGCCGTGGCGCTTCCGCCGTCACAGGCGGAGAGCAGGAGGAGGGCAGCCAGTGGCGCGATACGGCCACGGCGCCTCGGTTCAGGGATGGGATTCACGTTGGAGCTCCTGGCGTCGAGACGGAGTGAGACGTCGGGTCTCCGTGGCCCCAGGCTCGAGCCCACGGGGAGCCCACGTCTCCTCGGACAGATTGTGCGAGAGGGGGCCGGCTGGATCGCCTGCTACATGCCTGGAGCGGTTTTCTTGCGGGGCAGGGGGTCGCTGGTACCTTCGGCGCGTTCATGACGGCGCGGCGAAAGTTCCTGGTGGCGGCGGTGGGAGTGGCGGGGGCGCTGAGCCTGCTGTCCGTGGCGGACGCCAAGGGCTTCCGTCGCTACATGGCGCTGCGCCAGGACGTGGATGCGCTCCAGGAGCGCAACCGGACGCTGGCCGAGCAGAACGAGTCGCTGCGGCAGGAGATCAACGCCTTGCGCAAGGACCCGGCCGCCCTGGAGCGGGCCGTGCGCGAGGAGCTCGGCTACGTGAAGCCGGGAGAGATCGTCTTCCACCTGGAGTCCCCATGACGTCGCTGACCTCGTTTCCGTCTCCCGGAAGGTTGCTGCGTCACGCGGTGAGGGCCATCCCTCCGGCGGCGGCGCTCGCGGTGTTCATCCACCTGGCGCGCGGCGGCTTCCGCGGCCTGCACACGCTGGAGTGGACCGAGGCCGCCCTGGTGGGCTTCCTCCTCGTCGGCATCGCCGTGGCCGCGTGGCGCCGCGCCATGCGCGGCTCGGTGGGCGCGGTCATCGACCTGCGCGACGATTTGGAGCTGGGCGGCGGGCTCATCGCCGCGGCCTTCATCGTCGTGGCCATCGGCGGCGGTGAGCTGTTCCCGATTGTGTATCTCCTGATGGCCTTCCTGGTGGCGTTCCTCCCTCGCAACGCGGGGCTGACGCTGCTGGGCGTGGCGCTGGTGTTCGACGCGCTGGTGACGCTCGGCGGGCACGCGCCGAACTTCGCGGGCTTCGCCACGCACGCGGCCTTCCTGGCGCTGTTCTCCGGGCTGTACCACCTGGTGCTGGCCACGCGGATGGCCGCGGCGCGCCGGGCGGAGAGCGACGCGGTGCAGAAGCGCATCCGCGAGGTGGAGGAGCGCGCGCGCACCTTCCGCCTCGTGTCCTCCGGCACGCAGGACAGCTTCAGCGGCATGAGCAGCGACGAGAAGTGGCTCGTCGCCTCGGTGAAGGAAGTGGAAGGCGCGGTGCAGGCGGCGCTCGAGATCGCCGAGACGGGCCTGCGCACGCACACCTGCGTGGCCTTCCTCCTCACGTCGGATGACCGCAGCCTCAAGCTTTACGACTGTCGCTCCGGCTCCGAGCGCGTGCAGCGCGAGCGCTTCTCCGCGGGCGAGGGCATCATCGGCGGCGTGCTCAAGCGCCGCGCGCCGGTGCGGATGAACTCGCCGCACGGCCTCAAGGGCGTCACGTACTACGAGAGCGGCGGCCCCACGGTGCAGGCGCTGCTCGCGGTGCCCATCATCGAGGGCAGCGGGCTGGTGCGCGGCGTGCTCGTGGCGGACCGCGTGGGCAACGAGCCCTTCAGCGACCAGGACGAGAAGCTCCTGTCCATCATCGCCGGCGAGGTGCTGCGCTCCATCGAGGTGGAGCGGGTGATGAGCTACATCCGCAAGACGCGCGACGAGAAGGACCGGTTCTTCCGGGCCATCGAGGAGCTCAACCGCGCGGGCAACCCGGACCAGGTCTTCGTCGCCGTGCTGGAGAGCGCGCGGCACCTGGCGGGTCTGGACTTCTGCGCGGTGACGCTGGTGTCCGAGGTCGAAGGCAAGCGGATGCACCGCGTGGTGCGCATGTCCGGCGTCACCGCCCAGGGGCAGGCGCTGGAGGGACAGTCCTTCGAGGACAACAACGGGCTCGTCGCCAACGTGGTGCGCTACGGCGCGCCGCTGCCGGGCCGCGACATCAAGGCGATGGACCGGCAGATCATCTTCGACGACGAGACGCAGATTCGCGGCCTCGGCGCGCTGAAGATCTTCCCGCTGATGGCGGGGGACCGGATTCTCGGCACGCTCGTCGCGGGCTCGCGCAAGAAGTCCGTGTTCGAGCAGGACGTGCTGCGGATGATTGAAGTCATCGCCATCCAGGCCGCCCAGGCGGTGCTGCGCGCGCAGCTCTTCGAGCAGATGGAGCGGATGGCCACCACGGACGGCCTCACCGGCCTGTTCAACCACCGCACCTTCCAGGCGAAGGCGGACGAGATTCTGGCGCAGGCACGGCGCTACCAGCGCAAGTGCTCGGTCATCCTCACCGACGTGGACCACTTCAAGAGCGTCAACGACACCTACGGCCACCCCACGGGAGACCAGGTGCTCAAGGGCGTGGCGCGCATCATCAAGTCGCTGGCGCGCGACACCGACGTGGTCGCCCGCTACGGCGGCGAGGAGTTCGTCATCGTCATGCCGGAGACGGACTCCAAGGGCGCCTACACCATCTCCGAGCGCATCCGCGAGGCCGTGAAGGCGGAGACCTTCCAGACCGAGATGGGCCCGCTGAAGATCACCATGTCGCTGGGCATCGCCACCTTCCCCGACCACGGCATGGAGAAGCAGCAGCTCATCGACCTCGCGGACCAGTGCCTGTACCACTCCAAGCGCAACGGCCGGAATCAGTCCGTCACCGTGGAGAAGATGCAGGGCGGCAAGAAGCTCCAGATGGCGGACGCTTCCTGAGTCACGCACGCGCGGCAGCACGGGAAAAGTGCGTGGCACGCGGAAAGTATTTCTCATCTTATCGCAATACAGTGGCGTTTTGATTTGGACTGACTCCGGGGCTCGGCTATCCCCTGCGCACCCGCCGGGCACCTTGTCCGGTGGGCATCCCCCCGGAGGAAGTCCATGAAGCGTTTCACCCTCCCGTCGTTCCTCCTGAGCAGCGCCCTGTTCGTCGCCTGCGGCCCCTCCGCGGCGCCGGAGCCGCAGCCCACCGGGCCGGCCACCACCACCGAGCAGTCCATCACCCACATCGAGCTGGTCGAGACGGCGCTGGACGCGCAGCTCGCCGCCACCGCCGCGCAGGTGGGCGCTGACGTGCACGCGCTGGAAATCAACGAGCCCGTCACCGGCACGGTGAGCCCCGCCGACGCGGCGCCAATCGCGCTCGAGCTGGTGAGCGACCCGCGCCTGCCCTGGGTGTCCGGTGGTGTCACGCTGACGCGCGCGCAGGTCCGCTCGCAGATTGGCACCACGTTGGCCAACGACATCGAGCGGTACATCAACACCGGTGAGAGCTACACGGCGTACGTCTATGGCTGGAGCCGCGAGACGCAGCCGGACTACTGCTCCACGGGGCGCTTCTGGACGCTGGTCTTCAACCAGGCGCGCTTCGTCATCACCGTGGAGGTCAGCGGCGGCAACGAGTGCTGAGGTGAGCTGAAACCACGGAGCCCGCCCCGCTCCCTGTCAGGGCGGGCTCCGTGCAACTACGCGCTACCTACAGCGACTGCAGGAACTTGAGCAGCGCGGCGCGGTCCGCGGCGCTCATGCTGGTGAAGGCGTTCTTCGCGTTCTGCGCCTCACCGCCGTGCCAGAGGATGGCCTCGGTGAGGTTGCGGGCGCGGCCGTCATGCAGGTACGCCTCGCCGCCGCTGACGCCCGCCGTCAGGCCGATGCCCCACAGCGGAGGCGTGCGCCACTCGGAGCCGGTGGCCAGGCCCTCGCCGAGGTTGTCCGCCAGCCCCGTGCCCATGTCGTGCAGCAGCAGGTCCGAGTAGGGGTGGATGGTCTGTCCGCGCAGCTCCGCGTTCGGGTGGTACGGGCTGGTGGTCAGCGTCGCCGTGTGGCACTTCGCGCAGCCCGCGCTGGAGAACAGCGTCTCGCCGCGCAGGGCCGTGGCGTCACGCAAGTCCCGCCGCGCCGGCACGCCGAGCAGGGCGATGTAGCGCGTGAGCTTGTCCAGGTCGGACGCGGACAGCTCCGTGCTCGTCCCGGAGCAGCCCGTCTGCTGCGCACCGCAGTCCATGGCCGTGAAGATGGGCGACGTCACGCCCATGTCGTTCACCAGCGCGTCGGCAATCTGGTGCTTCAGCTTCGCCGCGCCCGCCTTCCAGCCGAAGCGGCCCAGCCGCGTCGCGCCCGTCTCCGGGTCGCGCAGCGTCTGCATCTTCCCGGAGATGCCGTCCGCGTTGCTGTCGTTCGGGTCCGCCAGCGCGGCGATGGCGCTCTCCGGTACCGCCTCCAGCAGGCCCATGCCCACGAGCTGCGGGGTAATGCGGGCCGAGTAGTTCGTGGGCGTGACGTTCACGAAGCCATAGGCCGGCTTGCGGAGCTGGTACGCGGTGCCGTCACTGAAGGTGCCGCTCGTGGTTGCCCACCCGGAGATGCGGACATCCGCCTCGGGCGTGCCGCTGGTGCGGCGGGGCTGCAAGCGGTAGCCGAGGAACGCATCCGCCCCGCCGCTGGCATTGCCCACCTTCACCACGTAGTTGCCCAGCGTGGTGTTGACCGAGGCGGGGGGCAGGCCGCGGCCGTTCTGCACGTGGCAGGAGATGCAGGACGCGGACACATAGTTCGGCCCGAGCTTGCCCGCCTGCGCGGTGAAGACCGGGTTGGGCTGCTCGGAGTGGCTGCCGTCCCCAAAGTTCGTGTGGTGGATGCGCCGGCCCTCGACGAAGGGCTGCGCATTCACGGGGGCCATGTTCAGCGCCATCTGCAGGAACCGGTTGTCCGGCTCGTTGGACATGGGCTGGTTCTGCGTCGTGCGGCCGCCGCTCCAGCCGGCCTCGGGCATGGCGAACGAGTCCTCCGTCGCGCCGGACACCTCGAACGGGACGATGCCGCCCTGTCCGACGATGTAGAGCATGGCCGTGGAGTAGTAGTTGAAACGGCCTTCCACCGGCTGCCGAAGGAAGACCCCCACCTCGATTTCCATCCGGTCACCGACGCGGATGGCCCGGCCTTCCTTGGCGTTGAAGTTGACGCTGGCCGTGTAGAGGTAGTCATTGACGGTGGTGAAGTCGGCGTTGTGGAAGTACTCGGCCACGGTGTTGAGGCCGCGGAAGAACGCGCGGAAGTCCGGGCTGTCGTACGGGTAGATGGTGCGCAGGTTCACGACGATGCGGCTGCCGCCCTTGGCCACCTCGTCGACGATTTCGATGCTGTGCGTGCGGTTCTGGAAGTAGAGCTGCAGGTAGTGGTCGTAGGCCTGGTACTCGTCCTCGCGCGCGTGGCGGTCGCGGACGCGGTCACCGATGCGGGTGATGAGGGCCGTGGCCGTATCCTCCACGGTGGCCGGCTCCAGCGCGGTGGTGTTGTCGAAGAGCGGGACGATGTTTCCCGTCGGAGGAGGAGGGGGCTGGCCCGCATCCGTGGAGCCCGCGTCAGGCGTCCCCGAGTCGGGCGTGCCGGCGTCCACCGGTGGCGGCGGCGTGCCGGAGTGCGTGTACCGCGTCCACGTGGTGTCGCGAGCACAGTTGCAGGTCACGTCCCAGTACGTGAACGAGTAGTCGATGAAGTCGCCCGCGACGAGCCCCGTCACCGCGTACTCGTTGCGGCCGTTGGTCACCGCCATCCGGATGTTGAGCTGGCCTCCGTTGTTCTTGATGTAGTGGATGTCCGCCCACGACGTGGTGTCGACGTAGAAGAGCGCGGAGGAGCCCGACGGCGTGACGCCGTAGGTTGCCGCGAATGCGTCGCACGCGAGCAGCGTGGCGACGAGAACGACCACTGCAAGTCCTGCGGTTCTGTTGCGCATGGTTTTCTCCCCAGCGAGCCACTCCGCACGACAGAGCCACATTCTCCATCGTCCGAAGTAAGTCGGGTTTTAGCCGAGTCGATAAGAATTCCTATGAATTTCGGTAAGCGGGGTTGGCCCTGTCGGCTGTGCGACGTCGAACGCGGCGCGTCGAGCCGCTTGCCGCAAAGCGTCAGCTCTGCTCGACGGAGGCGTTGCCACGGGCGCGCTGTCGGGCAGGATGCGCGGCGGACATGGCGCCGATTCCGCTCGCGGTGACGACCAGCACGAAGGTGGACGCGGACCAGATTCGCGAGGCGCGGGCCGTGGCTTCGCGCTGGGGCCTGCCGTTCCTTCCCCGGCGTTCGAAGGAAGGCGTTGCTCCGTGGTTCGGCGTGAAGGCGGACGCGCTGCTGGTGGTGGGTGTGGACGGCGTCACGCTGTGGGACAAGGAGGGCTCGTTCGGGTTCCACGCGGGCATGGCGCACCTGCGTCGCATGCGCCTGCGCGACGGCGAGCCGGATGCCTTCGTGCGCGTGGCGGAGCTGCGGCCCGGGGACTCGGTGTTGGACTGCACGCTGGGGCTCGCGCAGGACGCGCTGGTGGCGTCGCTGGCGGTGGGCCCTTCCGGGCGCGTGGTGGGGCTGGAGAAGAGCCTCGCGCTGAGCGTGGTGGCCGGAGAGGGACTGCGCCGCTACGAGCTGGGGCCGGACTCGGGCCCCATCGAGGTGATGCACGCGGATGCGCGCGAGTACCTGAAGACGCTGCCGTCCGGTGCGTTCGACGTCGTGTTCTTCGACCCGATGTTCGGGAAGCCGAAGAAGGCGCAGCCCGCGTTCGAGGTGCTGCGCCGCTTTGCCGAGCACGCGCCGCTGACGCCGGAGACGCTGGCGGAAGGGCGCCGGGTGGCGCGGCGCTGGGTGGTGGTGAAGGGCGCGCGGTACTCGGATGACCTGAAGAAGCTCGGGCTCGAGCCGGAGCCGGGCTCGCGCTTCACGGATGTCGTCTGGGGACGGATGGGGCCGGTGCCGGTTCCGTAGGGCAGCTTCCTGTCTGGAGGTGGAGGATGCGCGGCGATGCACTGGCGTGGTGCGTGCTGGGCCTGCTGCTGTGCGGGCCGGCGCATGCGCTCGCGCCGAAGGAGGAGAAGATGGCGGACGAGAGGAAGGCTCCCACGGAGCCGCGAGTGCGCGCGCGGGAGCTCGGTGTGGCGCCGGGCATCTTCACGCCGGGGCCGCACAACGGAATCACGGACGTGGCCGGTGTGCGGGTGGGGCACGCCACGGTGATTGCGGGGGACTCGGTGCGCACGGGCGTGACGGCCATCCTCCCGCACGGTGGCAATCTGTTCCGCGAGCGCGTGCCGGCCGCCATCCACGTGATGAACGGGTTCGGCAAGCTGCTCGGCAGCACGCAGGTGAACGAGCTGGGCGAGCTGGAGTCTCCGGTGCTGCTCACCTGCACGCTGTGCGTCTGGCGCGTGGCGGATGCGTTGGTGGGCTGGATGCTGGAGCAGCCCGGCATGGAGGACGTGCGCTCCATCAACCCCGTGGTGGGCGAGACGAACGACGGGCGCCTCAATGCCATCCGCACGCGGCCGGTGGGCGACAAGGAGGTGCGGGCCGCGCTCGCGCAGGCCACCTCGGGGCCGGTGGTGGAGGGCAGCGTTGGAGCGGGGACGGGGACGGTGGCCTTCGGCTGGAAGGGCGGCATCGGCACGTCGTCGCGCGTGCTGCCGAAGAAGCTGGGCGGCTACACGGTGGGCGTGCTGGTGCAGTCCAACTACGGCGGCGTCTTGCAGGTGATGGGCGCGCCGGTGGGCAGGGCGCTCGGGCGCTACGCGTTCCAGAAGGACGTCGAGGAGCGCGGTGACGGGTCCATCATGATGGTCGTGGCCACGGACGCGCCGCTGGACCACCGCAATCTCCGGAGGCTCGCGGAGCGCGCCACGCTGGGACTGGGTCGTACGGGCTCGTCGGCGTCGAATGGCTCGGGGGACTACGTCATCGCATTCTCCACGGCGACCTCGGTGCGCCGGGCCTTCAACGCCGAGCGGATGACAGTGGAGACGCTGGGCAACGACGCGGCGTCGCCGCTGTTCCGGGCGGTGGTCGAAGCGACGGAGGAGGCCATCTACAATTCGCTCTTCATGGCCAGCACGGTGAGCGGGAATGGACAGAAGGTGGAGGCCATTCCGCTATCGAGGGTGCGCGAGGTGCTGCGCCAGCATGGAATCGGCCCGGCTGCGACACCCTGAGACACGAGCACTCGGAGGCGCGATTGCACGTCTATCTGAATGGAGAGTTCCTCCCGCTGGAGCAGGCCCGCGTGTCGGTGGAGGACCGGGGCTTCCTCTTCGGGGACGGCGTGTACGAGGTGACGCGCGTGCTCCCGAGCGGACTGTTCGCGGATGAAGCACACTGGGAGCGGCTGCAGCGAGGCATCAAGGAGCTGAAGCTGTCGGTGCCCGAGGGCTTCACGCGGGCGCGGGTGCGCGACATCAGCCAGCAGCTCCTGGAGGCCAACGGGCTGACGGGACGGCAGGCGACGGTGTACCTGCAGCTCACCCGAGGCGCCGCGCCGCGCACCCATTACTTCCCGCCAGCGGGGACTCCGCCCACGCTCTACCTGTCCGCCTCACCGTTCCAGGTGCCGTGGACGCAGCGCAAGGAGGGCGTGAGCGCGCTGATGCTCCCGGACCTGCGCTGGGCCCGGTGCGACTTGAAGACGGTGAACCTGCTGCCCAACATCATGGCCAAACAGCAGGCACGTGAGGCCGGCGTGTTCGAGGCCCTGCTGGTTCGAGATGGCGTCATCACCGAGGGCGCCTCCACGAGCGTGTTCGTCGTGATGGACGGAGTGCTCCACACGCACCCGAAGAACCCGCGCATCCTTCCCGGCGTCACGCGAGACATCGTGCTGGACCTGGCGCGTGAGCTGGGGATGCCGGTCAAGGAGCAGGCGGCGGCGGTGAATGACCGGGGCCGGTACCAGGAGGTGTTCCTCGCCGGGACGACCACGGACGTGCAGCCCGTGGTCGCGGTGAACGGAGCAAAGGTAGGGGAGGGGAAGCCGGGGCCGATGACGCTCGCGCTCCAGCGGGCGCTGCTCCAGCGCATGGGGCTGGAGGCGCCCGCGGACCTGGGGCCGGAGAAGTAGGCCGAGAAACGGGGCAGCGCAGTCGCGCCCCAGGTGCCACGGAGCTTCGCGAACGGATGGCTCACACCGCCCTGACGGAGAGCTCGCGTGCCGCTTCGATGAAGAGGCGCAGGGGCGCGGAGCGCTGCGCGCGGCTGGGGAAGTATAGGAAGTAGCCGGGCACGGTGGGCGCATAGGCCTCGAGCACCCTCACGAGCCGCCCCGCGCGCAAATGCTCCTGCACCGCTGGCTCGAAAGCGTACGCCAGGCCCATGCCTTCGGCCGCCAGTGCAAGACTGGCCATGTGGTCGTTGGTCACGACGCCACCCCGCACGGGCACGCGCCAGTTCCTGCGCCCGCGCTCGAGTTCCCACACGTAGAGCACCCCCGTCGTCTGTGAGCGGAAGGTGATGCACTCGTGGCGCAGCAGGTCCTCGGGACGCTGCGGGGTGCCGTGGCGCTCGAGGTAGCTCGGGGCCGCCACCACCACGAAGCGGAAGGCGTCGGTGAGACGCACCTGCACCATGTCACGCTCGATGGCCTCGCTCAGCCGCACGCCGGCGTCGTAGCCCTCGGCCACGATGTCCACGAAGCGGTCCTCGATGACGATCTCCACCTCCACGCGCGGGTGTCGCTCGCGGAAGGTGGGCAGCACCGGGGTGATGAGGAAGGGCATCGCGGCCCGCGGCACCGACAGCTTGAGATGTCCCACCGCCTCTCCCGGCTGGGCCGAGACCTCGTTGAGTGCGGCGAGCACCTGGCCGAGACCGGGACCCGCGCCCTCCACCAGGCGCCGACCGGCCTCTGTCAGCGACACGCTGCGCGTCGTGCGGGTGAGGAGCACCACTCGCAGCTGCTCCTCGAGCTGGCGCACGGACTGACTCACCGCGGCCGTGGAGACGCCCAGCTCGCGCGCAGCGCCGCTGAAGCTGCGCAGGCGAGCCACCGCGAAGAACACCTGCAACTGCGGAAGGAGGGCCGTCTTCATCGAGCGAGCTCCTGCGAGACCCTGGAGACTTCGCCGCACGTGGGAAGGCGCACGGCACTTTCAATCATCGCTTAACAGCCCATTAGCCGCCGCACCTCTAGTGCCGTGCGGGGGTGAGGCGTACTTCATGGGGTGTCCCCAGCACTCGCCTCGACGCCGTGCCACGCGCGGTGCCGGGGGAGAGGCAACCGAGACAGCAGCCCCTCGGCCCAAACCCAGGAAGGAGCCCGCTCATGCGAGCAACCGTCATCCATGCCCCCCGCGACGTGCGCTTCGAAGAGCGCGCCGACCCGAAGATCGTCCAGCCCACCGACGCCATCCTTCGCTTGTCCGCCACCTGCGTGTGCGGCTCCGACCTGTGGAGCTATCGCGGCATCAACGAAGTCAAGCAGCCGACTCCGATGGGGCACGAGTACTGCGGCATCGTCGAGGAGGTCGGAAGCGCCGTCACCTCGATCAAGCCCGGACAGTTCGTCATCGGCTCGTTCTTCGCTTCCGACAATACGTGTCCGCACTGCAAGGCCGGCTACCAGTCGTCGTGCCAGCACCGCGAGCCCGTCGTCGGCGCGCAGGCGCCCAGGGTTCGTGTGCCGCTCGCGGACGGGACCCTGGTGGCCACGCCCGAGGTTCCTCCGGACGCGCTGATTCCCAGCATGCTCGCGGTCTCCGACGTCTTCGGTACCGGTTGGTTCGCCGCCGATGCGGCCAACGTGAAGCCGGGAATGACCGTGGCGGTTGTCGGCGATGGCGCCGTCGGACTGCTCGCCGTCCTGTCCGCCAGGCAGATGGGCGCGGAGCGCATCATCGCGATGAGCCGCCATGCGCCGCGGCAGAAGCTCGCTCGTGAGTTCGGCGCGACGGACATCGTGACCGAGCGCGGTGACGAAGGCGTCGCCCGCATCAAGGAGCTGACCCGGGGCGTCGGCGCGGACGCGGTCCTCGAGTGCGTGGGCACGCAGGAGTCGATGCAACAGGCGATTGGCGCCACGCGCCCGGGCGGGTTCGTGAGCTACGTCGGTGTCCCGCACGGCGTGAAGCTCGACGGGCAGGGCCTGTTCTTCTCTCACGTGCATCTTCACGGTGGTCCGGCTCCGGTGCGCCGCTACCTGCCCAAGCTGATCGACCTCGTGCTGAGCCAGAAGGTCAACCCCGGCAAGGTCTTCGACCTGACGCTACCGCTCGAGCAGGTCGCGGAGGGTTACCGCGCGATGGATGAGCGCCGCGCCATCAAGACGCTGCTGCGTCCCTGACACTCGCGGAGGACTCAAGCGCGCGGTCCGCGACGGTGCGAGTCATGGTGGTGTGGATTCCGCCCGGACAGAAGCACTGGCACGGCGCCTCGCCCACCACTGCCATGACCCATCTGGCCATCCAGGAGGCGCTCGACGGCAAGGTCGTCGAGTGGATGGAGAAGGTCACCGACGCGCAGTACAGCGCGCAGCCCTGAAAGGAGAACGCAACATGCGCACCACCGAGAAGCCCGCCACCGCCGCCCAGAAGGCCATCGGCGATTTCGCCCCCAAGCTCGTCGAGCTGACCGACGACGTGCTCTTCGGCGACGTCTGGGAGCGGCCGCAGTTGTCCAAGCGCGACCGCAGCCTCATCACCTGCGCCGCGCTCGTGGCGACGGGCAAGACGGAGCAGATGGGCTTCCACTTTCCTCGCGCCATCGAGAACGGCGTGACGCAGGAGGAGCTCGTCGAGCTCATCACCCATCTGGCGTTCTACGTCGGCTGGCCCAACGCCATGTCCGCCATCGCGCGCGCCAAGGAACTCTTTGGGAAGAAGGCGCCTTGAGCGCCGCGTCTTCCTCGTCGCGCCCACGAAGAACCCGGGTGGCCGTCATGGCCGTGCTCGCCCTCGGCCTGAACCTGCCGGCACTCATCGTCCACGCGCGGCAACGTACCCCTGTCGAGACACGCACCATGAAGATTCGCCTGAGAGTGGGAGACGAGGTCCTGAACGCCACGCTGCGCGACAACGAGACCGCCAGGGACTTCGCCTCGCTGCTCCCGCTCACGCTGACGATGAACGACTTGTTCAAGCGCGAGAAGTTCGCGCATCTGCCCAGGGCCATCTCGGAAGGGGGAGGGCGGACGCAGACCTATGAGGTCGGTGACGTCGTGTACTGGCCTCCCGGTCCTGACCTGGCCATCTTCTATCGCCACGATGGCCAGACCATCACCAGCGGCGGCGGCATCATCGTGATGGGCAGGCTCGACTCCGGAGTGGACGCGCTGAACGTGCCGGGCTCCGTCAAGGTGACGGTGGAGCTCGCGAAGTAGATGCACCGTAGCGCGCCGCGCACTTGCCAGGGACGTGCCCGCGGGCTCGTGAGCAGCTCCAAGCTGTCTCGACTAGGGGTGGGCCGCGCCGCCTGGCCCGGGTGTCCACAGGCGCCCCAGGTCCAGCGAGACGTCTTCGAACGGTGCCTCGCGAATCACCGTGTTCCCGCCGTACAGCGCCGTCCGCACCCAGCCATTCTTCCCGCGTCCGTACACTTCCAGCGTGCGGCGCACGGGGTCGATGAGCCACGCGTGCTGCACGCCCTCGCGGTGGTACAGCGGCATCTTCCGCACGCGGTCCACCGTACGCGTGGAAGGGGACAGCACCTCGCAGACCCAGTCCGGCGCGACCGTGAGCCACGGCGTCTCCGGGTCGGCTGGCTCCGGAAACCGCTCGCGGCGCCATCCCGCGAGGTCCGGCACGACGACGTTCGGCTCGAAGTGCAGCTCCGGCTCGGCGCGGAACCACCAACCTCCCGGCCCCGTCGGAGTCTCCTCGACCTGGGTGGCCAGGAGCGCGCCGAGCCACATGGAAACCTTCAAGTGCCCGACTGCGGGCCGCGGTGACGCGTACAGCTCCCCCGCGACGATTTCCCCCACCCATCCTGGCGGAAGAGCCTCGATGTCCTCGTAGGAAACCGGCTTCTTCCCCTTGTCCTGCCCCATACGCACGCCTCCCGGAGAAACAACCTGACAGGTTGCTGGTATGACACCCGATGTAACGGGGAGTCAACCTGTCAGGGCGGGAGTCTACGGAGGGGTCTGACATTCACCGCCAGCGCGGCGCCTACAGGCCCATGCAGTTCGCGTAGTACGTCACGCTGCCGGGCCAGTCGCTGAAGATGCCGATGACGCCCACCTGCCGGGCAAGCACGTCGAGCGCCACGTACATGTCGCCGTCGTTGTTAATCGCGGGCGCCACGGACTGGTAGTAGAAGCCGCCGCCGCCCTTGAGGGGACCGGCGCGCTCGAAGGACCAGGTGATGATCTCCAGCCCCGCGGCCCGCGCGGCCTTCGCGTACGCCGAGGGGACGATCTTCCCCGCCGAGTCCAACGTCAGCAGCACGTAGATGGGCGGCGCGATGACCTTCACGCCCGAGTCCACCAGCTCGTCCATGCTCGGAATCCACGTGGTCGGGTTGTTCGGGTCGAAGATGGTGCCCGGAATCTCGTAACGGCCGTCCAGGTACACGCCCTGCTTGCCAAAGCGCGGCTCGTGCTGAATCCAGTAGAGGACGTCGTTCAGGTCGAACGACTGCGGCCACACGTCATCCGGGTCGACGCGCGCCTGCTTGTACTCGTTGAGCATCTGCTGCGCGTACATCTGCTGCGTGTACTCGCCCTCAAACGGCATGGGGACGCTGGGCGCCTTGAGCTCGGGCGTGAACTTCACGTTGAGCTTCTTGAAGAGCTCGATGCTCTCCTTGTGCGAGAGCACGGTGCCGCAGGCGGAGTACAGGTCCGTGCGCCAGTTCGGCGTGCCGCCGAGGTACTGGGCCACCGTCGTCGCGGCGGGGTTGGCCGCGTCCATCTTCCCGCAGAGCTGCTTGAACTCGGCGAGGGTGATGTCGCTGGTGCAGCACAGCGCCGAGGCCGCGCGGCCCGTGGTGGGGTTCGCCGGCTGGAAGGGCTGCGTGCACTTCGCGGCCAGCGCGGGGATGGCCAGGATGTTGGTGGTGGTGTGCAGGTCGCACTGCGAATGACGGCACACGAGCTGACGGTCCTTGGTGAAGGTGACGTCACACTCGAGGATGCCGGCGCCCATGCGGGCCGCGGCCTCGTAGGACTCCTTGGTGTGCTCGGGGAACTGGAGCGGGGCGCCGCGGTGGGCGATGGAGAACTCCGTCTTGTAGAACGGGCCCTCGGAGCACTGCTGCAGCTTCCGCTTCAGCGCGCTCTCATCCATGTCCTCGACGAGGTAGTACGGGCGCGGGCCCACCTGCACGTTGATGCGGCGCTGGGGCTTGCGGCCGAACAGCTCGATGCGGCTGTCGTGCGCGTCGTCCTGGTTGTCCTTCGCGGACACGACGGAAGGGGAGGCGAGGCACGCGGAGAGGGTCACCGCGGCGAGAGTCATCAATCTCGTCGGCGTCATGAGGCGCACGGCTCCTTGCGGGAGTTGAGGGTCGGAAAGCGCGCGCACCTTGCAACTCCTGGATGAAGCCATGACGTCAAGAGTCCGCCACGATTCGAGGACGGACGTGTGAGCGTTATGCCACGAAGTCTCGCGCGTCAGCCGAGCCGTCCGCGCACGAAAGCGCCCACCTGTTCCATCGCGCGGCGGGCCTCCGGCACGTACCGCGTGAGCGCCTGCCACACGTGCCACATGCCGGGCCACACCTCGAGCGTGACGTCGGTGCCCGCTTCGCGCGCCTTGCGCGCCACCGTCTCCGAGTCGCTGAGCAGGATTTCGAGGTCCCCCACCTGAAGGTAGAGCGGAGGCAGACCGTGCAGGTCCGCGTGCACGGGCGACACGTACGGATGGCGCGGGGACGTCCCGGCCGCGTACATCCGCGCGGATTGCAGCAGCCCGTCCGGCGAGGGGAAGAAGGGGTCCACCCGGGCACGCGTGGTGGCGGACTCGCCCGCGACCTCCAGGTCCATCCACGGGGACAGCGCCACCACGCAGCCGGGCAGCGGGCGTCCCTCGTCACGCAGCTTGAGCGTGGTCGCGACGCTCATCCAGCCACCGGCGCCGCTCCGCCAGCGTGGCGCCCCTACCCCGCGACGTCCTGCGCTTGATGTAGAGACGGAACAGGCGGCTCCGAAGGCTTCGCATATGTCCGGGCGCTCAGTCCTTCCCAGCGCCCTTCGGCGGCCCCTCTCCACCCATGGGTGACAGCGCCGCGGTCAGCACACCGGCCTGCTCGTGCGGCATCTTGTCGCGCGGCGAGCGGTAGTACTGCATGGGCGAGTGGTGCAGGAAGTTCGACACGCGGCTCGTGTAGAGACACGCGTACTGCTCCACCTGGTACCCGAAGCGGCTGTTCTCGTTGCCCTCCTTGAACAGCAGGCCCCAGTACGGGTTGAAGCCTTCCTCCACGTCCTGCTCCAACGTGTCGGCAATCTCGCTCGCTTCCTTCATCGCGCGGCGCATCCGGTCCAGCTCGGCCTTCGTCTGCTTGCGCAGCTCTTCCGCCTGCACCCGCTCGTCCTTCGTCAGCGGCTCGCGCTCCAGACGGCGCTCCAGCGTGTTGAGCAGCGTCTTGTGGTGGTTCACTTCATCGTCCAGACGCTCGCGCACCCGCTCCACCTGCGACAGTGTCTCAATCTCCTCCTGCCGCGAGTCGGTGTACGTGATTTCGTCCTCGATCTCCTGCACCACCATGCACGTGCGCCACAGCGACGACTTCTTCGACTTCAGGATGTCGCCGTAGATGTGGTCTCCCACGTAGAGGATGTTCTCCCCGCGGTAGCCCGTCAGCTCCTCGAAGCGCGGCAGGTTGCCGCCCGAGTACACCTTGCCCCGGTCCAGCGAGCTCGCCTCGCCGATGACGCGGCCCTCTTCGGTGCTCGGGTCCAACTCCAGGAAGGGACGCCCCTCCGCGAAGAAGCCCGGCTTGCCCGCCGCCGTCACCACCACGTCGAAGTAGTTCCTCCAGCTCGGGTACTCCGCGAGCTGCCCGTCCAGGAGGTACTTCATCACCGCGTCCGTGTAGTCCCACGCCGAGTTCGTCAGCAGGAACAGGCGCTTCCCTCCCGAGCGCAGCTTGTGCAACGCCGGCCCCAGCTCCGGGTCCAGGAACACGTAGCGGCCCAGGTCCTTGCGCACCTCGCGCTTGAGCGAGTTGTCCCGGTGAATCGTGTCGATGGCCTCGCGGATGTCGTCGTACAGCTTCCCGTAGTCCACGCGCTGCCCGAGCGACTCCATCAGCTCGATGATGCCCGCGAAGAGGCACGTCTCCGGCAACGCGAAGAGCGTGTCGTTCCACGCGAACTGGGGGTTGCGCAGGCGCACGCGCTTGTTGCGGTACAGCTCGCGCCACACCTCCGGCTTCAGCGGACGCAGCCCGTGGAACGCGCGGCCCACGTGGCCGAAGCGGTCCATCTTCAGGATGTTGCCGTTCAGCCGGTCCACCGCCAGCCCGCGCATCACGAAGTGATGGTCATAGAGCAGGCCGCCCACCATCGGCGGGTAGCCGTACTCCGTCACCAGCTTCGCCAACGTCATGTCGAACGAGAGCTGCTCCAGCCGGCGCATGTGGTAGATGGCCAGCGTGTAGTCCATGTCGAAGCCGATGAGCTCCACGCTCGACATGCGCAGGTTGCGGTTGACGAACACCTCCCGCGCCCGGGGCACCACGTCATGCCGATGCCGATCCCGATGCAGCGCAATCAGCTCGGCGAGCGCCTCCTCGTTCATCAGCTCGTGGGCACGCTTCGTGGCGTTCACCGCCCGGGCCTGGTTGAGAGGTGAACGAAAGCTCCCGTGAAGCGGGTCCTGCATGGGCCCGCCGGGGATGGGGTGGAAGGGAGAGAGAGTCTGGGACACGGGACACCAACACATAGCATGCGCATCCCTCCCCGGCGCGGTCCTTGCGGGGTAAGAAGAGGGCGTGGCACGCTCCCTGTCCCCGATGCGCTCGACCGTCCGACGCCAGCCCTCCGAGAATGCCGAGGAGGTCCATGTGCGCCTGTCCGCCCGGATCTCCGCGCTCGAAGACAGGGTGCGTCTCCTGGAGGCCCGGCTCCGCATGAATGTGAGCGCGAGCACCTCCCGGCCCGCCGCTCGCCAGGCCCCTCGGACGGCGAGCGAGCCCACGCGGGCAGTCCCCGCTCGCGCGCGGCCCCGCTGCCCCGGCTGCACCCTGGAGCTCCCCAAGGGCCGACGCGGTGAGTCGTGCGTCTGGTGTGGCTTCGTCTTCTCCGCCGTATCCCGGCGCCGCCCGGCGCGGAAGAAGCGATGAGCGCCACGTACCGGCTGACAGGCCGCATCGAGACCGGCGAGCTCGCGGAGCTGTACGAGGGCCTCCAGCTCCCCGCGAGCGAAGTGGTGGTGAAGCTCTTCCACCCCAAGACGTCGGACCCGGCCTACGCGCTGGACCTCGCGGAGACGACGCGGCTGCTCCAGTCCGTGCGCCACCCCGGCATCCTCCACGTGGTGGACATCGGCGTGGTGCGCCAGCGGCTCGCCGTGGTGCGCGAGGACCTGGATGGCTTCACGCTCGGCCTCGCGCTGCAGCGGCTCCACACCAAGGAGGTGGTGCTGCCGCACGCGGTGGCGCTCCACATCGTCATCCAGTTGCTGGAGGCCGTGCAGCAGGCGCATGAGGCCGGCGTCCTCCACGGCGCCCTCACGCCGGGCAACGTGGTGCTGTCGCGCGACGGCACGCCCGCGGTGTGCGACTTCGGCGCGCTGCGTGCCCTCATGGCGGTGCCGCAGTTGCGGCGCGCGTTTGGCAACCGCGGCCGTGGCACGTACCGCGCCCCCGAGGTGACGCGCGGCGAGGCCCACACCGAGCAGTCCGATGTCTACTCGCTGGGAGCCATCGCGTACGAGTTGCTCACCCAGCGCGAGCCCGTGGTGGCGGGAGGCGGAGGTGTCTCCACGCGCCGCGCCGAGGCGCTGCCTCCGCCCAGCCGGGTGGACCGGCGCATCAATGCGCGCCTGGACCCGCTCATCCTCCGCGCGATGGACGCGAGCCCGCAGCGGCGCTTCCGCTCGTGCGGAGAGTTCGCGGCCTCGCTGCGCAACTTCCTCGCGGCCAGCGGCGGCATGCCGACGGCGGACGACGTGCGCCGCTTCGTGGGAGAGCTGTTCCCCAACGAGGTGAGCCTCGCTGGCATGGTGGGGCCCGCGCCGTTCAAGGAGACCTTCACCCTGGAGCCCATCTCCGGCGCGGAGATGGACGACCTCCACGCCGAGGAGCCCGAGGCCTCCATCATCCAGCGCGCGCCCTTCAGCCGCTCGCTCTCGGAGGACGAGGCCGGCGCGGAAACGCAGGACTCCGCCACGCCCGCCTTCGAGGAGTACCGCCCGGAGGACTACGAGCCGGAGCCGGCGGCGCCCCCCTCGCGCGCCCGAGCGCCCGAGCGGAAGGAGGCTCCGGCCGAGGAAGGGGAGGACACCGGACCGGGACAGGCGGGGCCGCTGGAGCTCGGCTGGGAGGCGCCTCCGGGCGCGGCTCCGCCGAAGCCTCGCAAGCAGCTCGTCCCGCAGGGCGGCGCCAACGGACAGCAGCCCACGCGCGCCGGCGCGCGCAACGCACGCATCCGCTCGGTGGAGGACTTCTCCGGCCCGAGCCCGTCCGAGGACGACGAGGAGCTGTCCGTCTCCGTCTCCACGTCCGGCCGCCGCACCGTCCGGCCGCGCCGCCCGGCCGCCGAGCGCGCTCCGCGCCCGCTGCCCGAGCCGTTCTCCGCGTCCGTCCGCGCTGGTACGAAGGAGCGCGACGACATCGCCAGGCCGCCGCCTTCCGAGCCGGCCATCTCCGCGGCGCAGCGGGCGATGACGGTGGAGGAGAACCTGTCTCGCACCACCCGCCGGCGCGGGAAGTTGATGGCCATTGCCGGCGTGCTGGCGCTGGTGGGCGTGTTCAGCTTCGTGCTCGCCGCGTGGCGCCTCGGCGGACAACCCGAGGAGGGCGGTCCCCCCAACCGGGACCCGGAGCTCGCGGTCCAGCCGTCCGAAGCGCCGGTGCCTCCGGAGCCCGAGCCGGTGCCCCAGCCTTCGCCTCCCGAGCCCGTGCGGCCTCCGGAGTCCGTCCATGCGGCCGCCGCGCAGGATACGGCTCCGGCGGAGGAGGAGGACGTCTCCGAGGCGAAGCTGCCGCCGAAGTCCCAGCGCGCGTACCTCACCATCTCCTCCAACGTGCCCGCGCGCGTGTACATCGACGGAGAGAGGGTGAGCCGGCACGCGCCGCTGTCCCGCCTCCCCATCAAGGCCGGGACGCGGCTCATCCGGCTGGTGTCCATCGCCACCGGCGAGGCCCAGGACTCGGAGTTGCGCTTCGCGCGCGGGCAACATCGCAAGTTGGTGGTGAACTTCGTCAACACTCCAAGACGGTGACTCCATGGACCGGACCCGCATCTTCGTCGTCGAGGACCAGCCGCAGCTCCTGAAGAACCTGGTCAAGGTGCTGGGCACCTTCCCGGAGCTGGAGGTGGTGGGCACGTCGCAGGAGGGCGAGGCCGCGGTGGAGGCCATCCTCGAGGTGCGGCCGCAGCTCGTGCTGCTGGACCTGGAGCTGCCCGGCATCAACGGCATCCAGGTGACGCAGCGGGTGAAGCGCCGCGCGCCCGAGGTGGAAATCCTCATCCTCACGTCGTTCGACGACGAGCAGAAGGTCTACGAGGCCATCCAGGCCGGCGCGTCCGGCTACCTCGTGAAGCGGGTGGGGCCGGAGAAGATTCGCTCCGGCATCCAGGAGGTGATGGAGGGCGGCACGGTGCTGGAGCCCATCATCGCCCGCCGCTTCTGGAACTACTTCCAGTCCGTGCAGGCGAAGCCGGCGCCGGAGAAGAAGGCGGAGAACCCCTGGAGCCTCACCCCCACGGAGTTCGAGGTGCTGAGGTTCGTGGCCAAGGGCCTGTCCAACGCCGAGGTGGGGCAGGTGATGACGCTGGAGCGGCGCACCGTGCGGACCCACCTGTCACATATCTACCGGAAGATGGGCGTCAATTCGCACGTGGAAGCCGTCGTGATGGCCCTGCGTGCGGGCGTCGTGGATCTATAGCCGCGCTCTATGTACTTTGGGGGCCTATGCGCAAGGCTTCCCAAGTCACTGCCCCCGCTCGCGCGGCGGATCCCGCCCTCGAGTCCCTGTTCGACGTGCACGAGGCGACGCTGCCCAATGGCCTCCAGGTGCGCCTCCTGGCCAACCACCAGGCCCCGGTGGTCAGCCTCTACACCTTCTTCCAGGTCGGCAGCCGCAACGAGCGGCCCGGCATCACCGGCATCAGCCACCTCTTCGAGCACATGATGTTCAACGGGGCGAAGAAGTACGGCCCCAAGATGTTCGACAAGACGCTGGAGTCCAACGGCGGCCGCTCCAACGCGTACACCTCCAATGACATGACGGTGTACTACGACGACTTCGCCGCCGACTCGCTGGAGACGGTGCTCGACCTCGAGTCGGACCGGATGCGTTCGCTGCGCATCTCCCAGGACACGCTGACCAGCGAGCGCGAGGTGGTGAAGGAGGAGCGCCGCGTCCGCGTGGACAACGACATCGCGGGCATCATGGACGAGGAGCTGGGCACGCTCGTCTACAAGGCGCACCCGTACCGCTGGCCCGTCATCGGGTGGATGGCGGACATCGAGAACATCACCCGCGAGGACTGCCAGGAGTACTTCCGCACGTACTACGCGCCCAACAACGCGGTGCTCTACATCGTCGGGGACATCGACCCGAAGAAGACGCTGGCGCTGGTGCGCAAGTACTACGGCGACATTCCGCGCGGCCCCGCACCGGCCAAGGTGCTCAACGCGGAGCCGGAGCAGAAGGGTGAGCGCCGCGCGCAGGTGCGCCACCCCGCGCAGTCGCCCGCGCTGATGATTGGCTTCCGCGGCCCGTCCGCGCGCGAGGACGACACCTTCACCCTGGACGTGGCGCAGTACGTGCTGACGAAGGGCGAGGGGAGCCGGTTGGTGCGCTCGCTGGTGTACGAGCAGAAGCTGGCCGTCTCCATCATGCTCGACTGGAGCTGGCGCATCGACCCGGGCACCATCCTGTTCTACCTGGAGCTGAAGCCGGACTCCGACCCGCGGACGGTGGAGGCCGCGCTGTACGCGGAGCTGGAGAAGATGGCCCGCGAGGGCATCACGGACCGCGAGCTGCAGAAGGCGCAGAACAACCTGCGCGCGGACCACATGCGCGAGCTGGCCACCAACAACGGCCGCGCCCATGCGCTCGGCCACTACGAGGCGCTGCTGGGTGACTGGCGCCGCCTGCTCACGCTGCCCTCCGCGTACACGTCGATTACCAACGACATGGTGAAGGCCGTGGCCGCGAAGTACTTCGCCCCCGAGCGTCGCTCCGTGGTGACGCTGCTGCCCGCGCCCTCCGAGGCCTGAGCCGGCCCGACAAGGAAAGCCCCTACCACATGGCCTCTCGCAAGAGCCCTTCCCTGAAGACCTCCGTGAAGTCCACCGTCGCCCGCGCCGTGAAGGCACCGGTCCGGGCCCTCAAGCGCGCCACGCGCAAGGCGCCCGCGTCCGGCCGCACGGCCACGCCTCGCAAGGCGCAGGCTGCGTCCACCGGCGCGCTGAAGCTGCCCACGCTGCACGAGAGCACGACGTCCAGCGGCCTGAAGGTCATTGCCGCCGAGCGCGGCCCGCTGCCCTTGGTGTCCATGCGGCTGGTGCTGCGCGCCGGCAGCGCCACCGACCCCGCGGGCAAGCACGGCCTCGCGGACTTCACCGCCCGGCTGCTGCGCCGGGGGACGCGCCGCCTCACCGCGCAGCAGATTGACGAGACGGTGGAGTTCGTCGGCGCCAGCCTCGGCGTGGGCGTGGGCGAGGACACGATGTCCATCGCCCTCACCACGCCGGCCGAGCACTTCGCCCAGATGCTGGGCGTGCTGGGCCAGCTGGTGCGCGAGCCGTCCTTCCCGCAGTCCGAGGTGGACGACGCGCGCGAGCGTGCGCTGGCGCAGTTCTCGAATGATTTGGACGACCCGTCCGTCATCGCCGACCGGGCGATGGTGCGCGCGCTGTGGGGTGACCACCCGTACGGGCACGACGTGGGTGGCTCGAAGCGGACGGTGAGCACCTTCACGCGCGACGACGTGGTGCGCTTCCACCAGGAGCGCATGGGGCCGAAGGTGGCCATGCTCGTCGTGGTGGGCGCGGTGAAGCCGGAGCGCGTGGTGGCCGCCGCGGAGGAGGCCTTCGTCGGCTGGACGGGCGGGCCGGATGCGCCCCCCACGGTGCCTCCGGTGAAGAAGATTCCGGGCGCCGGGCGCGTGCTGGTGGTGGACAAGCCGGACCAGACGCAGTCGCAGGTGCGCATCGGTGGCCCCGGCTTCCGCATGGGCCACGAGGACTACTTCCCGGCCACGGCGATGAACATCGCGCTGGGCGGCGGCTTCACGTCGCGGCTGATGAACGAGATTCGCGTCAACCGCGGCCTCACGTACGGCGTCAGCTCGTGGTTCGACGCGATGAACGCCGGTGGCGTCTTCGCGCTGTCCACCTTCACGAAGACGGCCTCCACGCGCGAAATCATCGACGTGGCCCTGGGGGAGATTGGCAGCGTGCGCGAGAAGGGGCTCAAGCCGCGCGAGCTGGCCGATGCGCAGGCGTACCTGGCGGGCCTCTACCCGCTGCGCACGGAGACGAACGAGTCCATCGCCGGCAGCATCGCGGACACGCGCGTGCACGGGCTGGGCGATGACTGGGTGGAGAAGTTTCGGGACAGGCTGCGCGCGGTGACGCCGAAGCAGGTGGCCGCGGCGGCGAAGAAGTACTGCCTGCCGGAGGCGCCCGCCATCGTCGTGCTCGGCCGCGCGGACGAGGTGAAGAAGCACCTCAAGGGCCTGGGCCCCATCTCCGTCGTGCCCGCGTCGGAGTACGAGTGACGGACGCCCGCATCCTCTTCGAGGGCGGGGGCGTGCTCGTCGTGGACAAGCCGCCCGGGGTGCCGGTCATCCCCGGGCGTGACGGCGGCCACTCGCTGCGAGACGCGCTGGAGTCGCAGCGGGGCCAGAAGGTCTTCGTGGTGCACCGCCTGGACAGGGACACGTCCGGTGTCCTCGTCTTCGCGCTGGACGCGGCGGTGCACCGCGCGCTCTCCGTGGCCTTCGAGTCCGGCAAGGTGCGCAAGCGCTACCTGGCGCTGGTGGAGGGCCGGGTGGAGGCGCCGCGCATGGTGGACGCGCCGCTGGTGGCCGCGCGCAAGGGACGCATGCGCGTGGCGCGGCCGGGAGACACCGACGCCAAGGCCTCGCGCACGCGGGTGCGGCCGGTGGAGACCTTCGAGCGCGCGTCGCTGGTGGAGGCCGAGCCGCTCACCGGGCGCACGCACCAGATTCGCGTGCACCTCTTGTCCCTCGGACACCCGCTGCTGGTGGACCACCAGTACGGCCGAGACACGCCGCTGACGGAGAAGGACCTCGGCGGGGAAGGGGAGGTGGTGGTGCTCGCCCGGACGCCGCTGCATGCGGCTCGCGTGGAATGGCCGGCGCTGCCCGGTGTGCCGGCTCGCGCGGTGGAGGCGCCGCTGCCCGAGGACATGCAGCGCGCGCGGGAGCTGCTGCGACGCGGGGCGGCTACTCCACCTTGAAGCCGTTGCTGGTGCCCTGCGCGCCGTAGGCGTCCGTCACGGTGAGCTTCACGTTGGCGCCTCGCGCCTTCACCGTGACCGCCTGCGTGCAGAGCCCATTGTCGAAGGGGCCCAGCTTGAGGGGGCTCACGGCGCCGGTCTTGTTCACGGTCAGCTCCACGCTGTCCTGGAAGTGTGCCGCGCGCGGCCCGATGGCGCGGACGGTGACCATGAAGGGCGCGCCCCACGTCTGGTCTCCCACGGCATCCAGCTCGAAGCCGGTGATGTCTCCGGGGCGTATCGGGTCATTGGGGCCGAGCCCGCCGTCCTCGGGTTGCTCCACGCCCGCGTCGCCGCCTCCGGGCGACAGGCCTCCGTCTTCCATGGTGCCTGCGTCCGTGAGGACGAGCGGGCCCGCGTCCTCGGGCTCCTGGATTCCGGAGTCCGGTCCCGAGGGGGGCCATGGCTCACCGGCTCCGGAAATGAGGCTGAGGACGGAGGAGCGGGTCGCCTCGCGCCCATCGGAGAGCGCGACGCGGACGTCGTAGCTGCCGGTGTCGAGCACCTCCGGCACCACGACAGTCAATGTGCCGTCCTGCTCCACCCACTGGACCGGGGCCTGCTCGGAGCCAATCCACACCCGCGCGGCGTCGGTGGTGACCTGCTCCTCGCCGTAGTCCACGCGGACGGGAATCACCGCGTCGAGGGACACCCGGACGGGGCTGCGCTGCGCGGCGGGGAGGTCGCGCGGCACGATGACCTGGTTGGGCGTGACGGAGAGGATGTCCGGGTTGGGCAGCGACGAGCTGGAGTCGCAGGCCGATAGCAGGGCGGCAATGAGCAGCGCGCTGACCCGGCTCGGGCTCATGGCTCGAACCTCACGCCCAGGAGCCCGCTCAGGCCGCCGAGCTGCGCGTCCAGCCACGGCGTGCGCGCGGGCGCCCAGGCGCCACGCAACTCCGCCAGCGCGCTCCAGCGCCCGAGTCGGACCGCTCCCTGTACGGAGAGAAAGCCCATCCCCGCCAGCTTGCTCTCTTTCACATCTTCCTGGAAGTCGCTCCGCAGTCGGTGGCGGAAAGGCAGGACTCCGCCGCCTGCTCGCCCGTACAGGGAGAGCGCGGCACGCTGGAAAATGACAGCGCGCACCGAGGCGAGCATCGGCACCGCCAGCACCCGCGAGCGCACCGCGCCCAGCGAGTCCAGGCGCCCGTCGAAGGTGGCGGTGCGCAGGCCTGCCTCGAGCTCGGCGGCGAAGCGGCCCTCCCACCACGGCGGCACGAGGGAGACACCCACCGCGCCGGTAGGACCCGTGTTCGCCCCGCCCGCGAAGGCGCCACCCGCGAGCGCGAAGACGGAGGGGCGCCAGTGGCCTGCCGGCGAGGGGGGCGGTGGCGTGGGGCGGGGAACGTCAGGCAGAGGAGGCGTCACCGTGGGAGGCGTAACCACCACGGACACCGGCTTCGGAAGGACAGCCACCGTGGCGCGCGCCCGGTCCTCGCGCCCCTTGCGGCGCACCGTCACGCTGACAGTCGTGGCGTCCGGCTCGGGGGTGACGCGATAGCGCAGAGGTGGCTCGTCAGGCAGCGCGAGCGCGTCCTCCTCGCGGGCCGTTTCGCCCGACGTCATCGCGGCGGCGAGAAGAGGCTGTCGGCGTGAGCGCGGGTCCGCTCGACCCGACGTGGCCGCGCCCATGGAGGACGCAGCCTGCGACGCCGTGCCTTCAGACTCCAGCTCCCGGACCACCTCGTGCAGCCTCTCGACGGACACCGCGGCGCCGTCGATGGAGATCTCCACCGCGCTCGCGCGGAACGCCTCGTCGTCGACGGACAGCGTCGCACCCTCGGCGGACACCTCCAGCTCCTCCGGGGCGAGGCCTTCCTCACCGGCCACGAGGAGCCAACCGCTGCCTTCGGAGGGAAGCGGCGACGGAGTGAGTGCCGCGACGAGCGGCGCCTCCTGCGGCGGGTCCAGCGGAATCACCGCGCGGGTGCGCAGCGTGTCCCGCGTGGCCAGCACGTTCGCGGAGCGCACCCCCGGAGGCACCTCCACCGGCACGCGCGCATGGCCCTGGGCATCCGCCAGGACCGGACCGAAGCGCCTGCCGCCCACCTCCACCACCACGCTGGCTTCGGCGTCGGTGGACACATCCAGTTGCGTCTTGCCCAGCAGGGGAATCCGGACGACGGCCCACTCCGGCGGTGGCGCCGCGGAGGCCTTCGCCCCGTCTTCAATCCAGAAGGCGAGCACCGCCACCAGCGGATGACGCACGGCCGGGGGCGTCCACTGGAAGGCGCGCACCTCGCCACCTTCCACCCGCTCCTGGGAGAAGGTCCCGGAGGAGGCCGCGCCGCGCACCGGACCGGAGTCCGGAGGGACGCGCACCTCCACCGTCACCCGTAAGTCCTGCCCCAGCACCACCCGCTCCGGAGTCCAGGACACCGAGACCCCGGGCGGGGCCGCCCACACCGGGGCGGCGAGGAGCAGCAGGAAGAGGGGGAGGGGACGCATGCTCACGGACCGTGGCATCGACTTCATCCCCTCCATCCCGAACCGGTCAACCCTCGGTGGGGGCCGGAGCCTCTCCCTCAGCCGCGGGCCCGGTCGACGCCTCGGGGGACTGGGGAGGAAGCGGCTTGTCCGCGGGCCCGGTGTTGCGGGCGTTGGGCGGGCTGAACGCCGGCTTCTCCGCCGGAGCGCCGCCGCGGCCGTGCACCAGCGTCTTCGTGTCGGTGCGGAAGGTGATGTCCACCTTGTCGCCGCGTACCGCCGTCACGAAGCCCGCGCCGAACGTTGGATGCTGGATGACCTGGTCCACCTGGTAGGTGTCCTTCGGGCTGTACTTCATCGCGTGGGCGGTGTCCTTGCCGGCGAGCTGCTCGTCGAAGGAGATGACCACCTTCTCCACCTTGGCCGCGGCCGAGGAGGAGGACGACGCCCGGGACGCGCGCGCGCTGCTGCTGGACGAGGACGGGCGGTCCGTCATGCCCGGTGCCGCGCGGTACGCGTGGTCCCCGCCACAGGTATTGCAGCGCACCCGCGCAATCTTCGTTCCCACCATCGCCAGGATGGTGTGCGCGAGAGTGAGCTTGCAGCGGGTGCACTGGGCGTCCACCTCGCCGCCGACCTTATGAGTTGCCATGTTCGTCTGTTTCTCGGCCCGGGCTTGGAGTCCCCAGGCAGTGAGTCAAGATTAAGGGGCGCGGAACATAAACGCTTCGCTTCACGGGGAGGAAGCGTCTTCGACGCCTGTCTCCCCACCGGCCTCCGGAGTCATCACTTCGCTTGCACCTGACGCCCGGTCAGTCAAGAGTAGGTTTCACACCGCATGACCACGCAGACCCCCAGCAGCCCGACCCGCGAACCCGGATTCTTCCACCAATCCGTGGCCAACTTCGGTAAGGGCCTCATCGATGTCGTCAGCACCCTCGGGGGGCTGGCAACCCTGGGGTTGGACGTGTTCCGGTGGGCCGTCCGGCCTCCCTACCGGCTGGCCAACCTCTTCGCCCAGCTCGACTTCGTGGGTGTGGGCTCCATCTTCATCGTGGGCCTGACGGGCACCTTCACCGGAATGGTGTTCGCCCTCCAGACGTCCACCGCCTTCGCCCTCTTCGACGCCGAGAGCCTCGTGGGTCCCACGGTGGCGCTGACGCTCACCCGCGAGCTGGCCTCCGTGTTCTCCGCGCTCATGGTGACGATGCGCGCCGGCTCCGCCATGTGCACCGAGCTGGGCACCATGCGCGTCACCGAGCAGGTGGACGCCCTGGAGACCATGGCCGTCAACCCGGTGCAGTACCTGCTCGTCCCGCGGGTGCTGGCCGGACTGCTCATGGTGCCGGCGCTCACCATGCTCTTCAACACCACGGGTATGGCGGGCGCCTACCTCGTGGCGGTGGGGGCCCTGGGCATCTCTCCCGGTACGTTCCTCTCGCGCACGCAGCAGTGGATGGCGCCGATGGACATCTACGAGGGCCTGGTGAAGGGGGCGGTGTTCGGCCTCGCGGTGGCTCTCATCTGCTGCTTCAAGGGCTACAACGCGTCCGGCGGTGCGAAGGGCGTGGGCCAGGCCACCACCGAGGCCATGGTCGCCAGCGCGCTGTCCATCTTCATCCTCGACTTCATCCTCGGATTGCTCTGGCACTGACTGATGGAGGCTCCAGCGCCCACCCGCGAGGGCTCCGGCCCCGCCGCGTCCCCGTCCACGACGCCGATGATTGAAATCGTGGACCTGCACAAGACCTTCGGCGAGACGAAGGTCCTCACCGGCATCAACCTCAAGGTGCCCGCCGGGAGCACGTGCGTCATCCTCGGTGGCTCCGGCTCCGGCAAGACGGTGCTGATGAAGCACATGATCGGCCTGCTCAAGCCGGACAGCGGCAAGGTCATCATCGATGGGGAGGACATCGTCCCCATGAGCGTCACGCAGCTCCAGCAGGTCCGGAACAAGTTCGGCATGGTGTTCCAGGCCGCGGCGCTGTTCGACTCGATGACGGTGTTCGAGAACGTCGCCTTCCCCCTGCGCGAGCACACGAAGGACTCCGAGGACGTCATCCGCCAGAAGGTGCGCGCCCGGCTGGACCTGATGGGCCTCAAGCAGGCGGTGGAGGGCAAGTTCCCCGCGGACCTGTCCGGCGGCATGCGCAAGCGCGTGGGCCTGGCCCGCGCCACGATTCTCGGCCCCAAGATCGTCCTCTACGACGAGCCCACCACCGGCCTGGATCCCATCACCACGGACTACGTGGACGACATGATCCTGGCCGCGCAGAAGGGGCTGGGGGTCACCAGCGTGGTGATCAGCCATGACATCGCCTCCGCCTTCAACGTGGCGGACCAGATTGCCTTCCTCTCCAAGGGCGTCATCGTGGAGAACGGGCCTCCGGAGCAACTCCGCGAGTCCCAGCACCCCGCGGTGAAGGTCTTCCTGGAGACCTGGTTCGGAAAGAACTGAGCCGGGGTTCAGGTGGGAGGGCAGGGTGCCCCCCTCAGGAAAAGGTGGCACTCCGGATGCAAAACGTTAGAGTCGCGCCCGGCCGGTAGCCCTCGGAGTCACATCAGGTGAAGAAGCTCGTCACGCCCTTCCGTGTTGGCCTGCTGGTCATCGCCGCGGGAGCCTTTTTCATCACCTTCGTCCTGTTCGCCAAGAAGGGCGGACTGAGTGAGAGCGAGTCGCTCCGCGTCTGGGCGTACTTCCGCGACGCCTCGGGCCTCGCCGTGCGCGGCCGCGTGCAGATCGCCGGCATCCCGGTGGGAGAGATCGACGAGATCACCCTCGAGGGGACGCGCGCCAAGGTCTGGCTGAAGATCCGCAAGGACGTGGACCTGCGCGAGGACGCCGTCGTCACCAAGCGCTCGGAGTCGCTGCTCGGCGACTTCCTCCTGGACCTGAATCCCGGCACGGAGAACGCGCCGTCCATGGAGAACGGCGGGCAGATCCGCCGCGTCATCGACACCGCCGGCATGGAGGCGGTGTTCGAGTCGCTATCGCAGATCACCGCGGACATCCAACAGGTGACGGGCTCGCTGCGCGAGGTGCTGGGCGGGGAGAAGGGCCAGGGCTCGCTCCAGCGCATCGTCGAGAACCTCGTCCGCCTGTCGGACTCGGTGGACCAGACGGTGCGGCGCAACGCGGACCGGCTGGACATCATCGTCGGCAACGTGGAGGGCATCTCCGAGGACGTGCGCGGCATCACCCGCAGCAACTCCGCGGACGTGTCGCGCATCGTCGACAACATCGAGATGATCACCCGCGACGTGCGTGAGGTGCTCGCGAGCGTGAAGAACATCGTCGGCACGGGCGAGGGCGACGTGAAGGAGACCGTCGCCAGCCTGAAGCAGACGCTCAACAAGCTGGACAGCACGCTGGGCAACCTGGAGGAGATCACCCGCAAGGTGAAGGACGGGGAGGGCGCCGCGGGTGTGCTGCTGGCCGACGAGACGGTGGGCCGCGAGGTGCGCGAGACGGTGACGGACGTGGCCCGCTTCGCCGCCCGGCTCACCGACCTCCAGACGGAGGTGGGCATCCAGTCCACCTACCTCGCCGCCCAGGGCCGCTCGAAGAACGTCTTCTCCGTCCGCCTCATCCCCAAGCCGGACAAGTACTACCTGCTCGAGCTGGTGGACGACCCGCGCGGCACCGTGTCCACGCAGGTGGTGCAGACCAACCCGCCGTCCGAGGGCGACCCGGTCATCCAGACGCAGAAGGTGACCAAGGAGAGCCTGAAGATCAGCGCCCAGTTCGCCAAGCGCTGGTACTTCACCACCCTGCGCGTGGGCCTCATCGAGTCCACCGGTGGCGTGGGCGGCGACCTGCACTTCTTCGACGATGCGCTGACGCTCAAGCTGGACGCCTTCAACTTCGCGGCGGACGAGCTGCGCTACCCCCGCCTGCGCGCCACCCTGCGCGCACAGGCCTTCGACCACCTCTTCGTGGTGGCGGGCATGGACGACATCCTCAACGCCCAGCAGCGCGACCTGGCGACGCAGCGGCTGATTGCAGGCCGGGACTTCTTCGTCGGCGGCGGCCTCTTCTTCACCGACGACGACCTGAAGTCCATCCTCACCGTCGTGGGCGCGCCCACCCCCTGAAAGCCGCCGCTCGCCGCCCCGTGGACTCTTGACGGGGGACGGGAAAACACGTACCCGGCTACGGCACGGGGTTCCCGGGGAGCGCCGTGCTTTGTGACGGCATCTCTCCCCTCAGGAAGCTCGCATGTCCCTGCTCGTCGTCGGCTCCGTCGCTCTGGACTCCGTGGAAACCCCCTTCGGACGGAAGGAGGACATCCTCGGCGGCTCGGCCACCTACTTCTCCACGTCGGCCTCGTTCTTCACGCCGGCGCGCGTGGTGGCGGTGGTGGGCGAGGACTTCCCCGAGGCGCACCTCAACTTCCTGCGCGGCCGGGGCATCGACCTGGAGGGGCTCACCCGTGAGTCCGGGCGCACGTTCCGCTGGAAGGGCCGCTACGGCTACGAGCTGAACGAGGCGCAGACGCTGGACACCCAGCTCAACGTCTTCCAGGCCTTCTCGCCGAAGCTGCCGGAGTCCTACCGGGACACGCCGTACGTCTTCCTCGGCAACATCCACCCGGAGCTCCAGGCGCAGGTGCTGGACCAGGTCCGCGCCCCGAAGCTGGTGGCCGCGGACACGATGAACTTCTGGATCAACGGCAGCCGCGCCGCGCTGCTCAAGACGCTCAAGCGCGTCAACCTGCTCTTCGTCAACGACGCCGAGGCCCGGCAGCTGGCCGGAGAGCACAACGTGGTGAAGGCGGCCCGGGCGATTCTCGCCATGGGCCCCCAGCGCGTCGTCATCAAGCGCGGCGAGTACGGCGCGCTCCTCTTCGACCACGACCACATCTTCGCCTGCCCGGCCTTCCCCCTGGCCGAGGTGTTCGACCCTACCGGCGCGGGTGACACCTTCGCGGGCGGCTTCATGGGAGCGCTCGCCACCTCGTCGGGCGGCCCGGACGCGGCGGTGCTCCGCCGCGCCATGGTGATGGGCAGCGTCATGGCCTCCTTCACCGTGGAGAAGTTCAGCCTGGAGCGGCTGCGTGAAGTCACCCGCCCCGAAATCCACGCCCGCTTCGCCGAGTTCCGCACGCTCACCCATTTCGACGACCTGGGCCCGCTGGAGCGCTGATCCACCAGCCCTGGAGGGTGGGGAAAACCCCCACCCCACGAACTTGACGCTGGATTCATGCCGTCCCTAGGCTGCGGGACAGGAGCCGAAGCCGGAAGAAGGAACGGGGTTGAGCGAGAACCGAAAGCACACGCGGATCCCCACCCAGCTTCGGTGCTGGTGCGAGGGCGACAACGTCACGCTCTACGCGCGCATCACCAACCTGAGCGAGGGAGGGCTCTTCCTCAGGACGAGTACCCCCCTGGCCCGTGGCGCCCGAGCCGTTGTCCGGCTGACGCCCGGGGGAGATCCGGAGATCCACGCCCACGCCACAGTGGTATGGCTGCGGGAGGAGGAGGAGCGAGCCTTCCCGCCCGGCATGGGGTTGCGCTTCGAGTCGCTGGACGGCGAAACCCTGGGACGGCTCCGGCAGATGATCTCTCAGCAGAAGCAGAACCAGGTGAAGGTCGGCTGGGCCGGCTGAAGCCTGACCCGGTCCCCCCACCGAGGCCCTCATGCGTATCGCCGTCATCTCCGACATCCACTCCAACATCGAAGCGCTGACCGAGGTGCTCCGCGTCGCCGAGCACCAGAAGGTGGACCGCTTCGTCTCGCTGGGGGACATCGTCGGCTACGGGGCCTCGCCCAATCCGTGCTGCGACCTGGTCCGCTCGGTGGCGGAAGTCACCCTGCTGGGCAACCACGACGCGGCGGTGGCGGGGCGGATGGACTATTCGTACTACTACGACGCCGCCCGGCACGCGCTGGACTGGTCCGCCAACGTCCTCACCGACGAGAACATGGCGTGGCTGCGCAGCCTCCCGTACACGTACCGCATCGGCGACGTGGGCTTCTGCCACGGCTCGCCCATCGACCCGAAGGCGTACGAGTACATCTTCGCGCTGGAGCAGGCCCGCGAGCTGACGCCCTACGTGGCGGAGCTGCCCGAAGTGACGTTCATCGGCCACAGCCACCTGTGCCGCGCCTTCGCCATCGGCAATGGCGAGGTGAACGACGTGGTGGCCCAGAAGTTCGGCATCCGGAAGGGCTACAAGTACATCATCTCCGTGGGCAGCGTGGGCCAGCCGCGCGACTACGACAACCGGGCCTGCTTCGTCATCTGCGACACCGACGCGCGCACGGTGGAGTACGTCCGCGTGGAGTACGACATCGAGACGTCCGCCCAGAAGATCTTCGACGCGGACCTGGCGCTGAACTTCGGCAAGCGCCTGTTCCTCGGAGTCTGACGCGGCGGTGCAAAAACCCGGCACGGGGGACGGGGACGTGACATAAAACCCGTCCCGTGCGTACTTCCGTCCTTCGAGTGTCCCTCCGGCCCCTCGCGGGCATCGCCTCTGTCCTCCTGCTCGCGCTCGCGCCGTTGGCCTGCAAGCGCGACTCGGGCCCTTCCGCCGACTACGAGGAGGCCGCGCGCCGCTTCCGTGCGCTGTACGCGCAGAAGCTGGATGCAGCGTTCCTGGACCCGCAGATTGGTGAAATCGAGGCGCAGCTCCAGCGCGTGCCGGCGGACAGCCTGGACGCGCAGGGCGCCCGCGAGCTGCTCCAGCGCATCCAGGATGGCCGCGCCCGCATGCAGGCCGAGACGGAGGCGCGGGAGAAGGCCATCGCCACCGCGCGCGAGGTTCCGGCCGGCGTGTCCCTGCCTTCCCTCAGCCCACGCGAGGAGCCCCGAGCCCCTGCCGGGCCCGCCGACGCCGGCCCTCCGGACGCAGGGCTCAGCGGTCCCCAGTCGGGCACCTCCGCGTCCGAGCTGGTGGCGGGCTTCCGCGGCTGCTTCCGGCGCGGCGCCCCCCTCGAGGTGGAGGGGCGGGGCATGCGCGAGACGTGGGAGCTGGCCGACCGCACGTCCTGCCGCCTGGAGTACCCCGGGCATGTGGACTCGCTGCTGCTCATCGAACAGGGGAAGGTCCTCACGCTGTTACCGAAGAGCGCCGTTCGCACCGTGACAGTCTCCGCCGATGGCGGCGCGGTGCCGCAGCCCGGGGCAGACGCGGGACGTTAAGACTCCAGTCCTCCTCCAGGCGGGGCCGTCAGGCGCGACGGGCCCCTTCCGACTCTTTTCGCAGCACCCAAGCCGAATGAACGACCAGACCTTCATGAAGTTGATGCAGTTGTTGCCGAAGTCCGCCATCTCCCACGCGGTGGGCCTGGCCACGCGCCTGCCCGCTCCGGCGCCCGTCCACCGTGCGGCGATGCGCGCCTTCGCCAAGGCGTACAACGTGGACATGGAGGAGGCCGAGCACTCCTTCGAGCGCTACCCCACCTTCGCCGAGTTCTTCACCCGCGGCCTGAAGCCGGGCCTGCGCCCCATCGACCCGGGCGAGAAGGTGGTGGTGTCCCCGGTGGACGGCCGCGTGTCCCAGGTGGGCTACTCGGACCAGGGCCGGTGCCTGCAGGCCAAGGGCATCGAGTACACGGTGGACGAGTTGCTGGGCGACTCGGAGGCCGCGAAGCCGTTCCACGGCGGCGCCTGGACGACCATCTACCTGTCCCCGCGCGACTACCACCGCATCCACGCGCCGCTGGGCGGCACGATTACGGGCTACGCGTACATCCCCGGTGAGTTCTGGCCGGTGAACCCCGCGTCGGTGAAGAACAAGCAGTCCCTGTTCTGCGTCAACGAGCGGCTCATCACGTACCTGGACACGGTGGCGGGCAAGTGCGCCGTGGTGAAGGTGGGCGCCACCTGCGTGTCGCGCATCAAGGCGACGTACGACGAGGTGCTCACGCACACTGGCAAGCCGGGCAAGGTCCACAAGTACGACTCGGGCTTCAAGGTGGAGAAGGGCGGCGAGCTGGGCCGCTTCGAGATGGGCTCCACCGTCATCCTCCTCTTCGAGCCCAAGCGCGTCGTCTGGGACGACAGCCTCAAGGAGGAGGCGGTGGTGCGGCTGGGCAAGCGCATTGGAGTGATTTCGTGAGTCAGAAGATCTCCGGTGTGAAGGGCATGAATGATCTCCTCCCGGGGGAGATCGAGATCTGGCAGCACGTGGAGGGACGGGCCCGCGAGCTGTTCGGCCGGTTCGGCTACGGAGAGCTCCGCACGCCCATGGTGGAGGACACCGCGCTCTTCGTGCGCAGCGTGGGCGAGGAGACGGACATCGTCGGCAAGGAGATGTACACGTTCGACGACAAGGGCGGCCGAAGCCTGTCGCTCCGTCCCGAGGGCACCGCGCCCGCAGCGCGCGCGTACATCGAGCACTCCGTCAACAACCAGGAGCCCGTCACCCGCTGGTTCTACATGGGGCCCATGTTCCGGTACGAGCGGATGAAGACGGGCCGCTACCGGCAGTTCTATCAAATCGGCGCGGAGGCCTACGGCGCGAAGGAGGCCGCCCAGGACGTCGAGATGATGGACATGGTGGTCCAGTTCCTGGAGTCGTTGGACCTGAAGGACATCTCGCTCAACCTCAACTCCCTGGGCGACGAGGCGTGCCGGCCCGCGTACCACGCGAAGCTGGTGGAGTACCTGAAGGCGCACCGGGAAGAGCTGTGCGGTGACTGCCAGCGGCGCATGGAGACGAACCCGCTGCGCGTGCTCGACTGCAAGAACGAGAAGTGCCAGGCCGTCGCCGCGGCGGGGCCCAACGTGCTCGAGTTCCTGTGCGAGCCGTGCCGCGCGCACTTCGATGACTTGCAGCGCAAGCTGACGGCGCTGGGCATCAAGTACGTGGTGAATCCGCGCATGGTGCGCGGGCTGGACTACTACACGCGCACCGTCTTCGAGTTCATCGCCGCGCACCCCGCGCTGGGCACCGCCAGCACCGTGGGCGGTGGTGGCCGCTATGACACGATGATGAAGGGCCTGGGCGGACCGGACGTGCCCGCCGTGGGCTTCGCCATGGGCCTGGACCGGCTGGTGTTGCTGCTCAAGGAGAGCGGCAAGAAGTTCACCCTGGCGCCGGACCTGTTCATCGCCGTGGCGGACGAGGGCTCGCAGGACACGGCCTTCACGCTGGCCAGCCGCCTGCGTCGCGAGGGGCTGCGCGTGGACTTCGACACGCGCGGCGGCAGCCTCAAGAGCCAGATGAAGCGCGCGGACAAGAGCGGCGCGCAATTCACGCTCGTCCTCGGCGAGGCCGAGCGCACCAGTGGCCAGGCGAAGCTGAAGCGCATGGCCGGCGGTGACGCCATCCCCGTGGCCCTGGACGACGTGGCGAAGACGGTCCTCGCCCACCGCGCCGCGACGCCGGCCTGACGTTTCCGGTGCCATCCGCTGCCTCCCGTTGCCTCTCGAGTGGCCGGGAGGCAGCCGGGAGGGCGGGGACTCTCCTGGGAGCCATGAAGGTCGAGCAGGCGTGTAACCCCTGGGAAAGTCAGGGAGAGCGGCGCCTGCTGTGCTCGCCGTGCCTGTGCCGGTGGGTTAGACTGCCCTTCCTCCGATGACGTCAGAATCTTCCCACTCCACCGTGCCGACGGCGCTACGCTGGATCCCCGTGCGGGGGGACAGCATGTGGCCGTCGTTGCGTTCGGGAGACCTGGCGGGGGTGGAGCCGCTTACGCGAGAGCCCCGTCCCGGAGACGTGGTGCTCGCGCGGTTCGACCATGCACTGGTGCTGCACCGGGTGAAGCGGTGTGACGCGGACATGCTCGCGCTGCGCGGGGACAACTCGCCCGCGGAGGATCCGCCGCTGCCTCTCTCACGCGTGCTGGGCCTGGTGCGCAGCGTGCGACGGAGCGGAGTGGTGATGGAAGCCGGATGGGACCGCGGGCCGTCTCGGCTGGGACGCCTGCGGGTGGCGGTGAAGTGGCGCCTGGCGTCGCTGCTGGGGCGGGGAGGGCGCTCATGAGCACGGGCTTCCTCGAGAACCGAATCCCCCGGCCTCGCGAAGGCGTGTCGGGCCAGCGGTTCGGCTCGGACTTCATCGTGCTGGACGCGGACGGGCGCACGCTGCGCGGGCTGAACCCGACGGCGATTCGCGTCTGGGAGCTCTGCGATGGGACGCGCACTGCGCGCGACGTGGCGGAGCAGGTGGCGCGGGAATTCAAGGTGGACGCGCGGCAGGTCCTCTCGGACACGCTGCGCTTCCTGACGGAGCTGGCCCGGTTGGGCCTCATTGACGAGACACAGGAGGTACTGTGATGCGAGCGCGCACGGCGTTCCTCGCGGCGGCGTTGTGGCTGTCCGCGTGTACGGAGGGGAAGTCCCCCCAGGCCCCGGTGGTGGACCCGGGCACGAATGAGCAGCCCACGGAGCCGCTGCCCTCCACGGATGTGCTCGGCAACGGCCCGGAGAGCGCGCAGCGGCCGCCTCCGGAGGAGGTCGCCCCCGCGCCCACGGTCATCCCGGTGACGGGCAGCGCCGCCGTCGTGGGCCTGGAGGAGGGCGCCCGTGGCCTCTCGTCGGTGTCGCAGGTGGATGTGGACCTGACGGTGGGCGGCGTGCGCGGGAAGGGCACGGTGGAGGTGGAGTTCGTCTCTCCCGCCGGCCACCCGTATGAGCGGCGCACGTCGGTGGTGGAGGCGCCGCCCGAGGAGTCTCGCAAGGTGCGCTTCTCACTGCCGGTGGCCGGGACGACGGTGGCCACGACGGGCATGAGCGGGACGTGGCAGGTGCGCTTCTTCCTCGACGGCGAGCCGCTGACCACGGCCGCCTTCACCCTGGACCCGTGACGTGAGGCCCGCCATGAATCCCTTCAACGCCCGCCTCGCGGTACTCCTCGCGCTCCTGGTGCCGACCCTCGCGGCGGCGCAGACGTCCCGTACGTGGAGCATCACCCCGGTGCCCAGCCCGAACGACACGGTGGCGCGCGTGGTGATGGACGAGGTCTCCGAGGTGACGGTCGACGCGCTCAACACGTCGAACAACAACTCGCGCCGGATTACGAACATCTCCTTCGTCCTGCCCGCCGGCTACACCCTCCTGGACAGCCCTGCTCCCGCGGGCTGGCAGGTCATCTTCTTCGACGTCACGGCGCGGCAGATCACCTTCGCCACGTCGGACTCCTGCGCCGTCGGCAACAACGGCCTGGGGCAGGGGGAGTCGGCCCGCTTCACCCTCCGCATGATTCCCGGGGCGGCCGCCGCCGACCAGGTAGCGGACCGGTTCGTGGCTGGCACCAGCGCGACGGACCAGTGCCAGGGCGGCACGTTCAGCATCACCCTGACGGCCCAGAGCCCCTGGGTTCGCTCGGCACTGTCGTCCCAGGTCTCCGTGCGCCCGCCCGCGCTGGGGGTCAACTCGGAGCTCGCGGCCCGCATCGTCGTCGAGAGCCGCGCGTCGGGGACGGGGACGTTGACCAACGTCACCGCCGTGGGGCCGACGACCGGCACGGGCACCGTCAACTTCACGGTGGTGGGCACCGAGCCCACGCCCTTCACCCGGAACATTCCGGCGCGCAACGCAGGCGTCTTCGTGGCCCGGGCCCAGGTGACGTCCGCCGGCGCCACCGTGGCCCACGTGCGTGCCACCAATAACAACAACGCCACCTCCCAGATTGCGGAAACGCCGATGGTGAACGTGGGCCCGCTGGCCGCGTCCGTCGACGTGGACACCCTGGATGCCTTCACCAACGACACCGTGCAGGTGCGGATGACGGTGACCAACACGTCCACCACGGACTCGCTCGTGGACGTGCGTCCTCGCGGTCTGGTGCCGCAGGGCTCGGCCACCTTGACGCAGCTTTCGGGGCCGACGCCCGCCAGCGTGAGCCGGCTCGCGCCTGGAACGTCCGCTCAGTTCGTCTGGAGCTACCGGGTCACCGGTGCCGAACGAGCGGACTACTTCTTCCAGGCCCAGGCGGATGCGACCCGCAATGGCACCGCGCTGGCGGGTGACCTCGTGAGTTCTCCGCGCGGCAGCATCGTCCTGCAGCGCGTGCGCATCAATCCCAAGGCGCTGGCCGCGAACGTCACCAACCAGGTCTTCACGTACACGGTGGAGAACCGCGGTGCGCTCCCCATCTTCCAGGTCCGGTTGCTGCGCCCCGCGGCCAACTACTTCACCTACGGGAGCTTCGCGATAACCGGCGGGTGGGGCGCCGCCCGCGATCCCGCCACCGGCGTCATCACCTGGACGGCCTCGGGGGCGGGCATCCCCGTCAATGGCTCGGCCACGTTCTCCGTGACGTACACGAACTTCGGCTCCGGGACGGCGCTCACCGCGCCGACGGCGTTCCGTCACCGGCTGCACCTGGTGGATGACGCCAACACGCCCATCCGCATCGAGGCTCCGGTGACGCTGCTGACTGGCACCGCACCCGACCTGGCACGCGTCACGGCGGTGGCTCGCGATGCCAGCGTGACGCTGACGTGGGACAACCCCGCGCAGCACGGCGGCGTGCTGGTGCTGCGCGCCGCGGGTACCGCACCGAACACCGCGCCGGTGCAGGGCCGGAGCTATGCGGTGGGCAACGCCCTCGGCAACGCCACCGTCGTCTACACGGACAGCTTCAGCACGGCCTCCAGCTTCACGGACTCCGTCACCAACGGCACCACGTACTACTACCGCGTGTACAACGCGGATGACGTGCGCTGGTACTCGTCGGGCAACCAGCCCACGTCGAGCGGGCTCGTGGTCACCCCCCAGGCGCGACTGACCAATTCGCCGCTGTGGTGCTACTCGGTGGGCCTGGACGCGCGGGTGCAGCCCGTCACCGAGCTGGGCGTGGGCATCTTCAGCTCCTTCAACAACTCGGTGGTGGCGAACCTCACGCAGGTGAGCAACCCGTCGCAGGACGGCGCCGAGCGCTGGAGGCCGCTGCCCCTGTCGGGCCTCATCGGCAGCCGCTTCCCGGTGGTGCCGCTGCACGGCCTGCCCGGCCAGTACATCCTGGTGGGTGACCAGGCCGGCGTCGCGTACGCCATCAACGCGAGCACCGGCCAGGTGCTGTGGCGGTGGGACAACGGCGGCGCGCCCATCGGCATCATCCAGTCGTTCCCCGTCACGCAGCTCTACGACTTCGCCAACGCGGCGTACCAGGCCGCGCACCCGAACCGCGACCTGGTGTTCTTCGCCACGCGCCTGTCGGACCCGGCGCAGAACCGAGTGGTGGCGCTCAACGCCGCCACGGGCGCGCTGGTGTGGACGTACCAGCCCGGCGACCTGGGCATGGTCAGCGGCGGCATGGTGGTGGACTACACGAACAACCGCCTCTTCATCGGCACGAAGACGAACGGGGGCGCGGACACGCTGCGCGTCCTCAACACGCTGGCCACCGGCCCCACGGCGCAGGAAGTCGCCCGGCTGCCGGTGGGTGACATCGACGTGAGCCTCGTTCGCAACGCGGTGACCAACCTCATCTACGCGACGGACAGCGACGGTGTGGTCCACGCGGTGAACACGGCCACCCTGCAGCCGGCGTGGAACGTCACCGTGGCCTCGCGGCCGGCGGCGAATACGCCCGCCTTCACCAGCTTCGTGCGTCCGCAGGGCGGTGGCTTCGTGGCCAGCATCGCCGCGGGCCGGGTGGAGTTCTGGGACACGCCTGCCGGAGGCACGGTGCCGGCGATGAAGTGGAGCACGCCCGTCGCGGGCCCCTCCGGCACGTTTGGTTTCAACCGCAACGCGGTGGCTCGTGTCTACGTGGGCAGCTCGGATGGAAAGGTGCACCAGCTCGAGCTGACCGATGGTACGGATTCGCAGCAGGTCACGCTCGGGAGTGCGCAGGGCATTGGCACGCCGACGGTCGACACCACCGTGAGCCGTCTGCACGTGGGCACGCAAGATGGCCGCATCTGCGCTTTCACGGTACCCTTCCCGTGAGAAAAGAGCCTTCCACCATGACGGACCGGAACACTGACCTGAATGCGGCGCCGGCCCCGGCCTTCGAGGCACGGCCGAAGTACGAGCCGCCCGCCATCCTCTGGGAGCAGCCCTTCGTGGCGCTGGCGCAGGTCTCCCAGTGCAACATCCCGGGCGAGTCGGAGTGCATGCCCTGAGCCCGCCGGGCACCGGCATGCCCGGTCCCGGTGGTGGCGGCGGTTCCGACGAAACTCCACCCGCCACCGGAGTCCGCCTGCGCATCGCGGGCTGGACGGTGGCGGTGGAGGTGGCCAACGCGAGCCTTCGTGGCTCGCTGCGGCGGTTGTTCTCGCGGTTCCTCGTCCCTGATTCGGAGGACTGCGGCGCGGTGGCCCGGCTCGAGTCCATCGCCCCCGAGGTGGCGCGGCCTGCGCCCGCCACCCGCGAGCTCCCCCGCGTTCAACGTACTCCGGAGGGTTCGCTGCGCCTGGAGGGCGAGGACTACTCCGCGGAAGTTTCCGCGGACGGCCTGCGCGCCACGGTGGTGGGGCCTGGGCGCTTTCCCGTGGAGACGGTGCTGAAGGTGATGCTCGCGGGAGCGCTCGCGCGGCGTGGCGGCCTGCTGGTGCATGGCGTGGCCGTGGCGCACCAGGGGCGGGCGGCATTGTTCGTGGGGCACTCGGGGGCGGGGAAGAGCACCCTGGGCGCGCTGTGGGCGGACGCGGGCGGCGAGCTGCTCTCCGATGAGTTGGTTGCGGTGTGGCCCGATGAACGTGCGCCCTCCGAGTGGCGCGTCGCGGGGACGCCGTGGAACGTGGGTGTCCCGAGTGAGGCACGGTTGATGGCGGTGGGTACGTTGGCGTGGGACGCGGGCTCGCGGTGGGAGTCACAGGCCGCGGGCGACGTCGGGCGCATGCTGCTGCTCAACGCGCTGTTGCCCGAGACGACGGCCGCCGGTCGCGGTGGGCTGATGGCGGCGGCGGGGAGGCTGTTGTCGGAGGTGTCCCCGGTGCGCCTGGTGTTCGCGCGGGATTCATCCGCCGCGGCGGTGGTGCGTGGTGCTCTGGAGGCAGCGGGACATGGGTGAGGGGACGGAGGGAGGGCCGCTGCTGACGGTGGTTGCCGGGCCGACGGCGTCGGGGAAGACGGCGCTCGCCATCGAGCTGGCGCGCCGCGCGGGTGGAGAGATTGTCAGCGCGGACTCGCAGCAGGTGTACCGGCACTTCGACATCGGCACCGCGAAGCCCTCGGCCGAGGAGCTGGCCGCGGTGCCACATCACCTCGTGTCCGCGGTGGACCCGCTGGAGGCGTTCTCCGCCGCCGAGTACCAACGGCGCGCGGACGCGGTCATCTCCGAGATTGCCGCGCGCGGACGGCCTGTGTTCGTCGTGGGCGGTACGGGGCTGTACCTGCGCGTGCTGCTCCACGGTGTGGTGGATGCGCCCGGCGCGCTGCCCGAGCTGAGGGCGGAGCTGGAAGCCCAGGCGGCCGCCGAGGGACGTGAGGCGGTGCATCGCCGGCTGGCGGCGGTGGACCCGGAGACGGCGGCGAAATTGCCCCCACAGGACCTGGTCCGAGTCGTCCGCGCGCTGGAGATTCATGCGCAGACGGGCGTGCCCGCCTCGGAGTTCCGGAGGGCCCATGCGTTCTCCGCGGACCGGTATCCCTTCCGGCTGTACGTGCTCGACCCGCCGCGAGAGGAGCTCTACCAGCGCATCAACGCGCGCACGGAGGCCATGTTCTCCGGGGGGCTCGTGGAGGAGACGCGAGAGCTGATGGCCCGGGGTTACGCGGACGCGGCCCCCATGCGCAGCGTGGGCTACGTGCAGGCGCGCGCGGTGGTGGAGGGACGGATGACCGTGGCGGAGGCCATCCACGACACCGCACAGGAGACGCGCCGCTACGCCAAGCGGCAGCTCACGTGGTTCCGCAAGGAGCCCGGCGCGGTGTTCCTGCAGCCGCCGTACGAGCTCCGGCCCGAGCCACCTGAAAGCACCTGAGGCTCGCGGACGACGGGTTCGATCGGGGAGTCACTCTCCACCGGGCGCGTTCGAGCCCTTCGAAAGAACCTGGGGCGTTTCTGCCTGCCAGGGCTCGTTCGAGATTGCTCACGCGGAGGCGCCAGGGAGGAGCAGGGAAGGGGAGGAGCGGTGGGGCGCGCGTTGTCCGCGCGGCCTCGCGCTCCCATGTTCGCGGCTGGACGAGCCCCGGACCCCGGGTGCCGCCGCGCATTCGCCTGACGGACGCGCGGCCTGCCGAACGCCCGGGTGCTCACAACGCGGAGCGGACGGCATGGCCATCACCATTGAGCGCAATCAGGGAACAACCCCAGGCAATGAACCGAGGGTCTCCTCGTCCATCTGGGGCGGTCCCTTCCTCCTGGGTCTGCTGCTGGCGGTGCTCGGCATCGTGTCGCTGGGTGCCGCGTTCGTCACCAGCCTGGTGACCGCCATCTTCTTCGGCGCGATGCTGACCGTGGCGGGCATCTCGGAAATCGTCGCCGCGTTCCGCGTCCGCAAGTCCGGCGGGCCCTTCGTCCTCTACCTGCTGGGAGGCGTGCTCTCCACCGTGGTGGGCTTGTTCATCCTCGTGTACCCGAAGGCCGGCCTGGCCGCGCTGACGCTCATGCTCGCCGGCTACTTCTTCGCCAGCGGCCTGTTCCACGCGATTACGTCCATCGTGGACCGCTATCCCCGGTGGGGCTGGGACTTCCTCTACGGTGCCGTGTCCGTCTTCCTCGGCATCGTGGTGATGGCGCAGTGGCCCATCTCCGCCGTGTGGCTGGTGGGCACCATGGTGGGCATCGGCATCCTCTTCCGGGGCGTGGCCCTCATGGCCGGCTCACTGACGCTTCGCCGCGCGATGCGCCAGGTCACCGCGTAGTCAGGACGCGTAACGGTCCTCGCCCAGCGTCTCATCACCGACGGTGGACCGGCGCTCCGGCTCCACCGCGGGCGGCGCCACCGGCACGCGGCCGGTGAGCAGGCGCAACAGCCGCTCCGGGTCCACGGGCTTGGGCAGGAAGGCCTCTGCCCCCGCGTCCAGCGCCCGCTGGCGTACGTGCGGACGGTTGAGGCCGCTCATCACCACCACCCGCGTGTTGCGCGTGAGCGGGTGTTGCTTCAGCCCCTCCGCCAACCGCAGACCGTCCACCCAGTGCAGCACCACGTCGAGCAGAATCGCCGTGGGTGGCCGCCGCGCCACCGCGCAGAACAGCGCCAGTTCGTCCGCGAACGCCACCACCTTCGCGCCCGTGCTCTCCAGCAGGGCCGTCAGCGCCTCGCGAGCGTCCGGGTCATCGTCCACGACGTAGTAGAGGTCCGGCTCCAACTCGGGCACCACCGTGGGCACCGGCTCCATCGTCGTGCGCATGAACGAGCCCACCACCTCGCGCAGGCCCGCCCAGCGCGCCGAGCCCAGCAGCGCCGTGGGCGTGGGCGCGCCCAGCCCCAGCACGCCGCCGCCGTACACGCCGCCCAGGCCCCGTCGGCGCTTCGCCGCGATGAAGGCCGCCGGCGCCCGCCGCCCCGCGCGGCGCAGCCAGGTGATGGAGCGCGCACCCGCCGCCGCGTCCTCCATCAGCTCGCCCAGGCCCTCGCGCACGTACCGGCGCTCCAGCGCGGGCGCCTCCAGCCCACCGTCCAGCAGCGCCACCGCCGCGCGGCTGCACGAGGCCAGCGTCTCCGACAGGCCCACCTGCAGCGGATGGCCGAAGGCCGCGGGGCCCACCACCACCTGGCCCGGCGCCACCAGCGTGCGGCCGGGCCCGTAGGGCAGGCGCGTCGTCTCCAGCGCCGCCAACTCGAAGCCTTCCTCCACCAGCCCGTCGCGCGCCGCCATCATCAGCGCCTGGCACAGGTCTGCGGGCGTCACCGCAGGGCCGAAGGCCAGCGCGTACACCGAGCCCGCACCCGGCAGCAGGAACAGCCCGTCCACCGTGGGCAGCGGTGCAATCCACAGGCGCGCCAGCGGGGCCAGGTCCAGCCGGGGCGACGCGTGCCGCAGCCGCGCCTGCACCGCCGCCACCGTGGGCGCCGGACGGAAGCCCTTGAAGAACGCGTCGCCCATCAGCGGGCCCGCGCCCGTGGCCAGCGCCACCGCGTGGAAGCGGTCTCCGCTGCCCTGCGCGCGCACCACCAGCGGCCCCGCGCCGCGCACGGAGGCGGGCGCGTCCGGCGCCGGGGCCTGACGCTCCACCTTCTCCACGTGCCGCGAGACGAAGCGCGCGCCCTGGGCGCTCGCCGCCGTGGCGAGCACGTCGCGCACCTGCGCCAGCCCGCCTTCACCCTGCGGCCAGCCGTCCACCACCCACAGCCCGCCCGAGGCGGCGGGGAGCAGCTCGCGCCGCCCCTCGGCGATGATTTCCACGCCGCGCAATTCGTGCGAGCGCCACTCGGTGGGAATGCGGCAGCCCAGCGCGGCCAGGCGCGAGCGGCACTCCGGGGTGAGCACGGCCGGAGGCGCGGTGCGCTCCGCCGTCCCGCCCGCGTAGACGCGCACGTCCAGCGTGAGGCCGCGTGCCCGCCCGTTGAAGAGGAGCGAGGCCGCCAGCCCCGCGCCGGCGATGCCGCCTCCGACGATTGCAACCCTCGAACCGCTCGCCAGCCTGTTGCCCTGCATATCCTCGCCCTCGCTGCCCCGCCGTTGCCTGCTCGCCCGCGCTGCCCTTCAGTGCCGTTGCACCGGCGGGGAGATGACCGGCCGGCCGAACACCACCACCCGATCCCGCCCCTCCCGCTTCGCCTCGTAGAGGGCCGCGTCCGCCGCCTTCAGCAGCGCGTCCGGGTCCTCCTTCGGCCCTTCCAACGTATGGTCGGCGATGCCCACGCTGACACTGAGGCCAAAGGGGGCAGGGCGACCGTCGCTCTTCTGCACGCCCACGCTGCGCAGGCCAGAGCGGATGCGCTCGGCGAACACGGCCGCCTCCAGCGCAGTCTGGTGAGGCAGCAGCGCGACGAACTCGTCGCCGCCGAAGCGGGCCGCGAAGTCGGACTCGCGCAGGTTGCCCTTGAGCTGCGACGCCAGCGCGAGGATGGCGCGGTTGCCCACGTCGTGCCCCATGCCGTCGTTGATGGCCTTGAGGTGATCCAAGTCAATCACCACCACGCTCAGCGGGTACTGGTAGCGGTGCGCGCGGCGGAACTCCTCCTCCAGCCGCACGGTGAGCGCGCGGAAGTTGGCCAGCCCGGTGAGGGCGTCCGTCTGCGCGAGGATTTGAAGGCGGCGCTGCTGCTCGCTCTGGCGCAGCGCCCGGTCGATGCGGGCCAGCAATTCACGCGCGCTCGCCGGCTTGTGGATGAAGTCCACCGCGCCCATTTCCAGACAGCGCTCCAGGGTGGCCTCGTCCGCATCGCCGGTGAGGAAGATGACGGGGACGGCCTCGGTGCGCGCGTCGCGCTGGAGCGCCTCCAGCACCAGCAGCCCGTCCCCCGAGGGCAGGAAACGGTCCAGGAGGACGATGTCCGGCCGGTGCTCTCGCGCCAGCTCCAGCCCCGCGTCCGCGTCCGGCGCTGCGAGCACGTCGAAGCGGGACGCGAGCAGGTCCATGAGGCTCTCGCGGACCCCCGCGTCGTCCTCGATGATGAGGAGGAGGGACCGCCCCGAGGTACGGCCACGCCGTTCCATGCACCACTCCGCTTCACTCGCCTGCTGCGAAATGGCAGGCCGAAAGTCTCGGGTGCCACGCCCTGCCGAGTGCTCCCGACGCCCCAGCGCCCCACGCGCATCCGCCGCCACCCGGTCCTGCAAGCACCCGCCGACTCCCGCAACCTTCACCCGAGACCTCCGGCTGCCAAGCCCGTAAGCCGCCGCGTCGCGGGCCCGCTTCGCGCCGCCGCACGCGCACGGCCCTGGAGCAAGCAGCATGCCCCGGCCCCGCACAGTCCCAGCACAGTGATTTCAGGTGGTTGCGTGCCCTCTCCGTGCCCCCGTTTTAACGGGTCGGAAGACGTTCCAGCATCGTCTTGAAGGGCCCGGTAGGAATTCCCGTACGGGGGCGGACGCTCACACGCCCCCCGCCGGGCGATCAGCGTCGCGTAATGAACTGCATCCGACGGCCGCCACCCATGGGGGGCATCATCGGAGGGGCCTCGAGCCCGAACTGCCACCACATGGGCTCATAGGGCTTCATCTTCAGGCGCTTGTCATTCTGGAGCTGCGTGAGGCTGCCCTTGAGCTTCTCGTCCTTGGGGTTCTCCTCCACGCCGCGCGCCAGCACCTTGAGCGCCTCGTCCTTCTCCTTGTTCTGCAGGAGGCACCACGCGTACACGGCCCAGACGATGGACTCCTTCTTGCCGCTCTTCACCGCGGCCTCGAAGGCGGCCTTCATCGCCGGGAAGTCCTTGCGCTGGTAGTACAGGGCGCCCTCCATGGCCTTGGCCATGTAGTTGCGCGCGCTGGACTTCTCGAAGTGCGCCTTCGCTCCGTCCAGGTCCTTCACCATGTACTTCAGCATGCCGATCTGGGCGTGGATCTCCGGGCCGACGAGGAACTGCCACTTGTCGTAGACCAGCCCCTGCTCCAGCGTCTTCACGGCCCGGTCCACCTTGGCCTGGGCGTCTTTCTGGCTGGTGGGCTGGGACTGGAGGTCCGCCTGGACCACCGTCATCAGGGCCTGGATGCGGCCGGCCACCCGACGGGCGAGCAGGATGAAGGTGCCGACGACGGCGATGATCCCGGGGACGAGACCGGCCCAGAGGGAGAAGCCGGCGAGCTTCACCAGGAGCGCGACGACAATCCCCACGGCAAGGGAAATGAGAAGGTTGTACATGCGGGGCCCCTCTTAGCGATGTGCGTTCGACACCGCAATCTTCGGATGCACAACCGCTCAGGTCGCGGTATACGTCTGGTCGTTCTCGCAACAAGCGGCCCTCTGTCGAAATTGGTAGACGAGGCGGACTCAAAATCCGCTGCGGCTGACCCCGCGTCCCGGTTCGAGTCCGGGGAGGGCCATTATCCGAACAGGGCAGACCGGCGGATGTGAGCGTGCCGGCCTCGCCCGGGTCCGAAGAGGACCGGCAGCCGTCAGGCCAGGCGGAGGCTCCCCGCAATGAAGGTGCTGCTGGTCGAGGACGACGCGAGCCTCCGGGAAGGCATGGGCGAAATCATCGCCGAGCTGGCCGAGGTGCGCGAGGTCGGTACCGAGACCGAGGCGCTGGAGGCCCTGCGCTCGGAGCGGTTCGACCTGGTCATCACGGACCTGCGCATCGCCGGCCGGGAGCAGGGCGGCCGCACGGTGCTGGAGGCCGCCCGACGCGCCCAGCAGGCGGTGGCCATCGTCAGCGCCGCCGCCCCGGACGAGGTCTCCCGGACGCTGCGCCCGCACGTGCCGGACGCGGTGCTGGTGAAGCCCTTCCAGCTCGACGACATCATGACGTTGGTGGAGCGCTTCCTCGGCCTGCGGCGGCAGGCCGAGGGAGTGGCCTCCGCGAGGGCCCCCTCGCTCGAGAGCGCATGGACGGAGCTGTCGCCCGGCGTCCACACGACCCCTGTCTCTCACGAGGCGGAGGGGGCCGCGCTCTGGCTGCGCGTGGCGCCCGGCCGCGCCTTCACGTGGCGTCCGCGCGCGAAGGGCGGGGAGGGCGTGCTGCTGGTGGAGGGAGACCTGGAGGTGGCGGGCGAGCGGCACACCGCGCCCCGGTACCTCTTCGTGGGGGCCGGACAGGCGCCCGAGGTGCACTCCCGCGAGGGGTGCCTCGCCATCACCCTGGCGCTGAAAGGTTAGAGGCGCGCCCCCGTGGATTCCGTGTGGCCTTCGAAACCGCTGGACGCGGCCCGGCTCGGGCGTCCGTCTCGCAGCGCCGCCACCGCGGCCCTCCAGGCGCACATCAAGGTGCTCCGGGGAGAGCCGCTGAAGGCCGCGCTCGCGGAGGCGCTGCGTGAAGCGGATGGACTGGGTGGCCAGGAGCGGCGCTTCACTGCGTTTGCCGTGCGCGAGTTGTCCCGGCACCAGCGGCTCCTGGACCTGGCGGCGCGACTGCTGGGACACACCATGGGCAAGGTGGGGCTGACGGAGGACCAGGCGCTGGTGCGCTATGCCCTCTGGCGGCGCATCTTCTGTGGCGAGGGCTGGAAGCGCATTGGCCCCGAGGTGCGGCTGCCCGGTCCGGTGCGCCCGCGCACCATCAAGGACGACCTGCTGCAGGAGGTGGTGGAGTCGCCGCTGCCGGAGGCGCCCGTGGCGGACTCGCCCGCCGAGCGGCTGGCGGTGCGCTACTCGTTCCCCTCCTGGTTCGTACAGCGGCTGGCGCAGGTGTATCCGGAGGATGTGCTGGAGGGACTCCTGTCCTCGCTGGACGAGGAGCCCGCGCTTCACTTCCGCGTGCGGCCTCCCGGGACGCGCGACGCGGTGCTGGCCGCGCTGGCGGAGGAGGGCGTCACGGCGGAGCCCGTGGCGGCGGCTCCGGACGCGGTGCGCGTGGTGGACGCCAGCCACCGCATCTTCGAGACGAAGGTGATGAAGTCCGGGAAGCTCCAGGTCCAGGACGTGGGCAGCCAGCTCATCTCCGAGCTGTGTCGTCCCGTGGGGGGCTCGCTGGAGGGGCTCACCGTGGCAGACGTGTGCGCCGGAGCGGGCGGCAAGACGCTGGCGCTGGCGGACTTCGTGGGCCCGTCCGGCCGGGTGCTGGCCGGAGACCGCAGCCGGCGCCGGTTGGCCGAAGCCCGCGAGCGGGTGAGCCGGCTCTCCCTGCGGCAGGTCGCCTTCCCGCACCCGCTGCCCCTGTCCGACGCGGACGTGCTCCTCATCGATGCGCCGTGCAGCGGCACGGGCTCGCTGGCGCGCGAGCCGGACCAGAAGTGGAAGCTCACCGCGGCGAAAGTCACTGAGTTCCAGGCCACCCAGACGGGGCTGCTGGATGAGGTGGCGGCGCAGACGAAGCCGGGCGCGCTCATCGTCTATGCGACGTGCTCGGTGATGCCGGAGGAGGACGAGGCGGTGGTGGAGGCCTTCCTGGCGAAGCACCCGGACTTCACGCTGGAGCCGGTAGGAGACGTGCTGGGAGCGGAACGCGCGGCGCTGGCGGCGCAGGGGCCGTATCTCAAGGCGATGCCACCTCGCGTGCCCGGAGGCGGCTTCTTCGCGGCGCGGCTCCGGAAGCGGGCGCGGGGTTGACAGCCCGCGAGCCCACACGCTACGCAACTGTCTGAATTCTCAAGGGGTGCACCCACGTGGCGGCCGACCCGAAGCAGTCTGAAGTGGTGAAGCAGATCAACGAGGCCTTCCAGGCGGCGCAGGCCCGGCTGGCCCAGCTTCGCGAGGCGGTGGAGCGCAACACGGACCTGGCTCGCGCCAACGCGAAGACCACCGTGTTGAAGGACCAGAAGGAGCGGGCACTCAAGGAGCTGGGCGAGGTCGTCTGGCGCCAGGTGCAGAAGGGCAAGCTGGAGCTGCCCGCCGGCTTCGCCTCCGTCCTCAAGGCCGTCGAGGCCGCCGAGCAGGCGGCCGAGGCCCACGCACGCGAGCTCACCGACATCCTCCGGGAAGGAGAAGAGGTCGCGGAGCGGTTGAAGGTTGGAAAAAACGCCACGAAGCCTCAAACAGTTGTGGCCAACGGCAAAAAGGCGCGGTAGAAGGCACCCACTTTCGACGTCGGGCCGCTCCCCACAGCGGCTCAGCAGCAAAAGACGGGGCTATAGCTCAGCTGGGAGAGCGCTTGAATGGCATTCAAGAGGTCATCGGTTCGATCCCGATTAGCTCCACTCTGAAATGAAGAGGCCCGCTTGGGAAACCAGGCGGGCCTTTTTGTTTTCCGGCGCCGGCATCGTGCGTGCGCCGCGCTCGCGTCCGGGCCCATGGCCAACGAAGAAGGCCCGCCAGGGGAGACCTGACGGGCCTTCGGACTTCGCGGGGCCATGGCCCCGAGGCTCTTCGCGCCGACTAGCCGCGGCCGCTGGCGAAGACGTTCATCACGTCCTTGAGCAGCTTCACGGACTCGTCGTGCGGACGCTGGAAGGCGTTGCGGCCCATGATGGAGCCGAAGCCGCCGCCCGCGTGGATCTGACGAACCTCCTCGAGCAGGGCCGCGGTGTCCTTGGCCTCGCCGCCGGAGAAGATGACGATGCGCTTGCCATTGAACGCGGAGCGCACCACCTCGCGCACGCGGTCGGCCATCGTCTTGGTGGGGATGTTGGCCTTCTCGAAGGCCTTCTTCGCCTCGGGCTGCTCGATGTGGTCCTGCGGCGGCTTCACCTTGATGATGTGCGCGCCGAGCTGGGCGCTGATCTGCGCCGCGTACGCCACCACGTCGATGCCCGTCTCACCCTCCTTGGACATGTTGCCGCGGGGGTAGGCCCAGACGACGGTGGGCAGGCCGTACTCCTTGGCCTCCTTGATGATCTCCCGCAGCGCCTCGTACTGCTCGTTGCGCGCGGCGGAGCCCGGATAAATCGTGTAGCCCACCGCGACGCAGCCCAGGCGGACGGCGTCCTTCACGGAGGACGTCACCGCGGAGATGGGCGCGGCGGTCTTGGCCAGCGAGTCGGAGTTGTTGAGCTTGAGGAGGAGGGGAATCTCGCCCGCGAACTTGCCGGCGATGGCCTCCAGGAAGCCCAGCGGCGCCGCGTAGGCGTTGCAGCCGGAGTCGATGGCGAGCTGCGCGTGGTAGTCCGGGTCATAGCCGGCGACGTTGGGGCCGAACGAGCGCGCGGGACCGTGCTCGAAGCCCTGATCCACCGGGAGGATGACCAGCTTGCCCGTGCCGGCGAGCGTGCCGGTGTTCATGAGGCGGGCCAGGTTGGTCAGCGTGCCGGGGTTGTCGGACGTGTACCAGGACAGGATCTGCTTGACGCGATCGGTATAGGCCATGTGTGGGGGTCCTCGGTCATGCGGGCCTGGTGGCCCGACTCGGGAACGGCTCGCAATCTGCTGCATACGCCACGTCCAACCAACTCCTTTTCGCGTCCGAGTGTCAGCGTTTCCACGTGAGCACACTTCCGGGCGCCCCGGCCGGACGGCCCCCACGCCGCCAGGGCAGGGCTTCCGAGAGGCATCGGACGGTGGAAATGGAACGAACATGGCGGGTGACGGCGCTTCGAGGAAGGAAGATGCTGCGTCGTCGCGGGTAACTCGGATATGGGGCCCGCACGAGGCCGAAGGAATGCGCAGACACCTGGATCGAGGCGTGACAGTGGCGCTGGTGCTGGCGGCCGGACTCTCGGCGGCACAGCTCACTCCCGGCGGGACGGTGGGGCCGGGAGGCAGCCCGTCTCCCTCTCCTGGAACGTCTGGCACGGGGACGTCGGGCACCTCCACCACGCCCGGGACGGGCACCTCCACCTCCCCTGGAACGGGAACGTCCCCCACGCCGTCGACGGGCACGGACTCCCCAGGCCCCAGCCCGCAGGCCCCCCGGACGGGCACCGGAGCGCCGCAGCTTCCTCCGTCGCCTCCCACCATCGCCCCGAACACGGTGGATCAGCCCACGGCCATGCCGAACGCCACCAAGTCGGTGTCGCCCGCGCCCGCGCGCGAGCCCGCGCAGCAGGCGCAGCAGGCCACACAGGAGGTGAGCGAGACGCCCGACTCACAGGTCCCTTCCCAGGCGGCACCGCTGACGCTCGCGCAGTTGGTGGCGCGGGCCCGGGCCACGGACTCACGGGTGGAGGAGGCCACGGCGGAGCTGCGCAAGTTCAACGCGCTCTACCAGCAGGCGAAGTGGGCCTGGTTCCCCAAGTTCGAAATCACGGTGGGCCTGGGCGGCCCCGTGCCCGAGGCCCGCAACGACGGGCTGGGCGGTCCGCCCACCACCAAGGCTTCCTTCGAGGGAGACCTCAACTTCGGAAACGTGGGCATCACGGCCTTCTCCACGGGCAACGCGGTGCTGCCCCTCTACACCTTTGGCAAGCTGACCGCGCTGGAGAAGGCGGGCTCCCGCGGGCCGGTGGTGGGCGAGGCGCTGCGCGAGCGCGCCCGGGCCGAGGCGGGCTTCCAGGCCGCGCAGGCGTACTACGGCTACCAGCTCGCGCGCTCCGGCCTGAAGCAGTTGGAGGACGTCTCGAAGCGCCTGGAGGACGCCGCCGAGCGCATCGACGCGTTGCTGAAGGAGGAGTCCTCACAGGTGTCGCAGGTGGACACGTACAAGGTCCGCTTCTTCCGGCAGGTTGTCGACGCGCGCCGCTCGGAGGCCCTGCAGGGCCAGCAGCTCGCGATGGCCGCCATCGGCCTGCTGGCCAATACGCAGCCGGGCGCACCGGTGGCGGTGGTGGAGGAGGACCTGCCGCTCGAAGAGGCCGTGGAGCCGCCCTCGCTGGAGCGCGCGCTGGAGCTCGCCGAGCAGCGCCGGCCGGAGCTCACCGCGATTACCGCGGGCATCGCCGCGCGTGAGGCGGAGGTGTTCATCCGCGAGCGCAGCTACTTCCCGGACATCGGGCTCGCCGGCTTCTACGACATCCGCATCACCACCAGCGCCACGCGCCAGCGCAGCCCCTTCGCGTATGACCCGTACAACGACCGCACCGTGGGCCTGGGCCTGGTGATGCGCGGCACCTTCGACATCCCCGTGAAGGACGCGCAGCTCGAGCAGGCTCGCGCGGAGCTGGACAAGCTGCGCGCCCAGGAGAAGCAGATCCACGCCGGCATCCGCCTGGAAGTGACGAAGGTGCACGGCGAGCTGGTGGCGGCCTGGGCCCGCGCCAGGGCCTACACCGAGGCGGAGAAGAACGCCCGCCGCTGGGTGACGGCCGCCTTCGCCGCGTTCGACCTGGGTACGGGTGAGACGCGGGACCTGGTGGAGGCATTCACCGCCTACGCCCAGGCGTCCGGCGACAAGTCGAAGAGCTGGTTCGACGTCCGCCTGGGCATGGCCGCCCTGGACCGCGTCACCGGGGCACCGCCCGCGCCGGGTGAATAACCTGGCCCCTACATCTGTCTTCTCTTTCGTCCTCCAACTCGGAGCCTGGAAAAACATGATTGCATCCCTGCTCGCCGCCGCCCTGCTCGCCGCCGCGCCAGCCAGCCCGCTCTCGGTCGTCAAGTCCGGGAATGCGGATGTCCAGAAGGCCGCCAACGCGCCCAACGCCACCGTCGACTCGCTCGCCTCCGTCGTCGAGAAGTTCGTCGACTTCGAGGAGCTGGCGAAGCGCGCGCTGGGTGACAAGCAGTGGGCCACGCTCACGCCCGCCCAGCGCAAGGACTTCACCGAGACGATGACGGGCCTCTTGCGCGCCTCCTACGCCCAGAAGGCCATCGGCCAGGCCAACGCGGACGTGAAGTACGTGAAGGAGACCGCCCAGGGGAACGAGGCCACGGTCAACACCATCCTCACGCTGAAGAAGGACAACATCCCCATCGAGTACAGGCTCTACCGGCCCGACACGAAGAAGGAGTGGCGCATCTACGACGTGATTACCGACCAGGTGTCGCTCGTGGACACGTACAAGGGCCAGTTCCGCAAGCTGCTCGCCGACAAGGGCTTCGACGGCCTGCTCTCCACGCTGAAGAGCAAGCGGGCGCAGTTGGAGAAGGAGAACGCGGGCAAGTCCGCCAAGAGCGCCGCGACTCCGACCAACGCTCCCGCGGGCAACGCTGGCGCCCAGGGCGGCACGAAGTAGTCCTGCGCTGAATTGAAGTGGCAGCGAGCCAGGGCCGGGCGTCCCTCTCAGGAGGGGCCCCGGCCTTCGCTTTTCAGCGGCCGCCGGCCTGCTGGTACGCGGCCAGGGTGCCCGCGAGCCCCTGCTCCAGGGGGATGGTGGGCGCGAAGCCCAGCTCCCGCGAGGCGCGCTCGGTGGTGCACGTCCACGCCGGGCACGTCATCTCCCGCACCTTGTCGCGGTTGAGGATGGGGATGGTGCCCTTGAGGCGAGCCATCCCCTCCGAGCCCAGGCCGATGAGGTAGCCGATGGCGTTCGGCACCGGCACGACGATGGGTCGGCCCCGGCCGAGGACACCGGCCAGCGCCTCGCAGACCTCTTCCCACGTGTACTCGCGCCCGTCGGACACGGTGTAGACGCCCCGGGCCACGTCGTCCTTCGACAGCGTGGCGCCACGCTCGGCGGCCGCCAGCAGCGCGGTGCACAGGTCATCCACGTGGATGACCGAGTAGCGCTTGAGGCCGAAGCCGCTCTTGATGGCCAGCCCCAGCTTCGCCATGGGCAGCATGGACGGGAGGAACTCGGTGTCCCCCGGCCCGTAGACGATGGGCGGCCGGACGATGACGCAGGGCACGCGGTCCGCGAATTCACGCACCGCCTCCTCGCCGCCCAGCTTGCTGCGGCCGTAGATGGAGACGGGCGCCGGCGGGTCCTCCTCGCGGCGCGGGCGCTCCGGCGTGGACGGGCCGGCGGCGGCCAGGGACGAGCAGTAGACGAGCCGGGGAGGGCGGGGCAGGGCGGCCATGGCCTCCACCACGCGGCGGGTGCCGTTGGCGTTGCCCTCGAAGTAGCCGCCGGGCTCGCGGGCCTTGGTGACGCCCGCGAGGTGCAGCACGCAGTCCACGTCGCGCACCGCCTCGGCGAGGCCTTCGCCCGTCGTCAAATCGCCCACCGCGAAGCGGGCGCCCAGGGCCTCCAGGGGGCCGCGCTTCGAGCTCTTCCGCACCAGCACGGTGAGGGTGTCACCGCGCTCGATGATGCGGCGCGCGAGCCGCTGGCCGATGAAGCCGGTGCCTCCAGTGAGGAGGAAATGCAAGACGGCCTCCGTGATGAGGGATTACAGCGCGCGCTGGTACACGCGGTACACCTTGGAGCGCTGCGCGCCCATGGACTCGATGGCGCGGTTGACGAGGTGGTTGTCCTCGAGCGTCCACGAGATTTCGCCGCCCACGTAGCCCAGCTGCTTCGCCGTGCGCAGCGTGTCCAGGTACAGGATGGCGTCCAGGCCGCGGCGCCGGTAGCCCTCCTTGATGCCCAGGATGATGAGGCGCAGCCGGTTGATGCGGCGCGAGGCCAGCAGCAGCTTCGCCAGGCCAATGGGCAGGCCGAAGTGGGTCAGCCGCCCGTTGGCCGCCCTGATGGCCTGGTTGGCGTCCGGGACGGTGAGCGCGAAGGCGACGGGCTCGCCCTTCACCTCGGCCATCAGCGCCAGCTCCGGCCTCACGACGGCCTTCAAATCCTTGGCGAGGTGGTCGAACTCGGCGTCGGTGAAGGGCACGAAGCCCCAGTTCTTCTCCCACGCGGAGTTGTAGATGTCGCGGATGCGCTTCACCTCCGCGTCCAGGTCCTTCATGTTCACCGGCCGCACGGTGACGCCCTCGCGCAGGCGCATCTTCTCCGCGATGCGCACCACCTTCTCCGGCGGCGCCGCGGAGGAGGAGAGCTCGAACGCGTAGAGGTCCTTCGCCTTGGTGAGGCCGCACGCCTCCAGCAGCGCCGCGTAGTACGGCGGGTTGTGCGGCATCATGATGGCCGGGGGCGTGTCGTAGCCTTCGACCAGCAGGCCCCAGTCCTGGTTGGACGAGAAGTTGGCCGGCCCGAGCATCGCGTTCAGGCCGCGCTCGCGCAGCCACGCCGCCGCGGTGTCCAGCAGCGCCCGGGCGATGCCCGCGTCGTTCACGCACTCGAAGAGGCCGAAGAAGCCCTCCTTCGTGCCGTGGATCTCCATGTGGCGAGGGTTGCGGATGGCTGCGATGCGGCCCACCACCTCATTGCCGCGCCGGGCGAGGAACAGCTCCACCTCGCCGTACTGGAAGAAGGGGTTCTTCCTCGGGTCGAGGAAGTCCTTGCGCTCCATCTCCAGCGGCATCACCCAGTTCGGGTCGTTCTTGTAGATGCCGTAGGGGAAGCGGATGAACAGCATCTTCTCCGCCGAGCCACGCACGGGGCTCACCTGCACGTCGGAGGGCAGGGGCGGGAGCGAAGGAGTCGCGGGCGAAGGCTCGGCGGGAAGGGCCATGGGTGGGTTAGTTCCTGTCTTCGGTGTGCGTACCGTTGGTGCCGTTGCGCATGAAGAAGTGGGCGCCCTTCTCCAGGAGGAGGCCCGGCAGCTCGCCGCGCTTCTCCCACAGCTTCAGCGGGGCGTTGCCCAGCTTGCGCAGGTCATCCGGTTGCAGGTTGGCGGCGCGCCAGGTGAGTTGCTCCACCGCGTCGAAGAGCTTGCCGGCAACCTCGCGCGAGGACATGCGCGACAGCTGCTCCAGGGTGATGCCGCCCTTCTCCGCGAGCAGGCCCGCGGAGCCGGCCGCCCACTTCTCGCTGGCCTTGTTGCTGAGGATGCGCGTGCCGGGCCGGGCAATCTTCACCGGCTCGTACACCGTGGGGCGCGTCTCCGGAATCACGTTCAGCTTGCGGCCGATGGTCTCGAAGATGTCCAGCACGCGGTCCAGCTGCGCGTCCGTGTGCGTGGCCATGTACGAGGTGCGGATGAGCGCGTGGCCCGCCTCCACCGCCGGCGGAATCACCGGGTTGGCGAAGACGCCCGCCTCGTGCAGCGCGCGCCAGAAGCGGAAGCACTTCACCTGGTCGCCGATGTGCACCGGCACCACAGGCGTCACCGACACGCCCGTGTCGAAGCCCATGGCGCGGAAGCCGTTGTGCATCTTCTCCGCGATGTCCAGCAGGCGCTCGCGGCGCTGCGGCTCCGCCTCGATGATCTCCAGCGCCTTGAGCGCCGCGGCGATGGACGCCGGCGTCATGGACGCGGAGAAGATGACCGAGCGCGCCTTGTGGCGGATGTAGTTGATGACCTCGAAGGGCCCCGCCAGCACGCCGCCCAGCGACGCGAAGCTCTTGGAGAACGTCCCCATCACGAGGTCCGTCTCCTTCTCCAGGCCGAAGTACTCAGACGTCCCGCGGCCCTTCTCGCCCAGCACGCCCATGGAGTGGGCGTCATCCGTCATCACGCGGGCGTTGTAGTGCTTCGCCAGCTCCACGATGCGGGGCAGGTTGCAGAGGTCGCCCTCCATGGAGAAGACGCCGTCGGTGACGATGATCTTCCCCGCGTTGGGCTCCGCCTGGGCCAGCAGCTGCTCCAGGTGGTCCATGTCGTTGTGGCGGAACTTGCGCTCCGTCGCGAAGGACAGGCGGATGCCGTCCACCAGCGACGCGTGGTTCTGCCGGTCGCTGAAGACGATGTCGTGACGGCCGAGGATGGACGCCAGCGCCAGGTTCGTCTGGAAGCCGGTGGAGATGACGATGGCGGCCTCGCGGTTGAGGAACTTCGCCAGCCGCGCCTCCAGCTCCTCGTGCAGCGCCAGCGTGCCGTTGAGCAGGCGCGAGCCGGAGCACGTGGTGCCGAACTTCTCCACCGCCTTGATGGCGGCTTCCTTCACCCGCGGGTCCGCGGAGAGGCCCAGGTAGTTGTTGGACCCCACCATGATGACGCGCCGGCCTTCAATCTCGACCTCGGTGGCGCCGTGCGACGCTTCGATGGCCCGGAAGTACGGGTAGAGCCCCGTGGCCTTCGCGATGCGGTAGTCCTTCCAGTTGCTGCACTTCTCGAAGACGTCGCTCATGGGGTGGTCTTTCTCGGCCTGCGTCGGGAGGGTGGATCCTCTTTCGGGGGGACTGCGGATCTCCGGTCAAGCCGCCCTTGCAGGGCTCGTTCCGACCTCGGAAACCTGCGTCCAGCGACCTCCCACGGGGGACGCGGGGCCGTGAATAAAGAGGGTTAGCGACAGTGTCAAGGCGCGGACTGTTGCTCGGGTCCCTGCCGAGGCAGGCAACCGGTCGCGCTCGCTTGACAGCACCGCGACTTTGATGGCACGCCGCCGCCACACGAGCGTTGTCCATTGAATAGTGGAATACGCCGTATGCAGATGGCTGCACGCCCGCCGGAGGGCCTCCGGAGGCCTGGAAGCTTTCGCTCCGGCCTGATGTTTGCGGGGGCCATTGACTGGCTGGGAATTTGCTTTAGCCGGCCTTCATCGAGGAGTGGACGGTGGCGCGGTCTCTGCGACAGCGGTGGTTCGAAGGATTCATCCAGGCAGCCGTGTCCCGGCCCTGGCAGGTGTTGCTCGTCTTCGCGCTCCTGGCGGCCGGAGGTATGGCGCTGGCGTCGCGGTTGGAGTTCCGCGGGTCGTTCGTGGAGCTGCTTCCCCAGGGTGCCCGTGAAGTTCAAGACCTGACACGCGTGTCACAGAAGGCGGGTGGGGACGGGTACCTGGTCCTCGTGGCGCAGGGCGACACGCCGGCGCGCCTGAAGGCCTACGCGAGGGAGCTCAAGGCGCGCCTGGAGGCCCTGCCGGAGGTCCGCTACGTCGAGCACAGCTATGACGTGGACTTCTTCAACCGTCACGGCCTGCTGCTGCTGCCGGCGGAGAAGCTGGCGGAGCTGCGCAAGGACCTGGAGGCCCGCGTCCGCTACGAGCGCCAGCAGGCGAACCCCTTCTACATCGACCTGGGGGCCACGCCGCCGCCGCCGGACTTCGACGCCATCGCGAAGAAGCACACGCCCAACGCGGGCATGAAGGAGTACCTGGCGAACGAGGCCGGCACCGAGGTCTACCTGATGATCAAGCCGTCAGGGACGGCGGGAGATCTGGACTTCGCGCGGCGCTTCGTGGAGCTGGCCAAGGGCACCGGCCGCGCGCTCGCGACGGAGCGCTACCCGGCGGTGAAGCTGGAGGCGACGGGCAACTTCCAGAACCGCATCGAAGAGGACGCGGTGATGCGGAGTGACTTGTCGCGCGCCGGCGTCCTGTCCGCGCTGATTGCCGTGGGCCTCATCCTGCTGGCCACCCGGCGCATCGCCGCGCTGGCGGTGGTGGGCCTGCCCGTCTTCGTGGGCATCCTGCTCACGTTCGGCTTCGCGCAGGTCGCCATCGGCCACCTCAACGTGGTGACGGGCTTCCTCGTCGCCATCCTCATCGGCCTGGGCATCGAGTACGGCGTGCACCTGTGCATGCGGTACTGGGAGGAGCGCGAGCACCAGTCCGCGCGCGACGCGCTGAAGGCGGCGGTGGGCGGGACGTTCAGCGGAGCCGTCACCTCGGCGCTGACGAACGCGGCGGCCTTCTTCGTGCTGCTGCTGGCGCAGTTCCAGGCCTTCAACCAGTTCGGCCTGCTGGCCGGCATGGGCGTGCTGCTGGCGGTGCTGGCGGCGTACGCCATGGGCCCCTCGCTGCTCGCCATCGCCGAGCGGCTGCGCCCCGCGCGCAAGGACGCCGCGCCCGCGGCCAATGCTTCGACGGCGGCCGAGGCGGCCCCGGCGGCGGCGAAGCCCGAGCGCGAGTGGAAGCGGTGGCCCACCACGGTCATCGTCGCCATTGCCCTGTCGGTGGTGGCCTTCGCGGGCTTCTCCGTGGTCATCGCCCCGCGGCTCGGCTTCGAGACGGACATGCGCAAGCTGAAGGGTGACTCGCCGGCCTCGCGCCTGGACGACCACGTCACCGAGCAGCTCGGCCAGCCGCTCAATCCCGCCATCTTCCTCGTGGAGGACACGACGCAGGCCGCGCAGGTGGAGGACGTCATCGCGGAGGTGAAGCGGAAGAATGGCGCGGACTCCGTGTTCCTGCGCAGCGCGTCCCTCAACGACCTGGTGCCGCATGACCTGCGGCGCCGCGAGGCGGAAATCGACGGCATCCGCAAGCTGCTGCACGGGCTGCCTGCGTCGGCGCAGGAGGATGCGCGGCTGCAGGGCTTCCAGCAGATGCTGGACGCGAAGCCGTATGGCCTGAACTCGCTGCCGGTGGAGGTCCGCCGCCGCTTCGAGGCCACGGACGGCAAGGGCACGTTCCTGCTGCTGTTCCCCTCGGTGTCCAACTACGACACGGAGGACCTGAAGCGCTGGGCGGCGCAGATCGACCAGGTGGTGGAGGCCACCAAGGCGCGCGGCATCGACATGGCGGTGCTGGACAGCAACCGCATCGCCGCGCGCATCTTCGCGCTGGTGCGCGGGGATGGGCCGCTCATCCTCTGGTCCGCGGCCGCGGTGGTGTTCTTCGTCATCTTCCTGAGCCTGCGCAGCTTCAAGCGCGCGCTGCTCGTCACCGGGCCGCTGTTCCTGGGCATGACGTGCCTGGCGGGCGGCATGTACCTGTTCGACGTGCAGCTCAACTTCATCAACGCGGTGGTGCTGCCCAACCTGCTCGCCATCGCCGTGGACAACTCGGTGCATCTCTTCCACCGGTACGAGGAGGAGGGGCCCGGCTCGCTCGGCAAGGTGGTGCGGCACACGGGGCTGGCGGCCGTGGTGGCCACGCTGTCGAACGCGGCGGGCTATGGCGCGTTGCTCGTCGCCAACCACCAGGGGCTGCGCAGCATCGGACAGATTGCACTGCTCGGGGTCGTGTGCACCTTCCTGGGGACCACGGTCTTCTTCCCCGCGATGCTTGCCCTCCTGGAGCGGTGGAAGGGGCGCAAGGCGGCTGTGGTGGGGGATGGTGCCCTCGTGCGGAGCCTCGAGCTCGGTATGACTGGCGTGAGCAGCAGCGAGGCGCCGGGGGAGCGGAAGTCGGCGTGAGCTCCGTGTCCTTCCAGAGTCCCCGCAGCCTGGCGGCCCTGCTGAAGTCCGAGCGAGGGGTGCAGGTGAACCTCAACGCGGTGGACCTCGTGGTGCTGGTCGCCTGCTCGTTGGCCGCGCTGGTGCTCGTGGGGCCCGGCCGCTGGGTGCCACACTCACTGCACAACGCCGGCCTGTTCGCCTTCATGGCGGCCGGCCCGCTGGTGCTCCGCACAGCGGAGGCCTCCTTTCCGGGCCACCGCTGGCTCACGACCGCGGCGGACTGGTGGCTTCTGCCCGTGGCGGTGCTGACGCACGGGTGGCTGGGGCCGGTGGTGGACACCCTCAACCCCATCCTGAAGGACGCGCAACTGGTGGCCGCGGACGAGAAGCTGTTCGGCTTCCAGGCGGCGGTGGAGCTGGGGCGCATCGTCCCGGGGTGGCTCAATGACATCCTGCTGCTCTGCTACTACGGCCACTTCTTCTGGCCGCTGGTGCTGGGCATCGCGCTCTACCGGCGGGAGCGGGGCGTCTTCTCCGACTTCAACGAGTACCTCACCGGGCTGGGGCTGCTGTTCCTGCTCAACTACGCGGCGTACTCGCTGGTGCCCGCGGTGGGGCCCCGTTACTTCCTCATCGGCGAGTTCCACGGGCCGCTGCAGGGCGCGGTGCTGACGCCAGTGCTGGACTCGCTGATGCGCGCGCCGAAGTACGCGCGGGACTGCTTCCCGTCGGGGCACACCGGCACCACCCTGCTGGTCCTCTTCTACGCGTGGCGGTTCCACAAGCCCCTGTTCTGGCTCATGTTGGGGCCGGGCCTCGGGCTCATCACCGCTACGCTGGCCGGGCGCTTCCACTACGCCACGGACCTGGTGTGCGCGGTGCCGCTGGTCATGGTGGTGGCGGGGCTGGCCCTGGGGCTGTCGCGGGCCGCCCGGCAGCGGGAAGGCGAGAGGGCCGCGCGCTCCGTCCCTGTGGACGCTATCGTACGGCCCTGAAGCCGGCCGGCCCCGCGTTGTCCCCACCATGACGGTCCGGCCATGAGGAGCCACCCTCCATGTCCCGGCCTGTGTCCGCGCAGCGAGTCACCCGCTTCGGCACCACCGTCTTCTCCGAGTTCAGCGCGCTGGCCGCGAAGCACGGCGCCGTCAACCTGGGGCAAGGCTTCCCCGACTTCGACGGGCCCGACGCCGTCAAGGAGGCCGCGCAGAAGGCCATCCGCGACGGCGTGAATCAGTACGCCATGGGCGTGGGCGCGAAGGACCTGCGCAACGCCATCTCCGAGCACGCCGCGCGCTTCTACGGCCAGCAGGTGGACCCGGACACGATGGTGACGGTGACGAGCGGCGCCACCGAGGCCATCCTCGACGTGATTCTGGGCCTCGTGGACCCGGGCGACGAGGTGGTGACGTTCGAGCCGTTCTACGACTCGTATGACGCCAACATCACCTTCGTGGGCGCCACCGCGCGCTACGTGCCGCTGCGCCCGCCGGACGCGACGCATGCGGAGTGGTGGTTCGACCGCGACGAGGTGCGCGCCGCCTTCGGGCCGAAGACGCGGCTGCTCATCCTCAACTCGCCGCACAACCCGACGGGGAAGGTGTTCACCCGCGAGGAACTGGAGTTCCTCGCCGGGCTGTGCGCCGAGTACGACGTGAAGGTGCTGTCCGACGAGGTGTACGAGCACATCGTCTTCGCGCCGGCGAAGCACCTGCGCCCGGCCACGCTGCCGAGCCTCGCGGAGCGCACCGTCACGGTGAGCAGCGGTGGCAAGACGTTCAGCCTGACGGGGTGGAAGGTGGGGTGGATCATCGCGCCGCCGCCGCTGCGGGACGCGGTGCAGCGGGCCCACCAGTTCGTGACGTTCGCCACGGCGTCACCGCTGCAGGCGGCCATGGCCGCGGCGCTGCGGCTGCCGGACGCGTACTACGCGGAGCTGACGGCGACGTACTCGGCGAAGCGGGAGCGACTGCTGGGCGGACTGCGCGAGGCGGGGCTGACGGCCTTCGCACCGCAGGGCAGCTACTTCATCCTCGCGGACATCGCCAAATACGGCTTCGCGGACGACATCGCGTTCTGCCGGCACCTCGTGTCCGAAGTGGGCGTGGCCGCCATTCCGCCGAGCGTCTTCTACAGCCCGGAGCACCGCCACCTGGGGCAGGGGATGGCGCGCTTCGCGTTCTGCAAGACGGACGGCGTGCTCGACGAGGCGGTGAAACGCCTGCGCGCGAAGCTGCCGCGCAAGTGACGAAGAAGATGACGCGGCGTCTGTGAGCGACACCCGCGCCGCGTTGTCGAGGCAGGGCAGTGCCGGCCCACCGCCCTCGACGGTGCTCCTCTCAGCCTCATGCGCGGAAACGTGGCATGATGGCTATTCCAGATAGCCACGCATTCTGCGCAAGTCTGACGAGGCACCGCCGATGCGAATCTTTGAAACCGAAGCCCATACGCTGCCGAAACTCGACATGGGCCAGCACCTGCCGTTGCGCATCACGCACCGGCCCTATCTTGGAGGAGTGCCCTACACGCTGCTCTGCCTCACGCTTTTCGGCGTCGTGCCGGTGGCCTACGTGGTGGACCAGGGAGTGCCCATCGTCGAGGTGCTCACGACCTGGTGGTGGCTCACCGTCGTCATTCTCGGCGGCGGCTTTTTCGGAGTGGGGGGCACCCTCGCGTGTGTCCTGACCCACCTGCGGGTGGAGGTGACGCCCGAGGAGCTGCGCCAGCGCGCCGCCGGACTCATGCGCAAACAGACGTCGACCGAGCCGCTGTCGCGCTACAGCGGCCTGCTCGCCGTGCGCCACCATCATCCGGACTGGCTCGGAGCCAACAAGAACGAGTACGGCATCTACATCTGCCATCGCCAGGACCGCTCGCGCGACCTCCTCCTGTTCTGGGGACGCAGCGAGAGCCTCTTCCGGCAGCGCATCTCGCAGTACTCCGAGCTGTTGCGACTCGGAGTCCTGGAGGAGCCACCGTCGGAGCTGACCGAACAGCCGAGGACGCACTCGGCATCGGTGCGCCACGACATCGGGTCCCGCTCCAGCCGCTCGTGACTTCGAGAAGCTCCACGGGCCCGAATGCCTCCCGGGCCCGGTGCTCGTTGATGGCGCGCATCGGCGGTGACGGGCGTCGTCAGTACTCCAGCGGCTGCGCCCAGCGGCTTCAGCGTTGGCAGTAGCTGGGCACGGAGCTCGGCAGTCCACCCGCCCAGGGTGACGGGACGGTGCCGAACGGGTGGGCCTGGAAGAACTGCCAGACCGCCGCGCGCGCGTCCGTGGGGATGGCGTGCCCCCTTCCGTGGTTGCACAGCACGCCGAACTGGGACTTGGACTTCAGGTCGTTGTAGTAGTTCGTGCTCGCCGTCTGGAAGTTGATGACGACCTGGTCGGACGAGCCCCCGTGGAAGATCATGGCGGCGAACTTGTTCGACGCGTCCTGCGTCGGAATCGTGGAGGTCCTCCCGCCCGAGTACGTCGCCACGCTCGCGATGTAGCCCGAGCGGCGGTAGCTCATTTGCGTGGAGTTGAGGCCTCCCGCGCTGAAACCCATGCTGTGGATGCGGCTCACATTGATGCCGATCTTCTGGATGGCGCAGGCGAGGACCTCGTCCGCCACCTTGAAGTCGTCGTCGCGCGTGGTGGACGAGACATAGAACCAGGGGAAGGTGCCCGCGGCGGGGTCTCGCGTCGGCGCCGCGACGATTCCACCCAGCGCCTTGATGGCTTCAATCTGTGTCGTGCCGAGCCCCGTGGTGGCCTCCGTCGGAGAGCTGCCCGTGCCGTGCCAGTAGAAGACGAGCGGGCCATCCAGCGTCCGGGCCGCGTCCGACATCCAGATGCGAACCGAACGGGCCGGGACTCCCGCCGGCCGGAAGGTGAGCGTCCCGTCCTGGAACTCGGGGCAGGTGCCCGTGGGCTTCGGAATGAAGGCGGGGGAGGGCTGCGCCAGCCCCGCGCTCGTTCCCGCCAGCAGTTCGGAGGAACCGTCCTCCGCGCCACTCCACGGTCCTCCTTCTTCACCTCCACATGCGGTCACAGTCACGACGAGCGCGGTGGCAAGAACTCTCTTCATGGCAGGCACCCTCCAGTGAGGCAGTCAATGGAAGACATCATATGGGCATGAGCAGGATTTTAACGCGAAAAACGAGAAAAACCGTCAAAACGCAACAATCCAGCATCCCGATATGGGGCCGTTCCGCTTTCGTTCAGTGAATGCACTGCTGCGAATCCCAACTGGAGGAGCATGAATGAAGGGCTCAGGCGGAACTGGAGTCTCCTTTACGGCATGGTTGGTAGCTGTTTCCGTGTTGCTACAGTCCTGCGGTGACGCTTCCCTGGCGGAGCCAGGAGCCACCACCGCGCAGCCCGTACAGGCCACGAGCGCCCTGGAGGCCGGAGCGGATTCGGAGGACATCCTCACCCGGCTCCAGTCCATCCCCGGCCTCACGGTGGTGGGGGAGGTGGCATCCCCCATTCCGGGCACGCGCTTCTTCCGCCTCTATTTCGAGCAGCCGGCGGACCACCGTCATCCCCAGGCAGAGCGCTTCCAACTGCGCGCCACCCTGCTGCACCGCTCGGTGGACGCGCCCGTGGTGCTGTACTCAGGCGGCTACGGCCTGGGCGGGTTCCCGTTCCAGTACGAGCCCACGGCGCTGCTCGGTGCCAACCAGCTTGCGCTGGAGCACCGCTTCTTCGGCACCTCCCGGCCGGCGTCCAATGACTGGAAGCTGCTCAACATCCGGCAGGCCGCCGGCGACTACCACCGCATCATCCAGGCCTTCAAGCCGCTCTACTCGGGGCGCTGGCTGACCACGGGTGGCAGCAAGGGTGGCATGGCCGCCGTGTACCACCGCTACTTCTACCCGGACGACGTGGACGCCACGCTGGCGTACGTGGCGCCCAATGTGCACGGGCTGAATGACCAGCGCTTCGTCCGCTTCCTCGACCAGGTGGGGCCCGACGACTGCCGTGTGAAGCTTCGCGCCTTCCAGCAGGAGCTGCTGCAACGTCGCGAGGAGCTGCTGCCCTTCGTGGAGTCGCTCGCCGCCGAGCAGGGGGACAGCTTCGGGCTGATTGGCCTGGACCGCACCCTGGAGTTCGCCGTCGTCGAGATGCCCTTCTACTTCTGGCAGTACGGCGACGCGTCCCTGTGTGCGGAAATCCCCGCGCCCGGCGCTCCGGCGGAGGAGGCCTTCGCCTTCCTCGAAGGCGTCGTGGGCCTCGTCTTCACCTACGGCGACGGGGCGCTCGACTACTTCGCGGCCTACTACTACCAGTCCGCCACGGAGATTGGCTGGAACGCCTATCCCACGCGCCACCTGCGCGGCCTGCTGCGCTACCCGCGCCAGGACGTGCCCACCGAGTACCTGTCGTTCCCGGTGGAGGAGCGGTTCGACTACAGCCTCATGTTCCGCGTGGAGCACTGGGTCCGTCAGCACGGTGAGCGGATGCTGTTCCTCTATGGGGACCACGACCCCTGGTCCGCCGGTCCCTTCGAGGTGCGGGAGCGCAACGACTCCTTCCGCTTCTTCGTGCCGGACGCCAACCACACCAACTCGCAAATCGTCCGCCTGCCCGAGCCCGAGCGCACCCTGGCCCTCACGAAGCTCTTCACGTGGATGGGCGTGACACCGCCCGCGGCGAATGCCCGGGCCCTGGCGGCCGAGTCCACCGGGAACGTCTCGCCCGTGGTGCAGGAGCGCTCCCGGCTGTAGACCCGGGATGCGTCCATGCGCCGACGCCGGGCCTCCATGCGCCCGGCGTCGACACGTCAGAAGTCGTACCGCACGCCGAGCCGCACCTGGCGCGGAGCCTGGTAGCGCACGGGAACGAGCCCCGTGTCGCGCTCGGCCACCTGGGCCGGCTCCTGCGAGTTGAGGACGTTGAATACGTCGAGGCGGAACGTCACCTCCTGCAGCTTGAGCGGCGCGTACCGCAGGGCGAGGTACACGTCCAACGACTGCATCCACGGCGTGCGCTTTCCCGAGTCCTCCAGCAACAGGCCCGAAGCCCCCAGGTACGAAGCACCAACATCGGCATGCCACCGACGGCGGCGGTCGAGGCGGAACTCGCGGGCCCCGAGGGCGCGAACCACATGGGGCCGGTCGAGCGGCAGCCGCCGCTGCGGATCGAGCCCGGTCCACACGGTGAACGGGCCTGCGTAGTTACCGGTCAGCCTGGACCACGTGTAGCTGGCCTGCCACTGCCAGCCTGTCAGGGCGGTGCGGCGCAGCTCCACCGTCACCGCATCGTGGTTGCGCGCCGCGCGCGGCGAGTCCGCGGCGAGCCCGGAGCCGGGATTGGCGAGCACGACACCGCTTCCATCCGCCAGGGGGACGAGCGCGACTCCGTTCTCCAGCCTCCGATGCGCATACGTCGCGCCGAGGACCACGTTCGCCACGACCTCGTGCTCGCCCCCCGCGATGACCTCGCGCGAGGACAGGGGCAGGAGGTCCGGGTCCAGCGTCACGTCCTCCGTTGCATCCACGAGCCCCAGCGGAATCAGTCCCTGGAACCTCCCATATTGGGCGAACACCTTCGTCCGGCCGTTGGCCCACGGGTCGATGACGAGGCCCACGCGAGGCGAGAGCCGGGCCGTGGTGACGTGGCCAGGGCCCGCCTCGTCGAGGCGCTGCACGTCGTAGCGGGTGCCCACGTTCAAGGTGAACCGCCTGAGGAAGGTGGCGTTGTCCTGCACGTAGCCCCCGAAGACCTGGCTGGGAGTCCTCGCGCCCGGCCGCTCATGGACGAGCCATTCCGAGTCCACGCCCGCCTTCACCACGTGCATGCCCGCCCACGTGGCCAGCCACGTGGCCTTGGCATGGACCTGGTACTGGTCGGCCGTGCGGTCTTCGCCCTCCCGAGGCGTCACCCGCTGGGACAGCCAGCCCGCGTGGACATCGACCAGGACCTTCTTGTCCGCGAATGCAGCGGAGTAGCGAAGCGCGCCCAACGTCGAGTCGATGCTTCCTCCCTCGAGGGAAGACGGCGCGGTGATGAGCGCCAGCGAGACGTTGTGGTCCGGGTTGATGAGGTACGTCAGCTTGCCCAGGGCCTGGAGGCTGCGCACGTCGTCGAAGGTCCGAGAGGCGCTCGGAGTCTCGGCCTGAGGTGTCCGCTCGACCCGGCTCAGCGCCGGGGTGACTCCCGCGAAGAACCAGAGTCTGTCCTTGATGATGGGGCCGCCCAGCGTGGCACCGAAGTCCCCCTGGTGCCTGAGCGCGTCCTGGCTCACGAGCCCCGCGCTCTCGCGGCGCCCCTCCAGCATGCCTGGCTTCCAGAAGGCGAAGACGGAGCCCGTCAGCTCGTTGGAGCCGAACTGGGTCACCGAGCTCAGCACACCTCCCGTGGCATGGCCGTACTCTGGCAGGTATCCCCCCGTGACGACATTGGTCAGCTCGAGCAACTCGTTGCTCAGCGAAAGCGCATGGAGTCCCAGCACCGCACCGCGCAGGGACAGGCCATCCAGCCGGTAATCGTTCTCGAAGACGGAGGCACCGTTGATGGAGAGTCCTCCGGCCACGTCCATCACACCGGGGACGAGCGGCGCGAAGTCTTCGACCGCACGCACCGCGCCGAGTGCGCCCGATGATTGGCCCAGCCCTCGGTAGAAATTGGGCTCGAAGGCGAAGTCCTGGCCCGTCGTCGAGGTGCTGACGTCGACGGACGGCGGAACACAGCCGAACCCGTCCGCCATGTCCGGGTCGGCGACGAGCAGCACACCGAGCCGGATGGCATGCCCCGCCTTCAGCGGCACGTCGGCTCGCACATACGGCCGGAACAACAGATTCTCGAACCGCACGGTGTACGTCCCCGGAGGCAGGTCCTGAATCCGGTACCTCCCCTGGGCGTCCGTCACCACGGTCTGCTCGCCCTGCATCGACGGCGAGGTCGCCGTGATGACGACGTCGGGCACAGGCTCTTCCGTCTCGGCATCCTTCACCGTGCCGACGATGACCCCGCGCGCCTCGGCGCCAAACGCCTCGGCCGCAAGCAGCACCCCCAGGACGCCCATTGCCCGGAACCACACCTTCACACGCATGCTCGAATCCCTTCCACGGGCCGCGAGCGTGCCACCGCGTGGGCGGCGCATTCCTCACCGTTGCATCACGGTTTCCTCATGGAGCCTGAAAGCACCGGGGCCGGAAACCGCTGACGTCGCAGCAGCCCCCGGCCCCGATTTCAGTGCCCGTCTACCGGCGCACTACATGTTGCGCCGGTACTGGCCGCCCACCTCGTACAGCGCGCGGGAGAGCTGGCCCAGCGTGCACACCTTGCACGCGTCCATCAGCGCGGCGAACACGTTGCCGTTGTCCAGCGCCGCGCGGCGTACGGCCTCCAGCGCCTTGGGCGCCGTCGCCGCGTTCCGCTTCCAGAACGCGTCACGCGAGGTGATGGAGTAGTCCTTCTCCTCCTTCGTCGCGCGAATGACCTCGGGCGGGATGATGGTCGGCGAGCCCTTCGGGTCCAGGAACGTATTCACGCCGATGATGGGCAGCGTTCCATCGTGCTTCAGCGTCTCGTAGTACAGCGACTCCTCCTGAATCTTCGAGCGCTGGTACATCCGCTCCATCGCGCCCAGCACGCCGCCGCGCTCGGAGATGGCGCGGAACTCCGCCAGCACCGCCGCCTCCACCAGGTCCGTCAGCTCCTCGACGATGAACGAGCCCTGGTTGGGGTTCTCGTTCTTTGACAGGCCGAACTCCTTGTTGATGACCAGCTGGATGGCGAGCGCCCGCCGCACGCTCTCCTCGGTGGGCGTCGTAATCGCCTCGTCGTAGGCGTTGGTGTGCAGCGAGTTGCAGTTGTCATTCAGTGCCAGCAGCGCCTGCAACGTGGTGCGGATGTCGTTGAAGGCAATCTCCTGCGCGTGCAGGGACCGGCCGGACGTCTGGATGTGGTACTTCAGCTTCTGCGAGCGGTCATTGCCGCCGTACTTGTCCCGGATGGCCTTGGCCCAGATGCGGCGCGCCACGCGGCCGAGCACCGTGTACTCGGGGTCCATGCCGTTCGAGAAGAAGAACGACAGGTTGGGCGCGAAGTCGTCGATGTGCATCCCGCGCGACAGGTAGTACTCGACGAAGGTGAAGCCGTTGGCCAGCGTGAAGGCCAGCTGGGAGATGGGGTTCGCCCCGGCCTCCGCGATGTGGTACCCGGAGATGGACACCGAGTAGAAGTTCCGCACCTTCTGGTCGATGAAGTACTGCTGGATGTCGCCCATCACCCGCAGGGCGAACTCCGTCGAGAAGATGCAGGTGTTCTGCGCCTGGTCCTCCTTGAGGATGTCCGCCTGCACGGTGCCGCGCACCTGCTGCAGCGTCCTCGCGCGGATCTTCTCGTAGACGTCCTTCGGCAGCACCTCGTCGCCGGACACGCCCAGCAGCAGCAGGCCCAGGCCGTCGTTGCCCTGCGGCAATTCGCCCTGGTAGCGGGGGCGGGGCAGGCCGCGCTCGCGGTAGATGGCGTCGATCTTCTTCTCGACGGCCTCGACCTGGCCCTGCTCGCGAATCCACTTCTCGCACTGCTGGTCCACGGCGGCGTTGAGGAAGAAGCCCAGCAGCATGGGCGCGGGGCCGTTGATGGTCATCGACACGGACGTGGACGGGTCCGCGAGGTCGAAGCCCGAGTAGAGCTTCTTCGCGTCGTCCACATTCGCAATCGACACGCCCGAGTTGCCCACCTTGCCGTAGATGTCCGGCCGGTGGTCCGGGTCCTCGCCGTACAGCGTCACCGAGTCGAACGCGGTGGACAGGCGCTTCGCCGGCAGCCCGCGCGACACGTAGTGGAAGCGCTTGTTGGTGCGCTCCGGACCGCCTTCACCCGCGAACATGCGCGCGGGGTCCTCGTTCTCGCGCTTGAGCGGGAAGACGCCCGCCGTGTACGGGAAGGCGCCCGGCGCGTTCTCGCGCAGGAGCCACGTGAGGATGTCGCCCCAGTCCTCGTAGCGGGGGAGGGCAATCTTGGGGATGCGCAGGTGCGAGAGGGACTCGGTGTAGAGGTCCAGCTCGATGACCTTGTCGCGCACCTGGTACTGGTACTTGGACGCCGCGTAGCGCCGCTTCGTCGCGGGCCACTCGGCCAGCAGGCGGCGGCAGTCCGCATGCAGGCGGCTCTCCAGATCCTGGTACAGCGTCACCAATTCGCCGAGGTACGCGGGCTCGCCCTCCACGCGCTCCGTCACCTGCACCACGTCGGACGGGTCCTTCGGCTCGACAATCTCCAGCCGCTTCTTGCCCACGTTGGCGCGCAGCGCCTGGATGGTGCCGTGGAGCTGGTACATGCGCCGGGCAATCGCGGCCTGCGCACGGACGAAGGCGTCGTAGGACTCGCACGTCTCGACGATTTCGGCGAGGTAGCGCGTGCGCTCCGGCGGGATGATCCACTTCTTCTCGCTCATGCCCGGCGTGAGCTCGAAGTGCGAGTGGACCTGGGCACCGGTCTTCTTCACCAGCGCGTCCATGATGGCGCGGTAGAGCCGGTTCATCCCCGGGTCGTTGAACTGCGATGCAATCGTGCCGTGCACGGGCACCGCGTCGTCCGCGATGTTGAAGGCGTTGTGGTTGCGCTTCCACTGCTTGCGCACGTCGCGCAGCGCGTCCAGCGAGCCGCGCTTGTCGAACTTGTTGATGGCGATGACGTCAGCGAAGTCGAGCATGTCGATCTTCTCGAGCTGCGTCGCCGCGCCGTACTCGGCCGTCATCACGTAGAGCGACACGTCCGAGTGCTCGGTGATTTCGGTGTCCGACTGCCCGATGCCGGACGTCTCCACGATGATGAGGTCGAAGCCCGCCGCCTTGCAGACCTCGATGGAGTGGGCGACGTGGCGGGAGAGCGCCAGGTTGCTCTGCCGCGTGGCCATCGAGCGCATGTACACGCGCGGGTTGTCGATGGCGTTCATGCGGATGCGGTCACCCAGCAGCGCGCCGCCGGACTTGCGCTTGGACGGGTCCACGGACAGCACGGCGAGCGTCTTGTCCGGGAAGTCCGCCAGGAAGCGGCGCACGAGCTCATCCACGAGGCTGGACTTGCCCGCGCCACCGGTGCCGGTGATGCCGAGCACGGGCACGCGCGGCGCATCCAGGTGGGCCGCCGCCATGGCCTTGCGCAAGTCCTCGCCCGCATCCGCGAAGTTCTCCGCGATGGTGATGAGCGCGGCGAGACGCTCGGGCTCCTGGGGGAGGGGCTTCTTGACGAGCGGCTTGAAGTCCGCCGGCCGCTTCTCGAAGTCGCACTGGGCGATGAGGTCGTCGATCATCCCCTGCAGGCCCATGGCCCGCCCGTCGTCCGGCGAGTAGATGCGCGTGACGCCGTACTTGTGCAGTTCCTCGATTTCGGTCGGGAGGATGGTGCCGCCACCGCCGCCGAACACCTTGATGTTCGCGCCGCGCTGGCGGAGCAGGTCGATCATGTACTTGAAGAACTCGACGTGACCGCCCTGGTAGGACGTGATGGCAATGCCCTGGGCATCCTCCTGGATGGCGCAGTCGACGATCTCCGCCACGGAGCGGTTGTGGCCCAGGTGGATGATCTCGGCGCCCGACGCCTGCATCAGGCGGCGCATCACGTTGATGGCCGCGTCATGGCCATCAAAGAGGCTCGCCGCGGTGACAATGCGGACGTGGTGACGGGGCTTGTAAGGCGAGGGAACGGTGTTCGGCTGAACGAGTCGCACGCGCGTACACTAGAAGTGCGATGCGGGCCCGGCAAGCGATTGAGACGGCGGGTGCCCGCTGCCTGACGCGGGCTGTCAGGCTGGCGAACGAGGCAGGAAGGCCTCCAACACACGCAGTGCGGCCGAGGTCGGCGTCACCTCGCCTTCACGCACGTTCTGCTCCAGCACGGGCACGAGGGCGGACACCTCGGGGTGCGCATGCAGGGCCGCTCGCAGCCCGTCCTGCACCATGGCCCACATCCATCCCACCTGCTGCGCCTTGCGGCGCCGCGTCAGCTCGCCCGATGCAGCGCGTTGGGCAATCTGGGACTCCACGGCGCTCCACACCTTGTCGATGCCGAGGCCCTCCAGCGCGCTGCACGTGGTGACGACCGGCTCCGCGCCCGGCCGCATGAGGTGCAGGGCGGCGCGGTACTCGGCGCGGGCCCTTTCGGCGCGCTGCGCGTTGTCGCCGTCCGCCTTGTTGATGGCAATCATGTCCGCGACTTCGAGGATGCCGCGCTTGATGCCCTGCAGCTCGTCGCCCGCGCCCGCGAGCATCAGCACCAGGTAGAAGTCCACCAGCTCCGAGACGACCGTCTCCGACTGGCCCACGCCCACCGTCTCCACCAGCACCACGTCGAAGCCGGCGGCCTCGCATAGCAGCAGCGTCTCGCGCGTCTTGCGCGCCACGCCGCCCAGCGTGCCACTCGAAGGACTGGGACGGATGTAAGCGTCGGCCTCGCGAGACAGGCGGGCCATGCGCGTCTTGTCACCGAGGATGCTGCCGCCGGAGATGGTGCTCGACGGATCGATGGCGAGCACCGCCACCTTGTGGTTGCCGCGCACGAGGTGCATGCCGAGCGCGTCGATGAAGGTGCTCTTGCCCACGCCCGGAACGCCGCTGATGCCCACGCGCTGGCTGCGGCCCGTGTGGGGCAGCAGGCGCGTGAGGACCTCCTGCGCGAGCGCGGCATGGCGAGGGTGCTCGCTCTCCACCAGGGTGATGGCGCGCGCGAGCACCGCGCGGTCTCCGGCGCGGACGCCCTCGACGTAGGTGTCCGCGGGCAGCAGCTTCACGCCGCCTCCAGCTCGGCGGAGAGCTTGTCGAGCAGCTCGGTGGCTGCCTTCGCGATGACGGTGCCCGGCCCGAAGATGGCGGCGGCGCCGGCGGCCCGCAGCGCGTCGTAGTCCTGCGGCGGAATCACGCCGCCCACCACGACCATGATGTCCTCGCGGCCCAGCTTCTTGAGCGCGTGCTTCAGCTCCGGCACCAGCGTGAGGTGGCCGGCGGCGAGCGAGCTGGCACCGACGACGTGCACGTCGTTCTCCACCGCCTGACGCGCGGACTCCTCGGGCGTCTGGAAGAGGGGACCGATGTCCACGTCGAAGCCCAGGTCGGCGAACGCGGTGGCGATGACCTTCTGCCCGCGGTCATGACCGTCCTGGCCCATCTTCGCGATGAGGATGCGCGGCCGGCGGCCGAAGCGCGCGAGGAAGGCATCCGCCTTCGCACGCGCGTCGGCGATGCCGCCCGCGGTACCGGCCTCGGCCGAATAGACTCCGGAGATGCTTCGCACGGTGGCCTCGTAGCGCCCGAAGACCTTCTCGAGCGCGTCGCTGATTTCGCCCACGGTGGCCTTGGCGCGCGCCGCGTCGATGGCGAGCGCCAGGAGGTTTCCTTCCTTGCGCGAGGCCGCCTCGGTGAGCGCGTCCAGGCGGCGGCGGACCTCGTCGGCGTTGCGCTCGGCGCGCAGCTCGCGCAGGCGCGCAATCTGCGCCTCGCGCACGGCGGTGTTGTCCACCTTGAGGATGTCGATGCGGTCCTCGCGCTCGGGCGGGTACTTGTTCACGCCGATGATGGCCTGACGTCCCGAGTCGATGCGCGCCTGCGTGCGCGCCGCGGCCTCTTCGATTCGCAGCTTGGGCAGACCGGCTTCAATCGCCTTCGTCATGCCGCCCAGCGCTTCCACTTCCTGGATGTGCGCCCAGGCCTTGTGCGCCAGCTCATGGGTGAGGCGCTCCACGTAGTAGCTGCCGCCCCACGGGTCGATGACGCGCGTGGTGCCGCTCTCCAACTGGAGGTAGAGCTGCGTGTTGCGGGCGATGCGCGCGCTGAAGTCGGTGGGCAGCGCGATGGCCTCGTCGAGTGAGTTGGTGTGGAGGCTCTGCGTGTGGCCCTGGGTGGCGGCCATGGCCTCCACGCAGGTGCGCACGACGTTGTTGTAGACGTCCTGCGCGGTGAGGCTCCAACCAGACGTCTGGCAGTGCGTGCGCAGCGCGAGGCTCTTGTCGCTCTTCGGCTTGAAGCCCCTGAGCAGGTGGGCCCACAGGAGGCGGGCCGCGCGCAGCTTGGCCACCTCCATGAAGAAGTTCATGCCGATGGCCCAGAAGAACGACAGGCGCGGCGCGAAGGCGTCCACGTCCAGGCCCGCGGCGAGCCCCGCGCGGATGTACTCGACGCCGTCCGCGAGCGTGTAGCCCAACTCCAGGTCCTGCGACGCGCCGGCTTCCTGCATGTGGTAGCCGCTGATGCTGATGCTGTTGAAGCGCGGCATCTTCTCCGCCGTGAAGCGGAAGATGTCGCCCACGATGCGCATCGAGGGAGCCGGTCCGTAGATGTACGTGTTGCGGACCATGAACTCCTTGAGGATGTCGTTCTGGATGGTCCCGCTGAGCTGCTCGGGGCGCACGCCCTGTTCCTCGGCCGCCACCACGTAGAGCGCGAGGATGGGGAGCACCGCTCCGTTCATCGTCATCGACACGGACATCTGGTCGAGCGGAATCCGGTCGAACAGGATGCGCATGTCCTTGATGGAGTCGATGGCCACGCCCGCCATGCCCACGTCACCGGCGACGCGCGGATGATCGCTGTCGTAGCCACGGTGCGTGGCGAGGTCGAAGGCGATGGACAGGCCCTTCTGACCGGCCGCGAGGTTGCGGCGGTAGAAGGCGTTGGAGGCCTCGGCCGTGGAGAACCCGGCGTACTGACGCACAGTCCACGGCTGCTGCACGTACATCGTGGAGTACGGGCCGCGCACGAAGGGAGGCAGACCCGGCAGCGAGCCCAGGTGCGCCACGCCCTCCAGGTCCTCGGGCGTGTAGAGCGGCTTGACGGGAATGCCCTCGGGCGTTTCCCAGCGCTCGGCGTTGGAGGTGGCCTCGCGCGCCTGGCGCGACTGAGAGTCGCGCACGGTGGGGGAGGGCTGCGTCTCGGGGGCGTCGAAGGCGACGCGGGAGAAGTCGGGGACGGTGGGGCGCATCAGGCGACTCCCAGGTGCTGGTGCAGGGTCTTCAGGAGCTGGAACAGGTCCGCTCCCGCGGAGATGAAGAGGTCCACGCCGGCCGCGCGGAAGGCGGCCTCGTTGTCACCGGGACGTCCGGCGACGACCACGGTGCGCGCGCCCTTCGCCTTGAGGGCCTTGGCGAGCGCGGGCACCTGCTCGAGATAGAGCGTGTCCGGACCGGAGATGACCGCGAGCGGCGTGCCCGAGGAGGCGAAGGCTTCCGCCGCCTGCGCGGCATCCGCGAAGTCGCGCTGCTCGACGGTCTCGATGCCGCCGACGGCCAGCGCGTTGGTGACCCACGTGGAGCGCACGGTGTGCTCGGCCAGCGTGCCCAGGCTCACCATGAAGGCGCGAGGGCGCGCACCGGAGAGGCCCAGGTGACGGTCGCTCGCGTCGCGCAGGCTCTCGAAGGTTTCCGACAGGCGTACGGGGCGCAGCGGCACGAAGCCACCCTCGGGCACCACGGGCGCGGGCGTGGAATGCGGCTCGCGCTGGACGGGGGCCTCGGTGAGGTGCGGGAACTCGCTGACGCCGACAATGGGCAGGCGACGCGAGCGCACTGCCTTGTCGCGCGCGGCCACGGCATCCGTGAGTGCGCGGGCCACGTCCCCCTGTACGAGGGCGCGCGTCATGCCGCCCAGCGACTCGATGCGCTGCAGCTCCGTCCATGCCGCGCGAGCGAGCTCCTGCGTGAGCTGCTCCAGGAAGTAGCTGCCGCCCGCGGGGTCCGCGACGCGATTGAGGCTGGACTCATCACGCAGGATGAGCTGCGTGTTGCGCGCGAGCCGCCGGCCCTGTTCATCGGGCGTGCCGAGGGGCTCGTCGAAAGGAGACGTGCTCACGCTGTCCGCGCCCGCGACGACGGCGGCGAAGGACTCCGCGGTGGCACGCAGGATGTTCACCCACGGATCTCGCTTCGTCTTGGTGCCGCTGGCCGTGCGCGCATGCAGCGACATGGCCTGGGCCTCCGGCGCACCACCCGATGCGGCGACGACCTTGGACCAGAGCAGCCGCGCCGCGCGCAGCCGCGCAATCTCCGGGAAGAACTGCCCGCCCACGGACAGCGCGAACTGCACCGAGCGCGCCGCGTCTCCAGGAGCCACGCCCGCGCGCTCCAGCTCGCGCAGGTACTCCACGCCAGTGGCGATGGCCCACGCCAGCTCCTGCACCGGCGTGGCGCCCGCGTCCGCCCAGGCGCGCGAGGACACCAGCAGCACGCGCAGACCCGGCGCTTCCTTCAGGAGGGACGTCACCATCGGCGCGGCCTTCGCGAGCGTGCCGGCCACATCCACCTTCGCCGCGCCCGCGCGCGCCATCGCGCCAATCGGGTCGACGCCCAGGCTGCCCCTGAGGGCGCTGCGCGCGACGCGCTTCGCATCCGCCACCTGGAGCAGGAGGGACGCGGGAGCGAGCACGTCACGCGCCGGCTCCAGATGCACGGGCGTACGCTCCAGCGGGACGTGCGCGAGGAGCTTCTGCAGCGTGGCGGCGTCCTTCACGTCGATGCCGTGCGGCGCGTCCAGCAGCAGCCAGGCGCCCTGCGCGCCACGCTCCAGGTCGGTGCGCAGCGCCTCGGCGGTGGAGGCCACGTCGGGGCCGGCGTACTCCTGGCACACCGTCCAGCCGCCCTCCGTGTGGCCCAGCGGTTGGGTGCCGCGGACGTACGGGGCCACGCCCGGCGGCTCCACGGGAGGCGGAGCGTCCTGGGGCGTGTAGAGCGGCTGAAGGGGCAGTCCGCCTTCCAGGTTCGACTGGAGCGAGGTGAAGGGCTTGCCCTTCAGGTCCTTCTCCACGGCCTTGCGCCACGCGTCGAGCGACGGGGGCGGGAAGTCGGTGGAGGACGGGGGAGGCACTTGCGCCATGGTGCGTCCTTGAGAGTGAGGAGGGGTGCCATTGCCCCGTAGGGCAGCACCGTGTTCCTCCCATAGGCGCAATACCCGCCCGGAGCAATGGGTCTGATGTGGTCCACCAGTCCCACCGCCCGCGGATCAGGTGCGGCGCCTCAGGAGAACCCGCCGAGTGGGAGCAGGGTGCCAGGGCTCCCACCGGCCGGCCCTGCCTCCTGCCTCACATGCGCGGAATCCATACGCCGAAGGCCCCGCGCGCACTTGAGCACGTGCGGGCCGCCCGTATTCTTCCCTGAAGACCTCGCTGCCATTGAGGTGGGAGTCACACGCCCGTGTCCTTCTTCGGTGAGCTCTACCTGCGCAGCACGCTGCCGTTCCTCTCGGAGGCTGTCACGGCCCGCGAGGTGGAGTACCTGGAGCGCGCCTTCGCGGACGTGCCCGGCCCGGCACCGGTGGTGGATCTGGGCTGCGGCCACGGACGTCACGCGGCGCGCCTCAATTCCATGGGGCCTTTGGCCGGGCGCGTCATCGGTCTCGAATTAGACGCGCTATCACTATCCATGCGGAGGACAGGGTTTCCCGCGGTGCAGGGAGATCTGCGCGCGCTGCCGTTTCAGGACGCCTCGTTGGCCGGAGCCTACGCCTGGTACTCGACACTGTTCGCCTTCACGGACGACGAGCACGTGCACATCCTGCGCGAGGTGGCGCGCGTACTGCGTCCGGGAGGGAGGCTGGTGTTCCAGACGGTGCCGTACGAGCGGTTGGTGGAGTCACCGGCGGCGGCATTCCAACAGACGCTTCCGGACGGGAGCGTGTTGGAGGAGCAGAGCCGTTTCGACGCGGTTACAGGAAGAGACGAGGGGCGGCGGACGCTCACCCTACCGACCGGTCGGCGTCTCACCGCGACGTATGCCATTCGCTACTATCCCCTTGCGGAACTGACTCGGCTGTTGGAAGTCACGGGGTTTTTCACGGCCTGGGTGCACGGTGGGCTGGACGGTGGGCCACCGCAATCCCGGTCGACCGATTTGATTGTGGGAGCAGCGCTGCGAAGTCGCTGAGCTCGTCCAGTGAATCCGAACGCAAATTCCCGAGTGCCAACCGGCTGGCTGGGCCAGCTTCCGAAGCGGGTCGACGTCTATGAGGTCGGCCCCCGGGATGGCTTGCAGAACGAGCTGCGCACGCTGCCCACGCGAGACAAGGCGCGCCTCATCGACGCGCTCGTCGCCGCGGGCGAGAAGCGCATCGAGGTGACGTCCTTCGTCTCGCCGAAGTGGATTCCGCAGCTCGCGGACGCGGAGGAATTGCTGCGCATGGTGGGGCGGCGCGAGGGCGTGGTGTTCAGCGCGCTCGTGCCCAACCTCAAGGGTCTGCAGCGCGCGAAGGATGCAGGGCTGGAGGAGGCGGCGGTGTTCATCTCCGCGTCCGAGGCCCACTCGAAGAAGAACATCAACAAGAGCATCGCCGAGGCCCTGGCGGGCGCGCGCGAGGTGACGGCGGCGGCGCTCTCGGCGGGCATGCGCGTGCGCGGCTACCTGTCCACGGTGTGGGGCTGCCCGTACGAGGGCGACGTGCCGGTGGAGCGGGTGGTGGACATCTGCCGGCAGCTCGTGGACGCGGGGCTGTATCAGTTGAGCCTGGGTGACACGATTGGTGTCGGCACGCCTCGGCAGACTGAGCGCATTCTCGAAGCGCTGCTCAAGTACATCCCGGTGGAGAAGCTCGCGCTGCACATGCACGACACGCGCGGCACCGCGCTGGCGAATGCGCTGGTCGGTTTGTCCGCGGGCGTGACGACGTTCGACGCGAGCATCGGTGGACTGGGTGGGTGCCCCTACGCGCCGGGCGCGGCGGGCAACCTGGCTACCGAGGACGCCGTGTTCATGCTGCATGGCATGGGCGTGGAGACGGGCATCAACCTGGAGAAGCTGGTCGAGGCCGGGGAGATTGCGCAGGAGCTGATTGGCCGGAAGCTGGCCGGCAAGTACCTGCAAGCGGCGCTGGGTGAGCGCGAGAAGAAGGCGTCGCGCCGGATGCAACAGCAGAGCGCGCAGAGCTGATCACGCGCGTCACTGCTTGAACGCGAGAAGGGCGGCACCGGATGGAGCTCCGGGCCGCCCCTCGTCGTCAAATCTCGCCGAGCATCGAGGACAGCTTCTCCTGAAGCCCCAGGTGCGCGGCGGCCGTCTCCAGCATGCGCCGCTCCTTGCGGTCGATTCGCCCGTCCACCATCGCGATCTCCACGATGTTGCGGAGGATGAGCTCCGCCTCCGGAGAGCCACGCGGCACCAACCGGTCGAACAACTGTGGCCCGGATCGCAGCGCCATCTCCACGTTGTCCCACTCCACGCCCCAGCGCTCCGAGCAGAGCTTCAAGAGCTTCCGCTCACTGGACGACACCTCGCCGTCCGCCGCCGCAATCGCGGCCATCATGTAGAGCAGCCGCTGCCGCTCCTGCACGTCCATGACGACGTCGGAGGCGGGGGAGGGGACGCGCTCGCGCTCCTTCTGCGTGGCCACCGCCTTGCGCAGCACGTGCGCCTGGTGCCGCTGATCCTGCTCCACGTTCCACGCCTCGAAGGGCAGGGCGGACGCGAGCACCCAGTCCCGCTCACCGGTGCCCAGCTGCGTGCCGCAGAAGTCACACGAGGTGGAGGCGCTGTCCGTGAGCGTCGCGTTGCAGTTGGGGCAGCGGTCCGTGGACATGCCGTTGTCGGTGTTCGTCTTCGCGCCGTGCCTGCGCACCAGCGAGAAGATGAAGCGCTGCGGCACCGTGGGCAGCTGCGGCGGCTTTTCATTCACGGGCCCCACGCCCATGCGCGCGCTCCAGCGCACGTCCACGTGCGCTACGTCGTAGCCCTCCGGATGAACCTCCAGCGAGCACACGTCCACCGAGCCCACCGCGCACTCCAGGAACACGCGGCGCCGGCCCTTGCCACGCAGGCTCTCCAGCTCCGAGCCCAGCCGCTGCACGGCCTCGGGATTGGCCACCTTCGCCAACGTCTTCGCGTCGCCCCGGCTCTGCGAATCAATCCACTTCCAGAACAGCAGTGACGCGCGGTCCTCCAGAATCTCCAGGTTGAGCGCGGGGTCCTCCTCGCGCGCCGGGAGCAGCCCGTCCACCGTCTTGTGGTAGCGCACGTGCTCCACGCCCTGCGTGATTTCCGACAGCGTCCAGTCGTAGTTACCGGAGTTCACCACCGCGCCGCAGTAATCGCACTTGTTCGCCGCGCCGCCCGCGAACGGAGCGCCGCAGTTGGGGCACTTGCCCTGGAACAGGTCCTGCCCCAGGCGCGTCTGCGCACCGGGCTTGCGCACGAAGGTCCACACCTCGGTGAAGGACTCGGGGGGAACCTTGCGCGCGGCGTCCGTGGCCTGCGCGTCCGTGAACGATGCGGGCACGTCCGTGTCACGCATCCGCGCCTGGACGCGAATCTGGATGCCATCGAACCACTGGCTCTGCGTGAGGCCGATGAGCTGGATGTCCAGCACCTGGAAGTCGGTAATCGCGTCACGCACGCCCTGCGCGTCCAGGAGCTTGAGCTGCACGTTGAACCGCTGCCACGTGGCATCCGACAGGAAGGGCCGCACGGGCGTCATGTCGCGCAGGAACCACGCCTTCTGCAGCTCCAGGAACAACCACTTCGTCTTGTCGAGCACCGGCTGCAGCTCGAAGGCGGGGTCCTTCAGCTTGAGGGCATTCACCCAGCCCTGCACGTCGCGCTGGCCCACCTGGGTGCGCCGGTCCGCCTCGTGCTGCTCCAGGGCGCGGCGCGTGGTGGCGTCCGGGTGCAGGTTGCGCTTGTAGACCCACCAGACGACGAAGCCGATGGCGATCAGCGGCAGCATCACCTTGGGGTAGCGGAAGACCAGGCGGAACAGCTCGTAGATGAGCCAGAGGGGAAGACCACCACCGCCGCCGTCATCGTCCGACGAGGGACGGGTGTAGTGCTCACCGCCGCCGCCTCGGGCCAGGGCCACCAGGGGAGCAACCAGGGCCACCAGGGCGAGCGTGGAAGGCAGCCAGGGAGCCCAACGGGACAGACGACGCGGTGTGAAGCGCGATGACATGCGTCCAATGCTAACCGTTTCCGCCTTGCCAGACCCGGCTTCCCGCCGCACTCTGGCGCGTCCCAGGGCGGCCCGCCGGACGGGCCTGGAGAGGGTAGCGCACATGCCGGAATTCAAGGTCGACGCACGGGGTGCCATCGAGATCTGGACCATCGACGGCGAGGGCCGCCGCAATGCCATAAGCCGGGCCATGCTGAAGGAACTGGGTGACCTCGTCGCCCGCGTGTCCTCGGGCCGCGAGGTGCGCGCCGTCATCATCACCGGCGCGGGCGACAAGGCCTTCTGCGCCGGTGCCGACTTGAAGGAGCGCGCCACCATGTCCGAGGACGACGTGCGCGCCTTCCTCGATGGGTTGCGCCGCACCCTCCGCGCCATCGAGAAGAGCGACTGCGTCTTCATCGCCGCCATCAACGGCACGGCCTTCGGCGGCGGCACGGAGCTGTCGCTGGCGTGTGATTTGCGCGTCGCCGCCCCTGCGGCGGAGCTGGGCCTGACGGAGACGCGGCTGGGCATCATCCCCGGCGGCGGCGGGACGCAGCGGCTGTCGCGCCTCATCGGCGTGGGCCGGGCGAAGGACCTCATCCTCACCGCGCGCACCGTCAACGCGGCCGAGGCCTTCAGCATCGGCCTCGTCAATCGGCTCGCTCCGGAGGGGCACCTGCTGGAGGTGGCCTTCGGGCTGGCGGAGACGGTGGTGAAGAACGCGCCCCTCGCCGTGGGCACCGCGAAGCACGCCATCGACGAGGGCGTCGGCCTGGAGCTGGACGACGCGCTCGCGCTGGAGCTGCGCAAGTACGAGGAGATCCTCAAGACGGAGGACCGGCTCGAGGGCCTGCGCGCCTTCGCCGAGAAGCGCCCGCCCGTCTACAAGGGGCGCTGAAAAAACCACCGGGGGCGGCCGGCCTGGATGTGCAGGACGGGCGCCCCCGAAGGACCTTCAGTCAGTGGATGGCCGCCTCAGGCGCTGGCGGTCTTCTCCTGGCCGATGTTGATGTTCTGCCGGTTCACGTAGCCCATCGCCTTGTCCTTGACGGTGGTGCGCAGCTCGGTGCCCGTCTTCGGGGCGAAGAGCAGCGCCGCCACGCCACCGGCGGCCACGCCGAGGATGAAGACGCCCAGGCCACCCAGGCCGCTGCGCACGGGCTTGTAGGTGCTCAAGCCAATCAGGTTCAGGACATCGTCCGGCTCGAAGTCCTCCCACCGGTTCCGCGCGGCACGCGGCAGGTCATTGATGATCTTGTGCGCCACCGCCTTACGGATGAGGTCGCTCTTGGCCAACCCCTTCGCCATCCACTTGCCTTTCTTCGCTGCGAACATGCGTCCCTCCACGGCCAGATGAGTACGGGAGGCGTCACCGCTCGCGTGTTGCCCCCCGGATAGGGCTCCAAGGTAGGCAGGGGGCCCGCCAGCGGCACCCCCCGCGCCCCCTCGTTCACACACTGCGTCGTAAGCTGGACGTCACGACGCGGCGCACCCTCGGAGAGAAGGCAGCCAGACGGGGACCTTTCTGCTATGTGGCCCGGGCCATGTCCCAAGACTCGAAGCTGCTGGAAAAGATTGCGCAGGTGGAGAAGGGCGGCGCGGAGAAGTACCACGCGAAGAACAAGGAAGCGGGCAAGCTGTTCGCCCGTGAGCGCATCCGCCTGCTGGTGGATGAAGGCTCCTTCGTCGAGGACGCGAAGCTCGCCAACAACCTGGACCCGGAGCTGCCCTCGGACGGCGTCGTCATCGGTCTCGGCAAGGTGGCCGGTCGCACCGTGGCCATCATGGCCAATGACTCCACGGTGAAGGCGGGGAGCTGGGGCGCCCGCACGGTGGAGAAGATCCTCCGCATCCAGGAGACGGCCCGCTCGCTCCGCTGCCCGCTCTTCTACCTGGTGGACTCCGCCGGGGCCCGCATCACCGACCAGGTGGAGATGTTCCCCGGCCGCCGCGGCGCGGGCCGCATCTTCTACAACGAGGTGCACATGTCCGGCTTCGTGCCGCAGGTGTGCCTCCTCTTCGGGCCCTCCGCCGCCGGTGGCGCGTACATCCCCGCGTTCTGCGACCTGGTCATCATGGTGGACGGCAACGCCTCCATGTACCTGGGCAGCCCGCGCATGGCGGAGATGGTGATTGGCGAGAAGGTGACGCTGGAGGAGATGGGCGGCGCGAAGATGCACTGCTCCATCTCCGGCGTCGGCGACGTGCTGGTGAAGACGGAGGAGGAGGCCATCTCCGCCGCCAAGAAGTACATCAGCTACTTCCCGGAGAACTTCGGCCAGCGCGCCCCGGAGGCGCAGCCCATTGCACCGAAGGGCAGCGGCAAGCGCGTGGAGGAGATCGTCCCCGCGGACCAGAACAAGCCCTTCGACATGCATGCGCTCATCAAGGAGCTCATCGACGAGGACAGCTGGTTCGAGGTGAAGAAGCTCTTCGCGCAGGAGCTCATCACCGGCCTGGCCCGCATCGACGGCATGCCCGTGGGCATCGTCGCCAACCAGCCCAAGTACAAGGGCGGCGTGCTCTTCGTGGACAGCGCGGACAAGGCGGCGCGCTTCATCTGGCTGTGTGACGCGTTCAACATCCCGCTGCTCTATCTGGCGGACGTGCCGGGCTTCATGATCGGCACCAAGGTGGAGCGGGCCGGCATCATCCGCGCCGGCGCGAAGATGATCTCCGCCGTGTCCGAAGCGAGCGTTCCGAAAATCTGCGTGGTGGTGCGCAAGGCCTACGGCGCCGGCCTGTACGCCATGAGCGGCCCCGGCTTCGCGCCGGAAGCCACCCTGGCGCTGCCCGGCGCGATGATCGCCGTCATGGGCCCGGAGGCGGCCGTGAATGCCGTCTACTACAACAAGATCCAGGAGCTGCCCGAGGCCGAGCGGCCGGCCTACGTCCAGAAGCTGCGCGACGAGTACAAGGCCGACGTGGACATCTACAAGCTGGCCAGCGAGCTGGTCATCGATGAGATCGTCCCCGGAGACCGCCTGCGTCAGGAGCTGAGCCAGCGTTATCGGCTGTACTCCCAGCGCCACCAGCCCCGTGCCGAGAAGAAGCACGGTGTCTATCCCGTCTGAGTAGAAAACCTGCTCCCCACGCAAGGCCCCGGCCTGCGCTGGGGCGCTCTGCTATAGATCCTGCCGACACCATGGATTTCGAACTTCCTGAAAGCCACCGCGCACTGCAGTCCTCCCTCCGTGACTTCTGCGAACGCCGGGTGAAGCCGTACGCCCGCGAGTGGGACAAGGAGGAGAAGTTCCCGCTGGAAGTCGTCCGGGAGCTGGGCCAGTTGGGCGTCATGGGCATGCTGGTCGCCGAGGAGTACGGCGGCGCGGCCATGGACTCACTGGCCGTGGCGGTCGCCGTGGAGGAGATCGCCCGCTATGACGGCTCGCTCGCGCTGACGGTGGCGAGCCACAACGGCCTGGGCACCAGCCACCTGCGCGTGTTTGGCAGCGAGGCGCTCAAGAAGAAGTACCTGCCCAAGCTCGCCACCGGCGAGGCCCTGGGCGCGTGGGGCCTGACGGAGCCCGGCTCCGGCTCGGACGCCTCCGGCATGAAGACCACCGCCGTCCGCAAGGGCAACAACTGGGTGCTCAACGGCACCAAGATGTTCATCACCCAGGGCACCGTGGGCGATGTCTTCGTGGTGCTGGCCATCACGTCTCCAGAGAAGCGGCAGAAGGGCATCACCGCCTTCCTGCTGGAGAAGGGCATGCCGGGCTTCAGCCAGCGCGCCATCCACGGAAAGCTGGGCATGCGCTCGTCGGACACCGCCGAGCTCATCCTGGAGAACGTCGAGGTGCCGGACTCCTTCCGCGTGGGGGAGATCGATCGCGGCTTCATCGACACGATGCAGATCCTCGACAAGGGCCGCATCACCATCGGCGCGCTCGCCGTGGGCCTGGGCCGCGGCGCCCTCGAGGAGTCCATCCGCTACTCGCGCGAGCGCACCGCGTTCGGTCAGCCCATCGGCGAGTTCCAGGGCCTGCGCTGGATGATGGCGGACATGAAGACGGAGATCGACGCGGCCCGCCTGCTGGTGCACCGCGCGGCGAAGCTCGCGGACGAGGGCAAGCCGTACTCGAAGGAGGCCTCCATGGCCAAGCTCTTCGCCTCCGAGTCGGCCATGCGCGCCTGCAACAAGGCGGTGCAGATCCACGGGGGGTACGGCTACACCCGTGAGTTCCCCGTAGAGCGCTACCTGCGCGACGCCAAGCTCTGCGAGATTGGTGAGGGGACGAGCGAGATCCAGCGTACCATCATCGCCCGCGAAATCTTCAAAGGGGCGTAATGGATACTGCTCGGCTGGAGGGACTCGGGCTGCAGGTGAGGGAGGACGTGGCCGGCACCGAGGCGGTGCTGGACCTGGAGTCCTCTCCGCTGGTGAACCCCGTCACCCGGGCCTTCATCCCCGAGGTGACCTTCCAGGTGATGGGGGACCGTCTCATCCCCATCGCCCCGGCGGCGGTGGTGGGGCTGGCGCCCATCCTGGTGGGGGCCCTCAGCGACGTCTCGGACATCGAGGCGCTGCTGTCCGACGCCTTCAACGAGCACATCTTCCACGTCCAGCGGCGCTCGGCGGAGCTCCAGGTGCTGGGGCTCGCCCCGCGCGTGGACCCGGAGACGCTGGAGCTGTCCACCGAGGTGGTGGACGGTGAGCTGACCGTCACGCTGGTGGCAGACCGGCTGGGCAACTTCCGGGTGGCCCGGGTGGTGCGCGGCGGGGAAGACGTCCGCAGCGCGAGCGGCCACACGCTGGAGCTGTCCGAGTTCCGCGAGCGCGCCGCGCTGACGGGCTACCTCTCCGCGCTGTTCGGCGAGCCGGCGGCCCGGCCCCAGCCCGTGCCCGTGGGTGCCGGGCTGGTGCGCTTCGCGGACATCGTGGAGAAGTTCGGGGCGGAGGCGTTGGTGCCCCCGCGCAGCAGCCTGGAACTGTTGGCCCAGCTCCAGGTGGAGGGCCGTCCCTACCGCTTCGCCGCGGCGCGGGTGGCGGGGCGCACCTTCCGGGGGTTGCTGGCGGGGGCCCAGGGCAAGGTGTGGGCGGGGCGGTTCGAGTTGGATGAATTTCCCGGCATCGTCCGGATGGTGGCGGACCTGCTGAAGGTCCCCCCCGAGGCCGTGAGGCTGGTGGGTCCGGACGCGCCACAGGAGTGAAGTGCGTGGAGAAGCTCAACCTCGCCGAGCGTGTGCAGATCCTCGAGTCCCGCCTGGGAGTGTCCATCTCCCGGCACGACCTGGCGATTGAAGCGCTCACCCACAAGACGTACGTCAACGAGAACCCGGACCTGCGCCTGAAGGACAACCAGCGCCTGGAGTTCTTCGGCGACGCCGTCGTCAACCTCGCCGTCGCGGACCGGCTGTGGCGCCGCTACCCGGACGTGCCGGAGGGCTTCCTCACCAAGGTGCGCGCCCGCCTCGTCCACGAGGAGGGGCTGGCCCTGGTGGCTCGGCGCGTCCCGCTGGGCGACCTGCTCCTCTTGGGCCGGGGCGAGGACAAGTACAAGGGCCGCGAGAAGAACTCCCTGCTGGCGGACGCCATGGAGGCCGTCTTCGGCGCCCTGTACCTGAGCTCGGGCATGGAGCCGGTGCTCCAGTTGGTGGACCGCTTCTTCGCGGACCTCATCGACGAGGCGGCCTCCGGCCTGGACAAGGACTACAAGACGGCGCTGGGCCAGGTCATCCACGAGCGGCTGAAGATGCCGCCGCGCTACCGGGTGGTGTCGGAGTCAGGCCCGGAGCACTCGAAGACGTTCGAGGTGGAGGTCCTCATCGGCGACGAGCCCTTCGCGCGCGCCACCGGGCGCAGCAAGAAGGAGGCGGAGCAGGCCGCGGCCCGGATGACGCTGGACATGCTCCCGCAGCGCTTGCCCACATCCGCCGAGCCCCGCCCCACGCCCACCGAAACGTCAGGGGGAGACACCCCGGGCTGAAACCGCTTGGACGGGGGAGGGGTGGCGCATAAGGTGCCCGCCGAATGCGACCCTCCGCCCTCCGAATGACGCTCGCGCTGGTGGCCTGCCTCCTGGTGGGTACCGCCTCGGCCGCCGCTCCCGCCGCCGCTGCTGCCGGCAAGTGGACGAAGAAGGTCGAGACCGGCAAGGACCTCTACGCCACGCTGAAGACGAGTCAGGGCGACATCGTCGTCCGGCTCTTCGCCAAGGACGCCCCCAAGACGGTGACCAACTTCGTGGCCCTGGCCGCGGGTGAGAAGCAGTGGCGGGACCCCAGGTCGGGAGACGACAAGAAGAACACGCCGCTGTACGACGGCACCGTGTTCCACCGCGTGATTCCGGGCTTCATGATTCAGGGCGGAGACCCGTCCGGCACCGGCATGGGCGACCCGGGCTACCGCTTCGAGGACGAGTTCCAGAGCGGCCGCACCTTCGACAAGGTCGGCCTGCTGGCCATGGCCAACGCCGGCCCCAACTCCAATGGCAGCCAGTTCTTCATCACCACCAGCACGCCCACGTACCTGAACAACCGGCACACCATCTTCGGTGAGGTGGTGAAGGGCTATGACGTGGTGGAGAAGATTGCCAATGTGCCCCGCGACGCGCGCGACAAGCCGCTGACGCCGGTGGTCATCAACAAGGTCGTGTTGAGCGACAAGGCGCCCGCGGGCGTGAAGGCTCCGGCGGCGGCCCCGAAGAAGGCCCCGGAGGCGCCGGCTTCGCCGAAGCAGTGAGCGAGCGGCACGCGGGACAGAGGACCTGACACGGGCCCGTCCATCCGGGCGGGCCTCCAGCAGACGGGAGGGCAGTATGGGAATGATGGACGAGGCCCAGGCGGGCAAGGACCTTTACGCCACCTTCGACACCACGCAGGGCCAGATTGTGGTGCGCCTGTTCTCGAAGGACGCCCCGAAGACGGTGGCCAGCTTCGTGGGCCTGGCGACGGGCGAGCTCGAGTTCGCGGACCCCCACACGGGCGAGAAGACGAAGAAGCCGTTCTATGACGGCGTCATCTTCCACCGCGTGATTCCGAACTTCATGATTCAGGGCGGCGACCCGACGGGCACCGGCCGCGGTGGCCCGGGCTTCAACGTCCCGGACGAGTACCAGTCCGGTCGCACCTTCGACAAGGTGGGCCTGCTGGCCACGGCGAACGTCGGCCGCCCCAACACCAACGGCAGCCAGTTCTTCATCACCACGTCCAAGCCCACGTACCTCAACAACAAGCACACCATCTTCGGCGAGGTGGTGAGCGGCTATGACGTGGTGGAGAAGATCTCCAACGCCTCGCGCGACGCCAGCGACCGCCCGCGCCAGGACGTGCGCATCAACAAGCTGACCATCTCGACGACCCAGCCGTAGTCCGCCCGGCTGCCGCCCGTCCATGCGCAATGGCCGGGCGGCGGGCTGTTATAGGGCGTTCACAGACGTTTCTCCTTCGGGGCTCCCCGCAGTGGCGGGGACTCCCAGATCACCTCCGAAGCAATGGCCTCCCCCCAGAAGACACATCGCAGCGGCTTCGCCGCGCTCATCGGCCGCCCCAACGTGGGCAAGAGCACGCTGCTCAACGCGCTGACGGGCGAGAAGATCGCCATCGTCTCGCCCAAGCCTCAAACGACGCGCAACCGCATCCTCGGCGTGGTGACGCGCCCGGAGGGGCAGGTGGCGTTCATCGACACGCCCGGCATCCACCAGGCCAAGGGCGAGCTCAACCGGTACATGGTGGAGGTCGCCCTCCAGGCCGCCGAGGAGGTGGACCTGGTGCTCTTCCTCATCGAGCCGCCCGCGGGCGAGAAGCTCGAGGTGAGCCCGGGCAACCGCACCATCCTCGAGCGGCTGCAGAAGATCGGCAAGCCGACCTTCCTCGTCATCAACAAGATCGACTCCATTCCCAAGGCGATGCTGCTGCCGCTCATCGACCTGTACCGCAACGAGTTCCCCTTCGCGGAGGTGGTGCCCATCTCCGCGCGCGAGAAGGACGGCGTGGAGCGCCTCTTCCACGCGGTGCTGGGACACATGCCGGAAGGGGAGAACGTCTTCGACGAGGACATGCTCACGGACCAGCAGGAGCGCGCGCTGGTGGCCGAGTACATCCGTGAGCAGGTGCTGCGTCACTGCCGCCAGGAGATTCCCTATTCCACCGCGGTGCTGGTGGACATCTTCGACGAGTCCGAGCGCGAGCCCCGGCCGGGCACGCCGCCGAACCAGTTGGGAGGGCTCATCCGGATTGCCGCCTCCATCTACGTGGAGCGCGACAGTCAGAAGGCCATCATCATTGGCAAGCAGGGGCAGATGCTGAAGACCATTGGCACGGACGCGCGCAAGTCCGTGCAACGCCTCCTGGGCGCGCACGTGTACCTGGACCTCCGGGTGCGTGTGGAGCCTCGCTGGAGCGAGCGCCCCGAAGGCCTCAAGAAGCTGGGATACGACTGAGATGAAGCCCCTGGTAGCGATTGTCGGACGCCCCAACGTGGGCAAGAGCACGCTGTTCAACCGCCTCGTCGGCAAGCGCCTGGCGCTCGTCGAGGACATGCCCGGAGTCACCCGCGACAGGCACTACGCCGACGCGCAGTGGGAGGGCCGCACCTTCACGTTCATCGACACCGGCGGCTTCGTGCCCGGTGAAGAGGACACGCTGCTGCAGCAGGTGCGCGAGCAGGCGCAGCTGGCCGTGGAGGAGTGCGACGTCACCATCTTCGTCGTCGACGCGCGCGAGGGCCTCACGCCCTCGGACGAGGCGGTGGCGAAGTACCTGCGCAAGAGCGGCAAGCCGGTGGTGGTGGCCGCCAACAAGCTCGACAACACGTCCGGGCAGATGCTGGCGCTGGCCGCCGAGTTCTACAAGCTGGGCCTGGGCGAGGTGCAGGCCATGTCCGCCGAGCACGGCCTGGGCGTGCCGGGCCTCTTCGACGAGGTGGTGGCCAAGCTGCCCCCCAAGGCGGAGGACGAGGACGCCGAGGCCCCGCCGGACGACGGCGTCGTCCGCGTGGCCATCATCGGCCGGCCCAACGTGGGCAAGAGCACCCTGGTCAACGCCATCCTCAAGGAGAAGCGCGTGGTGGCCAGCGAGGTGCCGGGCACCACGAGAGACCCGGTGGACTCGCCGCTGACCTACAAGGACCAGAAGCTCATCCTCACGGACACGGCCGGCATCCGGCGCAAGAAGACCATTGCCCACCGGGTGGAGCAGTACTCCGTCATCTCCGCGCTGAAGACCATGGAGCGCAGCGACGTGGCGGTGCTGCTGATGGACGCCACGGAGCCGGCGGTGGACCAGGACGCCAAGCTGGCGGGCCTGGCGGAGGAGCGGGGCCGGGCGCTCGTCATTGTCATCAACAAGTGGGATTTGATTGGCGTGGACCAGCGGCGGCAGGAGACCTACCGCGAGTCGCTGAAGTACGCGCTCAAGTTCGTGGGCTACGCGCCCATCCTCTTCACCTCGGCGCTGACGGGTTCGAAGGTGGAGAAGGTGGTGGACGTGGCGGTGGAGCTGGCGAAGCAGTTCCGCTTCCGCGCCCCGACGCCGCAGCTCAACCGGCTGCTGGAGCACATGGTGGACAACCACCCGGCGCCCATCGTGAGGGGCAAGCCCCTGCGCCTGTACTACATCTCCCAGGTGGCCGCGGCGCCGCCGACGTTCGCCCTCACGTGCAACCACCCGGAGGGCGTCCCGGACATGTACAAGCGGTACATCACCAACCAACTCCGCAAGACGTTCGACCTGCGGGTGCCCATCCGCCTCATCTTCCGGGAGCGCCCCGGACAGGCGAAGCGGGCCGCCCGCAAGAAGCCGCACCTTCAGGGGAAGCACTGAAGCGTCCGTGCGTTGACACTCGCGGCGCGCGCTCCATACAGTGCGCCGCTCTTCCACCCTCTGCCAGGGTAGAGCACCGAAGCGACTAGAGAGGTTGCCAGACGTGGCCGGAACCACCAAGACCGAGAAGATTCGTCAGAGGGAGCTTCGCCAGCCGGACACCTTCCAGAAGGTGGGTTCCGAGGCCAGCGACTGGCTGGCGCAGCGGCAGAAGCTCATCGGCATCGCCGCGGGCGTGCTCATCGTCGGCGGCCTGGGCGTGGGCATCGCCAACGAGGTCTCCAAGAGTGGTGAGGAGAAGGCCTCCCAGGCGCTGGGCCTGGCGCTCGCCGTCCTCGAGCGTCCGGTGGAGGGCGTGGAGCCCCCGCAGCCCGGTGAGACCGAGCCCGCCTTCAAGTCCCTGAAGGAGCGGGACGAGGCGCTGGTGACGGCCCTCTCGGACTTCCGCAAGGCCCACGGCGGGACGCGCTCCGCGACGACGGCGGCGCTCACGCTGGGCAAGGCGCAGTTCCGGCTCGGCGACTACCCGGCGGCGCAGGAGTCCTTCGGGGCCTTCCTGAAGGATGCCCCGGCCAATGAGCCGCTGCGCGCCGGCGCCTTCGAGGGCCAGGGCTACGCCTACGAGGCCCAGCAGAAGTACGACGACGCCATCAAGTCCTTCGAGCAGATGGACACCTCGGGCGGCGGCGAGTTCCTCGCGGGCATGGGCGCGTACCACAAGGCCCGCATGCTCATCCTCCAGGGCAAGAAGGAGGAGTCGGCGCAGGTTCTCTCGAAGATTTCGACGGACCACCCGAACACCGCGGCGGCGCGGCAGGCCAGCGAGCGGCTGGCGGTGCTGGCCTCCGAGGGCGTGAAGATTCCCGCGCCGGCCGCGCCGGCGCCGGCGGCCACGGGTCAGGACGCGGGCTAGTACCGACTTATGAAGGAGCGGCTCTTGAGCTGGAAGCGTTGGCTGGGCGGCGCCGCGGTCGCGGGGCTTCTGGGCGGTTGCAGCACGGCGTCGCTCTACACGAATCCGGAGCTGCCTCGGACTGGGGCGCAGCCCCCGGTGGACTACTTCACGGTGAACTGGTGGGCGCCGCTGGCCCCGCCCGTGTCCCTGGAGTACGCGCCGCGCGAGGTGGCCTCCCCGGCCTATGACCCGGACAACAAGCACGTCATCGCGCTCACGCGCGACGGCTTCGTCCGCGCGGTGGGCTCCGACGGGAAGGTGAAGTGGTCCTTCCGCACGCCCGTTCGCTTCAACGCGGGCGCCCGGGTGAGCGAGGGCGTCGTCTACGTGCCGGGCGGTGACGGCGTGCTGTACGCGCTGGACTCGGCCACGGGCGATGTGAAGTGGAAGTACGCCGCTGGCGAGTCGCTGGCGACGGTGCCGGTGGTGGCGGACGGACTGGTGCTGGTGGCGTCGCAGAGCGACACGCTCTTCGCGGTGAAGGCCGCGGACGGCGTGTGGGCCTGGCAGTACCGGAGGGATCCGCCGCCCGGCTTCACCATCCGCGGCGCGTCCACGCCGCTGGTGCACCAGGGCACGGCCTACATCGGCTTCTCGGACGGCTTCGTGGTGGCGCTGAGCCTCGCGGACGGCAGCGCCACCTGGGAGAAGTCGCTGTCCGGCGCGGGCACCGAGTTCCTGGATGTGGACACGCAGCCGGTCATCAACGAGGCCGGGCACCTGTTCGTGGCCTCGTACAAGAACGGCATCTTCGCGCTCGAGACGGACACGGGCGACATGCTGTGGAACACCGCCGTGGGCGGTGTCACGTCGCTGCTGGCGCGGGGGCAGATGCTCTTCGCGGCGGGCGACGGCCGGGTGGACGCCTACCTGGCGGACAGCGGTCGCGTGCTCTGGTCTCTTCCCCTGGGGGAACGGGCGGCGTTCGCTCCGGTGTTCGTCCAGGGAATGTTGCTCGTGCCGATTCAGCGCTCGCTGCTGTTCCTGGACCCGAAGACGGGTAGGTCTCGGGTGGCGTGGAACCCGGGCGACGGCATCACCGCGACGCCCTACGTCCGGGGCAAGCAGGTGTTCGTGCTGTCCAACAACGGCTACCTGTACGCCCTGGACGTGAACGGGATTCGCGGGTGACGCAGAAGGCGACCAGGACGGTTCGCGTCGTCGCGGCGCTGATTCCGAGGCCCGAGGACGGCAACCGGTTCCTGGTGCAGCAGCGGCTCCCCGGCGGAAGCCGGGCCCTGCTGTGGGAGTTCCCCGGCGGCAAGGTGGAGCCGGGAGAGACGGACGAGGCCGCCCTGGCCCGCGAGTGCCGCGAAGAGCTGGACGTGGAGCTCTCCGTGGGCCGGCGGCTGTGGGAAGGCCGGCACACGTACCCGGACCTCACGGTGGAGTTGGTGCTCCATGCCGCCCGTCTCGTGGCCGGTGAGCCCAAGCCGCTGGGCGCCCACACGCTGGCGTTCCTCACGCCGGCGGAGATGCAGGCCCTGCCGTTCTGCGAGGCGGACATCCCGCTCCTGGACGACCTGGTGGCGGGAAGGCTGGGCTCGCTCGATTGATGCTGCAGCGGACGTTCCAGCACATCCCCGGCGTGGGGCCCTGGCGAGAGAAGGACCTGTGGTCCCGAGGCATCCGGACCTGGGACGACTTCCCGGCGGCCGGCACCGGGGTGGCCATCAGCAAGAAGACGGACGACATCGCCCGGGCGCGGATTGCGGAAGCGCGTGAGGCGCTGGAGCGGAAGGACCTGCGCAAGCTGGCGGAGCTGATTCCGCCGCGTGAGCACTGGCGGCTGTACCCGGCGTTCCAGGACGACGCCGTCTATTTCGACATCGAGACGGACGGGAAGGACGCGCAGGCGCCCACGGTGGTGAGCCTGTTCGACTCGGCCGGGCTGCATGTGTTCGTCCAGGGCCGGAACATGGACGCGCTGCCGGAGGCGATGGCGGAGCGGCGGCTGTGGGTGACGTTCAACGGCTCGTGCTTCGACGTGCCGGTGCTGCGGGACTACTTCGGGCCGGGGCGCTTCCCGGTGCCGGAGGCGCACATCGACTTGCGCTTCGTCACGCGGCGGCTGGGCATCGGCGGCGGGCTGAAGGAAATCGAGGGGAAGATTGGCGCCGAGCGGCCGCCGCACCTGAAGGGCGTCAACGGGTACGACGCGGTGCTGTTGTGGCGGGCGTACCTGCGCCGTGGCGACGTGGAGGCGCTGCGGTTCCTGGTCGAGTACAACCTGTATGACTCGTTCCAGCTCCGGACGCTGATGGACTTCACGTACAACCGCGGCGCGGACGAGCTGAACCTGGACGTGCCCCGCGTGCCCGTGTTCGACCGCGGGGACGTGCTCTACGACGTGAGCAAGATCATCCTGGACCTGGGGCCCACCGAGCGGGACTTGCATACGCTCGCGAGGGTCCGGGCCATGGAGCAGGATTCCTGAGCGGGCAGGGGGCTCAGGGGCCCTTTGCGTCCGATTCCTTCCCGGTAGAGCCGCTTGTCATCCTCGGCGCGCTGCCGGCGTCATGGGCGTGAGCACGCAGCGAATCTCCGAGGAACGGTGAGCCATGGCCGGGTGCGGCGCCGACAACGATTTCGTCGTCCCCGGCGAAGCCGCGCAGTGGGTGGTCCGACGGTTCGTCCGCCACCTGAGGCGCAGGTGGCCTCGCCTCGTCACTGGCTATGTCTCGACGGTCCTCGTCGAGGAGCAAGGCGCGCCTGTTCCAGGCCTCTACGTGGCCAATGCCCACTCCGGGACGGCTCTCCGTTTTGTGCTGGCTCTACCGTGGGCCACGAGGACCTCGAATGCCGCGAGGCCTTCCGTCGTGGATGGCTGAAGCTCGGCCTGGAAGGCGTACTGGTTCTCTCACGGATCGCAGACGATGCTTCCGGTGTGCAGTGCCCGCCATCCTGGCATCTGTCTGGTGGAATGTGCCGAGGACTCGTTTGTAGGTTCAGCGGTCCACGACGGAGGAACGCATGAGCGACCCGATGAATCCGACGCCCGCAGGTGCCTCGCCGACGCCGCCTTCGGAGCCCCCGCGAGGCTCCCGCGCGAAGACGCTGGCCGTGGTGCTCCTGCTCGTCGGCCTGGGAGTGGTGGCCTCGTACTACGGGCTCCGGCGGCAGGTGCAGGCTCCCGAGGTGACCAGCGTGCCCGTGGCTGTCGACGCGGGGGCCGCGCCGCCTGTGGAGGAGGCCTCGCTACCGGAGAGTGATGGCCGCGTCCGCGACTTGATGGCCCGGCTCTCGGGCGAGCCCGAGTTCGCGAAGTGGCTCCAGGAGAAGGACCTAGTCCGACGCTTCACGGCAGCCGTGAACAACATCTCTGATGGCGCCAGCCCGCGCATGGTCCTCGGGTTCCTGGCTCCGGCCGGCGCCTTCGAGGTGACCGGCTCCGGCGACAAGACGGCCATCGACCCGAAAAGCTACGCGCGGTACGACACGGTGGCGCGGGTCTTCAGCTCGCTGGACGCACAGGCCGCCGGGAGCGTGTACCGCGAGCTGAAGTCGCTCATCGACCAGGCCCATCGCGAGATTGCGCCGCCGGGGCAGCCGTTCGACAGGACGTTCAGCCGGGCCATCCAGCAACTGCTGACCGTCCCGGTTCCGGAAGGAGCCGTGCAGGTCCGGCCGCAGGGCGCGCTGTACGCTTTTGCTTCGCCCGAAATGGAGGGGCTGAGCCCCGCCCAGAAGCACCTGCTGCGCATGGGGCCGGAGAACATGCGGACCATCCAGGCGAAGCTCCGGGAGCTTCAGAGCGCGCTGGGGCTGCCTCCGGTGGCGGAACGCTGAGATTCCTGGCAGGGCGCCCGAAAGAACATTTCCGGGCCCCAGAAGGGCGCCAAAGAACATTCTTCGGACCAGAAGGGCGCCAAGAACATTTCGGGCTCCAGTCGGGCGCCGAAGAACATTCTTTCGCGAGAAAGAACATTCGGCCTCAAGAACATTCCTGGAGGCCGCCAAGACTGAGAGCGGCCCACGCTTGGGGCTACTTACGTTTCTTCTTCTTGGCCGGCGGAGGCGGCGGAGCCGGTTTTTCCTTCTCGCCAGCGACCTGGAACGTGGCCCGGAGCTCTTCGACGTCGCGGCCGAGGGTGTCGGTGAAGCCCGAGCCAGTCTGCGCGTCGACGACGAGCGTGTACTCGAAGCCGGTCTTGAGGGGCTGCGGCAGGTGGATGCGGTACACGAGCCCGGCGTCGGATTCCTCGACGTCGTCGTCGGAGACCATGGCGCGCTCGGCCTCGTCGAAGAGGCGGACCCGGTAGTTCCGGAGGCCCACGGAGCTGCGCAACTCGAGCTCCGAAGTGGGCTCGAGCAGCGGCTTTTCATCCGGGGCCAGGGAGATCTCGGCCACGCCGGCATCCGGGGCCTGGTAGGTCAGCGAAAAGCGCGCGGGCGGAGGCGCCGCGGGGACCTGGACGGCGGTGCCGGCATCGACCGTGGCCGCTGGCTTTTCGGGACAGCCAGCCAGCATGAGGGCTCCACAGCAGGTGGCGGCAGCGAGGCCGAATCGAAGGAAGCACATGGGCCGGCCACGGTATGCGCGCGAAAGGGCTCCGGAAAGCACGGAGTGCCATGCAGGCAGCCGAGCCTCCAGCGAAGTGCCGGACGCGGAACATGTCATGAGCCGTCAGCGTCGTCCGCGGTGCGGCCGGGTTGCTCCGGAATCAGGCCCGGGTCGGCGGTATGCGCGGAAGCGGGCGCCGGCATCCTTCGAGGCTCTTCGCACGCCTGCGCCGCGTGAGGTTCGGATGACGGTCGAAAAGGGCGGTGCCACGACGGTTCGGAACGATGGTTCGGGAAACGGCGATGCCGACGGCGCCGGCTCACGGGCGGACCTCGATTCGTGCGCCATGGAACCCGGGATGGAGGCCCGGAATGAGCCCACCAGGCAGCACGCGAAGGTCACCATGCGTCCCCATTCTCCCTCTGTCGGAAGGTCCGATAACATGCGTTATGTAAACTAAGCAAATGGGTTCCCGGGGCCCGAAATCGGCCTTCGTTTGGAGCCTCCGGAACCACTTCTGCCCCCGGTCCGGAACGGCGGCCAAGGCTCGCCGGGACCGGAGTTGGCGCACCGGCGAGCTCTGGTTCGAATGCTCGTGCAGGCACCGCCGCGCAGGCACTGCCGTGACGGCGTGCGCTGCGCGCGACGGGCCTACGGCGACACGGCCCTTCTCATTCGCGGGCCGCGTATGGCGCACCCAGCAGCGCGTCAACGACCGCGTTGCACCTTGTAGCGGACCCACAGCAGGTCCCCCTTGCGCTTTTCCGCCGAGACCAGCTTGAGGCTTCGCGCTGGCCCCCTTCCGGGCTTCGCATCGAACAGCGACGGAGACCCGACGCTCCCATCCGCGACCGGGGCGAACAGGATGCTCAGCTCGTCGATGAGGTCTGCGGCCAGGAACGTGCCGTTGATCTTCCCGCCACCCTCCAGGAGCAGCGTCTTGATGCCGAAATGCTTCCGGAGCTTCTGGAGCACCCGCGGCAGGCTCAACTGCGTCTTCCCGCCGAACACGTACGAAACGCCCCGGGCCTTGAGGAACGCCAGGTAATCATCCGAGACCGCCTCGGACAGCACCGTGATGACGTGCTCCTCGTCGATCGAGGCCGACTTCCACGTGAGCTTCCCGGACGGGTCCAAGGCAATCGCGTACGACTCCGCGTCCCGCCGCGCGATGAAGTCCGTGCGCGGAATCGGCCGTGGGTCCTTGCGCTTGGGGACCTTGGACTTCCCGGCATACGGCTCCATGGAGACCCGGCCGATGATCCACGCATCCGCGTCGAAGGTCTGCGCCGTCGCCTCGTATTCGCCCAGGGCGCTCGTCGCGAGCCCCCAGTGCTTCACCACGATGCGCCCGTCAACCGACGGAACCATGTGGCAGATGACGTAGGGGCGCTTCGTCGTATCCATTGCGTGTCTCCAGTCACGTCGCTCGGATTTGAGAGCGTTATCCGAGTTCCTCCGGGAACAGGTAGAGCCAACCGTGCTCCGCTGCCACGGACTTCACTGTCGGCGAGCCGCGCCACACTTCGCGCCGAGCAACACGCCACTTCCCAGAACCGGTCACGCGGATCCCGCAACCGACACACGACGCACCGCACCAGCCCCTGCCAGGCCGCCCGTTCCCAGGCTTTCGACACGCGGTATTGCGACATTTCCCGCCGGGAGCCGTTGAGTCTTTCTGGGCCCGGAATTCGTGCTGTGTTCAGCGCAATTACCGAGGGAAACCGACGTAACGCGTCGGTGGGGCGGCACGGAATCGAAAGGCCGCTCGCATGTTCCGTGCGCCGGGAATAATTCCCGGCTTTTTACCGGCTTGACCCAGCCTGGGGGTTCCCGCAGAACGCGACCGTCCCCCCGGTTCTGGAAAGGACCTGTTCATGAAGCGCTTGTTCGTGATTGCCACCCTTCTCGGTGCGGCGCCCGCGCTGGCCGACGAGGGAATGTGGACCTACAACAACTTCCCCGCCGCCAAGGTGAAGGAGAAGTACGGCTTCGAGCCGACGCAGCAGTGGCTGGACAAGGTGCGCCTGTCGTCGGCGCGGCTCGCGGGCGGGTGCTCGGCGAGCTTCGTTTCGCCGGACGGTCTGGTGATGACGAACCACCACTGTGCCCGCGGCTGCATCGAGCAGCTCTCCACGGCGAAGAAGGACTACATCGCCAACGGCTTCTACGCCAAGACCCAGGCCGAGGAGACGCAGTGCCCGGCCATGGAGATCAACCAGCTCGAGAGCATCACCGACGTCACCGAGACGCTGAACAAGGCCACCCAGGGCATGTCCGGCAAGCAGTACGCGGACACCCTCAAGGCGAAGATGTCCGAGCTGGAGCAGCAGTGCTCCGCCGGTGACGCCAAGGTCCGCTGCGACGTCGTCACCCTGTACCAGGGCGGCAAGTACAACCTGTACAAGTACCGCCGCTTCCAGGACGTGCGCCTGGTGATGGCCCCCGAGCACGCCATCGCCTTCTTCGGCGGCGACCCGGACAACTTCGAGTTCCCCCGCTACGACCTGGACGTGACGTTCCTTCGCGTCTACCAGGACGGCAAGCCGGCCAGCACCAAGGACACCTACTTCAAGTGGTCCGAGCACGGCGCCAAGGAGGGTGAGCTCACCTTCGTGTCCGGCAACCCCGGCCGCACCTCGCGCGGGCTGTCCATCTCCGAGCTGGAGTTCCAGCGCGACGTCGTCCTGCCCAAGACGCTCATCTACCTCTCCGAGATGCGCGGCATGGTGACCGAGTTCCAGCGGCGCGGCCCCGAGCAGAAGCGCATCTCCAACAACATGCTGTTCGGCGTGGAGAACGCCATCAAGGCCATGAAGGGCCGTCACGAGGCGCTCGTCGACAAGAAGTTCTTCGCGCAGAAGGTCGCCGCGGAGCAGGAGCTGCGCAAGAAGGTCGAGTCCAACCCCGAGATGAAGAAGAAGTACGGCGCGGCGTGGGATGAAATCGCCAAGGCCGAGGAGCAGCTCGCGAACATCCGCAAGGAGCTGGGCTACATGGAGCAGGGCCAGGGCCTGTCCTCCACCCTGTTCCAGATTGCCCGCACCCTGGTTCGCGCCTCCGAGGAGCTCCCCAAGGAGAACGGCCAGCGCCTGCGTGAGTACAACCAGGCCGCCCTGCCCGCCCTCCAGGCCCAGCTCTTCAGCCCCGCCCCTATCTACCCGGAGCTGGAGATTGCGCGCCTGACGTTCGGCCTCACCAAGATGCGTGAGGAGCTGGGCGCGGACCACCCGTTCGTGAAGAAGGTGCTCGGCAAGGACTCCCCGGCGACGGTGGCCAACCGCGTCGTGAAGGGCTCCAAGCTCATCGACGTGAAGGCCCGCAAGGCCCTGTTCGACGAGAAGGGCAACAGCGCCGCCTTGGCCGCCTCCAAGGACCCGATGATCGAGCTGGCGAAGCTGGTGGACCCGGATGCCCGCGCGGTCCGCAAGAACTACGAGGAGAACATCGAGGCCGTCATCCGCAAGAACAGCGAGCTCATCGCCAAGGCGAAGTTCGAGGTCTACGGCACCAACCAGTACCCGGACGCCACCTTCAGCCCGCGCGTGTCCTACGGCTCGGTGAAGGGCTACATGGAGGACGGCAAGCAGGTGGCCCCCATCACCCAGATGGCTGGCACCTTCGAGCGTCACACCGGGGAGGACCCGTTCGCCCTGCCGAAGTCCTGGCTGAAGGCCCAGAACATCCTCGACGGCAAGACGGGCATGAACTTCGTCACCACCAACGACATCATCGGCGGCAACTCCGGCTCGCCGATGATCAACAAGGACGGTGAGATTGTCGGCCTCGTGTTCGACGGCAACATCCAGTCGCTCGGCGGTGAGTACGGCTTCGACGAGAGCGTGAACCGCACGGTGGCCGTCCACAGCGACGCCATCATCGAGGCGCTGCAGAAGATCTACGGCGCCACCCGCGTCCTCGAGGAGCTGCGCCCCGGCAGCACCAAGGTGCCGCCCGTGAAGGCCAACCCGGCGGGGTGATTCGTCCCACCGCATAGGGGCCCGGTGAGTCACGCCGGGCCCTGAAGCACGAAGAGGCTGCCCGGTTTCGCTCCGGGCAGCCTCTTTGCTTTACGACACCCTACCGTCCCCTACCCGGCTCACTCCCACTCAATCGTCGCGGGCGGCTTGGAGGAGATGTCGTAGACGACGCGGTTGATGCCGCGCACCTCGTTGGTGATGCGCGTGGAGATGCGCTCCAGGATGGGGAACGGAATCCGCGCCCAGTCCGCCGTCATGCCGTCCACGCTGGTGACGGCGCGGAGCACGCAGGTGGACTCGTAGGTGCGCTCGTCGCCCATGACGCCCACGCTCTGCACGGGGAGCAGCACGGCGAAGGCCTGCCAGATCTCCTTGTAGAGGCCGGCGGCGCGAATCTCCTCCTGGACGATGGCGTCCGCGCGGCGCACCAGGTCCAGCTTCGCCTCGGTGACCTCGCCGAGCACGCGGATGGCCAGGCCCGGGCCGGGGAACGGCTGGCGGGACACCATCTCGTCCGGCAGCCCCAGCTCGCGGCCGAGCGCGCGGACCTCGTCCTTGAACAGCTCGCGCAGCGGCTCCACCAGCTTGAGCTTCATCGTCTCCGGCAGGCCGCCCACGTTGTGGTGGCTCTTGATGGTGACGGACGGGCCCTTGTACGAGACGGACTCGATGACGTCCGGGTACAGCGTGCCCTGCGCGAGGAACTCCGCGTCCTGGATGTCGCGCGAGGCCTCCTCGAACACGGCGATGAACTCGCGGCCGATGATCTTCCGCTTCTTCTCCGGGTCCGTGACGCCGGCCAGCTTCTCCAGGAAGCGCGCCCGCGCGTCCACCGTCTTCAGCGGCACGTGGAAGCGGTCCACGAAGAGCGCCTCCACCTGCGCGCGCTCGCCCTGACGGAGCACGCCGTTGTCCACGAAGATGCACTGCAGGCGCGGGCCAATGGCCTTGTGCAGCAGCAGCGCCGCCACGGAGCTGTCCACGCCGCCGGACAGCGCGCAGATGACGCGGCCCTTCTCGCCCACCTGCTGGCGGATGGTCTCCACCGCCTCGTCGATGAAGCCCTTCATCGTCCACGAGCCCGTCACCTTGCACTCGTTGAAGAGGAAGGCGCGCAGCATCTGCTTGCCCATCGGGGTGTGGACCACCTCCGCGTGGAACTGGATGCCGAACCAGGGCTTGCTCGTGTGCGCGGTGGCCGCGAAGGGCGAGTTGCCGCTGCGGCCGATGGCCTCGAAGCCGGGCGGCAGCTCGTCTACCCGGTCGCCGTGGCTCATCCACACCTGGACGCGGTCGCCGGGGTTGAACTCGGCGAAGGGGCCACGGCGGGCGAGCACCTCCACCTCCGCGTTGCCGAACTCCCGGTGCGCGCCGCGGTCGATGCGGCCGCCGAGCAGCTTGGCCATGAGCTGCAGGCCGTAGCAGACGCCCAGGACGGGCACGCCGGCCTCGAAGACGAACGGATCACAGCGCGGGGAACCGGGCGCCTCCACGGACGCCGGCCCACCGGAGAGGATGATGCCGCGGGGAGCAAAGCGGCGGATGTCCTCCGCCGGGAGGTCCGGACGGTGGATTTCGCAGTACACGCCCAGCTCCCGGACGCGCCGGGCGATGAGCTGCGTGTACTGACTCCCGAAATCGAGGATGAGGATCTTCTCGGCGTGCAGGTCCACCGGGGTCTCCAAGGGGGCGTCGTTGACGGCTGGGGGCCCTTATCGCTACAAACTTCGGGAAATCAACGCCCAAGTACCTTCAATTGTTCGAGGTCTGGATGCTCCGCCGCCTGTCCGCCCCCACTGCAGTGACGCTGCTCGTGCTGTCCGCTTCAGGTTGCGTAAAGGAGATCAGCTCGGACGAGCGATTGGACCGGGAAACGCAGAACCTCGCCGTCAAGGACACACCGGGTGCCTCCGAGCTCCAGAAGCTCACGTGTGACGACACCACGGATGCGCTGAACAAGGCGCGCAACGTGAACCGCCCGGAGACGGACCGTCTGGTGGACTACATCGAGCTGTACTCCTCGCTCCGCAAGCGCACCGCCACCTTCGAGGAGGCGATGAACCGCAACCCGGACCTGAGCTACCGCGAGGGCAGCCAGCAGCTCGTCAACGCCAAGGACACGTGCGTGCAGCAGACCGCCGACGTCCGCGTGGAGTTCGAGACCTACATCCGCGAGCTGGTGGCCGTGCCCACCGTGCAGGAAATCAAGGGTGGCAACACCGTCACGATTGCCCGGCTCGACTTCAACACCCTCCGCCAGGCCATCGAGACGCTGGAGCCGGACGACAAGGACGCGCTGCTCAGCCGCGTGGCCGGCGCGGAGAAGAAGGTGGCCCCGGCGTCCGCGGCCGAGGAAGCCCCGTCCGAGAGCGGTGGCCGCAAGCGCGGCAAGTAGTCCCGCGCCTGCGTCAGTCCCTTGAAGCGCGAAGGGCCCCCGCCAGCTGGCCGGGGCCCTTTTTCGTGCCGCGACTTCCGCGAGAGCGAGGGGCCCCGCGAACAGGGCCCCTTCAGCCCGCGCTACTCCACGCGGTAGTTCGGCGCCTCCTCCGTGATGATGACGTCGTGCACGTGGCTCTCCTTGAGCCCGGCGGACGTGATGCGCACGAAGGTGGCGTTGTGGCGGAGCTCGTCGATGCTCTTGCAGCCCACGTAGCCCATGCCGCTGCGGATGCCGCCGAGCATCTGGTGCACGTTCATGGACAGCGTGCCCTTGTACGGGACGCGGCCCTCGATGCCCTCGGGCACCAGCTTCACGGCCTCCACGTCCGACTGGAAGTAGCGGTCCTTCGCGCCCTGCTTCATGGCGCCCATGCTGCCCATGCCGCGGTAGCTCTTGTAGCTGCGGCCCTGGTACAGGATGACGTCGCCGGGGGCCTCCTCGGTGCCCGCGAAGAGCGAGCCGATCATCACCGTGCTGGCACCCGCGGCGAGCGCCTTGACGATGTCGCCCGAGTACTTGATGCCGCCGTCGGAGATGATGGGGATGCCGTGCTTCTCCGCCTCGCGCACGCAGTCATCCACCGCGGTGATCTGAGGCACGCCCACACCCGCCACCACGCGGGTGGTGCAGATGGAGCCGGGGCCGATGCCCACCTTCACCGCGTCCACGCCCGCCTCGATGAGCGCATGGGTGGCCTCCGCCGTCGCCACGTTGCCGGCGATGAGGTCGAAGCCGCGGAAGTTCTTCCGAGTGTCGCGCACGCCTTCCACCACGCCCTTGGAATGCCCGTGCGCGGTGTCCACCACGATGACGTCCACGCCCGCCTTGATGAGCGCGTCGATGCGCGCTTCGCGGTCCGCGGACACGCCCACGGCGGCGGCGCACAACAGGCGCCCCTTGGCGTCCTTGGCCGCGTTCGGGTGCGTGCGGCGCTTCTCGATGTCCTTGATGGTGATGAGGCCCTTCAGCTCGAACTCGTCGTTGACGATGAGGAGCTTCTCGATGCGGTGCTCGTGCAGCAGCTTCTGGGCGTCGTCCTGGGCGATGCCCTCGCGGCCGGTGACGAGCTTGCGCGTCATCACCGCCTCCACCTTCTGGGTGAAGTTGGTCTCGAAGCGCACGTCGCGGCTGGTGACGATACCGACGAGGCGCCGGCCATGCACCACCGGGATGCCGGACACGCCGTGGTGGCGCATGAGCTCCAGCGCGCGGCCCAGCGGGGCGTCAGGCTCGATGGTGACAGGGTCCACCACCATGCCACTCTCGAACTTCTTGACCTTGAGCACCTCGATCGCCTGCTGCTCGGGTGTCATGTTCTTGTGGATGACGCCAATCCCGCCTTCCTGGGCCATGGCGATGGCGGTACGGGCTTCCGTTACCGTGTCCATGGCGGCGGACAGCAGGGGGATGTTCAGTCGGATGTTGCGGGTGAGCCGGGTCGTCAGGTCGACGTCCTTGGGGACGACCGAGCTCTCGGCCGGAACCAGCAGGACGTCATCGAAGGTGAGGGCGAGCCGGATATCGGGGTTCAGCATGAGCGGCGCTCCCGGGGCGTGAAATACCCGCGGGGCACCAGCGCCTGCGGGTGCGGTTCCATACGAGGTACGCTGCCAGTGCGCAACACGGAAGGGTTGTCTTTTTGACGCCCGTTCCCTCGGACTTCGGGCAATAATCACAAGGGTTTTCCCCTCTCGGCGCAGGAACCGGCTTTGACGGATTCGAATCAGGCTGCGGTCGGGCTGGTCGTGAAGCTGCCCTTCGCGACGCCCGAAGAGTTCCTGGCGAAGTACGGCGGCAACATCACCCGGGGCGGCATCTACCTGCGCGCCCGAGCGGTGAAGCCGCCGGGCACCGTCGTCACCCTCGACCTGAAGCTGGCCAGTGGAGAGCGGATCATCTTCGCCTCCGCCATCGTCCACTTCGTCACCGGTCAGGGCGGCCAGGGCGTCACGGGCATGGGCCTGCGCTTCCTCAACGTGGATCCGCACACGCGCCGGTTCCTGGACTCGGCCGTCGTCGCCATGCCCCACGCCCAGTCGGATGTTCCCCCCATCCCCAACGGCGTGGGAACGCCTGACTACACGGTCCCACCCCCGGTCGCCGCGCCGGTGGCTGCCCCCTCCCCTGCCCCCGCTCCGAGTGCACCTGCGGCGGGGGCGTCCGTAGCGACTCCGGTGGGTCCTTCCAGCGGAGCGGTGATCGGGGCTCCTGCGACGGGTCCTGTCATGATGACGGACGCGGCGCTGGATCTGAACACCGAGGAGCCCAAGCGGACGGGGCTCATCATCGGCATCGACCTGGGCACGACGAACTCATGCGCGGCCTACGTGCGCAACGGCCGCCCCGGGGTGCTGCCCAGCCGCGAGGGCCACAACACGGTGCCCTCCATCATCGCCGTCAACACGCGCGGCAAGCTGGTGGTGGGCCACCCCGCCAAGGGGCAGATGCTCACCAACCCGCGGCAGACGGTGTACGGCGCGAAGCGGCTGGTGGGCCGGCCCTACGCGTCGCCCGTGGTGGAGCACATCAAGGACCGCTTCCACTACGAGATTGCCGCCGGCGAGAACGGTGACGCGGGCGTGAAGCTGGGCGACCGCATCTACACGCTCCAGCAGATCTCCGCGCTCATCCTCCGCGAGGTGCGCGAGGTGGCGCAGAACCAGCTCGGGCAGCCGGTGTCCCGCGCGGTCATCACCGTCCCCGCGTACTACAACGACAACCAGCGCCAGGCGGTGCGCGAGGCCGGCAAGCTGGCCGGCCTGTACGTGGAGCGCATCCTCAACGAGCCCACCGCGGCGGCGCTCGCGTACGGCTACGGCAAGAAGCTGAACCAGCGCGTGCTCGTGTACGACCTGGGCGGCGGCACGTTCGACGCGTCCGTGCTGGAGCTGAGCGACAACGTCTACGAGGTCATCTCCACCGGCGGTGACACGTTCCTCGGCGGTCTCGACTTCGACAACGCCATCGTCGCGTACCTCCTGGAGGAGTTCCAGAAGAAGACCGGCCGTCCCTTCCAGGGGGACCGCGTGGCCATGCAGCGCATCAACGACGCCGCCGAGCGCGCCAAGTGCGCCCTCTCCGAGCGCCAGGAGATGCGCGTGCACGTGGCCTTCGTGACGATGATCGACGACAAGCCGTACGACCTCGACGTCACGCTGACGCGGCAGAAGCTCATCGAGCTGACCGAGGGGCTCGTCGACCGCACCGTGCAGGTCTGCGACGAAGTGCTCAAGGCCAAGGGGCTGGGCCCGAAGGACGTGGACGAGGTCATCCTCGTCGGTGGCCAGAGCCGCTTCCCGCTGGTGCACGAGAAGATCACGAAGTTCTTCGGCAAGCCCCCCAGCAAGGGCGTGCACCCGGACGAGGCCGTGGCCCTGGGCGCGGCGCTGCTGGCACACAGCCTGGGACAGCTCGAGGGCGTGGTGCTCATCGACGTGCTGCCCATGGCCATCGGCGTGGGGCTGCCCGGTGGGCGCTTCAAGCCCGTGCTGGATCGCAACATCTCGCTGCCCTCGACGAAGAGCTACACGCTCACCACGCACCGCGATGAGCAGACCGAGCTGGAGCTCACGGTGTTTCAGGGTGACTCGGACAAGGCGGCGGACAACGAGTACCTGGGCACGCTGAAACTCGCGGGCCTGCCGAAGAAGCCTCGCGGCGCGGTGCAGGTGTCCATCACCTTCGAAGTGAACAATGAGTCACTTCTCAAGGTGACGGCGCGTGAGACATCCACGGGCCGCGAGGTGTCGAGCACCTTCACCACGCGTGACACACCGGAGGCCGTGAAGGCGAAGGTGGCGCAGCTCGAAACGGAGCGCGCTCCCTCGGCCGCGCCTCATGCGGGTGCGACGGCCACGGGCCCGGCGTCTCCCGCGAAGCTCGCGTCGAATGGCACCGCGCCGGTGTCTCAGCCTCACGCGGCGCCAAAGCACACGCCCGCACGCGGAACCACCCAGGCACCGTCGCCCTCACACGTGACAACGCCTGTTGTTACTGCGCCGAAGCAGAAAGGCTTCATGGGTTGGCTCAAAGGCCTCTTTGGAAGGCCTTGAGCACATCCAATTGCTCACTCAGTTGTCGTGCTCCGCGCTCTGGGTAAATCCAGAGCAGGAGTAACAGTGCGACGTCTCTGTCCAATCTTTAAACGTGGGCACAGCCTGATATGAGGCGCCCCGTTGATAACCGGACGGAAGAGCGCCGCCGCCATGCCCCACACCTTTCGACTCCTCAACGATGTCCTGGTCCACCGCGCGACCGGGGCGAAGGCCCACGACCGTCAGTACACGTTCCTTGGTGACTCCGAAGGCGAAGAAGCGTCGCTGAGCTCGCTCGAATTGCACGAGCGCGCGCGCCGCATCGCCGCCGTGCTGCAGGCTCGAGGCGCCGTGGGTCAGCGCGTGCTGCTGCTGTATCCGCCGGGGCTCGACTACATCGCGGGCTTCTTCGGCTGCCTCTACGCGGGAGCCATCGCGGTGCCCGCGTATCCCCCGGACCCGGTGCGGCTGGAGCGCACGCTGCCGCGCCTGCGAGCCATCATCCAGGACGCGGAGGCCACGGTGGTGCTCACCACCTCCGGCATCCTCGCGCTCGCGGACTTCGTCTTCGAGCAGGCGCCGGACTTCCGCGCGCTGCACTGGCTGGCCACGGATGAGCTGCCCGCGGGCGGCGAGTCCTCGTGGCGCGAGCCGGACGTGGGCCCGGACTCGCTCGCGTTCCTCCAGTACACGTCTGGTTCCACGGGCACGCCGAAGGGCGTGATGCTGTCTCACGCCAACCTGCTCCACAACCTGGGGCTCATCGCCAATGCCTTCCAGGTGCGCGACGACAGCACGGGCGTCATCTGGCTGCCGCCGTACCACGACATGGGGCTCATCGGCGGCATCCTCCAGCCGCTGTACGCGGGCTTCCACGTCGCGCTGATGTCACCCATGTCCTTCCTCCAGCGCCCCATGCGTTGGCTGGAGGCCGTGTCCCGCTTCAAGGGCACCATCAGCGGCGGCCCCAACTTCGCGTACGAGCTGTGCGCGCGCCGTGCGACGCCGGAGGAAATCCAGGCGTTGGATTTGAGCGCGTGGGAGGTGGCCTTCACCGGCGCCGAGCCCATCCGCTCGTCGACCCTGGACCGCTTCGCGGAGGTGTTTGCGCCCACCGGCTTCCGCCGCGAGGCGTTCTACCCGTGCTACGGCCTGGCCGAGGGCACGCTCATCGTCACCGGTGAGGACAAGGGCCGCGTCCCTCGCGTGCACGTGCTGGAGGACGCGGCGCTCGCTCGGGGGACGGCCGTGCGTGCGGAGGCTGGCGCGGCGGGAAGCCGGGCGCATGTCGGCTGCGGCATGACGCTGGCGGAGCAGCGCCTGCTGGTGGTGGACCCGGAGACTCGCGTGCCGTGCGCGCCGGGACGCGTGGGTGAAATCTGGGTGTCCGGCGGGAGCATCGCGCGGGGCTATTGGCGCAAGCCCGAGCAGAGCGTGGAGACGTTCCAGGCCGTCCCCATCGGCGCGGAGGATGGGCCGAAGTACCTGCGCACCGGAGACCTGGGCCTGCTGCTGGAGGACGGCCAGCTCATCGTCACGGGCCGGCGCAAGGACCTCATCATCCTGCGCGGAAGGAACCTGTACCCGCAGGACGTGGAGTCGGTGGTGGAGCGCGCGCACAAGCGCGTGCGTCCGGGCGGTGTAGCGGCCTTCGCAGTGGAGACGCCGGCGGGCGAGGCGCTCGCGGTGGTGGCCGAGGTGGGCCGCGAGCTGGCCGAGGCCGCGGCCCCGTCCGCGCTGGAGGCCGTGGCGGACACCGTGAGGCAGGCGATTGCCCGCGAGCTGGAGGTGCAGCCGCACACGATTGCGCTGTTGCCTCCGGGCGCGGTGCCCAAGACGTCGAGCGGAAAGATTCAGCGCTTCGCCAGCCGCGCGGCGCTCGTGTCCGGTGAGCTGTCCGTGCTGTGGCGCACGGATGCGGCGGTGTCACAGGCGCCCGCGCCCGCGCCTATGCAGGAGATGCAGGCGACTTCAGTGGAGCCCACGGCAGCGGCCCTGGAGCTGGAGCAGGCGCTGCGCGAGGAGCTCGTCGCGGTGCTCGGACCGGACGCCGCGAAGCAGGACGCGGAGGCTCCGCTTACGCGGCTCGGCATGGACTCGCTCGCCGCCGCGGACCTCCAGGGACGCATCGAGAAGCGGTTCGGCATGCGCGTCTCCGCCGCCGCCCTCCTCCAGGACCTGAGCCTGCGGGGCCTCGCGGAGTCGCTGTCCCGCTCGGGTGGAGCCGGGGCGCCGTCGCTTCCGCCCCTGCGTCGTCGTCAGGACGCGGCCGCGCCCATCCCCGCGTCCTTCGCCCAGCAGCGGCTGTGGTTCATCCAGCAGTTGGAGCCGTCCTCCACCGCGTACCACATCCCCCTGGCCCTCACGCTGCGCGGCCCGCTGGACGTCTCCGCGCTGGAGCGCGCGCTGGCGGAGTGGGTGCGCCGTCACGAGGTGCTGCGCACCACCTTCAGCTCGCACAACGGCGAGCTGCGCCAGCACGTCCACGCGCCGGCCCCCGTGCCCCTGCCGCAAGTGGATTGCACGGCCCATCCGCCCGAGTCGCGCCAGTCCGTGCTCGACCAGCAGGCCGGCCTCGACGGGCGGCAGCCGATGGACATGACCACCGGCCCGCTGCTGCGCTGCTCGCTGCTGCGCTTCGCGCCGGACGACCATGTCCTCGTCGTCTCCATCCACCACCTCATCGCGGATGGCTGGTCCGTGGGCCTGCTGGTGCGCGAGCTGGCCACGCTTCACGCCGCCTTCGCCGAGGGCCGCCCCTCTCCCCTTCCCGAGCCCGAGCTCCAGTACGCGGACTTCTCCGCGTGGCAGCGCGCCCACCTCACTCCGAAGGCTCTCGCCAAGGAGCTGACGTGGTGGAAGCAGACGCTCGCGGAGGCGCCGTCGCTGCTGGCCCTGCCCACGGACAGGCCTCGGCCGCAGCGGCTGTCCTTCCACGGAGCCCGCCGCTCCCGCCTGCTGCCCGCGTCGCTGATGACGAAGCTGCACACGCTGGGCCGGCGCGAGGGCGCCACGCCGTTCATGTGCGTGGTGTCCGCGCTGTCCACCGTGCTGCACCGGTGGAGCGGCCAGGCCGACTTCGTGCTCGGCTCGGCCATCTCCGGCCGCGACGTGCCGGGCATCCGCTCGCTGGTGGGTGACTGCACCAACTTCGTCCCGCTGCGCGTGCGCTTGCCGTCCGAGGCCACGGTGACGGGCCTGCTCAAGGCGGTGAAGGCGAGCACGCTGGGCGCGCTCACGCACGGCCACGTCCCGTTCGACCACGTGCTCGCGGCGGCGCAGCCCGGGTCGCAGCGGCGCGAGCTGTACAACATCGCCTTCGTCCTCGACGACTACGACATCCCGCACGGCATGCCCGCGGGCCACGGGCTGACGGTGGACGTGTCGCTGCTGGACAACCGCACCACCGAGCTGGACCTCACCTTCGAGGCCGCGCACGGCCCGGACGGCCTGCTCATCGGCTGCAAGTACGCGACGGACCTGTTCGACGCGGAGACCATCGACCGGCTGCTGGGCCACCTGGAGGTGGTCATCGGCGGCATGGTGGAGGCACCGTCCGCGCGCCTCACCGAGCTGCCCCTGATGCCGGAGGCCGAGCGTCAGCAGGTGCTGCACGCCTGGAACCCGCGCGTGGACGCGCCTCGCGACGGCACGCTCGTGGAGCGCTTCGAGGCGCAGGTGGACCGCACGCCGGACGCCATCGCCGTCACCTTCGAGTCGAAGCACCTCACGTACCGGGAGCTGGACGCGCGCGCCAACAAGCTGGCCCATGTCCTGCTCCGCCACGGCGTGGGGCCGGACGTGCTCGTGGGCGTGTGCCTGGAGCGCGGCCTGGACCTCGTCGTCACGCTGCTCGGCATCCTCAAGGCTGGCGGCGCGTACCTGCCCATCGACCCGTCGTACCCGCGCGAGCAGCTCGCCTTCATGTTGGAGGACGCTCAGGCTCCCATGCTGGTAACGCAGGCCTCGCTGGAGGACCGCGTGCCCCCGGCCGGCAGCGCCGCCGTGGTGCGCATCGACAAGGTGTTCGAGTCCGGCACCAGCGCCCCGCGTCCGCCCCGCTGCAACTCACCGACGGACCTCGCGTACGTCATCTACACCTCGGGCTCCACCGGCCGCCCCAAGGGCTGCATGGTGCAGCACGACAACGTGGTGCGCCTCTTCACCGCCACGGACCCCTGGTTCAACTTCGGAGCGCAGGACGTGTGGACGCTGTTCCACTCGTACGCGTTCGACTTCTCCGTCTGGGAGCTGTGGGGCGCGCTGCTCTACGGCGGCCGGCTGGTGGTGGTGCCCTACTGGGTGAGCCGCTCGCCCGAGGCCTTCTACAAGCTGCTGGCCGATGAGGCCGTCACCGTCCTCAACCAGACGCCCACCGCGTTCCGTCAGCTCATCCACGCCGAGCAGCAGGCCGCCTCCGCCGGTGAGCTGCCGGCCCTGGCCCTGCGCTACGTCATCTTCGGCGGCGAGGCGCTGGACCTGGCCGCGCTGCGCCCGTGGTTCGAGCGGCACGGCGACGAGCGCCCGACGCTCGTCAACATGTACGGCATCACCGAGACGACGGTCCACGTCACATACCGACCGGTTCGGATGTTGGACCTGGACCGGCCGTGGTCCAGCGTCATCGGTTGCCCGATTCCCGACCTGCAGATCTACCTGCTGGATGCGTCCGGCCAGCCCGTGCCGGTGGGCGTACCCGGTGAGATTCACGTCGGTGGCTTCGGCGTGGCGCGAGGCTACCTGCGCCGCCCCGAGCTGACCGCCGCGCGCTTCGTGGACGACCGCTTCGGGCCCGTGCCGGGACGCAAGCTGTACCGCGCCGGAGACCTCGCGCGGCGCCTGCCCAACGGAGACCTGGAGTACCTGGGCCGCATCGACAACCAGGTGAAGATTCGCGGCTTCCGCATCGAGCTGGGCGAAATCGAGTCCGCGCTCACCACGCACCCCACCGTGCGCGAAGCGGTGGTGATGGCGCGCGAGGACTCGCCCGGTGACAAGCGGCTGGCGGCGTACCTGGTGCTCGGGGACCTGAAGGACGCGGGCCCGGTGGACCAGACGTCGCAGTGGAAGGCCGTCTACGACGAGACGTACACCGAGGGCTCGCGCAGCGAGGACCCGACGTTCGACATCTCCGGCTGGAATGACAGCTACACCGGGGACGCGCTGCCCGCCGCGCAGATGCGCGAGTGGGTGGACACCACCGTGCGGCAGATTCTCGCGCTGAAGCCGCGCCGCATCCTGGAGCTGGGCTGCGGCACGGGCCTCCTGCTGTACCGGCTGGCCCCGCGCTGCGAGGCGTACTGGGGCATCGACTTCGCGAAGCCCGCGTTGGATCGCATCGAGCGCCAGCGCGAGCGGCTGGGCGAGTCGCTCGCCTCCGTGAAGCTGCTGCACCGCTCGGTGGATGACCTCTCCGGAATCGAGCCGGGCTCGTTCGATACGGTCATCTGCAACTCGGTGCTCCAGTACTTCCCGAGCGCGGACTACCTGTTCCAGGTGATTCGCGGCGCGGTGAAGGCCGTGCGCCCCGGCGGCCGCATCTTCCTGGGCGACGTGCGCAACCTGGCGCTGCTCAACGCGTTCCGCGCGTCCATCCGCCTGCACCGCGCGCCGTCGAACCTGTCCTCCGCGCAGCTCCTGTACCGCGTGCAGCGCGACGTGCTGGCCGAGGAGGAGCTGGTCGTCTCCCCTGCCTTCTTCACCGCGCTGGTCCGTGAGGTGCCGGGCATCTCGCGCGTGGAGGTGCTGCCCAAGCACGCCCGCTACGACAACGAGCTGAGCCGCTTCCGCTACGAGGTCATCCTCCACGTCGGCGGCGAGGCGGGCTCGTCCGTGCAGCCCGAGTGGGTGGACGGCAGTGGCTTCACGCTGGAGGCGCTGCGTGAGCGGCTGGAGTCGAAGCCCGCGCTGTTCGCGGTGCGACGGCTGCCGAACGCGCGCGTGCTGGATGATGCGCGCCTCGTCGACCTGCTGACGGGCTCGGGGAGGCCGCCCACCGTGGCCGCGCTGCGCGAGGTGCTGCGCGACTGGCCGGGCTCCCGTGGCGTGGAGCCGGAGGACCTGTACGCGCTCGGAGGGGCGCTCGGGTACGAGGTGCGGGTGAGCTGGGCGTCCGCGTACGCGGATGGCTCGGTGGATGTCGTGTTCGCCCGGCCGGGTGAGGCCGCGTTGGTGGACCTGATGCCGGAGGCACACGAGCCGGTGCCGCTGGACCGCCTCGCGAACGACCCGCTGCGCGGCGCGCGCAGTGCTCGTGAAGTGGCGCGCGTCCGTCAGGCACTGGTGGAGAAGCTGCCGCCGCACATGGTGCCCTCCGCCTTCGTGGTGCTGCCCACGCTGCCACTGACTCCCAGCGGCAAGGTGAACCGGGGCGCACTGCCCGCGCCGGAAGCGGACCGGATCGTCATCGAGGACGAGTACGTCGCCCCGCGCACGCCCGCCGAGGAGGCCGTGGCGCGCATCTTCACCGAGGTACTCGGCCAGACGCGCGTCGGCGCGAATGACGACTTCTTCGCCCTCGGTGGCCACTCACTGTTGGCCACGCAGGTGGTGACGCGGCTGCGCGCGCAGCTCAAGGTGGAGCTGTCCCTGCGCTCCGTCTTCGAGTGCCCCACCGTGGCCCGCCTCGCGGAGCGCGTGCAGTCGCTGCAGAGCGCTTCGTCCCGCGTCGCCGCCGAGGCGCCGCCCCTGGAGACGCTGCCGCGCGCGACGGATTCCGAGGCCACGCTGGAGGTCTCGTTCGCGCAGCAGCGCCTGTGGTTCCTGGAGCAGCTCCAGCCGGGACAGGCCGCGTACAACATCCCCGTGGCCCTGCGGCTGACGGGCGCGCTGAAGGTGGACGTGCTGCGCCGCACCTTCGCGGAAGTCGTCCGCCGCCATGAAGCGCTGCGCACCACCTTCGTCTCGCGCGACGGCCGGCCCATGCAGGTCGTCCACCCGGCTCCGTCCGAGTGGGCGCTGCCCGTGGAGGACCTGAGCACGCTGGAGCGCACGGCTCGCGAGGCCGCGGTGCAAAAGCGCCTGCGCGATGACGCGCACCGCGCCTTCGACCTGGAGCACGGCCCACTGCTGCACACGGTGCTGCTGCATTCGGGCGCGGACGAGCACGTGCTGGTGCTGAACATGCACCACATCGTCTCGGACGGCTGGTCCATGGGCGTGCTGGTGCGCGAGGTGGCCGCGCTGTACGAGTCGCTGGCCCAGGGCCGCGAGCCCGTGTTGCCGTCGCTGCCGGTGCAGTACGCGGACTACGCCGCCTGGCAGCGGCGCGTGCTGGAGGGCGAGGCGCTCGCATCGCAATTGGAGTGGTGGCGCTCGCGCATGCGCGACGTTCCGGCGCTGGAGCTGCCGACCGATTCCGTGCGTCCGGCCGTGCGCTCCCTGCGCGGCGCGACGCACTTCTTCACCGTGCCTCCGGCGCTGGTGGCCTCGCTCGACAAGGTGGGCCAGAGCCACGGCGCCACGCTGTTCATGGTGCTGATGGCCGGCTGGCAGGCGCTGCTGGCGCGCTACTCGGGGCAGACGGACTTCAGCGTGGGCACGCCAGTGGCGCACCGCACGCGTCCGGAGCTGGAAGGCCTCATCGGCTTCTTCGTCAACACGCTCGCGCTGCGCTGCAACCTCGCGGGTGACCCGACCTTCACCACGCTGCTGGGCCGCGTGCGCGAGGAGTCCCTGGGCGCCTTCGCCCACCAGGACGTGCCCTTCGACCGGCTCGTGGAGGCGATTGGCGGCGAGCGTGATCTGTCCCGCACGCCCCTCTTCCAGTCCCTCTTCGTCCTGCAGAACGCGCCCATCCAGCCGCCGTCACTGCCGGGCATGCAGGTGGAGCTGTTGCCGAGCGCCACGGACACGTCGAAGTTCGACGTCACGCTGCAGCTCATGGAGCGCGGCGGGGCGCTGGAGGGACAGCTCGAATACAGCCTGGACCTCTTCACGCCGGACACCGCGCGGCGCATGGCGGAGCACTTCCAGCGCCTGCTCCGGGGCATCGCCGAGGACGCGCAGCGCCGTCTGAGCGAGCTGCCGCTGATGGGCGAGGCCGAGCGCCAGCAGATCCTCGTCACGTGGAATGACACGCGCGCGGACTACCCGGTCACCACCGTCCACGAGCGCTTCACCGAGCAGGCCCGCCGCACGCCCGACGCCGTGGCCGTGCGCTTCGAGGATCGCGCCCTCACCTACGCGGAGCTGGATGCGCGCGCCAACCAGCTCGCCCGGCACCTGCTGTCGCTGGGCCTGGGAACGGAGCCGCGCATCGGCGTGTGCGCCACGCGCAGTCTGGAGATGGTGGTTGGACTGCTCGGCATCCTCAAGGCAGGCGGCGCCTACGTGCCGCTCGACCCGGCGCTCCCGGCGCAGCGACTGGCCTTCATGCTGGAGGATGCGAGCATCTCCGCCGTCCTCACGCAGCAGTCCCTGGTGCCGGTGCTGCCCGCGGGCTCGCGGCCCGTCGTGTGCCTGGACTCCGACTGGGACGTCGTCGCGCGCCAGCCTTCGCATGACGTGGCCGCTCCGGCCCAGCCGGACAGCCTCGCGTATGTGACGTACACGTCCGGCTCGACGGGCATGCCGAAGGGCGTGGGCGTGCCGCACCGGGGTGTGCTGCGTCTGTTGTTCGGCACGGACTTCTGGAACCTGGGTCCCGCTGACGTCGTGCTCCAGGTCGCGCCGCTGAGCTTCGACCCGACGACGCTGGAGATCTGGGGCGCGCTGCTGCACGGTGCGCGACTGGTCCTCTACCCCGCGTCCACTCCCGACGTGACCGAGCTGGCGCGGCTCATCACCGAGCACGGGGTGACGGCCGTCATCCTCGCCACCGCCCTCTTCGACGTGATGAAGCAGCACCAGCCGGAGGCGCTGGCTCGCGTGAAGGAGCTCATCGTCGGCGGAGACGTGATTCCCGCCGCACGGGTTCGTGAGCGGCTGGCCCTGGGCGCCTCCATCCGCAACGCCTATGGCCCTACCGAGGTCACCGTCGTCACCACCACGTACCGGCTGTCGCCCGGGGATGCCGTCGGTGACTCCGTCTCCATCGGCCGGCCCATCGCCAACACGCAGGCCTACGTGCTCGACGAGGCGCTGCGCCCCATGCCCGTGGGCGTGCCCGGCGAGCTGTTCATCAGCGGCGAGGGCCTGGCCCGGGGCTACCTGGGCCGCCCAGCACTCACCGCGGAACGCTTCCTGCCCCATCCGTTCTCGACGACGCCGGGTGCGCGGCTGTACCGCTCGGGAGACCGCGTGCGGTGGCTCGCGGACGGCACGCTGGAGTTCCTCGGCCGAATGGACTCGCAGGTGAAGGTGCGCGGCTTCCGCATCGAGCTGGGCGAAATCGAAGCCGCCCTGCGCGCCCACACGAACATCGCCGAGGCCACCGTGGTGGTCCGCGAGGACGTGGCCGGCGACAAGCGCCTCGTGGCCTACGTCGTGCCCGCGGACGCGGACGTGGCGAGCCTGCGCGAGTCCCTGCGCGAGCGCCTGCCCGAGTACATGGTGCCGTCGGCCTTCGTGCCGCTGGCCGCCCTGCCCCTGACGTCGCACGGCAAGGTGGACCGCAAGGCCCTGCCGGCACCGGCGCACACGGGCTCCTCGGCGGACTTCGCGGAGCCTCGGACGCCGCGTGAGCAGCAGCTCGCCGCGCTGTTCCGGGAAGTGCTCCGCGTGGAGCGCGTGGGTCTGCACGACGACTTCTTCATCCTCGGCGGTCACTCGCTGCTGGCCACGCAGGTGGTGACACGGCTGCGCGCGCAGCTCGGAGTGGAGTTGCCGCTCCGTGCATTCTTCGAGGCCCCCACCGTGGCCCGCCTCGCGGCGCGCATCGACGCGGTAGTGCCCGGGGCCGCGCTGCCGCCCCTGGAGCGCGTCAGCCGTACGTCCGGCGATGCCCTGGAGGTCTCCTACGCGCAGCAGCGGCTCTGGTTCATGGAGCAGCTCCAGCCGGGACAGGCCGCCTTCCACATGCCGGCCGCGCTCAGCCTGCGCGGATCCTTGGACGTGGACGTCCTGCGCCGCACCTTCGCGGAGGTGGTCCGCCGCCACGAGGCGCTGCGCACCACCTTCGCCACCCGTGACGGCCGGCCCGTGCAGGTCATCCACCCGGCTCCGTCCGAGTGGGCGCTGCCCGTGGAGGACCTGAGCGCGCTGGTGCCTTCCGCGCGTGAGGCCGCCATGCAGCGGCGCATGAGCGAGGAAGCCCACCGCGCCTTCAATCTGGAGCACGGCCCGCTGCTTCGCACGGTGCTGCTGCGCTCGGGTACGGACGAGCACGTGCTGGTGCTGGTGATGCACCACCTCGTCTCCGACGGCTGGTCCATGGGAGTGATTGTGCGTGAGGTCGCCGCGCTGTACGGCGCCCTCGCGCAGGGCCGCGAGGCGGTGCTGCCGTCGCTGCCGGTGCAGTACGCGGACTACGCGGCCTGGGAGCGGCGCACGCTGGAAGGCGACGCGCTGAAGCCTCAGCTCGCTTGGTGGCGCTCGCACCTCCAGGACGCTCCGGTGCTGGAGCTGCCCACGGACCATGCGCGGCCCGCATCGCGGAGCCTGCGCGGGGCCACGCACTTCCTCAGCTTCCCGGCGGAGCTCATCGCCGGACTGGAGCGCGTGGCGCACGAGCAGAACGCCACGCTGTTCATGGTGATGATGGCCGGCTGGCAGGCGCTGCTGGCGCGGTACTCGGGACAGCGCGACTTCTGCGTCGGCACCTCGGTGGGCCACCGCGACCGGCCCGAGCTGGAAGACCTCATCGGCTTCTTCGTCAACCCGGTGGCGCTGCGCGCGAAGCTCGACGGAGACCCGACGTTCGCGAGCGTCATCGCCCGCGTGCGCGAGGAGTCCCTGGGCGTCTTCGCGCATCAGGACGTGCCGTTCGACCGGCTGGTGGAGTCGCTCGGCGGGGAGCGCGACCTCTCCCGCACGCCTCTGTTCCAGACGCTCTTCGTCCTCCTCAACACGCCGTTGGAGGCACCGTCGCTTCCGGGCCTCGACGTGCGCGTGCTCCCGCTCGCCACGGAGACGTCCCGGTATGACCTGACGCTCGCGATGATGGAGCGCGGGGGCGCGCTGGAGGGCCAGCTCGAGTACAGCCTGGACCTCTTCACGCCGGACACCGCGCGCCGCATGGTGGAGCACCTGCGCGTGCTGCTGGAGGCCGTGGCACAGGGGGCTTCCAAGCTGCGCCTCAGTGAGCTCCCGCTCATGACCGAGCGCGAGCGACACCAGCTCCTCGTCGAGTGGAACGACACCCGCGCCGAGTACCCGGCGGATGCCACGGTCCACGCGCTCTTCACCGCGCAGGCCCGGCGCACTCCGGATGCCGTGGCCGTGGAGCAAGAGGGCCGCACCCTCACCTACGCGGAGCTGGACGCGCGCTCGAATCAGCTCGCGCACCACCTTCGCTCGCTGGGCCTGGGCGCCGAGTCGCGCATCGGCGTCTGCATGCACCGCGGCCTGGAGTTGGTCGTGGGCGTGCTCGGCATCCTCAAGGTCGGCGGCGCGTACGTGCCGCTGGACCCGTCTTACCCGGCGCAGCGGCTCGCGTTCATGTTCGAGGACTCGGGCGTGGCCGCCATCCTCACGCAGCAGTCGCTGGAGGACGAGCTTCCCGCGGGCTCGCAGCCCCTCGTGTCGCTGGACTCCGAGTGGGAGCGGATTTCGCGCCAGCCCGTGCACCCGGTGGACGTCACCGTGGGCCCGGACAACCTCGCGTACGTCACGTACACCTCCGGCTCGACGGGCACGCCCAAGGGCGTGGCCATTCCGCATCGGGGCGTGGTGCGCCTGCTCATCGGCTCGCGCTTCGTGAACCTGGGGGCGAGCGAAGTCGTCCTCCAGCTCGCGCCGCTGGCCTTTGACGCGTCCACGCTGGAGGTCTGGGGCGCGCTGCTCCACGGCGCGCGGCTGGTGCTCTACCCGCAGGGGACTCCGGACCTGGCGGAGCTGGGACAGGCGCTCGTGCGCCATCAGGTTTCCGTGCTCTGGCTGACGGCGGCGTTGTTCGACCAGATGCAACAACACCAGCCGGAGGCGCTGGCCCGCGTGCCGCAGCTCCTCGCGGGTGGCGACGTGCTGCCGGTGCCGCGCGTGCGCGAGCGGCTGGCGCAGGGCCGCTCCATCATCAACGGCTACGGCCCCACCGAGAGCACCACCTTCACCGCGACGCATCGGCTGTCGCCCGGTGACGTCATCGGCGAGTCCGTGTCCATCGGCCGGCCCATCGCCAACACGCGGGTGTACGTCCTGGACGAGGCGCTGCGCCCCGTGCCCGTGGGCGTGCCCGGTGAGCTGTTCATCGGCGGTGACGGCCTGGCCCGGGGCTACCTGGGCCACTCCGCGCTCACCGCCGAGCGCTTCGTGCCCAATCCGTTCTCGACGACTCCGGGCGCGCGGCTGTACCGCTCGGGAGACCGGGTGCGCTGGCTCGCGGACGGGACGCTCCAGTTCCTGGGCCGCGTGGACTTCCAGGTGAAGGTGCGCGGCTTCCGCATCGAACTGGGTGAGGTCGAAGCGGCGCTGCGCAAGCACTCCGCCGTGGCCGAGGCCACCGCCGTGGTGCGCGAGGACGTGCCGGGAGACAAGCGGCTCGTCGCGTACGTCACGCCCGAGGACGTGGACACCGGAGCCCTGCGCGAGCACCTGCGCCGGCACCTGCCGGAGTACATGGTGCCCACCGCTTTCGTCGCGCTGGAGTCCCTGCCCCTGTCGCCCAACGGCAAGGTGGACCGCCGCGCACTGCCCGCGCCGGACCTCACTCCGACGGACTCGGCGGACTCGGACACGGGCTCGATGTCCGTGCTCCAGCAGCAGCTCGCGGGCCTGTTCCGCGAGGTGCTCCGTGTGGAGCGCGTGGGCGCGCACGACGACTTCTTCGAGCTGGGCGGCCATTCGCTGCTGGCCACGCAGCTCGTGACGCGGGTCCGCGCGCAGTTCGGCGTGGAGCTGCCGCTGCGCACCCTGTTCGAGGCGCCCACGCTCACGCAGCTCGCCGAGCGCATCGAAGCGCTCCTCCTGCACGCGACGCGCGCGGAGATGCCGCCACTGTTGCCCGTGCCGCGCGAGGGCGCATTGCCGCTCTCCTTCGCGCAGCAGCGCCTCTGGTTCCTGGAGCAGTTCCAGCCGGGCCAGGCCGTCTACAACGTCCCCGTGGCCCTGCGCCTCACGGGCGACCTGGACGTGGACGTCCTGCGCAACACCTTCGCGGAAGTGGTCCGCCGCCACGAGGTGCTGCGCACCACCTTCGCCACGCGAAATGACCAGCCCGTGCAGGTCATCCACCCCGCGCCCTCTCAGTGGTCGCTGCCGGTGGACGACCTGAGCACGCTGGACGCGTCCACGCGCGAGGCCGCCCTGCGCAAGCGCATGGCCGAGGAGGCCCACTTCGCGTTCGACCTCACCACCGGCCCGCTGCTGCGCACGGTGCTCGTGCGCACGGGAGCCGCGGAGCACGTGCTGCTGCTCTGCATGCACCACATCGTCTCGGACGGCTGGTCCATGGGCGTGCTGGTGCGTGAAGTCGCCTCCGTCTACGCAGCGCTTCAGGAGGGCCAGCCCTCTCCGCTGCCCGCGCTGCCGGTGCAGTACGCGGACTTCGCCACATGGCAGCGCCAGTGGGTGCAGTCCGAGGGCATCCAGACCCAGCTCGAGTCGCTGAAGTCGCGCCTCCAGGGCGTCCCCGCGCTGGAACTGCCCGCCGAGTCGGGCCGTCCGATGACTCGGACGCTGCGCGGCGCCAGCCACTTCTTCACGCTGCCGGAGGAGCTGGTCCACGCGCTGGAGAAGGTGGGCCGCGAGCAGGGCGCAACCCTCTTCATGGTGCTGCTGGCCGCGTACGAGACGCTGCTCTCGCGCTACTCCGGCCAGGACGACTTCGCCGTGGGCAGCCCCATCGCCCACCGCACCCGGTCCGAGCTGGAGCCGCTCATCGGCTTCTTCGTCAACACGCTCGTCCTGCGCTCGCGCGTGGACGGCGATCCGACCTTCGCGGAGCTGGTGGACCGCGTCCGCGAGTCCTCGCTGGCCGCGTACGTCCACCAGGACGTGCCGTTCGACCGGCTCGTGGAGGCGCTCGGTGGTGAGCGCACCGAGGGCCGTGCGCCGCTGTTCAACGTGATGTTCGCCCTGCAGAACGCGCCCATGCAGCCGCCGTCGCTGCCGGGCGTGCAGGTGCACATCCTGAACACCGTCACGGACACCGCGCGCTTCGACCTGAGCCTCTCGCTCATGGAGCGCGGCGGAGCCCTGGAGGGCGCGCTGGAGTACAGCCTGGACCTCTTCTCCGTGGCCACCGCGGAGCGGCTGACGAAGCACTTCCGCGTGCTGCTGGAGGCCGTGGTCCGCGACGCGAAGGTCCGAGTCAGCCGCCTGCCGCTGATGGACGAGGCCGAGCGCGCCCAGGTGCTGGTGGCCTGGAACGAGACGACGTCCGGCGCCTCCGTGGCGGAGTCCATCCCGGCCCTCTTCGAGTCTCACGCTCGTCGCGCGCCAAACGCGGTGGCCGTGGAGCACGAGGGCCGCACGCTCACGTACGGAGAGCTGGATGCCCGCGCGAATCAGCTCGCGCGGCACCTGCTGTCGCTGGGGCTGAAGCCCGAGGCGCGTGTGGCCCTCTGCGTGGAGCGCGGGCCGGAGCTGCTCGTGGGCATGCTGGGCATCCTCAAGGCCGGCGGCTGCTACGTGCCGCTGGACCCTGCGTATCCCCGCCAGCGACTGGCGCTCATGCTCCAGGACGCGGGTGTCTCCGCCGTCGTGGCGCAGCAGCCCGTGCTCGCGTCGCTGCCCGAGCATGGGCGACCCACGGTGAGCCTCGACTCGGAGTGGCCGGTCATCTCCCGTCAACCCGCGACGGCGCTGTCGGGCGTGTCCGTCGCGCCGGGGCAGCTCGCGTACGTGCTCTACACGTCGGGCTCGACTGGCACGCCGAAGGGCGCGGGCGTGGAGCACCGCTCCATCGTCAGCTTCGTGCGTGACACGAACTACATGCGCCTGACGCCGGAGGACTGCGTCGCGCAGGTGGCCACGCCGTCGTTCGACGCGGCGACGTTCGAGGTCTGGGGCGCGCTGCTCAACGGCGCTCGGCTGGTCATCATCCCGCGCGACGTCACGCTGTCCCCGCCGCAGCTCGCGAAGAAGCTGCGCGAGGTGGGCGCCACCACGGTGCTGCTCACCACGGCTCTCTTCAACGAGGTGGCCCGCGAGCAGCCCCAGGCTTTGGCCTCGCTGCGCAACGTCTTCTTCGGGGGCGACAAGGCGGACGCTCGCGCCGTGCGGGCCGTGCTCGCGGCCGGGCCTCGGGGTCAGGTCGTGAATCTCTACGGCCCCACGGAGACGACGGTGGCCGCGACGTTCCACCCCGCCGCCAACGTCTCGGCGGACGCGGTGACGCTGCCCATCGGCAGGCCCGTGGCCCGGGCGCGCGTGTACGTGCTTGGCAAGAACGGCGAGCCGGTGCCCACCGGTGTGCCCGGCGAGCTGTTCATCGGCGGCGAGGGCGTGGGCCGTGGCTACCCCGGCCACCCTGCCCTCACGGCCGAGCGCTTCGTACCGGACCCGTTCAGCAGCAGGCCGGGCGCGCGCATGTACCGCACGGGAGACCGTGCGCGCTGGCTCGCGGACGGAACGCTCGACTTCGCCGGCCGCGTGGACGCGCAGGTGAAGGTGCGCGGCTTCCGCATCGAGCCGGGCGAGGTGGAGTCCGCCCTCCGTGCCCACGCCTCCGTGCGCGAGGCCGTGGTGCTGGTGCGCGAGGACGTGCCCGGAGACAAGCGGCTCGTGGCCTACGTCACGGGTACGCCCACGCCGGATGCGGCCACGCTGAAGGCCTTCCTCTCGGAGCGGCTGCCGGCCCACATGGTGCCGTCCGCCTTCGTCGCGCTCGCGGCCCTGCCCCTCACGCCCAACGGCAAGCTGGACCGCAAGGCGCTCCCCGCGCCGGATGCTTCCACGGGTACCACGACGTCCGCGCCCGCCGTGCCCGAGAAGCTCACTCCGTTCCAGCAGCGCGTCGCGGTCATCTTCCGCGAGCTGCTCCGCGTGGAGCGCGTGGGCCTGCACGATGACTTCTTCGCCCTGGGCGGTCACTCGCTCCTGGCGACGCAGCTCATCTCGCGCCTGCGTTCCACCTTCCAGGTGGAACTGCCCCTGCGCGCCCTCTTCGGCGCGCCCACGGTGGCCCGAGTCACGGAGTTCGTGGAGGAGCAGTTCCTCGTCCGCACCGAGGGACCGAAGACGCCGCCGCTGCGTCCCGTCCCGCGTGACGGAGAGCTGCCGCTGTCGTTCGCCCAGCAGCGCCTGTGGGTGCTCGACCAGCTCCAGCCCGGGAGCACCAACTACAACATGGTGGGCGCGCTCCGGCTGGATGGCACGCTCGACACCGAGGCCCTGCGCCGCGCGCTGGAGCACCTCGTTGCGCGCCATGAGGCCCTGCGCGCGACGTTCGCGATGAAGGAAGGCCAGCCCGTCCAGGTCTTCCATCCGCACGCCGCATGGGCACTGCCCATCACCGACCTGGAGCCCACGCCCGCGGAGACGCGCGAGACCGAAGCGCTCCGTCTCGCCACCGAGGAGGCCAGCCGTCCCTTCGACCTGGGCGCCGGCCCGCTGCTGCGCACGCGGCTCTTGCGGCTGGATGCGGAGCACCACGTCCTGCTGCTCGTCATGCACCACATCGTCTCGGACGGGTGGTCCATCGCGGTCATGATTCGCGAGGTGGCCGCGGGCTACGAGGCCTTCACCTCGGGCAAGACGCCCATGCTGCCGTCGCTGCCCGTGCAGTACGCGGACTTCGCCGCGTGGCAGCGCCAGTGGCTCCAGGGCGACGTGCTCGCTCGGGAAGTCGAGTGGTGGAAGGAGCATCTCGCCGGTGCGCCTCAGGTGCTGGACCTTCCCACCGACAAGGCCCGGCCCGCCGTGCGCAGCCCCCACGGTGCACTGCTGCCCGTGCACCTTCCCCGCGAACTGGTGGTGCGCCTGCTGTCCCTCGCGCGGCAGGAGGGCACCACGCCCTTCATGACTCTGCTCGCCGCGTGGCAGGTACTGCTGTCGCGCTACAGCCGGCAGGAGGAACTGCTCATCGGCTCGCCCATCGCCGGCCGCCGTCAGGGCGAGCTGGAGGGGCTGGTCGGCTTCTTCGTCAACACGCTGGTGCTGCGCGCCCGCGTGCGGCCGGAAGACTCGTTCCGCGCGTTGCTCGGCCAGGTGCGTGACACCACGCTGGCCGCCTTCGAGCACCAGGACCTGCCCTTCGAGAAGCTCGTCGAGGAGCTGAACGTCCACCGTGACTTGAGCCGCAGCCCGCTGGTGCAGGTCATCTTCGCCCTGCAGAACGCTCCCACCGAGGAGCTGCGCGTCCCGGGCCTGACGATGCGCCCGTTGGAAGTCGACAACGCCACCGCGCGGTTCGACCTGGGCCTCATGCTCGCCGAGGCACCGGACGGGCTGCGCGGCGTCATCGAGTACAGCACCGACCTGTTCGAGACGGCCACGGTGGCCCGCCTCGCCGGCCACCTGCGCACGTTGCTGGAGGCCATCGTCGCCACGCCGGAACGGCCGCTGGCCACCCTGCCCCTCCTCACGCCCGAAGAGCGCCAGCAGGTCCTCGTCGACTGGAACGACACCACCCGTCCGTACCCTGCTGTCACCATCCATGAGGCCTTCTCGCTCCACGCCGCGCAGCGCCCCGACGCCATCGCACTGGAGTGCGGCGACCAGCGCGTCACCTACGGGCAGCTCGAAGCGAGGGCCAACCGGCTGGCGCACCTGCTGCGCTCGCACGGCGTGGGCCCGGACTCGCGCGTGGCCGTGAGCCTGGAGCGCGGCATCGAGCTGATGGTCTCGCTGCTGGCCATCCTCAAGGCGGGCGGCGCGTACGTCCCGTTGGACCCCGCGTACCCCGCGCAGCGGCTCGGCTTCATGCTGGAGGACGCGCGGCCCCGGCTGCTGCTCACCTCTCGCGCCCTGCGTGCGCAGCTCCACCTGCCGGAGGAGTCCGTGCCGTGCCTCTTCGCGGAGGAGCTGGCGCTGGAGTCCCAGCCCACGACGCCTCTCGAGTCGGGCATCGGCCCTCGTCACGTCGCCTACGTCATCTTCACGTCGGGCAGCACGGGCCGTCCCAAGGGCGTCGCCGTGGAGCACCGGGGCGTCCTGCGCCTCGTGTACAGCGAGCCCTACCTCGGCTTCGGCACGCGCGAGACGGGCATCCTCCTGGCGCCCATCTCCTTCGACGGCTCCGTGATGGAGATGTGGATTCCGCTGCTGCACGGCAGCAAGCTCGCCATCCTCCCGGCGAAGTCCGTGCCGAGCGACTTGGACGCGCTGGGCCAGGCGGTGGACCGCCACGGCGTCACGTTCATGCACACGTCCGCGGGCCTCTTCTCGCAGCTCGCGGAGCACCGGCCCGACATCCTGCGCAAGCTGAGGGCCATCCACTCGGGCGGAGACGTGCTCTCCGTGCCGCACGCGCGCGGCGTGCTGGAGAACCTGGGCAAGTCCGTCACCAACGGCTACGGCCCCACCGAGGTCTCCGTCATTGCCACCTGCTACACGCTGGAGCGGCCCGAGCAGGTAGGCCTCACCGTGCCCATCGGCAGGCCGCTCGACAACACGCGCGTGTACGTGGTGGACGCGCGCCTGCAACCGGTGCCCGTCGGCGTGGCGGGAGAGCTGCTCCTCGGTGGCGACGGCCTGGCGCAGGGCTACGTCTCGCGCCCGGACCTCACCGCCGAGCGCTTCATCCCGGACCCGTTCTCCACGACGCCCGGTGAGCGCCTGTACCGCACGGGAGACCTCGCCCGCTGGCACGCGGACGGGACGCTGGAGTTCATCGGCCGCGTCGACCACCAGGTGAAGGTGCGGGGCTTCCGCATCGAGCTGCCCGAGGTGGAGGCCGCCCTGCGCGCCCTCCCCGCCGTGCACGAGGCCGCCGTGGTGGTCCGCGAGGACGTCCCCGGCGACAAGCGGCTGGTGGCGTACGCCATGCCGCGCGAGGGCCAGTCGCTCGACACGACCGCGCTCCGCGCGGAGCTGCGCCAGCGGCTGCCCGAGTACATGGTGCCGTCCATCTTCGTGACGCTGCCCGTGCTGCCGCTCAGCCCCAGCGGCAAGGTGGACCGCAAGGCGCTGCCCGCGCCCGACGCCGCGTCCACTGGCCGCATGGGCCGCTTCGTGGAGCCCGCCAATCCGCTGGAGCAGCAGATTGCCGCGCTCTACGCGAGGGAGCTCGGCGCGGACCGCGTCGGTGTGCACGACCACCTCTTCGAGGAGCTGGGCGGCACGTCGCTGTCCGTGGTCCGCATCGCCGCGCGCCTGCGCGAGGAGCTGAAGCGCGAGCTGCCCGTGGTGTGGCTCTTCGAGCACCCCACCGTCCATGACCTCGCCCTCCGCTTGGAGCGCGAGGCCGCCGGTGCCGCCGCGCAGGCCCAGGAGCCCGCGCCCGGGCACCGTCCGCGTCCCACCGTGCAGACCGAGAAGGGCTCGGGCGCCATCGCCGTCATCGGCATGGCGGGCCGCTTCCCCGGCGCCGCGTCCGTGCAGGAGTTCTGGCGCAACCTGCGCGAGGGCATCGAGTCCATCTCCCGCTTCACCGCGGACGAGCTGGAGCACATGCCCGGCCTGCCGGACGGCATGGAGCTGTGGCAGCACCCGAACTTCGTCGCCGCGGGCGGCGTGCTGGATGGCGTGGACCGCTTCGACCACGCCTTCTTCGACATGTCCCTGCGCGAGGCGCAGTGGATGGACCCGCAGCAGCGCCTGTTCCTCCAGTGCGCGTGGAGCGCGCTGGAAGACGCGGGCATCGACCCGGAGCGCTTCCCGGGGGCCATCTCGCTCTACGCGGGCGCCACGGACTCCGGCTACACGGACGCGGTGCGCGCCACGGTGCCGCTGGACGGCGCGGCCATCATGGAGCTGTACGGCACCGCGACGCACGAGAGTCTGGCCACGAAGACGTCCTACAAGCTGGGGCTCACGGGTGAGAGCACGCTCGTCTACACCGCGTGCTCCACGGGCCTCGTGGCCGTGCACCTCGCCTGTCAGAACCTGCTGGCTGGCCTGTCCGACGTGGCCCTCGCGGGCGCGACGCGCCTCACCGTGCCGCAGCGCACGGGCTACGTGTACCAGGAGGGGATGATCTTCTCTCCGGACGGGCACTGCCGCGCGTTCGACGAGAAGGCGCAGGGCACCATCGCCGGCAACGGCGTGGCCTCCGTGGTGCTCAAGCGCCTGGAGGACGCGGAGCGCGACGGCGACGCCATCTACGCGGTCATCCGCGCCACGGCGACCAACAACGACGGCCGCCACAAGTCGGGCTTCACCGCGCCCAGCGTGCAGGGCCAGTCCGCCGTCATCACCCAGGCCATGACTCGCGCGGGCCTCGAGCCGAAGGACATCGGCTACGTGGAGGCGCACGGCACCGCGACGCCGCTCGGTGACCCGATTGAAGTGGCCGCGCTCCAGCGTGCGTACGGGCTGGCGGCGGACCGCCGCGGCACCATCGCGCTGGCCTCACTGAAGACCAACGTCGGCCACCTGGACACGGTGGCGGGCCTCGCGGGCCTCATCAAGGTCGCGCTGTCGCTGCACCACGGAGAGCTTGCTCCGAGCCTGCACTTCGAGCGCCCCAACCCGCAGATCGACTTCGATTCCGGTCCCTTCTTCGTCAATACATCCCTGCGGTCGTGGCCGAGGGGCGAGACGCCGCGTCGCGCGGCCGTCAGCTCGTTCGGCATCGGCGGCACGAACGCCCACGCCGTGCTCGAGGAATCCCCTATGTCCACCAGTGGCTCCACCACGCGGACCCACCATGTCGTGACGCTGTCGGCGCGCAGCCCCGAGGCGCTGGAGGCGGCGTCGAAGCAGCTCGCTTCGCACGCGGAGGCCCAGGCCTCGGAGCTGTCGCTCCCGGACGTGGCCTTCACCCACGCCCTGGGCCGCAAGGTCTTCGAGTTCCGCCGGGCCGTCGTCGCAGCGGACGCGGCGGACCTCGTGAAGCAGCTCCGCAAGCCGTACACGGCGGTGAAGGTGAAGGACGAGTCGGCACGGCGGCGCCGCGTGGCGCTCGTGTTCCCGGGCCAGGGCGCGCAGCAACTGGGCATGGGCCGCGAGCTGTACTCGGCCGAGCCCACCTTCCGCGCGCACGTGGATTCGTGCCTCGGGCTGCTGGAAGAGTCGCTGCGAGCGCGGGTGCGCACGCTGTTGCAGGCGGCTCCGGAGCAGAAGGACGCGGAGCTGACCGCGCTGCTCGCGGACACGCGCGTGGCACTGCCCGCGTTGTTCTCCGTGGAGTACTCGCTGGCGCGGATGTGGATGGACTGGGGGCTCGAGGTCCACGCCGTGCTGGGTCACAGCTTCGGCGAGTACGCCGCCGCATGCATCGCGGGCGCGCTGCCGCTGGAGGACGCAGTGAAGCTGGCGGTGGCGCGAGGTGAGCTGATGCACCGCATGCCTCCGGGGGCCATGCTCGCGGTGGCCATGTCCGAGGCGCAGGTGATGCCGCTGCTGTCCGGACGGCTGGAGCTGGCCGCGCTGAACTCTCCGGACCGGTGCGTCGTCGCCGGGCCGGTGGCCGAGGTGGAACGGCTCCAGGAGGAGCTGAAGCGCCGTGACATCGGTGCGGTGCGCATGCCCGCGCCGCATGCGTTCCACTCGGCGGATATCGACCCGCTGATGCCGGAGCTGGAGCGCGTGGTGGCGTCGCTTCGCCGCGCGGAGCCGACGCTGCGGTACGCGTCCAGCGTCACGGGCACGTGGGCGCAGCCGGGTGCACTGACCGAGCCGCGCTACTGGGCGAACCAGATGCGCCAGCCGGTGCGCTTCAGCGAGGCCGTGGGGGCCCTGCTCGAAGAGGGCTGCAGCGTGGTGCTGGAGGTGGGCCCGGCTCAGGACCTCACGCCACTGGTGCGCGCGTGCCTGGGGCAGGACCGCGACCGCGTGAAGGCGCTGGCCACGCTGCGACGTGGCGGCACCACCACGGAGCAGTCGGGATTGATGCAGGCCGTGGGCGAGCTGTGGACGCTGGGCGTGGAGGTGGACTGGTCCGCCTTCTACGCGCACGAGCAGCGCCGCAAGGTGCACCTGCCCACGTACCCGTTCCAGGAGAAGCGCTGCTGGGTGGAGGTGAAGCCCGGACAGACGACTGTGAGCGGGACGTTCGCTCCCGCTGCGCTGCCCTCGCAGGCTCCGGTGGCGCCAGCCCCGGCGAAGCTGCAGGGCACCATGGTGGTGACTCCAGCGGGACAGGCGTCGGCTCCCGTCTTCGCACAGCCTCCATCCGCGCCCCCGGCGTCGGTTCCCGTAGCAGCCTCCGGGCTCACGCAGCCCACGACGGTCAGCGCGCAACCGGCGACCGCTCAGGGATCCGTGGTGGTGGCGCCCGCGGCACGCGTGGCCGTGACTCCGACGGGGCAGGTCGCGGCTCCCGGTTTCACCGCGCCGGCAGTGATTGCATCGCCTGTTCAAGCCTCCGCACAGGTCGGAGCGACGGGCCTGCCTTCGGCCCCGGTGACTTCGGCGGACACCCCGGTCCGGGCCCCGGCCACCACGCAGCCCATGGTGGCGTCGATTCCGTCCACCTCTGCCCCGGCCAACACCGTCTCTGTATCCACCTCCACCGTGCCCGTCCGCGAGGACGCCCCACGCGGTGACATCGAGGAGCGCCTCGCGGCCTTGTGGCGCGAGCGGCTCGGCTTGGAGTTCGTGGGCCGCGACGACAACTTCCTCGAAATCGGCGGCAACTCGCTGATGGCCGCACAGCTCCTCAACCAGGTGCGCGAGGCCTTCGGCGTGCAGCTCCCGCTCGCCGCCCTCTTCGAGGCGCCCACCGTCGCCGGCATCGCCGAGCGCATTGAGCCGCTGCTCCGTCAGGCCCCGGCCACGCAGCAGCCGCAGACCCGCGAGCTGCCCCTCGTGCCGCTGGCGCGCAACCAGGAGCTGCCCCTGTCCTTCGTGCAGGAGCGCGTCTGGCGCCTGGAGCAGCACCTCCCCGGCCTCTCCGCGTACACGATTCCCTTCGTCCTCCGCCTCGAAGGCTTCGTGGACGTGGACACGCTCCAGCGGAGCATCCAGGAGATCGTCAACCGCCATGAGGCCCTGCGCACCACGTACGACGTCGTGGACGGCCGCCCCGTGCAGCGCTTCCACCCGCACGTGCACATCCCGCTCGACATCATCGAGCTGACCGGCTCCGCCGAGCACCGCGAGTCGGAGGCCATGCGCATCGCCCGCGAGGAGTCCGCGCGCCCGTTCGACCTGGTGAAGGGCCCCGTCATCCGGACGGTGTTGGTGAAGCTGGACGCGCAGCTCCACATCCTCGTGGGCGCCATCCACCACGTGGTCTGCGACACGCTGTCCGTGGCCATCTTCGTCCACGAGCTGGGCCAGCTCTACGGCGCCTTCCGCCAGGGCCGGCCGTCACCGCTGCCGCCGCTGCCCGTGCAGTACGCGGACTTCGGCGCCTGGCAGCGCCGCAACACCGCCGAGCACCTGATGCCGGAGCAGGAGCAGTGGTGGCGCAACCGCCTCGCCGGCATGCCGCGCCGGCTGGAGATGCCCACGGACCGGCCTCGTCCCGAGAGCTGCCCGCTCACCTCGGTGCGCATGATTGTCGACTTCCCGCCCGCGCTCGCACGCGAGGTGGGTGCGTTCGGCAAGCGCGAGGGCTTCACCTCGTACATGACGGTGCTGGCCGCGTGGCAGACGCTGCTGCACCGCTACAGCGGGCAGACGGACATCATCGTCGGCACGCCCATCGCCAACCGCACGCGTCCGGAGCTGCTGGGGCTCATCGGCTACGTGGCGCACTCGGCCGCGTTCCGCACCAGCTTCGCGGGAGACCCGACGTTCCGTGAGCTGCTCGGCCGCGTGAAGCACGAGGTGTCCGAGACGCAGACCCGGCCCGACGTGCCCTTCGAGTTCCTCGTCGAGGAGCTCGTCCCCGGAAAGGACATCGGCAAGGGCCGGATGGCGGACACCGTGTTCGTCTACCACTCCAACGTCGGTGGAGGCGCCACCGCGCTGGAGCTGACCGGCGTGCGTGGCTCGCTGGTGGAAGTCCCCAATGCCCCCGTGCAGTGGGGCGCCACGCTGTCCGATTTGACGCTCGTCCTCTCCGAGGAGAATGGCCGCATCCACGGCGCGCTCGAGTACGCCACCGAGCTCTTCGACGAGGCCACCGCGCGAGGCATCGTGGAGCATCTGCAGGCCATGCTCGCGGCCGCGCTCGCCCGTCCGGATGAGCGCGTCTCGCGCCTGCCGTTGGTGACGGAGGCCGAGCGCCGCGCCTGGCCCCTGCCCCTCCCCGCGTCCGTGTCCGCCGCAGTGCCCGCGCTGCTCGTGGAGCGCGCGCGCCGGAGCCCGCAGTCCGTGGCCGTGAGCCAGGGCGACAAGCAGTGGACCCTGGCGGAGCTGTCCACCCGTGCGAGCCGTGTGGCCGCGCGCCTGCGCGCCCTCGGCGTGCGTCCGGGTGACCCGGTCGCGGTGTGCCTGGAGCCCTCGCCCGCGAAGCTCGCCGTCCTCTGGGGTGTGCTGGAGGCCGGCGGCGCCACCGTGACGCTCGGCAACTCCGACCTGGGAGGCCTCGCCGTCTACTCGCCCGAGGGCGCCACCACGCCGGTGCTCGTCACGTGGCGCGGAGTGGTGACGTCCACGAAGCTGGATGCCTCTCGCACGGTCTACGTCGAAGAGACCCTGGAGGTCGATTCCACGCCCTCGACCTCGAACGTCCAGCCCGACACGCTGGCGTGGCTGCTGCCGGCCGGCCCTGGCAAGCCCGCGTGGGCACTGAACCACCAGTCCCTCACGGAGCTGTTCGACGCGATGGACGCGCGGTTCCGCCCCTCCGAGGGCGGCACGTGGCTCGCGGCGACCGAGACCACCACCGACCGCGCGGAGCTCGAATCGCTGTGGGCCCTCTCGCGCGGCATGCGAGTGCTCTTCCCGTCCGAGCGCATGGCCGCGCAGCTCGTGCGCCTCAATGGCGGTGGGCCTCGCACGCAGGCCATGGACCTGAGCCTCATCTACTTCGCCAACGATGAGGACACGCTGTCCGGCCCGAAGTACGAGCTGCTCGTCGAGGGCGCGAAGTTCGCGGACGCGCACGGCTTCTCCGCGGTGTGGACGCCCGAGCGGCACTTCCACTCCTTCGGCGGCCTCTACCCGCAGCCGGCCGTCGTGGCGGCGGCGCTGTCCACGGTGACGCGCAACCTGCGCCTGCGCTCGGGCAGTGTGGTGCTGCCGCTGCATGACCCCATGCTCATCGCCGAGCAGTGGTCCGTGGTGGACAACCTCTCCAACGGCCGCGTGGGCCTGTCAGTGGCCACGGGTTGGCACGTGCAGGACTTCTCCTTCAACCCGTCCGCCTACGAGGACCGGCGCAACATCCTGCTGCGCAACCTGGAGACGCTGCGCGCCATCTGGCGCGGAGAGAAGCAGCGGAAGAAGGGCGGCGGCGGCATCACCGTCGAGGTGGCGCTGCGTCCCAAGCCCGTGCAGAAGGAGCTGCCCGTGTGGCTCACCGCCACGTCCAGCCCGGAGACCTTCCGGATGGCGGGCGAGCTGGGCGCGGGCGTCCTCACCGGCCTGCTGGCGCACTCGCTGGAGGAGCTGAAGCCCAAGGTCGCGCTGTACCGCGAGGCGTGGCGCCGCAACGGCCACCCGGGCCGGGGCCACATCACCTGCATGGTCCACACCTTCATCGGTGACGACCAGGACGAGGTGCTGCGCACGGTGCGCAAGCCCCTGCTGGGCTACTTCCGGGGCTCGGCGGACATCGTCGCCAGCCTGCTCGCGGCACAGGGCTTCCAGGGCGAAATCGACAAGGTCTCCGAGGAGGACATCAACGCCATCCTGGAGCACTCGTTCGAGCACTACGCGAAGGCCACCGGCCTCATCGGCTCGGTGGAGAGCGGCGTGCAGCGCATGCGCGACATGCGCGAGGCGGGAATCGACGAGGTGGCCTGCCTCATCGACTTCGGCGTGGAGACGAAGGTGGTCCTGCAAGGCCTCCGCAAGCTCGCCGAGCTGCGCGAGCGCATGGAGGCCGAGGCCACCGCCCGCCAGGAGCAGGTGCTGGTGGAGAGCAACCAGGGCGTGGGCGAACTGCTGGAGCTGGCGCGTGAGTCCGGCGCCGTCCTCCTGCACACCTCCGCGCGGCTGGCGCGCACGCTGGCGGAGATGCCGAAGGCTCGCGAGTCGCTGGGCCCGGTGGGCGCGCTGGTCCTCGAAGGCGCGTCGGCGGAGCTGGCCACGGCGCTGCGCCAGAGCGCGGGCGTGGAGGTGCTGCTCGCCGGTGGCACCATGGAAGGCGCCCTGCTACCGAAGGGCCCGGGTGAGCGCGTGGCAGCGGGCCTCCAGGTCTGGGTGCTCGACGAGGCGGGCCAGCCCGTGCCCACGGGCGTCGTGGGCGAGCTGGCGCTGGAAGGCGCGGGCCTGCCGCGAGGCCTCTGGCGCGCTCCCGAGGAAGAGCGCCGCCGGTTGGTGCCCCACCCCACCGGTGCGGCGCGCCATCTCTACCGCACGGGGCGGCACGTCCGCCTCCGCGCGGATGGCCGCGTGGAGTCCGTGAACCTGCCCGCCGCGAAGGCCCCCGTGGCTCCGGCGGCGAAGGCTCCCGCGACTCCCGCGCCGCGCCCTGCTCCGGCGGCCACGCAGGCCCCGGCGATTCAGCCGGCCGCGGCACGCACCATTCCACGCGCGCCGCGCGACAGGCCGCTGCCGCTCTCCTTCGCACAGCAGCGGCTCTGGTACCTCCAGCAGATGGAGCCGGAGAGCTCCGCCTACAACAACGCGTCCAACTTCCGCCTCACGGGCGCACTGAATGCGGAAGCGCTGCAGCAGGCGCTGAACGAGTTGGTCCGCCGGCACGAGGTGCTGCGGACCACGTACACGCTCGCGGACGATGGCACCGCGGTGCAGATCATCCACCCGGGCGGCAGCCTGCCCATGCCGGTGGAAGAGGTGCACGGCGCCACGCCCGAGGAGCGCGAGGCGGCGATGATTCGCCGCTGCCAGGAACACACGGCCCTTCCCTTCGACCTGGAGAAGAGCCCCGTGCGCGCGCGGCTCCTGCGCCTGGGCGCGGAAGACCATGTGCTCAGCCTCATCCTCCACCACGCCGTCTCGGACGCGTGGTGCAACATGGTGCTCGCGCGCGAGCTGACGGTGCTCTACGCCTGCTTCGGCGCGGGCATCCCGTCGCCCCTGCCCGAGCTGCCCGTGCAGTACGCGGACTACGCGGTGTGGCAGCGCCAGTACCTCGAGGGCGCGGTGCTGGAGGAGCAGCTCCGCTGGTGGAAGGACCAGCTCCAGGGCGTGCCCGCGCTGGAGCTGCCCACGGACCGTCCGCGCCCCGCGGTGCAGTCTTACGCGGGCGACCTCTACGCCTTCGAGTGGCCGCGTGAGCTGAGCGATCCGCTGCTCGCGCTGGGCCGCCGCGAGGGCGCCACGTCGTTCATGGTGATGATGGCGCTCTACCAGATGCTGCTGGGGCGCTACTCGGGCCAGAGCGACTTCGCGATTGGCACGCCCATCGCCGGCCGCTCGCAGCCCGAGGTGGAGGGGCTCATCGGATGCTTCCTCAACACGCTCGCCTTCCGCTCGCGGCTGTCCGGTGCGCCGACGTTCCGTGAGCTGGTGGGCCGCGTGAAGCAGCAGGCGCTGGGCGCCTATGCGCGCCAGGACGCGCCCTTCGAGCGGCTGATGGAGCTGCTCCAGTTGCCGCGCGACTTGAGCCGCACGCCGGTGTTCCAGGTCATCCTCAACGTGCTCAACACGCCGGAGCCGGATGCGTCCCCGGCGTCGCTCAAGATTGGCCAGGTGGCGGTGCCCGTGGTCAACGCCAAGTTCGACCTGGGCCTGGAGGTCTGGGAGCACCGTGGCGGCATGACGGTGCGCTTCGAGTACTCCACGAGCCTCTTCGACCGGGCCACCGTCGAGCGCCTGGCCGAGCACCTCACCGGCCTGGCCCGCGCCGTGGTCGCCTCGCCCGACCTGCCGCTGCCGCTGTTGCCGCTGCTGACGGAGCGCGAGCGCGAGCAGGTGCTGGTGGAGTGGAACGCGACGGCCTCCGACTACCCGCGCGAGGCGTGCATCCACCACCTGTTCGAGCAGCAGGCCACGCTGCGTCCCGACGCGGTGGCGCTGGAGTTCGGAAACGAGAAGCTCACCTACGCGCAGCTCGACACGCGCGCCAACCAGCTCGCGCATCTGCTGCGGCTGCACGGCGTGGGACCGGATGCGCTGGTGGCCGTGTGCCTGGAGCGCTCGGTGGAGCTCATCGTCTCGCTGCTGGCCATCCTCAAGGCTGGTGGCGCGTACCTGCCGCTGGACGCCTCGTACCCGGCGCAGCGGCTGGCCTTCATGCTGGAGGACGCACCGCCGAAGCTGCTGATTTCGACGCAGGCCCTGCGCAAGAGCCTGCCCGTGGCGGAGTCAGTGCCGTGCCTCTTCGTGGAGGAGCTGCCCCTGGCGGCCCTGCCCCGCACGCGGCCGGTGTCCGGCGTCACGTCGCGCCACCTGGCCTACGTGGACTTCACCTCGGGAAGCACGGGCCGTCCGAAGGGCGTGGCCGTGGAGCACCGAGGCGTCATGCGCCTGCTGCATGGCGCGAAGTACGCGCACCTGGGGCCGGAGGAGACGTTCCTCCTCATCGCCCCTGTTTCCTTCGACGCGTCCACGCTGGAGATCTGGGGCCCGCTGCTCTTCGGCGGCCGCCTCGTCGTCTTCCCGCCCCAGTCACCCAGTGACCTGGAGCTGCTGAGCACCGTGGTGAAGAAGCACGGCGTCACCACGCTGCACCTCACCGCGGGCCTCTTCTCGCAGGTGGTGGACTTCAAGCCCGAGAGCCTGAAGGGCGTGCGCCAGCTCCTCACCGGTGGCGATGTCGTGAGCGCGGCGCACGTGAGGAAGGTGGTGGCGGGAATGGGCATTCCGGTGACGGCCTGCTACGGCCCCACTGAGTCCACCCTCTTCACCTCCACCTACCGGATGACGGACGCGGCGCAGGTGGGCACCGCGATTCCGATTGGCCGGCCGATTGCCAACACGCAGGTGTACGTGCTGGACGAGCACCTGCAGCCGGTGCCCTCGGGCATCCCGGGAGAGCTGTTCATCGGCGGCGACGGCCTGGCGCGCGGCTACCTCTCGCGGCCGGACCTCACGGCGGAGCGCTTCATCCCCAACCCCTTCAGCACCGTGGCCGGAGAGCGTCTCTACCGCACGGGCGACAAGGCGCGCTGGCGCGCGGATGGAGTGCTGGAGTTCCTGGGCCGCATCGACAACCAGGTGAAGGTGCGCGGCTACCGGATTGAACTGGCGGAAGTGGAAGCCGCGCTGCTGACGCACCCCGGAGTGCGCGAAGCGGTGGCAGTGGTGCGCCAGGACACGCCGGGCGACAAGCGCCTCGTCGCCTACGTCACCGGCGACGCGGGCCCGTTCGACTCCACGGAGCTGCGCGCGTACGTGCAGGACCGCCTGCCCGAGTACATGGTGCCCTCCGCGGTGGTTCACCTGGGCACCCTGCCCCTCACGACGAACGGCAAGGTGGACCGCAAGGCCCTGCCCTCACCGGACGTCGCCGTGGCCCAGCGCGGCCGGTACGTCGCCCCGAGCACGCCGACCGAGAAGACGCTGGCGGACCTCTTCGCGCAGCTCCTCGGCGTCAGCCGCGTGGGCACGCAGGACAGCTTCTTCGAGCTGGGCGGCCACTCGCTCCTCGCCACGCAGTTGGTGGCCCGCGTGCGCACCACCTTCGGCGTGGAATTGCCCCTGCGCACCCTCTTCGAGGCGCCCACGGTGGCGGGCCTCGCCGCGCGAGTGGACTCCCGGCAGCAGACGCCCACTGGCTCGCGCGAAGTGCCGCCGCTGACCCGCGCGGACCGCTCCGCGCCGCTGCCCCTGTCCTTCGCGCAGCAGCGCCTGTGGTTCATCGGCCAGCTCGGCGCCGGAGCCAGCGCGTACAACATTCCCATGGCGATGACGCTGGAGGGCGCGCTCGACGTGGCCGCGCTCCAGAAGAGCTTCGACGCGCTGGTGCGCCGTCACGAAGCGCTGCGCACCACGTTCCGCGCCGAGTCGGGTGAGCCCTTCCAGGTCATCCACGAGGGCGCCTCGCTGCCCATCGAGTCCGTGGACCTGACGCGCCTGGCTGATGCCTCGCTGCGCCAGACGGAGGCACTGCGCCTCGCCACGGAGGAAGCGCGCCGTCCGTTCGACCTCGTGAAGGGTCCGCTGGTCCGCGCGCTCCTGCTCAAGATGGAGGAGGCGCGTCACCTGCTGGTGCTGAACCTGCACCACATTATCTCGGACGGCTGGTCCACCGGCGTCATCGTGCGCGAGGTGGCCGCCCTCTACGCGGCCTTCACGCAGGGCCAGCCCTCGCCGCTGCCCGAGCTGCCAGTGCAGTACGCCGACCACGCCGTCTGGCAGCGCAACTGGCTCCAGGGTGAGGTGCTCGACACGCAGCTCGGCTACTGGAAGAAGCAGCTCTCGGGCGCCCCGGCGCACCTGGAGCTGCCCACGGACAAGCCGCGCCCGCCGCGTCAGTCCTTCCAGGGCGCGCCCATGCCCCTCAACCTCTCGCGCGAGCTGAGCGAGGCGGTGGAGGCCCTGGCCACGCGTGAAGGCGCCACGCCCTTCATGCTCCTGCTCTCGGCGTTCCAGGTACTGCTGTCCCGGTACTCGGGTCAGGACGACGTCTCCGTCGGATCGCCCATCGCCGCGCGCCGCCATGCGGAGTCCGAGGCCCTCATCGGCTTCTTCGCGAACACCCTCGTGCTGCGCACGCACCTGAAGCCCGGAGCCACGTTCCGCGAGCTGCTGGCCCAGGTGCGTGACACGACGCTCGGCGCGTACGAGCACCAGGACGTGCCCTTCGAGAAGCTGGTGGAGGAGCTGCAGCCGGCGCGCGACCTCAGCCGCACGCCGCTCTTCCAGGTCATCTTCGCCCTCCAGAACGCGCCGCTGCCGGAGCTGTCCCTGCCCGGTATGTCGATGCGCTCCATGGAGCCGGAGCACGGCCTCATCCGCTTCGACCTGGAGCTGTCGTTCCACCGCACCGAGGGCGGCTTCCACGGCGGCTTCAACTACGACACCGCCCTGTTCGAGCGCGCCACCATCAGCGGCATGGCCGAGCACCTCCGCGTGCTGCTGGAGGCCGCAGTCGCTTCGCCGGACCTGCCGCTGTCTCGCCTGCCGCTGCTCACCCAGGATGAGCGGCATCAGGTGTTGTCCGCCTGGAACGACACCGCGACGGACTACCCGCGCGACACTGCCGTGCACGCACTCTTCGCACAGCAGGCGGCCCGTGCGCCCAACGCGGTGGCCCTGGCTTACGGCTCGCGCACCCTGACGTACGGAGAGCTGGACGCGAAGGCGAACCAGCTCGCGAACCACCTGCGCGCGCTGGGCGTGAAGCCCGGTGCCCGCGTGGGCCTGTGCGTGGAGCGCTCGCCGGAGCTGGTCATCGGCATCCTCGGCATCCTCAAGGCCGGCGCGGCCTACGTGCCGGTGGACGCCCACCACCCGGTGGAGCGCATCATCTGGACTCTGCGCGAGGCCGGCGCGGACGTCGTGCTGACGCAGCAGTCCCTCGTGGATGTGCTGCGTGAGGTCGGCGGCTCGCGCCTCCTGCTGGATGCGGAGTGGAACGCGATTGCCTCGCGCTCCGCTACCGCGCCCGACGTCACGGTGAGCGCCGAGTCCCTGGCGTACGTGATGTTCACCTCGGGAAGCACGGGCCGCCCGAAGGGCGTGTGCGTGCCGCACCGGGGTGTGGTGCGCCTGGTCCAGGGCAACCGCTTCATGCGGTTCGGTCCGGACGAGGTCATCCTCCAGCTCGCTCCGGCGGCGTTCGACGCGTCGACCCTGGAGCTGTGGGGCGCGCTGCTGCACGGCGCGAAGCTGGTGCTCGCACCGGCCGAGGCCATGTCGTTGAAGGAGCTCGCGTCCCTGCTCGTGCGCGAGCGCATCACCACGCTGTGGCTCACGGCGGCCCTGTTCGACCAGATGTCGCAGCACCACGGAGAAGAGCTGGCGAAGGTGCGTCAGGTGCTCGCGGGTGGCGACGTGCTGCCCGTGCAGCGCGTGCGCGAGCACCTCGCGCGGATGTCGCCCGACGCCGTGTTCATCAACGGCTACGGCCCCACGGAGAACACCACGTTCTCCACCACGCACACCCTGCGCGCGGCGGACGACGTGGGCCGCTCGGTGCCCATTGGCCGGCCGCTGTCCAACTCCACCGCGTACGTGCTGGATGCGTCGCTCCAGTTGGTGCCGCCGGGAGTGCCCGGTGAGCTGTACGTGGGCGGAGATGGCCTCGCGTGGGGCTACCTCAACCGCGCGGACCTCACGGCCGAGCGCTTCGTGCCGAATCCCTTCGCCACCACGCCGGGCGCGAGGCTGTACCGCACCGGTGACCAGGTGCGCTGGCGCGCGGACGGCACGCTCGAGTTCCTCGGCCGCACCGACTTCCAGGTGAAGGTGCGCGGCTTCCGCATCGAGCTGGGCGAAGTCGAAGCGGTGCTCCGCCAGTTCCGCGGCGTGCGCGAGGCGGTGGTGCTGGTCCGCGAGAACGTGTCCGGCGACAAGCGCCTGGTGGCGTACGTGGTGCCTGCGACTCCAGGGCTGGACATGGAAGGCCTGCGCGCCTTCATGAAGCGGCAGCTCCCCGAGTACATGGTGCCCTCGTCCTTCGTGGAGCTGGCCACCCTGCCCCTCAACGCCAACGGCAAGGTGGACCGGAAGGCCCTCGCCGCGCCGGAGGCTCCGGCCGGCAACGAAGGCGAGTACATCGCGCCGCGCAACGAGCTGGAGACGAAGCTCGCCGCCATCTGGACGGAGGTGCTGCGCGTGGAGAAGGTCGGCATCAACGACGACTTCTTCCGGCTGGGCGGCCACTCACTGCTGGCCACGCAGGTGGTGTCGCGCATCCGCGCCGCGCTGGACGTGGAGCTCCCGCTGAGCGAGCTGTTCACCGCGCCCACCGTGGCCGGCCTCGCGGCGCGTCTCGCGTCGGCCCGGGGCACGCGGGCTCCGGCCCTCACCCGCGCCGAGCGCACGAAGGATTTGCCGCTGTCCTTCGCGCAGCAGCGGCTGTGGTTCATCGACCAGCTCCACCCGGGCAACTCGCTCTACAACGTGCCGCTCGCCCTGAAGCTGGAGGGCGCGCTGGACGAGGCCGCGCTCCAGCGCAGCTTCGAGGAGCTGGTGCGCCGCCACGAGTCGCTGCGCACCACCTTCCGCACCGTGGAGGGCGAGCCCGCCCAGGAAGTGCACCCGACGCTGTTCGTGCCGCTCCAAAAGGTGAACCTCTCGAAGATTGAAGAGGTGGACCTGCGGAACGCCGAAGCCGTGCGCCTGGCCACCGAGGAGTCTCGCAAGCCGTTCGACCTGACGAACGGACCGCTGCTGCGCACGCTGCTGTTGAAGCTCGGCGCGCGGGAGCACGTGCTGGTGCTGCACCTGCACCACATCGTCTCCGACGGCTGGTCCATGGGCGTGCTCGTTCGCGAGATGACCGCGCTCTACGAGGCCTTCCGGCGCGGCCAGCCCTCGCCGCTGCCGGAGCTGCCGCTGCAGTACGCGGACTACGCCGTCTGGCAGCGCGGCTGGTTGCAGGGCGCGACGCTGGAGGCCCAGCTCGCGTGGTGGAAGGAGCAGCTCGGCGGCGCACCGCACGCGCTGGACATGCCCACCGACAAGGCGCGTCCGGCGGTGTTCTCGCACAAGGGCGAGACGCTGCACGTGCGGCTGCCGCTCGGCCTCACTCAGCGGGTGGAGGCCCTGGCCCAGCGCGAGGGCGTGACGCCCTTCATGTTGTTGCTGGCCGTGTTCCAGACGTTGCTGCACCGGTACTCGGGGCAGGACGACCTGCTGGTGGGCTCGCCCATCGCCAACCGCAACCAGGGCGCGACGGAGGGGCTCATCGGCTTCTTCGTCAACACGCTGGTGCTGCGCGCGCGCTTCAACCCGGCGCTCACCTTCCGCGAGCTGCTCGCGCAGGTGCGCGAGATGACGCTGGGCGCCTTCGAGCATCAGGCCGTGCCGTTCGAGAAGCTGGTGGAGGAGCTGCAGCCCACGCGCGACGCGAGCCGCACGCCGCTCTTCCAGGCGATGTTCGCCATGCAGAACGCTCCGGTGCCGGAGCTGGTGCTGCCGGAGCTGTCCGTGCGTCCCGCGGACGTCGAGGACACCGGCGTGGCCCTCTACGAGTGGAGCCTGGACCTGTTCCGTCCGCCCGAGGGCTTCGTCGGCACGCTGAACTACAGCACCGACCTGTTCGAGGCCTCCACCGCCACGCGCCTCTGGGAGCACTTCCGTCAGCTCCTGGAAGCCGTGCTCGCGCGGCCGGATGCGCGGGTGGATGGGCTGACCCTGCTGGGCAACGAGGAGCGCCAGCGCCTGCTGGTGGAGTGGAACGGCGTGCGCGAGGAGCTGCCTCACGACGCGCGCGTCCACGCGCTGTTCGAGGCCCAGGTGGCGAGGACTCCGGATGCTCCGGCCGTGGTGGCCGGGAGCACGACGGTGACGTACCGCGAGCTCGATGCGCGGGCGAACCGGCTCGCGGCTCACCTTCGGAAGCTCGGCGTGGGGCTGGAGACGCGGGTCGCCATCTGCGTGGAGCGCTCGGTGGAGCTGATGGCCGCGCTGCTCGGCGTGCTGAAGGCGGGCGGCGCCTACGTGCCGTTGGATCCGGAGTACCCGGCGGAGCGGCTGGCCTTCATGCTGGAGGACAGCGGCGCGCGCGTGGTGGTGGCTCGTAACGGGCTCAAGGCGAAGCTGGGCGATGCTCCGGGCCGCGTCTGGGTGGACGTGGACGCGGTGCCGGACGCGGATGACGTGCCCCACACGGGCGCCGAGGTTCCTCCCGAGGCGGCGGCGTACGTGCTCTACACGTCCGGTTCGACGGGGCGACCGAAGGGCGTGGTGGTGCAGCACCGCTCGTTGGTGAACTTCACCCTCGCGGCGCGGCGCGCCTTCCCGGTGGAGCCGGGAGACCGCGTGCTCCAGTTTGCCTCCATCAGCTGGGACACCAGCGCGGAGGAGATCTACCCGTGCCTCACGCGCGGCGGCACGTTGGTGCTGCGCACGCCGGACATGCTGGACTCGCCGGATGCCTTCCTCGCGAAGGTGGAGGCCGCGGGCGTGACGCAGCTCAACCTGCCCACGGCCTTCTGGCACGAAGTCACGGCGAGCCTCGACGCGGGCAAGGCGAAGCTGCCGGCGGGCCTCAAGTGGGTCGTCATCGGTGGTGAACGCGCCGCGCCCGAGCGCGTGGCGCAGTGGCGTCGGCGCGTGGGCAACACGGTGCCGCTGCTGAACACGTACGGGCTCACGGAGGTGACGGCGGTGGCCACCTCGGTGGACCTGACGTGCGCGTCCGAGTCCGTGCAGGACGGGCGCGAGGTCTCCATCGGCCGGCCGCTGACGAACGTGATGCTGTACGTGCTGGACCAGGACCTCGTGCCGGTGCCGACGGGCGTCATCGGCGAGCTGTTCATCGGCGGCGAGGGGCTGGCCCGTGGCTACCACGGCCGTCCGGACCTCACGGCGGAGCGCTTCGTCCCGAGCCCCTTCGGCAAGGGAGAGCGGCTGTACCGCACGGGAGACCAGGCCCGCTGGCGTCGAGACGGAGGCCTGGAGTACCTCGGCCGAGGCGACACCCAGGTGAAGGTGCGCGGCATCCGCATCGAGCTGGGCGAAATCGAGGCCGCGCTCCGGGCCCAGGCTCCGGTGCGCGACGCGGTGGTGCAGTTGCGCGAGGACGCGCCCGGCGACAAGCGGCTCGTGGCGTACGTGATTCCGTCCGAGGGCACCGAGTCCCTGGACGTCACGAACCTGCGCGCCGAGCTGCGCAAGCACCTGCCCGAGTACATGGTGCCCGCGGCCTTCGTGTCGCTCACCGCCCTGCCCCTCACGCCCAACGGCAAGGTGGACCGCAAGACGCTGCCCGCGCTGGAGGCGTCACAGCTCCAGTCCTTCGCGGCCAATGAGCCGCCGGCGACGCCGGTGGAGGGACGCCTCGCGGAGCTGTGGAAGGAGCTGCTGCGCGTGCCCATGGTGGGCCGGCGGGAGAGCTTCTTCGACCTGGGAGGCCACTCGCTGTTGGCCACGCAGTTGGTGGCCCGCATCCGCGCCACCTTCGGCGTGGAGCTGCCCCTGCGCGCACTCTTCGAGGCCCCCACCGTGGCGGCCCTCGCGGATCGCATCGGCAACGCCACGGCGAGCAACCGCATGCCGCCGCTGGTCCGGGTGCCTCGCGCGGAGGGGCGCATCCCGCTGTCCTTCGCGCAGCAGCGCCTGTGGTTCCTCGACCAGCTCCAGCCGGGACAGGCGCTCTACAACATGCCCTCCGCGCTGCGCCTCTCGGGCACGCTGGATGCGGCCGCCTTCGAGCGCGCCTTCGAGGAGCTGGTGCGCCGCCACGAGTCGCTGCGCACCACCTTCCACTCCGAGGGCGGGGAGCCGTACCAGATCATCCACCCGGTCACGTCGAGCCCACTCCAGCTCGTGGACCTGAGCGCGCTGCCTCCGGAGCAGCGTCAGGCCGAGGCCCTGCGCGTCGCCACCGAGGACGCGCAGAAGCCCTTCGACCTGGCCACGGGCCCCCTGTTCCGCGTCACGCTGCTGAAGCTGGAGCCGGCGGAGCACGTGCTGCTGCTGTGCATGCACCACAGCATCTCCGACGGCTGGTCCATGGGCGTCCTCGTCCGTGAGGTCGTCATGCTGTACGAGGCCTTCCGGCACGGTCAGGCATCGCCACTGTCGGAGCTGCCGGTGCAGTACGCGGACTACTCCGTGTGGCAGCGCACCTGGCTTCAGGGCGAGACGCTGAAGGCCCAGCTCGGCTGGTGGAGGGAGCAGCTCGGCGGAGCCCCGCACGCGCTGGACCTGCCCACCGACAAGCCGAGGCCGGCGACGCTCACGCACCAGGGCTCGGCCGTGTCCGTGCACCTGACCTCCGCGCTCTCGCAGCGCGTGGAGGCCCTGGCTCAGCGCGAGGGCGTGACGCCCTACATGCTGCTGCTCGCGGCCTTCCAGACGTTGCTGCACCGTCACTCGGGGCAGGACGACGTGCTGGTGGGCTCGCCCATCGCGGGCCGGCGCCACGCGCAGACGGAGGGGCTCATCGGCTTCTTCGTCAACACGCTGGTGCTGCGCGCGCGCTTCGCTCCGTCGCTCAGCTTCCGCCAGTTGCTCGCCCAGGTGCGTGGCACCACGCTGGGCGCGTACGAGCACCAGGACATCCCATTCGAGCGGCTCGTCGAGGAGCTGCAGCCCGCGCGTGACTTGGGCCGCACGCCGCTGTTCCAGGCGATGTTCGTCCTGCAGAACACGCCGGACTCGGGCATGTCCCTGCCGGAGCTGACGCTGCGAGGCGTGGACGTGGAGTACACGGCCAGCCGCTTCGAGCTGGAGCTCAGCCTCACGCGCATGCCGGATGGCTACCGTGGCGGGCTCATCTTCAGCACGGAGTTGTTCGAGCACTCCACGGCCGAGCGCCTCATGGCCCACTTCCAACTCCTGCTGGAGGGCGCGCTGGACGCACTGGATGCACCGCTCTCCGCGCTCCGCATGCAGACGACTGAGGAACGCCAGCAGGTACTGGTCGAGTGGAACGGCGCGGCGGCCGACTTCCGCCGCGACACCTGCTTCCACACGCTCGTCGAGCAGCAGGCGCTCCGCACTCCGGACGCTCCCGCCGTGCAGCTCGGTGACTCCGTGCTGAGCTACGCGACGCTCAACGCGCGGGCCAACCAGCTCGCCGCGCGGCTGCGCTCGCTGGGCGTCGGGCCGGACGTCACGGTGGGCCTCTGCGTGGAGCGCACGCCCGAGGCCATCATTGCCCTGCTCGCGGTGCTCAAGGCCGGCGGCGCCTACGTGCCCATCGATCCGGCGGCGCCCTCGCAGCGCAGGTCGTTCGTGCTCCAGGACTGCGGCGCGTCCGTGCTCCTCACGGTCCAGCACCTCGCGGACGCGTGGAAGCCGGAGGTCCGTCACCTGCTCTGCCTCGACTCGGAGGCGGCGCTGTTGGCGACCCTGCCCTCGCACGACGTGCCGTCGTCTGTCACTCCGGAGACCCTGGCGTACGTCATCTACACGTCGGGCAGCACGGGCACGCCGAAGGGCGTCATGGTGCAGCACCGCTCGGTGCTCCACCTGCACGAGGCCACGGCTCGCACGTTCTACGCGGGTATGCCGAAGGGGCTGCGGGTCAGCCTCAATGCGCCGCTGTTCTTCGACGTGTCCGTCGAGCAGCTCATCCACCTCGCGGACGGACACTGCCTGTGTCTCCTGCCCGAGGACACGCGCAAGGATCCGGAGGCGATGCTCGCGTGGCTGGAGCAGCAGCGCGTGGACGTGCTCGACTGCACGCCCGCGCAGCTCACGCTCCTCGTCCAGGCGGGCCTGCTGGAGCGTGCGCACGTGCCGCGCATGGTGGTGTGCGCGGGCGAGGCCATGGACCTGTCCCTCTGGCAGCCGCTCTCGCGCACGCGGCGCACGCGCACCATCAACGCGTACGGCCCCACGGAGGCAACGGTGTACGCGACCACGTGGCCCTTGCAGGACTCTTCCGTCGCAGTGCCCGTCATTGGCCGGCCGCTGCCCAACACCCGGGCCTACGTCCTGGATGAGGCGCTGCGTCCCACGCCGCTCGGTGTGCCTGGAGAGCTGTACCTCGCGGGCGAAGGCGTGGCGCGCGGCTACCTCGGCCGGCCCGCGCTGACGGCGGAGCGCTTCGTGCCGGACCCGTTCAGCACCGAGCCCGGCGCGCGGCTGTACCGCACCGGCGACAAGGCGCGCTGGAGGCAGGACGGTACGCTGGAGTACCTCGGCCGCCTGGACTTCCAGGTGAAGGTGCGCGGCTACCGCATCGAGCTGGGTGAAATCGAGTCCGCCCTGCGCACGCACTCCGCCGTGAAGGACGCGGTGGTGCTGGCGCGCGAGGACGTGCCCGGTGACAAGCGGCTGGTCGCGTACGTGGTGGGCACGGACGTGGACGCGCAGGTCCTGCGCGCCCACCTGCAACAGCGCCTGCCCGAGTACATGGTGCCCGCGGCCTTCGTGCCCCTCGCCGCCCTGCCCCTCAATGCGAACGGCAAGGTGGACCGGAAGGCACTGCCTGCGCCGAAGACGGGTGACACGCCCATGCAGGCCCACGTGGCTCCGCGTGACGCGCTGGAGCTGCTGCTGGCGCGGACGTGGGAGAAGGTGCTGGGCGTGCAGCCGGTGGGCGTGCGCAGCAACTTCTTCGAGCTGGGCGGCCACTCGCTACTGGCCGTGCGCCTGATGGCTGCGATGCGCGAGGCCACGGGCCGGCAGCTCCCGCTGGCCGCGCTCTTCCAGGCCCCCACGGTGGAGCAGCTCGCGACGCTGCTGCGCGGTGGAGCCGCGGGGATGTCCTCTCCGCTGGTGCCCTTCGGCAAGCCCGGTATGGGCGACGCGGCGCCGTTCTTCTGCGTGCACCCGGTGGGTGGCAACGTCCTCGCGTACGCGGAGCTGGCGCGACTGCTCGGAACGGAGCGTCCGTTCTACGGCCTGCAGGCGCGGGGGCTGGATGGCAGCGCGCCGCTCGGTACCGTGGAGGAGATGGCCGCCGAGTATGTGAAGGCGCTGCGCACGGTGCAGCCGTCCGGGCCATACCACCTGGGCGGTTGGTCCATGGGCGGTGTCATCGCCTACGAGATGGCGCGGCAGCTCCGCGCGAGTGGCGAGCAGGTGGCGCTGCTGGCGCTCATCGACTCCTACGTCCCGGCCGTGACGGCGGCGGACCCGGAGCCGGACCGCGTGCAGCTCGCGCTCATGTTCGCGAGGGACTTGATGGGCGCGTCGCTCGCGGACCTGCCGTTGGACCTGGAGCAGCTCATGGGCCTGGAGCCTGACGCGGTGCTGGAGCGGCTGCTGCAAGCAGCGGCCAGCGCGGGCGCCCTGCCCCCGGGCATGGATGCCGAGCAGCTGCGCGCGCTGTTCCGCGTGTTCGAGGCCAACCTGCGCGCCTCGCGTCGCTACGAGGCCCCCGCCACTGAGGGCCGCGTGGTGCTGTTCAAGGCGAAGGACGACGCGGAGGGCCTGCCGGAGGACGGCGGCTGGTCCACGCTGGTGGGCAACTCGCTGGAGCGGCACCTGCTGCCCGGTGACCACTACAGCCTGCTGCGTCAGCCCGGAGTGCGCGAGCTGGCGGAGCGGCTGCGGGAGGCACTGAAGAACGCGCGTTGATGGGGTTTGCAAGGGACCGTGCAGTTGCCATTGAATTGCACGGTCCCTTCCCGCGACTCCAGGAGGTATCCCCCATGGGGCTGATGGACCTGTTCAAGAGGAAGCCGAAGGCAGGTCCAGAGCTGGGGGCCATCGAGAGCTACGTCGTCGCCGACAACGTCGGTGTGGTCCGGCTCGCGAACGGAACGGCCGTCCGCTTCGGAGTGAGCGCGTGCAAGGGCTTCGAACCTGCCACGGGGGTCAAGGTCCAGGTGCAGTCCATCGAGCCGCACCCGCTCGGTGGGCAGCGCGTCACTGCCATGGTCCGCGACCCCGCGGACACCGACTACGAGCGCCGCGTCGAGGCACGTGACAGTACGGCCGTTTTTCCCACGCCACCGCCTCGGACGCGGCCGCCGGCCCGTCCCATCGACCTCGAGCTGTTGAGGCGGCTGGAGCGCATCTCGTCCGTGAACGCGCATGTGCGTGGCGGGCAGGACCCGGAGCAGATCTCCCTGGCCGTCAGCCTCGATGCGGAGGGCAAAATCCATGAGGACCGCCCCGCCATGGGCTTCCGCGTCGACGTGGAACGAGTGGGCGCGGACCAGTGGCGACTGGCCGCGGGCATCGACGATCCCGTCGCGTCGTGCCGCTTCTGGATGGACCTGGAGGTTCCCGAGCTGCCAATGCTCGACCCGGTGACCTTCGACGCGAACCAGCTGCCGGCCTTGTCCATGCGCATCTCGAAGCCACCGGACCACGTGCGGAACCCGCTGGCCCGGAGCGCGTTCCTGGTCGCGTGGCGGGTGGAGGGTGGCATGGACTCACCCGACCGTGACGAGCCGCTCCAGGTGGACGCGCTCGTCATGGGCGTCGGGCTCTGCCGGATGCCCCACCTCTACCGGCCCAGCCGGCAGCCCGATGACCACTGGGTGCTGCTGAAGTGCAACCGGGGGGACCAGAGCATCTGGCTCGGCTTCGACCCCTCCACGGGCGAGGCCGAGGTCTTCCCGCGCCGCAAAGAGATTGCCAGCTACCAGCTCGCCCTGGACTTCCTCTGCACCTTCACGTGAGCGCGCTGGCGCACGCTCACCAGAACTTCCACCACGGACGCTTGGGGACTTCGGGCGCGCTTCGAGACGGCGCGCCCTCGGCCGACGTCGCTGGTGGCTTCGACCCAGGCGCCGTTGTGGCGGGGACCGCTGAGACCTGGCCACGTAGCTCCTTCATTCCCTCCGCGGAGAGCGCGGAATCCAGGAGCGCTCGGCCACGGGGCCGCTTCGAGCGCATCCCGCAGCTCAGGCCACTCCTCGTTGTCGAGGAGGACTTCGAGCGTCATCGGCTCTTCGTCCATCTGCGCGAAGTAGACGCGCAGCCAGTGCGTCCCAGGCGCGAGCGAAATCTTCCGAGGGGGCTCAACACGCTCGCCAACAGTCTCGGCTGGGAGTGGTGGCCATTCACCCGCGACGCCCGGACGCGCGGCCGCTCATGACTCCCGTGACACCCGCCGCACGAACTGCCCGCGGGTGAGGTGCCCGCGCTGGCCAGCGCGTGGACGATGCGTTAATCACGCCCCATGGCCCTCGAACCCCAGCCCTACACCACGCTGCCCGGCGCGCGGTTCCAACCCCTGGCACGCGAGCTCGGCTTCGCGCGCTACAACCTGCTCGAGGTCAGCTTCGATTCGGTCAACTACGAGGACCTGTTCGGCGGCCGCGAGGTCGACTTCGTGGTCCACGACGGCACGCTCAAGCTGAGTGGGCCGACCTACGTCCGCAATGAAGCCCCGATGGTATGCGTCGTCGAAGGCGACCTGATCGTCGACGGCCCGCTGGTGATCCGCGACCTCGACCTCTACGTGCCGCTGTGGATCAAGGGCTCGCTGATCGCTCGTGATCTCGTGCTCAGCTGCGACGCCCAGGTGTTCATCGAGGGCGACCTCAAGCTGACCGGCAACCTCGTGACCGACGGCACGGACGCGACCCATCTGGTTGTCCACGGCGAGGAGCAGATGGGTGCGTGGTTGCGGCCAAGTCACCGCGGCGCGCTCTATCTCCCAGCCTCGACGCCCGACCCGATCGAGGGCGATGCCCTCACAGCGCGGCTCGCCCCCACGCTCGACCCGCGCGGAAACCTCTCACTGAACCTGTGCGAGCACGTGCTGGCGGGCCAGAAGCTGCTGCGCGACTGACACCCGCGGTTGACCGTCGGCGGCCTCGATGCCCTTCAGGCGCAGGCGCCGACGAAGCTCCGCTTTGCGGCGGGCGACGTCTTCACCCACGCCGGCGGGCTACGTCTTCTGTAACTCGCCGCGCACGGGGTCGGACGACGAGACCTTCTTGTCCGAGGCCGCGACCTCGAACAGGGGCTCGCCCTTGCCCGTCACCGAGTTGCGCATCGGCGGGGCCAGCGGCTCCTGCACGCGGGACGGCATGCTCACGGGCTGCACGCCCGCGCGCGAGGCCGCGGCGCGGCGGGCCGCCTGACGGCGCCGGTACAGCACGTACCCGACGACGCCCACCACCAGCACCGCCATGACGACGGACTGGCCTTCCTTGAAGATGTCGATGAAGTGGTCCAGCTGGCTGCCGAAGTGGAACCCGAGCCACACGAAGACGGGCGCGGACAGCAGCGCCGCGAGCCCGTCCCAGAAGATGAAGCGCCAGTAGGACATGCCCACGGAGCCGGCGGTGAAGTACGTCACCGCGCGCACGCCGGGCATGAAGCGGGCGATGCAGACAATCTTCTGCCCGTGCCGGGCGAACAGCCCTTCCACCTTGGCGCGCTTCTCGGGCGTGACGATGCGGGCGAAGAAGCCCCCTCCGGTGCCGTCGTTGCGGCCCAGCTTCCCGCCCAGCCGGCGGCCGGCGAGGAAGATGAGGCTGTCACCCGCGAGGATGCCGGCGAAGCCCACCACCATCATCACCGGCAGGCTGGCGGCGCCCTTGTGCGCCAGGAAGCCGCCGAGGATGAGCGAGATGTCCTCGGGGAGCGGGATGCCCAGGCCACAGGCCACCAGGACGCTGAAGACGGTGACGTAGGCGACGAAGCCCTGTGCATCGCCGAGCAGGTGGTTGAGGATGTCTTGCACGCGTTGTCCCGTCCGTTCACTTCCGGAGGGCCTGCCCCGGGCTCACCCGGGACAGCCCATCCAGCGCCCAGGCATCAACCGGGCGCGAGTCCTCAAAACTCCGGGCCAGGGCCTTCAATCCGAAGTACCCCTGGCGGCCGGCCGCCTCATAGGCCGCTTCCTGGGCGCCGGTGGCCATCAGCGCCAGCGCCCGGCTCAGCAAAGCCACCCCGTACTCCCCCACCGTCGCCTCCGTCGCCCCCGCCACCCGGGCCTCACGCAGTGCCACCGCGCCACCCGTCCACCTACCCTCCAAGCGTGTCCCCATACGTGATGAAAGCACGCCTCGCGCGAACTCCCGGACCAGGAGTTCCATTTCGGGCCGCCGGGTAGTCGGACCAACCACCAACACCCACCCACGTCCCGTCTCCACCCGCCGGATGCTGCCTTCCGCGTCGAGCAGATTAACCACCACCTCGAGGGCAGGCTTGCCTTCCGGCTGGCCCAGGAGTCGTGCCGCCTGTTGAAACGGTGCATCCAACAAAGGCAGCCAGGCGCGCTGTTCCGCGCGATACAGGTCCAACGTCTCCGCCCGGAGCGCCGCCACCGGCCACTCGGCCTCCACGCGCGCCAGCAGTACCTCCAGCCCGTCCAGCCCGCGGGCTCCTGGGGACGCCTGGGGGCCAGCCAGCAGACGCGCCAGGTAGTCCTCCACCGGCACGGGGTGCGCGTCGAAGAAGGCCCGGGCGTCCGCCAGCACCGCCGGGGCGGCCGTCACCAGCGCCTCGCGCACACGCTCGCGAGCCGGGCCATAGCGGTACGCGGGCACCGGGTGCTCGCGGTAGCGCGTGCCAGCGTCGTAGCCCAGCCGGTTCAGCAGGGCGAACAGGGTGAAGACGCGGCCATCGGCGCGGACCTCCAGCCCACCGGCCGAGTACACGCTGGAGAACCAGTCCTCCTCCACCAGCGTGGGCACGACGGCGCGAGCCCGGGCCTGGGCGGATGCGAGGCCGGGAGCCCCGAGCAGGACGAGCATGGCCAGGAGGGGGGCACGCATGGGCGTGGCCCCACGCTAGCACGGGGCCGTCAGGCGGCCGGGGCCTTTCCGACGAGCGTGCGCAGCATGTCGCGGTTGTCCCGCGCCTTCTGGCCGAAGTGGGCGACGATGCCCATCAGCAGCTTCACGCACGCCTGAGGCTTCGAAGCCAGGAGTTTCTGGAAATCCGAGGCGCGAATCTCCAAGGCGGACACATCGGTGGCGGCGGTGGCGGTGCACAGGCGCTCGCCCTTCTGCACGAGGGCCAGCTCGCCCAGGGGCTCGCCCGCGCCCACCTCGCCCAGGGGTACGTCCTCGCCCGAGGCGCTCTTCGCGCTCAGCCGCACGGTGCCCTCGCCGACGATGATGAGCGACTCTCCCGACTTGCCTTCGGTGAAGATTGCGGTGCCCTTGGGGAACGCCCGGGGCACCGCGACACCGGCGAAGATTTGAATGCCGGTGTCGGTGAAGCCCTTGAAGATGGGGCACGCCTTGAGGGTGGTCGCGGGCACTAAAGCCATGCGGAAAGTCCTAACACGGGGCAACCGGGCCCGCGAGTCAGCGGCTCTCGCGGCGCACGGCGTCGAGCGATAACTCAGGCCTCCGCGATGACGTGGAACGGCGAGGCGGCCGGGGCCACGGGCAACGGCTCCACGGTGGGCATGGACAGTACGGCGCCCTGCTTCCCGGAGAGCTGGTTCGGCGTGGAGCGCTCCACCTTCACCGTGACGATGGCGCCGGCCGGAGCGTCGCCGTCGAAGTTGACGGTGCGGTTCTCCGGCGTGCGGCCGAAGCGCTTGGTGGCGTCGTAGCGCGAGTGGCCCTCCACCAGCACCTCCACCTCCGAGCCCACCAGCGCCGCGGTGATTTCCGTGCTGATGCGCCGCTGCAGCTTCTGCAGGCGCTCCAGGCGGGCAATCTTCACCTCGTGCGGCACCGGGCCCCACTCGTGCTCCTTCAGCGCGGCGCCCGTCTTGGGACGCGGGCTGAAGACGAAGGAGAACTGGTTGTCGTAGCGGACCTGCTCGGTCAGCTTCATCGTCATCTCGAAGTCCTCCTCGGTCTCTCCGGGGAAGCCCACGATGATGTCGGTGGTGACGGCGATGCCCGGCCGCGCGGCGCGCAGCTTCTCCAGCCGCTCCAGGTACTGCACCACGGTGTAGTCGCGGCGCATCATCTTCAGGATGCGGTCACTGCCGCACTGCACGGGCAGGTGGAAGTGCGGAGCAATCTTGGGCTGCGTGCGGAACGCGTCGATGAGCTCGTCGGACAGGTCGTGCGGGTGGCTGGTGGTGAAGCGCACGCGCTCGATGCCCGGCACCTCCGCGGTGCGCAGCAGCAACTGCGCGAAGGAGATGCCGCCCGCGTACGAGTTCACGTTCTGCCCGATGAGCGTCACCTCGCGCACGCCCACCTTCGCCAGGTCCGCCACCTCGACGAGCACGTCCGGGAAGGCGCGGCTCACCTCGCGGCCGCGGGTGTGCGGCACCACACAGAACGAGCAGACGTTGTCGCAGCCCTTCATCACCGTGACGAACTCGGTGACCTTGCCGCGAGACGTCTCCGGGTCGGCGCGGGGGAAGACGTACTCCTCGGAATGGACGAAGGCGGCCTCCACCACGCGCGCGCGGTCCTCGGACACGCGGCCGATGATGTCCGGCAGCTTCGCGATGTTGTCGGGGCCGAAGACGAAGTCGAGGTACGGCACCTTCTTCAGGAGCTTGTCCTTCTCCTGCTGCGCCACGCACCCGCCCACGCCGATGAGCGCGCCCCGGCTGGCCTTCACCGGCTTGTAGCGGCCCAGCGCGGACAACATCTTGTCCTCGGCCTTCTCGCGGATGGCGCAGGTGTTGAGGATGATGAGGTCCGCGTTCTCGGGCACCGGCGTCGGCTCGTAGGACATCTTCGCCAACACCTCGCTCATGCGGAGCGAGTCGTTGACGTTCATCTGGCAGCCGAAGGTGTGGATGAAGTAGCGCTTCATGTCAGAACCCTGAGGAAGAACGTGGCGTTATGCGATGCCCGGGGGCGGAATGCAACCGGACGGACGCCCCGGTTCATCCCCGACTGAGCAGGAGTGTCGTCCGGGTGTGCAGGTCCACCAGCTCCCCCTCGCGGGCGCGCATGAGGGCCAGGGCCTCGTCGCCGTAGCGCCGGGCAAGGCCGTCCGTGGCGCGCTCCTGCTTCGTGAGCTCCTCGCGGATGCGCTCGCGCAGGTCCTCCACATCGGGGCCAGTGGCACCCTCCACCTGACGGAGCTTGTCCTCGAACTTCCGCACGGCCCAGCGCCGGCCGCAGAAGGCGCGCAGCATGGCGATGCCCTGCTCCGCCGTCTTCAGGTCCAGGCCGGAGGTCGCCAGGGCCTCGGTGTGGGCGCGCACGAGGACTTCCGCCCCCTGCCCGGCCTCGGCGTGGGAGAGCCAGGTCCGCTGGTAGCGCACCAGGGCGTCGAGCATCGCGCCGTCCACCCGCGGTGCCGCCATACGGAGAGTGCGGTCATCGGCCGCCTCCAGGTTGGCCGAGTTCTCGTTGTTCCGGATGTCCTGATAGCCCGCGTCGTCGAAGAGGGAGGGTGCCATGGGAGTGCTCTCGCATCTAACAGCCTGGAGCGGCGCGTTGTAGCGGCTCCTACCAGGGGGCGTCGTGCCGCGGGCCTGTTGGGCGTTGTAACCTGGATAAATGGGAAATCGCGCTTGGAACCTGAGGCGGGAGGGCATTGGGTTGCTGGGGCTTCTCACGGTGGGCGGATGCATGGAGGAGGCACCGCCCCACCTCGAATCGTCGCGGTCGGAGAAAGCCCGGCCCCCGGCGCTGGCCCCCGTGGAGAAGGTCGCGGCCATGTCGGGAGTGAAGCAGCTCCTGCCGTTCGAGGACTGGCTCCTCGTCGGCCGGCAGTCCGCGAATCTGCGGGACGTGGAGCTCTGGCGCTCGGATGGCACGGCCACGGGGACGCAGCGGCTGCACCAGGCCACGTACTCCGAAGGGGCGTCGTTCTCCATGGTGCCCTTCGGCGGTCGGGTGCTCTTCACCTCTGGCGCCGGGCTGTGGTCCACCGATGTGACGCCCGATGGGACGTCGCTGCTGAAGGCCCTGCCCTCTTCGTCCTTCACGCTGAAGAGCACCGGCACGCGCGTGTTCCTGCGGGAGCTCAATGGCCTGCTGTGGCAGTCGGATGGCACGGAGGCGGGCACCCAGACCGTGGCGGGTGCGCCGTCGAGCGTGTCGGAGGTCTCGGTGTCCCAGGGACTCGCGTGGTTCTCCGGCACGGACCCGTTCGTGGGTCAGGAGCCCTTCGTGAGCGACGGCACGCCTGGGGGCACGCGGCTGGTGCTCGACATCAATCAGGGGCCCCGTGACTCCACGCCCGGAGGGTTCACGCAGCTTGGGAAGGCGACGTACTTCCGGGCCACCACGCGCGACACGGGCAGCGAGCTGTGGGTGTCGGACGGGACGTCGGGAGGGACGAGCCTCGTGGTGGACCTCGGTCCCTTCGACAGCGTTCCCATCGATCTCTACCCATGGAAGGACCACCTGTACTTCTGGGTGCTGGGGATTGGGATGGGGAACGCCATCTATCGCTCGGATGGCACCGGAGTGGGAACGCAGCGGGTGAGCCCCGCGGTACGCGCGAGCACGGATATCGGGCCCGACTTCGAGGGCTGGGGGGACTTCGTCTTCTTCGCGGGGAGCGACTCCTCGGGAACGACAGGAACCGAGCTGTGGCGCACGAATGGAACGGCCGATGGCACCGTGCTCGTGGCGGACCTGAATCCGGGGACGGGTTCGTCCCTTCCGGCGTCACTCACGTTGGTGTCGCCGGAAGGTCCGCTGTTCTTCGTCGCCACCACGCCGGATGCGGGCCGTGAGTTGTGGCGGCTGGACACGCCTACGGGCAAGCCCACCCTGGTCGACGTCTTCCCTGGCACGAGCTCGTCGAACCCGTCGAACCTGACCGCGCAGGGCCCGACGATCTACTTCACCGCGATGGATGCGACGGGTGAGGGACTGTTCAAGCTTTCGGGGCTCGTGCCGGATACGCGGCCTCCGCGCGTGACGTGTCCCGCGAATGTGCAGGTGACCGCGACCGGACCTGACGGCGCCGTGGTCACCTTCCCTGCCGCGAGCGCTCGGGATGACTCGGGTGAAGCGCCGGCGCTGACGACGGATCCGGAGTCCGGCTCGGTGTTCCCCGTGGGGCTGACGGAGGTGACGGTCACCGCGGTGGACGGTTCCGGCAATCGAGCGAGCTGTACGTTCGACGTCACCGTGGAGCCGTGGGTGGAGGTGGATGCAGGGACGGAGGACGGAGGCAGCGGGCCCTCCGACGGCGGCGTGGAGATGGACGCGGGCGACATCGACGCGGGTCCGGGCCCCACGGATGCAGGCGACATGGATGCGGGCCCCGCGCCGACAGATGCGGGCGCGGAAGACGGTGGCCCAGGGCCCACGGATGCAGGTGTTCCGCCAGGAGATGGCGGAACGGAGCCGGATGCTGGCACGGTGGACGGTGGCGCGGAGGTGGACGCCGGGCGGCAGCCCGTGGATGCGGGCGCAGGGGACGCAGGCTCGGTGCCCACGGATGCAGGCACTACCGACGCCGGCACGCAGGACGGAGGCACGTCCGAAGAACCTCCGCCCGACAGTGGCTGCGGCTGTCAGTCGACCTCCGCGTCGGTGCCGTGGAGCCTGATGCTGCTCGGCCTCCTCTTCCGCTCGCGTCGCCAGCGGAGTCACTGAAGCGAGACTCCCTGAAGACAAAGACGCGTCGCACGAGGGGGAATGTTCCTGGGATGGAGCGGGCTGCCCATGAGCTCAGGCCCGCTCGCACGTACCAGGGTGGAGGCCTGCGAGCTCACTTGAGTCCCTCGGGAGCACGACACCCCCGAGGGACTCCGGACCCGGCGTGATTCAGTGCCCCTGCCGCCCCGCGGGTGCGGGGACGAGCTGCGGCACCGCCTCGTCGCCCGCCGTGTCCAGCGTGGGCGCCGTCCGCTTCCGGGCGATGAGCAAATAGATGGCCGGCACGAAGTACAGGGTGAACAGCGTGCCGATGGCCATGCCCGTCACGAGCACGAGCCCGATGCTGTTGCGCGCCGCCGCGCCCGGGCCCTCGACGAGGACCAGCGGGAAGTGGCCCGCCACCGTCGCCACCGACGTCATGAGGATGGGGCGCAGACGCTCGGACGCGGCCTCCCTCACCGCGTCCAGCTTCGACCTCCCCTCCTCCTGCAGGCGGTTGGCGAAGTCCACGATGAGGATGCCGTTCTTCGCAATCAGCCCCACCAGCGTCACCAGTCCCACCTGCGAGTAGATGTTCAGGGTGGTGGTGAAGCCGTCGGTGAAGAAAGCCATCATCGGGTTGGGCATCTTCAGGAACGTGGTCAGCAGCGCGCCGAACAGCGCGAGCGGCACCGAGCCCATGAGGATGATGAGCGGATCCCTGAAGCTGTTGAACTGCGCCGCGAGCACCAGGAAGATCAGCACCACCGCGAGGGCGAAGGCTGCGAGGAACTTGTTCCCCTCCACCCGGAGCTGCCGCGACTCACCCGTGTAGTCGATGCGGTAGCCCTTCGGCAGGATCTTCCCCGCCTCCGTCTCCAGGTAGGTGAGGGCCTCGTCCAGCGGCCGGATGGCCACGCCGCTCAGCTTCACGGAGTTCAACTGCTGGAAGCGGTTGAGCGAGCGCGGAGCCACCGTGTCACGCAGGGTCGCGATGGAGGACAGCGACACGAGCTGCCCGTTGGGGCCCGTCACGTACACGTCGTTCATCTGCTCGGGGTTGAGCCGGGACGCCCGCAGGAGCTGCGGGATGACCTTGTAGCTGCGCCCGGAGATGTTGAAGCGGTTGACGAAGTTGCCGCCCATCGCCGCGCTCAAGTCCTGGCCCACCGTCCCGAGGTTCAGCCCGAGCTGAGCCACCTTCTCACGGTCGACCACGACCTCCGACTGGGGCTGGTCGATCTTCACGTCGATGATCGGCGGGAAGGCGAACAGTCCGCTCGCAGCCGCCTTCTCCTGGAGCTGGTTCGCGAACGCCAGCAGCTCGCTTGCCTCCGCGGTGGAGGCGATGACGAACTCCACCGGGAAGTTGCCGCCGCCCGGGAGGGCCGGAGGCAGGAGGGGGAACGTCTGGACGCCGGGGATGACGCCGAGTCGTTGCTGGGTCTCCGCGAGCACCGCCGCGGCGGAGCGCTCGCGCTTCTCCCACGGCTTCAAACCCAGGCCCCAGAAGCCTCCACCCGGGTTGGTGATCTGGAAGCTGAACTGGGACTCCGGCATCTCCATCAGCGTGTCGTTCACCTCACGCACGAACGGGCTGAGCTGTTCCAGCGTGGAGTTGGACGGGGTGTTGACGATGCCGAAGATGATGCCCTGGTCCTCCGTCGGAGCGAGCTCCGCCGGCGACTGCGAGAACATCAGGAACGCGAGCACGCTGAGCACGACCCACATCGTGTAGACCACCGCGCGTGCACCCAGGGCCCGATCCAGCGAGCGCGAGTACGCGGCCCGCAGGCGCGCGAAGCCGCGATTGATGAACCCCGACAGCCCCTGGTTCTCGTGGCCCGCCTTCAGGAGGTAGGCCGACATCATCGGTGACAGGGTCAACGCCACCACGCCGGAGAGCGTGACGGCGCCCGCGAGCGTGAGCGCGAACTCGCGGAACAGCGAGCCCGTCAGGCCGCCCTGGAACGCGATGGGCGCGTACACCGCGGCGAGCGTAATCGTCATCGCGATGATGGGGCCGACCAGCTCGCGCGCACCCTTGAGCGCCGCGTTCAGCGGGCTCAGGCCCTCGGCCATGTGACGTTCCACGTTCTCCACGACGACGATGGCGTCATCCACCACGAGGCCCACGGAGAGCACCACCGCGAGCAGCGTGAGCAGGTTCACCGTGAAGCCGAACATCTGCATCAGGAACACCGTGCCGATGAGCGACACCGGAATGGCCACCACCGGAATCAGGATGGAGCGCACGGAGCCCAGGAACAGGAAGATGACCACCACGACGATGAGGAGCGTCTCAAGCAGCGTCCCGACCACCTCGTCGAGCGCGTTCTGGATGTACTCCGTGGCGTCGAAGGCGACGTCCGCCTTGAGCTGCTCGGGGACCTCGCGCTTGAGCGAATCCATCTCCACGCGGATGCGCTTGATGACGTCCAGCGAGTTGGCCGTGGGCAGCGCCCAGATGCCGATGAACACCGCCGTCTGCCCGTTGAAGGCGACGTCGGTGTCGTAATCCTCGGCGCCCAGCACCACCTCCGAGATGTCCGCCAGCCGCACCACCGCCCCGCCGTCCTGGCGGATGATGAGTTGCTTGAACTCCTGCACCGAGCGCAGGTCCGTGTTCGCCGTGAGGTTCACCTGCACGAGCGAGCCCTTCGTCTGGCCCACGGCGGCGAGGTAGTTGTTGGCGGCGAGCGCCTGGCGCACCTGCGCCGGGCTGATGTTGAGCGCGGCCATCCGGTCCGGCTTGAGCCAGATGCGCATGGCGAACGTGCGCGCTCCGAGGAGGTCCGCGCGCTGCACGCCCTCCACCGCCGTCAGCCGTGGCTGCACCACGCGCACCAGGTAGTCCGTAATCTCGTTCTGCTTCAGGAACTCGGAGGAGAAGCTGAGATAGGCCGCGGCGAACTGGCTCTCCGCCGACTCGATGTTGATGACGGGGACCTGGGCCTCGGGTGGCAGGTCTCCGCGCACCTGGTCCACCTTGGCGCTGATCTCACTGAGCGCCCGGTTGGCGTCGTGGTTGAGCTTGAGCCGGGCGCGGATGATGGAGACGCCCTGCGAGCTCTGGGACTCGACGTAGTCGATGCCATCCGCCGAGGCGACGGCGCGCTCCAGGGGCGTGGTGATGAAGCCGCGGACGAGCTCCGCGTTGGCGCCGACGTAGACCGTCGTCACCGTGATGTCGGCGCTCTCGCTGCGCGGGTACTGCCGCACGTTGAGGGACTGGATGGCCTGCAGTCCCGCGATGACGATGAGGAGGTTGACCACCAGCGCCACCACGGGCCGGCGGATGAAGAGCGATGTAAAATTCATGGCGGTCTTCCCGTGCTCTACCGGTCCACCGGCTGCGGCGCGGCCTCGGGCTTTGGCGCCTGCGCGTCGTTGATGAGGACCGTGCCGCCATTGCGCAGCTTGAAGGCGCCGTTATTGGCCACGACCTCGCCCGCCGTCAGGCCGGACGTCACCTCGACGAAGTCACCCCGCCGCTCGCCCAGGCGGACGAAGCGCTGCTGGGCCACGGGGCTCGGCTTGCCGGCCGCGTCCTTGCCGTCCACGATGACGAACACCGAGTCGCCGTACGGCGCGAAGAGCACGGCCGTCGCCGGAATGGCCACGACGGTCTTCTTGCCCTCCGCGAGCACCTCGACGTTGGTGAACATGCCCGGCAGCAGGCGCCCGTTCGGGTTCGGCACGGTGGCGCGCATGCGCACGTTGCGCGAGGAGACCTCCACCTCGGGGTTGATGGTCGTGAGCTCGCCGTCCCACATCTCGCCCGGGAACACGTCCACGCGAACGCGGACCTTCTGCCCCACCCGCGCAGCCGACAATGCCTGCTGCGGCAGGAGGAACTCCACGTAGACGGGGTCCACGGACTGGAGCGAGGCGATGGGAGAGCCCGGGGAGATGACCTGCCCCAGCTCCACCTGCCGGATGCCGATGCGCCCATCGAACGGTGCGCGGATGACCTTCTTCGCGATGACAGCGCGCAGGTTGGCGGCCGCGGCGTCCGCCTGCACGGAGCGGGCCTGCGCGGACTCGAGGTCGGACTGCGTGTTGGCGCCCTGCCCGTGGAGCGTCTTGACGCGGGCCAGCGTCAGCCGGGCCAGCTCCGCGTCGGCCTCGGCGCCGGTCAACTGCGCCGCCTCGCTGGTGGTGTCGAGCTTGAGGAGCACCTGGCCCTTCTTCACCACCGAGCCATTCTCGAAGCCGATTTCACGGACGATGCCGGACATCTCGGCCCCGAGCGTCACGCCGCGCACCGCGAGGACGGAGCCCACTGCATCTCGGGCTGCCTGCCACTCCACGGACTCGGCCTTGGCCGAAGTCACGGCCTCGGGAGGTGGGACGAAGGAGGACCCCGCCTGAATCATCGCGCCAATCTGCATCGCCTTGATGCCGATGAGCACGCCGACGATGGCGAGCAGGGCCAGGATTCCAAGAACCCAAGACTTGCGGTTGCTTTTGCGAACGGGTTGCGAATCGAGAGGCTGCGCAGCCTCGGAAGGAGCTGTGGCGTGGGAGGTCATCAGCGGAACTCAGCAGGGGGTGTTGTGGGCGACCCCTCTATACGATTCGCCCTCGGCGCGTGCCTGCGAAAGTGACGCACCCCCGGAAGGTTTCGCTGTGACGGCGGTCTCCCGTCATTCCTGACAGAAAAAATGCGCCACCCTGACGCTACGGGTGTCTTGCGGGAATGCGCTCACGCCGGGACGAGCTGGTCCGCGATGCGCGCCAGGTCCGACACGGAGGTGACGACCACCGCCTGGTGACAGTGCTTCTCGTAGGTGAGCATCTCGCTGTCGCCGATTCCCCAGTTGCCCCGCTCCTCGGGGCAAATCCAGAGGAGGCGCTTCGCCTTGCGGCGCAAGTCTTTCAGGGCCCACGCGTTATTCGCGTTGTAGTTGTTCCGCCCGTCGCCAATCACCATGACGGTGGTGCGGCGGGTGATGCTGCCCAGGTGGTCGCGGGTGAAGTCCGCCAGCGCTCGGCCGTAGTTGGAGTTGGCGCTCAAGGACACCGTCTTGCCCGCGGTGGCCATGTCGATGGCCTCGTCCACGTCCAGGTCCTTGAAGTACTGCGTCACCTCGCCCACGTCAGACACGAAGACGAACGAGCGCACACGCACGAACAGCGACTGCAGCGTGTGCATGAACAGGAGCATCATCCGCGACGCGTTCCGTACCGAGTCCGACACGTCGCACAGCACCACGAGCTCCGGGCGCTCCGGCCTGCGGCGGCGGAACTGCGGCACCATGGGCACCCCACCCCACGGCATGTTGCGGCGCAGGGTGCGGCGGACATTCAGCGCGCCCCGGCGATACGAGCGCTGCTTGCGGATGAGCCGGCTGCGCAGCTTCTCCGCGAGCGTGCGGACGGCGGACTCCATCTGGTCCACCTCCGCCTGCGTGAGCAGGTGCAGCGGCTTGTCCTGCACCGTGTCCGTGCGGCGGCGGATGCGGGCCTCGGCCTGGCGCTTCACCTCCTGGCGCGCGGCGTCTTCAATCTTCCGCATCGCGGCGGCGACGTGACGCGAGACGATCTCCACTCCCTCAGGCGCGAGGCCGCGCGCACGCAGCTCGTCCTCCAGCGACTTCATGTCGGAGCGGGCCTTCTCCATGCCCGCCCCGGCCAGCAGGCGCCGCGAGAAGAAGCCGGCCTGGAGCGGGCTCTCCAACTGCGACAGGTCGAGCTGGAGCGAGGCCATCCGGAAGATCTGCGCCAGTCGCGCCCGGTCGCCTTCGAGGATGGCCTGGGTGAGCGGCGACATCTCCGGGAGGAGCTGGGCCATCTGGATGATGACCATCTTCAGCAGGTCGCCCTCCAGGTAGCCCTCTTCCTCGAGCTGCTTCGCGAGCGACTTGTCGATGCCCTCGAACGTCTTCGCCGCGCCGGAGAAGTAGAAGTCGAACGCGCGGTTGAAGGTGTCCACGTCCAGCTCGCGCTTCACCAGCGTGGTGCGGAGCACCGAGCGGAACAGGCTCCGGTCCTTCAGTCCCACCTCCGTCGTGGCGCGCAGCGCGTCCTGGACCTCGGACGTACTGACGCGCACGCCGTTCTGGCGGAGCACTTCGGCGAACTCGACGATGCGGGCATCCACCTGACCATCATGTCCGCGCGGGGCTCCGGTGCAATCCGGAATGCAGCGAGCGTGAGCGGGCGGTCGTCTCCTCCCCTGCTACACGCGGTGTAATCACTAAAATTTCTCGGATTACAGGTTAAGCGATTCCTCGTCCGTCGAGAACGTCGGGTTGTGCCCCGGGAGCCCGCGCCTGGTGCAAAGCCCCAAACGCACAATCAGTGCGGGCTCGGCTTCGGTGGGATTTCCTCCGCCTCGCCCCCGCCCGAGAGCGGGAGCAGTGGAATGAACGTTCCTTCCGCGGCCTGCGCCGCCCGGACCGGCCCCACCTTCGGCTGGTGCGGACTGGCGTGAATCAGGCGCTCCGCTCGAAGGACATGACGGCCTCCACGTGGTGCGTCTGGGGGAACATGTCCACCACCTGGAGGGCCAGGGGCTTGTAGCCCGCCTCAACCAGCCCGGCGGCGTCGCGCGCGAGCGAGGCCGGGTCGCACGCCACGTACACCACGCGGCGCACGCCCAGGGCCGTCATCCACTTCGCCAGGCCGGGCGCTCCGGTGCGTGGCGGGTCCGCGAGGCACACGTCGAACTTCCTCCCCTCGGCCACCAGCCCGTCGCACGCCTTGCGCGCGTCGCCCTGGATGAAGCGCACGTTGTTCACCCCACCCTCGCGCGCGCTGCGCTGGGCCAGCTCCACCCCCACGGGCGAGGACTCCACGCCCAGCACCGACGCCGCGCCCGCCGCCAGCGGGAACGTGAAGTTGCCGTTGCCCGAGTACAGCTCCAGCACGGCGTCGCCGTCCTTCGCGCCCAATTCGTAGATGGCCGAGGTGACGAGCCCCACGTTGGCCTCCGCGTGCGCCTGCGCGAAGGCATCCGGCCGCAGGTACAGCGGCACCTCCGGCCGCAGCGGCGAGTACGAGCGCAGCGCCGGCTTGCCCAGCACGCGCGGCGAGCCCTCCTTCGGTGTCAACACCGCGCCCTCCAGACGCAGCGTGCGCACCGCGGCCTCGGCCGCCTCCACGTGCCGCGCCGTCACCGACCCGGTGAGGTTCACGGCGAAGGCGGCCTTGTCGCCCTCGGCCAGCAGCAGCACCTCCTCGGTGTCCTTCGCCAGCGGCTTGAGCAGCGGAGCCAGCTTCCCCGGCAGCTCCGTCAGCACGGGCGTCAGCGCACCGCACTCGGACACGGGGACGCGCTCGTGGCTGCGCCGCCCGAAGTAGCCCAGCGTCCCCTTGCCCGTCGGGTGCAGCACCGCGCGGCGCCGGTAGCCCCAGTCGCGAGGCGCCACCATCAGCGGGCGCACGGTGAAGGACTCCCTCGGCAGGTGCCCCAGGTGCTCCAGGGTGGAGAGGACGATCTCCTGCTTCGCGGCGCGCTGGGCGGACTCGGTGAGCCCCAGCCAGTCACAGCCGCCGCATTCGCCGGCCCACGGGCACTGCGGCTCACGCCGGTCTGGCCCGGGCTTCACCACCTGCCGCAACAGCCCGCGCAGCACGCGGCCCTGCGTCTCCAGGTGTACTCGCACGGTGTCGCCGGGGAACGCTCCGGGGATGAACACGGTGCGTCCCTGCCAGGAGGCCACGCCCTCGCCGAGCTGGCCCAGGCGCTCAATCGTCAGTTCAACGGGAGTCTCAGGTAACGGCAGCATTCACAGGCTCGGTGGGCGGCGCCCTGCACCGAGCGCCGCCAGTCACTTCCGGGTCGCGACGACATCTTCCGAGGGGAACTCCGTGCGCAGGCGCTCCACGAACTCCCCGATGCGCGACCGCTTCTCGTCGTCAACGTCCACGAACTCCACCGCCATCCCCGGTGACTGATTGGCGGAGGCGGCGCCCAACGCGTTGGTGCGCGTCACCCGGCCCTTGAGCTCCACCGGGAAGTGCGCGCCGGGCAGCGTCACCAGCAGCCGCACCACGGTGTCCACCGGCAGCGGCTTGTCGGTGTTGATGTACAGCCCACCGCGCGACAGGTTGACGGCCCAGTCCGTCACGAAGCCGGTCACGCTGCTGTAGGCGACGGGCAGCTCGTACTCGACGCGCGGCGCGCGGTCGTTGGGGTTGGGCTTCTGTGAAGTCTCGGACATGGATGGAGTCCCCCGCGGGCCGTCACGTCACGCCCGCGGGAGAGCACCCTATCCCCGTGCGCTCAGAATTTCATCTCGCGCACGTCCGGAGCCACCTTCAGCTTGGGCTCCGTGAGCTTCTGCACCTGCTCCACCGTCACGCCGGGGGCCACCTCGCGCAGCACCAGCCCCTCGGGCGTCACGTCGATGTACGCGTGGTCCGAGACGATGTGGTGCACGCACTTGAGGCCCGTCAGCGGCAGCGAGCACTTCTTGAGAATCTTCGGCTGGCCTTCCTTGTTGGCGTGCTCCATGGCCACGTAGATGCGCTTGGCACCCACCGCGAGGTCCATGGCGCCGCCCATCCCCTTCACCATCTTCCCGGGGATCATCCAGTTGGCCAGGTCACCCTCTTCGCTGACCTCCATGGCGCCGAGCACGGCCATGTCGATGTGGCCGCCGCGAATCATCCCGAAGGACAGCGCGGAGTCGAAGAACGACGCGCCCTTCACCGTCGTCACCGTCTCCTTGCCGGCGTTGATGAGGTCCGGGTCCTCGTGCCCGGCGACGGGGTACGGGCCGATTCCGAGCAGGCCGTTCTCCGACTGGAGCACCACCTCCACGCCGGCCGGGATGTAGTTGGGGACGAGCGTGGGGATGCCGATGCCCAGGTTGACGTAGAAGCCGTCGCGCAGCTCCTTGGCGATGCGCATCGCAATCTGTTCACGAGTCAGTGCCATGGGCTCCTCACGCCTGCTTGCGGACGGTGCGCCGCTCGATCCACTTCTGGAGGTTCTTCGCCTGGACGATGCGCTTCACGAAGATGCTCGGGATGTGCACCTGGTCCGGGTCGAGCTCGCCGGGCTGCACGATGTGCTCGGCCTCGACGATGGTCACCTTCGCGGCCATGCACATCATCGGCGAGAAGTTCCGCGCGGTCTTGTTGAACACCAGGTTGCCCCAGGTGTCCGCCTTCCACGCGTGGATGATGGCGAAGTCCGCCTTCAGCGGCGTCTCCAGGACGTGGAGACGGCCGTCAATCATGCGCGTCTCCTTGCCCTCGGCCACCTGCGTTCCGGCGCCCGTCGGGGTGAAGAAGCCGCCGATGCCGCAGCCGCCGGCGCGGATGCGCTCGGCCAGGGTGCCCTGAGGGTTCAGCTCCACCTCCAGCTCGCCGGAGAGGAACTGCCGCTCGAACTCCTTGTTCTCTCCCACGTAGCTGGACACCATCTTCTTCACCTGCTTGTTCTGAAGAAGGATGCCGAGCCCGAGCTCGGTGGTGCCGCAGTTGTTGGAGATGATGGTGAGGCCCTTCACACCCTTGCGGTGCAGTGCCTCGATGAGGTTCTCCGGGTTGCCGCACAGACCGAAACCGCCGCTCATGAGCGTGCAGTTGTCCGGGATGTCGGCGACCGCCTCGTCCGCGTTCGCGTAGACCTTGTTCATCCGCCCTCCCGATATGGAAACGGGGTGAAGGCCCGGGAAGGCCCCCACCCCGCCCCTCTCCCCCGTCAGGGAGAGGGAGAGATTACCGCTCCACCATCAGCGCGATGCCCTCGCCGCCGCCGATGCACAGCGACGCGACGCCACGCTTCTTGCCCAGGTCCTTCATCGTCTGCAGCAGCGTCACCAGCACGCGCGCGCCCGAGGCGCCAATCGGGTGGCCGAGCACCACCGCGCCGCCGCGCACGTTCACCTTCGCCGGGTCCAGCCCGAGGAGGCGGTTGTTGGCGATGGACACCACCGCGAACGCCTCGTTGATCTCCCACAGGTCCACGTCGCCCGCGGCGAGGTTCTTCTTCTTCAGCAGCTTGTTGATGGCGTCCGCCGGGGCAATCGTGAACTCCACCGGCTTGCGCGCGGCCTGGTCATAGCCGGTGATGCGACCGAGGATGGTGCGGCCCTCCGCCTTGGCGCGCTCCTCGCTCATCAGCACCAGCGCCGCGGCGCCGTCGTTGATGGAGGACGCGTTGGCGGCCGTCACCGTGCCGTCCTTCTTGAAGACGGGCTTCAGGCCCGGAATCTTGTCCGGCTTCGCGTTGCGGGGACCCTCGTCCTCCGTCACGGTGACGATGTCCTCCGGCTTCTTGCCGGGAATCTGCACGGGGACGATCTCCGCCGTGAAGAGGCCCTCCTTCTGGGCCTGGATGGCGCGGCGGGTGGACTCGACCGCGTACTCGTCCTGCTGGGCGCGGCTGATGCCCTGCGAGGTGGAGCACTCCTCCGCGCACAGACCCATGTGGACGTTGCCGTACACGTCCCAGAGGCCGTCGTGGATCATCGCGTCCTTGAACTCCACGTTGCCCATGCGGGAGCCGCCGCGCATGGTGTGGCTGAGGTAGGGCGCGTTGCTCATGGACTCCATGCCGCCGGCGACGACGACGTCCGCGTCACCCAGGGCAATGGCCTGCGCGCCCGCGATGACGGCCTTGAGGCCGGAGCCACAGACCTTGTTCAGCGTGGTGGCGGGAACTGCCTCCGGGATGCCGGCGAAGATGGTCGCCTGGCGAGCGGGCGCCTGGCCGACGCCAGCCTGGAGCACGCAGCCCATGATGACCTCCTGGACGGCCTCGGGCTTCACACCCGCGCGCTCCAGCGCCGCCTTGATGGCGATGGCGCCCAGCTGCGGGGCCGTCAGCTTGGAAAGCGAGCCCTGGAAGGAGCCGATGGGAGTACGGGCCGCGCCCACGATGACGACTTCACGAGCCATGAAAACTGCCTCCGTTCGAGGATGACCGATGAGCTTCGGTAACAGCGACGGGGGCCCTTATCACCGGGCACTCCCTGGAGTTCAAGCGTCCTCGCTCGGGCTCCAGACGGGAGCGTCCACTGCGTGCAACGCACTGCGCCAGCCTTTGTAAGCCCTTGAATGTACAGGGCCCGAAATCCGAGCAGGACACCCGGCTCCCGCCCGACCGGTCGGACGGCGCGACCGCGAACATGAATGTGACGTCATATTCACCACGTCACGCTCCAGTTCATCACACGCAGGTCCCACCCCACGGTGGTGAGGTGGTGCCCGTCGGGATGCCACGCGGTGCCTTCCAGCCAGTCGCCATGCACGCGGTCCTCGCTGAAGACGAGCAGGCCCAGCCGGGTGTCCCAGATGAGGAGCCGCCCCGCATGGGTGCCGCCCGAGATGAACCGGCCGTCGGGGCTCCAGGCCAGGCCGTCGGGGAACTCGCCGCCCACCAGGTTCGCGGCGAGCGCGCCGGACGCCACATCCCAGATGGCGGTGGCCCCCAGCTGTCCCCTGGCCACCAACTGACGCGCGTCCGGACTGAAGGCGGCGCTTCCGGTGAGCGGGGACGTCACGCCCTCGGCCTTCACACGCTGACGCGCTCCCGAAGCGGCCTCCCATCGCGTCCAGGAGAGGTTCCTCCACGCGATGAGGAGCTGGCCTCCATCCGGCGTCCAGGTCATCGCCTCCGCCGTCATCTCCCACGGGGGGGAGGACGTCTCCTGGAAGTACGCCACCCGGTCCCCGGTGGCGGTGTCCCAGATGCTCACCCAGCCGTCCTCGAAGGCGTTCGTGTCCGGCTCGTACCGGGACCCCACGGCGGCGAGCCGACTTCCATCCGGACTCAGGGCCACCTGGTCGACCCTGATGCCGTGCTGCCACCGCGGGCCCGCGGGCGTGCCATCCGCGTTCCACAAGCGCACGGCCCCGTCATCCGCGCCCGAGGCGAACCGGTGCCCCGCCGCGTCCCAGGACAGGGCATTCACGGCCGACACATAGGGCGGGTTGTTGTACGCGACCAGCTCGTGGAGCGGCTCCCCCCGCGTGCCCCACAGCCGCACGCTCCCGTCCAAGCCGCCCGTGGCCAGCACGTCTCCAGCCGGGCTCCAGGCCGCGACGCGGGTCGGGGCCCTGTGCGCCGTCAGCTCCAACCGGCTCGCGGTGCCGCTGGCCGCGTCCACCGTGACGACGCTGACCTCCAGCGGAAACGACGAGGCCGCCGCGAACACCGGCAGCGTGGGATGGAAGCGCAGGTTGCGAAGGCCTCCGCTGGGCAGGACGCCGGGGACCTGCGCGACGAGGGTGCCCGACTCCGCATCCAGTACGAGAAGGCTCTGGCCCTGGTCGCTCACCACGAGCCACCGGCCGTCCGGGCTCCAGTCCAGCGCCGACACCTGCGACTCGGGCGCCGTCAGGACGGCGAGGGGCTCGGCCTCGCCCGGAGCGAAGACCCGGACCTCGCCCTCGAAGCCCACCGCGTAGCGGTCGCCCTTCGGGCTCCACGCGAAACCCCGGCCCTCCAACTGGTCCACCTGCTCCGATTCGAGGTCATGCACTTCCACGCCGACGATGGAGTTGAAGCGCTCGACGCCGAGCCGCCGCCCATCCGGGCTCAGCGCCACCCGCTCCACGTCCCGCCCCACGGTGTGCTGCCCCACCAGCGCCCACGTGGAGGTGTCCCACAACTGCACCGCGCCCGTTTGGTTCGCGCTGACCAATCGCTTGCCATCCGCGCTCCAGGCGACCGCCTCCACGGTGTTCCCCGTGAGGCCCCGCAGCTCGTGCACGGTCTCCCACGTCGACGGGTCCAGGATGAGCACCGTGCCGTCCGACATGCCCGTGGCCACGAGCCCATTCGCGCCGCTCCAGGCCAGCGACACGTAGCGCGTGATGAGCCGCCGGCTCACATGCTTCACGTCGGCGGTCCGCGCATCCCAGACGCGCAGCATCCCCTCGGCCCCGGAATCCACCGACGCGACCAGGCCCCCGTCCGGGCTCCACGCGAGCTCCCTCACACCGTCCGCGCCGATGCGCCCCCAGTCCAAGGCGAGGCGCACGTCGGGCAGGAAGCGGGCAACGCACATCCGATTCTTCACGTGCTCGAGCTGGAGCTCCTTGTCCGGGCTGGCGCAGTCGCCCGCCCAGCCGCCGAAGCGCCAGCCCGCGCGAGGCGCCGCGCGCAGGGTGACCAGCTCCGCGTCCGCGAAGCGCACCGAGCAGGTGGGCCCCGGGCACTGCATGGCGGCGGGGATGCTCGTCACGTCGCCCTCGCCCACCACCGTCACGTCGAGCATGAAGTTCGTGGGCTTCCGCTCGAAGCGCGCCACGCACCGGACGTCTCCGCGCAGCAGCACCTGGAACCGCGAGCCCGGCCCGCCGCACGCGCCTTCCCAGCGAGAGAAGCCCCAGCCCACGGCAGGGGTGGCTTCCAGCAGCACCCAGGTGTCTTCCAGATAGGTGGCCTCGCAGGACGTGCCACAGGAGATTCCATCCGGCTCGCTGCGAACCGAGCCCTCTCCCTCGAGCGCGACGGTGAGCACCGGGCCCGAGGGCGAGGCCCGCACGTGGACCTGGACCGGCTCGGACCAGGGACCGGGCTGCCCCGCGCCGTCCTGGGCGCGGCAGCGCACCGCGAAACCGCCCGGCTGGGCGTACGCATGCTCCACCTCCACCGGCGTGCCCGACTCCGTCGCGGTGACGATGACACCCGTGGGCTCGGAGCCATCGCCCCAGTCGAAGGCGTAGCCCAACAGGGCCGTCTCGGCGTCCAGGGATGCACACTGGAAGCGCAGCGGCATGCCCACCGCGCCGGTGGCGACGAGGGCTTCGAGGCGGGCCTGCTGCGGCGGCGTGTCACGCGGGGCCCGGTCATCGTCGCAGGCGGACAACACGCCCACGGCGAGGACCAGGGTGAGCAGCAGACCGGAGCGGACGAGGGGCCACGACACGGGGCGGGTATGCATACAGTTCGTTCCCTTGCGCCCCGGCCCCGGAATGCGCGCGAACAGGTGACGTAGCCGCGCCTCCGGAGGAAGTCAAAGGGGAGCCTCACGCCGCCCCGTCACGGATGCCCGCGCGGAGCGGCCCGGCTCACAGAAAGAAGCGCCAGGTGCTCAACGCCGTGTCGGTGCCTCCCGAGGTGAGGGCCTGCCCGTCGGGGCGCCATGAGACGGTATTCACGTCACCGTCGTGGGAGCCGAGGACCCGCATGGAGAGGCCGCTCGTCGAGTCCCAGATGAAGACGAGGCCCCCCACTCCACCTCCGGCGATGCGGCGCCCGTCGGGGCTCCACGTCAACGCATACGGCGTGAAGAGCCCGGAGGACACCGCCAGCAGCGCGCCCGTGTCCAGGTCACGGATGGACACGCCATCCTGCTGGCCGAGCGCGAGCCGCGTGCCGTCCGGACTGAGCGCCACCGCCAGCGTGTGCGTGTCCACTCCGGGGTCCACGAGGCGCAGCTCGCCCGTCTGCGAGTCCCACAACTCCCAGCTCACGTCGGAGTACGCCGCCACGAGGTAGCGGCCCTCCGGCGTCCAGGCCAGGGTGCGCACCGTGCGGTCGCTGCGCGGGAAGCGGAACAGCACCGTGCCTGCGTCCACGTCCCAGATCCTCACCGTGCCCCCGGCGGCCGAGGCCGGATTGAAGCCGGCATAGGTCGCCAGGCGACGACCCTCCGGGCTCAGCGCGACGCGGTGGACCTCGATGGGCTGCGTCTCGCCGCTGGTGGCGTGCTGGAGCGGCGCCCCGACGAGCGCGCCGTCCTCCACGCGCCACACGCGGGCCTGCCCGTCCGCGCCGCCGCTCGCGAGCCGGGTGCCGCTCCCATCCCAGGCCAGCGCGCGCACCGCCTTGTCCCCGTGCCCCGACAGCGTGCGCACCGGGGCGCCCTGCCCGTCCCACACCTGCACCGGCCCTTCGCGGCCACCGCTGGCCAGCCGCGCTCCCGTGGGACTCCACGCCACCGACTCCACGGCGAGGGTGTGGGCCAGCAGCTCGCGCTTGCGCAGCACGTGGGCCTGCGCATCCACGGTGACGAGGGTGACCTCCGCGGGCATGTCCTCCACGACGGCCAGCTCCGCCTTCGACGGGTGGAAGCGCAGCCCGTCGTAGCCTCCGGCGCTGATGACCACGGGCCCGTTCTCGCGAGCGTCCGCCACCACGGTGCCGGTGTCGGCCTCCAGGATGACCAACGTCCGCGAAGTGTCTCCGAGCCCGAGCCATCGCCCATCCGCGCTCCAGTCCAGCAGCCACGTCCTTCCCCACGTGCCACTCCACGTGGACTGGAGCTGGTGCGTCGCCGAGGCATACAGCCGCACCTCACCCCGGGCGCCCACCGCGTAGCGCCCGCCATCCGGGCTCCAGGCGAAGCTGCTCACGTCGGTGTGCAGCTCCTGAAAGATTGCGGGGGCGATGCCATGGATCTCCACCCACTCCGAGCCCGCTGCTCCGGGGAACCCCACCTCGAGCGCGAGCCGGCTTCCCTCCGGGCTCCATGCCATCCGCCGCACCCGGCCCTGTGCCGTCCGGTTCGTCTCCGCGCTGGTCCCGGTGTCGGCGCGCCAGAACCGCACCTCCTTGCCGGCGTCGCCCCCCGCGCTCGCGAGGCGCTGCCCGTCCGGGCTCCACGCCAGCGCGCTCACCTCGCTGCCGTGCGCCCGCCACTCCCGGAGCACGGCTCCCGTCGTCGCGTTTACCAGCTCCAGGTTTCCATCCCTGCGACCCAGCGCCACCACGTCTCCGCGAGGGCTCCAGGCCACCGCCTTGAAGCCCCGGGTCCAGGGGCCGCCGTCAATCGTGCGCAGCACCCGGCCGCTCTCCGCGTCCCAGATGCGCAGCCGGTTCGGATCCAGGGTGGCCGTGAGCGTGTCGAGCGCCGCGATGCGCTTGCCGTCCGGGCTCCACACGGGGCTCTTGGGGTAGCGCGCGCCCGCGCGCATCCACTCCACGGCGGACTCCGTCTCCGGAGCGAAGCGCGCCGAGCAGCTCACGTCCCGGTCCACGGCGAACGTGTACGGCTCCGCCTCGTCGTCACAGCCCCACCAGCCCACGAAGCGCCAACCGGGCTCCGGCGTCGCGGCGAGGGTGACCACGGAGTCCCTCGCGAACCTGTCGTGGCACGTGTCCGCGCAGTCGAGCCCCGCGGGGGTGCTCGTCACCCGCCCACGCCCGACCACCTGGACGCGGACGTCGAGCCGCGCCACCTCGGTCCCCTGGATGGTGTACTCCACCGGGTCGGACCACGCGCCGAGGAGGCCCGTCAGGTCCCTCGCGCGGCAGCGCGCCTGGAAGCTTCCCTCCCGGGTGACGGCATGGGTCACCTCGCCCGGAGTGCCGCTGGGCATCAGCTGCGAGTACGTCGTCTCGCCGCTGCCGTCGCCCCATTCGAAGAGGTACTCGATGGATTGGCCCTGCGGGTCCTCGGCGGTGCACCGGAAGGGCAGTGACTCACCGACGGCGGCCCGCGGGACGACTGCTTCGATGCGGGCCTTGCCGGGCTCGCGGCCGGCGTTCGAGTCGCCGCCATCCTCGGAACAGGCGGACAACGCGCCCGAAGCGAGCGCGAACGCAAGGAGGGATGAGAGTCGCCCGGAACGGGCGGAGGCCAGGGACAGAGGACGGAAGTGCATGCGGTTCGTACCCACGCGCACCGGCCCCCGGATTCGCGCGAGCCGGTGAGTAGCCGTGCCGTCGTGGGAAGTCAAAGGACAGTTCCACCGCGCGCCGCCTGACATGACCCCTTGAACGGCAACGGCCGGGCCCCCTTTCGGGAACCCGGCCGTCACGCCGTGAGGCTCTTGCCGCTGAAGGATTACTTCTTCAGCTTGCTCGCCATCACGTCGCCGAGGCGCGCCTTGGAGCCTTCCGCCTGCTTGCGGAGGTACTCGCGGTAGTCCTCGCCCTCGCCGATGAGCGCCTTCATCGACAGCGCCACCTTCCGGTCCGGCGTGTTGATGTCGATGATCTTCACCTCGACATCCTGGCCCTCGTTCACCACGTCACGCGGGTTCTCGACACGCTCCTCCTTCAGCTCGGAGACGTGCACGAGGCCCTCGATGCCCGGCTCGATCTCCACGAACGCGCCGAAGTCGGTGACCTTGGTGACCTTGCCCTTCACGCGGCTGCCCACCGGCAGACGCTCGGACAGCGTCTCCCAGGGGTCCGGCTGGAGCTGCTTGATGCCCAGGCTGAAGCGCTCGTTCTCGACGTCGATGTTGAGCACCACCGCCTCGACCTCGTCGCCCTTCTTGAACATCTCGCCCGGGTGCTTGATGCGCTGGGTCCACGAGATGTCGGACACGTGCACCAGGCCGTCCACGCCCTCCTCGACGCCGACGAACACGCCGAAGTCGGTGACGTTGCGGATCTGACCCTTGATGACGGAGCCGATCGGGTACTTGTCCTCGAGCAGCGTCCAGGGGTTCTGCTCGATCTGCTTCATGCCCAGCGCGATGCGCTTGGCCTTCGGATCGATGTCCAGGACGACGGCCTCGACCTCCTGGCCGACCTCCAGAATCTTGGACGGGTGCTTGAGGCGCTTGGTCCAGGACATCTCGGACACGTGCACGAGACCCTCGACGCCCTGCTCGATCTCGATGAACGCGCCGTAGTCCGTGATGGACACGACCTTGCCCTTGACGCGCGTGCCGACCGGGTACTTCTCGTCGGCGCGGTGCCACGGGTCCTCCTGGATCTGCTTGAGGCCCAGGCTGACGCGCTCCTGCGTCGGGTCGAACTTGAGGACGACGACGCGGACCTCGTCACCCACGTTGAACATCTCGCTGGGGTGACCGATGCGGCCCCAGGACATGTCGGTGATGTGGAGCAGGCCGTCGATGCCGCCGAGGTCGATGAACGCACCGTAGTCGGTGAGGTTCTTGACCACGCCCTTGAGGACCGCGCCCTCGCGCAGGTTCTTCAGGGTCTCCTTCTTCATCTCCTCGCGCTGCTTCTCGAGGAGGACGCGGCGGGACAGGACGATGTTGCCGCGCTTCTTGTTGAACTTGATGACCTTGAACTCGAATTCCTTCGAGATGTACTGGTCAAGGTTGCGCACCGGGCGGATGTCCACCTGGGAGCCGGGGAGGAACGCCTTCACGCCGATGTCGACGGAGAGGCCACCCTTCACGCGGCCGACGATGGTGCCCTTGACGATCTCATCGCGCTCGCAGGCGGCGCTGATCTCGTCCCAGATGCGCATCTTGTCGGCCTTCTCCTTGGAGAGGACGACCATGCCCGTGTCGTTCTCACGGCTCTCCAGGAGGACCTCGACGGGGTCACCCGACTTGACGGAGACCTCACCGCGAGGATTGGTGAACTCGGAGATCGGGACCTGACCCTCGGACTTGTAGCCGATGTCGACAATCGCGAAGTCCTTCGTCACCTGGACCACGGTGCCCTTGACGATCTCCCCTTCCTTCAGGATGCCGTCACCACCGCGCTCCTTGAGCGAGGCCTCGAACATTGCGGCGAAATCTTCGTCACCGCCGTCCATCCCGACCTGCTGGTTCACGTTCTGCTGCATGTAGAGGAAGTCCTTTGAAACGGTACAGCTGCCCCCTGATGGTGGGTAATACGCAGCGGCCTGCGGGGAGCAACGGGCCGCCGCGTGCGTCCTCCTCATTGAGGACCTTGATTTGATGGAAGCCGCGCACCCTAGACACCGATAATTCCGGTAGTCAAGCGAGCGCGTGCCCCATGTGATGATGGGTGGATGGCCCACCCCGGGCATGTCAAGCCCCGAGGTCGGTGTCCCGCCGCCTGGACTCCAGGCGGACGGACGCGAATCCCGGCCGGATGGACCCTTCACCTACTTAAGAACGGCCATCCCCCCGCGCAGCCCTCCCGCCCCGAGCGACACCCCGAGCGCCCCGGCCGCCCGGCCGGACGGCGGCCGTCCCCGGTACGGGTTCCGACAGCACGCGGCAGGGCTCCAAAGTCCCCGGAGCGGCTGGAAATTCTGGCGATTGCGACATTTTCCAGCCTGCCTCGTTCACCGGACGGGTGGAGGCCCGCGAGTCCAGTGACCGGCGTCTGTCACGGGGGAGGTGCGCCCGGGGGGGTGGACTGGTCCCGAAACGTCGGCGGCCGCGGGCCCCTCCCCTCTTTTCCGCTGATCCCGAACACCCGAGCTGGCCGATCTGTCGGGTAGTGCGCCTGGTGCGCGGATTGCCCTCCGGGGCACGGCAACCACTTCCTGAGAGAATCGATAATCCGGACTGTTGGTGAATCCCACACCCCGGGAGAGTCCCGTGACAGTCCACGTCCAGCGCCACCACGTCGCCGGAAGGCCGCACGCCGCCGAAGTCGCGAAGGTGAAGCAGGCGCCCAAGGAGGGCTTCAAGTCCTCCGAGCACATCAGCCAGGTGACGCCCGAGGGGTACGAGAAGGGCTACCAGAATGCCGCGTACAACTGCGGCGCGACCTCCGTGGCCATGGTGGCGCGTGCCTGGGGCCGGTGGACGGGGCGCACCGATGCCCAGGTCATCAACCACCTGAGCAGGGGCCTGGTGACCGAAAAGGGGACCACGCTCAGGGGCATCGGGAAGATGCTGCAGCGCGCCGGCGTCCCCGTCCCGGGTGGCAAGGCCCTGGGAGGTCCCTTCAACGATGAGGTCGCGAAGGAGCAGCTCGGCAAGGGGCGCATGCTTCTCGCCAGGGTGCGCGTCACGGACCCGAAGACCCACGAGGCCAGCTCCCACTGGGTGCTGATCCGGAAGACGACGCAGGACGGCAACTACGTCATCTCGGATCCGCTGAAGAAGGGCAAGACGGTGGTGACGCCGAAGCAGCTCCGCGAGGCCGTCGACAAGGCCCCGCCCCATGGCGGCGTCCTCGTGCCCGTGGGACGGCCTGGAGGGGACCTGAAGCCCTCGACGCCTCCCCCGCCGGCTCCCTGGGGCGCCGTGGATCCGAGAGCCTTCCAGCTCCCGTTCGGCTGGAGCAACTTCGTTGCGCGCAACCCCTTCCAGCCCACGGGCGATGAGCAGGACACCTACGGCCGGCATCGCGAACATGACGGCTCATCGGGCCGCATCTACCTCGAGCGAGGCCTCAGGACCTACGCGGACCAACTGGACGCGGGGAGCGTGCTGGACCCGCGCTTCGGGGGACGCTCCGGGCCAGGCTACTCGCGGCAGGACCAGTTCTTCGGGGGCCCACGCATGACGGCTCCGGAGCCGAAGACCTCTCCATCCAAGAACACGCCCAAGTCCCATCCCGACAAGGCCGCCTTCACGGCCACGGATGACGTCTTCGCCGGTGTCGACACCTCGTACAAGAAGGTCCCCGACGCGCCCAAGCCGGCTGGGAAGGATGACAAGAAGCCCCACCTGCGGGGGATCACCTACAACACGGAGCCCGCCGCGGGAACGGCGCCCTCGAAGAAGCCCGTCACGCGTTTCTTCAAGAACGTCGACGCGTACGTGAAGAAGCTGCTGAACGGCATGGGGAGCAAGGACTTCTTTGCGTTGCTGGAGAGGCTCGAGCAGAGCGTGTTCAAGAGGGACAAGCTCGTGCTGGCGAAGCTGAAGGACAGCGAACTCAACCAGGGAGGCATCGGCAAGAGGATCACCTACGAGTCCGCGACCGACTGACGAGCGCACCGCGCGGGGCACTCCGTCCCCGTGCATGGCTTCCTGACACGACATGGCCCGCCAACCCCAGGATGAGCAGACCCCCGATTCGCCGGTGCCCCCCCGACGACCGGACACCGGCCGCCCGGAATGGGCGGACCCGTCAGCGCCCCAGACGACGCCGGAGATGCGGGCCGAGCGCCCCGCGCGCCGGCGCAACACCGCGCCCGAAGCGGAGCGGCCGCTCGAGCGCGGCACCCACGTCGAGCGCTACGTCATCCTCAAGTCCATCGGACAAGGGGGAATGGGCATCGTCTATGCGGCGTATGACCCGGACCTGGACCGCAAGGTCGCGCTCAAGCTGCTGCACCCGGACCATGTGGGCCCGCTGGAGTACGGCCGGGCGCGGCTCCTGCGCGAGGCGCAGGCCATGGCCCGCGTCTCCCACCCCAACGTCATCGCCGTGCACGACGTGGGCACCCATGGCGAGCAGGTCTTCGTGGCCATGGAGTTCATCCAGGGCCACAACCTGCATGACTGGGTGAAGCAGGGCGGGCACTCGTGGCAGGACATCGTCCGCGTCTTCATCGAGGCGGGCCGGGGACTGGCCGCGGCGCACCAGGCGGGGCTCGTCCACCGAGACTTCAAGCCGGCCAACGTGCTCGTGGGCAATGGCTCGCGCGTGTACGTGATGGACTTCGGCCTCGCGCGGCTGGCCGCGGAGCAGCATGACGAGGACGACCTCGAGGGCGACACGCGCGAGGACCCCGCCAACCCTGGCCTCCTCGCGGAGCTCACGGCCGCCGGCTCCGTGGTGGGTACGCCGCAGTACATGCCGCCGGAGCAGTACATCGACCAGGGCGCGGACGCGCGCTCGGACCAGTTCAGCTTCTGCGCGTCGCTTTACTGGGCCCTCTACCGCAAGCGCCCCTTCGAGCACCGGCACGTGCAGCGGCTCGCGGCGCAGGCGCTGCAAAGCACGGGGACGCTGTCCGGGGAAATCCTCCGGAGCGCGGCGCCGGGCACCGTCATCCGCGAGCCGCCGAAGGACGTCCGCGTGCCCGCCTGGGTGCGGCGCGTCGTGCTGCGCGGCCTGTCGCTGAGTCCAGAGGACCGCTTCGCCTCCATGGAGGCGCTGCTGGAGGCCCTGTCCCAGCAGTCGCGCCAATCCCGCCGGCGCTTCGCGATGCTCGGCGTGGGTACCGCGGCGCTGGTCGCATCGGGCGTGGGGTTCTACGTCCATCACCGCTCGCAGGTGTGCGCCGGCTCGGAGTCCCTGGTGGCCTCGACCTGGGGCCCGGCCGCTCGCCAGAAGCTGGAAGCGGCCTTCGCCGCGACGAACCGGCCCTTCGCGAAGGAGACCGCGGAGCGCGTGACGCGGATGCTGGACGGCTACGCGGGGGACTGGGCGCGGCAGCACACCGCGGCGTGCGAGGACACCCGCGTGCGCGGCGCGCAGACGGAAGAGCTGATGTCCCTGCGCATGGTGTGCCTGGAGCGGCGGCGCAAGGACCTCGGGGCGCTGGTGGGCCAACTGACCGAGGCGGATGGCAAGGTGGTGGAGCGGGCCGTGGATGCGACGGGCGCCCTCCCCTCGCTGTCGCCGTGCGGGGACGTGGAGTCGCTCACGGAACAGATGCCGCGCCCCGCGGACCCGGAGCGGCGCGCCACGATTGAGCGGCTCGAAACGCGGCTCGCCGAGGTGAAGGCGCTCCTCGACGCGGGCCGCTACCCGAAGGCGTTGGAGGAGGCGAAGCGTCTGCAGCCCAAGGTGGACGCCGCGGCGTGGCTCCCGCTGCAGGCAGAGCTGCACAACCACCTGGGCTGGCTCCAGCAGCAGATGGGAGACAAGGACGCGGGGCTCCGTGAGATGGAGAAGGCCATCGACGCGGCGGAGGCCAGCCGCTCGGACCGGATGCGTCTGGAGATCCTCACCCGTCTCATCTTCGCGCAGGCGAACCACGGACAGACGGCGCAGGCGGAGCGCTGGGGTGAGGTGGGGCAGGCCATCCTCACGAGGCTCGGCGGAGAGCCGCTGCTGGCCATGGACCTGATGGGAAACCTGGGCAACATCCGCATGATGCAGGGCCTCTACCCGCAGGCCCGTGACTTCTTCGAGAAGGCGCGCGCGCTCCAGGAGGAGACCCTGGGGCCCGAGCATCCGAAGCGGGCCAAGGTGACCTACAACCTCGGCCTTGCGGTGCTGCGGCAGGGAGAGCACGCGCGCGCTATCCAGCTCCTCACCGAGGCGCTCCAACTGACGGAGGCGGCCAAGGGACCAGACCATCCGGAGATGGGCAACCGCCACGTACTCCTCGCCACCGCGCTGCGCGAGAACAGAGAGCCCGCTCAGGCCCTGTCCCACGCTCAGGCCGGGCTGGAAGTGCGCAAGGCCGCGCTCGGAGCCGAGCACCCGCTGGTCGCGGACGCGATGGACGAGATAGGCATGTGCCTCATCGACCTGAAGCGCTACGACGATGCGCTCGCCACCTTCCAATCCGCGGTGGAGCTCAAGCGCAAGGCGCTGGGAGAGGACGATTCGAACCTGTCCTATTCGTACGACGGTATCGGCCAGGTGCTGCTGGCGCAGGGACGCGCGGCGGATGCCGTCGCACCGCTGCGCAAGGCGCTCGCGTACGAGGACGTCGATACGGAGGCCCTGGCGCTGACGGGCTTCGCCCTGGCCCGCGCGCTCTGGCAGACGGGCACCGATCCCGCGAACAGCCTCGCGGAAGCACTGCGTGCCCGGGCGCGCTTCGAGGAGCTGCAGAAGCCGGCGCAGGTCGCGGAGATAGACGTGTGGCTGGCGCAGGCGAGGGACGAGGCGCCGAAGCCCGCTCCGGACGCTCCGCCCCGGCGTGAGGTGTCCGCGAAGAAGAAGCGCGTGGTGCGTGGCCGCTGAGCGCACCGGAAACCGCCCCATGGAGTCCATGGGACCTGCTTCACGACGAGTGCGGGGACCTGCGAACGGGGGGCGCGTGCCATAGCCGCGAGCCCCGTGCTCCAAGCCAGTCCGCTCCAGCTTGCATTCAAGGACAATTGTGATTTCTCCTCCGGGCCGTCCGCGACCTGACACCTTGGTACCCGCACCGGAGACGCTGAACCATGGCCGAGCCCCTGTATCGTCTGGCAGATCAAACCTGCGCCGAACCCCTCGTGAATAGCTGGGCGGCCTGGTGGCTCACCTTCGTCCCGGTCGCCTCCGCCCTCCACCTGAACAACTACCAGGTGCCGCTGCTGAAGGCGTACCTGCAGAGCCCGGACTTTCACGCGAAGGCAGCGAAGGACCCCGCGCTGAGCGGGTCGTCGTTCGTCGGCATTCCCCCGTCACGCGCGGGCGACGTGAAGGCACTGCTCCAGACGACGCTGACCGAGCAGGCGGACCGCATCAAGCTGGCCGAGGCCGTGGACGAATTCCAGACGTGGCTCCTCGCGGAGGCGAAGGGCCAGTCACTGGAGCCGCTCTACGCGAAGGTGCCCGAGCCGCTGAAGGGGCTCGTGGAGCTGGTCTACGACTACAACAACCGCCCCTTCATGCGGCTGCTGGAGGGGATGACGTACCGCAGCCGCCACTACAAGCCGGAGACGCAGTCCGTGCGGCTGTCCCGGCTCGAGTCGGACGCCGGCCGGCCCGCGATTCTGTCCACACCCCGGCTGATGGAGCCGGGGCAGTTGGACCTGCGCGTGCCGTTCGCCGACGCGCGTTGGGACCGCCTCTTCGAGATGGACCGTACGCCCAAGCCGCTCGGCTACATCCGTGACCTGCTCGGGCCCGCCGTGACGAACGAGGCGGACCTCATGCCCCTGCTCTCCTCCGAGCCGCTCCCGGCGCCGTCTCGCTGGGAAGGCAGCGCGCCCCGGGTGCGCTATCTCGGCCATGCGTGCGTGCTCATCGAGTGGAAGGGCACCTCCATCCTCGTCGACGCCATGGTGGCCGCCCGCCCCGTCTCCGGCGGTATGGAGCGCATGACGTTCGCCGAGCTGCCCGAGCGCATCGACTACGTGCTCATCACCCACAGCCACGCGGACCACCTCTCCTTCGAGACGCTGCTCCGCCTCCGGCACCGCATCGGCCACCTCGTGGTGCCGCGCTCGAACGGGCTCATGGTGGGTGACTACTCGCCGAGGCTGCTGGGCCACGCGCTCGGCTTCAAGAACGTGCACGACCTGGACACGCTGGAGTCGCTGCCCATCCCCGACGGCGAAATCATCGTCTCGCCCTTCCTCGGCGAGCACGGCGACCTGGGCCACGCCAAGTCCGCCTTCATCGTCCGCACCGGGCGCGAGCAGATGCTCTTCGCCGCCGACTCCACCTGCATCGACGAGGACGTCTACCGGAACCTGCGGAGCGTGGTGGGTGAGATTCAAACGGTGTTCATGAACACCGAGACGGAGGGCGCGCCGCACACCTGGACGGTGGAGGCGCTCTTCCCCAAGAAGCGGGATCGCAAGCTGGAGAAGAACCGCCGCTGCCGCGGGAGCAACGCCGCCGAGGGATTGCGCCTGCTCGAAATCCTGGGCGCGAAGCGGCTCTACAACTACGCCATGGGCCTGGAGCCCTGGGTGGAGCACATCATCGGCCCCGCCGCCTCGCCGGACGCGCCGCGCATGAAGGAGTCCGACCGGCTGCTGGCGGGTGCGCGCGAGCGCGGCATCGAAGCCGTGCGGCTCGGGCGCCCCGTCGACTTCCAGCTGTAGCCCTGCTGCCCGGTGCTCCCGGCCTCCGCGTGGGGGGAGGCCGGGACGCTCGGGCTCAGCCCAGCAGCTTGAACGTCTCGCGGGCAATCACCATCCGCTGCACCTCGCTGGTGCCCTCGTAGATGGTCTGCACGCGCGCATCGCGGAAGTAGCGCTCGACGGGGAACTCGTCGATGTAGCCGTAGCCGCCGTGAAGCTGCACGGCCTTGTCGGCCAGCTTGTTGCTCATCTCGCTGGCGAACAGCTTCGCCATGGAGGCCTCGCGCGAGAAGGGCTGGCCCTGCTCCTTCAGGTACGCCGCGCGCAGCGTCAGCAGCTCCGCCGCCTCGAGTTGCGTCTTCATGTCCGCCATGATGAAGCGCGGCGCCTGGAACTCGCCAATCGACTGGCCGAAGGCCTTGCGGTCCTTCGAGTACGCCACCGCCGCCTCCAGCGCCGCGCGGCCCACGCCGCACGCCTGCGACGCGATGCCGATGCGCCCACCGTCCAGCGCCGTCATCGCCAACCGGAAGCCCTGCCCCTCCTGGCCCAGGAGGTTCTCCGCCGGAATCTCACAGTCCTCGAACGTCAGCGCCACCGTGTTCGAGGAGCGCAGGCCCATCTTGTCCTCATGCTTCCCGATGATGAGACCCTTCGTCCCACCCTCCACGATGAAGCACGACAGGCCCTTGTTGCCCGTCGGCGCCGTGCGTGCCCACACGACCATGACGCCCGCGTAGGCACCCGACGTAATCCACTGCTTGGTGCCGTTGAGGACGTACTTGTCCCCGCGCTTCACCGCCGAGGTGAGCATGGCCCCCGGGTCGGAGCCCGCGTGCGGCTCGGACAGCGCGAAGGAGCCGGCAATCGCCTCACCCGAGGTCAGCTTCGTGACGTACTTCTCGCGCTGCGCGTCGGTGCCGAAGGCGTTGATGAGCTCCGCGCACATGTTCGTCACGGCCATGGTGACGGCCGTGGACGCATCCGCCGCCGCCATCTCCATCATCGCCAGCGAGTAGGAGACGACGCCCGCCTCCGAGCCGCCGTACTTCGCCGGGATGTTCACCCCGAGCAGCCCCAGCTCACCCATCTCCTTGTAGAGCTCCGTGGGGAAGCGCTCCTCACGGTCCAGGGTGCGGGCCTGCGGGGCCACGCGCTCGCGCGCGAACTTGCGGGCGGTGTCGCGGATCAGCGTCTGCGTCTCGGTCAGCTCGAGGTTCACGGCGGTCTTCCTACTCGATGGCCTTGAGGTTGAACGGGTACTCGATGGGGTGGTCCGCGCCGTCCGGCGGCTTGGGGAACGTCATCGACGACAGCACCGACACCACGCAGTCGTGCAGGCCCGGGTCCTTCAGCGTGCTCGTCTTCTTCACCACCTTGGCGTTCTTCACCAGGCCGTTGGCGTCGATGGTGAAGGTCGTGTTCAGCCGGCCCTCCACCTTCTTGTCCTTCTCCGCCATGTGGTCCTCGTAGCACTCCTGGATGCGACCCTGGTTGTGCGTGACGACCTGCCGGATGGAGTCCGGGGTGAAGGGCATGTGCTCCACGTCCGGCCCCTCGCTCTTCGCGGGGGCCGTGGCCGGAGCCTGGGCGGGCTTCCCGCCCGAGGGCTTCTTCGCGGCAGCGCCCTGCGCGAGCGCCACCGCCGAGACAAGAAGAACCGCAGGGAGGAGAACCCGCTTCATCATGCCTACTCCTTCAACAGGTTGGCCGAGATGACGATGCGCTGGATCTCGCTCGTCCCCTCGTAGATTTCGGTGATGCGCGCGTCGCGCACGTGGCGCTCGGCGTCCATCTCCTTGCTGTAGCCCATGCCGCCGTGCACCTGGAGGGCCTTGTTCGCCACGCGGCTGGCCATCTCGGAGGCGTACAGCTTGGCCATGGCGCTCTCCGGGCTGTGGCGCACGCCCTTGTCCTTCAGCAGCGCCGCGCGCCACACCAGCAGGCGGGCCGCGTCGATCTCCGTGGCCATGTCCGCAATCATGAACTGGATGGCCTGGTGCTCGCGGATGGGCTTGCCGAAGGACTTGCGCTCACCGGAGTAGCGCACCGCCTCCTCGTACGCCGCGCGGGCGATGCCGAGCGCCTGCGAGGCGATGCCGATGCGGCCGCCGTCCAGCGTGCTCATGGCAATCTTGAAGCCGTCGCCCTCCTTGCCCAGCATGTTCTTCGCCGGCACGCGCATGTCCTCGAAGAACATGGAGCAGGACCAGGCGGCGCTGATGCCCATCTTCTTGTCGGGCTCGGCGCGGATGAAGCCGGGGGTGTTGGTGGGCACGAGGAACGCGGTGATGCCCTTGTTGCCCTTCTCCTTGTTCGTCATCGTGAAGAGGACGATGGCGTCCGCCTTCGGGCCGTTGGTGATCCAGTTCTTGGAGCCGTTGATGACGTACTCGTCACCGCGCTTCACCGCGACGGTCTTCTGGGCGGCGGCGTCGGAGCCGGCCTCGGGCTCGGTGAGACCGAAGCAGCCGAGCTTCTCGCCGCGGGCGAAGGGCGCGAGGAACTGCTCCTTCTGCTCGTCGGTGCCGTACTTCATCACCGGGTCGCAGTAGAGCGAGTTGTTCACGCTCATGATGACGCCGGTGGAGGCACAGCCGCGGCTGATCTCCTCCATGGCGATGGCGTAACAGACGTTGTCCAGGCCGGCGCCGCCCTGGTTCTCGGGAACGGCCACGCCCAGCAGGGACAGCTCCGCGAGCTTCTTCACCGCATCCGTGGGCCACGCGTGGTGTTCATCCCACTTGCGGGCGTTGGGGATCAGCTCCTTGGCGGCGAACTCGCGGGTCATCCGCTGGATTTCGCGCTGGATGTCGGTCAGCTCGAAGTTCATGAGGCTCCTCAACTGCGGGAGGAAAAAAAGAGAAGGGCCTACATAGTATGGGGGCTTCCCCTCGGGAACAGCGAAGAGGATGGCCCTGTCTGCAAGCGTGGGTTGCCGTCCCGATTAGAGGACGAGCGACTGGCCGATTCCCCGGAATCCGAGGGTGAGCCAAAGAACATGTTGAGGGGCACGGTGACGTCGAAGGAGACGTCCGTCCGGTTGCCCTCCCCCGTCCAGGCCCGCCGCAGGACGAGCGACACCGTCCACGGCACGGTGTTCCGGTGACGCTCGATGAGGTCGTACGTCAGCCCCACGCCCGCCACGCCGCCCGAGCCGTCCTCGCCCCACAGCCCCGCGCCTTCCGCCAGCACGCCCAGGCGCAGCGTGTCCGGGAAGGCATACACCCGGGCCCCCGCGAGCAGGCGGATGGCAGAAGGCTTCAGCCGGAGCTGCGGCTCCACGAAGGGCGACACGAACAACGTCGGCCCCGGAATGTCCAGGGGCGGCGAGGCCCACGGGTGGATGGGCCAGGAAAGGAGCCATCGCTCCTTCGAGTCCGCGTCCCACTCGTAGCGGACATCGGGGATGAGCGGCTCGAGGAAGCACCCGGAGTAGATGCAGAACGAGCGCTTCCACGAGACGAGCGCCGGAGCGCGCCCGTCCCCGCCCTCTCCTTCCGCGGCCCGTGACGGCACCGCGGCCAGGAGGCACGTCAGCAGTCCCCCGGCCGCGAGCGTCCGCCGCACTTCACTTCCCGGTGAACGATGCGGGGCGCTTCTCCAGGAACGCCTTCATGCCCTCGCGCTGGTCCGCGGAGCCGAACAGCTCGCCGAACGTCTTGCGCTCCAGCTCGTTGGCGACGCGCAGGTCCTGGTCCGCGCCCTGCTCGATGACGCGCTTGGCCTTGGCGATGGCGAGCGGGCCGTTCTTCAAAATCTTCGCGGCCACCTCGCGGCAGTGAGGCAGCAGCGCCTCGGGAGCGAGCACCTCCAGCACGAGGCCAAGCTCCTTCGCCTTCGCCGCGTCGATGCGCTCACCGGTGAAGATGAGCTCCTTGGCGCGAGCGCGGCCCACCGCGCGGGTGAGGCGCTGGGTGCCTCCGAAGCCGGGGATGACGCCCAGGCCCACCTCGGGCAGGCCGAGCTTCGCCTTCTCCGACGCGTAGATGATGTCGCAGGCCAGGGCCAGCTCGCACCCGCCGCCGAGCGCGAAGCCGTTGACGGCGGCAATCGTGGGGATGGGCAGCGCCTCCAGCGCGGCCATGACGCGGTGGCCGAGCGCGCCGAACTCCTGCGCCTGCGTCTCGCTCAGCGCCGCCATCTCCGCGATGTCCGCGCCGGCGACGAAGGCCTTCTCGCCGCCGCCGGTGACGATGAGCACGCGCACGTCCGTGCCGATGGAGCCCAGCGCGGCCTCCATCTCCTGCAGCGTCTTGCTGTTGAGGGCGTTGAGCGCCTTGGGGCGGTCGATGAAGAGCGTGGCGACCGCGCCGTCCTTCTCCAGCCGGATGTTCTCGTAGGCCATGTGCGTGGGCTCCTTGGGACTAGTACTTGTAGAAGCCGCGGCCGCTCTTCTTGCCGTACCAGCCGGCGTCCACGTACTGGCGGAGCAGCGGGCTCGGGCGGTACTTGGAGTCACCGAGGCCCTTGTGGAGCACCTCGGCGATGTAGAGCACGGTGTCCAGGCCGATGAAGTCCGCGAGCTGCAGCGGGCCCATGGGCTGGTTGGTGCCCAGCTTCATCGCGGTGTCGATGTCCTCCACCGAGCCCAGGCCCTCCATCAGCGCGAAGCAGGCCTCGTTGAGCATGGGGATGAGGATGCGGTTGACGATGAAGCCCGGGTAGTCCTTGGACACCACCGTCGTCTTGCCCATCTTCTCCGAGAGCGCGCGCGTGGTGTTGTACGTCTCGTCGGACGTGGCCGCGCCGCGGATGAGCTCCACGAGCTGCATCACCGGCACCGGGTTCATGAAGTGCATGCCGATGACGGACTCGGGACGCTTGGTGGACGCCGCGATGCGGGTAATCGGAATGGACGAGGTGTTGGTGGCGAGGATGCCGCCCGGGCGCACCACGCTGTCCAGGTCCTGGAAGATGCGGCGCTTGAGGTCCTCGTTCTCCGTCACGGCCTCGACGGCGAAGTCCACGTCCTTCGCCTGCTTCACGTCCGTGAGGGTGACGAGGTTGGCCTCGGCGGCGGCGCGCTTCGCCTCGTCCAGCTTGCCCTTCTCGACGAGCTTCTTCAGGCCGCCCTTGATGCGCTCCGCGCCCTTGGCCAGGCCTTCCTTGGACACGTCCGCCAGCGTGACGCGCAGACCGGCCTGCAGTGCCACCTGCGCGATGCCCGCGCCCATCTGCCCCGCCCCGACGACGACGATATGCTCCGTTGCCATGGTGTTCGCGAACCCCTCGCTCGGTATGTGAGTGACGTCGGGCGCCAATAGCCCACGCCCTGAGGAAGTTCAACGACCGGCGGGAGGCAACCGGAGCTGGCGGACGATGTGGACGTCCTCTCCCACCTCCAGTGGCTCCTCCAGGCGCACACGCTCCTCGCGCCCTTCCACCTTCACGAAGAGCCGCGCGCGCCAGGCCCCCTGGGGCAGGTCCACCTTGAAGGTCTCCTCCGGTGGCGGGCCACTCGCGTAGAAGCGCTCCTCGCGCTTGAGCACCTGGCCCTCGGCGTCCACCAACTGGAGGTCCAGGGCACGCGCGGCGCTCCAGCCGGGCCCCTCGAATTGGAAGTGCAGCTCGCGCTCGGGAGTGCCCGTGTGCTGCCAGAGCCAGAGGCCGATGGCGGCCAGGATGAGCAACGGCAGCCGCTTGGCCAGCGGGCTGGAGCGCCAGTGACGGCGCTCGGATGAGGACTCGGCGGGAGGAGGCGTGTCCGCCACCGTCAGTCCTTCTTCGTCCGCTTGGAGCCGGGGCGCCGCGCGTTCAGCTCGGAGATGACGACGCGGGGCGTGCCGCCGTGCTTCTTCTCCTTCGGCTCGCTGTGCGTCTCGGCTTCCGGCTCGGACTTCTCCGGCGGCACGAGGCGGACCTGCGCCTTGATCTCCACCGTCATGCCGGACATCAGCTTGAGGAACTCGTCGCGCAGCTTCTCGGACTGGAGGAAGCGGCGGAGCTCGTCGGTGACGACGCGGGTGATCTCGTCCTTGGTCTTCTCCGCCTGGCCGAGGATGAAGCCCAGCGCCTCCTTGGGGAGCTTGAGTTGACCGGCGAGGTTGCGGATGCCCTCCTCCGTCATGAAGAGGGCACCGAGGCCGGCAACGGCCATGCGGCGGACGAACTCCGGAACGAAGCCCGCGGGGCCGCTGGGGCGCCCCGTCTGCCGGTCTTCTTCATCGAGTAGCGGGTCGGGCGGGAAGTCGTCGTTGCCGGCCGAAGCCATGGAGCCTCTCCTGGGAAGTTATCGGGCCTGCACCACCGGCAGAGGCATGCTCTTCATGCTCTGCGTGGAGACGCGGCCCGCGACATTGCGAGCGACCTCCTGGAAGGCCTTCGCCTCCGGGCTGTCCTTCGCGCCCACCACCACCGGAACGCCGGAGTCTCCGGACTCACGCACCTTGAGATCCAGCGGAATCTCTCCGAGGAATGGGATGCCGAACATCTCCGCCGCCTTGCGGCCGCCGCCGTGGTTGAAGATGGGCGTGGCGTGCGAGCAGTTCGGGCAGACGAACTGGCTCATGTTCTCGACGATGCCCAGCACGGGGATGTGGACCTTGTCGAACATCTGCTTGGCGCGGACCACGTCGGCCAGGGCCACGTCCTGCGGCGTCGTCACCAGCACGGCGCCCGCGGCGCGGATGGACTGTGACAGCGACAGGGCCACGTCACCGGTGCCCGGCGGCAGGTCGAGGACGAGGTAGTCGAGCTCGCCCCAGTTCACGTCACGCACGAGCTGCATCAGCGCGCCGTGGAGCATGGGGCCGCGCCAGATGAGGGCCTGGTCCGCTTCCACGAGGAAGCCGATGGACATGACCTTGAGGCCGTGGGCGAGGAGCGGGTCGAGCGACTTGCCATCCGGGCTCACGGGCTTCTTGTCGGACAGGCCCGTCATGAGGGGCACGGAGGGGCCGTAGAAGTCCGCGTCGAGCAGGCCCACCTTGGCGCCGTGCTGGGCGAGCGCGGTGGCGAGGTTGAGGGCCACGGTGCTCTTGCCCACGCCGCCCTTGCCGGCGCCGACGAGGATGACGTTCTTCACCTTGGGGAGCAGCGCGCCACCGGGGACGCCGCCGCCGGCCGCGCGGACCTGGGCGCCCCACTCGATGTCGAACTTCTTGAGGCCCGGGACGGCCTTGAGGGCGGCCTCGGCGTCCGCCTGGATCTTTCCCTTGAGGGGACAGGCCGGAGTGGTGAGCTCGATCTTGAGCTTCACCGAGTCGCCGGAGACGCGGACGTCCTTCACCATCCCCGCCTTCACGAGGTCCACGTGGAGCTCGGGGTCCATGACCTTCGACATCGCCGCGAGGATGTCCGCCTCGGAAACGCTCATCTGAACACCTGAAACCTTTAGGAAAACGGGCGGTTGGGGGCCGCCAACGGTCGCGGAATCTGCCAGCCCCCCGGGGGCTGTCAACGTCGTTTAACGCGAATGGCCCTCGGGTGCACTTCGCCGGGCTGTCGTCCGGCGGAGCACGGACGGTGAGCTGAACGGGGCCATGAGGTGGACTGGAGGAACGGGCGGGCGGCGCTCAGGACGGGCCCTCACCGGCACCCCTGCCGTTCACCCTGTGCTCGGCAATGGCGTCCGGGTAGCCGAGCTCCTTCGAGATGGCTTCGAGCTCCTGCCACCATGTGAGCGGGGCGTCACTCGATGGCGGCCACGCGGTATTCGCCGTCCTCCAGCACGAGGACCACGGCGCGGTCCTCACCGAGCGGGAACAACGCCTCGCCGGCGCCGACGCGGACATTGGCGTTGAGGGCGAGCCGGGCCCGGCGCAGGCGCTCCTTCGCGAGGGGCTCATGCTCGAAGTCCTCGCGCAAGCGCTCGGGCGTGTAGCGGGCGCGCAGCGGCGCGGCGAGCTGGCTCCAGGCTTTCTGCCAGTCACGAGCCTCGACCGTGTCCAGGAATCGCGAGAGGGCTGCCTTGGGGACGTCCGCTGGCCGGGCCTCCACCACAAGCCAGCCCTGCTTGGTGTGCGCGAGCGTGACGGATGGAGCACGGGCTTCTAGCACCGCGGTTCCGGATCGCACGGCGGCGGCGCGCTCCTTGCGGGTGGCTTCATCGGAGTAGCGATCCAGGAAGGCGACCTCGCCCTCGGGCCCTCCGTTGGTGAGGGCATAGGCGTCCTGGAGGCGCCCCTCATCCAGGGCCCGGGCATAGGCCTCGGCAACGGAGACGGGCTCGCGCGGCGCGGTGGCGCAGGCGGCCAGCAGGGGCAGGCTGAGGAGGACGGAGCGCTTCATGGGACGCGGAGGGTAGCACCCCACGAATCCGGGATGGATTTCGACTCGATCAGCATGTTCGTTCCTATCGCACCACGGGCCGGCTCGACGGTAGTCCCCACTCGCTCCACGAGCCGTCGTACACCCGGATGTCCGAGTAGCCCGCGAGCGTCGCCGCGAGCGCGTCCACGCAGGCCGTGACACCGGAGCCGCAACTGAACACGAGCCTCCGGCGCGAGCCGCCCTTGCTCTCGAACAGAGCCTCGAGCTCGCTCGGGCTCTTCGCGTGTCCCTTCACCTGCACGTCAGTGAACGGCAGATTCACGGCGTTGGGCATGTGCCCCTGACGCAGTCCCGCGCGCGGTTCCGGCTCGCGGCCCTCGAATCGCCCCTGCGAGCGCGCATCGAGCACGGCGTAGCTCGCATCGCTCAAGGCTCGCTCGACAGCCGCTGCGTCGCAGAACGCATCCGCTACCGGCCTGGCGACAAAGTCGCCCTCGCGCTCGATATGGGCCGCTTCCGTCGAGGTCGGATGCCCCGCTTCCGTCCACGCCGGCAGGCCGCCGTCGAGCACGGCCACCTGCGAGTGCCCCATCGCCTTGAACATCCACCAGGCACGCGGGCTGGAATACAGACCGACCCGGTCGTAGACGACCACGAGGCTGTCTCGGTTGACGCCGAGCTTGCGCGCTTCGCGTTCGAAGTGCGCGGGACCCGGCATCATGTGTGGAAGAGACTGGGCGTGGTCGCTGAAGGCACCGTCCAGGTCGAAGACGCGGGCGCCGGGAATCCGCGCGGGAGCCGTTTCGGACGCGGAGGTGGCGGCCGCGCCGACCGGCTTCATCTTCACCTCCAGAATCACGAGGCGCGGATCCCCGAGCATCGCCTGGAGCGCGGGCACGGAGATGATTGCAGTCGGGAATTTGGATTCAGTCATCGGCTCACCCCGGAATCAGCGACGCTCCCCTACCCGCTTTTCGAAATACGCCTTCTCCTGTTGCAACGATTCGAAGGAGGAAGGCGCATCCGGGTAGAGCTTTCGCAGCCCCTCCTCCGCGGCGATGACGATATTGAGGCAGGCGTAATCGAGGGATTCCACGAGGAAGCGGCCACCGGGCTTGTATTGGCACTTCCCCACCAGAGACACCGTGGTCGCCCATTGTTCGCACGCGGCCCTCTGCTTGTACGGAGGCGCGACGAGCTTCGCGAGGGCATCCTTCTCACAGCGCTTCGCGCGGTAGTTCAGCGCGTAGTACGCAATCTCCTCGTCCGGGTCGCTGGAGAACTCCTTCATGAGCCTCGCCACGTCCGGATTCGATGGCGCGGAGTACAGGGCAAACACCAGCACCCTGCGCTTCGCATCCGAGGCGTGTTGGAGACGCGAGGAAAGCTCCGCCACGCCAAAGCGGCGCGCCAGCTCACGCCCCAGGTCCCAGTCCGAGGCCTCGCATTTCGGTGGGTTGCCTGCACAGGACAGAACCTCCTCCAGACTCATCTGCTCGATGGAAGGAGGCACGGGAGCCTCCGCCATCATCACCACCAACACGAGCGTCAGCATGTCGATTCGTCACCGTAGTAGTCGGCCTGGACCTGGGCGTACTCAGGATTGCATCCAGGTCATCAGGGTTGGGCCGCAATCCGAAGCGGTCCAGACATTCATCCGCGGTCATACCCACTACGCTCCCACCACTCCGTCACCGCGTCACGCAGCCACTCACCGAGGAGCCCCGGGGCATCCTCGAACCGCTCCGCCCCCCACATTCCTCCCAGGCGCCACGCCGTCGGGCACAGCGCATACACCTGCGCCCTCGCCGCGCCCATCAACAGCTTCAGCAACGACAAGCGCCGCTTCGGCCCGCCATAGGTGATCAGGTCGAAGCGCTCCGCGGACACCTTCGCCAGCTCCAGCGCCCGGCCACACGCCGCCTCGAAGCCGCCCACGTGGTCCACCAGCCCTAGCCCCTTCGCTCGCATCCCCGAATACACACGGCCCTCCGCGAGCGAATGAATCTCCTCCGTCGTCCGGCCGCGCCCCTTCGCCACGTGCGCCAGGAAGGCCTGGTAGATCTCCTCCACCTCCGCCTCCAGCGTCGCCCGCTCGCGCTCCGTGAAGCCTCGGGAGTTGACGTTGAGCGCTGCATTCTCACCCCGGACAATCACTGTCTGGTGCACGCCCAGCCGCTCCATCAACACCGACGCGTCGAACTTCCCCGCGAACACGCCAATCGACCCCACCACCGCGTGTGGCGCGGACCAGATCTCCTTCGCCCCCACCGCCACCATGAACCCCGCGCTCGCGCACACCCGGTCCATGAAGGCAATCACCGGCTTCTTCCGCCCCACCCGCTGCACCGCCTCCAACATCTGCTCCGACGCCAGCGGCGCGCCGCCCGGACTGTTGATGTAGAGCACCACCGCCTTCGCGCGCCTGTCCCGCCCCGCCGCGCGCAGCGCCCTTGCCACCGAGCCCGAGGACGCCATGCGCTCACTGCTCCCCGCCTGCCCGGGGACGATGACGCCCGACACCGGCACCAGCGCCACCCTCGGCGGCAGCCGCAGCCGCCTCCAGCGCACCGGCGGAAATGGCAGCGTGGCCAGGTACGTCGCCATCGACTCCAATTCCGTCTCGTCCTCGTGCGCCTCGCCCGGCTTCACCAGCCCCAGGTGCGCCGGCAGGTCCGCCTCGCTCACCAGCGCGTCCACCAGCCCCGCCTCCACCGCGCGCCTCGCGCTGAAGGGCCCCTGGTCGATGAGCGCCTTCACCTCCTCCGGCGTCTTGCGGCGCCCCCGGGCCACCGCGTCCACCAGGTCCGCGTAGCGCTCGTCCAGGAACGACTCCACCGTGCGCGCCTGGATGTCCGACACCGTCGCGTGGGTGAAGAGCTCCGGCGCCGTCTTGTAGTCACCGCGCCTCACGAAGTGTGCCCGGATGCCCACACGCGACAGCCCCTCGCCCAGCGCCGTCGCCTCCGCCGCGTAGCCCACCACGTCCACCCGGCCCATCGGCGCGAGGAGCGCCTCGTCCGCCGCGCACATGACGGGGTACGCGTCCGTGTCCACGCTCACCGCCCAGGCCACCACGCGCTTGCCTGCCCTGCGGAACTCCGCAAGCACCGCCACCAGGGCATCCCGCTTCGCCGGAGGCACCGCCAGGTTCTCCACCTCCAGCAGGATGCCCTTCACCCGGGCGTCCTTCGCCAACAGCCGCAACGACTCGCGGAAGCGCTCCACGGACGAAATCGCCGACGGCTCCGGCCGCGCGCCCCCGAGCCGGAACCGGGCCTGGCGCTGCTGGCGGTACGGCGGGTCTCCCGTCAGCCGGAAGCGCACGTAGGCCGGCCGGTGGCGCGAGGCCAGCAGCCGGAAGGGCAGCCCGAGCAGGCTTCGCACGAGCAGTAGCAGGTTGCTGAGGGCGACGAAGGGAAGTCGCAGCATGGCGTCCAGGGGGAAATGTGGGCGTCCTGCGCCGTAATGGAGGGCCCTCGGGCGCGCAAGCCCTGTTCAGCCCGTCCGTTGGGTCGTGTTAGCCTCAGCGCCCATGCGAAACGTTCTCCCCCGGCTCGCTCTCGTCCTCGCCCTGTCCTCGGCCGGTGCCGCGCTGGCCCAGCCCCGTCGCCAGGTGCGGGATTTCCAAGCCCCTCGTGAGCTGACGGCCGAGGAGAAGGAGCTCGCCAAGCAGCGCGCCATGGGGAACAACCTCAACTCCTATGGCAAGGACATCCAGGTGAAGTCGAAGCCCATCCCCTGGATGGCCATCGGCCTGGTGGGACTCGTCTTCGTGGCGGCCACGCCCTTCGCGTTCCGGGCCTACCGGAACACGACGAAGGAGATTGCCGGCGCCAACACCTTCGGCGCCAACCGGGGTGACGAGGAAGAGGCCTGAGCCTCCCCGTCAGCGCGGGCGGACCTCCACGTCGCCGCCCGGGTCCACGCTGACGTGCACCGGCAGGAAGCGCTCCACCACGCGGGCGTGCGTGGTGAGGTGGTCGGTGATGCGCGCCGCCGAGAAGCGCGTGGTGCCAGGAGTCGCCGGGCCCAGCCGCCCCGAGGCCAGCAGCGCGGCGGGCAGCAGGATCTGATCGGCGAGGTGCTCGTCCAGCGCGCCCCCGGTCTCCATGAAGTCCGCCAGCGCCACGGCGGCCTCGCGCCCCACCTCCTCCGCGGGACGGCCGCGCTCGCCCAGCGCGGTGAAGCCGGCGATGGTGTGCTCGAACTGGGCCAGCACGAAGGTGACGGTGCCCACCGAGCGCGTCACCGCCAGCGGCCGGTTCTCCGCCTCGGCGAGGATGCCGCGCTCGCGCAGGGCCGCCACCGCGGCGCGGGACTGGCGCTCGGCGATGGTGAACGGCAGCCCGCCCGTGAAGGAGGACACGCGCACCTCGCGCAGCATGCCGCGCGCGGGGAGCTCCACCAGCAGCGGCGGCTCCAGTGGCGCGCCCACCTCCGCGACGATTTCCCCCGCGCCCTCCGGGTAGAAGCCCGCGTGCGGCATGGTGATCGTCACGGGCAGGCCGTACGCGCGGGCCACCGGCTGCCAGACGGTGGCGACGTAGTGGAAGCTGGGACTGTGCGGCAGGTGCGTGCCACCGCGCAGGGTGAGCCGCCCGCCACCGGCCAGGGCCAGCGGGTACACGAGGCACTGGAAGAGCAGCGGCGTGCTGCCGGCGGTGCCCACCTCGAGCAGGTAGTCGCCCGCGCGCACGGGGCCGGGGGTGAAGGTGAGCTCGGACGCGCCCACGGTGGCGCCCTCGCTGGAGCCGCCGCTCAGCGCCTCGGCGCCGCGCACGCAGGCGAGGTGCTGCGGACGCAGGCCCGGTGGGTCTCTCTTCTCGCGCAGGCGGGAGATGCGGAAGGGACGGCCGGTGATGAGCGACAGCGACAGCGCCGAGCGGAGGATCTGCCCTCCTCCCTCACCCTCGCTGCCGTCGAGCTCCACCCGCCCGCTGTCGGGCCCCTCCGTGCCGGCCATATCCCTCACGTCCACGGTGTTACCGCGTTGCGGATGAAGCGTAACAGGAACGGAGGGGGATCTCCCGCGAGGACGAAGGTGACCTTCCCGCCGTCCCCGGGAGTTGTCGGGCCGGAAGCACTGTGCCCCCGGCCCGAGCACCGCGACGCTAGTTGTCCGCCGACGGCAGCACGCCCACCTTCACGAAGCTGGGGTGCGCCGCGGACGTGTAGACGCGGTGGAACTGCCGCGTGAAGTCCTCGGCCTTCGCCTCGAAGATGTTGGGGACGAACGTCTGGGGGTTGCGGTCGATGAAGGGGAACCAGCTCGACTGCACCTGGATCATCACCCGGTGTCCACGCTGGAAGGTGTGGAACACGTCGTTGATGGTGAAGCGCACCTTCGTCACCTCGCCGGGCTTGAAGGGCTTCGGCTCGCTGTAGCTGTCACGGAAGCGGCCGCGGAACGGCTCGCCGCGCACCAGTGTCTGCTGGCCGCCGCGGTTCTTCTTGCCGGAGAAGTCATCCTCCTTCTTCCAGCCGCGCAGCTTGCCGGGATTCACGTCCACCAGCTTCACCACCCAGTCCGCGTCCGTGCCGGTCGTGGAGACCCACAGCTCCGCCTCCAGCGGGCCCGCCACCGTGAGGTCCTGCGTGAGCGGCTCCGTCTCGAACACCAGCACGTCCGGCCGGCGCGACGCGAAGCGCTGGTCCTCCGTCATGTAGTTCTTGGCCCAGCCCGACGTCAGCTCCGCCGTGTACGGCACCGGCTTGTCCGGGTCGCTCACGTACTCGGCGAACGTCTCCGTGGTGCCGGTGGGCGCCTTGTTGAGGCTCAGGCCGCCCTTCGGCTGGAAGTAGAGCTTCGTGTCGCGCACGCCCTTCGGCGGCCAGGACTCGAAGCGGCGCCAGCGGTTGGCGCCCGTCTCGAACACCAGCGCCTCCGGCAGCTCCGGCTTCTTGTTGTCCTTGAGGTAGGACTTGAAGAAGTCGAGCGCCAGCTCCTGGTACGTCTCGCTCGTCTTGAAGCCGAACTCCGCGTCACCCAGCCCGGAGCCCTCCGTCCCCTGCCAGCCGCCGTGCTGCCACGGGCCCATGACGAGCGTGTTGGTGGTACCCGGGTTCTGCTTCTCGATGGCCGCGTAGGTCCGCAGGGGGCCGTACAGGTCCTCCGTGTCGTACCAGCCGCCCACCGTCATCACCGCCGCCTTGATGTTCTTCAGGTGCGGCAGCAGGTTCCGCGCCTGCCAGTAGGCGTCGTAGTTGGGGTGCGCGACGATGTCCTTCCAGAAGGACACCTGGCCCTTGAGGTGCTCCGCGTCCGCGTTGCGCAGCGGCCCCAGGTTCAGGAAGAACTCATACGCGTCCGGCGTGCCCATGTCGTACGGCTTCCACTCCTCGCCGTCGGTGGGCTGCGGCCGGGGCTGGCCGAACACGGAGAAGAAGTTGAACGCGAGCGCCACGTTGAAGGCGCCGTGCCGGTGCATGTCGTCCCAGAACCAATCAGCGATGGGCGCCTGCGGGGACACGGCCTTGAGCGCCGGGTGCGAGTCGATGGCACCCGCAGACGTGTAGAAGCCGGGATAGGAGATGCCCCACTGGCCCACGCGGCCGTTGTTGTTCGGTACGTTCTTCACCAGCCAGTCGATGGTGTCGTACGTGTCCGTGCTCTCGTCCACGTCCTTCGGCCCGGACTTCTTCGGGTTGTGCGGGCGGACGTTGAGGAACTCGCCCTCGGACATGTGGGTGCCGCGCACGTCCTGGCCCACGAAGATGAAGCCTTCCTTCTCGAAGGCCTCGCTCGGAGCCAGCGAGCCCGGGTACCGGTCCACGCCGTACGGCGCCACGGTGTACGGCGTGCGCATCATCAGGATGGGGTAGCGCTTCGCCGGAGACGCGTCGACCGGCACATAGACGGCGGTGAACAGGCGCACGCCGTCGCGCATCGGGATGCGGAACTCGTACTTGGTGTAGCGCGAGCGGATGCGCTCGACGCGCTCGGGGGAATAGCCATACGGCGGCTTCGGGGCCTGCGCGGTGCTCTGCGCCCCCGCCGGACTGGCGAGGGACAGCAGCAGGAGTGCCGCGAGGCTGCGGGACACGGAGTGCATGCACGCTCCTGGGGAGAGGGCGACATTCTGGGGGACGGCCGGCGTCGGAAGCTCCGACTCCGAAGCGCCCCGAACGCCCGGCTGCACGTTTTGTTCCCGACTCCCGAGCCCAGCGCTCAGAGCGCAGCGGCGCGCCGGCTCATTCCGTTTGTGGAACGGACGTCCCAGAATCGGAACGGAGGCCGTGCAGCTCGCGCTCGGCGGCCTCGAGCCGGGAGGACAGCTCGGAGATCTGCTGCTCCTGCCGCCGCAGCGCGGCCTGCTGCTGACGCAATTCCACGAAGAGGGAGACCCTGTCTCGCAGCACGTCGGGCACCAGGGGCTTGCGCATGTAGTCCACGGCGCCCTGTTTGAAGGCCGGCTGCAGCTCCGGCGAGTCTCCATCCATGCCGGTGAGGATGAGGACGGGCGTGCGCCGGTTGCGCTCGCGCTGGCGCAGCAGCGTCAGCACCTCCACGCCGCTCATGTCACCCAGCCGCAGGTCCAGGAGGATGACGGCGAAGTCCTCGTCGAGCACCCGCCGGAGCGCCTCCTGTCCGGACGCGGCACGCACCAGCCTCTGCCCGAGCGGGGCGAGGATGCACTCCAGCGCGAAGAGGTTCGCCGGGAGGTCGTCCACCAGCAGGATGCTCACCTGCGAGGCATGGGAGATGGAGCGTGGGGGTCTGGCGTCGGGCACGGGTCTCGAGCGGAGGGTCGCGGGCACGTTGCGGTAGAGAATGACCGCATCCGCGCCGATTCCAGCAGCCCCGCACCGGAGCGGTGCCGACAAGGAAACACTTCACCCGGGGAGTGAACACTCCCGGACCGGGCGCCCTACCCGCCTCGCCTCCACGTTCAGCCCTCCCATCATCGCTTTGGCCCCTGGCCGTCCCCATTGTTCGCGCATGCGGCTGGAAATGAAGTGCGGCTTCGCCCCGGGCAAGCTTGGCGCAAATCCAGACGTCTGCCTATCCGGGTCATCACTGACGTCCGTGGTGCTGTTGTGACTCGGATTCAGCAGCCATCACCTCTCGGAACGATTGTCAGACAACCCCAACTGAGCCGGCATGTGATGTGGCGCCCCATCCAGAGGCGCAACCACCCATTGAAAAGGAATGCCATGCATCGACATGGAAGGATGCGATTGCTGCGCTTCATCCTGGCCCTTTGTGCTGCCGTGTCCGGCTGCTCCACGGACGAAGCCACCGGCTCGGCCCAAGCGGTCGTGACGTTTCCACAGGCATTGAGCGCCAGCGACGTGGCGCGAGTGCAGTTGACGGTCAGCGGGCCGGGGATGGCCACTCGCACCGAGACGCTGGTGAGAGCGGGCGGGCAGTGGAGCGGATTGCTGGGCAACCTGCCGGCGGGTTCCGGGCGACTCTTCCGTGGCGAGGCCTTCGACGCCGCCAATACCCTTGTCTACGCCGGCCAGGTGACGGACGTCACCATCGCCGCAGGGCAGACGACCGTGGTGACGCTGGTGCTCCAGGAGGTGAATGCGCCGCCTCCCTTCGAGAATGCAGTGCCTGTCATCACCTCCGTGGTGGCAAGTCCCGGGACGGTGTCTACCGAGGGCGTAGTGGCATTGCAGGCCACCGTCCAGGATGCCAACGCCGGTGACATCCTCACCTACGCCTGGACGGCAGGCGCCGGCAGCTTCAGCTCGCCCTCCGCGCTCACCACGACGTGGACCGCTCCGGCAGTGTCCGGTCCCGTGGTGCTGACGTTGACGGTGACGGACTCGAAAGGGGCCACGGCGGCGCTCAGCCTGACCATCACGGTGAGCACCGGCACGGGCAGCGCGGCCGTCAACGTCACGGTGAATACCTGGCCACAGGTGGCAAGCGTCACGGCCTCACCTTCCTCCATCGCTGTCGGAGAGACCACCACGGTGGTGGCTGCCGCGAGCGACAACGATGGAGACTCCCTGGCCTACACGTGGACGGCGGGATGCCAGGGGACCTGGGCCAATCCCGCTTCGGCCAGCGCCAGCTTCACGCCCTCGGAGCAACCACCCGCCGGCAATCCGTGCGCCAGTTGTGCCCTCACCGTGTCTGTGACGGACGGCCGGGGCGGGCAGACGACAGGCACGCTGAGGATTTGCGTGGGTCCCCGGTCCGAAGCGCACTTCCCGCCGGAAGTGCAGGAGACCTTCCAGTCTAGCAGCACGCCGGTGGGTGGCACCGTCCGATTCCGGGTTGGAGCCATGGACCCTCAGGAGAGCGCATTGACCTTCTCCTGGGCCACGGGCGCGGGGAGCCTGGGCCTGGTTTCGAGTGACGCGACGACGAGCGAAGTTTCGTGGACGGCGCCGGGTTGTGTTCCGGGGGGCACGACGCCGACGGTGACGGTCACGGTCTCGAATGCCCTGGGGCTGTCCACGTCCCACGCCTTCACCGTGATGGGAGTGCCCACCTGCGCGAATGCCCCGGTCGAGACCCTGCTCGGCGGCTTCTCCCACTCCGTCGCCCTGAAACAGGATGGCACCGTCTGGACCTGGGGTGACAACGACGATGGCCAGCTTGGGGATGGAACGAACATCCGCCGAACCGCCCCCGTCCAGGTGTTGGGTCTCTCCAACGTCACGGCCCTCGCAGTGGGTGGGCGTCACAACCTGGCCCTGCGCCAGGATGGTACCCTTTGGGCCTGGGGCCTCAACCTCCGAGGTCAGCTGGGAGATGGCACGACCTCCCGCCGCTACGCCCCTGTGCAGGTGCCCGGACTCTCCGACATCGTCGCCATCGCCGCAGGACAGCACCACAGTCTCGCGTTACGCCGGGACGGAATACTCTTTGGCTGGGGATACAACGGACTCGGGCAGCTTGGAGACGGCACCACCACAAACCGCCGGTCCCCGGTGCAGGTGCAGGGGCTCTCCAATGTGACGGCCCTTGCTGCGGGGCAGGAGCACAGCCTCGCGCTGCGCCAGGACGGCACCGTCTGGGGCTGGGGTTGGAATCCCTATGGCCAGCTCGGGGATGGGACGACCACCCAGCAGAACATTCCGGTGCAGACAGTAGGACTCATGAACATCACCGCCATCGCCGCGGGCACGGAGCACTCCGTCGCCCTGCGCAGCGACGGCACGGTGTGGACCTGGGGCTTGAACCTCAACGCACAACTTGGCAATGGGTCGCCCGGCACATTCAGCAGCTCCGTCCCGGTACAGGTGACGGGTCTTCTCAACGTCTCCGCCATCTCCGCAGGCGTTTTTCACACGGTGGTGCTGATGGGCGGAAATGTCTGGACCTGGGGCTACAACGGCTTGGGCCAGCTCGGGGATGGGACGACTTCCTCCAGCTACTCGCCAGTGTGGGTGCCGGGACTCTCCAACATCGCGGCGGTTGCCGCGGGTGGACACCACTGCCTTGCACGGCGGCAGGACGGTGCCGTCTGGGCATGGGGCGATAACGGCACGGGACAGCTCGGGGACGGGACCCTCACCGGGCGCCCGACACCCGTGCAGGTGCAGGGCCTCGGAAACTGAGCGAGGGTGACGCTCCCCGGACCGGGCGCCCTACCCGCCTTCTTCCGGGGCCGCGTCCAGCCCGTACTTGCGCAGCTTGTCGTGCAGCGTGGCGCGGCCGATGCCCAGCCTGCGCGCGGCTTCACTGCGATTGCCACCGGCGATTCGCAGCGCGTCCAGGACGAGGCCGCGCTCGTAGGCCTCCACGCGCTCCTTGAGGCCCACGCCGTCCGATGCCTCCATGGAGGAGCTCGGCCCCGGAGCGGTGGCGCTCACGGGCGCACCGGGGGCCGGAGACTCGGGGACGGGCAGCAGGCCCAGGTCCAGCTCGCCGTCGCTGGAGAGCGCGACGAGGCTTTCGAGCGTGTTCTCCAACTCGCGCACGTTGCCCGGCCATGGCAGGGCGCGCAGCTTCTCGAAGAAGCCGTCGGGAATCTTCAGCGGGCCGGTGTGGAAGCGGTCGCTGAAGCGGTCCAGGAACATGCGGGCCAGGACGGGGATGTCCTCCGGACGCTCGCGCAGCGGCGGCACGCGGAGCTGCACCACGTTGAGGCGGTAGTACAGGTCCTCGCGGAACGTCCCCTCCGCGGCGCGACGGCGCAGGTCGCGGTGCGTGGCCGCGAGGATGCGCACGTCCACCTTGACGGGGCGGTCCTCGCCCACGGGCCGGACCTCGCCCTCCTGCAGCACGCGCAGCAGCTTGGCCTGGAGCGGCGGGGCCAGCTCGCCGATTTCGTCGAGTAGCAGCGTGCCGCCGTCGGCCTCTCGGAAGAGGCCCTGGCGCACGCGGTTCGCGCCGGTGAAGGCGCCCTTCGAGTGGCCGAACAGCTCCGCTTCCGCCAGTTCCTCCGTGAGCGCCGCGCAGTTGAAGCGCAGGTAGGGCTTGTCCGCGCGCGGCGAGGCGCGCACCAGCGCTTCGGCCACGCGCTCCTTGCCCGTGCCGCTCTCGCCGGTGATGAGGACCGTCACGTCCCGCGAGCCCGCGCGCTGGACGAGCTGCGCCAGCCGGCCCATGGCCTGCGAGGCGAACACCAGCGAGCGGGACAGGTTCAGCTCGCCGGCAAGACGCTCGTTCTCGTCGCGCAGCCGCACCGCTTCCAGCGCGCGGGTGACGACGGCGAGCAGCTCGTCCACGTCGAAGGGCTTGCGGAAGTAGTCGTACGCGCCCGCCTTCACCGCCTCCACCGCGAAGCGCTCCGAGCCATGCGCGGTGACGACGATGATGCGCGGCGCGTGGGGCTGTCCGTGAAGCCGCTTCACCAACTCCATGCCGTCCACGCGCGGCATGCGCAGGTCGGTGATGACCAGCTCGTACGACTTCGACGCGAGCTTCGCCAGGGCGACCTCGCCGTCCTCCGCGACGTCCACCGTGACGCCGGGCAGGCTGCGCAGCGTCTCCTTCAGCGTGAAGCGCACGCCCGCGTCGTCATCGACGACCAGCACGGGATGCGGGACGTCCGTTGTAGCGCCCGACTCAGCCGACATGGGCCACCTCGTGCTCGCAGAGGTGCTCGTCATGGATGGGCGCCGGCCCGGGGGCGGCAACAACACCGTCCTGTTCGGTTTTGTCGGGGGTTTTGCGGCGCAAATGTCCCGACATTTCCGAACAGGACGGTGCCAGGAGCGTCCCGCCCCCGGCCCGAGCCGTCGTGATGCGCCCGGCGCTTCCCTGCCCGGAATCAGCCGACATGCGCCACCTCGCCCATGCCGACGGGCTTGAGGACGTCCGCGGGCAGCTCTCTCGGCAGCACCAGCTCCGCCACGCACCCTCCCCTGGACGCGTTCTCCAGCTTGACGTCTCCGCCGTGCTGCCGCGCCAGCGCGCGTGCCACCGTCAGCCCCAGTCCGGAGCCCTTTGCCTTGCTGGTGACGCCCGCCTCGAAGGCACGGCCGGCTACCTGGGGAGACAGTCCCGCGCCCTGGTCCTTGATGGACACCCGCGCCTCGCCGATGGAGTTCGCGTCCACCTCCAGAATCACCTGTCCTCCACGCGGGCTCGCTTCAATCGCGTTGTGAAGCAGGTTCATCACCACCTGCTTCACCTTGCGCGGATCGCACACCGAATGCACCGGCCCCTCGCCCACGCGCTCCAGCTTCACCTCGCCCTGCGCGGCCAATCCCTCGTGCAGCACCAGCGCCTCGTCGCACAGCGCCACCAGGTCCACCGCGCTCACCGACAACGGCACCAGGGGCCGCGAGAAGTTGAGGAACTCCTCCAGGATGCCCTGCATCCGGACCACCTCGCTGGACAGCACCTCCAGGCGCTCGGTGGGCTGCGCGCGGCCGGCCTCACGCACCATGAGCTGCGTGAGCCCCTTCACCGTGGCCAGCGGGTTCTTCAGCTCGTGGGCAATCTCCCCGGACATGGACTCCAGCGCGCGCGAGTACGAGCGGTGCGTGGCCAGCAACTCGTCTCGCTGCGCGAGCGCGTCGCGGAGCATGTCGTCGAACGTCATGCGGATGGCGGCGCCCACCGCGTTGGTCGCGATGATGAACAGGAACATCAGCACCGCGATGGCGAACATCCACGGACGAGGCGGCGCGCCCAGGTAGGACAGCGGCAGCATGGGCAGCCACCCCGCGAGCTGGGGCACCGCCATCAACGTCAGCGCTACGAGCTCCGCCTTGAACAGGCGCAGGTGCCACACCCGGGGAAGCGTGGTGGCGCCCACGAAGGCCAGCGGAAACACCATGAACAGCAGCGGACTGGCCAGGCCTCCCGTCCCCATGACGAGGCTCTGCTGGAACAGCACCCCGAGGAACAGGTTGACGGGCACGCTGCGCTTCGTGAGCCCCTCGCGCTTGTAGCGGCGCAGCTCGTAGAAGAAGAACGAGAGTGCGCTCACCTTCTGCACGACGAGCCAGACCATCCGCCACGGCGCGCCGTCCAGCGCAACCATCGCCGCCACCGCGAGGAACAGGCCGGCGCCGACGGAGGCTCGCAGCACCACCATGCGGCCGAAGATGCGGCTGAGGTGCCGGAGCTGGATGTCTTCGAAGTTGCGCCGGGTCCGCGAGTCCATGGCCTGCCCCTTCCGCTCACACCGCGGGTCTCATCGTACGCCGGGGCGGCCTCCATCGATGACCCGAAGCGCCGGCCGCGACGAGCGCCGCTTTCCGCGCGTCCCCTTGGCGGCCTGCCCGCCCATGTCCTCCTCCTGGCGCGAGGCCTTCCGTGGACCGGCCGAGGCCTGCCTTCCCGAGCCGCCCCTCGCCCCCGGCGCCCGGGCGGAGCCGCGCGCTGGACTCGGGAGTGGCAGACAGAAGAACAGGTACATGTCGAGCAGCATGGGGCGTCTTCCTCTTCCTCGGGTGCGCACGAGATGTGGCGCACGACTCACTGAGCAATGGCGATGCCACCGGCGTGGACGGCCACCAGGGCCCCTCCTCCCCATGGAGGAGGTCGGGCCCAAGGTGCCATGCCGTCCTTTTCGCGAGCCCGTGAAGAAGCATGAAGAAGCGGTGTCCAATGACTCGCCCCCTCTGAAGGAGCCCTGCTCGCGGCGCATGCGCAGTTTTGCCGCGTATGGGGAGGCGAACAGGAGGATGTGAATGGCCCGCCGGAAGAAGCCCGTCGGCCTTCCGGCGGGGGTGCCGGGTTTCCGGCAGGGGGACCGCGCGGGCATCCGACACCCGGGCACTCCCTCCGACTGACGCGCGCACGGCATGGGCCTTGCCATGGGCCTGCTCGTCACCGCGTGACGAGTCGCGGCTTCGAGGGGAGAGTCCATGCGACGTGCCGTCGTGTTGTTCGTGGTCCTGGTGGGCGTGCTCGGCGCCCTTCTGGGGTTCCGCATCCTGAAGGACCGCCGGGCCGCGGAAGGGCCCGCCGGGGGCTCGGGCGTGGTGGAGGGCACCAGCGTGGATGTGCGTGCCCGCATCAATGCCCGCGTGTTGACCCGGCACGTGGAGGAAGGCGCCCGGGTGGACAAGGGCGCGCTGCTCGTCACGCTCGACTGCACCGAGCCCGAGGCCACCCTCGCGGAAACGGAGGCCCGGCTGGCCATGGCGCGAGCGCAGGCGGACGCCGCGCGGGCCGCCGCCCTGGCCTCCACCCGCAATAGCGAAGCGGTGGCCGCGCAGGCCACGGGCAGCCAGGCGCAGATTGCCTCGCTCGCGGACCAGCAGGGACTCGCGAAGCGGCAGGCGGACCGACTCCAGCAGATGGGCGGGGCGACGACGGAGGCCTCGCTGGACCAGGCGAAGGCCCAGGCCGCGTCGCTGGAGCAGCAGCTCGAGGCCGCGCGCCATGCCAGCACGGCCGCCGGGCGCCAGGCCCGCGCCGCCGCCGAGCAGGAGCGCGCGAGCCAGCAGCAGGCGGAGGCCGCCGTGCGCGGGGTGGACGCCGCCGAGGCCACGCTGCGCCGCGCCCGCATCAACGTGGCGGAGTGCGAGCTGCGCGCGCCGATGGCGGGCTCGGTGGAGACGCTGGCGCTGGAGCCCGGAGAGCTGGCCCTGCCCGGCGCGGTGGTGGCGCGGCTGGTGGACACCGCCCGGCCCAAGGCCACCTTCTACCTGCCCAACGCGGAGCTGGCCGCCGCGCACCCCGGGCAGGAGGCCACGGTGCGCGCGGACGCGTACCCGGACCGCACCTTCCCCGCCCGCGTCGTCACCGTCGCGCGCGAGGCGGCCTTCACGCCGCGCAACGTGCAGACGCGCAGCGACCGGGACAGGCTCGTCTATCCCGTCGAGGTCCACATCGACGCGCCCGAGGGGATGCTGCTGCCGGGCATGCCGGTGGAAATCACGCTGGAGCCCGGACAGGTGCCGGCCATGGCGGAGCAGCGGCCATGAGCGCCGCGCCGGACGTCGCGCTGGAGGCGGTACGCAAGAGCTTCGGTGCCACGCAGGCCCTGCGCGGCGTCTCGCTGGCGGTGGGCCACGGCGAGGTGTACGGCCTCGTGGGCCCGGACGGCGCGGGGAAGACGACAGCCATCCGCCTCATGGCGGGCCTCCTTCGCACGGACGGCGGCCACGTGCGGATGCTGGGCGAGGACCCGGCGAACCCGCGCTCCCAGGTGCGAGAGGGGCTGGGCCTGGTGCCTCAGCGCAACACCCTCTACGGCGACCTGAGCGTGGATGAGAACCTCACCTTCTTCGCGAGGCTGTTCGGCCTGTCGAAGGAGGACTTCGCCTCGCGGCGCGAGCGGCTGCTGGACATCACCCGGCTGGGCCGCTTCACGGACCGGCGCGCGGATGCGCTCTCCGGCGGCATGTACAAGAAGCTGGCGCTGGCGTGCGCCCTGCTCCACCGGCCGCGCGTGCTGCTCCTGGACGAGCCCACCAACGGCGTGGACCCGGTGAGCCGCCGTGAGCTCTGGGAGCTGCTCTATACGCTGGTGCACGACGGCATGACGCTGGTGGTGTCCACGCCGTACATGGACGAGGCCGCGCGCTGCCACCGCGTGGGGCTGCTCTATGCGGGCGAGCTCATCGCCGAGGGCGGACCGCGAGAGCTGGCGCGCCAGCACGGAGTGGCGGCCTCCAACTTCGAGGCGGTGTTCCTCGCGCTGGTGGAACGGCGCAACGGCACCGGAGGGAGAGCCGCATGAGCACGGCCATCGAGGTGGAGCACCTCACGCGCCGCTTCGGCGCCTTCACCGCCGTCAACGACGTGAGCTTCACCGTGGGGGCCGGAGAAATCTTCGGCTACCTGGGCGCGAACGGCGCCGGCAAGTCCACCACCATCCGCATGTTGTGCGGCCTGCTGAAGCCCACGGGCGGCCACGCGCGAGTCGCGGGCCACGACGTGAGCGCCGAGCCGGAGCGGGTGAAGGCGGGCATCGGCTACATGTCCCAGCGCTTCTCGCTGTACCTGGACCTGACGGTGCGGGCGAATCTCGAGTTCTTCGCCTCCGCGTACGGCGCGCACGGCCGCGAGCTGGAGCGGCGCATCGGCGAGATGCTGGAGCGGATGCAGCTCACCTCCATCCAGAACGAGGTGACGGGCTCTCTGCCGGGCGGGACACAACAGCGCGTGGCGCTGGCCAGCGCGGTGCTGCACCGTCCGCGCATCGTCTTCCTCGACGAGCCGACCGCGGGCGTGGACCCCGTGCAGCGCCGCTCCTTCTGGGCGCTCATCCGCGAGCTGGCCGCGGGCGGCACCACCGTCTTCGTCACCACGCACTACATGGACGAGGCGGAGAACTGCGCGCGCATCGGCATCATGGTGGACGGCCGGCTGGTGGCGCTGGACACGCCCGAGGGACTCAAGCGCACGCACGCTCCGGGCCGTGTCCTCGAGGTGCGAGGCCCCAACCTCGCCCATGCGCTGGATGCGCTGCGCGGCGAGCCCGGCGTGCTGGACGTGAGCCGCTTCGGCTCGGGCGCCACGGTGCGGGTGGACCCGGCGCGGCTGACGGCGGACTCGCTCGGGCAGTGGCTGCGCGTGCGGGGCGTGGACCCGCTGGAGTTGGAGGAGTCCGCGCCCACGCTCGACGACGTGTTCCTGGCGCTCACCGCCGGGGCACAACGAGGGGAGGACTGAAGCGCCATGGCCACTTCACACGTGAAGCGCACGGTGGGCCGCATCCTCGCCATGGCCGGCAAGGAGGTGCTGCACATCCGCCGGGACATCCGCACGCTCTACCTGGCGCTGGCGATGCCGGTGCTGCTGCTGGTGCTCTTCGGCTTCGGCATCAGCTTCGACGTGGACCACCTGGGCCTGGCCGTGGTGGACCAGGACCGCACCGCGCAGTCGCGCGAGCTGGTGCGCAACGTCACGGCGTCCGAGGAGTTCATCGTCCAGTGGGAGGGCACGTCGCCCGAGGAAGGGCTGCGCCAATTGCGGCGAGGCCGGGCCATCGGCGTGCTGGTGGTGCCCCGGGGCTTCGCCGAGGACGTGGCCACGGGCGGCGCCGAGGTGCAGTTCCTCCTCGACGGCGCGGACGGCAACACGGCCACGCAGGCCCTGGCGAAGATGCAGGCCCTGGTGGAAGTCGCGAGCCGGAAGCTCGCGGGCTTCGTGCCCCGGGCGCCTCCGCTGGAGGTGCGGGTGCGGACGCTGTTCAACCCGAACAGCCGCTCGGCGCTGTTCCTGGTGCCGGGGCTCGCGTCGTACCTGCTGGCCATCGTCGCGGTGCTCATCACCGCGCTCACCGTGGCGCGCGAGTGGGAGCGCGGCTCCATGGAACAGCTCTTCGCCACGCCGGTGGGACGTCTGGAAATCGTCGTGGGCAAGCTGCTGCCGTACCTCGGCATCGGCCTGCTGCAGGTGCTGCTGGTGCTGACCGCGGGCGCATGGGTGTTCGACGTGCCGGTGCGCGGCAGCGTGGTGGCGCTGGGGCTGGGAGCGCTGCTGTTCCTCATCGGCATGCTGGGCCAGGGGCTGCTCATCTCGGTGGTGACTCGCAACCAGGTGGTGGCCACGCAGGTGGCGACGATGACGTCCGTGCTGCCCTCCATGCTGCTGTCGGGCTTCATCTTCCCCATCGCCAACCTGCCCCCGCCGCTGAAGGTGGTGAGCCTGTTGATTCCGGCGCGGTACTTCGTGAGCACGCTGCGCGGAGTGCTGTTGCGCGGCAACGGCCTGGACGTGCTGTGGCCGCAGATGCTGGCCATGGCGGCGTTCGCGACGGTGATGCTGACGTTGGCCACCCGTCGCTTCCAGCGGCGGCTGGACTGAAAGGAGGACGGACACATGCATCCCCTGGTCGTGCAGTACCGGGCTGTGGTGGTGAAGGAGGTCCGGCAGACGGTGCGGGACAGGCGCGTCATGGCCCTGCTCACCATTGCGCCGCTGATGCAGCTCTTCGTCCTCGGCTTCGCGGTGAACTTCGACGTACGCCACGTGCCCACGGCGGTGGTGGACCGCGACCACACCTCGGAGAGCCGAGACTATGCGCGCTCGCTGCTGGCGGGTGACACGCTCGACTTGAAGGCGGAACCGCAGGACGAGACCCAAGCGCAGGAACTGCTGGAGCGCGGCGAGGCCTCCGTGGCGGTGGTCTTCCCTCCGGAGTTCCAGGAGGACGTGCTGCGAGGGTCGGGCGCCCAGGTGCAGGCGCTGGTGGACGGGTCGGACCCGGTGCGCTCGGGCGTGGCGGTGGACATGGTGGCGCGGCATGCGGCCGAGCGCGCGTCTCGGCAGCTGCGGGCGGAGGCCCTGGCCCGCGGAGAGACGCCGCCCCGCTCACCGGTGGCGCTGGTGCCGCGCGTCCTCTACAACCCGGAGCTGTCCACGGCGGTGTACGTCGTGCCGGGCATCGCGGCGATGCTGCTGCTCGTCGTCACCACCATCATCATGGCCATGGGGCTGGCGCGCGAGCGCGAGAGCGGCACGCTGGAGCAGCTCCAGGTGACGCCGCTGAAGCCCGGCATCCTGATGGCGGGCAAGGTGACGCCATTCGTGCTCATCGGGCTCGTGGACGTGGGCCTCGCGCTGAGCGTGGGTGCGTGGGTCTTCCACGTGCCGCTGCGGGGGAACCTGGGATTGGTGGCGCTGGCCACCCTGCTCTACCTGCTGTCCACGCTGGGCGTGGGGCTTCTCATCGCCACGCTGAGCCGCACGCAGCAGCAGGCCTTCGTCGGTGGCTTCCTCTTCCTGCTCCCGGCGGTGCTGCTGTCCGGAGTGATGACGCCGATTCACGCGATGCCGGACTGGCTCGCGTGGGTGACGTACTTCAACCCGGTGCGCTACTACGTGGAGGTGCTGCGAGGCACGCTGCTCAAGAGCGCGAGCCTCGTCGACTTGTGGCGACAGGTGGTGCTGCTCGGCGTCTTCGGCGCCATGGTGATGACGCTGGCCTCGCGACGGTTCCGCAAGACGTCGGCGTGAGTCAGGGGTGGAGCTTCTCGTGGCGGGCGAGCATCGCCACGAGGTCGGAGATGCGCCGGGCGCGGGTCTCCGGCTTCTTCGCCGTCTGCACGCGCCACAGCACGGCATAGCGGTTGGCGGCGTTGAGCGTGGCGAAGAACGCCGCGGCCTTCGGATTCGCGGTGAACGCGGCCGCGAGGTCCTCAGGTACCGTCGCCTTGCTCGGTGAGTCGTAGGCCTGGGCCCAGCGCCCGTCCTTCTTCGCGCTCTCCACCGCCGCGAGCCCGGTGGGCTGCATCTTCCCCGCGTCGATGAGCACCTGCACCTTCTCGCAGTTCACCTTGGACCAGATGCTCTTCGGCCCGCGCGGCGTGAACTTCTGGAGCCACCACGCGTCGTCGAAGCTCTTCTTGTGCCCGTCAATCCAACCCCACACGAGCGCCACCTCCAGCGCCTCCGCGTAATTGACCGAGGGGACACCCGCCGCCTTCTTCGCGAGCTTCAGCCACACGCCACGCGACGACGCATGGTTCTTCTCGAGCCACGTGTCCCACGCACCCTGACTCTCGAATGGGAGGATGGGTACCTCCCCGGCAGGCGCGGCCGTCTTCGCATCGGCACTCACGAGCGAGGCCTTCCTCGCGGCGCCCTTCTCCACCGCCGGCCTGGCGCCAGCCTTTGCGTGTGCGGCCTTCTTCACTGGCGCCTTCTTCACCACGGCCTTCTTCGTCGCGGGCATCTCGTGGGCCTCCTGGATGAAGCGGCCGGATAGCACGACATGCCGCGGCCCCACCACCCGGGACGTCCTCTAGCCGGCCTCGAAGGTGTGCTAGGAGAGTCACTGGATTTACTTGTCTCTCCTGGAAAACACACATGCACACCGTCGCGAGAAGAGCCGCCGTCCTCCTGTCCCTCACGAGCCTCTGGGCCTGTTCGCCCACGGAGACCGAAGAACCCACGACCTCCTCCGCCCCCGAGTCCGAATCCCTCGGTGAGACCCAGGAGACGCTGTCCTGCGCCTCTGTCCCGGAGGGCTCTCCATTCGGCGCGTGCCCGGACTTGTGCGCGCTGGTGGATCGCCTGCCGCTGCCGCAGCCCCGAGCCAGCCTGTCGCGCAACATCCTCACCACGTCGCTGGACGTGAAGCTGGACACGCTGAGCGCCACGGCGGCCATCCAGGTGGCCCCGTCGCTCGCGCCGGGCCTGTCGCTGAAGGTCGGCAACATCCAGATTCAGGGCGTGCGCAGCCGCTGCGGCCCGCTGAACTACACCGTGCAGGACGGCCAGCTCGACATCGGCCTGCCGGTGTGGGCGAGCACCGTGCTCATCGACTACACCTTCGTCGAGACGCCCAACTACGACGGCTACCAGCCCAACGGCACCACCTTCCTGTGGCCGTCCTTCTGCCCCAACCTCTTCCCCTGCCACCCGGCGCTGGCGGACGGCGTGAAGTTCTCGCTCAAGGTGAGCAACCTCCCCGCGGGCAAGAAGGCCGTGTACCCCACGCGCATTCCGGCGGATGCCCCGGCGTACATGATTGCGTGGGCGGTGGGTGACTACACCGAGCTGCCCCTGGGCACGACGACCGCGGGCACGGAGGTCTCCGTGTGGCACCTGCCCGGTGAGGCCGCCGTCGCCACCACGGGCACGCACCACCTGAAGGACGCGGTGGACTTCTACGAGCGGCAGTACGGCCCGTACTCCTTTGGCGGCAAGGTGGGCTCGGTGTCCGCCAACTGGGGCCCGGGCGCGTACGGCGGCATGGAGCACCACCCGTACTGGCACGTGGCCTCCGACGCCATGGAGGACAAGCTGGTGCACCAGCACGAGGCAGCCCACGGCTGGTACGGCAACGGCGTGCGCATCCAGTGCTGGGAGGACTTCGTCCTCTCCGAGGGCACCGCCGAGTACCTCACCGCCCGCTCCGTGCGCGCCACCGAGGGCGCGGAGGCCGAGGCCGCCGTCTGGGTGCAGTGGAAGGGCGAGCTGGACCGCGCCGTCTCGCGCGGCGACACCCTCGCGCTTCCGGATGGCACCTGCAACACGATTGACATCCTCAACCACCCGCTCTGGTCCAACATCCCCTACAAGAAGGGCGCGTTCTTCTACAAGGCGCTGGAGAAGCAGATTGGCACCGCGGCCATCGACCGCGCGCTGTCCACCTTCTACCGCCAGCACGTGGGCGGCACCGCCCGCATGCAGCAGTTCCTGGACCTCGTGAAGGCGCAGACGGGCCAGGACCCGACGCCGCTCGCGAACGCGTGGCTGCGCAGCCTCGGCATCCCCGCCGAGGTGCCCTGAGCGTCACGCCTCAGTGGGGGCCGGACTCCGCCGTGGAGTCCGAGCCCCCACCCAGCTTCTTCTTCAGCGCGTCCAGCCCCTTGCCGCCGGCTTCCTTCGCGGCGTCCAGCCCCTTGCCGCCGGCTTCCTTCGCGGCGTTCAGCGTGTCGCCCGCGCCCTGCTTCACCGAGTCCATGGAGACGGAGGCCACGCCCCTGCGCACCCGGTCCATCCAGGCGATGGGCTCGTAGACCTGCTTCCCACGCTCCGGGCCGAGCACGGTGATGAGGATGTTCTCCATCCCTCCCGCCCGGGCGATGAGCGCCTCGGTGAGGATGAGGGCCGCGCGAGCCTGCAGGAAGATGGGCAGCTTCTTGCCGTGCTTGCGCATCTCCTCCGCGCTGGTGTGGATGTCCTCGCGCGCGGTCGGGCCGAGGTACGGGCTCGCGGCCAGCTTGTCGAGGAACTTCGCGGACTCCTCGTAGCGCTCGCGGCGGAAGTGGATGAAGGCCCAGCCCCACCACGTCAGCTCGTTCTCCACGCCCAGCTTCTCCAGCGACTTGAGGCCGCGCTCGATGTCGTCCTCCGCGGCGCGCTCGCGCTTGAGCCCCATGCGGTTCCACGCGCGCACGAAGTAGCCGGCGGCGAGCAACGCCTCGCGCTGCTCCGCGGCCGTGCTGTGCGCCGTCGGCGAGAAGCTGTCCGGCGGAAGGGCCTCGACTCCGGAGATGTAGGCGTTCAGTTCCTCCTCGGCCGCGTAGTGGTAGCCCGCGCCGCAGAACGCGAGGCCGCGGCTCCCCTGCACGCCCACGCGCAGCCCCGCGGGCCACGAGGGCTGGGGCACGGCGCGCGACAACTCGTAGAACACGATGTCCGTGGCGGGGACGCGGTTCCCCCGGTCCGCCTGGTCGAGCACCACCCACGCGGCGGCGAGCAGCGCGTGCTCCTGCCCCGCGTCGTACCCCGACAGCGGGCCCGGCGTGTCCGGGATGAAGCGGTTCCACAGCAGGGGGAACTCGTCCTCGTCGCGCTTCTCCAGCGTCTTCTTCGCCTTGTAGAAGGCGATGCCCAGGTCCAGGTACATCTTCGCCACGCGGCGCGACTCCTCCGCGGTGGCGGGATTGTCCGGCAGCGTCCGCGTCTCCTCGACGGCCTTCCAGAGGGCGGCAATCTCCTCGGGCGCGTTGGGCTGGCCCTCGGCGCGGAGCGTCAGCTTGATGGCGCGGTACGGAACCAGCGCGTACGAGTCACGGATCTTCTTTTCGATTTCCGCCCGCTCCTCGGCGGCCCGCTCGGCGTCCGTCTTGCGGCAGCCCACCAGCATGGACAGGAGCACGAGGGAGAGCGCGGCGGCGCGGAACACGGCGGTATTGGAAGAGCGCATCGCCCGCGACGGTAGCACGAGCCCCTGCCTGCCCCTCGTGGGACCCACGGACGCCGGAGGCCGGGCGGCGCCGCACATGCACAACGTCCCAGGAACGAAGGGAGGCAGGCATGACCCACGACGAGTTCCTGACACGCGTCACCGAGCGTGCGGGGCTGTCCGGCCCCGAGGAGGCCGCCCACGTCGCGAGCGCCGTGCTCGGCGTGTTGGGCGAGCGGCTCGGAAGGAAGGAGGTCCTCCGGCTGGCCGAGGACCTCCCCGCCCCGCTGGTCCGCATGCTGGAGACCGATGGCCCGGGCCAGGACTTCGACGAAGGCACGTTCTACACGCGCGTCGCCAGACGTGAGCACGTGCGGCCGGGCTTCGCGATGGAGCACACGGGCGTCGTCTGCGGGGTGCTGGCCGAGGCGCTCTCCGACGGCGGCCTGCACCGGCTCCACGAAGCCCTGCCCGGACCGCTCGGCGAGCTCCTCACGCCCCGCGAGCCGCGCGAGCGCTTCGAGTACGTCCACGTCGAGCCCACGCACCGCACCCTCGCCGAGGGCACTCCGGGCAGCGAGCACCCGCTGTCCAATACCCGGCTCGAACGCGCGCACACGCACTCGGTGGCGCGGGCCGACAACCCGCACGGGGACACGAAGCTCTCCAGCACCACCGGGCTCACGCAGGAGCGCGAGCAGGAGACATTGGCCAGCGCCTCCGGCCTCACTCAGGAGCGTGAGCACACGACGTTGGCGGAGGGGCATCCAGGGATGAGGCTCGCGCGCGGCGAAGAGGAGTGACGCCGCGCGTGGCCCAGGGACTTCGGCCTCCTTGCAATTTCCCTCCATGGCCCGGCCCAACCGACCCAGGCGAATCCCCCGGGCATCCCGGACGCGTGGTGAGCACCCTTGGGAGGATGGGGAGGCGGGCATGCACCCGGAGAGCGGAGCACACGAAGGCGGCACTCCTGGCGCCATGCCACGGCGGGCATCCGTGCGGCTGGAGCGGCAGGTGTCCGAGCTTCAGCAGATCATCAATCGCCAGCGCCGGATGGATGCCCTGCAGCGCACGGCCCTGCTGGACAGTCCCGCTGAGGAAGCCTTCGACCGGCTGACGCGGCTGACGACGCGGACGCTGCATGTGCCCGTGTCGCTCGTCACGCTGCTCGACAAGGACCGGCAGTTCTTCAAGAGCTGCGCGGGCCTGCCTGCTCCCTGGAGTGATGTCCGGCAGACGCCGCTCACCCACTCCTTCTGCATCCACGTGGTGGCCACCGGGCAGCCGCTCGTCATCGAGGACGCCCGCCAGGACCCGATGCTGAAGGAGAACCTCGCGGTGGATCAGCTCGGCGTGGTGGCCTACGCCGGCTATCCCCTGAAGACGCCGGGCGGGGAGATCCTGGGCACGCTGTGCGCCATCGACACCGGACCGCGCGTCTGGACGCAGGAGGACCTGGCCATCCTCCAGGACCTGGCGACCTCGGCGATGACGGAAATCGAGCTGCGCGCCACGCGCGAGCTGGAGGGACAGGCCCGGGCGGCGGAGGCCGCGCGCGCGACCGCCGAGGCCGCGCGCCAGCGCTTCGCCCTGCTGGCGGAGCTGAGCGGCGCGCTCGCGGAGCAGACGGACCTGGGCCGCGCGCTCACCCTCGCGGTGCGCCTGTCGGTGCCCCTGGTGGCGGATGGCTGCGTCCTCGACCTCCTCCACGAGGACGGGCGGCTGGTGCGGGAGGCGGTGGCCCACCTGGACCCGCGCGAGGAGCAGCGGCTGCGCGACGTCTCCGAGCCGCCCGGACTCCTCGGCACCGAGCAGGGTGACGGGCCGTCGCTGGCGGGCCACCTGCGACTGGGCGACCCGGCGGGCTCCTGCATGCGCCTCGCGCTCGTGGGCCGCGGCCGGGTGCTGGGCGCCATCAGCTTCACCACCATTTCACCGCGCCGCCTCGGCGACACCGAGGTGGAGCTGGCGCGGGACGTGGCGCGCCGCGTGGCGCTGGCGGTGGACAACAGCCGGATGCACCAGGAGCGGGTCGAGGCCATCCGCGCCAGGGACACGTTCCTCTCCATCGCCTCGCACGAGCTGCGCACACCGCTGACGACGCTGCGGCTCCAGTCGCAGTCGCTGCTGCGCCTCACCCGTGGTGAGCAGCCATACGCGCTCGAGCAGTTCGCTCCCAAGGCGGAGGTCATCGCGCGGCAGGTGGAGCGGCTGGGGCACCTGGTGGACGAATTGCTGGACATCGCCCGGGTGCGAGAGGGGCGCCTGCCCTATCATCCGGAGGAGCTGGACCTCTCGGAGGTGGTGCGCGAGGTGGGCATCCGCTTTCGCGAGGAACTGGCGCGCAGCGGCAGCACGCTGGTGCTGCGCACCGAGGGCAGCGCGCGCGGCAGGTGGGACCGGGTCCGCCTGGAGCAGGTGGTGACGAACCTGCTCGCCAATGCCATCAAGTACGGCAAGGGCCGGCCCATCTCCCTCCTGGTGACGGGAGACGAGCGTTGCGCGCGGCTCATCGTCCGCGACGAGGGCATCGGCATCGCGAAGGTGGACCAGGCTCGCATCTTCGAGCGCTTCGAGCGCGCCGTGTCCGAGCAGCACTACGGCGGCCTGGGACTGGGGCTGTGGATCGTCCGCGAAATCCTCGCGGGGATGGGCGGCACCATCTCCGTCTCCAGTCAGCCGGGGATGGGCGCCTCCTTCACGGTGGAGCTTCTCCGACAACCCGTGGCGGCCGCCGCGCCCATCCTGCACTGAGGGTGAGGGCGGGCAGGTCCGTAACAGGGTGGCGCGAGCGGGGCACGTGCGTTAGAGCCCCGTCACAGCATGGCCGCCCTCGTCGACGACGCCTCCCCTTCCCGCTCGGTCTTCCGCCATCGCGACTTCCGCGTGTACCAGATTGCACGGCTGTGCGCGGTGCTCGCCGCACAGATTGAGTCCGTGTCCATCGGCTGGCAGATATACGAGCTGACCGGGAGCGCGCTGGCGCTCGGCTACACGGGCCTGGCGCAGTTCATCCCCTTCCTCGCCTTCAGCTTGTTGGGCGGACAGGTGGCGGACCGGGTGGACCGGAGGGCCATCCTCGCGGTGTGCCAGTCGGTGATGCTGCTGTGCAGCCTGCTGCTGCTGTCCTTCACGCTGGGGCACATCACCGACGTGCGCTTCGTCTATGGCGTGCTGGTGCTCTTCGGCACGGCGCGCGCCTTCTACGCGCCCGCCGGCGCCGCGCTCACGCCACACCTGGTGCCGCGCGAGGAATTGACGAAGGCGGTGGCCGTCAACTCCACCACGTGGAATGTGGCCACCATCGCCGGCCCGGCCGTGGGCGGCCTCGTCTACGGGTGGATGGGCGCCAAGGGGGCCTACATCACCTCGGCCTCGCTGTGCGCGCTCACGGTGGTGTGGATTCTCTCGTTGAAGGTGCGCACGGGCAGCGCGTCCACGGAGAAGCTGTCCTTCGCCACGCTGGTGGCGGGCCTCCACTTCGTGCGCCGGCAGCGGCTCCTGCTGGGGAGCATCACGCTCGACCTGTTCGCGGTGCTGCTGGGTGGCGCGGTGGCGCTGCTGCCCATCTACGCTCGGGACGTGCTGCACACGGGCCCGTCGGGTCTGGGGCTGTTGCGCTGTGCCCCGGCGGTGGGCGCCGCGGTGGTGGCGGTGTTCCTCGCGGTGCGGCCGGTGGGCGAGCGCGCCGGGTGGAAGATGTTCATCGCGGTGGCCATCTTCGGCGCGGCCACGCTCGTGTTCGGCGTGAGCCGCTCGCTTCCGCTGTCGCTGCTGGCCCTGGCGGTGGCGGGGGCGGCGGACATGATCAGCGTGGTGGTGCGGCACACGCTGGAATTGGTGTCTACGCCGGACGACATGCGCGGCCGCGTGGGCGCGGTGAACATGATGTGCATCGGCGCCTCCAACGAGCTGGGCGAATTCCGCGCGGGCGCCCTGGCCGAGAGCGTGGGCGCCGTCAACGCGGTGGTGATTGGCGCGGTGGGCACCGTGGTGGTGGTGGCGCTCTGGGCGTGGTGGTTCCCAGAGCTGCGCAACGTGAACCGGCTGGACACCGTCCAGAAGTAGTCACCGCGAAAATCGTACGCCGGGTGTTGCCCGGATTTTCACGCCGCGGGTCCCAGTCCGTGTGCCCCAGCCGTGGCCGTGTGGTCGCGGTGGGAGGGCATGGTCGCTCCCGGCCCGGAGAGACCTCACTCGCAGACCCGGAGTGTCTCCCATGCGTGGAAACGGAAGCCGCGGCCTCGTGCCGCGTGGCCTGCTTTTGGGCTTCGTCGTTCTTTGGAGTGCCTGCGGCGGAACCGCCGGCACGAATGTCGAGGACGTGGACACCGCGTCCCCTCTCCCCGAGCCGGGCGCGCAGAGCGCCTCACTCAGCTCCACCGACCTGTGTGCCCCGGCACCGGCCGCGAGCATCACCAGTGGCGACACGGTGTACTACCGCTACTCCACCGCGCGGACGTGGGCGGGCGCGAAGGCGGACTGCACGGCCATGGGCGGCCGGCTCGCCGTGCCGATGAGCGACAGCGGCAACGAGGCCATCCGCTCCATCACCGGCGGGGAACTGACGTACATCGGCCTGTCGCAGTTGAGTGGTCAGACGAGCACCTCCGCCGGCTGGCAGACGGTGGAGGGCGACACGCCCACGTACCTCCACTGGGCCTCGGGTGAGCCGAACGACGGCGGAGGTCATCCTGAGTACGGCATCCAGCAGTGCGCCCGCATGTACGCGGACTCGGGCTACTGGGACGACGTGAAGTGCGCCAACACCAGCGCGTACGTGTGCGAGTTCGGCTCGGCGCCCGTCTCGTGCGGCGGCGGCGCCACGTGCGGCATCGCGTCCGGCGCCACCACGTACCGGTGCCAGTGCCCGACGGGCCAGCGCTATGACGTGGCGCTCCAGACCTGCATCGGCGGCCCGCTCACCATCGAGGTGAACAGCCTCAACGTGGACCAGGCCGGGGGCGGCAACCTCTTCGTCAACTTCCCCATCAAGGCGCGGGTGGGCCTGAAGGGCACGGGCAGCACCAACAGCTTCGTCGTGTCGCTGGGCCTCATGCAGAAGCCGAGCGGCCCGAATCCCACGCAAGCGGAGCTGGAGAGCCTCCAGAGTTGTCTGGTGGGTGGCACCCGCGTCACCCTGACGGGCGACGGCAGCCAGCAGTACGTGGACATCACGGGGATTGTCCCGCCCGAGTGCCTGGCGGGCGACCCGCAGCGCGCCGCCAACTTCTTCGTCCTGCTCGACGGCGCGGACGAGTTCACCACCGAGGAGAACAAGTGGCTCGTCTACAACGAGAAGGAGGCCACGACGGCGGTGAACCAGCGCTGCAAGACGAAGGACCCCGTGACGGGCGTGGAGCGCGCGGGCTGTGTCATCAACGTCACCGTGCGCCCTCCGCCGGGCACGGACGTGGAGCTGAAGCAGGCCACGCCGGACTCGTCCGTCATCGTGCTGAACCCCGAGGCGCAGCCCTCGGACGTGAATGCGGGTGCGGGCGAGGCGCCCCGGCCGCTCTTCATCGCCAACCTCACGGTGGCGGCCTTCGGCCGTGACTTCGACGAGGCCGGCTCGTCCACGCTGCCGGGCACGGTGGACTTCGCGTACGACATCATCGCGCAGCCTGACACGGGCAACGTCGGCTGGAAGCGGCTGAACGCCAACCCCGAGGCGCTGCACGCGCCCATCAACACCGTGAAGCCGGGCGAGGATCTGCAGTTCGACGCGCGGCTGCACCCCACCCCGGAGTTCCGCACGCTGACCAGCCCCGGCGGCCCGTGGGCGGCGTCCACCGACTTCCAGGTGCGCGCCTGCGCCATGGTGCCCTTCCCGGAGCACGGTGACCCGATGGTGGCCGGGCAGAACGGCACCGCGAACAACTGCAAGGTGTTCACCGTGCGGCTGGTGCGCGGCAACCACACGTCGAACCTGGCCTCGTCGCTGGACGTGACGAAGACGTACAGCAACGCGTGGGGCTCCTCGAGCACGATTCAGCTCGCGCTGTCCGGCGGCTCGACGAACACGTTCAACCTGACGGGGGCGTACACGGACAACGACACGACGGTGTCCATCAAGGGCTTCTTCGGCAGCTTCGACCTGGCGCAGGCATGGGGGGACGCCTCCGCCACCGTGTCTCCGGCCGTCGCGTCGATGGACACGGGCTTCAAGGTGTTCGGCGTGTCGCTGCTGAGCTACAGCAACTCCGCGGGCTCGGTGACGTACACGTACGACAAGAGCTACGCGAAGGAGAAGTGCCTCACGTACACGTACGGCGTGGTCGTCGCGTCCATCAACATCTCGGGGTGCTTCTCCGCGACGGCGGGCTTCGACATGGGGGTGACGGCGTCCACCACGAGCATCTCCGCGCAGGTCCGTCCGTACGTGAATGCGAGCCTCAGTGTGAGCGGCACGCTGAACCTCACGCTCTACAAGGCGACGCTGTCCGCGTCCGTCACCATCCTCGGCTTCAACACGAGTGACAGCGATGGCGTGAGCGCGAAGCTGTACCTGGTGGTGAACAGCACCAACCCGGTGAAGCTCACCGTGGCCTACGACGCGGACGCGGTGTTCCGCATCTCCACGCTCGACGGGAGCATCGACCTGACCATCGAGCAGCTCGAGGCCAACTGGTGCAAGAAGAAGAAGTGGGGCATCACCTTCTATTACGTGTGCTGGGGCTGGGACACGCTGGCTGAGTACAACCTGTTCAGCTACGACGGCTACGCGTTCACCTCGACGCTGTTGGACCGCAGCGGCTCGGCCATCACCCTGCAGTAGTGAAGAGGAACGCGACCATGACCCGCCGCACGCTCGTGCTCTTCGGAGCCCTCGTCCTCGCGCTGGCCACTGTCTATGCCTGGGTGCGTCCCTCGGGGGGCGCGCAGCAGTCCCCGGTGGCCCGGCGTCCCCTGTCCTGCCGGTTCTCCGTGGGAGAGGAGCTGGCCTTCCACGTGCGCGCCGTCAGCTCGGCGCAAGCGTCGGAGTCCTCTTCGTCCCAGCAGCTCCGCCTGGAGGCCACGATGTGGTGGCGCGTCCTGGAGGACCGCTCGCCGGCGGGATGGGTCGTGGCCGCGACCCTGACCGATGTGCAGTTGCTCGAAGGAGGCGCGGCGGAGGTGGAGCCAGCCCGCCGCGCCGCCCTCGAGTCGCCGTTCCTGGTGCAGCTTGGCCGTGACTGCCGCTTCGGTGACTTCGCCTTCGCACCGTCTGTCGATGCCGAGGCGCGGCGTCAGCTCCAGGGAATGCTCCAGTCGTCGGAGGTCATCCTCCCGCCGCTGGGCCGGGCGCAGTGGGTGTCCCGGCACCAGGACTCGCTGGGCGCGTTCGATGCGACGTACACGATGGATGCGGCGGCCTCTGATGCGGCGCCGTCGTTCACACGGACGCATGCGCGGTACATCGCGTCCACCCTGCCCCTGCTTCCGCCGCAGCTCGGGGGAAGGATGCGCGTGGACGTGCTCTCCGCGGAGACGCGCGCCACGCTGGATGCGAAGGGGCGCTGGGTGAGCACGCTCGGCGGGGGCGAGCACCTGAAGGTGTGGATGGGCACCCGTCTGCTCAGTGACGTGACGTCGGAGGTGCAGGTGGAGCGGCTGGAAGGTGTCAGCGGTGCGCCGACGGCGCTGGCCGGGCTCGACGCCGAGCGCTTCGCCTGGGGGAGCGCGCCGGCGGGTGCCACGCGAGCCTCGGACCTGCCCGCGGCGCCGGAGCCCGCGCTCGCTGCGCTCACGCTCGACGCGGCGCTGGCGGACTTCACGAAGCGGCTCGGCGCAGGCCCGAACGGGCTGCATGACGCCACGAGCCGGCTGGCGAGCTACCTGTCCGTGCACCCCGAAGCGATTCCGAACGTCATCGCCGGACTGCGCGGGGGCACGCTGCCGGAGTCCATCCACGCCGCGCTGTTCCTGGCGCTGGAGAAGACGGGGACGCTCGCGGCGGAGAGCGGGCTCGCGGCGGCCTTGAAGGACCGGGGGCTGAACACGCAGGACCGCATGCGCGCCGCCGTGGCCCTGCAGGACGTGCCGCGCCCCACGGAGCGCACCGCGAAGGCGCTCATCGACCAGTCGCGAGGCCTCCGCACGGACGCGGAGGAGCGGCAGGTGGCGGACGCATCACTCCTGGCGCTCGGCGCCCTCTCCCACCGCATGGACGCGCGGCAGCCCGAGTTGAGCCAGCTCGCGCACGAGGAACTGGACACGCGCCTGCGTATGTCGCGAGGGACGGAAGACCTCGCGGTGGCACTGGACGCCATCGGCAATGCCGGTGACGAGCGCTTCGCGGACACGCTCCGCACGCATACGTCGGACGAGTCCCCGCTGGTGCGGGCCCATGCCGCGAGGGCCTGGCGCCGCATGGAGCCCGAGACGATGGAGCCGGTGCTCGTCGAGTGGCTTGGCCAGGAGCAGGACGCGCAGGTGCGCCGGGCCATCGCGGACACGCTGGCCGAGCAGGTGCGCGATCAGGACCGGGCGGCCTCGCCCGCCGTGCTCGCCGCGGCCGCCGCGCGCCTCGCGACGGAGCCCGATGCTCGGACGCGCTCCGCGCTCATCTCTCTGCTCGGCTCGGCCGCGAACACGGATGCGTCGGCGCGGCTCGCGCTGGTGCAGCAGTTCCACCGCGAGACGGTGCCGGACCTCCAGGTGCTCATCGGCCGCTATGTCCGCGCCGAGGAGCTTCGCTAGGCCTGCCTGATGAGTGCGAGTGGCGCGGAACGAATTGACGCGCACCACCAGACGCGGCCCGCTCCGATGCCTGGGGCGGGCCGCTGTGCGTCACGTCGATGCGACCAGCAGCTCCTCCGAGTTGTTGGGCGGGCGAAGACCATCGGCTCGACCGGAGAAGTAGCGCTCGGCGAGCGCGGCCGCCGACACGTGCTTCACGTCTCGGAAGCCGGCTTCGCGAGCCAGTGCGAGCATCTCCTCCGGCGTGAAGAAGCTGATGAACGGCGTGCCGTTCGCTCGCGCGCCCCGCGCCGCTGCCTCGATTCCGGGGCGCACCTCCGGGTCCGCGAGCTCGATCGGCAGCATGAACGACATGACGAGCGTGGAGCCCGGTGCGAGTGCCGCGATCTGGCGCAGCGTGGCCGAGATGGCGTCCCTCGTGAGGTACATACTGACGCCCGTGGAGGCAACGAGCGTCGGCTGCTTCGCGTCGAAGCCAGCCGCTGCCAGCCGCTCCAACCATGCCTCGCCGCGCTCGAAGTCGACCGGCACGAGCCGGAGGAACGACGGGACACCGAGGCCCAGGTCGACGAGACGCTGGCGCTTCCACGCCTGGGGACCTGGCTGGTCGACCTCGAACACACGGAGGCGGGAGGCGAGCTCTGGCCGACGCTGAGCGAAGGTGTCGAGGCCCGCTCCGAGGATGACGTACTGCACGACACCGCGAGCGGCTTGCTCCTCGAGGAGATCTTCCACGAAGCGCGCGCGAGCCAGGATGGAGGCACGGAAGGGCCGCGTGAACGGGCTCATGTCCGGTCGCTTCTGCCAATCCGCGTCCGGCGCCGCGATGGCAAGGCCGACCTTGTCTTCGAACACGTGCGGCGCGGGATCGGTCAGCACGTGGAGCGCGCGCCACAGCGCGACGCGGACAGCGGTGTTCTCGGGAACGAGGGGCGACGCGTCAGCCATGATGATGCTCCTTCCTGGCTCCTTCGGGCAGCGGCGCCTGCACGCTGAAGTGGCGACCATCGGGATCGGCCAGCAGCAACTCGTGAACGCCCCAATGTTGCGGTTCGAAGGGGCGCACGACGGTACCCGAGCTCGGAGGTGAGAACCGCGCGGCGTCGTGTACCGTGAGCATCGGCTGAAGCTGGAGCGGAGAACCCTCGGGGCGCTCGGCGATGAAGAGGTACGGCCCGCCGCTTGGATGTCGAAGCTGGCCGGAGTGGTGATCCGTCTCGAACTCGAGCTCGTACCCGAGCGCCTTCCAGAACGCGACCGTCTTGCCCCAGTTGTGCGTTTCGATGAGGAGGCCTGCGATTCCGTTCGTCGTCATGGCTTTCTCCGTTTGGGTGACTGCTCGTCGAGGTAGGCGCGCAGGGCGGCGGCCACGATCGCCGATAGCGACTGCTCCGTCTCCACGGCGTGGTGCTTCACCTCGCGAATGAGGGCGACCGGCAGGTACACGTTGAACTGCTTGACGTCGTCGGCCATCGGCACCTCATCTCTAGGATGCTAGCATGCTAATGAGCTAGCACCGGCCGCGCAACAGCAGATCGCACACCGTCGGTCGCCAACGTGCGCAAGTTCGACGACGGGCCTCCCAAAGCCCGTCAAGGCCTTCGGCATCGCGCCGAGTCTCTGTGGGAAAACCACAGGACCGAATGGATCGCCGAGCGCTTCAGCTCGTATGCGGCGCTCACCGGGTAGGAATCCTCGGGCAGCTTGAACAGCACGACGTCACTACCCGAATAGTAGGTCCAGACCGGGCGAGTGCGCGCGGAGCCCTGGCCCGCCGCACCTGCGGCATCCGACGCAAACAACACGTCCACGAGCGGGGGCGAAAGCATGGCTGTATCAACGTCGAACTGGGCACAGCGTGGAGCGGCGCCCCCGAGCGCTTGAGGTAGCACAGGGAGCAACTTCGTCGCGCCGAGCAGCATCGCGAGGAGCGGCAGCCCGATGATGGCCACGCCCACGTATACAACCTGCATGCCCACCTGGAACCTGTTGAAGAAGGCGATGGCGCGCAGGCGAACGCCAGAACTGCCGAACGCCCCTGCATCAGCCGCCATCTGTCGCGCGCGCACGTCTCCGCGAATCACCGCCAACACGATGCTGACGTAGATGCAGACGGTCACGAACACCCATGCAACATCTCCAACTGCATCGCCGCGGCCGACGACAAAGAGCACCACGCCGGCACCCATCAGCAGGTAGAGGAGATTGTCGACCCGCTGGCGGCGAGCGGGCCGCTGCCGCTCCCATTGCACGACCCGTTGCAGCAATCGCCACACACCGACACAGACCAGCACGACCAGGGCAGCAGGGGCGAGCAGCATCAGTCCGGCCACGAAGTACTGGAGGTCAACGCCGGGAAGCACACCGAGGTTGTGTTCCCAGGCATGGAGGGCGCGAGCGATGTAACCCAGGGCGTAGACGGCGGCGAACCCCACGAGCGCGATATCGCGCATGCGGGTCACGCGCGTGCCCCATGCTTCCAGCAACGACGCGTCCCCCCATGCGAACTTTCTCGTTCGAATGCCGAGGCGCAGTCTCGAGGCCATTACCGCCTCCCGCGGATGCCCTCGGATGGGAGGGTACAGGTCAGTTCTGCTGACGGCGCCGAGGCACTGCCGGCAGAACTCGGCCGACGGCAGGTTCACGGCCCCGCAGTGTCGGTATGGGACGCCTTCCCCGTCCTTTCATCCCCAGCCACCAGGGTTGTGCGCGTGGGCGTAAGCCAACACCTCCGACCGCACAGTCACAACTCTCGAACGGCCAGGCGCGCCGGAGCCCGATGAGCGGGAGCCTCCCGTCCGTCAGCTCTTGCCGTAGCGTCGAATCGCCTCGTCGAAGTCGATGCGGCGCGCGCGGAGCAGGCCGTCCTTCCGTCGCTCCGCGCCGTCGATGTCGACGTGGTCCATCTTCCAGTCGAAGCCGCGGTCCGGCTGAAGCCCGACGACGATGAGATCGAACGTGTAGGCAGGTCCCCGCGTCGCCACCAGCCAGTGCACGTTGTCCCGCTGATCCGAGATGCTGGAGAGGTCCCCCGGCTTCGCGACCCGATCGATGCTGGGCCGGAGCACCAGGTGTTCGGACTGGTCCTCCACCCGCTCGAAGTGCCGCAGGTGGAACTCCCCCGCGAGCACCAGGTGCATCGAAGCCATGTTCTGGTGCCCGTGCGGCACGATGGCCCGCCCCTGCTGCATCCCGAAGATCTTCGTGCCGAACTGCCGAGGCATTCCTTCCACCTGCGGGAACGGTGCATTCACCGCGTCCGCGCGGTCATCCGGCAGCGAGATTCCCGGCCTCAGCTTGTCGAAGTCGATGGCCCGGAGCAGGTCGGGGAGCGGGACTCGCGCGAAGAGCTCCTCCACGTGTCGCTGCCACTCTCGTGGCTCCAACTTCCGGCCCTTTACATCCGCACACAACTGGTACGTCCGGGATGCCCAGGCCTGAACCTCCTTCCGCACCGGCCCGGCCAGGGCCTCCTGCGCCATCAGGGTACGAACGAGGGCATGGCTGCCCAGCGCGCAGAGCAGGACCTCACGACGTGTGGCACCGTGGAACACGATGTTCTCCTTGCAGGGGTGACGCAGCCGGGGACACGAGAGTGCCGGGCGGCGCCCCTGTCGCAAGTCCCGCGCCAGCCGCTGGAGTGGGTTCCAGGCGCCTGGGAACTCCTCACCCGTCACTCTCCGGAGACACTCCGCGGGCTGTCAGCCGCACGGGCGAGGCGGCGGAGCCACGGCTCTCCGCGTCAAGCAGTCCGGCTGAGTGCGCCCAGACACTGCCTGCAGAACTCGGCCGCCGGCAGGTTTGGAGTGCCGCAGTGACTACATGGGACGCCCTCCCCTGGCTTGAGAGGTTCCGGCTCGGGGACGTCGTCATGGACGGTGTACGGCGGGCCGCGCCGCACCATGGGTGGCGGGGCCACTTCGTCCACTGGAGCCGCGGCCTCCTCGGCTGGCACCGCTTCGGCTTCGCTGCCAAACCGGACGCCTTCGCGAGCTCGAACCATGCGTCGCTGGTAGCGGCGCCTCAGCGTGTTCGCGAAGGTGGCGGCCAAAACCACGGCGAGGCCCCCGATGAGGAGCTGATCGGCGAGCGCCATGTCGGCCGGGAGCCACGGCAACAGCATGAACGTCACGGGCACCCAGATGAAGCAGGCCAGCAGGGCGTAACCCACCGCGGGCCAGAAGCCCTGGGCCAACACCTTCGCGACGGCCTTCCCGTCCCGAACGCCACACCCCGGGCAGCGCATGAGGCGCAGCGACAACCGCACATCCTCGGCCACGGCCTGAGAGGCCGCGTCGGAGGCTTCCCGCTGTGCCTTCTCGTCATTGAGGAAGAGCGCACTGAGGCCCGTGCCCACACCTTCGGTGACGAGGCTCACCGGAGTGGACAGGTTGCACTGCTGACAGCGGTATTCGGCCCGAGCCCGCCCTTGCTTCGTGACCGTCCACTCCCGGCCCACGGGAATGAGGATGAACATGGCTGCCCCCTCGGGTGTGCTGACGACGGCTTATAGCGCTATGAGAATTCAGAGCCCAGCCACCCGGGGTTGTGAGTTGGTTCACAGGTGCGCCGAGCCATCGCGATTACGCTGACTCATCTGTGGAGAGTTTGAGCCGCAGCGGAGGTCACTTGGCCCCTGCTTCCACATCCATTTCAGACAGGGGGCAGGAGCGACCACGGTTATCGACAAATATTGCCACCACGATCCGCGCATGTCCTCGGGTGACAAAGATTGTCAGTCGCGGAATATCCATTGAACATGTTAGTCATTATGGCCGGAGGGGTAGCCATGTACCGTTCACCTGATTCACGCTCGTGCCAGGTCTGCGGAGAGTCACTTCTTCTGGGAGCAGTGGAATGCCCCCACCAGGGCGGTCCTCTTCCTGGCGATCCGCACTCCCCTCCGACCGAGACACTCCAGCCCGGTGCCTTCTCCGCACCGGAGATGCCTGATTCACTCGTCGGCCAACAACTCGGCGAGTACGTGGTCCGCCGGTACATCGGCAGCGGCGGCATGGGCGTCGTCTACGAGGGCGAGCACGTGGCCATCGGCCGCAAGGTGGCCATCAAGTTCATCCGGACAGACCCCCACGGAAGACTCCTCGCGCGAGGCCTCTTGAGCGAGGCCCGCGCGGCCAGCGCCATCCGCCACCACGGCATCATCGACGTCTTCGACTTCGGGGAGCAGCCGGGCGTCGGCCAGTACCTCGTCATGGAGTACCTCGAAGGCCGCCCCTTGAGCGAGCTCATCAAGGAGCGGGCTCCGTTGCCTCTCGCGGACGCAGTCCCGCTGCTCTGCGAGGTGCTCGATGCGCTCTCCGCCGCGCATGCCGCGGGCGTCATCCACCGAGACCTCAAGCCGGGCAACATCTTCCTGGTGCGGCAATCCAACGGAATCGAGCACGTCAAACTGCTCGACTTCGGACTGGCCAAGTGCGCAGACGCCCCCAACAGCACGGTCGATCAGACGCACTCGAACCTCATCGTCGGGACTCCCCAGTACATCGCACCGGAGCAGGCCCTCGGCGAAGCCGTGGGACCGGGCACGGACTTGTACGCGTTGGGCATCATCGCCTTCGAGATGCTCACGGGGCGAAGGCCCTTCTCGGGCCGTTCATACATGGATTGGGTGCTTCAGCACCTGACGGCTCCTCCTCCAGCGCCATCCTCCGTGGTGCCGCTGCCCTCACGGGTGGATGAGCTCGTTCTGCGGCTACTGAGGAAGGAGCCCCATCGCCGTCCAGCGTCGGCCATCGGCGTTGCCGGGGAGTTCAGGACGCTGCTGCAACCCGAAGCGGGACAGGGGAATGCACGTTCGACTCCTCCGCTTCGTGCCGTGCCCGGAGCTCGTTCCAGCTCTGAAGTCTCCCCTTCCGAACGTCCGAAGGACACCGTCTTCCCCGCGGGAGTCATGCATCCTGCTCCGGAACAGAAGTCCGGGCGGCGCGGCAGGAACTGGAAGCGAATCGTGGTGTCTGGGAGCGTCCTGGCACTGATGCTGGCGGGAGTGGCGATCCTGATTCGCAAGCTGATGGAGCACTCCGCATCGACCGAGGCCGTTGCCGTTGCGACTCCGCACGACACCGTGCCGATGAACTTCACTCCTGCCATCGAGGCAACTCTTCCTGAGTCGGCAGCTTTCACATCAGGAGAGAGCACCCTGCTCGTTGCGGCTACAGCCTCTCCAGAGAAGAAGCCTCGGAGCCGTTCGCGGTCAGCATCCTCCCGGAGCGTCACTACTCCACGGGCACTCGGGATGTCAGGCCTTGGATATCTGACTTTCAGGTTTCGTAGTGGACCGCCCCCAACGCCCCAGGAGCCGCCTGCGGAAACAAGGCCTCAGCCCCAGGCGGCCAACACTCCTCCACGATAAGCAACTGTCCCAGTCGACGAGGGCCCAGCGCGCTACGTCAGGGCGCGCCGTCCCACCGCACCACCGGATGCCGGCGCATGACACGGAACTGGCTCGCGCTGAGCGCGGGTGACGCAACCGAGGCCGGGCGCCAGAACATCAAATTGTCCGCACCGGTGTCATCGAGGAGGTCCGTCGTCCCGTCCTCTTCAACCGAGTGATACAGCCCCAGGTAGTGCCCCAATTCGTGCGCAATGAGCCGGCCGAGGTAACCCGACGGCCACGCCGTGGGCTGTGAACCTTCGCGACAATCACGTCCCCGGATGAAGACACCGTGCGCCCTGCCCTGCGCCGCCAGTCCATCCGGGATGTGCGGCACGAAGCCCTCCGGCTCCGTCGACGTCTTCAACACCGGGTCCGTGAGGCGCAGACAACCCGCGAGCACCACGGGCACCCAACCGTCATCCGGCGCAACACCACCCTCGTCACAAGCATGCACCGTGGCATGCAGACGGTTCAGCGCCGTGAGGTCCCCGCGCTGGAGCTCAATCGGGTCCTCGCCTTCCACGCGGCGCACGCGAACGGCCTTCACCGTGAGCCGCCCCGGACGCAGCAGCGCATTCACCTGCGCAATCGCCTGAACGAGCTCCTCCGGAAGAGGCGCATCGTCGTCATGAAACACGGAGCCGGACGTAATCGCCACCTCCAGCAACACCACGCCTTCCCGAGTCTCCTCCACGTCAGTCAGGTTCAACGCCTCCACGCGCAGACGCGCCGGTGCCTCCCCGGTCCGCGTGGGCAGGAACGTCGAGCACTCGCGAGCCGCGACTCGCACGCGCAGCCGTGACGCAGCGGCAGGCCCAGGGTCACCCGAGGGCAGCACGTACAACCCCGAGCCCACGCCCACGGACACACGCTCCGTACAGCTCACACAGTAGGGCCCGTAGTCCTCGCCCGAGGTCGGCGGAGTGACCCACGCAGCACCATCCGGCTCCGTCACCTCGTGCAGTTGGAAGCAAGCAGCCGCCCCATCCACCCCGGACACCCGGAGCGCCGTCCCCCCAGTCCCGACTGCGACCTCCACCTCCGCCCCCAAACCGGCCGAATCGAGCGCAGGCTCTCCCACACTGTTCCAAGGAGCCCGCCAAGGGCTCGCAATCGCGGCCTCATCCAGTGGGGTCCAACAGACCTCAGGTGGGGAGGCATCCGGGGGCTCGCTCGCCGAGCACGCCGCCATCAACCCCAGGGCCAGCAACGAAAAAAACCGAGCCGTGAATCGCGCTTGCCCGAAGTCCGGCCCCACGGGTCCAAGGGAGGGAAGGCAGGAGACGGCTCGCATGATGACCATCCTAGTTCAGACCCGGAGCGACACACCGGCCCCGCAGGGGGACCAGGCGTCCCGGGGTCGTATCGAACCGGGCAAGTCATCACTGTTACGCTCCGGCCCCCACCCGCCCTCGAACGGTGTCGTGAGCCGAGCCGACTCACAGCAACTCTCCCAGCTCTTCCATCAGCATGGTCCGCGCGTCTACCGCCGGGCCCTGCGCCTATTGGGCAATCCCGCGGACGCCGAGGAGGCCACGCAGGAGATCTTCATCCGTGCCTTCAAAGGCGCGGAGGGCTTCCGTCACCAGAGCCAGCTCACGACCTGGCTGTATCAAATCGCCACCCATTACTGTCTCAACCTCATCCGGGACCGCTCCCGCCGCGCCGAGCTGTACGCGGAGCACATGCCCTCCGCCGGTGACGCCGAGGCGCGGACCGAGCCGGCGAGCCCCGATGACCTCGTGCTCCTCCGCCGCCTCCTCGCGGACGCGGATGAGCGGCAGGCCAGCGCCGCCGTCTATGTCTTCCTCGACGGCATGTCGCACGAGGAAGCCGCCGAGGTGCTCGGCGTGTCCAAGCGCACGGTGGGAAACCTCATCGAGCGATTCCAGGCCTGGGCCTCGGCCAGGACCGCGTTGGACACCGAAGCCCCCGCCGTCAACAACTTGCCACCGGAGCGCAAGCCGTCCGGGTTCTTCGGATTCGGAAGGAGGCGATCATGAGCCCCCCTGACTTCACCAACCTGCGACAGGGCGGCCCGGGCTGCCCATCCGACTTCACGCTGGACCGGCTCCACGCCGGAGAGCTCGCGAAGGAAGAAGCGCAGCGCCTCGAGCAGCACGTCTCCGGCTGCACGGACTGCACCGCCCGCATGGTCGAGCGCCGCGCCGGCTTCGACGCCGTGGACGGAGTGGATCCGCGCGCGATGCTGGCGCGAATCCGCACGGGGCTCGACCGGCCCCCTCCCCTGCACCACCGGCTGCTGCGCTGGTTCGTCCCGCTTGCAGCCGTGGCCACCGCCGCTGTCGTCTTCGTGTGGGTGAGCCCGCAGACGCAGGGCACGCGCTTCAAGGGCTCGCCCGCGCTGCACGTATTTCGGCTCGCGGGAGACCACGCCGAGGAGGTGGTCAGCGGCGGCGCCTTCGCTCCAGGAGACCGGCTCCGCTTCTCAGTGGACCTGCCCGACGAAGGCCAGGTGATGGTCCTCGGAGTCGAAGCCTCGGGAGCGCTCTACACCGCCTGGCCGCGAGAGCCCGGGCAACAGACGCGCCTGTCCGCGGGCAACGCCATCGAGCTCCCTGGCGCCGTGTCGCTCGACGCGCAGCCGGGCCGCGAGACGCTCTACCTCGTGCACTGCCCCGACGTCAGCGCCCCGCCGCGCTGTGAGTCCACGGGCCCCGACACCGCGCCCTCCTGCCCGAAGGGCTGCGTCAGCACGCCGTTCATCATGGACAAGCAGGGGCCAAGGCCATGAGCGCGGGCCGGGGCCTCTTCCTCGGACTCATCCTCGCGCTGCTCGCGCCGCTGTCCGCACGCGCACTGCCGGAGCAGACGTGGGTCGTGGCCATCGGCCACAACGACGGCGCCGCCAGCGAGGTGGGCCTCCTGTACGCGGAGCAGGACGCGCGCCTCTTCTCCGACGTGCTGCGCGAGCACGGCGGCGTCTCCTCCCGGCGCACGCTGCTGCTGCTCGGAGAGGACGCGGCCAACGTACGTCGCGCCCTTCAGGACGTGAACGCCGCCATCCGCGTCCAGGCCGGGGCCGGCCAGTCCACCGCGCTCATCGTCTTCTACTCGGGCCACGCCGACGCGGCGTCGCTGCACCTGGGACGCACCGAGCTTCCACTGGAGGAAATCAAGACGCTGGTGGAGGGCTCCCCCGCCGGAGTGCGCCTCCTCGTGCTGGATGCATGCCGCTCCGGGACGGTGACGCGCGTGAAGGGCATGAGCACCGCGGCGACCTTCGACATCAGCCTGAAGGACAACGTGGCCACCGAGGGCCTGGCCATCATCACCTCCAGCGCCGCGGGCGAGGCGAGCCAGGAGTCGGACCGGCTGCGCGGCTCGTTCTTCACGCACCACCTGGCGAACGCGCTGCGCGGCGCTGCGGACCACGATGACGACGGCAACGTGACGCTGACCGAGGCCTACGGCTACACCTACGCGCAGACGCTGCGCTCGAGCGGCCAGACGGTGGCGCTGCAGCACCCCACCTACTCGTGGGAGGTGAAGGGACGCGGCGAGCTGGTGCTCTCGACACCGGCCAATCAGCGCGGGCGCACGGGCCAGCTCCGGCTGGCGGACTCCGCGCTCTACCTCATCATGGAGGGACGGCAGGGAGGCCCGGTGGTGGCGGAAGTCACGCCGCAGGGCCAGAAGCGCGAGCTGTCCCTGCCCGCCGGCAGCTACTTCGTGCAGCAGCGCAAGTCGGACGAGTACCGCGAGTACCAGGTGTCGCTCGCCGCGGGGGCCGCCGTGGAGCTCGCCGCGCTGCCTTTCGAGACGGTCCGCTACGACAGGCTCGTGCGGCGTCGCGGCGGGTCGAAGCCGTACTCGCACAACCTCTCCCTCCTCGCGGGGATGCGGGGCCAGGCGCTCGCGGGCGAAGGCGCCCTGCCCCAGCTCCAGCTCGGCTACGGCCTCGACTTCGAGTGGGGCTCGGTGGGCCTGCGCCTGCGCGGCTCCACCGTGAGCGCGACGAGCGCGGACGGACTCCTGCCGCACCGCCACACCGAGCTCGGGCTGGGGCTGTCCCTGCTGCGCTTCATCGACCTGGAGCCCGCGAGCGTGGCCTTCGGCCTCTTCCTCGAGGGCGTGCTGCACCAGCAGCGCTTCGACACGGAGCGCAGCGTCCAGGACCGGCGCGCCTGGGGCGCGGGCTTCGGCGGCATCCTGCTGGTGGAGCGGCAGCTCGGCGCGGGAGTCGCCCTGCGCTTCGAAGGTGGCCCCGTGACGGGCCTCTTCCCACGCGCCGTGGTGCAGAACGGCGTGGAGGTGGACCGTGAGCTGGTGACGCCCCTCACCTGGTGGGGCTCGGGAGGAGTCGTATGGCGCTGGTGACTTCAAGCCTCCGGGGGCTCGCGCTGGTGCTCGCGGGCACGGCGCTGGCCTGTGGCGACTCGCTCGTCGACGACGCGTACTCGGGGACGCCGCTGTTCACGGTGCCGGGCAGCGTGACGGGCACCTCGGAGCACGTCGGCACGGAGCACCCCGACGTGAGCGTGGCCGTCTTCTGGAGCCTCCGAGGCATGCTCCCCGGTGAGCAGGACGTGCTCGTCGAGCAGGCGGGCACGGCCATCCGCGCGGAGTACTACCGGAACTTCGAGGTGCGCATCTTCGACGAGCCCGGTGCCGAGCACCTCGTCACGCGCCCCTCGGGAGCGAAGGTGGGCGTCGCGTGGCTCGGCGCGTACCAGGATGCGAACGGCAACCGGCGAAGGGACGACACGGAGCCGCTCATCGGAGGCTCTCCCGGGCGGGTGTTGATTCGCGCGCCCCAGCCATTGACGGCCCAGGACTCACCCACCGGAGCCCCGCTCGCGGAGGGCTGGCACTTCGTCTCGACGCCGCTCGAATGCAAGCCACCGGGTGGGCCACCGCCTCCCGACGCGCCCCCAGCGGCGGACGGAGACTGCGGTGTGCCGCTTGGAGTCGGGTGCCGGGTGGACGCCGAGTGCGGCGCCAACGGCGTCTGCATCCACGAGCTCATCGGGCCCTGGCCCGGTGGCGCCTGCGTGATTGCGGAGCCTCCGCCGAGCGGCTGCCGCCAGAAGGGCTCGGTGCTCCTCCGGGTACCGGAAGAAGCGTCGAAGGCGTACTGGCTGAAGTCGTGCAACGTAACGGCGGACTGCGGGCGGGAGCCGCCCTACCAGTGCGACCAGCAGCTTCGCGCGTGCCGGCCCACCGCCAACATCTCGGTGGAGATGAACGACCAGGGACCGCCGCGCACCTACTGCAAGCCGGAGGGGCCGCAGTCGCAGCCTTGAGCGAGGGCTATGCCTGAGCCTGCCTGCCTTCGACGGAGACACGAAGGCCCTGATGCGTCACGGTGATGAGGGGTCGGCCGAACCAGCCGCAGTGCTTGCAGACGGCACTGGGCCCGGACGCGGTGACGCGCACCGGGAGGTCCGCCGAGCAGATGGGGCACCCATCGGGGATCTTGTAGTCACGGGTCGTCTGCTGAACTTCGGTCATGACTTGAGGTAACGCAGCCGGAGGCCCGCGCAACCCGCCACGCACGAGAGTGTCGTGCGCGATTCCCTCCGCGGGCGGGCCCGGCCGCCCGCACTCCATCCGGCCGGGCACGCCTGCCTGCTCACGCGTCGAGCAGGCGCGAGAAGGCGCGGGCAATCTCCGCGTCCTTCATGTTCCCCACATCTTCGCCCACCTGGAGCTCCGTCTCGCAGACGCCGGGCACGCGCGTGGGGCCGAAGCCGTTGGACACCCAGACCTTGTCCTCGCGGGCGATGCGGTCCCGCTGCCGCGTCAGCACCGCCGGGTCGCCGCGCAGGTAGACGCGGAACATGTTGGTCTGCACGGGACGCGGCAGCACGGAGATGCGCGAGTCCGCGGCCAGCGCCTCCGTCAGCGACTTCGCGCGCTTCACGTAGCCGGGAATCTTCGGCAGCACCTCGTCCAGGCGCATGGCCGCGGACGCCACGTAGGGCAGCATCTGGAACAGGTTGCCGCCGTGCCGGTGCCGCCAGACGCGCGCGGTTTTGACGAAGTCCGCGCTCCCCAACACCATGGCTCCGCTGAGCGCGCCCACCATCTTGTAGAAGGACACGTAGACGGAGTCGAAGCCGCGGCAGATGTCCGCGTACGAGCGCCCGTAGTACGGCTGGCTCTCCCACAGCCGCGCGCCGTCCATGTGGAGCTTCACGCCCTTCTCGCGGCAGACCTGCTTCAGCTCCTCCAACTGCTCCCACGTCTGGAGCTGTCCGCCCAGCCACCGCACCGGCAGCTCCACGCTCACCGTGCCGAGCGGATCCTTCGCGTCGCGCACGTCGCTGGCCAGCAGCGGCCGCGTCCATGGGCAGAGGACGACCTCGCGCAGGTTGTGCAGCACCGCGTGCGCGTCGTCCTCGTGCAGGATGTGGTGGGACGACGGGTGCAGGCCCACGCGCCGGTTGCCGCTCGCGTCCGCGTACATGCGCAGGACGACGAGCTGCCCCATGGTGCCCGTGGGCATGTAGCAGCCATCCTCGAAGCCGAGCAGCCCCGCCACCTTCTTCTCGAAGGCCTGGACGAACTCACCGCCCCCATAGAAGTCCCGCGACACGCCCTGGCGCTTCAGCCACTCGCCAATGCGGATGAGCTCCTCGCCCGTGTCGTTGGGGAAGCCGAGCGACAGCGACGCGCGGCACTCGCGGCGAATCTTCTCCATCTCCGCGCGGGACGGCATCGCGGGGGGCGCGGCGCTCTTCGCCGGTGCGGACGCGGCGGGCGCGGCGGCCTCCGCGGTGCCGCGCAGCAGGGTGGAGCCGGACAGCAGGCCGGTGAGGGCGAGGAACTCCCCGCGGCTGAGGTGACGTGGGTTCATTCGATGTACGCCTTCCTGGTGACGTCGAGTCCAGGAGTCGGAACGTACACCCATGACGCGCCGCGATGGACACCGGACTTCGCAATGTCTGACGCACCGCGACGCGCGATGCGTGTCGCTCAGCGGCTGACGCACTGCAATACTGAATCAGGCTTCATGTTCAGGCCGCGTGACGCACTGCAATACTGAATCAGGCTTCAACTCCGCGCGGCCGAAAGATGAATCAGCCTTCAACTCCGGTTTGCTCCGCGTGCAGTTGATTTGGTACGAATCCACTACTTGCGGCGTATGGCGTCTCCGCCGCGGGCCGGGGCTTCCCTCCATCCAGTGTGCTTCGCCAGGGAATCACCCGCACTTCCACTGAAACCCTGTAAGCGATTGCAACGGAGCTACAAATGGCAACGCGTCGCAAGACTATTCGTGCTGTGGCGGCGGTCCTCGGGCTGTGCGGGCTGGCATGTCAGAACCAGGACCCGGACGAGGGCGTGACTCCCCAGGACCAGACTCCGGCCGAGGTGAAGGCCTGTCGCGAGCGCATCTCCGCGAAGACGTCCGAGGTCCAGGCGGCGGGCATCGACATCGCCAACTGGTCCATCCAGGACGCGCCGGAGATGGCGGAAATCACCACCACGGTGCCGCAGAACCAGGACAACTACCGCACCTATGACGGCCACTACCGCCCGCTGACGAACCACCCGGGCTGCTCGGTGACGAACCTCTACTACGACAAGGCCAACAACGCCGGCACCACGCCCTACAAGGACGGCAACAACGACGGCAAGTGGACGGGCGCCGTCGCCTTCGGCGGCCCCAACGCGGCCACCGACTACCTCGACGGCAACGTGGCGAAGATCGACGGCTATCCCTGCGCGGCCAAGGAGTACGCGCAAGGCAACGAGGACAGCTCCAAGCCCATCGTCATCCTCGTACACGGCAACTCCACCCGCCCGCACACCTGGGAGAAGTTCCTCCTCCCGGAGGGCACCTCCGTCAACACCGCCACGGAGAACGTGCAGTTCACCGCGGACACCACCGCGCGAGATCAGCTCGCCGAGAAGCTCGTCGCGCTGCGCTACCGCGTCATCGCCGTGGACTTCCGCACGGACATCGTCACCACTATCGACCCGGCCGCCAACAGCACCACGCAGAACGCCGCGGGCAACATCGACCACGGCTGGTCCACGCCCATCCTCCAGTCGCTGGTGAAGGCGGTGATGAAGAACAACCCGAACCGCAAGGTGGCCCTCATCGGCCACTCGCTGGGCGTCACCGTCGCGCGCGATGCCCTGCGCCGCATGTACGTGGAGTGGAGCGCCGGCCGCTCGGGCGCCGTCAACCCCTTCCCCCAGCTCAGCCACGTCATCCTCGGCTCGGGCGCCAACCACGGCGTGTCCACCTACGACACCCAGCCCAACTCGCTGTGCGCCGCCAACGACACCATGCGCGGCACCATCGTCTGCGAGATGGGCAGCCGCTCCAACTACGTGCAGACGTACTTCCACAAGCCGCTCAACGGCCCCCGCGACCTCTTCGCCACTCCGTGCGCGGACGGTGACTACGCCTTCGGCAAGACGGGCCAGTGCGGCAACAACGTCGTGAAGTACTTCACCATCACGATGACGGACAAGACGAAGGGCTCCAACTACCAGGACTACTACGTCTCCGAGGCCGCCTCGCGCATCGACATGGACGGCTGCGTGACGAACACGCTCACCACGCTGAGCGACTACGACACGAGCGGCTACTTCAACAAGGGCTTCATCGCCAACCACTTCGGCTCCATGCGCTCCTCCGCGGGGCTGGACCTGGTGCTGCGCTACCTGGCGCAGTAGCCCGCTCCCCCTCCCCCCCAAGGAGCCGGCCCCGCCGCGGCCCTCACACGCGGCGGGGCCGGCAGCAGTACCTCCCACACCTTCCCGAGCACTCTCCATGAAGCGACTTCCCATCACCGCGACCCTGTGCGCGCTGGCCCTGGGCACCGTGCCGGCCGCCTGGGCCCAGTCCCCCGCCGCCGCCGAGTCCGCGCCAGCGGCGCCCGCCTCCGACGCGCCCCAGCAGACTCCAGAGGCCGCGCCCGCCGCCGCCGAGGCTTCCGCCGACAAGGCCGCGCCGGCCGACAAGGACAAGGACGCGGACAAGCCCTCCACGCCCGAGGAGATGGCGGGCACCAGCGAGGTCATCGACACCACGCCCCCGCCCGTCGTCCGGCCGAAGATCGCCATTGGCAACGAGGCGTTCTACGTGAAGCCGCTGCTCGCGCTCGCGGGCGGCATCCACGTGGAGAACCTCATCCAGACGCTCAACCGCAACCGCGAGAGCCGCGCGACGACGGTGGCCCTCACGCGCTTCGGCTTCGAGGGGCGCCTGGGCCAGTACGTCTCCTTCAAGAGCGAGTTCGAGCGCAACATCCGCGCGCACGGCTCGGGTGTCTGGGAAGGTACCGCGTCCTTCAGCGTCCGCGACCAGGTCATCCGCCTGCAGCGGTGGAACGCGACGGTGGAGGCCGGCATCATCCTGGACCCGGCCAGCGTGGACTACATCTCCACCCACGTGGCGGACACGCTCCTCGCGGACAAGTACACGCGAGACCCGCTCCTCTACAGCGGCTTCAACCGCGGCCAGGGCGCGCAGGCGGCGTATGACTGGAAGGGCTTCCGGGTGGGCTTCGGCTACACGGCGGCGAACCCGCTGAGCACGTCCAGCTCCTATCAGGTGGGCGGCTCGTTCGGCGGTGGCAGCCGCTTCTGGGAGCGGCCCCTGGGCAACTTCCGCAACGGCCAGCCCGACGACGACCTGCACTTCCAGGTGTTCAGCCCATCCATCGCGTACACGCACGAGCTGTTCGAGGCCAAGGCCATGGCCCAGGTCTTCGACGTGAACTACCAGACGACGTCGCGCACGGACCCGCTGCTGCACGGCAACAACCTGCGCGGCAACCTGCTGCTGAAGCTGCACACCAACGTGGGCATCCCCCTCTTCATCACCCCGTTCTTCAACATCGCCCGCGTGCAGAACGACGTCACCAACAGCACCCCGGGCTTCGCGGACCAGCTCCTGGGCACGCGCTACACGGCGACGACGTTCTCCGCCGGTGTGGACTTCAACATCCAGGGCCGCTCGGGCGTGGGCGTCCAGCTCGCCCGGGTGACGGACCGCTCGCCCAGCTTCGTGCCGGCCACCGGGGACTCGCCCGCCGTGGAGCCGGTGACGAAGACGACGCAGACGTACCTCAATATCGGTGGCACCTACTGGTTCACCGAGGACGTGGCCCTGGGCGCCCGCTACGCGCGCTACCAGAAGAAGCAGGACCGTGAGGAGGACGAAATCGACGCGTCCTACTTCATGACGCTCCGCCTGCTGCTGTAATCACCACACCGGACACTGGGAGGGGAAGACATGCAGCCCACGCAGGAGCGGCAGGACTCCATCATCAAGGTGGCGGTGGCGAGCTTCATCGGCACCGCCATCGAGTGGTACGACTTCTTCCTCTACGGGACGGCGGCGGCGCTGGTGTTCAACCGCCTCTTCTTCCCCTCCTTCGACCCGTTGACGGGGACGATGGCGGCCTTCGGCACCTTCGCCGTCGGCTTCATCGCCCGTCCGCTGGGTGGCGTGGTGTTCGGCCACTACGGCGACAAGCTGGGCCGCAAGGCCATGCTCAGCGCCACGCTGATGCTCATGGGCCTCGCGACCTTCGCGGTGGGGCTGTTGCCCACCTACGACACGCTGGGCAGCTGGGCCCCGGCGCTGCTCGTGCTGCTGCGGCTCGTCCAGGGCTTTGGCCTCGGCGGTGAGTGGGGCGGCGCGGTGCTGATGGCGGTGGAGCACGCGCCGCCGAATCGCCGGGGCTTCTACGGGAGCTGGCCGCAGATGGGGGCACCGGCGGGCATGCTGCTGGCCACGGCCGTGTTCTCCGTCTTCTCCCGGCTGAGCGAGGCGCAGTTCCTCGCGTGGGGCTGGCGCATCCCCTTCCTGCTCAGCTCGGTGCTCATCGGCATGGGCGTGTTCATCCGCCTGCGCGTGGCCGAGTCGCCCGTGTTCCAGCACCGCAAGCCGGAGCCCGCGGCCCCGCGCATCCCCGTGCTGGACGCGCTGCGCACGTACCCGAAGCAGATCCTGTTGGCGATGGGGGCGCGCTTCGCGGAGAACGGCTTCTTCTACATCATCACCACGTTCGTCCTCTCGTACGGCACCGAGCGGCTGGGCCTTCCGCGCTCCACGTTCCTCAACGGCGTGCTGGTGGCCATGGCGGTGCACCTGGTGGCCATTCCCGCGTTCGGCGCCGCGTCGGACCGCTTCGGCCGCCGGCCGGTGTACCTCGCGGGCGCGGTGGGCTGCGGGCTGATGTCCTTCCCCTTCTTCTGGCTGCTGGACACGAAGGAGACGGGGCTCATCTGGCTGGCGATTTCGCTGGGCATCATCGCGCACGCGGCCATGTACGGCCCGCAGGCGAGCTTCTTCTCCGAGCTGTTCGGCACGCGCGTGCGCTACAGCGGCGCGTCGCTGGGCTACCAGCTCGCGTCGGTGTTCGCCGGAGGCCTGTCGCCCGTCATCGCCACCGCGCTGCTGTCGCGCTCCGGCGGCGAGGCGTGGCCGGTGTCGCTCTACATGGTGGTGCTGGCCGTGGTGACGCTCGTCTCCGTGTACCTGTCGGCGGAGACCTTCCGGGAGGAGCTCGCGGAGGTGCCCCCCGCGAGCCCCGGCGGGGACTCGCTCAGCGAGCCGTCCAGCCGCAGTCCATCACCTGCGCAGACCCGGTGATACCGCCGGCGGCATCCGAGCACAGGAAGGACACGTAGGCGGCGACCTCGGAGGGCTCGAGGAGCCGCTTCACGGCGGCGGGAGCGAGCATGATCTTCTCGATGACTTCCGCCTCCGTGATTCCGTGGACGCGCGCCTGGTCGGCGATCTGCTTCTCCACCAGCGGCGTGCGCACGTAGGCGGGGCACACGGCGTTCACCGTCACGCCCTTGTCCGCGGCCTCCAGGGCCACCGTCTTCGTCAGGCCCATGAGGCCGTGCTTGGCGGAGACGTACGCGGACTTGAACGGCGAGGCCACGAGCCCGTGCAGCGAGGACATGTTGATGATGCGGCCCCACTTGCGCGCGTACATCAGCGGCAGGGCGTAGCGCGTCAGCAGGAACGGCCCGACGAGCATGATTTGAATCATCTTCTCCCAGCGGTCCTCGGGGAACTCCTCCACCGGGGACACGTACTGGAGACCCGCGTTGTTGACGAGGATGTCCAGCCGCCCCCACTCGCGCTCGGCGGTCGCCACCAGGGCTCGACATTCCTCACGGGAGGAGACGTCCGCACGTTGAAAGAGCGCACCTGGCAGGCGCTTCGCCGCCGCGGAGCCCGCGGTCTCGTCGAGGTCCGCCAGCAGCACGCGCACGCCCTGGGCCGCCAGGTTCTCCGCCACCGCGAGGCCGATGCCGTTCGCGGCGCCCGTCACGAGAGCACTCCGACCTGAATCCTGATTCATGTTCCACCTCCGCGCGGCATGGTGGAGGAAGCCGGGACGAAGGGCAATGCCCTCGCTCGGTGGAACGAGTCTTTCGTAGCGCCCTGCGTCGAGGCTCGTGCGTGCGTCGGCCGGGTGCCATTCGTCACATCGGCACGCGGGGGGCCCCAACGCCGCGTGCCAGCTTCGGGGTAATCTCACCCCGCGGCACACGGAGGCGTCACGCTCATGCCGGAGATGGGGGAGACAGCGGGCGGGAGCCCAGGGACACAGGCAGCCGCTCGGCCGCGCTCCTGGTGGCGCTGGCCCCGCTCGCTCGTGCTGGCCCTGGGGCTCGGGGTGCTGGTGTCGCTGCCCTCCCTGACGGTGGGGCTGGTGCTCGATGACCTGCTGCACCGGCTCATCATCTCCGGGCAGCTCCACGAGTTCGGCCAGTGGAGCCCGCTGGGCCTCTACGAGTTCTCGGGCACGTCGACCACGTCGCCGGTGGGGCTCCGGGAAGGTGGGCTGATTCCGTGGTGGACGCCCGACACGCTGTCGGTCCGTTTCTTCCGGCCGCTGACCAGCGCGCTGCTCGTCCTGGACACGAAGCTCTTCGGCGACACGCCCTTCCCTGCCCACCTGCACAGTCTCGCCTGGTTCCTGGCGATGGTCGCGGTGGTGGGCTGGCTGCACAAGCGATGGCTTCCCGCACCGCTGGCGGCCGTGGCCACCATTGCCTACGCCGTGGCCGCGGCGCACCTGATGCCGGTGGCGTGGATTGCCGCACGGCATCCGCTCGTGTCCGGAGTGCCGGGCCTGCTCGCCCTGGCGTTCCACCTGCGGGCCCGAGAGGACGGCTGGAAGCCGGGGTGGTTCCTGGGACCGTTGCTCCTCGTCATCTCGCTGCTCGGAGGAGAGCCGGCGCTCGGGGCGGTGGCGCTGATTGGCGCCTACGAGCTGTTCGGCCGCCGAGAAGGCCCGCGACGCGCGGCCGTGGCGCTCGCGCCCTATGTCTTGGTGGTGGCGGCGTACCTCGTGTTCTACGTGGCCCGGGGCTACGGCGCCCGAGGCAGCGGCGCGTACCTGGACCCGGCCCGTGCTCCAGGCGCCTTCGTCGCGACCGTGGCCGAGCGCGTGTTCATCCTCCTGGGCGACCTCGTCGTGGCCACACCGTCCGACGCGGTCGCGGGCGTGCCGCCGCTGCATCCGGCCTTCGCTGTCTGGGGAGCCATCGTCACCATCGGAGCCCTGGTGCTCCTGCGAGCCCTGCGCGGGCGCATGTCGGAACAGGAGCGGCGCACGCTGCGCTGGCTGCTACCGGGAGGACTGGCCTCCGTCGTCCCCGGCGCCGTGGGTGTCATCGGCGGGCGGGTGCTGATGATTCCCCTGGTTGCGGGCAGCGCGCTGGTGGCCGTGCTGCTCGTGCGGAGCTGGCAGGCCTCTCGTGAGGCGGGGCTCTCGCGGTGGACGCGCGTGGGCTTCCGCGCGGCGGTGGTCATGCTCGCGTTCGGGCACTTCTTCTTCGGGCCGCTCTTCCGGATGGCGGTCGCCGTGGCGTTGGGGCGGATTGCCGACGCGCAGTGGAGCCTTGCTCGCTCGACTCCGCCATGTGACGGCACCCTGGTCATGGTGGCCGCGGCGGACCCCGTCATCGCCACCTATGTCCCCGCGGCCATGGCGCTCACGGGTCGGGCGCCCCATCGGTTCCGGCTGCTCAGCGCGGCGCCGCACGACCACTCCCTGGAGCGAACGTCGGCCAACGGCTTCGACCTCGTGGTGCGCACGGACGCGCGGAAGTTGAGCTTCTGGGAGCAGGTCTACCGGGATGTCTCGCCAGCACCTGGGACGCAGGTGCAACTGTCTGGGCTGAACATCACCGTGAAGGAATCCAATGACGTCGGGCCGATGCGCGTGCACTTCGACTTCGACCGTCCACTGGAGTCCCCGGACCTGTGCTTCATGACGTGGCACGACGGGGCGCTGCGTCGGCTCGCGCTACCGCCGCCGGGGCAAGGCGTGCCGATACCTCACGAGCTGGGCCCCATGGGCATGTGACGGCTACCCGGCTCCGGGAGCCCGCGCGGCCGGTGGCGCATCCACCTGCGCCGCCTCGGGCGGCCGCCACATGAACCACTGCGGCGGACCGCCGTCGAAGCATGGCTCGATGCGCTGGGTCTCGAAGCCGAAGCCGCGATACCACTCGCGGTTGGACTCCTTCGCTGTCTCCAGGAAGCAGGGGTCGCCCTTCTCCGCCGCCAGCTCCAGCCCGCGCTTCCGCGGGCGCACATCGGGCCCACCTGGTCGAGCAGCTCCGGGCCCAGCTCCTGGAGAGTCACGGTCATGGCGGCGACGGACGGTAGCACGCCCGGCGAGTGCCTCCCGTGCGCCGGTGGTGGAGGTCCGGTGCGGCACGGAGTATGGAGCCCCAGACATGCCCCTTCGCATCGTGAAACGGCTCGTTCGGGATTGGTTCCTGGTGGGGATGGTCGTCGCCGTCGTGCTGGCCGCCCTCTTCCCCGACTTCGGCCGCACCGGCGGGACGCTTCATGCGGACGTCGTCGCCAACGTCGGCATCTTCCTGGTGTTCCTCCTGTATGGGCTCGGCCTGCCGCTGGCGAACCTGAAGGCCGGCGTCATGAAGTGGCGGCTCCACCTCGTGGTGCAGTCGTTCACCTTCGGCGTGTTCCCGCTGCTGTGGCTGCTGCTCGATGCCCTCGTGGGCCGCTGGCTTCCTCCCGGCCTGTCGCTGGGGTTCCTCTACCTGTGCGCGGTGCCTTCCACCATCTCCTCCTCGGTGGCGATGACGGGCCTCGCCCGAGGCAACGTGGCGGCCGCCATCTTCAACGCGAGCCTGTCCAGCCTGCTGGGCGTCGTGCTCACGCCGCTCATCGTCAGCCTGCTCGCGAAGACGACGGGGCAGTCGCTCTCGCTGGGGGACGCCATCGTCAAGCTGGCGGGGTTGCTGCTCCTGCCGCTGGTCATCGGCCAGTTGCTCCGCCCGGTGCTGGGGAGCTGGTTCGCGCGCTACCGGAAGTACACCAACATGTTCGACCGGGTGTTCATCCTGGTGCTCGTCTATGCGTCGTTCTGTGACTCGGTGAAGTCGGGCCTCTTCTCCCACTACGGCGGCAGCCTGCTGGCGATGACGCTCGGCGGCGCGGCGCTGATCCTCGCACTCGTGCTGACGCTGAGCACCACGGTGACGCGGTCGCTCGGATTCGAGAAGGAGGACGAGATTGCCGCGGTGTTCTGCGGCTCGAAGAAGACGCTGGCCTCTGGTGTGCCCATGGCCCGGCTCATCTTCGGCTCACATCCGGCGCTGGGGCTCATCGTCCTGCCGCTGATGTTCTACCATCAGCTCCAGCTCATCGTGTGCTCGGTGCTGGCCGAGCGCTACGCGAGCCGCCAGGGTCAGGTGCTCTGAATCAGCGCCCAGACCCTGGCGGCCATGCGAGCGTTCATCACACGTTTGAAGCCGCGGGCCGCGAGCGTCTCGAGCCGCTCCTTGGCCAGATCGGCGCCCCTGATTCTGGTGTGCTTCACGGATGACGGCTCGAGGAGCGGCTGGGGGCCCGGCTGCTGAACCTACCCGGCGGCCACCTTCGTCGCTTGGAAGAAGTCCGCGGGCATGGGGATCTCCAGATCCCACAGGATGCGCATGGGTCGCTCCGACTCATGGCTTACGTAGCGGACCGGGCCCAGGCAGAGGTACGGCATCGACTCGCCTCGGTCATCCTTCTTGCGTTCGCGCACGAAGAGGACCACGCGCGTCTTCCGCTGGACGTGCTCGACGTACCGCCGACCTGTGGGCGAGGACGACGACGTGGCGTTTTGCGACTCCCAATGAAACCGGCTCGGTGAGACGGCGTAGTCCGCGTAGCGCGTGGTCGGCTTGAAGTCCGCGTCCGACTTGTCGAGGGTCACGAAGAGCAGGTCCGTCCCGTGCGCCTCCACCCACAGGACGCCCTCTCGCACCTCCCGCAGCGTCCCCTTCGTTCCCAGCACCCCGTAGGCCGCAATCACTTCGTAGAGTCCATACGTCGCATGGCTTGCGAGCGGCACGGAGCCTGAGGTGTCCAACGGGGTGTGGACCCGCCGGCTCCGATCCGCGAGGAGCTCCATCAACTCCAGCAACTCCTCGCGCAAAGCCACACCGGACCACAGCTCCGCGAGTGCCTGCGACCACTCCGCCACCGGGCGACTCCGGAAGCCGAGTGCGGAAAACAGCATCCACTGCAGGCGCTGCTCCCGACTGCCAGGCGTTGCCGGTGCGGGAGGCATTGGCTGCGACAACCAGGCGCGCCATGCCCTCAATCGCTCTTCATCACCGACATGGAGCAACCGGGGCAGCGCCTTGGAGAGCGCCCCTTCGTGCGGCCCAGCAGCCCGTCGTTCAAAACCTGCATCGCGCCGTAGCGCCGTGAAGGAACTGCGCTCCGAGGCGCGTCCGTAGACGTCCTCCAGTTCGTAGCCCGTGGCCTTCAAGAACTCCGACAAGCGCGTTTCGGGAGGCAGGGACTGGAGTTCTTCCAGGAGCATGCGCCGCGCCTGCTGGACGGCGGCTCGGACATTCTGCAGGACGTGCTCCCGGGCAATCCGATCCAGCCGGATGGCGCAGCCGGGTGGCAGGCGCGGGAAGTCATGCTCCAGCTCATTCTCCAACTGCCGTCGCGTGCCTCCAACGATGGCGCGGTAGCGCACGTCGAAGCGATAGCTCTTGCTCGCCTGTCCAATGAAGTCGAGCACCGTCAGGACGCTCTTGCTCGAGCCTGGAGACCAACGCAGGCCGCGGCCCAGTTGCTGGAGGAAGATGGTGGCACTCTCGGTCGGCCGGAGCAGGAGGATGGTGTCCACCTCGGGGATGTCCACACCCTCGTTGAAGAGGTCCACGGTGAAGACGGCCTGAAGCTCGCCCCGACGCAGCCTTGCGACAGCGTCACGCCGCTCCCCATCCGGAGAGCCCGCATGCAGGGCCACCGCGTGAAGGTTCGCGTTGTTGAAGTGCCGCGCCATGACCTCCGCGTGCTTGATGCTGACGCAGAAACCGAGGGCACGCATCGTCTGGGGAATGTGTACGTACTCCTCCACGGCCTGGAGGATGCGACGGGCACGGATGTCATCACCGGTGACGAGGTAGGCCGCTTCGAGCTCTCCCTTCGCATACCTTCCTCGCTTGAACGTCACCGACGAGAGGTCGGTGCCATCGTTGACGCCGAAGTACTGGAAGGGACAGAGCAACTGCTGCTCGAGGGCTTGCCAGAGCCGGACGTCACAGGCGATGCGACCGTCGAACCAGCCCAGCACGGACTGCCCATCCCCGCGGTCTGGGGTCGCGGTGAGACCGAGCAGGATGCGGGGCTTCAGGCGCTCCAGCAAATTGCGGTAGGTGGGCGCTTCCGCGTGGTGGAACTCGTCCACGACCACGACGTCATACGCGTCCGGGGTCAGGGTCTCGAGCTGGCGCTGCAGGGACTGCACGGAGGCAAAGACGTGCGGAGCCCCATTGACCGGCCGCTCCCCCGCAACGAGTCGCTCGCCAAACGCAGAGTCCCGCAGCACCAACTGGAAGACCTGTTGGCTCTGCTGGAGAATCTCGTCCCGGTGGGCAACAAACAGGAGCCGCTCGTGCCCCTGGGCACGCAGGCGCCGATAGTCGAACGCGGCCACCCACGTCTTGCCCGTGCCCGTCGCGGCGACGACGAGGTTCTTCCGGTGCCCATGCTGCCGCTCGGCTTCCAGGGCCTCGAGCATCTGCCGCTGGTGCGGCTTCGGTTCGAACTCGATGTTGAGCGCGACGAGTCGCTCCAGCGCGGACGTGCCAGAGCCTCCCCGCTCCCGCGCAAGTGCCACGGACAACCGCTCGCCATCCCGGTCCGGGTCGTATGGGACGAACTCCGGCTCACTCCAGTACTGCTCGAAGGTGGCGCCGACGCGCTCGAGGATGCCAGCGTTGTCCGCGTGGCTCACCCGCACGTTCCACTCCAGCCCATCTACCAGCGCGCTGTGTGTCAGGTTCGACGAGCCGATGTAGGCGGTGTGCAGGCCCGTCTTGCGGTGGAAGAGCCAGGCCTTCGCGTGGAGACGGGTCTGGTCCGTCTCGAAAGAGACCTTCACCTTGGCGCCCAGCTTGACCAGCTCGTCGAGGGCTCGGCGCTCCGTGGAGCCGGTGTACACGGTGGTGATGACACGCAGCTGGCCTCCGCGGCGGACGAACTCTTCCAGCTGCTTTCGCACCAGACGCAGGCCCGCGAAGCGGACGAAGGCGCATAGGAGGTCGATGCGGTCGGCGCTCTCGATCTCCCGTGCGAGCTCCGGCCCCACCTGGTAGTCGCGGCGCCCATTCACCAACAGCCCGCTCTCTGCGAGCGAGAGATGAGGCCGGATTGTCGGCTTCTGGGTCGCCAGGGAGTTTTCGACCCGGCGAGCTTCGCGGAGCAATTGGGCTTCTTCGTAGACCTGGTCCGTCGTGAGGACGGTGTCGTCATTCCCCACCCGACTCAGCAGGGAAATGAGGTCGTTGGTGAGGCGCACCTGATTCTCGGCCTGCGCATCGTCCGAGGGCACCGAAGTCAGTGCGCGCCGCGTCAACATGTAGACGTGCCGGGCAAGCACCTCGGGTCGAAGCGCCGGATCGCACTTCTGGACGTCGTGCCACCAGCCATCGCGTTCCGAGGCATCCAGGCGTTTGCGCAGCTCCAGGCTGAGGAGTGTCTCGTAGAGTCCGGACTCGAGCGCGGAGGACATGCACGGAGTCTAGCGCCTTGCCTGGCGCACCATGTGTCCTCCCTCGACGCGAGCCAGGTTGCGCGGGTGTGCCGCACCCCAGGTGGGTCTTCTCTTTTTGGTATTGGCGCGCGGAGACGCACGCTCTGTCACTGCGTGGTGATGCGCACCATCCGCCCCACCGACGGGACGCCCGCGTCGTTCACCAGGAAGAGCTGGTAGTAGCCCGGCGGCGCCACGTTGTTGTTCCGCGGCGCCGTCACCGTCAGGCTCCCCGAGTTCCGCTTGAAGCTCAGCGTCACCAGCCGCTGGTTCTGGTCGAACGCGTGCGTCACCGACGCGAGCGCAATCAGCGACACGCGCGAAATCCGTCCCGCGTCCGGCGTCGACACGGTGAAGGTCGCCCCGGGCGCCACCGTGGTCGGCGCCGAGCTCACCGACGGCCTCGCGCCCTTGTAGAGATAGGGTGGCGAATAGACCTCCGCCGTGGTCCGCTTGCGGCCTCCCGCGCTCAGCACCCGCCCGTCCGGAAGCAGCACCGCCGTCGCGTGGTAGCCCCGGTACACCGTGTTGCTCGCCAGCCGCGTCCACCGATTCGCCGCCGGGTCGTACACCTCCGCGGAGTGCACCGGAGAGTCCGCGTTGTCGAAGCCACTGCCCCGGCTCCCGCCCGTCACCAGCACGCGGCCGTCCGGCAGAATCGTCGCGTTGTGCTGCCGCCGCGCCGTGGACATCGACGCCACGTACCGCCATGACGGCGAGGACGCGTTCAGGTCGATGGTCTCCACCGTGGCCGTCGGCGGGTCTCCTCCGCCGATGATGAACACGCGCCCGTCGAGGATGACCGCGGGCCCGTATGGCCGCGAGCCGAAGCTGCTGGAGGGCCCCGTGGACCACGAGCCCGTCCCCGACGTGCTCATCCACCGCGACTGGCGCTGCGGCCCCGCGTAGAAGAGCCGCCCGTCCGGCGCCACGAACATGCGCGGGTAGTACGGCAGCTTGAGCACCGCCCCCGTCATGTTCCGCCACGTCAGGCTGCTCGCCAGGAAGCGCTGGGGCAGCGTGTTGATGTCGCCCGAGCCGTCGACCTCGCCCGAGAGCACCATGACGTCCCCGTTCGGCAGCGTCGTGTTCGTCGGGTACCAGCGCCCCTCGTTCATGTCGGGCAGGCGCGTCCATGAATTCGAGGCCGTGTTATAGATGCTCGCGTCGGCCAGTCCCACGTGGCTCTCGATGTGCCCGCCGGTGATGAGCAGCCGGCCATCCGCGAGGTACGAGTGCCCCGCGCAGAAGATGTTGTACCCGGGGCGCGCCAGCGAGGTGACGGAGTTGGTGGCGGGGTCCCACCGCCGGGGCGGGCCATCGCCCTCGTCGAACTCGCCGAAGAACATCACCCTTCCATCCGGCTGCAGGCTCGCGTGCGTGGCGGTGATGGGCCAGCTCATCACACTGGACCAGGTGCCCACGTCCGACGATGCGCTCTGCGCCAGGGCCGGACCGGCCAGCAGGACGGCTCCCACGAGGACCGCCACGAGTCCTCGCGGCCGGGGCAAGAAGGGGCTCCACGACATCGCGGCCTCCGGGGCGGTGCTGCCCATGACAGGGGCCGCAAACGTAGGTGGCGTCCGTCGTGAGCCAATCGGTCCCCGCGTCCGAGGAAATGTCCTTCCCGGACACCCGGAGTGTCGCGCGCCGGTGACTCGCACCCTCCCTCCGCACCGGTTGGCAAGAGCCCGGAGGCGGCCAGATTCCGCAAGTCCCACACCCCCTTCTTGTCGAGGTCCTCGATGCGCCGCTGGCGTGCCCTCTCCCTGGTGCTGGCGGTCCTCGCCGGTTGCTCATCACCCGACCCGGCCCGCCCCGCGCCTCGAGACGCGTCGGAGTCCGGCAGGGGCTCCACCATGGAGGACTCCACGTGGGAGCTGTGTGACCTGACGCCCGTCCCGCTGGGCCCCGCCCTCGCGGACCTCGAGCAGGAGGGCCGCGAGCCGGTGCACGCCGGTGGCGGCCTCTTCTTCTTCGTGGGGGACGACACATCCGGCCAGTCCCTGTGGGTGAGCAGCGGCATCCAGGGCGAAGGCACCTTCAAGGTGAAGGACTTCCCCGCGGGCCCCATCGGCATGCCGCCCACGCAGCTCGCCCGCCTGGGCGACCGCGTCTTCTTCGCCGCCGAGGACGCGGACCATGGCACGGAGATGTGGACGAGCGATGGCACCGAGGTCGGTACGCACCTGCTGGCGGACCTGTGGCCCGGACCGACGGGCTCGTTCCCTGGCTCGTTCTTCGAGGCCGACGGCCGGCTCTACTTCGCGGCGAGCGACGAGGCCCACGGCCGCGAGCTGTGGGCGACCGACGGCACCGCCGCAGGCACGGTGCTCGTCGCGGATATCGACCCGGGGCCCGAGGGCACCAACCCGGACCGGCTGACGCGCAACAGCGACGGCTCGCTCTTCTTCGTCGCCCAGTCCCAGGTGTTCTACACGGTGGTGGTGAAGCTCACGCCCGGCTCCGCGCCCGTCGAGCTGATGCGCATGTCGAGCGAGGGCGCCGTCCTCGGAGGTCCCACGGCCGCGGGCCGCCGCGTGTTCTTCGTCATGGGCGACATGCACCGCCACAACGTCCACCTGATGGTGACGGACGGAGGGCCGCCGTTGAGCGTCGCGGACTTCGCCTCCACGGGCGAGATGCGGGGGATGGGAGGCAAGCTGTACTTCGCGGCCTCCACGGACATGGAGGGCATGGACGTGGAGCTGTGGCGCAGCGACGGCACCCGCAAGGGCACGGTGCGGGTGAAGGACATCCGCACCGGGGACGAGGGCTCGTCGCCCGCGGAGCTCACCGTGCTCGGGCCGCAGCTCTACTTCACCGCGGACGACGGGCTGCGCGGGCGCGAGCTGTGGGTGAGCGACGGCACCGCCGTGGGGACGGGCCTGCTCACGGACCTGGAGCCGGGCATGGCGGGCGCCTGGCCCGAGCACCTGGAGGCCCACCAGGGCGGCCTCTTCTTCAGCGCGAGCACCTCCGGGCGTGGACGCGAGGCCTGGGTGAGCCATGGCACCACCGGTGTGACGCTGCCGCTGGACGATGTGGCCCCAGGGATGCGCGACGCATGGCCGAGGAGCTTCGTGCGCTCGGGCTGGGACACGTTCTTCACGGCCGTGAATGGCCAGGGCGTCCGCAGGCTGTGGGCCGTGCCCTTCCGGCCCCGTGGGCGCTGTCCCACCCTGGCCCGCTGACGCCCTACCCCGTTCGGAACGCACAGAGCCCTGTCCGAGACACTTGACCCGACCGGTGGGCCCGGGGATGGAATGCCCCGCATGGCCGAGCGACTCGTCTTCCCTCCCATCGTCGAGGGGCTCTTCGTCCGGGGACTCACCGGGCGGGTGTCCCCGCTGCTCAAGGAGCAGCTCCGGATGGAGGGACTGGACCTGGACCGGCCGCTGCTCCCGGCGTACCCGCTGGAGACGTGGATTCGCTGCGTGGCGCTGACGGCGAGGGCGATGCACCCGAACGAGCCCGAGGAGGTGGCGTGGCGCCTGCTCGGCGAGCGGATGATTGACGGCTACCGCGACACGATGATGGGGCGCGCCCTGCTCGGGGTGATGAAGCTCCTGGGCCCGTGGCGGATGCTGTGGAAGGCGCAGCACGGCTTCCGCACGAGCAACAACTACACCGAGGTGCGCATCTCCGAGCGCGGCCCCAACGAGGCGGAGGTGTGGCTCAACGAGCCGGGCTCGCTGCGCTACTTCAAGCAGGGGGTCATGCTGGCCATGGGTCGTGCCGCGGGCGCCCCGGGGACGACGGTGGAGGTGAGCCGCTTCGACGAGGACAGCGCCACCTACCGTGTGATGTGGAACGAGCCGGGCCGCTGAGGCGGCTTGCCGGGAAGTCCCCGCCTCTGCGAGCGTTGTCCCCTGATGGCGGAGTCGCCGTCCACGAGGGGGAAGATATGGCTTCGAGCGAGCGCGCCAACCTGCCGCGCTGGAAGGGCCAGCCAGGGTTCTTCGAAATCTGGTTCCTGGTGGTGCTGGACCGGAACGGCGAGCGCGCGTGGTGGCTGCGTTACACGCTCTTCACACCGGCCCCGGGTGCGCCCGGTGAGCCTCGCGCCACGGTGTGGGCGGCGGCATTCGACGGCGCCTCGCCCACGCCGACGGTGGCGCTGAAGTCCCTTCATCCCATGTCGGAGTTCAGCGCCGGGACCCCGGGGCGCTTCGGCATCCGCATCGGCGAGTCGGAGCTGGGGCCGGGACGGTGCCATGGGCGGGTGGCCTCGGGTGGGCATGCCATCGACTGGGATTTGCGCTTCACGCCGGAGACCTCCTCGGCCGTGCGGCGCGCGCCGAGGGGCACGGACCTGCTGCCGCTCGTCACGCATGTGTCCCATGCGTATGACGACATCGCCTTCACCGGCACCGTCACGGTGGATGGCCGGCGGTACGACGTGCGCGGCGCGCCGGGCCTGCAAAAGCACCTGTGGGGGCACCGGCGCATCGAGGAGCTGACGTGGTTGTACGTGCCCGTCTTCAAGGAAGATTCGAAGGCGTCGCTGGAGGCGCTGTCCGTGCTGCCCCGGCGTGAGGGTTTCGGTCCCCGGCTCACGCCCATCTACCTGCGCGCGGCTCGCAAGGAGCATGCGTTCCACGAGGTGCCAGGGTTGTTCTTCACGCGGATGGAGGTGCCTCGCGCGGGGGAATTGCTGTTCGAGGCGACGTCCGCCACGGCGTCCATGAAGGGCCGTGCGTGGTGCGACCCGCGGACGCTCGCGGGGTATGCGTATCGGGACCCGACGGGCTGGGATGTCCACGTGGCGCAGAGCGACGTGGCCACGTGCGAGGTGGAGCTGTTCACCCGCGCGCATCCGTTCGCCGCGTGGCGACAGGAGGGACGGCTCACCTCGGCCGTGGGGGCGCTGGAGTTCCACGCTCCCGAGCCGCTGGCGGGTGTGCGGTACATCGGCTGGGATGAGACGTGCCTCGATGAGCCGGTGGCTCGTGGTGCGGTGGAGGGTCTATGAGATTGCTCAAGACGCCCCAGGCCACGCCCGCGGTCATGCGCGCGCTGACTCCGGGCCGGACGCCGGGGAAGAGCCTCCCGCTGGAGCTGGCACCCCGGCACGTGCATGCGCTCGGGCTCACGTACGCGGCGCACATCAACGAGACGGGCGGCGAGGCGGAGGGCCCGGCGGTCTTCACCAAGGACCCGGCCTCGCTGCTGCGCGAGGGAGACGCGGTGAAGTGCCCCTCGCACGAGGCGCTGCTGATGGCCGTGGAGCGGCTGGACGCGCGGCTCGTCATGTCTCTCGCGGCGCGGTTCTCCGCGCTGCCTCCGCTGCTGGACTACGAGGTGGAGCTGGGCCTGCTGATGTTGGAGGACACGCGCGTCGAGGACCTGGAGCGGCCCGGCTTCGCGCCTCCTGTGGGGTACTTCCTGGCCAATGACGTGACGGCGCGCTCGGTGCAGGTGCTGGGCGAGGGCCGGGAAGACCGGATGGCGTTCTGGTGCGCGGCGAAGAGCTTCGCGGGGTTCCTCGTGGCGGGTCCCCTGCTCTGGGTGCCGGATACACCGCAGGCGGCGGCGTGCCTGGACGTGACGCTGACCCTCACGGTGAATGGCGAACCGCGCCAGCAGGGCCGGACGATGGACCTCATCCTGTCTCCGCGCGAGCTGCTGCTGCAGGCTGCTCGGGCGGCATCATCGGGTGTGCTGGAGAAGGGAGATGTCGTGCTCACGGGGACACCGTCGGGCGTGGCCTTCACGGTGCCGCCGTGGAAGCGGAAGGTGGGCGCGCTGCTGCCCGCGAGCGCGAGGTTGGCCGCCGCGCTGCGGACCCACGCGCGCAACCCGCGCATGCTGAAGCCGGGCGATGTGGTGGAGATGGACGGCGGGGTGCTGGGCCAGCGCCGTTTCGTTATCGGCTAGGATTGCGGAGATGAGATTCGCTCTCGCGATTGCGGCGCTGGCGGGTGCGCTGGGTGGCTGCGCCACGCTGAACACGTCGGGCATGTCGGAGCCGTGCCGCAACGAGTACAACGCGTGCCTCGACACGTGCCAGGCACCTCCGCGGGCCTCCAACCGGTTCCCCGAGGGGCCCGCGAGCAACAAGCCGCAGAACTCCGAGGTGGACTTCGACACGCCGGGCTGCGTGAGCGAGTGCAACGAGCGGGCGAAGAGCTGCAGCTGATTCCGCTCCGCTCGTGGGGACACTACGAAGGTCGATGATTCGGCTTCTTCCCCGCAGCCTTGCGAGCCGGCTTCTTGCCCGCGGGCTTCTTGCTCGCCGCGGGCTTCTTCGCCGCAGCCTTGCTTGCGGTCTTCTTGCTCGCCGCTGACTTCTTCACCGGCGCATTGCTTGCGGTCTTCTTTCCGGGGCTCTGACTCGTCGATGCTCCGCCCCCCAGCGCTTGCGACCAGCGCTCGATGAAGTCTGCGCGAGTGGAAGCATCCGGAAGTCCTTCCGCATGCAGCGCGATGGTGACACCACGGGCGGCGGGAAGAACGCGGAGCTGCGCGGTCCTCGCCTGGGGCCAGTCCTCACGCTCCAGCCTGATGCGGAGGTGTGACGGCGGCCGCACCCGGATGGCCTTCACCCGAGTGCCGTCAGCGAGCACCGTCTCCGTGCCCTCCTCCAGAGGCTGCTCCGCGCGTCCAAGCCAGCGCGGAAGGCCCTCCTGCCCTCCCCAGTTCCTCCAGGCGTCCTCGGCGGTCAGGTCGACGGTGCGACGAACTCCGGCCGCATAGGTTCCATCTGCTGCGCGTCCCGCGGGCATGTGGCTGCCTCCCTTTTGGACGCGCTCATTACCACGGCAACACGGTGAGGCGTCGAGCCACTCGAGCAGCTCGATGCCAGCGCATCACCCCGTGGCCTGCAGCGCCTCCAGCACCACCGGGTACGTGTCCCGCGCCGCCGTGCTGCCCATGAACGTGTCCAGGTGCCCGTAGCCCTCCAGCGTCTTGCGCTGGTACCAGTCCGCTCCGTTCTCCTCCCGCAGCCACTCGAACGTCAGCTCCGTGGACGCGGGGAGGTACGTGCCGTTCTGCTCGCCGGACAGGAACGTGATCGGCCGGCGCAGGTGCTCGGCCCGCAGATAGGACGGCGGCGTCTCGCGGCCATAGCGCCGGACGTTCTCTTCCTTGCCGTGGTCGAAGCTGACCGCGTGCCCCGCGCGCGCCATCTGCGCGAGGTGCCGGAACGTGAGCATGTTGCACGGGCCGAACTGCTCCTCCAGCCGCTCATGCGTCTCGCGGTTGATCCGCGCGTGCCGGTACAGGTGCCCGTACATGAACGTCAGCCGGTGGCACACCGTGCTGTCGCACTCGTGGCTGAGCAGGTCCGAGAACTTGCCGAACGCCGCCTGCCACAGCGGATTCTTCGGGTCCTCGTCCGGCGACAGGTAGTCCAGCGCCACGTCCAGCGTCTCCGGCAGCCGCAGCATCGCCTTGAGCTGCGTGGCCGGCGGGACGATGTGATGCAGCGCCACCTGCGACGCCACCACGCTCCGCACGTCCGGCAGGCGCCCCATGGCCATGGACATGAAGAACGCCGTCGAGCCCGCGCAGTGCACCACCGCCTGCACCGAGCCCGCCTTCGTCACGTCCAGAATCTTCCGCACCGCGCCCGGCATGTCGTGCTCGGCCGCGTCGTCCAGCGTGAACTGGCGCAGCGGCAACTCCACGCTCGCGCGCCAGTCCAGCAGCCACGTGTCATAGCCATGGCGCACGAGGAACTGGACGAAGTTCTCCTTCAGCGTGGGCAGCATGAACATGCCGCTCCACACGCCGGCCCCGTGCACCAACAGCACCGGGCCCTTCGTCCCGCCCTGGTAGCGGGTGAGCCACAACTGAACGCCGTCGCCCGTCTTGAAGTCGTGCCGCTGCGCCGGTGGAAGCGTGTCCATGGTTCTCTCCTCGGAATCTCGAATCGGGTTCAGAAGCCGCGGGACACGGCCTCGGCGATGCGCTCGGCCACCGCGCTGATGGTCATCACCGGGTGGAAGCCGATGGCCGTGGGAATGACGGAGCCGTCCGCCACGTAGAGGCCGGGGTGGTTGAACACCTCGCCCTCGGTGGAGACGACGCCGTGCTCGGGCGAGTCCGCCAGGTGCGCCCCGCCCAGCGAGTGCACCGTGAAGGGCCGCTTGAACAACTGCCACGTAATCAGCGGCGCGTACGTGCCTCCGTACTGCGACGCCACCTCCTGCATCGCCGCGGACATGCGCTTCACCAGCTCCGCGTTCTCCCCGGCGTAGTCCCACTCCACGTCCACCCGTCCGCTCTTCAGCCCCATGCGCCCGTTGGCGTTGTCCTGCCCGATGGCGAAGAGGTTGGACGTGCGCGCCGGGTCCACGCGGTTGCTCAGAGGCTTGCTGAACAGGCCCTTCGCGAACGCCTTGTGAACGACGGGCCCGAGGAACGTCCACAGCGGATAGCCGATGCCCTGGAACGGCCCCAGCCGAGGCTGCCCCATGCCCGCCAGCACCGCCGTCGCGGGCTGGTTGAACGTCGCCGTCACCAGCGTGAAGCGCGGCTGTTCATCAGTGAAGCGCATCACCGTGGCCACGTCCGGGCCCACCCACGGCTGGAGGTCCTCGCGCGCGTGCTGCAGCGAGCCCAGGAAGTCTCCGTTGCCCGAGTACCCGTGCCCCAACCGCGCGCTCACGCGAGGCAGCGTCTTCGCCCCGTCCCGGCTGCGCAGCAGCAGCTCCACCGTGCCCAGCGTGCCTGCTGCCAGCACCACGCGCGAGCCCTCCACCGTGCGCCGATCGCCCGTCGTCAAATCCGTGCAGTGCACCCGGTAGCCGCCGCCCGGCGCCGGCTCCACGTGCGAGACGAGCGTGCGCGGCCACACCGTGGCGCCCAGCGCCTCCGCGCGCGCGAGGTACGTCTGGTCCATCGTGTTCTTCGCGCCGTACTGGCAGCCGAACTCGCACTCCGCGCAGAGCTGGCACACCTTACGGCCCGGACCCGCCGGCTCCGTCCAGGACACCGCCTCGGGCGGGTCGAACGTCGGGCGGCCCATGCGCTCGGCGGCGCGCTTGAAGATGTCGCGCTTGCGCAGGGGAATGGACGCGGGCACCGGCTCCAGACGCAGCTCGCGGGCCACCTTGTCGAAGTACGGCTCCAGCGAGGCGCGGCTGTATGCGCGCGGCCAGCGTGGGTCCTCGAAGACGGCGGCGTCCGGCCGCACGTGGATGTTGGCGTAGATGAGCGAGCCACCGCCCACCCCGCTCGCCGTCACCGTGCCGATGCCGGACAGGAAGCGCACGTCGTAGAGCCCCTGCGCCTCCAGCCGCGACGGGTGGCGCCAGAGGAGCTCATCCGCGCGCGTCACGTCGCGGGGGAACTCGCCGGGCCGGTAGCGCCGGCCACGCTCCAGCACCGCCACGGACTTCCCCGCCTGCGCCAGCCGCAGGGCGCTGATGGAGCCCCCGAAGCCCGAGCCCACCACCACCACGTCGTACCGCGTCGCCATACCCAAGGTGTGCGTCTCCTATTCCAGCTTCGTGCGGGCGAAGACGTCCCAGAGGTGGCCCATGAACATCTTCCCGAAGCGCTTGAGCGCATCCGCCTTCTGCACCGGCGAATCCGTGCCCAACACCGAGAAGGTCGTGAGCTGCTGGAGGAAGTCCGGCAGGTGCAGTCGGATGATGCCGCTGGACACCACCGGCGAGCTCCGCTCCGTGCCCCGGCGGATGACGGTGTAGAGCGTGGACGTGTCGCCCCACACGTCGAAGCCGTCGTCGTCCCGCACGTCTTTGTACCCGTCGAGGACGTACGCCTGTCCGTCCACGCCGGTGAAGGGCAGCAGGTAGAGCATCTTCCGCTCCGTGAAGCTGTCCGTGTCCACGAAGAGGTTGAAGACGCCATTCGTCACGTCCGCGCCCTCGGGCGGCGTGAGGCCGTGCACGTGCACCGTGCCCTGGGCAATGCCGCCGTGGGCCTTCTCCGCGAGGAAGCGGTCCAGGCTCGGCAGGGTGATGGTGATGACGAACTCCGCCAGGTGCCCTGCCCGCTTGCCGGCCTTCTCCGCGCCCACGAAGTCATCCGCCGGCACATGGCCCGGCGAGTGGAAGCCGCGCATCCGCTCGGTGAAGCGCAGGCCCACCACCGGCGTCGGTGACGGCACCGTACCGCCCTCGGGAATCACCACCGTCCTCATCGGGTCCTCTCTTGGCACCACGCGTGCCGGCTGCGATTCAGGGAAGATGCGCTGGGCCACGCGGACGGGCTGCGGCTCCGCGGTGCCCGCGCGCTCGGGGGCGACCCAGTTGGGTTTGCCCAGGGCAATGCGGATGGCGCGCTCCACGTTGCGCTCGGCCACCGCTGCAATGGTGGACGACGGGTTGACGCCCGTGCTGGACGGCAGCGCGGCTCCATCGAGGACGAACAGGCCGGGGTAGTTGTGCACCTCGCCGTGCGCGTCCAGCACGCCGTACGCGGGCGCATCGGCCATGGCGCAGCCGCCCAGGTTGTGCACCGAGACGGGGATGTGCAGCCGCTCCCACAGCGGGTTGTAGACGGCGCGCGCGCCCAGCGCCCGGGCGATGTCCTGGCAGAGCTGCTCCTGCGTCCGGTACAGCGGCAGGTTGGAGGGCACGTCCCAGCGCACCTCCATCTCTCCCGTGAGCGGACGCAGCGCGAGCCGGCCGTTGGCCCGGTCACGCCCCATGGCCAGGAACACGGACTGGAAACGGTCTCGCTCGCGCTCGATGGCCGCTGCTCCTCGCGAGCGCCTGCGCAGGGCCTTCACCAGTTCCTTCTGGAGCAGCTCCGCCGGCACCTTCACGTCATGGCCCGGGTCCAGCGACTGGAGGATGCCGGCCACCTGTCCCGGGTGCCCGCCCTCCTGGAAGAGGAACCACGTCTTGTCCTTCCCCTTCCCCTGGTCCACCACGAGGCTGGTGGTAATCGTGGGCCCCTCGGACGGGTCCCACACCTCGCGCGTCTCCAGCGCGAAGGCGAGGAAGTCGCCGTTGGCCGAGTAGCGGCAGCCCAGCTTCTCGTTCAGGTCGGGCAGCGTGCCCCACTCGTCACGGCAGCGCAGCAGCAGCTCCGTGGTGTTCACCGCGCCCGCGCAGAGGAAGACACGGCGCGCATCCACGGTGCGCACCGCGCCGCCCGCGCCGTGGTCCAGGAAGGTGACGCGGTAGCCCTCGGGCGAGAGCGGCTCGATTCGGGTGGCCTCGGCCTGCGTGGACACCTGGGCGCCGCGCTGCTCCGCGACGGCGAGGTAGTTGAGGTCCAGTGTGTTCTTCGCGCGGACGTTGCAGCCGATGTCGCACTCGCCGCAGTAGTTGCAGCCCTCCTGATGCACGCCGAACTTGTTGGGCAGGGACTCGCCCGCGGGGGCGAAGCGCACGGCGAGGTCCGGGTAGAAGAACTGCGCCTCGCGCCCGAGCTGCCTCGCCACGTCCTTCATCCGCTGCGTCTTGGTGGGCAGCCCCCGCGCGGACGCGGTGATGGGCTGCAGGTCCAACATGTGCGCCACCAGGTCGAAGTACGGGTCCAATGACTCGCGGCTGTAGCCCTCGGGCCAGTCCGTCGCGAAGGTCTCCGCGGGCGGGCGCAGGTGCACGTTGGCGTAGATGAGCGAGCCGCCGCCGTACCCCGCGGCCTGGACGACGCTCATGCCCTGCAGCAGCTTCACGTCGAAGAGGCCCTGCTCGTGCTTCCACAACCAGCCGTTGAGCGGGTTCTCCCAGTCGCGCGGGAAGCCACCCTTCGGATAGCGCTTCCCCCGCTCCAACACGCGCACGGACAGCCCCGCCTGCGCCAGACGGCAGGCGGCCACCGCTCCCCCGAAGCCGGTGCCGATAACCAGCGCGTCATACGTCGGCGCCATATGCCCCCCTCAGTCACCAGCCCCTCCCCAGCGGGCCGGTGTGTGTCCCAAACAACCAAACGCACGAGGCCCGGATTCTTGAAACGTCCCGGGAATTTTCGAGCGGCTGCGCCTTCAACCCCTCGGAATCGCTATGGCCCGGCCCTGATCCACGGGCCGAGCCATGTTTCATGTCTCAGGGGGCTACTTCTCGAAGATGACGGCGTACTTGCCGCCGTACGCGCTGACGTGACGCACGCGGTAGTTGAAGAGGCCCGCGTAGAGGTCGCGGTACGAGCGGAACTGGTCCGGGGTGAGGTTGACGAAGGGAACCAGCGTCTTCGACGTGACGTGCCAGAGGGCGAGGTACCTGTCACCCAGGCCCGGGTGCGAGTACTTCTGCACGCTGACCATCTTGAAGCCCGAGGCCTTCAGCGTGTCATCCGTGTTCCACAGGTCCGTTTCCGTCATGGAATGGTACGCGTACTGCGCCGTCACCGACGGCTGCTTCACCCACGTGCCGGTGAAGAAGAGCTGGCCCGCGTCCAGGTACGCGGAGGCATCTGTGATCAGATAGCCCGCGTTGTAGTTGTCGCCCACCTGCGAGCCGAACCAGCTCGGCGTCATCTTGTGCCGGGCGATGTAGCCGCCGGTGATGGGCGCGTAGATGGCGGTGAAGCGGGCCTCGTCCGGCGCCGTCATGCCCACCACCTTGTCCGGGCGCCAGCCCAGCGGATACCAGGTGTCCGCGTCCGACTGGTGCTGCGCGAAGGTGCGGAACGTGCGCGTGACGGGCGCGGACGGGTTGTACTGGAACGAGCCGCCCAGCTTCCACGTCCAGCCGCTCGACTCGGTGGCGAGCGTGGAGGGGAACCAGCCGAAGGACGCGAAGTAGTTGAACCCTTGCTGGAACTTCCCCGAGTCCACGCCCGCGAAGTCCTGGAAGAAGGGCGCGAAGTGCGTGGCGTGCTGATCCGCCTGACCGCCCTGCCCCGTCGGATACTCCGTCTGGTAGCAGGACGCGCTGAGGGCGTAGAGGCCGTACGGGTCGAAGAACGTCCACAGGTTCTGCTTCACGCCGCCCACCCAGTGCTCGGCGGGCCGCGCGAACATGATGTGCAGGTGCGTGTTGGTGATGGAGCTGTTCATCCCGTGCGCGCCGGTGAGCCCGGCCATGCCGATCTGCTGCCCCGCCTTCACCGTCTGGCCCTCGCTGACCAGGATGCCCTGCGAGTTGGTGCCCCAGCGCGACTCAATCGCGGTGAGCTGCGCGGACGTCGCGCCGTTGGTCAGCGTCTGTCCGTCCGTGTCCGCCTGGCTCTGGTAGTTCTTCCACGCGGCGTCCGCCGTGGCGAAGGAGCCGGCGCCGTTGCCCTTCTCGTAATACGTCTTCGTCAGGCGGGCGCGGGCGATGTCCTCGTCCCGGCCGTCGCGCAGGTGATGGTAGACGGTGCGGAACCTCGAGCCGTCCTTCGCGGTGTGCTCGATGATGACCACGTTGCCCGGGCTGGGCATGTAGCCCACCCACAACACCGTGCCGTCCGCCACCGCGTCCACGCGGAAGCTGTTGCCGCCGTTGCCGTAGTCCACCGCGTTGTGGCGCGAGTTGGCGCCGTACATCCACCCCGTCCCCACCGTCACCGTGCTCTCGCGGAACGGCTTGTAGATGGGCATGCGCGGCAGCGTCGCGTCCAGCCACGCGCCGCGGTTCACCATGCTGGCGGAGCTGATCTGGTAGTAGCCGTCCGGGTGCGAGGCGGCGACGTTCCCCGCCCCGTCGATGCGGTGGTACCAGTTGAAGGACGTCAGCGCCGGAGCGGACTGGGCCGCACTGTCGATGTCGCAGGCCGCGTGGACGAGCGAGGGCGCAAGGGTGGAGAGCGCCACGAGGCCGCTGACGGCCCGGGCGAGGAAGTGGCTCTTCATGAGATGTCCTGGAGAAGCGTGGTGGAGCTACGGCCTCTGAACGGGGTGCGCCGCGAATATTCCCGGCCCCGCCTCCATGGGTGGGCACGCCGCCTGCACTGACGTCCCCGTGGGCCCATCGCCGAAGGCTGGCGAAGGGCTCTCAGGGGCAGCGCCATGCGCGGAGTCGAGGGGGTTCACGACAGCGCGACATCGAGGCGACGCGATGGCCTGCCAGAACGTCACGTGAGGCGAAGAAAAGTCATGAACCACACCAACACGAAGCAGCAGCAGCGCCGTCGCAGCCGCGGAATGACCCTCATCGAAATCATGGTGGTCATCACCATCCTCGGGCTCCTCGCGGCGGCGGTGGGCGTCGCCGTCATCCCCAGGCTCAACGACGCGAAGAGGGACACCGCCGCGCTGGACATCAAGGTCATCGAGTCCGCCCTCAAGATTCACTATGCGAAGACGGGCCGCTTCCCGGACACCTCCGCCGGACTCAATGCGCTGGTGGAGAGCCAGGCCCTGGACAAGCTGCCCACGGACCCGTGGGGCAACGGGTACGTGTACGTGAACGAGGCCGGCAGGCCCGTGGTCATCTCCTACGGCGCGGATGGCACCGCGGGCGGTGAGGACCTCAACGCGGACATCACCTCGGCGGCCCCGAAGTCGTCGAGGAGCTGAGCACGCTCGCCTGTCCTGACGGCAGGTCCTGCTGACGGGAAGCGGACGGGACGGACGGCCCCGGGGCCGATGGAGCGCCGCCGTGCGCTCCGTAACCTCGCGCGTTCTCCGGGAGCATTCCTCCCGGTATGCCGAGGAGCCACCCCATGCCGCGAGTGCTGGACCGCCGTTCCGTCCTGAAGTGCCTGGCCGCCGTGGCCGCGAGCACGGCCTTCGGCTGCTCCGACGATGACGACGACGAGCTGCCCATCGTCGAGGACCGCACCTTCTACCCGCAGTCCGTCGCCTCCGGAGACCCACGCCCCACCAGCGTGGTCATCTGGACGCGCGCCGTGGACCCGGGCAACGCGGACGCCGACGTGTCGCTCACCGTCCAGGTCGCGCTGGATGACCGCTTCAACCAGCGCGTCCTGGAGCTCAAGGGCGTCACCGTCAGCTCGGCACACGACCACGTCCTCAAGGTCAAGGTGACGGAGCTCGCGCCGCGCACGACGTACTACTACCGGTTCCTCCAGGAGCGGAACGGCCGGCGGGTGTCCTCGCCCGTGGGGCGCACGCGCACGGCTCCGGACGCGAGCTCGGACACGCCGGTGCGCTTCGTGGTGGCCAACTGCCAGGACTACAACGGCCGCTACTACAACTCCTGGCAGCGGCTCGTGCAGCTCGACGAGGACCTGGACTGTGTCGTCTTCCTCGGGGACTACGTCTACGAGACGACGCTGGAGGCCGCCCTCCCCGGCACCACGCGCCAGGTGCGCTTCAGCGAGCCGGACGGCGCACTGAGACTCACCACCTCCGCGGGCACGGTGCTCGCCGCCGCGTCGCTGTCCAACTACCGCGACCTGTACAAGACGTACCGCTCGGACACGTTCCTCCAGCAGGCCCACGAGCGCTACCCGTTCGTCGTCACCTGGGACGACCACGAGTTCTCCGACGACTCGTGGGACGCGCACGCCAACTACACCGACGGGCGTCAGGACGAGGCCGAGCCGGAGCGGCGCCGCAACGCGGAGCTGGCCTTCTTCGAGTACCTCCCCATCGACCCGGACGACGTGTCCGAGGGCCCGGTGGACATCGACGCGATGCCGCGCTACCCGGACACGCGCATCTGGCGCAGCCTCGACTTCGGGACGACGCTGCGCCTCATCGTCACCGACTACCGCAGCAAGCACCCGGACCATCTCATTCCCGAGGACGCCTGGCCCGCGGCCGTGGCGGTGGACGCGGACACCCTGACGGCGCTGGGCGTGGCGGGCTCCTTCACCGCGGACACCTTCGCGTACGTGGACATCAGCGCGCCGGAGTACGCGGAGGCTCGGACCATCCTCGTCGGTGTCTATACGCAGCTCGCGGTGGCGGCGGGGCTGACGCAGCAGGACGCGGAGGCTCGCGCCGACGAGGCCGTGCGGGGCCCGCATGCGCTGGCGTACGTCAACCCGGTGCTCGCGCAGGCGGGCCGCCCGCCCATCTCCCCCACGAACAAGCCCCGGGGCATCGGCTTCGTGCACCTGGGGAAGACAGAGCTCTTCTCGCGGCTGGGCTCGCGCTACGTGGTGGTGAAGGACACGTATGACGTCTACGCGGCGGCGCGGGACGTCACCACCGGCGGCGAGGCGCAGAACGTCCTGGGCTCCGAGCAGTCCGCCTTCGTGCTGGGCGAGGCATCCGGCCCGCAGACGTGGAAGGTGCTGGTCAGCTCCGTGTCGCCCACCACCATGGTGTGGGACCTGAGCAACAAGCCGGACGTGGAGCCCTCCACGGTGCGCAACCGGTACTACTTCGACGTGGACCAGTGGGACGGCTTCCCGCAGGAGCGGACCCGGCTCTTGGGTGAGCTGCGCGGGCGCACGTCGGACCATACCGTCGTGGTGTCGGGGGACATCCACGCGGCCTTCGCGTCCGTGGAATTGGGCGTGCCCGCCCTCACCGCGCCGGCCATCTCGTCCTCGTCGGTGAAGGAGGAGGCGGCGGGCCAGGTGGAGGCCGCGGGCTTCCCGCCCGGCTCCGCGGTGTACCGCTACGTCGTCACCGAGCAGGACGCCACCCTGCGCGAGGGCAACCCGGGCATCACCTTCGTGGACACCGACTCCCACGGCTTCACCGTGGTGGAGGTCCTCGCCGACCAGGTGCGCGCCGCCTACCACCTCATCCCCAGCGCCGAGGCCCACACGTCCTACGCCGACCAGCCGGAGGCCCTCGTCTCGCGCTTCACACGCAGGGACTTCATCGTCCAGGGCGGAGGCATCTCCGTGGGCTGAAGCCTTCGTCGCGCGGCATCTCGTCCGTCAGACGCGGTAGGTGCTCGCGACCACGTCCATGCGCTGGGCCACGTCACGCAGCATCTCGGTGGTGCGCTGGGTGCCCTTCAGGCCCTGCATCGTCTCGTCCATCATCCGCGAGAGGTCCGTGACGGCCGTGAAGATTTGAGCGACGCCCGCGTTCTGCTGCGTGACGGCGGCGGCAATCTGCTGCGCGGCGTTGGCGTTGTCCTGGATGATGCTCGCCAGCTCGCGCAGGCTGTCGCCGCTGGCGCGCACCTGGGACAGACCCGCCTCGGTGCGCCGCTGCCCCTCTTCCGAGAGGCTCACCGTCGCCTGGATGGCGCGGCGGATGTCCTCGAGAATCTCGCGAACGCGGCCGGTGGAGTCGATGGACTGGTCCGCGAGGCTGCGAATCTCGCGCGCCACCACGCCGAAGCCCTTGCCGTGCTCGCCCGAGCGCACGGCTTCAATCGCCGCGTTGAGCGCCAGCATGTTGGACTGGTCCGCCAGGTCCTTCACCGACTGGGTGATGCCGTCAATCTGCAGCGTGCGCTCCGCGAGCGAGGAGATGCTGCTGGCCACGCGGCCCACCTGCTCGCGAAGCTGCTCGAAGCCCTGGAGACTGGCGCTGACGGTGGCCTCACCCGCCTGTCCCACCTCGCGGGCACGCGCGCTGGCACCGAGCACCGTCTGAGAGCGGTCCGCCGCCATCATCGACGTCTGCTTGATTTCCTGCGCCGTCACCTGCGTCTCCTGGAGCGCGGCGGCCTGCCGCGTCAGGTTGCGCTCCTGCTGCGTCGACGCGGCGGTGAGCTCGGCCACCGTCTCGCCCAGCACGCGCGTGCCCTGCTGGAGGCTGGCGGTGGACTCGCGCAGGTGGCTCATCATCCGCGAGAAGGACTCCGCCAACTCGCCCACCTCGTCACGGCGCGTGGGCACGTGCACCTTCTGCGTCAAATCTCCGTCCCGGACGATGCGGCCCACCACCTCGCTCAGCGTGGAGATGGGGCGCGTCATGCCGCGCGCCAGCAGCCACGCGGCCACGCCGGCCAGCAGCAGCGCGGACACCATGATGGAGAGCGCCACCGTGGCGGCGCGGTTGAGCGGCGCATAGGCCTCGTCCGGGTCCACCGTAGCCACGAAGCGCCAGCCATCGCCCACGTCCTTCACCGTCTCCTGGTCGACGGCCTCCTCATGGACGACGTCCGCGGGACGCGACGCGCCCGCCGGGAGGGAGTCATAGAGCGTGCCCCCGCTGGCGGAGAGCACCTCCAGGGCGAAGCTCTCATGTCCCCGGGCCCGAGAGCGCTCCAGCGCGGAGGACACCACGGCGCCCATCTGGTCCCAGTCGAAGGCGGCCAGCAGCACGCCGATGCGCGCGCCGCTGATGGGGCTCAGCACCGGCACCGCGAACGGCAGCACGCGGCGGCGGAAGACGGGGTCCATCTCGGTGACGGCGCTGGTGTCGAGCCGCCCCTCGCGCGCGGCGCGGAACCAGCCCGCCGCGAGCACCTCCTTCGTGCGGCCGGCGAACGCGTCTCGCAGCATGGGGTCGCTGGCGGAGACGGCGTGGCCGTCCTCGGTGAAGAGCACCAGCCCGGTGAAGGACGGGTGGCGCTTCTGCAGCGAGGCGAGCACCGCGTCGCTCTTCTCGTAGGTGCCGAACAGCAGCGCGCCGCGGAGGATGGCGTCCTCCGACCAGCTCCGCGCGTTGGCCTCGCGCTCGACGAGCGCCGCCTCCACGAGGTCGCGCAGCCCCTCCGCCTCCACCTTCAGCATGCCGTGAATCTGTTGCTGGAGGTTCTCCGTCGTGGAGAAGCGCAGGAACAGGTTCACCGGCAGCAGCGCGCAGAGAATCAGCAGGGACACCGCCAGGGTGAGGCGGGTGCGAAGCTTCATTCCGTCCAGGAGTCGCATGAAGAAGAGCGGGAGCTACGGGTCAAAGGTCCAGGAGGGACAGGCCGATGGTGAGGGCGCCGATGGTCTTCCCACCGTCGCTGACTGGCAGGGAGACCTGGATGACGTACGCCTGGGAGGACTCGTCGAAGAAGGGCTTCTCGCGCAGCGTCTGGGCCTTTCTGAAGGGCACCTGCCACTTGGCCTCGTCGCCCTGCCAGTAGTCCGAGGTCCGGCGCGTGGAGCCCACCAGCGCGCCCTGGTCATCCATGGCGAAGGCCTCGGCCACCACGCGGCCCAGCTTCTCGCGGTGCCGGTTCAGGACGCGCGAGCACGCGGTGTCCAGCACGCGCTGCTTGAAGGGCGTGAGCATGGGGCTGGCGCGCCAGGTCTCGTCCTCCGACTGGATGGTGGTCAGCGGAACACGGCGCGCATTCTGGGCACGTACTGCCTGGATGACCTCGGGGTCCGCCGCCATCCGCCGCAGCGCGGGCATCACCCCGTCCACCTTCTGGAGCTGCGCGGTCCCGTCCGCCGGGAGCTGCGTCAGCAACATCACCACCAGACTGCTCAACCAGGACATCCGTACTCCGTTCCCCCCGGCGGTGCCGGTGTGTTCGGGGCGGGGACGTTCATCCCCTACCGAATGATACGGATTGTTGCATAGACGATATCGAAGAGGTGAAGCCAGGAGAGCGGCCTTGCCCTCCTCCACCTGTCCTGGGTGACCACCCCTGGTGGATGATGGCCACATATGAACGCCACCTCAGTTCCGGTTGACCTCCAACGGGCAGCCCGCCTCGCCATCCTCGTCGCCGCGCTCGGCTACTTCGTCGACATCTACGACATGGTGATTTTCAGCGTGGTGCGCGCGCAAAGCCTTGAAGCCATTGGAGTCGCGGCGACCGAGCGGATGAGCGCGGGCGTGCACCTGCTCAACATGCAGATGCTCGGCATGCTGGCGGGCGGCATCCTCTGGGGCGTGCTGGGAGACCGGAGAGGACGGCTCTCCGTGCTTTTCGGGTCCATCTTCCTGTACTCGGCGGCCAACTTCGCCAACGCCTTCGTGCAGACGATGGAGCAGTACTCGGTGCTGCGAGTGCTGGCGGGCGTGGGGCTGGCGGGTGAGCTCGGGGCCGGAATCACGCTCGTGAGCGAGCTCATGTCGAAGGAGCACCGGGGCTACGGCACGACGCTGGTGGCCACCAACGGGGTGATGGGCGCCATCGCCGCCGCGCTGGTGGGCAGCCGGCTGGACTGGCGTACGGCCTATATGGTTGGCGGTGGCCTGGGCTTCGCGCTGCTGTGCCTGCGGCTGACGGTGCACGAGCCCCGCCTCTTCACCGCGCTGAAGGAGAAGGCGGTGCAGCGGGGCAACTTCCTGCGGCTGTTGAAGCCAGGCCCGTCCGCGCGGCGCTACCTGTCCGTGGTGCTGGTGGGCGTGCCCATCTGGTTCGTGATTGGCGTGCTCATCACCTTCGCGCCGGAGTTCGGCAAGGCGCTGGGGATGAAGGAGGTGCCGCTGGCGGCGCACGCGGTGCTGGTGGGCAACGTGGGCACGGTGCTGGGCGACCTGGCCAGCGGCCTGTTCAGCCAGTTCACGCGGAGCCGCAAGCGCAGCGTGGCGGTGTTCCTGCTCCTGGGCGTGCTGGGCACCGCGGCGCTCTTCACGGTGGGGGGCACGTCGCTGTGGGCCTTCTATGCGTGCTGCGGAGTGCTCGGGTTCTCCGCCGGGTACATGGCGGTGCTCGTCACCATCGCCGCGGAGCAGTTCGGCACCAACCTGCGCGCCACGGCGGCCACCACGGTGCCCAACTTCATCCGCGGCTCCACGGTGCTGCTCACCTCGGGGTTGCAGCTCGCCACGCCGTCGCTCGGCCTGCGTGGCGCTGCGCTGTGCGTGGGCGGCGCGGCGTTGGTGGCTGCGTTCGCGGCCCTGCGCGGCATCGACGAGACGTTCGGCAGGGATTTGGACTTCGTGGAGGAGTGAGCCGTCAGCGCGCGGCCGCGACTTGCGCGAAGTGCCGTGCGAGGCGCTGGAGCAACTCGGTGTTCTCCGTCTCGGCGGCCTTGAGCTTGGGGAGCTGGGCCTTCAGTTCCTGGAGGTCCTTGCCGCGCCGCTGGAGGTCCTCGGTTTCGATGTCGAACCAGCCGCCCAGCTCGGCGGCGGTCAGCTCGAGGTGGAACTGGAAGGCGTAGGACGTGCCCAGGCGGAAGGCCTGCTGCGAGTAGCGGTCCGTTGAAGCCAGCAGCGTGGCGCCGGGCACGGGCTTGAAGGTGTCTCCGTGCCAGTGGGCCACGACGGTCTTCTGGCGCACGCCGGCAAGCACCGGGTCCTTCAGGCCGTCCTGCGTCCAGCGCACGGGGGCGGCGCCCACCTCGAAGCCATTCTTGCCGGGGAACACCTCGGAGCCGGCGGCGGACGCGATGAGCTGGGCGCCCAGGCAGACGCCCAGGCACGGGCGCTCATTGGCGAGCCGCTCGGTGAGGATGGCCAGTTCCTCGTGGAGGAAGGGGTGCTGGTCCGCCTCGTAGACGCCCATGGGGCCGCCCATCACCACCAGGAGGTCCGCGTCCACGTCCTCGCGACGCACCGTGCGGAACCGGTTCACCAGCTTGAAGCCCACCTCCTCCAGCACCGGCCCCAGCAGGCCGACTCCTTCGTGTGCCTCGTGCTGGAACACCACCGCGCGCATGGTCCTGACCTCCGTCCGGAAGAGACGCGAGCGAGCCTAACCCGAGGCGAGGATGCCATCGATGATTCCGTAGGCCCGGGCCTCCTCCGCGTTCATGTGGCGCGGTTGTTCGGTATCGGCGCTGATCTGCTGTGTCGTCTTCCCGGTGTCGTGTGCCAGCACCTCCTCGATGCGTGCCTTCATGCGCGCGACCTCCGCCTTCACGACCTCCTGATCCTGCGGACTCCCATTCGGGATGGCCACGGGTCGGGAAATCATGATGCGACAGGTCGGCACGGCGTAGCGCTTGCCCTTGGTGCCACCCGCGAGAAGCAGGGCCGCCAGTGGACCCGCCTGCCCCGTACACAGGGTGGACACCGGGGCCTTCACGAACTTTAGGGTGTCGTAGATGGCCAGCCCCGCCGTGACGCTGCCTCCAGGACTGTCGATGCGGAGCTGGATGTCCTGGCTCGGGTCCTCCGAGTCCAGGAACAGAAGCTGCGCCACGACGAGGTTCGCCATCGCGTCATCGATGGGGCCCGAGAGCAGGATGATGCGCTCCTTCAGGAGGCGCTCTTGCTCCTCGGACAACGGGTTGCGTGCGCCGCCCCGCTCCGTGCCCTCGGTGGAAGATGACGACGCGGGCGCGGACCGGACGGCGGAGCTCGACGCAGGGCGCACCGGCTGGGCGGCCTGCGGACCCGCGGAGGGGTTCGTCGAGGAGGAACATGCCGTCGTGAGCCAGAGCGGTAGCGTCAGTGCGAATCGGGACCAGGCCATGAGGACGCGAACCCTAGCCCTCTTCCTCGATGCCAGGGAAACACGGCCCGCACTGCTTCGGAGGAACCTCCCCGAAGGGGCCTGGCGCTCGCTTGCCCAGCTCCTCTTGGATGACTGCACGAACGGATGCAGCTCCGGCGCCGTGCGGTTCGAATCGCACGGCGCCGGGTGTGTCACGTCACGGTGCCGCGGGCACGGGGCAGCGGTTGCGGAAGCTTTCGCTGAGCGCGACGGCCACCAGCAACTCCGGCAGGCGATAGCCGCCCTGGGCGAAGTGCTCGTCCACGTTGAGCACCACGGGGTCGTCCGCATCCGTCAGCTCACGGCCGAGCCCATAGGACAGCGCCTTGCGGCTCATGCACGTGGCGAACGCGGGGTCCGCCTTGAGGATGGACGCGAGCTCCCTCGGCCCCTGGAAGGCGGTGCCCCGGAAGTTGCCCGCCGAGTCCACCGGCGAGCCGTTGTCCACGACGCGCCAGCCTCCCGCCGCGTCGTAGTTCTCCAGGCCGAAGCCAATCGGGTCCAGCACGTTGTGACACCCCGCGCACGAGGGATTCGAGCGGTGCGCCTCCGTAATCTGGCGCAGCGTCGCCCCGGGAGGCAGCGTCGTGGGCAGGCCCTCCACGCCGGGCGGCGGCGGGGGTGGTTCCGCGCACAGCAGCTTCCCCAGCACCCACTTGCCCCGGCGCACCGGCGACGTCCGCGTGGCCAGCGACGACTGCGCCAGCAACCCCGCCTGCGCGAGCAATCCTCCGCGCCGCCCGTCCGTCACGGCCACGCGCGTGGCCGAAGCAGAGCCCGGTCTCGGCAGCCCGTAGTAGTCCGCGAGCCGGTCATTCACGAAGGTGAAGTCCGCGTCGAGCATGTCCAGCGCGCTGCGGTCCTCGCGGAGGAAGGTGCGGAAGAAGCTCTCCCCTTCCTCGCGCATGGCCTGCTTCAGCGCCGTGTCCACCTGCGGGAAGAGCGCCGGGTCCGGGTTGATGCCGTCCACCTGCCGCAGCCCCAGCCACTGGCCCGCGAAGTTCTGCACCAGGGCCTCGGAGCGCGAGTCCTTCAGCATCCGCCGCACCTGCGCCTCCAGCACCGCCGGGTCCTTCAGCTTGTCCTCGTCCGCCAGCGCGGTCAGCTCCGCGTCCGGCTGGCTGCTCCAGAGGAAGTACGAGAGGCGCGAGGCCAATTCGCGGCTCGTCAGCTCGCGCTTGCCCGAGTCCGGAGCCGGCGTCTCCACCACCTGGAAGAGGAAGTTCGGCGACAGCAGCACGCCCCGGAGCGCGAACTTCGTCGCCAGCTCGAAGCTGTCTCCCGAGGAGCGCACCAGCGTGTAGACCTCCATCAACGGGTCCACCTCGGCGGCAGTCGCGGGGCGGCGCCAGGCCTTGCGCGCGAGCCGCTCCACCATCTGCCGCGCGCACGGCTGCTCGCCCACCTTCGCCGGGTCGCACACGCGCAGGGCCGGCTCGGCCGTGCCGCCCGTCGAGGCCGGCGCCTTCACCTCCAGCCAGTCCACCAGGAGGTTGCGGTCCGTGGACGTGTTCGGGTCATACGTGTCGTTGGTGAAGCGCACCGCGAAGCGCTTCTGCCCCGGCGCCGACACCTTCACCGTCCGCGTGTACGTCGTGGCCGTGGTGGCCGGCACGTCGAAGGACGCCACCACCGTGCCGTCCAGCAGCCAGTCCATCTTCACCGGGTCCGGCGGCGCCTGCGTGCCCCACGCGCGCACGGCGAGCTGGTAGTCCCCCGCGCTCGCGAAGTTGAAGGTCGCCGTCAGGTCGCCGTTGGACCAGAGGTTCCACACCGTGCCGTTCGACTCCGCCCCGCCCGTCGTCGCGCTGGCGGACTCGGCTTCGATTCGCACGGCGGCGCCGGACGGGGTTGCCGCCACGTCCCGCGCCCAGGCCTGGTCGATGAGGCGGCCCGCGGTGGCCTCGTACGCCTCCACCAGCGCGGGCGAGACACTGAGCAGGCTCGCCTCGTTGTCGAAGCCCGCGCCCGTGGGGTCCGCCGGGAAGGTGGACGCGGGCCGGCTCGTCTCGCCGAGCAAGTCCCGCACGGTGTTGTCGTACTCGGCGCGGTTGAGGCGGCGCAGGGCGTGGGCCCCGTCCGAGCAGCTCAGCGCGGAAGGAGAAGGCCCGGGCCCTTCCGTGGTGGGGCCCGTGGGCTTTTCACTCGAGCAGGAGATGAGCAGCAGCGGCAGTCCGAAGAGGAGCTTGTTGGCGCGCATGGTTCCCTCCCCTCACGCCAGTCCGGACAGCGGCGCCTGCGCGAGCGGACCGAAGCTGCCGCGCGGAATGCCGAAGGCCTGGAGGATGGACAGCAGCACGTCACCGCAGCGCTTGTTCGTCGCGCGTACGTGACGCCCCGGACGGAAGGCGCCGCCCGCGCGGCCCGCGAGGATGACGGGCATGTCGTAGTGGTTGTGCCAGTCGCTGTTGGAGATGTCGCTCGAGTAGTAGACGGCCACGTTGTCCAGCAGCGTGCCGTCGCCCTCGCGCACCGCCTTCAGCTTCTGCACGAGGTGCGTGAGCCGCGACACCTGCCACTTGTCGATCTCCACCTTCGCGGCCTTCTTCACCTCGTCATTGCCGTGGTGCGACGCGTCCCCGTGATGGGAGAACGTGCGCCCATTGACGACGAAGGTCATCGGGCTCACGCACATGCCGAGCATCAGCGTGGCCACGCGCGTGGCGTCGCACTCGAAGGCCTTCACGATGAGGTCGCACATCAGGTCCGCGTACGCGGTGCGGTCCATGGGGATGCCCACCGGCTGCGCGCCCGGGCTGCATGCGGGCGCCGGGTTGCCCTGCTCCGCCTTCTGGATGGACTGCTCGATTGCGCGGATGCCGGAGAGGTACTCGTCGAGGCGAATCTGGTCGGCCTGGCCGAGCCGGCCCTGCAGCGACTTCGCCTGCGACGTCACGCGGTCCAGCACGCTGCGGCGGTACGTCCAGATGCGCCGCTCCGCGTCCGTGGGCCCCGTCGGCGTCAGCGAGCCGAAGAGCCGGGTGAACAGCACACGAGGGTTGTAGGTGTTGGGCAGGCGCTGGCCCTTGGCGAAGGTCACCATGCACTGCTCGCCGCCGCTGCAGTGGTCCTGCGTGTCGTCGTACGACGACGTCTTCGGGTCGATGTACCCGTCGTTGTTCGAGTCCTGGTAGCCCGGGTTGTAATAGCCGTTGTTCTCCACGCTCAGCGTGAGCGACGGCACCCGCACCTGCGAGGACGTGGCGCTGGCAATCACCTGGTCGATGGAGTCGGTGGCGCCCGCGACAATCTGCTCGCTCGCGGTGAGCATCATCCAGAAGCCGCCTTCGTGCGTCCTCTCGAAGTAGTCCCAGCTGCCGAGCCGCAGCCCGCTCAGCACGAGCACGTCATTCTTCACCGTCTCCAGCGGGGAGAGGCTCGCGGGCAGCGCATAGCTGGAGCCCTCCGCGGTGGGGAACCACTGGTCCGGGATGACGCCCGCGGAGTGGAACATGCCTACGAAGCGCAGCGGGGGTTGCGTACCGGCGGCCTGTGCCCGGGCGACGGAAGGCGCCATGGCCTCGAGCCACGGAAGCGCGAGCACTGCGCCGGCGGCACCGCGCAGCACGCTGCGACGGGAGAGCTCCCAGGATTTCGTTCTAGACACGCATGGCCTCGGGGGGTGTGAATCGACCACGCAAGGAGCAATGCGAGTGCCATGTCCGGAAAACCCCAGTGGTCCCGGATAGTTGTAACCCCTGTAGATATTCCCGTGTGGGAGGGTGGTTTCGACCCCACAGAGTGGTGTGGAGAGTCAACACCCAGTGTGGAGACGGGCGGCGACTCAGGGACTACACGGCCTCACGCCGTCTGCCAGGACAGGGAGAACGTTCACCCGTCTTGCTTCTGCCCGCCCTTCCCCTTCTCGACGATGCGCAGCAGCCCCTCCTGCGCCACCGAGGCGACGAGCCGTCCATCTCGGGTGAAGACGCTCCCTCGCGACAGGCCGCGCGCGTTGCCGGCCCAGGGGCTGTCCATGGAGTACAGCAGCCAGTCGTTCACCTTCAGGTCCCCGTGGAACCAGAGGGCATGGTCCAGGCTGGCGCCCTGCATGTGCGCCTGGAAGAAGCTGGTGGCGTGCGGGAGCAGCGCGGTGCTGATGAGGTTGAAGTCGGACGCGTAGGCCAGCACGTACCGGTGCACCTGCGGGTCATCCGGCATGGCGCCGTCCGCGCGAAACCAGACGTGCTTCACGGGCTCGCGCTTGTCGGGGTGGAACGGGTCCACGTACGCGACGGGGCGAATCTCAATCGGCTTGTCGCAGAGGAACTTCTCGCGCAGGCGCTCGGGGATGAGGTGCGACTGGCGGCGCAGCAACTCCAAATCCGTGGACAGCCCCTCGGGGCCCGGCACGTCGGGCATCTTCGCCTGGTGCGCGAAGCCCGGCTCGTCGACATGGAACGACGCCATCAGCGTGAAGATGGGCTGGCCCTTCTGGATGGCGACGACACGGCGCGTGGTGAAGCTGCCTCCGTCGCGCACCCGGTCCACCGTGTAGACGACGGGCAGACCCACGTCCCCGGCGCGCAGGAAGTAGCCGTGCAGCGAGTGGACATGGCGCTCCGGCAAAACCGTCTGGCTGGCCGCTGACAGCGCCTGCCCCAGCACCTGACCGCCGAAGAGGTTGCGGAAGCCCAGGTCCTGGCTCCGGCCGCGGAAGAGGTTCTCCTCGATGGGCTCCAGCTTCAGCAGCTCCAACAGCTCACCCAGCACTCGACTCATGGCCTTCCCTCCTACCTGACGCAGGGCGTCGTTGTCTCGGGCGAAGGCTCCGCCCCCTCCGTCGAGAATCGGGCTGGAGTCGCGCGCGAGCACGTCGGGCCAAACCCGGATTTCCGTATCGTCGAGACATGCCCGCGTGGCCCCGGCTGGCGGGTGCAGCGGAATGCCTCGTCGCCCATGATGTTGGCCCCGCGGCGGCCACCGTCCCCCTGGCCCACCAAGCGAGCCCTCCACCATGCTCCGTCCCCCGCTCCTGCCCGTGCTTGCCCTCCTCGCCGCACCGGCCGCTCACGCCGCGCAGCCCGCCGCGGCGGCTCCGGCCTCCAAGTCCGCTGTGCCGGCCGCCAAGGGCACGACCTCTCCTCCATCCGCCGCGCTCTCTCCCGAGGCCGAGCGCTGGTGGAGCCACGTCCGCTTCCTCGCCAGCGACTCGCTGCAGGGCCGAGACACGGGCAGCGAGGGCTACCGCAAAGCCGCCACGTACGTCTCCGAGCAGCTCGCCACGCTGGGCGTGAAGCCCGTGTCCGGCGACTCGTACCTCCAGGAGATGGAGCTGGTGTCGCGCCGGCTCGTGGAGGAGCGCTCGCGTCTGGCGCTCGTCCGCAACGGCAAGAAGGTGCCCCTTGTCCTGGGCACGGACGCCATCATCTCCTCCCGCACGGGCGAGACGGGCACCGTGGACGCGCCGCTCGTCTTCGTGGGCTACGGCCTGTCCATCCCCGAGGCCGGCCATGACGACTTCGCGGGCCTGGACCTCCAGGGCAAGGTCGCCGTCATCCTCCGCGGCGGCCCGTCCAGCATCTCCGGTCCGCTGCGCGCCCACTACGCGTCCAGCGAGCAGCGCACCAAGGCCCTCAAGAAGGCCGGCGCGGTGGGCGTCGTCGTCCTGCAGAACCCGAAGCACCTGGAGGTGCCCTGGTCCCGCGTCGCCGGCGCGCGGAAGATGCCGTCGATGCAGTTCGCCGACCCGGCCCTCAACGAGGACCAGGGCATGAAGCTCGGCGTCACCTTCAACGCCGCGCGCACCGAGCAGCTCTTCACGGGCAGCCCGCACACGTTCAAGGAACTCCTCGCGCTCGCGGATGCGGACAAACCCCTGCCCCACTTCGAGCTGCCCGTGCGCCTCGAGGCCCGCGCCGAGTTCGTCGACGCGCCGCTGAAGTCCGCCAACGTGGTGGGCGTGCTCCCCGGCAGCGACCCGACGCTGGCGAAGGAGTACGTCGTCCTCTCCGCGCACCTGGACCACGTGGGCGTGGGCGAGCCCGTGAAGGGCGACCGCATCTTCAACGGCGCCATGGACAACGCGACGGGCGTGGCCGCGGTGCTCGAAGTGGCGCGCGCGCTCCAGGCCACGAAGCCGAAGCGCTCGGTGCTCTTCGCGCTGGTGACGGGCGAGGAGAAGGGACTGCTCGGCTCGAAGTACCTCGCCGCCCGGCCTCCCGTGCCCACCTCGAGCATGGTGGCCAACTTCAACCTGGACATGTTCCTGCCCCTCTTCCCGCTCGAGCGGTTGATGGCGCTGGGCCAGGAGGAGTCCTCGCTCGGCGCGGCGCTCCAGCAGGTGGCCGCGGCCCAGGGCGTGACGCTCGTGCCGGACCCGGACCCCAACCAGATGCGCTTCATCCGCAGCGACCAGTACTCCTTCATCCTGAAGGGCGTGCCCGCGCTGGCCTTCAAGTTCGGCTTCGACAAGGACACGCCCGAGGAGAAGCTCTTCAAGGCCTGGTACACCGAGCGCTACCACGCGCCGTCGGATGACTTGTCGCAGCCCATGGACAAGGAGGGCGCGGCGAAGTTCGTACAGCTCCTCGCCGGCCTCGCGCGGAGCGTGGCGGACGCGCCCGAGCCCCCGAAGTGGAACGCGGACAGCTTCTTCCGCCGCTTCGACACCTCGAGCCGCCGGGGTGGATCCGCCGCCACGCAATAACCGCCACCGCATTGCATCACTGACGCAGCGAGCCATTTCCCAAACATGGGGGGGTGGCTTGAAGCGACGCGCCCGAGTTTGCGACGCTCCCATGTCCAACGCTGGACACACGAGCGTTCCGGGGGGCGAATGCAGACGAACGTATTCACGGCGGTCCTCATGCCAGTGGCCCTGGGCATCATCATGCTCGGGCTCGGGCTCTCGCTGACGCTGGACGACTTCAAGCGCGTCATCGTCTATCCGCGCGCGGTGCTCGTCGGGCTGATGAGCCAGATGCTGCTGCTGCCCGCCGTGTGCGCACTGGTGGCGCACGCGTTCCACCTTCCTCCCGAGCTGGCCGTGGGGCTGATGCTGCTGTCCGCCTCGCCCGGCGGCGCGACGGCGAACCTCTTCAGCCACCTGGCGCGCGGGGACGTCGCCCTCAACATCACGCTGACGGCGGTGAACAGCGCGCTCACGCTCGTCACCCTGCCGCTCATCATCAACCTGTCGATGGCGCACTTCCTGGGCGAGGGGCGCGCGGTGCCCATGCAGTTCGGCAAGGTCATCCAGGTCGTCGCGATTGTGTTGGTCCCGGTGAGCATCGGGATGTTCGTCCGCTCGCGCCGGCCCGGTGCGGCGAAGGCGTTGGACAGGCCCATCCGCCTCCTGTCCGTCCTCTTCCTCGCCGCCGTCATCGGCGGCGCCGTGTATCAGGAGCGGGAGAACATGCTCGGCTTCTTCCGGCAGGTGGGGCCCGCCGCGCTCGCCTTCAACGTGGCCAGCATGGGGGTGGGCTACTTCCTGCCGCTGCTGCTCCGGCTGCCGCGGCGTCAAGCGGTGGCCATCGGCATGGAGATCGGCATCCACAACGGGATGCTCGCCATGGCGATTGCGCTCAGCCCCACGCTGCTCGCGAATCCGACCATGGCGATACCGCCCGCCATCTACAGCCTCATCATGTACTTCACCGCCGCCGCCTTCGGCTTCGTCGTGAGCCGCGGCCGCGAGGGCACGCAGGACGCCCCGGCGCTCTCCCCTTCCCCCACCCCAGAGAAGGTGTCCTGATGCAGCCACATACCGCGCTGTCCCTGCTCACGCTGTCGTTGTGTCTCGGCCTCTCCAGCCCGGTGCTCGCGCAGCAGACCGACACCGAGGCGTCCCAGACGCCGCAGTCCCCCACGCCGCCCGTTCAGGCCCCGCTCGCGCCCATTCCGAACGTGCGCCTCTACCTCGCGAGCCTCAGCCTCGTCCGCTACAACCCGATTGGTCTGGAGACGCAGAACCGGCTCGTGCTGCAGAAGCGCCTCTTCGACAGCGAGTCCATGCTGATGCGCGACACCTTCGTCAGCGGCGCGCTCAGCCTCAAGGCCAACCCCGCGGGCGTGAAGGTGGGGCCGTTGGTGGAGGTCCAGCCGGTGGCCATGCTCAACGTGCGCGCCGGCTACGAGTACGTCAGCTACTTCGGCACGATGGGCTTCCTCCAGTCGTACCCCGGCGCGCAGGCGGACTTCTCGGACGACGCGCGCGACTTGCGCGAGGACGAGGCGTACAGCACCTCCGGACACCACTTCCTCGTCGAGCCCACCGTCCAGGGCAAGCTGAGGAACTTCGTCCTGCGCACCAAGTTCTCCATCGAGTACTGGAACGTGGACCTGCGCCAGGGCGAGGGCGCCACGTTCTACGACGGGCTGCTCGACACGCTGGTGCCCGGCAAGGGATGGCTCTTCACCAACGACACCGACCTGCTCATGCTCGCCTCTCCGCAGTGGGTGGTGGGCCTGCGCTTCAGCGCCGTGTTCCCCCGGTACGGTGAAGCGGAGCGCGCGGGCCTCGCCGTCGGCGACAACAGCCACATGCGCGTGGGCCCCATGGCCGCGTACTCGCTGAACACGAGCGAGGGCACGCTGTTCAACAAGCCCACGCTCCTCCTCATCACCGGCTGGTACTTCAAGCACCCGAACCGCGAGGCGGGGATGCCGTACGTGCTCGGCGCCTTCGCCTTCTCGTCGGACCTGCTCGGCGGCAACTGAGTTACCGAAGTCAGTTCTTGCCGAGGCGACCACCGCCGGGGCCGAGAAATCGGGCCCCGGCGCAGCGCCCCCTGGCCTGAAGCGAAGAAACGGCGCCTCATCCGTTCAATTTCGCGAAATACCCGGCACGACGGGTGAATCAACCAGTACAACCCGTGCGGGCGTGGTTTGCGAGTTGTCTCGCGGTACGATAGGTTTCACTGAAAGTCACACGCAGAGCCGTCCGCGGGTTCACGCAGCACGCGCGAAGGGGGGCTGTGAGTGCTTGTCCGTCCGATGATCGGCGGCTGGGAGCCGGCGCACATCGAGCGCATCGCGTCGCTGGAGTCCCGGCGGCTCGCGGTGCTGCCCGTGGCGGGGCTTTCGGGCGACCTGCACCAGGACCTGGGGCGCGGCGCCCTGGCGGTGGAGATCACCGGCTCGCTCTGGGGTGACGAGACACGCGACACCTTCCTCGCGGAGCTGCGCTCGAAGTTCCAGGCCGGCGAGCCGGTGGACTTCGTGGCGGACATCGTCAAGGAGTCCGAGCTGGAGCAGGTCCTCATCGAGGAGCTGTCCTTCGAGGAGGACGCGTCCGCGCCGGAGGTCTTCCGCTACCGAATCATCCTGCGCGAGTACACCGAGCCTCCGGAGCCGCCGGGCCTGGGCGCCGACCTGGGGCTGGAGCTGGACGCGGAGCTGGACCTGCTCGCGGAGCTGGGACTGGACGGGTTGGACCTGCCCGCCATCGCCGCGGACGTGCCGCAGGTGGGCGACCTGCTCTCCCCGGTGAAGGAGGCGGCGGACTCGCTGAAGGAGAACCTGTCCAACGCCGGTAGCCTGCTGTCGCCACTGGCCGCGCTCTTCGGGGGTGCGTGAGTGGCCGCCCCCATCACCGACGTCCAGGGCAAGCTGGACGCGAGCGGGCTGGTGTCGACGCTGCTGTCCGCGCTCACCGGGCCCACGTCGACCCTCGAGGGTGCCACGCCGCCCGCGCCGGACTCGCGGCTGGGCGAGGTGTCTCAGGGCGCGGCGCGCGTGGACGCGTCCGGCGTCAGCGCGTCGGTGTCTCGGCTCGCCTCGCAGGTAGCGCCGTTGCTGGCCCAGCTTCCGGGCGCGGGCGACGTGGTGCGCCCGCTGGAGTCCGCGCTCCAGGCTGTGGAGACCGTCACCGCTCAAGATTTGCCCACGCGGCTGCGCGAGCTGACGACGCGGCTGGGCGACGTGCTCAAGGCCCCGGGCGACGGCGGCATCCTCTCCGCGCTGCTGCGGATGAGCGACCTGCTGGGCGGTGCGCCGGAGCTGCGCGCGCTGGCGGACCTGCTGCGCACGGTGGCGGGCGCGTCCGGACTGAACCTCAGCGGCGCGAGCGCCGTGGCCAACCTGCTGCCCGCCGCGGTGGGCAGCGCGCGAGCGGTGGCGGCGCTGATGGCGCTGGAGTCCTCGCTCGCGGAGGCGGAGCGGCTCACCACGCTGATGGCCCGCCAGTTGGATTCGGGCACGGTGGGCAAGGCGGTGGGCGCGCTGGAGTCGTCGCTCGGCACGGACGGCGCGCTGCTCTCCACGTTCATCGCCGGCATCGACCTGGACAACGCGGGCGAGGTGGACGCGGCGAAGGCGGCCCTTCGCAACGCCGTGCGGCGGATGACGGAGCTGGAGGAGCTGCTCGCGCGCTCGCTGGGCTTCGGCGAGGCCACGCTCGTCCACATGGACGTGGCGCAAGTGGAAGCCGAGGTCGCCGCGGCCACGGCGCTGCTCCGCTCGGTGGACACCACGCCCATCTCCAGCGCCATGCGCGCGCTGGTGGACGCGCTGCGCCCGATGCTGTCGCTGCAGGTGCCTCCGGGGCCGGCCATGCAGCTCGACGCGCTGCTCACGCTGGTGGAGGGGCAGGCCGCGCGCATCGCCTCGGAAATCACCGCGCTCGATTTGACGGCGGTGACGCGGCCCATCACCGACGGGCTCGGTGCCGTCACCGGTGTGGTGGACCAGCTCGCCAGCGTCATCACGGGTGTCATCAACTCCGCGCGCGCCGCGCTGGAGGGTGTGCGGCAGGCGGTGGCCGCCCTGCCCTTCGGCACCATCGCCGACGCCATCCGCGACGCGCTGCAGCCGCTGACCGACGTCATGAACGCCATCCGCGACCTCGTGGAGGACGTGGAGACGGCGTTGGGCACGGTGGCGGGCACCGTCAACACCGCGCTCACGCAGACGGAAACGGCGGTGGACACCTTCAAGGCGCAGGTGCTGGCGCTGCTGAAGGACGCCGAGGCGTTCATCGAGTCCCTGCACCTGGACCAGGTGGTGGGCCAGGTGGCGGACAACGTGCGCGGCTTCGCCAACACGCTCGCGCAGGCGCAGATGCGGCCGTACTTCGACACCGCGGTGGACGTCATCGACACCGCGGCGGACGCCTTCGAGCTGGTGCCCTTCGGCATGCTCCCGGACGACATCAAGGCCGAGGTGGACAAGGCCGCCGCGCCCATCCGCGCCATCGACATTCCGGGCGTGAAGGACACCGTGGAGGGCTGGTTCGAGATTGGCCCGGACGGGAAGTTCCAGCTCCGCAAGCCCATCGAGGACGCGCTGCACGACCTGCAGGTCAAGTACGAGAGCCTCATCACCGAGGTGCGCAAGGCGGACCCGCGACAGCTCGAGGAGCCCATCGACACGCAGCTCGCGCGCATCTCCGCCAAGGCGGACGAGCTGCTGCCGCGCCTCACCCTTCAACCCGTGGAGGACGCCATCAACCGCGTGAAGGGCTCGCTGGGCGCCTTCGACGTGCACGCGGCGCTCCAGCCCCTGGACGATGCCTTCGCGCAGGTGTTGACCGCGGTGGACGCGTACTCGCCCGCCGCGCTCATCACCCCGCTGGAGAACCGGCTGAAGGCCGCGCGGGACAAGGTGCTTGGCGAGCTGAAGCTGGACACGTGGGACGACTCGTTGGATCTGCTCGCCACGCAGCTCAAGGACCTGATGGAGCGCGTGGACCCGGCGCTCATCCGGCCGCAACTGGAGGCCGCGCTGTCGGAGCTGCGCACGCTGCTGACGCGGGTGCCGAACCTGAAGCTGTCCGGCGGCCTGGGCGCGCTCTTCACCACACTGCTCTCCGGCACGGGGCTGCGCATCCACCCGTGGACCTTCGACGTGGTGCTGGGCTGGCTCGGCGGTGACTCCGGCGCGGGCGCGCTGGCGGGAAGGACGGCGCGAATCGCGGACGCGGTGCTGGCCACGCAGACGTCCGTGCGCGGGTTGGACCTCGCGGGCCTCTCCACGCGCGTGGGCCAGCGAACCGCCGCGCTGCGCTCCTCCGTGGGCGTGCTGCGCGGCCGGGCCGCAGGGGCCGGGCAGCTCGCGGTGGTGAATGAAATCCAGGCGCTGGTGGACAGGCTGGACGCGGAGCGGCGGCTGGCCGCGCTCACGCAGAACCGCACCCGCTACCTCGCGCTGCTGGACACCGCCGCGAGCCGCACCGCTTCGCTTCGCGCCACCGGCCTCTCCGAGGTGGACGAAGGCGTGCGGCGGCTGGGCGAGGCCTTCTCGCCCTTCCAGGCCGTGCGCGACTTCTTCAAGTCCCTGCTGCGCACGCTGGGCATCCCCTCGCTGGACACGGGGCTGCGCGAGGCGCTGCTCGCGGTGCTCCAGACGCTGGACCCGGTGCGGCTCTCCAACCTGCTTACGCCCGTGGTCAGCGCGGTGCGCAACCGCATCGCCGCGCTGGTGGACCTCATCGTCGCCCCGGTGAAGGACGCCATCGCGGACGTGCAGTCCATCGCCGCCGCGCTGGACCTGGCGCCGCTGCGGCAGGGGCTCCAGTCCATCTACGAGACGGCGAAGGCCGGCATCCAGGCGCTCGCGCCGTCCGCGCTGCTGGCGCCTTCACTGGCGTCCTTCGACGCGCTGAAGGCGGAGCTGCTCGCCTTCGACCCGCTGGCCACGCTGCGCGCCATCCTCACCGCGCTGAAGGCCACGAAGGACCGCGTCGTCGCCAAGCTGAAGGCGAGCGAGCTGCTCGCATCGCCCATCGCCATCTACGACGAAATCATCAAGGCGCTGGAGGCGCTGAACCTCGACAACCTGATTGCTCCCGTGCTGGACGCGCTGGATGACCTGGCCGCCCAGGTGGACGAGGGGCTGGACCGTACCACCGAGGCGCTGCAGCGCCTCCAGCAGGCCCTCCCCGCGCCCGGCAGCGGCGGCTCGGTGAGCGGCTCGGTGTCCGTGGGGTGATGCCATGCCAGCCGTCCTGACCCACAAGACCATCATGCTGCTGGCGCGCGAGCGGCTCGCGAACATCCGCGACACCCTGCGCACCAAGCTGAACACCGGCGCCACCCTGACGGATCTGGAGTACCGGCTCTGGTACCTCGCGGACCAGGCGCACCGGCTGATGTCCGAGAACGCCAACGCGGCGCCCGCCATCCAGTACCCCACCGACACCACCGTCTACGCCACGCCGCTGGGCCAGGGCGTATCGCGCTTCTCCGTCATGGGCTCCATGGGGCCGGACATCCCGGCCTTCGCGGCCCTCTTCGCCAAGGGCCAGGGCTGGGTCTTCGACACCGTCCACAAGGGCAACCCGGACAGCCACCGCGAGCCCGTGGTGGCGAAGACGACGACGTTCGCCCTGGAGCTCTGGACGCAGGTGCGCCGCGCCGTGTCCGAGGGCCGCGCCACCGAGGACCAGGCCCGGCTGCTGGCCGGCTACGTGCTGGGCCACCTGTGCCACATCGCGGGCGACGTGATTTCGCACCCGTACATCAACGATTTGGAGTGGCACCAGAACTACAGCACGCGGGGCAAGTTCAGCCACGAGGGTGGCGAGGGCACCATCGACGCGAAGGTGGCGCAGCAGGTGCTGCTGCGCGGCGGCACGCGCGAGGGCCAGGACTGGGACGTGTGGTGGCCCACGGTGAATGAGGTGCCCGGCGCCTTCTTCGCCGCGTACGTGGACGCGATGGAGCGCGTGTACAACGCGCAGACGGGCCGGCCGGTGGGCTTCGGCGGCTTCGAGGCGGAGTTCCTCGAGCACAAGCCACCGTCGCTCGACGTGGACTTCATCCGCGACGGCTACGGTTTCTACCGCAACGCGGTGCTGGCCATTGGCTACGGCTGGGGCGCGTGGCGCTGGTTCTTCTTCCTCACGCCATTGATGCTGCCGCTGATGAGCATGGTGCCGCTGATGGCGGCGATGCCCCACGCGCGGCAGTTCTTCGAGCGCGAATTGGACGATGTGGAGGAGCGCGCCTGGTTCGAGGCACTCACCCTGCCCATGACGCTCGCGCTGATTCCCACCGCGTTCTACGGCATCTGGCTCGCGGCCCTCACCACGAAGGGTGTGGAGGGGCTGCACGCGGCGGGACTCGCCACCACGGGTCTGTCCGCCATCCTGGCCATCACCTTCTTCGCCACGCTGGGCGCGGACCCGCCGACGTGGGTGCGCTGGGGCATCGTCTTCGGAGCGTGGGGACTGGCCACCAGCGTCTTCACGGTGAAGGGCATCGTGGACATGGCCACGGACCACAAGGCGCGCGGCGCGCTGGGCCTCATCTACGGCATGCCGTTCATCTTCGCCGTCATCGGCCTCGTCCTGATGTTGATCGTCGGCGTCTTCCGCCTCATCGGTCCGGACGTGGGGCTGGCGGTCTTCATCATCGTGGCGCTGGCCGTCGCGGGCCTCCTCATCTGGCAGTGGATAGCCAAGGCCCCCGAGTTGCGCGACGCGCGCATTCCCGAGCAGCCCAAGCCCTTCCCCGCGGACCGCCCGCACTTCGTGCGCGTGTTCGACGACAGCACGCTGTGGAGCCTGCCGGGTGGAGACCCGACGGCGCTGGACCGCCTGCACTACCCCTCCGGCGAGCGGGCGCTGCTCAAGCTGTGGTGGGAAGGCCCCGGGGACTTGTACGTCCGCTCCGAGCAGTCGCGGCTGGACTTCAGCTTCTCCGGCATCGGCGATCCCGTGCGTACGATTGAGGCGCCCATCGCGCCCATGAGCGCGCGCGAGTACGCGGAGTACCTCAACCAGAACCTCACCGGCCCGGGAGGCGAGACGCTGAAGCTGCGGGCCGCGCTCGTCTACGCGACGGACGGCGAGCGCGAGTACCCGCTGCCCACCGGCGCGACGTTCAAGGAGAACCACCCGCAGAAGCGCATCACCGTGCCGCTGCCCACGGACGTCTGGCACAAGCTGGGCACCACCGCGGAGAACACGACGTACGTGCTGCACCACGCGGACAAGCCGTACCAGTCCGTGCGTTTCGGCGCGAAGGGGCCGGTGGAGTCCCCCGCCCCCGAGGACGACGGCGCCAAGGGCGATGGCGAGGTGACGACGGCCGGCACCGTGGTGACGGGCTTCAACACCGGCTTCGACTTCTTCTTCGACGAGGGCGACCAGATTGAAATCCAGGGCCAGGTGCGCACCGTCACCCGCGTCGTCGGCGAGCGGGAGCTGTGGGTGGACAACGCCTTCAACCCGGCCATCACCTCGCGCAAGGAGTACGCGCGCGTGGGCCCGCACCTGGAGCGCGCCGACGGGTACATGTACGTGACGGACCCGCGCGTGCCGCCGGGCGTGGTGGGCGGCCGCAACGTCATGGACCTGGCGGCGGACCTGGGCGCGCTGCTGTGTCTGGGCATGACGCCGCACCTGCTCACCGAGGCGAACCGGAGCGTGCCGGAGCTCCAGGGCCGGCAGGCCGCGGGCTCGGGGACGGCGGTGGACCCGGGCGTGTCCAAGGTCTACCAGGTGTTCCGCAACTGGAGCCTGGACCGCCGCCGCATGAACGAGTGGCGCATGCTGGTGGCCGGCGGCGCGCGCAGCGAGAAGGGCGGAGACCCGGCGCAGTACGACACGGCCCTGCCGCAGCCGAGAGACCCGGCCTGGGTGCCGCCGCGCGCGCCCGCGGGCGAGCCGGTGAGCAACGCGCAGGGCTGGGTGCCGCTGCTGCGCGAGTGGCTGGACCGCGCGAGCCGCAACACGAACATGGCCGACCCCGCCGGCAGCGCGCCCGGCAACCCGAGCCACCAGGACCTGAGCCGGGCCCTGGCCTACCTGTTCGACCTGCCGGAGCCCGTGGCCCTGCAGTGACGTGAGCCCTGACTGCCGCGGCCCTCGAGTCGCGGTGCGGTGAGAGGAGGTGAACGCGGTGGCGGACGAGGACTTGCCGGACAACAACCCCACGCAGGGACGGCCGCCGGTGCCCGAGGGCGGAAGCCGTCCGCTCATGCGCGAGTGGGAGAAGCAGCGGCGCCTGGAGATGACGGTGGCGGGCAACATCTCCGTCACCAACATCATCTGGGACGCGCTCCAGCATGCGAAGTCGGCCCCCGCGGACAGCTCCGGTGACGGGTGGACGCCGCTCGGCCCGCGCAACGTGGGCGGTGCGATTCGTGCGCTCGCGCAGGACCCGGTGCAGCTCGACACGTTCTACGCGGGCGCGGCCGAGGGCGGCCTGTGGCGCACGACGGACCAGGGAAACACGTGGGAGCCGCTGGGCGAGGCCGACCTGGGCATCGTCCCCGTGGGCAGCATCGCCGTGGCGCCGAGCGACAGGCGCTTCATCTACGTGGGCACGGGCGAGAAGACGGTGAACGCCACCGGCGGCATCGGCCTGTTCCGCTCACGCGACGCGGGCGCCACCTTCGAGCGGCTCGCGGACGGCGACGAGTTCCAGGCGACGCCGAACCCCGGCGCGGCCTTCCGGTACACGCGCATCGTGGTGGACCCGAGAGACCCGAACCGCATCTGGGCCGCCAGCAGTACGGGCCTGTGGCGCTTCGAGGGCACCAGCGCGACGCGGGAGGTGCTCCCGACGGGGATGACGATGCTGACCGACGTCGCGCTCGCTCAGGACCCCACCAACGCGAGCAACCTCTGGCTGCTCGTGGCGGCGCAGGGCACGGGCGTGTTCCGCGGCGTCTTCAACCGCTCCTCCGGCAACGTGGCGTGGATCACCTCCGGTGGCTTCCCGCCGACGCGGCCCAACGCGGCGCCAACGCTCAACCCGGTGGGCCGTATCCGGCTGGCCTTCGCGCCGTCCAACGCGAACATCGCGTACGCGCTCGCGGAGGACATGTTCTCTCCGCCCGTCACGTACAACAACCGGTTCGCCCTGCCCCTCCTCCGGTCCACGGACGGCGGCGCGACGTTCGCCTACGTGCCCGTGGGCGGCGTGGTGAACTTCATGCACCCGCCCACGGCGCTGGTGGCGGCGAGCCCGAGCCCGGGCCAGGCCTTCTACAGCCTGGAGCTGGCCGTGCACCCGACGAACCCCGCCACCGTGGTGGCCGGATACGTGGACCTGCACCAGAGCACGAACTCGGGAGGCACCTGGGGGCGGCTCATCGACTGGACGAACTACATGACGCATGACCTGCGTGCGCAGCACGCGGACATGCACGCCATCCTGTACGACTTGCGCGAGCGCACGTCGGCCGCGCCCCAGCGGCTGTGGGTGGGCAACGACGGCGGCGTCTCGTTCACGGAGGACGCGGGCGTCACGTGGCGCAAGCGCAGCTACGGCATCATCGGCGCGCAGTTCATCGACATCAGCACGCACCCGCTATTCCCCTCCATCTTCGGCGGGGGCATGCAGGACAACGGCACCTTCGTCAGCTACGGCGGTCCCACGTGGTACCGGGCCGGCGGTGGCGACGGCGGCTCCATGGCCTTCCACCCCACGGACGCGCGCCTGTTCGTCGTCACCAACCAGGAGCGCACGCAGAGCGCCACGGTGGGGCTGGCCGGAACGACCACGCCCCTGCGCGATGTCCCCGTGACGGGCGTGGTGGGTGCCATCGACGACTACCAGGTGCAGACCACCACCATCGACGGTGGCATCCCCGCGGCCAATGGCCAGGAGTTCCGGGGGCTCGTGCGCGGAGACCCGGCGACGCCCGGGCGCTTGCTGCTGGGGCGCAAGGGAGCGGCGTTCATCACTCCGGACACGGGCACCAACTGGAATCAGCTCGGCGCGCCGCCGCTCGCGTACACCGCGCCGCTGGGAGGCGGCATGTCGGAGACCAGTGCCATGGCCTTCGGTCCGGGCGCGGCGGCGGCCAACGACCTCTACGTGGGCACCAGCACGGGCGACGTCTTCGCCACGTCCAACAACGGCGGCGCGTGGACGCACACCACGCCGTTCAACACGGCGGGCGTACAGGCCTTCATCTCCGCGTTCGCCATCCACCCGGGCCACCCGGAGGTGGTGGCCGTGGCGGCATACGCGACCAACGGCAAGGTGATGCTGTCGCATGACAGGGGCGCGACCTGGAAGGACATCAGCGGCGGCAACGAGTTGCCGAAGGGCGGCGTCGCCTCGCTCGCGTTCCATCCCACCGACGAGCGCGTGCTCTTCGCGGGCACGCTCGTCGGCGTCTGGGTGACGCGGAGCCTGCCGCAGTACGCGGGGGTGCCGCTGCCGGCGGCAGGTGCCATCAACACGCGGTGGAAGTCGTTCAACCGCGGACTCGGCCCCATGCTGGTGAACGACCTGGAGGTGGTGCCCGTCACCAACACGCTGCGCGCCGCCAGCTTCGCGCGAGGCTGCTTCGAGGCCAGCATCCGCGGCGTGCAGGGCAACGGAGACCCGGGGCCCTACGTCACCGACGAGGACTACCGCGTGCCGCCGGTGCGGCTGTCCATCCGCAACCACGCGATGGACGACTCGCGTCCCTACGCACCGGCGAACCGCCCACCGGGCGACCCGCGCCTGCCCGCGGCCCACGCCACGGACCACCTGGACAACAACAGGCAGTCCATCGACGTCAAGGTGAACGCGCCCGAGTTCGAGGACCGCGCGCGGCGCTTCCTCCAGTCCGAGCGCTACGGCCACCTGCCGGACGGCTCCGAGTTGGACGAGGAGTTCATCTCCGAGCAGCCCATCAGCGGCGACACCAACCGCATCTACGTGCAGGTGCACAACCGCGGCTACGACACGGCGAACAACGTGCGGGTGTCCCTCTACTGGGCCAACGCGGGCGACCCGGTCAACCTGCCCTTCATCAACGTCGCCGACATCAACTACCCGAACGACCCGACGGCGGGCTCGGCGTGGCAGCGCGCCGGAGTGCAGACGGTGGGCGCCATCCGCCCCGGCCAGCCGGCGGTGGTGCGCTTCGACTGGATTCTCCCCCTCACCGTGCGCCGCAACGTGGCGCTGATGGCGCTGTGCGACTGCGCGCAGGACCCGCTGGACTTCGCCTCGGCCCAGGCCAACGTCGACGTGTTCATCAGCCTGGAGCGCCGCGCCGCGCTGCGCGTCACGCCGGTGCGCTACGACGCCGTCTTCATCCGCGACGGGCTGGACGACTTCGGCCGGCGGGGCTCGGTGGCCTGGGGCGGCCGCTCGCCGGACGTGCTGGTGCTGCGCAGGGCGGTGGCGGACGCGATTCCGGCCGCGGACCTCAACTCACCCACGGGCCCGCTGGGCAACCTGCTCGACGCGCGCGCGGGAGACCGCATCCGCCCCGGCAACGACAACGCCATCTACGTGCGCGTCCACAACCGCCACGAGGTGGCCATCCACGTGGACGTGGAGCTGTATCAAGCGCCGGTCAACCACCCCACCACCGGTCCGTGGACGGCGATTGAGGTGCGCAAGCGCGCGAACAACGTGCAGCCGGGCACGTGGCAGGTGGTGCGCTTCGATTTGACGGCGGCGGACCCTGCCCCCACCAACCCCGCCGCGTGGGCGAAGGCCTTCGTGCTGGGCGCCGTGTGCCGGGGCGTGGACGCGGCGACGGGGACGGAGCTGGACCCCATGCCTCCCTTGGCCACGCTGACGGGCGTGGATGCGTTCTGGAGCTTCTTCACGCGCGGGCCGCTGGCCACCAACGCCGTGCTGCGCGCCCTGCGCTTCGAGGCCGCGCCATGACGGTGGAATCCGCCTTCCTCGCCTCCGTGGCGTCGTACCTGTCCGGGCTGCCGCTCACGCCCGAGCCCAAGAGCGTGGGCGTGGTGGAGCCCGCCGGTGGCACGGAGCTGCCCGCCGTGGTGCTGTCGCTGGAGGAGTCCTCGCGGCCGCGCATCGGGCTGGGAGACACGGGCTCCGTCATCACCGGCGCGCTGCCGTGGACGGCGCGCATCGACCTGGCGAATCCGCGCCTGCCGGAGGACCCGTCCTTCTCGCTGGTCAGCCCGGACCGGCTGCGCCTCACCCTGCCCCATGGCGGGCTGGTGCGCTCGGACGGCAGCGAGGGCACGCTGGGCCCGTCCGACCTCACCGTCACGGTGAAGGGCACGCCGTACACGGTGGTGACAGGAACGCCGGGGACCAACCAGGTGAGCGCGGACCCGACGGTGGGCGTGCTGACCTTCGCCGACCCCTTGGACACGTCTGGCCTCGTGGAGGTGACGTACTTCCTGGGCCAGTGGGAGCGGCGCGTGGAGCGGCTCAACGGCGTGCTGCGCGTGGACACGTGCACGGGCGCGGGGCCGGAGGCGGTGCAGCTCTCGGACGCGGTGGTGGAGGCGCTGCTCGGCCCCGGCGCGCGCGGGGCGGTGGCGCGGCTCACCTCCATCCAGTTGCGAAGCCTTGGCAGCGTGGGCGTTCCAGGAGAGGCGCCTCCGCAGGCACGGCGCCGCACGGCGCGGCTGGGATTCGAGTTCGAGCGGGACGTAGACCGGCCGGAGTCGTCGGGCGGAGTCATCCGCCAGATTCCGGTGACGGCGAACGTGGGGGTGCCCGACAGCGGCTGAGCGGGGCACGCGGAGGCCGCGGAGCACGAGGCGGCCAGGCACGGAGTGAAGCGACGGGACAACGACGGCTGACGAGGAGCGCAGGATGAGTGAGACGATTGGAGAGATGATCCTCCCCGGGACGTATATCGACGTCCGGGCCGAGGGCCTGATTGGAGTCGGCGGAATCACCACGGGCAACGTGGGCATCGTCGGCACCGCGAACCGCGGCCCGCTGAACGAGGTGAAGCTCCTCGGCAGCTACACGGAGGCGCTCGACACGTTCGGCAGCTACGACGCGTGGCCTGCTACCGGCCCCACCACCGGAGCGCTCAGCCTGACGCGCGCGCTGGAGCAACTCTTCGCCGGTGGAGCCGCCACCGTCTACGCCGTGCGCGTGGCCAACGTGGTGGGCACCATGCCCTCCACGACGTGGAACCTCACCGCGGACGTGGGCGGCACCGACACGCCGGTATGTGCCCTCACCGCGAAGACGCCGGGCACGTGGGGCAACGACATCAAGGTCGTGGTGACGACGTTCAAGAACGCGCCGGCTGATGCGAACGACAACCGCACCCGCCTCCAGATTTCCCTCGGGCGCGTGAAGGAGGAATACACCGGCGCCACCGTCTCCGAGCTCGCCGCAGCCATCAACGCGGCCAGCGTCCTGGTGACGGCGGGCACCGTCGCTCCGGCCGACGCGAATCGCTTCGTCAACAAGGTGGCCAACCCCACCACCGTCACCTCCAACGGCAACCCGCCCACCAACACGGAGTTCGCCGCCGGACTCGCGCTGCTGGCCAACCAGCCCGTCAACATCGTGGTGGTGGCGGGCGCCAACGCGAATGACAACGCGGCGCCGGTGCTCGCGCACCTGGAGGCCACGGAGAACGACGGGCGCGAGCGCATCGCCGTGCTCGGTGCCTCGACGGATGACCCGGCGACGATTGGCACCGCGGACGCGACGAAGGTGTCCTCCGCGCGCGTGGTGCTGGTGGCGCCGGGCATCGTCGCGGACGACGCGGCGAAGGCTGGGCAGGCCAACCCGCTGTCGAGGCTGCCGCCGGCCTATACCGCCGCGCTGGTGGCGGGCCGGCTCTCGTCGGTGGCGCCGCACGTGAGCCTCACCAACAAGGACGTGGCGGTGGGTGACGTCACCACCGAGTACTCGCGCGCGCAGCAGAAGTCGCTGCTCGGCAACCGGGTGCTGGCGCTGAAGAAGGACCTGGGCATCCGCGTGCTGAAGGGCATCACCACGGACACGGGGGCCTTCAAGCAGATCTCCGTGCGCCGCATCGTGGACTACGCGAAGGCGGGCGTGCGCATCGGCTCGAATCCGTACATCGGCCGCCTCAACAACTCGCGCGTGCGCGCGGCGCTGCAGGCCACGCTCGATGGCTTCCTGTCCGGCATGGTGCTGGACGAGATGCTGACCGCGTACAAGCTCAAGGTCAGTGCGACGCGCCAGCAGGAAATCAATGGCATCGCGCTGGTGGAGATGACCCTGCAGCCGACCTTCTCGATCGATTTCGTGAAGGTGATCATGAACCTCGAGTGATGGGTCCGCTGACCGCGCGTCCCGCAAGAACGGAGCAAGAACATGGCTGGCACGGTATTTCGCGGTTCGGATGGAACCATCTCGGTGGCGGTGGACTCCGGGCCCGAGGGTGACAAGGCGAAGGCCATCGCGGACCAGTACTCGCTGACGCCCGTGGGGCGGTGCACCGGCGTGACGGTGCGCGTGACGAACGACGTGAAGCCCTTCCACGAGCTGGGGCAACGCTTCGCCACGGAGCTGCGCCCCGGGAACATGAACGTCTACGGCACCATCGAGCGCGCGCACGTCAACGGCGCGCTGCTGAAGCTGATGCTGGGTGACGCAGCCGACAACCGGCCGGCGGGCACCTTCGTCAGCCCGGCCTTCAACCTGAGCCTGCGGCTGGAGAACCCCGGCGTGCCGGGGACTACGGCCACGGTGACGGTGGCGGGCGTGCGCATCGACGAGTGGAACTACAGCCTGCCCGAGGATGACTACGTGATGGAGAAGGTCAGCTTCCGGGCCCTCTGGGTGAAGGTCGAAGACACCACGGCGGCATAGCGCGGGAAGGAGGAGGAGTCGGACATGGCGAGCCTTACCGCCGAGGAACTCCTGGCAGGCGCCGCGGGGACATTCACTGTCTCGCTCCCCGCGAACGTCCTGAAGCCGGGCATGGGTGAGTCCCCCACGGGCAGCGCGGGGGAAGTGGTGCTGCGCCCGCTGCAGATCCGCGACGTGGAGCGTGTGTCGCGGGCCGCGAAGGAGCAGCGCGTGCTGACCAGCGTGCTGATGGTGCAGCAGGCGCTGGTGACCCCGAAGCTGACCGTGGAGCAGGTGGGCAGCCTGTCGGCGGGCCTGGTGCAGTTCCTCCTGGAGAAGGTCAACGCCATCAGCGGGCTGAGCCTGGGCGAGGACGACCTGGACAGCGCGGTGAAGGCGCCGCTGGCGAAGGCGTGCTTCGTGCTGGCGAAGGAGTTCGGCTGGACGCCCGCGGAGTGCTCGGAGCTGACGGTGGGGCAGGTGCTGCTGTACCTGGAGATGCTCGCCCGTGACGGGCAGGACGGGGGCGCGTGACGATGAGCCGCCGCGTCCACCCCACGTTCCGGAAGCTGTTCGGCCTGGCGGCGGCGCCGGGACGGACGCTGTCCACGCTGGAGCCCGAGGCACGGATTCGACCCGTGCTCTCCGCGGAGCCGGAAGCCGTGGAGGATATGTTGCGCGAGCGGCTCGCCTCGCTGCTGGCTCCGGCGTCGGTGGCAGAGCGGTTGGAGCGGGCGCTGACGAAGCTGGGGACGGAGGAAACGGACGGTGGCGCGGTGGAGCCACGAGTCCGGCGCGGCGGCACCGCGAGCATGCCGGAGCCGTCCGCGCGTGAAGCGCTGGAGGCGGTGAAGCACCGTAGGCCCGTGACTGGTGGGACGCGTGCGTCCGGACTGACGGAGGCACGACGGACCGAGGGCTCCAGACGGGCGGAAGTACCGGAGCGCGGCGTGGATCTGCAGCGGCTCCAGGAGATGGCGGGCCCCGGAGCGGAGACACCTTCGCGGTCGGAGTCCACACGCGCCATCGCGAAGCCCGGAGTGCGCGAGCCCGGGGACAACAAAAGCCCTCGGCTTCCCTCGCGTGAGGAGGTTCGTGCGCGGCTCGAACAGCGGGCCCGGAACGTGGGGGTGACGGCGGCACTGGAGACGCCGGTGGTGTCGCTAACGCAGGAGTCCAGCCGTGAGGTCGCCGAGGTGCTGTCTCGAAGCCTCACGCCGGCACCGGCTGTACTTGGAAAGGATGCGGCGCGGGACACTGCCTCCGGTGCGTCGCTGGCGAGTCCGCTGGAACGTGCGTTGGAACGGCTCGACTCGCGGGGCCCTGTCCGGTCGCGAGTCACCGCCACGGAGCCACGGCCTGGCACCGCGAACATGGAAACACCCGCGTCCGGTGCCTCCACGCCCGTAGATGCTCCTCCGACTCGCGGCGCGGAGCTGCGCGGTGGACTCGCGGGACTCGCGGCACGAGCGGAGACGCATCGCGTGGGCGCTACTCGTACGGAGGAAGCGCGCAATGAACTGAAGGGCCTCGCTGGCCTCGCGGCGCGGGCGTCTTCCGGTGCGGCACCGATGCCTCGCGCGAGGACGGAGTCGCATCCTCCCCCGCCCCTGCTCGCCAATGCCGCGCTGCCCTCCCCCGCTGTCCCGAGCGTCCTCGCTGAGCGCATGGAAGAGGCAAAGCTCACGCAGCGACTGGAGCGGCTGCTGCGACGAGAGGCCGAGCGCGCAGGCGTCTCTCTGGAGGGGCTGGACCCATGAGCCTCTCGCGCCCCAACGCCGTCCTCACGCTCTCCGGCCGCGACTACACGGCGGCGGAGGCGGCCCTCGTGCGGCTCCAGGTTCACCTCGGACTCGCGGGCGCGCATGACGCCGTGGAGCTCACGCTGTGGCCCGCGTCGAAGCTGGCCGAGGCCGCCCCCGGTGACACGCTGGCCATTGCCCTCGGCAACGTGGACGACGAGGAGGCCGTCTGGTCCGGCGAAGTCACTTCCATCCTCGCGGGGCCGGACGGCACGCTGCTCGAAGGACTCGCGGCCACGGTGGCGCTGTCCCGCGCGCGCCGCTCGCAGACGTACGTGTCCCAGTCCGTGGGCGACATCATCCGCGACCTCGCCTCCGACGTGGACGTCGATGAAGTCGAGGGCACGCTCCAACTCGAGGCCTACAGCGTGGACGACCGGCGATCGCTCTGGGCCCACCTGCTGGAATTGGCCACGCTCACCGGCGCGGACGTGGGCGCCAGCGCCGAGGGCGGCCTGCGCTTCGTCCCCGTCCGCTCCGGCGCCGCCGAGGTGGACCTCCGCTACGGCGCGGACCTGCTCGCGTGGAAGCTCGGCCCCGGCCCCAGTTCCGAGGCTCCGGCGGTGGTCGCCTCGGGCGCGGCCAGCGACTCCGGCTCCGACAAGTGGCACTGGCTCCAGCGCGAGCCCGCGAGCGGCGCCAGCGGCCCCGTGCGCGTGGTGCCCGCCTTCCGCACGAAGGACGCCGCGGACCAGCTCGCCCAGGCACTCACGGACCGCGCTGGCCGCGCGGCGCTCCGGGGACAGCTCACCGTCACCGGCCGTCCCGAGGTTCGCCCGGGCACACGTATCGCCGTGAAGGACCTGCCCTCCGGAGACCCGGGCCCGCTGCGCGTCCTGTCCGTGGCGCATGTGCTCGACGCGCGCGAGGGCTTCACCACCACGCTCACCGTGGAGTCCGCGGGCGGTGGCGGCGGAATGCTGGGAGGTCTCCTGTGAGCGGCCTCGTCGCCACCCTGCGCGCCATCATCCGCGACGAGCTGGCCCGCGTGCGCCAGCCCGAGCTGGGCACCGTCACGCAGGTCCACGCGCACGACTCCGACGACAGCCCCGCCAACCATCAGGTGGACGTGAAGCTGCGCGCCAGCGGCGTGGAGCTTCCGCGAGTGCCCGTGGCCGTGGGCCGCATCGGCTTCTCCGCGCTGCCCAATGAAGGCGACCTCGTGCTGGTCAACTTCGTGGGTGGAGACCTCAACGCCCCCATCGTCGTCGGCTGCGTCTACGACGACCAGGCGCACCCACCGAAGGCCGCGCTCCACGAGGTCGTCTACCAGCCGCCCGACGAGGAGGACTCCAACGTCAAGCGCTTCCACATGGAGCTGCCCGGAGGAAGCACCGTCACGCTCCAGGACGAGTCGCTGACGGTGACGATGGGCGAGACGTCCGTGGTCATCAACAAGGACGGCGACGTCACCATCCAGGCCAAGGGCAAGGTGTCCGTGCAGGCGCAGGGCGACATGGAGCTGGAGGCGCAGGGGGACTTGAAGTTGACGGCCCAGGGGTCGGCGACGGTGAAGGGCAGCTCGGCCACGCTGGAGGGACAGAGCGAGGCGAAGGTGAAGGGCGCGTCGGTATCCATCGCAGGCAACACGCAGTTCAGCGCGTCATGAGGAGCGGAACGTGCCAGGCCCGCCAGTCACAATCGGCTGCAACGTGGTGCTCTCCCCCGGCGCGTCCGGGCCTCCGGACTCGGGCGTCATCACCGTCATCACCCAGGTCATCGCGACGGCCAATGGCATGCCGCTGGCCACGGCGGGGAGCCTCTGCAACATGGTGAACTCCATCTCCGGCGTGCCGTACGTGCTGCCCATCGGGAACGGCGGCTCCACCAGCGTGGTCATCAACGGCCAGGGACTGGTGCGCGTGGGCGACATGATTCCGAGCGGCCCCGGCGTGCTCACCATCCTCGGCCCGCCGGCCGCGCCGTTCATCACCGACACGGGGGCTCCGTGATGAAGCAGCGCACCGAACAGGATGTGGCCCCCTTCCTCGGGCGGGATTTGCAACTCGACTACGCCTGGTCCCAGGGCTTCTTCGAGGACGCGGACCTGTCCACGGCCCGGCGCGGCGCCCTCAAGGACCTGGGCGTGGTGGAGGGCGTTGAAGCCTTCACGCAGGCCATCGCCAACCGGCTGAAGACGCGCAAGGGTGAGCTGGCCCCGCTGGGACACCCGGACTACGGCTCGCGCCACCATGAGTTGCTCGGCGAGCCCAACGTGGAGCGCACGCGCAACCTCATCAAGCTCTTCGTCCTGCAGGCGCTGGCGCAGGAGCCGCGCATCGAAAAGGTACTCAAGGCGGACGTCCGCGCGGAGCACGAACCACCGCGCGAGACGGTGCGCATCGAGCTGCAAGTCCGCGTGGTGGGCGAGCCGACGCCTCTCAACCTCGTGGTGCCCTTCTCCCTGGAGCCCCGGCCATGAGCTACGCCGCGGAGCCGTATGCGCAGTTCGTCGAGGACCTGCTCCTGTCGCTCACCGGCGGCGTGGCGCGAGAGCGCTTCGTCTTCCTGCCGGAGAACGCGCCGTTCAGCCTCTCGCCACCGGGGCCCGTCATCCCCAGCACCCTGTCCGTGTTCGGCCAGGTGGACGGAACGTTCTACCGCTTCGTGCTCGACACGGACTTCTCGCTGAGCGCGGATGGCACCCTCGTGTGGCTCGCGGATCCGGACGGGACACCCGCCGCGGACGCGGTGTGGCCGGACGAGGGCACCGCCTTCTTCGCCAACTACGACCACCGTGGCCCTTCCGGCGCGGCGCCCCGGCTGAACGACCGCAATCCCGGCAGCGTGGTGCGCCTGCTGTCGGAGAGCTTCGCGCGCGAGTACGCCGTCGTCTCGCGGCAGCTCGAGGGCGTCTATCAAGCGGGCTTCCTGGACACCGCCACGGGGCGCGACCTCGACAACCTGGTGCGCCTCGTGGGGCTGGAGCGGAGAGACCGCACCTTCGCGACGGGCACCGTGGTGTTCAGTCGGTCCAGCCCCGCGCCCGCGGACATCTTCATCTCGGAGGGGACGCGGCTGTCCACGGCGGAGCCTCCGCTGGCGGAGTTCGAGACCACCGAGGACCGCACCCTTCACCGAGGCAGCCTGTCCGTGGAGGTGCCCATCCGCGCTCGCGACAGCGGCGCCACGGGCGTCGCGCCTGTGCGAGCCATCACCGTCATCCACCGTCCCATCCTCGGCGTCGAGAGCGCGGAGAATCCGTTGGGCACCCGCCTGGACGGCGAGCCGGAGACGGACGAGGCCCTGCGCGCGCGAGCCCGCCGCGCATTGGAGACAGCGGGCCAGGGTACCGTGGGCGCGCTCAAGGGCGCGCTGGCCACGCTGCCGGGGGTGCGCGAGAAGGACATCCTGCTGGAGGAGGACCCGCTCACCCGCCCCGGGCTCGTGACGGTGAGCATCGCCGCGGAGCTGACGGCGGCGCAGGCCGAGCGCGCGGTGGACCTCATCGAGAACACCCGCCCCGTGGGCGTGCGCGTGCTGCACCACCTCAGCGTCTCGCCGCCGCCGCAGGCCATCACCCCGAGCGTGAATCTCGTCTCCGAAATGGAGGGAGACCCGCACGACAGCCTCGACGGCGAGGGCCTGTTCGCCCCGGTGGTGGCGCGCGTCATCGTGGTGCCGAGCTCAGCGCGCCTGTCCGCTCAGGACCGCACGGCATTGAAGACACTGGCCGAGGAGACGCTGCGCGCCACCGTGGCGGAGGCCGGCGTGGGCGAGCCCGTCGTCTACAACCGCGTCGTCGGCGCGCTGATGGCCATCGCGGGCGTGGTGGACGTGGCGCTGGAGCTGTACCCGCCGACCGACCCGACGGGACCGCGCCACCGCAATGTCTTCCCCGGCCGCACGCGGCGTCCCTCCGTGGCGACGAAGGACGGAGGCAGCATCGAGGTCCGCGTCGCGGGCGAGCTGCTGGGCCTGGACGTCACCGTGGGCGTGACGCTCATCGGCGCGGGCGCGCTGGGAGACACGGCCGCAAACCTGGATGCCGCGCGCTTCCAAATCATGGCGCAGCTCCGCGACGGCGTGGGCTCGCTGACGGGGCTGTCGGCCGCCGCGCTGCGAGGGCTCATCACCCCGCCCGAGACGTTCACCGTGAATAGCCTCAGCTACACGGGCGAGTACGTGACGGCGGGCGTGCGCCTCAATGGCACCAGCCCCACGCTCACGCTGACGCCCCAGGAGCTGGCCTGGATTCGCAACGTGAAGGTGACCACGCCGTGAGCACGCGCCCCCTTCAGATTCTCCAGCGCTTCCCCGCGCACCTGGAGGCCGCCCGGCCCGGCAAGCAGCTCTTCGAGTCGGTGACGGCGCTGGCCGGGGGACTGGATCTGCTGTCCTCGGACCTGGCTGGCGTGCGCCGCGCACACCGGCTGGCGGACGCGGACACGCTGCGGGACTTGCTGCTGCTGGGCGGACTGCACGGCATCGACCGCGCGCAACTGGACCTCCTGTTCCTGCGCGCCGCGAAGGTGCGTGAGCTGGCGAAGGCGCTGGAGGCCGCCGTCACCGCGGGCAATGCCACCGAGCGCGACGCGCAGGCCGAGGCCCTCTTCCGTCTCTGGGGCACGGAGACGCCCGGAGCGCTGCTGCCCCGGTACGCACCGCCGTCGCAGCCGTCCAACCTGAACGCGGCGGCCACGGCGCTGGTGGCGGCGGCGCGGAGGACGGTGACGTTCCTCAACGTGCTGGACGCGGCACGCGAGCGGGTGCGTGAAATCTGCCGCATCCACGGCCAGGGCAACATCACCGTGGCCTCGCTGCTGGAGGCGGCGGCCAACGCGCTGGACCTCGAAGTGGACACGGCGCGCAACGCGGAGGTGCTCGAGCAGATTCGCGAGACGGGCAGCACCACGCTCGACCTGACGCGCACCGACGGCTACTTCCACAGCGTCGACCGCTACCGGCACGTCACCTACGTGAAGGACCGGCTGAGCCCGGAGCCGGTGCCGGCCCTCCCCTTCGAGAATGAAATCATCGGCATCGAGGAGAACCCGCTGCGCCGCGAGGAGCGCGACCTGGGGCCGCGCCCGCATGCGGCCCTCTTCAGCGTGTCGCGCCGGGGCTTCTCGCAGGCGGAGCTGGAGGTGCGCATCGAGGGGCTCGACGACAAGACGGTGGGCCCGCACCTCGTCAACCGCGACGAGGGCTGTGGCTTCGGCTTCGCGGGCTCCGTGCCGGATGGGAAGCAGCTCGTGCTCACCGAGGAGGGCACGCTGCGCCTCGACGGTGTGGACGTGACGGACCGGGGCTACTCGTGGACGGGAGCCTGCTTCGCGGACGCCACCGCGCCGCACGTGCGCGACTTCGTCTTCGACGGGCCGGGCCTGCCCGAGAGCGCACGGCCCCTCACCTTCGCGGTGGCCACGCCCGCCGGCAGCCTGGACCGCGAGGCCGTGTTCCCCCACCCGCCCGTGGCGCTGGAAGTGCCCGGCATCGGCGTGGGCGACACGCGCTTCGCCTTCTTCGTGCAGGAGAACACGCTGTCCCTGCGCGAGGGCATTGCGCCGACCTTCACCGTGCGCCGCGCGACGCCTTACTTCGTCATCGGCTTCGCGGACGCCTCGGTCTTCGCGCCACCACCGGGCATGCACCCGGACGCCGCGAAGCTGAAGATTGCGTGGCGAGAGCACCAGGCCTACGTGGTGCGCGTGTCCATCCCTCCGCGCTTCGCGGTGCTGGACACGCCCGAGGCCACCGCCCTGGAGCGGGTGGCCCAGGCGCTGGAGCGCTTCCGCTCGGCGGGCGTGCTCATCGAAACGCGACTGCTGGACGACACCTGGATCCTCGGCACGGGCGTGCTGCCCCTGCCCGAGGGAGACCCGACACTTCGCATCCTGGGCGGGACCGAGCTGTCCCCCGTGCCGCCCGCATCCTGACGGACGAAAGGAATCAACATGGCGCTCAACCCCTTCATCGCCCGGCACGTCAACCCCGGAGAGCCACTCACCGCGCAGGCGTGGAACGACGTGGTCGACGGCGTCGATGGCCTGCACAAATACCTCGAAGCCTCCGTCCACACCGTCAAGGTGCGCATCACCACGCCCGGCGTGGACCTGGCCTCCGTGCGCGTCACCGCTACCGCCACCGGCTCGCCACCGATTGAAGCCGTGCGGCCCGTGTCGCCGGACACGATTCACTATCTCCAGGGGCTCGTGCCCGGCGCCTACTCCATCCGCGCCGAGGCCCCCGGCTACGCGGTGGCCACCGGCAACGTCACCATCACCGCGGCGTCGGGAGAACTCTCGCTGGACCTGGCGCTGACCGCCACCCATATCCCCATGCCTTCCGTGTTCGGCATGACGCTGACGCAAGCGCGCACCGCGCTCAGCGCGAAGGCCATCACCGTCTCGCGTTTGTTGGACACGCAGGGCAAGGACCTGCCGCCCGCGACGCCGGGCCCCGAGTACGACCTGTCGCTGGTGCTGGTGCAGTCGCCGCCGGCGGGCACGCTGGTACCGGTGGGCGGCAGCTCGGTGGCGCTCGCCGTGGCGGTGGCGCCGAAGATTGAAACCACCGTGGAGGTGCCGTCGATGGCGGGCCTCACGCTGGTGGAGGCGAAGAAGGCCCTGGAGGCGCTGGGGCTGGTGCTCGGCAAGGTTCAGAACCTGCAGAAGTGAGAGACGACCATGGCGACCCGAAAGACGACGAAGACGCGAGCGGGCAGCGGGACAGGAACGACGGAGAAAGCGCCGACGCGCACCACGGCCACGAAGGCCCCGACGACGCGAACCACCACCACGGAGCCCAATGCAGATCTGGCGGCGACGATTGTCACGGCGCCGCAGGCCGCGACCACGGATACGAAGGCCACGGCGACAGCCACGCGTGCGACGCTGTCCACGTCGGTCCTCGCGGGGGCCATCGAGGTGGGCTCGAAGGCGGCGGAGATGGTCATCGTCCGCGACGGCGTGGAGATCACATCCCCGCAGCTCAACCTCTCCCGGGTGGATGCCTATGTCGAGCGGCTGAAGCCCGTCATCCCCTTCAGCACCCCGCGCGTGGTGCAGCAGAGCGTGAAGCCCGGCACGCGCGTGGCCAAGGGCACGGTGGTGGACCTGGTGCTGGTGCCGCCCACCAACATCGAGATGGGCCTGGTGGACAAGGCGCACGTCGGCTTCCAGCACCGCACCGTGGACCAGGTGGCACCGTACGTCGAGCAGGCGCGCAGCATCCTGGAGCGCAAGCCCACGGCGGCGGACCTCAACGACGCCGAGCGCGCGCAGATGTACAGCATCCTCCAGCAGGCGGACATCGTGCTGAACGACCAGGACCCCACCACGTCGCTCGACGCGGCGTACCGCGTGCTCCAGGGCGCGAAGGCATACAGCTGAGCCATGGCCGCTTCATCCGGCAAGACGGGGGGCGTGCTGGAGGCCGTCGTGGGGGCCTCCGGCGTCGTCGTGGAGGCGCAGCTCGCGTCCTACGCCATCGCGGAGCCCATCGCGACCCGCGAGGTGCGGATTGCACAGCAGCGCGTGGCCAACGGCTCGGTGACGGCGGCCCTGGAGGTGAAGCTCCCGGGCAACGCGCTGGTGCGCGAATTGGACGTGGTGGTGCAGGCCGACCGCGCGAGCTGGAGCGCCCTGGGCTCGGTGGGACAGGTGCGCCGGCAGGAGGGCCCGGAGGGTGACCTCACCGTGGTGGTGGACTTCGGGACGCCGCGCACCGTGAGCGCGGTGGCGCTCGTCGGAGAGAGCTACATCGTCAGCGGCTCGCTGCCGGGGGGATTCCTGGCCATCATCGGGGTGCGTGCCTGGACGGGCAGCGCGTTCGCCAACGCGCACATCTACCCGCCGCCGTACAGTGACATCGAGGATGACCCGAGCACCTCGGTGGCCCGCTTCACCTCCGAGGTCCGCACGGAGCGCCTGCTGATCGAGCTGACCGCGAGCAAGCCCGCGGGCCTCACGGACGCCGTCGCGGGCTCACGGCTCGCGGTGGAGCTGCCCTCGCTGCCGGGTGATTTGGAGTTGCGCATCGACGGAGGCGCGCCCGCGTGGACGTGGCCCGGGCCTGTGCAGCCGGGCGATGGACCGGAGGACTTCAAGCGCGTGGGCAACGCCACGCAGCGCACGGTGTCGCTGCGGGACGCGTTCGCGAAGCTCACGGGTGACCCGGACCACCCGGAGGAGCGCACCTTCCACGTGGAGCTGCTGGCGCGGCAGCCCGGGCAACTGGCGCTGTTGGCGGGGACGCGCAAGGTGAGCTACCTGGTGCGCACGCCGCTGGAGCCCGAGGGGCGGCAGGACCTCGTCTTCGCCACCGAGGGCGTGCAGGACGTGCCGCTCACATTGTCCTCTGGCGCGAAGAAGGTGGAGGAGGTGCGGCTCACGGTGGCCGCGACGCTGCCCGCCGAGCGCGGGCTTCCTCCCGTGGGCCCCGCGGTTGCTCCCGAAGCGGACCTGGTGCTGGACGCGGAGCGGGCCGCGTGCGTGCGGCTCACGGAGGCCTCGGGTCTCATGGAGCTGTCAGGTGTCCGTCTTCCGCTGCGCGCGAGGGCCGGCGGTGCGGAGGTGCGGGTGTTGCTGCTCGCGCACCAGCCGGATGCCTCCGCCGAGGGCACCGCGGGCGCGGCGCTGGAGGGTGCCTCGGCCAGCACGCCAGTGGTGCTGGAGGCGCCGGCCGCGGGAGACACCTCGGACACGTGGACGTTGTTCGAGTTCCCCAAGCCCGTGACGCTGCGCGGAGACCTTCCGTGGGCGGCGGTGCTGGTGGGCCGTGGCACCGTGGAGTGGAGCCTGGGCCGGTACGCGACGGGCGAGACTCCCCCTCCCCTTCGCCGTGGCGCGCCCACGGGCCCATGGGAGCCGCTGCCCGCGGCGCTCACGCTGTCCGGCTCGCTGGGCGGGCGCATCCATGTGATTGGACATGCTCGGAAGAACTCGACAGTTGCGCCGCCGGTGCGGCTGCTGCCCGTGCTCACGGGGGCGGTGGCTCCGGTGGCGGGCACTCCGGAGGTGCGAATCACTCCGACGGCTCGTGGCGTGGCCGTGCTGTGGCCGCCCGAGGGAAGCACGTTCTCGCTCGATGTCACCGGCAAGACGGCGAGCGTACGCGTCACCAGTCTCGCCTCCGGCACCGTCACCGTGAGGGACCTGGTCTCCGTGGTTTCGAAGTAACCGACTCGCATCAGGAGCTCGTTCATGGCCGAAGACGCGCGCAGTCGATTCCTGGAGGGACTCCGCGTCACCGCGGACCACCTCGAGCACATGCAGAACCGCCTCCGGGAGAGCGTGCTGGACCTGCGACGCACCGTGGGCCTGGGCCGCGTCGCGTGGGGCTTCAAGGCGGACGTCGCGGCCACGGTCACCCTCTCGCCCGGCGTCGCCTTCTCACCCGGAGGCCTGCGGCTGTCGGTGGAGACAGCGAAGACGTTTCCCCTGCCCACGGGCGATGGCCCATGGCGCGTGGTGCTGAAAGCCCAGGAGAGCGACCAGGCCAACCTGCGTATGGGCGGCATGCCCACGCTGTACCTGCTCACCACCACGGCCACGCTGGAGCCGGAGAGCGCGACGGAGCCAGGACCGGACGCGCTGGTGGTGGCGCGATTGCTCAAGGGTGACGGCTTCACGGTGGAGCAGGACCCGTCCCTGTTCGTCGCGGTGGGCAACCACAAGCACAGCGGCGAGTTCGTGCAGGACGACGAGGGACGCTGGCACTTCGACGGCGCGCCGCTCGACGTGGAGCTGATTCCGGGGCCGCAAGGTGAGACGGGGCCGGCGGGTCCGCAGGGCCCGAAGGGAGACCCGGGAGACTCGGGGCCCATCGGTCCTCAAGGACTCAAGGGAGACACGGGCGCAACCGGGTTGCAGGGCCCTCAAGGCCCGCCGGGCGCCACCGGCCCCGCCGGTCTCCAGGGTCCACAAGGCATCAAGGGAGACACCGGAGCCACCGGCGCCGCTGGTGCTCAAGGTCCCCAGGGCATCAAGGGCGACACGGGCTCAACCGGTCCGGCAGGGCCCACGGGCCCGCAAGGGCCCGCCGGTTCGCAAGGGCTCAAGGGCGACACGGGAGCCACGGGCCCCATCGGCCCCGCAGGACCTGTTGGCCCGATGGGCCCCACCGGTCCTCAAGGTCCGCAGGGCCCCGCGGGCGGCCTCGAGGACTTCGCGTGGATCGACGAAATCAACTGGCCGCACGACGGGACGGGGGCCATCGCGAACCTGGAGAAGATCCAGGTCCACCTGAAGTCGGAGCTGGCGGACCGCTTCATCGAGCGGATGCCGCGCCTCGTCGAGGTGTGGCTGGAGCCCAACTCGGACCCGTCGAAGCCGCTGCAGCCCATGAGCATCCTCACGCTGCACGGCAACGCCTACGCGGACAGCTCCACCGTGCTGACCTGGGCGATGACCAATGACGCCACGCTGGTGCAGCAGGCCATCCCCTTCGGATGCCGAGTGCTCATCCGCATCCACCTGGGGACCATCTACGACTACAAGGACCGCGTGTACTCGGCCTCGACGGAGAGGTTGCTCGGCGTGGCGATGCCACACCTTCCGGGCGGAGTCTTCGAGAGCTGGTTCTACATCGCCCGGAAGGGCGTCACCGTCACACGCCTGTGAACGGAGGCACGGCCACCGGCATCAGTGGTCGTGCTTCTTGCCGTCGCCCTCTTCGTCGTGGTCGTGCTCCTCGTCGTCATGGTCGTGGCCATGGCCATGCGGGCCGTGGGCGTGGCCGTGCTCGAGCTCCTCGGGCGTGGCGGGGCGCACTTCGCGCACGGTGACGTCGAAGTGGAGCGTCTTGCCGGCGAGCGGGTGGTTGAAGTCCACCACCACGGTGTCGCCCTTCACTTCCTTGATGAAGAAGTCGACCTCGTCACCGTCCGGGTCGGTGGCGCTGAGGACGCCGCCGACGACGAGCTCCAGGCCTTCGGGGAACTCGCTGCGGGGGACCTCCTCGAGGCCGTCCGGGTCGTAGTCGCCGTAGCCCTCGTCGGGGGTGACGACGACCTGAAGGGTGTCACCCTTCGTCTTGCCCTCCAGCGCCTTCTCCAGTCCGATGACGAGCTCCTCGGACCCTTGCAGGTAGACGAGCGGCTCGCCGGGCTCGCTCTCATCCACCGTCTTTCCGTCACCGAGGTGGAGGCGGAAATCGAGGGAGACGACGCTGTCCTTGGTAATTTTCATGGGGCCCTCATAGCGCACGGCGACGGCGCATGCCTCAATGATGTGCCTGTCTGACAATGGAGCGAGCGTCCCTGCCCCACCATCTGTCCGATTCCGGTGAAGGAGGAATGCCGGACAGCGGCTCGGGTCCGGGTGGAGGGAGTCAGCCTGGATTGAAGGCGCACGTCCGGATGGCACGCGCGGCGCCCTCCCGGTGCCGAGTGCTCCGGCTCCGAGGCTGTCATGCGCTTCCGTCCCTTCCTGAAGATGCCCGCGTCCCGCGACGTGAAGGACCGTGCCGGCCCGGGAGGCACCTGGGTCGCGCTGGAGAAGCTCCACGGCGCGCAGCTGGTCATCGGCGTGCGCGCGGGGGCGGTCCGGTTCGGCAAGCGGAAGGCCTGGCTGGCCGACGATGAGGCATTCTTCGGTTGGCAGCTCCTCCGCGCGGAGCTGACGGACGGTGCCGCGAGGTTGGCCCGCGCCGTGGGCGCCGAGGGGCGCGACGTGTACCTGTACGGCGAGCTCTTCGGAGGCCGGTACCCTCACCCGGATGTTCCCGCGGTGCCCGGGATGACGGCCGTGCAGACCGGCATCTGGTATGCGCCGGACCTGCGGTGGGCGGTGTTCGACGTGCTCGTGGCCCGCTCGGAGGAGGACGAAGGGACGCTGCTGGCCCATCACGAGGTGGAGGCGCTGGCTCGCGAGACGAGGCTCCTGACGCCGCCGGTGGTGCGGCGAGGGCCACGCTCCGAGATGGGCACCGTGCCCACCCGAGCCACGACGCGGATTCCCGCCCTGCTCGGCCTTCCGCCGCTCGCCGACAACGTGGCCGAGGGCATCGTCATCAAGGCGGACGCGCGCGCGGCGCCGGGCGAGCGCCTGGCCTGGAAGCGGAAGATCGAGGAGTTCGACGAGGCTCGCTTCGACGAGAGCGCCGCCTGGGATGCGGGGCAGCGACTTTCGCTGGAGGAGCTGTGCGCGTGGGCGGCGCGGCTGGTCAACCCCGCGCGTATCGCGAGCGCGGTGTCCAAGTGCGGCCGGGAGTCGCGAGCGTCGGTGCTCGACGAGGTGGTGCTCGACGTGCGCGTGGACCTGGAGTTGGCGTTCCCCACGGCATACCGAGCGCTCACGCCCGCCGAGGAGGAGCGGCTGGACGCCAGCCTCCGGGAGCGTGCCACGCCGGAGGTGGATGCGGCGCTCCGGTAGGTGTTCCGCCTCAGCTCACACTCTGGAACGCTCGGGCGGTGCAGTGAGGTCCAGCGGATATGCCCGGGCCATTCGAGCAATGCGTCCTTCGAGCCGAGCAACGCGGCGTCGGTGGTCTTCCGGGAGCTCCGCGGCCGCCGCGAGCCGCGCGTGCTGGAGCGCTTTCGGCAGGTCCTTGAGGGCGTGCTCGTAGAGCTTGGTCAGCTCCAGGTGGAGCGTGGCGGCCTGGAAACCTCGTGCGGACCGGAGCGCGCGGTGCAGGTGCTCCGCAGCCGTCGCGGAGTCCCCCGCCTTGCGAGACAGGCGCGAAGCGAGGGCCAGCGCCTCCACGCCCACCGTGCCGTTGTCCCCCGCCGCCGCGGCACGGGCGAAGGCCTGGGCCCGCTCATAGTCCCGAGCGCGCAGTGCCACGCCCGCGAAGCCCAGCAAGTCTCGCGGGTCCTCGCTGGGAGGCACCGAGGCACCGGCACTACCCGCGCGGAATCGCCGCACCAGCTCGCCCAGCAGCGCGGCCAGGAGCAGCAGGTCGTTGACGTTGTGCTCCAACACTGGCGTCAGCGCCGAGCCATCTCCTCCACGGAGGAAGCGGAAGTACAGCTCGGGAATGAGCGCGCCATCCACGTCACCCACGCGACGATGACCGAGGACGGTCTCCTCCATCTGGACAAGCCGCGCGCCCGAGCCCCGGTGCTTGAAGACGCGGCGGGCACAGTGCAGCAGGTCCAGGTGCGGGAGCTCGGTGGGAGTCGGCACGCGATTGAGCACGAAGCGCGTGCGCAGCAGCGGCCAGTCGAAGCTCTTTCCGTTGAACGTCACGATGCATGACGACTGGGCCATGCGCTCCGCGAGCACGCGAAGCATCGGCGACTCCTCGCCCAGCCGGCGTAGGAAGAGCTGGTGAACGCGAAGCGAGCGCCCCTCGAACCAGGCAAGGCCCACGAGGAACGGCACCGTGCCCGTGCCGCCCGCGAGGCCTGTGGTCTCCGTGTCGAGGAAGAGCATCCGCTGGAAGTCCACGCCCGCGAGCTCCGCCTGAAGCGCGAGGCTCGCGACCAGCTCGCCCTCCACGTCGAGTGCTCCCGCCAACGGCGCACTGCCATGACGGTGCTCGGGAGAAAGGACACGCTCGGAGACATGCACGGTGCCGAACGCCGTCGACCGCGCCTCCACGGGCAGGGGCCCATGTCGCGGTGCCGGAGCCTGGGCCCGGCGAGCGGAGGAGGTCTCCTGGCGCTTCGACCAGTCCACGAGCATGCGCTGCAACGAGGCGATGCGCGGGTCTTGCGAACGTTGAGGCTCGGAGCCGGTGGTGATGCCCGCCGCGGGTGGAACGACCGTTGCCGTGGAAGGAACCGGCCCCGCCTCCGCGCGCGGCTCCACCGGCGCAGCAGTCGCCGTCCCCTGCCCCTCAGAAACAACGGCCGTCGCGGGCTTCGCCGGAGCCTTGCCTCCGGGCCCCACGCCATTCAACCGAGCCAGCTTGCTCTTGAGGTTCACGGACCGGACCTCCGCCTACTGCATCCCCGCGACGCCGAGCGCCGACAGGACTTCGAGCCCCAGCCGCTTGCGAGAGAACGGCTCCACCGGAGCACTCCCCGGAGTCGCCCCCGCGGCCGGACCGATGCACGCCGGGCACCCGTCCTCGCACGGGCACGACTCCAGCAGCCTGCGCGCGCGCAGCATCAACTCATCGCGCTGGTCATACAGCCGCGCGGCCAGCCCCACGCCGCCCGGCACGTTGTCGTAGAGGAAGATGGTCGGGTCGAAGCCCACGCCACCGTCCTTGCGAGGCGGCCCCTCACCATCGTCCTTGCTGCCGAGCGTCTTGCCCACGTCCCTCGGGTCGATCATCAACCCCACGCACGCCACCGTGCGCAGCGCCGTGGCCACGCCGCGCAGCGCATCGATGACCGCGGGCCGGGGCGCGCGCATCGAGCGCACCACGGACTCCGGCACCGTCAGCCAGAGCGACGTGGTGTGCATCTGCATCTCCGGCAGCGCCACGTCGCCGTAGCCCACGTTCTCGTGCGTGTGGAACTTGATCTTCTTGTAGCCCACCACCTTCTCGATGACGCTGACCTCGCCCATGCCCGCATGGAGGTCCGGCCCCATCGGCGTGGACTGGTCCTCCTGGATGACGTGCACGCGCACGTACGTCATTGCGTCCGTGAAGTAGTCCGGCGCCACCTTGCGCACGAAGGCCTTGTGGTTCTCGTAGTCGAAGTGCTCGACCTGGTACTGCTCGCCCTCGTGCTGGTAGATGGCCTGCTCGTGCAGCATCGTGTGCGCCGAGCGGAAGTCCATCTCCGCCAGCGTCCGGTCCGTGCCGCGCTCGATGATGACGACGTTGTCCCAGCCCACGCTGCGCAGGGACACGTGGTTGGCCGGGTACGCATCCGTGGACCAGTGGTACACGCGCTTCCCCGCCTCGCCCACGGTGGGGTGCACCACCTCGTGCTGCGCGAGGAACCCGAGCGCCTCCGTCGTCGACTCGGGCGGCACGTCACCGAAGGGCTCGCCCTCCTCGAAGGGCAGCTCGAACGAGGCGCACTTGAGGTGCTGGACGAGAATCTCCACGTTGTCCGGGTCGATGCGCGCGTGCTCCACGGGCGCGCCGATGAGGAAGCGCGGATCCGCGGCCATGTACTGGTCCAGCGGCGCGCTCGACGTCACCAGCAGCGCGAGGCTCCCCGCTCCTCGGCGCCCCGCCCGTCCGAAGCGCTGCATCAGCGCCGCCACCGAGCCCGGGTAACCCGCGCACACCACCGCGTCCAGCGAGCCGATGTCGATGCCCAGCTCCAGCGCGTTGGTGGCCACCACGCAGCGCACCTCGCCCGCGCGCAGGGCCGCCTCCGTGGCGCGACGCGTGCCCGGCAGGTAGCCGCCGCGGTAGCCCTGGATGAGGGACGGGTCCAGCTTCTCCTCGACGAAGCGGTCGCGGAGGTACTTGAGCATCACCTCGATGTTGTTGCGCGACTGGCCGAACAGCAGCGTGGACACGCCCGCGCGCACCAGGTCCGAGGTGAGGCGCACCGCCGTCTTGAGGTAGCTCGCGCGGATGCCCAACTCCGCATTCACCACGGGCGGGTTGAACACCATGACCCGGCGCTCACCGGACGGAGCGCCGCTCTCGGACACCAACTCCACCTCGCGCCCGAGCATCCGCCGCGCATGCGCCTGCGGATTGCCGATGGTGGCCGACGCCGCGATGAACACCGGGTCCGCGCCATGGAAGCGCGCCACGCGCTGCAGGCGGCGCAGCACGTTGGCGAGGTGCGAGCCGAAGACGCCTCGGTACGTGTGCAGCTCGTCGATGACGACGTAGCGGAGGTTGGAGAACAGCCGCGCCCAGCTCGCGTGGTGCGGGAGGATGCCGGTGTGCAGCATGTCCGGGTTGGTGAGCAGCACGCCGCTGCGCTCGCGAGCGGCCCGCCGCGCATCCGCCGGAGTGTCCCCGTCGAACGTAATCGCGCCGTGGGACAGGCCCGCCTCGCGCATCAGTGCGCGGAGCGACTCCTCCTGGTCTCTGGACAGCGCCTTGGTGGGGAACAGGTACAGGGCGCGCGCCTGCGGCTCGCGGGCGAAGCGATCCAACAGCGGCAGGTTGTAGCAGAGGCTCTTGCCGGACGCGGTGGGCGTGGCGATGACGAGGCTCTTGCCCGCGCGGGCCAGCCGGTAGGCCTCGGCCTGGTGCGAGAAGAGCTGCTCGATGCCGCGCTGGCGCAGGGCCTCGCGGACCTGGGGCGCGACGTCCTCGGGAATGGGGGCGAAGGTGCCGGCCTTCGCGGGCGTGGCCTCGTCGAGGACGAAGCTGGGCCAGAGCTGCCGGTCCGAGCGCCACCCCTGGAGGACGGCGTCCAACCCGCGAGGCGCGTTCCACGGGGTGCGCCGGGGGCCACCGAAGGCGTCCGTTTCCTTCTCAGGCTTCATGGGTCGGGCACTGTACAGGCGTACACCGGGGCGGACAACGCGCTTGCGGCGCGCCCGGCCACTCTCGGCTAGGGTGCCGCGCCCGTGGCCCTCGCCATCTTCCTGTTCACCTACGTCTTCATCGCCGGCGCGCGCCTTCCGTTCCTGAAACTGGACCGGCCCGGCGGAGCGCTGTTGGGCGCCGTGCTCATGGTGGTGCTCGGAGTCGTCACTCCCGCCGAGGTCTACGGCCACAGCGACGACCCCGCCCGGCACGCCATCGACGCGGACACCATCATCCTGCTGCTCGGCATGATGCTGCTGGCGGCCTACCTGTCGCAGGCGGCCTTCTTCCGTACCGCCGGTGCCTGGGCCGTGCGCCGGGCCCACACGCCGCGGCTGCTGCTGGTGGCCGTGACGTTCATCTCCGCGGTGCTGTCCGCGTTCCTCGTCAACGACACCGTGTGCCTGATGCTCACGCCGCTGGTGCTCGTCACGGTCGAGGACGCGAAGCTGCCGCCCGTGCCGTACCTGCTCGCGGTGTGCATGGGCAGCAACAGCGGCTCGGTGGCGACCTTCACCGGCAACCCGCAGAACATGCTCATCCAGGGCGCCTCGGGGCTGTCCTACGCCAGCTTCGCCGCATACATGGCCCTGCCCGCCCTGCTCTCGACGGCCATCGTCACCGGGGCGCTCCTGTACCTCTTCCGGTACGACCTGCCCGCGAAGCGCTTCGACCCGCAGCCGCCCCCGCCGCCCGTGGACCGGGGCCTGCTGTGGCTCACGCTCGTCGTGCTCGCCGGGGTGGTGGCGGCCTTCTTCGCCGGCCTGCCCATGAGCTGGAGCGCCCTGGCCGGCGCCGCCCTGGTCATGGCCCTGTCCCGCCGTGAGCCGCGCGAGGCGCTGGAGCGCGTGGACTGGGTGCTGCTCCTCTTCTTCGCCAGCCTCTTCGTCGTCGTGTACGGCGTGAACAAGCACGGCTGGGCCGAGGACATCCGCGAGCTCTTCTCGCCGCTGATGGTCGGCCCGCCCTGGCGCGAGACGCTCGGCTTCGCGGGGCTGACGCTGGTGGCGTCCAACCTCTTCAGCAACGTGCCCTTCGTCATGCTCGCGCGCACGTGGGTGCCCACGCTGCAGAACGTGGAGCTGGGCTGGCACGTGCTCGCGCTGGGCTCCACGCTTGCGGGCAACCTCACCCTCGTCGGCAGCGTGGCCAACCTCATCGTCTTCGAGGCCGCGCGCGGGAAGGTGAACATGTCCTTCCTCGGCTACCTCCGCATCGGCCTGCCCGTCACGCTCGTCAGCTTCGCCGTGGGGCTCGCGGTGCTCCTCGCGGAGCACGCGCTGTTTTGAGGCCCGCCGCTATTCCGGGTCGGGGTCCGGCAGCTCGCCCGAGGGCAGTTCCTTCTCGGGCGGCTTCGCCTGCATGCGCTGGCCAGCGGTGCCCGGGATGGTATCCGGCGCGGCCGAACCCGGCGGAGCCGCAACGGGTGGGCCGCCGCGCCGGTCCTTCGGCGTCAGGTCCTTCACGAAGGTGACGGCCACCTTGTCCATCATGGACGTGATTGCCTGGCGGAACAGGTCCGGGTTCTTCCCCACCTTGAAGGGGTCCAGATGCGGCTCGCCCGCGGCCACCTGGTCCACCTCGAAGGGCCGGCGCCACACCTCGGAGCGCCCGTCGAGCGTGAACATGCGCCCGTAGCCGCGCACGTACGCGCCCGCGTGGCCCTTGTTGCTGCGCATGCCGTACTCCTGGATGACGAACTCGACGACGGTGTCCGCGCCGAGCGGCGTTATCAGGTCGTAATCCGGCGCGTTGGCGGGCACCTCCTCCACGAGGAAGCTCTCCAGCACCGAGGCCACGCGCGCCGGGTCCACCACGCGCGTCCACGGGTACTCGCGCGGGAGCTGCGACAGCGTGTTGACGCGCAGGCGCTCGGAAATCTCGAAGCGCGTCACGGCCTGCTGCAGCTTCACCGTGAGGCGGCGGTCCGCCTCCACCGGCTCCAGCTTCTTCAGCTTGCCGCTGTACGCCGAGTCCTCGCGGAACACGAGGCTCTTGGGCCCCGCGCCCTCCTCGATTCGGGAGATGAAGGCGGGCCGCTTGACGCGGTCCAGGTCCGCGCCGGCCAGCCGCTGTGACGCACAGCCGGCGGTGAGCGCCAGCGCGAGGAATGGAAGGATGCTTCGAGTCATTCACCCAAGGTTCTACCCCAACTCCCGCCTTCATGCTCCTACCCGGCCATACCCCCGGGTTTGGGGGTTCTGTGCACGGCTGGCTGGTATGCTCGGCGGCCGTGAGTTCTTCGCCTACCCCGCCCCCTGTTTCCTTCCCTGGCCGCAAGCGTCGGCTCGGGGAAATCCTCATGGACGCCGGCCTGCTCACGGAGACGCAGCTGCGCTCCGCCCTCGCCGAGCAGCGCAAGTGGGGTGGCAAGCTGGGCCTCACGCTGGTGCAGATGGGCTACGTGGACGAGAGCTCCATGGTCCACGCGCTGTCCCGGCAGTTGGCCATTCCCACGATGGACCTGGAGGCGCACACGCCGTCGCCGGTCGTCCTCCAGGCGCTCCGGGCGGACATCGCCGAGCGCTACACCGTGTTCCCCACGGCCGCGGACCCGGTCAACAAGCTGCTCACCGTGGCCACGGCGGACCCCACCAACGTGGAGTCGCTCCAGGAACTGGCGTTCCACACCGGCCAGCGAATCCAGGTCGTCGTGGCGGCCGCGTCGTCCATCGAGCGCGCCATCCGCCGCCACTACCATGGGGAGTTCACCTCCCCCACCGCCTCGCCGCTCACCTTCGGCATCGACGAGACGACCTTCGAGCTGGCCCCGCCCTCCGAGTCGGAACCCATCGCCCTGGCGTCGCGCGCGTCGGCGCACCCGAGCCCGCGCGAGAGCGAGCTGCTCCACCGCGTGGAGGAATTGTCCCAGCAGGTGTCCAGGCTGGAGGGCATGGTGGCCCAGCAGGCCCGCTCGCTGCGGGCGATGCTGGAGCTGCTGGAGACGCGAGGGCTGGTGACCCGCGACGACTACCTGGCGAAGGTGCGCTGAGCGCGCGCCTCACACCAGGATGAGCTCCTCGTCGCCCTCCGCCCGAGCCGCACCGGTGGAGGTGGCCTCTCCGAGCACGCGCCTCGTGCGCGACAGGCGCTCGTCGCTCAGCTCGGAGACGAGCACGAGAATCTGCGGGTGGCTGGAGATGAGCGCGTCGAAGTCCTCGCGCGGCAGCCGTAGCAGCGTGGTGTGACGCGAGGCCGCCACCGTCGCGGTGGCCGGCGTCTTCTGCAGCAGGGAGATCTCACCGAAGAGGTCGCCCTCCTTCAGCTTCGTCAGGAGGTGGCCATCCTTGCTGACGTCGACCTCGCCGGAGAGCACCACGTAGAGGCCGTCCGTCTGGTCCCCGTCGCGGATGACGATGTCGTCGCGCTCGACGTCGCGCGCGCGGAAGCGCTCCACCAGTGTGCGCCGGTCCTTCCGGTTGAAGGGCCGGAAGAGCGCGGAGGTGTTCATCACGTTGGTGAGGAGCCGCTGGCGGCAGAACTTCTTCAGCGCCTTGGCGACCAGCGGGTAGCGGCGGGACAGCTCGGCCAGCACCGGGGCGGAGATTTCGAGGAGCTGCGTGTCCTCGGACACGCCCTCGACGGAGGCGGTGCGGGCCGCGCCGGACAGGAGCGCCATCTCACCGAAGCAGGCGCCGCCCTCCAGCGTGGCGAGGTCCTGGCGCTCGCCGTTCTCCGTCCGGAAGACGCGCACGGAGCCCTCGCAGATGACGTAGAAGGCGTCGCCGTGCGTGCCCTGCTCGATGATGCGCTCGCCCGGGCCGAAGCGGCGCAGCGGGCACCGCTCGAAGAGCTCGATGAAGGCGTCGCGCGGGAGGTCGGAGAACAGCGGCACGGCGGGGAGCTCGTTCACCGAGCGCCCGTCGGAGGTGACCTCCTCGGTGAGGCTGTAGACCTCTTCCTCGTCCGTGGCGGAGGACACGGACATCGCGGTGCGCTGACTGAGGCCGGCCTGCGCGGCGAGCTCCACCGCGTGCAGGAGCGAGTCGGCTTCGAGCTCCAGCTCCGTGAAGGACGAGGACGCGGCACGGAGCGACGCGCCCAGCTCTCGAAACGGGAGCGCGGTGGCACCGGCGGGAGCCTGCGGTTCGGCACGGCGCGGACGGAGCCCCGGAGGCGCGGAGGACGTGCTCGCGGGCGCGGGCTCCGACGACGGAGGGATGGGTTCCGTCACGCTCGTGTCCGCGATGGGCGATGAGAGGGCCTTCCACTTGCCGCTCGGGGTACGTACGGAAGGCTCGGTGGGAAGCGGGCTCGCGGGCGCGGACGGCGGCGCAACCGGATTGGTCAACCGCTGCGTCGCACGAGGCGCGAGGCCCGGAGGCAGTGAGCTCGCCGGAGGACGCGCGGCGACCGGGGGCTGAGTGGACGCCGCAGAGGGGACACCGTCCTGCGGACGAGCGGCAACCAGCGTCGCACCATGCGTGGTCGACGTGGTGGACGCGATGTCCTGCGGACGGGCAGCAACCGTGCTCTCGGCAGCCGTGGATGCAGCCTCGACGGCCACGGGCTCCGACGGCGCAGCGGCATCTTCAGCCGCGTGCTCCTCCGCCGCGACACCGCTCACCACCGGAAGCAGCTCGTCCGACGCACCGGCCGCCTGCTCTTCCTCCACCACCTCGCCCACCAGGATCGGCTCGTCGCCGCCCGTCGCCGCGTCGTCCGACAGCCCGACGCTCACGGAGTGGACGACCACCTCCTCCGCGCCAGCCCGTGCGCCCTGCCCCGGAGACGCCTCCACGGAGAGCGACAGCTCCGCGGGCAATTCGGATGACAGGTCCACCGGAGCACCACTGCCCTCCAGGGCGGGGCTCTCGACCTCCACGTCCAGGTCGATCTCCGCCACCGCCGCCCGCACCTCCGGGGGCAGCCGCGACGTCGAGGCCGGAGCAGCCACCGGAGAAGGCTTCTCGGACAGCACGCTGCCCATCGGCCCACGGGCCCGCGCTCCGGCCGGCGTTCCCCGGCGCGCGTACAGGTCCGCGAGCATCTGCTGCACGCCCTGGTGCGCGGGGTCCAATTCGAGGATCAGCTTGCTCGCGGCGATGGCGCGCGGGAGGAAGCCCTCCTTCGCGAAGCCCTCGGCGGCGGACTGATACGCGGCGATGGCCCGGTCGCGTTGACCGGCCTTGGCCCACGCGTCCCCCGTGCGCAGGCGCGACTGGAGGTCCTTCGGGTCGGCCCGACAGTATTCCTCGTATAACTCCGCGGCTTTGGAGAAGCGGCCCTTGGTGAAGGCTTCAGTGGCCTTGTCCTTGAGCTTTCGCAGCTCCATTAGCGCGCCCCCCCGGCGGCTGTGCCGTCCTTCGTCAACGCCGCGCCGGCCGACTCCCGGACGGAGCGGAAATAGTCCCCCTTCAGCGCGGCCAACGACTCGGCCTGCGCGGGGGTGCCAATCTTCTTCAGCGCCGACGCGGCGGCGGCGCGAATCTCCGGCAGGTCGTGGAACAAATCACGCGCCACCACCTCGGCCGCCTGCGAGTCGCCAATCGCACCGAGCGCCAGCAGCACGTCCCGCCGCGCCACGCTGTTGGTCTCGTCCAGCGCCTTGAGGAGCGTGGGCACCGCGTCCTTCGCCTGAATCCGCCCGAGCAACTGCGCCGCGAGCGCCGCCTCCGGGCCGCCCTCGCGCACCACCGTCTGCAGCGCCGCCGACGCCGAGGCCGGCACGCCGGAGCCGCGCGTGAGCGCGTCCAGCGCCAGCAGCTTCTCGCTGCCCATCTTCGGCATCAGCTCCGCCAGCGCGGCCTGGCCCGGCTCGCCCGCCTCCGAGAGCGCCTGGGCCAGCGCCTTCTGCAAATCCCGCTCGGGCTCGAGCAGCCCCGCCTTCGCCACCTCCACGCCCTCCGGCCCCAGCCGCGCCAGCCCCACCAGCGCGGCCAGGCGCAGCGTGGAGCTCCCGTCCTGGCTGTAGCCCTTGAGCAGGTCCAGCGCGCCCGGAGCCTTCAACGTGCCCAGCGCGCGCAGCAGCGTGGCCAGCGGCGCCAGTCGCTCGCCCTCCACGTCGTCGTACAGCTCGGTGGGCACGCGGTGCAGCACCACCGGCTGGCCGGCCTCGCGCGCGCGGGCCGCGTTGAGCGCCTTCACGCGCTCGAAGAGCGTGGCGTGCCTGGCCGCGCGCTCCGCGTCGCCCGCGAGGTGGCCATGCGCGTCCGACGGTGCCGCGGCCGGGTCGAAGCCCGGGCCGTACTTCTCTGGCAGCTTCTGCGTCACCCAGTCGGCACGCATCGCCTCCAGCCCCTTCACCTCCTGCTCGTACAGCTTCTGCAGCGCGGGGACGGACGCGGCATCTCCCACCGCCGCCACGGCCTCCACCGCGAGCATCCGCAGCGAGGAGTCCGGCTGGTTGAGCCACGGCGTCACCTTGGCCAGCAGCGGCTGCGCCGCGGGGCCGAGGCCCGCCACCGCCTGGAGGCCGCTGGCGGCCGTGGCCGGACGGGAGAGCCGCTCGGCGATGGGCTCCACCGGGCAGCCGCCGCGAGCGCGCATGCTCAGGCCGGCGGCCATCGCCTCGGCGGGAGCGCCGTCCAGCGCGATGGCGCACAGGGCGCTGTCCGTCTCCGGCGAGCGCGGGAAGGCGAGGATGGCATCGAGCGCCAGCGGGCTCACCGCGCTCTTCTCCACCGCCACGGCCTGGAGCCTCGGCGCGACGGCCGGGTCCTGCAGCTTCATGAGCGCGGTGATGGCGGACTCGCGCAGCTCGGGGAAGCTCTCGTCGAGCAGCAGGGCAATCTGCCCCACCGCCTGCTTGTCCCCGGCATCCCCCAGGCCGCGCACGGCGGCGGCGGCGAGGATGACCTGGCTGTCGCGCACGAGCGGAAGCAGTCGCTCCACGGCCTCGGGACGCCCGCTCTTGCCCAGCTCCTCGGCGGCGCCCACGCGCTCGGGGAGCGCGCCCTCGGTGAAGGCGAGGAGGTTGCGGTCCCACTGGGCCTTGGCCTCGGCGGCCACGACTTCCGCCATGGCGTCGTGGACGTTCGCGCTCTTGAGGGCCTGGACGATGACCTGGCGCGTGGCGCGGCCACGTCGGCCGTACTGGAGCGTGAGGTACGCCTTGGCCTTGTCGTTCTTGACCTTGGAGAGCGCCATGGCGGCGCGCCCCTGGACGTCCTCGTCCGGGTCCTCGAGCAGCTCGCCGAGCAGGTCCACCACGCGGGGGTCCTGGCTCTCACCGAGCGCCACGGCGGCCTCGGCCCGGACGATGGCGGCGAGGTCCTTGGCCGCGCGGGTGAAGAGGACGAGGTCGTCCGCATTGCCCTGCCCGGCCAGCTTCTTCACGGCGAGAGCGCGGACCTCCGGGCGAGGACTCTGGAGGTCGGCGAGGAGCTGGTCCCGGCTGCCGTTGCAGCCGAGGACCAGTGCCAGAACGAGGATGAAGGGGCGCGCGCCGGTTCGCATCGGTCTCCGCTGAGACAATCAGTGCAAGTTTCGGCGCCGGTTATATCAATGGGCCCCTCCTCGCGCCCAATCCACCGCGTGTGACTTCAGCGGGGACGGCGAGGACCCCGCGGAGGGGGTCGGCCCGCGCCCCCTCGGGGGCCTTCGCTGCTCCAGCGAGGCGTCGCGGAGCGCTCCTTCTTCTTGCTCCAGTCCTGGAAGCCGCCCTTCTCGCCTCCGCCCCGCTCCTCTGGAGGGCCTCGGCGGGCACCCGCGCGGACGACGCGCTCATTGGGATTGCCGCGTGAGTCGGTCGGGCTCCACTCCTTGCGCTCCGGACGGCCGCCTGCCCCCCGAGCACCCGCGCCGCCACGGCCCCGGGGTGCGCCACCCTCGGCGCCTCGCGGCGCCCCCTCGCGGCGCTCGGGACGGCCCGCTCCGCGCGGACCACCGAACTCGCGACGCCCCGCGCCACCGCCGAAGCCCTCGCGGCGCTCGGGACGGGCGCTCCGGGGCGCGCGGCCCTCGTCGCTCCCACCCCAGGCCTTGCGAGCAGGACGACCCGCACCGCCCTCGGAACGGCCGGGGCCACCGAAGCCACGCGAACGGCCCTCACCGCCCGCTCCGCGAGCGGCGCCGCCGAAGCCTCGCGAACGGCCTTCGCCACCGGAGCTCCGAGGCGTTCTTCCTTCGGCACCGCCTCCGGACCACTCACGGCGCTCGGGACGGCCGGCGCCACGGCTCCGAGGTGCTCCCTCGTCGCCACCACCGCTGAACTCCTTGCGAGCAGGACGGCCCTCGCCGCGAGCGGCGCCACCCGCATCGCCACCCCAGGACTTGCGCGCAGGGCGAGCGGCGCCGCCTTCGTCACCACCCCAGGACTTGCGAGCAGGACGACCCGCACCACCCTCATCGCCACCCCAGGACTTGCGCGCCGGACGAGCAGCACCGCCCTCATCGCCACCCCAGGCCTTGCGAGCGGGACGACCCGAACCGCCTTCGTCACCACCCCAGGACTTGCGAGCAGGACGACCCGCGCCGCCCTCCTCACCGCCCCAGGACTTGCGCGCCGGACGAGCAGCGCCGCCCTCGTCGCCGCCCCAGGCCTTGCGAGCAGGACGACCCGCGCCGCCCTCGTCACCGCCGCTCCACTCCTTGCGAGCGGGACGGCCCGCGCCACGAGGCGCACCGCCCTCGGCACCAGCGCCCCACTCCTTCCGCGCCGGACGGCCCTCACCACGCGTGGGCCCCTCGCGACGCTCGGGACGGCCCTCGCCACCGAAGCCACGCGCACGGCCTTCACCGCCCGCGCCACGCTCCGCGCCGAAGCCACGCGCACGGCCTTCACCACCCGCGCCGCCGAAGCTACGCCCTCGCGGACGATCCTCACCACCGGCACCACGAGCAGCGCCACCGAAGCCGCGACCACGGCCTTCACCCCCCGCGCCACGCTCAGCACCGAAGCCACGCCCTCGCGGGCGATCCTCGCCACCAGCACCGCGAGCAGCGCCACCGAAGCTACGCGCACGGCCTTCGCCGCCCGCGCCGCGCTCCGTACCGAAGCCACGCGAACGGCCCTCTCCGGCGCCACCGCGAGCCGCACCGGCCGCACGGCCGAACCGGGCCAGGCCCGTACCACCACCGGCCGCCGGCTTCTTCTCCCGCTTCTCGCGCTTCTCGGGACGCGCATCCATCGCACGCGCGGCCCGAGCCGCCGTGCGCTCCATCCCCGAGCGAGGCGCGGGCGCCTCGTCATCCATCGACAGCTCTGTCTCGTCGTCCCCTTCGAAGCCCGGAGCCGCGCGACCGTGCCGGCGCGGAGGCAGCCTCAGCTCCACCGCCGCCGGCTGCGCGCGTCCCTCGGACACGGCGTTGAGCTGCTCCACCTCGCCCTTCTTCAGCGAGCGCAACTCCCCGGGCCGCATGCCCTCCACGCCGATGCCCGCGTACGCCGGGCGGAACAGGCGCACCACCGGGTGGCCCACCGCCGCGCACAGGCGCTTGATGAGGTGCGGCCGGCCCTCGGCCACCACAATCTTCAGCCACGTGTTCTTCTCCGCCGCCTCGAACACGTCCACGGACAGCGGCGTGGCCATGCCGTCCTCCAGCCGGACGCCGCCGCGCAGCTTGTCCAGCGTGGCCGTGTCCGGCGAGCCCTTCACCTTCGCCAGGTACATGCGCGGCACCTGGAAGCTCGGGTGCGTGAGCTTGTGCGCCAGCGCCCCGTCGTCCGTGAAGAGCAGCGCGCCCTCGGCGTCGTAGTCCAGCCGCCCCACGGGGAACAGGCGCTTGCCCGTCTCCTCCACGTAGTTGGCCACCGTGGGCCGGCCCTGCGGATCCGACAGCGTCGTCACGACGCCCACGGGCTTGTAGAGCAGGTAGTACGAGGACTCATCCGGCGGAGTCACCAGCGTCCCGTCCACCGCGACCAGGTCCGTGCCCGGTTCCACCCGGCTGCCCAGCTCCGTCACCGTCTCGTTGTTCACCGTCACACGGCCCGCGGTGATGAGCTCTTCTGCGTGCCGGCGCGAAGCCACTCCCGCGCGAGCCAGGTACTTCTGCAATCTTTCGGCAGCCATCCTTGCCTTCTTCCGTCGTTGCCCGTCACTCGGGCTTGGGCCCCGCTTCGCCCGTCACGGGCGTAGGGGGCGTGTCCAGGACGCTGGAGCTGACCTTCTGTGTCCGGTCCGCGGCCTCCATGGCCTCCTCCAGCTCCTCCAGCGCGGCCTCACTCGCCGCCGCGCTCTTCTCCATCCGCTTCGTAAACCCGGGGTCCGCCAACGTGTCCACGGTCCCCGCCGCAGTCGGCACCGGCTGCGTCTCCTTCTCCACGATTTCCCGGTGTTCCTGCGTCAGCTCGTGGAACTCACGCAGCGTCGGCAGGGCCGAGAGGTCCTTCAGGGCGAAGAACTCCAGGAACTCGCGCGAGGTGCCGTAGAGGATGGGGCGCCCCACCTCCTCGCGCTTGCCCAATATCTTCACCAGCTTGCGGTCCATCAGGGCCTTGATGACCGCGCCGCAGTCCACACCGCGGATGTCTTCAATCTCCGGCCGTGTCACGGGCTGCCTATACGCGATGATGGCCAGAGTCTCCACCGCCGCGCGCGTCAGCCGCTGCGGCTTCACCCGCAGGTAGCGCCGCACGTACTCGCCCGAGTGCGGGTCCGTCCGGAACTGCCACCCGCCCGCCACCTCGTACAGGACAATCCCGCTGATGCCGTCCCGGTGGATGCCGGACAGCTGGTTCAGCGCTTCGGAGATGAGCTCCCGGTCGATGCCCGTGGCCATGAACAGCTCGTCCACGGACAGCGGCCGCTCCGCCACGAAGAGCACGCTCTCGATGACGGTGCGGATGCGGTCCGGCGACAGCTTCTTGCTCTTGGAGACGAGCTTCTCGAACGACGTCTCCAAATCGGGAGGCGCCTCGTCCGAGTCCTCTTCGATGGCGACCGCCTCGACGTCGTCCAAATCGTCCGCCGGGCCGGGGCCGGTGACGGCGGCGATTTCATCCTCGGAGAACGGGCCGGGGCCGCCGGGCGTGCCAGGGGCCGGGGTCTCGTCCTGCGGTCCGTTGCTACCGGTAGTCACTTTCGTCGACCTCCGTGGGAAGCAGCTTCTCCAGCGCGTCCCCGTTGGGAAGGAGCAGGATGGGCCCGAGCGGCTCTTCCTGCACCACCCGGATGAGCCGCCGCTTCGTCATCTCCAGGATGGCCAGGAAGGTGATGACGATTTCCTGGCGCGTCGGTGTCTCCTCTTCGGAGAACAGGCTCTCGAAGAGGACCTGTCCGGCCGGCCGCAGGCGCTCCGCGATGCGGATCATGGCCTCGGACAGCGTCACCTTCTCGCGCACCACCTCGTGCTGCAGCTTGGGCGTCAGCCGCTCCAGCACCCGGTCCAGCGCTTCAATCAGCTTGAGGACGCTGAACTCCTGCAGGCCCACCTCCTCCTCGGGAATGGGCACCGCCTCCACCGGCACGTTGCGGGTGAAGACGTCACGCCCGAGGAGGTCCTGCCCCGCGAGCTGCTCGGCGGAGTCCTTGTACTTCTGGTACTCCAGAAGTCTGCGCACGAGCTCCGCGCGCGGGTCGCCCGGCTCCTCGACGGCCGCCAGCACCTCCGAGCCCTCCTGCACCGCCGCCGGGTCCTGCCGGGGCAGCAGCATGCGGGACTTGAGGTGCGCCAGCGTGGAGGCCATCACCAGGAACTCGCCGGCGATGTCCAGGTTGATCTCCCGCATCCGCTCCAGGTGCTCGAGGTATTTCTCGGTGATCAGCGCCAGGGGGATGTCGAAGATGTCGACCCGGTGCTCCTTGATGAGGTGGAGCAGCAGGTCGAGCGGACCCTCGAAGTTGGGCAGCGCGACGCGGAAGGAGTCACCCGGGCTGCGGGGCGACTCCCCATCGGGGGCGGCCTCTTCGGCCGGTGCGCGGCGGCCCTCACTCACCGGAGGTCCTTGGGCTGCCTTCGAAGGTGTGAGGGGAACGGCTCATCGCGCAAAGGCCCGACTTTCCTTGGCCTTGGGCGCAAGTCGGGGGGACACACCTCCTTAACAGTGCCTTCCAGGTGGGTCAAACAATCGGCAGTGAAAGCCCGTTCAGTCACTCCACCTCAGGGGATGCCCACCGCGCGGCGGATCCTGTCCATCAGCCTGCTTGCTTCCTCACGGGCCCGGCTGGCGCCAGCCTGGAGGATGCTCTCCAGCGCGCCAGGGTCGGCCACCAGCTCGGCGTAGCGCTGGCGCGCCGGGCCGAAGGTCGCATGGTAGGCCTCGAGGAGCTTCTTCTTGTACTCGCCGTAGCCCTTGCCGCCCGCCCTCCAGGAGGCGTCCACCTCGCGGAACTCCGATTCGGGGAGCATCAGCTTCAGCAAATCATAGAGCGGCGCATCGCTGACCAGCCCGGGCGTCGACGGAGGCTGCTGGGGCACCGGCTTGGGTGCCTCCACGGGCGTCGAGTCCGTCTTGATGGACATGATGCGCTTCTTGATTTCCTTCTCGTCGCCGAACAGGTCGATGGTGTTCCCGTACGACTTGGACATCTTCTGTCCGTCGATGCCGGGCACCACGGCGGTGGACTCCTGGATGCGCGCGGCGGGCAGCCGCAGCAGGCCCGGCGCGTGACCGCGCTCCTTGCCTTCCGGATCCGCCGGGTCATAGCCGGGCACATAGGTCGTATTGAACTTCACCGCCCAGTCGCGCGCGAACTCGATGTGCTGCACCTGGTCCTTGCCCACCGGCACCACGTCCGCGCTGTAGAGCAGGATGTCCGCGGCCATCAGCACCGGGTACGCGAAGAGGCCGAAGTCCGCTGAGATTCCCTTGGCCAGCTTGTCCTTGTAGCTGGTGGCCCGCTCCAGGTTCGCCACCGGCGTCACGGTGCCGAGCAGCCAGTACAGCTCGAGCACCTCGCGCACGTCGCTCTGCCGGAAGAGGATGGCCTTCTTCGGATCCAGGCCCAGCGCGAGGTACGCAATCGCCGCGTCGCGCGTCATCTCCATCGCGACCTTCGGGTCCCTCAGCGTGGTGAGCGAGTGGTAGTTCGCGATGAAGTAGTACGCCTCGCCCTCATCCTGGAGCTGCACGAACTGACGGAGCGCGCCGTAATAGTTGCCGATGTGCAGCTTTCCGGACGACTGGACGCCTGAGAGAATCCGCATGTCGGTTCCGACTCGAGTGACGGGTGGTGGACGCGGCTGGTTCGCACACCCGCCGCCCCCCTGCAACCTTCCGTTGAAGCTGCGGCGCTTCCGTCACCTTCCGGAAATCCGCCCCACCCTTGGGTGAAATTTTGCGACTGCCTGGAAAATTCCAAGGAATTCCGGGCACTTGCAATGCGGGGACGGTGGGTGGGACGCTACCCTGACAGCACCACCTGCGAGCACGCGCGGGCACTCGTGACGTCTCACCTCGGGAGGATGCACCGGCATGGAGTCATTCAACGGGAGTCTCGCCAGCTATCGCCTGCAGATGGTGATGCCACCGCTCTTCTCCGCGCCGGGCGTGGAAGGGACGCTGCGGGTGGAGCGCGGAGCCATCCGCCGGTGCTTCCAGGTGAAGGACGGCTACCTGGTGGGCGAGAGCTCGAATGACCCGCGAGAGCACCTGGCGCAGGTGCTGGTGAATCTGCGCATCCTCGACGCGCCCCGGGCGGCGGCGGCCTTCGAGGCGGCCGAGGGCGCCGGCGTGCCCTACGGCACCTTCCTGGTGCAGCGCTGCTTCGTGGAGCTGCCCCGGCTCATCGAGGCCATGGAGCACAAGGCGCGCGAGGCGATGTTCGACTGCTACGCCTGGGAGTCGGGCGAGGTGGAGTTCACCCCCGGGCTGCCGGCCGCCGGGCGGGCGGTGGGGCTGAAGCTGCCCCTGTCCACGCTGCACCGGGACGCGGTGTCGCGGCTGCGCGAGTGGGGCGTGTTCCGGGACATCTTCCCGAGGCAGGACATCACGTTCCGAGTGTTCCGCGAGTTCGCCGTGGAGACGTTCTCCGAGGAGGAGGACGTGCTGCTGGACCTCGCGGCGAGCGGGGCCACGCTGGGCGAGATGCTGGCGAGCGCGAAGGAGGCACCGCTGTTCGCCGCGCGCTGGGTGCTGCACCTGTACCGGCGCGGAGCGCTGGCGCCGCAGCGACCCAAGGGGCCGAAGCTGGGCGAGGCGGCGGAGCTGGCGGAGCTGCTCAACCTGGTGAAGCGCTTCCTGGAGACGGGCAAGTACGACCACGCGGTGGCGCTGGCGGCGCAGGTGCTGGAGCGAGGGCCCGTGCCGGAGGCGCACGCGCTCTACCGCGAGGCCGAGGTGCGGCTGACGCTGGCGCTGAGCGACGAGCTCTTCGCCCTGGACGGCAGGCTCGTCTTCGAGCCGATTCCCCGCCCCACCCCGCCGGACCTCACGGCGGATGACCTGTATTTGTACTCGAAGCTGCGCGGCAGCCGGAGCATCCGGCAGGCGCTGCGCACGGCGGCCATGGGTGAGCTGGCCGCGTCGCGCTCCGTGCACCGGCTGATGGCGAGCGGGCTCATCCACGTGGCGCCCCTGCCCGACAGCGAACAGGCCGCGGCGACGCGGCGCACGAGCACGGACCCGTACGGCGCGCCGATTGTCGGCGTGGGGACCTGAGCGCGTCACGCGGCGCGCGGAAATGGAAAGGGCCACCCCCGCCATGCGCGGAGGTGGCCCTCTCTCTTCCGTTCAGCTCGTGAGCGCTACTTCTTCACCGTCACGCGCCACGTGTTGCTCTCGGAGCTACCGCCCCTGCCGTCCTCGGCGATGACCTTCCAGAAGTAGTCCCGGCCGCCCTCCAGCGCCAGCGTCCTCGACAGCTCCTGCGTCGCCTTCGAGTCGCACACCTGGAACGTGAAGCGGTCATCGACGGGCCAGACGCAGTGCCGGTAGAGCACGGTGTCCTGGTCCTTGTCGTAGGTGGACTCCCACTTGAAGGTGATCTCCGCCGGGGCGGTGTCGAAGTCCTTCGGTCCCACCAGCCCCGGCACACCGGGCTGCTGGTTGGCTTCGACCTTCTCGGCCTCCACGAACGTCTTGGCGAAGGTCGGGTCACCGGTGCCCGCCACGTCCTGCGCGCAGTTCTTGCGGCGCTCGTCGTTCGTGACGTCCTTGCAGAGCTCCAGGGCCTTCTCGAACTCGATGGACGGCAGCGCCTCCGCGATCGGAATCCCGGGCGGCGCCTTGTCGATCTTGCACGACTCGGCCTTGTACTCCGGCCAGCTCTCGATGGTGTACGACGCGGTGGAGTACCCGGCCGGGTAGTCGAACAGCGACGTGGAGTCCTTCACCCGCCACTCGCCCTCGAACTTCTCGTACAGGTCGACGTAGCGCTGGTACGGGTCCGACGGGCGCGGCCCCATCTGCGACCCGTCCGGGAGCGCCGGCAGCCAGTTCCCCGGAGCGATGGGGCCGAGGATGCCCTCCGTGGCGCGGGCGCGCTGCACGCTGACGTTCATGTACCAGACCTGGTAGTGCGCCCACCAATCGACGGTGATGATGACGCGCGTCCCACCGGCCGCCTCGATCTGGATGCCCCCCTGCGAGGGCGTCCGGACGATGCGCCCGCCCGCGGGGAGCAGCAGCTCCGTGCCGAGCTGCACGGGCTTTCCATCGACGCGCAGCTCCAGGTACTCCCGCTTCTCGGAGCTCATCTGGTACGTGATGCGGTGCGGACCGACGCGCACCGCCACCGCCGAGATGAGGCTCACGCACGAGGTCAGCCCGGTGTGCTCGTCCGGCCCCACCGGCCCTTCCGTCTGGATGGGCGTGTGCCGCGCCTGGATCTCCAGCCCTGGATCGCGCAGGAGCACGAACTCGCCGGCGCTCTGGAAGTCGTAGCGCACGCCGTCAATCGTCGTGAGGTGCGGATCTCCCCACGTCGAGGGGTTGCCACCCTGGATCCACCGGCGAATCGTCTCCACGTCCGTCTTGCTCAGCGGAGGCCCACCACACGGCATCACGCCGCCCGGGCAGCCCTCCGACGTGCGGGTGATGCGGTCATACAGCGGGCCCGCCAGGCTCGTGGCCATGGGCGCCGCGATGGAATACGACTGCGCGAGCGGGTCCACGCCGGGGCCGACCTGGTTCTCCTGCAGCTTCAGGTACGTGCCGTAGTTCTTGTACGGCGGATAGTCGAGCCCACCGTGGCACTCGACGCAGCTCTTGTTGAAGATGCGCTGCACGTCCGTGTACGTCGGCACGGCCGACGTCGCCGGCAGCGAAGCCAGCGTGGAGTTCACCGCTGTAATCACGTCCGAGCAGCTGAAGGGCGACGCGAGGCCGGGGACCGGCTCGGCGGTCAGGCTGGCCTCGAGCGCCGTGCGAATGGCGTTCGTGTACGTGCTGAACACGTCGGCGAAGGCATAGGAGCGAGACCGGCCGCGCACGCCCAGGGACCACTTGTCGACGGAGATGCCGAGCGGTTCGAGGAAGTAGCGGTACAGGGTGACCCGCGACGTGTTGTTCACGTAGTCCTCGCGGTCCACATAGATGCCGCCCATGACCGTCGAGTCGGGGCTCCCGAGGCCGGCCTCGATCGGCCGGCGGAAGACCTCGCTCCGGATGCGGGAGATCGCGGTGGACGTCCCCGAGCTGGTCGCGGCGCCGTACAGCGGGATCTGGCCGTTCACCGTCCCGGGAGACATCACGTAGATGTCGCCGGTCCTATCGAGGTTGAACTTCTGGATGTCGGCCTTCCGGCGCGGAATGCTCTTCGAGCGCGAGTCGGTGTCGGCGCGAAGGGTGTTGATGTCCATGCCCGTGCGCGCCGTGAAGAACGCCTGGTTGATGGTCAGCGGGGACGTCGTGCTCTGGACCGTGTTCAGCGCCGAGTTGATGGTGAGGCAACCCTTGGTGATGGCCAGGGCCATGGGCCGAGGATCCAGGTACACGCTGCCGGTCGCCCAGCGGTGGCTCGCGACTTCATCCGCGATGCGGGTCTGGTTGAGCGTGCCATCGAGGCCGCCGAGGAGGTCGAACAACTGGACGCCTCGCCCCTCGATGCCGGTGGGCGCCGAGAGGTGGTACAGCGTGACGAAGGAGCCTCCGCGAATGACGGTCGTGGGCGTGCCGGACGACGTGTTGTTGAACTGGTACGCGCTCGACACCGAGGCGACGGAGCCCACCGGGGCCGGCTCGGTCGTCACCGGAGCCGTCGTGTCGAACGAGAACCGGGGCGTGCCGTCATTCGCACCGCCCTGGTAGCGGGTGATCTTGTGGGCGACGGGAACCCCCGGGGGCTGCAGGCTCAGCTGCTCGACGACCGCGCGAACCGAGGGGGTGGAGCGCCACGTCCAGGGATTGAAGAGCTTGCGGAACGCGGCCGTGTCCAACGAGCCCAGATAGAGCCGGTCCCGGTTGAACGGGAGCATGCCGCCCCAGCTGTCATACGGGTCCCAGTTGGGCTTGTTCTTCGTCTTGATGACGCCAATGGGCCAGCCGGTCGTGCCCGGGATGTCCGACAGGTTGACCACGTTCCGCGTCGAGTGGCAGCTCGAGCACTTCGTGTCGTCCTTCTCGATGTGCCGGGTGCGCGGGGGAATGGAGCCCATCGCCGGGATGGACGTCAGGATGATCTCGTGGAAGCGGAAGTTCTTCGTGGCCGGGTCCCACTGCATGTACTCGATGACGTCCGGATGCGAGCCCGGGTACGACGCGTGCTGCATCGGCCCGATGGAGAAGACGGACTTCGCATTCACGCTCGACAGCAGGATGCGCGGGTGCTCCGCGGTTCCCGTCTGGAGGCTCTCCGAGCGCGTCATCAGGATGGCGCTCTGCCGGTACTGCACGGGCAGCGCGGCGACGAAGCGGGCCACGGTGTTCGTGGCGGGGTTGGCGGCGAGGTACGTCGCGATCTCGTCGGGGGTGATGTTGGTCGGGTCGACGGCCGTGATCGGATTGATGGTGCCGGGATTGAGGTTGAAGACCGCCTTGGCCGACCGCGCGACGTTCATCGTCACGGTGCAGGTCAGCCCCGAGCCCGTGCAGTCCGGCGTGGAGCTCGTGTCCGCATCCGCGTCGATGTTCCAACCGGCGAAGGTGGAACCCGCGGCGGGCGCGGCGGTGAGCGTCACGATGGTGGCCGCCCCATAGGGCTCGTCACAGTCGCCACCGCTGCTATTGCAGGTGATGCCGGGCGCGGTGACCGAGCCCGAGCCGAGCCCCATGGTCATGACCTTGAGGTCGGCGGCTTCCGCGCTCGCCGCGAGCAGCGAGGACGCGACGAGCAACGCGCCCAGTCCCGGCCTCCGTCTCGAGTGGGGTGAAGAAGGGATGAGTCTCGTGAGTCTCATGCGTTGCGCTCCGTGGGTGCGCTCAGGGCCCTGCCGAGCGCGAGGCGGTGGAGTGCGGCGAAGACTGCAAACGCACGGCCGCGCGGATCTTCGCGGAACCACGGCGCAACGCACGGCGGCGTGTAGCCCCGCGAGTTACAGCCCACGGATGGACGTTGCCTCGGCGGCAACAGGGCCTCGTTACTCGCCCGTGTCGCTCAGCCGCGCCGCCTGCAGCAGCAGGTAGTTCCGCTCCGGAATGTTCGTCGTGCGGCCCGCCGCCTTGCGGTAGTGCTCGATGGCCGCGTCCCGCTCCCCTGCCCGCTCCAGCAGGTGCGCGCGGACGGCGTCGAGCCGGTGATGCCCTGCAAGCCGCGCGTCATCATCGAGCGTCTTCAACAACCCCAGGCCCGCCCGCGGCCCATGCACCATCGCCGTGGCGACCGCGTGGTTGAGCGTCACCATCGGGTTGTCGGACAGCTCCATCAGCACTTCGTACAGCGCCAATATCTGCGGCCAGTCCGTGTCCTCGGCCCGCGCCGCCTCGTCGTGCACGGCCGCGATTGCAGCCTGGATCTGGTACTCCCCCACCCGGCCCTTCGACATCGCCTCGGTGACGAGCGCGATGCCCTCGGCGATGGCCTGTTGGTTCCACAGGCTCCGGTCCTGCTCGGGGAGCGGAATGGGCATTCCATCCGGAGCGGTCCGCGCGGCGCGCCGTGCATCCGTCAGGAGCATCAGCGCGAGCAGGCCCGTGACGTCCGCATCGTCCGGCAGACGGTCGTGCAGCATGCGCGCGAGGCGAATCGCCTCTCCTGATAGGTCCGTGCGGTGCAGCTCGGTGCCGGAGGTCGTCGTGTAGCCCTCGTTGAAGATGAGGTAGAGCACGTGCAGCACGGCGCCGAGCCGCTGCGCGGTCTCCTCCGGCGTGGGCATCTGGAACGGCACGCCGGACGTCTTGATGGTCTGCTTCGCCCGGCTGATCCGCTGCGCCATCGTCGCCTCGGGCACGAGGAACGCCTTGGCGATCTCCGCAGTCGTCAGGCCGCCCACCGCGCGCAACGTGAGCGCGATGGCCGAGGCCGGCGTGAGCGAGGGATGGCAGCACATGAACAGCAGGACGAGCGCGTCATCCCGCCCCAGCGTCTCATCGCTGTCGGCCCCGAGCACGAGCTGGAGCTCCGGCGGCACGAGGCTGACCACCAGCTCCTCACGACGGCGGCGCGCGGCCTCCGCCCGGACGTGGTCGGTGGTGCGCCGCGCCGCGACCTGGATGAGCCATGCGCGCGGATCCTCGGGCACGCCGTCGCGAGGCCACTGCATGGCCGCCGCGAGCAGTGCCTCCTGCACCGCGTCCTCCGACGCCGCGAAGTCGTGGAAGCGCCGGATGACCGCGCCGAGCACCTGCGGCGCAAGCTCGCGCAGCAGTTGCTCGCTTCGGGTATTGGGAGACGCAGGCCTCACATGAACTCGGGAGGAGGCCCGCTCATCACCTGGCGCACCTCGATGGCCATGTTGAGCGGCTTGCCACCGAGCCCGGGCGCGGCGGACGCCTCCGCGGCGATGGCATAGGCGCGCTCGGGGCTCTCGACGTCGATGATCCAGTAGCCGACGAGGAACTCCTTCGACTCCGCGAAGACGCCGTCGGTGATGGGCTTGCCGTCATTTCCGGCGCGGATGAGCTTCGCCTGGTCGGGCCCGGCCAGTCCCTCGGCGGCGACCAATTCACCCGACGCGCCGAGCTTCTTGGCGAAGCCGATCATGAACTGGATGTGCGCCTTGATGTCCTTCTGCGGCCAGCTCGCCATCGCGTACGGCCCCTTGCCCGGGTGATTCATCATCAGCATGTACTTCATGGTCGACTCCCTCTCAGTCCCAGCGCCCCGTCATTGAGCGCGCTGTCACCGCTACGTCGGAGCCCGGGCCGGCCTCTCGACATGCCTTTCCACAATTCTTTTCCGAGCCATTTTCCCGCGTCCCAACCCACCGGAATCACTGGGCTTCAGTGCCTACGTGCCCGTCTTCCGCTTCTTCGGCTTGGGGACGAAGACGTCGCTGCGCGGGTGGAACTCGTCGTACACGGAGCGCAGGCGGGCGCTGTTCACGTGGGTGTAGATCTGCGTGGTGGCCAGGTCCGCATGGCCGAGCATCTGCTGCACGGCGCGCAGGTCGGCCCCCCGCTCCACCAGGTGCGTGGCGAACGAGTGCCGCAGCTTGTGCGGTGACAGCGGCTTGCGGATGCCCGCCTTCAGCGCGTACCGCTTGAGCAGCTTCCAGAAGCCCTGGCGCGTGAAGCCCGCGCCACGAGGCGTGACGAACAACGCCTTCGACTGCCGCTTGCCGATGAGCGCCGGCCGGGAGACAGCAAGGTAGGCCTGCACCTTCTCGATGGCCACGCGGCCCAGCGGGACGAGGCGCTCCTTGGCGCCCTTGCCCTTCGCCACCAGGTAGCCCGCGGTGAGCTGGATGTCGTTGAGCCCCAGGCCGCACAGCTCGCTCACGCGCAGGCCCGTGGCGTACAGCACCTCCAGCATGGCCTTGTCGCGCAGGCCCGTGGACGTGCGCTCGTCGGGGGCGGCCAGCAGTTGCTCCACCTCCTCCAGCGTGAGGAACGAGGGCAGCTTCTTCGCCGAGCGCGGGGTGTCGAGGTCCTCGGTCGGGTCCTTGTCGGCCATGCGCTCGGCGACGAGGAAGCGGTGGAAGCCACGCAGCGCGGCGAGGTGGCGCGCCTGGCTGCGCTTGCCCACGCCGCGCTTTCCCAGCGCGGACAGGTGCGCGGAGACGTCCTCCTGCTTCGCCCGCGTCACGTCGTCGATGCCGCGCGCGCGCAAGTCATCGAAGTACGCGGTGATATCCGAGGCGTAGGCGTCCACTGTCTTGCCGGACAGCCCGCGCTCCGCGCGGATGAAGGCGATGAACGCGTCGAGCAACCCTTCCATGGGCGCCAAGGTACCGGACGCACGCGCCGAGGCAACTCAGCGGCCAACAGTCTGACTGCCTGGTGGCCTCGTCACGCGAGCCCAACGTCGGGTCAGCTCCGCGGCTCCACGGCCCCTGCGCCCGACGCCGCCTCCAGTGCCTGCACCACCCATGGCCAGCCCACCAGGATGTTGCCCGGCGAGCGCAGGCACGCATCCGCCACGGCCAGCACCTCCGCGGGCCGTGAGCGCACCGCCAGCGCCAGGTGCCTCGCCAGGAACGGGTGCGGCAGGTAGCTCAGGTTGTGATGCCGCACCGGCACCCACTGCAGCGTGGGCCGCCCGGTCCATCGCTCCACCGCGTACGCCACCGCCGACGCCAGCACCTCCAGCGCGTACAGCGGCAGCCGGAAGGCGCACACCAGGAAGGCCACCAGCGCGCTCGCCGCCACCGCGCCCGCGAAGGACACGGTGGATGTGGCGCTCCACACCAGCATGGGAATCACGCTCGTGAAGATGGCCGCCACCTGCACGCGCACCACCGAGGGCCCGCGCCCTCCGGAGAGGCTCGCGATGCTCCCCGACGCCAGCCCCGCCACCACGCCCAGGCACGAGCCCACCGCCACCCCGGCCGCGCCGCCCATCAGCGGCCCGAAGGCGCCACCGGCCGTGGCGTGCAGCCCCACCAGCATGGACAGGCTCGCCAGCGAGCCGAGCAGCACACCTGTGGCCAGCCCGGACACCAGCGCCAGCATCAACCCCACCGCCGAGCAGATGACCGCCGACAGGCCCCAGCCCCGATGAAGGGGAATCCCCGCGACGAAGAGCCCCAGCCCCAGCGCCACCGTCATCAGCGGCGAGCCCACCACGAGCACCAGCAACAAGCGCTTCACGTAGAGGCCCGCGGCCCGGCCTCCCTCGGCCTGCTCACGCCAGAGCTGACCGATGCGTCCGCCCGGCGCGCGAATGCCCGCGGCCCGCAGCCGGTAGTGCAGGTCCACCGGGCGGAACAGTAGCAACAGTAACAGCGTGAGCAGTCCTGGCACCTGATCCGGACAATCAACGGGTCCGGGTGCCGTTCCCCCCTGAACCAAGGCATCCCCCCTTCGTCGGGTTCAATCCCCTAGCCTACCCTTGCCTTGCCTGAGGATTTCAAGCGTATCGCCGATGAGTGAAATCACCGTGGACGGCTCGTTGAGCGTCACACCACCGTCGAGGATGAGGTCCAGGCCGTGTCCGAGCTCGGCCTTGATGTCCTTCGCGTCGGTGAGCGGCACACCCTCCGTATTGGTCGCCGACGTGGTCACCAGAGGGCGGCCCAACGTCCGCGCGATTTCGCGCACCAACGGAGCGTCCGGCACGCGGATGCCCACCTGCTTCTGTTTGGTCATCATCAAATCGGGCACCAGCCGCGTCGCCTCCATGATGAAGGTGAACGCACCCGGAGTGAGGCCCTTCATGGTCCGGTACGCGAAGTTGCTCACATGCGCGTAGCGCGCCACGTCCGACAAGTCAGGGCACAGGAAGGACAGCGGCTTCTTCTTGTCGCGGCCCTTGAGCTGGAACAGCCGCTCGATGCCCTTCTTCGAGCTCAGGTCGCACCCCAGGCCGTAGTACGTGTCCGTGGGGTAGGCCAGGAGCCCGCCGCGCTCGAGCACCTCCACCGCGCGCTGCACGTGGCGCGGCGACGGGTGCTCCATGTCCACCTCGAGGATGGGTGCGGCCATCGATGTCTCCGTGTCTTCCAGTCCTGCCAACTGAGATGCGAATCAGCCTACGCCGTTCCGGGCGCCTCGTCCGTGCGGATCTCCCCGCTGGCGGCCAGCGCCCGCCGCGTAAGTACCGGGCCCACCAGTTCGTGCGCGGTAATCATCGCGACAATCAACACCTCCACCTGCGGGCCGAAGGTGGGGAACGTCCGCGACACCAGCGCCGCGAGCCCGAAGGTGACGCCCGCCTGGGAGATGAGTCCCATCCACAGGTAGCGGCGCAGGCGCGGGTCATCCGAGGGCGCGAGCCGGCGGCAGGAGAACCAGATGGCCACGCCCCGCAGCGCCACCAGCAGCAGCGCCACCGGCCCCACCGTCACCAGCGCGTCCAGCTTCAACCCCGCGCCGGCCGCCGCGAAGAAGAGCGCGAACACCGGCAGGCCCGCCTGCTGAATCGCATGGTGGATGCGCTCGCCGGCGCGCTCGTCCAGGTTGGCGACCAGGGCCCCGGCCGCCAGGGACACCAGCAGCGGAGACAGGTGCAGCCGCGCGCCGCCCTCGGCCGCCGCGAAGGACAGGCCCACCAGGAACAGCGGCAGCTCCTGCTTCACGCCGCGCATGTAGACGAGCACCGCCACCGCCAGCACGCAGCCCACGCCCACCGAGCCGAACAGCTCCCACCCCACCCCGCCCAGCAGCTCCGCCACGTCCAGGCCGCCGCCGAAGCTCGCCTTCGTCACGCCCGCCGCCAGCGCGAAGGCCACCATGACCAGGAGGTCGCCGATGATGACCAACGCCATGAGGAACTCGGTGAAGGTGCCGCGCGCGCTCGTCTCCTGGACGATGGCGATGGTGACGGTGGGCGAGAATGACACCACCACCGTGGACACCAGGGCGCTCACCGCCAGCGCCTGCGCCACCGTCATGGACGCCATGAACGGCAGCAATGGCTTGAAGGCGAACAGCGCCCCGAAGCACACGACGAACGTCAGCCCGCAAACGCCCGCGCACAGCAGGGCCACCCGCGTGCCCACCTGGCGGATGAGCCCCAGCCTCAGCTCCGTGCCCGCCACCAGCGCGATGAGGCTCACCGCGAGCCCCTTCACCAGCTCCAGCCCCTTCACGCCCGCGTTGGGGATGAAGCCCAGCGCGTACGGCCCCACCGCCACGCCCACCAGCAGGTAGCCCGTGAGTCGGGGCAGCCCCAGGCCCTTGGCCACCTTCCCCGCGAACAGGCCGCACAACAGCAGCGCGCCCGCCGCCAGCGTCACCGGCGTACCCGCGTCCGCGCGCAGCATCTGGGCCCGGCTGATGATGGCGAGCAGCCCCACCAGCAGCACGAGGCGGATGACGGCGCCCTTCATGTCGCCACCCCCACGTCCGGCTGAGGTGCCGCGCGCGCGGGCGCCGGGGCGGCCCCCAGCACCTGACGGAAGGCCTGGCCGGCGAGCAACTCATTCGCCACCGCGCCAACCACCACCACGTCCAGCACGCGCTGCGACAGCCCGCCGGGCACCAGCATCCCGTACTCGGCGACGAGGCACAGCGCGAGGCCGCCCTGGGCAATCAGCGCGTAGCCCAGCCTTGGCGGCAGCTCCAGCGCGCCTCCGGCGAGCCGCTGCGCCAGCTTCCCGCCCAGCACCTTGCCCAGGAAGCGCAGCCCCACGAAGCCCGGCACCAGCGCCCACGCACCCCAGTCCCGCGCGTGCACGCCGCAGCCCACCAGGAACACCAGCACCAGGAACACGGGCCGCTCCACCCGCCCCAGCGCGCGCGACGCGCGCTCCGCCGTGCGCCCACCCACCAGCGCCAGCGTGGCGCCGCAGGCCACGCCCGCCAGCAGCGCGGACACGCGCAGGTACGCCGCCGCGCCCGCCACCAGCGCCACCCCGCCCAGCGTCACCGTGGTCAGCTCCGCCAGGTCCTTCAGCGAGTGCGTCAGGAAGGCCAGCAGCGCCCCGCACATGACGCCCATCAGCACCGCGAGGCACACCAGCCCCAGCCCCTCGCCCAGGTGGCTCGCCGCGCCCAGCACCAGTGCCAGCGCCAGCACGCCCAGCCCCACCGCGTCATCCAGCATGGTGAGCAGCGCCACGCCCAGCCCCCGCGCCCTGTCCATGCGTCCGGCGCGGTACGCAAGCACCGCGAAGTGGCCGGAGGACAGGCTCGCCGCCGCGCCCAGCAGCGCCGCCGCCCCCAAGGCCGACTGCGAGGAAAGCTTGAAGGCCCAGAGCAGCGGCGCCAGCAGCGGCAGCGCCACGAACAGGAAGGCCGTGCCCGCGTGCGCGAGCGCCGCCGAGTACACCGGCCGCGGCAACAGCCTCAGCAGCCGGGGCTCCAGGTTGAGCCCGAGGATGACGCCCGCGGTACCCAGGCCGAGCGCCGTCAGCGGACGCAGGCTCTCCAGGTTGCCCGCGGTGAGCAGCCCCACCATGGACGGGCCCAGGAAGATGCCCACGAGCAGGAACAGGAAGCCGCTGGCCGCCAGCCTCGCCAATGCCGGGAAACGCCCGGGGTCCAGCACCCGGCTGGAGGCGAGCAGCGACAGCGCCGCGATGGAGAGGAGGACGAGCAGCGCTTGCACGAGACGTGCTTACACCGCCCCGTGCCTCGCGTCACGAGCGCCGGTGCGTGGGCGCGGAGATCACCGGCAGGGCGACCAGGCGTCCCATGGGCGGGTCGTCCGCATCCATTTCCAACTGCACACGCTGCACCAGCCGCTCCACCTCCTCGGCGGCGGCGACGGGCAGCAGGCTCACCAAGAGGACACGGTCCTCGTCCGCGCCGAGCGCGAGGCTGCGAAGGCCCGCGAACACGGGCACCTCAGCGGACAGCGCAGCCGCTGCGCTCCGGGCGCGCACCACCAACGGCTCCGGAATCCCAAACTCCCGGAGCCGGCGGATGGCCCGCTCGGTCCCCTCCAACTGTTCGAGGAACGTGATGACCAGGTACACGCGGCCGTCTTACCGGGTCCGCGCGCCTGGCGCCACGTTACTCGTTGCCCGGGCCCTGGCCGGCCGGCTCGGAGGCTGGAGGCGTGCTGGGCGCCGCGCCCTCCTGCGGGCCCTCACCGGCGGGGGGCTGCATCGCCGCGCGAGCCGCGCGCTTGCCCTCCTCGATGAGCTTCTTCACCTTCTGCCCGCCCTTGCGGCCGATCTCCTCGTAGAAGTTCGGCCCGCGGGTGGCCTTCACCCGGTCACCACCCTTCTTGCCGATCTCCTCGTAGAACTTGGCGCCGCGCTCGGCCTTCACCGTCTCGCCGCCCTTTCGGCCGATCTCCTCGTAGAACGAGCGGCCCCGCTCGGCCTTCACCGTCGCGCCGCCCTTGCGGCCGATGGTCTCGTAGAACTCACGGCCGCGCTCGTTGCGGACAGTCTCACCGCCCTTACGGCCTGCCTCGGCCACCGTCATGCTGCCCTTGTTGTCCTTGTCCGACATGTCGCCATCTCCTCTCGTGACTGCCACCCGTCCCTCGCCTCGGTGCCCCTTGCCTGAAACCTTGGGACGGAAGCGCCCCGATGCAAGCAAGCTCCGTACACCGCCAGCCGTTCACGCCTGACACGCCACACCAAAACCCGAGGGATTTCGAAGGCTTGGGTGCGCCTGCCGAGCATCCATGCCGGGCAGTGGCCCGTCCGCCAGGACGCTCCATTGTTGAAAACATCTCACCGCACATTGCCGATTCCCGCTCCACCTCCCACCTTCTGCCAACGGCGCGTCCGGCGATCCGGCCGCGGGGGAGGCACGGCGTGGCGCAGTCGGCGAAGAGTTGGCTCCGGGTCCTGGCACCGATGCTCGTCTCGGTGGGAGGACTGGTCATGCTGCGGCTCCTGGGTCCGGACTTCATCGACCAGAAGCGCATCGCGTCCGTCCTGGAGCCCTTCGGCGACGCAGCTCCCCTCGCCTACGTCGCCTTCCTCGCGGTCCGCCCGGTGACGCTGCTCCCCGGTCAGCTCCTGACCGCGGTGGGCGGGATGATGTTCGGGACGCTCGCAGCGACCCTCTATTCACTAACGGGCAGCTTCCTGTCTGCCATGTTGCTCTTCGGGTTGGCACGCAAGCTGGGCACCCGGCCGATGATGCGCCTGGCTGGCGGCAGATATCCGGCGCTGGTGCGGGCCGCGCGGCGCCACGACTTCCTCTTCGCGCTGATGGCTTGCATCAACCCGCTGTGTCCCACCGACGTCATGCTGGTGGCCGCGGCGGCCAGCGGCGCGCGGCTGTGGCCCCTGCTCGCGGGCGTCATGCTGGGCACCATTCCCGGCACCTTCCTCACGGCGCAGTTCGGCAGCGGGCTGGCCCAGGGCCGCACGGTGATGACGCTCGTGTCGGCGGTGGGGCTCGTGGTGTCGCTGGTGCTCGGTGTCTTCATCGGCAGGCGCTTCTACAAGGAAATCAACGACGCACCGGCGGAGCGCCCGGACACGCCGGCCCATGCCGCGTCGGGCGAGCCCCCGGACGTCAATCCGGAGGCACCGGTGCGGCCGGGGCATGCGAAGCAGGATGGCGTGCCCGCCACCTGGTAGGCCCCGGCTCCAGTCCTTGGACGCGCCAGGGCACTGAAAGGTTCCCGACTACGCGCGGCCCCCGGGTCGCAGTTCCTCCGACAGGAGCTTCAGCAGCGCCTGCACCCGGGGCACGGACTGCCGCCCGGGAAGGCACAGGGCGTGGACGGGAGGCCCTTCCGCGGAATGCGCCGCGAGCACCTCCACCAGCCGGAAGGCCAGGACGCCCGCGAACAGGTCCATGGGCGCGGATTGTCAACCAGGAGTTGACGATGGTTCAACTTCCGGGTGCTCGAAGCGCGTGCGGTTGACGGTTAGGTTGGCGCCAACCGCGAAGCAGGAGAGGACCTCATGAAGATTGCGATTCTGGGCACGGGCACCGTCGGCGAGACGCTGGGCGGCAAGCTGGTGGAGCTGGGCCACGAGGTGCGCATGGGCTCGCGCACGGCGAACCACGAGAAGGCGGTGGCGTGGACGAAGAAGGCCGGCGCGAGGGCGTCGCAGGGCACCTTCGCGGACGCGGCCGCCTTCGCGGAGCTGGTGTTCAACTGCACCGCCGGCACGGCCTCGCTGGAGGCGCTGAAGCTCGCGGGCGCGGGGAACCTGAACGGCAAGGTGCTGGTGGACGTGTCCAACCCGCTCGACTTCTCCAAGGGCTTCCCGCCCACCCTCTCCGTCTGCAACACGGACTCGTTGGGCGAGCAGCTCCAGCGTGCCTTCCCGGACGTGAAGGTGGTGAAGAGCCTCAACACCGTCACCGTCGGCGTCATGGTGGACCCGGGCAGGCTGTCCGCGCCCACGGACATCTTCGTTGCTGGCAACGACGCGGGCGCGAAGAAGCAGGTGACACAGCTCCTCACCGAGGGCTTCGGCTGGAAGCGCGTCGTCGACCTGGGGGACATCTCCGGGGCGCGCGCCACCGAGGGCCACATGTTCCTGTGGCTCCGGCTCTACGGGGCGCTCGGCACGCCCGACTTCAACGTGCAGATTGTCCGCGCCTGAAGCGGCACGTCAGCGGCGGGGAGCGCCGGAGCTTCCGGCCCAGCGCTCCAGCTCCTCCGCGAGGGTGGCGTAGTCGAACGCCTTCGGATTCACGCCGAGCTGCATCATCGCGCCCATGATGAAGGACGTGACGATGCGCGCTCCCGCCTGTGCGTCCAGGTCCGCGCGCAGGCGGCCCTGCTCCACCTCGGCACGCAGCAGGTCCTCGACCATCCTGTTCCACGACAGGTGCAGCGCCTTGAAGGCCGCTCGGGCGGCGGCGTCCCGGCTGGCCCGGACCACCAACTCCTGGAGCACCGTGGACAGGTGCGCGTCGTTCTGGAAGCTGCGCCACGCGGATTCCAGGTGCGAGAGCAGCGTCGGGCTCGCGTCCCATGAGGGCGCCTCGCCGCGGCGTCCCGCTGGAGGCGCGGTGAACTTGTCGCGGACGTGGTCCACGACGGCGACGATGAGCGCCTCCTTCGTGCCGAAGTAGTAGTGCAGCGTGGAGATGTTGACCCCGGCGCGCGCCGCGATGTCACGCGTGCGGAGGCCCTCCAACCCCTTCTCTGCGATGAGGACGTAGGCCGCTTCGAGCAGCTCGATGCGCCGCTGGTCACCGGGCTCGGTGGCCGGCTCGCGCTTCACGGGCCGGCCTGGAGTCGCTCGCTTCATCCGGGGCGATCTACCAGCGCGAATGCGGAGGGTCGAGCGGACCTCGCACCCCACTTGACGGAATCCCGGCATTGCCTCTACTTTCAATCAATCAATTGATTGAACAAGGGAGGCACCATGTTGGTTGCAGTGCGCAATCGGATGATCGCTCTCGGCTTCGGGGCCCGGACGTGGTCGCTGCGGACGCGGCGAACGCTGGCGGGGCTCGGGCGGCTGCGGCTTCGAGACCTGGACCACGTCACGATTCCGGTGACGGACCTGGCCGAGGCGCGGCGCTTCTACTGCGACGTGCTGGGCGCGGCGCACCTGATGACGATTGACGCGGCGGCGCTGAAACGGTTCGGACGTCCGCCCGCGGAGAACGACGGCGAGGGCACCTACCACGTGTCGCTGTACCTGGGCGGCACCACGCGCGTGGACCTGTTCCTCCAGCGCAATGGGCAGCCCGGGGTGACGCAGGGACACCCGCACCTCGCGTTCCGCGTGCCGCCGGGCGACATGCTGAAGTGGAAGCAACGGCTGGAGTCACACGGGGTGCCGACGGAGGGCCCGCTGCAGCTCGGCTTCCCGGGGCAGGCCTCGCTGTACTTCAACGACCCGTCCGGCAACCACCTGGAGGTCGTCTGCCACGGCTACAGCCAGCCGATTCCCATCCGCCCACCGGTGCTGACCGGACTGGTGTGGAACGCCTCACGGCTTCCGTGACGTCACGCTTCCGGAGAGCGCAACATCCGCCCCGCCGCCAGCGCTCCCGCGGCGGAGACACAGGCGCCAACCCCGACGGACGTGGCGTCACCCCCGAAGTGCATCACGCCCAGCAGCAGCCCCAGCGCCGCGACGGTGAAGAAGCCCCGGCGGACCCACGGGCGGACCTTCATGTACCGGCCCGCCGTGATGGCCGCGAGCCAGCCAACACCGTTGGCCAGCATCAGACCGGAGGCCATGAGCGGTCCGCCCGCCACGTGGAGCCAGTACTCCAACTCCATGACGAGCCTGGGCGCGTTGCCCCCGGGGTCCATGGTGTCGAGCCAGTACTGCCGGGGCTCGTCGCCCATCGCCACGAAGACGAGCTGCATGAAGGCCGCGAAGAAGAGCGTGACGGACAGCTTGAACCACGGCACCGGTAGCATCCGTCGCTCCCAGCGACGCAGGGCATCCAGTCGCTCCGGAGACACGCGCAGGGCGTGGGGGTGGCCCAGGCTCAGCAGGGCCCGCGTGGCCACGATGCTGGACGACTGCCCGTCACCGTCCCGGAGCCCATCCAGGTGACCGTCCTCCAGCAGCTGTTCGAGCCGGGTGGCGGTCTCCTCGTTGCGCGCTTCCGCGGGCAGACCGTCCATGAGCGCGTTGAGGGCTCCAACCATGTCCGGCCGGCGCAGGTCCGTCGCCGTCGAGGCTTCGCGAGCAAGCGAGGTGATGCGGTCCATCAAGTCGCCGTGGGACGCTTCGACCTCGGACGGGGAACGCATGACGTGATCAGACCTCTCGTGCCGGGAGCGACTCACCACATCCTACAGAGGGGCCACCACGAGCATGCAACCTCCCCTCCTCCCGCGTTCCTCCAGCCACACGTTGCGTACCGCGAGCCACAACCGTTGCCGTCCTGCCGCGTGAGCTGTGACGGCTCCACGCCCCGGCCTTGCCGCGCGAGTCGGTGACGGCTTCCGGTCCCGGCCTTGCAATGCCGGCGAGCCCCATGCGAATCCCACGTCTCGCGGCGCTCCTGCTCCTCGCCGCTTGTGGCAGCGGGCCCGCGCCTGCCCCGGCGCCCTACAAGGCCATGACGTACAACGTCCTCTACTCCGCCTCGTTTGCGGACGTGGAGAAGTCCGTCGACGTCATCGAGATGGCGAAGCCGGATGTCCTCTGTCTGCGGGAACTGACACCTCGCTTCGCCTGGTCCTTCGAGCGGCGGCTGGGCAAGGAGTATTCGCAGCGGAGGTTCGAGCCCAGAAGAGGAACCTGGGGCGTGGGCATCGCCACCCGGCACAAGCTGCTGCGTACGGAGGTCTTTCCCCAGCGGCCCCACAAGATGCCCGCGATGGAGGCGGACGTGCTCGTGAACGGGCACCGGCTCAAGGTGGTGTGCGTGCACCTGATGGCGCCGGGCGCGCAGCACAGGAAGGACGAAAGCCTGCTGGAGTCCCTTCCGAAGAACGCCAACCTGCGCGACAAGCAGGGCAAGGCACTGGTCGAGCGTTACGCGAAGGAGAAGCTGCCGCTGCTGCTGCTCGGCGATATGAACGAGACGCGCGGGGGCGACGCGATGAAGTCCTTCGCCGCCGCGGGCTTCACGCATGCCTGCGATGGACCGGACGCGAGCTGCGGCCCGACGTGGCCCGCGAACTTCCCGCTGTTCAGCCCCATCATCAATACAGAGATCGACCACATCCTCGGACGGGGGCTCACGCTGTCCGGTGCACGGGTGCTGGAGACGGGCGGCTCGGACCACTACCCCGTCGTCACCCTCTTCGACTTCGCGCCCTGAAGGCGGCTACGCATGCAGGGGGGGCACCGAGTACGGCCCCACCTGCGGCGACATGCGCTCGCCCGGCCCCACACCCGAGGGCTGCATGGCGGAGCGGGCCATCTCCTCGCCATGCCGCATGCGCATGCGAATCATCTCCGGCGAGAAGTCGAGCGTGTCGCCCAGCGGCTTCGCGGGTTGGATGACGGTGATGCGGCAGTAGCGATACGGCGTGCCGTCGGGGCGGCGCAGCGTGATGCCCTCGTCGTATGCCTGGCGGACGAGGTCATTGATGCGGATGAACTCGTCCACGTCGTTGAACAGGATTTCGTTGATGGTGATGTCGGTGAGCGCCCGCTTCGCCACGTCGAGGATGGTGGACGGGGGCTTCACCGGTTCAATCTTCGGCGAGGAGCAGCCGATGACGACAATCTCCGTCGGCCCGAACTCCAGCGCATCCCCGAGCGGCGTGACGTTACGAAGGCCGCCGTCGACCAGTGCGTTGGTGCCGATGGGCTCCCAGATGACGGGCATGGTGGCGCTCTGCCACACGGCGTCCAGGAACTCCTTCGAGTCGCTGGACACCTGCTCGTACAGGCCGGACACCAGCGACACGCGGCCCACGTGCGCGGGCACCACGAAGGGGCGGCCGGCGGCGTATCGATAAATCAGGTCGCGCAGCGGCGAGGCGTCATAGAGCCCCAGCTTGCGCAGCAGGCCGATGCGTAGGGCGATGACGGGCCAGGGGAACTTCCGGTACACGTCCGACTCGCGGATGTTGAGCCAGATGTCGTTCAGTTCCTTGTAGGCATTCTGCGCGAGCATCGCGGCGTTGAGCGCGCCCACCGAGACACCGAAGACGCGCTCCCATTGGAACCCGTGCACCTCGCGCAGGACGCGCTCGGCGCCCACCTGGAAAGCCCCCTTCGCGCCACCACCCGAGAGCACGAGCGTCGCGGGACGGTCCGTCATGGCCATGTCACACCTCCGAGTGCAGAGGGATAGGCGCGCCCCCCGGACGGGGTAATTGCCCCCGGGCGCGGCGCCGTGTCCGGCCCGAATCAACGGGCCGGCGGCGACCTCGGACTCAGCCCACAATCAGCGCGAGCATCGCCTCCAGCTCGTCCACCCGGAAGGGCTTGATGAGCCGCGGGTTCTTCACGTGCTCCAGGAAGTCCTGGCCGCCCGTGGTGAAGGCCCCACCCGTCATGAAGATCATCCTGCGCGCCTGCTCCGGCTGCGTGGCGCTCACCGCCTCGAAGAGCTGCTCCCCGGTCATCTCCGGCATCATCAAATCGCAGAGGATGGCATCGAAGAGGGGCCCGGCGCGGATGAGCTCCAGCGCGTCCCGGGCCTTCAGGCAGCGCGTCACCTCGTGCGCCTCCTCGAGCAGCATTCCCAGCGTCAACGCCAGCTTCGGCTCGTCGTCCACGATGAGGATGCGCCCCCTCCGGGTGGGCCGGCGCAGGGGCCGGCGCGGCGGAAGCGGGATGGGCGAAACGTGCTCGGCGGACGCCGCCGGCAGCCGGACGCGGAAGAGGCTGCCCCGTCCCAGCTCGCTCTCCACCGTGAGCTCGCCGCCCATGCGCGACACCAGGCTCTGGCTGATGCTGAGCCCCAACCCCAGCCCCTGCCCTTCTGGCCGGGTGGTGAAGAACGGGTCGAAGATGCGGGCCAGCCGCTCCGGGGGGATTCCCTGACCGGTATCGCGCACCTCCACCACCACGGACTCGCCCTCGTTCCGTGTGGTGACGCGGATTTCATTCTGGTCCGCGCGCCCCTCTTGAATCGCGCGCGCCGCATTCACGAGCAGGTTGAGGAACACCTGTCCCAGCCGCCCCTCGTTGGCCAGCACCGGGGACACCTCCGCCTCGTCCCGCACCAGCCTCGCGCGGTGGCGGATCTCCCCCTGGGCCATCCGGGCGGAGCGCCCCAGCACCTCGCGCACGTCCACCCGCTCCCGGTGGTCCTCTTCCGCGCGGGCGAAGGTGTGCAGGTCGCGCACGATGGTGCGAAGCTGCTCGGTGCCCACCGCCGCGTCCACGAGCAGGTCCTGCACCTCGCTCCGCGCGGCCCCCAGGGTGCCCTCCCCCAACCGAAGCCGGGCCAGCTCCAGGCACTGGGCGATGAAGGCCAGCGGATTGTTCAGCTCGTGCGCAACCCCCGCCGCCAGCGTGCCCAGCGAGGCCAGCCGCTCGGCGAGCGCCAGTTTCGTCTGCGCCTCCCGCAGCTCGGTGATGTCGACCATCGCCACCCGGCACACCTGACCGCCCTGCGGCGCTCCGCTCGGAAAGGGCGCGGTGTGGAGCCTGACGTCCGCCCGCGTCCCCGCGATGCGCAGCTTCAGCTCCAGGCTCCCCGCCCCTCCCTCCGCCAGGCAGCGGCGCACGTGCTGGAGGAGGCGGCCCACGTCCGCGCCCTCGACGAAGGACACGAAGGGCCGGCCGACGAGCCGCGAGCGCTCCTGGCGCAACAGCTCCGCCGCCGTGAGGTTCAGCTCCTGGATGCAGGCGCGCGCGTCCAGCGTGAGGTACGCCACCGGGGCGAAGTCATAGAGGTCCACGTAGCGGTGGTGGGACTGCTCCAGCGCCTGCTGCGCCTCGCGCAGCGCGCGGTTCTGCATCTCCAGCTCTATCTGATGGCGTTGCAGGTCCTGCACCGTGGCGGACAGCGCGTCCCGGGCCACCAGGACGGGCTCCAGTTGTTCCAGCGCGCGGACCAGCTCGGCCTTCGACATCTGTGCGAAGTGGCTCATCCACCCCCCCAGGGCAGGAACAACATCCACGGGTGTACCCTGGCCTGCCCCGGGGGGCCATCCCCCCCGGCTCCTGCCCGACCGCCCTACGTCCTGCCCGTGACATCCTCGATGGAAAGCAGGATGCGCCCCGGGGCCGAGCTCTCCCCGATGAGCCTCCGCGCGTTGAGGAGCATCCGCCGCATCCCGATGTTCTCGAAGGCGTGCTCGACGGAGAAGTCCCGCAGCCACAAGTCCCGGGGGAGGATTTCCTCCAGGAGCTCCCTCAGCCGGGGGATGTTCCACTGACCGTTGCCGAGCTCGTAGACGCGGCGGCCCTGGGTCTGCTCCCGCGACACCTGGAAGGCCTGGTAGAAGGCGGGGTTGGCGAAGACCACGCGCAGGGCACCGTCCAGGAGGAGGAACGGCTCGCGCAGCGTGTCCAGGATGGCGTGCGCCAGCTCCCTCGCCTGCTGGGACTCCTCGAGGCTGCGCTTGAGCCGGTCGACGTCCAACACCGTCACCACCGCGCCCTCGATGCGGCTCTCCACCGTCTTGTAGGGGCGCAGCCGGAGCTGGAACCAGTGCCCCTCTGCGTCCTGGACGTCGCGCTCGATGGTGGCCAGCGTCTCCGTCACCTGGGTGATGGCGGCCCCCAGGTCCGCGGGCAGCAGCGGGGAGTGGACGTCCACCAGGGGCCGCCCCGTATCGCCCGGCGACAGCTTCAGCAGGGACACCGCCATGGGCGTGAAGCGGCGGATGCGCAAATCACCGCCCACCATCACGGTAGCGATATGGGTGCTGCCCAGCAGGTTGTTGAGGTCGCTGTTGACCTGGCTCAGCTCCTGGTTGCGGCTCTCCAGCTCCTCGTTGACGGTGGTCAGCTCCTCGTTGGTGGCCTGGAGCTCCTCCTTGGCCGTCTCCAGCTCCTCGTTGGTGCTCTGCAGCTCCTCGTTGGTGGACTGGGACTCCTCGTTGGCGACCCGCAGCTCCTCGTGCGCGGTCTCCTGGTCGTCCAGGACGGCCTGCAGGTGCTCGCGCGTGGCGGCCAGCTCTTCGCGCAGTTGCCGCACCTCCGGGGGGACGCGGCCCTTCACGCCGCGCACGCGCGGGGCCTCGGCGCGGGAAGGCGGCTCGGGCGCCTCCTCGAAGAGGATGAGGAAATAGCGCTCGTGGCCGCCGGAGGAAGCCCGCAGCGGGCGCACGTCGATGTTGATTCGCCGCTCGCGCGAGCCCTCGCTCAGGCGGATGCCCTCGCGCCGCACGCGGCTGCCCTGCCGCTTCACCTGCCTCAGCGCGGCGCGCAGCTCCAGCGACAACTCCTCGCGCGCCATCTTCAGGAGCTGGAGGCTCGCCGCGCCCGGCATCGGCTCGAGGTAGGCGCCGGTGTGGCCGCGGAAGTTCATGATCTCCAGCGCGTCGTTGACGATGACGCCGGGAGGCCCGTACTGGGCGAGGACGATGCGGTCCGCCTCCCGCTGCGGGTCCGGCGCCGCCACCGCCAGCTCGGGGGGAAACGCCTCGGCGTGCTGCGGGTGCGGAGCCTCCACGCGAGACAGGAAGAAGCCAGACCGCGGCGTGACGCCCTTCTTCCGGTAGACCTTGTGCCGCTTGTCGTGCAGGGAGAACAGGTCCGACGCGGGGCCCACCGACTCCGAGGACCCGAGCACAAGAAAGCCGCGAGGGTTGAGCGCGTAGTGGAGCGTGGCCAGCACCTTCCGCTGCAGCGCCGGGCCCAGGTAGATGAAGACATTGCGGCAACTGATGAGGTCCATCCGCGAGAAGGGCGGATTGCTCACCAGGTCCTGCCTCGCGAAGATGCACAGGCCGCGCACCCGCTTGGCCACCTGGTAGCCCCCGTCCACCTTCACGAAGAAGCGGCGCAGGCGCTCGGGCGAGACGTGGTCGGTAATGGAGTCCGGGTAGAAGCCGGCGCGCGCACGTTCGATGGCGGCTTCGCTCAGGTCCGTGGCGAACACCTGCAGCCCCGGTGCCGGGGTGATGCCGGCCATCGCCTCCAGGAAGCAGATGGCCACCGAGTACGCCTCCTCTCCGGTGGCGCAGCCGGGCACCCAGACGCGCAGCGGCGCGTTGGAGTCGCGCCGGTGGAGCAGCTCGGGGATGACGTCGCGCGCGAGCGCCTCGAAGGTCTCCGGGTCGCGGAAGAAGCTGGTGACGTGGATGAGCAGGTCGTGCCGGAGCGCATCCAGCTCGGCGGGGTGGGACTCGAGCCAGGTGACGTAGTCCGGGAGCTGCGACATCCGGCAATGGAGCATCCGCCGGGTGAGGCGGCGGTAGATGGTGGTGGGCTTGTACTGGGAGAAGTCCACGCCGCCGGCGGCCTTCAGCAGTTGGAAGAGGCGCGCCATGGCCTCGGGCTCGCTCGCGAAGTCCGGCTCTTCGGGCGCGGGGGATGGGGCCGGCTCGTGCCGGGGGCCCAGGAAGGCGAGCGCCCGCGCGAGCTCCTTCAGCGGCAGCTCGCGTCCGACGGCGCCCTCGGAGGAGGCGCTCTGGGGCATGCCGGGGAAGCGGGCGGAGCTGGGCGCCTGCGCGAGCGTGGCGCCCCCGGCGGCCTGGATGGCCATCAACCCCCGCGTGCCATCCGAGCCCGTTCCGGAGAGGACGACACCCACCGCGCGGGGCCCCAGCTCGCGCGCGAGCGAGCCCAGGAAGTGGTCGATGACCCGGGGGAGTCCGGGCCCTCGCGGGCGGCGGGTGAAGCGCAGCACGCCGTCCCGGAGCGCGGGGAGCACCCCTGGAGGAATGACATAGACGTGGTCGGGCTGGAGCCGCTCGCCGTCGCGGGCCTCGACGACGGGCAGCGGAGTCGCCCGGGACAGAAGGGACGCCAGGTTGCTCTCGTGCTCGGGGGACAGGTGCTGCACGAGCACGAAGGCCATGCCCGTCCGCTCGGGCAGGTACAGCAGCAGCTCGTTGAATGCCTCCAGCCCGCCGGCGGAGGCGCCAATCCCCACCACCATGGGCACGGTGGGGCCGAGCGCCGCGGCGAGACTGCGCGACGGCACGCGAGCCGGGGTCCGGCGGGTCTTCTTCGTGGGTTTCCGGGTGCTCAAGCGGGCGCTCCGGGAGGCGGGTTCCGACGAGGCCTCGCGACCTTCCGGAGCGCAGCATAGGGCAAGCGCGGGCAGGTCCATGGCAGGAACGGTGTGCATCCTGGCCCGGCTCCAAGTCTTCTTGCATCCAGGGGCGGTAGCCGCGACCTCTGAAGTCTTCCTCCCGCACGCAGCTTCGAGGATGCTCCGGCCACTCGCAGGCAGGAGGCCTCATGACGCGGACCCTCGGCGGTGTGGTGGCGTTGCTGCTCTTGTTTCTCGCGGCGCCCGGCCGGGCCCAGGATGTCGCGGCCGGCGGCACTCCCGCGGACGTGGAGGCCACGCACAACGCGCTGCGCGCCCTCAAGCAGGATATGGAGGACGCGCTCAACAAGCAGGACGTGGACCGGCTGCTGTCCCACCTGACCCCGGACGTCGTCTTCACCACCATGAACAACGACGTGCGCATGGGCAAGGACGCCATCCGCGCGTACTACGACGAGATGATGAGCGGGCCGAACCGCGTGGTGGACAAGATCACCGCGAAGTTCGAGGTGGATGACCTCACGCACCTCTATGGCAACACGGGCGTCGCCTGGGGTTCGTCGAAGGACCACTACGTGCTCACGGACGGCACGGACATCGTCATCGACGGCCGGTGGACGTGCACCCTCTTGCGCGAGGGTGACCAGTGGCGGATTGCCGCCTTCCACTACTCCACCAACGTGTTCGACAACCCACTGCTCGGGAAGCTGAAGTACTACGGCGGCATCTTCATCACCGTCGCGACGCTGGGCGCGCTCCTCGCGGGCTTCATCGTGGGCCGGATGACTCGGCGCCAGAAGGCCACGGTCTGACGCTCGCGGGCTCGCGAAGGAACGGCAGGCGGCGGGGCAGCCGCCTTGCGCGGAAGCCCTCGATGGAGCGGTGGAAGAGGCGCAGCAGCGGGACGCCGGTGCGTCCTTCGAGGGCGGACAGCTCCTCGGCGGAGCGGTCCAGCAGGACGCGGGCGCGAGCGTACTCCGCCAACACCCACGCGCGCCCCGCGTTCCTGGCCAGCAGGGCGTCGCAGTCGGTCGGGTCCACGCCCTCGGCCCGCACCTCTTCCGCCACCTCGGCCGGCACGTTGTAGAGCCCGGCCTCCAGGTCCTCGCGCAGGTCGCGCATCGTGGAGCACCAGCAGAAAGCGTCGATCAGCGCCGGCACGTCCGAGGCACGCACGTCGGCTCCGGCCACGTAGAGCATCAGGTCCACCGACAGCCGGAAGGTGTCTCGGTGCTGCGCGACGAGCTGAGCGGCGGAGAGCCACCGTTGCTCGCTCACCCGCTCGCGGTCCCCGCGCATGGTGCGCATGAGGGCGAAGACGTTGGCCCGTGCCTCCGGAGACTCCAGGCTGTCGAGCAGCACGTGCCCCAGCGTGGCAGCGGTCCCGGTGTCCCGCCCGCGTCCTGACTCCAGCTTCGTGACCTGCACCTGCCCCAGCGTGGCGGAAGTGCCGGTGTCCCGCCCGCGTCCCGTCTTCAGCTCCGCGAGCAGCGCGTCCACCCAGTCGAGCGGCTCGCCATCCACGGTGCGGTCTCCATCCAGCACGTCGTCCACGAGCTGGAGGAAGCAGAACCCCACCCGCGCCACGCGGGCGGCGCGCCACCACCGGCCCAGCGAGTACCGGTAGAGCGCGAGGGCAATCAGCGCATAGCGCAGGTGCCGGCGGGAGAAGCGGTACAGCTCGCGAGCACAGAGGGCCTCCACGCGGAGCGCAGCCAGGAAGTCCTCACGGCGAGCCCGAGGCGCGACGAAGCGCCACGTCCCCCAGGCGAGCAGCGCGCCAGCCACGACATCCACCAGGTGGTGCTCGTGGATGAACAGCGTGGACGCGGCGATGGCCGCAGCCCACAGTCCGAACAGGAGTCGTGCGAACCACCCCGAACGCTCCGCATAGGCCAGCGCGGCCGTGCACGCGAAGGCCACGTGGAGCGATGGCAGGTAGTTGCGCTCCAGGTTCATCGTATCGGCCACGAAGAAGATGCCGGCCCAGCCGTCCTGCACGACACGCGCGGGCCAGGCGACCTCCACCGGGAGCACCACGAAGACCACCGCGCCCACCACCGTCTCAGCACAGAGCGCGAGCGCGAAAGGCACCATGTCCTTCCACGTGCGGAACACGAACAGGGACAGGAGCAGGAGCACGTCCATGCTCACGTAGACGGCGGCCCAGGCGGGGATGAATGGGAGGTGCCGCTCGAAGGGCAGGTCCACGCGGAGGCCGCCGGAATAGAAGCCCGTCACCCAGCTCGCGCCGCCGTACACGGCGAGGAAGAAGAAGGCGAAGCCGAGCGCGAGCGAGCCGGTGAGCAGCAACTCCTCTCGTCGGGGCACACCGAACAGCGAGGGGCTCTCGCTCATCGCTCCTCCCGCATCACGTGCGACGAAGCAGCTCGCGAAGGACCAGGGCTCATCGCTCCTCCACCGCAACAGCCAACGGCTCCTCATGCGGGACCAGACTGGACTCCACCGTCGCGGGCAACGGCCGGGGCCCACGCCACATGGACAGCCAGACACGCAGGAACGACGGCCGTGGGACACCCGGGTCCACGTAGCGTTCCAGGTAGAGCCACGACACCTGCGGATGCCGATGGTGCGCGCGGTGGTAGTGGTAGTTGAGGAACATCCACCGCACCGGCGCGGCCACGCGCAAATCCCACGCGCCATTACGCACATGCAGCGGAGACCACGCATGGTCCGCGTACTGGAGCCCGCTCCAGTTGATGGCGAAGGCCGCGTAGCACAGCGCCCATCCCATCACGGACAGGTCCAGCGCCACCGCGAGCCCGCCCTGCACTCCCACCGCCAGCAGCACCTCCCACCGGATGAAAGCCCCTGGCGCCTCCTCCAGTCGCCCGAGGTACGCATCCGCCCCCGTCTGTTCCCCATACCGCGTCCCCGTGCCACGCAGCCGATGCAGCAAGCCGGGAACGAGTGCGAAGGCCACCGCGCCCACCGGCACGAACACCCAGTAGAGCCCGCTGAGGATGGAGTACCACTGCGCGCGCTTGAGGAAGCGGTTGTCGCCGGGCCGGAAGTAGTCGAATTGCTCCAGCCGCGTCCGGTTGTGCCGGTGGTGGTTGAGGTGGAAGGCCCGCTGCATGGTGAAGGACGTGGGGAACAGCGTCGCCGCCAAACGCCCCAGTCCGTCATTCATGCGGCGCGACGGGTGCAGCACTCCATGCGTCGCCTCGTGGAGCAGCGAGAACACGGTGTTGTTCACGAACGAGAACACCACCGCTGCCAACAAACGCACGGCCCACGAGCCCGCATGAGAGGCCAACCAGAGGCACCCTGCGCAAACGGCCATCGCCGAGGCCAGGAGCACGACGTTGAGCCGGGCTGGGATGGGCGTTCCCCTACCCTCGCTCGTCATCGCGGTCCTCGGGGAGGCTGGCGGTGAAGGTCATCAACTGGCGAAGGATGGGGTCCTCCGCCGCGCCGGCCGCGTTGAAGCGCATGCCGTGGAGCACGGACAAATCCCTGCGCAGGAACGACGTGAAGAGCCACCGAGCCACCGCGAGCGACAGCCGGTCCATGCCTGGGATTCGTCCCCGTCGAGCGGCGAAGGCCAGCCGCACGGACATGCCCTCGGGCGTCTCGCGGAAGCCGGCGACCAGCGCGCTCCGAGTCCGGCCAAGGTCGCTCTCCACGGAGAGGAGCGTCCCGCCATGCACGGTGATGGTGACGCGGATGCGATTGCCGGACAGCGTCTTCATCAGCCAGTCACTGGGCCCGGAGCCGGTGACGCGCGACGTGTAGCGCAGGCGCAGCGTGAATGGGTCCACCCGCTCCAGCTCGGGCGTATCCCAGAGCTCACGGTGGTGCACGGTGCGCAGGTGCTCGATGTCGAAGGAGTTGGCCACCAGCGGCAGCCAGTCACAGCGCACGATGACCTCAGGGCCGGTGCGCCACGACAGGTCCGAGGCCCCCACTTCCGGCGGAGGAGCGAGGACCACCGGCCCGTTGAAGACGAGGATGGCGCCGAAGCGCTCCACCACGGGGAACGGTCGCTGCCCGGGCCGTCCGCCCATGTCTGTCTGACACGCACCACTGCCGTCGAAACGCCAGTGGTGCAGCGGGCAGCGGAGACAGTCACCGACGACGGTGCCACCCGCGAGGTGCGTGCCCATGTGCGCGCAGTGCGCGGACAGTGCATGCACACCGCCGCCCTGCCCCCGGAAGAGCACCAACTCCCTCCCGCCGAGGTTGAAGCCCCTCACCTGCCCACGCCGGAGCGAGTCCGACGGACACACGAGGTGCCATGCCCGCAGCCGGCCCGGCTCGGGCTGACGGACCGGGTCCGCCCACGCCACGACATTCACCGCCATTGCGCGAGGGTAGACCAAAATTCACAGCGCCCACACACCCGGTCCACTCCGGGCACGATTATCGGACTCATGCACGACGGACCGTTCGAGCATCGATGACGCGCCCGCGCCGGGGCATTTGCCTTTGCGCAATCAGGTGGCGAATGCTCGGAACCCGAACAGGATGTCCGCTGTCATGCGGCCGTTCCTCGCGATGCTGGCTTCAGGAGGCGGAATGAAGCGGAACGCACTCGTCCTCGTGGCAATGGTTGCGGCCTTCATCGGGGCCGGGCTCTGGTGGTCCAGCAGGTCTGACACCCACGGCTCCACCTCCTCCCAGGCCGCCCCCCACTCCGCCAATGTCCTGGTCGAGCGCCCCCTGCCAGGTACCCCAGGCAGCACGAACTCGTCCGAGGCCATGAAAACCTCCGCCACCGAAGGAGGAACGCCCCGCGTCGAAGAGCCGATGCGCGAGGAGGAAGGCACCCTGCGCGCGGAGGTGCGCTCCGCCACCGGGCCCGCGAAGGGCGCACGCGTGACGCTCTACCTGCACGGCCTCGGCGGCACCCGCGCGGGGAAGCCCGGCTGGTTCCTCGCGGGCGACGGCGTCACCGACGACGCGGGCGTCATCGTGCTGCCCGCGCGTCCGGGGAACTACCTCGTCACCGCACGGGCGGAGGGCTTCGCCACCGCGCGCACCCACGTCACACGCCCTCGAGGCGAAGCCGTGACTTCGGTGCGGCTCACGCTCGACGCGGGAGGCACGCTCGACGGCGTCACCGTGGAGCGCGGCTCACGGACACCCGTGCCCCTCGTGGAGCTCACGCTGACGCCGCGCACCTCGAGCAGTGACCTCATGCGGCCCACCGCCTTCTCCATGAACGCGTCGATGCCGGAGGAGGAACGCCACACCACCACCAGCGATGGGCGCGGCGACTTCCGCGTCCAGGGGCTCGCGCCCGGCGAATACCAACTGGACGCCCGCGCGCCGGGCCATGCGCCCAGGCGAATCAGCCGCGTCCACGTGCCCTCCTCCGGGCTCACCGTCGAGCTGGAGGGCTCAGCCTTCATCGAGGGCTTCGTCGAGCTGCCCGACGGCAAGCCCGCGGCGGGCGCACGCGTCATCGCCTCGGGCACGGGGGACGCGGTGGAGACCGACACGAGCGAGGGCGGAGGCTTCTCGCTCGACGTGCCTCCCGGGGTGTACCAGGTGGCCGCGCGACAGGGAGCCCAGACGGGCTCGGCCCCGTCGCGAGTCACCGTCGGCGCGGGGATGACGGTGCGCGACGTGCGCATCCGCCTGGGCGCGTCGGCCTCGCTCGCGGGAGTCGTCCGGCGCAAGGGCTCGGGCGAAGCCATCGCAGGTGCCGCGGTCTCCGTCACTCCGGGCGCCCTCACCCTCAGCCTCGACGCGGACCCCACGGAGGTCGCCGGCGCCATCTCCGGCGAGGACGGCCGCTTCGAGGCGGGCTCGCTCGCGCCGGGGATGTACTCGGTGACGGTGCGGGCGCGCGGCTTCAAGAAGTGGTCGCGAAGCGGCGTCACCGTCCTCGACGGCCAGCGCTTCGACCTCGTCGCCGAGCTGGAGGCCTACGGCCGCATCGAAGGCACGGTGGTGGACGAGGCCGAGAAGCCGGTGGCCGGAATCCATGTCACGCCCGAGACGCGCTGGCGCATGGCGCCGCTGGAGGGCGCGCTCGTCACGGTGACGGACGCGCAGGGCAACTTCACGCTCGAAGGGTTGCCCCCGGGAGAGGTGTTCGTGTCCGCCCGCCGTCCCGGCAGCGAGCCCAATGGCCGCGAGATGGTCAAGGTCTCTCCGGGCGAGACGAGCCGCGTTCGAATCAAGCTCCACGAAGAAGGGCTGTTCGAAGGAACGGTGCGAATCCGAGGAGGCCGCGTACCGCCCAGGCCCGTCACCGTCTCCGCGCTGAAGGTCGGCGCGCCCTACTCCGAATCCGTGAAGGTCGCGGCCACGCCCGACGGCGCATGGTCCATGCGGGTACGCGCGGGCCAATACAGGCTCACCGCTTGGATGACGGACACCGGCAACCAGAATGGCGACCAGGAGAAAGTCGTGGAGCTGGAGGCCGGAGGCACGAAGCGCGTGGAGCTGGAGGTGCGCGAGGCGAGCCGTCCCATCGTCGTCACCGTGCTCGAACCCAATGGTGCGCCCAGTGTCAGCGCGACGGTGATGGGCGGCGAGCCGGGGAAGAACGAAATCCTGCTGGAGGAAGTCACCGACGCCTCCGGCCAGGCGACGCTGGTGGCCGACGGCCTGGGCAGCGCCTCGATGCACCTGTGGGCCACGAATGGCGGGCGCCGGGGAGACCTGCCCTCGGTGCCGCTGTCTCGCACGGCCGTCACGCTCCAGCTCACTGCGGGAGGACGGCTGACGGGCACGGTGCGCTCGGCGGGAGGCCGCGCCGTCGAGGGCTTCCGGCTGGTGGTGACTGCCCTCCGCACCGACGACGACTTCCTCACCCGCCAGGAGCTCGACTTCACGGGGGACCGTTTCGTCGTCGACGACATGGTGGCTGGGAAGGTCTCGCTCACCGCCACGCTTCCGGATGGCCGCGCGGGCAAGGCGGAGGCCACCGTCGCCGCCGGCTCCGCCACGCAGGTGGACGTCGTCGTCGAAGCCGGAGGCAGTCTGTCAGGGCGCCTCGTGGACGATTCGGGCGCGCCCATCGCGGGCGGGTTCGTCGACGTGGACGGAGTCTTCTCGCCCCCTGCCGGAGCGGATGGACGCTTCCGCGTGGAGGACGTCGCACCAGGCCCGCACCGGGTCATCGCGTGGGGCCGGCGCGGACAGCTCGCGGACCGGCAGGTGACGCTGATGTCCGGCAAGGCGGTGGACCTCGGCGACTGGCGCATGGGGCCCGCGCGCGTGGAGTCCGGGCGCCTGGGGCTCTACTTCGGCATGAGCGGCGACGACGTCACGGTGAGCTGGATTGCCGAGGCAGGCCCGGCGGCCTCGCTGCGCATTGGCGACGTGGTGAAGTCCATCGACGGCGCCACGGTCCTCGACGCGGGCGACGCCCGTCGGCGCGAGCTGGGCGCACCGGGCAGCCCGGCCACGCTCGTCATCCACCGCGAGGGGCGCACGTACCCCGTCACCCTCACCCGTGCGCTGTAACGCTCCGCGCCACGACGAAACGACCCGAGGGTGCGATTTACGACAGCCCGTCCGTGTGGCTCGCTCCGAATGAATTGAAGGGGATTCATCCGGCCGCTGGGGCCCGGTAGGGCCGCTGGTGGCGCCACGTCACAGGAGCCGTCAATGACCGCCAGCAACCTCGCCGCGCCGCAACTCGTCATCAACAGCCGCATGCTGTATTCGAGCTGGATTCCCGCCGACCCGAAGGCCGCCGCCGCGCTGCTGCCGAAGGGCCTGTCGCCCGCGGCCAACCGCGCCCTCTTCATGAATCAGTACGTGGTGGACTCGGCGGACCAGACGTCGGGCTTCGGCGCGTACTCGCTGACGTACATGGGCCTGGACCTCGAGGGCCACACGGCGCCGGACGGCGTGACGCCGGGCCGCTTCTTCACGCACTACCTCAACTCCTCGCAAGCGGTGCGAGACTACGTGGGCGCGCGCGGCGTCCCCGCGTCCGCGGGCTCGACGACGCTGGAGCTGGAAGATGGGCGGCTGGTGGCGACGACGCGCGTGGACGGCATCCCCATCATCCGCACGGTGGCGCGCGTGGGCTCGCAGGTGGCCTCGGTGGCGCGCGGCCAGCTCATGTACGTGACGAAGGTGGACAACAAGCTGATGGCCGGCAACTACCCGTACGTCGGCGAGATTGCCTCCGGCTTCGAGCTCGTGTCCCTGGAGTTCCTCGCGCCGGACCATCCGACGTGGGCGCTGCGCCCGTCCAACCCGCTGCAGAAGGTGGAGGCGTGGTGCTGGTACGCGCCCCGTGACTCGTTCGTCTATCCGGGCGGCGAGCACGAGTTGAAGGTGAAGTAGCCCTCACCGCGCCCCGGCGACGAAGCGGTCCATCCACGCCACCGCGCCGCGGATGGCCTCCTCCCAGTCGTGCATCGGCATCATGTGCCTGGCGCCGGGGAACTCGCGATGCCGCAGTCGCTCCGGGGCCGGTGCGTAGAGGGGCTCCAGGCGCGCGTGGAAGTCGCGCGCCCGCGCGGCGGGCACCACCTCGTCCGCCCCCGCGTTCTGGCTGAACAAGGCCACCGGGAAGAAGCGCTCGGGGTGCAGGTGCGGACTCTCCGGCAGCGGCAGGCTCCACTCGGGCGAGGCCAGAAGCGGTGCGGCGGCGGCCAGGCGCCGCTCTCGCGGCACCACCGCGTAGGTGATGAAGCCGCCCATCGAGACGCCGCAGAGGCCCAGCCGCCCGGCGTCCGCGCCCTGCCCCACCAGCGCATCCAGCAGGGCCGGGACCTCGCTCGCCGTCTCACGGACCACCGTGAGGAACTCCTCGTCACGGCGGTGCGGGTCGGTGTAGCTGAAGCGAACGTCGAAGTCCGCATAGCGCCGGGCGCCATGGCCCACGGCATCCAGGCCCACGGCATAGAGGCCGCGCGCGGCGAAGGCGGACAACTCCGCCGTGTGCACCTCCTTCGACCCACCGAGGCCATGGAAGAGGAGCACCGCGCCCCGGCGCAGCGCCTCCTCGCGCGAGCCCACGTGGACGGCCAGGGCGGGCACGCCCGCCAATGTCAGCGCATGCGTATGGAATTGCACGGATGGGAGTCTGCCTTCCGGCAAGGCTCCCATCCACCCGGCGACACCCCGAGCGTCCAAGCGTTGTCAGCGTGACGACGTGCGCGGCGAGGGCCCCCATGTCGGCACGCCCGCCCCCATCTTCCCCGCGCAGACGTGTGCGTCACGCGGGAGGAACGTCGTGGGAGTGTTCGACCTGCTCGGCCGCTGGCCCGTGCTCCGGCAATTGCGGAAGGGAGATGCCACCGCGCTCGGCGACACGGCGATGACCGAGCGAAGCCGTATGCTCGAGCCGCGCACCACCGGGGCCGACCGCGTCGTGAAGTCCGTCTGCCCGTACTGCGCGGTGGGCTGCGCGCAGGACGTGTACGTGAAGGACGGCCGCATCCTCGACATCGAGGGCAACCCGGACTCGCCCATCTCCCGAGGGCGCCTGTGCCCCAAGGGCTCCGCCACGTTCCAGCTCGTCACCGGCAACCACCGCGTGCGCGACGTGCTCTACCGCCGCCCCGGCGGCACCGAGTGGGAGACGCTCTCGTTGGAGGAGGCCATGGACATGGTGGCCGAGCGCGTGAAGAGGACGCGCGACGCCACGTGGGAGGACACCGACGTCAATGGCTTCGACGTGAAGCGCACGCTGGGAATTGCCCACCTGGGCGGCGCCACGCTGGACAACGAGGAGAACTACCTCATCAAGAAGCTCTTCACCGCGCTGGGCATCGTGCAGGTGGAGAACCAGGCTCGAATATGACACTCCTCCACGGTGCCCGGTCTGGGCATCTCGTTCGGTAGAGGCGGCGCGACGACGTTCCAGCAGGACCTGGCGAACGCGGACTGCATCGTCATCCAGGGCTCCAACATGGCCGAGTGTCACCCGGTGGGCTTCCAGTGGGTGATGGAGGCGAAGGAGCGCGGAGCCACCCTCATCCACGTGGACCCGCGATTCACGCGCACCAGCGCCATGGCGCACCAGCACGTGCCCATCCGCGCGGGCTCGGACATCGCGTTCCTGGGCGGGCTCGTCCACTACGTGTTGGAGCACGAGCGCTACTTCAAGGAGTACGTCCTCCACTACACCAACGCGGCCAACATCATCCGCGAGGGCTTCCAGGACACGGAGGACCTGGACGGCTTCTTCAGCGGCTACGACGCGGAGAACGGCAAGTACGACCCGGCCACGTGGCAGTACGAGGGCGTGGGCGGCACCGTGCCCGCGGGCGGCCACAAGCACCTGTACGCCGAGCCCGGCGCCGGCAAGGGCGGCGAGGCGGAAGGCTCCTCACGCTTCGAGGCGAGCAAGGACGAGACGCTCCAGCACCCGCGCTGCGTCTTCCAGCTCCTGAAGCGCCACTTCGCACGCTACACGCCGGCCATCGTCGCGAAGGTGTGCGGCGTGCCGGAGGATCAGTTCCTCAAGGTGGCCGAGGCGGTGTGCAACAACTCCGGCCGCGAGCGCACCACCGCGTTCTGCTACGCGGTGGGCTGGACGCAGCACACGGTGGGCGTGCAGTACATCCGCACCGCGGCCATCCTCCAGCTCCTGCTGGGCAACATCGGCCGGCCCGGCGGCGGCATCCTCGCGCTGCGCGGCCACTCGTCCATCCAGGGCTCCTCGGACATCCCCACGCTCTACAACCTGCTGCCCGGCTACATGCCCATGCCGCACGCGAGGCAGGGCTACGCGCTGAGCGACTACTTCGAGGACCACGCCACCAGCACCGGCTGGTGGAGCAACCTGCCGAAGTACATGGTGTCGCTGCTCAAGGCCTGGTTCGGCGACGCGGCCACGAAGGAGAACCACTTCCTCTTCGGCCACCTGCCCCGGCTCACCGGCAATCACTCGCACATGCAGACGGTGGCGGACATGGCGGATGGCCGGGTGAAGGGCTACTTCGTCATAGGAGAGAATCCCGCCGTTGGCTCGTCCCACGGAGCGCTGCAGCGCAAGGGGCTGCGCGAGCTGGACTGGCTCGTGGTGAGGGACCTCACGCTCATCGAGACGGCCGAGTTCTGGCGCCGCGCTCCCGAAATCCAGAACGGCGACGTGAAGACGGAGGACATCCGGACGGAGGTCTTCTTCTTCCCCGCCGCCGCGCACACGGAGAAGGACGGCACCTTCACCAACACGCAGCGGCTGCTCCAGTGGCGCGACAAGGCCGTGGAACCCCCTGGCGATGCGCGCAGCGAGCTGCACTTCGTCTACCACCTGGGCCGCCGGCTGAAGGCGCTCTATGCAGACTCGAAGGCGCGCAGGGACCAGCCGATTCACGACCTGACGTGGGACTACCCCACGAGCGGCAGGGGCGCGGAGCCTGACGCGGAGGCGGTGCTGCGGGAGATCAACGGCTACACCGTGCCGGGCCTCGAGCTGGTGAACGGCTTCTCCGAGCTGAAGGACGACGGCAGCACGGCCTCGGGCTGCTGGCTCTACTCGGGCTGCTATGCGGACGGCATCAACCAGACGGCACGTCGCAAGCCCGCGCGCGAGCAGTCATGGGTGGCGTCCGAGTGGGGCTGGGCGTGGCCGGCCAACCGGCGCATCCTCTACAACCGCGCCTCGGCGGACCCGGACGGCAGGCCGTGGAGCGAGCGGAAGAAGTACGTCTGGTGGGACGCTGAGAAGCTGCGGTGGACCGGCGAGGACGTGCCGGACTTCATCGCGGACCGGCCGCCCACGTACCGTCCCCCGGAGCACGCGCGCGGCGTGGACGCGCTGGGCGGGACGGACCCGTTCATCATGCAGGTGGACGGCAAGGGCTGGCTCTTCGCGCCCAGCGGCATGATGGACGGCCCGCTGCCCACGCACTACGAGCCGCCGGAGTCGCCGGTGGAGAACGCGCTCTACGCGCAGCAGTGCAATCCGGCGCGGCTGGAGTGGCGGCGTCGCGACGTGCCGCTGCACCGCGCCTGGGCGGACCCGCGCTATCCCTTCGTGCTCACCACGTACCGAGTGACGGAGCACCACACGGCGGGAGGCATGAGCCGCTGGCTGTCCTGGCTGAGCGAGCTGCAACCCGAGCAGTTCTGCGAGGTGTCCCCGGAACTCGCGGCGGAGCGCGGTCTCACGAATGGCGGTTGGGCCACGGTGCGCACCGCGCGCGGAGACATGGAGTGCCGGGTGCTCGTCACGGAGCGGATGCGCCCGCTGAAGCTGAACGGCACGTGGGTGCACCAGATTGGCCTGCCCTACCACTGGGGCGTGACGGGGCGAATCCGCGCGAGTGGGGCCAACGATTTGCTGCCCTTCGTGGCGGACCCCAACGTCGAGATTCAGGAGTCCAAGGCCTTCACCGGCGACATCGTCGCGGGCCGGCACGCCACGGGCGAGCGCTCCACCACGAGCGACGTGGCACCCGCGCTGCCGGCGGGGACTCCGGACTTGCGGCGCGACACCCCGCGCGTCCCCGAGCACGCACACGACACGTATCAGGAGAAGTTGGAACAGGAGCGGTAGTTCATGGGCCAGAAGGGCTTCTTCACCGACACCACCCTCTGCATCGGCTGCAAGGCGTGCGAGGTGGCGTGCAAGCAGTGGAACCAGCTCCCGGACGACGGCTTCCACTTCACCGGCATGTCCTATGACAACACCGGGGCGCTGGGCGCCTCGACGTGGCGGCACGTGGCCTTCGTGGAGCGACAGGTGCCGATGCAGGGGCAGTCGACGGGCGTCAGGGACTTCTCGTGGCTGATGATGTCGGACGTGTGCAAGCACTGCCAGCGGGCCGGGTGCTTGGAGGCGTGCCCCACCGGCGCCATCGTCCGCACGGAGTTCGACACGGTCTACGTGCAGCCCGACGTGTGCAACGGCTGCGGGTACTGCGTGGTGGGCTGCCCGTTCGGTGTCATCTCCCGGCGCGAGGATGACGGGCGCGCGTGGAAGTGCACCCTCTGCTACGACCGGCTCGGCGAGGGCATGACGCCCGCGTGCGCCAAGGCGTGTCCCACCGAGTCCATCGTCTTCGGAGACCTGGACGAGCTGCACGCGCGCGCGGAGAACCGCGTGCGGGCGCTGCACGAGCGGGGCGTCACGGATGCATACCTGTATGGGAAGGACGCGGCGAATCAGCCAGGCACGGGCGGGCTCAATGCGTTCTTCCTCCTCGTGGACAGGCCCGAGGTCTACGGCCTCCCGCCGGACCCGGTGGTGCCGACGAAGAAGGGCGCGCGCACGTGGGGCATGGTGGCGTGGGGCGCGCTGGGCATGGCGGCGGTGGCGCTCGGCTCCGTGCTGATGGGCCGGGAGGTGCGCACGTGAACCCTCCTGACACCGGTAATGAATCGACGCTGCTGGACCGCATTCAACGCAAGCGCGACGGCCGCAACGTGGACCCGCACCTGGGCATCCTCTCGGGCGAGGGCGCGCAGCAGCGCGTGAGGGACCCGGAGCTCCCGCACCCACCTCCCCTGCCCGTGATTCCCTCCCGCGCCGGGCCGGACCGCGAGACGGCACCGAGCTACTACGGGCTGCCGTCCGTGAAGGAGCCGGTGTGGATCTGGTCCATCCCCGCGTACCTCTACGTGGGGGGCGTGGCGGGCGCGGCGAGCCTGCTGGGCCTCGCGGCGGATGTGGCTGGCGGACCGGAGCTGGCACGGCTGGGACGGCGCGGCCTATGGGCGGGCGTCGTGGGAGACATGCTCAGCGCGGGGTTGCTCATCCACGACCTCGGCCGGCCGGAACGCTTCCTCAACATGCTGCGCGTGTTCCGCCCCACCTCGCCCATGAGCATCGGCTCGTGGGTAATGGCAGGCTCGGGGGGACTGAACACCCTGGCGTTGCTGCTGAGCCACCGTCGCGGGTGGCCGGGCACGGTGGGCCGCGCCGCCGCGGCGGGTGCCGCATTGCTGGGCATGCCGCTGGCGGGCTACACGGCGGTGCTGCTGTGCAACACGGCCATTCCGGTGTGGCAGGCCACACACCGGACGCTGCCGCTCTTCTTCATGTCCTCGGCCACCGCGTCCGCGGGAAGCTTGCTGTCGCTGCTGCCTCACGGGCCCGCCGAGGCGCGCGTGCTGCGGCCCTACCGTCTCGCGGGCAAGGTGGCGGAGCTCGTCACCAGTGTCGCAATGGTGCGCGACGCGGAGCGGGTGCCTGAGGTGGCGAGGCCGCTGAAGGATGGCCTGTCCGGCATGCTGTGGAAGACATCGCGCGTGTGCTCGGCGGCGGGGCTCGCGCTGGACGTGCTGCCCGGGCGCGCACGGTGGAAGCAGGTGGCGGCGGACGTGCTCACGACGGTGGGTGCACTGACGGCGCGCTTCGCCGTCTTCCACGCGGGCAAGGCGTCCGCGCGCAACCCGCAGGCCACGTTCCAGGGACAGCGCCAGGGGCTCGGGGCCGCGGAGGTGGACGGCAACGCCGTGGCCTCCGACGGCAAGCCGCTGAAGTTCCCCCTGCCCGTGCTGCGCTGAAGGACGCGACTACTCCTTGCCGCCTTTGTGCGGCACGAGCGTATCCACCATGCTCTTGAGCGACTGCTTGAGGATGCCGCCCGAGTCCACGTCGCCCTTCATCAGCGCCTGGGCGTAATGCTTCGCCTGCTCGAAGGTGATGTGCGGCGGGAGCAGCGGCACGTCGGGGTCCACGTACGCCTCGAAGACGACGGGCCGGTCCGAGCTGAGCGCCTCGTCCCACGCGCGCGAGAGCGACTCGGGCTTGTCGACGCGAATCCCCTTGAGGCCGATGGACTCCGCGTAGCGCGCGTACGGGAAGTCCGGCAGGTCCTGCGACGCGGGCAGCTTTGGGTCCCCGGCCAGCACGCGCTGCTCCCACGTCACCATGTTGAGGTCGCGGTTGTTGAGCACGAGGACGATGAAGCGCGGGTCCTTCCACTCCTTCCAGTACTTCGCCACGGTGATGAGCTCGCTGCTGCCGTTCATCTGCATGGCGCCGTCGCCCGCCACGGCGAGGACGGGCCGGTGCGGGAAGGCGAACTTCGCGCCGATGGCGTACGGCACCGCGCAGCCCATGGTGGCCAGGTTGCCGGACAGCGACGCCATCATCCCCTTGCGAATCTGGAGGTACTGCGCGAACCAGCTCGTCCCCGAGCCCGAGTCCGCCGTGAGGATGACGTCGTCGGGCAGCTTCGGTGACAGCTCCCAGAACACGCGGCGGGGGTTGAGCGGGTTGGCGGACTCCATGGCCAGCGCCTCGGCCGTCTTGCTCCACTGGCGCACGCTCTTCTCCACGGAATCGCGCCAGCTCCGGTCCTGCTTGCGTTGGAGCAGCGGAATCAGCGCGCGCAGCGTCTCCTGGCTGTCGCCCACCAGGGCGACCTCCATCGGGTAGCGGATGGCGAGCATCCGCCCGTCGACGTCGATTTGAACGCCCCGCGCCTGCCCCTCCTTCGGGAGGAACTCCGAGTACGGGAAGCTGGTGCCCACCATCAGCAGCGTGTCGCACTCGGACATGAGGTCCCAGCTCGCCTTGGTGCCGAGCAGGCCGATGGAGCCGGTGACGAAGGGCAGCGAGTCCGGCAGCACGGCCTTGCCGAGCAGCGCCTTCGCCACGCCCGCGCCGAGCAGGTCCGCGACCTGCACCACCTCGTCGGCGGCGTTCGCTGCACCGGCGCCCACCAGCATGGCCACCTTCTTGCCGGCGTTGAGCACGTCCGCGGCGCGGCGCAAATCCGGCTCGCGCGGGAGGACACGGGGCACGCTGTAGCCCACGCTGGAGTGGACGGTGCCATGGGCGCGCTCGGGCTTCTGGTACGTCTCCTCCTGGATGTCGTTGGGGAGGATGATGCACGTCACCGTGCGCTCGTAGAGGGCCACTCGCACGGCCCGGTCCACCGCGTGGCGCACGGCGGAGGGGTTGGTCACCATGGTGACGTATTCGCTGGCCACGTCCTTGAAGAGGGCCAGCAGGTCCACCTCCTGCTGGTAGTGGCCGCCGAGCACCGCGCGCGACTGCTGTCCGACGATGGCCACCACCGGCTGGTGGTCCAGCTTCGCGTCGTAGAGGCCGTTGAGCAGGTGGATGGCGCCGGGGCCCGACGTCGCGAGGCACACGCCCGGCTGCCCGGTGAACTTGGCGTGGGCACACGCCATGAAGGCGGCCATCTCCTCGTGGCGGGCCTGGACGAAGTCGAACTCCGAGGTGCGCCCGAGCGCGCCGAGGATGCCGTTGATGCCGTCACCGGGGTAGCCGTAGATGCGGCGGACGCCCCACTGCGAGAGTCGGTAGAGGAGATAGTCGGCGACGGTGGCGCTCATGGATTCCCCAGGTTGGAGCCTGGGGGTCAACGTGCGCACATGAACGATGCGGGGGAAGAAGACCGGGCAGCCGGCCGGGCCCTCTTCCGCCGAGCGCCACCTCAGGCGGGTGGGCCGCGCGTCACTCCACGACTTCCTTCTCGAGCCCCACGTTGGAGGCGCGGTTGTAGACGGCCTCGTCGAGCAGCCCCTCCTCGCGAGCCACCAGCACCGGCACGAGCATCTGCCCGGTGACGTTGGTGAGCGTGCGCATCATGTCGAGGACGCGGTCGATGGCGAGGAGGTAGCCCAGGCCCTCCAGCGGAAGACCGGCGGAGCTGAGCACCACGGTGGCCATGACCACGGCGGTGCCGGGCACGCCCGCGGTGCCGAAGCTGCCCAGCACCGAGGCGAGGAGGATGACGAAGTACTGCGACGCGGAAAGCTGCAGGCCGAAGTACTGCGCGACGAAGAGCGAGGCGATGGCCGGGTAGATGGCGCCGCAGCCGTCCATCTTGATGCTGGCCCCGAGCGGCACGGCGAAGGAGGCGTAGTCCTTGTTGACGCCCAGGTTCTGCGTGACGCTGCGCAGGGCCACGGGCATGGACGCGAAGCTGGACGAGCTGACGAAGGCCACCTGCATGCCGGGCGCGGCGCCACGGAAGAACCGCAGCGGGTTGAGCCCGTGCGCCAGCAGCAGGCCGCCGTAGACGAAGACGACGTGCAGCGCGCACGCGAGGTACAGCGCGAACACGAAGCGGCCGAGGGGCAGCAGGCGCTCGAAGCCGTAGGTGCCGACAAGCGCGGCGATGAGGCCGAAGGTGCCCAGCGGGGTGAGCTGCAGCACGAAGCGGGTGACTTGAATCATCGCGTCGCTGGCCTCGCGGACCAGCTCGCGCAGGCGCGCCGTCTTCTCGCCGAGCTTGACGAGGGCGAAGCCGAGGAGGCCGGCGAAGAAGATGACCTGGAGGATCTTCCCGCCGGCCAGCGCGGCGAACGGATTGGTGGGCACCACGTCCATGAGCACCTGGACGGGGCCGGGGACCTCGCGGGGCGTATAGGACTCGGCGGGCTGGAGCTTGCCCACGCCGACACCGGGCTCGAGGAGGCTGCCGGTGGCGAGCCCCACGGCGACGGCGAGCGCGGCGGTGATGGCGAACCAGAGGAACGTCTTGCCGCCGAGCGCGGCCACGCTCTTCTGCCCGTGGAGCGCGGCCACGGCGTTGATGACCGCGAAGAACACCAGCGGCGTGGCGATCATCTTGATGAGGTTGACGTAGAGCGTGCCGAGCGGCTGGAACCACGTGCCGGAGGCGGGCCCCACGAGCCACCCGGCGAAGGCTCCGAGCACGAAGCCTCCGAGCACTCGCTGCCAGAAGGGAATGCGGAACCAGGCGGAGAAGAGCGTCTTCACGGTGGGCACCTCGCGGAGCGACGGCGGACGATAACGGAGCGCCCGGGGGCGTGCAGGAGTTCGAGCGTGGATTTGAAGTGTCCGTGGATGGGGACACCGATTCTGAATCTGGATGGCGTTCGAGGCCCGGAACCCGACGTTCGCGAGTGAAACGCGCCGCGGCGGCCCGGCCCGTCGCTTGCTGAATGGGCCGCGGGGGCATTGACGGCCGTGGCCATGCACAGCACGCTTCCAGGCATGGGATGGCACACGGACAAACGTGGAGGCGCCTTCCCCCGGGCCCCCACGCAAGCGGAGTGGGACGCAATGGGACCGGAGGAACGGGCGCGGGTGGTGGAGTCCCTGCCCGATGAGGTGACGGACGCAGAACTGGCGATGCCGGAGGGTGACCTCCACTACTTCGGCAAGGCACATACGCGCGACGCGCTCCAGGGCTACTTCGCCCGGCAGAAGCGCAAGGCCTATATCGGCTCGGAGTTGCCCATCTACTACCCGGGTGAGCGGCGCTTCGCCCCGGACCTGCTGGTGGTGCTCGACGCCGAGCCCCACATGCGCGGCAAGTGGGTGGTCAGCCATGAAGGCAAGGGACTGGACTGGGTCATGGAGGTCCACGTCGGCGGCGACCGGAAGAAGGACGCCGAATACAACGTGAAGCGCTACGCCCGGCTCGGTATCCCGGAGTACTTCATCTACGACCGCTCCCGGGAGGAGCTGCTGGGCTATCGGCTGGCGACGCCCGAGGCACGGACGTACACGCCCATGACCTCCAACAAGGGGCGCTTCGTCTCGCAGGTGCTGGGTCTGGAATTGGAGATCGTGGACGAGAAGCTACGGCTGTGGGCGGGAGAGGAGCTGCTGCTCGAATCGGCGGAATTGGTGGAGCAGATGCGGGGGGTGGTGGAACAGGTCGAGCGCCGCGCGGATGAGCTGGAGCGCCGACTGGCGGAAGAAGCCCGCCTCCGAGAAGCCGCCGAGCGACGCCTGGCCGAGCTCGAAGCCCTCCTCGGCCCACGGCGGCCACACTGACCTCCGGGGCGACCCGGTTTCCCGCCTACCCGCCCACCCCATGGGCGGGTAGGAGGCGGTCGCCTCCCCGGCCGGTGGACCTGAACCGCATAGCAGGGCCTCCCCTTCCGCCCCGAGGAGCGATACACCTTGGCCACCATGGCCGAGACCTCTTCGCTGAACATCCCCACTGTCGACCTCGCCGACCTCGTGTCGGATGACCCGGCGCGCATCGAGCGGGCCTCCGCGGCGATCCGCGAGGCGTTCGGCGTCTTCGGCCTCGTGTACCTGAAGAACCACGGCGTCGACACGCAGGCGCTCAACCGCTTCTACGACGCCTTCGCCGAGTTCATCGCCCGCCCCGCCGAGGCCAAGAAGCCCTTCGGCCGCGCCGACATCTGGTACCAGCGCGGCTGGACGCCTCCGAACACCGAGGTCGCCGTCGCCAGCAACGGCCAGCCGGACTTCAAGGAGTGCTACTTCGTCGCGCCCTACCCCAACGACGAACAGGCCGCCATGGAGTTCCCCGAGCTGTACCCGGAGAACGTCTGGCCCTCGAATCCGCCGGCCTTCTTCCAGGACGGCATCATGCAGCTCGGCCGCTCCCTCCATGAGGCCGGCCTGAAGCTCCTGCGCGGCGCGGCCCTCGCGCTGGGCCTGCCGGAGACGGCGTTCTCCGACTTCTGCCAGCGCGCCCCGCACGTCACCCGCGCCCTCCAGTACCTGCCGCTCACCGCGTCGCAGGTGAACACGGACATCGTCTGGGGCGAGGAGCACACGGACTTCAACCTCCTCACGCTGCTCCCCGGAGGCCGTTTCCTCGACCCTGCCGGAAACGCGGCACCGGGCCCCGACAACAAGAGCGGCCTGTACCTGCGCACCCGCGCGACGGCCGAGGACCCCAAGGGGAAGATGGTGCGCGGCACCGCGCCCGCCGGCTGCATCGTCGCCCAGGTGGGCCAGCAGCTCGAAATCCTCACGGGCGGCACCTTCCTCGCCACGCCCCACGTCATCACCGCTCCGGGCGTGCCCGGCTGGCAGCGCCAGTCCGCCGCGCACTTCATGCACGTGCACACGAGCACGGTGCTCTACCCGCTGCAGAAGTTCCGCACCCCCGACGCCATCCGGAACTACGCGCCGCCCGTGCTCGCCGGCACGTATGACATCAAGACGCTCGTGGACATCGGCCTCGCGCCCCCGAGCGCGCTCGACAAGCTCGGCTACCGCCACTACGACCGCCTCAACCAGCAGCGCGCGAAGTCGTAGCCGTCGCGGTGATACATGTGTCGACACATGAACCATAATCACAAACACAACTAAAGACAAACATCGGCGCATTGAATTGTGTCTATGTTTGTCTTTAATTGTTTCATCGGCCATGGAGCCGGCGGAAACAACCTGTACGTCCGATCATGTAGGCATGGCGATTCTGCGTCCCATTGCAGGACGGTCCGAAATTGGCTGAAGAGTTGTTCATGTAGGCATTGCCCTTCAGGCGCCTTTGGAAACGCCCGCCCGAGCCCCTGAAAAACTGGCTGAAGACGTGTTCATGTAGGCATTGCCCTTACTACACAGGCTCCGCGGCCGCCGCTGAGTGTCACTGAGACAACATGAATCAGTACTCAGGGACACTTCCACACTGTGGAATCGGCCATCCCGGTCGCAACATGTCGCACCTCATACTAATGAGGTGCCACATCAGCCCCGCCCGATGCCCGACACCATCGACTTCCAGTCGCTCTTCGAAGCGTCGCCGAACCCCTACATGCTGCTGGACCGCGAGCTGCGGTACGTCGCGGCGAACGCCGCGTACCTGCGGGTGACGGCAAGCCGGCGGGAAGACCTGCTCGGGCGGAACGTCTTCGACGCGTTCCCGAATGATCCGAACGACCCCGACAACGCCAGCGCGCGCCAACTGCGGGAGTCTTTCCTCCGGGTCCTGACGAACCGGGTGCCGGACAGCCTCGCGCTGATTCCGTACCGCGTCCCGAGGGAGACAGAGCAGGGCCCCGTCACCGAGGAGCGGTACTGGAGCGCCACCCACACCCCCATCTTCGACTCGGCCCGGGAAGTGGCCTTCATCCTCCAGCACACCGTGGAGGTCACCGAGCTGCAGCGGCTGAAGCAGGCGGTGAAGGACGCGGAGGCGGCACGAGACAGGGCGGAGGCCTTCGTCGAAGCCTCCCGGGAGCAGATCGAAGCGGGCGTCCTCCAGCGCGCGCAGCACGTCCAGGCAGCCAACCAGACACTGGACGCAGAGCGGCGCCACCTCCGCCGCCTCTTCGAGCAGGCCCCTGGCTTCATGTGCTTCCTCCGGGGGAAGCAACACGTCTTCGAGCTCGTCAACGGCGCCTACTACCAGCTCGTCGGACACCGGGACATCATCGGCAAGGCCGTCCGCGATGCCCTCCCCGAGGTGGCGGGCCAGGGCTACTTCGAGCTGCTCGACGGCGTCATCTCCACGGGGAGGGCCTTCGTCGGACACGGCATGAAGGTGCTCCTCCAGCGGCATCCCGGTGCCCCGCTGGACGAAGTCTACATCGACCTGGTGTACCAGCCCGTCGTCGAGCCTGACGGCGCCATCTCCGGCATCTTCGTGCAGGGCCACGACATCACCGAGCAGAAGCGCGCCCAGGACGAGCTTCGCCGCTACCGCGACCACCTGGAGGAGCTGGTCCGCGAGCGAACCCAGGCGCTGGAGGACAGCGAGGCCGAGCGTCGGCAGACGGAGGCCGTGCTCCGCCAGGCCCAGAAGATGGAGGCCGTGGGCAAGCTCACCGGCGGCGTGGCGCACGACTTCAACAACCTGCTTCAAGTCATCGGCGGCAACCTCCAGCTCCTGGACCGTGAGCTCGGGGCCAACGGGCCGGCCCGGCGCCGGGTGGCCACCGCCATGGGCGCCGTCGAGCGCGGCGCCCGGCTCGCGGCCCAGTTGCTCGCCTTCGCCCGGCAGCAGCCGCTGGACCCCACGGTCATCAACCTCGGCCGCCTGGTGCGCGGCATGGACGAGCTGCTGCGCCGCGCGCTCGGCGAGGACATCGAGCTGGAGACCATCATCGGCGGCGGCCTGTGGAACACGTACGCCGACCCGAACCAGCTCGAGAACGTCATCCTCAACCTGGCCATCAACGCGCGCGATGCCATGGACGGCGAAGGCAAGCTGACCCTCGAGGCCGGCAACGCCATGCTGGATGACCACTACACCCAGCTCCACCCGGACGTGGCTCCGGGGCAGTACGTGCTGCTGGCCGTCTCGGACACCGGCTGCGGCATGACGCCCGACGTGATGGAGCGCGCCTTCGAGCCCTTCTTCACCACGAAGCCCGAGGGCCAGGGCACGGGGCTCGGGCTGAGCATGGCGTATGGCTTCGTCAAGCAGACCGGCGGCCACATCAAGATCTACAGCGAGGTGGGCCACGGGACGACCATCAAGATCTACCTCCCGCGCTCGCTCCAGCCGGAGGTGGCACGCAGCGATGTCGTCACGGAGCAGGTGGAGGGCGGCACGGAGACGCTGCTCGTCGTCGAGGACGACCCCGAGGTGCGCGCCACGGCGGTGGAGCTGCTGACGGAGCTGGGCTACCACGTGCTCAAGGCGTCGGACGGGTCGAGCGCGCTGGCGGTGCTCCAGAGCGGCATCCCCATCGACCTGCTCTTCACCGACGTGGTGATGCCGGGTCCGGTGCGCAGCCCCGAGCTCGCGCGGCAGGCCCGCGCGCTCCTGCCGGACCTGGAGGTGCTCTTCACCTCGGGCTACACGGAGAACGCCATCGTCCACGGCGGCCGGTTGGACCCGGGCGTGCACCTGTTGAGCAAGCCCTACCGGCGCGAGGACCTGGCCCGCAAGGTGCGCCAGTTGCTCCGGGCCCGGCAGCAGCGGCTCGCCGAACGAGAAGCGCGCGCTTCGGCCGTGCGGTCCGTGCCGGAGCGCACCACCCCGAAGGCGGGGCCCATGCGCATCCTGCTCGTGGAGGACGACGAGGACATCCGGCTTCCGACGTGTGACCTGCTCGAGACGCTGGGGCACGACGTGAAGGCCGTCGGGAGCGCGGAAGAGGCGCGAGGCGTGCTGGGATCCGCGCACATCGACGTGCTCTTCACCGACGTGAGCCTGCCTGGCATGTCGGGCATGGAGCTGGCGCGCGAGGCCCTCCGCTCCGAGCCCGGGCTTGGCGTCATCATCGCTTCCGGACAGGGCGGCGCGGTGAAACCGGAGAGCGGCGACGCGCTGGCGCGGGCCGTGGTGCTGCCGAAGCCCTACGACATCGCCCGGCTCGAAAGGGCCCTGGAGAAGGTGCGCGGCGCTCGCTCAGAATGACTGCCGCAGCAGCGCCTCCACGGCGGCCTTGCGGCCGGGGCTCAGCCGCAGGCGCGTGCCGTCGCGCAGCACCACCACCCAGCCCTTATCCACGTCCGGCTCCAGCTCGCGGATGCGCTCCACGTTGACCAGCGTGGAGCGGTGCACGCGGACGAAGCGGCGCGGATCCAACCACTGCTCCACCTGATTCAGCGTCTCGCGCAACATGGGGCTCCGGCTGCCCGCGTGAAGCACCACGTAGTTGCCCTCGGCCTCGCACCAGTCCAGGTCCTGCACCGGCACCAGCAACACCTTGCCGTTCGTCTTCACGGCGATGCGCTCGATGTAGCCGCCCTCGGGCGGCGAGGAAGGTGGCGCCGGGTGCTCGGGCTCCGGTGAGCGACCCCGGTGCAGGTCGAGCAGCGCGGACAGCCGCTCCAGCAGGGCCTTGTCCCGCCCCTGGGCTCGCTGCCGCCTGGCCCGCTCCAGTGCTTCCTCGAAGCGCCGGTCGCTGAACGGCTTGAGCAGGTAGTCGAGGGCGTTCGCCTCGAAGGCCTTCACCGCGTATCGGTCGAAGGCCGTCACGAAGATGACCGGCGGCATCCGCTCCGGGCCCACCTCGCGCAGCACGTCGAAGCCGTCCAGCTCCGGCATCTGCACGTCGAGGAAGACGAGGTCCGGCTGCTCGCGGAGGATGAGCTCCACGGCCTCGCGGCCGCTCTCGCACTCGCGGACGTTCGTGACGTCCGGCGCGCGGGCCAGGAGGTGCTTCACGTTGTCGCGCGCCAGCGGCTCGTCGTCCACCACCAGCACGCGCCAGCCGGTCTGCTCGGCGTTTCCTTCACGCACGGCTCCGCACCTCCTCGTCCATCATGTCCGGCCGCGCCTCCATGAAGGGCAGCTCCACACGAGCGAGCACGCCGCCCTCCGGCAGGTCCTCCAGCGTCAGGCCGTAGGGGGCACCGTAGCGCTCGCGGATGCGGTCGCGCGTGTTGGCCACGCCGATGCCCGTGCCACCTGCCCCACCAGCACTGAGTCCCGGGCCATCGTCGCGCACCTCCAGTCGCAGCACGTCTCCGGCGCGCACACTGCGCACGAGGATGCGGCCCCGCCCGGCGCGGCGCGCGGTGCCGTGCTTGATGGCGTTCTCCACCAGCGGCTGGAGGATGAGCGATGGAACTTGGGCGCGCAGTGTCCCGGGCTCAGGCTCCAGGTGGACCTCCAGGCGGCCACCGAAGCGGAGCTGCTCGATGCCGAGGTATCGCCGCACCAGCTCCAGCTCGTCTTCGAGTGGCACCTCGTGATCGCCGCGGCCCTCCAGGCTCGCGCGCAGCAGGTGTCCCAGCTCGACCAGCGCCTCCACGGCCTCGGGGTTGCGCTGCTGGCGCACCAGGCCGGTGACGGCATTGAGCGTGTTGAAGAGGAAGTGTGGATCGAGCTGCGCGCGCAGGGCCCGCAGCCGCGTCTCCGCGAGCTGCACCGCGAGGCGTGACTCCGCCAGCTCGCGCTCACGTGCACGCCGCGCGGCCCGGAGCGCGGCCCAGGCGGCGAGGAAGAGGAGGTACTCGAAGTACCCCACCGCGCCGCGTCCCAGCAGCAGCTCCCACAGGCCCGTGGTGAAGGACACGCCCCGCGCGCTCCACTGCTGGAGCACGGCCATGACGGGCGCGAGAAGCAACACGTGGAGCTGAGCGAAGCCCGAGCCCGCCACCAGCAGGATGCCCAGGTTCCGCCCCAGGCGAGGGCCCTCCGGAGGCACGCGCTGGAAGACGCTGAGGACCAGCGGACCGAGCAGGGCCCAGGCGCTGTACGGCACCAGCTCCAGCGCCAGCTTGAAGAGGAAGTCGCGCGGCTCCTGCGCATAAGCACGCAATGCATGCGGCAGCGCGCCCAGCGTCCCGGCCGCCATGCCGAGCGCCCAGATGCGCAGCGTCGCGGGCCACCGTGACTGGCGCCCCGGGATGCTCCCGGACTCTGTCGCTCCGCGCTGGCTCATGATGTGACACGCACCCTCTGCATCCAGCGTAGCGGACAAACCCCACGTCGCGCCGCGTCCAGCGGTGGAATGGACCGGCTGCGCTATGCTCCCGCCGCGCCGTGACCACGAGCTCCCCGGGCTCCGAGCCCGATGACGACCCACCCTCCCCGCCTGCCGCCTCGCCCCGAATGCGAGGGGGCACGCTGTACGTGGAGGACGAGGATGTGGTCGAGGAGCGCTCCACCTCCACGGGCCGGGGACCGCGTGCCTCCACGGTGCTCACCGCGTTGCTGGTGGCCCTGGGGCTCGCCCTCCCCGGAGTAGCGGCCTTCCTGCTGCGCCCGGCGCCCCCTGTCGCTCCGGTACCCACGGCCGTGACTCCTTCCCTCGGCGCGACTGAACGCCACCCCCCAAACGCACGGGCGCCTGGCCACGACACACCGCCCGCTTCACGGGCCACCGCCCCAGGCCCCAAGCTCGCCCGACTCGAACCGGGCGTCGCGAACCCCGCTCCCACCACGAAACCCACCTCCGCCGACCGCAAGGCAGCGCTGCGAGCCCTCCTCGATGACACGGGCCGGTCCGCCGACGAGCGCTCGGCGGCGGCCCTGGAGCTGATTGACGGCCTTTCCATCCAGGTACGCACTCCCTCCCTCGCGCGGGACGCGGAGCGCATCTTCCGGATGGACCTTCCCAGTCACATGGGACGTCTTCCCGCCGAGCAGGCCGGTTGGCTCTGGGTCAATACCCTGGGCACGCTGGGCGACATGGCGAAGGTGGCCGAGGCGGGAGACGCCTTCCTCCGCAAATTCCCGGACAGCGACCTGGCCCCCGCCATCACGACCCTGGTGCGCGCCAACGCGATGCAGATCGCCAACGAGCAGCGAGCCCGCCGGGAGATGGAGGACGAGCTGCGGAAACTCGAAGCGGAGCTGGAGGCGGAGCGCGTCCGGCTCGAAGGCCGCGGCGAGCCCACCAGGCGGGTGTTCTGGGAGCTCGCCCGCAAGCACTGCTTCAGCCCGGCGACTCGACGCTTCCATGACGTGTCCGTCGTGAGCTGCCGCGCCTTCGTAGACGCCTGGGCCCCGGGAGTGACTCCGGCGGAGCGCACCGTGGTGCGCGACGCGTGGGTGGCGGAGATCTCCGCCCTCGTCGGCCTGCGCCGGTACACCGAGGCCCGTCAACGCCTCGCCAGGTTCCGCGCCACCGACCCCGAGGGGGAGCAGCAGTCCATCGCTGGCTTCCTCATGAACGACCTTCCCTCCGACGCCGAGGAATGACGGAGCGGCAGTCCCACCACCGCCGCGCCGCCCTTCACGCTACGGCATCGGAAGCTTCGTCACGAAGCCATCCGGGTCGCCCATCACCGTGTTGCCGCCGAGCGAACCGCTGGTGAAGCCGCCCACGTACAGGTTCCCATTCCAGTCCGCGGACACGCCGGTGGCGTACGACACCACGTCGGCGCCATTGCGGCGTGCCGCGTCCTGCTGGACGACCCACTGCCGATTGCCGGCCGTGTCGTACCTCGCGACGAAGTTGTGCGCCGCCCCCGTGCCGGCCCCCGCCAGGTTGCCGACATCACCGGAGCCGCTGCCCGACAGGTACACGCCGGTGTCGTCGATGAAGAGCCCCATGGACCAGGAGCCGCCGCCCGCGCCGGCGATTTCCCGGGTCCACTGCTTCACGCCGGCCGCGTCGTACTTCGTCATGAAGGCATCCGAGCCGGACGTCGGGTTCGGATTGCCGTCCAGGCCGCCGCCGCTGTAGCCGGAGACGTAGATGCTGCCCGCCGGGTCCACCGCCGAGCCATACAGCCACACCGTTGTCGTCGAAGACCCGAGCTGTCGCGTCCACTGCTTCACGCCGGCCGCGTTGTACTTCACGACGAACAAGTCTTGCGGCCCCATGCGCACGTTGCCGTCGAGGGCCCCCTCCGTCCAGCCGGAGACGTAGACATTCCCCGCGCTGTCCGCGGACACCCGCCGCCCATCCGTCCGCGTGCCCGCCGCGCCCACCTTCCGCGTCCACAGGCGATTGCCCGCGGAGTCGTACTTCGCCACGAACGCGTCCGACACACCGATGGCGGGATTGCCGTCCAGCGCGCCCTCCACGGTGCCGGCGATGAAGGCATTGTCCAGGCCATCCACCGCCACGCCGAACCCCTCCGTGCTGGAGCCCACGTTCCCCAACTGCCGGGTCCACTGCCGCACGCCGGTGTAGCGGTACTTCGTCAGCAGGGCCTCGCGGTACCCCGTCGTCGGAGTCCCGTCGACGGAGCCATCCACGAAGCCGCCCACGTAGATGTCCTCCCACGTCCGGTTGCGAGCGACGCCGTAGCCCAGCGCGATGCCGCCGGGCGCGCCAATCTGCACCGACCAGAGCTTCGTCCCATTCGCATCCCGCGCCTGGAGGAAGGCGTCCATCAGGCCGACGAGCGGGCTGCCATCCAGCCCCGGCTGCGTCATGCCCGTGATGTACGTGCGCCCGGCCGGGTCTCCGACGAGGTCATGCACGCGCGTGAAGCCGCCCGGCGAGCCCGTGGTCCGCGTCCACGCGGCCTGCGCCGCCGGGTACGTCGACGTGGCGCAGTTGAGCAGCTCCAGCCGCCCCATCGAAATCACGACGATGCCGGAGCGCGTGTCGTTGTCGTCCGAGATGTTCAGGCGGTAGCGCGAGTACGCCCCGGGCGAGGTCACCGCGAACTCGCGCCGCTCGTTGCCCGCCCAGTTGACCTGGTTCGTCCGCGTGTCGAGCACCACCCACGCGGAGCCATTCCAGCCCTCGAACGTCCACTGCTTGGGCGCGCGCGTGGTGATGGAGCCGTTGAGGTAGTGGATGGCGTACCGGTTGACCGTCTTCGTCCCGCTGGCCCACTGGTAGCCAATCCACGCGGGCGTCTGGCCCTCCGCGGAAATCCACATGGACCCCACGCTGCCGTCGAACGCCTGCCACGCCTCGTACGACGCGCTGTAGACGCCCGAGCGCGTCACGGTGCCGGAGGGCGTCGTGGCCCCCGTCATGGCGGGCACCAGCTGCTCGCAGGACAGCCCCTGCTCCTGGCCGCGGAGCACGGCCTCGGCCTCGGGGCCGGGGGACGCGTCACCGCCGCAGCCCGGCGCGGAGGCCAGGGCCAGCGTGGACGCGAGAAAGACGCTTCGGATGGGCTTCAGGACTCTCAAGATGCCTCCTCGGATGCGTGCGTGAATGCACGCGAAGGCCCGAGGGCCGGCCGTGTCGCGGCGCCCCCGGGTGGCATCGGTGATACCGGCGGCGGCTCATACGCCCGGTATGTATGTGACGAAACCGCCGGGGCCTGGGACGAAGGCGCCCCCAGAGGGGACGAAGCCCTGACGCCGCGCCGCGTCTTGACGTGCAGGGTGTCCCGGGCGGATAGCCTGCCTGCCCGGACCTGAATGCTGATTCATATCTCACGCGCGTTCGCGACAAGCGGCCCCCTCCCCGGCATGATGCATCCCGCTTGCTCCAAGACCCGCAACACGCCTTGATCCGCCTATGAAATTCCTGAGAGAGCTCCGCTCGGTGCTGAATCTGACGGTCGTGGTCGCCGGGCTGGGCTACTTCGTCGACCTCTTCGACATCACGCTCTTCGGCGTGGTGCGCCGCGCGTCGCTCGTCGACATCGGCATCACGGACCCGGCGGAGATCCTCCAGAAGGGCCTCTTCATCTACAACGCCCAGATGGTGGGCATGATGGTCGGCGGGCTCATCTGGGGTGTCATCGGCGACAAGCGCGGGCGCCTGTCGGTGATGTTCGGCTCCATCCTCCTGTACTCGTTCGCCAACCTGGCCAACGCCTTCATCTGGGACGTGAATGGCTACGCCCTCTGTCGCTTCCTCGGCGGCGTGGGCCTCGCGGGCGAGCTGGGCGCGGCCATCACCCTGGTCGCCGAGTCCCTGCCGAAGGAGAAGCGCGGCCTGGGCACCACCGTGGTCGCCACGCTGGGCATGCTCGGCATCGTCGCCGCGGCCTACATCGGCCAGCACCTGAGCTGGAAGACGGCCTACGTCACCGGCGGCCTGATGGGCATCGCGCTGCTCTTCGCGCGCTTCAAGGTCTCCGAGTCCGAGCTGTTCAGCAAGAAGACGGACCCGTCGCGCGCCAACCCGTTCCTGCTCCTGCAGGGTGGGCGCTTCCTCAAGTACATCTGCTGCATCCTCATCGGCGTGCCCATCTACTTCACCACGGGCATCCTCTTCACCTTCGCCCCCGAGCTGACGGCGGGCCTCGGTGTCCAGGGCACGGTGACGGCCGGCAACGCCATCCTCTACGGCTCCATCGGCCTGACGGTGGGCGACCTGCTCGCGGGCGTCTTCAGCCAGTGGCTCAAGAGCCGCAAGCGCGCGGTGGCGGTCAACCTCACCGCGGGCTTCGCGCTGATGCTGCTCTACGGGCTCGTCCCGGGGCTCACCAGCACCATGGTCTACGTGCTCAGCTTCTTCATGGGCATCACCGTGGGCTACTGGGCGGTGCTGGTGACGATGGCGGCCGAGCAGTTCGGCACCAACATCCGCGCCACGGTGGCGACGACGGTGCCCAACTTCGTGCGCGGCTCGGCGGCGCTCGCGGCCAGCGGCTTCGCGTGGCTCAAGGGCGTGGAGGGCATCACCGTGGCCAACGCCGCCCTCATGGTGGGCAGCCTCTGCTTCGGCCTCGCGCTGCTCGCGCTGCTGCGCATCGAGGAGACCTTCCACCGCGACCTCGACTACGAGGAGACCGCCAGCGGCAGCACCCAGGCCGTCGCGCAGCAGTCGCACTCCAGCACCTGAAGCAGGCCGGGCACGCAAGTGCCCTGGCGTCCGAAATCCTCCTGTCGCACCAACGTCGCCCGGGGCGTTGGGCTGTGATCAGCGCCCTGTAGAAGACTTTCCATCCGGGGGAGGTTGCGTCAGGGCGTGGTGAATGACTAACAGCCCCGCCCATATGGTCCAACCCGCCCCGAAGCCCATCCAGAAGGTGCTGTGCGCCAACCGCGGTGAGATTGCCATCCGCGTGTTCCGCGCCTGCAACGAGCTCGGCATCCGCACCGTCGCCATCTACAGCGACGAGGACCGCACCCACGAGCACCGGCACAAGGCGGATGAGGCGTACCTCGTCGGCCGAGGCAAGCGCCCGGTGGAGGCGTACCTCGGCATCGAGGAGATTCTCGACGTCGCGCAGAAGGCCGGTGTGGACGCCATCCACCCGGGCTACGGCTTCCTCTCCGAGAACGCCGACTTCGCCGAGGCGTGCGAGCGCCGGGGCATCCGCTTCATCGGCCCGCGCTCGGCGGTGGTGCGGACCATGGGCGACAAGGTGGCCGCCAAGCGGCTGGCCCAGAAGGTGGGCGTGCCGGTGGTGCCCGGCGTCACGCTCGAAGGCGATGACGCCCGCGTGCTGGAGCAGGCCCGCGCCTTCTTCGTCCAGCACGGCGGCCCTGTCCTGGTGAAGGCCGCGCACGGCGGCGGAGGCCGTGGCATGCGCGTGGTGCGCGAGGAGAAGGAGCTGGAGTCCGCGCTCGCCTCCGCGCGCTCCGAGGCGAAGAGCGCCTTCGGCTCCTCGGCGGTGTTCCTGGAGAAGTTCCTGGAGCGCGTGCGCCACATCGAGGTGCAGCTCCTGGGTGATTTGCACGGCAAGCTCGTGCACCTGTTCGAGCGCGACTGCTCGGTGCAGCGCCGCCACCAGAAGGTCATCGAGATTGCGCCCGCGCCCAACCTGTCCCCCGCCCTGCGCACCGCCATCTGCGACGCGGCGGTGCGGCTGGCGCGCGAGGCGGGCTACTCCAGCGCGGGCACGGCGGAGTTCCTCGTCTCCGGCGACACGTTCTACTTCATCGAATGCAACGCCCGGCTCCAGGTGGAGCACACCGTCACCGAGCAGGTGACGGGCGTGGACCTGGTGCAGAGCCAGATTCGCATCGCGGAAGGGTACCGGCTGGACTCGCCCGAGGTGGGCATCGCCTCGCAGGAGTCCATCGTCCCGCGCGGCTACGCGGTGCAGCTGCGCGTCACCACCGAGGACCCGGCGAACAACTTCATGCCGGACGCGGGCGTCATCACCGCGTGGCGCGCGGCCACCGGCTTCGGCATCCGGCTGGATGGCTCCAACGGCTACACGATGGCGCACATCTCGCCGTACTACGACTCCATGCTGGTGAAGGTCATCGCCTACGCGCCCACGTTCCAGGGCGCGGTGATGAAGGGACAGCGCGCGCTGCGCGAGTTCCGCATCCGCGGCGTGAAGACCAACCTCCCCTTCCTGGAGAACGTGCTGCGCCACCCCGCCTTCCAGCAGGGCCAGACGTACACGCGCTTCATCGACGAGACACCGGAGCTCTTCCAGCTCGCGCCCCGCAGGGACCGCGCGAGCAAGCTCCTCCAGTACCTGGGCGACGTCATCGTCAACGGGCACCCCACCATCAAGAAGCCGCAGCGGCTCAAGCCCACCCAGTTCCTGGAGCCGCGCCTGCCGGTGACGCCGCCCGGCACCGTGCCTCGCGGCACCGCGCAGATTCTCGCGGAGAAGGGCCCGCGCGGGCTCGCCGAGTGGGTGCTGTCGCAGAAGAAGGTGCTGCTCACCGACACCACCATGCGAGACGCGCACCAGTCGCTGCTGGCCACGCGCATGCGCACGCGCGACATCCTCCGCGTGGCGCCGGCCACCGCGCACCTCGCGTCGGACCTCTTCAGCCTGGAAGCCTGGGGCGGCGCGACGTTCGACACCGCGTACCGCTTCCTCAACGAGGACCCGTGGGCCCGCCTGCGCGCGCTGAAGGCCGCGGCGCCCAACCTGCTCCTCCAGATGCTCCTGCGCGGCGCCAACGCCGTGGGCTACACGAGCTACCCGGACAACGTGGTGGAGGCCTTCATCGACGAGGCGGCCGAGGCGGGCGTGGACGTCTTCCGCATCTTCGACAGCCTCAATGACCTCGGCAGCATGGAGGTCTCCATCCGCCGCGTGCTCAAGACGGGCAAGGTGGCGGAGGTGGCCATCTGCTACACGGGCGACGTCGCCAACCCCAAGCGCAAGAAGTACACGCTGGACTACTACGCGGACCTCGCGAAGCGCATCGAGGACTCGGGCGCCCACTTCCTGTGCATCAAGGACATGGCGGGCCTGCTCCGTCCTCGCGCCGCGGCCATGCTGATGGACAAGCTGCGCGAGGTGACGCGCCTGCCCATCCACCTGCACATGCACGACACCGCGGGCAACGGCATCGCCAGCTACCTCGAGGCGATTGAACACGGCGTGCACATCGTCGACGTGGCGCTCGGCAGCATGGCGGGCCTCACCAGTCAGCCCAGCCTGAATGCGCTGGTGAGCGCGCTGCGCGGCCACCCGCGCGAGACGGGACTGGCCAACGCGCGCCTGCAGCCGCTGGCCAATTACTGGGAAGACGTGCGCGAGTACTACGCCCCCTTCGAGAGCGGCCTCAAGAGCACGACGAGCGAGGTCTACTACCACGAGATTCCGGGCGGTCAGTACTCCAACCTCCGGCCGCAAGTGGCGGAGATGGGACTGCTCGGCCGGTGGAACGACGTGAAGGACGCCTTCGCGCTCGTCAACGCGCTGGTGGGGGACATCCCCAAGGTGACGCCGTCCTCGAAGATGGTGGGCGACTTCGCCATCTTCCTCCTGAAGAACGACCTCGCCGTGCGCGGCGTGGACATGAACGACAGCGCCCACCTCACCTGCGCGAAGCTCATCGCCGAGGCGCCGCGCCTGGACTTCCCCTCCAGCGTGGTGGGCTACTTCCGAGGCGAATTGGGCCAGCCGCCCAACGGCTTCCCGGAGGACCTGCGCGCCGCCGTGCTCAAGGGCCTGCCGCGCGTGGAGGGCCGGCCTTCGTCGAGCATGGCGCCGCTCGATTTGGACAAGCTCCAGCAGGAGTTGTCGCAGAAGGCGGGCCACCCGCTCACGCGCGTCGACGCCATCTCCTCCGCGCTCTACCCGCGCGTCATGGCGGGCTTCCTGGATGACCAGGCGAAGTACGAGGACGTGTCCATCCTCGACACGCCGAACTACTTCTACGGCATGGAGGTGGGGCAGGAAATCTGGGTGGACCTCGAGCCGGGCAAGACGCTGGTCATCAGTCTGACGGCCGTGGGCGAGCCGGACGATGACGGCTGCCGCACCGTGTACTTCGCGCTCAACGGGCACAACCGCTCGGTGCTGGTGCGAGATCGCAGCCTCGCGTCGAAGGTGGAGGCGCGGCGCCAGGCGGACCGCTCCAACCCGAACCACGTGGCCGCGAGCATGCCGGGCACCGTGATTGCCCTGCACGTCAAGCCGGGCGCACGGGTAGAGGCCGGCGCGCCGCTCGTCACGCTGGAGGCGATGAAGATGGAGACGGTGGTCCGCGCCCCGCGCGCCGGCACCGTCGCGGAGGTCGTACCTTCACTCAAGGGTGCGGTGCAGGGTGGAGATTTGCTCGCGGTGCTGCAGTAGTCGCGCGCAACCGCTCCCCATGCACATGCCATGGGGAGCGGAAAGCGGATGACGGCCAGCTCCCAGCGGCCGTCCTGCCGACGGGCCGCGTTTCAGCGCCGTGACTTCAGCTCGTACCAGCGGGCCTCGTCGAACCACCCCACCCAGAAGCCCTTCCCGTCCGCGGTGGCGAGAATCGTGTGCGGAGGTTCGTCCAGCTCCCACGTCTCGTGCAGCGTGCCGTCGAAGCCGTAGCGCTTCACCCGGCCGGACTCCGACCCGCGGCCCGCATCCGCCGCCAGCACCGAGCTCGACAGCTTCAGCTTCGGCGCGCAGCCCGCCACCACCAGCAGCAGGAGCACATGTGCACGAGCTCGACCCATACTGGCAGCGTGGAACGCCTGACACTGCCACGGCAACCACCACACCCGCGGTGACAGGCAGGAGCGCACCGCGTCACTGCCGCAGCCACCGCGGATTCAGATTTCGAGGAACTGCAACGCCGGGCACCCGAATCATTGAATTCCCGACAAACGCGTCAGTCCTCACGCAGGGTATGGCGGGACGCGGGGCCGATGTACAGTCGTGGACATGAGTCCTCTTCGGCCCGGGGGGGCGGCCGACGCCAACGTTCCTGAAGAGACGCTCACCCTGGGGCCTGCTCCTGGCCCGGGTCGGGAGGACTCCGCGCATTCGGGGGCGGAGGAGACGCAGGACACCAGCCCCACGGGTGGCATCACCTCGCCGCCTCCGGGCCGCGTCCTGGCGGACCGCTACACGGTGCTGGGCATGCTGGGCCACGGCGGCATGGGGCTGGTCGTCTCGGCCTATGACGTGCGGCTCAACCGTCGCGTGGCGCTGAAGCTGCTGCGCCCCATCTGGAGCCTCGACGCGCAGGACGAGTCCCAGGTGCGCCTGCTGCGCGAGGCGCAGGCCATGGCGCGGCTCAACCACCCCAACGTGGTGCACGTCTACGACTCCGGCCGGCTGGAGGACGACTCCGTCTTCATCGCCATGGAGTACGTGGAGGGGCAGACGCTGGGGCAGTGGCTGCGGCAGCAGAAGCGCCCCTGGCGCGAGGTGCTGCGCGCCTTCCTCCGCGCGGGCCGGGGCCTCGTCGCCGCGCACGCGGCGGGCCTGGTGCACCGCGACTTCAAGCCAGAGAACGTCCTCGTCGGCGAGGACGGCCGTGTCCGGGTGACGGACTTCGGCCTCGCGCAGGCCGCGCATGGGGCCGGTCTGGAGGAGATACGGCCGGACGCGCAGGCCCCGATGCCGCGCACGTGGATGGAGCCGCTCACCGAGTCCGGCAAGGTGCTCGGCACGCCGCGCTACATGGCCCCGGAGCAGCTCCAGGGCAACGCCGTGGACGCGCGCACTGACCTGTACGGCTTCTGCGTGGCCCTCTACGAAGCGCTCTACGGCGTGCGGCCCTTCCCGGGCGACACCTTCGCGGCGCTGCTCGACGCCCGCCTCGACGAGCGCATCATCCCCCCGCCGCCCGACAGCGAGGTGCCCGCGTGGGTGGCGCGCGCCGTGCTGCGCGGGCTGAAGGCGAATCCGCTCCTGCGTCCGGGCTCCATGCGCGAGCTGCTGGCGGAGCTGGAGAACGACCCGGAGCAGCGGCGGCGTGCGCTGCTGCGCGCGGGGGCGCTCGCGAGCGGCGTGGCCCTCCTGGGCGTGGCGGCCATCTGGGGCTGGGTGCGCAAGGAGCCCCCCGCCTCCGCGTGCGTCGGCATGGAGCGGCGCCTCGCGGGTGTCTGGGATGCGTCGCTCGCGAAGCGGCTGGAGGCGGCGCTGGTGGACACCGGACTGCCGCAGGCGAAGGACACCGCCGCGCGCGTGGCGCGCATGCTCGACGCCTACTCGGAGGAGTGGGTGAAGCAGCGCACCGAGGCGTGCGAGCTCGCGCGGCAGGAGGGCTCCACGCAGCCACAGCGGCTGGGCGCGCTGCGCGAGGTGTGCCTGGAGCGCCGGCGCGGACAGCTCGGCGCGCTCACGGAGCTGCTCGTCAAGGAGTCGGACGCGAAGCTGGTGGACAAGGCCGCGCAGGCCGTGCAGTCGCTGCCGCCCTTGAGTGACTGCGCGGACGCGCGCCTGCTCACCGCCTCCGTGCCGCCGCCCGAGGACCCGGCGGTGCGCGCCCGCGTCGAGGCCTTCCAGCCCCTCGAAGACCGGCTCGAAGCGCTCCACCGCGCGGGCAAGTACAAGGAGGGGCTCGCGCTCGCGGAGGAGCTGCGGCCGCAGCTCGTGGCGCTGGGCTACCCGCCCGCTCACGGGCAGGCGCTCTTCTGGCACGCCATGCACCTGGACGGCGCCGGCGACTACAAGGGCGCGGAGCTGCGCCTGCGCGAGGCGCTCATCCAGGCGGCGCAGGGCAAGGACGCGGTGCTGGAGTCGCAGGCCTGGAGCTTCCTCGTCACCGAGGTGGGCGCGCGCCAGTCCCGCTACGCCGAGGCCCTGTGGCTGGAGCTGCCGATGACGGCGGCGGCGGAGCGGCTGGGTGACGAGCAGCTCCTCGCGCTGGCGCTGGAGACGGTGGGCAACGTGCGCTGGATGACGGGCGACTACGCGCACAGCCGCGAGTCCTACGAGCGCGCGCTCACCCTCATGGAGCGCGCGCGGAGGCCGGACAAGCTCAACCTCTCGCGCGTGCTCAACGGCCTGGGCAACGTCTTCATGGACCAGGGGCAGTACTCGCAGGCGCACGGCTACTTCGAGCGCGCCCTCGCGCTGAAAGAGGAAGCGCTCGGCGCCGAGCACCCCACCATCGCCGTGACGCTCAACAACCTGGGCATCGTCCACGAGGAGCTGGGCGAGTACGCGGAGGCCCAGGCCCTGTACGAGCGCGCCCTGGCGATGCGGCGCAAGCTGCTGGGCGCCGACCACCCCATGGTGGCGTCCTCGCTCGCCAACCTGGGTGACGTGCTGCTCGCCCGTGGCCGCCTGGAGCAGGCGCTGGAGCACCACGAGCGCGCGCTCGCGCTGCGCCAGGAGACGCTGGGCGACGCACACCCGAGCCTCGCCCACTCGCACGCCAGCATCGGCGAGGTCCGCGCGGCCATGGGCCAGGACACGAAGGCACGCGAGGAGTTCGAACGTGCCCTGGCGCTGCACGAGAAGGTCCAGGGAGGAGACCCCTCCGAGGCCGCTCAGGTGAATGCGCTCCTCGGCCGCACGCTGGTGCGGCTGGGGAGATTCGATGACGCCGCGCGCCAGCTCCAGAAGGCCATGGCCGCCGGAGAGCAGCACGAGGCCGAGGACCCGCGCCTCCTCGCCCTCGCGCGGCTCGGCCTGGGCGAGCTGCACCTCGCCCGTCACCAGCCCGCGGCGGCCGTACCCCTGCTGGAGCAGGCGCTCGAACAGGTCTCCGTCCGTGCTCGTCCCGATGCCCGATGGGCGCTGGCGCGAGCATTGTGGGATGCAAGCGCCGACCGCTCTCGTGCTCGCGAGCTGGCCACCCAGGCCCACGAGGACTGCGGAAAGATGGGGCAGGAACGGAAGGCCGCGGAGATTTCCCTGTGGATGTCGTCACACCCCGCCTCCACGGCCGCGGAGATCCGATAGGGCGCCGCATGGATTGCTGATAGAGGACGCGGAGACTCGGGAACCCTCATGCAGCAGAAGCTCTCCGACGACACGTCGCAGACCGCCGAGCACTCGCACGGACGGGAATCGTCCGCCCAGCGGGTGATTCCGGCGCTCACCGTCATCTCGCACCCGCATCCCCAGCGCATCGGCGAGCTGCTGCTGCTGGAGACGCTGACCACCTCCGGGCGGACGGCGTCCCTGTCACGCAACGCGCCAGAGTTCACCCGCCCGGGCGGGCTGGTAACGCAGCCCCTGGGAGACCCGTTCATCAGCCGCACCCCCATCCACTTCGAGCCGGCGGCCAGGGGCCACCTGCGGCTGGTGGTGCCGGAGAACGGGACGCGGGTGTGGGTGGCGGACGTGCCCGTGCAGGGCGCGCGCGAGTTCTCTCCGGAAGAGTTGACCGCGGGCGTGCCGCTGGTGCTCGCGGACCGCGTGGTGGTGCTGCTCCACCTCGCGTCGGCGCAGCGCGAGCCCGCGCCTCCGGACCTGGGCATCGTCGGCCAGGGCGAGGGCATCCGCCAGGTGCGCGAGGACATCCGCCGCGTCGCGGACCTGAAGGTCCCCGTGCTCATCCGCGGCGAGACGGGCACGGGCAAGGAGCTGGTGGCGCGCGCCATCCACGACCTGGGCCCCCGCCGCGCCGGGCCCTTCGTGAGCGTCAACCTGGGCGCGCTGGCGAAGGAGCTCGTCTCCGCCGAGCTGTTCGGCGCGCAGCGCGGCGCGTACACCGGCGCCACGAGGGACCGCGAGGGCTTCTTCCGCGCGGCCCAGGGCGGCACCCTCTTCCTCGACGAGGTGGGCGAGGCGCCCCCCGAGGTGCAGGCCGCGCTCCTGCGCGTGCTGGAGACGGGCGAGGTGTACCCGGTGGGCGGCCACACGCCGGTGCCCGTGGACGTGCGACTCGTGTCGGCCACGGACTCCGATTTGGAGGCCCGCATCCAGGAGCGGCTGTTCAAGGCCCCGCTGCTGCACCGGCTCGCGGGCTACGAAGTCCACATGCCGCCGCTGCGCGCGCGCCGCGAGGACATTGGCCCGCTGTTCATGTACTTCGCGCGCCACGAGCTGGAGACCACCGGGGAGTCCGCGCCGCTGACGGCCACGGACCCGCGCACGGAGCCCTGGCTGCCCGCATCGCTGGCCGTGCGGCTGGTGCGCTACGCGTGGCCCGGCAACGTGCGCCAGCTCCGCAACGTCGTCCGGCAGCTCATCATCGGCAGCCGCGGCATGCCGCACCTGCGCATCGACGCGCGCCTGGAGCAGACGCTCGACGGCGACGCCCTGCCCGTCCCCGGGAGGGAGCCGACTCCCACGACGGCCGCCGCGCACGACACGCCCGAGGCGAAGCCCGCGCGCCGCAAGCCCTCCGAGGTGAGCGAGCAGGAATTGCTGGAGGCCCTGCGCGCCTGCTCGTGGGACCTCAAGGCCACCGCGGACTGGCTGGGCATCCCGCGCCCCTCCGTCTACGTGCTCATCGACAAGAGCTCGCTCCTGCGCACCGCGCGTGACTTGAGCCCGGAGGAAATCACCCGCTGCTTCCACGAGTGCGAGGGAGACCTCGACAAGATGGTGCAGCGGCTGGAGGTCTCCAAGCGCGCCCTCCAGCGCCGCCTCCGCGAGCTGGGACTGGGCGCGTCCTGAGCTGACACGTCAACTCCACGGGTGGGCAGTCGGCCGGACACGTCAGCCCGAGCAGTGCTTTGACCACCAATGGAGTGGCACCCACGGTGTTCCATGCACTTGCGTGCAGTGACGCTCCTGGCCCGATGTCTGCAAAATGCGCGGCCATGGACGACATCATCAATCAATTGAAGTCGCTGGCCCTGACCGAAGCCCTCCCCTTCCTGCTCAAGGCGGTAGGGGCGCTGGTGCTCTGGTTCGTGGGCCGCACCGTCATCAACGGATTCCGGCGCGTGCTGAACCTGGCGCTGCAGAAGCGCCAGCTCGACGCCACGCTCATCCGCTATGTCGAGTCGCTGTTCGCCGGCTCCCTCACCATCCTCCTGCTGCTGGGAATCCTGGGGATGATGGGCGTGGAGACGACGTCCTTCGCCGCGCTGCTCGCGGCGGCGGGCATCGCGATTGGCACGGCGTGGTCCGGCCTGCTCTCCAACTTCGCGGCGGGCATCTTCCTGCTCGTGCTGCGCCCCTTCCGCGTGGGCGATGAAATCTCCGCGGCGGGCGTCTCCGGCGTGGTGCAGGAGATTGGCCTCTTCGCCACCACGCTCGACACGGCGGACAACCTGCGCATCTCCGTGGGCAACAACCGGCTGTTCGGCGACAACATCATCAACTTCACGCACCATCCGCACCGCAAGATTGTCGTCAAGGTGCCGGTGCTGCACGGCGGTGACGTGCGCATGCAGATGCGCGCGCTCCAGGAGATGGTGGCCACGCTGCCCGGCGTCCTCCAGCAGCCCGCGCCGTCCGTCGGCGTGGCGGAGTTCACCGCGCTGGGCCCCGTGCTCGGCGTCGGCGTGCACTGCAGTCCCACCCAGGCTTCGACTGTGCAGGGCGCCGTCACGAACGCTGTCGCGGACTTCCTCGTCGCCTCCGGCTACACCGTGCCGGTGGACGCCGTGCGGCAGCTCACCGCGAAGGCGGGCTGAGCTTCGTCGGGATGCACCTCAGTGTCCCGGGGGCGCGGCCTCGTGCTCCCGGCACAGCAATAGACTGTCCTCGCGCGACAGGGGCTCCTGGGTGAGGCCGCAGCGGAAGCGGCCCGCCCCCTCGCGCTGGAAGTGCTTGCAGGTGGCACACGCTCCGAAGCTGCGCTGCGCATTCGCGGCCTGCAGGGAGCGCAGGAGCCCCGTGAGCGCATCCTCCAGGGCCTCACCTCCGCCCGGAAGACTCGCGAGGGCCCGCTTGAAGAGGTCCGGCGGTAGCGCCTCCTTCAGCACCTTGCGCCCCGCGTCCGTCAGCAGCAGGTGGACGACGCGCCGGTCCTCCGTGTCCGCCTCCTTCCGCAAGAGCCCCTTCTCCTCCAGCAGCAGCAGCGTCTGGGACACCGTGCCCTTGGTGAGCCCCAGGTACTCCGTCAGCGCCGCGGGCGTGTTGCTGTAGCGGTTGCACGACTGGAGGTAGCGCAGCGCCTGGAGGTGCACCGGCTGCAACCCATGCGGCAGCCCCGCCGCCCGCTCCTCCGTGCGGAGCAGGTTCCCGAGTCTTTCGAGCAGCGCGTAGAGGCGGTCGACGGCCATGTCGAAGAAGGTATCGGGCCGATACCGACTTGACAAGCCGGGGTAGCGGGGTGCATTTAGTATCGAGTCGATACTAATTCGACGTCTCGCTCAACCCGCTGTCTGCAAGGAGCACCGCCATGACCACGCCCACCATCGCCCCTGTCGGTTCCACCAACACGCCCGCCGCCGCCGAGCCCACGCTGGCCGCGCTGAAGGCGAAGTTCGGGAGCGTGCCGAAGATGTTCTCCACCTTCGCCCACTCGCCCGCGGCGCTCGACGCGGTGGCGGGCTACTTCGACGCCATGGGCCGCGCGAAGCTGTCGCCGCGCACGCAGGAGGCCATCGCCATCGCCGTGGCGGAATTGAATCGCTGCACCTACTGCCTCTCCGCGCACACGGCGCTGGCGAAGGGGCACGGGGTGAAGGCGGATGAGCTGACCGGCTTCCGCAGCGGCCGCTCGCCCGACGCGCGCGAGCAGGCCATCCTGGACCTGGCCGTGGCCATCGCCCGCACGCGGGCCGCGGACGTGGGCCCGCAGCTCGCACAGGCGCGCAGGGCGGGGCTGAGCGACGCGGAGCTGGTGGAGGTGGTGGCCGCCGTCGCGCAGAACGTGCTCACCAACTACCTCAACGTCGTGGCCGGCACCGAGGTGGACTTCCCGCGCGTCGGCTGATTCGAAACGCGGCAACCCTCCCGCTCTCCAGGCGGGCCGCACATTCGTTCCGACTGCTACTGCGCGCCGGGGAGCCGTGAGCCACCACGGCTCCCCGCGCGTCTTCAGTCACGCATGTAGTGGCAGGTGTAGCCGCCCGGATTCTTCTCCAGGTAGTCCTGGTGGTACTCCTCGGCGGGGGTGAACTCGCCGGCCGGGGTGATTTCGGTGACGACGGGGCGCTTCCACTTGCCGGATGCATTCACGCGCGCCTTCACCTCCTCGGCCACGCGGCGCTGCTCGTCGGACAGATAGAAGATGGCGGAGCGGTACTGCGTGCCCACGTCATTGCCCTGGCGGTTGAGCGTCGTCGGGTCGTGCATGCGGAAGAACCACTTCTCCAGCAGCGTCTCGTAGCTGAGCACCTTCGGGTCGAACACCACGCGCACCGACTCCGCGTGCCCCGTCTCGCCGGAGCTCACGTCCTCGTAGGAGGGGCGCTTGAAGACGCCGCCCGTGTAGCCGACGTCCGTGCGGATGACGCCCGGAATCGTCCGGAGGATGTCCTCCATGCCCCAGAAGCAGCCGCCCGCGAGCAGCGCCGTCTCCGTGGCCGCCGCCGGCGCCGTGGCCTTTGACGATCCGCTCCCCGCCTTCGTCGCTGGAGCCGTCGCGCTCGCCGGCGCCGCGCGGCCGAACAGCGGGAGCCACGCGCCGTAGCCTTCCTTCGCCAGGTCGTTCACCGGGATGAAGCGCAGCGACGCCGAGTTGATGCAGTAGCGCAGGCCGGTGGGACGCGGCCCGTCGTCGAACACATGGCCCAGGTGCGAGTCACCGGCCTTCGAGCGGACCTCCACGCGTACCATCCCGAGACTGCCGTCGCGCTTCTCCACGACTCGCGCGCCGTCGACGGGGCGCGTGAAGCTGGGCCAGCCGGTGCCGGAGTCGAACTTGTCGCGCGAGGAGAACAGCGGCTCGCCGGTGGCGATGTCCACGTAGAGCCCTTCCGCGTGGTTGTCCCAGAAGGCGTTGTGGAAGGGCGGCTCGGTGGCTTCCTCCTGGGTCACCTCGTACGCGAGGGGCGAGAGGGTGCGGCGGAGCTCCGCGTCGGCGGGCTTCACGTATTGGCGGGTGTCATTCACGAGGGACCTCGGAGTGGGAGCGCTGGCACCCGGGGCCGCGCCGCGTGCCTCGGTGCACGCGGCCAGCACGGCGAAGGCCACCAGCGCGAAGGGAAGGAGCCGGCGCGCCCCCGGCGGAGGTGCGCGGCGGGAAGGGAGTGGGATGGCGGCAGCGGGCGACATGGATTCGGCCTCCGGGCACGCGGGGTGCGCGTGCGATTTCTCCCCTGGTACGCGCGAGCCCCGAATCGGGTTACAGCCCTCCACTTCCCTGCTGTCTCCGAGCGGTCCGCCTCCTGGAGGGTTGGCTGCTGAACGGCCGGCCCTGCTAAATCCAGGGCCCTCTCCTCTCCACGCACGCGCATCAAGGAAGCAACCCGCATGGACTACGCCATCCGTACGGAGGGCCTGACGAAAAGGTACGGCGCCCTGGCGGCGGTGAACAACCTGAGCCTCGAGGTCCCCACCGGCTCCGTGTTCGGCTTTCTCGGGCCGAATGGAGCGGGCAAGACGACGACCATCCGCATGCTGCTGGGGCTCATCAAGCCCACGTCCGGCGCGGCGTCGGTGATGGGGGTGGACGTGCTGCGCGAGCGGCCCCGCCTGTCCACGCTCGTCGGCGCCATCGTCGAGGTGCCCGCCTTCTACCCGTACCTGAGCGCCGCGGAGAACCTGCGCGCCATGGCGCTCGGCGCGGGCCACGCGCTGGCCTCGGGGGAGTCGGACCGGCTGCTCAACCTCGTCGGCCTGGGGAAGGAGCTCAAGCGCCCGGTGAAGCAGTTCTCGCTGGGCATGAAGCAGCGGCTCGGGCTCGCGGCGGCGCTCATCGGCGACCCGCCGGTGCTCTTCCTCGACGAGCCCACCAACGGACTCGACCCCGACGGAGCGCGCGAGATTCGCGACCTCATCGGCTCGCTGAGGCGCGAGGGCCGCACGGTGTTCCTCTCCAGCCACCTCCTGCAGGAGGTGGAGCGCATCTGCACGGACGTCGCCATCGTCCAGAACGGCGAGCTGCGCACCCAGGGCAACGTCGCGAAGCTGCTGGCGTCGAGTGGAATCGAGCTGCGCGTCTCGTCCATGGCCCGGGCCGCGGCCCTGCTGGGCCTGCCGCCGGCGGAGGGACACACGTCCGACGCGGGCTGGCTGCTGGCCGAGGGCACGGACAGCGCGGTGCCGGGCGTGCTGCGCAAGCTCCTCCAGGCGGACGTGGACGTGTACGAGGTCCGGCCCAAGCGCAACTCGCTGGAGCAGCTCTTCTTCGAGGCCACCGCCAACGCGCGGGGAGGCAAGCACCCATGAACCTCATCGCGCTCCATCGTCAATTCACGGCGGAGCTCCTCAAGGCCCGCAAGCGGAACCTCTTCCTCGGCGTGCTCGGGCTGCTGCTCTTCTTCGGGGTGCTGCCGGTGCCCATCGCCATTGCCGGGTCGGCCAACGACAACATGCGAGATTGGGCCCGCGGCCTCGTCACGTTCCCGGGCTGCCTGTTCAACACCATCAAGATCGCGAACATCTCGCTCCCCCTCCTCATCACGGTGGTGGCCGCGGGCGCGGTGGGCAGCGAGTACTCCGGCGGCACGTGGAAGATGACGCTGCCGAGAACGACCTCGCGCGCCTCGTCGCTGGTGGCGAAGTTCCTGGCCACGCTGGTGCTGAGCCTGGGCGCGGTGGCCTTCACCTATGCCTTCTCGATTGTCATGGGCGCGGGGGGCTCGCTCGCCCTCGGCCTGACCTTCGTGCCCGGCCCGGTGAACCTGGGCGCGGGAGACCTCGGCAGGATGGTGGCGTACTACTCCCTGGAGTTCGGCTGCACCATCAGCCTCGTGATGCTCGCCTCGGTGGCCACGCGCTCGTTCATCGGCGGCACCCTGCTCGGATTCACCGCCCAGCACCTGCTGCGCGGGGCGGTGTTCCTCCCCGGAGGGTGGATCTCCCCGATGGCGAACCTGGACTCGCTCCAGACGAAGTGGCTGGCGCTGAGCCAATACGAAAAGCAGGACGTGGAGAATGCCCTGGGCCACGACATGACCTGGCAGGCGAGCACCCTGTCGGTGGTGGCCTTCTCCATCGCCTTCATGCTCCTCACCGTGTGGCTGTTCGAGAAGCGGGACCTCGCGTCGGAGTAGCGGGTCCGTCCTCGGGAGTGACGGGCGGCACGTCCGCGCGCCGCCCGTTGCTCGGAGTCCGCTACGCCGGCTGCTTCTGGCTCAGCGCTACGCTGCCGAGAATCATCGTCCCCGCGATGAGCATGGGGACGGTGAGCGGCTCGTCCAGCAGCAGCCACGCCCACGTCACGGCGGTCAGCGGGACGATGTACGTGACGGTGGAGGCGCGCGCCGCGCCGATGCGCATGATGAGCCGGTAGAAGATGGCGTAGGCCACACCGGTGCAGAGCACGCCGAGCCCACCCGCGCTCAGCCAGGACCGCGGCGGAATGGCGTGCTCCGGCCACGAGTAGACGGCGAACGGAAGCAGGAGCACCGCCGAGCACAGCAGCGTGGCCGCCGCCACCGCACCGGGCGGCAGGCCCGAGAGCTTCCGCTTCACCAGGTTTCCACCAATGCCGTAGAGGAACGCGGCCGTGGTGCCCGCGCCCACCGCCCAGCCGATGCTCGCGCCCGTCGTCTTCCCGCTGGCCAGCACCACCACGCCCGTGAAGCCCGCGAGCAGCGCCACCGCGCGCCGCCCGCCGATGCGCTCGCCGAAGAAGAGGAACGCCACCAGCGCGGTGAACAGCACCGCCATGCTGTTGCAGATGGCGCCCACGCCGGCCGGCGCACGCTGAGCGGCCCAGGCGAACAGCGAGAAGGGCACCGCCGAGTTGATGGCCCCCACCAGCGCCAGCATCGGCCAGCGCTTCAGCGGGAAGGACGCCCGCGCGCGCCACAGGAACGGCATCAGCACCAGCGCGCCCAGCGCCAGACGAATCTCCACCAGTGGCATCGCGCCGAAGTCCTTCGCCGCGACACGCATGAACATGAACGACGCGCCCCAGATGGCGCCCAGCACTCCCAGTTCCAGCGGCGTCTGCCAGGAGACCGCGAGGGAGGGTGAAAGAGGACGGGCCAGCGTGGATGAGCTCATGACGAGACTCCAAAATGACTGTTGTCTGGCCCTCTAGATGTCCCCGAGCGTCTTCCCCGACAAGCGCATGTTTTTCCACGCAGCCTCAAATATGATTTGAGTCTCGTCATGCCCCTCCCCTCCGACTGGCTCCCGGCCCTGGCGGCGTTCGAGTCCGCCGCGCGTCACCAGAACTTCGCCCGCGCGGCGGAGGAGCTGCACCTGACCACCAGCGCGGTCAGCCACCATGTGCGCAAGCTGGAGGCCCAGCTCGGCGTCGCCCTCTTCCAGCGCCACGCGCGCGGCGTGCTGCTGACGCCAGAGGGGCGCCAGCTCGCGGACACGGCCAGCAGCGCCATGGCCGACATCGACGGCGTGATGCGAGGCCTCAGCGTCGCGCGGGACGAGCGCAACCGCGTGCGCATCAACACCCTGCACTCGCTGACGTACACGTGGCTGGTGCCGCGCCTGCCGACCTTCATCGCCGCGCACCCGCACATCCGCATCCAGGTGGACACGGAGGCGTCGCTGACGCGCTTCGACGAGGGCGGCCCCGACCTGGCCATCCGCCACGGAGAGGGCCACTGGACGGGGCTGACGGCGCACCACCTGATGGACGAGGCCCTCTTCCCGGTGGCCTCGCCCCACCTGCCCGGCGTCCGGGACCTGCGGGACGCGGCGGACGTCGCGAAGCTGCCGCTGGTGAGGGACTTGTCGCGCCAGGGCTGGACGGACTGGTTCCGCGCGGCAGGCGTGCGCGACGTGCCCTTCGACGAGCGCCACGGCTTCAGCGACACCACGGACGCGCTGCGGGCCGCGGTGTACGGGCTGGGCGCGGCGCTCGGGCGGGAGCGGATCGTCGCGCCGCACCTCGCGGATGGCCGCCTCGTGCGGCTGCCCGGCCCCACCCTGCCCGCGCGCTCCGGCTACTTCGTCGTCTACCCGGCCCACCGGCGCCTGCGGCCGGCGGCGCGGGCCTTCCTGGACTGGGTGCTCCAGCAGCCTCCGCGCCTGCCCCTGGCGCGTTAGTTACAATCGTTTACACGTGGCACATCCGCGCGGCACCGGAGCTGCCACGCGCAGCCTCGCCCATATTGACAGGAACCTGTCGAATTGGCAGATCCATGTCCATGGCGAAGCTCACGGCGGCAGGAGAGCTCTTCACGGAGCTGGTGCTGGAGGTGTTCCGCGTCAACGGCCTGGCACTACAGGCCGGCGATACGCTGACGGAGTCACTGGGGCTCAGCAGCGCCCGGTGGCAGGTGCTCGGCGTGGTGGACCACGAGCCGGCGCCGGTGGCGAACGTGGCCCGCATCATGGGCCTCGCGCGTCAGAGCGTGCAGCAGACGGCGGACGCGCTGGAGCGGGACGGCTTCATCGAGTACCGCGAGAACCCGCACCACCGCCGCGCGAAGCTCATCGCGCTGACGGAGCGGGGCCGCGAGGCGCTGCGCAAGGTCGAGGCCCGCCAGGCGACCTGGGCCAACCAGCTCGCCGCGGCCATGGACGCGAGGGCCCTGAAGGCCACGGTGGACGGACTGCGCCAGGTGCGTCAGCACCTCGAGGAGGCGTGATGAGCGGCGAGTCGATGATTCCCCTGCTCCCTTGCGTCTCGCTCGACGAGACGCTGGCCTTCTACCGGCCCCTCGGCTTCGAGGCGACGTACCGGCAGCGCTCGCCCAATCCGTATGCGGTGGTGCGCCGCGAGGGCATCGAGCTGCACTTCTACGGCCTCGTCGGCCTGAAGCCCGAGGCCGGGTACAGTGCATGCCTCGTGGTGGTGCCGGACGTGGAGCCGCTGCACGCCACCTTCTCCGAGGCCCTGCGACGCTCGCGCGGAAAGCTCCCGGTGTCGGGCATCCCCCGCATCACCCGGCTGAAGCCCGGCCAGGGCCGCTTCACCCTGGTCGACCTGTCCGGCAACTCCATCATCTTCGTCCGGCGCAACCAGGCCGGTGCCACCGAGGACGACGCGGAACCACGCTCGCTCGAGCCCCAATCGCGGCTGGCGAAGGCGGTGGCCGCCGCCGCCCGCCTGCGCGACTTCAAGACGGACGACGCCGCGGCGGCGAGGGTCCTCGACGTGGCGCTCGCCCGGGGCGAGCCCGCGCCGCCGATGGATCGCGCGCGGGCCCTCACGGCCCGGGTCGAGCTGGCGGTGGCGATGGGAGACGGCGACCGCGCAGGAGCCCTGCGTACCGAGCTCCAGCAGCTTCCCCTCTCCGACGAGGAGCGCGAGCACCTCCAGGAAGAGCTGCGCGCCGTGGATGAGCTGGAGCGCGAGCTCGAACCTCGGGACGGCAGGAAGGTGGCGCGCGCCTCGATGACGCCACTGCCGCCCTTCACACCGGTACCTCCGTCATCGCCGCGTCGGCGGTGAGCACCTCCAACCCACGGAGCTGATTGCGCAAGGCCGCCTGGTGCGCGTGCTGGAGGGCTGGTGCCCGTCCTACTACCCGCGCCGCGCGCCTTCGTCGGCTTCGCGCGGAGACCGGTGAAGCGCCATGCGGGGGGAGCGGCGCGAAATTCCCGTTGTTAGGATGAAGCGGCCACAGCGGCATGGAGCACGAGGTGGACCGTGGATGAGGTGAGCCGGAGAGCGGCGTTGAAGCTGATTGCGGCGGCGGGAGTCACCACCGCCGCGGGATGTTCACGCGGCTCCGGAAAGGCCGAGGAGCAGGGAATGAGTCAGCAGAAGAGCACGCAGCAGGAAGCCATTCTCCGTGTGGAGCCGCTCGGCGGGATGCCGTGGCGGACGCCGGACCCGTTCCTCTTCTGCGTCCACCACGACGACAGGTACCCGGCGGGCAACGAGCGCCTGGGGCCCTCCGCGTCGCTCGCGGGCCGCAACCTCGGCCAGGACTTCGATGGGCGGGACGGCTGGAACATGTACCACGGCACCGTCGTGCCCGGCTTCCCGCAGCACCCGCACCGGGGCTTCGAGACGGTGACAGTCGTACGCAATGGCCTGTTGGACCACTCGGACTCGCTGGGCGCGGCGGCGCGCTTCGGCGGGGGTGACGTGCAGTGGCTCACGGCCGGCGGGGGCATCAACCACTCGGAGATGTTCCCGCTGCTCAAGCGCGACCAGCCGAACCCGGTGGAGCTGTTTCAAATCTGGCTCAACCTGCCGCGCGCCAACAAGCTCGTGGAGCCGCACTTCTCCATGCTCTGGAATCACGTCATTCCCAAGCACGTGGCGAAGGACGAGGCGGGCCGCACGACGGAGGTCACCGTGGTCGCGGGCCGGCTGGGCGACGTGAAGGCGCCACCACCGCCGCCGAAGTCCTGGGCCTCGCACGCGGAGTCGGACGTGGCCATCTGGACGCTGAAGCTGGCACCGGGCGCGCGCTGGACGCTGCCGGCGGCGGCGCGGGGCAGCAACCGCATGCTGTACTTCTTCCTCGGCTCCGGGCTGCGCGTGGCGGGCCGCCCCATTCCTGCGTCACACGGCATCGACCTGCGCGCGGACGTGGACGTGGAGCTGGAGAACGGACCGGACGTGGCGGAGCTGCTGCTCCTGCAGGGGCGCCCGATTGGGGAGCCCGTCGTGCAGTACGGGCCGTTCGTCATGAACTCGCGGCAGGAAATCCAGCAGGCCTTCGCGGACTACCAGCGCACGGGCTTCGGCGGCTGGCCGTGGCCGAGCCATGACCCCGTGCACCCGCGCGAGGAAGGCCGCTTCGCGCGTCACGCGGACGGACGGGTGGAACGTCCGGCCTGAGCCTGCGCGCGATGTCGAGGCCTGGAAGGCATAGGCCGTTTAACGCGCAACTCATTGAAAACGAGCCAGCGGGGTTGCAGACTACCGGGACCCATGCTGGTGATTCGCGACGCCCAGGTGGTCTCCTTGGACGCGGTGGCGGTGGACCGCTTCGTCGAGCGCATGGTGCGCCACGCCGAGACGCACTTCCCGGACGCGTGCAGGGACGCCGGGCGCGAGGGCACGCGTCGCGCCATCGAGCACGGCGTCCGCCGCGCGCGCGGGTACGGCATCAGCGCGTGCGACGAGGTGTGCAAGTACCTCAACGTGATGTTCGTCTTCGGCCTGCGCTTCGATGAGGACCCGGAGCTGCCATGGGCCCGGCCCCTGCTCGAGGACCGGGGGCCGCCGCGCAAGTCTTCGAAGGTGGAGAGGCTCTACGCCACGGCGCTCCGGCGGGCGCACCTGGGCCGGGGCCTGGGTCCCGTACCGGAGGACATATGAGGGCGCAGCAGGAGGTCGCGCTCGGCCGGAGTGGCGAGGAGGCGGAGCGCAACGAGAGCGGCACCACCCTGGGGCAGACGACGAAGCCCTGCCCGTACCGCGAGGAACGCGTGGAGGGACGCTGCCTCCGCCGCTGGTTCCTGTGGGACGGCCGGTTCTCGGTCAACGGAGACGAGCCCGACGCAGTGTACCAGCCCACCCACGTGCCGCCGGAGACGCGCTCGGAGGACCCGGCGCTCGGGGTGCGACTCCACACCCCACACGTCTGGTTTCCCGAAGCCCCGAGCAAGCGCTGGCGCTCCGCGATTGGCCCCGTCTACCACCGCCAGGTGGCGTTCGACTTCGAGCTGCTCGGCAGTGGCCGGGCGCGGTCGCTCCTGCTGCTCATCCACGAGCGCGCGTCGAACCTGCTCGTCTTCAAGTCCGTGCTCGACATCCAGAAGGTCCTGAGCGCGCCCGATATCGGGACACGGCTCACGCCCGGAACGCCGGGAGACGTGAAGCACACCCCCGGCGTCGCCTACGGGCTGGAGGAGGCAGGATTCGAGCAGGGCACCACGGACTACGTCGCCCGCCTCTGGGCGTCGGAGCAGGAGGGCCTCTTCAACGACTTCCGGGAGCTGAGCGACGCGCCCGCCAGGAACGTGATGAGCGCCCCGGTGCGGATGGACGAGCCGCCCATGCTGGAGGCTCGCTTGAGGGACTCACGCCAGGCAGTCTCCGCCGAGGTGACGTTCACCCTGCCCTCCCTGGCGGTGCTGTGGCGCAACACCACGCTTCATGACGGCTATCGGTAGCCGTCCTCCGGGAGTGCGACATGAAACCCTGGGAGATCATCGACGCGCTGCTGAGCGATGACTCGGACGAGGCTCGCTGGAAGCGGCTGGAGCAGCTCGGCAGGGAGGACTTCCTCAAGGTGGGGGCGCTGCTCTTCCTCCACCCCAAGGTGGCCCGGGAGCTCGGCGACGTCTTCGGGAAGCTCGCGAGAATCCACCTGGAGCAGGGAGGCACGTCCAGCAACACCTTCAAGGCCTTCCTCCGGCTCACGCTCGCCGGGCCGCTCCTCCAGGGCACCCACGCGCGGAAGGCCCGGCTCGAAGGCTCGGAGTTGCTGCGCGAGATTGACAAGGTGATGGAGAACCTCGAGCAGCACGGCATCATCCCCGGCGTCGTCCTGACGCTCTCCTTCGACGACTTCTGCGCGAGGTTTCAAATCACGAATCCGGTGCCCATCCGGGTGCTGAACCGCACCGCCATCTTCCAGGCCGGCCCGCTTCGCATCGCCGTCAAGGCGCAGAAGCGGCTGCCCGGCAAGAGCGCGGCGGAAGTCGATTTCGACGCTCGGAGCCTCGGGATTCCTCCGCCCAGGCCCGAAGACCTGGGCCTGGTCCCCACGCCCGAGGCCGCCGCGAACGAACATGTCGCGGAGCCGGTGATGGAGCTGTTCCGGGAGAATGTCGTGCTCGACGCGCTCCACAAGTACCAGGACATGCTCAGGCTGACGAGCCGGCTGCCCCGGCCGCTCGACATCCTCATCATCAAGAGCTTCCCCATCCAGCACTTCCCTCCGGACAAGGTCTTCACCTGGAAGCTGCGCAAGAAGGAGAGCCAGTCCGAGCCGGACACGACGGACACCGACACCCGCATCGTCGCGTATGTCTATGAGACCCAGGGCGAGGACTACTTCCAGTACCTCGTCGACCACACGCTGTCTGACAATCACTTCAGGGACGCGCTCGACGCGGGCTTCGGGGATGTCTACCGGCTGCTGCGGCACGGCCTCATTCCCACGGCGCTGGGTGACATCTTCCACACGCGTGCGTTGGGCAGTCAGCGGCTGGAGTTCGCGCGCCTGATGGATGGCTGGGGCCGCTACCGCGTCCTCAATGACCTGCTCGAGGATGTCACCGACGCCAAGCCGCACGGCGGCATCGGCAACGGCAAGATTGGCACGTGGATGGCGGCGGTGGAGTACGTCAACCTGCGCCGCTCGGGCATCGCCGACTTCGCGGACTTCATCACGCTCACGGACCTGTTCGGGGACAGCGAGTTCCGCAAGCGCTTCTTCTTCATGTTCCGGCCGGACAACCCGAAGGAATGCAACAAGGTCTACGCGAACATGCTGGCGGAGCCGCTCATCATCCTCGAGCTCATCCTGGGACGGCGATACCTCGAGCAGAAGCGGACCGACGCGGGCCACGTGGACAACTGCCGCGCGCTCGGCATGGAGATGATTGAGGGCCTGGCGGTGGCCTTCGCCGCGTATGCGAACGTGGCGCGGAAGCAGGCGAAGTACTTCTTCGCCCACCTGGTGGACGTGGACCGCGCCGGCAGCCAGATGAGCCTGTTCCTGTCCGCGGACCATGCCGCCCTGGCGGAGGCGGCCTACGACTCCGAGTTCGTCACGGCCCAGCGTTTCTACGGCCCGGGGGTGGAGGTCCATTGGAACTCGAAGGCCATCGTCGATGGCGTCAAGCGCGACCTCGGCAACCAGTCCGTCACGAAGTACGGCCTCGTGCGCGGCTCGGGGGCGGGCTACTCCGGTGACCAGGTGGAGCCGGACTATGGCCCCTTCAACGGGCCGTGCCCCGGGAAGGAGATGGAGCGGGCGCGGTATCTCTTCGCCGCGTTCGCGATGCTCGTCGACGAGGCCCGCGCGGAGACGGCAAGCCGCTGCGCCAGGGCGCGGGAGCTGCTGGGCCGGAATGACGCAGCCGGAGCCCGGGCGCTGCTGGAGGAGGCGCTCGAGTTCTGGCCGCATGACCTGGACGCCATCGATTTGATGCTCGATGCGCAGGAGGCGCTCGGGAACTTCGACGAGGTCGCCCGCTGGCGCGTGTGGCTGCGGACGGTGTTGCGGCACTACGACGGTGTCGAGACCTGGAGCGCACAGCACCTGCCGGCACCGGTGGTGCGCAACAAGGACAACAACCCCCGGGAGCGGTGGCGGCAGTGGCACGCGAATCAGTGACTCGCCCGGGGAGGACGGGCCATTTCGAGCGGCGGGCTTCTTCGTCATCCGGCCGGGGAATCACTAGAGTGGCGGCATGAAGAAGAAATTCCTCGTCGGGCTCGGTGTGGTGCTGCTGGTGCTGGCCGGTTTCGTCGTGAAGACGCTGTCGGATGCGGGGCAGTTCCAGCAGCTCACGCCCCACTTCGCGGGCCGCTGCGCGCCGGTGTCCGGCATGCCCGGCGCCGAGGACATCACGTTCCATCCGACGCTCGGCCACGCGTACATCTCTTCGGATGACCGGCGCGCCACTCAGGCGGGGCACCCGGTGCAGGGCGGCATCTACCGCTATGACCCGGCGAGCGCGGCGCCGCCCGTGCTGCTGACCTCGGCCTTCACGGCTCCGTTCCATCCGCACGGCATCGGGCTCTTCCTCGCTCCGGACGGCACGCAGACCCTGTACGTGGTCAACCACGCGGGGCCGGGCCAGAACCGCATCGAGCGCTTCGAGGTGGGCGCGGATGGGATGCTCGTCCATCGCAAGACGGTGGCAGACCCGGCCCTCGTCTCGCCCAACGACGTGGTGCCGGTGGACGCCGAGCGCTTCTACGTGACGAATGACCACCACTTCCCACCGGGAGCGATGCAGGTGGTGGAGGACTACCTGCAGCTCGCCATCGGCAACGTGCTGTACTTCGACGGGAAGGGCTTCCGGGAGGTCGTCAGCGGCACGGCCTACGCGAACGGCATCAACCGCTCGGCGGATGGGCGGACGGTGTACCTGTCGCAGGTCCTCGACCGGTCGCTGACGGTGTACTCGCGGGATGCGGACTCGGGCGCGCTGACGCGGCGGCTGACGCTTCCCCTGGGGACCGGACCGGACAACATCGAGTTGGATGCTCGGGGTGACCTGTGGATTGGCAGCCACCCGAAGCTGCTGGACTTCGTGGCCCACGCGAACGACGTGTCCGGAGCGACGCGCGCTCCCGCGCAGGTGTTGAGGCTGAAGGCCAAGGGCGACACGCTGGAGGTGGAGGAGGTGTTCCTCGACGATGGCCGGCAGACGTCCGCGACCGCCACGGCGGCGGTCTCCGGGAAGTGGATGCTGCTGGGTCCCGTGTTCGACAAGGACCTGCTTCGCTGCGAGCTGCCGTAGATGAATCAGCTCGCCCAGTGCTCCGCGGGCTGCTCGCGCCGCTCCGTCACCCGGCTCGCCCGCAGCACGGGAAGCGCGAAGGTGAACGTGGACCCCCGCCCCACCTCACTCTCCACCCAGATGCGTCCGCCGTGCGACTCCAGGATGTTCCGGCACAGGAACAGCCCCAGCCCGAGCCCGCCATAGGACTGCACCGGCGTGTTGCTCCCCCGGAAGTACCGGTCGAACACATGCGCCCGCTGCTCGGAAGGAATGCCCACGCCCGGGTCTGACACCGACACCTGCACCTCGTCCCCCGCCACGTCGAGCGTCACCCGCAGCGTCCCTCCCTCCGGGCTGTACTTCACCGCGTTCTCCAGCAACGTCAGCAGCACCTCCTCCAGCCGGAGCCGGTCTCCCAGCACCCACGCCTCCTCGTCTCCCGTGTCCAGGTGCAGCGAGTGCGACGTCCCCAGGCGCGGGAAGCTCGGAGCAATCGAGCGCACCAGCGCGTGCAACGGCACCGGCGCGAGCCGGATGGAGAGCTGCCCCGTGTCCACCTGGGCCGCTTCGAGCAGGTGCTCGATGAGCCGCTGAAGCCTCCGCACATGCGAGCGCAGTCCCTCCAGCGTTCGGGCCTCCGACGGATGGTCCGAGCGCAGCCGGGTCGCGAGCGCCTCCATGCGAATCGCCAGCGGCGTCAGCGGCGTCTTCAATTCATGCGCGGCCAAGGTGAGGAACTCGTCGCGCGCGCGGATGGCCGTCCGGGCCTCGCGCAGCAGCCGGGTGTGCACCGCGTCCACCCGCTTGCGGTCCGTGATGTCATACACGAGCACGCCCGCGCCGAACGGCGCCCGCCCCACGGCGGACCGCAATGGGAATGCACTCACCCACAGGTACCGCTCCTCGCCGAACGAGCGCCGCTCCAATTCCCGCTCCGTCACCGGCTCACCCAACTGGAGCGTCCGCCGCAACAGCGGCACCAGGTCCGAGCACAAATCCGTGGCATGGCGCGCCTCCGGCCGTCCGTCCCCCAGTCCGAGCAGGTTCAGGAAGGCGTCATTGGCCCTCAGGCACTTCAGGTCCGAGTCGAAGAAGGCAGAGCCAATCAGCGCCGTCTGCAGCACGGTGTCGAGCTGCGCCAGGGACTCCTGCGCATGCTTCACCGCCTCCTCGAGCTGGTCATGGAGCTGGGCGCGCTCGATCATCAGCGAGCAGCGCCGGGCCAGCTCCTCCGCGAGCGCCCGGTCATCCCGCTCGAAGGTGCGCCCCGGCTGCGTCCGGTAGAGCGCGAGCTGCCCGACGATATGGCCCTGACAGTCGAGCGGAAGCGTGAGCTGCACACCCTCCCGTGGCGTCCCCGAGCCCACCGCGGCGGCCATGCGCGTGGGCATCAGCCCCTCCAGGGCATCGCGCTCCCCCGCCACGCCCACGGGGACCATCTCCCTCGGGCCTCCATGCCTGAGCGACAACACGCACGCATCCGCCAGCTCGGGCACCACCCTCCGGGCGACGCGCGCGAGCGCCGTGTCATCCAGCGACTCGGCGAGGAGCGCGCTCGCGTCCGCGAGCAGCCGCTGTCCCCGCTCCACCCTGCGCCGCTCCCGCAGCGCCGCGGCGAGCATCAATGACAGGCTGCTGAGCACGGCGAGCAGGGCCTGGGTGGCCAGCAACGCCTCGTGAGGCGTGGCCGAGCTGAGCTGGAAGGGCCCCCGCCCCCGCCCCGCGTTCCACCCCGCGATGAGGGCCAGCACGCCCGTGGCGGTGGCCACGCCGAGCACGCCGAAGCGCAGCGCCGCCCACACGAAGAAGCCGAAGGCGGCATACAGGACGATGAAGCCGATGGTGAGCTGCCCCTGGGTGCCGGGCATGGACGGAATGCTGAAGACCCACAGACTGAGCACCGCGAGCAGCACCAGCAGCACCGCCAGCTCCACGCGGCGCCGGCTATGAAGGCGCGGCAAGGGGTACGCGGTGAGGAAGAATGGCCCCACCAGCACCACGCCGAGCGCATCGCCCAACCACCAGCTCGTCCACCACGTCAGGAAGGGCACGTCCGACGCCACCCACCAGGCGGCCGCGGCTCCGGCGATGAGCCCGCTCAGCATGGCGGGAATCAGGGCCCCCAACCCCACCAGCGCGAGCACCTCCCGCGGATGGCTGAGCGTCATCGGGCGCCGGAGCACGGCGCGCAACAGCGCGGCGCCCAGCAGAGGTTCCAGGCTGTCAGCGACCGCCCAGGCAAGGGAGAGCCCGGCGGGACGCCCATGGGCGAGGAGCTGGAGGAGCGCCTCCGTCGCGAAGATGGTCGCGAGCCAGACGGGCCAGGTCCGCACCGACGTGCGCAACAGCAGCGCCAGCGTGAAGCCGGCGGGCAGCCAGAACGCGAGGAACCGGGCGGGGTCGGAGTAGAAGTACTCGTCGCTCAGCACCGCGAGCACGGCATAGACGAGGCTCGCGAGGACGGCTCTCGGGAGCAGCCAGGCCGCCGTCCTGCCGAAGTCTCCGTGGGCCATCTCGCCACCGCCTTCCCCGTCTCGCGAGGCCGCGGCTCGCGAGGACTTCCCGGGAGGAGTGCCCCCCGGAAAAGGTAGGCACCTCTGTGACTGCCGTACGAATGCGGAGCCACCGGGGCCACGCGACGGTGCGATGGCGCGACGGGACGCGTGAGAGGAAGACCGGCGTCCCGGCGGATGACCCCATGCCCTCCCTGGCATGTCACGCACCAGCCCTCGTGGAATACCCTTACATGCCGCGGCACGACGAAGGAACGTCGACGCATCGCGACTCTAATGGGCGTCGACTTTTCCGTCCCAGTCGCGCAATCACAGCCATGGCTCCCACAGGGCCTACGCCGCCCCGACCACATACAAACATTTCCATTTGGAATGTCTGTTTTATAGAACTAGATTGTCTTTGCGCCATTCCTGGCGCGGCAGATCCCACCACAGCAGCCGGAGGTTGCCATGAAGAAGATCCTCGCTCTCCAGAAGCTCGCGACGGCCAAGGAAGAATGCCAGGTCGACAGTGCGAGCAGCTCCCTGTGCAGCACGGGCTGTCTCAACGGCTGAGCAGAAGGCGTTGCACTCTCCCCTGGGCCCGAGGTGGCTCTGATGGAGAGTGGAGGTCACCCGCCCGGGCGGCTCGTCGAGCGCCCGGTGCGGGGGATTCCCTTCCTCACGAAGCCCGCGCCAGGAGCCACACCGCATGGAGGAGTTCTCTTCCTTCACCATCAGCCACCGCGACTACTTCGAGACGCTGGGCCGCTTTCCCATCACCCGCGCCTATCAGGATCTGCTCGCGTCGATGCTCCCGGAGGGGTGGACGACGTCGCGATATGACGTCTGGCTCCAGGCGGCTCCCGAGGGCGCGGACCTCGCGCCGCAGGGCTTCAAGATCCACGTCGCCTCGACGGTGGCGCAGGCGCCGGAGACCTTGCGACGGGTCGTCCCGGTGTGCGTCCGCGCGGGAGTGGTCTTCAAGCTCGTGGCCGACCCGGCGCTGTTGCGCTTCCACAACTCGAAGCGCTCTCCTCGGAAGGCCTCGGGCAAGTTCATGGCCGTCTACCCGCCGGACACGGCGGCGTTCCTGACGCTCATCGAAGCGCTGCACCAGGCGACGAAGGACCTGGAGGGCCCCTACATCCTCTCGGACAAGCGGTACCGGGACAGCAAGGGGGTCTTCTACCGGTACGGTGGCTTCCAGCGGATTCAGCAACTGCGCGCGGACGGCACGCGGCGGCTGATGATTCGCGAGCCCGGAGGGGCGCTCGTCGAGGATGAGCGGACGCCCTACTTCCAGCTCCCTCCGTGGGTCCAGGACCCGCTGCCGGACGCCAGCGAGCCGGAGGGCGATGACGAATTGCTACACGGCCGCTACCAGGTGGAGGAGGCGCTCACCTTCACCAACACCGGTGGCGTCTACCGGGCCATCGACCGGAGGACCGGGAACACCGTCTGCATCAAGGAGGCGCGGCCTCGGACGGACCTGTGGATGGGCGGAGAGCTGACCATCGACGCAGTGTCTGCGCTCCACCGGGAGCGTGACAACCTGGAGCGCCTGCGCGGCCTGCCAGCGGTTCCCGAGCTCGTCGAGCTGTTCCAGGAGTGGGAGCACACCTTCCTCGTCACCTCCTTCGTGAAGGGACAGCCGCTGACCCGGGTGCGGGTCCACGACGACGTCATCGTCTTCACCCACCTGGATGACAAAAGCCGCGTGGGCCGGTTCTGCGCCCTCCTGCGGGACGTGGCGCTGCGCCTGCTGGACGCGCTGGAGGCCATCCACGCGCAGGGCCTGCTGGTGGGTGACATCTCGCCCGGCAACGTCCTGCTGGACCTGGAGACGGGGGAGCTCCGGCTCATCGACTTCGAGGGGGCCCTGCCGCTCGGCGAGGACTCGGCCTCCGCTGCCCAGTGGTACACCCCGGGCTTCCGTCACCCGGAGCGCCGCGCCCTCTCCCGGCTCGAGCCCTTCGACGACTTCTACGCGTGCGGCATGCTCCTCTACAGCCTGGTCTGCCCCGTGCAGACCCTGTTCGAGGTGGACAGGACGCGGCCCCACCTGCGCTTCCTCGACCACTTCGTGGAGGAGGGGCTGCCGGTCCAGGTGCGAAGCATCATCCGGTTCCTGCTCGACGGACGTGCGGACCTCGCGCGGAAGGAGGTGGAGTCATGGGCGCTCGCGCCGCGGTAGCACGTGAGGATGTGGTGCCGGAGGCCGGCCTGCTGCGCGAGACGAACCAGGGCCTGGCGAGGCACATGCTTTCGTCGATGGACGCGGCGCGCTCGGACCGGCTCTTTCCTTCCGACACCCAGACGCTCCTGACCAATGCGCTGAGCCTGGGGCATGGCGCCTGCGGCACCGCGCTCTTCCTGTGGGAGACGCTTTGCGAGCTCCCCCGGGCCGTGCGGGACTGGTTGCTGGCACAGCCGGTGGACGCCACCACGTATCCGCCCGGGCTCTACTCCGGCCTCGCGGGCATCGCCTGGAGCTTCGTGGAGCTGGGCCTGCCCGAGCGGGGGCTGGAGCTGATGAGGCACGTGCCCGCGTCACCCCTGGCCTTCAGGTCCGCGGACCTGTTCGGCGGGGCCGCCGGGTGGGGGTTCGCCGCGCTGGCGCTGCACCTGCGCACGCGCGACACGAAGCTGCTAGAGCTGGCGGGCCGCGCGGGCGAGCACGTGGTGCGGTGCGCGGAGCGCTCCCCCGCGGGACTGTTCTGGCGTGACGAAGAGGACGGCTCGATTCCCCTGGGCTTCGGACGGGGCGGCAGCGGTATCGCCTTCTTCCTGCTCTCACTCTGGCGCGTCACCCGCGAGCCGTCCTTCCTGGAGGCGGCGAGACAGGCCCTGGACTTCGACGTGGCGCATGGGCGGGAGCGGGACGGTGGGCTCGTCTGGGGCGTCAACGTCGAGGACAAGGGGCATCGGCCCTACTGGCTGAAGGGCGGTGGCGGTGTGGCGTCCACGCTCATCCGCTTCTACGAGGTGCTGAATGAGCCGCACTACCTGGAGCTGGCCCGCAGGGCGGCGCGAGGTTGCGACGTGACGTTCTCCGCGATGCCCCACCTGTTCGAGGGGCTCGCCTCCATCGGAGAGACGCTGCTGGACATGTACCGGGTGACGGGCGACCGCCACTACCTGGAGCAGGCGCGCAAGAAGGCGCGACAGACGCTGCTGTTCCGCCTGGACAGGCCCGAGGGAATCGCCTTCCCGGGCCGCTTCCTCCTGCGCATCAGCCACGACCTGGGCATGGGCGGCGCGGGCATCGGCCTGTTCCTGCACCGGCTCACCACGCTGGGGCCTCGCCGGTTCCATGACGTGTTCCCGGACGCGGCAGCCTCCGCGGAGTGAAGGCGTGGGCTGGTAGGCTCGGCCCATGCAGGCCGGCTGACCGCGCTTCCGCATCTTCGATGGCCGCTCGTTCCAGCCCCGGGTCTTCGAGCTTCCTCACGACCCGGGCGAGTTCTTCATCGGCCGATGGGAGGGCGCCGAGCTGTGCATCCTCATCCTCGGGCTGGGCAGCAGGCATGTGCGGCTGAGCTCGCTTCCTCGCGCTCAAGCATCTCGGTCTTGGCCTCATCAAAGCCGAGCTCGAGCTCCCAGCGCTCATGGTACAGCGCGACAGTTTCTTCGGCCGGGTAGCGCTCTGCGTCCACCAATGCGAGTGCAGCGCCATCATGAAGCGAAGAAGGAGCGCACGCCGCGACTGGAGGTGCACATCGCTGCCGTCTGATGCGCCTCAGGACGAGTCGAGCGCAGACGCAGGGCGCCAGCGGTACGGCAGCAATTTGTCGAGGCGGGCCACGGCTCGCCCGTGTCGAGGCTCGTGCGTTGAGCTGTTCAAGGGCGCTGGCAAGCGCCGCCACGTGTGATGAAGCGCCTCAACCGGGGGGCGCCGGTGACGCCGGCCCGGTCAGCGCCCATACCGGAGAGCGCCCTGCGACCTACTGCCCGCGGAAGATGATGCCTCCGACCAGGAAGCGGGTGTTGATGGCCCGCAGCTCGCGCCCCTGGTCGACGATGACACGAGATGCCGCCGCCTGGTGGCAATATGGGCGGTTCCACGGAATGCCACGGAGCATTCACCGTGGGTTGCCAGGGATTGGGCAATCGGCTCCGCCGAGAATGAAGCAGCGGACGCATGAACTGCGCCGAGGGCAAGAGCCCCTCGAACTGCTCGCGCCATGAAATCGCCCACGAGGCGTGGAAGCAGATCACGACGGCCCCCGACCTGTCCCGCCATCCCCCGCTGGGCTCATCCCTCCGCGCTCGGGTGTGGGCCCCATTCCGGACGCGTGGGACGATGCCGAGGAGGGATTCCCCGGCCCAGGTCCTGCCGGGCGGGTCGTCGCCGGACACGTCACAGGCATCATTCATGGCGTCTACCTGACAGAGGGAACGACGGGCCAACACCACTCCCTCCATGGGAGTCAGACGTGCTCGGACCCGACGCAGGCTGGAAAATCGTGATGGGAATATTGCTGATAGGCGGGGGAGCAGAGTCCCTCGCGGCAGGTGGAGCTTGCCCCACGACGCCGACGAACTATGACGCGGCGTCCTGCAACGACGTCTGCACCAGGGACGCGGTCTCCAAGACGATGCGCTGCGATACCACCGACTCGTCGGAAGATAACGAGGTGGTCGTCGTGACGAGCTACGGGAATCCCAGCTTCATCGAGGATTTGCTGTATACGCGGTATTCAGCCTGGGGGACGGTGGATGGAGCGGAGTTCTGCTGCCCCCTGGATTCCACGGATTGGTATCCACTGAATGCAGTGGAAGTCCTGACCGGGGATGGACGCGACATCATCCGATTCAAGTTCACCGATGCCAGTGGGAACGAGTGGAATCTCAGCAGCAACGGGCATCAAACGGCACCCCAGTGGTTCATTGGATACGCGCGCCCCGGCGGCAATTTCGACAGGGTCTATGGTTCGGGCAGTGCTTCGTTGGACTACATGGATCATCTCACGGGAGAAGATGGCCCGGATGTGATCATGGGAAACAACGGAAATGACTACATCAACGTCGCCGAAACGCAGTCGGGGGCAGACTCGATCGACAACGATGGAGAATACGTCTTCGGCGAAAAAGGACGTGATGAGATCGTTGGAGCAACGGGAGACCTGAACGCGACCGACATCATCCGCGTGTCGGGGGGAGATCAAAACGACCTCCTCTGCACTGGCCTCTCTGGTGCTCTGACGGGGCAGAAGGTCGAATTCTTCGGCGGAAACGGCGACGACGAGATCTACAGCATGTCCTCGAGGGTCGCCGGCTACGATGGGGCCATCAACGGCGATGCTGACTCGAACGGGTGTGACAACCCTGGTGGTGGCTCCGAGACGAACTGCTCGCGGAGCTACAACAGCGCGAACTTCACGGCGTGGACTCCGATGGGGTGCCCGCGCTGAGCGGTGTTCCCCTCTCAGGACCGGTGGACCTGACGTCCGGCAGCGCCTTCGGCGCGCTCTCCCGGACCCGCTGCACCGTCGCTTCCCACAGCAGCTCGCGGGCCTCGGCGCTGTCGTCGAACACGCCCTGGCGGATTCGCGCCGCGAGCTCACGGTTCAGCGCCAGCAGCTCCCCGTCACGCTGGAGCAACGTGGACAGCGCCCGCCGCTCCGCTTCTTGCGGGGCCGTGCCGTTGCGAAGCTGGCGCTCGGCGATGCCCATGGCGTTGGCAATCATCAGCGCGCCATAAGCCTTGTCCCTGGGCAGCAGGGGCAGCAGCTCCTTGCGCAGCACCTCGCGGGCAATCGCCAGCAGCTCGGCGCCGTCGGGACGCTCACGCATGGCCCACCCCCGTCATCCGGAGAATCTCCAGCTCCAGCTCCGGCACGATGTGCGCCGTCAGCGCCAGCTCCAGGGAGGGCTCCTGACCGGACACATGGCGCTCTCCCTGTTGGAGCGCAATCACCGCCCACCGCACGTGGGCATACACTTCCCAGTAGAACACCGCCTCGCGCTCGAGCCGGCGGCCACTCACGCGCTCATAGCCCCGGAACAGCGCCTCGCGAGAGCCGATGCCGCCCGCCTCCTTGTCGAGCTGGCCGAAGCGCCAGCAGCGCGCGCAGAACCAGCCCAGGTCCTCCAGCGGGTCCGACCACGCCGCGAACTCCCAGTCCAGCACGGCCGTGAGCCCCGCCTCATCCACCATGTAATTGCCCGTGCGGAAGTCACGGTGCGCCAGCACCCACTCCCGCGTCCGTGGGGCGTGCAATTCCAACCAGCGGATGCCCCACTCCAGCGCCGGGAAGGGCGTGTGGTGTCCGTCCAGGAAGGCCCGGAACTCCTCCACGCCCTTCAGCGCCGGCGAGCGCACCGGCGATGGCAGGAAGGACAACCGCTCCGACGGGGGACGCAGGGTGTGCAGCCGCGCCATCTCCTCACCGATGCGCTCCGTCAGCCGCTCGCGGTCCCCGCCCAGCCCCGGCTCCTTCATCAGCCGGTGCGCCGCGGCCGTGCCGCGGGCCTTGCGCATCACGAAGAAGTCCCGGCCGAACACAGCGGTGTCGCCTGGCCACAGGGGCTCGGGAACCGTCACTCCCACGCGAAAGGCCTCCTGGAGCAGCGCGAACTCCTGAGCGCGGCTGTGCGACACCGAGACGCCCGAGGGCGCGTCCGCGCGCAGGACGCACTCCAGCACCCCGTCATGCGCGCCGCCGGTGACGGTGGCCTTCAGCAGCCAATTCTCCTGGATGGCGCCTCCCGAGAGCAGGCGCGCCTCGTCGATTCGCACCGCGCGGGCGCCGGACTTCTGCGCCAGGAAGCGCTCCAGTGCCGTCCTCTGCGCGTCTTGCATGGGTCACACGCCCCACTTGAAGAAGCCCGGCCCCTCCGCCAGGTACGCGCGTGACAGCACCTGCTTGTGCACCTCGCTGGCACCGTCCACCAGCCGGGCCTGCCGGGCGTAGCGGTATATCCACTCGACCAGCGTGTCCTTGGAGTAGCCACGCGCTCCCAGCAACTGGATGGCCGTGTCCGCCGCCTTGTGCAGCGTGTCCGCGACGTGAATCTTCGCGATGGAGATGTCCGTGCGGGCGAAGTCGCCCTGGTCCAGCTTCCACGCGGCGCTCATGGTGAGCAGCCGGCCGATGTGGATGTCCTTGGCGGCGTCTCCCAGCATCCACTGCACGCCTTCATGCTGCGCCAGCGTCGAGCCGAAGCTCATGCGCTTCGACACGTACCCGCCCGCTTCTTCCAGGCACCGCTTCGCCAGTCCCAGCCAGCGCATGCAATGCGTGAGGCGCGCCGTGCCCAGACGAATCTGCGTCACCTTGAGGCCGTCCCCCACCTCCAGCAGCCGGTGTGCATCCGGAATCTCCAGGCCATCGAACACGATTTCGCAGTGCCCGCCGTGCTCCTCCGGCCCCATGATGGGAATGCGCCGTTCGATTCGCCAACCCGGCTGGCTCGCGTCGAACAGGAAGGCGCTGAGGCCCTTGCGCTCGTCGTCGGACGTGCGCGCAATCAGGATGAAGTGCTGGGCCCCTTCCGCGCCCGTGATGAACCACTTGCGCCCGGTGATGACCCACGTGTCGCCGCGCCGTGTGGCCTTCGTGTACGTGAGGGACGGGTCCGAGCCACAACCCTGAGGCTCCGTCATGGCGAAGGCAGAGCGGACCTTGCCGTCGATGATGGGCTGCAGCCAGCGCTGCTTCAGGTCCTCGGTCCGGAGGACCTTCTCCAGGACAATCATGTTGCCGTCATCGGGCGGCGCGGCGTTGAACATCACCGGCCCGAAGGGCGAGCGCGCCGCTTCCTCGTAGCAGGCCGCCATGCCCACCACGCCCAGGCCCTGCCCTCCGCGTGACTTCGGCATCTGGAAGGCCCACAGCCCTTCCTCACGGGCCCGGGCGCGCACCCGGGCCACCACGTCCTCGCGGATGTTCTCGTGCGCGTCGAAAGCGTCGGGCTGCTTCTCCAGCGGCAGCACGTGCTGCTCCACGAAGGCCCTTACACGCAGGCGGTAGTCCTCGACCTCGGGCGACAGGGAGAAATCCAATTCGAGCTCCAGGGGAACGGGCCGTCCACGACATTATTGGCACTCCGCCAATAAGATTGGAAGAAGGTGGCGCCAGCGTCGAGCGCCACCCTCGCCTCCTCCGCACCTGCGTGGGAGCCCATTGGGAGAGGCCGGGCTCCCGGGTGGGAGGTCATGGATTCAGCAGATGCCCTGCGAGGGACACTCCGAGTGAGGCCTCATTCCCGGCCCCGAACGTCTTCCGCTCCATTCGGATGACGACGTTGGTCGGAACGGGAAAAGGACCCAGCGTGGCCTGGAAGCTTTGCGCGGCCGTAAAGACTCTCTTGCCGTTGATGTCGGTGCCCTGGTCATTCACGACGAAGAAGTGCACGACCGGGTTGTTGATGTGGATACCCGACACCGAGTCTCCGGACGGCACCGTGCCCTTGACCGACACATAATCAATGACCAGGCGTTTGCCGGCGGGGATTGTGAAGACGGGGTTGTCAGCCTGATTGCTCGAACTGGAGATCTGCTTGAATGCATTGACCGGTTCGTCGGACGTGCCGGCCGCACCCGGTGCCGGGTTCGTCACCTGGGACGGCTGGGCGACCGCCGCTCCGCCGATGACCGCGAGGACGACGAGGAGGGGCACTCCCACCCACAGAAGACGCGGGGTCTGCCTTCTCATGATGATTCCTCCTTGAGTGCCAGACACGAACCGTGGGCGCTGTGTCATCGGGCCATACATGCTTGGGCACGCAGGCCCCCTGTTGCACGGGTCCCCCGGTTGAGTGGCTTCAACTGGGCTGGCGTGAAGGGGAGCCCTCGGCCGTAGAGGGGCTGGGAGCGCGGGCGCTGGTGAGCGCCGCTCGACTCCTCAGCAGCCCACGATGTAGATGCTGTCGATTCTCTGGCGGGCCAGAGAGCCGTACCACCCGCCTGAGGAGTCGCCCGAACATGAAGCCCACGCCTGGAGATATCTTCGCTGTCTACACCCCTCGGCTCGGCGCCTACTCGGCGGTCCAGGTCACCGCCCTGAAGGTCGAAGGGAAGCGGGAGATGGCCTCCGTGCTGGCGCTGGACTGGGTGGGCCCCACCCTGCCCGACTCCTCCGCGGTGGCGGCCATGGCGCCCGCCAACTTCAACTTCTTCTTCTGGAAGGACCACCGCGTACACGTCTGGGCATCCGCCGAGGTTCCTCGCGGCTACACCCTCGTGGGCCACCGTCCGCCCCTCGTCGTCGAGGACGTCAACAGCTACAGTGGCTGGCCCTCCGGCAGCCACCTCTACAATCAGCGCCGCTGGGAAGCCATCCCCCAGGCCGAGCGCGACCTCTTCAAGCAGATGGACGCCGCTCGCGACAAGCGCGTGTTGTTCATGCTGGGCGACATGGAGGTGCGCCGCTCGACGCAGCGGCTCGACACGGAGCGCCTCGCCGCCGCGCCCGACCTGTCGGTGTTCGAGGCACTGCCGCTGCTGACCTCCGTCAACGCCGACGCCCCCATCCCCGGCCTGTTCGACTTCATCCGCCGCCGCCCCTTTGTCTACGAGTCGGACGTGCGCAACCACGGTGAGTGTCGCATCGACCTGCGTGGAGCCCGGTTGACCCGGCTCACGCTCGACGTGACGGGCCTCCAGGAGCTCTACCTGAACGAAGGGCTGGAGTTCCTGTCCCTGGTCGGCCAGGCCGGCCCGGAGCTGAAGATTCACGGTGAGGCCGCGGGCCGCTGGCTGACCTTGAACACGAGCAACCCGGCCATCAACTGGTCCGGACTGGACGCCCTGGACGGCATGAATGTGAACTCCGCCCGCGACGTGGATGTTGCGAGCATCGTGCGACGGTTTCCGAGCCTGACCGAGCTGCGCATCTGGGGCGCGCCTGGCTACCTGAGGAACACCGCCGAGCTGGCGGCACTTCCATCCCTGGAGACACTGACGCTGAGCGACATATTCGGCATGTCACCCGACGAGTTCCCCGGCCCGGGGCGCTTCCCGAACCTGGGGATGCTCTGGTTGACGAGCATTCCCGCCGACGTCGCCGCCAAGGTGAAGAAAGACTACAAGGCCGCTGCTCGCGAGGGCCTGGACCTGTCCGTGCGGCAGCCGCGCAAGGCCGACTGGCTGGCGGAGAACCTGGACAATCCCTTTCGTATCTGGGACGGGGCCGACAACATCACCCCTGCCCAGGCCAAAAAGGCCGCGGCGCTGTACCGGCAGGCAAGGTCCGCCGCACTCGAGGCCGCAGCCGAGGAGAACGTTTCACCCGCCGCCCTCGTGTCCGCGCTCACGCCCATCGTCACGGCATACATCGAGGGCTTCAACAAGCTGGATGCTCGCCACACCTTCATCTTCACCGAGGAGCGAGAGCACATATACGACGCGCTGGTGAGCATCATCGACGCGGTGGACGAGAAGCTCCGGTCCACCGCAGGGACTCCCGCCGAGCCCCTGAATCGAGAGGCGCTGGTCTCGGTGATGGATGCGATTCGGGACTTCTAGCAGGTTGTAGAGGCACCAGACAGGTGCCGAAGCTCCTCCCCCATGGGAGGAGCGATGGCGGAGACCTGCGATGAAGCCAGGCCATCAAGGCAACGTGACCTCAGGGATTTGAGCCACTCCCCGAGCAAGCGGGGCTGACGAAGCCGCTCAGGTTGTCGTTGCCACCGGGCTCATTTTCCAAGCGTGCCCCGGCAAGAGAAGGCACCTGTTTCGAAAAATGCAGACATCTCCCAGGACTGGTGCGAGTGATTGCACCACTCCACGGCGAGCATGCGAGGTCGGGCCAGGATTCACGCATGGGCTCGTCAGGCTACCCGCTCATGAGCGCCTGGCTGCTCGCTGGGATGGCGAGTGGGATGGAGCTGACCTCGTCGTCAATGCTGACACCAGCGAAGTGTTCGAAACCATGCGATACTTCAGGCCCCCGACCGCGGCATGAAACATGCTTTTTCCATGCAGTTGGGGGCTCTCCTGCTCTGGGCACGTGGCATCGATGAACAGCACATCGGCAAGGGATGGCATCCCTCGCCCCGGCATCAGGGTCCGAACGAGGGCCGGCCGCTGCTCACGGTGCACGGGCCATCTCCTTCGCACCCACACCGAGGCTCTTCTTGCGGCGAATTCCGTGGCTCGTGTCTGCAGGTATCGCGCTGTCACCCTTCTCTTCCCACGCGACGTCACTGGAAGAGGCAGCCCCCCCTCAGGACATCAGCGAGCTGTCCCTGGAGGAGCTGCTGAACGTCCGGGTGGTGACTTCATCGAGAAAAGAGGAATCCGTCGATGACGCCCCCAATACGATGTACGTGTTCACGAAGGAGCAAATCAAACATCGCGGTTTTCATACGCTCAGGGAGTTGTTGAGGACAGTCCCTGGATTTGGCGTCTTTCACAAGGACGTGCAGTTCACGCTGCAGGCCCGGGGAATCGCGCCGAACGACAACGAGAAGTTCGCCATCCTCATCAACGGCGATTCCATCGCCAACGTGGTCGAATCCGACTTCCTCAACGGCCCCATCGACCTCTCCATCGCGGAGCGGGTGGAGGTCATCGTCGGCCCCGGCTCGGTCCTCTACGGGACGGAGTCCCTGCTCGGCACCATCAACATCATCACCCGTGATGCCAGGGAGAACGAGGTCAGCGCGGCGCTCGGCAACTACCTCCGAAATGGCACGGCCATCGTAGGGACGACCATTGCAGACGAGGGCTTCCTGGTGGGGACGTTCACGGGCATGTACCGGAAGGGCTGGGACGCCTGGAGCCCCGTGGACCACGGCGCTCCGGTGCTCACCGGGAACGAGAACACGGGCCGGTTGGACCCCAGCTACTTCATGACCCTGAGGGCCGGGTACCGGGGCTGGGAGGTGCAGGCCACGTCGCTCAACCAGTCGTTTCCCGACCTCAAGCACGCGGTGTCAGAGCCGACCGGCCTGGACGGCAAGCGCTATGACCGCGTCGACGGGCTCACGATTCGCAACAACAGTCGCTGGACGGACCACTTCGCGAGCCGGACGAGCCTGAGCTACGACAACAAGCGGCTCGTCCGGATGTTCACGCAAGGGGCGCCGGAGCTGCAGGGCGAGAGCAGCTACGACCTCGCGCAGCAGGCCTACAGCGTGGAGCAGGCCTTCACCCACCAGACGGACAGGAACCACCTCCAGTTCGGCCTGCAGGGAAGGATGGAGCAGAACCGGAACAACTCCATCTTCTCCTGGTCTCCGGATGACCCCTCCTATGACGGGCCCTTCAATCAGATTCACAAGCTCGTCCAGGATGATGACACCTTTGCGCTCGGGCTCTTCGTGCAGGACGAGTTCCGGCTGAACGCCAGCGTGAAGCTGGTGGCCGCGGGCCGCCTGGACAAGAACTCGATGCTCGGGTTCAACCACACCTACTTCAGCCCGAGGCTCGCGGTGGTGGTGACGCCGCTCGAGCAGTGGACGAGCAAGGTGATGTACAACACGGCGGTTCGCACCCCCAGCACCTGGGCGGGGCCGCTGAACGCCGTCTGGGGCAGCGACAACCCGAGCGCTCCTGACTGGGCGCGCATCAACCCGCTGGTCCAGCGTCCCGAGGTGCTCTCGACGTTGGAGTGGCAGAACATCGTCCGCCTCGGCTCCGCCCGCCTGGCCGCCACCGTCTACTACGAGCGGCTGAAGGACTTCATCTCCTGGGGAGGCCCCTTCACCAACGTCGGCGACTTCGAGGGCGGCGGTGTCGAGTTCGAGGGCCAGGCGGCGCTGTCCCGGAACCTGTTCCTCCGAGGGAACATGGCCTTCACCTCCACCCGCTTCAAGCAGACCGCCCCGGGCACGTCGTTCGGAAACGTCCCGCAGTCGGACCGCGGCGAGATGGCGGCGAGCCCGGCGTTCACCGCGAATGCCGGCGTCGACTGGAGCCCTCGCGCAGACTTCTTCGTCAGTCCCAGCGTGCGTTACTTCACGCGCCAGCCCACGTTCTTCCATGAGACCAGCTCGTGGGGGTACTCCAACGACAGAGTCTACGTGGACCTGGGACTCTCGGTGGAGAACGTCGGGCTCACGGGGCTCGACCTCTCGCTGCATGGCTTCAACCTCCTCGACAACCAGGACACCGTGGCCGCGCAGTACATGCAGGGCCGCTATCGGGAGCAGGGCCGCGAAGTCTCGCTGCAGGCCAGCTACCAGTTCTGACCGGGACGTCGCTGGAGTCCATGCTGTCCAAGGACCCGCGCCGCCGCCAGGCAGGGCGACGGTGCCCGGCCCGCCGCCCCTGGGCTCCAGGCACTCGGCTCATGCCCGTTGGCCGGTACTCGTCCCGGCCGGGGCGCCTCATCCATTCCCTGAGGTGAACAGCCAGCGGGGAGGAGCCGGCAGCCATGACCGAGCAAGAGGCCTATGTGAAGAAGATGGAGGCGGAGAAGCAACGGCTCGACGCCCAGATTGCCGAAGCCGAGGCCTCGGCCGACGTCCGCGAGGCGAAGGCCGAAATCAAGGAGCTGTCCGGAGCGAAGAAGCTGATGGACGACTTCCGCCGCAAGCTGGACTCGATTCGCAAGCGAGGGACCGAGGACTTCGAGGGCGGCAAGGCGGAGCTGCGCAGGGCCTACGAGGCGACCGACAAGGCCGTCGCCGAGGTGGAGACGAAGGTAGAGGTCGTCCACGCGGGCTATGAGCGCAAGCGGGACGCGGAGCTGCGGACCCTGGGCGCGCAGATAGACGGCTGGGAAGCGTCCTTCTCCCGGAGCCGCGCCGAGAGCTCGCTGCTGACCCGAGAGGAATTCACCTTCCTGCGCCGCTCGCTCCAGAACACCCAGGCGGTGCTCAAGGACCTGATGAAGAGCAAGGGCAAGGAGTGGCCTCGGCTGAAGAAGGAGTACGAAGCCGCATGGAATGACCTGTGCGCACGCTCCGAGAAAATCCGCGAGGACACGGTGAAGGCGCAGCAGTCCGAGCGGGAGCAGCCCTCGCAGCAGGGCTGAGCCGGACTCGCGGGCCATGCACCTATCCGCCGTCCATGCCCGGCCGTGGATGAAGCCCGGGGCGGGGTCACGCTTCACCCCACCCCGGGCATCAATCCCAACCGCCGCCTAGAAGTTCGAGTAGTTCGAGCCGTTGTTCAGGCGGAGGTACGTGCAGGTGCCGGCGGTGTTCCACGACACGTAGAAGTAGCCGCGGGTGCTCAGGGCCAGGTTCCAGATGGAGGACACCGTGGCGTCCGGGATGCACGTGTACGTGCTGGGCGTGGTGGCGCCCGACACCGTGAACCGGGCGTAGAAGCTGCGCGTGCCGTCCTCGTACTCGCGGAAGGCCGCGTACGAGGTCGTCGTCGCATCCTCACGGAAGCCGATCATGTTGCCGTAGCAGTACCCCGAGCCATCCGTGTACTGGTAGCAGTTGGCGCTCTGCGACTGCAGGCCCGCGCTCGCGGCGGTGGCCAGGCCGAGGGTGGCGAGCGCCACCACCGGGGTCAGCGACTTCAGGTGCAGGGACTTCATTGTCTTCTCCTTGGAGGGGCCAGCGCGCGGCCGAGCCCCGTATGGGTTTCGGGTGGATTGCTTCCAGGAGCGCGTGACGCGTCCTCCCGGGGTGCTTCCATCAGGCAGACACCTTCCTGCCCGGGCGTGTCGAGCGGGCCCTACGGCAGCCCTTCGGCATCGTCCGGCGGGGTGAGCCGGTTCTGGTTGATGGCGACGACGATTCGCCGGCGGAGCGCCTCGGCCTCGGCTCGTCCACCGAGCTGCATGAGCTCACGGCGAATGTCGCGGACGTCGTCGGCTGTCATGCGCCCGCTGGAAACCACCCGATCCACCAACGCGTCGGCCCGGGTGGCGGCCGCCTGCTGGTCAGGAGTCAGGGGTGGAGGTGGCGCCGGAGGCTCCGCGGCATGCGAGCCCTCGGCGAGTGCCCCGGACTGCTTCAGCAGGGTGACCATCCGCGCGGCGATGGCATCCAGGTCCTCGGACGTGGGCCGTGCCGCGCCCGACTCCAGGGTGGGTGGAACGCCCGCCGCGCTGCCTCCAGGAGGCATGACGGAAGCCGGCGCCGGCAGCGCCCGCACGACCCGGCGCAGCGACGCGACTTCGTCGGACAGTTGCTGCATCCGCAGCTCCTGGGCCTGCTGTCCCTGGCTCACCGCGAGCCAGCTACCCACTCCGCTTCCCAGGGCCAGGACGAGGCCCGGGAGCCATCCACGCAGGGCATTGACAGACATGGCGGCTCAGAAGTTGGAGTAGTTGCTGCCGTTGCTCAGATACAGCGAAGTACAAGCGCCCGTGGCATCCCAGTAGATGGAGAAGTACCCCTGGTGGTTCATGGCCTTGGACCACTGCGCGCCCGTGGTCGCGTTCGGCGTGCAGTTGAAGTACGTCGTCGTCGTGCCGGACGTGTACGCCGCGTAGAAGTACTTGCTGCCGGAGTAGTACTGCATGAAGTACGCGTACGTGTTGGCGCCGGTATGGTTGCGGAAGCCGAGCAGGTTTCCATAGCAACCACCGGAGTTATCCGTGTTCTTGTAGCAGTACGCCGACTCCGACTTGAGCCCGGCGAGCGCCGCAGGCGCCGCGACGAGCGCCGCCAGCGACACGACCGGAGTCCACGTCTTGAGGATTCGCTTCATTTCCAGCCCCCCTCATGGGAGTTCATATGTTCGGGGAAATCCCGAACACCCGATGAACGGGGGAGAAAAAATCCCTTCGCTGGGAGTGTGCTTTTCCGCGCCGTGGCGCATTGCGGCGTGCGCGGCATCATTCCCAGACATCCACCTCACTGTATGGCCTGGGCCTCCAGGCCCCCACTGCCGTCCACGGGCGCGAGCAATTCCCGCATGGGCAGCTCCCGGCCCTCGCGAGCCAGGAAGGTGACTGTCACCACCTTGCCGTCGGCCGAGTCCTCCGCGCGCATCGACAGGAAGCCGCCGTTCCACACCTGCCGCCCCGGTGTCATGAACGCGGTGCGGACGAAGCTCAGCGAGCGCTCGGGGTCCACGTGCTCGGTCTCGATGCGGCACATGCTCGCGCGGCACTCGACGGACCGGAGCAGCGAGTGGTCCGGCAGCGCCGCGCGCACGCCCCCCTCCGCGAGGTGCTCCGCGTCGCGGGCCCAGGTGGTGTCGGGAGGCTCCATGCCGAAGCGCTCCTCGATGCGCTCGCTCACCACCTCCGCCGGAACGGGCGCGGGCGCGGTGACGGGCCCCGGAAGCGGCTCCTGCGCGGCCATGGGCGCTGGGGCCGTGGGAGCGGGCGCCGGCACCTCGACCCGCACCTCACGCACCACCGTGCCGGGCAGGTCCTCCGTGGGCGGAAGCGGCTCCCGCCGCGCCGTGGCCATCTGCTCCACGCGAGTGGAGAGGGATTGGAGTTCCTCACGCGCGTGCTGCTGCTGGACGAGTGAGACGGCGAGCCACGCACAAGCGCCCGTGCCCGCTGCCAGGACATGCCAGGTCTTCATGGGACATTCCCCTCGAAAGAATGAAGGGCCGCCGCGGCCCGTGAAGCAGTGACAGCGGCGGCCCGGTGTGTGATTACAGGCCCCAGCTCACGCTGTTCACGCGCCCGCCCTGGTTCAACCAGCACGCGATGTTCAGCGTGCCGAGGTCCGGCACGTAGGCGCGGCCCAGCTCGATGCCCGCGGAGGCACCGAAGGTGGACAGGTACACGATGGCGCCGGACCAGACGAGGGTGACCTCCTTGTTGAGGCCGTACACCTGGCAGCCCACGGTGTTGGCGCTGGTCGCGCCGTAGGCATTCACGTAGCCCCAGTAGGAGCCGGACGTGTCGACAGGCAGGGGGTACTCGAGGACGCGGGTTCCGGTGCAGTTGTTGGTGAGCGTGCCGTACCACTCGGAGAAGCAGGCGGCGTCAGCGGGGTTGGTGGGCTTGCCACTGAAGCCGGAGACGGTGCGCGCCTGCGCGGTACCGGCGAAGGTGGTGAGCGCGAACAGCGAGGCAACGACGGTGCGGGTGTGACGGTTCATGGGTTCCTCGGGATGGGATTCGACGCGTCTGCGTCGCCCGGGCCCTCGTGCACCCCGCGTGCCTGCGCTGTTTCCCTCTGGAGGCGATGCCGGAGCATGCGCGCGCGAGGCCTGGGCAGGTGTGACGGCCCGCGCGCCGCCCGCGCCGTCACATGTGACGGCGACGTGGCTGACTCCCCTGCTCCGCGCCCCGTGTCGACATGGTGGGATTCGCGTCCGCTATACTGCCGCCGCTTCATGGACGAGGTGCCCGCGCACGCCGAGGGAGCCGCGAAGATGCAGCCTGATGATCCACTCCTGGGGGCGGTGGTGGGCCAGTACCGCATCACGCGGGAGCTCGCTCGCGGCGGCATGGGCGTGGTGTACGAGGCCGTCCACGAAATCATCGGACAGCGCGCCGCGGTGAAGGTGCTCCAGGACCCGTCGGGCCGGGCCTCGTCCCGCCCGCGCTTCCTCAACGAGGCCCGCGCGGTGAGCCTCGTGCATCATCCCGGGCTCGTCCGCGTCTTCGACTTCGGTGAGCTCCCGGCGGGAGTGCCCTACATCCTCATGGAGCGCGTCGAGGGAGAGTCGCTCCGGGAGCGGCTCGCGCGCGCTGGCGCGCTGGGGACCCGCGCGGCCCTGCGCATCGCCCGGCAGATCGCCGCCGCGCTGTCCGCGGTGCATGCCCGGAGCATCATCCACCGCGACCTCAAGCCGGAGAACGTGATGCTCGTCCACGACGAGGAGGCGGCCGGCGGCGAGCGGGTGAAGCTGCTCGACTTCGGCATCGCCGTGCTCGTCGGCGATGGGAGCGTACGCACCACCGAGGGCGTCGTGCTCGGGACCTCGCTCTACATGGCGCCCGAGCAGTGCGCGGGAAGCGAGGACCTCGATGACCGCGTGGATGTCTACGCGCTCGGCGTCCTTCTGCACGAGCTGCTCACGGGCGGGCCTCCATTCCAGGGCGAGCCATCGGCCGTCATGCGTCAGCACCTCTTCCAGGAGCCGCCTCCGCTGCCCGAGCGGGTCCGCGTGCCCGGGGCACTTCCCGCGCTGCTGCGCCGGATGCTGGCGAAGGAGCCCTCCCGCCGTCCGCGCATGGCGGAGCTGGTGGAACAACTCCAGCACCTGGAGCGGGAGACTCCGGACGCAGCGCCCGTCTCCGAGGCCTCGGTGCCCCAACGTCTCTCGGATGAGGGGGATTCACGGGACGCGATTCCCACCGTCGAGGAGCGAAGACCGGCGCCGGAGCACGTTCTCCTCGCGATGCGCGCGCAGGACGCGATTCCCACCGCCGAGGAACGAAAGCCAGCGCACGGCGAATTCGCGGCGCATTCGCGGGACGCCATTCCCAGCTTCGCTGAGCGAAAGCCCGCACACGACACCGCCCCGCCGGAGCCGTGGACGCCCCCTGCAAACGCGCATGCCCGGAGCCCCGCGCCACGGCTCCCCTTCTCCCGCCCCAGGCCCGGCACGCTGGCGGGTGTGACCATGGGAGTCTTGCTCATCGCGGCTCCCGTGGCCTGGCTCGTCGCGAGGAAGAGCGAGCGCCCTCGCCCCCGGGCTCCGGCGCTGGATGGCATGGTGTGGCTGTCGGGAGGCCGCTTCCGCATGGGCAGCACGCCCGAGGAGCTCGATGCCTGGTGCGCGAGCATGCCCGGCGGCTGCACGGCCGACGACCGCAAGCGGCTGGAACGCGAGCTGCCGGCACATGACGTCACGCTCTCGCCCTTCCAGATGGACCGGTACGAGGTCACCCAGGAACAGTTCACCGCGTTCCTCAACCTGATGTCGTCCGCGGTGGATATCCGCGAGGACCGGGACGACCACCGTCCACGCTTCGTCGACGAGCGGGCCTCTGGCTATCTGCTCGTGGACCTCCATCCTGGGGCCAGCGGCATCGAGCCCGCCGCGAAGGGCCGCTTCGCCGTGCGGCCCGGCACGGAGAACGCGCCAGCGGTCCAGATGACCTGGGACGGCGCATCCCGCTACTGCCAGCTCCTCGGCAAGCGACTGCCCACCGAGGCAGAGTGGGAGCTCGCCGCGCGTGGTGTGGAGCGCCGCGTCCATCCCTGGGGCGCCGCGCCGCCACGATGTGAAGGCGTCGTCTTCGGACGCACGCCCAGATGGGGATGCGGGCACCTTCCCGCGACGCGGATGGACGTGGGCTCGGCCCCGGACGACGTGACGCCCGAAGGGATTCATGACCTCGGCGGAAGCGTGGCCGAGTGGGTGGCAGATGCCTTCACGCGGCCGTACTACGCGGACTGTGGCGAGTGCGTGAATCCCCGCGCCCCCGAGCCCGGCGTTTCCATTCCCGAGGACCTGCGCATGTTCCGGGGCGGCTCGTACCAGGCGGATGCGTTCATGTCTCGCGCGGCCACGCGCAGCCGCTGGAAGCGCGGGGGCGTGATGGCGGGCCTGGGCTTCCGCTGCGCGTCGGATTGAAGTCGCCCCGCGCGTCCCCTGGCCCGCGTGCGATTCGGACCGGAACATTTTCTGATGTGAGGAGGGGGTATGAAGAGCACCGAGCTGAAGAAGCTATCGTGGGCGATCGAGTACCTGGATTCGAAGGGTCGTCCGAAGCGCCTGGAGCCGGATGAGGCCATCCATCTTGGCGAGGGCAGATTCTTCGCCGTGGAGGGCGAGCTCCCCAGGGGCCAGGCGTTCGTCTACGTGCTGCAGATGGACGCCGAGTCCCACTTCGTTCGCATCGGCCTGATGTCCCGCATCAAGGATCTCGGCGTCAAGGCAGGGAGCGAGCTCCGGCTGCCCCAGAAGGGCGCCTTCATGCACAACGGCACGAAGGGCTCCATTCATGTCGTCGCCACGAAAATTGCCCTGCCGCGCAAGAGGCTGGCGGAGCTCATCGGAGGGCGTGAGCCCCCACCGGACCCGACCGAGAAGCCCATCACCCACAAGTAATGAAAACGACCGAGAAGAAACCGCCGGTTCGTGTCTCCCGGCCGGCCGTCACCCAAACGCTCGTGCTGGTGTACTCGGGGAGGGAATTGCTGTCGCCGCCCCGGCACCACGTGCCCGGCCGTGACGGGCTGCTCATCGGCCGCGAGGTGGAACAGGGTGTCTGCATTCCGGGAGACCCCCGCGCGTCCCGCCGCCACGCGAGCGTCCACCGAGGCCCCCTGGGTGACCTGCGCCTCGTGGACGAGGGCAGCAGCAATGGCACCTTTGTCAATGGCAGGCGCATCACCGAGTCCCCGCTCGCGGAGGGTGACGTCGTCTCGGTGGGCGATTCGCTGCTGCTGGTCAGCGCGGAGCCCAAGGGGCTCGGCGACGCGCCGGTGCGCGAGCTTCTGGGGACCTCGGTGGCCGCGCGCCGCCTGCGCGCCCTTCTCGCGCAGGTGGCTCCGAGTGAGGTCACCGTGCTCCTGCTGGGAGAGACGGGCTGCGGCAAGGAGGTGGCCGCGCGGGCCCTGCACGAGCTGTCCGGACGCAAGGGCCCCTTCGTGCCGGTGAATTGCAGTGCCATTCCGGAGAGCCTGGCGGAGAGCCAGCTCTTCGGACACGTGGCGGGCGCCTTCACCGGCGCCGTGGCGAGCCGGGGGCTGTTCCGCGCCGCCGAAGGTGGCACCCTCTTCCTGGACGAGGTGGGCGACCTGCCCGCCGCGCTGCAGCCCAAGCTCCTGCGGGCCATCCAGGAACGCGCCGTGCTTCCGGTGGGCGCCACTGCGCAGCAGCCGTGCGACGTGCGCATCATCGCCGCCACGCACAAGGACCTGGGCGCGGCCGTGGCCGGGAAGTCATTCCGGGGAGACCTCTACGCGCGCCTCGCTGAGTTTCCCATCCACCTGCCGCCCCTGCGCGAGCGCCGCGAGGACGTGCCGTTGCTGCTGGCCCACGGGCTCGCGGTGCCCGCGCCGGTGCTGGAGCCAGAGCTGGTGGAGCGGCTGCTCCTGCATGATTGGCCCTTCAACGTGCGCGAGGTGCTCGCGCTGGCGAAGCGGCTCCGCATCCAGGGCGGAACCGGCCCCTACGGGTGGGCGCTGGCCGAGGAGCTGCTCACCTCTTCTTCTCGCCACGAAGCGGAAGCCGCGGCTCCCGCGACGGCCGAGGCGCTCCCGGACGCGCGCGAAGACGCGGCGCAGGAGCCTCCGCCCGACAAGACCCGGCTCGAGGAACTGTTGCGGCAACACGGGGGCGTGGTGGCCGACGTGGCACGGGCCATGAAACGCTCACGCAAGCAGGTGTATCGCTGGGTGGAGCACCACAACCTCGACGTGAAGACCTTCCGCCGCGAGCGCGGCGGTACGTGAGAGGACTCGCCATGACCCGACGCAACGCCGCGCGCGCGGACGACAACCCCTTCGGCTCCCCGGAGGAGGACGAGGTCGAGCGATTCCTCGGGCCCGTAGCCCGGCGCCATGCGCTGCTGATTGGAGTCAATGAGTACGACCATCGCCCGCTGAGCGCGAAGCCGCTCAAGTATGCAGTCAATGACGTGCGGCAATTGGAGAAGGTGCTGGGCGCCTACGGCTACCAGGTCCAGACGCTCCAGGACGGGAACGCGGCGAAGATGCGGCCCACGTACGAGAACGTGGTCCGCGAGCTTCGGGCGCTCGTACGGAAGGCGAAGCCCGAGGACCTCGTGCTCGTCCACTTCTCCTGTCACGGCAAGATGAAGAACGGGCAGACGCTGCTCCTGCTCGCCGATGCGGAGTGGAAACAGGACACCTACGCCCACGCGCTCACCGTGGACGAGGTGAAGCGCCTGATGCGGGAGGGGCGCTCGAAGCGGCTGGTGCTGCTCATGGATGCCTGTCAGAGCGGCGAGTCGGGACGCGAGGTCATCGACAACGGCGACCATGAGGCCTTCATGCGGGGCGCCTACCTGGACGCGCAGGGCATCGTGGTGCTCGCGAGCTGCAGCGACGGGCAGATTGCCAACGAGTCCGACAGCCTCGGGCATGGCGCCTTCACCTACTTCGTGCTGGAGGGGCTCCGGAAACAAGCCGTGGATCCGGCGACGCAGTTGGTCACGACCGGCAAACTGGCGACCTACGTCACCGCGAAGCTGCGGGAGTGGTGGAAGCAACAGCCCGTGGCGTCACTCCAGGTCCCGGAGATGGAGGTGTTCGACGCCGACCTGGCAATTGCCGACCCCTCCCGACTCTCCTCCCCGGAGGCGCTGGAGCGCCTCCAGGTGCGCCGGCTCGAGTGCCACACGAAGAGGGTCCATGACATCGCCGCATCGAGCGACGGCACTCGCTGGTTGACGGCAAGCGAGGACGGCACTGTGCGGCTATGGAATGCGAAGACAGGCAAGCCGTCTGGCAACCCCTATCTCCACCCGCAGGCTGTCACGGCTGCCGCTCTCTCGCCGGATGGAAGGCTCATCGCGACGACAGGCGGGGATGGTGTGGCTCGGCTGTGGCGCGTGGGCGCCTACGAGCCCACCATGGATTTCCATCCTGACAACGGGCCGCCCTTCGCATCCGTGGCATTCAGCCCCGACGGCCGCTGGCTCGCGCTGGGGACCGAGCGCGACGTCCACCTCTGGAGCTTGAAGCAGTCCGGATGGGAGGCCGTGCTCCAGGGGCACGAAAGCCTCGTGGAGCGCATTCGCTTCAGCCGCGACGGCAAGCTCATGGCCACCACGGGGCACGACGGAAAGGTGTTGCTCTGGGAGGTCCGTCCCCGGGAGCTGAGATGGCTTCGGGAGCTCTCCGTGCCAGGAGGTGCCATGGGGCCATTCAGGAAATTGGCCTTCTCGCCGGATGGAAGGTGGCTGGCGGCGGGAGGTGGGGACCCGGTTCCGGACGGTGGGGTCTTGGCCGTAACGGAGCGGCTGATGAATGTTCCCCGCGTCTGGAACACCCGGACGGGTGAGTGCGCATTCTCGCTGGAGGGACACTCCCGCGAAGCAACGGCGGTGCAGTTCTCACCCGACGGCCGGCGCCTGCTCACAGGCAGCAGGGATGGCACGGCGCGCCTCTGGAATGCCTCCAACGGCGCGCTCCTCGCGGTGTTCGACTCGCCCTCCATGGACGTGACCTCCGCCGCATTCACCGCGGATGGGAAGGGGCTCTTCCTCGGATGCATGGACGGCAGTGTCTTCATCTTCGATGTGTCGGAGTCCCCGGCCGCGAAGAAGAAAACGCGCAAACGCCCCGGCTCGTAGGTCCGATGAACCAGGAAAGACTTCACCGCGCCGGCAAACATCCCGCGCCGCCGGGGTGGGGAGACTCGAGCGCGAGTTGCAGCAGCTAAGCCAGCTCACGCAAGAACGACGCGACCACCTCGCCCAGGCGCTCGGGTTGGTCAAACGGAAGGCCGTGGGAGGCGTCCTGTACCTGTGCGATTCGCACGCGTGGGTTGAGGCTCCGCAGTTCCGTTGCCATCTCGAGCGTGACGACGGGGCTGCTGTCCCCAATGACGAGGAGGATTGGGACGTCAATCGCGCTCACCACCTCGCGATACTCGGGGTTGGGCGGTGTGAGGACGTCGAAGGCGCCCATGCGGGTTTTCAGCCTCGCCTCGGCAAGAAGCTCGATGATCTCGGGCGAGCGACGCGGCTGTCGGGCTCGAGCCTGTGCAACGAGGTCAGATTTGTGTGAGCCGAGGGCCCGGCGGTGTTGCTCGGCGACGTCGCTGTCGCGCACCTCGCGTTGGCGCTCGGGGCTCAAGAACGTCGGGTCGACCAGGACGAGGCCGCGGATGCCCCCTACCCCTCGACTCGCCACCACCGCGGCGGTCATGCCGCCCATCGAGTGGCCAAGCAGAACCGGACGAGAGAGCTCCAGGCCACGGATGAGGCCCACGACGTCGCTCGCGTGATCTTCGTACCGGTAGCCGTGGTGCGGCGCGCTCGAACCGCCGTGCCCCCTGGCGTCGGGCATGACGACGTCGAATTCACCTTCGAGCACGCGCGCCAAGGGAGCCCAGCAGGCGCCGTTCCCGAGCAATCCATGGAGCAGAACGACGGGAGGGTTGGCGCCTCCGGTTCGGAGGTAGTGGATGTTGATGCCGTACGTTTCGCAGACTCCACTCATCCAGGTCTTCATGGACCTGTTCCTACCTGCAGCGGCTTCGTAGGTGAAGTTCAAGTCGAGAGCGAGCCCCCGAGCAGGTCGCGCTATCGCCCCAGCCGCGCGCAGTCCCGTCGAACCTGCTCGAGTGTGTCGCGCTTGATTCCAGCAACACTCTCGAGCGGCCGGAGCACCGCGCAGGCTTGCGCAAGCAGGTCGCTCGAGTCCATCGAGCCAATCCACGTCTGCACTCCCGTCGTCACGGCAAGCCGGTCGCCGGGAAGCTCGAGCGCGGCGTCGGTCACGAAAGGGAGATTCACGCGACCGAGCAGGTCCCCGGTCGCGGCGTTCCATGCGCGAACGGTCTGCTCCTGCGCGCTCGTCGTGTACACACGCTCGTCACCCGGTGCGAAGACAGCCCCATCGACGGAATCACCGTGTGCGGGAAGCGTGACGTTCCCGCCGGTTCGCAACTGCCACAGCCGCGCGAGCCGGTCTGCGCCTCCACTCACCAGCCACCCGCCGTCGTGACTGAAGCACGCCACGCCCCCGTACACCGAATGTGCATCCAGGCGCGAGCACTCGCTGCCCTGCTCCGCTCCGCAGATCGAGATGACTCCGCTGGAGCCCAGCGAAGCAACCTGGTTTGCATCCGGCGAGAACACGGCCGCGTAGACCTTCTCGCGAGACGCCACATCGCGGAGCCCGTCGCGCGTGAGCTCCCAGATTCTTGCGCCGCTGTTGGCAGCGATGGCGAGCCGGGTCGCGTCGTTGGACCAGGCAAGCGTATTGCAATCCTTTGGCTCCTGAAGCCGCCGCAGGAGCCGACCGGTTGCCACGTCCCAGATTGCCGGCGGCACCTTGTCTCCCGAGGTCGCCACCCACTTCCCGTCGGGCGATATCGCAGCCACCAACGGGCCCTTCTCCTCCCGGGGCATTCTGGCGACCACCTGCCCCGTGCGCGTCGCTGAAATGCGAACGACACCCTCTCGGTCGAGCGTGACGATGCGCTCCCCGTCGCGCGTCACCGATTGTCCGCACTGCGCCGCCATCTTCCCGTCGATGACGACGAACGCGCGCTCCGGGTGCGCATCCCAAAGCCGCACCGTGCCGTCTTCGCTCGACGACAGGATGTGCTCTCCATCTTTGGAGAATGCGATGGAGACCACCGGTCCGAGGTGTCCGAAGAAGATGCGTTGCTGGCCGCTTGCCAGATGCCAGACCCGGACGGTGCCATCTTGCCCGCCGCTCACCACGAGCGTCCCGTCGGGCGAGAAGGCCGTCGCGCTCACCTCTCCATAATGACCGGGCCGGTCCTTCTCACGGCGGCCCGTCCTGGCATCCCAGACCTCGACGAGCTCGGCCTGACTCCCGGTGACGACCCGGTCCCCGTTCGCGGAGAAAGCGATGGTGACGAGGCGGCCCGTCGCGGGGCTCGTGAGCAGCGGCAGTGGGTTCGCAGGACGGGTCAGGTCGATGATGCGCGCCCCTGGGGCGTCATCGACGATTGCCATGCGAGTCCCGTCCGCGGAGATTGAGGCGGCCAGGATGGGGTGTTGCCCGCGCCAGAGCAGCTCATCGGCACCGCCGTCCAGAGCCCAGCTCCGGAGCGCTCCGTCAGAGCCCGCAGTGATGACTCGCCGGCCGTCAGCGGCCAGGAAGACGCCGACCACGCCCGGGGCATCCGTGGCGATGGTCCGCACCCGCTCTCCGTTGGCTCGCCAGACGTCCACGATTCCGTGGTCATCGACCGCGGCGACGCTGGCCTCGTCGGCAGCGAAGGAGATCCTCCGCAGCTTGCCCTCGCGCCGCCGGTCCAGCGGAACCAGAGAAGCGCTGCCCGTCACGGGGTCGAACGTCCGCACATTGCCATCGCCACCGACGGCGACCACGCGGGCACTGGCCGGCAGGAACGCCGAGGTGGCGGTACGCGATGCATCGGGAACGACGACTCGATACGGAGTGGCGAGCCAGACCGCTCGCAGCAGCACGAAGCGCAGTGCCTCAATCGTTTCCGGTTGCATCTTCACATCCGAAGCCGCCGCCGCGGTCACCAGTGCCAACCCGGCTGCCCACTGCTGCGGATTCTCCAGGACAGCGTCCGCGTGCGCCGCTTCTGCTTGCAGCCTCCGGTTCTCGGAATGCTCGCGGGCGAGATTGGCCGCCCTGGCCTCCGCGGCGGCTTCCTCGCGTTTCACCTGCGCGTACGCTCCGGCCGTGCTGGCGGCGACCAGCAAGCCCAGCAGCACGACGATGGTCGAAACCAGCCAGCGCAGCCTGCGCGCGTGCTGCCGGATCAGGTCAAACGAACAAACAATGTCCTCGATGACCTCGGTCGAGGGCCCATCTACCAGGCAGGCGCTGGACGGCTCCACGAACCGGAGCAACTCCGGAGGCAGATAGCGCATGAGCGGCCCGTCGCGACCGGGCGCCAGCGCTCCGGCGATGTCGATGGGCATGAGCCTGCGGCCGAGGCTGGAGAAGACTTCCAGCTCCTTGAGCACCGCGGTGGACTCGTGCACCCGTGGGCTCCCCACGACCAGCAGACGGCTGCTCCGCCGCAATGCGCGCTGCGCCTGCTTCTTCCAACTGTCGCCCCGCGCGAAATCACTGCTGTCCAGGAACACCACCAGGCCGCGGCGAGCCAGCGCATCGCGCAGCTTCACGGCGTACAGCCTGCCGTCCGCCCAGCGGTACGACACAAAGAAGTCGAAACCGAAGAAGTAGTCGACGAGCCGCTCCCTCAGCGGCGCCACCGAGCTCCCAGCCTCCTCCTCCGCCACGAGTCGCTCCGCGTCGTTCATGGGCCGCGTGTCCCTGTCAGCATCGCAAGGCCCCCGTGAAGAGCGACCTCGCGCCAGCCGTGTGCGTGGTGGTTTGCCAGACGTAGAAGTCTAGAATGTACTCACCCGAAAGCGACGACGCCTCCGCACGAATGCGCTGGCAATCGATGTGGGCATCGGTGCCAGTGAATGCTGGCCCGGAGGTAACGCCTCTGCGACGCTCGCGCGCGGAGGCCTCTTCGCGATGAGCTCGATTGCGCCACACCTCTCCTTCTACGAACGCGTCCCGCATCGTGGCGGCCCCCACTGGGTGGGCTTCGCGAAGCGGCTCCAGTTCGTCGTCTACGGGAACACGAGGCTCGCCGGTGAGCCGCTGCTCCCCGACCCGTTGGAGTTCCCGCTCCTGCAGTCGTACACGACGCACCAGTATTTTCGTGGCTACCCGGTGGAGGGCGGCTTCACGCCATCGTTCGCGGCCTGGCTGGAGCACCTGCGGGCCCGGGGCGCGACACGGCTGCGGGCCTTCGTCCCCTTCGACGCCCGCGCCTGGCACCGGGACGCCGGTGCACCGGACCCACTGCCTGACGTGGTGGTGGAGTTCACGGACCACGTCGAGGGCTATTCCCACTCACTGGGCGTCAGCCGCGAGGAGTCGAAGGCCTACTACGAGCAGCATCGGGCGGATGTGTGGCGGCACTGCTTCGTGCCCCACTCCATCACCGACCTGCCCGATGCGCCCACGCTCGACGCGGCGGAAGCGGAGCTCCGCGAGGCCACGGCCGACTTCGCACGCTACTTCCGGACAGAAGTCCCGGAGGCAGACCGCGAGTTCCTCTGGTCGCTTTCGAGGTCGGAGGACGTGCTGAACGTGCTGGCGCTCGATGAGCCCGCGCTGCGCGCGGACGTGTCGCGGGGCGAGGAGCGCTTCCTGTCCGACAGGCTGGCGGACAAGCACGCCTCGGACGCGACGCTGCGGGCCGAGGAGGAAGCGCGGGAGCGGAAGCGCCGGAAGGCGGATGAGAAGCGCGCGAAGAAGGGGAAGAAGCCTGCTCCCCGCACGCAGGAGCCAAGGAGATGGGAAGAGCGCGACGAGGACGCCCTGCTCCGCTATCGCCATGCCTTCCTGGACTCGAACGCGGCCGAGCCGATGTTACGGGCGGGTTGGCCCTGGCGGGCCGTGCGGCTGCTGCTCGCCGCCTCGAGGGCGCACCCGTTCGGCGCGGCCATCCAGCTCGAGGAGCGCGACCTGCCCGCGTTCGTGGAGACACAGGCATATGGCCGCATCGGAGAGCGCTACGCGCGCGCGGCCGTCTCGGCGCTCAACGCCGTCCTCGACGCTGTGCCCATGCGGCCGGTGTCTCCTCCGCTCGCGCCGCGCACCTTGAGAATGGATGACCCGGTGGAGCTGTACGCGGCGGTCCGGCTCGCCGCGACCCTCCATGAGCGCGAGTGGGTCCTGCAATGCATCCGCGACGCGCCGTATCCCCCGAATCAGAAGCAGCAGCTCCTGGAATCGCTCGAGTCCCTCTTCCCGGACCTGGATGACATCCTGGGCGTCCTCGATGAATGAACGGCGCGGCGTGTTTCCCGAGCTCTCCGAACAGACGAGCATGGGGAATGAACGGGATGGTTCGCCGCCGCCCACCGCCATGCCATCATCCGGGGCTCATGTCCCTCCTGGATGCGCTGCGCGCCCGGCTTCATGACTCGGGCCTGAACCTGCTCGGCGTGGCGGACCTCGCCGAATATGACTCCCGGGTAGGACCGGCCCGCCAATCCCAGGCACTGATGCCGGGAGCCCGCTCCATCATCGTGGTCGGCAACGGGGGCGCGGCCCTGTGGCGGGCCTTCCTGGCGGACCTCGCGAAGGACACCCGCCGACTCACGCACGAGCCCCACCCACTGGAGGCCTTCGTGCATCGAGAGGTGCAGCGGGCGGACGTGGCCCTGGGAGACCTGGCGCGCCGGTGGTACTTCGCGGCGTCCGATGCGCCCTTCCAGGTGGACTTCCGGCTCCTCGGGTACCTCGCCGGGTTGGGGACCGACAGCCGGCTCCGGTTGCTGATGCATCCGGAGCACGGAACCTGGGTGGGCCTGCGAGCCGCCTGTTTCGTGGACGCGGTGCTGCCCGCCAGCGCTCCGGGGGGGCCGGACCTCTGCTCCGGCTGCCCGGCGCCGTGCGTCTCCGCCTGTCCCGGACAGGCCTTCCCCGGGGACACCTGGGACGTGGACCGGTGCAGCGCCTTCCACGCCGAATCCGCGCGGTGCGACACCACCTGTCATGCCCGGTGGGCGTGCCCCCAGGGCGCCGCGTCGAGGTACCCGGTCGAGGCGCTCGCCTACCACTCCAACACCTTCCTCGGCCGGCGCTGGTTGAGGGAGCACCTCGGGGTGCCCGAGTCCGAGGACCGCTACCCGGGCACCCCTCCGCTGTGGGGGAGCTGGCGCTCCCGCATCGACGTCAAGGGGTGAGCACGACGTAGTCGAGCAGCGCCAGCGCGGCGTCGTCGGCCAGCAGCGGGTTGATGGACGGGCTCACCTCACCCAGGTTTCGCGGAACGAGCGTCCAGCCGTTCCACGGGTACACCTGGCTGATGTGGGCGTAGTACGGGTCGGCCCGCACGCGCGCATGGAGCAGCCGCTCGAAGTCCAGTCCGAGCCCGGCCTCGAGCCAGGAGGGGGTTCGCTGCGCGAGGTCCACCTCCGGGGCGGACACCCACTCGAGCACGAGGCCCGGCACGGTGCGCACCTCCGCGCCGCTCCAGTCCACGTAGGTGCCGGTGTTCGGCTCATACGTCTCGGGAACCAGGCCCCACCAGCTTCCTCCGTGGATGCGCACGAGCCCGCCGCGCAGGTCCTGGACGCGCACGATGTCCGCGTCGCGCAGGGACACGGCCATCTTGTCGGAGAGCCAGCCGACGAGCAGCGTGGCGGCGAGGGTGTAGCGGGCACTTCCGGTGGCCCGGCCCAGCTCCAGCAGGCCGGCGACGTTGTAGGTGGCGAACCAGGGTGACTGGAGACTTCCCGAGCCCCACGGGCTGGCGACGCCTCCCAGCGCATGCAGGTCATCCGCGAAGCGGTGGTCCCCCCAGGAGAACCACGCGGGCGTCGTCACGCGGGCCAGCAGCGCGTCCGCCGCGGCGATGGCCGCGCCCTGCTCGCCCGCCGCGAGCAGGAGTTGGAGCTCGGCACCGGTGGAGACCGGGTCCACTCCCGCAGGGGACTGCTGCCGCAGCCACGTGGCCGCGCGCAGGGCCCCTGCCCTGAAGTCGGAGGCCCCGGGCAGCGACTCCAGCGTGGACAGCTTCAGCAGCGTCAGCCCGATGATGCCGGTGGTCATCCGGTTCGGGAACCCGTTGGCCGGCGCGACGCCGTAGGCCCAGCTCCCCTCCGGCTCACCCGTGGCGGTGCGCCGCTCCAGCCGCAGCAGGAAGCGTCCCGCGCGCTCGATGGCGGGCAGGACCTGCGTGTCTCCCGTCAGCTGCGCGTAGGTGGAGAGGACCTCGGCGAGCGCGGCGAAGTTGAAGCCGGCGTGACCGTTCCACCGCCAGGTCAGCACGTCATCGGCGGTGCCGAGCACACCATCCGTCCCACCCGCCAGCGTGGCGGAGTTGGCGAAGGCTCCCGTCGCGTCCAGCGTGACGTCCTGCTGCGGGTCCGGGAAGTAGGACGCCTGGAAGGTCTGCACCGCGCCCAATCCCAGGGCCGTGCTGGGGAGCTGCTTGTCGAGAATCTGCCGCAGGAAGGCGTGCCGGAAGCGCTGGAGGAACGAAGCCCTGCCAGTCGCCTGGTAGGCCTTGAGCAGCGCCAGGGCCTTGTAGGCGGTGGGGTCCGCGAGCTGGAGCGAGATATAGCCCTGGCGGGTGAGCAATCCCGCGTTGGAGGGGTCCTGCGGGTCGTCGTAGTTGAGGTAGTTCGAGGACCAGTTGTCCCGGTGGATGTCGAAGCTCATCCCCTCCACCCGGGCGCAGTCAGGGCCCGGGTAGAAGAAGGGCGACGGGTCCTCTTCCTCGCAGGTGACGACGAATTGCTGGCCATACTCCACCGCCGCCAGCCCCAGCGCCCGCACCACGGCGGGGGGCCTGGCCTCGCCGGACGTTTCTACGGAGGTCTGCGCCGCGGCGGGAGCCGTCGCGAGCAACAGCGCCATCGCCCAGCCCGTGCCCCGGCGCCACCGCGAGACCGCGCCCACCTCATGCCTCATGAGTAGATGCAATTGTGTGTCTCCTGTAAGGACACACACCGTAGCAGCCGACTCCCACGAGGGAGGACACGACGCTCACCTGGACCAGCGCCGCGCCCACTCCGGTGCCTGCCGTGGCGCGGGATGCAGCTCCGCCAGCGAATGCGACGACACCGGTGCGTATCGCGGGTGGTCGGGGTCGCGAATCTCCAACCGCCCGTCGACCGTCGCCACGAGGAGGCGCCCCTGCGAGTCCCAATCCGCCCACGCGGCGTCCTCGAGAGGCACGACATGCCCCGCCCGCTCCAGCGCGAACGCGGGCGCGCGCCCTTCCACGCGGGGAGCCCGGAGGTCGAGGCCCTGGTCGGTCAGCACGAGCCGGCCGGGGCCTTTCGGGCGTGCCTTCTGGAGGATGGCGCTGCGTTGCTCGTCCCAGGGGCCGCCGCTCTCACGGGCCGGCGAGTCTTCGTGCTCGGTCCATCCCCGTCGTCGCTCGGCGGCGTACTGGATGTTCGGAGTGGCTTCGATTGCGTAGTGGCGCCGGAGCGGCTCCGCGTCTCCCGCGTCGGGCGTGCCGAGCACGAAGGGGCGTTGCCCTGCCCACGTCTCGACGAAGTGGACGCCGCGCGTCCAGGTGCCGCTCTCGGCCCATGCCGCGAGGGCGAACAGCCACGGAAGCCGGCTCACCGTGAAGTAGGCACGGAGGCCGGGCTCGGGCCCGAGGAAGCCGGCCCCGGTCCGCTTCAGGATGAAGGCGAGGAGCAGTGAGCCATCGGGCGAGATGTCACACCGCCGCGGGTAGAGCATCCCCCGCAGCCAGGCCCCCGGCTCATACTCGCCGCTCACCAGGTCCCAGCGACCGACGTGCCAGTACCCGGCGGGCCCGCGGCGGAAGATCGCCGCCACTGGCGCCCGGGTGGCGACCATCGCGTAGAGGCGGGGCGGAATGACGGGCATGGCTCGCGCCTCAGGCCTGCGTGACGGGCGCCGGAGCGTTCTTCTGGAACAGGGCCAGGAGCCCGGCGAGCAGCCCGCACCCGGGCGCGCTCCCGAGCAGGGCCGCTCCACTGATGACCCGGTCGTAGTCCATCCCCGAAGGAGCCCCCGTCGATGAAGGACCGCCAAACATCCATGCCAGGGCCGCCACGCCCACCAGCACCGTGACGCCTCCGGCGATCAGCAGGTACTGCTTCAGGGAGCCGCGTCCCTTCCGCCGCGCATACAGGCAGACGAGAAGTGATGCGACTCCGACCACGCCCCCGCAGACGAGCGTCAGGAGAAAGACACCGACGATGAGCATTCCCATATCGGTCCATCCTAGACGCCCGTCCCACACCTGGCACTCCCTGCCCACCCCGGCGTGCCGCTATCGCCGGCTGGCCAGAGCGCGGACCTTCGAAGACCGCGCGGTCTTCTACGCGGACAACGGTGCACCGGGTGCGACACCGGTCGCTTGATGACGACCTGGGGGGACGGCCATGCTCACGGCGTATGTCGCTCGAGCTTCTGGGAGCCGTGCTGCTCGCCCTGCTGGTGCTGGGGGGCCTGGGGCTGCTCGCGTTCCGCCACCTGCGCTCGCGCCGGGTCCGCCGTGCGGCGCGGGGCCTGCGCTATCCGGTGGTGCTGGCGCATGGGCTGATGGGCTTCGATGAGCTGACAGTGGGCGACCGCCGCCACGAGTACTTCAAGGGCGTACCCGCGCGGCTGCGCCAGCTCGGCTCGGACGTGTACGTGGTGCGCGTGCCTCCGACAGGCTCGGTGAGTCAGCGCGCGGAGGCGCTGGCCCAGGCCGTGCGCAGCCTGGATGCGAAGCGGGTGAACATCATCGCCCACAGCATGGGAGGGCTGGATGCGCGGTATGCCATCTCCCAGCTCGGGCTGGCCTCGCGCGTGGCGTCGCTCACCACGATTGGCACTCCGCACCACGGCACGCCGCTCGCGGACGTGGGCACGCGGCTGCTCGGAGACGCGCTGGGCCTCAAGCGGCTGTGCGAGGCGCTGACGGTGGGGACCGACGCGTTCTACGACCTGACGACGGCGAAGATGGCCGAGTTCAACCGGCTCGTCCCGGACGCGCGCGGCGTGCTGTATGCCAGCTACGTGGGCGCCTTCCAGCAGCGCACCCGGGCGCTCAACCCCGTCCTGCTGCCCACGTATCTGTACCTGTCCCACTGCGTGGGCGCCAACGACGGCGTGGTGCCCGCGGACTCGCAGAAGTGGGGCGAGGTGTTCGGCGTCGTCGAGGCGGACCACTGGGCCCAGATTGGCTGGTCCTCTCGCTTCGACGCCGAGGCCTTCTACGCCTCGCTCTTCCAGGCCCTGCGCGAGCGGGGGCTCTGACTCGACCTCTCCGGCCGAAGCTCGCGCGGGAGGAAGCAGACCCTCGGCCGGTGCGTGCGCGGCTGGCTGCCGCGGTGCGGCCATCGCAGGCGTGGCCGCCAGATTCCTCGCCGGAGGCGGATGGCACGTGCGCGGCATCGTGCGGATACTCCTCTGAGGCCAGGAGGGCAAGACGATGAGGGACAACCCGTTCGACTCCATCCGGGGAGGCGCCGGTTGCTCGCCAGGCTCTGACGCCAGTCGGTCATGAGGGGAGCCGCCACGCTTCTGGCCGCCGTTGCGCTGGCGATGGGGAGCGCGCCTGCCCAAGAGGCGGGTATGGCGGACCCGGACCCGTGCACTGGAGAGCTCATCGAAAGGCGGCCCATCGGCGAGGTGGGCATGCTGGTCGTCTACTACTCCCCCGAGGCCAACGGGACCAACTGTGCCACCGCCATCGCCACCGTGGGGACGGACGAGCCCAAGGTGATGACGGTCCGTCTCGTCAAGTGCGAGCGCCCCAGTGACTCGACATGTGATGAGGACGGCCCAGCGGCGGAGGACAGTGGCCACTTCAAGCTGTACGCCGGCCCGGTGCGCCTGCACGGCACCAACGGGAAGTGCATCTCTGCCTGCGGGGCCATCGAGCACAAAGGGTACATCTACAGGGCCGAAACGAAGCCGATCTCCGGCCACTGCCAGTAGTTCCGGCAGAGGCCGGTTCTACCTGTCCGGTCGCGAAGGGGCTCGTGCCCCACTTGAGCGTGCCCGAGGGGCAATCGTGCGGTCCCCCGGCCTTGCCTCTACCGTAGTGGCTCAGGGGGCCGTGCGGGCTCCTGGAAACAGGCGCACCAGCAAGGCCGCCAGCGCCGAGGTGGTCGCCAGCACCGTCACCGCCACCCAGCCCCACCGGGCCAGCACGAGGCTGCCCGTCACCGCGCCGATGGACATGCCGATGAACATGCAGACGAACAACACCGCGTTGAGCCGGCTGCGCGCGGCGGGGTCGATACCGAAGACAATCGTCTGATGCGCCACGAGTGTGATCTGGGCGCCGAGGTCGAAGCCAATCGCGCTGCCGGCAATCAGCCACAGCCGTGCGCTCGGTTCGAGCCACGGCGACGCGAGCATCGTGGCGAACGAGACAGCGGTCAGTCCGGCGCCCAGGCGAGTCACCACTTCGGGACCGAAGCGATCCGCGACACGGCCGGCCACTGGCGCGCCCAACGCCCCGGCCGCACCGGCCAGACCGAAGGCACCTGCCGCCGCGCTGCCCAGGTGAAACGGTGCGCCATGCAGCATCACGGCGAGGGTGGACCAGAACGCGCTGAAGCCCACCGAGAGCAACCCCTGCGCCAGCGCGGCCCGGCGTAGGGCGCCATACCTGCTCCACAGGCTGGCGAGCGAGCCGAGCAGCGCGCCGTACGAGAGCGTGTTCGTCGGACGGAAGCGCGGCAGGCCGCGCCACGCCGCCACGCCGATGAGGGCCACGCTGCCGGCGGCAATCACGTACATGGCGCGCCAGCCGAAGTGCTCGGCGACCACACCGCTGATGACACGGGACAACAGGATGCCGAGCAGCAGGCCGGTCATCACCGTGCCCACCACCTTGCCGCGCTCGCGCTCGGGGGCCAGCGTCGCCGCGGCCGGCACGATGTCCTGCGCCATCGTCGCCGTCAGGCCGACGGCGAAGCTCACCACCAGCAGCAGTCCGATGCCCGGAGCGATTCCTCCCAGCAGCAGCACTACGCTCAGCAGCGCGGCCTTGATGAGGATGATGCGGCGCCGGTCGAAGCGGTCACCGAGCGGCGTCAGCAGCAGGATGCCCAGCGCGTAGCCCAATTGGGTGAGCGTGGGCACGAGGCCCACCGCGGTATCCGAGGCGCCAATGCCAGCCCCCATCACTCCCAACATCGGCTGGCTGTAATAAATCGACGCCACCGACAACCCGGCGCCCGCGGCCAGCAGCAGGCGCAGGCCGCCCGACAAGGGCGCGCTGGCCCCGTGACTGGCAATCGTGGGCTGGGACGGACTGGCCGTTGCGGTTCCATGTACGGCACGAATGAAGGACATGACGTTCACCTCGGCGCTGCGAGACGAGGTGACAGTGCGCCAGAGGGGAAGGACCCGGTAGTAGCGTGGTCCGCACAGCGGATATACGCTCCGCGTATAAAGCAGCTCGAAGCGCGCCCCCATGCCCAACCCTTCCAAGCCGGCCCGGCCGCGTGGTTCCCAGAAGCGGCTCCCCTCCCCCACCCCGCCAGCCACCGCCGACCGGATCGAGCTGATGCAGACCTTCGTCCGCATCGTCGACGCCGGAAGCCTGTCCTCTGCCGCCGCGCAACTGGGCACCACGCAGCCGACGGTGAGCCGACGGCTCCAGGCGCTGGAGCGCTCGCTGGGGCTGCGGCTGCTTCAGCGCTCCACCCATGCGATGAAGCTCACCGAGGACGGTGCGCGCTGCTACGAGCGCGCGAAGGAGTTGCTGGCCAACTGGGAGATGTTCGAGGCCGACCTGCGCGGCGCGAGCGCCGAACCGGAGGGCACGCTGCGCGTCGTGGTGCCGCATGCGTTCGGGCAACAGCTACTGGTGGAGCCGCTGACGGAGTACCTGAATCGTCATGCGCGGGTTTCAGTCGAATGGCTGCTGCACGACCGGGCGGTGGACTTCATCGCGACCGGTATCGATTGCGCCATCCACGTCGGCGAGGTGAATGACCCCAGCGTCGTGGCCATCCGCGTGGCCGAGGTGCCGCGCATCGTCGCGGCCGCGCCGTCAGTGCTGGCGGGCCTGCCCGTGCCGACCCATCCCGACGAGCTCGCGCGGCTGCCGTGGCTGTCGCTGCGCACGTTCTATCGCAACGAGATATCGCTGACCCACGTGACCACCGGCGAGGTCCGGCCCATCACCTTCCATCCGCGCCTGAGCACGGACAGCCTCTACGCCATCCGGAGCGCGGCGGTGAAGGGCCTCGGCGTCTGCGTAGGCTCGGCCTGGGTGCTGCACGAGGACATCGTGCGTGGCCGGCTCGTGCACCTGGTGCCGCGCTGGCGAGCCGCGCCCCTGCCGATGTATCTGGTCTATCCGGCCGCGCGGTTCCATCCAGCGAGGCTGCGCAGGTTCGTGGAGCTGATGCGGGAGAAGATTCCGGCAGCCGTGGCGGTGGCGACGCGTTGACGTCGCGCGTCCAGAACAGCTCGCGGTTCTCGGAGACGCTGAGCTCATTGCGCTGGGACAGTTCACCTCGGACGACGGCGGTGTAGAACACCGGGCAGCGCGCCATCTGGCCCGGAGTGGTGTCCTCGGGAAGAGCGCCGTTTCCCCCGCCGTGTTTCGCACACAGGAGTGAAGTCCATGCCCGCCACCGTCATCCCCGCCATCGACACCGAGCGCCTCACGCTGCGCGGCCATCGGCTCGAGGACTTCGAGGAGTCCTTCGCGATGTGGGGCAACCCGGAGGTCACCCGCTACATCGGCGGCAAGCCGTCCACGCGCGAGGACTGCTGGGCCCGGCTGCTGCGCTACGTGGGCCACTGGGACGTGATGGGGTACGGGTTCTGGGTGGTGCGCGAGAAGGCCACGGGCCGGTTCATCGGCGAGGTGGGACTCGCGGACTTCCGGAGGGACATCCAGCCGTCGCTCGGCGGCGCGAAGGAAGCCGGCTGGGCGCTCGTTCCGGAGGCCCAAGGCAAGGGGTACGCCACGGAGGCGGTGCGGGCGATGCTGAAGTGGGCCGTGGGACAGTTCGGCCCGGAGCGCGTGGTGTGCCTCATCGACCTGGAGAACGCGGCGTCCATCAAGGTCGCGAGCAAGTGCGGCTTCCACGAGTTCGCGGTCGGAAAGTACAAGGGTGAGCCGACGCGCATCTTCGAGCGCCTCCCCGATATTCGCTGAAGCAACCCGACATGCCACTGCCCCACAGGTGGCACGCGATTGGACGTGGGGACCGGGGTTTCAACAGCCCGAGGCCTCCCCGCCCATCGCAGGAGAGGCAGATGAGGCTGGCCGCGTCCTGGGGCTCGCTCGTTCAGACCTGGGCCTGGCCGCCATCGGCGAAGAGCTCGGCGCCGTTGACGAAGCTCGAGTCGTCGGAGGCCAGGAACACCGCCGCCTTGGCGATTTCGTCGGCCTCCCCCACCCGGCCCATCGGAATCCTCGAGGCGAGCATGTCGAGCAGCCCCTGCTGCTTCGCGGCGTCGGGCCCGGCGAGGTCGACCAGGCCCGGCGTGCGAGTGGCACCAGGGCTCAGCACGTTGATGCGGATGCTCCGGCCCTTGAGGTCCAGAATCCAGTTGCGCGCGAAGCTGCGGACCGCGGCCTTGGTCGCGGCGTAGACACTGAATGCCGGGGTTCCCTCGGTGCCCGCCGTCGAGCCGGTCAGGATGACCGATGCGCCCTCGGCCAGCAGCGGCAGCGCCTTCTGGACCGTGAAGAGCACGCCCTTCACGTTGCGGCCGAACGTGTCGTCGAACTGCTCCTCGGTGATGGCGCCGAGCGGCAGCATCGAGCCGCCGCCCGCGTTGGCGAAGAGCACGTCGATGCGCCCCTTCTCCTCGCGCACGCGAGCGAACAGCCGGTCGAGGTCGGTGAGGCTCGATGCGTCGGCGCGCACGCCGGTGGCGCTGCCGCCGAGCACCGCGACCGCCGCGTCGAGCTCCGCCTGGCGCCGGCCGGTGACGTAGACGTGCGCGCCCTCGGCCACGAACCGCCGGGCGGCCGCGAGGCCGATTCCGCTGGTGGCACCGGTGATGACGGCCACTTTTCCTTCGAGCTTGCGGGACATGATGGTCCTCCTGGGAGGCGAGCCATGCGTCGAGGCGCATCGGCGGTCTCCGTTGGTGTGAGCCACATGTAGCGGGACGCGCGTGGCGCCGAAACCGCAAGGATTGCAAACCATCGTTGCAGGAATGGAGGGACAGTGAAGGCCGTGTCACCGCGGCCAGCGCCACGTGGGCTTGGAGAGGTGCTCCGCGAAGAAGGCAGAGAGCACCTCGACCTTGGCGGGGCGGACACCCGTGGCGGGCGTGACGAAGTAGAGGCCGCCGGCTGGCAGGGGCCAGTCCTTCAGGAGCACCTCCATCCTTCCGTCGCGGAGGTACTCGCTCGCGATGAACTCGGGCAGCTCGGCGATGGCGAGCCCCGCGAGCACGGTGGGCACCAGGGCATCCGCATTGGTGGCGCGCAGCCGGCCGGTGGGCGTGACGCTCTCCTCCTGGCCCGCGGCGTTGACGAACCGCCAGGCGTCGCTCCGCGCACGGTAGGCGTAGCCAAGGCAGTCCCGGCCCATCAGGTCGCGAGGGTGCTTCGGCCGGCCGTGCCGCTCCAGGTAGCGCGGCGCCGCGACGATGAAGCGTGAGACAGGACAGAGCCGCCGCGCGACCAGCGACGGGTCCAGCTGCGCCGAGATTCGCAGTGCCGCGTCGAAGCCCTGCCCCACGAGGTCCACGGCCTCGTCCGAGAGGTGAAGATCCACCGAGACCTCGGGATAGGCGCGGAAGAACTTCGGCATCAGCGGCGCCACCCAGCGCAGGCCGAAGGACATGGGCACCGCCAGGCGGATGAGCCCCCGCGGCTGGGCGGACTGTTCCCGCGCCGCGTGCTCCATGGCCTCGGCGTCGCGATAGAGGCGGCTGGCGCTCTCCGCCAATGTCCGCCCGAACGGCGTCAGCGCCAGTCGCCGCGAAGTGCGGTTGAAGAGCCGTGCGCCGAGCCGCTCCTCCAGCCGGCTGACGCCACGCGATACGGTCGCCACGGACAGCCCCATGGCTCGCGCGGCCCCCGCGTACGAACGCTCCTCGGCCACCTTGGCGAACATCGCCAGCCCCTCGAAATCCGGCAGTTTCGACATGGGAATCCTGCAACGACAGAGGTCCGGTAACTGGATTGCATCCGAAATTACTTACCGACGACGACTCGGACGCGAGCGCCCGGCGCGAGGTTCGCCGGGTGTCCTTCGCTTCTTCGAGGCGTGCCGTTCAGTCGAAGGAGCGCGCCGCGCGCCAGTCGCGGTCCACCAACCTGTTGCGCGCGCCGCGAAACTTCTGCGTGGTGACATAGTCCTGCTGGACCGACAGCGTGTCGCCGTCCCACTTCCACTCGATGCTGTGGTTAGCGGATGAGCTTCCAATGGCCGTCCACTTCCGCCAGGAGCACCCGCCGGCCGAACGTGCCGCGCGTGATGCCGGTGAACTCGTACCCCTCACACCCACTGAGCTCGATGAAGGACTCGGTCCGGCCTGGCTCGACGAAGGAGCCCTCGGCCACCGCTCCGAGCGACGGCGCGCTCGCGTCGTTTCCGATGAAGGTGAGTGGACAGCGCGGACAGCTCAGCCACTCTCGCCCCGACTCCTCTTCGCGACCTCCGCGTCTCCCTTCGCGGCGAGCCTCCGCGCCTCGGCGTCGCACGCCTTGGCATCCCCCAGCTCGCACGCGGCGGAGCAGTCCCCCAGCTCGCAGGCTCGCTTCACGAGCACCGCCGGCTTCACGCCCTTGAACCAGCCCCGTCGCCCCAGTCGCACCAGCGTCAGACAGGCCACGGACTCACCGCCCTCGCAGGCCTTCTCCTCGAACGCCTGGGCCTGCTTGAAGTCGCGCTTCTCCTGATTCAGATAGGACTGCGCGACGAAGTGGCACGTCCGCGCCGCTCCCTTGTCGCAGCCCGCGCGGCAGGCGTCCGAATCAAGGCCCTTCGTCTTCGAGCACACGACCTCGCACCCGCGGGATTCCCCGGCACCACACGCGCTCCGGAGCGCCGCGAACGCGTTGGCGTACTCCTCTTTGTCCGCCATGGGGGCGTCGACGATTTTCTCCTGCAGTGAGTCGATGAAGCGCGAGGCCCAGTCCACGCATGAGCCCTGGCGGCCGAGCTGGCACGCCTTCTTCTCGAGCTCCTGCGTGCGCTTCACCTCCGCGGGCGTCCGCGCGAGGACGGCGGCCGCCGCCGCGCATGCGTCCGCCAATTGGCCATCGCACGCGCGCAGCCACGGCTTCAGCGCCTCGGCCTCGTTCTTCGCCGTCCCGAGTCCCTCGGCGAGAAGCTGTCCCTGGCGCAGGCAGCTCGTGAGGACGCCCTTGTCACAGGCTCGCGTGTAGAGCCTCAGCGCATCCGCGGGCCTCTGCTCGGCCTCCGCCCGCCGGGCCTTCGTCTCCAGCGTGGGGCCACTGTCGAAGGCCTCGCAGGCCGGCAGAAAGAAGAGAAACACCAGCGCGTACAGCCACGCTCCCCAACCCCCACGAAATCCGAACCGGACACCCATCGGGCCATCTAACGACGCGCTCCGGAGTCACACAAGGCGGGGCGGCTCCACCCCAGGAGCAGGCTATGGCACGAGCACGAGCTTGCCCTTCGCCGCCGAGCGCTCGAGCATCTCGTGGGCGTGACGCGCGTCGGACAGCGGCAGGCGCTCGGCCACGACCGGGTGGATCTCGCCACGACGAAGCCGCTCGAGCAGCACGAGGAGGTCCTCCCGGAACCAATCCTGGTGGCGGATGCGCAGCTTCTGGATCCGGTAGGAGCGCACCCGCCGGCGAGGTGAGACCAGCCCCCAGAGCGCGACGAGCGCGGTCGCCGCGTACCACTCGAACACCGCTCGCCAGTTCTTGCGCCCGTGCGCGAGCGTGGCGTAGCGGCCGAACACGACGAGCCTTCCTCCGGGCCGCAGCGCGCGGAAGGAGCGCAGCGACAACACGCCACCGATTCCGTCGAGCGCGACATCCACCCCCTCGCCGGTCAGCTCGCGCACCCGCGCCAGGAAGTCCTCGTTGCGGTAGTCGATGGCCACCGCGCCCAGCCGCTCGACCGCGGCGCGGTCGCGAGCCGAAGCGGTGCCGTAGAGGCGAAGTCCGGCCAGCGCTCCGAGCTCGAGGAGCGCCGTGCCCACCCTGCCAGCCGCGCCGTGCACGAGCACCGTCTCCCCGCGCTTCACCTTCGCCGTGCGGTGAAGCAGTTGATAGGCAGTCATGTACGGGAAGACGAGGCTCACGACCTCGGCCGGGTCGAGATCCTCGGGCACCTCGACCGCGTACTTCTCCGGCACGCAGACGCGCTCCGCATCGGCGCCCCACACCGTCAGCGCGCCGACCCGGTCCCCCACTCGCAACCTCGAGCAGCCAGGGCCGAGCTCCTCGACGACGCCGACGAGCTCGTAGCCGGGCGTGAACGGCGGCTTCGGCCCGCCGAGATACGTGCCGGCGCGCAGCTGGGCATCGGTGAAAGATACGCCGGCGGCCAGAACCCTGACGCGGACCTCGCCAGTCCCCGGTCGCGGAGCGTCTTCATCAACGACCGTCACGACCTCGGGCCCGCCGAAGTGATCGACGACGACACGCTTCATCGCGACCTTCCTTCCCTCGATGATTGCCGTTCGCCACGACGGTTCCCATGGCCCGGTCACCCCGCCATCGGCCCGGGGTACGGAGCGGCCTTCGGGGTATCGAAAAGGCGGAAGCTGGCGAGGCAGCGCCCGCTACCCAGCAGCCCCGCTATCAATGGCCGGGACGCGCCTGGTCGGCTCCACGAAGTGAGCGAGCGGCTCGGTGCTGAAAGGGCTAGCGAACCCAGTCGGACGCGCCGTCGCCGCAGTGTTTCTGTCCCTCGAGCGTGCCGCATACCCTGTACCGGATTTGCGCCTTGGATTGGACCGGTCCGGACACCGAGAACGTCTTCTCTTTGTCGACGTTATCGACCGTCTCCTTCCAGGTTCCGCTGGTCTCCCCCCGGATGTCCCAATAGACCTCGGCCGACTCAGCGCCCTCCTCCACCGCGAGCGTGAGTGTGTTGGGAAGTCCAGGCAGGCACGGGGTCCTTCCGCTGTTGAACCAGGCCCTGGCGACCGGGCGCTGGTCGCTCTCCCGTATGGCAACATCCTCGCTGGTCGACGCACTGGCAGGTAACACGACGCAGACCATCGATAACAACACCGCGGTGGGCACGGCGAGCCGGACAGCTCTTCGCATCGCTTGACTCCTTTCGAGACGCCCAGGTCATGAACATGCATGGCCATCCTCGGGCTCGCTCGTAATGAAGCAGGCGGGCTGTCAGGCCGGATGCAACCGTCCAGGAGTCAGGCCGGGCACCAGAGCCAGGAGGCGACAGCCCGGCGCCGCGCCCTCCGCACGCCATCGTGGGAGGCGACAGCCCACCGCCAATCACATCCGGCGCGAGGCCGCTCTACCTGGCGCCGGGCTTTGACCCGGGGAACCGGACACCCCATGAAGCGCTTCGCCATCATCGCGGCCCTGTTCGCGGCGTCCATCGCCCAGGCCGGTCAGCCCGGCAACCTCTCCATCTTTTCGGACATCCACTACGGAGGGACGGAGTGGAAGTCGGAGCTCCAGCAATGTGGCTCCCTCGGACGATGCGCGGAGTCCAACGAGAGCATCCCGGCCGAGAGCTACCGGCACCAGGTCTCCATCCGCGCGGCGGAAGACCTGGTGTGCGAGGTGATGGACGAGGACTCCCTCGGCCACTGCGTCGACGACGAGGGGTGGTGGCGCATCGCGACCTGGGGCACCCTCATCTCGGCGAAGTGCTACGCCGCCCAGGACGCGCACTGCGAAGGCCAGGAGCTCGTGACGGACTGCCTCTAACCGGCACGCCGCTCCTGGATGGTTCACCGGGCCCGGTGCTGCGCGATTCCAGACGGTGCCCGGCGCTTCCGGGCTTCTGGCTTGCCAGGGACAAGGTGTCACCCTTTGCCTCCGGCAAAGCAGTCATGCGGAGCCATCTCGATGGCTTCCGTGGGCGAGGCCCCGCGGCCATCTGGAGACGTCCATGACGGTACGCAGCGATGGTGGGGAGCTCCCTCCCGACAAACCCAGGAGGCTCGCCCGCGTCCACATCTATGGCGCGGGAATCGCCGGGTTGACCGCCGCCCACGAGCTGGCTCGCCGGGGCTTCCGGGTACGCGTCATCGAGTGCGCCCGGGAATGCGACGAGATGGGACAGGTCGAGTCGTACGACGAGGCAGGGGACCTCACCCGCCGTGGCATCGCCGTGGGAGGGATGGCCCGCACCCAGTTCGTGCGTGTGGAGAAGGGGGCCCAGGGCAACTTCCAGGAGGGCGGCAGGCTCGCGCTCAGTGACGAGTACCGCTTCTTCTACGCGTTCGCCCCATCCTTCGACCCGGACAAGGCGGAGCCCGGCTCCATCGATGTCAACCGGCTTGCCCCGATCATGGCGAAGTGCCGCTACAGGACTTCGAAGCATGTGGGCGTGCTCCATCTGCGTACGCCCCCGAGCCCCACACGCAGGATGGCACGCAGGAAGAACGCGGACTACCTGCGCAAGTACCTGCTGAACAACGTGAACTGGCCCTTCCCGCCGGAGCGGGTGGTCATCGTCGGTGAGGAGAGAGCCACGCAGCTCGAGAGCGTGCTGGAGGAGCCGCTGCGCAAGCTCGAGGACGAGGAGGGAATATGGTTCGAGTTCCTGCACTTCCTGCCCGGCGAGCACGGCTTCCGCTTCATCCCGTCGTCCTACCGTCACCTCGCCTCCACGATGGTGGAGACGCCCCTCCTGGACGAGGACGACAACCTCACGCCCCGCCGCGTCTTCGACAACCTCGTCCCCTCCAGCTTCTACGGCATCGCCTCACAGGGCCGCCGTATCCGCTTCCTGCGCCGGGCTCCCGCCACCCGTCCGGTGGAGATGCTCCAGGAGCTCTGGGAGCTGGCCGACTCCGGCTACCCGCCCACGGACACCCTCCAGTTCACCCTGCGCATCTGGCGCTACCTGTGCACCAGCTCCGAGCGGAGGAAGGCCGAATACGAGAGCATCTCCTGGTGGGAATACCTGGAGGACCGTGACCCGAAGACGAACACGAGCCGCTACACGTACAGCGAGGCGTTCAAGCGCGACATGAAGTTCGCGCCCCGGGTGCTGGCTGCCTTCGATGGGGAATGGGGGGATGCGCGCACCAATGGCAACACGCTCGCGCAGCTCTACCTCAACAACCTGCTGCCCATGCCGAAGACGGATGGCACCCTCAATGGGCCCACCACCCTGGCCTGGCTCCGCCCATGGCGCCGATACCTGGAGCGATACCTGAGCGTCGAGTTCGTCCTGGGCAAGCTGACCCGGTTCGAGTCCACTGAACGCGGGCTCGTCGCCTGGTGGCGTCCCTCCCTCGAAGAGGCAGAGAAACAGGACACGGAGTGGCACGACCCGGAGTCGTCCGAGGGCGACGTCGAGCTGGTGGACTACTACCTCGTCGCGACCGACGCGGCGGCCGCGGAGGAGGTGACGAAGGGTTTGGAGCCGGCCATCGGCGTCATCGGTGGACTGCGCGGCTTCACCACCCGGATTCCAGCCAACCCGCGCGGGCAGGAGGAGGAGCAGTCGCGAGACCCGCACGTGCTTCCCGGCCACGACCCCTGGGACCGGTTCCAGACGCTCACCGGCATCCAGTTCTACTTTCCCTCCACCGTCCGGCTCGCAGAGGGCTACATCTACTTCCTCGACGCGCCCTGGGGCCTGTCCGCCATCAACAGCCAGCAGTACTGGGCGTCTCCGCCCGCCTACTGGCAGGACGGCTTCGGCGCGGTGCTCAGCGTGGACATCGGCAACTGGTACGTGCGCGAGCCCGGACTGAAGAGCCCCTCGACGTGCTCTCGCGAGGAAATCGCTCACGAGGTGTGGCGGCAGATCAGGAACGCCACCGAGCAGCACAACGCGCCCCTCCCCCAGTCGGTCGACCCTGGATTCAAGTTGCCGGAGCCCGCCTGGTACCACCTGGACCGCTCCATCCGCTTCGAGAAGGACTCGGACGGCAAGGAGCGCGCCGTCGAGAACCGGACGCCCTATCTCATCCCCGTCGTGGGTGATTGGGACCGCAGGCCCGGCGCCGACCCCTGGGACCCGATGGTGCCTTCCTCCGGGTGCGTAGCGCCTTCGGAGAGCCACCCCGACCTGTGGCAGGCGCCGCACGGGGGCTACCAGGTGCACTTCGCCAAGCTCGTCTTCGCCGGCACCTATCTCAAGACCTTCACGCGGATGACCACCATGGAGTCGGCGAACGAGTCCGCTCGCCATGCCGTCAACGCCATCATCGACCACTACCTCACCTTCCGGCATGGCAAGGAGCCCCATGCGCCTCCGCCCCCAGCCAGCGCGAGTCCCCAGCCCACCGTGCCTGAGTACGGCAACGAGGGCTCATTGACGGGCACCCCCGGATTCCGGATGACGCCCATCGGGGAGTACTGCCGCATCTGGGACCCCGAGAAGCACGAGCTGGCCGAGCTGGTGCCCCTGCGCGAGCTGGACGCGAAGCTCCACGCGGCGGGCCTGCCCCATGTCTGGGACGTGCTGCACCTGGAGCCCCTGGCCCTGCCGCTCCTCTCGCAGTTGGGCCCGCTGCGCGGCATGGAGCCCCTGAAGTCCCTCCTGGGAACGGTGCGCGAGCGTGTGGAAGCCCTGCTGAAGGGCCGCATCCCGGGTGTGAGCTGACCGCCGGCAAGGTCGGAGCATGAAGGCCAGTTACCCACAAAAAACGTAAATGTGGGCGAAACTCCGGAAATATCCTCCCGAGAATCAGGCATCACCGTCTTCGGCAATCACGAGGTTCCCCCCATGAGTGACTACCGGATCAAGTCAGGCGACACGCTGAGCGGCATTGCGAAGCGCTACCACACGGATGTGGGCTCGCTGATGAAGGCGAACCCCAACATCAAGAACGCCAACCTCATCTACTCGGGGGCGAAGCTCAACATCCCGGGCAGCAAGGACGAGTTCAAGGCGGAAGGCGCCGGCAGCAAGAAGGGTCCGGACCTGACGGGCGGCACCAAGAAGACCACCGGGACGCAGGCGCCGGGTGACGTGCCCAAGGGCCAGGTCGGTGACTGGATCAAGCAGGCGACGGACATCCTCAAGGCGAATGGCGTCCCGGCGGACAAGATGAATCCGCAGGACATCGCGAAGATCATCCAGCACGAGTCCAGCGGGAACCCGAACGCCATCAACAACTGGGACTCCAACGCGAAGAAGGGCACGCCCTCCATCGGCCTGATGCAGACCATCCAGCCGACGTTCGACGCGCACAAGCTCCCCGGCCACGACAACATCCGCAACCCGGTGGACAACATCATCGCGGGCGTCCGCTACTCCATCGCGCGCTACGGCTCGGTCTCCAACGTCCCCGGCATCAAGGGACTCAACAACGGCAGCGGCTACGTCGGCTACTGACCGGCGGCTCCGCGACTTCGGGGGGACGGGCCACCCTGCCCCGTCCCCCTTTGTATTTCCTGCTCCGCTCGGTGGATGCAGCGAGCGGGGTCAGCGCACCTCGAATTCGTAGATACGCGTCGCCGGGTCACCGTTCTGGGTCGCGGTGGTCACGTTGAGCCGGACGTAGCGCGCCGAGGTGGCGGTGATGGCGTGCGTGGAGGTGCTGGCGGTGTTGTTGGTCACCGTCACCGGGGTGCTCCAGGTGGTGCCGTTGGTGGAGGTCTGGATGGTGAAGGCCCGCGTGTTCCAGCTGGTCGTTTCGCCACCCGCGCCGGCATGCTTGACCACGAAGCTGCGGACCGTCTGGGCCGAGCCGAGGTCGACCTGCAACCAGGACGGAGAGGTCAACGAGCAGAACTTGTCGGTGGTGCCGCCGGAGACGCTGCCGTTGACCGCCTTGGCCGGCGCTTCGTTGGCGTTGCAGGCGCTGGTGCCGGTCGCCGGCTTGTTGAGCGCCAGGTTGATGTTGCCGGTGCCGACCGACACGGCCTGGGTCCTGGTGTTGCTGGCGCCGCCGTTGTCCGTCACCGTCAGGCTGACGTTGTAGTCGCCGGCGCTGGCATAGGTACGGCTGGGGTTGGTCGCCGTCGAGCTGGTGCCGTCACCGAAGTTCCAGCTGCGCGAGGCGATGCTGCCATCGCTGTCGGTGGAGGCGTCGGTGAAGGTCGCGGTCAGGCTGCTCACGCTGACGCTGAAGTTGGCCACCGGCGGGGAGTTGCCGCTGACCGCGGTGTTGATGGCCGCCGCGTACTGCGCGGTCGTGCCCTGTGACCAGCACGCCTGGATGTCGTCGTACAGCCACATGAAGCCGCCGGTGATTCCGGCGCTGCTCTTCCAGTTGGTCATCTTGCTCTGCACCGTGGCCGGACTGTCGCCGCTGGTGCAGCCGCTGCCGTGGCGCGACCACAGGCCCGGGGCCACAGTCATGCCCATCGCGGTGTTCCAGCTCGCCGGATTGTTGCCGGCGCCGCCGTCGTACACCTGCAGGTAGATGCGGTCGACCGCGCTGCCGAGGTTGTCCTTGAGGCTCCTCCAGAAGGTCTGGTTGGTATAGGGCACGAAGGCAATCTTGTAGCCCAGGCCGATCAGCATCTGCCCGAACTGGGTGGTCGAGGCGAGGTCGTAGGCGCTCTCGTCGTCGAAGTTGACCGCGTCGGCGCCGGTGGCGGTCTTCAGCGCCTGGAAGTTGCGGTACAGGATGCTGTTGCTGCCCGTGCCGCAGACGAGGGTGCTGCCGCAGCCGGTCGCGGTGCCATTGACCAGCCTGGCCATGCGCTCGAAATCGGGAACGCTCCAGGCGCCGATGGACACCTCGATGCGGTTGACCGAGGTCGGCGCGGTCTTGAGCGTGGCCAGCCGCGTCGGCCAGGCAGCGTCGCCGATGTAGGCGCCGTTCCTGACCACCGGGATGTCGTTGTAGACGAGGTCGCCGTTGTCCTCGATGTGGAAGCTCCACAGGATGATTGTCGTGAAGCCCGAGCCGCGCAGGTCGTCCATCACCGCGGTGCCGCCGGAATAGAACGGGCCACCACCGTAGACCGCTGAATGAGCGCGAGCCGCCGGCGCGAGCGCGGTCAGGACGAGCGCAGCGAGCGCCGGCCAGGCTCGGCGAGTGAGACGGAGGCAAGACGAGAGTTGCTTCGACCTCGACATGGTGTGACCTCCAGCAATGAGCGTCGTGGATGCGATGACATCAGTGCGCGCCGCACGCGCCGCGGGACTGCCCGCGGCGCGCTGGCGCGCTCCCCGTCGCCAGTCTCGGCGACCGGCTGACATTGCGAGCGCTCAAATCGGAGTGTCAATCTTTGGATTGATTTAAACAGCGGAGGAATGTTTCAGCTCTACCCGCTCGTGCAGGAGATTTCGCCGGAGGCGCGCTCGGTGCAGGTGGCGTTGCGCACCGGAGTCCAGTCCACGCCCGTGAAGACGCTCTCCGCCCACTGGGTGAGCTCCTCCACGAGGGCCGCGTCGACGCCGAAGTACCGGAAGCGCGGAATCATGTACCAGATGTTGTTGATGGCCGGGAACTGGTCGACGAAGGTGTATGGCTGACTCGGGTCGATGGCGTAGGCGGTCCGCCAGGTCTCCGGTGAGTACTCCTTCGTCTTCTTGAGCCAGGTCGACAGCAGCACCTGGAAGATGGCCTTGCGCTGCTCCGGGGAGATGCCCCAGGTCCTCCGGGCCGCGGACCAACCGAAGTGCACGAGGGACGTGATTCTCGCGGGGCCCCGGATGTGCCAGCCTCCGTTGTGACTCAAGGGCAGCGAGTTGTCCGCGACCTGCATCCCCTTGATGAGGAAGAGCACCTGGTTCGACATCGTCGAGGGATTGCCCGCCACGTCATTGCTCAGGTGCAGGATGAAGCCATGGACATAGGGCCAGTCGATGGGGCGCTGCGAGTTCCTCCGGTCCCCGTTGCTGTGGTTGCCATTGTTGAGCACGAGCGCGACGTGGTACCAGGCCGTCGAGAAATACAGGTGCATCAACGTCGAGTTGTTGTTGATGCCCGTGTTCGCGGCGGGGAGCTTCATGGTGTTCGGCGAGACATCGAAGCTGTAGTTGAAGAACCAGGCCCTCGAGTCACGCGCCGTGGGGAAGAGCTGCTGATAGTGCCCGTCGAGCCGGAACTCGTTCATGAGCTCGAACTCCTTGACCAGCTTCCAGAGCCCCGTCGAGTAGATCTTCCGCGAGTAGACCGGGTCGGAGATCTTCACCGTGTCGGGATAGCGAGGGAGGAGGAAATTATACAGCGACAGATTCCACTCCTCCGCGAAGTAGACGAGCTCGCTGCGGTAGGTGGAATAGCCAGACGCGACGACGCGTGCGGCGTGTGCCCTCCCCGTCTTGGTGCCGGTCGGGTCATAGGTGAGCGCCCACGTGCCCTGGCCGTCGTAGCTGCCGCTGACGCGCGAGTTCACGAAGTCATCTCCCCAGGCGTCCTTGGGGTGGATGCTCGGGAGCCAGTGGTTCCAGTCCGGAAGCTGCAGCGTCGTGGGAATCTCCCGAGCGCTCAGGTTCGCCTTGGTGGACACCGCCTCCTCGGTGATGCCCCCGGGGAAGATGTACGGGAGCATGTCCTTGTCCTCGGGGAGGACCCATTCGATGCCCGCGCCGGCCGCCCACCGCTCCACGCCGAGTGAGTCCAGGCCCGGCCCCGGCTGGTACGGTGGATTCCACGGGCGCCCCCAGGGCTTCACGCCGTACAGGGAGCGGATATACGAGGCAATCTTCAGGCCCTGCTCCTCGGTCAGGCCATGGAACTTCGAGCGCTCCACGATGGTGTGGTTCGAGTAGCCGAAGTACTTCAGGTCCATCCCGTTCTGGGTATGACAGTCCATGCAGTGAGCGCGCATCGGCGTGCCATTCTTCGAGGATGGCACCAGGGTCGCGGTCCTCCAGAGGGCTTCACCCTCCGAGATGGACGCCAGGTCCTGGTAGGGCGCTGTCCATGAGTGGGGATCCACGTCGGAGAACGCGCTCTCGGGAATGACCTGCGTGTCATCCGCGCGCAGCAGGTTGAACCGGAGGACGCGGTAGCCGATGGAGCGCTCGTCCGTGTAGTTGAAGCGGAAGTGGAGCGTATTGGTGCCTGACTTCAGGGCGCCTGCCGGAATCGGGAGCCTCATCGAGAGCGTGGCGAAGGCGCCGCCAATGCCGCCGTAGTTCCTGCCCCGGCCCTCGACCGTCACGGTGGAGTTATTGAGGGGAATCCACGTCGCGTCGTCGTTGAAGCGGACGGAGCCCTTGCCCTCGTAGCTGAGATTGTGCGCCTGTATCCACAGGTGGACGGCCTGTGACACGGCGTCCGGCGACAGCGTGAATGACACGCTCCGGGTGTACCCCTCGGGGCCGATGACCTCGATGGGCCGCTCGAGGGTCTGCGCGTGAGCGCGCCCGGGCAGCCACAGGAGCACGCTGGTGAGAATCGAGAAGAGGACTCCGACTCTTTGCATCTCGCACCTCCACATCCGCGCATCGCGGACGGAAATGACAGGTCGTCGGCCCCTGGCCGTGCCCTGTACCTGGAGTCCTCGCGAAGAGACAGACTTTTTTGTCAGCGCTCCCCTACCGCCTCCGCGGGTGGACCCGCACGAGTCAACGCGGGAAGCCACGAACCTTCGCGCGAGCCGGCTGAGCTCCACGGGCTCGGGGCTCCGCGGTCATGGCGAACGGGCTGATACCTGGGCTCACACGCGCTGGAGCCGGCGCTTGTACTTCTCACCCCAATCCTGCAGTCCCAGCAGCACCGGCTCGAGTGAGCGTCCGAAGGCGGTGAGCTCGTACTCCACGCGCGGCGGTACTTCGGCGTAGACGGTACGCTTCACCAGCCCGTCTTCCTCGAGCTCGCGCAGTTGCAGGGTGAGCATGCGCTGGCTGCAGTTCGGCAGCCGCTTGCGCAGCTCACCGAAGCGGTGCGTGCCCTTCAACAACCAGTACAGCACCACGCCCTTCCAGCGTCCGCCGATGACGCCGAGGGACGCCTCCACCGCGCAGTTGGTGTTCGAGTCGTCGTCGCGCTTTCGAGCCATGGTTCCCTTTTTGTGCGTACTGCCCAAACTTGTGCGTACTTGCGAAATCGGAACCTGAATCGTACCACTTCGCCATGAAGACGCGGGGAGGCTCGGCCCTCTCCATGTCCAACTGAAGGGGCACGTCCATGAACATCCTGATTGTCTACGCCCACCCAGAGCCGCGTTCGCTCAATGGCGCACTGAAGGACCTCGCGGTGCGCCACCTCCGCACGCGGGGCCATGAGGTCCGGGTCTCCGACCTGTACGCCATGGGGTGGAAGGCTGTCGCCGATGGCGACGATTTCCTGAACCACGAATCTGGAGAGCGGTTGTCCTATGTGCGGGCGTCGAAACACGCCTTTGCGGACGGCACGCAGAGCCCGGACATCGCGGCCGAGCAGCAGAAGCTGCTCTGGGCCGATGCCGTCATCTTCCAGTTCCCCCTGTGGTGGTTCTCGATGCCGGCGATCCTCAAGGGCTGGATCGACCGCGTCTTTGCCTACGGCTTCGCCTACGGCGTCGGCGTGCACGAGGGCGAACGCTGGGGCGACCGCTATGGCGAGGGCACGCTGACGGGCCGCCGTGCCATGCTGTCCGTCACGATTGGAGGGCGCGCGCCGCACTACTCCGACCGCGGCGTCAACGGGGCCCTGGATGACCTCCTGTTCCCCATCCACCACGGGGTCTTCTACTATCCTGGCATGGATGTCCTGCCGCCGTTCGCGACCTATCAGACCGACCGCCTGAGCGCGGAGCAGTGGCCGGCTGTCGCGGAGGCATTCGTGGCGCGGCTGGATGGCTTGTTCACGGACGCCCCCATCCCGTTCCGGCGGCAGAACGGCGGCCACTACGACACCCAGCAGGTGCTGAAGCCCGGCCTCGGCCACGGTGCCTCCGGCACACGCATCCACCTGGTCCAGCCGGGCGAGCCGGAGCAACTGCCGGTCGACGTGAAGGTCCTCGCGACCGAAGCGCTCTGAGTCAGGAGCCGCGCAAGTCGTTCCGGTGGCCTTGCACCTGACGCAACGTCAGGTTGTCCCGTACGCCGGCCATGAAGGAACGAACGACGAGTCGGCGACGCTGGCGGATCGGCGACCTGGCGGCTGCCACCGGATTGACGGTGCGCACCCTTCACCACGACGAGCACATCGGGCTGCTCGCGCCAGCGGCGCGGACGGAGGAGCACCAACGGCTCTACGACGCGCACGACGTGCGCCGCCTCTACCGCATCCGCGCGCTGCGCGATCCCAGAACCTCGCCGGGTAGGCTCCCGAGTTGATGCGGTACTGCCCCCGCCAGCCGACCTGCCCGCGGCGCTCAGGGGCGACCTGTCGTCGGTCTCATACACCCTCTCCGACATGGCCGCTGACGCGGTCGGCCTGCTCGACGCACTGAAGGTCGACTCCGCGCATGTCGTGGGAGCCTCGATGGGCGGCGCGATCGCATAGACGATGGCAATCGAGCACCCGAAGCGGGGGCGCTCGCTCACGTCCATGATGTTCACGACCGGCGACATTGCTGTCGGGCAAGGCCATCCCTCGACGCTGAAGTCGGTGTTCGGGGGCCCACCCAACACCCGTTCGCGTTCCTACTCCTTCGACTCTGCGTAGAGTACGAACCCGTCAATGGGCAGTGGTGCGTGGGGGATTAGCGTCTGCACCATGCAGAGGTTGTCGCAGTGCTCGGCATTCGGACCGCCGAAAACAGCCTTGAAGGCCGGTTCCACACACCAATCCGGATCAAGGAATAGGCCGGTGTCGTCTGCCTCCGCGAACTTGCGGATGACGTGCGCGGGATGAAACGTCCACACGTCATAGTGGCCGGGCCGACCTTCCGTGGGGTCAACCTCGGCGTCAATATCGCGGAGCCACCGCGTCAGCTCGGGATCTTCCATCTGGAGGTTCCCCTTGGAGGAATCCATCACTTTCACCCGTGCCTTTGGCATGGTTGCCTCGGCCCATGCAGCCACATCCGAGGGATCGATGATGCGAAAGCGCGGCTCTACGCGATCCATTGGCGGGTCTCCGTTCCAGTATTCTCTCGGCTCGTGCGAAACGTACCCTGAAAGCTCCACACGCCCACGCACGTCCGCCTCCATCAATAATCCCGAGCTGCTGTCGTGGATGTTGTATTGGAAAGCAGGTGCGCCCACCTGTTCGGCGAGGCGTGCGAGAAGCGGCGGGCTTCCCTGCATCAACAATTCAAAGGGGGCGGTGCGGATGACAGTCCATCCCGGGGCGCCACGGAAACCGGCGAACCCCCAAAGGCGAACCTCCTCACCCTTTCCGATTTGCATGGGATCTCGATGGTCAGTCTTGCGCTGTCTCGGGGTCACGAGTCGCCGCCCCTTTTCCACCACAATGCGGGCAAGTTCTCTCTCAACCCGGTCCACATCCCCACACTGAATAAAGGCCGCGTTCATCCAAGTTCCCATGAGGCAGGAACCTACTCCAGAGTTCGCCCGGGTATCTCAGCGGTGTTAGATTGGGTCGAGTCCCACTCCTCTGGGAGGTGCCATGAAGCTGAAGCCCGGTGCTGTTGTCGTCCTGATGCTGGTGGGCCCGCTCGCGCTCGCTCAAGAGCCAAGCAAAAAGGCAGGACGAGCGAAGACCATTTCGTTGGTTTCGCTCGTGAACCAACAAAAGAAGTGCCATGGGAATCGGGCCGACATACTTGGATGCACCTTCGACGTCGGGCTGGACGTTTCCTTCTCCATCGTCATGAGTAAGGAGCCCCCCACGCTGGTCACGATCAACAACGCGAAGACTGCGACTTGGTTTCGCCTCCAGTATTGGCCCGATATCCAGTGCATCCAGATTACCACTGGAGAGCGTCCGCCCGAGTTCGTGGAACGAAATGACGCGGCTTGGGTCTCCATGCGGGACGCGAACGTGTATGCGGACCTGGGTACTTGCAGCAAAGTCAAGTAGTCGGGGTTGAAGCGATACAGCCGGGCGGTGGCGATGCGGGTAAAGAGGTGGCCGGCGCTCTGGGCATGGTCATCGCTGCCGACAAACAGCCAAGCCTTTCTTTAGACGACCCTGGGCCGACACCGGCATGTGCGCAGGGCGCCCCGAGCTGAGGGGTCAAGGCGCCGAGCGACCGCCGATCTCCGGGAAGCGCTCATAGGCCCGCTTGAGCGCGTCCAGGTGGGCGGGGTTGTCGAGATCAAGCGGTGCGTCCGTGAGCTGCACGACCCAGCCCCCCGTCGCCGTGCGCCGCGCCCGTGAGAGCAGGTCCGCGTCGCGGGCGGGGTCCGGGAACCCGATGGCCTGTGCGGCAGCGGCAGACCAATAGTTCAGCCACCCGAGATAATAGGGAATCTCGGGCGAGCGGATATGCTCGAAGAGCTTCAGGGCGGGCAGCCCCCGGCGTGGGGACGGCGGCCCTTCCAGCGTGGGTGCTGTCTGATACGCGATGTCCACCGCAGCGTCGTGTGGGGTCGCACGCCCCCAGAACGCGCGTGTGCCCTCCCCTACGCGATCCAGCAGCTCAGCCGCTGCCGCGATAACCGCGGCATCTAGCGGCAACTTCGCATGGACTTCAAACAGGGCCTGACCGCCAGGGCTGAAGAGTCCCGAGTTTCCCCTCCCCATAACCGTCACGGGGTAACTCTCGTCCCCGTTGCACACAAGAGGGAAGCCCCCGTCCTTGGTCTTTTCTACGAGCCACGTGTCGCGCTGTGGCAGCGCAGCAAGCCGTCGCCCCCCGGTAACTCTCCACTCTAGACGCAAGCCAGGGAGCGCCTTCTCCATCCCATGAACGGCAGCGAGTGTGCGTTTGTCGTCACCTACGAGTGCAGGCGCGTAGACGGTCAGAACAAGGCGATTTTGGGTGGTCATCGTTTGCATCCCGTGACGACGATCCTGAGGGAGGGAACAACAGCGAGCAGTGCTTCTTTGTGCGCCTGGGTACTCACCCCAATGATGAAGTCATATCCACACGCCGCCGCAGCTTTTCGCTCCCTTTCTATTTGCTCCAACTCCTTCTCAATTTCCCGATCCCGGACAAATTCAAGATACGTGTCAAATCGATGGGTCTTGATCTCCCACAGCACGCTCGCGCCAACTTGCAGCGCATCGAAGCGCTCACCGCCCACGAATACGTCCATGCCGGGATATCTGTTCGGCGGAAACTTGTCGGCGCACTCGTTATGCGGGTCATCCTTGCCCGCGTGAGGCACCGGGACGGGCCTGCACTCAGGATGGCGCTCTCGCTCCAGTGGCTCGGTCGGTCCTGGAGGGAACCAGTCCTGCCCTGATGGCTCCGGCTTGGGCTTTCGCTTCGCTGAGGGTTCCTGCGGGGCTGGCTTCGTTTGGGGCGCGGGCTCGACTTCCTCCCGGCTACTCCCTCTCAGCTCATACGCATCCAGCGCTTCCTTGATGACGATTCCCACCACCACGACGCCCACGACGATCACCGCGCCCACGACGAATTCCGGAGCAGCCAAGACACAGAGGCCGAATCCCAAGGCAGCCGTGCCCGCCGAGGCGACCGCGCATCTTCTCGTCGGGTCGTTGAACCGGACCCGGTCATGGTCGAGGGCTGCAAAGCACCGCTCCGCCAGCACAGGCCATGGTTGGGAAGCCTCCTGGACGGCGCAACGACCTCCGTCCCTCCACGGCAGCGTCGCCGCTCTCTGGAGATTGGCGACCCTTGGGTTCCGGGACACGCGCGCTCTTGAGCTCGGCACCGGCGTAGCGCAAGCCGAGAGGAAGAGCAGGAGTGCGGCGCAAGCGTGGAGTTGCATGGTCGCGTCCTTTCAATCAAGTGCGGGGGCTGTGGGTCAAGGCTCGTCCGCCCGTGCCTATGCGAGCACGCTCTGACGGCTACGGTGCTCGGAGCGTACCGAAGTGCGGCACCACGGCTCGGAGCGCACCAGCGGCGCGATGAAGCCCGGGCGTGTTGTGACACGCGAAGGAGCGGCGCAGACGCAGGCAGGGTGTTGACGCCTATCCTTCTATGCGCCGAGGCCACCGGGTGAGGCTGTAGCAATGTAGCAAGGCACGTCGCAGAGGCCCGAAGGCCCTGGAGGGGGGCAATCCGGCACGGGCTGCGACCGACCGCATCGCCCGGCGAAAGGCGCTGGTCCTTCGCAGTGCCAACCCTTAGCCTCCCCACCCCACGCGCGCTCTCGCGCAGGAGAATCATGGACGACCTCTTCGAGGCCCTCATCCAGTCGCTGCTCGGCCCCGCCGGCCCCGCATCCGTGACGATCTCCGAGGAGGGGCACCCCACCCTGCGCCTCGCGAGCGGCGGCGAGCTGATCCTCGAGCCGGAGCGCCTGACCCTCGTCGACGTCGACGACACCGCCGTGCCAGAGCTCTGTGCGCTCGGCCCGAAGCTGCGCAAACTCCACGATTATCTCTCGCGCTTCCCCATGTACGTCGAGCGCGGCGAGGAGCGAGTGATGTTCTCTCTCCTGCTCCCCGAGGCGCACCCACTCTGGACCGGCGAGGGGCTCTGGGCCCTGGTGAAGCTGGCCACGTTCAAGAGCAGCGGTGCGAGCCACGAGCCGATCGAGCTGGAGAACCTCGTCGTCACTCGCTGGGCCGAGCAGGAGAACCTCGTCGTCGCGCGCGCGGCCCTCGACGCGGAGGACTGGGGAGCGCGCCTCGAGGCTTTCGACGCGCTGCGCGCGCAATGGGGGCAACGGTCCGACGAGCTCTTTCCCGAGGAGGCTTGCCTGGAACCTCCGGCGCCGCCGAAAGGTGCCGAGGACGAGGGCTGGGAGGCGTTCGTTGAGGAGATTGGCCTTTCGCCGGAGACCCTCGCGGCGCGCGTCGCTCCCATCGCCGAGGCGGCCTTCGACACGCTCGCCGCGGTCCGCGCGCGTTACGAGCAGGTCTATGGGCTGAAGCTCCCGTCGGGGATCGCGAGCCTCGCGGCCCTGGGCGCGGCCCTGGGCGAGCTGCCCGAGAACCCCCCCGAGCATTACTTTCAGCCGCCCGCGGGTCAGCAGCGTGGAAATGCGTGGCTGGACGTGGCGCTCTCGATGCAAACGGCCGGCATCTCCGAATGGTTCGCGCCGGGAGGGCTCTCGCGCGAGGTCCACGACGCCTCGGTGATGTACGACGAGGTCCCTCCCGGGCGCGAAGGGCCTCTCGATCCGCGCCTCGATATGCGCTATCGCGCCGACGCGCCGCAGCTCGTCTCGTTCCTGAGCGGCGGCTCGGACGGCCTGCACTGGGGCTTCTGGTACGAAAGCCCCGACCACTTTCCGGTCATCGCCCACAATTACGCGCGCGACAGCGCCGAGACCTGGCTCGACAAAGCGAGCCAGATCGTCGCCTTCCTGCGCTACCAGATCGCCGATGGCATCTTTAACGCCCGGCAGGAGCTGATGGTCACCGAGGACGCGGAGTCGCGGAAGTATCCATTGAAGCGATGGCGCGCCCTGCGCGTGGTGGCGGCCCACCTCGATGCCATCGAGGCGTGGGCGTCGCGGCGCGCATCGGACGACGAGCCTTCGTGCCCCTGGCCACGCACGCAGGGGTATCCCGCGGGCAGCCCGCGGCTCGCCCTGCAGCCGGGCTCGGGGACGGTGCCGGCCCACGTGCCCCATTTCGGCGCGTCCAGGGGCGCTGCCTCGATGGAGGTGCGAAAGGCATGGCTCGAGGAGGCGCGGCGCGAGCTCGCCGAGGGCCGCGCGGCGTATGCGCACGCGCTCGGGCTCTACCTGCACTGGCTGGACGCCGACGAGCTGCGCGAGGAGGCGGGAGCGCTCCTCATGCACGCTTACGAGGCGCTGGGCTTCCGCGCTTTCGCCCGCATCCTGAAGGTGCACCTTCTGCACCGCGATGTGCGCAGCGTGGAGGTCTTCAAGACGTAGGCGTTACTGGCTGCTCGCTTCCGCGTACAACACGAACCCATCGACGGGCATGGGTGCATGGGGGAGGAGCGTCTCCACGAGAAAGAGGTTGTCGCAGTGCCTGGCGTTCGGCCCGCCAAATACAGTCTTGATGGCCGGCTCCACGCACTCATCAGCGGGAAGAAACGCGCTGCCAGCTTGAGCGAGCCTGCGAACGATGTGCGCGGGATGAACCCGCCACTCATGGCTCTCGGGGTCGATTCGGGTGCCTAGCTGGCCGAGCCATCGCTCGAGATCCGCCCGCTGTGACTCACGAAGCTTGTCGAAGTCCGTCTGGGGAGGGTTGGCGCGGGGGCGATAGAGCGTTCCGGTAACACGCGCCTCCGGCATGGCCGACTCCGCCCATGCGGCCACTGCTGATGGATCGATGATACGAAATTGTGTATCCAAACGCTCCATCGGCGGTTCGCTGTTCCAATAGCGCGTTATCTCCATACCGACGAATCCCGAGAGTTCGACGCGCCCACTCGCATCAACCTCCATCAGGAACTCTGGGGTGGAGTCATAGATGTTGTACTGAAATGCGGGCACGCCCAGACGTGAGGAAAGGCGTGCGAGCAGCGGCGGAGTTCCCTGCATCAGGAGCTCGAAGGGTGCGGTGCGCAGGACGGTCCACCCGGGGGCGCCGTGGAAACCGGCCAATCCCCAGCGCTGCACCTCGTCCCCCAGCCCGTACTGCATGCGATCGTACAGCTCCGGGGTGCGCGGCTTGGGTACCGTCAATCGCCGCCCCCCCTCCACCAACAAGCGTGAGAGCTCTCTCTCTACCCGGGCGATATCCGCACACTGAATGAAGGCCACGTTCAGCCATGTTCCCATGGAGGATGAGTCTGCCACTTGGGGCAACGACGGTCGACGAGAAGTCCGGAGATCTGGCACACCTCGACGAGTGGCTCGTGAAGATGCCCCCTGTGCGCCTGGAGGTGCTCGCCGAGGCGCGCAGGAAGAGGCACGAGAGCCGCCGTGACTCACGGCTGATACAACCTTGAGAGACCGCATGACCGGTGTAACATGGATACCGCTGTTGAGTTTCAACACGTTGAACCCGGAGTCTCTCCCATGCGAATCCCCCTTTCTCTCGTGGCTGTCTTTGTCGGCATCGCTGTTTCCGTGTCGGGTTGCGGCGGCACGGATGAGGCCAACCAGGCCCCCGTGTCCGAGTCCGTCTCCGTGGATGAGCAGCTCCCCGAGAGGAACGTCACGCAGCAGGGCATCTGCCCGATGAGGTGGACGTGCAACTACTCCAATTGGTACGGCACCCAGGAGCAGTGCATGGCGGCCTGTGGCACCTCGTCCTGCACGCGTGACTACGCCTGTAACGGCTACTGCGTCTGCCCCTGAGCCACACCTGTCTCCGAGGCCGAGAGGGACGCGAAGTCTCCCTCGGCCTCAGCAGTGCACGGCGCGGATGGAAAACGTGACGCCGGGCGTCCACCCCCTCCCGGCCTGACGATCCGCCGCGGCTGGAAGTTTCCCGCATCTACGTCTGTCTATTTTTGACTTGATGGTTGTGGGAATCCCTCGTATTCCGGCGCTCGCGATGCGTGGTGCCAGTCAGCTCGAGACTGGTGGCCCGCCGGGACAGAGGGAGAGACGTCGTGTCTCCCGTGTCGGGCGTGTGGGCCATGCCGGGGCCGGACACCTTTAGGGATTCGCAGTCGTCCCTCATCGCTTCCGAAGTGTCCGTTCACTGGTACGCCATCGCTGGGTGATGCCCGGCGATGTCTTCATTTGGGAGTTTGAATGTCTTGGAAGCTGGGAAGTCTCCTGGCCGCGTCCGCGCTGGCGCTGGCCTCGGGAGAGGTGCGTGCGCAGGTGCTCCTCAAGGATGTCAATCCGGGGAGCGATGCCTCGGGGGGCGGTTGGTTCGCGCAGGCGAATGGGGTGGTGTTCTTCACCGCCTACAGTGCAGGCATTGGCCGTGAGCTGTGGAAGACGGATGGCACGACGGCGGGCACGGTGCTCGTCAAGGACATCGTGCCTGGCATCGCCGGGTCCAATCCCACGCTCACCGTCGGCGCTGGGAATGTCGTGTATTTCCAGGCGAATGATGGCGTGACGGGAGCCGAGCTGTGGAAGAGCGATGGCTCGGCGGCGGGCACGGTGCTCGTCAAGGACATCTACGCCGGGGTCAACGGCTCGGCTCCGCGGTACATGACCTACTTCAATGGCGCGGTGTACTTCTCTGCGTATAGCGACACCACCGGCTATGAGCTGTGGAAGAGCGATGGCACGGCGGCGGGCACGGTGCTCGTCAGGGACATCTGGCCGGGACCGGATTCCTCCGAGCCCTACGGCTTCGTGGTCTTCGACAACGTGCTCTACTTCGGGGCCAACGACGGCGGGAACGGGACGGAGCTGTGGCGCAGCGACGGCACCGCGGCGGGGACGTACCTCCTGAAGGATTTCACCTCCGCGGCGGGCGGCGGCGGTCCCAGCAGCTTCACGCCGGTGGGCACCACGCTGTACTTCACCGCGTTCGATGACGTGCACGGTCTGGAAATCTGGAAGACGAACGGCACGCCCGCCGGGACGGCGCTGGTCAAGGACCTCCGGCCGGGGCTGGGCGGCTCGCAGCGCTACTTCCTGAGCGCGGATGACCCCCAGTACCTGTTCAACGCGGGCGGGACGCTGGTGTTCCGTGGCAGCGGGCTCGGTGCCGGACCGGAGCTGTGGAAGACGGACGGAACGGATGCGGGGACGGTGCTCGTCCGAAACATCCGGGCCGGAGGCCTGGGCTCCCTCCCGACGCCGTGGGCCTTCCTCAACGGCTATCTCTATTTCAGCGCGGATGATGGAGCCATGGGCAATGAGCTCTGGAAGACGGATGGCACCGACCTCCACACCGAGCCGGTCAAGGACATCCGGCCTGGCACCACGGGTTCGAATCCGGGAGGTGGCGGCTTCGTGGTGCTCAACAACAAGATGTTCTTTGGCGCCAACGATGGCACCAACGGCTTCGAGCTCTGGAAGTCCGACGGCACGGCCACGGGCACGGTGTTGCTCGACATCTTTCCGGGGAGCGGCCCGGGCTATCCGTACAGCAGCTACCCGAGCGGCCTGACGGTGTTCGGGAGCCAGGTGCTGTTCTATTCCGAGTACCCGGGCTACGGAAACGAGTTGATGACGGTTCAGTGAGCCGTTGATGTGATGGACACCCGTGAGTCTTTCACGGGTGTCCATCGAGGGCCGTCTTCCAACTGGAGGCTCGCCCCACGGACTTCACTCCCGGTTCATAGCTTGTCGGCCATGAGAAACCCTCCCCGCCACCTGCTTTGGATCGTGCTGCTCTTTTCCACCGCCGTCGTCGCACAGACACGCCCGCAGGTCTGGGGGAGATCGCGACGACCAAGATAAGACCGGGCGCCGAGCCAGGCTCCCGGGGGCCGCCGCATGTCTGTAACGCCTTTACCGGAAACCCGCAGTGCAGTGAGCAGACGCTGGTGCCGCTGCTCCAGATGTTCCACCGGATGGCCCTGGAGCACTGGGTTTCACGAACATGGGTGAACCATGGGACAAAACGGTGACTCCACGAAGAACGCCGCACTGGTACTGACGAATCCCAAGGGGCTCTTCGACCCGAGCCCCTACGGCTTCTCCCACGTCGCTCAGGTCGCGCCCGGCACGCGGCTCATCTACCTCGCGGGCCAGGGCGGCGAGAACGAGGCCGGGCAGCTCCAGCCGGACTTCCGCCTCCAGGTCCGGCAGGCGTTCAGCAATATCCGCACCGCCCTGAAGTCCGTGGGAGGGGACGTGGGTGACGTAGCCAAGCTCACGATGCTGGTGGTGGACCACTCCGAGGAGAAGCTTCGCATCATCGGTCCCGAGCTCGACCAGGCCTGGAATGGCGCGATGAAGCCGACATGCACCCTGATTCCCGTCCCGAGACTGGCGCTGGATGGGATGCTCTTCGAGGTTGAGGCGGTAGCCGTCCTACGCACCTGATACGCGCAGCACGAAGGGGCGAACGCTACGAGCGCGCGCTGAAGCTCGCGTAGGGCACTGGCGGAGCCGATCCGCGAAGCGGCCCTCGAAGCGCATCACGTCGTCCTGCAGCTCGGCCTGCGTCGCCATGTCTGGCAATGCCGTCGTCGCCATTCGAAGCCTCCCCGACAACGGTGCGCGGTCCACCCGGGCCGTCAACCGTGCCCGGGGCGCGAGGCCACGCCGGACCGTGGGCGCCCCACCTGGCGGGAACGCCGAGCGCCCGCTGCCGGGTGGCATCCACGGTCCTACCCTCGGGATGTGCCTCGGACACGAGGCAGGCACCGCTGGCGCGGACGTCACCTCCGCGCGCCGCTCGCTGGGAGGCCGGCATGGCCCCTCATGGACGCGAGGCGCGGCGCCACTTCCGGGGGTCGCATGGAACGCCTTCTCCCTCGCCCTGCGGGGCCCACCACGGAGCGCGGTGGCACCTGGCACGTGAGCCGTGCCGTCCCCCGATGGCTTCAAGGCACGCTGCCGGGAGCATGGGTGGCGCTCGTCTTCACGTGCCTGTCCTTCACTCCCTCGCTGCTGCCGCGCAGCGGGCCCTTCCAGGGCTTCGTCAGCGGCATCAGCGCGGCCATCGGCTATGGGCTGGGCGTGCTGGGCGCCTGGCTCTGGCGTGAGTTCGCCCACCGGCCCGCGAGGACTCCTCGTCCCCTGGCGTGGCGGGCCTTCTTCGTCACCGGCGCCGCGGCGCTGGCGGGCGCGCTCCTGCTGGGCTGGCACTGGCAGCGGCGCATCCGCGAGCTCATGGAGATGCCCACCTCGGGCCAGGTGGGCTACCTGCTCGCCCCCGCCGTCGCCGCGGCCGTCTTCTTCCTCTTCCTCGCCGTGGGCCGGGGGCTGCGGGCCGTGTACCGCCGGCTCGACGCCTGGCTCTCGCGGCATGTGGGGCCCCGCGCGGCCCGGGCGACGAGCGCGCTGGCGGTGGTGGTGCTCACCGCGCTGGTGGCGAGCGGCGTGCTGTGGGACGGCCTCATCGCGATGGCGGACCGCAGCCTCGCGCTGCGCGACTCGACGACGGCCGAGGGCATCGTCCCGCCCCGCACCGCGCTGCGCTCCGGTGGCCCCGGCTCCCTCGTGGACTGGGACACCCTGGGGCGCGAGGGGCGCAACTTCGTGGGAACGGGTCCCTCCGTGGAGGCGCTCTCCGCGTTCCACGGCGCGCCCGCGAAGGAGCCCATCCGCGTGTACGCGGGCTACGCCTCCGCGCCGGACGCGGACGACCGCGCCGCGCTCGCGGTGAAGGACCTGGAGCGAGCGGGCGGCTTCCAGCGCGAGTACCTGCTGGTGGTGACCACCACCGGCAGCGGCTGGGTGGTTCCGCCGGCCGTGGAGGCCTTCGAGTACGTGACGGGCGGCGACTCCGCCATCGTCGCCACGCAGTACTCGCACCTGTGGTCCTGGCTGTCCGTCCTGGTGGACCAGGCGCGCGCACGAGAGGCGGGCCGAGCCCTCTTCGATGCCGTCTACGAGCGCTGGTCCCAGCTGCCCGCGGGCCAACGTCCGAGGCTGCTCGTCTTCGGTGAGAGCCTGGGCTCGTACGGAGGTGAGACGGCGTTCAGTGGCGAGAGGGACCTCGCCAACCGTACCGACGGCGTGCTGTTCGTGGGCCCTCCCCAGTTCAACACGCTGTACCGCGAGTTCACGGACCATCGCGACGCGGGCAGCCCCGAGGTGGAGCCGGTGTACCGGCGCGGGCGCATCGTCCGGTTCAGCCGGCAGCCAGGCGTGGACATCCCTCCCACGTCCGAGCCGTGGGGCGCATCGCGGGTGCTCTACCTGGTGCACCCCTCGGACCCCATCACCTGGTGGAGCCCCCAGCTCCTGCTGCGGCGGCCTGACTGGCTGCGCGAGCCCCGCGGCGACGACGTCCTGGACGCCATGGTGTGGCTGCCCTTCGTGACGTTCTGGCAGGTGACGGCCGACCTGCCGCTGGGCATGGCCGTCCCCCCCGGCCACGGTCACGTCTACACCGGCGAGCACGTGGACGGCTGGGTCGCATTGTTGCAACCGAAGGGCTGGAGCAACGAGCAATCCGCCCGGCTGCGCGCCCTCCTCGAGCAGGCCCCCTGACGCGCGCCGCTCGTGGACACGAGGGCCCGCTCACCGGGGCCTTCGTTCGCATGGGCAGACGGGCACGGACAAAAGCAACGGGATTGCGCAGACCCCCTCGCGTGAAAAGCCTCATGCGGACACGGACGCGGCACAGAGACCCGCCGAGGTACGTATGAACTCGCTCCTTCTCACCCTCGCCGTCCTCGCCCAGGCCCCCGCTCCATCCAGCGACGCGGAGGCCGTCCCCCAGGCCCCCGCGGACGTGAAGGAGGCCGCGGCGGAGGAGGACGAGGAGCTCGCTCCCTGGAGCGGCTCGTTCGGGCTCGGCCTCTCCTTCTTCTCCGGCAACACCGAGGAGTTCATGCTGACCGGTGACGCGCTCGCGGACTACGAGTCGCCCGAGTGGGCCCTCACGGTGGAGGCGGACGGCGCCTACGGAGAGGCCGCGAGCTCCGAGGAGGGCGGCGGAAGAGAGGTGAATGCCAAGTCGCTCGGCACGTGGGTGCGCGGCGAGTACCGCGCCACGCCCATGTGGAGCGCCTACGGCAAGGTGAGCGCGGAGACGGACCACCCGGCCAACCTCGAGCTGCGCACCGAGGTGGAGGCGGGCGTGGGCATCACCCTGATCGAACAGCGGAAGAAGTCCAACGAGCTGTTCCTGCGTGGCTACGTGGGCGCCCACTTCGCCAAGGACCGCCGCTTCGAGTACGGCCCCGAGCACAAGGACCTGCCGGACGTGGACCACTGGTCTCCCGCGGTGGGCGTGGCGTTCCGCTACGACATCAACGAGCACGTCAAGCTGCGGGAGGACGCCATGCTCCACCCGAAGGTCTTCGGCGACACCCGCGTGCTGTTCGACTCCACCACGAAGCTCTCCGTGCACCTCACGGATCGCTTCGCGCTCACCACGTTCTTCGAAGTGCAGCACGACAGCGCGCCCGCGGAGGACGCCGTCCGCACGGACACCGCGCTCACGCTGGGAGGCGAGCTGACGCTCTGAGCGCACGAAGAGCCCGCGGGCGTCGGAAGGACGAGGCACGCCCGCATGCCCCTGTTGGAAAGGATGGCCCCATGAAAGCGGTGCATTTCGGCGACATCGACGTGGACAAACAGGCGAAGAACCATCGGACGGCGCCGCCGAAGAAGAAGCTCATGGAGCGGCTGCTCGACACCGTCGAGCGCGTGGGCAACAAGGTGCCCCACCCGGCGGTCATCTTCGCCGCGCTCATCGGCATCGTCATCGTGCTCTCCCACATCCTCTACCTGGTGGGCGCGAGCGCCACGTACGAGGCCATCAACCCGGAGACCCACGCCCTGGAGCAGACGACCACCGCCGCGCGCAGCCTGCTGACGGCGGAGGGCTTCCGCTTCATGTTCGAGGGCGTCGTCGAGAACTTCATGAACTTCACGGCGGTGGGCGTCATCATCGTCGCGATGCTGGGCGTCGGCGTCGCCGAATCGGCGGGGCTGGTGGGCGCGCTCATCCGCAAGCTGGTGAAGGTCGCGCCGGCGCGGCTGCTGACGTACATCCTGGTGTTCGTCGGCATCCTGTCCAGCGTGGCCGCGGACGCCGGCTACCTCGTGCTGATTCCGCTGGCCGCGGCGGCCTTCCTCACCGTGGGCCGGCACCCGCTGGCCGGCCTGGCCGCGTCCTTCGCGGGCGTCGCCGCCGTCTTCACCGTCAACATCCTCGTCAAGCCGCTGGACGGCATCCTCACGGGCATCACCAACGACGCCATCCACATCCTCAACCCCGAGCGCTCCATCGACCTGACGGCGAACTTCTGGTTCTCCGCCGCCTCGGTGCTGATGCTGACGGTGGTCGTCTCCCTCATCACGGACCGGGTCGTCGCGCCCCGGCTGGGGGAGTACAAGGGCGAGCGGCCCGAGGCCGCGCAGGCCGCGCTGTCCCCGGATGAGTCGCGCGGGCTGAAGTTCGCGTTCTGGGCGCTCCTCGGCGTGGTCGCGGTGCTGCTCCTCCTGTCGCTGCCCCGGGGAGCGCCGCTGCGCAACCCGGAGACGGGCGCGCTCATCGGGGACTCGCCGCTGATGAATGGCCTCATCGTGGCCGTCACCCTGCTCTTCCTGGCGACGGGCGTGGCCTACGGCATCGGCGCGAAGACGCTCAAGAGCAGCGTGGACGTCATCAAGGCCATGGAGAAGGCCGTCGCGGGCCTGGGCTCGCTCATCTTCCTGCTGTTCATCATCAGCCAGTTCATCGCCTTCTTCACGTACACCAACATGGCGACGCTCGCGGCCGTGAAGGTGGGTGACGTGCTGGAAGAAGCAGGGCTCGGCGCCCTCCCGCTGCTCGTCGGGTTCGTCGTCGTGGTGGCCATCCTCGACCTCATCATGACGGGCGCGATTCCGAAGTGGGCCATCTTCGCGCCCGTCTTCGTGCCGCTCCTGATGAGGCTCAACGTGGACCCCGCGGCGGTGCTGGCCGCGTACCGCGTGGGTGACGGTCCCTTCAACGCCATCTCTCCCCTGAACGCGTACTTCGCGCTCATCGTGACGTTCGCCCAGAAGTACCAGAAGGAGGCCGGCGTCGGGACGGTGGTGGCGCTCATGCTGCCGTACGTCGCGGTGGTGTTCGTCGTGTGGATTCTCATGCTGGTGGCCTGGCAGGTGCTCGGGCTCCCCTGGGGGCTCGGGTGAGCGCGGGCGGCGTGCGCGCACCGGGCGAGGCCGCCATGAGACGCGTGCGGCTGCTGGCCACGGGCGGCACCATCGCCGGGAGGGCTGCTTCCGGCGTGGAGCCGGGCTACCGCTCCGGCGAGGTGGCCGTGGAGGCGCTCATCGACGCCGTCCCCGGCCTGCGCGCCCTGGCGGCGCTGCAGGGGGAGCAGGTGGCGCAGGTGGGCAGCCAGGACATGGACGACGCCCTCTGGCTGAAGCTGGCGGCGCGCGTGCAAGCCGTGTTCAACGAGGACGCGGCGGACGGCATCGTCATCACCCACGGCACGGACACGGTGGAGGAGACGGGCTGGTTCCTGCACCTCGTGGTGAAGAGCGACCGGCCCGTGGTGCTGACCGGCGCCATGCGTCCGGCCACCGCGCTGAGCGCGGACGGTCCCCTCAATCTCTACAACGCGGTGGCCGTCGCGGCGGACCCGGAGGCGCGGGGGCACGGGGCCATCGTCGTGCTGAACGATGAGTTGCACTGCGCGCGCGACGTGACGAAGTCGAGCACCACGGACGTGCACACGTTCATCTCCCCCGGGCCAGGGTTGCTGGGCAGCGCCAGCTACGGCCGCGTCCGCTACTTCCGTCATCCACCGCACCCGCACACCACCGCGTCCGAGTTCTCCGTGGACGGGCTGCGGCACCTGCCCCGGGTGGACATCCTCTACGCCCACGCCGGCATGCCCGGGGACCTGGTGCGCGCCAGCATCTCCCAAGGAGCGCGGGGCCTCGTGGTGGCGGGCGTGGGCAACGGCAACATGTCCACGGCGGCGGCGCGCGCGCTCGCCGAGGCTGCGCGGGCCGGCGTGGTGGTGGTGCGCAGCACGCGCGTGGTGAGCGGCGACGTGGGTCGAAACATCGAAGTGGACGACGACGCGCAGGGCTTCGTCGCCGCGGACCAGCTCAACCCGCAGAAGGCCCGCGTGCTGCTGCAGTTGTGTCTCGCGCGGGGAATGGAGCGCGGCGCCGTGCAGGCCGCCTTCCACCGCTACTAGGCCATCCCGGCCAGGCACCGGCGCGCTTCAGGCAGGCAGCGCGCGCCGACGCTTCTTCCCGACATTGCCTGCGCCCGGCTCGATGCCCAGTTCCAGTAATCAGGAGGCCGTCATGTTGACATCGTTCCACACGCGAGCGCAGGCCGCGTTCCATCCCGCTCCCACCATCGAAACGAAGGAGGCGACGAAGCTCGGCGCGGCGTCGTCCATCCCCACCGACGTCGACTGCGTCGGCATGCCCCTTGGACTCGACGAACCGCTGAAAGACCATGGATTCAACCGCGATTCACTGAAGGCGGCGGGGTTCGAGGGCAAGGTCGGTCAGACCCTCGTCATCGCGCGCACCGACGGCCCTCCGCTCGTCGCCGTCGGCGTTGGAGCGCGTGAGCAGCTCGATGCGGGCAAGCTCCGGGATGCCGCCGCGGCCTTCGCACGCGCCGTGGGCAGGCACACCCGCGTCGCCATCCGACTCCCCGACACGGGGGCGGTGCCGACAGTCGTCGCCGCGCAGGCCATGACCGAGGGGGTGCTCCTCGCCCGCTACCGGTACAGGCCCTACAAGCGGACGCCGGAGCAGGAGCCGCCCCTCGAGGCCCTGACGCTCGTCACGGCCGAGGGTGACCTCGAGGAGGCCGAGCAGGGAGTCACGAATGGCGGCGTCACCGCCCGCGCCGCGGCGCTCGCGAGAGACCTCGCCAACGCCCCGGCGACCCTCCTCACGGCCGCGCGGATGGCCGAGGTGGCCGAGTCCCTCGCAAGGACTTGCGGCCTGGACATCGAGGTCTTCGATGGAGAGGCGCTGGCCGGGCTCGGCTGCGGCGGCATCCTGGGCGTCAACGCGGGCAGCGCGGAGCCGCCGCGGATGATCAAGCTCACGTACCGTCCCAAGGAAGGCAAGGGAAAGAAAGTCGAGCCCCGGGGGCGCGTCGCCCTGGTCGGCAAGGGCATCATGTTCGACTCGGGCGGCCTCGGCCTGAAGCCGAACGACCTCGTCCACGCGACCATGAAGGGCGACATGTCGGGCGCGGGGGCCATCCTCGCGGCGATGACGGCGCTGGCGCCACTCGGTTGCAAGGCGGAGGTGACCGCCTACCTGATGTGCACCGACAACATGCCCTCGGGAACCGCCATGAAGCTGGGGGATGTGCTGACGGTGCGCGGCGGCAAGACGGTCGAGGTCATCAACACCGACGCCGAGGGACGGCTGGTGATGTCGGATGCGCTCGTCCTCGCCACCGAGCAGACGCCGAGGGTCGACGCCATCGTGGACATCGCCACGCTGACCGGAGCGTGCCAGCGGGCGCTCGGGATTCTGAGCGCGGGAGTCCTGGGCAACAACCAGGCACTCGTCGAGCAGGTGAAGGTCGCGGGCGAGCGGACCGGCGACACGGTGTGGCAGCTCCCGCTGGACCGGCGCTACCGCGAGGAGCTCGAGTCGGAGGTCGCCGACATGAAGAACGTGGGCGGCGACAATGCCGGAGCCATCACCGCGGGCCTCTTCCTCGAGGAGTTCGTGGCGGGCGTGCCCTGGGCCCACATCGACATGGCGGGAACGGCGAGGGCCGAGCGCGACAGCTCATGGCGCAGCAAGGGCGCGACGGGCTACGGCGCGCGCCTGCTCATCGACTTCCTCGTGGGGTTCACTCCGCCCAGCGAAAGCCGCCACTGACGCTCCCGCACGTCGAAGGGGCCGGGAGGTCTGGATGAGGGATTGGACCGTCACCACGAGCATGATGATTGCCCTGGAGCTGGTGCTGGGCCTCCTCCTGCTCGTGGCCATCGAGGGGGCCTACCGCATCGCGCTCAAGCGGAAGCTCTCCTCCTCCCAGCTCCCCTCGGTCAGCGCGGTCACCAGCGTGGTCTTCTCCCTGATGGGGCTGGTCCTGGCCTTCTCCTACTCCGAGGCGGGCAGGCGCCTGGAAGCGCACAGACAACTGGTGGTCGACGAGGCCAACGCCATTGCCGGCGTGTGGTTCCGCATCGATGTGCTGCCGGCCTCGCCCCAGGCCTCACTGCGCGGCCTGCTCCGGCAATACCTGGACGAGCGCATCCAGGCGCACCAATCGCTCCCCAGCGTGGAGCAGTTCGAGGTGCACCGCGCCAGGGCCGCGGGCCTTCAGCGGCAGGTCTGGACGGAGATGGTGGCCGCCACGAGGCAGGCGCCGGACAAGGAGGTCCTGCTGCTTCCCCCGGTGCTCCTCATGGCGGAGGTGGCGGCACGGCGAACGCTCGCCGTGCGTACGCACATCACCACCCCGGCCTTTCTCTTCATGCTGGGACTGGCCCTGGTCGGGGCCGCGCTCGTGGGCGTCGCCGCGGCGCGCGGCCCGAGTCGCAATTGGCCCTACCGGCTGGTGTTCGTCGGCGTCGTCTCCGTGGCCATCCACGTGGTCGTGGACATGGAGTACCCCCGCACCGGCATCGTCAGCACCGCGACGGCCGACTCGCTCCTCCTGGAGCTGCGCGAGACGATGCGCTGACTCAGCGCCGCTGGTCCCGCAGCGTCTGGGTCCGCCGGCCCCGGGCGGACGCATGGGACTGGCGCTTCACGGACGGGAAGCGCTGCTGCTTGAGCGCCCCGCCCTTCTTCTGCCGGGAAGCGCCTCGCGCCGTCGCGGTGCGGCCCGCGGCGCGCGTGCGCCGGACGGGCTTGCGTCCTCCCAGGGCCACGACGGCCGCGGTGCGCCGCGCGCCTCGCTTGACGCGGGTAGTCCTCCTGGCGCTGGCCTCGGACTCCTTCTCGAGCCGTGCCAGCCGCTTCTCGAAGCGCTCCAGCGTGCGCGCGAAGTACTCGGCCTTCTGCCGGGTATTGACGTTGCCCTCGGCGCGGCGCGAGCGCGAAGGCACCACCCTCCCGAGTGCCTCCCGTCGCTGGAGCCTCGCCTGGTCCTGGTACTTCTCCATCAGGCGGCGGGTGCGCAGGATGCGGCTGCGCAGCTCGCGCGGCGTCAGCTCGGACAGGTTGCGGGGCGCGCTGGACAGCACCAACTGTGCCTCGCGCTCGGTGAGAAGGGACATCCTCTTGGAAGGAACGGTACGCATGCACTCCACCTCGGCTGGTCAGTAATGACTCGCGGAACATCCACACCTTCCGCCAGGGAGCAACCTGCACCGCGGGGCGGGCTGTACGGCGGGAGCTACTCCTTCCCCACCCCGGCCAGCCACCTCCAGAGCCGCGCCAGCACGCGCGGGTGCTCGCGCTCCAGCCGCTCCTGCTCCGCCGCGCCGAGCACCCGGCCCGAGGTGGGCAACTCCGCGACGAGCACCGGGCCCCCGGCGCCACCCGCATGTCCGGGCCGCTGGACGGCCGTGCCCGGCCCCGCGGAGCCGAGCCTCCGCCCTCCGGCGCCCGGGCCGTACACGCCCACCCGCCCGGAGAGGACGAGGAGCAGGTCCTCTCCCTCCGGAACGAGCACCCTGTCGCCACGGCCCCATGCCCGCACCGGCAGGGCCGAGGCCAGCGCGGCGCGCGCCTCGTCGTCCAGGGCGGCCCAGGCGTCATGCGCCTCCCACGCGAGCACCGCGTCCGGCGCCAGCAGCGTGCCGTGCCGGGCGAGCAGCGCGTCCTCGCAGTGTTCGAGCGCCTCCTCGCCGGAGGGATGCTCCATGGCGGCATGCGGGAGCAGCCCGCGCCGGTGTGCGTCGCCCACGGCCACGGTGATGCCACGCCCGCCGAGCTCGAGCACGGCGGCGTCCAGCATCCGCGCCGCGATGGGGTGGAGCCGGGTGACGCCCTCCAAATCCAGCACCAGCCACCGCGCCTTCGCGGGCAGCGCACCAAGCGACTGGAGGACGGACTCGGCGGCCGCGAACTCGAGGTCCCCCTGGAGGCCGCGCAGGTGGATGGCGCCTCCGCGCTGACGGAGCACGTCCCGCTCCGTGCGGCGGCGGAGCCTGCCGGAGTGGAGCGTCCGCGCATCGCCGGCGCGGGCGATGACGGGCGCGGTGCGGCCGGGGTGGTGCATCAGGTGCAGTTGGAAGCGCTCGGCCAGCGCGCGGCTCGCGGCGACGCCCCGCACGCTGTTGCCCCGCGCGTCGAGCCGGGGGCTGAAGAGGCCGATACCGAACTGTCCCGGGCTCACCGCCACGACGCCCCCGGAGACGCCGCTCTTGGCGGGCAGCCCCACGCGCAGCAGCCATTCCCCGGCGCCGTCGTACATGCCACAGCTCGCCATGACCGCGAGCACGTGCTCGGCCACGGGCCCCGGCACGACGGCCTCCTTCGTGCGCGGGTTGACGCCACCGTTGGCAAGAGTGGCCGCCATGATGGCGACGTCCTCCGCGGTGGCCAGGAGCGCGCACTGGCGGAAGTACACGTCGAGCGTCTCATCGACTCCGCGGCGCAGCGCGCCCGCGTTGCGCATCAGCCAGGCCAGCGCGCGGTTGCGGTCCCCCGTCTCCCACTCCGACGCGAGGACGGCCTCGTCCAGCTCCAGACGCCGGCCGGCGAACGCGGACAGCGTGTCCCGGATGAGGGCGAAGCTCGCGGCCGGCCCATCACCGCCCACGAGGGACGTCGTCAGGATGGCGCCGGCATTCACCATGGGGTTGGAGGGACGGCCGGTGCCCGGCTCCAGGCTGATGGCGTTGAAGGCCTCGCCGCTGGGCTCCGCGCCCACCCGCGACAGCACCGTCTCCAGTCCCAGGTCGGCCAGGGCCCGCGCGTACACGAACGGCTTCGAGACGGACTGGAGGGTGAAGGGCACGTCCGCGTCGCCCGCCGCGTGGACGCGCCCGTCCAGTGTGGCGAGCGCGAGCCCGAACAGCGCCGGGTCCGCCCGCGCCAGCTCGGGGATGTACGTCGCCAGCGTCCCTCCCTCCTCGGTGAGGAGGCTGTCGTGCAGCTCACGCAGGGCGGCGCACACGGGGCCGCCTTCCTCCCGCCGCCGCGGGTTCCTGGCGGTGGGCCGCCCGTCGTGCATCACCGTCTCCCGTCCCCCGTGGCCGGCATGGGCCAAAGCGCAACGCTCATCACGCCCGGCCGGAAGGGCCATCGTTCGCCGGGGCATCTCCCCCGCTGAAGGACGCACGGACGCGCTCCGCCTCGGAGAGCAGGCGCCGGTAGCGCTCACGCCCCGGTCCACCGTGGGCGCCGGCTTCCGCGAGCACGTGCTCGAGCAGGTCCCGAGCCGCGGCGCGGTCGTCATCGGTGCGCGCGGACTGATGCACGGTGAGCGCAATCCGCAGCACCTCCTCCAGCACATCGGGGTTGCCCGCCGCATGGAGGAGCGGGCCGTCCACGGCGAGGAGGAGGAAGTCGCGCAGGCGCAGGGCCATGACGGAGACGCGCCCCCGGCCGTCCGTGTCGACGACGTTCCAGTCCCCGGGGGGCAGTCCCGCCAACCGCCGCAGCACCGAGCGCATCTGCTGCAGCGCCTGCCGCGCCGTGTACGCGTCATTCGACGACGAGGACAGGGCGCGGTTGGCGACGTCCACGAGGATGCGCAGCCCGAAGGCCGGGTCCGAGTCGGGCTCGCGCGAGGGGGAAATCACCAGCGCGGCGGCGAGGCCGCGCAGCACCCGGGCGTCCACCGGCCCGCCGCCGTCCGCCGCCACCCAGCCGACAATCTCGTCCCGGTCCACATGGTCTCCCACGGGGAGGTCGACCCGCACGCGCACGCCCCACCTCCGGGCACGGTGCGCGAGGCGCCGCAGGTCCACCGCGGAGAGGTAGCCCGACGCCGGAGCGCGCAGCGCAGAAGCCCGTGCGGGTGCCGCCAGGGCCGCCGACGCATCCACCGCCAGCCCCGCCAGACACACCCGCCGCAGGCGCTCCGTGGCCGCGACGACGGCGTCCTGGACGAGTCCCAGCACGTGCTCCACGCGCATGTACCGGAAGGTGCGAATCATGCAGAAGACGAGGAAGAAGAGCGCGATGAGGACGAGGGCGAAGGCGCCGGAGATGACGGGCCGGGGCCGCACGCTCGCGTCGTCGAGGAGTCCGAGCTGGCGCACGGCCGCGAGGATGTAGCCGCTCGACAGCGCGAAGAGGGGGATGGCCCGGCGCAGCGGCGCGCTCTGCAGGTAGATGGGGACGAGCCGGGGCGAGTACTGGTTGGCCGCGGACTGGATGAGCGGCGCGTTCAGCGACAGCACCACGGTGAGGATGGTCGTCTGCACGCCGAACAGCGTGGCCAGCACGGAGCGGGCATCGCTCGGGGTGCCCCGCCAGGCCACACCGAACAGCTCCGGAGCGGTTTCCGCCTGCTCGCGCGCGAGCAGCACCCCCACCACCACGCCGGCGGAGAGCAGGCCGAGCAGCAGCAGCCAGTACGGCCTGCGAAGGAGCTGGCGCAGGCGGCGGGTCAGCATGCGACTCTCGCGGCGGGCCTCAGCCGCCGGTGAGATTCTCCACGGAGAGCAGCCGGGTGACCTGCTCCCGCGTCAGCATGCCGGAGGACACCACCAGCTCGGCGATGTCCGCGTCCGTGGAGAGGGCCTCGCGCGCCAGCCGCGACGCCTCGGAATAGCCGATGTAGGGGATGAGCGCGGTGATGACACCGACGAAGGAGCGGACCTGCCGCTCGAGCCGCGCCCGGTTGGCGGTGATGCCCGTCACGCAATTCACGCGCAGCGTCTCCATGGCGGCCGTCATGAACTTGAGGTTCTCGAACAGCACGTGCGCGATGACGGGCCCGAAGGCGTTGAGCTGGAGCTGCCCCGCCTCGGCGGCCATGGTCAGCGTCACGTCGCCCCCCGCGACGACGAAGGCCACCTCGTTCACCACCTCCGGAATCACCGGGTTCACCTTGCCCGGCATGATGCTCGAGCCGGCCTGCCTCGGCGGGAGTTGGATTTCGCCGAACCCCGCTTGGGGCCCGGAGCTGAGCAGTCGCAAGTCGTTGCAGATTTTCGACAGCTTCATCGCGCTTCGCTTGAGCGCGGCGGACACCTCCATGAAGACACCCACGTCGGTGGTCGCCGCGATGAGGTTCGGCGCGGTGACGAGCGGGTACCCGACGATGGCCGACAGGTGCCTGCGTGCGGCCTCCGCGAAGCGCGGGTCCGCCGCGATGCCCGTGCCAATCGCCGTCGCCCCGAGGTTGATTTCCCGCAGGCGGATGATGAGGGTCCGGAAGCGCTGATGGTCCTCGCCCAGCGTGGCGGCGAAGCCCTCCAGCTCCTGCTGGAGCGTCATGGGCACCGCGTCCTGCAGCTGCGTGCGGCCAATCTTCACGATGCCGCCCAGCTCCCGCCCCTTCTCGCGGAACGCCTGCTCCAGCAGCTCCAACTGCGCGAGCAGCCGTTCGATGGACACCATCAGCCCGACCTTGAGCGCCGTCGGGTAGGTGTCATTCGTGCTCTGGCTGCGGTTCACATGGTCATTGGGGTCCAGGAACGCGTAGGCCCCCTTCGGGTGGCCATCCAGCTCCAGCGCCCGGTTGGCGATGACCTCGTTGAAGTTCATGTTGGTGGACGTGCCCGCGCCCCCCTGCATGATGTCCACGACGAACTGGTCGTGGAGGGCGCCGCCCTTGATTTCCTCGCACGCGCGGTCGATGAGCTCCGCCCGGCCCGGGTCCAGGCCCCCGAGCTCCGCGTTGGCCCGCGCCGCCGCCTGCTTCACGCAGGCGTAGCCGTACAGCAGGTCGGGGTACACGGAGATGGGGCGCCCGCTGATGGCGAAGTTGTCCAGTGCGCGGCGGACGTTGATGCCCCAGTAGGCGTCCACCGGAATCCCCATGGAGCCGAGGCTGTCGGTCTCCGACCGCCAGGCCGAGCCGTTTGGCGAGAGCGTGTGGAGGCTCTTCTGGAACGTCTGCTCGACGCGGGCGTCGGCCATCGTCGCGGCTCCTCGGTTGGACGGCACACGCCGTGCGCATCGCGAGGTGCGCATCCCGCCCGCCGCACGCCATGCGACGCGGGGGCAGGATGGCGGGCCGGCGGCTCACGTTCCGGGGTAGCGCACCATCCGGCCCAGGTCCGGGTCCCACAGGTTCTGCCGCAGGCACGCGAGCACATCCCCCGGACGCAGCGTGGTGACGCGGGGGTTCTGCAGCTCCGGGATGGCCGCCATCGCCTCGGGCAGCCGGTAGAACGGGATGCGCGGATTCAGGTGGTGGACATGGTGGTAGCCGATGTTGCCGGTGAACCACGCGAGGACAGGTCCGCAGTGCAGGTAGCTCGACGCCTCGAGCGCCGCGCCCGCGTGCGTCCACCGCGCCTCCTCGCGAATCTCCACGTCCGGGAAGTTGTGCTGCGAATAGAAGAGGTAGACGCCCAGCGCGTAGGCCACCACGAGCGGCCCGAGGAGCGCGAAGAGGTACACGTCCGGACCGAACACACGCCACACCGCCACCGACAGCGCGACGTGCACGAGCACCGCGAGCCCGGAGGATGCGTACCGGCGCGGGTTCTTCAGGAACGGCACCAGGCACAGGCTCAGCAGGAACGCGGTAAAGTAGCCCGTGACGAAGGTCAGCGGATGACGCTCAACCACATACGCGAGCCGCTGCCAGCGCGAGGCCTTGTTCCAGGTCTCCGTGGTCCACGTGGTGAACGTGCCCGCGGCGGACGCGGCGATGCGCGCGGTGTTGGCGTGATGGTGGTTGTGCGTGTCGTTCCAGACGCGCGCGGGCGTCAGCGTCAGGATGCCCTGCACATGGAACAGCAGCCGCGTCACGCGCGAGCCGGGCAGCAAGGCTCCGTGCATGAAGTCATGGAAGAGGATGAACGCGCGCACGAGCACGAGTGCTTCGAGGAACGTGCCCACCACCCGCAGCGGCCACCACGGAGCCGCGGCGGCGAGGGCCACGGTGACAATCAACGCACCGTACGTCGCCGCGATGTTCCACCCTGCCCTCGCGGTGTCCTGGACTGCGAAGGGGCGTGTCCGAGCAAGGAGCTCCTTGTCGGCGAGCTGGGGGGTCCGTTCCATGGATGAGGGGCTCCGAGGTGTGCGGAAACAACGCAACACCTCGGGCTTGTCTCATGCGCATGTCATGGGCCCGTCAGCCGGAGCGCGTGACGCGCTCGCTTATCAGGCCGCAGCGCGTCGAGCGCCTGGACGCGCGGCGTCTCGCACGGTGCGTCGCAGCCGCATCTTCCGGATGGCCCGACTCAGCGCGGCGTGGCCTCCAGACGGGACTTCAGCCCGGCGTAGAAGGCGTGGAGGTCGGCCCGCTCGGGAAGGCCGGAGACCTGCCCATCGCCTATCTCGATGAGGGTCCACGTACCGTCCGCGCGCTGGGCCACGTCGGCGGTGAAGAAGCGGCTGCGCACGCGGGCGAAGGCCTCCGCGAAGGACTCCAGCACCGGGCCCGCCTCCATCCCATCCACGTCGTCCCAGTACGGCGTCACCAGCAGGGGTCGTCCATCGAGGACGAACACCCGGAACTCCCGCCCGCGCGGCATGCCGCTGCGCGGGTGCGCGTCGAGCGGCATCAGGTCCACGTACTCCCGGAACACCAGCCCCTCGTTGAAGTCCTCCCCTTGCAGTTCCAGGAAGCGGCGGGTGACGCGCGAGACGGCCGACCTGTCCCGGGCCGAGGGGATGAAGCACGCCTCGGCCCACTCGTGCTTGCGGGACTTCACGAAGTCCTTCACGAGCACCGGCCGGTCACCCCAGCCCTCGAGCAGGCGCATCCATGTGTCCTCCGCCCCGGCGCCCACCTCGCGCGTCCACACGCTGCGAGGCGTCCAGGCCTTCACCGCGTCGTACCAGCCCGGCAGATGATGGCCATGCGCATAGGCCTCGGGCGACGTCACCAGCGCGAGGCCTCGTGCGCGAAGCGCCTCATCCATCCGCCGGTACTGCTCCGGGCGCAGCATCCACCCACGGTAGACCGCCGGCTCGTGCCCCTCGCCTTCCGGCACGCCCACGAGGAGGTCCGTGAGGGAGCCTCCCCGGGTCAGCGCCTCATGGCTGACGAGGCCCTGCTCCCAGCCGCAGGCGCGCGCGGCGTCAGCCTCGGCGGCGAAGGCGTCGTCGACGTTCCGAGGCGAGAGAGGGTCCGAGGGGAAGAGGATTCGCATTCCGTATCGAGCCCTCAGCGCGGGAACGCCTGCGTGAGCCGGGCAATCGCGGCAGGGAGGCCGCGCACGCGAAGCTTCGTGCCGGTCTCGTCGTACTCCTGGGAGAGCACCGTGGTGTGCTCATACACCTCGCCGATGCGGCCCTGGCTCGCGTAGGGAATCACCAGGTGGGCCTCGACCATGGACGCCTCGAAGAACTGGAGGATGCCGCGCCGCAGCGCCACCACGTCGTCCGGCCGGTGGGCCGAGAGCAGGATGGCGTCCGGGTGCTGCTCCCTCAGCGCGGCCTTCGCTGCGTCATCCAGCCGGTCCACCTTGTTCAACAGCAGCCGGCTCGGGACGGCATCCGCGCCAATCTCCCGCAGCACCGTCCGCGTGACTTCGAGCTGCGCGCTCCAGGTCGAATCAGAGGCATCCACCACGTACAGCAGCAGTGACGCCTCCAGCGCCTCGTCCAGCGTGGAGCGGAACGACGCGACGAGGTCGTGCGGCAGCTTCTGGATGAAACCCACCGTGTCGGAGACGAGCACGCGCGGCCGCGTTTCCGGGTGCAGCGCCCGCACCGTGGTGTCGAGCGTGGCGAAGAGCTGGTCGGCGACCAGCACCTCGCTGCCGGTGAGGGCTCGCATCAGCGAGGACTTGCCTGCGTTGGTGTAGCCCACCAGCGCCACCCGGAGCTGGTCTCGACGCGCGTACCGCCGGTGGTCCTGATCCCTCTGGATGGCGGCGAGCCCCTCGCGCAGCTCCGCGAGCCGGTCGCGAATCTTGCGCCGGTCCAGCTCCACGGCGGAGTCTCCGGCTCCCCGGCCCTGCTGCCGCTCCCGGCCCCCCGTGGACTCGCGCAGCCGGGGCGCGAGGTAGTTGAGCCGTGCAATCTCCACCTGCATCCGCGCCTCGTGGCTCCGTGCGTGCCGGTGGAAGATGTCGACGATGACGCCGGCGCGGTCCATCACCTGCGCCCCGGTGGCCTTCTCCAGGTTGCGCAGCTGGCTCGGCGAGAGCTCGTGGTCCACGACGACCACCGTGGGACGCGGGCCCGTCAGGGTGTCACCGGACACCGAGGGCTCATCGGGCAGCGCCGCTTCCTCTCCGGCGTCACCCTCCTCCGCGTCGGACGGCTCCACGCCGGAATCCTCCGGCGCCTGCGTCTCCGCGTCGGCCTCCTCCGCGTCCTCGGCCTCCCAGCGCTCGCGGGCCTTGGACGTCTGGCGGCGCGCTCCCGAGGTCACCACGCCGGGCCCTCCGGTGAGCGCGGCCAGCTCCTTGAGCTTCCCCGTGCCCAGCACCGTTCCCGTGGCCAGCCTCGTCCGGCGCTGGGACACCGTCGCCACGGCGTCATACCCGAGCGTGTGCACCAGGCGGCGGAGCTCCGCGAGGTCCGCCGCGTGCTCCGTGTCCGACACGCTGGGAAATTGGACACCGACGAGAACCGCTCTCGGACGCTCGGAATGGGGCTTCGACATGTGGACGCTCGTAGCACGTCACGCCCCCGCCGGAGCGTCCGAGTTCATGCCCTGGAGCACTGCGAGCGGGCAGACAGGCGCTACCGCGCATCCCTCCCCTTTCCCGACACAGCTCACGTCGAGACAAGCGCCTCCAGCACCCCGAGCCGCGCCGCCCTGCGCGCGGGCAGCGCGATGGCCACGAGGCTCACCACCACCACGAGCCCGAGCCAGCCCACGACAGCGCCAGGAGACATGACGAACGGCAGCGGCGCGAGGAAGCCGAGCCGGCCCACCAGCCCATCCACCAAGGCGGTGAGGGGGAGCGACAGCACGAACGCGAGTCCCCAGCTCAGCACGCCGATGAAGAGCCCCTCGGCCACCAGCATCCAGACAATCCGAGAGGGCGTCGCCCCCAGCGTCTTCATGACCCCGAGCTCGCGCGTGCGCTCCATCACGCTCACGGCGAGCGTGGAGGACAACCCGAGCATCCCCACCGTCGCCATCACCGCCGCCATGGCGACGAGCATCCTCACGAGGATGAGGACGTGGTCGCCGACAGCGGTGCGCAGCTCGGAGAATGGAATCACCGCCTCCACCCCGATGCCCGCCTCACCGAGCGCGTCGTCCACGTCGCGGATGACCTCCGTGCGCACCGTCGGCGAAGCCGCGCTCGTCGCGATGCGCAGCATGCGCGCCCGCCCCTCCGTACCGCTGGCGCGAGCGAAGGCCGCGTCCGTCACGTAGGCCACGCCGGGCGAGCCCACCTCCTCCACGATGCCCACGAGGCGCCACGCCGTCGGGCGCCCATCCACCGACAGGAGCACCGGGTCGCCAATGCGCAGTCCGGGCGCCTGCGCGAGCGCCACGTGGTTGAGCACCACCGCGTCCGTGTCCCCCTCCTGGAGCCACCGTCCCGCGAGCAGCGGGAAGCCGACGAGGTGCGTCCCAGCGGGCGGCGCCAGCATCGCGAGGCTGCCATGGCCCCGGTCCGGGTACGTGCGCACCACGTCCAGCTCTCCCGGACGGGCGAAGGCGGCTGGCGCGTAGCCCCACGGCTCCACCTGGCGCACGCCAGGGAGCTGCCGCAGACGCTCGGCCACGCGCATGGGCTCGGCGTCGTGGAAGCGCACCTCCACGTCGTAGTGGCGCGTCTCGTGAATCTTGTCGAGGTTGCGCTCCCAGCTCCGCCGCACATCGAGCGCCGTCATGAACATGGCACCTCCGGCGGCCAGCAGCGCGAGGGTGAGGGCCAGGCGCGCCGGCCGGCGCAAGGCGTTGCGCAGTGGAGGAGGCAGTGCGGCGGTGCGTCCGCGTGGCGCGTCCGCGCTCACCCCGTGCCGCTCGAGCGTCTCGCGCACCGTGACGCGGGCCGCGCGAAGGATGGGCAGCGCCGCCAGCAACAACGGCACGCCGAGGCCCGCGGCCGCCTGCATGACGTGGACGTGGTGCGGGATGAAGGTGCGGGTGAGGTTGAAGTTGAGCATCGCCGACACGGCCTCCGCGAGCGCGAGCGCACCGAGCCGCGAGAGGGGCACCGCCACGGCGACGGAAGCGAGCCCCACGCCCGTGACGAGCGCCGCATACAGCCCCACCACCTGCCCCGTGCGAGCGCCGAGCGTCTTCATCACCCCCACCTCCCGCACCTGCCGCGCGAGCATCGCCGCGAGCGAGCTGGCCACCAGCACCGCGCTGAGCACGAGCGCCATGGCGCTGAAGGCGAGCATCAGCAGGAGCACGGACTCCATCTGGCGCTGGTGCGGGTGCTTGCCGAGCGGAGGGATGCGCAGCTCGCTCACCGGATGGCCCCGCCCGCCGAGCCACGCCGCGAGCGCCTTCGCGTGGGCCTCCACCGCTCCGGCGTCCAGCGGCCGCTCGCGCACCGTGATGCGCAGCTCGTGCAGCACCGGCGGCTCGCCCAGCCACGCGAGCGTGGCGCGGGTGGCATACGCGTACCCCATGCGCTCCTGCCACGCGGGGGCGAGCCCGGGGTCATGCACGAGGCCGGCCATCCGCACCTCGCGTGCCGGGCCATGCGGAGGCTTCACGAGGAGGTCTGCCCCCGGCCCCACGCCGAGCATCGGCAACGCGCTGCGCTCCACGAGCACGGTGCCCTCGGGCGGAGGCCAGGCGCCGCTCTCGTGGCGGAAGGTGTTGAGCCGCAGGCCGTCGAAGTCCTCGACGACGAAGAGCAGCAGCGGCCTCCAGTCGTCGCCCACGCGCACCCGTGCGAGCACCACGTCGCGCGCCTCCGCGTCGGCGATGTCCGGCTGACGGCGCACCTCCTCGACGAGCGCTGCGTCCACGCCGCCGGGCAGCCCCAGCGTGGCGGAGGCCGGATGCGTGCCCAGGTAGTTCACCGCGATTTCCCGCGTCAGGATGGCGCGCGCGCCCAGCACCGCGCCCACGGCCACGAGGCTCACCGCCACGGCCACCGTCATCGCCGCGATGCGGCCCCGCTCGGCCGACACGTCGCGCAGCAGCTTGCGCCAGCGGGGGCTAACCATGGGCCGCCTCCACGCGCTCGCGCCGGTCCGCCGTGTCGGATACCACCCGGCCGTCCGCCAGGGTGATGACCCGGTCGACGCGGGCCGCGACGTCGCGCTCATGGGTCACCATCATCACCGTCTTGCCCCCACGCGCGAGCTCCGCGAGCAGGGACAGCACGGCCCCGGCCGTGGCCGAGTCCAGGTTGCCCGTGGGCTCGTCGGCGAGCAGCAGCGGCGGGTCATTCGCGAGCGCCCGGGCGATGGCGGCGCGCTGCTGCTGTCCTCCCGAGAGGGCCGAGGGCAGCTTGTGCGCTTGGTCCGCGACGCCCACGCGATCGAGCAGCTCCAGCGCCCGCGCACGTGCCGCCGGCCCCTTGAAGGTGCGGCAGAAGTCCATCGGCAGCATCACGTTCTCCTGGATGGAGAGCGTGGGCAGCAACTGGAAGAACTGGAAGACGACGCCCACGTTGCGGCCCCGCCACGCGGCGAGCCGGCTCTCGTCGAGCGCATGCACCGGCGTTCCGTCCACCCTCACCTCGCCCCGGGTGGGCCGGTCGATGCCGGCCACGAGGTTGAGCAGCGTGGACTTGCCGCTGCCCGACCTGCCGACCACCGCGATGAACTCGCCGCGCGGCAGCTTCAGCTCCACCTCCCTCAACGCGGTGAACGCCGCGCCTCCCACGGCGTAGGTGCGGGTGACTTCCTTCAACTCGACCAACGGGACACCATGCTCGTTCCTGGACATGTGTCCATGAATACGGAGAGCGTGGGATGCTGCAATCGACAGCCCCGGCCCGCCCGCCCCATTCGGGACACGGGCCGGGCGACTGTCCGGGAACGGAGGCAGGCATGGAGCCGAAGACGGCGGAGGGAATGGACCGGCGGGTGGCGCGCACCCGGCGGATGCTGCGCGAGGCGCTCATCGCGCTCATCCTGGAGCGCGGCTGGGACGCCATCACGGTGATGGACGTGTGCGAGCGAGCGGACGTGGGCCGCTCCACGTTCTACGCGCACTTCGCCGACAAGGAGGAGCTGCTCCTCGGCGGCTTCGATGACCTGCGCAAGGCGCTGCGCGCCCAACTCCGCGCGGCGGGCACGGACGGGGCGCCGCTCGCGTTCGCCGGCGGGCTGCTCACCCACGCGGACGAGAACCGCCGGGTGTTCCGCGCCATCATCGGCAAGCACAGCGGCCACGTGGTGGTGAAGCGCTTCACGGAGCTCGTGGTGGGGCTCGTGCGCGAGGACCTGCAGCGGCTCGCCCCGGCGGGCCCGGCACGCGAGGCCGCGACGCACTACCTCGCCGGGGCCTTCATGGAGCTGCTCACCTGGTGGATTGACTCGCGCAACGCGCTCGAGCCCGGCCAGGTGGAGGCGCTCTACCTCCAGCTCAGCCGTCCCGTGCTCGCCCAGGTGGGCACCCTGCCCCCGGGCTGACGGCGTGCCTCAGTCCACCTTCGCCACGCGGCGGCGGTCGCTGAGGAAGTCCTCCACGCCCTGCGAAATCGCCTTCGCCACCTCGGACTGGTACGCGCCCGAAGCCAGGCGCTCCTCGTCCTCCGGGTTCGAGAGGAAGGACGTCTCCACCAGGATGGCCGGCATCTTCACGCCGAGCAGCACGTAGAACAGCGCCTCCTTGTGGCCCAGGTCCTTGATGCCCGAGTACTTCCGCGCCAGACCCGACACGAGGTTCTTCTGCACCTGGTTCGCCAGCCGCGAGGACTCCTCGGTGTTCGCCTTCGTCGCCAGGTCCGCCAGGATGAACTGCAGGTCGCTGATGCCCTTCTCCGACGACTGGTTCTCGCGCGCCGCCAGCCGGATGGAGTAGCGGTCCGCCGACGTGTTCAGCGTGTACGTCTCCACGCCGCGCAGCTTGCGGCTCGCCGCCGCGTTGCAGTGGACGGAGATGAACAGGTCGCCGCGCTCCGTGTTGGCGAACTTCGCGCGGTCCTCCAGGCGGATGAAGCGGTCATCGTCGCGCGTCATCACCACCTCGAGCCCCTTCTCGCGCAGCTCGTCCGCCAGCTTCTTCGCGATGGACAGCGCCACGTCCTTCTCGCGCGTCCCCTCCTTGCCGATGGCGCCCGTGTCGTGCCCGCCGTGTCCCGGGTCGATGATGACGCGACGGACCTTCAGGCCGAGCTGCTCCGCCAGCGTCAGCTCCGCGCTCTTCGACTGCTTCGCCACCGCCTTCAGCCGCGCCTGCGCCACCTTGTCGTCCACCGGACGGGTGATGGGCTTCGGCGGCTCGGGCGGCGAGACGACGATGGTGTACGGCGCCTCGTCACGCTCCTGCTTGCCGGCCGCCGCGACGGCGGGGGCCGCTTCGGCCGCGGGCTTCGACGCGGGGGCCTTGGAGTCACGGGCAGGCTCCGGCTCGGTGGCCGGCTTCTTCGCGGAGGCCACGGCGCTCGGCTCGGCGGCGGGCTTGGACTCCAGCTCGTCCGACGGCTTCTTCGGCGTGGCCGTGGCGGCGCGGGCCTCCTTCGCCGCGAGCGCGGCGGCCACGGCGCCGTCCAGCCCCTTCTCGTCCTCGCTGTCGTCATTGGCCGCGGGAGCGTTGGGGTCCAGCCGGGGAATCATCGGCGACGGCTCACGCGCGAGCTTCTCGATGGCGCCCACCAGCGTCGAGTTCGGACGCTCGGCCGGCGGAGACACCTGGGCCACCGCGGTGTTGCGCTCCTCGGCGGCGGGCGACGCGGGCTTCGCGGGCGCGGGCTTGCTCGCCGGAGCCTGCTTCGCGGGCGCGGGCAGCGTGGCCAGCAGCGCCTTCAGGTCCTTCGCCTGGTCTCCCTTGCCGTTGTTGGACAGCGTCTCCGTGAGGATGCGGCGCGCCACGTCCGGCTGGTCCATCCGGTTCACGTAGATGCGCGCCAGCGCCAGCGCCGCGTCATCCGCGAGCCGGTGCTTCGGGTAGCCGTCGCGCACCTGCTTGTAGTGGGCGATGGCCTCCTTCAGGTCCTCGTCGACGAAGGAGACGCGGCTCAGCTCCGAGAGCAGCTCGGCCGCGGTGAAGAGTGCGTCCGGAGCGCGGTCGGACTTCGGGTGCTTGCTGGCGACGGCCTCGAACTTGCGCACCACGTTGAGCCAGTGGTGGCGCAGCTTGCGGCGGGACGCGTCGTCCTTCAGCGCGTAGTAGGAACGCCGGGCGCCCTGGTAGGCCTCCTCGGCCTCGTTGCGCTTCGCCGCTCCCACCGCGCCCGGGACGAGCAACAGCAGCACGGGCAGCACGAGAGCGAGGCGCATGGGTTCCTCCGGCGGACAGCAAGCTACAGGCGTGTGTCACACGGCCCCATGCCACCGGCAAATTTTCGGCCCATACCTTCGGCCGTCAGCGCACCCAGCCCAGCTCCTTCGCCAGGTCCTGGTCGATGACGCGCGCCCAGTCGGGCTGCCGGGGCACCACCGCCGCCAGCACCTTGTCCCCGTTGCGCACTGGCGCCCGCCCGGGGCGCACCTTCGCGCGCACCGCGTGCTTCACGTCCTGGCGGAAGTAGTGCGCGGGAAAGGACACCTCGGCTCGCGTCTCCGGCAACGGTCCATCCGGCGTCAGCCACACCAGCGCGCCCAGCCGCAGCGGCTCCACCTCCGCGCGCAAGAGCCGGCGCGTCTCCCATGCGAAGAGCCCCACGGCCACCAGTGCGCCCAGGCCGAGGCCCCACGGCAGCAGCCCCACCCGCGTGGCCCGGGCCCGCGCGAAGCCCGCCTCGCGAGGCCGGTCCGGCACGGCGGGGTCCACGAGCAGCTTCACCTTCGCGCCCCGCCCCAGGCCTTCCGCGTACTCGGCATACGTGCGGACACCCGAGACGGAGTGCTCCTTGTCAGCGAACGTGTAGAGCACCTCCAGCGCGCCCTCCGCGCCGTCGCGTGCGTCCGGCGGCGGCAGGCGGGTGGCCACCACGAAGCCTTCAATCTCCTCGGCCCGCGCGGCGAAGCCCTGCTCCTCCACGAAGAAGCGCCCGGCCCAGGCGGCTCCGGTGCCGAGGAGCGCCATGGCGGCGAGGCCGAGCACCACGCCGCGCACGAGGCGGCCCACCGCGCCGGGCACCTGCGTCAACCGCACCCGCCGGGGTGCATGGGGAATGGCGAGCTGCATGCGGTATGGAGCCTACCGCACCTCGCGTCCGCAACGGCGCATGCCAACCGCGAGCTCCGCTCAGCCCGGACATCGGGCATCTCAGCGGTAGCTCAACGCATATAATCCGAGGCCGGGCACTGACCTCTCGACGCCGGGGTGATGCGAGTGGAGATTGTGATTGTCGATATCCGGCGCGAGGGTGACGACCGGTGGATTGCGGACCTGAGGTTGGACGGCGAGCCCGAGAGGCTGGTGGTTCAGCTCCCCGAGCCGCAGGGGCGATACATGTTACACGAGTGCAGTGAGCGCCTGTATGCGGCCTTCGAGTTCACCGATGTCTACCGAGTCCTGGTTCAGGCAAGCGAAGGCAGCTGGCCCAAGTTGCCCATGCGCGTCGCACGCGGCATGCCCATCTGGGGGTGGAAGACCGGGCGTTAGCCCGGAATCCGTCAACAGCCTCCGAGGCCCCGTCACACCGGCTCGGGAGCCAGCTTCACCCAGACACCCCGGAAGCGCTTCTTCGCCGGGTCCTTCAAGCGCTTGCATTCCACGCCGTCGAGCGGAGCGGTGCCGTCGTCGCTCAGCAGCAGGATTTCGTCCACCTGCTCCGGCGTGAAGAAGGCCTCGGGATTCAGCCCGGTGAGGTCCACCTCCGAGACGGGCACGGGCGCATCGTCCCCACCGCGCCAGGTGAACAGGCGCGACGTCGCCTCGCTCGCCGTGGCGCCGCTGATGATGAGGTAGCGCCCGCGCCACCACGACATCGAGCGAATGCCCAGGCCCCCGAGGTCCAGCAACCTCGGCTCCCCCAGCCGCGCACGAGCGCCCTCGCGGACGACCTCCACCGGGTTCAGCACGGGCACCACCAGCGCCCTGCCTTCCGGCACAGGGCTACGGAACCCGATGAGGAGCGAGCTCCCATCCGCCATCGCCGTCATGCCCTCGATATTCAATCCACCCTGCGACTTCGGAGGCAGCGCCTCCGCCTGCGTCAGCCCGAAGGGCGCCATCCGAGGGTCCGCGAGCAGGTCATCCAACAGGTGCGAGTACGGATGGCCCACCACTCTCGGGCCTCCGTCCGTCTCCTCCGTGGCGAAGAAGCGCAGGCGGCTCTCCTGCTTCTTGCCGGAGCTGTTGCGCCCATGCGACGTGAGCCAGAAGGACAGCGAGCCCAGCCCCGTCGCCGCCTCGATGTCCGCCTCGGGCGGCTTCTTCTTCGCGGGCAGCTCCAGGTCCGGTGACAGGTCCACGCTCTTCAGCGGAGGGCCGCCGCGCCGGGCGTCATAGACGCGGAGGACGTTGTCCTCGTCGTCCCCCACCACGAACATGTCCCCGCCCAGGGCCACCGCGCCCGAGGCGTCACACATCCCCTCGAAGACGACGGGAGCTCGCGAATCCGCCACGCCCGCCGAGGACGTGACAGGCCGTTGCTCAGGCACACCCCGGGCCGCGCAGCCCGTGGCCAGGACGACTCCCACACAGATGAAAACCAGCCTCATGGGCCTTCTTCTTTGCACGAAGAGGCCCCATGGGGAGTGGCGGGAAACGCTCTGTAATCTGAGCGACAGCGCGAGGACCGCGCTACTCCAGCTCCCGCTGCAGCCGCGCCAACAGATTGAGCGCATCCAGCGGCGTCATCCGGTCGATGGTGATGGCCTTCAGCGTGTCCAACACCTTCTGCTGCGCGGCAGACAGCGCGGGGCCCGAGGCCTGGAGCACCGGCGCCGGCTCCGCGACGAACAGGCCGAGCTGCCCCGCCGTCGAGCCCTTCTTCCCCGTCTGCCGCACCGCCACCCGGGGCCGGCCCGCGTCGTCCAGCTCGCCCGACTCCAGGTTCTGCAGGAGCTCGCGCGCCCGGGACACCACCTCCGGCGGCAGGCCGGCCAGCTTCGCCACCTCGATGCCGTACGAGCGGCTCGCCCCGCCCGGCACCAGCTTGCGCAGGAAGATGACCTTGCCGCCCTGCTCCTTCACGGCGATGCACAGGTTCTTCACCCGGGGCCGCTCGCGGGCCAGGTCCACCAGCTCGTGGTAGTGCGTGGCGAACAGCGCCCGCGCGCCCACCTTGTCGTGCAGGTGCTCCGCCACCGCCCAGGCAATGGAGAGGCCGTCGAAGGTGGACGTGCCGCGGCCAATCTCGTCCAGGATGATGAGGCTCTTGCGCGTGGCGTGGTGGAGGATGTGGCTCGTCTCCGTCATCTCCACCATGAAGGTGGACTGCCCGCGCGCCAGGTTGTCCGCCGCGCCCACGCGCGTGAAGATGCGGTCACACAGGCCGATGCGCGCCGACTTCGCCGGGACGAACGAGCCCGCCTGCGCCATCAGCGCCGTCAGCGCCACCTGCCGCATCACCGTGCTCTTGCCCGCCATGTTGGGGCCGGTGATGACCAGGAGCTGCGCGTCCTCCGGATTCATCTGCACGTCGTTGGGGACGAAGGACTCGCCCGCCCCCAGCATGCGCTCCACCACCGGGTGCCTGCCGGCCGTGATTTGCAGCACCTCCGACGCGTCCACCTCCGGCCGCGTGTAGCCATACTCCGCCGCGCAGCGCGCGAAGGACAGCAGCGCGTCACACGCCGCCACCGCTTCCGCCGCCGAGCGGATGCGCGGCGCCTCCGCCACCACCTTCGCCCGCAGCTCCTCGAAGAGCTGCAGCTCCAGCACGCACCGCCGCTCCTCGGCGGTGAGCACCTGCTCCTCGTACTCCTTCAGCTCCGGCGTGACGAAGCGCTCCGCGCCCACCGTCGTCTGCTTGCGGATGTAGTCCGCCGGCACGAGGTGCAGGTTCGCCTTCGTCACCTCCAGGTAGTACCCGAAGACCTTGTTGTAGCGGACCTTCAGCGAGGAGATGCCCGTGCGCTCCTTCTCCCGCGCCTCAATCTGGAGCAGCACGTCCTTGCCGGACGTGGACAGCGCCACCAGCTTGTCCAGCTCCTGGTGGAAGCCGGGGCGGATCATCCCGCCCTCCTTCAGCGTCACCGGCGGCTCGTCCGCCACCGCGCGCCCCAGCAGCTCCGCCAGTTCGGGCAGTGCCCCCAGCGGCCCGGAGAGAGCGCTGAGCAGCGAGGACTGGCACCGCGCCAGCGCCGCCCCCAGCCTGGGAAGCTGCGCCAGCGACACGCCCAGCGCGCGCAAGTCACGCGCGTTGCCCGCCCCCAGCGAGAGCCGGCCGCACAGCCGCTCCAAGTCACCCACTTCCTTCAGCAGCGTGGCCAGCTCCTCGCGCCACACGCTGCGCCCGGACAGCTCCTCCACCGAGTCCAGCCGCGCGTGGATCTCCGGCAGCGAGCCCAGCGGAGACGCCAGCCAGCGCGCCAGCTTGCGCGCGCCCAGGCTCGTCACCGTCCTGTCCAGCACGCCCAGCAGCGAGCCCTTGCGCCCGCCGTCCCGCTGGGAGCGCAGCACCTCCAGGTTGGCCCGGGAGGACTCGTCCATGAGCAGGTGGCCCGCGCGCTCCTGCCGGCTCAGCCGGTCGATGTGCGCCGCGGGCGTCTTCTGCGTGTCCTTCAGGTAGCGCAGCGCCGCGCCCGCCGCTCCGGTCGCCATGGGCGCGTCGTCCAGCCCGAAGGCGGACAGCGACTGCACGGAGAAGTGGCCGCGCAGGTAGTTGGCCGCGCGTGTGGGCTCGAAGGCCGCCGCCTCCCCTTCCGCCACCGCCGGAGTACGCGACAGCCGGCCGCACAACTGCTGCACCTCTGGAGCGTTGCGCTGCCCCTGCGGCACCAGCAGCTCGCGGGGCTCCACGCGAGACAGCGCCTCCGCCAGCTCGGCCGAACTCGCCGCCTCCACCGCCATGAACTCGCCGGTGGACGCCTCCAGCAGCGCCGCGCCCCAGCCACGCTCGCTCCAGCACACGGCGGCGAGGAAGTTGCTGGCCTGCGGCTCCAGCACCTCCTCGTCCAGCACCATGCCGGGGGTAATCACGCGCGTGACTTCGCGCCGGACGATGCCGGGCCCGTTGCCGGGCTCCTCCACCTGCTCGCAGATGGCGACCTTCAGGCCTTCACCAATGAGGCGGGCGATGTAGCGCCGCGCCGAGTGGTACGGAATCCCGCACATGGGCACCTTGTCCGCGCCCTTGGCCCTCGCGGTGAGGGTGATCTGCAGGATTTCCGAGGCGCGCACCGCGTCCTCGAAGAACATCTCGTAGAAGTCCCCGAGCCGGAAGAACAGCACCGAGTCCGGGTGGAGCGCCTTCAGCTCCAGGTACTGCCGCATCATCGGTGTGAGGGAGGCAATCTCCCGCGCGCCCGCGCCTTCTACCGGGCCACCCGAGCCCGGCGCGCCCGGGACTACGTCTGGAGTCACGTCGCCCGGAAGGTCCACCGCCGCCTTCGCTGCCTTCGCCTGCTGAGTCACGCCCATCACCGTCCTTCTCTCACGACCCGACCCGTGGATCAACGAACCCGACACCCTACCTGCCGCGTTCCCTTACCATCCACCGCTGACACTCGCTGACACTCCCCGCCGCCCCCCGGCCGAAAACGGGTGCGCCCGCCCGCCCGGCCGTGCATCTTGCCGCCGTCATGGAGACGCCCCCGACGACGCCCACGCCGCTGCCGCGCCCCCAGCCGCCGCCTCCCGTCCCCGCGCTGTTCCGCGCCGCCCTGTTCCCCCTCCAGGCCTTCTTCCGGCTGGAGGCGAGCAGCGGCATCCTCCTGGCCTTCAACGCCGTGGCCGCCATGGTGTGGGCCAACTCCCCCTGGGCCGCCACCTACAGCGCCCTCTTCGACGCGCACCTGGAGCTGGGCCTGGACGGCGCCCGGGCGGGCTTCAGCTTCCGCGAGCTCGTCAACGACGGGCTGATGACGCTGTTCTTCTTCGTCGTGGGAATGGAAATCAAACGCGAGCTCACCTCGGGCGAGCTGCGCACCGTGTCCCGCGCGCTGTTGCCGCTCATCGCCGCGCTGGGCGGCATGGTGGTGCCCGCGCTCCTCTACACCGCCTTCAATCACGGCACCCCGTCCATGGCGGGCTGGGCCATTCCCATGGCCACGGACATCGCCTTCGCCATCGGCTGTCTCACGCTGGTGAAGGCGCGGGTGGGCCACGGGCTGGTGGTGTTCCTCACCGCGCTGGCCATCTTCGACGACATCGGCGGCATCCTCGTCATCGCCCTCTTCTACGGCACCGGGCTGCACGTTGAATGGCTGCTGGCGAGCGCGGGCGTGCTGGCGGCGCTGGGCGTCCTCAACCGCTTCTACGTGCGCAGCGGCCTGATGTACCTGCTGGCGGGCGCGGCGCTCTGGTACGTCATGCACCACGCCGGCATCCACGCCACGCTGTCCGGTGTCGCGCTCGGGCTGTTCATCCCCGCGCTTCCCACCCGCGCAGGCCGCGAGGTGCTGGAGGAATTGGCTGGCTTCGCGTCCCAGTGTGTCCAGGAGGTGGGCGACGAGCAGGTGCGCGGCGCGCAGATTCTCTACATCGAGGAGCGGCTGGAGGATCTGGAGCCGCCGCTCAACCGCTTCGTGCACCTGTGGCACCCGTACGTGGCCTACGGCATCGTCCCGCTGTTCGCGCTGGCCAACTCGGGCATCTCCCTGGAGGGCATGGGCTGGGGAGACCTCCTGAAGCCCCTGCCGCTGGGCGTCATCGTCGGTCTCTTCGTGGGCAAGCAGCTGGGCATCTTCGTCTTCACCTGGGGAGCGGTGAAGGCGAAGCTGTCCGCCATGCCCGGAGGCGCGGGCGTGGGGCAGCTCCACGGAGTCGCGGTGGTGGCGGGCATCGGCTTCACCGTGGCGCTCTTCGTGGCGGGGCTGGCCTTCGCCAGCGAGCCGGGGCTCCTGCGCGAGGCCAAGCTGGGCATCCTGGTGGGCTCGCTCTTGTCCGCGGTGGTGGGCTACGTGCTGTTGCGGTTCGTGGCGAAGCCCGTCGCCCCGGCGTAACGTTGCGGGCAAAAGGGGCGGCGTTCGTGATTCTCCAGGACTTGAACCGCGTTCGGCAGATTTCCGTCATCGCCGCGCGCCACGGCTTCGGCGAGCTGGCCGAGCGCGCGGGCCTGTGGCGCATCCTGGGCCGCAAGGAGAAGGTGGAGGTCTCTCCGGAGACGCGACGCGCCTCCACCGCCCGGCGCTTCCGCATGCTGCTGAGCGATTTGGGCCCCACCTTCATCAAGCTCGGCCAGGTGCTCTCCACCCGCGCGGACCTGCTGCCGGCGGAGTTCATCGACGAGCTGGCGCTCCTCCAGGACAACGTCGTCCCCATTCCCCTGGAGCAGGTGCACGCGCAGATTCGCGAGTCGCTGGGCAAGGAGGCACAGGAGCTCTTCGCGCAGATCGACCCGACACCGCTGGCCGCCGCGTCGATTGCCCAGGTGCACCGGGCGGTGACGCTGGAGGGCGAGGAGGTGGTGGTGAAGGTGCAGCGGCCGGGCATCGCCGCGAGCATCGACTCGGACCTCGGGGTGCTGCGCAGCCTGGCGCGCCTGCTGGAGGCCGTGGTGGAGGAGACGGGCGTCTACACGCCCAGCGGCATCATCGACGAGTTCGACCGGGCCATCCACGAGGAGCTGGACTTCCTCAACGAGGCGGACAACGTCCGCGCCTTCCTGGAGAACCACCGCGAGCGGCCGTACCTCCACATTCCGCGCGTCTACCCGCACCTGTCCAGCCGCACGGTGCTGACGCTGGAGTTCATCCGCGGGGTGAAAATCAATCAGGCGCAGCTCGCGGAGGAGGACCGGAAGGTCATCGCGAAGCACATCCTGGAGGCGAGCTTCCGGCAGCTCTTCGAGGACGGGCTGTTCCATGGGGACCCGCACCCGGGGAACATCCTCCTCTTGGAGGGCAACCGGCTGGCGCTGCTGGACTTCGGCGTGGTGGGGCGGCTGACGCGGCCGATGCAGGAGACGCTGGTGATGCTGTGCCTCGCGGTGGCGCTGAAGGACAGCGACTCGGTGGCGCGCATCCTCTACCGCGTGGGCGTGCCGGACGCGCGGGCCAACCTGGTGGGCTTCCGCAACGACATCGAGGCGATTCTCGGCCAGCACCTGGCGACGACGCTGGGCCAGGTGGACACGCGCTCGCTGTTGAGGGACTTGCTGGACCTCGCGGTGAAGTACCGCATCCGGATTCCGAAGGAGTACGCGCTGCTGAGCCGCGCGTCCGTGTCCACGGAGGGCATGCTGCGCAGCCTCTACCCGGAGATGAACATCATCGAGGTGGCGCTGCCGTACGCGAAGGAGCTGCTCGCCGGGAAGTATGACCCGTCGCAGTTGCAGGGCGGGCTGATGCGGACGCTGCTGCGCTTCCAGTCCATGGCGGCGGACCTGCCCACGCAGCTGTCGCAAATCCTGCTCGACATGGAGTCCGGCAAGTTCACCGTCACGGTGCGCGCGGACCAGTTCGAGAAGCTGAACGAGAACCTGCGCAGCGCGGCGGTGATTGCGTTCCTCGGGCTGTGCGCCTGCGGATTCATCGTGGGGGCGTTCATCGCCTTCGCGCCGAAGCCGTGGATGTACGGAGGCGTGCCGGTGCTGGGCGTGGTGGGCATCGCCCTGGCGGCGGCGCTCTTCGGCGCCGTCTTCACCTGGTACCTCTTCGGCGGGCGCGGACTGGGCAAGGTGCGCTTGAGCCGCTTCATGAAGAAGCCGCAGAAGCGCAGGTAGGGCGAGAGAGTTCTGAACTGAAAATCCGTCCCAGCACTCGACGGGCTCGGGCGAGAAGATACCAAGAAGTACTGAGCTACTTCCTGATGGAGGCTGTCCCTCCACAAATTTCATCTGCCTCGTGGTGGCTTTACCCCAAGGGATGCCGCTCGAAGCATGAGTTGCGTGCGGTTCTCCGCCCCCAGCTTCCGGTAGAGTTGCGTGACGAGACATGGTGATGCCAGCCCGGGAAGCGGCGGCCTTCGTAATGGTCCAGGCCCAGCTCACCCTTGAGGTCCTCGTAGACGCGCTCGGTTCTCCAGCGCTGCATCACCAAACGGATGAGTTGCTTTTTCGTCCTGCGCTCCGGCAGGGAAGCGAGGAAGTAATTGGCCGGCTCGGGTTCACCGTCTCGCCACTCGATAAGCAGCCACAGGGGCTCCTGCTCTCGCTGGGACACGCCCGCGGCGACGACGCGACGCGGATCCCCTCCGGCGTCGACTGACAGCTGCTCGCCCCCGCGGGCAGCCCGGTTCACCCCGAGTCTCTTTCGGGGTATGACAGATTGTTGCAGTGTAACTGCATGAGCAACGCAATGCTCCATCCGCAGCTGCCAGCGCTGACGGAGGATGACCTCCGCAGCTTGATTACATCCCTTCTCGCGGAGCGGCTGCGCATCGAGCCGCGATCCATCGATGTCCGTGAACGATTCAATCGTCATGGTCTCGATTCGCAGGGCGCGACAGGCATGCTCGCGGACCTGGCTCAGGCGCTCGGGCGCCCCCTGTCGCCCGTCCTGGTGTGGCAACACCCGACCCCAAAGGCGCTGGCGCGTCACCTGGCCGGTGGGGCGAGTGATCTCGAGGCTTTTGTGCCCGGACGCGCCGAACGCAGTCCCACGCAGAACGAGCCCATCGCGATCGTCGGGATGGCCTGCCGGTTCCCCGGGGCGCCGGACCTGGACAGCTACTGGAGACTCCTGGAGTCCGGGGTAGACGCAATCACCGAGGTGCCCCCTGACCGGTGGGATACCGACGTGCTCTACGATCCCGATCCCCTCGCGCCCGGCAAGGTGGGCACGCGCTGGGGGGGCTTCATCGAGGGGATCGATCGCTTCGACCCGACGTTCTTCGGCATCTCTCCGCGAGAGGCCGCCGAGATGGATCCCCAGCAGCGCCTGATGCTCGAGCTCTCCTGGGAGGCTCTCGAAGACGCGGGCGTCCCGCCGCGCTCTCTCAAAGACAGCAGGACCGGCGTGTTCTTCGGCGCGATGTGGCAAGACTATGCCAGGCTGTCTGGCAGCTCCCTCGCTCGCCTCACGCAGCACAGCGCCACGGGGCAGGACCTCAGCATCATTCCCGCGCGCGTCTCGTACACGCTCGGCCTGCGCGGCCCGAGCGTCGCCATCAACACCGCCTGTTCGTCCGCGCTGGTCGCGGTCCACTACGCCCGTCAAAGCCTGCTCCTCGGGGAGGCCACGCTCGCGCTCGCGGGCGGCGTGAGCCTCATGAGCGGGCCCGAGAGCATGGTCGCGATGGCCAGGCTCGGGGCTCTGGCCCCCGACGGCCGCTCGAAAGCCTTCGACGCCCGCGCGAACGGCTATGGCCGCGGCGAGGGCGGGGGCGTGGTGGTCTTGAAGCTCCTGTCCCGTGCCCTTTCGGACGGCGATCGCATCGATGGCCTCATCCTCGGGAGCGCGATCAACAATGATGGCTTCAGCAACGGCCTGACCGCGCCGAGCCCCGCTGCGCAAGAACTCGTGCTCCGGGACGCGTATGCGAACGCGGGCGTCGACCCGCGGGACGTCCAGTACGTCGAGGCGCACGGGACAGGGACCGTGCTCGGCGATCCGATCGAGGCCAGCGCCCTCGGGGCCGTGCTGGGTGCAGGCCGGCCCGCTGATAGGCCGCTACTCCTGGGGTCGGTGAAGACGAACATCGGCCACCTCGAAACCGCGGCAGGGATCGCGGGGCTCATCAAGACGGCCCTCGCGCTGAAGCACCGGGCGGTTCCGCCGAACCTCCATTTCGAGCTCCCGAACCCGCACATCCCGTTCGACGCCCTCCACCTGAAGATCCCGACCTCCAGGGAGCCTTGGCCCGAACGAGATGGAAGGGCCCTGTCGGGCGTGAGCTCCTTTGGCTTCGGCGGGACGAACTGTCACGTCGTCCTCGAAGGCGCTCGTCTGGAGAGCGCTTGTCTGGTGCCCCTCGCCTCGCTGGACGGCGAGCGTCTCCGGCAGCTCGCGGCCAGGGTGAGGGCCCTTTGCCTGGATGGCTCTCGACCCCTCTCGCTCCCGGAGCTCTGCGCTGCCGCGGCCCCTCACGCGGGCGAAGGAGACCAGAGGATCGCTGTCACGGCGCGCACACGGGACGACCTCGCCGCGCGGCTCGACGGTCTGCTGCTGGAACGCCCGCTCCCGGGTGCGGTGGCAGGCATTGCCCGCGGGGGGCGCCTCGGCCCCGTCTTCGTGTTCGGCGGGCAGGGGGCGCAATGGCGCCGCATGGGCGCGGACCTGCTACGCGAGCCTGCCTTCCGCGCGTCGATCGAGCGGTGCGATCGGGTGATGCGTCCCCACCTCGGCGGATCGTTGCTGGACGCGCTGCTCTCGGGCGACGCGACATGGCTCGAGGACATTGCGTGGGTCCAGCCCGCAATCTTCGCCGTCCAGGTCGGCCTCGCGGCCCTCTGGCGGTCCTGGGGCGTGGAGCCGGCGGCCGTCGTCGGGCAAAGCATGGGCGAGATCGCCGCGGCTACCGTCGCCGGCTGTCTGAGCCTGGAGGACGCCGCGCGCATCATCTGCGTCTGGAGCCGGCTCCAGAAGCGCACCGCCGGCCGCGGGACCATGGCGCTCGTCGAGCTGTCTTTGAAGGAGGTGCGGCGCACCCTCCTGGCGCGAGAGGACAAGGTCTCCGTCGCGGGAATCATGAGCCCGAGCTCCGTCGTGCTCTCGGGCGAGCCGGCCGCGATCGACGAGCTCATCTCCAAGCTCGCACGCTCGGGCGTGTACGCCAGGAGGATCAACGTCGATGTCGCGGCGCATGGTCCGCAAATGGATCCTCTCCTGCCGGAGCTCCTCTCGGCCCTGGAAGGGATACGACCCCGCTGCGCCCCAGTGCCGTTCTACTCGACCGTCACGGGCCATCGCCTGGAGGGCTCGGAGCTCGACGCCGACTACTGGTGCAACAACCTCCGGGAGCCGGTGCTCTTCGCGGAGACGATCGAGCGGCTCATCTGCAGCGGGCATGACGTCTTCCTCGACATCAATCCTCATCCGGTCCTCGCGCGGGCGGTCGAGCAATGCCTCGCGCAGGCCAGCTCCGACCGGAGCCCCATCGTCCAACCTGGGCTCGCGCTGCCCTCGATGCGCCGCGAGGAGCCAGGACGGGCGGTGCTCCTCGATTCCCTGGGGGTCCTCTACACCCGCGGCCAGCAGGTGGCCTGGCGGCAGCTCTACCCGGCAGAGCGGCCGTCCGGCGCGGCGTTCCCGGAGCTCTGGCCATCCTCCGAGGACGGACCCACTCCGGGCTCTTCCGAACAGGCAGCACGAACCGAAGTGCCCGCGGCGCTGCCGTTGCTCGTATCGGGCAAGACCGAAGCGGCCTTGCGTGCGCAGGCCGAGCGGCTGCGGGCACACCTCGAGGCCCATCCGGACCTCGGGCTGGCGGACGTGGCCTGTTCGCTCGCGCTCACGCGAACGCACTTCGAACGACGCGCGGTGGTGGTCGCGAAGAGCCGCGCAGCCCTTCTCGAGGCGCTCGGCGCCATCGCTCAGGGCAGCTCCGCTGTCAACGGGGTGCTCGGCGAAGCCAAGGCCCAGGGCAAGCTCGCGCTGCTCTTTACCGGACAGGGAAGTCAGCATCCCGGCATGGGCCGGGCGCTCTACGATGCCTTCCCCATCTTCCGTGACGCCCTCGACATCGTCTGCGGCCATCTCGATGCGCAGCTCGAGCGGCCCCTGCGGCCCATCCTGTTTGCAACCGAAGGCTCGGAGGATGCCGCCCTGCTCCACCAGACCGCCTTCACCCAGACGGCCCTCTTCGCCCTGGAGGTGGCCCTCTTCCGGCTCACGGAAAGCTGGGGAGTCAGGCCCGATTTGTTGCTCGGCCACTCCATCGGCGAGCTCGTGGCCGTCCACGTCGCCGGCGTGCTGTCGCTCGAAGACGCCTGCACCCTCGTCGTCGCACGCGCTCGCCTGATGCAGGCCCTTCCCCAGGGCGGCGCCATGGTCTCGCTCCAGGCCTCCGAGGCCGAGGTCGCGCCCCTGCTCGTCGGACGCGAGGCCCACGTCGCTATCGCCGCGCTCAACGGCCCCTTCTCCACCGTGGTGGCGGGGGACGAAGAGGCCGTGCTCGAGGTCACAACGCAGGTGAAAGCCCTCGGCCGCAAGACCACGCGTCTGCGGGTCAGCCACGCCTTCCACTCCCCTCACATGGATGGAATGCTGAACGCGTTTCGACACGTCGTCGAGGGGCTCACCTTCCATCCGCCGCGCATTCCCATCGTCTCCAACATCACTGGAAAGCGTGCCAGCGCCGAGGAGCTCGGCTCGCCCGAAACCTGGGTACTTCACGTGCGCCACGCCGTCCGCTTTCTCGAGGGCGTGCGCACCCTCGAGGCCGAAGGCGTCACCACCTTCCTCGAGCTCGGACCTCATGGCGTGCTTTGCGCCATGGCCCACGACTGCCTGTCCGACGAGGCCCAGGCCCGCGCTCTCTTCTTGCCCGCCGTCCGCAATGATCGTCCCGAGGTTGAAACGCTCACCGCCGCTCTGGGTGGCCTGCACGCCCGCGGACACGAGCTCGATTGGAAGGCCTTCTTCGCCCCCTTCGGCGCACGTCGGATCGAGCTGCCCACCTACGCCTTCCAGCGCGAGCGCTACTGGCTCGGCGCTCCCAAGGCCGGCAGCGCCGACGTGGCCTCCGCCGGCCTTGTCTCCGCCGAGCATCCGCTTCTCGGCGCCGCCGTTCCCTTCGCTGATGCCGATGGCCTGCTCTTCACCGGCCGTCTCTCGCTGCAAAGCCACCCCTGGCTTGCCGGACACGGTGTGTTCGATACGGTCCTCCTGCCTGGCACCGCCTTCGTCGAGCTCGCCCTCGTCGCCGCCCACCGCGTGGGGCTCGACCGTATCGAGGAGCTCACCCTGGAGTCCCCGCTTGTGCTGCCCTCGAAGGGCGCGGTCCATCTTCAGCTCTCCGTCGGCATCCCGGATGAGGCCTTCCGCAGGTCGGTGACCCTCCACGCCCGGCCCGAGAACGCCCCGCCCAACACTCCATGGACCCGCCACGCCACCGGCACCCTTGGATCATCCACGGAGTCGGCCTCCTTCGACCTGCGCGCATGGCCGCCGGCGGGAGCCACCCCGCTCGACCTGAACTGCCTCTATGACCGCCTCGCCGACGCGGGTCTCGCCTATGGCCACGACTTCCAGGGCCTGTGCGCCGCCTGGAAGCAGGGCGACGACCTGTTTGCCGAGGTTGACCTCTCCGAAGAGGCCGCACGGCAGGCCGACCACTTCGGTCTGCATCCAGCCTTGCTCGACGCTGCCCTTCACGCGCTCGCGCTCGATTCCCTTCTTCTCGATGCAGGCGAGGTGGCGCTCCCCTCCTCCTGGGTGGGCGTCTCCCTGTTCGCGACCGGAGCATCCTGCCTGCGCGTGCGCCTTTCTCGCCGCGATGGCGAAGGGACGGTCTCGCTTGCCATCGCCGACGCCTTGGGCGAGCCGGTCGCATCCGTGGACGCCCTCCGCACCACGCCCGCATCGAAGGAGCAGCTTCGGAGCGCCCTCGCCTCGCGCCCTGAACAGCGCTATCGGGCAAACCCGGTGACGCTGCCCAAAGCCTCCAACCCGCTGCTCGTGAGGAGCCGGGCGCTGACGGCGAGCCACGAAGAGCAGAACCTCGACGATCCGGCCACGGTCGAGCGGCTCATCCGCGGCATCTTTCGCCAGGTGACCTTGCGCGACGATGCAGGAGTCGATTCCGACCGCTCTCTCCAGAGCGTCGGTGTCGACTCGCTGATGTATCTCCAGATGCTTCGACGAGCAGAGCAAACATTCGGCGTCACGATGTCCGTACAGATGGCCCTGCGACCCGATGCATCCCGCCAGACTCTCACCTTGGGCACGTTGACGAACCTGCTCCTCGGAATCCGTCAGGCGACGCTCACGCGGCCCTCTCCGGACGAGGTCGGCGATGGCGCCGCAGCGGCACGCAAGGCCGAGGAAGAGGAGCCGGCGCTCTCAGTCGAGCGGGTCGAGCGCGACGTGAACATCACGCACGTCCCTGGGGCGCTCGTGGGCTCGGGCACTTCCCTCGAAGCCTTCATGGTCACGCTCTCCTCCGGAGAAATCATCGACGTCCTGTGCGCGGGCACGGGCGCTCCGCTCGTGCTGCTCCCCCCCATCATGGCGTCAATCCCGATCTGGGTGTTCCAGATCGAAGAGCTCCAGCGTGACTTTCGGGTCATCGTCCCGAACCACCCGGGTTATGGCCGGAGCACTGCGCCCCACGGCTCGCTGTCGCCGGCGCGGATCGCGGGGCGGGTCGCCGCCGTGCTCGATGGGCTCGGCGTCCACGAGGCCGTGCACCTCGTGGGATGGTCCCTGGGCGGGATGGTCGCGCAGGAGTTTTCGCTTGCGCTGCCCCACCGCGTCCGCTCGCTCACCTTGGTCAATACGACCTCTCACCTCGAGGAGGAGGACAGCGTCCGGAACATGGAGGACATGATTCGGAGGATGCTCGCGGATCTCTGGCGGACAACGCCCGAAGAGGCTCCCTCGACGCTCGCGCGCCGCACCCTGGCGCTCGAAGCCTCGCAGCGCGACGCGGGCTATGAGCGCAGCTTCGACTACCTGGCCGAGGTCCTGCGTTTCGATGCGGCCGATCGCATCGCTGGAATCAAGGCGCCCACGCTCGTGGTCCAGGGACGTGAGGACACACTCACCGTGCCGCGATACGGCCGCCACATGGAACGAGAGATCCCGCGGGCGCAGTATCACGAATTCGAGCACGGCGGTCATTACGTGCCGCTTCATCTTCCCGGCGCGTTCAATGAGCTCCTCCGCTCGTTCTTGCGGCGGTGGAGCGTGTGAGGTCTGGCCTCCTGCCAGGGTGATGTCGCGACAGCATCGAGCCCCATCGAGAAGCCGAGATAGCGGACTCGAGGAACCCACGTCGGGCCCGCTCACCCTCATCGCGAGAGATAGGCAATCAAGGTCGACGTTGCCTGTCATTGTCCGACCGCGGCAGCCACCGTGCGCCCCTGGTTTTGTCTCCAGAATGTCTCCAAAACTGGAGGGGACGCCAGGCGACAGGTGGGGCAGCGAGGCAGCTCTACTCCCGGCGCTTCTCGTGCGAGGAAACGTTCCGGGACGTCAAGGATTTGAGATTCGGGATGGGGCTGTCCATGGCGCGCGTGAAGAGTGCCGAGCGGCGCGACAGGCTCCTGCTGGTGAGCGCCCTGGCGCAGGTACTCCTGACACTGCTGGGCGCCGCCGGGGAGAGTCTCGGCATGGAGAAGGGATTGAAGGCCAACACCGTCAAGACGCGCACCTACTCGCTCTTCCGACAGGGCTGCATGTATTACCAGGCCATCCCCATGATGAAGGAGGAGCGATTGCGGCCCCTCGTCGAACGCTTCGCCGAAATCCTCCATCGCCACCCTGTCTTCCAAGAAGCGCTCGGCTTCATTTGAAGGGATGACTCAGGGCAAGCCCTACAACATGCTTGTCGACAACAACACCGCCAACAACGAGCCGCTGATGAACGTGGACATCTACGATGCAACCGCCGGCCAGATCGTTGCCAGCAGGGTCATCCGGCGAGGCGAGTTCTCAGGAGCCTACCAATGGCAGTGGTTCCACCTGGACTTCGACTGGAGATACCGCAACGGCCACCAACTGGAGACCCGTGTCTACACGTACGGCAAATCTTATATCAAGATCAGCCAGATCATGGTCAGGGATGGCTACTGATGCGTAGAGCTATGCAGGTTTGATGGCGCCATCATGCAGTGACAAGCGGGGTGCTCATCGCTCCCCGCCCTGGCTCCCGGCATGTGGCTGCCGCCAAGGAGGAATTCGCTCCCTCGTTTCCCCCCGCTACACCGGCCGGCGGAACAGGTCCGCAAGGTCCGCGGGGAGCTGCGAGGCCACGGCCGCCACCTCGTCCTCGGGGATGCGGTCCCGGATGGCGGTGAACACCACCGTCACCACGCGGAAGGCCTGGTCCACGGGGATGCGCAGGTGGTCCGCCACGTCGGTCATGAACTCGTCGCGCGTCATCCGCTTCGCGTGCGACGGGCCCCGGTGAATGACGCACGCGCCCAGCAGCCCACCAATCCGGTCTCCCAGGGCGCGCATCAGCTTCACGTCCTCGCCGTCCGACAGGCGCCGGGCCAGCGTGCAGAGCACCGCTTCCGCCGCCGCCTTCGACTGGACGTTGTTCACACGCAGTTCCTGGCTGTTCTGCAGCTCGAGCATGAAGGCCTGGCGGTCCTTCGGCTCGTCGCGCTCCTTCACCGGCACCGCATGAACATCACCAGGGGGTTGGGTGTGCTGCGCCATGGGGTCGTCTCCTTGCTCGCGACGGAAGTCACCGCCGTGTCCGGCTGACCCACGTCACGGTGGCCACGGTCCACGGCCCCATCAGCGCTGGCGAGTCGGCACCTCCCGCCGTAGGCCCGGGGACGGGAGCCCGTCCGGACGCCCGCCCTCAGTGTGCCGCGGGAGCGGCTGGCGCCTTCATCGTGGCCCGGCTCAGCGTGTCCACGACCACGACCCCGCCCTTCATCACGAACCGCACGCGCTGCACCTCGGTGATGTCCACCAGCGGGTCACCGGTGACGGCGATGAGGTCGCCATAGCGCCCCGCCTCGAGTGCCCCGACGTGCTGCTCCAGGCCGAGCAACTCCGCCGCCCGCGTGGTGGCGGAGCGCAGTGCCTCGATGGGCGGCAGGCCCGCCCGGTGGAGTGCGATGGGCTCCATGGCATTGCGCCCCTGCTGCCAGGCCGAGGCCGCGTCGAAGCCACTCGCCAGCTTCACGCCGAGCTGCTGAGCGAGCGCCACCATCTTCCGTGCCCCGGCGAGCCGCTGCTCGAAATTGCCGCGCGTGGCCGCGTCCGGTGCGCGCTCCACCAGCGCTTCGAGGATGCCCACCGTGGGCACCAGGAAGGCGCCCTTCTTGCGGATGGCCTCCAGCGCCTCGCGGTCCGCCTTGTGCCCATGCTCGATGGAGTCCGCGCCCGCCTCGAGCGCGTTGCGGATGCCTTCAGGCGTCATCGCGTGCACGGCCACCTTGCGTTTGGCCTTGTGCGCTTCCTCGATGATGACGCGCAATTCGTCGACGGTGAGCGTGGGCGTGGCCCAGTCCGCGTAGATCTTCAGGAGATCTGCCCCCTGGCCAAGCTGCTCACGTGCCGCACGGCGCGCCTCCTCCACCCCGCTGACGAACTGCGCGCCCGTGGGCAGGTCCTTCACGTCGGGAGAGACACCGAACGGGTGGTACGCCCCCACCGCCGCGATGCCCCGCGTGGCCACGAGCATGCGCGGCCCCTCCACCAGTCCCTGGCGGATGGCGTCGCGGAGGGCCACGTCCGCGAAGCCGCTGCCCTCGTTCTCCACGTCGCGCACGGTGGTGAAGCCGGCGCGCAGCGTGGCCCTCGCGTTGGCCGCGCCCTCCAACGCGCGCGTGGCCTGGGACTTGGTGAGCAGGGCCAGCTCGTAGGCATCCGGCGACTCCGACTCGCGCGCCATCAGGTGTGTGTGGCAGTCGATGAGCCCCGGAAGCACCGTCGCATTCCCCAGGTCCACCACCTCGGTGCCCTCCGGGATTTGCAGCCCGGGCCCCACCTTCGTGATGCGCTCGCCCTCGATGAGGATGACGGGCTGGGCCACGTACTTCCCGCTCTTCACGTCGAGCATCCGCGCGGCGCGCACGGCCACGCGCCGGGGTGCCTCGGTGGGAGCAGCAGCCTGGGCCGAGGCCACCGTCCCGATGACGAGGGTGAGCAGGGACAACACACGCACGAGCCGTTTCACGACGCCTCCGTGGGAATCAGGAACGCGGCGCAGCCTAGATAGAGGTGCCAGGAGTTCACCAACAAATCGCGCCTCCAGCGGCCCTCGGAGAGGCCACCGGCCTTGCGCATGGCGCCCTATTCCGAGGCGCACCGCGCGCAGCATGACTACGGCCTCGTCGTGTAGAGTCGCCCTTCGCTGTGTCCAGGCTCCTACGACCAGAAACACCGAGTTCGGAATCCGGCCGCGGCTACGACGCCTTCCTGTCCTATAGCCACGAGCATGACGAGCTCCTGGCGCAGGCGCTGCAGGCCGCCATCGAAGCCATGGCCCGGCCGCTTCCCTTCGTGCGCCGCCTGCGGGTCTTTCGTGATGCGAGCGACCTCGAGGCCACCCCGCATCTGTGGGGGAGCATTCAGCGCGAGCTGGGCCGGAGCCGATACCTGGTCCTGCTCGCCAGTCCCGCCGCCATGGCCTCCCGCTGGGTGCTCAGGGAAGTGGAGGCGTTCCTCCTCCATCATTCCGTGGAGCAGGTGCTCATCGTCCTGGCCGATGGCACTTCGTCCTTCCTGCCGCGGGAGCATGGCGAGCCGGCGGTTCCCACGCTTCTGGAAGAAGCCTTCCGGCAGGCCGGCGCCGAGCCACTGGTACTCGACCTACGGGAGCTGCGGGGGCTGGACGCGCGAAGGATGCGGCGGTCACCGAAGCTCGCGGAGGTTGCCGCCAGGGTCAGTGCACGGCTGCTCGGGCTTCCTCTGTCGGAGCTGTGGGGCGTCCACCGCCGGGTCCGGCGGCGATGGAGCCTCATCCTCGGAACCGTGGCGGCGGCGCTGCTCACCACGCTCGGCGTGGCGGTATGGAGCGGGCTGCGGAATGACTCGCTCGAGGCGACCGGAGCAGTCCTGGAGGAGGAGAAGCGCAGTCTCTCCGAGCAACAGAGGCGGATGTCGCTGGACAACTTGAAGGCGGCGGAGGACTCGCTGGTCAAGGCGCTCAAGGAGGCAGAGCCCTACCTCACGCCGCCGCGCCCCCATCCAGGGGAACTCCGGGGTGGCCTCGCGGCGGCGATTGCCGCCTCGGCGGACCTTCGTGTGCTCGGGCACTCGGACAAGGATGCACGCGTTATCGCCGTCTGCCCCCGGTGGGACCTGGCGCTGACCTGGCATCCCCGGCACGGCCTCGTGAGCTGGTCCCTTTCGACGGGAGAGTCACGGGTGCTCCGAGACGATGGGCCCCCGGTGGCCGCGGGAAGCTGCGCGGCGCAATCACGCATCGCGGTCGTCCATGGCAGCTCGCAAGCCCCCCCATGGGTCGAGACCTGGGACCTCGTCCAGGGAAGGCGCCTGGCGCGGATGGAGGGCGAGCTCTGGGCGGACATCTCCGGCTCTTCTCTGTCCGGGGAGGGCGCCGTCGCCGCCGCGGTGCTCAGGGATGGGATGGTCTACATCTGGGATGCTGCCACCGGAAAACGCCTGCGCCGGTTCCGCCAGCCAGAGCACGCGAGCGCACGGCCTGTGTTCTCCCCCGCCGGGGATCTCCTGCTGGTGGAAAGCATTGCAGCGGAGCGGACCACCGTCTGGGACTACCGGAACGGCACGATCCGGGCGACGTTGGAGGGAGGGCTCGGCTCGGACGAGCCCTCCCTGTGGACACCCGATGGCAGGCAACTGCTGCTGACCAGCGAGCGGCAGGTCACCGTCACGGCGCTGGACGGAACCGTCGCGCAGAAGTTCCCGGTGCGGGCAAAAGGAATCTTCCAGGTGGGTTTCGACACGGAGGCCAGGCGCGTCCTGGTCGCCGGGCTGGACGGGGTGGCGGCCATCCTGGAGCGTGAGACAGGACAGGAGAAGCCAAGGCTCACCGGACACGCGGGCACGGTCCTCGCGGCGGCCTTCTCCCAGAACGGGCGCTATGCCGCGACGGTGGGGCGGGACCAGTCCCTCCGACTCTGGGATGCCAGCACGGGCGAGCTGCTCAAGGTCTTCTGGCATACCGAGCCGCTAGAGCCCTTCGTGGCCTTCACTCCCGATGAAGCGCTCCTGACCGCCACCGACAAGGGGCGGATACATGTCTGGTCCATCCGCGCCGGCCTGTTCGTGGGCGTGCGAAACGGAAGCTGCCCTCCGGCCTCCGGCACGCGGGGGCATCTGGTGGCGGCCATGCTCGACCAGGTCCATGTGCTCCTCGCGTGCCCGCAGTCCGGCAAGCTCCACCTCGTGAATGTGGAGACGGGCCAGGAGGAGGACATCATCGAGTGGCAGCCTCTCCTGGGAATGACGGATGCGGCACTCAGCCGTGATGGGCGCCGCCTGCTCCTGGGGAGCCAGAGCGGCTCCATCTCATGGTTCGACCGTGACAAGCGCCGCTGGAGTCATGTGGAACTCACCCCCATGGAATCAGTAACACGGGTGGCCTGGGAGCCCTCGGGGCGCCGCTTCGCATTCGCCACGGAGGGACACCCCTACGAGCGCGCAGTAGTCATCTGGGATACCGAGCGGCGCGACGAAGTCCATCGCTTCTGGACGAAGTGGCCGGTGACCGGCCTGTTCTTCGACAGCATGGGGAAGCGGCTCCTCGTGGGCTTGGAGGGTTTTGATCCCACACTCTGGTCGGTATCCGATGACGGCGACGAACGCGAGGTCGGCAGGCATCCCCCGGAGGAGCCAGGGTTGGAAGTCAGAGGCGCCGCCGTCCCCTCCGGAGGCGGGCTGCACACCCTCCATGCCCTGTCCGGGAAGGGCGAGTACCTTGCGTGGAATCTGGACACAGGCACGGCCGAGTCCTTCGGCATGACGGAACTGCTGGAGCCCTTCCTGCAGCCCTCACGGCCGCTGTTCCAGCTCCAGTACGACTACGACAAGAAACAGCTCATCGTCGGCGACCCGGATACAGGCGTTCCCCTCGTCTCGCTTTCCCCAGAACCAGCGGTTCCCGGAGAGGCTGGCAGGCGGCAGAACCCCGGCGAGAAGCCTCTTGGCGCCTTCATCGTGGAGGAAGGCAGGGCACTGCTCGTGCATGGCAGCGACGGCTGGCTGCGCAAGTGGCTGTTGCCAGAGCCCATGCCTGGGAGCGACACGGCGCTCGTCAGCCGGGCCTGCGAGCGGCTGTCGGCCGTCAGCCGGGCTCAGGCTCCCCAGGCCTGCGCTCGCGTTCCTCCAATGGCTCAACACAGGTAGACGCCCCCCAAAGGTCGCTCCTGATGAGGCGATCCGGCAGGTACCATACCGGCTCCCCACGCTCTTCGTCCCGCCTCGCCTCGAGTCCGAGCTCCTCCTCGATGGCATACACAGCCTCTGACACGGATGTATGCGTCCCATTGATGAGCAGGCACACCCTGTGGAGCCCATTCTCCTGGGGAGCTACGCTGAGGACGTAGTAGATGCTTCCAACATTCGGATGCGGAACCTCGTGAGTGGCACACCACGCATCCGGCGTATGGTCGCAGAGTGTCGGGCTCTCCTTGAACCCGGGGAGCTCCCGAAGCTCGGCGACAATCCGCTCCCGTGAGTCGAGCGGGAGTCTCCTGGTGACCCGGGCGAACAGCTTGTAGTGCTTCACCAGCTCGTCATTCCCGGAGCGGGCTACGCGCCCGGAAGCACAGGACTCCGGTTCGCAGCCCAGCACGAGGAACAAGAACGGCAGGCCCCGCCAGTACGAGGGGGCTCGCGAGCCCGCCCCCGGTCTTCCCGTCTCCAGCATCATACGCCGCGAACGATAACCCACCGGGACATGGCAAGGCTTCTCCAATACCAGACACTTCCCTCAGAACTCTGAGGGGAGGATGGGCATGCGCCTCAGATCTTCGAGGAGCCCATCCGCTTCGAATTGCGGTAACACTCCGTGGCGCAACAGGGGCCGGTTGTCTCGTCACCGCAATCGGAGGGAAACCATGTCCTGGAAGCACCCTAGCTCGCTCTCGCTGCTCGCGTTGTGCCTGACAGCCTGCGGAAGTCCCGCGGGCAACGAGTCCCTCGATGCCGAGGACTCGGCGCTCGAGTCGCCCGCCACGCAGCAGACACCGGCATCCGCCGACAACAGGCCCCCGGCCCCTGTCGTGGCTGGAGAGCCCGTGCTGAATCCCACTCCGCCGGCCCGGGAGCCCCGCCTCCTCGTGGTGCCGAAGTACTACGACACCATCCAGGCCGCCATCGACGCGGCGGAGGCCGGGGACACGGTGTACGTCGCGCCCGGTGTCTACTCCGAGCACGTCGTCCTCAAGAGCGGCATCCGGCTGGTCGGCGCGGGCGCGCCCATCACCCTCTGGGACGGCCACGGCGAGCCCGTCAGCCTCGTCGACTTCTCCGGCGCCAGCGACGTGGAGATCTCCGGCTTCACCTTCCGGAACGTGGGCTCCACCACGTGGTGCACGATGTCGAATGACTTGTGGAGCTGGTGCGGCGGCAACTGGTACGCCGCCGCCATCGTCGCGGACGGGCACGAGGCGAAGACATCCGCGCGCGTGACGCACAACATCTTCGAGGGCAACGACACCGGCGTGCTGCTCTACTTCCACGCGCTCGCGGAGGTCCGCAACAACCTGTTCTGGAAGAACGGGCACGCGCTCGCCTTCAACCACCTCCAGGATACGGGGAGCGTGGAGGGGAACATCTTCTGGAACAACACGGCCCTCGGCATCGGCGTGCAGGCGGGTTACGTCGACATCCAGCGCAACGTCATCGCCGGCTCGTCCGTGGGCCTCGCCCATATGTACGTGCAGACGGGCGACATCCGCTGCAACGTCTTCTTCCTGAACGAGCAGGACGCCGTGGAGACGCACGACGTCCCTCCGCGCGTCGTCATGGGCGAGAACGGCAACGTGGTGTTGGACCCGCTCTTCGAGGACCCGGGCTCGGGCGACTTCCGCCTGCGCCTCGGCTCTCCGCTGAAGGACGCGGAGTGCTTCGGCCACCGCCAGGATGACCTGGGCCCTGCCGCCGAGCCCTGAGTCCCTCTCCAAAACGCCGACGCCGCCAGCCCCATGAGGGACGTTGGCGGCGTGCGTGGAACCGAAGCGCTGTCGCGCGACTCCACTGCTGCCGCACCGCGGGGCTCCGGCTCCGTCTGTTGCCACGGACCGCCTCTTCTGGGAAACCGCTGCCTCCACGCCCCCAGCGGGGCAAACCCACGGAGAGACACAATGCGCAAGGTCCTTCTCATGGCTGCAGTCACAGTGCTTGCCGCCACCCAGTTGCTGGACTTCTCCAGCGCCCACGCGAAGCAGGACACCACGTTCGTCACCATCGCGGATGCCCGCAGCGGCATCGCCACGCCGGTGGACCTGGGAGCGCCTGGGGACTCGCCGGGAGACATGTTCGTGTTCGACCAGCCCCTGCTGAACGAGGCCCGGCAGCCCATCGGCAGCAACAGCGGCTACTGCATCCGGACGCTGCCGGGCCAGTTCAGCGAGTGCCAGTGGACGCTCACCATGGCCAACGGCACCATCACCGTCGCGGGCCGTGAGGCCGAGACGGGCACCTCGCTCATTCCCATCATCGGTGGCACGGGGGCCTTCATGGGGGCGCGGGGAGTGCTGGCCACCACTCCCAATGGTGACAGGACGTTCACCCAGGTGCTCACCCTGTTCCGGTAGCGCAGCGAAACGCAGACGCCGCCAGCCCCCGTGAGGGACACTGGCGGCGTCGTGAAACGCGTGGCGGTGTGACTCAGCCGTGCGTGGCCGGCCGGGGCTCGTCGGTGCGAGGCCCGTGCGAGGGCGTCCCGGACTTGCTGTCCGGCTTCTTCCCCAGCTTCGCGCCCAGCCGCGCCTTCATCCGGTCCGCCACCACGTAGAAGGCGGGCACCACCAGCAGGCTGAGCACGGTGGACACGGACAGGCCGCCGAGCACGGCAATCGACATGGGTGCGCGCGTCTCCGAGCCCGCGCCCAGCGCCAGCGCCGCCGGCACCGCCGCCATCATCGTCGCGGTGGACGTCATGAGAATGGGCCGCAGCCGCACCGGCCCCGCGCGCTGCATGGCCTGCACCGCGTCCGCGCCGCGCTCACGCTCCTGGAGCGCGTAGTCCACCAGGATGATGGAGTTCTTCTTCACGATGCCCATCAGCAGCAGCAGGCCAATCATGCTGAAGATGTTGAGCGTGGTGCCGGTGGCGAGCAGCGCGAAGGCCGCGCCCGCTACCGACAGCGGCAGAATCGTGAGCACCGTCACGGGGTGCAGGAACGAGTTGAACTGCGCGCCGAGCACCATGTACGCCACGCCAATCCCGAGGAAGAGCGCGAAGAACAGGCTGCTCATCGAGTCGCGGAAGGCCACGCTCGCGCCGCCGGGCACCACGCGCACCCCACCGGGCATGTCCTTCGCGAGCCGCTCCACCGTGGCCAGCGCCTCCTCCTGGTTGGAGCCGGGCGCCACGTTGGCGTAGACGCTGATGGCGCGCTCGCGATCTCTCCGGGTAATCGCCTGGAGCGCGGGGCGCTCCTCCTGCGACACCAGCGAGGACAGCGGCACCAGCGCGCCGCTCGACGTGCGCACCTTGAGAAGCGCCAGGTCCTCCGGCCGCGAGCGCTGACCGGCCAGCAGGCGCAGCCGCACGTCGATGCGCCGGCCACCCGTGCTGTACTTGCCCACGCGCAGGCCGCCCACCAGCGCGTTGATGGACGAAGCCACCGTCTCGATTGGCACGCCCAGGTCCGCCGCGCGCGCCCGGTCCGGCGTAATCCGCAGCTCCGGCATGCCGAGCTGGTAGTCGGTGTCCACGTCCACCACCTTGCCGCTGGCCTGGAGCTTCTCGCGAATCTCCTGGCTGGCCGTCACGAGCTGGTCCCAGTCCGAGCCGCGCACGCTGAACTCCACCGGGAAGCCGCGCTGCGCGGTGAAGCCCGACTGCGACATGTCCTGCACCACCGCGCGCAGGCCGGGGATGCTGTTGAGCTCCTTGCGGAAGATCTGCTGCAGCTGCGCCTGCGGCATGCGCTCATCCGGCGGAACCAGCGTGAGCATCAGCATGCCCGCGTTGACGCTGTTGGCGCCGCCGCCTCCGCCCACCGTCGCGAAGACGCTCTGCACCTCCGGCCGCGAGGCAGCGAAGGCCTCGGCCTTCTGGAAGAGCGTGTTGGTCTCCTCCAGGCTGCTGCCCACCGCGGTCTGCAGGCGCACCATCAACCGGCTCTGGTCCTGCGAGGGCACGAACTCGCCCGGCAGCGCGCGGAAGGCGAACACGCTCGACACGAGCAGCACCACCGACGTCCCCAGCACCCACCACGGGCGCTTCAGGCCCCAGCCCAGGGCCCGGCCGTACTGGTGCTCCAGCTTCGTGAAGGCGTTGTCCACCCACACGCCCACCTTGCTGCGGCCCTCGCGCGACGTCTTGAGCAGCTGCGCGCAGCGCGCCGGCGCCAGCGTGATGGCCTCCACGTAGGACAGCAGCACCGCCACGCATAGCGTGACGCCGAACTGGAGGAAGAACTTGCCGATGACGCCCTTCATGAAGATGACGGGCAGGAAGATGGCCACCACCGCCAGCGTGGCCGCGAGCGCGGCGAAGGTGATTTCCGCGGTGCCCTCGCGCGCGGCGCGCACCCGGTCCTTCCCCTCCTCCGCGTGCCGGAAGATGTTCTCCAGCACCATGATGGCGTCGTCCACCACGATGCCCACCGCCAGCGCCAATCCCAGCAGCGTGAAGGTGTTGAGCGTGAAGCCGAGGAAGTAGATGACGGCCACCGTCCCCAACAGCGACATGGGAATGGCCAGCACCACGTTCATCGTGCTGGACAGCGAGCCCAGGAACACCCAGCAGACGAACGCGGTGAGGATGCACGCGAGCAGCAGCTCGAACTCGATTTCATGGACGCTCTCCTCGATGAACTTCGTCGAGTCGAAGCGGATGCCCACCTGCATGCCCTCGGGCGCGTCCTTCGAAATCTTGTCCAGCTCCGCGCGCACCGCCTGGGCCACGGCCACCGCGTTGGCGCCGCGCTGCTTGCGGATGCCCAGGCCCTGGGCCGGCTGGCCATTGACGCGGGTGAAGCGGCGGACGTCCTCGAAGCCGTCCTCCACGAGCGCCACGTCGTGCAGGTACACCGGCTGCCCGTCCTGCTCGCGCACCACCAGGCCGCGCAGCGTCTCCAGGTCCAGCGCCTCGCCCATGACGCGCACGTTGACCTCGCGGCCTTCCATCTCGATGCGGCCGGCGGGCAACTCCACGTGCTCGCGCTGGAGCGCGGCGATGACGTCCGTGACGGTGAGCCCGCGCGCGTCCAGCTTCTTCGCGTCCACCCAGATGCGCACGTTGCGCTCCAGCGAGCCGCCGAGCTGCACCTCCCCCACGCCCGGCACCGTCTGCAGGCGCTCCTTCACGCGGTAGCGGGCGAAGTCACTCACCACCTGCTGCGAGAAGGGCCCGGACACGCCGGCCCACATGATGGGCTGGTCCTCCGGGTTCGTCTTGGAGACGACGGGCGGGTCGATGTCACGCGGCAGCGCGCGCGCCGCCTGGCTCACCCGCGTCTGCACGTCCTGCAGCGCGAGGTCCACGTTGCGCGACAGGTCCAGCTCCACGGTGATGCTGGCGCCGCCCTGGCGCGCGTTGGAGGTGATGCTCTTGACGCCCTCCACCTGCGTCACGGCCTCTTCGATGGGCTCGATGAGGTCGCTCTCCACCGCCTCGGGGTTGGCGCCCTCCCAGGTGACGGAGATGTTGATGGTGGGGAAGTCGACGTCGGGGAACTGGCTGATGCCGATGCGGTCCGCCGCCACCAGTCCGAAGACGATGGTGGCCGCCATGATCATCCAGGCGAAGACGGGCTTCTTGATACACGCTTCCGTGAGGCTCATCTGCGGGCACCTCCGCCGTTGGCGGCTTCAGGCTGCGCGCCCGGCTCACCCTTGAGGGTGGGCTTCGGGCCCTCCGCGATTCGCACCGCCGCCCCGTCGCGCAGCGCCTCCGCTCCGCGCACCACCAACTGGTCTCCGGCCTTCACGCCCTCGAGCACTTCGACGAGTCCGTCCGCCGTGCGCATGCCCAGCTCCAGCACGCGCTCGCGGGCCTTGTCGCCCTCCACCACGTACGCGAGGAAGCCGCGCTCGCTGGGGCGCACCGCCGTCTGCGGCACCACCGGGCTGCCGCCGCGCGTCTCCACCGGCACCGACACCGTGGCGAAGGCTCCGGGGCGCAGCGCCTTCGCGTCCTCGCCGGACACCTCGGCCGTCACCGGCACCATGCGGCTGCTGTCGTCCGCGGCCGCCGCCACGTGGGTAATCTTCGCGCTGAACTTCCCGCCGCCGTTGCGCACCGTGAAGCGCGCCGGCATGCCGGGCTGGATGCGCGCCACGTCCGCCTCCGGCACCGTGAAGCGCAGGAGCATGGGGTCGCGCCGGATGAGCGTGGCCATGACGAGCCCCGGCTGCACGTACTGGCCCGTCTGCACCGTGCGCGTCTGCAACACGCCGTCCATGGGCGCGCGCACGTACGCGTCGCGCTGGTTGAGCTGCGCCTGGTCCAGCAGCGCCTTCGCGGTGGCCACCTCCGCCTCCGCGGTGCGCGCGCGCGTCTGGTACGACTCGAGCTGCTCGGCGGGCAGGAGGCCCGGCTTCGCCTCGTTGACGGCGGCGCGGCGCTCGGCACCGGCCTTCGCCTCTTCCAGCGATGCCTTCGCCTTGGCCAGCGCGGCCTCCGCGGCGCGCACGGCGATGGCGTAGCGTGCGGGCTCGATCTCCGCGAGCACGTCGCCCTTCTTCACCGCCTGCCCCTCCGCGAAGAGCACGCGCTCCACGGCGCCGGGGACGCGCGCCGTAATCTGCACGCGCTCGAAGGCCTCCACCGAGCCCACCGCGTTGACGACGTACTCCACGTCGCGCACCTCGACGGGTGCCACCTCGACGGGGAACTGGATGGCTCCGCGGCCACCACCGGAGCCTCCACCGGGGCCACCGCCGCCGCGCCCGCCCGGGGCCGCCGCGGCAGTACCGGGGGCGCCGCCCTTCTGCGCCTCCGCGTCCTTCTTGCACCCCGCGCCCAGGGCCAGCACGGCCACGGTCACGGTCAGCGTTCCTGCGCGTCGCATCACCTTCACGGTTCTTTCCCCAGAGGATCGAGTCCCACGGCCGCCCGGAGTCCCAGGAGGGCCACGCCCAGCGCATAGCGGCTCTGCGCATGGGCCACTTCGGCTTCGAACAGGCTGACGGCCGCGTCCGCCACCGTCAGCGCCGTCGACAGGCCCTGGCGGTACAGAATCCCCTGCTCCTCGGCGTTCTGTTTCGCCGCGCGCACCGCCAGCTCGCTCTGCGCGAGCGCCGCCTGCGCGTTCTCCAACCCCACCCGCGCCCGCTGGATGTCCACATCCACCCGGCGCGTGGTCGCCTGCTCCTCCAGCTTCGCCGCCCTCGCCAGCGCCACCCGCTCCCGGCGCTCTGCATAACGCTCGCCGCCGTCGAAGAGGCTCCAGGTGAGGTCCACGCTGAAGAAGCCGTCACCGGTGCGCCCGGTGAGGCCGGACTCGTTGGTGAGCCGGTAGGTGTACGAGGCGCCGAGCGCCGGCAGCAACCGCGCCAGCGGCTCCTGCGCGTTGGCCTCCAGCGACTGCACCCGCAGCCGCGCGGACAGGATGTCGGGGCGCCGCTCCGTCGCTCCCTGCACCACGGCTTCGTGTGCCGTCAGCGGCCGCGCGGCTTCCGACAGCAGCGTGTCCGGCGGAGACAGCGTGCCCTCCACCGGCTCCACGAGCAGGTAGCCCAGCTCCAGGCGGCTCGTCTGCGCGCTGTTGCGGGCGCTGGTGCGCTGCACCTCGGCGGTGGCGACTTCCACTTCCGCGCGCGTCACGTCGTTGGTGCTGGCGAGCCCCGCCTGCGCGCGGGCCTTCGCGTCCTCCAGCGACTGGCGCGCGAAGTCGAGGCGCTGCTCGGCGGCCTGGAAGACCTGCTGGTCCGCGAGCGAGGCGAGGAAGGCATTGGCGGCCTCGAAGGACACCTGGCGGCGAGCCTCCACCGAGTCGAGCTTCGACGCCTCGCCCTCCAGCTTCGCGGCCCGGTAGAGCGGGAAGCCGCGAGCGTCGAAGAGCGTCACACGCGCGACGATGTTGGCGCTGAGGGCGTTGTAGCGCTGGAGCACCACCTGCTGGCCGCCCACGTCACGCGTGGACTGGTTGGAGCGCCGCGTGTAGGTGCCCGTCGCCGTCAGCTCCGGGAAGAAGAAGGCGCGCGCCCGGGCGACGCGGGCCTGGGCCGCCTCGGAGCGCTGCTCGGCGGCCAGCGCGGACTCATTGCGCTCGGCGGCGAGGGACACCGCGCGCTCCAGCGACATGGGCGCGGCCTGGGCAGGCGTCGCACCCGCGGGTGCTGTTTCCGCGCTGCCAGGTGCGGATTCCGCACCCGACGGTGCCGATTCCGCACCCGACGCGGGAGGGGTGGTGCCGGCGTCCTGGGCCAGGGCCTGGGGCGCGGCGAGCGCGAGCCAGGCACAGAGGGGCGTGGCGAGGACGGGACGGACGGTGGGCATGGGCAGGCGTTGGGGACTCGGGCCAGGGGGAGCGATTCGGCGCGCCATATAACGAAGGTGTCGGAGGGGAACCATGGCCATTCGCGCGTCTGGACGGTGGCCCGCGCGACGGTCTATTGCGTCTGTTCAGGGTCTCCGGTTTTCTGACCTGGGTGCGTCATGACGGCGGGCGCCAAGGCGCGCCCGGGAATGCACAAGCAATGCGTTTATTCCTGCTGGGTGTGGTGCTGGTGGCGGTTTCCATGTCGGGGTGCAAGAAGGAGGAGCCCCCTCCTTCCGCGGGTGCCCTGCGTGTCTCCATCTCGTATGCAACCTTCCAGCCCAGGTGCCTGACGCTGAAGGTGGACGACCTGGAGGACCCGTCGCGCACGGAGTCGACGCCGGTGAACGTGGCGACGGGCGTGGTCAGCGACACCCGGACGGTGGCCGTGCTCGGCCGCGAGGGCTGGAGCCGGAACCTGCGCCTGACGGCCACGGCGCACGAGCGCTCGTGCGTGGGCCCCGTGGTGGCGGAGCAGTCCGTGGAGGCCCAGGTGCCGGAGGTGGGTGTCGCGGACGCTCGCCTGGACCTGCGCGCCGAGGACCGTGACAACGACGAGTATGTCGCCGCGACGGGCCCGCGGCCCGGCACGGACTGTGACGACTCGCGGGCGGACGTCCACCCGCAGGCCACGGAGCTGTGTGACGGAGTCGACAACAACTGCGTGGATGGCGAGGCCGACGCGCCCGATGACAAGGAGTTCTGGCCGGACCGCGACGGAGACGGTTACGGGGACCGGGACGTGGCTTCGGTGCCCGGCTGCGTGAAGCCCGCCAACACGGCGGCCCGGGGCGGCGACTGCAACGACGGCGACGGCGACATCCACCCCGGGCAGGACGAGCTGCGCTGCGATGGCCTGGACGATGACTGCGACGGCGTGACGGACGACGACACGTTCGCCGTGGGAACTTCGTGCACGACGGAGCTGGGCTGCCGGGGCGAGACGCGGTGCCAGTCGGAGTCCGCCTCGGCGTGCATAGGTACCGAGCAGCCGGTGACCTGGTACGTCGACGAGGATGAAGACGGCAGCGCGGGCACGGAGACGTCAGCCCGCTGCACGGAACCCGCGCAGGGGGCCAGCAAGACGCGCGACGACTGTGACGAGGGCACGAGCTACGCCTCGAAGACCGGCACCGAGGTGTGCGACCGGCTGGACAACGACTGCGATGGCACGCGTGACGACGGCGTCGCCGGGTGCGCCACGGCGACGTGGTCGGTGGACACGGACGTAGGCGCCGCGGATGCGGAGTGGAACGCGGTGGCGCCGTACGGTGAGACCACGGGCTGGCTGGCGGGTAGCGCGGGCCGGGTGCTGCACGTGGATGGAAATACCTTCACGCCGGTGACGAGCTGCCCCGGCGACTGGAAGTCCGCGTGGGCGGCGAGCAACGGGCGCGTGTTCCTCGGCTCGAGCGTGGGGAAGCTGGCCACCGTGGCACCGGGAGCGCTGGACTCCTGCGCCGAGGTGAGCGGTCTCGGGGACGCCGCCATCAATGGCCTGGTGGGCTTCGTGCAGGACACCACCGTGAGCCTCTTCGCGGTGGACAGCCAGGGCCGCGTCATCCGCTGGCGGTACGTCGAGGGCGCCACGAGCCAGGCCGCGCCGGAGCTCGTCACGCAGGTGCCCGCGAACCTGCGCGCCATTCATGGACTGTCCCCGGGGACGCTGCTCGTGGTGGGCGCGGAGAACGTCAACAACGTGCCCGCCGCATGGCGTGCGCCCGCGAGCGGCGGCACCTGGACGAAGGAGGACCTCGGTGCCGTGGGCGCCACGGGCTTCCTGCGCGCGGTGCGGGTGCTGACGCCCACGCTCGCGTATGCGGCGGGCGACGGAGGACTGCTCTTGGAGCGCTCGAGCACGGCGTGGACGGCGAAGCCCGCGCTCACCGTGGCGGGGACGGGCGTGGTGGATGTGCGCGCGATGCTGGCGGTGGGACGCACCGCCATCTACGCGGTGGCGTCGGGGTCCAATGACATCCACTTCTTCAACGGTGCGGCGTGGAGCAGCGTCACCGTGGCGCCACATCGGCTGAATGCGCTGAATGGCACGCGTCCGGACCGGCTGTGGGGCGCGGGCTCGAGCGGCACGCTGGTCCGCTGGCGGCCGTGAGTATGGACCTACGCGCGGACGGCCTCGCGGTGCGGTACGGAGCGCGCACGGTGCTGGCGTCGGTGACGTGCGCCCTGCCTCCAGGGACGCAGGCGCTGCTGCTGGGGCGCTCGGGCGCGGGGAAGACAACGCTGCTGAAGGCGCTGGCGGGGCTGGTGACTCCGGCGGAGGGAAGCGTGCTGTGGGATGGACAGGTGGCGGCGCGACTGTCCTCCTCCGAGCGCCGGGCGAGGCAGGCGGCGTTCGGCATGGTGTTCCAGACGGACGCGCTGTTCGACTCGCTCACGGTGAGGGACAACGTGATGCTGCCCCTCACCCGCCGCCGCGTGCCGGAGGCCGAGGCCCGCGCGAGGGCGGACGAGGTGCTGCGCGCGGTGGGGCTCGCGGAGGCGGCGGACAAGCTGCCGGAGCGATTGTCCGGAGGCATGAAGAAGCGCGCGGGACTCGCGAGGGCGCTGGCGGCACGGCCCTCGGTGTTGCTGGCGGATGACCCGTTCGCGGGGTTGGATCCGGGCACGGCGCGGCAGGTGGCGCGCGTGCTGCTGGAGGTGTCCCGAGGCGGCACGCTGCTCGTCGCGGCTCCAGAGGCGCCGGTGGACCTGCCCCTGCCCCGCTGGCTGTACCTGCGCGGTGGGAAGCTGGTGCATGACGGAGCTCCCGCGCCGGAGCTGGAGCACGCGCCGGACGAGGTGCTCGCGTGAGGCCACTGGCGCGAGCGCCCAGAGGCTGGGAGCATCTGGAGCATTCGGAGCGTGCGGGATTGAAGCGTGAGCATTCGCGAGACGAGGTGCGCGCATGAAGCCACTCGTCTGGCTGGGCCGCACTGGCCTGGACACGGTGCGCGGCGCGGGAGCACTGGGGCTCGTCGCGGGCCGCACGGTGCTGGGCTTGCCGCGGCTGGAGCGCCGCGAATTGGCTCGGGCGCTGGTGCAATTCGGTTACGACTCCCTCCCGTTGGCGATGGCCACGGCGGCGCTGGCGGGCGTCATCGTGGTGCTGCAATCCGGCCTCTACATCCAGCGCTTCGGAGCGCGGGCCTTCCTCGGCTGGGCGGCGGGTTACGGGGTGCTGTGGGAGTTCGGCCCGCTGTTGCTCGGGCTCATCATGTCGGCGCGCATCGGAGCGAGGAACGCGGCGGAGCTGGCCACCATGCAGGTGGGCGGGCAGATTGAAGGCCTGCGAGGAATCGGCCTGGACCCGTTCGCCATCCTCGTGGCGCCGCGCGTGGTGGCCATGGAGTTGAGCATGCTCGCGCTGAGCACCTTCACGTTCCTCGTGGCCATCCTCTTCGAGTCCGTGGCGGCGCTCCTCGCCCTGGACCTGCCGCTGCGTGTCTTCTACGGCACGTTCGCGGACATGTTGGACCCGCTCGACATCCTCGGAGGCGTGCTGAAGACGGGCGCCTACGGCCTCGCCATCTCCCTGGTGTCCACGGCGGTGGGCCTGTCCGCGCGAGGCGGTGCGCGAGCCGTGGGCCAGGCGGCGGCGAGCGCGGTGGTGCAGAGCTGCGCGGCCATCTTCGTGCTCGACCTGCTGCTCACCTCGTTGCTGACGGGGTGGATGAAATGAGCGCGGTGCTGTCCTTCTTCGGAGCCCCGGCGGTGATGTTGATGCGCACCGTGCGGGCCTCGCTGCGCGACGGAGTGCCCTGGCGCGAGTCCCTGGCGCAGCTCCACGAACTGGGCGGGCGCAGCGTGTGGCTCATCATGTCCGGCATGGCCTTCTTCGGCGCGGTGCTGGTGACGATTGCGAACAGCCAGGCCAAGCGCTTCGTCGGCAACGTGGCGGTGCTCGGCCCCGCCTACTTCGAGCTGCTCATCCGCGAGCTGGGTCCGGTGATGTCCGCGATGCTCACGGCCTCGCGAGCCGGCGCCAGCCACGCGGCCGAGCTCTCCACCATGAGCGTCAATGAGCAGGTGGAGGCGCTGGAGATGTCCGCAGGAGACCCGTACGCCGACCTCGTGGCGCCGAGGGTGATTGCCGGAGTGCTCGGCGTACCGCTCCTGAGCGCGATTGGAACGGTGTCGGCGACGCTGGCGGCGGCGGGAGTCGCGAGCCTCGTCTTCGGCGTGGACGGGCGCGCCTTCATGGACCCGCGCTACGTGGATGGATGGGACCTGCTGGCGGCGCTGCTGAAGGCGGGAGGCTGCGGGCTATACATTCCCCTCGCGGCGGCGGTGGCGGGCCTGAGGGCGAGCGGCGGAGCCGAGGCGGTGGGCGAGGCCACCACCTCCGGCGTGGTGGCGGCGAGCCTCGGCTGTCTGTTGATCGACTTCGCCGTGTCCCTCGCCTTCCAGTTGCTGCGCCTGTGAGCCCGAGCGTGAGCGAGAGCCCCAACAGAGACACCCTGCGCTTCACGGACGTGCGAGTCACGTTCGAGACAGGGCGTCAGGTGCTGCAAGGCGTGACGGCAGAGGTCTCCACGCGAGAGCTCACGTTCATCGCGGGAGCGAGTGGCTCCGGCAAGAGCGTGCTGTGCCGCATGGCCGTGGGCCTGCTGCGCCCGGACGCGGGCCAGGTGGAGCTCTGGGGTGAGCGCGTGGACACGCAGCCCGAGCGCGAGCTGGTGCGTCTGCGCAGGAAGGCGCCGTATCTGGTGCAGGGCCCGGCGCTGCTGGACTGGCGGACGCTGCGGGAGAACGTGCGGCTCGCGGACCCGGAGGCCCGCGCGGAAGACGTGGACGCCGCGCTGGAGCAGGTGGGCCTGCAAGAGTGGGCGGACCGGCTGCCCCCGGAATTGGGCCCCGGAGCGAAGAAGCGCGCGGCGATTGCGCGAGCCCTGGTGCTGAAGCCACGCTACCTGCTGCTGGACGAGCCCACCACGGGGCTGGACCGGCGAGCGGCGTCGCAGGTGGAAGAGGTGATGGCGTCACTGAAGGAGCGGGGGCTGGGCGGGTTGGTGGTGACGCACGACTACCGGCAGTTGAAGGGGCTTGCGGACCGGGTGCTGGTGGTGGCGGGAGGACGCTGTGCGTACCTGGGCCCGCCGGCCGGGTTCCTGGAGTCCACGGCGCCCGAGCTTCGGGTGCTGACGGCGCCGTTCATGGAGGGCGCGACGGATGGATGAGCGACGGTTGGAGCTGAAGGTGGGCGCCCTCGTGCTGGCGACGGTGGTGGGCGTGCTCGTGCTGCTGTGGCTGATGGGCGAGCTGACGGTGGGCTCCAGCGCGGAGCTCGCGGTGGACTTCGGCCATACAGGCAACGTGGTGGAGGGCGCGCCGGTGAAGCTGGGCGGCGTGCAGGTGGGACGCGTGCAGGCGATTCGGCTGCAGCCCGAGCGAAGGGATGCGCAGGGACGGCCGCTGCCGGTGCGCATGGAGCTGGCGGTGGCACCGGAGGCGCTGGGAGCACTGCGCGCGGATGCGCGGGTGACGGTGGCCACGGTGGGCCTGCTGGGCGAGCCGTACCTGGAGCTGAACCCGGGGGCGGCGGAGAAGCCGCTGGGCGGGGGACAGGCGGTGCGAGGGACGGACGCACCGAGGTTGGACATCCTCGCGGAGCAGCTCTCGCGCTTCGTGGAGATCCTGTCCGCGATGCTGGAGAAGGACCCGGAGGCGGTGACGGACCTGGCGGCGAACGTGTCCCGGCTGACAAAGACGCTGGACCGGATGCTGAATGAGAACGAGGCCGACGTGAAGGTGCTCGCCTCGGAGCTGGCGGCGGCGTCGAAGGACCTGCGCCAGCTTGCCGCGTACGCGCGTGAGTCGTTCCAGCCCGGGGGCAAGGGAGCGAAGTTGATTGAGGACGCGGCGGCCACGGCGGCGGTGATGCGGCACGAACTGCCCGGGCTGACGAAGTCCGCGGGCACGACGCTGGATGGGCTGGCCGCGGTGACGGGAGCCCTGGGGCCGGAGGACGGGCAGCGCGTGAAGTTGGCGCTGGAGCGCTTCACGAACGCGGCGGGGCAGCTCGAAGGGATTGCGGCGAGGGCGGACCGGGTGCTGGCGAAGATTGAAGCAGGCGAGGGCACGGCCGGCGCGGTGCTCCAGGACCCGACGCTCTATGATGAGCTGCGTACGTTGGTGACGGACCTGCGCAAGCATCCGTGGAAGATTCTCTGGAAGGACTGAAGGGCCGCGCTCCGCCATGTTCCGACGCCTGCTCATCCTCTTCGATGCCAGCGCGAATCCGGAACAGGTGCTGACCGCGGCACGCCGTCTCGCACCCTCGCCGGAGAGCGTGCACCTCTACGCCGTGTCGCCCGAGCGTCGGGACCTCGAAGCGCCCCGGCCGCCCAGCCTCAACGCGCTCGACCTGCTCTGGGAGGGCATGCGCGACTGGCACGTGGCCACTGGCATCGGGCACCAGCTCGAAGACCACCTCTCGACCGACGCCGTCATCCAGTCGGCCCGGCAGCACGGCTCGGACCTGGTCGTCGTCGGCCCGCTGTTCGGCACGTCACCTCGGTCTCGCGTCAGTGCCATCCTGGCGCTCGCCATCCGCGAGCGGCTGCACGTGCTCTCCGTCGGCGCACACTGTCCCTCGGTGCCCTCCCCTACTTCGCGCCTGGCCATCGCGGTGTCTCCGGATGGTAGGGGGCTGCGCTCAGTCGCGACCTTTCTCGCGAACCATGCGCCGTCCCGAGAGCTCATCGCGCTCACCACCTCCGAAGCTCCCGAGAAGGCCCATGAGCTCGAAGCCCTCTCGCACGCGCTGGGTGTGACGGAGACCGTGCGTATCGAGCCTCTCTCCTTCAGTCCCATGGACCGGGCCGAAGCCTACGAGGAGGCAGCGAGGCGCTGGGGCGCGGACCTGTTGCTCGTCGCCACCGATGCGGTCGATGACATGTACGCGCGCCTGCTCGGCATGTTTGGCGCCCGGGCACTCCAGGATTCGTACGTCCCCGCGCTGCTCCTGCCGCGCACGCTCCCGACGTCCCCCATGTTCGAGGAGCGGCATGCCGTCTCGGACTCGCTGCTCCTCCCAGGCTACGAGCCCCGCTTCGCCATCGAGCAAGTGGGGATCATGCCAACCGTCACCGTGCCCCCGCCCGGAGTGCTGACCGCCTTCGAGAGCGGTGCACCACTTGGAGGTGCCCAGCATCAGGGCGGCACCGCGACACTGCCCACCTCGTGGTTCAGCCACATCCGGCCCGGACACGTCCGCGCCCTCGCCTTCGCGTTCGACTCCGCCACGCGTGAGCTTGCGCCGTGTCACGTGCTCGCTCCCGAAAAGCCACTGTTGCTCATCGACAGCCACGTCACCCAGCCCGCGCTCCAGGACGTGTTGATGCGTGTCTCGGACACGAGCCATCCCGTCTTCGTCCGCCTGCGCGACAGTGAGCCGCTCGACGCCCACCGCGAGCGCCTCCACAAGCTGATGCCAGGCCTCGCACCGCTGCTCCTCATCGACGCCAGTGCGTGGCTCGACGACGCACGCGCGGATGACGTGCCGCGCCTCGTGGATGCTCAGCGCCTCGTCCGCGTGGCCATGCGGCTCGCCATGGCCGGAGCCGCCATCTCCGCCGTCGTTACCCGCGACGAGAACAAGCCCGTCCACCCCTTCCTCCGCACCCTGACACCGAGCGAATTGCTGCGCCTCCCGGATGGGCACGCACCGGCTCCCCTGCCGATACCGGACGAGCCGGACACCTTCTCCCGGGAGCTGACGCTCGCCGGAGGCAGCCGCTGCGTCGCGGGCCACACCATCGACGTCGAGCTCGACAACGCACGGGAGCGCGAAGCGGTGATTGCCGCCATCGACAGCGCTCGCAGTACCGTCCATTGGCAGTGCTACATCGTCGAGGACGACGCCGTGACGGCCCGCTTCGCGGAAGCCCTCAAGCGTGCGGCCGCGAGGGGCGTGCGCGTGCGCCTCCTCGCCGACGCGCTCTACAGCGGACATGACTCCTTCGGCGCGATGAACCCGGTGCTCGTCCACCTCTCCCAGACGCCCAACGTCGAGGTTCGAGCCATCGCGCCGCTGTCCGGCCTGCCGAACCTCCAGGCACTGAAGCAGCGCAACCACCGCAAGCTGCTCCTCGTCGACACGGAGCAGGCTTTCGTCACGGGCCGCAACATGGGCGCGCCCTACTACACGGGCTTCGACGAGGTCGCCATCAAGCGGACATCGGACTACCGCGAGGTGCCCTGGCTGGACTGTGGCGCGCGGCTCACCGGCCCGCTGGTCTCCGAGCTGGAACGCGCCTTCCTCGCGGAGTGGATGCGCGCGGGCGGAGAAGCCTTCCCGGTTCCCACCGCGGCGCCAACCGGCTCCATGTCGGCGCGGCTCGTCCTGCACGAGGGGCTCAAGGACACGCACACGCTGGACACGCAGCTCGCGCTCATCCGACAGGCACGCTCGCGACTGGTCCTCGTGAACACCTTCCCACTGCTGCTCGAATTGCAGCACGCGCTCGTCGCCGCGCTCCAGCGTGGCGTGCGCGTGGACGTCCTCTTCGGCAGCGTCCGTCCGCACTACGGCCAGCAGAGCCACTTCGCGGGAGGCACGCTGCGAGAGGTCGCGGACCGCTACGTCCGCAGTCGCCTGGACGCGGTCATCGACGCGGGCGGAATCGCCTACGAGTTCGCCATGCCGCCCGCCCCGAAGTGGGAACCCGAGCTGGAGCGCGTCTATCCCCACGTCCACGCCAAGCTCCTTGTCTGCGACACGACAGCGGTGGCCGTGGGCAGCGCCAACCTGGACGTCACCGCGGCCTACTGGGAGAGCGAGGCACTGCTCGTCGTCCACGATGCGCCCTTCGCGGAGCGCATGCTCGCGGCGCTGGCACCGCTGCTCGCGCGCTCACGGAGAATCGACCGTGAGGACACCCGCTGGCGTGCCGAAGCCGAGCAGCGCGCGTGGGTCAGCCGCAATTGGCCCTCGCTCGTCGGTTGACCACCCGGTCAGCCCGGCTCCCACGTCCCCGTCCCATGAACGCCAGGAACCGCCATGCCCACGAACGCCACCAGGGTCTTCTTCGCCGCCGTGGGTGACGTCCACGGACACATGAACCGCATGGTGAACCACCTGCGGCACGCGACGGAGGTCTTCCATCGGCAGTTCGACTTCGTCCTCCAGGTCGGTGACTTCGAGCCGCACCGCGACGAGGCCGACCTCGCCTCCATGGCCGCTCCCGCGAAGTACCGGCACCTCGGCGACTTCGGGCCGTACCACAAGCTCCGCCGGGGCTTTCCCTGGCCCGTCTACTTCATCGGCGGCAACCACGAGCCCTACGGCTACCTCGACACCCACCCCGAGGGCTTCGAGCTGACCCGCCACTGCCACTACCTCGGCCGCGTGGGCGTCATGGACCTGCACGGCCTGCGCGTGGTGGGCCTGTCCGGCGTCTACAGCGAGGAGCACTTCAGGAAGGCGCGCCCGCCCCTCTCCGCCCTGGGCTCCGTCTCCAACAAGGACTTCACGTTCCTGTCCTCGTTCATCACGGACTGAACCCCGCCAGACAAGAATAACCCCTAATAGCAGCCAGCCCATCCATAAGCATCACCCCATCCCTCCCACGTCACGCGCTGATTTCGGGTGTGGGACAAATCCGGCTTTCTCCGAGGCACGCCGGCAAGAGCCGGTGGTACAAGCCCGCCCCGTGAAAGCCTCCCCTCCTCCCGAAGCCCCTTCCAACGCCACCTTCGAATCCCTGGGCCTCAAGCCCGCGCTCGTCGAGGCGCTCAACACGCTCGGCTACGAGGAGCCCACGCCCATCCAGGCCGCCGCGCTTCCGCCGCTGCTCGCAGGCAAGGACCTGCTCGGCATCGCCGCCACCGGTACCGGCAAGACGGCCGCCTTCGCCCTGCCGCTGCTCCACCACCTGACGCCGGGCGAGAGCCGCCCGAATGCCACCTCCGCGCTGGTGCTCGTCCCCACGCGCGAATTGGCCATGCAGGTCTCCGAGGCCATCCACCGCTACGGCCAGAAGCTCGGCGTCACCGTGCTGCCGCTCTATGGCGGGCAGGTCATCGGCCAGCAGCTCCGCGTGCTCAAGCGCGGCGTGGACGTCGTCGTCGCCACCCCGGGCCGCGCGCTGGACCACCTGCGGCGCGGCACGCTCCAGCTCGACGACGTGCGCACCGTCGTCCTCGACGAGGCCGACGAGATGCTCGACATGGGCTTCGCGGAGGACCTGGAGGCCATCCTCTCCGGCACGCCCGAGGACCGGCAGACGGCCCTCTTCTCCGCCACGCTGCCGCCTCGCATCGCCACCATCGCGGAGAACCACCTGAAGGACCCGGTGCGCGTGAAGATTGCGCGCGAGAAGGTGGAACAGGGCGAGATGCCCCGCGTCCGCCAGACGGCGTACATCGTCCCGCGCGCGTTCAAGATTGCCACCCTCGGCCGGCTGCTCGACGTGGAGTCCCCGTCCGCCGCCATCATCTTCTGCCGCACCCGCACCGAGGTGGACGACCTCACCGTGTCCCTCAACGGTCGCGGCTGGCGCGCCCACGCCCTGCACGGCGGCATGACGCAGGAGCAGCGGGACAGGGTCATCAAGCAGCTCAAGTCGCAGGGCACGGACCTGCTCGTGGCCACGGACGTGGCGGCGCGCGGGCTGGACATCCCCCGGCTGTCGCACGTGGTGAACTTCGACGTGCCCAACGCGCCGGAGGCCTACGTGCACCGCATCGGCCGCACGGGCCGTGCCGGCCGCGAGGGCGTGGCGATTACCCTCGTGGAGCCGCGCGAGCACCGGTTCCTGCGCAACATCGAGCGCGTCACCGGCCAGCGAATCGAAGTGTCCACCGTCCCCACCGTCGCGGACCTGCGCGAGAAGCGGAAGGAGCTGCTGCGCTCCTCCCTGCGCGAGACGCTGGTGGCCGGCGAGTTGGATTCGCTGCGCAGCGTGGTGGAGGACCTGGCCTCGGAGTTCGACGCCATGGACATCGCCGCCGCCGCGCTGAAGCTCTACCAGGACTCGCAGGACGAGGGCCGCGAGGCGCACGAGGAGGAAATCCCCACCGTCGCCCCGCCGAAGGAGCGGCCCGAGCGCCCCGGCAAGTTCGGCGGGCCCGGTGGCCGGCCCGGCCGCCCGGAGCGCGGCACCAAGGGGCGTGGAGGCCCGCCGTCGTACGACATCACCCGGCTGTGGATTGGCGCGGGCCGGCGCGCGGGCATGCGGCCCGCGGACCTGGTGGGCGCCATCGCCGGTGAGGCGGGGCTCGACTCGTCGCGCATCGGCGCCATCCAGATTGGCGACAGCTTCTCGCTGGTGGAGGTGCCGGAGCCGGACGCCAACCGCATCATCGCCGCGCTGAAGGAGACGACGCTGCGCGGCCGCAAGGTGCCCGTGCGCAAGGACCGCGGCTGAAGCTCAGGGCTCCGCCCACTGCCTCAGGAGGTTGTGGTACACACCCGTCAGCATCACCAGGGCGGGGCTCTTGGGCACCTCCTGGTTGAGCCGCTGAATCGACGTGTCCATGTCGAAGAGCAGCGCGCGCTGGGACACGTCGCGCACCATGCTCTGGGTCCAGAAGAACGACGCGAGCCGCACGCCACGCGTCACCGGCGTGACGTGGTGCAGGCTCGTCGCCGGGTAGATGATGAGGTCCCCCGCCGGCAGCTTCACCGAGTGGTTGCCGTAGGTGTCCTCCACCACCAGTTCGCCGCCGTCGTAGCTGTCCGGCTCGGAGAGGAAGAGCGTGGCGGAGACGTCCGTGCGCACGCGCTCCGGCGTCCCCGGAATCCTGCGGATGGCATTGTCCACGTGCGAGCCGAACGTCATGCCCGGCTCGTAGCGGTTGAACAGCGGGGGGAACACGCGCTTGGGCAGCACGGCGGAGACGAACAGCGCGCTCTTCTCCAGCCCCGCCAGGACGATGTCCCCCATCTCCCGCGCCTCGGGGCTGGACTCGGGGAGCTGGAGGTTCTTCTTCACCTGCCCGGACTGGTAGCCGGCGGTGATACGGCCGTCCGCCCAGGAGGCCCTCTCCATGAGGGCGCGGCAGTGAGCCACCTGCTCCGCGCCGAGGACATTGGGGATGTGAAGCATCATGGAGAGGACTCCTTCGGGACGGGTGTCCGCTAGAAGCGGTAGCGCGCGGTCAGCATCGCGGAGACGCCGTCCGCGGGGACGGCGTGGCCCGCGTAGTACTGGTCGTAGTAGAGCGCATCCGTGAGGTTGTACACGTTGAGCTGGAACTGCGCCTTGTTCCACTCGTAGCTGGCGAACGCGTCGAAGCGCCAGTAGTTGGGCACGTAGTTCGTCGCCGTCGTGGCCGCGGTCGGGTTGCTGACGCTCGTCACGTCCTGGTAGACGGCGCCGCCGCCCACGGACAGGTGCTCAATCACCTGGTACGTGGTCCACAGCGACAGGCTGTGGCGCGGCGTGTTCGGCAGGCGCTGGCCGATGAGGTACGGGTTGGTGTGCTCCACAATCGCGGAGTCCATCAGCGTGTAGTTGGCCATGACGCGCAGGCCGCTCGTAATCGTGCCCGCGATGCCCGCGTTGAAGCCCTGCACGCGCTGCTCGCCCTCGAGAATCTGCGGCGGGCCTTCCGGGTCCGTGTTCGGCACGCGCGCGTTCGTCTTCTTGATGCGGAACACTGCGCCCGTCAGCCCGAGCCTGTCGTTGAGGAACTCGCCCTTGGCGCCCACCTCGACGATGTTGTTCTTCTCCGGGTCCAGGCTCACCGTTTCGTTGGACAGCGTGCCAATCTCCGACGAGGGGTTGGAGGACGTGCCGTACATGCCGTACACGCTCGTCTTCTCCGTCGGCTTCAGGACGAGGCCGGCGCGCCCGTTGAAGAGGTGGTCGCTGCTCTCGAACCGGGTCTTCACGCCCGTGGCCGCCGTGGTGACGTAGTCGGTGTTGAAGACGTCGTAGCGGATGGAGCCCACCACCTCGACGTACTTGCCGACTTCAATCTGGTCCGCGGCGTACAGGCCCAGGGTGCGCTGCAGGCTGGTGCTCGCGGTGGAGAAGACGCGCTGCACGGACGAGAGGTCCGGCGCCGGGTCCGGGTCGAACAGGTCCGCCGGGAGGTTGGTGCCGGTGGGCAGGCCCACCGCGTTGAGGTTGAAGCGGCCCTGGCCGCGCTTCTCCCACGTCAGCTCCACGCCGGCGTTGGTGGTGTGCTTGAGGAAGCCCGTCTCGAAGGTGCCGCGCACGTCCGCGAGGTTGGCGAGGTACGTGTTGTCCGTCTCCGTCTCGAAGCGCTGACGGCCGATGGTGGTGGGGGCCGTGGCGGGCGTGAGGCCGCGCGGCGCCGTGGGCCGGGCGAAGCGGTCCACGCGGCCGTAGCGCAGCGTGTTCGTCAGCTGGAGGACCTCACTGAAGCGGTGGCTCAGCTTGCCGGTGGCGACGTGCGCGTCCACCCGCGTCTTGTCCTCGCCCTCCACGCCGTAGAAGGAGTTGCGCGGCACGTCGAGCGACGTGGAGACGGGATAGGTGTTGAAGTACGGCTCGCCGTAGTCGGGGACGCCGGACTCGCGCTGGAAGAGGTAGTCACCCTCGAGGGTGGTGTGCTCCCCCAGCTTGTAGCGCAGCGAGGGGGCGATACCGATGCGGTCGTCCTTGACGACGTCGCGGGCCGCGGCGCTGCTCAGCTCGCCCATGGCGTTGAGGCGCAGCTGGAAGTCCTCGGAGACGGCCTGGTTGAGGTCCACCGCGAGGCGGCCGGAGGGCGCCGTACCGCCGCTCAGGGACACTTCCTGGAAGGAGGTCCGCTTCGGCTTCTTGGTGACCAGGTTGATGGCGCCGCCGGTGGAGCCGCGGCCGAAGAGGACGGAGGACGGACCGAAGTAGGCCTCCACGCCCTCCAGGTTGAACGTGTCGCGCGAGTACCAGCCGAGGTCGCGCGCGCCGTCGCGGGAGATGTCGTTCTGCGCGGAGAAGCCGCGGAGGATGAAGGCGTCACCCTGGCGGCCGCCCTCGCCCGCGCTCGCGGTGATGCCGGAGACGTTGCGCAGCGCCTCACGCACCGTGGTCACCTGCTGCTCCTCGAGCACCTCCTCGGTGACGACGGTGACGGTCTGCGGCGTGTTGACGAGCGGCTTCGGCAGGCGCGTGAGGCTGCTCTCCTTCGCCTGATAGCCACGCTCCGCCTCGCCCTCCACCTTCACCGTTGGGAGCGTGAAGGTGTTCTCGGCGCCCTGCTCCGACGGCTGCGCGGAAGCCTCCGTGCCGGACTGCTGGGGAGCCGCCGGAGTCACCTCGGTGGCGCCCGCCTTCTCAGCCCCTTCCACCTGCACCGCGGGCTGCGTGGCCGGGTCCACGGGGGCGGCCGCGGGCTCCTGGGCGACCGCGCTGGTGGCGGCGAGCGCCGACGCGAGGCCGACCGCGGCCTGGCTCCAGGGGCGCAGCGCCGCGCGCACGCCTCCAGAGTGACCGACTGCCGAGCGGATGCCTGAGGTACGGGGATTCTTGGGGGACATGGCTGCTCTGCTGCTCCTGGCCGGGGAGGCCTGTTCGATGGTTTCCTGGAAACCAATTTTGATACGCAGAATCAACTTTGAGTCACGTAGCGGCCCGCGATGAGAGGCCCGACGTGGGGCGTCAGGCCGGCGCGGGGAACGGCGGGAAGACTGCGGTGGGCGGCCTGGCGCGGGGGGGAGTCGACGCCAGGCCGCCCTGGGGACCGCGATACCTACGCGGTCGTCTCGGGCTCCGGCTGCACGGGAGCAGCGGCGGCATCGCGGGCGGAGACCTTGCTCGCGTTGCGGCGCGGGAAGAAGCGGCGCCAGGCCAGCGCGATGCCCGTGTACACGAGGACCGTGCCGCCGAACGAGGCAATGGCCGCGATGAGCTGGCCGAGCCAGCCGAAGGCCTCGCCGGTGTGGAGGAAGCGCAGCCACGTGCGCAGCTTGCGGCCACTGTTGAAGTCCGCGTAGCCCTCCTGCTTCGCGACCTGGCCGGTGAAGGGGTCCAGCGACACCTGCGTCGTGGCGAAGAGGGGCCACGCGTTCCGCTCGCGGATGGAGAAGGTCAGGGCGTCGACTCCGCCGCCGCGCGACTCGCCGTTGCCACGGCCGCCGCCTGGCGCACCGTCGGCGCCACGGCCCTCCATGCCCTGCGGACCACGCGCGCCCTGCCCCTGCGCACCCTGCGGGCCACCCGGACGCTGGCCGCCGCCCAGGCGCAGCGTGATGGACGTCCACTCCGGAGTGCCCTTGCGCGCCTCCGCGAAGAGCGCGTCCAGCTTCATCCGCTGCGCTCCCGGCGCGGGAGGCGTCACCTTCACCGACGCCGAGCCCGGCGGGCCCTGGTTCGCGGGCGGCGCATTGCCCGTCACCTTGAACACCAGGTCCGACGCCCACCGGTACGAAATCACCATGCCCGACGCGGTGAGCACGATGATGACCGGCAGCGACCAGAAGCCGATGACGTTGTGCCAGTTCCAGTCGCGCGCCTTGCCCTTCAGCCCGCTCCGGAACCACAGCGACGGCCGCATCGCGCGCAGCGTCCACTTGCGCGGCCACCACAGGTACAGGCCCGACACGGCGAGGAACAGGAAGATGATGTTGCTCGCGCCCGTCAGCGCCTTGCCCACCGCGCGGCTCTCACCCTCCGCGGCGAGCCACCGGTGCAGCTCCTCGTTCACATGGAAGAAGTCGCGCCACCCCTGCGCGCCGCCCTCCTTCACCTCGCCCGTGTACGGATTCACGTAGACGAGGCTCTCGCGGCCCAGGTTCACCATCACCGCCGCGTCGGGCTCCGGGTACACGGTGATGCCCGAGGGCTGCGCCTCCGGACGCGCCGCGCGCACGCGGGCCACCAATTCGTCCACGGGCAGCCGGGCCGCGTCCGCCGCGGGCACCTGCACGTGCCGCGCGTCACGCTCGGCCCATTCGACAATCTGGGACTCGAACGCAATCGCCGTTCCCGTCAGCGACATGACCCCGATGACGAGCCCGGCGACGAGGCCCACCACCAGGTGGATCCAGAAGATGACATTGCGGAACGTGCGATTCATGGACGGGCAGACTCGTCGCGAGCTCACGCGCTCGCGGCTGGAACTCGCGGGGATGAACGGGCCGGGGGGAGGCCCGGGGCTTCACTTCAGGGAGAACTCGACGGGAATCTCGATGATGACGCGCACCGGCCGGCCCTCGCGCCCGAGCGCCGGGCTGAAGCGCCACCGGTTGACCGCGGCGATGGCCGCCGAGTCGAGCGCGGGCACGGAGCGGATCACCTTCGTGTTCTCCGGCTCCACCTTGCCGTCCGTGCCGACGATGATGCGCACCACCACCAACCCCTGAACCCCGTCCGAGCGCGCGCTGCGCGGGTACTCCGGCGCCACCTGCTTGAGCACCGCCGGAGGACGCGACACCTGCTTCAACCCCAGGGCCTCACCCGTCCCGCCCGAGGCACCCACCACCCCGCCCTGCGCTCCACCGACGACGCCGCCCACCACGCCACCGACGACAGAGCCCACGCCCGTGTCGGCACCCGCCACCGCGGCCGGCTCGGCGGCCGGAGTCTCCGGCTCGGGCGGCGTCTCGGCGACAGGAGGCTCCGGCACCGGCTCGGGCTTCGCCTCCACGGGCTCGGGAATCGGCTTCGGCACGGGCGCGGTGAACTGGCGCTCCACGGGCCGCGCGACGCGCGCATGGGTCGGGCGCTGGGCCTTCTCCTGGGCGGCGCCACCCTTCGGGGGCGCGGGCGGCGGAGGCGCGAACGTGAGGAACACCAACTCCGGCTCCGGCTCCGCGGGGGCCTTCACCGGCGCGGACGGCAGCATCACCGCGCCCGCGACCACCCCTGCGTGGAGGGCCACGGCGACCACCAGGGCCTGGCCCCAGCGCTTCGACACGGCCTCTCCCGGCGCCGCCTCCCCCATGCGGAACAACGCCGCCTGGGACGAAGGCTGAGACTTCGCGCGCTCCGTCGAAGCGACGCGCTCGTCCACCACCGCCGGAAAGTCGAAATTGAGAATCGTTCTCATTTTCACCCTAGCAATGGATACTCCCTGAGCAGGCCAGCCGTCAACGGGCGCGTTCAGTGGGGCCGCACTTTGAGTATGAGGCTGTCGCGCGCCGACAGCGGTCCTGTCACCTGGGCGAATGGGGTGCACGCGCCACGCTTATAGCCGCGTGAAGGACCAGCTCACCGCGCGGCCCCCCGAGTACGGCATGACCCCGTGGAAGGGGCGCACGTCGTCGTCGAACACCAGCGGCAGGAAGTGCCGGTCTCCGTCCCAGAGGTTGAGCTTCGGCAGGTCCACCACGGGGACCCAGGACAGCGAGCCCTCCGGGTTGCGCTCCAGCGGCGTGCCCTCGAAGCGGTCGATGCGGAAGACGAAGCCGAGCCAGTCCTCGCCCTGCTTGCCGAAGCCGGGCCACGAAATGGTGCCGCGCAGCACCATCTCCACGCACTCGATGCCGGCCTCCTCGCGAATCTCGCGGCGCATGCACGCGGCCACGTCCTCGTCGCGGTCCATCTTCCCGCCCAGGCCGTTGTACTTGCCGTATAACGGCCTTCGGCTTCATGGCGGTGCGACGCACGTTACAACCCCCTGTAACTACTGCACGTTTCGAGTCATGGCGAGGTGAGCCTGCGGGGCAGCGGGAGGCGGTGTCACGCCAGTGTCCCGCGCCCGAGGAAGTGCTTCAACTGCGCGCCGAAGCGCGGCGAGTTCGGCGGCATGGTAGTGGCGAGCCGTTACCTGGGGGCTGGAGTGCCCGAGCATCACCTGGGCGAGGCGCAGGTCCCCCAGCAACGTCGCGCAGGTGCTGCGCAGGTGCTTGAAGGTCATGTCGAGAGGAATGCCTCGCGGCAGGACAGAGGCGCCGCACTTCGCGCACGGCTTCGCAGCCTTGACGGGCGTCTCCTCCACGTGGCCACAGCGGCACGCCAGCCGCCACCCCTTAACCAGGTTGGCGCGCACGAGGGCACGCCGGAAGCTGTCATGGGCCCGGAAGTTGCCGTGCGTCCGCATCCGGCCGTCGCGGGTCGGAAACACCAGCGAGCTGCGTGCCTCGGCGCGTGCTTGACGGAGTTCTTCTGCCAACCACGACGGCAGAGGCACAACGCGCTCCTTGCGGCCCTTGGTGGTGCCACGGTCGTAGCTGCGCCGGATATGGAGCAACTCCTGCTCAAGGTCGACGTCCTCCCAGCGCAGCCCGGACACCTCCCCTTTCCGAAGGCCACACCACGCGGCCACCAGGAAGAGCAGACGCCACGGTCCAGCCACCGCCAGGAGCGCCTGAAGTTGGGGCGCCGTCAGCGCGCGCGGCGAGCGCTTCGGGACGTCCACCTTCGAAGCTTCTGAGACGGGGTTGTCTCCGCGGTAGATGCGAGCCCGCCATGCCCACGTGTAGACGGCGCTCACACGAATCAGTGCCTGCTGCACGGTGCCAGGAGCCAGTTTCTTGCCGAGGCGCGCGGCGAGCGCGTCGATGTCTGCCGGGGTGATCTCCTGCAACAGCTTCCGACCGATGTTCGGCTCCAAGTGCTTCGAGAGGTACACCTCGATTTGCGGGTAGCTAACGAGGTGGCTCACGGTCTCCCGGTAGCGCCGCGCGGCTGCGGCAAAGGTGAGGAACTCTGCCGGGGCCGCAGTCGTGACGCCGGTACGAACCCCATACGCGCGCTGGGCCGCCTCCTGCGCGTAGCGCTCGGCCTCCGTCTCGGTCCGCGCAGGCGTCCGCTCCTGGCGGCGCTCACCGTCGGCACCGGTGTAATCAATCCACCAAGTGCCGTTGCGTGGCGCCTCCTTGCGCTTGCCGGCGAAGCCCTTCTTCGGGCGGAAGTACGCGCGGGCCATGGCTCAGCGGCTCCCTTTCTCCCGGGCTGCTACCCACGCCTTGATGGCGGCGGGGTTGAAGCGTACCGCCGTGCCCAGCCGAACGACTGGTAACGTGCCAGAGGCGACCTGCTCGCGCACCCACGTCTTGCCCATTCTCAAGAAGGCGCAGACGTCTTCGAGCGTCCACAGCCCCTCGGGCTGCGCCTCGTCGGACTTCACGAGCCGCAGTCCGCCCGGTGTTGGTGAATCACAGTTGCCCATGTGCTCGCCCCAGTTGCTCATGCTCGATGACCCGCTGAACACTTTATCAGGCCTGACCCCACGCAATAGGCAGGGGCCGTGCCAGCAGTTCGCACTCGGAGTCTTAAGCGCGCACCGTCCAGAGTGACGGACACCGCATCCACAGCAGTGACAGAGTTGCAGAGGGGAGCGCCGTGCCCGGCGTCTCGGCTCTGAGCAGGCTGGAGCTGGGCGAGCATGGCAAACTCCCGGAAAGACGGCGCGCGACGGCCACGGTTAGAGAACCGTCGCGAGCCGGAACGCTGGACGATGGATCACCGCAGTGCCACCGCCAGCGCTCTGAATTCTGTGGGATTCCTGGCCGCTAACCGTGAACTGCTCGGTCCAGGTACTGCGTGCGTCACCGTGCAAGGTGCATCCGCTGTGCGGGCGCTGTCAAGTGCAACTGGATGGCATGCACGCGACGTCGACGGAGTAGCGAGTCACCGACGAGCTTCATCCGCGAGCGCGTCGACCTCTTGGCACAGTTGAATGAGCCCTGCGTCGAACGCAGCACGCGTCTCGCTCTGCTCCTTAGCCTGAGCGTTTCGCAGTTCCTGCAGCCGCTGCTTCGACATGCGGCCCTTCGCATGAGCCTGCTCCGCGCGGTACAGCTCCTCACCGTGCCGCGCCATCATGAGGCGCATCGTCTCGTCGTAGGCTCGATGCCGGGCCCGAAGCCGTTCCCGGTCCATGGGGAGGAATTCCTCGGGCACCTGGCCCCAGTAGCAGCGCTTCAGGGGCGAAGCTCGTGATGCGCGCACCAGGAGGACTGTCCCACCTCCAAGGGCAGCGAGGCCGGCCAGCCCCCACAGCAAGACCTTCTTCAGTCGCGAGCACGCCACCTACGCCTCATCCGGATGCGACGCGTGCGTCTCCGTGCCGCAGACGCGGCAGGCGTATGCATTGCCGCAGTTGCAGACGACACGCTCGGTGTCTCCGCAACACCTCGGGACGTCTCGTCTAGCAGCCGGCGGCGCGAGTGGCTGTGGACGCTGTCGTCGGTGGCGCGCGGCAATCACGGTCGCCTCCGGTCGATGCTCATCGGGACAGGTTCCTCGTCCTTGATGGGCAGGTAGCAGCCACCCTTGTACTCAGCCGAGCCCTTCGGGCAGTCGGGCGCCGACTCCGCGAGGCGAGCCCAGCAGCCGCCGTTGATGGCGTGGTAGCCCCTTGGGCATGGCGGCGTGTCCTGCCCCAGGAGAGGCCGTTCCGGTAGGAGGACGCGCTTATTCACTGTCATGGGCTTCGGCGTCGAGCTGAACTGGTTGATGTCCGTCAGCCAAAGCGTGTCCGGCGTGCCGGGCTCGAACTCCACCACCGTCCGCGCCTGGCGCGGCGGCGAGTTGACAGCAACCGGCCAGAAGAACAGCGCCACACCCGCGGCGAGCGCGGCGCCCGGCAGCGCCCAGCGCCACCATGCCGGACGGGCGGGCGCCCGCGGGGCAACGACGGAGGGCACGAGAGGAGCCTGTGGCAGGGCAGTTCGGGACTGCGGCGTGGCCTTCAGGTGGGCCGCCAGTTCCGGGCGGTGCGCCACCGTGCGCAGGAGGTTCGCCGCATCCTCGAGCGCCGGCACGAGGTCGTTGGGCTGCCCATCGCGTACCTCCACGGTCAGGCTCCTCGGCGCGTCTCCCGTGCTCACGAGCACCTCCAGCCCAGCGGGGAGCGGCTCCGCATCCCCGCGCGTGTACGTCTGTACGACGGCCGGAGTGCCGAGGGCGCGCTCCACCGCGAGGTACACCCGGGCGTACCCGGGTACGTCCCGCAGGCGCGCGGCGTAGTGATGCTGGGCGGTGCCGTCCGTTCGCCGTCCACATCCTGACGTTTTGCGGTCGTCCTTATTCATGACGCTCCCATGCTCTCGGCTGCTCACCTACTTGCCGCCCTTCTTCGGAGGTTTCTCCGCGACCTGCGGCTCGGAGATGTCCACCAACCGGCGGAGCGCATCCGCCAACAGAGCCCGCTCGTCACCTGCGTAGGCGCGCGCGGCCAGGGCACGCACTCGCTCCGGACCGACAACCTGTCGCGCGGCGTACAGGTCGAGCCCGTCTGTCCAAATGAGCTGCCCTAGTTCCGTCCGCGTCAGCTCCTTGTTGGAAGGGTCCTTCTGCTCCTCGGCCAGCGCATCCAACAGTTCCTGGTTCTCCGACTTCGTCAGGCGAAGGCCCAGCGGCTCTTCGCGCTTCTCCGGCCTCTTGTACTGCGCCACGGCGGCACCTCGCGTCACGGGTCCCCTCCATGTAGGCGTCCGGCGGCATGCCGGTCAATGCTGGCACACCGTAAGCGATTCGCTTGCGGACCGCTAGCGCATCGCTTATTAATGGCTTCCGAAGTGACGGCGGACGGACGGGGCTCCCGGGAGGGAGAGGGGCGAAGGGCGGGCGCGAGTCGGGTGGCCGACGAGGACGCCGAGGCGACGAAGCATGCTCAGGGGGTGGCAGATGGCTGGAGAGATGACGGAACAGGAGAAGCAGGACGCGGTGAACTCGCTGTTCGAGGGCCCGCGCCGCAAGGTCCGCCCGGCGAAGTGGCCCCGTGCGCTGGCGCGTGAGCTGCTGGCGTCGGTGGAGTTCTACGGCGAGCCGGAGGACTGGCCGGAGGGGTTCTACGAACAGCTCCAGTTGGCCGTGAAGAACGACCCAACGGCGGCGTAGCCCACACGCCTCCCCTGCGAGGCCGCCCGCCGGAGCGCTTCCGGCCCTTCCCTCCCATTCACCGGTTTCAGGAGGCGTCATGGCGACGCTGCTGGCGGAGCTTTGCGAAATCGTCGAGGAGCGCGCCGAGCCGGGCCCCTGGCTGCGCCGGGCGCTGCTGGGCCTGGAGTCCCGCGCCGAGGCCGCAGGCGTGCGCACGTGGCACGTGGAGCGCGGCGCCTACGCGGTGCTGCTGCTGGGCGCAGTGGTGGCCGAGCACGGCGCGAAGCTGGGCGCTGTGCCCGCCTGGGAGACGCTGCGCACCGTGGCGGGCCTGGGCTTCTCGCTGGCGGCGCTGCTCTACGGCGCCGAGCTGGACAGCATCAGCGCCCGCGAGCGCGAGCAGGCAGAGGCTGAGGGGCGCGAGCCCGTACGCGTGGAGTGCTCCCCGCGCGCCGCGCAGCTCCGGCTGGCGCTGCCGTGGCTGGGCCTCGGGGCGCTCGCAGCCGCCTTCGGGTGGGTGGGTGCCGTCGCCCTCGCGTGGCGGACGGCGTACCCCCACTGGCGCCGCTGGTACCGCGCCCACCGCCCGCTGGGCCGTGCCCACTGGGTGACCCAGCCCACTGCGGTGACGTGCGGACAGGCCTGCGTTGCCGCCCTGACGGGGCAGCCGGTGGAAGCCGTCTGCGAGCGCATGGGGTGGACGCGCGTCGGTGACTACGGGCTCTGGCTCGCGCTGCAAGAGGCGGGACTCGAGCTGGTGCGCGAGCGAGGCACAGGCCCGCTCCCGGCACGTGCCGTCCTCTACCTGCGCCTACCCTCCGGACAGGGCCACTGGGCCGTGTGGGACAGCCGAGTCCTCGACCCGGACCAGGGCGAGATGTCCTGGGCGGACGCGACGGCGCGCTGGCGACAGCTCGGCCACGTCCTCCTCTGGCACCACGAGGTGCGCCCGTGGACGGGGCCGCGCGTGGACGTCTCCGAGCAGCTCGCGGACTATCGCGCCGCGCTCTCTCAGGGAGTGCTTGAGGACGGCGCCTCCGAGCTGACGAGCGCCGAGCGCGTGGCCGCCGCCGAGTCCCTCGTGTGCCACTGGGCGCTCCGCGAGGCTGCTGGGGACTCCATGGCGAAGCGCTACCTGCCCAGCGCCCGGCGCATGTTGGCGCGTTTCCAGTCGGAGGCTGCGTAGCCATGGGCGCGCGGAATAAGACGACGACGGCTGCCGAGGTGCGCACCGGGCAGGTGCGCACGGGCGGAACTTCGCACTGGTCTCGTGTGCTCGTGGGGGCGCTGGGGCCACGCGGGCGGTTCGCCGTCTACGCGTGGAGCGCTGCCGGTGGCGGGAAGTGGTCCCCGCTGCGCTCGGCACTGGGTGCGGCGCGCATCGCGGAGACGTGGCCGACGGTGGAACGCGAGGGCCACGCGCTCCCCGAGCCCTCGCCAGAGACGACGCCGGAGCAGTACGTGCCCCTTTCCGCGCTCGCGGAGCTGGTGGAGGCGTACGCGAGGGAACACGAGGCCAAGGCTGACGAGCACGAGGCGGCCGTCAAGAGCGCCCAGCATGGCGAGGAGGAGGAGCGAAACGCCCGCGCGATGGAGGCCGAGTGGGGCCTCGCGCAGGGCGCCCGCGCGGTGTTCGCCCTCACGCAGGCACGCTGGGGCAAGAAGACGGAGGGCGGACGATGAGCTGCACGAGCAACGCGCCCGTGGGCGAGCTCGGCGACGTCTGCCGCCGGCTGCGCGCCTTAGAGGAGTGGTGGCATCCCGAGCAGGGGGATGCCATTCGCGAGGCGCTGGCCGAAGCGGCGGGACTGCCAGAGCGCCAGGCCGCGGCGCGGGAGATGAAGCGCGCCGCCGAGGACGTGTTGCACAACCTCACGCCCGACAGCGCCCAAGCCACGCAGGCGCGCTGGCGCGAGATGCAGGCCACCGTCACGCGCGCGAGCAACGCGCTGCTGGAGCTGCATGCGACGGAAGTGTCGCTGGTGAGCTTCTTCGGCGTGGAGTTGTGGCGGGCGCGGAAGCAGCACTGGGATGCCGGGCTCGCCGCGCTCAACGCCATGGAGCGAGAGGTGGCCGCGTCATGACCTGTCCCGCTCCCGTCCGCCTCCGTGTCCGCGTCGGGCTCCGACTGTCCGACACCGCCATGGCGTGGCGCCCTTGCGCGCTGACGTCTCCGGACTGCCGGCGCGTTGTGGAAGCGAGCGGCACGGTGAGCGGCGCGGGCGAAAGCTGGGACGTGCGCGATGTCGAGGTTCCACACGCGGACCTCGCCGAGCTTTCGCGCGACGAGGAGCGGCGGCTGCGCGCGGCAGTGGAAGAGGCGCTCGTGGACGCGGTCGAATGTCAGACCCATTAGGTAGTGCATTAATTAACAACCTAGGAGGACATCAATGCGGAATGGCAATGAGGTGGCTGCTGGTTCGGGTGCGCTCGTGCGACAGGAGTTCGGCGCTCAGTCGCTGGAAGTCCGTGCGGAGACGGCGAGTGCGGCCGTCGCGGCTCAGGCACAGGCGGCCGTGCAGGCCCGGTACATCATGGCCCTGCGCAACCCGCGCGACTGGGACGTGGTGCGCCAGCGGCTCATGAAGGAGTGCGACCGGCCCGGCTTCGCGGAGGTGGCGCGCTACTCGAAGCCTGTCGGGGACGGCACCATCGATGGCCTCTCCATCCGGTTCGCCGAGGCGGCGCTTCGGTGCATGACGAACTGCCTGCCGGAGACGAGCATCATCTACGAGGACGATGAGAAGCGCATCGTTCGCGTGTCGCTCACCGACCTGGAGTCCAATCTCACCTACTCCAAGGACATCCTCGTCAAGAAGACAGTGGAGCGGAACTACGTCCGTGACGGCCAGGTGGTGTTGAGCGAGCGGACCAACACGCGCGGCAAGAAGGTGTACCTCGTCCAGGCCAGTGATGACGAGTTGCTCAACAAGCAGGCCGCGCTGGAGTCCAAGGCACTGCGTGGCCACGTATTGCGCGTCCTGCCGGGAGACATCGCCGATGAGGCCGAGGAGCGCGTGGAGCAGACGCTGAAGAAGCGCGCCCAGCAGGACCCGGCCGCCGAGCGCAAGCGCATCATCGACGCCTTCGGGCAGGTAGGCGTGCCGGTGGAGGAGCTGAAGTCCTATGTCGGAAAGCCCTTCGAGCAGCTCACTCCGGCCGAACTGGTGGAGCTCCGGAAGGTGCACACGAGCGTGAAGAACGGCGAGGCCCGCTGGCCTGACCTGCTCGAAGCGCGGACGGGCAAGTCTGCGAAGCCCACGGCGCCGACGGCTCCAGGTGCCAGCAACGACGCCCCCCCTCCGGGTGGCTCCGAGGCAGTGGCTCCCACGGGACAGAGCGCTGAGACGTCGCCTGTCGAGGGACGCGACCCGCTCGACCTGCTCGACACGGCCATTACTGGGGCGACGGATTCGCGAGACCTGGACGGGCTCTCCCGGCAGGTGGCCGCCATCCCGAAGGAGAACCCTCGCCGCGCCGAGCTGGGCACCAAGCTCAATACGCGCCGCCGTGAGCTGAAGGAGATGGGCAAGTGAGACTGTCCATGTCCGGGATGGAGCGGGCCGACGCCTGTCCACCCTCCCTTGTCCTTCCCCAGTCTCGGACGATGAGCAGCGCCGCCTTGCTGGGCACCATCATCCACGAGTACCTCGCCAACGTCAGCGCACTCGGAGTCCCCGAAGCACTGGCCCGAGTGCCCGAGGAGCACCTCGCGAGCTGCGAGGCCATCGACCTGTCGCGGCTTCCCGCATGCGAGCCCGAGGCGTACGCGTCCGAAGTTGCCTTCCTCTACGACGTGAAGGCGGACACCGCCCGGGAGTTGGGGCGCGGGCTCGGCCGCGACTACCCCGCGCACGAGCCGTGGCAGGTTCCGGGCACCGCGGACGTGGTGGGCGTCACGACCGAGTCCGTCATCGTCATCGACTACAAGACGGGCTGGGCTCCCGTCGCGCCGGCGGCGAGCAACATGCAGCTCGCCGCGTACGCCCTCGCCGCCGCCCGTGCCTACGGACGGACGCGGGCCACCGTCGCTATCTGCCGCATCCATGAGGGCGAGGCATGGTGGGACAAGGCGGACCTCGACGAACTGGACCTTGAAGCCGCCGCCGCGCGCTTCCGCGACGTCTTGGCCCGTGCCGAGGAAGAGGCGGCCCGTGTTGCAGCAGGCCATGCCCCACGTACCGTGGAGGGCGCACATTGCCAGTTCTGCCCGGCATTCGCCCACTGCCCGGCCAAGACATCGCTGGCGCGTGCCCTCGGCGGTGGCGAACCGTTGATGCTCTCGCCACTCACCCTGGAGACGTTTCCTGCCGTGCTAGAGCGGCTGGAGGCCGCCGAGGAAGTGCTGCACCGCGTACGCGCGAGCCTCGATGACTTCGCCCGCTCGACCCCTGTCCCTCTGTCGAATGGGGAGGTGTACGGCGTCGTCACGCAGACGCGGGAGACGCTAGATGCCCAGCGCGCCGCCATCCTCCTGACCGAGCGCTTCGGCCCGGACGTTGCCCGACATGCTGTCCGCACAGAGGCCACGTGCACGAAGGCCCACCTCAACGAGGCGCTTCGGTCCTGGATGCGCGAGCACCCAGGCCACCGCCTGACGAAGTTGGTGGACGAAGTGCTGGAAGGGCTCCGCAAGGACGGGGCTGTGACGGTGCGACGCACGAACCTGGTGAAGCGGCATCGGCCGCAACACGCAGCCGCCGACGCGGCCTGACGTTGTCGGTGCGCGGGCGCCGGCATTGTGCCGGGGTGGGGCTCAAGGCCCCAGCACCACCGCCTGCGCACCTGCTGCCTCATGGGAGGCGGCACCCCGCGCCCGTACGGGCGGGGCCTTGTCGTGGAGGTGGGCGGGCCAGCAGCCCTCGGGACTGTCTGGACCGAACCGTCCACCGCCACACCCGCCGGGCGGTCCGGCGGGGCTGTTCTCACGGCGCGCACATCGCGCGCCACCGGGGGCGGCAGGGATTTCCCCCCTGCCCTGCCGCTCCCGGGCTTTTCAGCAGCACCACCGCGGACTCAACAGCGCACGCCCACCTCGACTTGCCGGTGCAACTCCGGCCCGCGGTCTCGGTCCAGCCGCAGTCCCCAAAGGAGAAGTGATGTTTGCCTCGTTGTTGTTGCTCGCGACGCTCGCGAGCACTCCCATCACCCCGGCAGACCGGGTGGTATTCGGCGACATCCACACGTCGTCACGAAACCCGGCCATCTCACGAGTGGAAGCCGTGGCCATTCGTGGCGGGCAGGTGGTTGCAGCCGGCAGCGCTGCGAAGGTCCAGGCGTACGTGGGCCCGAGCACCGCCGTGGACGACCAGCGCGGGCTTGGAACGGTCGTCACGCCGGGATTCGTGGAAATCCACGACCACTTCCGCCCCCCTTTCCAGCCGGGCGACGTGTGCCCGGTGTTCTTCCCTGGCACGCAGGAGTTGAACACCGACCCCGAGTACCAGGAGGCGGTGGACGCTGCACAGTGGTGTGCGGCCAACCTCTTCGCTCCTGGCCAACCGATGGTGCAGTTGGTCGGCCCCAGGTTCTTGATTGGAAGCCGTGGCCGCTTCCCACGCGGAGACCTCACCGTGGCAGCGCCGCTGAATCCGGTGGTGGCCTTCCAGGCGTTGGAGGGCCACGGTGTCACGGCCAATGAGGCCGCCTTCGATGCCGCTGGACTCGGGTATGCAGCGGGCTCGCCTGACCCGTACATGGGCTACCTGGGCCGACTGCCCTCAGGCGCCGCCGACGGCCATATCCAAGAGATGGCCGAGATTCCCTTCTTCCGCATCACCGGGTCCCGCATCCCGGTTGAGACGAAGAGGGAGCAGTACCGGGTGTGGGCGAACACCGCGCTCGGACAAGGAATCATCTACGCGATGGAGATTCCGTTCGACGGCTTCGCCGCCGAGACGATGCCCATCGTCGATTCGGTGCAGCACCCCGTGGAGATCGACACCGCGTGCCTCCTGTTGTCGCCCACGGAGAAGTGCCCCGTCCGTGCCTTCATGCGCGCTGGGAGGGTGCAGTGGGTGAAGGCCTTTGCAGACGGTGCCATCGCGGCATGCGGTGGCGCCTCTGATTACCCGTACGTGAATCCGGAGCTTTGCCCGTCGGTCGGCGCGGGCTGGCGTGGACGCCTCAACCTGTCGAACCAAGAGTTGGAGGCCCGGATGCGGAGCACGCTCGCGAATGGCCAGTGCCTGATGATTCACGCATGGGGCCGCCGCGCGGCCCGGCAGATTGCCCTCGTCGCCGCCGCGGTCGAGCTCGACACGGGCAAACGACTCTGCATGTCCGTGGAGCACTTGGCGATGAGCGACCGCGCCTCGCGGTTGTTGCTGCGGGCTGTCGGTGCGGACGTGGTCGTAAATCCGCCTCACTGGACCTTCATGGACTATATGAAGCCCTACCACGACGCGCGCGAGCTGGACCACGCGGAGCTGTTCGCGACGCTCAAGCGCGAGGGCTTCACCGTGGGCGCCGGTGGCGACACGTTCAGCGCGCCGGAGGCTCCGCTTCGGCAGATTCTCAGAATGGTCTCTGAAGTCCGCCCCGAGGAGCGCCTGACGGTCGCGGAAGCGGTGGAGGTCTTCACCCGAGGGTCCGCCCAGGTGCGCCGCCTGCACGACCTGGGAACGTTGGACGTGGGCAAGGCGGGTAGCTACATCGTCATCAGCAAGGACATCTTCGGCCACCCCGAAGACCTGCCCTCGGCCACGGTGCTGAAGACGGTCATCCGGGGCGAGCTCGCGCTGCCGGTCCCTCCGCCCGCGCAGTAGCCCTCTCCCTCCCCTGACTTCAGCGCGGGCGGTGCTGTGCCGGCCGCCCGCGCATCTCTCCGCTGTCCCCGAGGTACCCATGACGCTGTGTGCAGACCAGACGCTGGAGCTGCGGCAGGCCAAGGATGAGCTGACCACCACGCGGGTTGCCCTCCATGACACCCGCGAGGAACTGGCGAGACTGCGCGCCCAGGCGGAGTCCAACGCCAGGCTGGACCAGGAGCGAGCGCGGGAGGTCGAGCAGGAGCTGTCCACCCTCCGCGAGGAGAAGGCCACTCTCGGCGCGCAGCTCGCGAAGATGCAGGAGCGAGCCTCCATCTTGGAGACTCAGCTCGACCAGGTTGTCACGGTGGCCCAGGTGGGAGCCGCGCACGACGAGGTGACGCGGGACGCTCTCCGCGAGCAAGTGAGGAACCTCGACGGGGAATACGCCGCGCTCCAGGTCCAGGTGGCGGCGCTGGGCTCCGAGCGCGACGCCCTCCGCACGCAGGTGGCCGAACTGGAGGCCGCACTGGAGAGCGAATTGGTGCAGTGGAGCGCCGAGCGCTCGTGGTGCCGGCGGTGTCGTACCGAGACATCACAGTCGGTGGACGCCCAGGGCATACGCGTCCCGAAGCCGCACGCGCACTCAGATTCCTGCCCGCTCACGGCGAAGGCGCCCAACCCCACCCTGGCCGGGCTGCTGGAGGAGGTGGTTGAGGAGGTGGCAAACCACGACGATGGTCAGACGCTGGGCCACCACGACGAGGACGTTGCGTACAAGCAGGGCCAGCAGTGGGCCGCCCGCGAGGTGCTGAGGCGCTACCGCGCCGACGCCGACGCCGCGAAGTGCGGGAGGAGCTCCAGTCCAGAGCGGCATGCCCCGCTGTCCGCCGAGGATGAGGCGCTGCTGGCCGCCGCAGTGAAGCGCTACAGCCAGGGATCTCCTGCCACCGAAGACGCCCCGCGCTCGCGGTCCACTCCGCCCCCGCCCAGCCTGCCTCCGCTGGCCCTGGCGCCCCCCTCTACCGAGGGCCAGGACGTGGACTGGAGGGCCGTGCGGCTCGCGCTCGATGCGGCCGGCAAGCACGGCCACATCAGCGAGGCAGGTGCCGCCCTCCGTCGCCTCCAGCAGGAGCATTCGGCCTGCGTGCCCGGGGACCACGCCTACCGAGTCCTGGCTTGGGCTGCATGGCGGGCTGCCCAGCTCGGCGCCGAGGACATGCGCGAGCGGGCTGCCGAGGCCGTCCTGTCCGGGCCTGTGGACGAGACGCCGACGCGCGGTGAGCTGGCTGGGCGCATTCGCGCACTGCCCCTCGACGTGGACGCGCCCGCAGTCCTGCCCTCCTTCGCCGTCCAGCCTCTCAATCTCCGGGAAGAGCCCGGTGGCCGGCACGCCCTCCACCTCGACATCAACGGGGTGGAGCTCGCCCTCGTCGGCGACTACGACAGCCGGCAGTCGCGGCACCTGCTCTGCTACCTCTTCGCCTGCCCGGTGCTGTGCTTCCAGGTGGTGCGTGAGAGCAACCTCGTCACGGACATGGGCCGCCCGGCCGTCGTCACCGCGCCGCGTGCCGGGGAGGGCGGTCGTTGAGCATCTGCGAGCAGAAGCCAGCCGCCAAGGGACAGGTGTGGCGGGACAACGACTCGCGCAGGCTGCGACGGAAGAACGCGCCGACGCTGGAAGTCACCGCTTCCGACGGCAAGCCGGGCGGCTTCGCGGAGGGCATCCGCCATCCGTCAGGCCGGAAGACACGCGTCCGGCTGGACGAAGCCGGTCGGGTGCGGGGCTACACGCTGGTGAAGGATGCGGCCGCCCCGGCTGCCGAGTCGGAGAAACCAGAGCTGGTGCCAGACTTCCCCGAGCGGAAGTTCTGCGACTACCCGCTCGGGATGGTGCGCACGTGTCCCAACCGGGTTGCCGGCCCCGGCGAGCGCCGCTGCATCGAGCACGGCGGCATGCCGGGTGGCCTCTTAGCCCGAGAGCCCGTAGAGGGGAGCAGCCTGCATCCATGCGGCGTCGACCAGGACGACCTCCATGCGCTGCGCGCCGTCGTGCGCGCCCAGCACCCTCGCGGTGGCATGCAGCCGTCGACGTCCTGCGCGTGCGGAGCGCCAGGAGGCGGCCCGGCGTGGACGCCTGCGTGCCGCGCGCTGGCGGAGTTGCTGGAGCGCAGCGAGCGCCTCCGCCGGCCCGAGTCCGAGGAAGGTGCCGCGTGAACAAGAAGCAGGCGCGGCAGTACGTGTTCCGGGTGCTGGCGACGACGCTGGTGCAAGACCGGGGCAACGGTTCGGGGTGGTTGGAGCAGGACCCGGACACGGCGCAGGAACTATCCCCCGCCGACCAGGAGCGCGTGCTGGACGCGACGCACGAGGTGGAGGCGGAACTGCGCCGCCGCGGAGGTGCCGAATGAGCCGCCCCTTCCTCTGGGCCTTTGCCCTCGCGCTCTGGGCGCTGGTGGTACTCGCGGTGCTCCGCGAGTGGGAGTCCGAGCACCCACGGCGCCCGCCAGCGCTCGACGTGTCCGCGCCGTGCCGCGTGCTCCCGGAGGACTTCCGGCGATGAGCACGTCACGGCTCGGCGGGCCCGTCCGCTACACGCGCGAGGGCCGCGGTGTCTTCCACCTGCCGCTCGCCCGTCCGTGGACGTGGGCCCTCACCCACCACGGCATGTGGAGCGTCTTCCCCGAGGACGTGGAGCCCGCGCGGGCTGGCGTCCCGGCCCGGCGGCATGCCGTTCTCCCGCCGGAATCCTTTCTCGGGTGCTGGCTCGCCTTCTACGCGACGCGCGACTACGCCGCCGCCGCCGTGGAGTGGCTGCGCAAGGCCCACGGCCTGGAGGCGCCTGCCGGCGACATCCTCCCGGCCGACTGCTACGTGGCCGTGGCCCGGCTCGCCGAGGTGTCCACCGTGGGCAACGACTCCCGCGCCTTCGGCCGGGACGCGTGGTGGTGGCCGCGTGGCGTGGAGAGCCGTGGCACGGTGGCGTGGTGGCTGGAAGAGGTGCAGGTGTTCGAGCCGGTGCCAGCCGCGCCTGCGTCACGCCTTTCCCCGGTGGACGCGGAGCTGCTGCCGGAGCTACGCGAGCGCGCACGACTGGCCCGGGACGGCCTCTGGCGACCCGAGGTGTACCCGGTGCCTGCTGCGGTCCCCGTGGCCGCGCCCGCCCGCGAGGAGCCGCCCGCCCCTGCCCCTCCTCCTGCCCGTCCGCCGCCCGTGGTGGACGACAGGCCGGTACCGCCCATGCTGCACGTCGAGCAGCTCGGGCTGTTCGGCGAGGCGGCGCCAGCCGAGCGCCCAGCACCTGCAGCAGCATCGGAACGGGAGTCGCGCACGACGTGCCGGGACGAGCGGCAGCGGCATGGCCTCTCCGCCTGCAACGAGCCGTGGCACCTCCCCGAGGCGGGGGTTCGCGACGGATGGACACTGCCACCTGCGGCGCCAGACCGGCAGTGCGCGGAGCACCGCTGCCTGGGCGAGGCTGCCGGGCGTCTACGGGCCCTGCTCGCGGACGGCGCGTGGCACTCGCTGCCCGAGGTCCACGCCACCGTGGGCCCCCAGCGCGTCTACCGCGTCACGTGCTGGGGCGGCAGCCCGCGCCCGCCGGACGCCCACCAAGTGCCTGTGGCCCTCCGCGGTGATGGGCAGGGCGGCTGCTGGTACGCCACGTGGCCGGGAGCGCGCTGATGCTGCGCCACACCCTCACCACTGCCCTGGAGACGCTGCGCTACCGGGTGGCCTCCGGCGAGCCGAGTCTCCACACGGCACGGCACGGCACGGCGCCGGCTCCGTCTGGCTGAGCGCGCTGCCATCGAACTCGACAAGCTGCTGGACGCCGTGCGCTTCGGGTTCCCCCGCGAGTAGTTCCTCAACCCCTTCGCGAAGGGCCCGCCCCCACCGCCGCGCGAGGTGACGGCTTGGCGCGAGACGTGCGCACAGACCGCCCGGGGCATGGCGCCACCCGACCGTAGCGGCCTGGGCGGCTCCGCGTGGGACGACGTGGGCGGGCTCACGCGGCTGGGGAGGTCATCGGCCTGCTCACGCTCGCGATTCAACGACTGGCCCACATGCCGGGGGCGGCGCGGGGCAGCTGCTCCCGGGCTGTCGAATACCCGTCACCTGCGAAGCCAAGCGAGCAGGCAGAGCTGCTTCTTTGAGCCCCGTACAGGCGACCAGGATTGACGCACGCTGCGCGCAATGCTGGGACTCCACGAGCGGGCAGTAGGTGCGCCCGCACATGGAGGTCACATTGACTGCCGCTCAACATGAACTGCCCGCTGTCGTCTTCATCAACCAGACGCCTCCCCTGGAGGCGTGGCTCATGCGGCACATCGTCGAGTTCGCTGTAAGGGCGCGCATCGTCACCGATGACGCACACGGGATGATGAACGTGCGCGGTGAGAACCCGGTCGACTGGGCACGCGCGCAAGCTCGCCGCCTTCTCGCCGGGGTCCGGCTGAGCGAGGCCGAGCAGGAAGAACTTGCCGTGCGCCTGAAGAGGACTGCAACGGCGCTGCGTGACGCGCGGGATTCGCTGAACGGCGGCCGTGCCACCGCAGAGCGGTACATCGAGGCCGAGCGCGCGTACATCAACGCCGGACAGGCACTGTGGGGAGAGCAAGGCGACGGCATCGCGCGGATGTTGCTGGACGCACAGCAGCCCTCCGCGCAGCAGTAGTTTCCTGCGCGCCAGCCGCTGATTGGTAGCGCAACCAGCCGGGCATGAGAACCTTGCCGTTGCCCCAGGAGGCGCCTATGCCCGAGTCCCCCATCCCCGGCGCCCGCCAGCACCTGTCGGCCGCTGCCGTCTCCCTCTTCAACGAGGCGCTGGAGACAAAGGGCCGACCGGCGCCGCACGTCGAGCGCGCCGTGCACCTGGTGGCCGACCTCGGTGCGCTCGACGCCGCACGGCAGCCGGTGGATGTGAGGCCCACGGCGCCATACGGGAACCAACGACAGGGCGAGCCTTCGGTTCTGCGCGGTACCGCCGTTAGTCTTTGGCAGCCAAGCTGGCGTATCCGAGCTTCGTCAGGATTGAGTGTGCGAGGGCTTTGTCATAGCCGGCCCCTCCGAGGCATTGATTCCTGACCTCGTGCGCAACAGCGCGCTTTGCATCATCTGGCACGTGCGGACTCACGAGCGCCCGAAGCAACGTGTCCAGCTCGGCTTTGCTCCATTCACTTGCAGCCATCGGCAACCCCCACGTTCGGGTGAGACACCACGTCCCGTCCGCCCAATGGGTCCCATCCAGCACGGGCTTTGTCAACGTTGGGCAAGAAGCTCGACCGGCACGCCTCCTGCTCTTGGCCGGCGGCATGACCAACACGGAGCGGGTGGCGCTCGCGGAGCGCCTCGGGAGAGCGGAGCTGGAGCTGCAGCAGGCGATGCACGTGCTGGACGGGAGTCCTGCCGCGCGGACGAGGCTGGCCCGGGCACGCACGGAGTACGGGGCCGCGGAGCAGGCCGCGCTCGCGGCGCTGGGCGCGAGGGATGCGCTGGCCCTGGTAGAGGCCCAGCAGGCAATACCTCGCGAGGAGGAGGCCCACGCGCCGCCCAGGATTCGCCACCGCCGAGGCCAGTCCCCTACGCTGCCAGCCGTGTCCGTGGAGGAGGCCTCGCCGTGATGACGCGTCGGCGCGCCTGTCCAGGGACACGCCTCACCCAGTGCCGGCTCTATTGGCATGAAGTGGAGCCAGCCCTATCGTCGAGGCAATGGGCGACAGACGTGCCACGTCGAGCGCGGGGGGAAGTGTCATGTTCAAGGTACAGGTAAATGGGCGCACGTCGCTGGAGACCAGCAGCGTGCTGGAGATACTACGCCGGGTGGGCGAGCTCAGGCTGATGCGCGCCGCCGGCCCAGTGACGGTGGAGCAGGATGGCCAGCAGCTCACTGCAGTGCAGGTGGAGGAGCTGTACCGCGAGCACGGCGAGGAGCTTGTGCATTTCGCGTGACGCGCACGCACGCGCGTTCCATGCAGACCTCTCGCGTTGATGCCTTCGGGCGGTTCAACCCTGTGGTTCCCGGCGCAGCCGGGAGGAGAAGCTGCCGTGGACCTGAAGCTGGAATCGCTCGCGACGCACGGTTACACGCTGGAAGGCGTGGTCCGTGCGGAACTCGTGCCCGCGAGAGCGGATTACCCGCGCCACCAAGCACAGCTCACATGTCCCGTATGCGGGATAGAGGGAGGACTCACCCTCGGTGTGCTCTACCTGCGGACGGCGACAGGGACGTTGGGGAGCGGCGCCCACCCCGGGACGGTCCACCGGTGCCACACCCGTTGCGTAGACTGGGTGGACGCCAGCGTGCAGAAGGGAACGCGTCGCGACGTGGACGGCCAGCCCGTCTGTGAGGAGTGCCTCACCACGCTGGGCGACTGGGGGCCAGAGGACCACCCCGAGTTGCCGACTGCTGAGCAGGCGCCGTGCTGGAACTGCGTCGCGATGCTCCAGGCAGAAGAAGACGACGCGGTTCGTGTCTGGCGCTTTCATAACGTGCAGTGACGCCGTCAGGAGGTGTCGTGCCCTACAACCCGACGAAGACATCACCCGAGAAACGCCGGGCTCGAAAGGGCTCGGTGGCGCGCAAGCCCGAGGTCAGCCTGACGCGCGCGGCCGACTCTGCGGTCCGCTACCTCGTGCAGGACCTGCGAAAGAATCCAGACCCTGAGCACGGCGCCAACACGTCCGGGGCCCTCTGCAAGGCGGCCGTGGAGCACGCCAAGACATTGGGGTGGAAGCCCCCGGAGGACTCGTGAGCTGGAGCGCGGACAACGCCAGCCTGCTGGAGCTGGTAATGGAGGCGCGCCCCTACGCGAAGGAGGCCCCCTCGGCGCTGCCGGTGCGCGAAGCCGCCGGGGTCATCGCCGGCACATGCTGGGGGCCCGACACGGCCGCCCAGGCGTCCCAGCTCGTCAACGTCGCCGCCCTCGCGCTGCTGTCCCAGCGCCGGCTCGTGGCGCACCAGGTGCGGCCCGCCGCCGCCCGGCAGGTGGCGGAGACGGACGTGCACTCGTTACCGGACTCCCCTCCCCGTCTCCTGCGGGGGCCGTGGCTCGTGGAGGTGAGGCGCCCGGAGGCGGGAGAGCGCCTGTGGGGCGACACCGTGGCCCTGGCCGGCTACGAGCTGGACGGCACCACGTACCTCATTGGACTCGGCGCACCCGACTGGTGCCGCGTCGTCCAGTGGCGCCCGCGGTGGACGGGCGAGGAACTGGACGAAGGCACGCGGCAGACGACGTCGCCGCTGGTGGACGACATGTCCGCGCACGAAACGTGGGCCCGCGAGGCCGCGCGTTTCGCGGTGGTACTGGGCCTGCTGCTTGATGCCGAGGGGGCCCCGCTGCGCGTGGAGGAGGAGCGCCAGAGGGACACGGCGCGGCGCACGAAGAAGGGCGGCACCGGCGCCGAGGGCGTCCACGTGCGACACGTGTACCTGGACGAGGAGCGAGTTGCTCGAGCCCACTCCCCTGCCGCCCCGGGCAGCGGCGTGGACGGGACGGCCGGCCGCCTCGCCGAGCAGGTGCTCGTGCGCGGCCACCTCAAGCGTCAGCGGCACGGGGCCGGCAACCGGGACGTGAAGTGGCTCTACGTGGCTGGCTACTCGGCCCGGCGCTGGGTGGCCCCGGGCGTCGCGCAGGTGGTGGTGTCTCGCAAGGACTGAACGCGACGACTTCCAGGGCCGTCCCGAGATGGCCTCCAAAGGGCAGCATCTGCGCGTCCCGTCCTGCCCTCTGGCCGAGGGTTCCGATGCTGTTGCGGAGAGCTGCCGTCTACTCGCGGAGGAAGTCCTGCAGCGGGTTCGATACTCGCGAACGGCGCGTCCAGGACCCGCCCGTCGAGCGGCATCAGCACGAGCGGATGCGCTGAGTAGACTGCGCGCCTCCATGCCCCACGACAGCAGGAAGACGCGACCGGAGCGCCGCAAGGCACGCGCGGGGACGACCGTGCGCATCAACGGGCTCCGCGTGTCGCGCGAAGCGTGGGCGCGCGTGGAGGCGCTGGTGGCCCAACTCGTACGCGCCGGCATCCCCCGCGCGCACCGCTCCGGTGCGTTGGACCTGCTCCTCCTCCACCCCAACGTCGCCGAGCTGCTCCTCGCTGGCGGCTGTCGCGTCTATCGCTGCGCCACCTGCTGCGGGTGGACGGGCGAGGCCGCCAGCGCCATGGCACACCAGGACGCGCACCCGAAGCACGAGGTGCAGGGTTTCACGGTGCCGCCAGCGTAACGGCACAGGCAACCCGGATGGGCAACCTGCCGCATGCTTCCCCAAAAAACTAAAGGGCCCGGCGCTGGCCGAGCCCTTCGCACACGCCTCATTACATGAGTGCTACCGCTTCACTCCACCAGAGGCGAGCTGCATCCAAACATCGCCGTTCACCGCCGGCCGACCCTTGCTGGAAGAAATCGGGACGCGGTTGCTCGCGAGCGGCCCGCTGTAGAGGCACTCGAGGATGGCAGCGGTGATGTCGTCGGGCGAGTACGTGCCGGGAACGCGCATCAGGTACGGGAAGTCCATGGCGCGGAAGATGCGAGCGGCTTCTTCCAATGCTGCGGCCTGCTCGAACGCATTCTGCTTGTCGCCGCGCTCACGGATACGCCGAATGCCTAGTTCTGCGTCCACGTCCAAGAGGACGAGCAGGTCCGGCTCGGGCGCGAAGGACTGATTGAGGCCCAGCAGCTCTTGCGGGTCCATGCCCCGCGCCCCCTGGTACGCCACCGTCGAGAAATAGTAGCGGTCAACGATGACCACCTTCCCTGCCGCCAAAGCCGGAGTGATGAGGTCGTTCACGTGCTCGCGGCGGTCCTTCAGGAAGAGCGCCAGTTCATCCTGCGGCGACAGCCGACCATGCGTTGCAGAGTCGCGGAGAGCGCGACCCCACTGGCCGTCGGTAGGCTCTTTCGTCCGTACGACCTCATGACGCCTGCTGAGCGCAGCTTCGAGGCGGCTGGCCTGAGTGGTCTTGCCGGCGCCGTCGATGCCTTCGAGGGCGATAAGGACGCCTTTTCGTGGTGACTTGGACACGGCCGCACCCTCGCTCGCCTTGGACCCGGGTGTCAAAACTTCTCCAGCGCGCATTCCATCAACCATTGACCATGAGTACGCCTGCGGAGACACTCGCGGAAGTGTAGGACACGCAGAATGGTGCTCTTCTTGCCACCTAACATCGCGAAACATGGATGTTGCACCCACCGCAGCGTCTCCATCCGTTGCAGATCCTGATACGTGCGCACCTCACGCTGCCCGGCCCGATGCCTCGCTCACCGCCTGCCCGACCCGCCGAGCGGCCACTTCGCAGTAGCGCTCCTCAAGTTCGATGCCCACGGCACGGCGGCGGTGCCGCCGCTAGGCAATGCCACGAGGACGCTGGCCCCTCAATCGCGACATGAGGTCCGCTTCAAGGGTGCCTGCGGCTTGGCGGTGCTGAATCACCGCGTCCATCGCCCGCTCCGCCTGCTCAAGCAGGCCTGCCCGCTTGTAGCTGGCAGCGGCTTTGAGCATCAGGTCGGACCAACGCCCGTGGTGGTCGATGGAAGATGAGAGGTTCCACAGGAAGGGCTGGAGGAGGAAGATGCTATCCATGGTCTAGACTCAGGTGGCGCACCCGGCATGGGCGCGGCGGGCTGTCAACCCGTCTAAACGTCCCTAGAGTCATCGCCGCTCTGCCCCATGCTTGAGGCTCCCAGACGCAGCACGCCCCGCTTTGGGAGCCCAGAGCGAGCTACATCGCAGCACCACCGCCGCCTGCTCAGCGTCCGCCTTCACACGGGCTGCGGCCCGAAAACCTCCTCGGCCGTCAAACTGCCCCAGCGAATCCCGGTGAGCACGTAGACAGTGTCTTTCCCGTGGATGCACTGGGGCAACGTGGAGCCGCGACCGAGGGTCGGGCCGCCGCCCTGCCAATCCAGCCAGGGGCATGGAGTCCCGTCTACATGGCACCGCGGCGCGAAGGTCGAGGCGAACGGAACCGTGTCGCCAGTAGACGCGAGCACGCTGCCAGGTGGCTGGGCGTGGGCGAAGAGGATGAAGGGGATGAGACGGTCGAAGTGAGGAAGAATCGGAAGCATGATATGTGTCCTTGGGTAAACCACCCGTCCCGGGTGAAGCGGACCGAATTTGTCCGCATACCTCTCCCCTAGAATCTCCGCCGCTCTGCCCATGCTGGAGGACCCCAGCCGCTCCGTGGTCCACCTCGGAACCGCTCCGGGGTAGGCCGTTTCGCTGCAGGGGTTGATTCAGCGCGCCGAGGGCGCTGGGAGGGTGAGCGATCCGTGACGCGCGGTGAGCCCGTCCTCGACGCAGGAGGCACTCACGGCAAGCACGCCCGCATGGGAGAGGTCGAGGGCGAGCTGCTAACCTCGCCCTTCACCCACTAGGTTCGTCACCAGGGCCACCAGCCGAGCCCAGGGCGCCCGACACCGCGACGCGGAAGTCCTGAGCGCTCGCACGCCGTCCAGGGGCGGCACGTTCGTCCCAAGGCATAGACGGTACGCCGCTGGTCGCCGCTCGTACGCGTGCCGCACTTCCAGGCACGTCCGCTGCACCAGGGCACGGACACCGCTTCTGGGAGTCACCATGGAAAGACTGACGCGCATTGGCCGCCCCGACTTTGACACGCCCACCGAACTCTCCTCACCGGCAGGAGGTGCCCCCGGGCCCGCCCTGCGCCTCGTGCGCGACACGGCCTCGCCATCCACCAACTCCGTCGAGGCGTTCGGCCCGCCGGCGCCGGCGACGGTGCCACCCGCAGTGATGGGGGCGGCCCTCGCGCAGGCCGAGCCCGAGCAGGTGACACGCAAGAGCAGCGGCACCGCGCAGAAGGGCTTCTGGAGCTCGTTCACCTCCGCCACAGGCGATGCACTCCGCGGACTGGCGCGCGGTGCCGCCGACGCGGCCATGGGCCTCGTGCGCAACGGCGTCGAGGCCGCGCGGACGCTGGCGGGCGGCCTCGGCAAGGTCGTCACGGGCCACGTCGGCGAAGGGCTCGCGCAGCTCGGCCACGGCCTTGGGAAGGTAGTCCAGACGCCCGTGGACGCGCTGATGATGATGGGCGGGAGGACCATCGGCGCCGTCCAGACGCTGTTGGGTGTGGAGCCGGTGGGCAGGAAACTGACGGACTCCGAGCTGGCGGCGCTCCGGAGCGTCTACGGCGACTCCATCGATTACTCGAAGGTTCGCATCAAGGAGGGCAATGCGGGCCTGCTCACCGCGTCGGGCCGGCCCTTCACTCTCGGGGACACCATCTACGTGCCCCGCCAAGCACCTGCCCCTCACCGAGGCGCTGCTCGTCCACGAGACGGCCCACGTGTGGCAGCACGAGAACGGCGGCACGGACTACATGAGCGAATCCCTCGCCGGACAGTACCTGGGCGACGGGTACGACTACGCGAAGACCCTGAGCGAGGGCACGCCCTGGGCGGAGATGAATCCGGAGCAACAGGCGGAGCTGCTGGAGCAGGCCTTCCGCCGAGGTAGCTTCGCGACGCCTCCGAAGCCCTTCCTCGTCAACGGGAAGGACTACTCCGCTCAGCTCGCGGCCATCCAGGAGGAAGTCCGCGCAGGCCGCGGGGCGCCGTAGCCGTGGGCTCCCGGCGCGTGCGGCGGCTCGCCTCGTGTCTCTTGTTCCCGCCGAGAACGGGGCGAAGGTGCGGCATCTCGAGCCAGGACGCCCGTCCCGGGTAGCGGACGGGCCTGGCCGCCATGAACGGGCCACCTTCCCTCTCGCGGCGCGCGCGGCGCCCCCGGCCTCCTGCTTGCTACGGGCGGGCGTCCGAAGCCTCCCCGCCCGGCCGCGCCTGCGGCCCGGAAAGGACACGCCCATGCCTCCCTACACTCTGAGCGCCCGCCTCCACTTCCTGCTGCTGCTCGTCGCCACTGCCCTGGCCGGGTGCGGCCCGACGGACGGCGAAGTTGACGAGGAGGAGCAGCGGCCTCCGGTGACGAGGGACGGGGGCACCTCCACTGTGGATGGTGGCAGCTCTACCGCTGACGCCGGCACGCGCCCAGGTGACGCCGGTACGTGCGCGCCCAACTGCGCTGGACGGAAGTGCGGTGCGGACGGTTGTGGCGGCACCTGCGGTACCTGCTCGGGCGGCCGGGTCTGCACCTCCGCAGGGCAGTGCGTGGCCACATGCACGCCCTCCTGTAGCGGGAAGACGTGCGGGGACAATGGGTGCGGAGGCTCGTGCGGCACCTGCGGCTCGGGGCAGGCCTGCCAGTCAGGGCAGTGCGTGTGCGTGCCTCGCTGCGACGGCCGCCAGTGCGGACCTGACGGGTGCGGCGGCAGCTGCGGAACGTGCCGCTCGGGCACCACCTGCAACGCAGCCGGGGCCTGCGTCTGCGTCCCGCAGTGCCAGGGGAAGGTGTGCGGGCCGGACGGGTGCGGTGGCACCTGTGGGACGTGCCCATCCAACTCCACCTGCACCGCCAAGGCGGACACCTGTGGCTGCAACCCCGGCTACGTGCCGGACCAGGCCGGAGAGCGCTGCGTCAAGGTGGGCGGGCCGTGCGGCAGCATCAGCCAGTACGGCTACTGCGCAGGGGACACGTGGGTGAGGTGCGACGCACAGGCCGGCGTCGTCGCCATGGCCTGCGGCGCGGGGAAGTGCCGCACCATCGACTCCGCGGGTAACGGCGCCTGCACGTGCGACAGCATCGACGCCAACGGCGTCTGCGCGTCGGCGGACGGCGCGAGCGTGCCCACGCCCAAGGTGCATTTCGCGTGCGCTGAAAGCCTGGGCATCCTGCTGGCCAACAACTGCGTCGCGAGCACCGGCTCCTCCGCAGGCTTCTGCTCCACCTTCGTCACCGCATTCGGCCACCAGACGGCCTGCTTCTGCAACACCTGCTCACTGCCCGCCGGCAGCAACAACCAGTGCTCGCCGCTCTGCGCGAGGCCGAGTGACTGCCGGTACTACCCGGCTTCAAACACGCACACCTGCGGATTCTGAAAGGCATGCGGCGGCGCTGGGGGGAGGGCGCGGCACCGTCCCCTTCTGAGACACGAATCCTTCATCCGGTGCGCGTAACGCCCGCCTCTCTCCCGCCTCTGGCCTCTCGCTGCCCCTCGCGGGCAGCTCTTGCACGGAGTCACCATGTCCCGCCCTGCCGTCGTTCTCGCCCTTCTCCTCTCCTCAATTTCGGCCTTCGCCAGTCCACCTCAGTGCAGCAACAGCTCCGGGCCGTGCTCCACCAACGCTGACTGCTGCTCGTCGGCGAATGTCTGTTCTCAGGGTGTCTGCCGCTCCGCACCTGGCACCAGCCTCTTCTGCAATCGTGGCGGCGGGCGTTGCGACACGTCGGCCACCTGCTGTCCGGGCTTCACCTGCGAAGGCGGCAATCCCAGCTCCCCCTTCCCTACGGGCGTCTGTACTGCCTCCTCGTCGTGCGTCCCCATGGACTCGCCGTGTGGTGCCGGTGCGTCCTGCTGCGGGGGCCTCGTGTGCCGTGAAGGCGCGTGCGTTCCGCCGTCCGGTGGCGGTACGCGCACATGCGGCTCCGCAGGTGCCTCGTGTGGAGGCTCCTCGGGGTGCTGCCTGGGGCTCACCTGCACTGGGGGCCGGTGCGCAGCGCCCGTCACCCACTACCGCGACGTGGGCGAGGCGTGCGGCCCGCAGGCGCCCTGCTACATCGGCAACACCTGCGTGCGTGGCGTCTGCATCGACAACGTCTCCCTTTACGAGGCGGCCTCGCGGAAGCGGGCCACTGCCTCTGGAGGCACTGGCGAGTCCCCCGCCTCACCTCCGTCCCCGGCGAAGGAGCGCGGCGAAGCTGCCATCTGGCGCGAAGTGAATTGGGGGAAGGACGCCCAGCGCCAGGAAGAGGCCCGCCGCCAGCAGCGGGAGGACGCGCGGCGCGAGGAGGCTCGCCAGGAGGAGCGGCGCCGGCAGCAGCGCGAGGACGCCCGCCGCGACGAAGCCCGACGGGAGGCAATGCGCAATAGCTGGTAGCCGTTGCTCGGCACGAGCGGCGGTAGCGAGCGAGCGGACATCACCGGAGAGCGTGGGCTGGGCTGCGGGTACCGGGCGTGCTAACCGTCAGCGCACGTCCTGGGGCGCCGAGTCCGTGAGCCCCGGCAGCGAAGCCACTCCCCATGCCCAGACTCCGTCGCTCCGCTCCGCCCCCTCGAAGCACTCGCCCCCGTGTTTCCGGTGGCCCCGCCTCGGGCCCGCTGCCGTTGGAGGAAGCCCTTCGGGATGCGCTCCGCGGCGCGCTGAAGGCATCTCTCGCCGGACTGACGGCGGACCTGAGCCGCCTTGCACAGCGCTTGACCGGCAAGGAGCGGCACCAGCCCCGCTCCACCGCGGGCGCCTCTGCGGGAGCGGCACGTCCATCCCAGCCGGCGGCACCTGCTGCGGCACCAACGGTACCGGAGCCCCGAGCCTGTGCCGTCATCGGCTGTCGCAACCCAGTGCGCAGCCTCGGGTACTGCGCGACGCACTACCAGAAGCGGCGCCTCATGGTGGCCACCGGACGCCTCCACCGCGCGTGGGTGGAAGACGCCGCGCCCCACAGCCTCCCCGACATCATCCTCACGAGGAAACGGCGTGCGGAGACGGAGAAGGTCACCCCGCCGGCCGCAGTCGCGCCGCCCAGCTCTTCCCCGCGTGCGTGGGTCCGGAAGAAGGGCCAGCCGGTGACACCGGCCGCTCGCGCAGAGAGCTCGCGCCCCGCACCGGTACCGGGACGCAGCCCGGCCACGCCACAGCCGCTCGAGGACAGCACGGTGACGGCCAACCTGGAGCGCTGGGCCACCGAATTCCGGGCCGGGAAGCGCCGCAACTGAAGCCGCCCGGCGGCCTTACTCGGTCCACGTCTCTTCGCGCCGCGCGGCCTCGGCGAGCTCGGCCACCTCCTCCGGGCCGAGCTTCACCGGCTGCCCCAGGAGGCCTGGCACCAGCTCGGTGTGGTGGAGGACGGCCACGTTGCGGGGCGGCTGCCTCACGACGGGCTCCCGGTGGGCGAGGACGAGCAGCCCTTGCACCCACAGCTTTCTCCGCTGGGTGGCCTCCAGGAGGCATGCGCGGACGCGCTGGGCCTCCTCCTCCAGCTTCTCCACGTAGCCCCTGCGGCGCCCTCCCACCAGGACGTCGTCCCCATCCACCACCACCTCCCCGGTCAGCGCCTTCGTGTTTACGACGAAGACACCGGGCGGACCGATGACAACGTGGTCCAGGTTCGCGCCGCGGCTTCCCACGCGCACGTCGTGCTCGACGTGCCAGCCTTGAGGACGGATCTGCTCCAGCAGCGCGCCCACGCGCTCCTCGCCGTCCGCGCCGAGCCGCCAAGCCCGCTCGTCGGTGTGGATGTCGAAGAGCCGCGTGAAGAACGTCTTGATGGGCGCGGCGTCCTCCAGCTCCTGCTGTTTCTCCCGCGCACTTTGCCCAGGACGGCGCCCGGTGCGAGTGGCCACCGGCTCGGGTCGCGGCTCACGCTTCCTGAAGAACATGCCCCCCCTCCACGTACTGCATTTGGGCACAGCAGGAGCAGACGGTAGCGCGTGAGGCTAGGTGCCAGGCAGCGGGTCCGGCTCGCCCCGCCGAGCATCGATCCGCGACGCGGGACCCGCTGCCCTTCCAGCCGCAGGTGGACGGGCGATGCCGCGAGCGCCATGGCCACAAGGAAGCGGACCCGGCGCATGAGGTGGAGGGCGCGTCACGGTGCCGCCCGCGTAAGCGGCGGCATGACAGCTCAGCGGAACCCGGCAGCGTCGCTCCAGTCAGAGGCAGGAATGAATCTGAGCCCCTCGGGTGGAGGCGTAAGCCCCATCACCCGGTCCACCACGACGCGGTGGAAGAGGTGCACTGAGGGCGACTCCGCAAGGCGGAACACCAGTCGATTCTCCTCCGGAATCTCCTCAAGCGCGTTCGCGTCCAACGCTAGGCGCTGAATGCCGAGGACGTCACCATCATCCTCGTCGATGTGGAGCCGGGAATGCTCTCTGTCGATGCAGGGAATCCGCTGGTAGGCATGGACGAGCCAGTAGCGCCTGACATCGGCCCCAGTGACACGGACGTCCGCCGGCACGAGTTGAACGCCGTGGAGCTTCAGGTCCTCCAGCACATCCCGCAGCCGAGTGGAAACCACCGGTCGAGGAAGGCTGTGGTAGTCCACCATCACCGGGGCAGACGGCACTGGATCGCCCAGGCGGAGCTTGATGGGCTGTTGCACCACAACAGGCCCCCCCCTGTAGAAGGCTCCCCCATCCTCGTCCCATTCCAGTAGCGGGAACCGGTCTGAGCCAGCTCTCGTGACAACGAAGTAGTCCGTGCTCATACGCATCATTCTCCCACGGAAAGCGGGCGCCCCGTGAGGAGCTGGGCGCTCACGGCATGCTTCAGACCATGACGCCGCTGGTGAGGGCATGGGGACGCGCTCGGCTTCTGTTTGATGCTCGTGAGCCCGGAACAACCGCGAGCACCGGGAGCGTAGTCCAGCCCGTCACGCGTCAACGTCCACGAGAACACGCGAATCTGGTCCAGGATGTACGCGCTGATTTTGTCGAGCTTCTTCACCAGCGCATCCGGGTTCGAGCAGTAGGCGCCGCTCTTTACCTTCTCCATGACACCGTCGAGCAGACGCTTGACGCCGTCCGGGTACGGCAGGTGCAGCTCGAATGCGTGCCCCTCCGAGTGGTTGCCGCGGTGGACGGCGACGCCGAGTTGGCACGCGAGAGCCATCTTCATCGGCAGGAAGACGCCATTGGGGCTCCGGTCGATGTGATACCCGTAATCGAAGCAGACGCGCGCCCACAGGGCACCGCTCACCGCCTCCAGACAAATCAGGTGGTGAGCGGCCAGCGAGAATGGCCCGGCGTACCAGACATGGCTCGCGAGCGGACGCCCGGCGAGAATGTTTCTTCCTAGGACGGCGGAGTTGCCCAGGTTCGAGCCGATGCGGTCGCCCTTCTCGAACGCGTGCCGAGGTTTGCGGCAGTGGGGGCACAGCTCCACCGGCTGTGCCACCTCGCGCTCCTCGATGCGTTGAGCAACGGGGCGCGAAGTCTGCGACTGCATGATGGGCGCGGGCCCGGCGTTGTACCCGTTCAGCGTGAAAAGGTCGGTGTTCCTCACCACGGGCTTCCCCTCAATCTTCACGTCGAAGGAGAAGTTCAGCGGGTGCGCGGGCCCCTTCGTCTTCCCCGAGGCAACACCACCGCCGGCCGTGCCCGCCTCGTTCCCAGTGGACGTGCCGAGGTGCGAGTTGGAGAGGCACACGGGCGCTCCGTTGATGAACACCGTCTTCGAGCCGTTCTTCAACGAGTCGCTCTTGGCGACGTTGGTGTACGGCACCGGCATCGGGCCGTTGGGCCCCGGCGTCAGGCATACGTCCGGAAATCCCACCACCGTCCCTTCGCTCTCGCTCGTCACCGGGCTCAGCCCGTTGATGAGCTTCGTGTTCTCTTTCGACACGTCGTCCCCCCGGGAATGCACGGAAGCCTGACGGGGGCTGTGCGGCGCGCCTATCACCCTGGGGAGGGGTTGACGCCTGCCGAACGTTGCGGGGTAGGGGCGCCCCTTCTCCCTCGTGGAGGTGCCCACGCGCGGAGAGCCCATCCCCCAGCACAGATGCCGGAGCAACTGCGCCGGAAGCGCGTCCGCGAGGACTGCGCGCGACCTGCGCCAGCTCCGCGGCGAGCCCGAGGAGCAGTCCGCGCCACCTCGCCGACTCGCACCGGATGAGCGCTGCGGGTGCGGCGGGCCGCGAATGCTGGTGGGCGGCCGACGCATCTGCGCGCGGACGGCACGCACGACGAGGTGGACGAGATGCACGCCGGTCTCGGCGGGCCGGAAGGCAAGCCGCTCCCGAAGCGGTACCTCGGCCACCGCACTCACCTGGCGCCGACGGCGGTAGCCCCCACGACTGCAAAGTGCTCAGCCGCAGCCCTCAGTGCCCGGCGAACTCACGCTGCGCCAGCCCGCTGGCCCCGAACTCCTCGGCGGCCCGCAGCCACTCCGGCTTCCCGACTTTCACTCCCGCATGCGTCAAGGGCTGCCCCGGCCTACTTTAGTTAGAAGGCGTCCCACACCATGCCCATTTGCTGGGCGGATACATTTATTTCAGATGCGCCTCGCGAGCAGGACCATGGCGGAAATAAAAGATATACACACCAATCCCTGGAAAGATGCGCTTATTGGCTTCACGATGAAAATCAAGCTGTCGCACGAAGAGATCGAGGCAATAAACGCGGCATCATCGCCAGTGTCCGCCATTATCGGCCTGATTCCCTCGGCAGGTCGTTATGCTGCAACTGCTATTGTAGGAGCCATGTGGCTCATCACGCGAACCGACAGGCGTCATGGTCAACGGGGCATAGTAATTAAATTAAGATTTAGCGGTCTACTCATCGATCACGTTCCTATTCCGATCCTGCGCTCGCCTGATGACTGGTAATAGTGAAGGGAGCAGGAGGGGTGAGAACGATTCTGGAGCACCTCGGTTGCTCACTGCGAGTGCGCGATTGGCCCCTACGCGAGGGCCACCCCAGGCTGGAGGGTGTTGAGGCTCAAGCCGACACAGCCAAGAGAGCCAAAGTCCTGCCGCGCACTGCAGGCGTGTACCCCAAGGGGGCGCGGCCTCTGCACCTGGTGTCCGAGCTAGCACAGGAGGGCAACCGCAGGTGGCCGCTGCCCTCCCCTACACATCAGGCCGCGCGCTCCGGGCCGTCCCACAGCGCCTGTTCCAGCCGGCGGGCCGCCGCCTCGCAGTAGCGCTCCTCGAGCTCGATGCCCACGGCACGCCGGCCGAGCTGCACCGCAGCCACCAGCGTGGCGCCGGTGCCCGCGAAGGGGTCCAGCACCGTGCCGCCCTCGGGGCACGCCTTCTCCACCAGGTGCACCAGCAGCGGCACCGGCTTCTCGGTGGGGTGCGTGCACTGCTGGGGCAGCACCAGGGTGGCGCTCGCCGAGCGCCTACCTCTCTGCTCCAGCCCGTCGACCACTCAACAAATCCCTCGTCCTTTATACTTATTCGGTTGCGGACGAACCAAGCGCATATTGCGAAGGGACAGGAGTATCAGGTGCGACGCTCCGGGCTCCGCGTCAGGGAGGCGATGTGGAACTCTGGAGCGTGCGTCCGCGTCTGGCATCGTAAGCATTGAGAGAACAAGGATCAGCCCAGCTCGGGCTGCCCGCGGCGAGCACCTGCTCTCGCTCATTCTGGCAACGGGGGCGTCGGTTGCGATCGAACAGAAGACCTACTCCGAGCGCTCGGTCACGTACCAGGATGCCTCCGAGCATGAAGCGCAGCTCGAAATGACCGGGATTCCTCATCGGGAGCTACTCACTGGCAACGGCTTGTCGGCGGGGATTTCCAGCACTTCGAAAGCGACGAGAGGGAGCAAGGCAATATATGGGCACGTGGCGTTGTATGACACTCAACTTCCGCAAGGTGCTGCTCCACGCAGTTGCGGCGATGGTACTGATTGTCCCGGCACGTGCTTGGGCTCAGTACCCCTGCAACTCGCCCGGCGGATGTTTCTTTGATTGCGGCCCTGTCACAAGTGATTGGCCGCAGTATACGGCCGGAACGATTCATGTCTGCAGTTGCGCGGGGACACCTATCTCCAATCCATGGCCTTACGGCACATACATGGGCGAATCGTGTTATTTCATCGCCAGCGGGTGCTCGACTGTCTCAACATACCCCGGCCCTCCAGGTGTTTGTTATAACTGGCCCTGCGAACCAGGAACGGCCTGCAAAGCGAATGGGTGTCCTGGAACGTGTCGCTATGTTCCGCCTGCTCCAGGCAGGGGTGTCTCTGTGTATTGCGATACCGCTCCCATGGCCGAATGTGGGAGCACATGCTATGATCGGGCGGCGCAGTGCTGTATTAACAACGAGGTACTTCCTAAGAGCCCCATCACCGACCTTTCGAAATGCCGAAACCGCGTGCAGCGCATTCCCCCGGGCTTTAACGGATGTGGTCCTGAAGGAGCGCCTTATGATGCTCCCGATTCTTTCGGCGATGCCAATTTCAAAGACGCGTGCAACGACCACGACAAATGCTATAGCACCTGCACGAGCGATAAGAATTTCTGTGACTTCGGATTTGCGCCTAGGCTGTTTAAGGCATGCGAAGATGCGTACCCGCATTCTCTACAAACCATACTTCGCTACGCCTGCAAATCCTTTGCAGGCGCGTACTCCGTGGGCGTGATAAAACGTGGCGGCCCTGCATTTGAAGAAGCCCAGATGCGTTTCTGCAATTGCTGTGAATAGTCTCAATCCTTGCGAAGCATTTGCCATTGCCGGAGTCGCCAATGTTTGCACTTGGCTCACCTCTCAAGGGCCGTTTATTTTGTGTGTTTGTGTTATCAGCGCTGCTCTCCTTTGGGTGCGCGTCGCCGCGCCAGCCGCAAAAACCCAGTAACTATGACGCGAGCGGAACTTGGGTCGGGACCATTTCGCGCGAGGGAATGCAGAGTGCAGGCATTATGTTCACTATAGAGGACAGGGATGGCGTGTTGTCTGTGAGTGTGAGCCATCAAAATCCTGTTACTCTTGAATATATCGAGACGCACTCAGTAATTGGGGTGAGGACGGATGTCAGAGGGAGATGGGAGAGTCCTTGGGAGAACGTGGATGGTACGTTCAAAGGAGATTCTTTCTCTGGGACGATCGTGCTGAGAGCCGATCCCAATGATCCACCACTATCGGCAAAGGTCGAGTTAAGTCGAAAGAAGCCGTGATAGCTGCATGTTCCGGGGCCTTCCGCGACAACTGGAGGACAGCGGCGACAGCCCGGAGGGTGGCAAGTTAGCCGGGAGTGGACGCCAACTCATTCAGGGCTTGGACACGCCTGCGGCGAGGAGCCCGTTTGATACGTGCCCGCGCTCCCCCGGGCCACGGAGCCCCGGGTGAGTGCCCTCGTCAACGAGCTCGTCTTCGAGCTGGCCCGGGAGCACAACTCGGGCGGCCCCGTCAGCGGCCCTTCTCGGCCCATCTGAACCCTCCCTCCTCCTCAACAGAGCCCCCAGCCCTCTTATGCGTTTCAACATCCTCTGAGACTGCTGGGCCATGGCTTCGGCGCTCAGGCCATGTGCACTTCTCTGGCAGCGCGATAGCGTATGTGGAATTAGCCGCATCAACGACATCAATGCCGCGTGCGTGCACGGGTGAGTGCCTCGCCTACTGGCGACTCGGGAATGTCCATGAACCGTCCTCTGCGGTGGATCCAGTTGTCTTCCGTCTTCGCCGTCATGTTCACATCCGCTATGGCGCCGTCAATTGCATATGCCGGGTGCAGGGATGGCTCTACCACGGACTGCTTCGATGAGGAGGGATGTGCTGGCGAGCGGGAATGCATCAACGGCCGATGGACCCCTTGCCGCATTGATTCGGAAACTTGCCCCGTTGGCGGGAACGACGTTTTCAGAGCTACGAACTCCCCCGGTAACGCCCAGGTCGGGATCTGTGTCGACGGTCTACGCTCGACCGGCGCCCAGGTGGATGACCTCGCATTCGCGCTCACTGGCACTGCTCCCAACACAACGTTCGACGTCGGCGAGCTCAGATCCTCGACGCAGGCGAACGAGGTCATCGCATTCGCGTCCGGGCGCGCGCCGACGCTCGTCTCGACGCCGTGGAGCCCCCGCCCCGACCATATGAGCGCCAGCATGACCAACACCTTCCGCGTGCCGGTCACCATCTGGGTTGTCACCGCCCCCAACACGTTCGGCGTTCAGGCCGTGGAGGCGCTGAGTGCCGCCATCCAGGCGGGAGCCCTCCTCGACCAGGAGCGGGTCGGTCTCGACTGGAATCAGTTGGACCTGCGCGATGCGACGCAAAACGTGAATGCGCCGGACTTTCAGAACGTCACCAACCTCGCCCAACTGGAAACGGCCATCGGACACGTGAACGGGCGTCTCAACATCTACTGGGTTCCGGCAGTGAACGGCGGCACCGGCAATGGTCTCGGCGAGGTTGCGCATGGAGACAGCGTGGCGGTGGGCCAGAACGCCGCGCCTGGCCTGCTGGCACACGAGATAGGCCACTGCCTCGCGCTCGACCATGTCGACGGTGACTCACGTTTCGACGGCACCAATGTGATGATGTCGAACGGCGGGACGCGACAGTTTCTCTCCGAGGGCCAAGCGTTCCGCGCGCATATCCGCAGCATCTCCGCGATTCGGTCGACCGCAGTCTATTCGCTGCGCCCCAACATGCCGCTCCGAGACGATTGCAACATCAGCACCACGACCCGCCGCTGTCCGAAGGCCGACAAGCGGATCTGGGCCGACGGAGCGACCTTCCCTCCTAATTAGGCAGGTTTCCATGCGCACGATGCAACTGCTGCTGATTGTCTTCTTCCACCTCGCTGTCGGTCCGGCGTACGCCGCTGACCGGCCGGTCTTCTCGGCGCTCAGGCCAGACCATCAGCGTCTCCTCACGCGCTGGCTACGCCAGGATTGCAGCACCGGCAGTACCGGCAAAGCTTCCCTCAACAAGCAGATGATTTCGGCGGGCTCGGTGCTTGAGAGGGCGCTATGGGAGGCATTTGAGTTCGGTCCCACCCTTGAGGAGCGCGAAGCGCTCCAGTCGTCGCTCGGAGAGCGCTGGCTAATGCGGCGCCGCTGGCTGGAGGCGAATGGGCGCGAGGCAATCGGTCCGGAGCGGACCGAGCAACTGCTCGCCGAGTCCGAGGAACAGTTCCGGCTCAACGAGGATGCGAAGCAGGTCAATCGCTGGCGTGACGCTGCCATCAGGGGGTTGGGGCTCGTGTGCACGAAGCGGTCGCAAGCGCGCCTGCAGTCAATTGCGAAGGATCCGCGGGCTTCGTCTTCGATCGCCGCTCGCGCTGCGCTTGATGCGAGCAAACAGTGCGCGGTCGAGCCAGAGCGCTAACACCGTTCAGGTAATTTGATTAAACCTTGACACGGCGCCGCTCCGCCAAGCAGGTGCGGAGGAGGCGAGCACGGGGCTTGGCGTACGTGAAAGGAGCACCAGGGGTGCGGGCGATTCTGGAGCACCTGGGCTTTCCCACGGCATGTGCGAGGTTGGCCCCGGCGCGAGGGCCACCCCAGTCCGCGGGGTGTTGAGGCTTAAGACAGCTCAAGACAGCCAAGAGGCCCAGGCCCCTGCCGCGCGCCTGATGGGAGCGCGGCAGGGGCAGGCATATACCCCAAGGGAGTTGCGCGGCCTCTGCACCTGGTGTCCGAGCTGGCCGTGAAGGGCAGCCGCGAGTAGCAGCCGCCCTGCCCTCCGCGTCAGGCCGAGCGGCCCGGCCCCTCACGCAGCGCCTGCTCCACACGGCGGGCCGCCACCTCGCAATAGCGCTCCTCGAGCTCGATGCCCACCGCGCGGCGGCCGAGCTGCACTGCCGCCACCAGCGTAGCGCCCGTTCCCGCGAACGGGTCCAGCACTGTGCCGCCCTCGGGGCAGGCCTTCTCCACGATGTGCGCCAGCAGCGGCACGGGCTTCTCGGTGGGGTGCGTGCGTTGGCGCGGCGGCACCGGAGGGAATCCCGCGAGCACGGCGCCGCGGCGCTTTCCTGCGAGCCGCCGGCGCTTCGGCCCCGCCGCGTGCAGCACCACCTCGTAATCGGGCGCGAAGGAGCCGGTGCAGTCGCCGGAGCCACCCCGGTCCTTCCACCACACCAGGGCGCCCTTGAGCCGCAGGTGCGCGGCCACCGCGTCGTAGAAGTCTGGCCACGAGGCCCAGTGGCAGAAGAGGAACGCGTGCGCGTCCAGCTTCAGCGCTGGCCCGGCGGCGGTGAGCGCCTGGCGCAGCACGCGCACGCCCTGGCGCGCACCGTCCGCACGGATGGGGGCGGAGTGCTCACCCTTCCCCTCGAAGGCCATTCCGTAGGGCGGGTCCGAGAGCAAAAGGTCCACGGACTGAGACGGGAGGTCCAGAAGCTGGTCGCGGCAATCCGCGTGGAACAGGGTGACGGTGTCGGACTCGAAGTAGGGCTTCATGTGCGTGTGCTCGTTTTGCGCGTTGGGTAGGACTGCGACTTCAAGCGCATTGCACGTGCGATGCCGAAAGCACGGCGGCCCGCTCCGGGTACCCGGGGCGGGCCGCCTGACTTCGTCGCGAACGCCTCACCAACCGAACGTCCACCTCATGCCAGCGCCAACCATGCGCTCGCGCGCGTTTGCCTCGGCGAAGCCGAAGAGCCCCAGGTTGCTGCGCAGCCGCGCCCCACCCTCCAGGCGCGCGTAGGCGCCGGTGAGGGAGGACACGCCGGCCTGGGCCTCCACGTACCCGCTGCGCACGGGAACGTCATTCAGCACTCGGGAGAGCCCCGCGGCGACAGCTACCCGCGGGGCGTCTGAGGGCCCGACGCCACCGGGGCCAGCGCCGCCTGGCTGCCGATGGCGCCCATCGAGAGCGCCGCCGCCACCACCTCGTCCGCCGTGGACGTGGACCGGCTCGCCTTCATGCGGTCCAAGGCCGCCTCGATGAGCCCGGAGAGAAACACGCCCACGCTGCCGGCGGTGAGCTTGAGCACCTCCTGCAGCTCCGCGAGGCCCCGCTCGCCCAGGCTGCGCTTCAGCTCCGCGAGGGCCTCGTCCTTGAGCTGCTTCAGCTCGGCCGGGGTGAGCTCGCCGTCAGCGGACGCCGCCTCGAGCTTCGGCTTCAGCGTCACCTCGATGTCCCGGACGACGCCCTCCGCGAGCATGCTGGCGCGCGTGGCCACCTGCGCAAGCTTCGATTCCCCGGCCTGGGCCTGGAGCTTCTTGGTGAGGGCGACGAGGGCGGCCGCCAGAAGGCCCGCGAGCGCGGTGGCCAGCACGGGCGTGGCGGTGACGAGGGCGGACAGGACGATGGACTTCAGCGTGGGCTCCGGCGGCACGCTGCCGTCCTGGGCCAGGGCCACCGGCGCGGCGAGTACCACCGCGAGGACGGCGGCGAGGGTGAGTGTCTTCTTCATGCGAGGACTCCAGGGGACTGCGAGGGAACAGCGGGGCTACGAGGTGAAGGGCAGCCGGCGGAAGCCCATGAGGTCCGGTCGGTACCCGAAGTGTGGGAAGGCCTTCACGTGCGCGGCGGCGTCGGCAAGCGTGAGCGTGGCCCGACCACCTCCGGAGGCACCCACCACGACGCCCCCGCCCACGTGCACCATGACGTGCTCGGCGTCGTCGGGAGCGCCAGCGCGGTGGTACAGCACGAGGTCCCCGGGCAGCAGCTCTCCAGTGGCGAGCACCGGCGCGCACTCCGCCCAGAGCCGGTCCGTGTTGTGGGTAGCCCGCCAGTCCGGCCCGCCCACCTGGTGCAGTGCCCACGTGACAAGGCCGGAGCAGTCGAAGAGGCGCTGCCCGGTGACGTCATCCCGGGCGCCCTTCGCACTCCACCTGTACGGGGAATGCATCTGCTGAAGGACGAGAGCGAGAAAGGCGGCGCGCTGCGAGCTGGGCATGGGGGCTCCGGAAGGAAAAGCGGGAGGGAGAGTCAGGGCTGGGCCGCGAGTGCGCGCTGGTGGACCTCCAGCGCCTCGGGAAGCCACAGCTCGCCCTTCGCACCGCGCTCCCAGACACCCTCGTTGTTGAGGGGCTCGCCGGTGAGCTCGGAGCAGACGCGCATGTACTCGAAGGCCAGCGCGTACCCGTGCGGGTGGATGGCATGACGGAGCAGAATGGCGATGGACTCCGGGTTCTTGTTGTTCCGCGCCAACTCCTTTTCGGCGTGGCCGCGGAACTCATCGACGGGCATGGCCTTCTCGGTGCGGACTTCAGCGGCAGGCTGCATGTGACTCCTCGGGGGCTGCGGGTGGTGCCGGCGCCGAGCGCACGGCGGTGAAGCTCAGGTGCCGTCGCGGCCGGCGTCGCGCGCGGCCACCACGTTGGCGGCGTGCTGCATCTGCCGGGCGCTGCGCTCGCCCATGAGCAGGTGGGCCTCGCTCGCAGCCCGTGCGAGCTGGGGACGCGCCTCCACCTGCCAGTTCTCCAGGGCCTTGAGGCGCAGGTCCACCTCGCGCAGCAGCATCTCGTGCTCGGCCACCCGCCGCATGTCCGCCTTGATGTCCTTCACGTCCGCCGCGACGGTGCCCATTCGCTCTACGAGCAGGGGCACCTGGTCCACCGCGCTCTCGTGCTTCGTCGCTCGGCGGGCCAGGAGGCCGTTCAGCAGCGGAACGATGAGCTGGCTCACCGCCAGGAAGAGGATGGCGACTTCGGGAGTGGGCGTCACGGGACGCACCACGTGCGGAGGGGAGCGCTCATGCCGCCGGAGTTTCCGGTTGAGCGTGGACGGCGTCCGGTGATGGCGCGTGTTCTGCTCAGTACTCCGTGCGGGAACCCCGTCCAGCCTGTAAAGTGAGTGAGTTCATTTCACACTGCCGCACCACTCGCCCTCACATCAGCCTCTGGCCTCATCCCAGCGAAGCTGTTGGTGAGCTGATGCGTCCATGGTGAACCTATGTTGATTGAGCCGGTGCAATCGAACATCTCGGAGCTGATGGATGTATCCCGTACGACTTTGGAGTTGCTCCAGGCATACAGCGGCCGGCCCAAGCGTGAGCGGGATGTTGATCCATTGCTCTTTGGCTTACTGACTACGCGATTCCGTCACCCAGGCACCACCGTAACGAGGCAATACCCGATTGACGTTTGTGGCTCGAAGTGCATGGTCGACTTCCGGATTGGGGGGCCGAACCCGCTCCTGCTTGAGTTTGCGTTCCGGCCGCGCTTTGGAGGCGGCGACCTTTGCAGTAGCACCAATGCGTCCGAACTCCGGAAGTTGTCCCGGTTTCCGCAGACGGAGGCCAAGCTCCGCGCGTTGTTGCTTATCGATGATCGTGCGGGTGGCCCATATGAAAGGAACCAACTGAAAGCCCAGTACGAAGGCATTTCAGCGGGTCCAGGCAACATCGAGCGAAATCCCGTACGCGTTATCTACGTTCATCGAAACGAGAGCTTCCACTTCTGCTGGCGCCCGTGACGATTACCAACTGGAAGAGCGAACCGCCGCATCCTTGCCGACGACGAGGAGCCAGTCCCGGAACACCGCCCAGTCGTCCTCGGGGATGAGGCCGCGTGCGAAGGCATTCGCCTGCCACTCGCGCACGAGACCCTCACCACGCGAGAGCAGCCAAGGCCGGCCCGCCGTGCTGCGCGCCTCCAGCATGAGGCGCTCCAGTTCCGCGCCGGCTTCCGCGAGCGTGGCCGTGGGATGTGCCACCAGCCAGTCGTAGCAGCCCGCCTTGGCGGCGTATCGCTCCTCCTGAGCGGCCAGCTCCAGGGCGGAGTACTTCCCCCAGTCGTCGGTGAGGCCCGCGGCGCCGCCCGCGTCCAGCTCCCGCAGCTGCCGCTCCAGTTCCTCGCGCTGCACCTGGGTGTCCTGGTTGATGCGCGCGAAGTACCGCGACGACGCAGCCGAGGCGTCGAGGTACCCGCGCACGCGGGCCAGCTGCGTCATCAGCTCGCGGCGCCGGGCCTCCATGGCGTTGCGCTGGTACACCTCTTCAGCGGTGAGGGACATGCGGGGACTCCTGCGCGGGCTACTCGCGCTGCTTGGCGTTGTGGGAGAGGAGCCCCTTCACCTGGTAGGTGCGGGCCCCGTGGACGGACAGCTTCACGACGTCGCCCTCGCCTTCCGGCTCCACGCGCCGGACGCGGCCGGGGCGGGCGCCCAGGAGGACGTCCCCGGGCCGCAAGTCGGCGAGCGCCGTCCACTCGCGTCCCTCCGCGTACAGCGGGTGCGGCCGCGAGGCCACCACCGTGCGGCCGTCCTCCAGCACGAGCCGGTACCGCTGCGCGCGCGCCCGGGAGACTCCGGCCACCTCGTACACGTCCGGCTTGAGGGAGGACTCGTGCCACGTGAGGACGCGCATGCCCGGACGCACCAGGTCCGCCGGCACCTCGCCGCCGTCCGCGAGGAGAATCGGCTCCCACGGCGCGGGGCAGTAGCCGCCGCCATCGCTTCCACCACCACCGCCCCCGCCCGACGTCGCCCCGGAGAAGGGCGCCGCGTACTGCGAGCTGAAGGCCGTGTTGCGCGTCGTGGTGGGGAGGTACCACTTGCTGGCGCTCGCCCCGTACACGTTGACGACGGACACCAGCAGGTACCAGTTGCGGACGCCGGAGGCCGCCAGCCCGGAGATGTTGCCCGCGAAGGTGAAGTCGAAGGACGTCGCCCCGACGTTGTTGGCCGAGGCCTCGGTGGCGTCCCGGTACACCCTGTCTGTCAGCGGGACGTAGATGACGGCCTGTCGGAAGCCCGTGTTCTGCGGCTCGCGTACCCACAACTCGACGCGCGCGTGGCGCATGCCGTCGAGGTTGTCGTCCAGCGACTGAGGCTCCAAGAAGAGGCTCCACTTCGCCCAGGACAGCGACGCGGTGGAGATGTTGTCCGCGCACTCCACCCGCACCCTGTCCACGTTGGGCGCCCCACCCCGCACCGCGCCGGTGTTGTTGCCCCGGTAGAAGCAGCGGTTTCCGGGGCCCGGGCCGTCGAGGGTGACGAGGCCCTTGTAGAAAATGGCCTCCAACGGGTACCGCCCCACCTGGAGGTTGCCGGAAGCCACCTTCAGCGCCGTGCCCACGTTGTCCAGCTTCGCGCCGGCAATCGGGAAGCCGTCGCCGTCCTCCGCGTAGTTGGACGTCTTCAGCGTGTTGGCGGAGAGCAAGTCGAACGTCACCATTCTCCGGAGGGAGACGGCGTCGAAGTAGACGGCTTTGCCGAAGTCCGCGGGCTGGGGGTTGAGCTCCCAGAAGAGCTGCACGCCGGTGCACCCGGCCGGACACGTCCCCGTGAGGGTGTAGCGCTGGTACGTGGTGGTGAGGCCACTCAGGGTGACGCTCGTCGCCTGCCCCGCGTACACGCCGCTGGCGTTTTCCCAGAGCAGCAAGAGCCCCCCGCCCGCGCCACCCGAGAGCGGCGCCGAGGACTTCGCCCACACCTCGGCGAAGAACTGGTCCCCCGGGGCGCACTTCAGCTTGTTGGAGGCCGTGCTTCCGTAGCCTCCCGTGAAGCTGATTCCGGGCCAGCGCCCGCCCTGGGAGGCCGAGTCGAGGAGGGGCACCTTCCGGCACCAGCGGCCCTCCTTCGCGTTGGCCGGCTCCTCGACGAGGAAGTCGCCCTCCGGGGACTTGCCCAGCGCCGCCGTCCCCGCCTCGCTGTAGCCGTTGGGTACGAGGTTGTCGGACGGGGGCAGCAGCAGGTGCTGCGTGGCGATGGCGCTGGGCGCCACCTTGTCGCTGCTGACGGCGGCGGGCGCCAGAAGCGACGTCTTCACGGCCCCCGTGGTGACGTTGGACAAGTCCTGCACCGCCATGGTGACGGTGTCCGGGTCCGCCGCCACGGCGCCGCCGAGGACGCGCCAGCTATGTTGGCGGTCATCGCGGAGCGCGGAAATCTGGTCATCGGATGCAGCTCGGCCCCGCCCCCACCGCGGAGCGGGAGAGCGGGGCCGGCTGGCCGCAGTGGGACGCGGAGGGGGTCAGCCCTTCTTGGCCTTGCGCTCGGCGCGGGACTCCTCGGCCACGCGTCGGCGGTAGCTGTCGCCCTCAATGCTGATGATGCTGGCGTGGTGGATGACGCGGTCGATGAGAGCGATGGCGCACGCGGCGTTGGGGAAGATGGTGGTCCATTCCGAAAACGGCAGATTGGTCGTCAAGACAATCGGCTTTTTCTCATACCTGCGCGACACCACTTGGAAGAGCAGGTCCGCGTTCCGGGCGTCGTAGGAGAGGTAGCCAATCTCGTCGATGACGAGCAGACCCGCCTGGGTGCAGTAGTGCTTCAGGCGCCGGTCCAGGGCCCTGGCGGAGTCCTGACTGCCCAGGTCGAGCAGCAGTTGGGAGGCGGTGGTGAAGAGGACGGAGTGGCCAGCCTGCACGGCGTTGTAGGCGATGTTCTGGGCAATCATCGTCTTGCCCAATCCCTGAGGGGCGACAAGGACGACATTGGCGGGGCGGGCCATGAAGTCCAGGGCCAGGGCGCTCTCGACGGCCGGCCTGTCAATGCGCTTGGGCCAGCCCCAGTCGAAGTCGGCCATCGTCCTGAGCGCGCCGAGCTTGCTGCGTGACAGGCGCCGCTCCACGCTGCGACGAGCCCGGTCCTTCGTCTCCTCCTCGGCGATGGCTTCCAGCAGCTCGGTCGGCCCCCACCTGCGCTTGGTGGCCATGGCAATGAGGTCATCGAGTGCGTCGCTGGTGTGGCTCAGGCCGAGGGCGGTGAGACGTTCTTTCAGGGGCATCATGGTGCTTGCTCCGGGTCGCCCTCGAGGAGGGCGTCGTAGGCGTTGAGGGAATGCTGGGGGACGCGCTGCTCACGCACGCGCGGGTCATCTGGCAGCACCAGGGGCAGCGGCGGAGGCGCCCCCTTCTGACGGCGTCGCTGGTCGAGGACGTGGGCGACGGAGGCGGGCCCGAGTGCGCCGCGCTCGAGCGTCTCGGCCAGGGCGGCGTCCAGTTCCGCGGCGCCGTAGCGCTCTGCTAGCGCCAGCAGCTTCACGGTGTGGTTGCCGAGGTTGTCACCGCGGTCGGCGAGCGCCTGGAGCATCTGGTCGGCGCGTGGGCAGCGGGCGCGCAGCAAGTCCCGTCCGCGCAGCTCGTGGGCGTGGGCCTTCTTCCTGGCCAGCGCGGCCAGGTGCTGGGCGTCCTCGACGAGGGCGCCCTTGTCCCAGCTGCGCACGTGCGAGGCGACCTGCTGGGCGCCGTCGAGCAGGCGCACCGTGGTGGCAGAGGCCACCAGCGTGAGAGGACGGCGTACCAGGCCATCCGGAATCGAGTAGTCATTGCCGTCGAAGCGCACGTAGGGCGTCTTGCCGGAGGAGGCGGGGCGCACCACGTCGGTGGGCAATGGGTGGGCGGGCAGCGGCAGCAGGCGGGGACGCTCGTCTTCCAGTGCCTCGGCCACCGTGCGGCCCGAGGCGTCGCCGGGCACCCGACGCTGGTGGGCCACCTCGTCCACCCAGCGCTTGAGCTGCCGATTGAGGTCGTCCAGGCCGTGGAAGCTGCGAGCGGCGAAGAAGGAATCGCGCAGGTAGCGGATGGTGCGCTCCACCTTGCCCTTCTCGTTGCCGCGGTAGGGGGCACAGGGTTTGGGCGCGAAGTGGTAATGCCCGGCGGCCTCCAGCACGCGGGGGTGGAAGCGGATGGCGTCTCCGGCCCGCTCCAGCACGACGGACTTCAAGTTGTCGTAGAGGAGGCTGCGAGGCACGCCCCCGAGCGCCTCGAAGGCCTGGACGTGGCCCTGCAGAAAGCACTCCATCGTCTGCCCCAGGAAGAAGCGTGCGTACATGGCGCGCGAGTGGCCCAGCACCAGCACGAAGCAGGAGAGCGTCCGGGAGGCCCGCCCCACCTGCACCTTGCCGAAGCTGCCCCAGTCCACCTGCGCCTCTTCGCCAGGTAGGGTGCAGCGGCGCAGGAAGGCCTCGGCCTGGGGCCCAGGGCGCACCCGCCGCACGTAGCGCTTCACCTGCTCGTAGCCCCCCGGGTAGCCCCGGGCCTTCACCATGTGGAAAAGGCGCGTGGCCCTCAGGCGCGGGTGGGCCTTGAGGGTGGCGTCGATGAAGTCCGTGTAGGGGCCCAGCACGGTGGGTTTCACCGTGCTCCTATCGGCAGGGGCCACCTGCACGTCCTCGAGGGCCGCCTCCACGGTGTCGTGGTGCAGGCCCAACTCCGTGGCGATGGTGCCCACCGGCCAGTGCTCCGCGTAGTGCAGCCGGCGGATGCGGGCACGTACCTCCGGGGCAATCATCCGCCCACCTCCTCACGGAAGGCCGCGCCGCCAACGCGGGCCCACTCGGGTGCGCGCCAAGGTGGTGTGGCGGAGGAAGGGGCTTTGGCGCCCGCAGAACGTGCAGGCGGGAGAAGGCGGCAGTGCATGCGGAGGGGGCCTCGCTGCGCTCGGCTCCGAGGCCACCTGCGTGGTGGCCTGGACCGGCGCGAGTGGCACCGTCGCCTCGTGAGCCGCCTCCGGGGGAGCCTGATGCGTCACTTTCCTGCGTCGCTCCCGGTATGCAGCCTGGCGCGCAGCGTGGGCGTGCCGCCCGTCCCGCGTGCGCTGGTAGCGCCGCCCGGCCGCACGCACCGACTCCGCGCGCGCCCTCCTGCCGCAGGCCCGCTCGCAGTAGCGCTGGCCCCGGTCGCATCCGGTGCACAGCTGAAACAGCCGTCGGCACTCCGGCCGACCGCACACCGCCAACCGCAGCGACTCCACGCGCAGCCTCCCGCGCGCGCCGACTTCTGGCGCTACGCCCCGGACTGCGCTACCCCTGCCTCACCGGCCCGCCCCTCTCGCACACCAGGGCGCGCCTCCAGGAGGGCCCTCCAGGTGTCGCTGGTGGGCCTTCCGTTTTTCAGGACGCGCGCGACCGCGGACTCCACCGGCGCACTCCCCACCCCTCAACTTTTTGGCTGCACGCGCCGACGGTGCCGGCCACGAAGTCACGGAACTCCGGGCGACCGATGACCAGGAATCAGCGCTTCCTGGAGACCATCAACAGCCAGCTACTCTGGTTGCCGTTGGAGTAGAGGGCCTGGACGGCGCAGCGGGCATTCACCGTGGCCGCCACCCGCAGCGACACCACCGCGCGCCTCTCCGCGGGCCCCACGCGCACCGGCTCCACGAGGTATGCGTCCGTGTCGTTGGGGTTGTTGCCGGTGAAGACGGCCACCTGGAAGCCCACCAGCAGGTGTGCCGGCAGCACCTCGGTGTGCTCCCAGCGGATGTCGAGGTACTTCGGCTTGAGTACCTTCGGCAGCCGGTTGGTGGGAGTGCCGTCCTCGACGACGCCGCCGACGCCTTCTCTCTCTCGAGCTCGCATGAAGTCTTCCCCGTCAGGCCGGCGGCGTGGAGGACACCGTCATGGAAATGGAGGACGGCGTGGTGGGCGAGGCCAGCACGCTGACGGACGCGGCGTTGGCGCTGTAGTTGCCCGAGGTGTCCACGGCCTTCAGCCACACCGTGTAGTTGGCGGCGGACGGCAGCGCCCACTCGTACGCGGTGGCGCGCACCTTGGCGATGAAGGTGGCGGTGTCCCAGCCGAAGCCGCCGTAGCGCAACTCGTACATGTCCCTGTCCAAGTCGGGAATTTCGGCCCAGCGCAGGGTGACGGTGTTGCCGTTGACGGAGTACCCGAAGCCGGAGACGTCCGAGGGCGGCGCGGCCTTGCCCAGCACCGTGTACGAGGCCTCAGAGAAGGCGGTGACGAGGCCGTTGAGGACGGCGGCCACCTGGACGCTGTACGCGCCAGGGGCGATGTCGCGCAGCTCCCAGAAGTGCACCTGGACGCCCTTCTCGGTGGCCCAGTTGCCGCCCTCCTGCCGCCAGCGCACCACGTACTCGGTGGCGCCCGGGTGCTGCGTCCACCGGGCGTTGAGGGACACCTTCAGCCCGCCGTTGGTGGTTTTGTAGAGACTCTCCCCCACCACCAGCCCCGAGGGCGGCGCGGAGGACGGCAGTACCGAGGTGGGCAGCGGCTGCACCTTCACCCCGTACTCCACCTCCGCGTACTTGCCGGAGTGGTGGCGCAGCGCGGTGACTTCATACACGTGCGGCTCCACCTCGCTGACGCTGAGAATGCGCCACGTGGTGGGCGCCAAGTCGGACGCGGCAAGTACCCAGACGGCCTGGGGCGCGGGCGGCGCGGAGAAGGGCTGGGCGGCGCGGAGGGCCCGGTACGGCGCCGGTGCCAGCGCGGCCAGGGGCCTCTCTTCCACCTTCCCGTCCGGCAGCACCACGGAGAGGGTGTACGCCTTGCCCGCCTCCACGGTGACGTCCGAGTCCAGCTCCACGAGGGAAGCGGTGGCCGCCACCACGCGCCCGCCCCAGCGGCGGCCGGCCCGGTGCGAGTCCAGCACCTTCACCACCGCGCCGGGGTTGCGCAGCGCGCCCTCCAGGCCGGTGCGGAATACCACCGTCTCCGTCTCCAGCCTCTCGGTGTACAGCAGCCACCGCCCCACCCGCTGGGCCTGGCTGCGCGAGGTGCAGCCCAGGGCCACCACCTCCGTGGGGTTGTAGCCGTAGGTGGCGAGGCCCTCCTCGTCGGCGACGTACTCCTTCGCGGACTGGAAGTGGTTGGCCGGGTCATTCCACGTCACCAGGGCCACGGTGTGCCGCGCGCGCCGGCCGCTGCTGCTGTACGTGAAGAGGCCGTCCACCACGTTGGCCGAGGTGAAGAGGTACTCGGCGTCGCGGGGAGCATCCTGGGCCACGTACACGGCGCCGCTGGCCCAGTACGTCATGCCCCGGAAGACGGAGGCGAGGTTGTTCACCACTTGGTACGCGTCTGCCTGCGTCTGGAGGTAGAGGTTGCAGCGGAAGCGCGGCTCGAGGCCGCCCTTCCCGTCCGGCACCAACTCGTCGCAGTACCGGGCAATGGTGTAGAGGCCCCACTTGTCCACGTGCGCCGGGTTGAGGAAGCGGCCCAGTCCGTAGCGCTTCGTCGTCAGCAAGTCGTACAAGCACCACGCCGGGTTGTCCGTCCACGCCACCTGGAAGGTGCCGTCCCATGTGCCGGTGTACTGGCGCGTGGTGGGGTTGTAGTTGGAGGGCACCCGCACCTTCAGCCCTCGAATGCGGTAGCTGCGCGTCGGAATGGACTGGAATTGGTGCGCGGACACCTGCAGCGCGCACAGGGCGCTGTTGGGGAAGCTGAGCTTCTCGTCCACCAGCGTGGCGTAGGACTTCCAAAACGTCTTGTTCTGCCGCGTCGCGGAGCTGCTGTCCAAGGTGAGGCGCCGCACGCGGATGTCCCACGGCGGGCTGCCGGTGAGCTCAATGCGGTACGTCCTCTCGTAGGGGCTGGTGCACTTGCCCGAAATGCGGCCCGCGCCTTTCAAGTCCTGTTGGACGTAGCCGCCGCCGTTGCTCTGCACGTCAATGGCCAGCGAGACGGTGTCGGGGATGATGTCGCCCGTGACGGGATTCTGCTGGGAAAGCTGCGGCACCTGCACCGTGACGCGCACCGCGTCCACGTTGGCGTCGGTGACGGTGCGCACCACCGGCGTCTCCTTCTTCACCTCGGTGTTGACGACGTACTCCGCCTCCGCCGAAGGGAAGCCTGGGATGAACTCCTGCCCCTGGGTGCCCTTCACGTCGTAGAGGGTGACGTCGCGGAAGTTGAAGGAGTCGTCCGGGTTCTGCACCGGCACGCCGTCGAGGAAGACGGACTTCAGCCCGTCCACGAGGCCTTCGATTTCGCCCTCGCACAGCAAGTCGAGGACGCGCGCGTGCGCGGAGGACTTCAGCGTGTCCGGCCTTTCGACGGGCGTCCGCTGGGCTTCGCTGCCGCCCTTGCCGCCGCTGTTACCGCCGTAGCCGATGAGGGGGGCCTTCTCGGACACGCTACGCCTCCGGGTCCGCCTGCTTCACGTTGTGCGAGAGGCAGCCGGCCGTCTGGTACGTGTGCGCCCCGCCCACGGTGATGCGCACCACGGGCCCGCGTCCGCACGGCACTGCCTGCCGCACCACGCCCGGGTTGGCCCCCAGGAGGCGCGCGCCGGGCACCAGGTGCCACACCTCCACCCAGGCCGCGTCCGTGCGCACGCGGTGGTTGTACGTGCCCTCGAAGGCCCTTCCGTCCTCCAGGTCCACGCGCCAGCAGTCGGCCTCCAGGTGCGCCACGCCGGTGACGGGGAAGTCGCCCCACTCCAGCGTCGCCTCGTGCTGGGTGCGCACCCAGTCCCCCACCTGCAGCTCGCCCGCAGGCACCTCGCGGCCGTCAGCCAGGAGGATGGGCACCCACGGGGCGGGGCAGCCGCCGCCGCTGGGCGGCTCATTCTGCGGCCCACGTTGCCCGCTGCCGCCCGCGCCGCCGAAGCCGCCCCCGGCATTCCACTCCGTGACGATGCCGGCGGAGATGACGCAGCTACCCACCTCCAGCTCGCCGTAGCAGATGGGCACCGGGTGCCCCTGCCCCAGCGTGTTGACGGGCCCGTTGAAGGTGTACGAGGGCTGATTCTCCGGCCGCTCCACGGGCGCCAGGGGCGTGGGCGGGGCGAAGAGGAGCTGCGAGACGCCGCCCACCACGAGAGAGGCGCCCATGGTGATGAGCGGCGTGCCGGCGCCGTAGCCGTAGACGGAGAGCACCACGCCAGCGACAATCAGTACGGCCCCCAGCACCACCTGGAACCAGCCCGACTTCGCCCCGGCCAGCGCGGGCATGACGGTGATGACGCGGGGGCCTCCGGCCGGAGTCGCCAGCTCCCCGGCGCCGACGTCCTGCTTGCCGACGAAGACGTGGAAGCCCGGCTCGCTGTTTTCCACGAGGTAGCGCGAGAAGCCCTCGCACACCGCGGACAGCGCGCGCACGGCCTCTGCCGGCGAGGGCACGCCCAAGTCCAGCCGCCACACCCGCCCGAAGCGACGGCCCAGCGGGCCGCCGAGTACCACCGTCGTCAGCATAGGCTGCGGTGCCGCACAACCTTCCGGGTAATCCGCTCCCAGAAGCCGCTGTACGTCTCCCTTCCGGAGAGCCGATTCTGGAGGTGGTGGAGGACAACGTCCGCGCCCAGGTACACGCCCGCGTGGTTGGGCACCGGTGAGCGCAGCTGCATGAGGAGGACGTCATGCTCTCGCAGCGGGCTGCCGGTGACGTCGACGAAGCCGGCCTCGGCGTACCTCTCCAGGTAGAGGTTGCCGCCCTTCTCCCACCAGTCGTCCGGCCGGTGGAAGTCCGGCAGCTCAAGGCCCAGCCGCTCCGCGTAGTAGTCGCGGATGAGGCTGAAGCAGTCCAGCACCCCGTGGCTGAAGGGACGGCCGATGAGGGACGGCCGATACCCGGTGGGGTACCACACGCGCCAGTGGCCCACGGGGACGTTGATGATGAGCCAGGGCAGGCCCCAGCGCTCCATCATGACGCGGTCCGCCTCGCTCGGTTCCGGCGCCGCGTTGGGGTGGGAGTGGACGACGGCGACCACCTCGCCTTCCGACTCCGCCCGCGCGTAGTCCTCTGGGTGGAGAATGAAGTGGGCCTGCCCCTCGGCCTGGTTCCGGCACGGCACGTACCGCTGCGCGCCCGCCACCAGCACCACGAGGCCGCACGCCTCGCGCGGATATTCGGCCCGCGCGTGCTCACGAGCGCGGTCGACGACGTCTGCGGCGAGCTCCAGTCCGGCGGGCATCACGGGGCTCCGATTGAGGCGCGCAACGTTGCGCGTACCCTTCTTCTTCGCCCCGGCCGTGGACTCCGTCCGGCATCTGGTCGGTGTAGGAGCCGCGCTGCCGCGCCCGAGTAAAGGCTAGTACCCACCAATCGAGCAGCCCCACGGCAGGTTCCCATCCAGAGGCGGCGCTATGCTCGTTCCGACATGAGCGACCCAATCAAACATCACTACGTACCGCAGTTTTACCTTCGCCGATTCGCGAACACCCGGGAACAACTCAAGGTCACTGAAAGAGTCCCTCCGCATAGGAGATACACGTCTCCCGTCCGCGATGTCGCATCAGAGAGGTTCTTTTACCGTCTCGAAACGGAATCCGGCCCATCACTTGAACTTGAGAAAACACTCGGTCAGCTTGAGACGGAGTTTCGTACTTCTCTCACGAATCTGACACCGCAGACATTCCCCCCAGGTGCAGAAGATCGCGAAGTATTGAGTTTCTTTATTGCCCTCCAATGGCTTCGAGGGAGGGACCAGAGGGACAGCTTCCGAAAGCTCTACGATCAGCTCATGAAGGTCGTGCTCGTCAACACTCCCCGGTCGACGCTCCGCCATGTCCTTATGCAGCAGTTGGGGCGCGAACCAACTGACGTCGAAGTCGAAGAAGGAATCAACCGGCTGAAGGCCACGGACGCGTATAAAGTCACCCCTGGCAGCAATGCCGAAGTTGTTCAGTTGCTCCAAATGGCGCCCGGACTTGGACGAGTCGCCAATGACAGAACATGGCAACTCTTGCGGTTCCCTTCCCCCTGTCTTCTAACCTCGGACTCGCCGGTCGTGACCTGGACGCTGCCCAGCAACCGAGGCGGTGCATACTCAATGGCAGGATTCGGGATGTGCGATGAAATCCGCATGCCTCTGGATTCACAGCATGCGCTTATTTTGGCGCGCAATGCGCCTGCGGGAGAGATTGTCCGGGAAGGGACCCCCGAGCATGCCAAAGCGCTCAATCACTCTGTAGCAGCAAATGCATACATTCGCATATTTCACCACCCTGACAGCAACCCTCTCGACGGCATCAAACTCCCACCTCCATTCGATAGCCGATTCGTGATGGATGGTCCGTCCGGAAGGTTCATTCCCGATGACAAGTAACGAGCCCTGACTGGGCAGTTCACGGACGGCGTCCGTCACCTGAGAAGTCCCACACCGGGGAATCCACCGTACGGGAGCACTGCGGTGGCCCCGAAGCGCAGCTTGCAGCTCGCGAGGCGCTTCCCGCACCGGTCCTCGGCGGGGGTGGACGTCGGCGTGTCGTCCACCTTCGCCACGGGCGGGCCCGCGTAGCCGCAGCCCTCGCCCCGGTACTCCCAGCCGCACATCTGGGTGATGACGCGGAGGGGAATGCGGACGCCATCCAGGTCGCACCGGGCCGCGAGGGTGAACTCGCAGAGGTGCTTGTTCTCCGTCGTCTTCTGGTCGATGACGAACTCGTCGTCCGGGAAGGCGTCCACCGGGCTCGCTGAGGGGTTGACGCCGCCAGGGAAGTTCACCGCGTCGAGGTAGCGGACGAAGGTGCGCTTGCGAATGACGCGCGCGCCGAGCAAGTCATTGAAGTCCCGCGCGAGGGCGCCCACCGTGCCCAGCACGTTGGCGAGCGTGAGGGTGGGCCTCGGCAGCCGCCCGGTGCCGGACTTGTCGAAGCCCCGGGCCTGGACGGGCCAGGGCTGGTACTCCGCGCCTTGCCACACCACCGGCCCGCCAAGCCCGTTGGTGCCGGCGTGAAAGTAGTTGATGCCGCCGCCCGGCAGCGCGCTGGCGTCCAGCACGAAGAGCTCCACAAGCGCCCCCGGCTCCAGCTTCTGGATGTCCTCTGCGATGCCCACCTACGCCACCTCCTCGAATTCGGCGCTCACGTCGTACGCGTTGAAGCCCTTCACCACGGACGTCCACTTCTCGCAGACGACGCTGAGCACCTGCTCACCGGAGGCCGTGAAGGTGAGGACGGCGCCAGCGCCAGGCGCAGCGGTGAAGGTGACGAGCCCGGAGCTGGAGAGCGCGTAGCTCGTCCCCACCACCAGGACGGCGTCCCGGTACACCAGCGGGGCCGTCCCCCACCCCGTCGCGGGCACCAGCTCGCCCGGCACCTCGGGAGACAGCGGCCGCTGCAAGAGGAACTGCGTGCGCGCGCCGTCCCCCGTGCCGAAGCGGAAACCGGTGACGGCCCAGGTGCTGTCCGGCACGACGAACTCGAAGGCCGCCACCCCGCGGTGTGCGCGGAGGAAGGCCTCCAACGCGTCCGCCTCCGTCTTCTTCCGCGCGGTGAACTGGAGGGACCAGCGCTGAAGCAGCCCGCGCGCCCCGTCCTCAGAGCGCTGCGAGTACCCGTCGCCGAACTGCGCCTTGCGTACCCGGGGCTGGCTCTCGAGCTGCGCGCCGTAGTCCGGGGTGAAGGGGAAGCGCTCCATGGCCGGCATGTTCGGCGGGGGCGTGGACGCCTTCCGGATGGCCAGAGACCGGGCACATTCTCGCCGCTGCCCGTCCTACCGTGAGCCCGATTCTGTGACGGCGGCCGGGGAGTCGGTCAGGGCTCGAAGTCAAAGGCGAGGCACTTCCAGTCAATCGCGGGCCTCGCTCCGTCAGACAGCACTCATGTGAGCGAGGCCAGCAGGCTCCGAGCGTCCTGCACCTCCATGAGTCCGTCCCCCTCCGGAATGCCGTCACAGCCCTCGGCCAGCAGCGAGCGCGCCGCCTCCGTCTCACCGGTGTCCAACAGGAATGGGGTCAGGGCCACGGCCGCGCGCATCACGTAGAGTCTGGCACCCAGCTCCCGCGCTGTCTCCAGCGACTGCTGGAAGCAAGCACGTGCCGCCGCGTCCTCCCCTTTCTGACGCAGCAACGTCCCCCGCACCTGGAGCAGGCCCGGGAGGTGATAGCGGGTTATTACAGTCTTCGTGAGTTCCAAGGACTCGTTCGCGGCGGCCAAGCCCTCATCGAACTGTCCATTGAAGAGGTACGCCACGGCGAGCAATCGCAGATGGGGAGCGTAGTGAAGCCTGTCGCCCAGGCTTCGCGCCAGGGCGAGGCCCTCATGGATCTCCTCGATTCCGGAGCGCGTGTCTCCAAGCCATGCGGTGGTGCAGCCATGAAGGCAGAGGGCGTTCAACTTCACGAAGGGGAAGCGGTTCCCGGTGCAGATGGCGAGTGCTCTTCCCAACATGCCCCGCGCTGCCTGCACATCTCTTGCTTCTACGGCAAGCCCCCCGCCGAACGTGAGCATCATCGGGACCATGTACGGGCTGCGCATCGACTCGGCGAGCGCGAGTCCCTCGTCGTAGCTCGCGCGCGCCTGATCGGCGTACCCCATCATCATCTGGCAGATCATCGCGATTCCAGGCACGGTGATCATCGCCAGCAGCACGTCGAGGTTCACACCACGGGAATCCAGGTGCAGCGCCTCAGTTCCTGGCGCACGCAGCACGGTCCTCACCTCCTGGCTATGCCGAAGGCTGCCGACATAATCACCCCGAAAGAAGGACCAGTGCGCCAGCTCACCGTGGAGCAACACCCGGGTATTCAGGTCGTCGTGGGTGGCGAGCCGGTGATGGAAGCGCTCGACGAGCTGATCCGTGCCCTCGCGGTCGCCGTCGGCGAAGGCGCTGGTCCAGAGCCCCCAGAGCACGAGCAGGGGCAGGTCGTCGCCCGGGGCGCACAATGCACGGGCGCGAGCATGGAGGGCCTTCACTTCCGAGTCGGCGTAGCCCTTCTCGCCGAGGAGCATCGTGCTCATCTCTCCGCATAGGGCGAGCTCCCGCTGGTCCCGCTCCCGTGAGGCCGGCAGCAGCACGACCTGCTCGAGCGCCCGCGAGTAGTGGCTGATGGCCTCGGAGAGGGCCAACCGCATCGTGGCGAGGTAGCCGGCGCTTCGCCAGTGCTCCACGGCCTGCTCCACCAACCCCGCCAGAGTCTCGTGCTGCGCCAGCACCTCGGGCTGCTCCTCCGCCACTTCGGGAAAGTCAGAGGCCAGAACCTGCGCGACGCGGGCGTGGTGGCGCTGCCGCGTGCCACGCGGCAGGGACTGGTAGGCCGCCTCCTGCACGAGCGCATGCTTGAAGGCATACGTGGCGTAGGGCGGCTCTCCCCGACGGAAGAGGAGCCTGGCCCCTTCTAGTCCCTCAAGCTCCCGGAGTAGCTCGTCCTCCCTGAGGAAGGTGACGGCGCGCAGCAGGTCGTAGTCGAACTCACGTCCCAGGGTGGCCGCGAGCTGTGCCTGGGCTCGCTGCCGAGGCGGGAGCTGGTCGAGCCGGGCCTGCAGCAGCGCGTGGAGCGTCGCGGGCAGCAGCATGGGGCTTCCCGTCGAGCCCAATCCGGGCGCTCCTTCCCGCAGCACCTCCCGGGTCAGCTCCTCCACGAAGAGGGGCACCCCGTCCGTGCCCTTCACCAACTGCTCGACAGTCCCCGGTTCCAGGAGTTGGTCTCCGGCCACCCACTGGACCAGCCGTGCGGAGTCCTCGGGCGGCAGCGGCTCCACCTCCAATGACTGGAAGTGCGCATGGGCCGCCCAGGAGTGCCGGAAGCCTGGGCGGCTGGTGAGCAGCACGCACAGTCTCGTGTCCTCCAGGTGGTCGAGCAGCACGCCAAGGAACCGTAGGGTGGAGGGGTCCGCCCAGTGCACGTCCTCCACGACCAGCACCAGGGGCCGCCGCGAGGCTTCGCGCTGGAGGAAGGCGACCAACGCTCTGTGCATCTCCGCCTGCTGGCGCTCCGGTGAGAACTGGAGGAAGGGAGCGCCCTTGTCGACGGACCTCAGGACAAGCGACACCAGGGGGGCCCGGTGCTCCATGGGCATTCCGAGCACCTCCATTCTCTGCTCCAGCTTCCGCGTCTTGCTCGCGGTGTCGTCGTCGGAGGTGAACCCCAGCTCGCGATGCAGCCAGGTCAGGAGGGGATGAAAGGCGCTGGCCGTGTTCTGGAGCCAGCACTGGCACCAGGCCCAGGTGCTGGCGCCGGGAGACTCCCGGTCGTGCAGTTCCTGGACGAGCCGGGACTTGCCGATGCCGGCCTCACCTCGGAGGAGCACGAGCGCGCCCCTGCCGCCCAGCGCCTCACTGCGCGCGTGCGTGAGGCGCTTCAGCTCCGGCGCCCGGCCCGTCAGCGGTGTCAGCGTGCCCAGCGTGAGTGCCCGGGCGAAACGACTCATGCCGGGACTCTCCTGGAGCGCTCGGTACACCTCCACCGATGACGTCCCCCACAGCCCCTGGATGCTCCGCCCCCCGAGACACTGGGCCTGGATGCCGCCCCGCACGACCGCGTACGTGCCTCCGCTGAGCAGCACCGTGCCCGGCTCGGCCTGGGTGGCCAGCCAGGTCGCGACGTCCGGGGCCTCGCCCTGGAGGGCCGGTGCAATGCCGGGCTGCGTGGGCAGGGCCTCGGCCAGGACCACCTGGTCCGTGTGGACGCCCACCCTCACCGCGAAGCCACCGGGGCCCGGAGCCTTTCCGGAGAGGGGGCGCGCCAGGTGCAGCGCCGCCTGGACCGCGTGGTCCGCGTCGTCCTCGCGTGTCACCGGGTGGCCGAAGCAGGCCAGGACCTCCGCGCCGACCGCGGTGGTAATGGCGCCTCCGTGCTGATGGAGGATGTTCGCGCAGTCCTGGTGGAAGGTGGCCACCAGCTCGCTGCCGTCTTCCGGGTCGAGCCGCGCTCCGGCCTTCTGGAGGGGCACCATCTGGCAGGACACCAGCGACACCCACCGCCGTCCCGCCCCCAGGACTCGCGGGCCCCTGGGCACGTCAGGCACCAGCAGCTCCCTCACCGCGCGCAGCCGCTCGGCCAGCTCAGCACCGCAGGAGGGACGCTGGCTCGGGTCCTTGGCCAGGACGGACTCCAGCAGTTGCTCCAGCGGGCCGGGGAGGCCGGGGCAGCGCTCGCGCGGCGGGAGCAGGGGCTCCTCGGACAGGAGGCGGCCGCGCAGCTCAGGGTCACGCAGTCCGGAGAGCGGATGCTCGCCGGTGAGCAACTCGAAGAGGAGGACGCCGGCGGCCCAGATGTCCGCGCGTGCATCCGGAACCTCTCCCCGCCACTGCTCCGGAGCCATGTACGCGGGTGTCCCGCCCATGGGGATGGCCCCCGCCGACGCTTGCGTCACCGTCCACGCGAGGCCAAAGTCGAGCAACTTCGCCCTGCCTTCACGCAACACGAAGACGTTTCCCGGCTTGAGGTCGCGGTGGACGAGGTGCCGTTCGTGCGCGTGGGCAAGCCCTGCGGCGACATCGGCCATCAGGTCCAGCGTACGCCGGAGGTCGGTCCGCTCCCTCCGCAGCAGGGCCTGCAAGGACTCGCCCTCCAGGTACTCCATGACAAGGAAGGGAATCCTCAGCGGCGTCCCCTCGCGTTCCTGGGGGAAGCCGGTGTTCCACTCGGACACGTCGTGGATGCGGAGGATGTTCTCGTGGTCCAACCGGGCAACGGCCCGCGCCTCCTCGCGCAGGAGCGCAAGCATCTCGGTGCTGGCTTGTCCCCCGCGCGGCAAGAGGAACTTCAGGGCCACCGTGCGCTGGAGCTCGTGGTCCAGGGCGCTGAAGACGTGGCCCATGCCTCCTCGGCCGAGCAACCGCGTGACCTCGTAACGGCACCCGTCCTGGCCCCCCAGCCGCTCTCCAGGGAAAGGCAACGAGAGCCGCGGCTCCCTCCGGGCGACCTTTCGCAGAAGGCTGTCATCGAGCTCCGAGCTGTCATACGGAGTCTCCACGCCTGTCTGCCGCGTGGTTGTGTCCATCCCATCCCCCTCTTCGTGCGCCTCCCAAGGCCGCACCCATCCATGGATGGATGGAGTCGCCGGAAAGCCGGCTGTGACGCGACGGATGTCTCAGGGATTCGTCACGCGACGTCACGTATAGAGGAGATGAAGCGGCCGGCCAGCCACAGAGGTGGAGGCAGGCCCACCGAGCTAGTGACTGAGGCCCTCACCGCGCAAGCGCGCCGCGTTGGGCGTGGCCCGGTTCTGTCGCCAAAACTCGGACGTGACAACACACCGCCGGCCTCTATCGACGCCTCCAGGTGAAGTTGTAAATGCTGCCGCCAGGCTGAAGCTCCTCGCCCACCACCTTGCGGATGGCGTCCGCCAGGTGCCGACCCATTCGCTGCGCCTCCTCGCGGCCGCCCTGCGACTGCACGTCCACGGACGAAGAGCCGTCCTGGTTGACGTTGACGGTGAGGTTGACGGTGGGAGCAGGCCCGGTCCCTGCTTCTGCAGGCGGGAGGATGTCCGCCTTGCTGGGCACGTAGAGCTTCGGCACCTGGGGTACCTCAGCCCCCAAGCTCAGCTTCCCCGCCCCGCCAGCTCCCGCAGCTCCGCCCACCATGGAGCCGAACATGCCGGACAAGTCCGCACCGCCCACCGTGGCTCCGCCGCCTCCCCCGCCCCACGCGCCCGCGAGCGCGCTGGTGGCAGTGTCCAGCAGGGCGACGAAGGCTCGCTGAGCCATAAGCCGGCTCAGGTCCTTCAGGATGCCGTCCACCATGCTGCCGAACTCCAGCTTGCCCGTGGTGGCGAAGGTGACGAAGGCGTCCTCCATGTGCTGGGTGGCCGCCACCATGGAGTCCTTCGCCAGCGCGAAGCCGGTGGAGAGCTGCTCCTGGAGGCGCTCCACCTCCTTCCGGTACGCCTCGGCGCCCAGGCGGCCCTCCTTGAAGAGCCGGTTGACCATGTCCATGCGCTTCTGGGCCTCGGCGAGAGGGCTGAGCTGGCGCTCGAGCTGCTCCAACTCCTTGGCGAGCTGTGCCTCCGCCCTCCCCTCGTCCGTCCAGAGGCTTCGCGCCTTGGCCAGCTGCGCCTGGTAGGCGGAGAGGGAGAGGCGTCCGAGGTTCCACTCATCGCGGAGGACGCGCTGGGCCTGCGCGTACTTCTCCGCCCCGGGGTTGCCCAGCTCGCGGTTCAGCTCCTGGAGGATGCGCGTGCGCTCCTCCTCGGCTTTCGCCGCAGCCTTGACCATCTCCTCCGCGGCCTCGGCGGCCTTGATTTTCGCGATGGCCGCGTCCGCCTGCTTCTTCTGCTCGGCGGTGAGCGCCGCATACTCGTCGGAGAGCTCCAGGGCCTCCCCCTTCGTCTTGCCCAGAGCGCGCGCCTCCTCCTCCAGCCGGACGAGCCACGCCGTAGCCCTCTTCGCCGCCTCGTCCTTCGCCTTCGCGTCGTCGAGAAGGGCCTGCGCGGACTGCGAGGTGGCGGCATTCGCCTTCCCCGTGGCGGCTGCGCGCCTTTCCTCCTCCGCAGTCAGCGTGTTGGAAGCCTTCGCCGCGTCGTCGAGCCGCTGCTGCGCCTTGAGGAGCTGCACCTCCCGCTCGCGCTGGGCCCGGAGCTCCTCCTCGATGGGCTTCAGCTCCTTCTCCGAGCGCATCTTGTATTTGGGAGTGGCCCGAATCTCCTCCGGAAGCTGGTGGAGCGTTTGGCCTTCGGCGTCGCGGGAAATCGCCTTCTCGGTGTTGGCCCAGTACTTCTTGAGGCGCTCCTGCTCCAGGCGCGCATCCACGAGGTCGGCCTTCACCATCCGCTCGAAGTCAGCGCGCAAGCCCTCCATAGTGCCCGTCCCGGCACTGAGCGCCTTCTCGTACTTCGGCCCCAGGTTGATGAACTCCAGCCGGGCGAGGTTGTAGGCCTCCTGCTGCTTCGTCAGGTCCTTCTCCACCTTCAGCCGCGCCTGGAGGTCGGTGATGATTTGGCTGGCCCGGTCCGCTGCGGCTCCGCTCTCGCGGATGGCCTGCTTCGCCTTCTCGCTGGCCTCCTCAGCCGCCCGGCCGAACTCGAAATACGCTGTCGCCGCCAGCCCCAGCGCGGTGGTGATGATGCCGATGGGGCCGCCCAGCGCGTTGAGCGCCGCCGAGCCCGCGCGCGCCGCGAAGGACGCCCCCTCGATGGCCAGGGCCTCCTTCACCTTCGCCTGGGCAAGCGCGTTGGAGGCGATGGCCGCGCGGGTGTGGGCCACCGTGAAGGGCCCCTCCAGGGCGGCCGCCGTCTCCAGCGCCGCCTGACGCTGCTCCAGCATGGCCAGGGCATTGCGCAGCGCCGCCGCCCGGCTCTCATTCACCCGGCGCGAGTAGTTGGCATCCGCGAGCGCGGCGTTTGTCACCGCGTCCCGGGCCTGTCGCGCCGCGCCGGCCTTGTCCGCCAGCGCCTTCGTCCACTCCTGGGCCCACCCGGCGGCGCGCATGGTGGCCAGCACCGCGAGCCCCTCGCCAAGGTAGCGCACCGCCGTCGTGGCCTCGTTGAAGTGGCGCAGGAGCCCATCCATGGCCGGTCCCATGGCGGATAGCAGCCCGTCGCCTACGTCCACCTGGAGAGCGGCAAAGCGCGCGCGGAGCTGGTCCAGCTTCATCTGCGGCGTCTCGGCCATCTTGTTGAAGGCCTCCTCGGTGCGGCCAGCCGAGTCCTTCATGTGCTCCAGCGACGCGGCGAAGTCCGCTGCGGCGGTGCCGGTGAGGGCCATGGCAGGAAGCAGCGCCTCGACGCCTCCCACGAGGATGGCGAGCTGCTCCGTGTTGCCGTGCGTGCGCTCGCGTACGTCCTCCATGAAGCCGGCGAAGCCCCGAGCACGCAGTCCTGCGGTGGTGAAGTCGATGCCCAGCGCGCGGGCCAGCTTCGCCGCGTCCTCCGAGGGCTTGGCGACCTGCGCGAGGATGCTGCGCACGCCCTCCAGGGCCGTCTCCGTCTTGATGCCCGACTTCGTCAGCGCCGCGTTGGCCGCCAGCAGCTCCTGCAGCGACACGCCCGTCTGCGAGGCGATGGGGGCCACCTTGCCGATGTGCCGGGCGATGGCTTCGATGCTCGTCTTCCCGTCCGCAGCCGAGACGAACATGGCATCCGCCGCCTCGGTGGCGCTCCGGAGGCTGCTGCCGTACGTGGCCATGATGCTCGTCAGGCCGTCAGCCGCGGTGCCCACATCGGTGACGCCGCCGATGGCGAGCTGGTTGGCCACGCGCAGCATCTCCGTGGCCTGCGCGGCGTCGGACGCGCCGGCGCTCATGATGTCGTAGAGGGCTTTGACCTGGTCCGTGGGCATGCGCCCGAACTCCGCGCCCAGGGCCTTCGCGCGCTCGGCCAGCGTGCCCATCATCTGCAACTGCTCCCCGTCCAGCAGCGTGCTCACCTGAGCCATGGCCGTCCCGAAGCCAAGGGCCTCGGTGGTGGCGCTGCGCAGCGCCGCGCCGGCAGCCGCCACGCCCACGAATTGCCCCACCAGCCCGCCGAGGCCGCGCGCAAGGCGCGTGACGGGAGGCTCGGCGGCCTCGGTGACATGCTGGACGTCCCGGACGGCGGCGGCCGCCTTCTCCTGCGCCGCGTGCATGTCCATCAGCTTCCGGGAGGCCCGCTCCAGCTCCCCCATGAAGCGGCCCACCGCAGCAGTGTCCGCGAGGGACTGCTGGAAGCGGGACATGGCGACGTCCGTGGCGCCGAGCTGCGTGTTGAAGCGCTGGAGCCCTCCGGTGTTGCCGAAGGCCGCCTGGAGCCCGCCAGCCGCCGCGCTCACCAGCTCGAGGTCCTTGCTGACGGTGCGCATCCGCTCCAGGGCCCGGTTGGTCTCCTCGACCTCCCGCACCATGCGCTCCAGGCCCTTCATGTACTGCTCGGTGGCCGTCTCCACCTTCTTCGTCGCCGTCTCCGTCTTCTCCGCGGCGCCGCTGAGCTTCGTGAGGGACTCCACGCCCGTCTTCGCGTCGGACGAGTCGATGCGGATGGACAGCGTGGCAAGGTCAATGCCTTCGGAGGACATGGAAGAGCCCCTTCACGAGCTACGGAGCGGCGAAACCAGACAAAAGGCCAAATACTGAAATCACGTACAGTGGCGAGAGGCGCTGGCCCTGTGCTGGCTTCGCTCCATGCGCGCGCTATGTGTGTCCTCGCTCCTGCTCGTCGCCGTGGCCGGGTGTGACCTGCGTTCCGACGAGGAGAAGGCGAAGGAGAAGATGAGGCTGGAAGAGGTCCGCGAGACGAATAAAGCTCTCGCGGGCCCTGACTTCCGCTTGGAGACAGCCGGCCGCTTCAACACCACCTTCGTCCGGGTGATCCGCTTTCCGCAGGGTGATTCCTCAGTACGCGCCGCAGAGTTGAAGAAGCAGTTCTCCCTCTTCGACTGCGCGTCCCAGTCATACATGAAGGATGGGTACACCCACGTCGCAGTCCGTGACATCGACACTGGCGAGGAAGTCACGAAGCCTTTCTCGGAGTTTCGACGTCGCGACCAGTGCAGCGAAGCTGAGCTGGATTCGCCCCGCCGTTGACGTCGTCGCCTCCACCCGTCACTCCTTCCGCAGGGACGCGATGAACGCGGCGTCCAGCTCCCGCAGCAGCGCCACCTCCGCCGCCGTGGGCCTGTGGCCGGTGAGCCGGGCCCACGCCGCGATGTCCTGGTAGGAGATGGGGGCTACGGAGAAGGCTCCCGGGCTGCGGGCATTGCTCAGCTCGCAGAACCACTCCCAGACGTGGGCCAGCGCTTCCGGCAGGGAGTGCTCGCCCACCAGCCCCGGCGGCACCTGCCCGGTGGACTTCGCCACCTGCTGAAGCTGCGCGCGAAGGGAGACTCCGGACGCGTCCTCCCGGCTCAGGCGGAAGTGGTGGCGGGCGTAGCCGAGGAGCTCGTCGGCGAGCTCTCGAAAAAACGGGCGCGGTCCGCCATGGCCTCGTCCACCTGCCGCCGCAGCCACGGGTAGGCCGTGTAGACTCGGCGGACATTCTCCGGGGTGAAGGGCACCGCCACCGCGCCCTCGCGCACACCACTCCAGGAGACGGTGCAGCGGACGAGCAACTCCAGCGCGTCCGCCTCCGACTCCTCCGCGGTGAGGGCCGCGCGGCGGTTGCCGAGCTGGAGCTGCTGGTACCGGCGGTTGCGCTGCTCGCGCTCCGCCACGCGGAAGGTGGTGGAGTCCGTGCTCGCCACCTCGACGCGCGTGCCGGTGGCCGCGCCCGTCAGCGGGTGGAGGATGTCCACCTGCACGGTGTCGCGCTGCTGGAGGCTGCTCAAGTCGAAGCCATTGGTGTCCATGGTGCTCCTTCGGGGACTGCGGGGGGAAGCGCGGGAGTGCCCGCGCGGGAGGGGTTACGGGTTGCTGCGCTGGTAGACGAGGGAGGCGCCGGCAGTGGCGTCCAGCAGCGCGGTGAAGGGCAACGTCTGGACGACGGGGCCCTCCTTCGGGTTGTCCAAGTCGCCGCCGGTGTACTTCAGGCGCGGCACGCGAATGCGGTGGAAGTCGGCGCCATTCGGGTCCATGAGGAGCAACTCGAGGCTGGACTCCTCCTCGTCGAGGAAGCGGTTCAGCAAGGTGGCGTCGCTGAAGTACGCGGAGACGCTGCCGGACACCTCGAAGCCGCCCTCGTGAATCTCCTGGGGGCTGTTGTGGCCGACGACGCCCTTGACGCTGCGGCCGTTGGAGACGTCCAACTCCAGGCTGGTGACGTTGGCCACCACCTGGCCGCCCTCCCAGAGGCGGCCGGTGAAGGCGTCGAAGGGGCTGTGCATACCGGGCGGGGTGACGCTCGCCGCATGCGAGGCGCCCGCCTGCAGCATGTCCTTGCCCAGGAAGCTGAAGCTGCCGCTGACGATTTCTTCCGGCTTCACGGACAGCTTGAAGTCGTCCACCGCGCACCCACGGTAGAGGAGGTACTGGTTGACGTCGGTGAAGGCGCGCTCCACCGAGAAGGTGCGCATGACGGTGCCGGACTTCAGGCGCTTGCCCACCAGGGCCACGGTGCGCCCCGCGCCGGCGGCCTCGTCGGTGAGGGCCTTGTCCACCGTCAGGGCCAGCGCGGTGACGGCCACCACGCGGGCGCGGCCGCTGTTGCCCGCCTGCGTGAAGCCGCTCGCCACCACCTCGTCACCCGGCAGGAAGCCGTCCGCGAGGAAGCTGCCGGCGGCGCGGACGTAGGAGTCCGTGTCCGCGTCGGCCTCCAGCGAGAGCGCACCCGAGGTGACCGACTCCCAGGTGCCACCCAGCGCGGCCTCCAGCAAGTCGTCGAAGGTGGTGAGGGAGAGCTCGAAGCCCAAGTCCCCGCCCACGCTGCGCATGCCGTGGCGCAAATCGACGCGGTGCCTGTCGGGCCGAATCTCATTGGACTGGTACGTCGCCTTGGCGAGGTTGAGGCCCACGTCGGTGAAGCGGAGCGCCTTGAAGGTGGTGCTCGCCGCGACGCCGAAGGCGGACTCAGCCACGTACCGCACCGCCGTGCGCTGCCCTGAAGCTGAAACCATGACTTCTCCTTCCGTCCGCCCGCGTGGGGCGGCTCAATCCATGGAGTGCACCAACCACCACACCGAGACGGGCACGGCCCACCACGTGTCCTCGCGCGCGCCGGGGCCCGGGGAGACGGACTGCACGCGGACGGTGGTGGCGCCGCGAGTCAGCGAGGTGCCGCGCTTGAAGCCGTCGCACACCGCCTGGGCCGCGTCGGTGGACGCCTTCGTCCCCTGGCCGTAGGGGAAGAAGAGGGACACCTGGAAGACGCCGGGGCGCCGCGTCTGCGAGTCCACCCCGGCGCCGGCCGGGCCGGTGCGCGCGGGCAGGTGGTCCACCTTCGCCCAGGGGACGCCCTCGGCCGGAGCGAAGGAGACGTTGGGGTAGGCCACCGCCTGCCCCACCACGGGCGCCAGCACCGCCTGGGCGTGCAGCTCCAGCGCCCGCTGAATGTCGAGGAGGACGGTGCTCACGGGCCCTGCCCTCCCTTCGCGTCCTTCACCGCCTCCGCCAGAATCTCGCGGAGGCTGGCGAGGGTGACGCGCACCATGCCGCGCGGGGCCTGCTGGCTGTGGCCGAATTCCAGCCGGCGCGCGTACGGCAGGTTGTTGGCGACGTACACGGAGTCGCCCAGCTCCGCGCCCTCCAGGACGCGCTGGGCTTCGGCCACGGTGGCGCTGCCGTCCTTGTCCGCGCCCTCCACCTCTCCGGACGGGCGCGCACCCACGCCGGCCTGCCAGTTGCCTCGGAAGCGGCCGGTGTCCACCGGCGAGGCGGTGACGACGTTGGCCAGCACGCCGAGGGCAGCCTTGCGCACCACCTCGCTCGCCTTGCCTGTCGCCGCATTGACGAAGGACTCCACCTGGCGCGTGAAGCCGGCCCCGCGCCGCACGCGGGCGTCCGTCTGCTTGAGAGTCATGAGGCCACCCGAAGCACGTAGAGGACGGGCGTGCCCTGCAGCTGCACCGGCGGCTCCGTCCCCAGCACCCGCCAGGTGCTTCCCTCCAGCGGCCCCACCTCGTCACCGGGGCCAGGCACCACCGGCAGCCCGCTGGCGGCCACCAGCAGCTTGCGGTGGCCCACCTTCACCGTCGTGCCCTTGGCCAGCGCGTCGCCTTCCTGGCCCTGCCCGCTGTCGGCCTGCACCAGCACCAGCACCGGGTGCGTGGTGGCGCTCGCCGAGGGCGCGGAATCGGCGGGGTTGTAGGCCCCCACCACGCGCCGCGTGAGAGTGGCCGCCTCGCCGTAGCGCTTCACCAGCTCGAGGGCCTTGTGGGCCAGTCTGTCTGCCAGGGCGCTCATCCCCGCTGGACCTCCAGGCTGCCGAGGCCAGCCGTGCCGCCCCGCACCAGCCGGCGCACCAGCGTCGCCACCTGGGCGGGAATGGGCACGTGCTTCTCCGGCGACGTCCGCAGCGGCCCCACCTGGACACCCTCGTCCACCACCGGGCCCAGGCCCGCCGTCCAGTCCTCGCCCAGCAGGCGGAAGGCGAACTCGGCCACCGCCCCCTTCACCTGCAGGGGCACGCTGGCGTCGGAGACGGGGCACCCGTCCAGCACCACGTTGCGCCGGGGCCATGCCAGCGCCTGCTCCGCGCTCGCCCGCGCCCCGACGTACGTGTAGTGGGCGTCGAGGAGACGCGTGGCCCACTTCAGGTGCCGCTCCTTCGTGGCCACGTCCGCCATGCTCCACGCGGTGTTGTGGCCGCGCGCCGAGTGGTAGGCGTCGGCCTCCTCCACCGTGCAGTACGAGTCGGCGGCCGGGCCGCCCGGGGTTGCGTCGAGGGGCATGGGGTATCCTCTGGTGGGGCTCGCGGACTACTCGCCCTGCGCCTTCTTGGCCCGGCCGCCCTTCTGCGGCTCCTCGGCGGGCGGCGGCGGCGCAGAGGCCGGCTTCGCCTCCTGCGGCTTGGCGGCGTCGGCGAGCTTCGACTCCGCGGCGCGCTGGGCCTCGCGGGCGTTGCGCAGCTCGGCCCGGAGGCGTGTCATCTCCGCCTCGGCTTCGGTGCGCTCGACTTCGGCTTCCGCCTTCACACGCGCCAGCTCAGCGCCCTGGGCCGTCGCTCCGGGCGCGCTGGTGGCCGGCGCAGAGGAGGGGGTAGCGCCCGTCGTCCCGGAGGTGCCCGCGGCCCGGGTGCGCTCCCAGCGCGACTGGGCTTCCTCGTACTCGCGCGAGTCCTTCGGGTACGCCGAGTGGTACTTGCCGAGGACGTGAATGGCCGTGGCCGCATTCGTCGGCACCTGCGCCACTCCGTCCTTGAAGTCGAAGCCCGCGAGGCTGCACGTCTGCCCCTCTCGGGGGCCCACCAGCACCACGTCCACGGTGCGTCGGTTTCCAGTCGTCGAAGTCACGTCATGCTCCACATGGAAGGCGCCCAGCACCGGCTGGGCACGAGGTTGGACAGCACGGAGGCGCACGCCAGGGACGGCATTCCCCTGGCTGCCACCCGGCGTTGGGAGAGGCCTGGTTAGTTGGTGACGCCCTGGGCCACCGCGAGGGCGAGGTCGCTGTACACCGCGAGGCCGCAGTAGAACTTCACGCGGGTAATCGACTCGTCCTTCGTCTCCGACTCGCCGATGTCCTTCACCTGAATCCCCATCGCCTTCTTCGCGTGCAGCCCGGCAATGCCCACCCGCCGGCTTCCGTCATCCAGGCAGCCGGCGATGATGCTGGTGCAGTTGGTGGAGGTGCCCTGCGTCTGGTTCGTCGGCATCCAGTCGTTGCGGAAGATGGGGACGCCCTCGTACTCCAGCACCTCCTCGCCGCTCGGCAGCTCCAGCGTCTCGATGATGCCGGCACCGCCCTGCGCCCGCAGCAGCGCCTTCAGCGAGCGGATGGTGCGCCCGTGCATCATCAGGAAGTCCACCTTCCCGTCCTTCGCCGTCACCCTGTCGAGCAGCTCGTCCAGCAGCCCGAAAGAGAGGGCCGCTCCGTTGGGCCCTGCGATGAGCGTCTGGCCGGCACTGGCCAGCGCCAGCAGGCCCTCGAATTCGTCATTCGCGCCCGTCCCGTTGAGGAGGAGGTTGGCGTACTTGCGGCCCACCGCCTTGGCCTTGCCGGCCACCTGGACAGCGAGCTGGTCCGTCGTGTCCGAGTGCGTCGCCTCGACGAAGTTGTCCACCTCGGCGTCGCCGACGATGCGCTTCAGCGCGCTCGTCACCTGGGTGAAAGTGGTGGCCGCCTTCGCCGTAATGGTGCCGCCGACGCCGAGCATCTGCACGTCACCGAGGACATTCTCTCGGTTGTAGACGGCGGCCGGCCCTTCCACCGGCTCGAAGGGGAGGAGGCCGTAGAACCTGTCGACGGTGACGATGTTGGAGATGATGCCGGCCACCAGGTCGTCCTGGCTCAGCTTGGCCGCTTCGATGAGCGTAACGGAAGGCATGGAAAGGCTTTCTTCCTCGGCGAGAGGGATAAGAGACAACGGCGTGCGGACGCGCCACGGGCAAGGGCTGCCTGAAGCCCGAGAGACACGTCTGGGAATGGGAGAGAGTGATTGCTCCGGGCGTCACACCCGGTTTGTCTCAGGCCGCGTCACGCGAACCCGGGACGGTTACTTCCTGTCTGCAAGCCCCCGAGCGATGCGCTGCAAGGGGGAAAGCACCTCACTGCCGGGCGTCCCGCCCGTTTTGCCCCCCGGTCGCATCCCGCTTCCGGAGGAACCCGTGCCCTCGAAGGCCCGAGCGAAGTCAGGATTCTTCTTGAGCTCCGCGACGAACTCTCGCGTCGTCACGTAGCCGCCCGTCTTGTGCTCGCGAGGCTCACCCTTCGCGTCGACAACACGGACCAAGAAGTCGCCGTCTTCCTCCACCACTTTCACACAACTCTCGATGTGAGGCAACAGAAGCGCGGCACTGCCCTTGGCGTCTGTGATTGCGGACAGCGCCTCCGCGTGCACCAGTCGCTTGTGGAGGGCGCTGCGCATGGACTCCAGCGTCGCGTCCTTCTCCGCGAGCGCCTTGGCGTGTCCGGACTCGAGCTCCGTGCGCTGCTTCTCCCACGCGGCCGCGCCCTCCTTCCCCTTCTGGGACTCGGCCAACTGCGCGCGCAAGTCGCCCACCAGCTTCTCCGCCTCCTCCGGCGTCTTCCCCAGCTTCTGGAAGGCGGACACCAGCGCCTTCAACTCCTTCGCGGAGTCGCGCTCCTTCTTCAGCGCGGTGGTGAGGCTGCTGTTGTCCAGCCGCTTCACCATGTCCGCGTCGAGGGTGTACTTCGCGCCCTCACCCTCCCCCTTCGCGTACAGCCCGCGGAACTTCTCGGGGACGATGTCCACCGCGTCCAACTCCGCCTGCCACTCGAACTCCATGTGCCACGTCTCCTTCGGCCCTTGAGGGCCAGTAGCGCTACAACTCCGCGCGCGCGAAGGCGGCAGACTCCGCCTTGCGCAGCTGCTCCAACGTCAGCGTCTTCCCGCTGGCGTCCGTAAACCTCTCCAGGCGCAGGCCGCCCTCGCGGAAGAGACGCCCGCGCGTGGGCCCCAGCACCTCGTCCTGGAAGCTGGCGGACTGACGGCGCAGCCAGTCCTCGTAGGACAGCCCCTTGGGCGCCTGGCCGATGTGCTGCCGCGCCCACTTCTCCCGCTGCCGGGCGATGGCCGCGCGCCTCTCCTTCTCGGACATGTCCGCCCAGGCCGCGCCCGCCTGCGCCTTCGCTTCCGCGCGGAAGTCCACCTCGCGCTGGCGACGCGTCCGCACGTCGGTGACGGCGGGCCTGTCGCCCACCAGCTTCACCCCGTCGATGACGGGCACCGTGGTGGTGCGGCAGCCAGGGTGGAAAGGAGGACGCTTCCCCTCGCGGACGGGGAACACCTTCCCGTCCAGGGCCATGCACCCCACCGTGGTGCGCCCGTCCAGCGTGGCCACCATGCGCACCGCCTCGATGATGTCCGCGTTGGCCCGGTACACCTCCTCGCGCGCCTGGGTGGACACATGGCTGAGGCCGGTGCGCACCAGCGTCTCCACGCTGCGCCGACTCGCCTCCGTGACGCCGTCCGCGTACGAGGCTGCCCGCGTGCCCACCACCCGCCGGACGATTTGCTGCGTCGTCTGCCCCTCGGCAACGCCCACCTGGACGGCCCGGGAGATGCGCTCCAGGTCCGCCGCCGGCATGGACTCCACCCAGGACTCGAAGACGGCGCCGGTGAAGGGCCTCTCGAAGACGGCCGCGTGCAGCACCTCCGCCGTGGGCGCGGCCACGGACAGCTCGACGATGAGCGTCTCCTGCAGCGCGGCCGACTGCCACTGGGCTTCGTACGCCGCGAAGACGGACAGCTCCTCGCGCAGGTAGCCGGCGGCAGCGGCGTATGCCTCCGCGCGCAGGCCGCCCACCGCCTCCAGCATGTCCTGCAGCCGCGCGGTGGTGACGGGCCCCGCGTCGAAGCCGCCCGCGTCCAGAATCCGCTCCAGCCGGGCGGAGAGCTGCTCAGCGAGGCTGTCCTCGGTGGCGTTGAGCAACTCCACCACACGGTGCACCACGCCGGCCTTGTAGCGCTCCACCTGGACGGCGTGCGCGAGAGTGCGCTCGAGGAGAGCCTCGTTGGCGGTGAGGGAGGGGCCGGCCACCTATGCACCTCCCTTGGGTGAGTCGTCCGGCCCGCGCGCGCGGAAGGGGAGGACGGCCGCCGTCCCGGACTCCGGGGGCAGGAACTCGATGCCGTTGTCGTGGAGCTCCACGCGCTTGCCGGCGGCCTCGACGTCCAGCGCCTCGCCCGTGGGCTTGAGGATGACGTGCGTCCAGGTGCCGTTGGCGTGGCGGACGCCGACGAAGTGGGGGAAGTCCACCACCTGCCAGGGCTTCAGCGTGCTCACCTGCCCCGGCCCCTCCGGCTCGCCGGGTTCCGGTGCCGAGGCTGGGGGAGTCGCCGCTGCGCGCTCCCCCGGGCGCTCCAGGTCCTCGGGTAGTGCCTGGCGCGCTTCGGCCGCCTTCCGCCGCCGCTCCGCACGCCCCCACCCGGCCGCGCTCCCCAGGGCCGCGAGCACGGCCACCACGAGGGCCACCGTCATGACGCGCCTCCCGGAGCCGGCTGCTGCCCTGGGGACGTGCCAGGGGCAGCCGGCGGGCGCAGGGTGCCCAGCGCGGGCCCCTCGGCTTGGAGAAGGTCCGCGTCCACCTCGGCGTCGAAGTCCGGCGCGAGGACACCGCGGCGCTTCAGCTCGCCGAGGAAGGCCCGCCGCGAAATCTCCCGGGCCGCGCGTGCCTTGAAGAGGACGTCCAGCCCCTGCGCGTCGCCCTCGGAGAGGCCGAAGTCGGTGTGCACCTCCACCTTCAGCGCCCCGTCCTCCACCTCAAGCCCAAGCCACCGGGCCGCGAAGTAGAAGGCCAGCTCCAGGGCATCGCCGAAGGACTCGGCCATGGCCTGCAGCTCGGAGTGGGACTGCGCGGTGTTGATGGACTTCTCGGTGGCGGTGGTGCCGCCGGACTTCCGGACGAGCAACTCCACGCCGAGCGCGGCCATTTCCTCCTTCAAGTCCTCCAAGTCTTGCCGGCCCGCCTCAATGGCCGCCCCGGTGTGCTCCACGTAGTAGAACTTCCCCTGCGGCGACTCCGTCGTGAGGAGCGAGTGCGGGCCCACCTTCAGGCCACCGCCCTCCCCTTCGTCCTCGCCGCGCCCCGGCGGCGGCGCCACACCCGAGGCGGCCAGCATGGGGAAGCGCGCCACCGTGAGGACGTTGCGCTGGTCCGAGCTGCTCTGCCAGTGCTCGACATTCTTGTGCGCCAAGTCCAGCAGCGGCGGCTTGGCGAGCTGGAAGCCCTCGCGGTGCGCGTACCAGGTGACGAGGGGAATGAAGCCCAGCTTGTTGGGCCCGCCGTCCACCTGCGCCCACTCGCTGGTGCCGGAGCGCTCGTACAGGGCCCAGGCGTCCGGCTCCAGGACGCGGACGCGCTCCACCTTCACCTCCTCGAAGCCCTCGCGCCGCACCTCGGACTCGCGAATGCGGACGTGGGTGAGGCGCTCCTCGCCGTCCACCACTTCGACGTAGGCGGCAATGAGGGACTCGGCGGGCACGTGGACGAAGTACGGGCGCAGTCCCGCGCGCTTCTCGTCCTCCAGCGTCCGCACCGCCTCAGCGTCCACCGCGGGGAAGTCCACCAGCACGTGGGTGAGGCCCTTGGCCAGCCCGTCCTTGAAGACGGGGCGGGCCCACGAGGTGACGTCGCTGCCGAGCTTGTCCACGTCCTCGGCCAGGGCTTTCAACTCCTCCGGCGCGGAGTCGCCCAGGCGCACCGGCTTCGTGAAGGGCCGCGTCGCGAGGAAGGACAGCACCTTGGCGAAGTAGTTGAAGAGGACGGTGCGCTGGAGGCGCTCCCGGTAGGCCGTTTCCTCCTCGCGGGCGTACTTCGGCAGGTACTGGGTGCCGGCCGCGCGCATGGCACGGGTGCCGCCCAGCAGGGCCAGCACCAGCTCCCAGTCGGGCAGCATGTCCCGGTAGGTGCTGCTCGGCGTGTTGACGTCGGCGGCGGCCACGTCAGCGCCTCCCCTCTGCATGGCCAGCTCGGCGCAGGTGCACGTACGCCCCTGCGCCGGAGGCCATGCGCGTCAGGCGGCGGTACCGCGGGTCCACCAGGTGCGAGAACATGCGGACGATGACCCACACCCTGTCCCGTCGGGCGGCGCTCGGCACCCCGTGCGCACGCGGGCGGCGACTCTCGCGAAGACGAAGACGGGCGGCGCTCACCGGTAGCTCCCCACCTGGAAGGTTTCCGGGCCGCCCAGCATCAGCTCCGTCAGGGCCCACACCGCGGCGTCCATGCGGTTGGGGCTCCAGGTGGACTCGCCCGGCACCCACGTCGTCTGCTCGTCCTCCAGGGCAATGAGGCGGCCCACGTGGTGTGCGAGGCCCCTCTCGTAGAGGGCCGCCACCGGCTCCGCGCGTTTCGCCTTGCCGCGCGAAGCCGTCACCACCTTCACCCGCACGTGCTTGTGCGACTCGCGGGCCTTGCTGCGAATGGTGGTTTCCACCATGTCGCCACCGAAGTTCTTCTCGCCCACCACCGCGTCGGCGCTCTCCTTCTCGTAGACGGCCAGCGCCTTGGTGGCCCAGCCCTCCGCCGAGTACTTCGCCGAGTCGTCGCGCCACACGTAGGCGTGGCCGTTGGTGGCCTTGCCCGCGCAGACGAGGCCCACCTCGTCGTTGTTGGGGCCGTCCCCGCCGGCCGGGTCCACCGCCACCACCACGCGCACCATGGGCAGCGGGCGCCCTTCCGCGTCCTTCGGCAGCTCAGGCACCCGGGCGTTGTCCAGCAACTCCTGCGTCCACAGGGCGCCCACCGCCGCCGCCTTGAAGGCCTCCTCCACCGTCGCCGGGTACTCGCGCCGGAAGTCGTGGACGCCCTTCTCGAAGGCCGCAATCTTCGAGCGGCGCCAGGCGAGCTGCGCGTCCTCCAACTCGTAGCCGTGCGCCTCCAGGCAGAGGGCCGCGTACCTGTCCTCCTCCGAGGTGCGCTGGAAGCCCTCGGGCACCGGCAGCCGGTACTCGGGCTGCCAAAACCACGGGACGAAAATCAGCTCGTACTCGCTGGCGCCCTCCTGCGCCGCCTTGCACAGACGGTGGAAGAGGCCCTGCGGCCCGTCGCTGGTGGACTCCAGAATGACTTCCGTGCCCTCGGCATTCGGCACCGCCTCCAGCACGCCGCGCATGTGGGTGGAGGCGTTGGGCCAGAAGGCCACCTCGCTGCCGTGGAAGTACTGAATCGTCGAGGAGCGTCCCGTCCCCTTGCTGCCCGCGGTGCCCACCTTGTACCCGGAGGACAACCTGTCGAAGACGAGCTCCTTCGCGTTGGACGCGCCAATGGAGGGGCGCACCAGCTCCGGGCAGTTGTCGTGGTACCGCTTCGCCATTTCGAAGAGGTTGGCGGTGGCCGGGTCCTCGTGCGTCAGAATGAAGGCGCGCACGCCCTTGCGGTGGGACACCTTCCAGTAGAAGCGCGCCTCCACGTAGGTGCTGCAGCCCTGCTGCCGCCCCTTGAGGATGATGGCGCGCACGCGCCCCATGCGCTTCAGCTGCGCCTCCAGCCTCTCGTGGATGAAGGCCTGGGCGCGGTTGAGCTTCAGCGGCGGCAAGTCCCCGCCCGTCACCTCCTTCGGGCGGATGCGCAGGCACCGCGAGGCGTAGTGCGGGAAGTCGTCCTTCAGCCGCTGGCGGATGACCTTCTCGCGTGGGGGAAGCTCGACGGGGCCCCGGCGCTGGCGCTCCCTGCCGGAGCGCGCCTTCAGCTCCCTCGGTGCCCGGCCCCTCACCACTTGGCGCTGGAGGGGCACCCTGCCGCTGGCACGGGCCGCCCTCATTCCAGGGCCCCCAGCGCGTCTTCGTGGCTCACCTTCAGCTCACCGCCCAGCTCCACCTTGTCGGTGAACATCTTCAGGTACTTGCCCAGCAGCTCCAGCGCCTTGTCCTTCGGCCAGAGCTTCACCTTCGTCACGGTGCCGACCTGGACGCGCTCCTCCCCCTTCCCCTCGAAGAGGGCCTCCACCTCGATGCTGGAGATGGCGCGACGGATGGCCTCCGGCATGCGCTTCAGCGACAGCACGGTGCCGTCCTCGCCGACCGCCTCTCCGATGTCGGAGAAGCCGATGCGCCGCAGCTCGCGGAGCACCTCGACCACCTCAACGACGATGCTCTCCTGGACGGCAGCGTCGATGGCGGCCCGCCCCGCCTCCACGGCCGCCAAGACCTTGGGATTCCTTAACAACTTCGAGGCCGTCACCTCGGCGGAGTGCTCGGAGTACCCAGCGCGGATGGCGGCCCGCGTCCCGTTGGAGTCGACCAAGTACTCCCGGACGAAGGCGGCCTGCTTCGGCGTCAGCTCGCGCGACGACTCAGCCGGTGCCTCCCGGCCGGTGCTGGTGGTGGGCTTCCTGGTGCGCTCGCGTGCCACGGTGCCCAGTCTCCCGGGCAGCGTGGACAGCGTCCGGCGCACCACACTTCAGCGCGAGGAGCGACGAGAAGATGGCATATCCCACACATGCCCCGTGTTCTCCCTCATGCGGTCGGGCACCACGGCCGTGGAACAGAACGACGTGGTTCACGTTACTGGAGGATGTATGGCAGGACTCAAAGCAGAACTGATGAGAGAAAAGGCTGCAGCTCGGCGTCGGAACGCCGACGAGACCATCTTCCTGCTCGTTGATGATGAGCTCGAAGCGCGCCTCGCGGAGCTCTCCCTCAACGAGGTCGGGGATCTGGTCACCGCCATCACGAGATTGGGCCCTGAAGACGCTATTGGGGGGATGTTCCTTGGAATGCGGGTCATCTGGCGAGCTGAATCTGGGAAGGGCGGCGTGAAGACCCGAAGCGAACTTGCCAACGAGGAATACAAGCGCTTCGAGCAGCAGCAGCAAGCCCGCGAAAACATGGCCAGGATGGAGAGAATGCAGAGGCGGTAACATCGCCGCGCCTGCCTCCCGAAGGGCCCAATCACCTTGGGCCCTTCGGCCAGAACGTGAGCTGGCCTTCCGAACTCTGTGGCCTTTCTCGCGCGGCATCTCGCTTCAGCCGCGCGCGCCTCGCTCGGGCATATGCGAGCGCAGCCTTCCGGAGCCGGTCCCGCGCCCTTACGAAGTCCTCCTCGTCATCGGCCGCATCCGCGTACGCCAGGGCAGCAGCCGTCAGGCGATCCCACGGCGAGGAGTACGCCTCGGCGAGGGGCGTCTCCAGGGACTGCTTGCGCGTCACGCGCTTCAGGTGCCCCCAGCAGCGTTTGTGCCGCGGCGCTGCGGGCCGGCGGCAGCCATCCTCGGAGCACTGATTAGGCTGTGGGCAGGAGGGCATCGCCCCACAAGGTGAGCTGAATGCCGAGCCTCCGTCAACGGTATGGACCGGCACGGCTGCTCCGGACGCCGGCCTCGCAGTAACTCGACCGCGCCAACCGCATTCGACGCGGTCGTGGATGCAGGCTTCTGGCCGTTCTTCGTTGGCTCCCACCTGGAAGGCTTCGCTGGAGACGGCAGCGCGGGGCGAGGATGACATCGCTGTCTCTCGTGGACGGGCAGTTCGTGGTGATGAAGGGCCGCAACGCGCCGGCGGGCTCCGCGCCCTACCGCCCCGGGGACGCGCGCTTGGCGGACGCTTATGCCCCCATCCCCGTGGAGGGCCAGGACGTCACCTCCCTCGCCATGCGCAGCTTCACCGAGCGCGACGATCTGGACCGCGCCCTCTTCCCCCTCCTGGAGTCGCTAGCCCGCCCGCGCATCAACTCGGACGAGCCCGCCAAGGTGGACCAGGGCCTCTACTACCTGCGCCGCGCGGAGAAGCTCTCCGGCATCACCGAGGAGCAGCGCCTGACGCTCCAGAAGCTCATGACGGACGTCGCCTACTACCAGGCCCGCCAGAAGCTGGAGGACGCCCGCAGGCTCGTCAGCGACGCCCTCACCCAGCTCAAGCTCGCCGCGGAGAGCCAGAGCCGCCACGCCCGCTGCGCCAACCAGCTGCTCTCCACCGTCGCCCCGCCCGCCCGCGAGCTCGAGGAGGCTCTCCGCCGCGCCGTCCACACCCTCAGCGGCCCCAGGGCGCCCCCGAGCAGCCTGCGCCCGAGACGCCCATCGCCCCACCTTCACCTATCCCGTCGGCACCGCCCGAGACGCCCGTTCCAGACGGTCCGGACGCGGGCGGAATCGCGTAAATCCAGCCGCAGACCAGCCGCTCAGGTTGGATTTCAGGAAGCCCATACAACAAGTCACTAGGCTCCTCACCAAGCGTCGTAATCACAACGTGACGAATCGTGTTGGAGCTCGATCATAGATTGCAATGATCGGGCCCAGCCAGTTACGGGGTCTTGCGTTGACACGTAAAATGCCCCCCCATAGCTTGTGGCCGGTCGACGGTGCGGTGAAAGCGGGCGCACGGTTGTCCGTCGACAGGGGCCCAGCAGCTTAATACGGCCCCTCGCCTGAACAGACCAGCCCGTCTCGGGAGCAGAAGTCGCTCTCTTGGTCACTGCCCTGTCCAACGACAGGCAGCGTACATGGTCTGCCTCAAACTCCCAGCACTCACCTGGGTAGTCACACGCAGGAGAACGAATGAGTCGCGAGAAAATGGACCGAAGCACGACCGGGCCGCCACAACAAAAGAAGAGGGGTCGGCCGAAGAAGAGCCCGACCCCTCAGGCTGAGTGGAGAGCGCCAACTCCCACAGACACAGCCAGTCCCCGCCGCGCGAACAGCGAAGAACGCCGACAGGATAAACGCAGACTGTCGACACAACAAGCCCATACCGCGTTCAAACGCGGTCGCACAGTGGTGAACACAGCTACACGGCGCAGTCGGGGCCGCCTGCGGCCGGACCCTCGTCCCATCGTCGGGTGGACTCCACGAATCCGGCTGCGAAACGGCCGGATCATCTACGCATGGCAGTACGGCAAGAAGGCCTTCCCCATCCGGGGCAAGCCCACCTGGGACTACGGCAAGCGACCACCTGCGAAGCCGCAGCTTGAACTCGACCTCCGGCTCAAACCGGAGCAGTTGGAGCTCTTCCCCAAGGAAGCCGTGAAGAGCGTGAAGCCCCTGCCCATGCGCGCGCGGCATCGTCCGCGACGTCGGTAGGTCGCTGATGCAGAGCTGGCCGGCGGGAGCGCTCCGCCGGCCAGCCATCACGGCACACCGCCCTTCCGGAAGGCCGGCTTCACCATGTCCGCGAACGAGCGGGACACTCCACCGGCCTTGGGCGCCTTCTTCGCAGTGCGCGAACGGGCCGGGGGCTGGGCCCTGGGCTCAGCGGGCACAGGCGGAGGAGGCGGTGTCAGCGCATCCTGGGCGCGAACGGCCGCGGCGAGCTCGTCGTCCCCCCAGGCCAACTCCACCATCACCGTGGGCGTGCCCTGGGCCTGCGCGTACACCCACCGGACAAGGGGCGACGCGTCGTCCACGCGGAGCTGCCGAGCCACCTCGTCGCGGACAGACTTCAACGCGGCCGGCAGGTTGTCGTCCCGGTCCAGGCGGCGGGGCGCCACCCGGGTGAGGCGCACCACCAGGAGGGCCGGGCCCTTCCACCCAGGCCACAGCAAGCCCGTGGCGTCCCGCTGGCCCTTCGCGCGGCGGTGCCGGGCCATCGGGTGCTCGCGCTGGTTGGTGGGGTTCTTTGTCACCACGGGCACCTCGAAGCGGATGCAGATCATCAGTGTCCTCCTCGCCGTCAACTCTCGATGGAGAGGAGGACACGGGCCGCAACCATCAGCCGATTCACCGGGGAGACATCACTTTCTGTCGCGGCATCGCCAGAAGGCTATCGCATGACACCCAATGGCAGCACCCACGAAGCCAGCTATTGATGGGCCGCACCGAGAAAAAACAACCCAAGACGCAGACGCCGCTCACTCCCCATGAGCCGCCACGCGTTATAGGCCCGCATGAGACGGCGGAGTTCGTCGCGCGCAGCATCAGCATCATGTCCTGAAGGATGTCTCGCAGAGAGTTCTCGCATTGCATCAAGGTACCCCCTCATCCGAGAGAGTCGAAGATGCACAATAAACCACATTGCCTGTTCAATAATGTCTGTTCGCACAGCCCCATGCCCCTTTCATAGCTCGCCCACATACGCATGAGCCACATGAGTTGTTGCATGGGACATTGAGTTTGGCAGCAAAAAATCTGACACACTATAGTCAGACACAATGGCATTAACGCGTGCACAGGCGCCAGCTGATGTGCCGCACTGGATTTTGAGACACAGGCCGACCGCAATCAGGCCTCCAGCTTCGGCAACGCCATGATGGCCGGGTCTACCTCATCGCACAGCTCACCGCACCCCTCCCACCAGCACGCTGGCGCAGAACTCGTGGACCCGCGCCCGGAACGCGTCGAGCTTCGCGGATAGCTGCACGGTGCTGGCGCGTAGCTCCGCGGCGAGTACCGCTCCGGGGCTGTCCTCCATGTCGTCCGCCCCCGACTCCTGCATCGTCCGCGTCTCGCGCCGGTGGTCTGCGCTGTAGGCAGAGCGGCACTTCGGCTTCGCGCACATGAAGCGCTGGCGCGGAGCGAGGGGCTCCTTGCAGTAGACGCACAGCCCCTCGGGCACCTCGGCGCGCAGCCGGCGGATGAAGGCCGGCTGTCGGTTGGTGGTGCCCGTCTTCGAGCGTGCTCGCGCGGCGGTGCGGGCGGAGACGCGCAGCAGGCACTTACGGGTGCAGTAGCGGGCGCGCGGGTCCGCGTCGGCTGGCAGCGGCCTTCTGCAGCGGTCATCCGCGCAGGTGAGGACATCGCAGGCCGTCACGCAGCACCTCCAGGCAGCAGCTCGAGTGTGAGGCGGACGCGCCACAGCCCCGACGCGCCAGCACTGCAGAATTGAATGGGCGCGGATTCCAGAATTGCTTCGCGATGTCCACTGCGATGCGCACTCCTCTGAACACATCCTCGACTGGATTATCATTGCGTGCACGCACCAACGCACTTGTAAAGCCCCTCATTGGGCTGGGATATTCCTCTTATGATCTTCTCAACCAGCGACCTGCCTCCATTAGGAGGCGGTCAAGAGCGCCTCACCCTAGATTTCAAGGCTGTGCTGAAGAAGGAGAAATTTCCCAACGGCAAAGAGCAATGGAATCACTTTGAAATGGCAAAGGACATTGCCGCCTTCGCAAATGCATACGGCGGCACTCTTTTGATTGGAGCGCAGGAGGACAAGGCGACCGGCAAAATCTCTGGTTATGTGCCATTAACGCATGGCGTAGCAAGCAGCATCAAGACAGAGCTCCAGAACGCAGCATCGCAGCGTTGCATTCCAGCACCAGTGCTCGACGTGGTCGTGATCCCACACCAGGGAGGATTCGTCGTCGCCGCAAACGTGTGGGCCTTCCCAGATCAGGCAGTCGGCGTTCGGTTGAGCGGCGACGAAAATGATGGATATGCCGGTCATTGCTTTGTCTTTCCACTTCGCACTGCAACAAACACGACTATGCTTCAGCCATCTAGCCTGCCTCTCATCATGCACGCCCTGACTCGTCGGGCAGCAGTACTGCTTCAAGGCATTCCGGAGACAGAGCGAAAGGTGCTTCGAGTGTACACGAGGTCTGCCTATTACGACTTTGTAGAAGTTATTGGTATTGCAGCCGCCGAGAACGTCGTCACGCTCAAGGGCCACAGGCAAACCCCATCAATGGGTGAGCGTATTGTGTCGGTGCCGCTGGATGCAGTTCAATCCGTATGGAAAGATATTGTCGGAAGCTGGGCCATAAGGATCGAGGGGGCGTTCTTCTACGAGGATGAAATGCGCGCCCGTTGGACGCCTTAGACCTGTGGGTGTGGCAGTAGTGCTCAATATCAACTGGCTGCATAAGGCTGTGAAGAGTTGGGCAACTCATGCTGAATGACTTGCTGTAGGCGCCAAACCGGCCCGCACAGCCTGTACCCACGCGTTAACGCTATCCCCAGTCCAGGTGGCCACCTCCGCCTCCAAGCGCGCAAGGCACTTGGCGGCCAGGGGGTGGCCCCACACGAGCTGGCAGCTCACCTCGCCGCAGCCGGTGGCGCACGCGACGCGCGGCGGCTCCTCGCCACGGCCCACCCCCAGAGCAGACCTGCGGCGAGCCTCCGCAGCGCTCGCGGGCACCGGCGGCAGAGCCCCCTCGGCGGGGACGTCCTGGCCCGGGACGTGCCGGCGCCACACCTTGGTGAACGCGTTCGCGGGGCACACCGGGTTGCATCCCCGCCCCCAAGAGTCAGCGAGCCATGTGTGCCACGCCGCGCGCAGGCGCTCCTCGTCCCCGCCCACCACGGCGAGCGCCTCGGTGTACCAGGCGCCCCAACCGGCAGGAGGGCGCTCCTGCAGGGCGTTGGGGAACATGCGCTGCCGCTCCTCCTGGCACCACGCGAAGAAGAGTTTCTCCGGGCCCGGCGGTGAGTCGTCCGTCCATGCCGGCCGGGCACTGCGGCGCACGGCGGGCGGCGCCGGGGCGCGGGCCGGAGGGGACATGTCCCCCGGGGGGACGGAGGGGGACGCGTCCCCGGGGGACAGGGGACGGGGGACAGAGGGGGACGCCTCGTGCGCGCCTTCAGCAGCAGCTTCCTTCTCTGCTCTCAGTCTCGCCCTCTTCCTCTGTTTCTTGAGTCTGTCTCTCTCTCGCAACCGCTCCGACTTCGTCGTCGCTATTGCTGCTTCCCCCCTACCCCCCTTCATGTCCCCTCGTCCCCGGGGGACAGAGGGGGACGCGTCCCCCGGGGACGAGGGGACAACGAGAGGGACGGCCGGGGACACGTTTTGGGGGGAGACGGGCACCTGCCCTGGGACTCCGATGGGCCGGGACTCCAGCGCCTGGGCGAGCAGGTCGAGCGCCCGCTGAAGCATTCCCTCCATGCGCACCCGGGACGCGCGCTCCTCGGCCAGGGCCGCGAGCAGTTCCTCCAACTCGCCCCGGGCGCAGGTGCACGCAGGAGCAGGCGTGGCCAGCCCGGCGCGCTCCTGACGAAGCCTCAGCGAAGCCTCGGCGCCTTGGGGCGCGGGCAGCACCTGGGCGGCCAGCGACTCGGGCACCACTTGGCCGGAGCGCAGGCGCACGTGGCCGGGCGGGATGTCGTCAGGAGCTTCGGTGGGTGCCGCGTCCTCGCGGCGCGCGCACGACGTCATGGCGATTCCTCTCGGGTGTCGGGCTCGCGCTCGTAGAAGCTCCCGGGGATGCGGCGCCACGTGGCCCGGTACCCGGGAATGGACACCTCCACGCGCTCTGGCCGGCCGGTGGTGCCAGTCAGCACGCGGAAGCCGAACTGGCACGTCAGGTGGTGGAGCTCGCATGTGGCGCGGCCCGGGGCGCCTCTCCCCTGCTGCTTGTCCTCGGGGCAACTCACGGCTGGCGGACCTCCTGCGCGCATGCATGCGGCGGGCATGCCGGGTACGGGCAACGGAAGGCCCTGCAGGTGGGACACAGAGTCATCGCCCGGCGACACGTGCAGAGCTTCAGCACGCGCTCGCGGAGCCCCGGGGGCGCTGGCGTGTTGAGGGCGGCGGATGCGCGCTTCTCGTACGCCTGCCACCGGGCCGCATCGGACTGCCTCACCGCAGAGTAGGCCGCGCGCACCGCAGCGAGGACATCCTCGGGCAAGGTCCAATACATGGACACCGGGTCCGGCTGGCAGGGCACCGGCTCAGGCAGAGGCACCACGTCCGCCAGCCACAGCCCCACCGGGCCCACGTACCAGTGCGACTCGCGCGGGCCGTCCGGGTGCTGGGAGACGGCCTCCAGGCGCCCCACCGACACCACCGCACACACAGGCAGCTCGGCGGCAGGGGGCACCTCCACCGCGCACCAGGTAGCCACCCACGGCACGAGGGCGGGCTCGTGCTCGGCGCCGGCGCAGACTGCCACGTAGCCGCCCAGCGCCGCGTTGGGCGGGGCGTCGGGCGCGTTGAGCACGGCGGTGTTGCGCACCGCCACTGCCCAGGCCCATTCCGGCGGGACGGCGACGGCGAGGAGAGGCGCGCGGCCTGGGCTGGATGCGCAGGCACTCATTCAACGCTCCTCATGGACAGGGCGACGAGGGATGTCATGGGGCCGCAGGTACCGGCCGGACCTGACATCCCCAATTTTCTGCACTGGCGACTCATGCCGCGTAGCCCTCCAGCGCCGGGGCCACCCAGTGCCCACCGCCCCACGCGCTCCATGGGTTGCCCAGGCCGGAGCGCAGCAACGCCTCCAAGGTGCTGCGGCCCCACGCCTCCGCCCCGCCCACGGGGATGCCGTTGCCGATGCGCTCCCTCCAGGCCCTGTCGCTGTTGCCGGCCAGGCTGAGCGGCTCGTCGCCCACCACCGGCGGCAGGCCTTGAAGCACCGCCAATTCCAACGTGGTGAGGGGCCGGTGCCAGCAGCCGGACAGCGGCGAGACGATGGCGGGCATGAGAGCCCCGCGCGGCACCTCCCAGCCCTCGGCAAGCAGGGCGAGCGCCATGCGAATGTCGATGAGGGGGCGCGGTTGCGGCAGCCGCGGGTCCGCCACCACCGCTGGGCCGTTGTCGAGCTGGAGGCTGCCCGTTACCGTGCGGGCGGGCTCCCCCCACTCCAGGACGCCGTAGAAGCCATTCCGGCAATTCTCCCCGACGCCCAGACGCTCCAACCCCTCGCGGGCGCGCTCATCCGCGACGGCCGCCTGGGCATTGCCTCCGGAGACGGTGGCCCGCCCCACCACGGTTGGGCTCGGCTCAGTCCACGAGCCGACGCCCAGCAGGCCCGGCCTCCCCTTGTACGTGTCCGCCCCCTCTGCGGTGCGGCCCAGGCCCAACTGCTCGAGCGTGCGCGGGTCCGCGACGCTGGCGGGCGCACTCCCCCCGCTGACGTAGGGCGTGGCGATGACGGTACGCGCGGGCGCACTCCACTCGTAGACGCCCGTGGAGCCGGCGCGCTGGCCTGTGCCGAAGGCGAGCGCGTCCACCCGGGCATCCGCCACCGCAGCGCCCCCGTTGTCATGCCGGGCCACACCGCGCACGGTGGCCGCCGGGCCATTCCACGCAGCCACGCCCTCCGCGCCGCGTCGCGGCTCATGCCCCAGGGCGAGCTGCTCCACCCGCCTGTCCTCCACCGCGCACAGCCCGGCGCCGCCAGGGCCCGACACAGTGGGTGCCGCCTCCGCCCAGGCCTGCACCGGGTGGCGCCGGTGCACCTCCCGCCGTTGCTGGCCCTGCGCCACGGGGTTGCCGAGCTGCTCCTCCACCAGCGCGCGGAAGCCAGCGGTGTCCCCCCCCGTCGGCCACAGCCCGCGCGCGGCGAGCCACTCCACCACACCGCCCCGCGTGGGCAAGTCGCGCCAGTCCCCGCCCGGCGGTACGAAAGCCAGTCGCACGGCGTTGAGCCACTCAATGCGGGGCAGCCGGTGCATGCGCCCGGCACGCGGGTCGTCCGGCCAGGGCAGCGGCCCCAGCACCTCCCCGACTCCGCGGAGTCGCCTCGGCGGGGGCAAACGCACCGGGACGGGGCATCGGCGCGGGCAGCGGGCGGCCAGGGTGAAGCGCTCACGGCGCTGCGCCAACCCGCCCTCCGCGCCCAAGTCGTGCGTGCGCACGTCCACCACGTACCCGGCTTCGCGCAGCAGGCGGAGGGTCTCCGCCAACGTCTCCCGGCACCGCGTGCGGAAGCTGGGGACGTTCTCCACGATGATGAGGGCCGGGCGGTTGTCCGGCTCTGGATAGGCAGCCAGCACCAGACGTGTCGCGTCCAGCATGAGGCGATTCATGGCCTGGTACTTCGCGGACTGGCTGGCCTCCACGGAGAGAAGCTGGCTGGCCCCCTTGCAGGGCGGGCTCCACTTCGTCATGTCCGGCGCGCGCGCCCCCCAGAAAGCGCGAAGCTGCTGAGGGGTGAGGGCCGCCACGTCCGCGCAGAGGGCCGGCGCTCCGGTGAGGCGACGGAAGTCCTCGCAGGCGAGCGCGTCGAAGTCGACGCCGCCCAGGTTGCGCCAGCGCGCGGTGTGCCCGTCCAGGGAGAGGCTGGCCGCGTCGTGGCCCAGGGCCCCCAGGCCGCTGCCGCAGAAGAGGTAGCCGACGGTGTACTCGTACTCGCGGATGCAGCTCATGGGTGACGGCTCCGGGTGAGGTAGGCAACGGTGACGAGCACCGCAGAGAGGAAGGCGACGACGGCGCCGGCCGCGAGTGCAGCGGCGTGAGGCAGGTGCTGCTCGACGCGGGCGGCGTGGACGCCCGTGCAGGTGCACACGCACGCCAGCGCGGCGAGGCCGAGGGTTCGGGCACGGCGGCTCACCGAGGCACTCCCTTCTGGGCGTGCAGCGGACACGGACGGCCCAGTGCACGCTGCAGCTCGCACCCGCGGCACTCCCCCTCGTGCGGGTTCGTCCAGCGGTATCCGTCCGACTCCGTGATGAGCTGCTCGTCCTCCTTGCACTCGCAGTCCACGCGGTGGGCCGGGTCTACGGGCAGCCAGAAGTGCCGCGCGACGCCCGGGTGGTGATTGTCCTCCTCAGCCCCGATGAGGCCGAAGGCCCGGAGCGAGGCGCGCACGTCCGCCGGACGCGGGCGGCCACCGAGGCGCGACACGGAGATGTGCCACTGGGGGCCGGTACCGCTCCGGTCTGGCATCTCCGCCAGCTCCAGGGCGGAGATGACCAGCGCGCCGCTGCTGGTACGTCGCCACGCGCTGACCGACAGCACGGAGCCACCGGAGCGCGGAGCGTCGAGTTCCGCCCACCCAGGCAGCGACGGACGACGCTCGGCCATGTTCTTCGCGGAGGTCATCGCCGGACCTCCGCGCGGAGCTGCTCCACCCCAGCCCGGACGCTCGCGAGCACGTCAGCGGGAAGCTGCCAGAGCCCCTGCGCGCCCTTGCACGGCACCGGCTTGGGGAGACGGACGACGTTGTCGAGACGCCAGCCGTATGGGCCCGTGAACCAGGGGGACGCGGAGCTCGTGAGGACGGCGCCCAGTTGGGCGACCGCGACGATGACGCCGCTCGGGTCCTCGCCCTTGGCAGGCAGCGGCATGCGCCGGGAGTCCACGCGCTCACGAATCCACGGCAGGGCCGCCTCGTCCCACTTCAGGCCTGCGTGCATGGCGAGCCACCCGCCCACTGCGGAGCGCCACGGCTCCCACGTGCGGTTCTCCACGTCCTTCCCTGCGCAGGCCACCGCCCACGCCCAGGGGCGGATGAGCGTCACCCCGCGCGGGAGGACGTCGACGGGGACAGCGGCGAGCCGGGCCGCATGGCCCAAACTGCCGCGAGGCGGCGGCAGGCCGTGGTCGGGCGCCTTGCGGCCCGTGGCCTTGAACTCGCACGGGTCGCACCGCCCCGTGTCGCCGTCCATGGCGAACCAGCCCTCGCAGTGCGCGTCCACCCAGCGGCCACAGGCCACGCACTTGAAGAGGTCCGCGTCCGGCCAGCCCACCGGGTGGCGCAGGCTTTCACAGCGGTGCTCACGCACGGGGCACCTCAGCGGGAAACTCGTCCCAGGTGCGCCCGTCCAGCTCGCGGCCGGCGGCGTTCTTCCCCACGCGATACACGGTGGCGTTGCCCACCTGCATCTCCGGCACCTTGCCGCCGTGCACCTTGGCCGTCTGCGCCGGGTCGCTCTTGAGCGCCTCCAGCGGTGCCCATTCGCCCCACTGCTTGAAGAAGAACGGCACGTCGGCGGCGACACACTCGTCGCGGAGCGCGCGGGCCCAGGCCGGGTCCATGGGCCTCGCCCCGTCCTTCGACTCGCCACCGCAGATGACCCAGTGGATGCGGTCGCGGACCGGCGCGTAGATGGGGCTGATTGTCTTCGGCATCGTCCCCAGAAGCCCGATGCTCACCGGCCCGAGTAGCGGCTCACAGGACAGGAAGCGCACGGCGAGCCGCGTGGCGATGAGCTCGGACACGCGCTCGTTCGCGCGCACCTGGTCCTCCACGGAGACGCCGCCCCACACGTTCGGCAGCGGGAGCTGAATGGGCACCGTTGCGCGCTTCCGGAGCAGGCGCGGCTTGTCTTCCAGCATGCGAGCCATGACGACGCCGAGCCGATGAGCGAGGTCGGGCGCGTTGAAGTAGTCCCGCATCCGCGCGGCGCGTTTCGTCAGCACCTGGAACGTGTGCTGGGGCGACATCGCCATCACCGCCACGATGCGGTCCACGTCCGCGAGCGCCAGGCTCTCGTGGAACAGGTCGCTCATGGAGTTCACGAAGATGCGGCGCGGGCGCGACCACGCGAGCGGCTGGAACAGCATCGACTCCACGACGCGGACGACGCCCGTCCATCGCGGGCCCGCCTCCGTGAACTTCGCCAGTCCCTCGTAGGGCTGCCCCGGCCCTGAGAAGCGCGCCGCGACGCGCTCGGCGTAGCAGCCGCCCTTGAGCGAGCCTGGCGTCCCGCCACCACAGCCCGGGGACACCCGGGAGCAGCCGCGCACCGGGTTCCACGTCGCGTCGGTCCACTCGATTGCGCTGTTGTCAGACACGGCTCTCCCCCTCCTTCCGCAGTACCTGGGAGGCCGCGGTGCGCTGCCGGCGGAACTCCGCGACGGCGGCCTTGCCCGACTCGGTGAGGCGCAGCGAGCGCGCCTTGGCCTCCTGCCGCGTCAGGAGTCGGTAGCCCTCCAGCCGGATGAGGAAGTCGTTCGCGCCGTTGGTGCTGGAGAAGCCGAAGCGCACGCAGATGTCGCGCAGCGTGGGCGCCATCTCGTGCGCGGACTTGAATTCGTCGATGAAGCTCAGCACCTCGAGTTGGCGCTCCGTGGGCACTCCACCGGACGGGTCATGCCCGAAAGGCGGACGGCGGTTGCAGGACGTCATGCGGCACCTGCCTTTCGTGCCCGGCCCTTCGGCGCGGGCTTGTCCTTGCTGCGCTCGCGGTACGTGACCGTGAGGAAGCTGGAGAGGAGCTCCACGTCCTTGGAGGTGTTCTGCAGCTCGTTCCACCGCCGCTGCCGTCCGGGCCCAAAGTCCCAGACGCCGTCCGTCCACCGGCACTCGTCCTTCAGCAGCGCCAGCTCTCGGGCGAACTGCGCCTCAGTCGGCGGCGGACGGCCCACCTCCGCCCTGAGCCGCACATCCACCGAATCGAGGAGGAAGCTGAGCGCCACGACGCCAGCGCCGTGCAGCAAGCGGGATTCCTTCGGCGACTTCGCCCATGCCTTCGGCCAGGTGCTCGCCACGGCGCCCCACCACGCGCGCAGAAGAGCCAGCATGCCGTCCACGTCCGGCCCGCCCTCCGCCTCGGCGAAGCGGTACAGGACGCCGTCACGCAGACTGTTCTCCAGCGCCTTGAGGAAGCTGTTGTCCTGAGCGAGCCCACCGGGGTTGGTGAGTGTCTTCACCAGGCCGCGCAGCGGACTGCCCTCGTCCAGGTTGAGCCGCTCCACCAGAGCGGCGGGGAAACGGCGGCGCTCCAGCGCGTCCGGCAGCGCACCGCGGGTGCTGGGCAGCAGCTCGTAGATAAGGCCCTTCGGCAGCGGCTTCGTCGAGTTGACGAGGATGAACTGCTCCGCCTGATGCCCCACGTCGTCGGTGATGAACGCGGAGCACGCGAGCGGGAAAGAAGCCACCTCCGCCTCGCGCACGGCGGCTAGGCGCTGCTGCCCATCCACGATGAAGCCAGGGGCGCCCTCCCCCGCCACCAGGGGGATGACGAGGTGCCCGTGCCGTGCCGGGCCGGTGGCCTCCGCAGTGAGCGCCTCGAAGCGGACACGGCTGTCGAACGCGAGCACCACCGCGTTGGGCATCAGCGGCGCGGCGCTCTCCACGTACGCGCGGATGGCCTGGACGTGGGCCAGCGCCTCGGGCCGCTGGTAGCCCTGCAGATGCCCGTCCGCGCGGCGCACGCGGGACACGGTGGCAAACTCTGGCACCCGCTTCCCGTCGACGGCGAAGAGGTACAGGCGCCGTCCGGGCGACTGTTCCATCTCTACCGCCGGCACCCGAATTTTGTCAGGGTGATTCGACGTGCGGGCGGCTTCGCGTGCCTGCCGCAGCCACTTTCGCCACGCCAGCGCGGTGAGCCCCGCCAGCGGCGCCGACACCTTCCACCCCACCGGCAGGTGGGGGCGCAGTGTCTCCACGTACAGGCGGCTCGCCAGCACCTCTACCTCGGCCGTCTCGACGGGGAAGCGCCGGCGCAGCTCGGCGGCCACACCCTCCGCCCACGTCTCGCACTCCTGCTCGGAGAGCTGCGCCAGGTGCACGTTGTACGGTGCGGCCACGGCGTCCAGCGTGAGCAGCCCGTGGTGCGCGCTGAGGATGCAGACCTTCTCGCGGGGGTAGCGCGCGAGCGCGTACGCCAGAGCGCTCCGGAAGAGAGGCCCGGTGTAGAGCTCGGACGCAACCGTGGCCCTGTCCGCCTTCTTCGCGCCGCAGCCCACGAGGACGATTCGCAGGGGTGTGCTCATGCGGGACTCCGCGTGGACAGCGAGTAGGACTGAAGGAGGCGCCCCGCGCGGAACGCGGCCTGCTCGCGCCGGCGCAACTCCTGGGTGAGGGCCAGCGCCGCGCTCGCCTCCGCGTCCTGGCGCGTGCGGGCGTGGCACTCCACCTCGATGCCGGGAGCGCGCAGCGTGCAGACATGCCCGAGCGGGCCGCGCATGGAGATGCTGCTGAAGTGTCCCGGGCGACTCACGGCCTCACCGCCTTCCCCGCGCAGGAGAGGAGCCCGTGGCGCTGGATGAAGGACTCGGCCTCCTCTCGGGTGCCGAAGGACACGCGCGCGACCCCGTCCGAGACCACCGCGCACTGCCAGTACCCAGGCAGCCACGTGAGGCCTCTGCACTCCACGTAGTGGCAGGCGCCCGGCCGGGGCGTGTACGAGGGCTCCGTCGGGCAGCCGGCGGCGAGCGCCGCGAGCAAGGCGATGACGGTTCTCACCGGCCACCTCCAACGCGCAGCACCAGGGCGGTGCAGTTGTCGGAGCTGCCCTGCTCCAGGGCTTGGCGCACCAGTTCCTCGGCGGCCCAACGCGTGCCCAGCTCGGCCACGTCGCTCAGCACTTCGCGGATGCCTGTGTTGCCGAGCGTGTCGTGCACGCCGTCCGTGGTGAGGAGGAAGACGTCGTCGGAGGACACGTCCAGCTCCCGGACGTCGGGCACCGGCGCGTTCTCCTCGTACCGCTGGCTGCCCAGGGAGCGCATGACAACGTTCCGGCGGATGGGATGCCGGTGGTCCTGGGTGAGCTGCTCCAGGACTCCGGCGCGCAGCCGGTACACGCGGGAGTCGCCCACGTGCGCCACCACCGCGCGCTCGCCGCGCACCAGCAGCAGCGCCAGCGTGGTGCGGCAGTCGAGGCCCGTCCGGTTCTGCTCATCGAGCACCAGCTCGTGCGCGAGGCCCACCGCGCCCCGGGCGATGCCGGCCAGGTCCCCGGGCCCTGGCACGAAATCGAGGACGGCGGCCACGGCGCGCTGCGCGGCGACGTCACCGCCCGAGTGCCCGCCCAGCCCGTCCGCGACCGCGTATACCGCCGTCTCAGGTCCTGGACGGTGCCCCACCGCATCCTCGTGGTGGGCACGCCTCCCGCGCTCCGAGCAGGCCGCGACGTCAACCGTAGAGGTGCAAGCCATCACCGGAGCACCTCGCGAATCAGCGCATCCACCTGAAGCGCGAGCCCCTGGAGGACGGCACCCGGCAAGGCGGCCTGCTCACCAAAGGAGTCGGCGTTGGCCCGCACCACGTCTCGCACCAGCCGGAGCGCCAGCTCCAGGCGGGGGACGCGCTCGGCCTCAATCGCCTTCGGAGTCTGCTCCCGGAAGGCGTCCGTCATCACATCGGAGATGCTGAGGGCCGACTCCAGGGCGTGCCTCGCGCACGCCCGCTGCCGGCCGGCACAGTCCGGGCACTCCACGCGGGGCGGAACGGTGGCTCGGAAGGACTCGACGGGGTCCGGCTCCGGCGTCCCATCAGTGTCCCGCCCCTGCTGGATTAGGGCGACGCGTGGCGATGCGTGGCGGCGCGTACCTGCCCGCCCATCACTCTGGGGCGGCGCTACGCGGTGCCGGGCGGCACCGGGCGAACTTGGGCCCTCTTGTACTTGCCGTAGTGCGCGTCCTCCGGCCGCGCGTTGCGGTGGATGAGCAGCACCCGCTGACGGTCCGGCGACATGACGTAGCCGAGCGTGCCGATGATGGGCGTGTAGGGCATGACGGGCTCTGGCGAGGGAGTGGGACGGTGGCGCGCCTGCGTAGAACAAAGTGCCGCACCGCACCAGCAGTCCCGCGCGCCCGACCGGGGTGACGGGCCCTGGCGGTACAGCGGCTGCTGGCGTGCCTGCCTGAAACAAAAGGCCGCGCCACCCTCGTTCCCTCCCCCATGCTCCGCGTCATCACCCTGGCTTCCGAGCGCCGCCCCGTGTCACGGGACGCTCGTCCTCCAGGGCCAAGCGGCTGCCTGGAAACCGACGGCTCCCTGTCCCGGAGTGTCGGACAGCCCCTCTGGCGAACCCTCCAAAACTCGCCGAGGGCTGCCATTTGGCAACGCGACGCGTTAGCATCCTGCGTCACACACATAACCTCCCGCGTTGGCGGGAATGGGGGAAGTTGATGTCCGCAATCCTCCCCGGCCGGTACGGCCTCTATGAGCCCGAGACCGAGCATGACGCCTGCGGTGTGGGCTTCGTGGCCCACATTCGCGGCGAGCGCTCCCGAGGCATCGTTGAGGACGCCCTCGAGCTGCTCAATCGGCTGAGCCACCGCGCCGCCGCTGGGAGGGACCCTCGAACAGGAGATGGCGCCGGCATCCTGGTGCAGCTCCCCCACCGCTACTTCGAGCGCGTCGTCCCGGAGCTCGGCTTCGAGCTGCCTGCGCGCCGGCACTACGGTGTCGCGCAGGTCTTCCTCCCGCCCGAGCCCGTGGCGCGCGCCGCGTGCGAGGAGGCCTTTGAGCAGGTGGTCGCGGAGGAAGGTCAACGCGTCCTCGGCTGGCGCGACGTACCCGTGGACCCGGAGCACCTGGGTCCCCTGGCGCGCGAGGCCGCGCCCGTCATCCGGCAGCTCTTCATCTCCCGGCGCCGCGTGGTGCCCAGCGCCTTCGAGCGCAAGCTGTACCGCATCCGCAAGCTGACGGAGAACCGCGTGCGCGACCGCGGCGTGGACCCGAAGGGGCTCTTCCACGTCGCGTCCCTCTCGTCGGAGACGCTCATCTACAAGGGGCTGATGCTGCCGGTGGACCTGCCGCGCTTCTACGCGGACCTGCAGCAGCCGGACTTCATCAGCGCACTGGCGCTGGTGCACTCGCGCTTCTCCACCAACACCTTCCCCACGTGGGAGCTGGCGCAGCCGTTCCGCTTCATCGCGCACAACGGCGAAATCAATACACTTCGTGGCAACCGCAACTGGATGACGGCGCGGCGCGGGCTGCTCCAGACGGCGCGCCTGGGCGGCAGCCTGGAGCCGCTCCAACCCGTCATCGTCCCCGGCAAGAGCGACTCGGCGCAGTTCGACAACATGGTGGAGCTGCTCTACCTGGGCGGCCGCACGCTGCCGCACGCGCTGATGATGATGATTCCGGAGGCGTGGGAGGGCGACGCGCTGATGGCCGACGAGCGCCGCGCCTTCTACGAGTACTCCTCCGCCCTGCTGGAGCCGTGGGACGGGCCGGCGGCGATTGCCTTCACCGACGGGCAGCTCATCGGCGCCACGCTGGACCGCAACGGCCTGCGTCCGGCGCGCTACCTCGTCACGGAGGATGACCGCATCATCCTCGCGTCGGAGACGGGCGTCATCGACGTGCCGCCCTCGCAGATTCGCCGCAAGGGGCGCCTGACGCCGGGCCGCATGCTGCTGGTGGACACCGTCGAGGGGCGCATCCTCGAGGACGAGGACGTCAAGCGCGACATCACCACGCGCTGGCCCTACCGCAAGTGGCTGGAGCGCAACGTCTACACCTTCGATGACCTCCCCACCGTCACCGCCCCGGAGCGGCTGCGCGGCGAGGAGCTGTGGCGGCTCCAGCGCGCCTTCGGCTTCACCGCCGAGGACGTGCGCTCGGTGCTCACGCCCATGGCGGAGACGGGCAAGGAGCCGGTGGGCTCCATGGGCACGGACACGCCGCTGGCGGTGCTGAGCGACCAGGCCCCGAGCCTCTTCTCGTACTTCCACCAGCTCTTCGCGCAGGTGACGAACCCGCCCATCGACCCGCTGCGCGAGTCGCTGGTGATGACGCTGGCCACCGCCCTGGGCCCGGAGAGCAACACCTTCGAGGAGACGCCGGAGCAGTGCCACCGCCTGTCGCTGCCGGGCCCCATCCTCACCAACGGACAGCTCGCGCGGCTGAGCACCATCCACGGTGAGGGCCTCTTCGAGACGAAGCGCCTCTCCCTCCTCTACCCGGTGGACGGCGGCGAGGGAGCTCTCGAGGCCGCGGTGGAGAAGCTCTGTACCGCGGCCGTGGACGCGGTGGACTCGGGCGCGAGCATCCTGCTGTTGAGCGACCGTGGCGTGGACGCGGCGCACGCGGCGATTCCCGCGCTGCTCGCCATGTCCGCCGTGCACCAGCGGCTCGTGCGCGACGGCATCCGCATGTACACGGGCCTGCTGCTGGAGACGGCCGAGGCGCGCGAGGTGCACCACTTCGCCTGCCTCTTCGCCTACGGCGCGGCGGCGGTGAATCCGTACCTCGCGCTGGACACGCTGCGCGCCATGGCGGACGCGGGCGAGCTGGCGGTGGACGCGGAGAAGGCGCAGGAGCGCTTCATCCACGCCTTGGAGGAAGGCCTCCTGAAGGTGATGTCGAAGATGGGCATCTCCACGCTCCAGTCCTACCGGGGCGCGCAGCTCTTCGAGGCGGTGGGGCTTCAACGCTCGCTGGTGGAGCGGCACTTCACCGGCACGTCCTCGCGCGTGGAGGGCGTGGGCCTGCCGGAGCTCGGGCGCGAAGTGCGCGAGCGCCACGTGCGCGGCTTCGGCGCGGAGGCGGACGCGGAGGCCGGCATGCTGCCCGTGGGCGGCCAGTTCCGGTGGCGCCGCCTGGGTGAGCGCCACAAGTGGAACCCGTCCACGATTGCGAAGCTGCAGGCGGCGGTGCGCGGCAATGACCCGGTGCAGTTCGCGGAGTACTCGCGGCTGGCGGACGATGAGACGCGCGAGCACTGCAACCTGCGCGGGCTGATGGACGTCGTGACGGAGGGCCGCACGCCGGTACCGCTCGAAGAGGTGGAGCCGGCGCTGTCGATTGCACGCCGCTTCGTCACCGGAGCCATGTCCTTCGGCTCCATCAGCGCCGAGGCGCACGAGACGCTGGCCATTGCCATGAACCGGCTGGGCGGGCGCTCCAATAGCGGCGAGGGTGGCGAGGAGTCGCGGCGCTACACGCCGGACGAGAACGGTGATTCGCGCCGCAGCGCCATCAAGCAGGTGGCGAGCGCGCGCTTCGGCGTCACCACCGAGTACCTCGTCAACGCGGACGAGCTCCAAATCAAGATTGCGCAGGGCGCGAAGCCTGGCGAGGGCGGCCAGCTCCCCGGGCACAAGGTGGACGAGCGGATTGCGCGCGTGCGGTGGTCCACGCCGGGCGTGACGCTCATCTCCCCTCCCCCGCACCACGACATCTACTCCATCGAGGACCTGGCGCAGCTCATCTACGACCTGCAGTCCGTGAACGCGTCCTCGCGCGTCAGTGTGAAGCTGGTGAGCGAGGTGGGCGTGGGCACCATCGCCGCGGGCGTGGCGAAGGCGGGCGCGGGCGCGGTGGTCATCTCCGGCTACGAGGGCGGCACGGGCGCCTCGCCGCTGTCGAGCCTCCAGCACGCGGGCCTGCCGTGGGAGCTGGGGCTTGCGGAGACGCAGCAGGTGCTGGTGCACAACGGCCTGCGCTCGCGCATCCGCGTGCAGGTGGACGGCGGCCTGCGCACCGCGCGCGACGTGCTGGTGGCCACGCTGCTGGGCGCCGAGGAGTTCGGCATGGCCACCGCGAGCCTCGTGGCGGTGGGCTGCATCATGCTGCGCAAGTGCCACCTCAACACCTGCTCGGCCGGCATCGCCACGCAGGACCCGGAGCTGCGCGGCCGCTTCCAGGGCCGGCCCGAGGACGTGGTGAACTTCTTCCTCCTCGTCGCGGAGGACCTGCGCAAGAAGATGGCCGCGCTGGGCGCGCGCACGGTGGAGGAGCTGGTGGGCCGCGTGGACCTGCTGCGCCAGCGGCCGGCGGTGGACCACTGGAAGGCGAAGCGCCTGGATTTGTCCGCGATGCTGACGGCGCCCGCGGCGCCGGCCAGCGAGCCGCGCCACTGCACGCAGCCGTGGCGCAAGGACGTGTCGGACCACCTGGACCACACGCTGCTCAAGGCCTCGAGCCACGTGCTGGATGGCGGGCCGCCGCTGTTGTTGACGCAGCCGGTGAGCAACACGCACCGCGCGGTGGGCGCCATGCTGTCGGGCGAGATTGCACGGCGGCACGGCGGCCGGGGCCTTCCGGACGGGCGCATCCACGTGAAGATGAAGGGCTCGGCGGGACAGAGCTTCGGCGCGTTCCTGGTGGCGGGCGTGACGCTGGAGCTGGAGGGCGATGCCAACGACTACGTCGGCAAGGGCCTGTCCGGCGGGCGCATCATCGTCTACCCGCCGCAGGGCAGCCGCTTCGTGGCGGAGGAGAACGTGCTGGTGGGCAACACGGCCCTCTACGGCGCCACCGGCGGCGAGGTGTACCTGCGAGGGCTCGCGGGTGAGCGTTTCGCGGTGCGCAACAGCGGCGCGCAGGCGGTGGTGGAAGGCGTGGGCGACCACGGCTGCGAGTACATGACGGGCGGCGTGGTGGTGGTGCTCGGCCCCACCGGCCGCAACTTCGCGGCGGGCATGAGCGGCGGCACGGCGTACGTGTTGGACCGCGAGCTGTCCTTCCGGCAGCGCTGCAACCTGGAGATGGTGGAGCTGGAGTCGCTGGTGGACGAGTCGGAAATCTGGCTCGTGCACGGCATGGTGGAGCGACACCACCGCCACACGGGCAGCGCGCTGGCGAGGCGGGTGCTGGACAACTGGGAGCTGATGGTGCCGCGGTTCGTGAAGGTGATGCCCACGGACTACAAGCGCGTGCTCCAGGCGCGGCGCGCGGCGCGCAAGCCCATGGAAGCAATCACTGAGCAGCTTCAGCAGACGGCCAGCTCGGGCGGGAGGGCCTGACCATGGGAAAGCCGACGGGATTCATGGAGTGGCCGCGCGTCCACGCGCACAAGCGGGACAAGCAGGAGCGCGTAGGGGACTGGAAGGAGTTCGCCCTGCCGCTGGCGCCCGAGGAGGCCAGGCGCCAGGCGGGCCGGTGCATGGACTGTGGCGTGCCCTTCTGCCACCAGGGTTGTCCGTTGGGGAACCTCATCCCCGACTTCAACGAGGCCGTGTACCGGGGACGCTGGCGCGAGGCATACGAGCTGCTCAGCCGCACCAACGGCTTCCCGGAGATGACGGGCCGGCTGTGCCCCGCACCGTGCGAGGCGGCGTGCGTGCTGGCCATCGACCGGGACGCGGTGACGATTGAGCAGATGGAGAAGGAGATTGCCGAGCGGGCCTTCACGGAAGGCTGGGTGAAGCCGAGACCGCCCGCGCGGCGCACGGGACGCAGCGTGGGCGTGGTGGGCTCGGGGCCCGCGGGCCTGGCGGCGGCGGCGCAGCTCAACGCGGCGGGACACAGCGTCACCGTGTACGAGCGGGACGCGAAGCCGGGCGGGCTGCTGCGCTACGGCATCCCGGACTTCAAGCTGGAGAAGTCGGTGCTGGACCGGCGGCTCGCGGTGATGGAGGCGGAGGGCATCACCTTCGTCAGCGGCGTCGATGTCGGCGGTGCGCTGAGCTTCCGCGAGCTGCGCGCGAAGCACGATGCGCTGGTGCTGGCGATGGGCGCGCGCAGGCCGAGGGAGCTGGAGGTGCCGGGGCGCGAGCTGTCCGGCGTGGTGCAGGCGATGGAGTACCTGGAGCACCAGAACCGGCTCGTGGCGGGCCAGGGCGAGAGGGACGCGCGCCTGGACGCGGCGGGGCGGCGGGTGGTGATTCTGGGCGGCGGTGACACGGGCTCGGACTGCCTGGGCACGGCGCTGCGGCAGGGCGCGAAGAGCGTGGTGCAGGTGGAGCTCTTGCCCGCGCCCCCGGCCATGCGCGCGGCGGGCAATCCGTGGCCGAAGTGGCCGGTGGTGTTCCGCACGTCGTCGAGCCAGGAGGAGGGCGGCGAGCGCTCCTTCGGACTGCTGACGAAGCGGCTGAGCGGAACGGATGGAAGGCTTCAGGCGCTGCAAGCAGTGCAGGTGGAGCTCCACCGCGAGCCTGGAGCCCTGCCGCGCATGGTGGAGCTGCCGGGCACGGAGTCGACGCTGGAGGTGGACCTGCTCGTGCTGGCCATGGGCTTCACGGGGCCGGAGCCGGGGACGCTGTCGGAGGAGCTGGGCGTGAAGCTCACGCCACGAGGCACCGTGCAGGTGGACGCGCGCTTCGCGACGACAGCGGACGGAGTGTTCTGCGCGGGTGACGCGAGCCGCGGTGCGAGCCTCATCGTCTGGGCGCTCTCGGACGGACGAGAGGCCGCGAAGTCCGTGGACGCGTACCTCTCCGGTGGGCGGTCGGCGCTTCCCAGCAAGGGCGCGGACTGCGCGTTCTGAACGCGGACGAGAGTAGGCTTCACCGTTCGCGCTCTCCCTCTCCGTTGACGGCTGCTGGATGGCAGGTGCTACGCCAGCGGCCGGACGGCGCTGCGTGTGTCGTCGAGGACGCACGGCTGCTGCCCTCGGGGGAGGCTATCCGGCCAGCGAATTGAGCCCAGCTTTGGCGCCCCACCCGCGTGCGTTCTCCGGCGCGAAGGACGGTGCCCTCCATGGCTTCGCAGCCTGTCCGCCCCTGTCTCCTCCTGCTCTGTCTCGTGGGCGCCATCGCCTGTGATGGCTCCCTCTCCGCGCCTGCGCTCCTCCCGGATGACGCCGACCTCGGGCACGGCGACTCCGCGCTCATGTCCAGCGCTCCGTACTCCGTGGACGACATCGCGGGAGGCCGGCTCAGCGCCGCGCCCTACGAGCTGACCGATGTCGCGGGCACCCTCCTCTTCGGCGCCACGGACCTCTCGCGCGGCACGGAACTGTGGAAGAGCGACGGCACGGACTCCGGCACCTTCATGGTGAAGGACATCCGTCCCGGCCCGCTGGGCTCGGAGCCCCATGACCTCACCGCTGTCGGCGGCAGTCTCTTCTTCATCGCCAATGACGGCGAGCACGGCGACGAGCTGTGGCGTAGCAATGGCAAACCCTCCGGAACCTCGCTCGTCATCGACCTGCGCCCCGGTCCTTCCAGCTCGGGCCCTCGGGACCTGACCGCCCTCGGAAACGTCCTCTACTTCGTCGCCAGTGACGGCAACTCCGGCGTCGAGCTGTGGCGCACGGACGGCACGGCCGCAGGCACCCGGCTGGTGAAGGACCTCGCTTCCGGTGGCTCGGGCTCGTATCCCTCGCACCTCACCGTGTCGGGTGGACGGCTCTACTTCTTCGTCGACCGCACACTCTGGAAGAGCAACGGCACTCCGGAGGGCACCCTTCCCGTTCGCGAGTTGGAAGCTCCCACCGGCTTCATCAGCCGGCCGCTGGGCCTCACGGATGTTTCGGGGCGGCTCTTCTTCTTCGTCCAGCTCGAGTCGAATGACGATGACGTCACCCAGCTCACCCCTGCGTCCCTGTCGCTGTGGAAGAGCGACGGCACCGCGAATGGAACGGTGCGGCTCGCGAACCTCGGACGGCCCACGCTCGACAGCGACCCGCGCCCCACCTCCGCACGCGAGCTCCTCTTCTTCGTCTCCAGTACCCCAGAGGACGGTGACGAACTGTGGCGCAGCGATGGGACTCACGACGGCACGTACCGCATCTCGGACATCGCACCGGGTGCGGCCGGCTCCAATCCTCGCGAGCTCACGGCGGTGGGCAACCTCCTCTGCTTCTCCGCTTGGTCTCCCGATTATGGCGACGAGCTGTGGCGCAGCGACGGCACGCCCGGGGGCACCGTGCTCGTCAAGGACATCACTCCCGGACCGGAGGGCTCGGCGCTCGCGTTCCTGCGTGCGCAGAAGGGCCGGCTCTTCTTCGCCGCCCGTGAGCCCGGCAAGGGACACGAGCCGTGGACAAGCACCGGCCATGCCGGAACCACCTCACGCATCCGGGACATCGCTGGCGGCGCGCTCTCCTCTTCGGCGCATGGATTCACAGTGAGCGGCGGACGGCTGTTCTTCAACGCGACCCACCGCGACACCGGCGACGAGCTCTGGGCCCTCCACTTCCCTGGCGACGTCATCCAGCTCCCCGCGCGCCTGCTCTTCAGCACGGCAACTGTCTCCGCTGAGGCCACCGCGCAGTGGGACGTGGACCACGCCCGCCTGGTGCAGGACCTGCGCCCCGGTTCCCTCCCTCCGTCCACCTCCTCGTGGACGTCTCGGGGTGGCGTGCTCTTCTTCGACGCGGATGACGGCAGCGTCGGCCAGGAGCCCTGGCTCACCGATGGCACTCCCGAGGGCACCGTCCTCCTGAAGGACCTCCGTCCGGGGCCCGCGGGCTCGGAGCCCTCACAGTTCGTCGTCCTCGGCTCGCACATCCTCTTCTTTGCTGACGACGGCATCGCGGGCCGCGAGCTGTGGCGCACCGATGGGACTCGCGCGGGCACCGTGCTCGTGAAGGACATCCACCCGGGCTTGGAGGACAGCGCTTCCTTCGGCTCGCCAGTGGTGATGGGCAGCATCGCGTACTTCACCGCCACCGATGGCATCCACGGCGAGGAGCTGTGGCGCACCGACGGCACCACCGAGGGCACGTTCCTCGTGAAGGACCTCCGCCCGGGCCCGGAGGATGGCTTGCGAGGCCATCTGCTCGTCGCGGGGGAACGGCTGTTCTTCGCCGGCTTCTTCGCGGATGAAGGCTGGGAGCTCGGCGTCAGCGACGGCACCACCGATGGCACGCGGCTCGTGAAGGACCTCGTGCCGGGGCTCGGTGGTTCCTTCCCTCGCGGCCTCACCGCGCTCGGGACGCGCGTCATCTTCTCCGCCGGAGACCTGGAGCATGGCAACGAGCCCTATGTCAGCGACGGCACCGAGGCCGGCACCCTGCTGCTGAACGACATCCAGCCCGGCGAGGGCAGCTCCGTCCCGGATGGTTTCACCGTGGTGGGCAACCGCGTCTACTTCGCGGCGACGGACTTGATGAACGGCCGCGAGCCGTGGCTCACCGACGGCACGCCCGGTGGCACCTCGCTCCTCGCGGACGTGCGGCCCGGACCGGAGGGCTCGTACCCCGGCTGGTTCGGAGCCCTGGGCTCCACCGTCCTCTTCAGCGCCGATGACGGCGTGCACGGACATGAGCCGTGGCGCTCGAATGGGACGGCGGGCGGCACGGCCCTGCTGAGAGACCTCCGTCCCGGCCCGGCGCACTCGGACCCCCGGTGGATGACGGACGTCGGCGGACTGGCGCTGCTGCACGCGGACGACGGCGAGCACGGCTCGGAGCTGTGGCGCACCGATGGCACCTGGGCCGGCACCCAGCCGAGACAGGAACTGGCACCGGGACGGCTCGGCGCGCTGCCCTACTTCTTCACGCGTGCCGGCTCACGCGTTTTCTTCCTCGCCGATGACGGCGCGCACGGAATCGAGTGGTGGGTGCTCGACATGCCCTCGGGTGGCTGAGTCCCCGGGAATAGTCCCGCGCGCCCGCCGTTATTCGAGGTTCAACCCCATCTCCATTCAAGGGAGCCTGGAGCCATGAACCCCGAGCAATCCCTCATCGTGACCGAGACCGACCTGGAGCGCCTGCGCGACGTCATCGACCACCATGGAGGCGGCCGCACGGCAGAGCTCGCGGAGCTGCTCGAGGTCGAGCTGGCCCGGGCCCGCGTAGTGGCCTCGGAAGCAGTCCCCGCGGACGTGGTGACGATGAACAGCACCGTCATCTTCGAGGACGAGCAAACGGGGGAGCGCCGGCAGGTGACGCTCGTCTACCCGCGCGATGCCAGCAGCGACGATGGCCGCGTCTCCGTCCTCGCTCCCGTCGGCAGCGCGCTCATCGGCCTCTCGGTGGGGCAGTCCATTTCGTGGCCCATGCCGGGCGGACGCACCCGGCGCCTGCGCGTCGTCGCGGTGCCGTACCAGCCCGAGGCCGCGGGGCATTACCACCTCTGACGTGCCCGGCTCACCGCCCTCGTCCCACCCGGGCCGCGAGGGCGGCGGAGTCCGCGCTTCAGAGCGCGTTGGCGGCGCATCAACGGTCGGCGACGCGCACCACGAGCTTGCCGAAGTTGTGCCCCTGGAGCAGGCCGATGAATGCCGACGGCGCATTCTCCAGCCCGTCGACCCGGTCCTCGCGCAGCTTCACCCTGCCGGCGGCAAGCCACTCGCCCATGTCGCGGCGGAAGGCGTCGACGCGGTCGGCGTAGTGGTCGAGGATGATGAAGCCCTGCATGCGGATGCGCTTCTGCAGCACCGTCTCCAACAGCAGCGGCAGCCGGTTCGGGCCTGCCGGCAGCGTCTCGTCGTTGTAGTGCGCGATGAACCCGCACACCGGCACGCGCGCGCCGTTGTTGAGCAGCGGCAGCACCGCGTCGAACACCTCGCCGCCGACGTTCTCGAAATAGACATCGATGCCTTTCGGGCATGCGGCGGCGAGACGCTCGGCCATCCGTGGATCACGGCGGTCGAGGCAGACGTCGAAGCCGAGCTCCTCGACCGCGTAGCGGCACTTGTCGGCGCCACCAGCGATGCCGACCACACGCGCGCCCTTGAGCCTGGCGATCTGCCCGACCACCGCGCCGACCGCACCCGTCGCCGCCGCCACGACCACGGTCTCGCCCGGCTTGGGCTGGCCGATATCGAGCAGGCCGACGTAGGCGGTGAACGCCGGCATGCCGAGCCCGCCCAGCGCCAGCGACGGCTGTGCCAGGTCACCGAGCGGGGTCAGCCCCTGACCGTCCGACAGCGCGTAGTCCTGCCAACCGGAGTTGCCAAGCACCAGCTCTCCGACGCGGAACCGCGGATGCTTGGAAGCGACGACGCGGCTGACCGTGCCGCCCACGATGGTCTCGCCCAGTGGCACCGCGGATGCGTAGCTCGTGCCGGCTTCGTCCATCAGGTTGCGCATGTATGGGTCGAGCGAAAGGTACAGCGTGCGCAGCAGCACCTGTCCTTCGCCGGGCGTCGGGACAGCGGCCTCCTCGAAACGGAAGTCCTGCGGCGTTGGCAGGCCGCGCGGACGAGCGGCGAGGACAACGCGGCGATTGACGGTGTCGCTTTGTGGCATGGGTTTGCTCCTGCTTCTGTGGGGGAATCATTCGGCGGGCGCGCTACGCGCCCCGGCTCGAGCGAGCGCGAACGGTGCGAGACGGCCAAAAGACCGGTCGTCTAGAAGAAGCTCAAAGCAAGAGGCGGGAACGCAGGTGCCGCTCCCGCCTCAAGCGTCGTGCGTCAGGCCCAGCATCTGCCGCGTGCCGGCCATGGCCGTGTCCAGCGGCGCGCGGTTGCGCGTGATCTTCGCGAGCAGACTCGCACCGAGCCAGGTCTGATAGAGCGTGACCGCGGCCACCTGTGCGTCCGCCACGGCCCGTATCGAGCCATCCGCCCTGCCCGCTTCGATGCAGCGAGCCAGGCGTTCGGTGATGCCACGAGTGCCGCGGTCCAGCGCCGCGCGCATGCTCTCGGACAGGTCGCAGACCTCCGCGCCGAGCTTGACGACGAGACACCGGCTCTGCGCCTCTTCACCGGTCTGCGAGTCGAGCCAGTCGTGGAAGTAGTTGATCAGCCGCTGCGCGGCCGTGCCCGGCGCCGTCAGCAGTGTGTCCACGCGCGCCAGGTAGTCGGTGAAGTAGGCCTCGAGCACCGCCTCGCCGAAGGCCTCCTTGGATCCGAAGTAGTGGTAGAACGAGCCCTTTGGCACCTTCGCCGCCGCGAGCACCTCGGTCAGGCCGACCGCGGTGAACCCCTTGCGCAGCATCAGCGAGTGGGCCACGTCGAGGATGTGCCGGCGAACGTCCGTGGGAGCGGCAGTCACGTTCATGGGGCCGGATCTAACGACCATTAGACCGGTCGTCTAGTGATTCAGCAGCCCGCACAACCGGCCGGATTCCGGTGACTTCGACGGCCCCGCTTCAGGCGCGGGGTCCACGGCCGGGGCGCGGTGGCTGCTCCGAGCCGCGTAGTAGAAGCGCGGTCATGCATCCGCGCCGACGCGACATCGACGAAGCCCTCATCGACCTGCGCACCCGTGTCCCCGGTGGGAAGATTGTCGACTACTGGGGCGGCGAGCCGTACCGGCCCACGCCCGAGCAGAAGCGCCTGTACGAGGAGTGGAAGGACAGCATGGCCGACCTGAATCTCGAACACGACGACGAGAACGAATACGCGGCTTACAACCGCCTGTTGCGGCGCTGGCTGGAGCCCGATCCTTCGGAGGCACTGCGCAAGGGCGATTGGAATCTGTGCCTCGAAGTCGGCAGCGGCCGGACGAAGGTCCGTGCGAAGCCGCTGGAGAAGTGAGGGCCATGCTCGCGGCAATGAGACGCCTGTTCATGACTGCGCTCGCCGTGCTCCTCGTGAGTGGGTGTGCTGCCCCGAGAACGGCAGAGGACGGCCACTGGTACTCCAGCTCCGTCCAGGAGCAGGGAGATGAACGGGTCGGCGAGTACGTCTCGGGCCAGTGGTCCTTCAAGACGGCGTCGTATTGGATTGAAGGCCCCGAGGGGCTCATCCTCATCGACACGCAGCTCGTGCCCACGGCGCTGCGCAAGGAGATCCGCTTCGCGGAGAACAAGACGGGCAAGAAGGTGAAGCTCGCCATCGTCCTGCACCCGAGCCCGGACCGCTTCAACGGCACAGCCTGGGTGAAGGACCTCGGCGTCCCCGTCGTCACCTCCGAGCAGGTGCGCGAGCGCATCCCCGAGGCTCACGAGCGCTGGTGGCCCGTCTTCTTCCAGAAGTACGCCATCGCGCTCTACCCGCGCACCCTCACCCTCCCCGACAGCTTCGGCGGCAGCACCACGGAGTTGAGCGCCGGCGGCATCACCGTGAAGGCGCACGTGCTCGGCACCGGGTGCAGCCCGGCCCACGTCGTCGTCGAGTGGGAGGGCCACCTCTTCACAGGCGACCTCGTGACGAATGGCAGCCACAGCTGGTTCGACAACGGCAGCACCGACGCGTGGCTTCAGCGCCTGGATGAGCTGAGCGCGTTGAAGCCCCAATGGGTCCACCCGGGGCACGGACGCCCCGGCGGCCCCGAGCTCATCGACCAGCAGCGCGAGTACCTCCACTCCGTCATCGATGCCGTCGCCGCGGAACACCCGCAGGGTGCGTATACGCCGGAGACCTTCGCGCGGATGACAGACGCGGTCGTCCACCGCTACCCGGGGCGCGAGTTTCCCCAGTTCCTCCGCCTGCTCCTCGGCGCGGAGTGGGCGCGCCAGGCCTCGATGCAGCGAGGTTTGACAGCCGTTCCCGCCAATCCCTAGCGTCAATCGCGCTCCACCCAGCCTCAGCTCCGCCGGGTGACCTCACGGTGCCCGCATTGACCTCGGGTGGTGCCGATTTCACACTGGAGCGGCCTCACTCCCCCGCGGTTCCGAGGTCGTCCATGTCCCCGAGCAGGTTCGTTCGTCGCACGTTCATCACCAGTGGGATGTTGCTCATCATTGCGTGTGGTCCGGAAGTGCTCGACGGGCCCTCACCGGTGGAGCCGCTCGCGTCCGCCGGGCAGGACATCATCGGCGGCACCAACGCGGCCATTGGTGACAATCCCTGGCAGGTGTCGCTCCAGAACAGCTCGGGCTCACACTTCTGTGGCGGCTCGGTGGTCAACGCGAGCTGGATCCTGACCGCGCAGCACTGTGTGAACGCGGGCGGTGTCATCACCCCACCCGCGCGCGTGGGGGCGGGAAGCACCACGGTCAGTGGGATGAGCACCTCCGGGCAGCTCCGCACGGTCGCCCAGGTGGTCGTCTATCCTGGCTTCACCAACGCCGTGACGAGCGGCAAGGACGTGGCGCTGCTACGTCTGTCCACGCCCCTGGACCTGAGTGGTCCGAATGTGAAGGCCATCGGCCTCGTGTCGCCGGACGACTCGGCCTCGGGCGTCACCGCCCATGGCGTCACCGCGCGCGTCACCGGCTGGGGTCTGCTCAGCAAGCCCGGCTCGGGCTCCAATGTGTTGCAGACCGCGGACGTGAGCATCCTGAGCGGCACCCTGGCGCAGACGTACTACCCGAACGTGCCATTCACCGCGGATCTGATTTCGACGACCACGCCCAACAAGGGCCCCTGCGACGGAGACAGCGGCGGGCCCCTCACGGTGCTGAAGAATGGCACGCGCGTCCTGGCCGGTATCGTCAGTTGGGGCACGAGCTGCGGAAACCCCCAGTACCCGGCCCAGTACGCGCGCGTGTCGCTCTACGCGAGCTGGATCACCCTGAAGACAAACACCGCGCCGCTCTACACATACACCCTCTCCAATCCCTACTTCAGCGGCACGTACCAGTACATCAGCTCGAACAACGACGTCGTGTCGCTCTTCCTCAACAAGGACTCGACCTCCGTCGTCTGTGCGCGGCAGGGCTCCGTCACCGGAGGTCCCTTCACCCAGGGCGCTCGCTGCGAATAGGCACTCGGGTAATCAGGACCCACCCAGCCAGGAACTCCGTAATTTAACTTAATTTGAGCTTAATCCGGATAGCCCGTACAAGTCGGCCGCCGTCCAACCCCGCCTGGGAGTACCGCCCAATGAAGCGATTCCTGCCGACTGCTGTCGCGACGCTTGCGCTGTGCGCTGTGGGATGTGGTGATGCGAATGACACACCCGTGAACACGTCGCGTGAGCTGACGGATTCCTCCGAGCAGTCGGCCGTCGTTTCGCGTGCGATGAAGCTGGTCGCCAAGGCGGACGCCTCCGAGAAGCTGACGGCGCGCACGGTCATCGTGGACGACAACGGCTCCGAGCACGTGCGCTTCGACCGCTCGTTCGGGGGCCTGCGCGTGCTGGGCGGTGACCTGGTGGTGCACAACCACGCGGGCCGCGCCTCCGAGGTGGACTTCGCGGCGCCGTCCGCGCTGCGCGGGCTCTCCACCCTGCCCTCCTTCGACGCCGCGGCGGCGACGGTGCTGGCCGATGCGGCCTTCGTCGGCCAGCGCAGCGGCCCGTCCAGCGCGGAGCTCATCATCGACGCGCGGCCCGAGCGTGCTCCGGGGCTCGCGTACGAGGTGGTGCTCGAGGGCATCAAGTCGGACCAGACGCCCAGCGAGCTGCACGTGCTGGTGGACGCGCGCACCGGTGAGCTGCGCGGCTCGTGGGATGGCGTGCACACCGCCGCGGCCACCGGCTCCGGCAAGAGCCTCTACCTGGGGACGGTGAGCATCGGCACCAACTCCATCACCAGCGGCTACGAGATGCGCGATACGACGCGTGGCAGCGGCTTCTACACGACCAACAACGGCACCATCTTCACCGACGCCGACAACGTCTGGGGCAGCGGCACCACCAGCGACGCCGCGAGCGCCGGGGTGGATGCGCACTTCGGCCAGAAGACGACGTACGACTACTACAAGAACGTGCACGGCCGGAACGGCATCGACGGCGCGGGCCGCACCGGCTACAGCAAGGTGCACTACGGCACGCGCTACAACAACGCGTTCTGGACCGACTCCTGCTTCTGCATGACGTACGGCGACGGCGACGGCACCACCTTCACCCCGCTCGTGGCGCTGGACGTGGCCGGCCACGAGATGACCCACGGCGTGACGAGCCGCACCGCGGGCCTCGTCTACTCGGGCGAGTCCGGCGGCCTCAACGAGGCCACCAGCGACATCTTCGGCTCGCTGGTGGAGTTCTACGCCGCCAACGCGAACGACCCGGGCGACTTCCTCATCGGCGAGCGCATCTACACGCCCAACAAGGCCGGGGACGCGCTGCGCTACATGTACAAGCCCTCGCTGGATGGCGCGTCGAAGGACTGCTGGTACAGCGGCATCGGCTCCATCGACGTGCACTACTCCAGCGGCGTGGCCAACCACTTCTTCTACCTGCTGTCGCAGGGCTCCGCCGCCAGCCCGGCGAGCCCCACCTGCAACGGCACGGCCGTCACCGGCATCGGCCGCGACGCGGCGGGGAAGATCTGGTACCGCGCGCTCACCGTGTACTTCACGTCCACCACCAACTACGCGGCGGCCCGCACGGCCACGCTGAAGGCGGCGACGGACCTCTACGGCTCCACCAGCACCCAGTACAAGGCCGTGGCCGCCGCCTGGTCCGCGGTCAGCGTGAACTGAGCCCCGCGACGTAGCATGTGCTCCAGGCCGGTCCGTCCCCAGTGGGCGGGCCGGCCTTCGCATTTCGACCTGCGCACCCGCGTCCCTGGTGGGAAGATTGTCGACCACCAAGCGTCGAACCGAGCCGAGCCCTCAGGGCAGGAGCCCCTCGCACACCGCGAGCCACAGCGCCTCGGACAACAGCTCGAAGGTGAGGCGGGTGTCGGTGCGTTGGGTGGTGGGCGAGGTGGACTGCCCCCTGTCGTGGGCTCTCAGGAACACCGGGAGCGGGCGGCGCCCGAGCCGCACCAGGCGCTCGTCGTAGAAGGCGTGCGGTGCCTTCTCCTTCAACAGCCTCGCGAGGTGGACGGTGTTCTGGAAGCGCGTCGCCGCCTTCTCCTGGCCCAGGCCCGAGAAGTCCAGCGAGCGCTCGCGCAGCGACAGGCGCTGACCTCCCCTGCCGAAGACCTGGATGAGCTGCTCGGTGTCCTCGTCCGCCGAGGTCTCCCACGTCCTGATGACTTCGCTGCGGGCGGTGATGCTGCCGTCCAGGGACATGCCGAGCGTCGTGTTCACCTGTCTCTGAACGGACTCCTTCTCCGTGCGCGTGGCGACGGCGCCCCGCAGGATGGCGCCCACTTCGCTCCAGGGCAGCTCGACGGAGGCGCCATCGCGTGGACGGACGGAGAGCACCTCGGGGCTCACTGCCACCGTGCGCGCCACCGTGTACTGCGCGTCCGAGAGAGGTGGCATCGGCGGAGCGACGACGGCCAGCCCCATCCGGCCCAGCCGCGCCACCGCGGCGGCCGCCTCGCCAGGAGCAACCAGCGCGAGTGGCGCGGGAGGCTCCACGACGAGACGCATCCGCGCGTCCTGCCGCGAGATGCCCGCGAGCTCGGCGACGTCCATGGCCGCGGCCTCCGGGGACGTGGAGGGACGAACCAACACGAGGAGCCTCATCCGCGCGAATCTAGCTCCGGACTCCGGGCGTACGTCGTTCCGGCCGCCCCACCGTCCAGGCGTGATTGAATACCTCCGCACATCCCACGTCCCAGAGCCGGAACCCCCGTCAGCCCGGATGCTCCGGTTTGGCGCGCACGCGCCATCCGGTGGCGATCCAGAATGGTGCAGGGCCCGACACCGGGCACTCCGTCCCCAATGAATCCAAACACTTAGACTTGGCACTTTCCGTGCTCATGCCTCCGGGTGTCAGGACGTCCGAAGAGGATGTCCCCCACTTTAGGAGGCTCATCATGGAAGTCCGGTTCTACGGGGTTCGGGGGAGCATCGCGGTGTCGGGCTCGCGCATCGGCGGCAACACGGCGTGCGTGGAAGTGACGAGCCAGGGCCACCGGCTCATCCTGGACGCGGGCACGGGCATCCGGGCGCTGGGGGAAGTGATGATGCGCGAGGGCGCGCCCCAGAAGGCCACCATGTTCTTCTCGCACCTGCACTGGGACCACGTGCAGGGCTTCCCCTTCTTCACGCCGGCGTACCTGCCCACGTCCGAGCTCGTCATGTACGGCCCCGGCGCGAATGGCGCGCAGGCGCTCCTCTCCGAGCTCTCGGCGCAGATGCAGCCGCCGCACTTCCCGGTGCCGCTGTCCACGATGCGCTCGCACATGGACTTCCGCTCGGCGCTGCACGCGAAGCCCATCGAGGTGGGCCCGTTCAAGGTGACGCCCATCGACGTGCCGCACCCGCAGGGGTGCCTCGCGTACCGGGTGGAGGCGGACGGCCACTCGTTCATCTACGCGACGGACGTGGAGGTGCGCATGGAGGATATGTCTCCTGAAGTCGCGCGCCTCTTCGAGGGCACGGACGTGCTGTGCCTGGACGCCCAGTACACGCCCGACGAGTACGACGGCCGCAAGGGCATGTCGAAGAAGGGCTGGGGCCACTCGACGATGATGGACGCGGCGGGCGTGGCGAAGATGGTGGGTGCGCGCCGGCTGTGCCTCTTCCACCACGACCCGGCGCACCCGGACGACGTGCTGGAGGACATGGCCGAGCAGGCCCGCTCGCTCTTCCCGGTGTGCGAGCCCGCGCGCGAGGGCCAGCGGCTCGTCCTGGGCCGCGCGGCCTGAGAGGGGGACGGCCCGATGCCCTCCGGATGCTATGGTGAGGCCGCGGCCTTCGTACTTCCGCCGCTGCCCCCCATGCCCCAACCGCCTTCGGACGTCACGCAGGTGCTCCTCCCCTTCGGCGGTCTCGTCGGGAGGGAGGTGGACCTCGATGCCTTCCTCCAGACGCTGATGGACCGCATCGCCACGACGATGCAGGCGGACCGGGGCACGCTGTGGCTGTTGGACCCCGCACGTCGAGAGCTGTTCAGCCGCGCGGCGCACCTGCCCGAGGTGTCGCAAATTCGCGTGAAGCTGGGCCAGGGCGTCGCCGGCACCGTGGCCGAGCTGGGCCAGGCCATCAACGTCCCGGACCCGCGCGGCGAGCGCCGCTTCTTCGCGGACATCGACCGGATGACGGGCTACCGCACCACCAGCCTGCTCGCGGTGCCGCTGCGCGACGCGGACGGCGCGCTCTACGGCGTGCTCCAGGTACTCAACCGCCGCGGCGGAGACACCTTCACCGCGGACGACACGGAGCGGTTCACCGCGATTGCCTCGCAGGTGAGCACCGCGCTGCAGAGCACCAGCCTCTATCAAGAGCTCCAGCGCGCCAAGGACCAGCCGCAGGCGCCCGTCGGCTACTTCTTCAACCGCATCATCGGCGAGTCGCCCCAGCTCCAGGCCATCTATCGCCTCGTGCGCAAGGCCGCGCCCACGGACGCCACGGTGCTGCTGCGCGGCGAGAGCGGCAGCGGCAAGGAACTGTTCGCGCGCGCCGTGCACGTCAACGGACCTCGGAGAGACCAGCCCTTCATCAAGGTGGACTGCGCGGCGCTGCCGGCGACGCTGATTGAAAACGAGCTGTTCGGCCACGAGCGCGGCGCCTTCACCGGCGCGGACCACCGCGTGCCCGGCAAGTTCGAGGCGGCCAACGGCGGCACGGTGTTCATCGACGAGATTGGCGAGTTGCCGCTGCCCGTGCAGGGCAAGCTCCTGCGCGTGCTGCAGGACCGCGAGTTCGAGCGTGTGGGCGGCACCCAGGCGGTGAAGGTCGACGTGCGCATCGTCGCCGCCACGCACAGGGACCTCGCGCGCATGGTGGCCGAGGGCCGCTTCCGCGAGGACCTCTACTACCGCATCAAGGTGGTGGAGGTGGTGCTCCCGCCCCTGCGCGAGCGCGGCGGCGAGGACATCGAGCGGCTCGCGCGGCACTTCATCGCCGCCGTGGCGAAGCGCCACCGCCTGCAGCCTCCGCGTCTCAGCCCCGCCGCGCTGGAGCGTCTCAAGCGCTATCGCTGGCCCGGCAACGTGCGCGAATTGGAGAACTGCATCGAGAGCGCGGTGGTGCTGTGCGAGGGCGAAATCCTCGAGGAGCACCTGCCGCTGCCCAACCTGGACCGCGCGCCGCTCTCGCCCGCTCCCGCCACCGCGGAGAGAGAGGCGGCTCCGGCGCAGGCGGCGAGCGGCGAGGCGGGCCTGCTGCCGCTGGCGGAGGTGGAGCGGCGCCACATCCTGCGCGTGCTGGACGCGGTGAAGGGCAACCGCACCGCGGCGGCGAAGGTGCTGGAGATTGGCCGCAACACGCTGGCGCGGAAGCTCAAGGAGTACGGCCTGGGCGACGAGGCCTGACGCGCCGCGCGAGGGTGCGCGGGCACCTGTCCCCGGGGGCAGGCTTCCGCTGACTGCCTGTCGTTTCGGGCACGTGGCTTGTTCCGCGCCCCCCGGTCGGCGTACGACCAGAGGGCCGCGAACTCCATGGCCGACGGCCATAGCCCAGGGGGACCCGAATGAAGGTGGTCAAAAAGCTGCTGGCGAAGCTTCCGGACGAGGTGGCCCGACAGGTTCCCGACGTGAAGCTCGTGGACCAGGACATCAAGGTGTCCCTCGCCCAGGGCACCTTCACGCAGGAGAACCTCCTCCCGCCGAAGCTGAACCTCACGGACTTCACCCTCTCGTTCGAGGCTGGTGCCGAGGCATCCATCCGCAACTTCAACTCGCCCGGCGACGTGGACGAGAACCGCGTGGTGGGCGAGGCCACCGAGGAGGAGCCCGCGCCGGGCGCGCCACGTCCACAGTTGCTGCTCGGCGGAGACATGGGGTGGATGCGCTATCAAATCAGCGCGCGCGTGAAGTCCGCGGCGGGGGTGAATCTGTCCTTCCTCGCGGGCGGCACGGAGGGCGAGCTGTCCGTCACCCTGAGCGACTACCGCGCGCACCCGCTCGCCCAGAACATGCGCGAGGCGGCGCGGATGGACCTCGCCGAGCTGCGCCTGATGCAGTCCACGGACATCGCCAAGCTCAACTCGGGCGACGCACTGTCGTGGCAGGCGCGCGGCAATCTCCAGACGCGGCTGGAGCTGAACTGGGCGGACCTCTTCACGGGGAACCTGAGCAAGCTTGCCTTCGTGCGCGGCAATGAGTTGCTGGCACTCAAGGCGGACGTGAAGGCGGCCGTGTCCGCGAAGGTCGGCCTCACGGATGACTTCCAGCTCACCTTCTCGCGGCCACAGCCCGGGCGCATCCAGATTGCCGTGCGCAAGGCGAAGTCGCGCGAGGCGACGCTCGGCGCGGGGCTCAGCGTCAAGGTGGAGTTCGTGGACGCGGCTGCGGTGAAGGCACAGCTCGGCCGGGTGCTCGAAGCGAGTCTGGGCCCGGCGCTGCGCGAGCTGGCGAAGCAGACGGGCCTGCCGGCGGATGCCACCGCGTTGCAGGTAATGGACGCGCTGGTGGACAAGGCGAGCAAGGCGAAGCTGAACGACGCGCAGAAGCAGGCGCTGCGGCTCGTGCTGGAGCGGATTGGATTGGACCCGGCGCTGGCCGAGGTCTCCAACATCAAGGCGGCGTGGGACGGCTTCAAGAAGAAGGTCGAGAGCAAGCTGGACGAGGCGACGAAGACGCAGATTGCCGCCGGCTTCCAGTACGAGTACCTGCGCCTGTCCGAGTCCTCCACGCTGCTGGAAGTGGTGGTGGACGACGCCACGGCGATGCGGTTCCACGGCTCGCTCATCAAGGGCAACCTGGTGGACCTGCTGAAGTGGATGAAGGAGCTGCCGGAGAACCAGAAGTCCGTCGAGCTGCTCAACTACCTGCACACGAACACGCTGACGCGGCAGCAGGCGTATGGCTTCTCGCTGGGGCTCGGCTCCTTCGAGGTGCTCAAGGCGGGCGGCACCCGGAAGGAGAGCTGGGTGACGCAAGAGAACGGCCAGGGCGCGCGGCGGCAGGCGTTCCTCGGGCGGCGTGGGTACGAGGACAAGCTGCTGGGCAACCGCGGGCAGTGGGTGGTGGACTTGAAGGCGGACATGGAGCGGTTCTCCCCTGCTCCGGTGGCGTCGGACTTCCGCTACGGGCTGCACCTGATGCTGTGGGGCCGGCAGAAGAAGATGACCCGGAAGGAGCTCCAGGCGGCGGTGGATGACGCCGTGGTGTGGGGCGTGCTGGACGCGGTGGACGCGGCCGCCGTCATGAGCACGCTGCAGAACGACACGGGCAAGGAGCCGATTGAAACGCGGCTCGAGCTGAAGATGGCGGACGACACGTTCCGCGCGCTGGTGCCGCAGATGCAGTCGTTCGACGTGGCGACGTTCTCACGCGCGCTGGCGCGGGCCCTGCCGTGGAGCGAGCAGACGCCGCGGGCCTCGGCGGAGTTCCGCCGCTCCGTGTACGCGCCCATCTGGGAGACGTACCTGCGCGAGGTGCAGGAGAAGGGCAGCATGATGACGCGCGATTTGCCGCCGTCGCGCGCGGCGCAGATCGCCGAGTACTTCCTGAAGAAGGACCCGATTGGGAAGGAGCTGCTGCTCATCGAGAGCGAGTGGCGTCCGGACAGCGGCAGCTTCTCGTTCGCGCAGGTCATCGAGAAGAACCCGGGCACGCTGGCCAAGTGCCAGGCCTTCGTGGCGGGCATGGTGCGGCTGCGCCGGGCCATTGATGAGCGCAAGGCGCCGGATGAGCTGCGCACCGTGTTCGGTGAGCTGGAAGGCATGTGGAACACGGGGTTCCACCTGCGCGCCGCGGGCTCACTGCTGTCGGAGCTGGCGAAGGCCACGCCGATGGGGCTCGCCAGCGTGGAGCGGACCTTCACCGTGACGATGGCGGACCGGGGGGAACAGTTGGTGTTCTCCACGGCGAAGGGCACCGGGGCCTGAGACACCGGGCTTGAAGCATTGGGAGCCCGGGATTCGTTCCCGGGCTTCCTCGCGCTTCAGAGAGCTTGGATGTCCGGTGCGCAGCGGCCATGGACGCTGCGAGACCAGGCGGCACATGCCGCCGCCGGACAGGTGTTAATCTCGGTGGTGGGTGAGAAGCGCGCGGAGGAGTTGATGCGGAGCTACGGCGAGGAACTCATCGAGAAGGGACGTCAGGAGGGCCTGGCGAGCGGGCTGGCAAGGGGGCTCGAACGGGGCGTCATCCGTGGTCGGGCCGAGGACATCTTGCGGATCCTCACCGTCCGGGGACTGCACGTGGACGAACAGGCCCGGCAACGCATCCTCAACTGCACCGACGTCGCCACGCTGGACCTTTGGTTCGACAAGTCCCTTCACGCCACCACGCTTTCGGACGTGCTCGACGCCCCGGCGCAGTGACGCGCCCATCCCCGCGCTTTCACGGGGACACCTACCTCTGAAATCGCGTCGTCGAACTCACAGGACTCCCGACAGCACGAACGCCGCAGCCATGGACAGTGCTCCGGCCGCCGCGAAGTGCGTCCAGGCGCGGCGTGCCAGCATGCCTCCTGTGACGGGCGCCTCGGGGCCGAGCACCACCATCGCCGGCCCGCCATCCCGCCCGCAGAGCACGTAGGTGCCGTCCTCGGTACCGCGTCGCAATTCGCCCACCACGAGGCACGTCTCTCCCGCCGCGCCCACGCGCTCCCACGAGAGGGCCTCCGGGGCCGTGGTCCGCGAAGCGTGATTCCCCGTCTCCGTGGCGGGCATCTCCTCGTACCAGGACGCGGGCACCATTCCCGGCAACGCCTGGCAGCGGCGCACTTCCACCGGCGCCATCAGCGACGACGGAGAGAAGCGCACCGTCGCCCTCACCTTCTCGCCTTTCAACCCCAACACCGGCGTATAGGCGCGCTCGCGAGACAGCATCGGCCCCTTGCGCCCGTCCTCCGCCACCTCACGCACCTCCGCCTCGTAGAAGGCACAGGCCACTCCACCCGGTGACGTCAGCGTGTCCGCGGCGTCCAGGCTCCCCCGGAACACTCCCCACCCCGGCGCCTGCCCCGCTCTCAACGCAGCGACGGCTTCATCCAGCGGCCTCGGCACCGAGGCCCGCAGCAGGTCCGCGCGGAATCGCACCCGTGAACCTCGGACGGCCAGCCCCGCCGCCACGACGAGCAGCGCCGCTCCCGCGGCCTTCGTGGCCACATCGAACGACAGCACTCTCAGCGCTCCACCCTGGAACCGCCACGCAACGCAGAAAGCGCCCAGCACCAGCAACCCGAACCACGTGAGCGGAACGCGCCACGGCCGCGCGGACGCGTCCTTCCGTCCGAAAGCGAACGCCGTCACCACCAGCGCCGCCAGGCACGTCGCGTACAGCGGTGCCAGCAGGATGCGCCACAGGTCCATCCCGTTCCCCGCCAGGCTCGGCGCGGCCGCCTCATGACAGGCCACGACCTGGGCAAGGTGGGAACGCCGGCCCGCACGTGCAAGCTCCCTCCCCGGGGACGGGCAGCTGTCCATCCCTCGACAGCAACCGCCCCGAAGGCCGGGCTCCCATGTCTGCCCGACTCCCGCACCGACATCCCGCCACAAAAGCCCCTGCCTCCGAGGGCCGGATGACGACACCTGCTCGACTCCCCCACCGACGTCGGGGCACTGGTTCCCGTGCACGCACAGGCACTACATGAATCCCGGAATCATCGGAATTCAGCCCGCGCGAGTACCGCTGTCCTCCTCGACATGACGGTGTCCCGGCGTGCCCTTTCCTGGCGTCGGACGCCTCGCCCATCACCTGCGCGGCGCTGCACACGGAGGGGGCAATCCCATGCCTGGAAGGCATTGCTGGACGTTGACGCTGCTGCTCACGCTGGGCCTCGCGCGGACCGTGGCGGCCCAGGAAACGGACTCACCGCGCCAGGAGGAGCTGGTGGGCCCGCAGTTCTCGCTGAGCGTGGGCGCGGGCGCGGGCGCGGGCTACGTCTACAAGAACGGCGCGAACCTGGTGACGGGCCAGCCGGAGGACCTCAAGGTCACCGACGCTTCCAGCATCACCCTCCCCATCCTCCTCGAGGTGGGCTACCGGGCCACTCCGCACTGGTACGTCGGCCTGTGGGGCTCGTGGGAGAAGGTCTTCTCCAAGGACAGCGAGCTGTCCTGCCCCGATGGCTTCGAATGCAACTTCCGGCAGTGGCGCTTCGGCCCCGAGGGCCGCTACCACTTCCGGCCCGGCTCCGGCTTCGACCCGTGGGTGGGGCTCGGCGTGGGCTTGGAAATCGCCCCGAGCGACCTGGAGGGCTCCGTTGAAGTCCCCACGCCCGACGGGGGCTCGGTGCCCGCCGACGTCAAGATTTCCATCACCGACCGCGGCCCGACGTACGCGCGCCTCACACTCGGTGGGGACGTGCGAATCTCCCGCAACCTGTTCCTCGGCCCCATCATCACCGCGTCCATCGGCAGCTACACGATTCGGGTGGGCGAGCAGACCGTGTCGATTCCCGGCGCCGGCTCCAGCACCTTCCCGCTGCCGCCCGTGGACGATGGATTCCACGGGCTCTTCACGGTGGCCCTGCGAGTGGCCTGGCTCAAGCTGTGAGCCGCGGTGTCCTACTCCGCGCCGCCCGCGCCCTGCGCGACCTTGCGCTTGGGACGCGCCTCGAGCACGCCCTTCACCTTCAAGTCGTCGAAGGAGCACTCCAGGTTGCGGCACCCGAGCGCCACCTTGCCCACGCGGTCCTCCAGCCCGGGCAGGAGCTTGCGCGCGAAGCGCTCGTTGTTCAGGTACGCCTCGACGAGGATGCCGCCCTTCATGCGCTGCATCTGCAGGCGCACCAGGTAGGGGCCGTGCGCGGGCAGGGGCATCTCGTCCTCGACGAGGTTGTCCGTGTCCAGCGCGCTGTTGCCCACCACCTCCTGGCCGTCCTCCGTGAAGTAGCGCCACGCCAGCCGCATGCCCGCTTCCGGAATGGCGAAGGCGGACACCTGGAGGTCCTTGATGCGGAAGGCCAGCTCGCCGTAGTGCTGCGCGTCGGGCTCCTCGGGGTACTGCTTCCCGAGCGGCTTCACGTCCATGATGACTTCGGCCCGGAAGTCGTTGGTGGAGAAGTAGCGGTGCGCCACGTACGCGCGAGGCACCAGCCGCCGCCCGTCCGTCTCCTTCCCGCCCTGAATCGCCTTGAGCTCCCCGTCCTTCAGCGTCCACTGGCCGCTGTGGACGTTGATCTCCTCGTCGCCCGCCTCGAAGCCCACCTCGAAGCGCGACGACCCGCCGGGCTGCGCCGCGTCCACCAGGTTCACCGAGGCAAACACCTCGCCGTACGTGTTCGGCGGCCAGGGCTTCGCACCGGGCGCCACCTGCACGCCATTGGTGCCGATGACCACCCGGTCGTCCTTGCCGAGGTGCAGGCTCACCGGCCCCACGAACCAGCGCACCGCGAAGCCGAGCAGCGCGAGCCCGCCCACCACCGACAGGCCCGCGCGCACGCGCCGCCAGCCCGCCCGCATCTTCCGCGTCAGCCGGGTCTGGGCTCGCGCGTTCGCGGGCACAATCCGGGTGTCCCCCTGGCTCGGGGACAGGCCGGGCGCGGACGAGATGGAGATCATCGCCTCCAGCGCCGTGCACAGCTCGCCCGCCGTCGCGTAGCGGGCCTGCGGCTCCGTCTCCAGGAGCCGCTCCACCACCGTGTCCACGCGAGGGTCCAGCCCTGGCACCTTCGATGACGGCAGCTTGAAGCGCCCCAGGGGCAGCTCGCCGGTGAGCACCTCGTACAGCATGACGCCGAGCGAGAAGAGGTCCGCGCGCCCGTCCACGCTCTTCGCGTCGCGGCGCTGCTCCGGGGCCATGTAGTTCAGCGTGCCCATGGCCACCGCCGTCGCGGTGAGCTGCAGCCGCGAGTCCGGCCCCTGGATGCCCGCCAACCCGAAGTCCGCCACCTTCACGTGGCCCCGCGAGTCCAGGAGGATGTTCTCCGGCTTGAGGTCGCGGTGGATGATGCCCTTGTCGTGGGCGCACTCAATCGCGCGCGCCACCGAGAGCAGGAGCTTCAGCGCCTGCTGCGGAGCCAGGCCGGCCGCCATCGCCTCGCGCAGCGAGCGGCCCTCCACGTACTCCATGACGAAGTAGTAGTGCTCGCCCGCCACGCCCCGGTCGATGATTTGGACGATGTGCGGGTGGTTGAGGGCGGCCAGCGCCGTGGCCTCCTTCTCGAAGCGGGTGACGAACTCCGGGTCCTTCGCCAGCTGCGGCGGCAGCAGCTTCACCGCCACCGTGCGGGCCAGCGACTGCTGGCGCGCGAGCCACACCTCGCCCATGCCGCCCCGGCCGAGCATCTCCAGCAGCTCGAAGCCCGGCAGGTCCACCTTGCTGGCCGCGACGAAGGTGCCCAGGTCCTGCTCGCCCAGGTCCGAGCGCGCGGTGCCATGGCCCGTCCTCACCGCCGAGGAACGCACCACCGTCGCATCCACCGGCGCGTCCGAGCCCACCACGTCGGAGGGCAGCGCCACGCCGCTCGCCGCGTCCCGCGCTTCCTGGGCACTCGGAGCCGGTGCCCCGTTCTTGTGGGCGCCGCTCGAATCCGGCTTCGCGACGCCGAACTCCGGCACCGCCGAGGGAGGAATCACCGCCGAACGCGAGGGTTGGCCCGCCGGCGCGGACCGCTCCGCCTGGGGAATCACCACCGAAATGGGCGCGGCGACACCCGGGGCCTCCGCGCCCGGGACGACGGTGATGGCCTCCGTCACGGCCTTCAGGCCCTGCGCCTCCGCCGCTCCGTTGCCCACGCGGGACTTCCGGTCGAACACGCCGCTGCCTCCAGGCACCACCGTGTTGCGCAGGCCCCCCGCCGCGGCGGTGGAGTCACCGCGACGCACTTCAATCTTGATGCCGCAGCGGCAGGTGAACTTCTGCCCGCTGACGTACACCCGGATGTCGTGTTGCGTCCCGCAGTTGGGACAGGCCTGCGTCGTCATCATGCGCGGCGCGGGGAAGCGGCCGTGGTGTATTCCACGCCGTGGACGCGGTACGTCGGGACGGCCTTCTCCTTCCCCTTCACCTGCATCGCCGGCAGCCCCTCCACGTCGAAGCCGTGTCCCGCCTTGCGCACCGTGCTCTCCGAGGCCAGCACCTCGCCGCTCTTGGCCAGGCCGCACAGGCGCGACGCCGTGTTCACCGTATCGCCGATGGCCGTGAACTCGTGCCGCTCGGCGCTGCCCATGTAGCCGACAACCGCCTGGCCGGTATTCACACCGATGCCCACTTCAATCGGCTTCTTGCCCTCGGCCGTGCGCTGGCGGTTGATGGCCTCCACCGCGTCCTGCATCTCCAGCGCCGCGCGCAGCGCCCGCGCCGCGTCGTCCGGGTGCGACAGCGGCGGGCCCCACACGGCCATGACGCAGTCGCCGATGAACTTGTCCAGGTTCCCCTCGTAGCGGAACACCACGTCCGCCATCGCCGAGAAGAAGCCGTTGAGCATGTTCACCACTTCCTGCGGCGACTCGTTCTCCGAAATCGTCGTGAAGCCGCGGATGTCCGCGAAGAGGCAGCTCACCTCGGCCAGCCGGCTCTGAGCCAGGTCCTCGGCCTCGCCGGCAATCACCGCGTCCGCCACCGCCTTGGACAGGAAGCGGCTGAGCTCCGCGCGAGTCACCGCCTCGGCGCGGATCTGCTCGGCCAGCGCCGCGTTCTCCAGGGCGATTCCCGCCTGCGCGGCGATGCCGGAGAGGATGGTGAGGTCCTTCTCCGAGAAGGCGTTGATCTGCTGGCGGCTGTCCAGGAAGAGCACCGCCTGAATCTTGTCGTTCACCATCAGCGGCACCGCCATGGCGGAGCGGATGCCCTGGGCCACGATGCTCTCCGCGGCGGAGAAGCGCTCGTCGATGATGGCGTCCGCCGTCAGCACCGCCTTGCGCGTCTCCACCACGCGCTTGAGCACGGTGTCGGACAGCATGACGTTGACGGCCTTGTCCGTGCGGTGGTGCACCGCCGCGGGGATGAACTGGCCGTCATCCGCCACCTTCAGGATGACGCCGTGGTCCGCGGCCAGGAGCTGGAAGGCCACCTTGAGGATCTGCTCGAAGAGGCCCGTCTGGTTGCCCTGGAGACTCACCTGCCGGTGGAACTCGTGGGCGATGCGCAGCTTCTCGTAGTCGCGCTTCAGCGCGTCGATGTCCGTCACCAGCTCCACGGGACGGAAGTTCTGCGGCACCTGGTCCATCTGCGCCAGGAAGGCGGGCATGGACACGGACTGCGCCACCACCGTCACGCCGGGCGCGGTGGGCGCGGTGTGGTTCACCGCCGGCTCGCCGCTGTGGAAGATGAGCCGAGAGGAGCCGAGGGCAATCTCGTCCCCGTCCCGCAGCTTGAGCTCCTTCACGCGCCGGCCGTTGACGAACGTGCCGTTGGACGAGCCCAGGTCCTTGAGGACGAAATCCTTGCCCACGCGCTCGATGATGGCGTGCTCCTTGGAGACCTCCCGGTCCACCAGGCGGAGCGTGTTGGACGGATGCCGGCCGAGCGACGTCGTCGGTCCCAAGGGGAACTCACCCAGGCTGCCGTCCGCGAAGCGCCCGGTCAGCCGGGGGCCGCGGATCTGCTGCCCGGGTTTCTGAGCGAATGGGGCGGGGGCCTGGGTCACGCGCGAATCCTCACCGGCGCGGACAGTATCAGAGCCACCCGAATCCGGGGAACGCTCGACGCCGTCCCCCCTCCCCAGCCGACGTCCGGAAGACTGCACGCCCGGTCAGCATCCAGCCCGCTTCCACCCTCAGCGGCCATGGCCGGCCCGCTCCTGCTTCGGGGCCCCCGTCCGGATGGCCATCCCGAAGGCCGGGTAGAACGTAACGCCACCCAACTGCCGCTCCGTACCGAACAGGTTGGGCTTGCAGCTCACGTAACCGCCCGTCAGCTCGGCGAAGAAGTAGACGTACCGGTAGCCCAGGGCCAGCCCCACCGTGCTGCCGAAGAAGTGACTGTTCACCGTGGCCGGAAGCGTCGCGTCGAAGCCGCTCACCGGCTTGCCCTCCTTCGAATAGTCCACCAGCCGCGCGTCCAGCCGGGTGCGGCTGTAGACGTACTTGGGCGCACCGTAGAGCTTGAAGATGTCCCCGAAGTCCGCGCTGACGTACAGGGGCACCTCCACGTCGTAGCGGCTGAAGTCGCCCATCTGCACCACCTCCAGCACGTCCAACACCGGGCTGGAGAAGAAGTGTCGCGCCGCGCCCAGGCCCAGGGCCATGTCGTAGCTGCGCCCCCCTTCCCCACCGTGGGCGAGCCGCACCTTGCCGTCCACCCGCAGGGAGATGCCGCTGTAGCGCACCCCCACGTCCACCCCCTCCACCACCCCCACCCGCACCATGAGCTCCGGGTTGACGCCCGGCGGGGCCACCATCAGGGACACCCCCGCGGTGAGGAGCTTCTGCTGGGCCTCCTCGGTGAGCTCGTACGGGCGGTCCTCGTCCACCGCGTCCCGGGCCTCCTTGCCCTGGTCGATGCCGAGGTCCACCACCCGGATGAGGTTGCCCACGGGGATGAAGACGCCCATCCCCCCGGAGACCTGGACCTGCCCGGGCTCCAGCGTACGGGCCGTCTGCATCGTGGACAGCGTGGTGGCACAGCCGGGGGCCAGGGCCAGCGCCAGGGCGGAAAGCAGGGCGGGAAGAAGCCGCATGGGCCCCGACGTTAACCCTTCCTGGCGCTCGCGCTTCAATCCGCGGGCCCACGCTGCTAAGGGGGGCCCGTGAGAATCAAACAGAAGCCCGAAGACTTCTCCGTCAAGGAGTCCTACCGTTTCGACGAGGTCGCCACGGGACGTCACCGTGTCTACCTCATGGACAAGCAGAAGCTGTCCACCTTCGACGCGGTGGCCCGGCTGCGGGACGCCTTCGGCCTCAAGCCCGGCGCCATCAGCTACTGCGGCCTCAAGGACAAGCAGGGCCGCACCGAGCAGATCATCGCCGTGGACGGCGCCGACGTGGACATGCAGGAGCCCGACCTGCGCCTGAAGTACCTGGGCCGCACGGACAAGCCCCTGTCCGCCGCCAACATCACCTCCAACCGCTTCTCCGTCACCGTGCGCGCGATGAGCCCCCAGTCGCTGGGGCCCCTCAACGTCGCCACCGCCGAGGTCAACCGCCTGGGCGTGGTGAACTACTTCGACAGCCAGCGCTTCGGCTCCCTGAAGCACGGCCAGGGCTTCATCGCCAAGGACCTCATCCGCGGCGACTTCGAGGCGGCCCTGCACAACTACCTCGCCGCGCCCTCGGAGCTGGACCGCACCGAGGACGCCAAGGTGAAGGCCTTCTGGCGCGACAACTGGGGCCGCTGGGACGCGCGCGTCCCCTACGAGGGCACGCGCAAGTACCACCGCATCCTCAAGTCCCTGCGCGAGGAGCCGAAGGACTTCGTGCGCGCCTTCATGCAGATCGACTCGGACTACCGGGCGATGCTGCTCTTCACGTACCAGAGCTACCTCTGGAACGAGGGCGTGCGGCGCTACCTCCAGCTACTGCTGCCGCGCGAGCACCTCTTCCCCCTGCGCTACCAGGCCGGCACGCTGCTGTTCCACCGCGACGCCAGCCCGGAGGTGCTGCGCACCCTGCGCGACGCCACCTTCCCGCTGCTCGCGCCGGACACCACCTTCACGGACCCGAAGGTGGAAGAGGCCGTGAAGTGGGTGCTGGGCCGGGAGAAGCTCCAGCTCTCCGACCTGCGCATCGAGGAGGAGCCGCGCCGGCTCTACTTCAAGCACGAGGAGCGGCCGCTGCTCGTCTTCCCGCACAAGCTCGTCATCGGCCGCACGCAGAACGACGAGCTCAACCGGGACGCCGTGAAGGTCAACGTCGCCTTCACCCTGCCCCCTGGCGCGTACGCCACGCTCGTCATCAAGCGCCTCTTCCACTTCGAGTACGCCGAGGACACCCCCGAGGTCATCCGCGCCACCCAGCGCCCCCGCTTCGTGGAGATGGAGCGGGCCGGCGGCGAGGACGGCCCCCGCCGCGGCGCGCCCGCCGGCCGCGAGGAGCGTGGTGCCCGGGCTCCGTCGGACTCCCGCCGCCGGGCCACCGAGGGGCGCGAGCCACGCGCCACCGAGGGGCCCTCCCGCCACCGCACCCTGGCCACCCAGAAGCAGGCGGCCGAGCGTCCGGAGGCCCCCGCCGTGCCCCTCGGATTCCGCGAACGGCAGCGCCAGAAGAAGGCGGCGCGCGAGGTGGCGCGATCTGAAACGGCGGCCAAGCGAGCGGCCAAGGCCTCGAAATCACGGAAGAAATAGAGATGTCACAGCCGCACGCAATGGCTGGGCGGGGGCGCCGTAGTCCTAGGCGTGAACGCTCTTGCCCTCGACGACGTGCCCGGGTCGCTCGCCCATGCCATCGGGATGCTGATGGCTGAGGAGGCTCCCCCGCTCCCCTGGAAGGCGGACGTCGCGGCCGCTCGCCGTGGTGATCCGTCCGCCTTCGAGTCCCTCGTGCGCAGCGTGCAGCGCCCGGTGTACGGCCTGGCGCTCCGGCTGCTCCAGCGCGAGGCCGAGGCCGCGGAGGTGGCCCAGGAGGCGCTGTTGCGCGCCTACCAGAACCTCCACCGCTACGACGACACGCGCCCGTTCGACCTCTGGGTGCTGGCGATTACCCGCAACCTCTGCCTGGACCTGCTCCGCCGCCGCACCAAGGTGAAGACGGAGGAGCTGGAGCCCATGAAGGAGGTCCTCCCCAGCGGCGACGCGTCGCAAGAGGACCGCGCCATCGCCACCGAGGAGCGGCAGTCGCTCGAGGAGGCCATGGCCACCCTCTCCGCCGAGGACCGTGAAGTCCTGGCGCTCTACTACGTCCAGAAGCGCACGACGAAGGAGATTGCCCAGGTCATGGGCTGTGCTCCGGGAACCATCATGGCGCGGCTGTTCCGCGCCCGTGAGAAGCTGCGCAAGAAGATGACCCCCGCCGCGCCCGAGGAGGCCGCCCGATGACTCCGCACCCGTGCCCGGACCTGGAAGTCCTCTTCGCGGAGCTGGAGGAAGGTGAAGGTCCCGCCCTGGACCATGCCGCCGAGTGCGAGGCGTGCAGCGCCGTCCTCGAAGAGCACCGGCTGATGGAGAATGATTTGTACCGGCTGGCGGACCCGCTTCCGCCGCCCACGCTGGTGGCGAGCGTCATGGCCCGCGTGGCCGCGGAGCCGATTCCGCAGCGGCGCGAGGTCTGGTCCGGCCTGGCCATCCTCCTCACATCCCTTATTGGAGGTCTTGGCTACCTCCTCATGAATGACCAGGCGCTGGGCCGCCTGGGCACCGGCGTCGCCTCCTTCATCGTGGAAGGAAGGCTGTTCGCCGAGGGCGTCCTCAGTGGCGCCCACGCGTTGTGGTCCACCGCGGGGCTCGCGGTGGCCACCACCCTCGCCCTCCTCCTCCTGATGTCCCTGCTGGGCCTGAAGCGGCTGGCGGGCAACGTTCCCACCCCCTCCGAAGCCTGAGCGAACCATGAAGATCTCCCCCCGAATCCTTCTCCCCGCTCTGCTGCTCGGCGCGCCCCTCGCGCTCGGAGCGGAAGGTGCCAACGCCCCGCAGGCCGCGGCCAGCGCGCAGGCGGAGCGCACCATCGACGTCAGCTTCCGCGGCAGCCTGCGCGACGCGCTGAAGACCATCGCCGACAAGGGCGGCCTCAACCTCGTCGTCACGGGCGATTTGGACACGCCCGCCGAGGTGCACCTGCGCGGCGTCACCGCCACCCAGGCGCTGCGCACCGTGTCCCGCGCCTACTCGCTGCGCATGGAGCAGGACGGCTCCATCTTCACGCTGCGCCCCATGACGGCGAAGGAGAAGGAGGCGGCCGCCTCGGGTGAGAGCGCGGACGCCGCGCATCCTGCCTCGCCGCCCGCGAAGGAGGAGGCGACGTCTTCGCTGCCTTCCATGCCTCCGATGCCGGCCATGCCGCCCATGCCTCCGATGCCGCCCATGCCCGGCGAGGACGCCGAGGACGCCGAGGACGCGGCGGAGGAGGCGCGCGCCCAGGCGGAGGAGATGCATGCGAATGCCGAGCAACTGCGGGAGCAGGTGCACGAGCAGATGCAGAAGACGAACGAGCAGCTTCGCCGCAACCGCCGCGGCGGCCGCGACGTGGTGGCGCGCGGCCAGTCCCTCGAGGTGAAGAAGGGCCAGAACGTGGAGAGCGCCGTCGTGTACGGCGGCAACCTGGTGGTGAATGGCCACGTCGAGGACGACGCCGTCGCCTTCGGCGGCAACCTGGAGATTCACGGCCACGTGGAGGGAGACGCGCACGCCTTCGGCGGCAACGTCATCCTCGGGCCGGACGCGCAGGTGGAAGGTGACGTGTCCTCCTTCGGTGGCACGGTGGAGCGCGCGGACGGTGCCCAGGTGGACGGCAGCGTGGAGACGTTCGGCGGCGCCGGAATCGGCCGCATGGTGGCCGGTGAGCTCAAGCGCGGCATGCAGGAGGCGCGCAACGAGGGCCACGACCACCACGACCACGACGAGGACGATGGCGACCGCGACGACGGCGGCGGGCTGGCCGGCTTCATCCTCACCTTCGCGGTGCTCTTCGGCCTGGGCTTCCTGGGGCAGATGTTCTTCCCGGCGCGCATGAAGCAGCTCGGCGACGAGGTCCGCCGCCAGCCCGTGCAGGCGGGGCTCACCGGCTTCCTCGGCATGCTGGCGATGATTCCCCTGACGGTGGTGCTGTGCATCACCATCATCGGCATCCCCGCGGCGCTGGTGCTGTGGATGGCGGCGCCCCTCGCGGTGGCGCTGGGCTACGCGGCGGTGGCGAGCGAGGTGGGCACGCACCTGCCGCTGTTGCGCGGACGCAAGACGCAGGCGGTGGTGCTCGCGCTGGGCCTGCTGGTGCTGATGGTGATTGGCGCCATCCCCGTGCTGGGCGCCATCGTCTCCTTCCTCATCTGCCTGATGGCGCTGGGCGCGGTCATCCGCACCCGCTTCGGCAACCGCTCGCGCGGCATGCCCGAGCCCGTCATCCACTCCACCGAGCAGCCCGTGTAACGGGCCCGTGCCGGGCCGCCAGCCCGGACCTCCACTCCCGTGCCGTGCCTCCAGCCCGGCACTCCGCTCCTTCCGGGGACTGTCCGCGAGGCCCGTACGGCCCGTGGCGGTCCCCGAGGTGTTTTGGGGGCAAGGCTCCGCGAGCCCTTAGAGAAGCTCGCACGCTCCATCAACTGCACTGTCGCCTGACGCGCATGGCCATGGTGCGTCATGCCCCGAGAGGCTTTGATTCCCCCGGCCCGGTGCGCCATTTTGGGCGCCCCATGCGACGCCTCAAAGATGCACCTCCGCGCGGCAGGGCCATCACCGTGGACCTCGATGGCGAGAGCATCCCCGCCATCGAAGGTGAGCCGGTGGCGTGCTCCCTGGCCGCCGCGGACGAGCCCGTCCTCGCCCGTTCCGTGAAGTACCACCGGCCGCGCAGCCCGTACTGCTTCGCCGCCGCCTGCTCCCACTGCCTGATGCGGGTGGACGGCATGCCCAACGTCTACACGTGCCGCACGCCCGCGCGCGACGGCATGCGGCTGGAGCGGCAGAACGCATACCCCTCCGCGAAGGTGGACGTCTTCGAGACCATCGACTGGTTCTTCCCCAAGGGGCTGGACCACCACGAGATGTTCGCGGGCGTGCCGGTGGTCGAGCAGGTGATGGCCAAGGTGGCGCGGCAGCTCGCGGGGCTCGGCCTGCTGCCGAAAGAGGAGGCGCCTGTCGCCCCTCCTGCCCGCACGCTGCGCACGCGCGTGGCGGTGGTGGGCGGCGGCGCGGCGGGCCTCGCGGCGGCCCGCGTGCTGGCGAGCCGGGGCGTGCCCTTCCACCTCTTCGAGCGCAACGAGTACCTGGGCGGACGCCTGGCGTACGGCGCGCCGGAGAAGGACGCGCCCGGGGTGCCGGAGCTCACGGCCTTCCCCAAGGGGAGCATCTTCACCCGCGCCTCGGTGCTGGGCCTGTATGACGACGAGCAGGGGCGCTACCTCGCGGTGGGCGCGCTGGAGCCGGAAGGCCCCCGCCTGCTGAAGGTCTACGCGGAGCGCTTCCTGCTCACGCCGGGCGGCCACCCGCCGATGCTGCCCTTCGAGAACAACGATTTGCCCGGCGTGTACGCGGGCCGCGCGGCCAGCCTGCTCTTGCGCCGCTACGACGTGGCGCCGGAGATGGCGGCGCTGGTCGGCTGGGGCCCGGAGCTGCACGCGCTCGCGAAGCTGATGGAGGAGCGCGGCGTGAAGGTGACGGCGGTGGTGGACCTGAAGGGCGCGCCGCCGAAGGACGCGCACCCGCTGGCGGTGCAGGGCTCGGAGCCCAAGGCCCACGGCCTGCGGCGCGTGAACGCCTTCAGCTACACGCAGGCGGGCGGCGGCAGGAAGAAGGTGTCCTGTGACGCCGTGCTGGTGTCCATCCCCGTCAGCCCCAGCTTCGAGCTGGCGCGGCAGGGCGGCGCACAGGTGACGTTCGACGCGGGCCGCGGCCTCTTCGTGGTGGAGGCGGACGCGGACGGGCGCACGCAGGCAACGGATGTGTTCTCCGCGGGAGACATCACCGGCGGAGGCACGGCGAAGGAAGCGGACGCCGCCGGACGCCGCGCGGCCGAGGCGCTGGTGGGAGGGCTGTCATGAGCAAGGCGATGGTGTGCTCGTGCGAGGACGTCACGGTCGACGACGTCAAGCACGCGGTGTCTCGCGGCTTCTGCGACGTGGAGTCGGTGAAGCGCTACACGGGCTTCGGCACCGGCATCTGTCAGGGCAAGAGCTGTCTGGCGGCGGTGGCCTCGCTGTTGGAGCAGGAGAAGGCCCTCAAGCCCCAGGCCGTGGTGCCCTTCACTCCGCGCCCGCCGCTCTACCCCACCGAGCTGCGGCTGCTCGCGTCTGCTCCGGTGGACATGGACCAGCCGCCGGTGGGCGGCGTGCCGCAGGAGGTGGACGCCTTCCCCGCCGCGCTCAAGCCGGAGGGGCCGCTGCCGCAGAAGGCCAAGGTGGTCATCATCGGCGGCGGCATCATGGGGCTCGCGCTGGCGTACAACCTGGCGCGCCTGGGTGAGACGGACGTGGTGGTGCTGGAGCGTGGCTACCTCTGCGCGGGCGCGTCCGGCCGCAACGGCGGCGGCGTGCGCATGCAGTGGGGCACCCCGGCGCTCGTCGAGCTGGCCAAGCGCTCCATCGACTTGATGAAGGGCTTCGCGCGCGAGCTGGGCATCAACGTGTGGCTGCGCCAGGGCGGCTACATCTTCCTCGCGAAGACGAAGCCGGTGGCGGAGCGGCTGGACCGCAACGTGGCGCTGCACAACAAGTTCGGCGTGCCCACGCGCATCATCAGCCCGGACGAGGCGCGCGACATCGTCCCCGGCCTCACCATGAAGGACTGCCTGACGGCGTCCTACAACCCGGAGGACGGCGTCATCTTCCCCTGGCCCTTCCTCTGGGGCTACGCGCAGGGCTGCAAGAAGAAGGGCGTCCGCGTGGAGACGTACACGGACGTCACCGGCTTCGAGACGAGCGACGGCCAGGTGCGCAAGGTGAAGACGACGCGCGGCGACATCGCCTGCGACACCGTGGTGGTGGCCACCGGCGCGTGGAGCCCCGAAGTCGCGAAGCTCGCGGGCGTGCAGCTCCCCAACGAGCCGCACCGCCACGAAATCCTCAGCACCGAGCCCCTCAAGCCCTTCCTCGGGCCGCTGGTGTCGGTGCTCGACACGGGCCTCTACTTCAGCCAGTCCATGCGCGGCGAAATCGTCGGCGGCATGGGTGACCCGAAGGAGCCCGCGGGCCTCAACATGGGCAGCACGCTGCGCTTCGTCGCGCGCTTCGCCCAGGCCCTCATGGAGCAGCTCCCCCAGGTGGGCCACGTGAAGGTGCTGCGCCAGTGGGCCGGCTGCTACGACGTGACGCCGGACAACAACCCGGTGCTGGGCCGCACGCCCGGCCTGGACAACATGCTCCAGATGTCCGGCTTCGTGGGCCACGGCTTCATGATGGCCCCCGCCGTCGCCGAGCGGATGGCGAAGTGGATGGCCACCGGCGAGTCCGATGAGCTCTTCACCCGCTTCAACCTCCGCCGCTTCTCCGAGGGCACCCTCGAGCGCGAGGACATGATCATCGGCTGAAGGGCCCCTGCCCCCGCCGTGACGCACCAGGGCCGCGCACCCTCCATGGGTCGCGGCCCTGTACTTTTCCGGGCACTGTCCGGACCTGCGACAGCACGCGGAGCGTCACTGCCCAGGAAAACGACAGTTCCAGCAAAACAGGTAAGTCAAGACGCCCGCTGGGAATGCACCGGGCCGGCGTGAAGCGACTTTACAAACGCAATTGAGTTACGCGAGCGGCCATGCTCCACAATGGCCCGGCCGCGAGGAGGTCCTCCCTCGGAGGGATGCGGTGGCACGGAGCGTGCCTGGGGCCACGCCGCGCAATTCCGCGCGAGGAGGTGGTCCGATGTTCGCGAAGAGCGTTCGTGCGCTGTTCCTGGTGGGTGCCCTGTCTGCTTGCGGTACCGAGCTTCCGCCGGATGCCCCGGATGTGGAGGCCAACGAGCCGCTGGCGTCCCAGGAGTCCAACGTCATCGTGGGCTCGGTGAACTGGGTGAGCGCCACGACACTGACGGGCACGCAGCGCACGCGCTCCAAGGCGGTGGGCTACCTGTCCATCCCCGCGGTGGGCTCGCGCTGCACGGCGTGGCTGGTGTCGCGCGACGTCATCATCACCAACAACCACTGCATCGGCAGCGCCGCCAATGCGGTGGGCGCGCGCGCGTCCTTCAACTACGAGGACGGCGTCGCCTCCACGGGCCGCATCTGGTACGACTGCGCCACCTTCATCAAGACGTGGTCCACCGACGACATGACGGCGGTGCGCTGCTCGGCCGTCAACGGCCAGCTCCCCGGTGACGTGTACGGCTGGCTCACCGTCTCCAGCACCAACGCGGCCACCAACGCCAGCGTCTACGTCGTCCACCAGAACTGCGACTACTACACGACGAGCGGCTGCTCGCCGACGAAGAAGTCCTCGCCGGGCGTGGTGAAGAACGGCAACTACAGCACCACGGACATCTCCTACGACGCGGACACGCTGGGCGGCTCCTCGGGCTCGCCCGTGCTGTCCACCTCCTCGAACGAGGTGGTGGCCCTGCACCACATCGGCCTGGGCGGCAACTCGTCCGGCCGCGGCACCGCCAACACCGGCGTGAAGGCCACCCGCGTCAAGGCGCGCCTGGCTGAGATCGGCCTGTAATCCGCCGGGAGCGAGCCCGCTCGGGTACGCCTCGCGCGAGGCCGGATTCTCGGCCCCGGCAGCGCAGCCCCGAGCGGGAGTTGCTCCATGCGGCGTTGCGCGTCACACGGGTGACGGCTCGCCGGCCAGCAACACCGGCCGCTCCTCGGGCCCCACCGGGGGAGCCTGTGGCGACAGCAGCGACTCGCGCCGCAGGCCCCGCAGCACCAACCGTCCCAGGCCGCGCTTCACCGAGCGCGGCAGCAGCGGCAGCAGGCGCATCACCCACCGGTGGCCGAAGCCCGGGTACACCAGCGGCTCGCCCCGCTCGAATCCGGCCAGCGCCTCGCGCGCGCACCGCGACAGGGAGATGCGGAAGAAGGGCGCGAGCTCGTCCGTGACTGCCTCCTCGCCCGCATCCCACAGCGGCCCGGGGGCCACGCGGGTGATGGTGATGCCCTGCCCCACCACCTCCAGGCGCAGGGACTCCGTGAAGCCGTCGAGGAAGCGCTGCGTGGCGGCGAACGTCGCGGAGCCGGGCAGGATGAACCGCGCGGCCCCCGAGCCGATGTTGAGGACGCCTCCGCGCCCCCGCGCCAACATGGGCCCGAGCAGCCGATGTGTCAGCATCGCGGGCACCCAGACATTGGCCTTCAGCATCTCCTCCACGCGCCCCCAGGCCTCCTCGGCGAAGAGGCCGCGCTCACCCAGGGCGGCGTTGTTCACCAGCACGTCCACGCGGATGAAGTGCGCCTCCAGCGAGGCGAGCAATGTGTCCACCTCGCTCGGCTTCGCGACATCACAGCGGTGAAGCACCACACCGAGCGTGGGGTTGTGTGCGAGCAACTCGTCCCGCAGCGGCTCCAGACGGTCGGCACGCTTGTCCACGAGCACCAGGGTACGCACCCGCCGGGAGAGCAGCCGGGAGAGCTCCCGGCCGATTCCTTCCGTCGCGCCGATGATGAGGACGGTACCTTGATCGATGGGAGGAGGAGGCATGGGGAAGTCCTCGGCTTCGTTAAGTTGCCCATGCTGCGCATGCTCTGCGCCGCATGCCTCCCCTCGCGCAACGCTTGCACGCCCGTGGGCCGGACAGGCACGCTGGCGGCGGCACGCTTCTTTCAATGAGCGTGAGTCGACCTCATGGAAGCCCGCGGGGAGGTGCCCCGCAACGAAGCCCGCGGGGAAGCACCCCGCAAGGAGAAGACCCGATGCCCGCTCCCTCTCGCATCCTCGTTCCCGTGGACCTGTCCGAAGGCTCTCGCGCCGTCATCGATTACGCCATCCAGCTCGCCCGTCCCTTCGGGGCCGCCGTGCACGTGATCCACGCCTGGGAGCCGCCGCAGTACGTGGCGCCTGACCTGCTCGTGGCCGCGCCGGGCTGGAACTCGCTCTCCCTGGAGCAGGTGGCGGTGGAGACGGCGACGAAGGATTTGACGGCCCTCATCAACGCGCTGGAGAAGCCGCCCGTCCCGCTCACGAACAAGGTCCTGGTGGGAGAGGCCGCGTCCACCATCCTCGACCTCGCCGAGCAGGGGAAGTACGACCTCATCGTCATGGGCACGCACGGCCGCCGCGGACTGCCGAAGCTGCTACTGGGCAGCGTGGCGCAGAAGGTCGTCTCCCGCGCGCATTGTCCGGTGCTGACGCTCCACGTCGCCCCGGAGAAGTAGCCCGCGCCCGCTGGCGCACGATGTCCGGCAGCAACGCTCCGGGGCAGCGCTGCTTGTAGGGCGCGTCGGTTCGGGGCCAGAGTGGGCGGAAGTCACCCTGGGGCCGCCTTGGACAAGACGCCACGCGCCGTGAGCAACATCCGGGAGGACCTGCTCGACGAGAGCGCGGAGGACCTCTACGAGAACGCGCCGTGTGGCTACATCTCCACGCGGCCGGACGGCGTCATCGTCAAGGCCAACCAGACCTTCCTGCGCTGGATGGGCCTCACGCGCGAGGAGCTGCTGCCGGGCCGGCGCTTCCAGGACCTGCTGTCCGTGGGCGGGCGCATCTTCCACGAGACGCACTACGCCCCCCTCTTGCAGATGCAGGGCTTCGTCAACGAGGTGCAGTTCGAGCTGGTGACGCGCACGGGCGCCCTGCTGCCCGTGCTCGCCAGCACCGTGCAGCGCCAGGACGCGGCGGGCCGGGCCGTGCTCCACCGCACCACCCTCTTCGACATCTCCGACCGGAAGAAGTTCGAGCGGGAGCTGGTGCTGGCGCGCAGGAAGGCGGAGCAGGCCGCGAAGGCGAAGTCGGACTTCCTCGCCACCGTCAGCCACGAAATCCGCACGCCGATGAACGCCATCATCGGCATCGCCCACCTGCTGCAGCGCACGGAGCTGTCCGCGCAGCAGCAGAAGTACGTCCGCATCCTGGCGTCCTCGTCGGAGAACCTGCTGGGCCTCATCAACCACATCCTGGACTTCAGCAAGCTGGATGCAGGCAAGGCGACGCTGGAGGAGCGGAACTTCGACCTGCGCCAGCTCGTCTACGGCACCCTCGCCGCCCTCGCCGTGAAGGCCGAGGAGAAGAAGCTCCCCGTCGTCGCGGAGCTTGACGAGGACGTGCCGGCCTTCGTCCTCGGGGACCCGGTGAAGCTGGGGCAGGTGCTCACCAACCTCGTGGGCAACGCCATCAAGTTCACCGAGCACGGCGCGGTGACGGTGTCCCTGCGGGTGCGTGAGGCCTTCCAGGACTCGGTGTCGCTCGACTTCGCCGTCACCGACACGGGCATCGGCATTCCCGAGGACAGGTTGACGCACATCTTCGAGGAGTTCACCCAGGCCGACTACGACATCGGCATGAAGTACGGGGGCACCGGGCTGGGGCTCGCCATCAGCCAGAAGCTGGTGGCGCTGCACGGCGCGCGGATTGCCGTGAAGAGCACGCCGGGCCGGGGCTCGTGCTTCTCCTTCACCCTGCGGATGAAGACGGGCCAGGAGGAGCCCGCGGCGAAGGAACCCGCGGAGGGCGACGCCAACCCCCGGCTCCTCCAGGGGCTGCGCATCCTGGTGGCCGAGGACAACGACATCAACGTCTTCATGCTGACGCAGTTCCTGAAGAAGTGGGGCGCCGCGTTCGACGTCGTCGGCGACGGGCGGAAGGCCGTCCAGCGCGTCCAGGAAGACGCGTACGACCTCGTGTTGATGGACGTGCGCATGCCCGTCATGGACGGCTACGAGGCCGCGAGCGCCATCCGCGCCCTGCCCGGCGGACACCACGCGCGCATCCCCATCATCGCGGTGACGGCATCCTCCCACAGCGGCCTGGAGCACCGGACGAGCGCCGCGGGCTTCACGGACTTCATCGGCAAGCCCTACAAGCCGCCGGAGCTCGCCGCGCTGCTGGCGCGCCATGCCACGTGGCGACAACGCGAGGCGGAGACTTCGGAGCCTCCAGCGTCAGCGGGGCCGCCGTTCAGCTTCCGGCGCCTTCAGCGCCTGCTGGAGGACGACCGGCACGCCATCGTCGAGCTGAGCACCCTCACCGCCGGGAGCTGCGAGCGATACAAGCTCGACTTCCAGCAGGCGCTCGAGACGGGCAACCGGGAGGCCTTCGGCTACCAGGCCTACAAGATACGGCCCACGCTGGAGCTGCTGGAGGCGCGCGCCCTGCGCGAGGCCCTGGCGGAAGGCCGGGCCGCGCTGGAGGAGACGGCGGAGCCTCCGGGCCGCGCGGCCTTCGCCCTCCGAGCCATCCACCGCGAGCTGGATGTGCTCATCGCCGCGCTGCGGGAGCTGGCGCGCAATTCGTGACGGTGCCCCCGCAGGAAGTGCGCGCCGTCACTGAGGATGGAGCCGGGCCTGTGCCTCGCGGGCGGCCCGGGCGCGTGCGGCGCGCAACGTGGGCACGGCCAGCACAGCCATCGCGGCGATGACGAGCCCCGCTCCAGTCAGCTCGCTCACCCCCACGCCGGGCAGGCCCATCCACATGGAGAGGCCCCACGACGCCACCACGCCCGCGAGCACGCTGGAGGCGCGGTTCACCGGCACGGTGAAGGAGTTCTCCCGCGCGTCGAGCAGGATGAGGCCGCCGAAGATGCCCGTGCCCTGCGACAGCAGGCCCACCAGCACCTCCTCCAGCAGGTGGCCGCGCGCGAGGCAGCCGGTGAAGCCGGCGCGCACATCCCCGAGGATGCCGTCCCCACCGATGAGCGCCAGCAACGCCAGCGTGCCCACCAGCGCGGGCGTGGCCACCATCTGCTCCTCCACGAAGTAGCGGATGGAGACGGCCGGGTCGCCGGACTTGGCGAGGTGGCTCATGGCGCGCAGCCGGAAGAAGTAGCCGGCGAGGTACACCCCCACGTCCACCATGGCCAGCGTCGTGAGGGTGCCGCGCATGTCCGTCCCGGTGGCGACCACCACCGCGCCCAGGCTCAAGGCCAGCGCCACCCACGAAGGCCAGCGCACCCGCCGTCCACTGAGGACGTCCACCAACGGCGCGAGGACGAGCACCCCACCCCGCATCAGCAACATCATGAAGACAATGGACGCGCCCGGCAGCGTGTACGCCAGCGTCGTGGTGCCGATGATGGCCGCCGAGCACAGCCCGGACATCAACGTCCACCGCCCCGGGAGGGGCACGCGAAGGCCGAGCACCTCGCGGTGCCCCGCGTAGCGCCACCACCGCTTGAGGGTGATGAAGACGAACATGCCCACCAGCGAGGCCGAGGTGCTCACCGGCAGCAGCGTGAAGCCGGAGATGCCCTGCGTCATGCCGGGCAGCGAGCCGCCGGACAGGGCCTTGGTCAGCGCGCTGTATGGCGCATAGGCGGCGAAGTAGCCGAAGGCGTACACCCAGATGGTCAGGTCGTTCGAGTCATCGTGCTGCGTCTGCGGGGGTGCCAGGGGTGCCTCCGGAGTGGAACCAGGGCGCGGCAGTGCAAGGCGCGCGCCCGGCCCCATCCTATGCCGCCAGACTCAAGGCGTCTCGGTGGCCTGCGCGTCCTGGGGCCGCGCCGTGAGCGTCATCCGGCCCGCCTTCGCGTCCTGCTTCACGTCGAAGCGCGCGAGGAAGCTCAGCCCGAGCAGCCCGTCCACACCTTCGGGCAGCGCGGCTTCGGTGACGGCGACCTCGACGTTGCTGGCCTTCGCCCCCTGGAGGGACAGCTCCGGCACCTTCACCAGGCGGACGTCGAGCCGGTCATGGGATGCCTGGAGCCGCAACGCCGGGGCGCCCTCGAGCTTGAGCCCGAGCTTGTCCGCGAAGGCCTTCGACAGCACCACGCGCGCGGCGCTGGTATCCACGAGGAAGCGGCCGGTCTCCTTGCCTCCGACGACGGCCTCCACCTGCGCCGGCCCCTTCGATGAGAGGGACAGCTCGGCGCGACCCTGCCCGTCCGTACCGCAGCGGGGGGCACTGGAGAGCTGATTGAGGCGCTCCTCCTCCTTCGAGCCGCGCGCGGGCGTGGGGCCCACCTGGAAGTGCTCCAGCACCGTCACCCGCGCGTCGCAGGCGCGGCCCTGGCGCACGGCGAGGGTGGCGAGCAGGTTGGCGACCTGCATCACCTCGGGCTTGAGGAGGAAGGCCTGCTGGAAGTCGGAGGCTGCCTTGTCGAGCGCGTTGCTCGCCTCGTAGGCCATGCCGCGCCAGACGAGGTAGTTGGTGTTGTCCGGGGCCCCTTCGAGGAGCTCCGACACGTCCTTCGCGGCGAGCTCGTACTCCTGGCGCTGCACGTGCGCGGTGTACGTGAGCTGCCGGAGCGCGGTGGACTTCCCGCACTTCGCGATGAAGGCATCCGCCGCCTGGATGGTGCCCTGGTGGTCTCCAGCCTCGAAGAGGGCCTGCACGTACTCGCGGCCCTTCGTCTTGTCGCAGGGGTTGAGGTCCAGCTCCTGCTTGAGGTGGCGGATAAGCACGCCCTTCTTGCCGTAGTCGAAGGCCTGGGCCTCCGGAGCGGACTCGCTGGCGGGGCTCAGCACGAACCATGCGCCGGCGCCGACGGCGGCCACGCCGAACGCGGCGCCCACCATCACCGTGCGGAGCTTCTTGGCCTGGTGGTAGCGCGCGACGCACGCGGCGCAGCGGTCCTTGCCACCCTCGAAGGTGGCGCACTTCGCACAGAGGGGCTTCGCACAGCCGCCACACTCGGTGGTGGCGGCGGTATCAGGATGCTGGGAACAGGTCGGTCGGGTCATCGCGGGCGCCTTCTAGCGTGTGAGTCGGGGAGGCGCCAGGGACGCCGGCCAGGCCGCAACCCCACGGAATTCTTACTGCGCCAGGCGATATGCAATCGGGTTGAGACTCCCGCGTAGGAAGGGTGTCCCGCCTCTCAGGAGCCGACCATGCGCCTGTCGCCCATCCCCGCCCTGGCCCTCGCCCTCACCTTCGCCGGCTCGGCCTTCGCGGAGGACGCCCCCGCGAAGAAGCCCCGTGACTTCAAGGTGGTGTGTGCCACCAACACCAAGGACGGCAGCCGCGCCGTGCAGGGCACGGACCTGGTCATCGAGGCGGGTGACAAGGTGAAGGACGCCGTCGCCCTGGAGGGCAACGTCATCATCCGCAAGGGCGCTGTCGTCGAGGACGCCGTCGCCATCCGCGGCCGGGTCATCGTCGAGGCCGGCGCGCGGGTGAAGGGCAACGCACTGTCCTTCGGCGGCGAGGTCCGCATCAAGGACGGCGCCCGTGTCGACGGTGACGCCGTGGCGCTGGGCGGCCAGCTCCACATCGACAAGGAGGGTGACGTCGCGGGCGACAAGGTCAGCCTCTCCTTCATGATTGGCGGCAAGGACGTGGTGCGCGGCATCATCGAGGACGCGCTGGACGAGGACATGCGCTGCCACATCCTCGACGACGAGGACAAGGACGTCTGAAGACGCCCTGCCCCGCTCCGCTGACTACGCGGCGTTCGCGGCGTCCGAGCCGGAAGCCTGGGCGCCTCCACCCGTCAGCGGCATCAGCCCGGCGCGCAGCGCGAGAATCTGCTCGCGCGCCAGGTCCTTCAGCTTCTCCACGTCCGCCAGCGTCATCCCCTTCGTGGAGATGCGCGTGCCCACCGTCACCAGCCCGCGCGACGTGGCGAAGCGCCACGAGTGCTTCGGCAGCGCCTTGCGCGTCCCGCTCACCGCGAGCGGCAGCAGGTCCGCCTGCGCTTCAATCGCCAGCCGGAACGCGCCGTCCTTGAAGGGCAGCAGCTCGTCCGTCTTCGAGCGCGTGCCCTCGGGGAAGATCATCACCGGCATCCCCTTCGCCAGCCACTCCTTGCAGCGGGCCATGGCGCCCGTCGCGGAGTCGCGGTCCCCGCGGTGCACGGGGATGTCACCCGCCATCCACATCATCCAGCCGACCACCGGAATCTTGAAGAGGCTGGCCTTGCCCAGCCACTTCATCTCCCACGGCAGGTGCGAGATGAGGAACGGGTCCGCGTTGGACTCGTGGTTGCTCACGCACACCACGTTCCCCGTCACCCGCTCCGGCACCGGGCCGTGGACACCGAAGCGCCAGTAGGGCGTCAGCTTCGCCGCGGTGACACCGATGAGCCGGAAGCAGCGCCCGGTGACGTAGCGCAACCGGTCGAACGGCCACGTGACGATGGCCAGCGCGAGCTGGACGAAGAAGCCCAACAGCGCCACCAGGCTGATCTCGAGCCACGTCCAGATGGAGAGCAGTGCGTTCATGAGAGCCTCGAACAACCGTCAGCGGACCGCCGGGTCCAGGTCCACACTCACCGGGCAGTGGTCCGAGCCCGTCACATTCGGGTGGATTGCCGCCTTGCGCACGTACGCCATGGCCGCCGGCGTGGCCAGCACGTAGTCAATCCTCCAGCCGATGTTCTTCTCCCGCACACCCACGCGCTGGCTCCACCACGAGTAGTGCCCGCTCGCCTTGTTGAAATGGCGGAAGGTGTCCACCCAGCCGGCGCGAATCCAGCGGTCGAACTCCTCGCGCTCCTCGGGGCGGAAGCCGCTCGTCTCGCGGTTCTCCCGGGGCCGCGCCAGGTCGACGTCCTGGTGCGCGGTGTTGAAGTCCCCCACCACCAGCACCCGCCCGCCGTCGCGCAGCGGCTTCTCCAGCCGCTCGAAGAGGCGGCGGTAGAAGTCCAGCTTGTAGGGGATGCGGCTGAGGTCGCGGTCCTTCCCATTGCCGTTGGGGAAGTAGCCATTCACCACGGTGAGCTTCCCGAAGCGGGCAATCTGCAGCCGCCCTTCCACGTCCACCTCGGAGATGCCCAGCCGCGTCACCACGTCATCCGGCGCCAGGCGGGAGTACAGCCCCACCCCACTGTAGCCGGGGCGGTCCGCGGCGACGAAGTGCGTGCTCCACCGCTTCGGGGCACGCACCTCCTCGGGGAGCTGGTCCTCACGGGCGCGCACCTCCTGCACGGCCACCACCTGCGCCCGGGAGCCCGCCAGCCATGGCAGGAATCCCTTGCGGTGAACCGAACGCAGCCCGTTGACGTTCCAGGAGACGACGCGCACGGGAGGCTTATGGCCCGACCCGCGCGCTATTTCCAGCCCCCACCGCGCGCACTCACGGTGGGGGTGGGGGCGAGCCCGCCTACTGGGGCTCGGTTCCGCTCGCCTTGCCCTGCGGCTGGCGCGTCGTCCGCAGGATGAAGTCGGCGCCGTTGTTGTCCGTGTCCTGCCCGTTGCCCTTCAGCGCGTCCGAGCCGGTCTCCATGGAGGCCGCGGTGGCGTTGGCGTTGGCCTTGCGCTCGAAGCTGCCCGTCGTGGCCGGCGTGGACGTGATGGCGGAGCCCTCCGCACCAACGGCCGTGCCGTAGCCCAGCTTGTCCACCGTCGCCGAGTCGTTGAGGTTCGTGGACAGCGACGCGGGGCCGATGCGCACATGGCCGCCGCCGGCGCCCAGGGTGAGCGTGGTGCCCCAGTTCGCATCCCTCGCGGCCCCCGTCGACCCGGGCAGGTAGCTCCCGCTGGCCACCAGGAAGTAGCCCCTCGGCGCGATGGTCGAATTGGCGGGCAGCTCGAAGCCGTTGTTGTACGCGGCCCCGTTCGCGGACCGGTACTGGACCTTCCAGCCGGAGATGTCCACCGTGCTCGAGGTGGGGTTGTAGAGCTCGACGAACTCGTCGTTGTCACCGGGGGTGCCCGTGCCAGGGCCGCGCGCCGCGACCTCGCTGATGACGACGTGGTTCGCGCCAGTGCCCGTCACCTGGACGTTCGACGCGGCCGTCTGGGCGCCGAGCGTCGCGACCAACTGGCCCTGGCCGGCCGTCTCGGCCGCGGTGAACTCGAACTTGGCGGACAGCGTGTTGGCCGCCACCGTCACCCGCGCGGGCACCGTGCCCAGCGACGCGGGCTGCAGGGAGAGTTGGACCTCCGTGTCCACGGCCGGGGGCACGTCGAGCACCACGGTGAAGGTGTGCTTCGCGCCGCCCGCCACCACCGCCGCCTCGGGCGTCAGCAGCGACAGGGACGCCGGCTGGTTCACCGCGAGGACGCGCACCGTGGCCTGACGCGAGTCGCTGCCCACCGTGGCCGTCAGCACCGCCTTGGTGACACCCGGGTCCGCGGCCAGGTCCGCCGTCACGATGACGGCGGCGGACGTGGCACCGGCCGGGACGCGCACGAGGTTGCCACCCTCGATGGTGACGGCGCGGCTGGAGGACGCCATCTCCACCCAGACGTCCGTCGGCGCGGGCTCCTTCAGCGTCACGCGCAGCGCATCCGGGAACGTCGGGCCGGTGAAGCCCGAGCGAGCGAAGTTCCCCGTCGGACCGAGGTCGGCCAGGGCCACCTGCGTCGTGCCCGCGTCGGTGCCCGTGCCCGCGTCGGTGCCGGCGTCCGTGGTGCCCGTGCCCGCGTCGGTGTCGGAACCCGCGTCCATACCAGCGTCGCTGCCCGTGCCCGCGTCGATGTCGGTGCCCGCGTCCGTGCCCGCGTCGATGCCCGTACCCGCGTCGATCTCAGAGCCCGCATCCGTGCCAGCGTCGATGCCCGTGCCCGCGTCGATCTCAGAGCCCGCGTCCGTGCCGGCGTCGATGCCCGTACCCGCGTCGATGTCCGAGCCCGCGTCCGAGCCGGCGTCGATGCCCGTGCCCGCGTCGATCTCAGAGCCCGCGTCCGTCGGGGAGCCGGCATCTGTCACGGAGCCTGCGTCGGTCTCCGAGCCGGCATCCGTCACGGAGCCTGCATCCGTCACGGAGCCCGCGTCGGTCTCCGAGCCTGCATCCGTCACGGAGCCCGCATCCGTTTCCGAGCCCGCGTCCGTCACGGAGCCTGCATCCGTCTCCGAGCCCGCGTCCGTCACGGAGCCCGCATCCGTCACGGAGCCCGCATCCGTCTCCGAGCCCGCGTCCGTCACGGAGCCCGCGTCGGTCTCCGAACCAGCATCCGCCTCCGAGCCCGCATCCGCCTCCGAGCCCGCATCCGTCTCCGAGCCCGCATCCGTCTCCGAGCCCGCATCGGTCTCCACACCCGCGTCCGAGCCCGCGTCCACCGTCGTACCGGAGTCCGGGATCTGCTCGGGTGTGATGGTGCAGTCATTCTCGCAGCCGTCGCCCTGCGTGCGGTTGCCGTCGTCGCAGCGCTCGGTGCCTTCCACGTGGCCATTGCCGCAGACGGCGCTACCACCATCCGAAACAGGCGCGGACTGGCAGTTGGCCGGGCAGGTATCGCCGTCGGCGGTGTTGCCGTCGTCGCACTGCTCGCCGGACTCCACGACGCCGTTGCCGCATTCCGGGTCATCACTGCAAGCGGACACGAGGATGAGCAGCGCCGAGAGCGGCGCCAGGAGCTGCCGGAAGGACCAGGGCATTAGGGGAAACTCCGTTACGACTGCAGGGACTTCCTGAATCCCACAAATGTCCACCGGTACGCAATCAACGGCAGGCTACAATTACACAAGAACCCGTCAGTTCCAGCTAAGGCTGGTTTGTCAGTGATTTCAGGGACATGCGCACAGCGCGGCCTGCACACCCGTTTCCGTACTCAGGATGCAAATGCCTCCATGAAGCACCATCCATCTCATGGCGTGTATGGAATGGGGCTACCAGCGAAGGCGAATGCTCCCGAGCCACCCCGCCCAGCCACGCAGGTGCACCTCTTCGACTTATTCTGGCTTTGCTGAAAATGCCGGAATTTACCTTGAGTGAACATTCCGGCGTTTCATAGCCTCCGGCTCGCCGTCCCGAACCCAATCCGGAGGCAGTACATGAAGAAGCTGATCTTTGGCTGCGCGCTCGCGGTCCCGGCCCTGGCGCTCCTGATGAACCTGGCCTACGCCCCGAAGGCTGAAGCGCGGCCCGATGAGTCCTGTGAGTTCGAGTACTACTCGGACGCGACCATGACCACGCTGGTCGGCGAGGGGTACTTCACCTGCTCTGCCAGGTGGATCACGAATTGGGGCACGCGGACGATCTACCTCAAGGCCACCTACTGCACTCCCTGTTAGCGGGTAGGGCCCATGCAGGACCCGCCGGGCTACCTCGGCCCGGCAACCGGAGGAGCACCCGTTGCTCCTTCAGTCCAAGACAGGCAGTCCCATCGCTGGCCGGTGACCACCATGACTTTCTCTCGTGCGCCTGCAACTCCCCGCCGTCTCGCGTTGATGCTGCTCTGTGCGGTGACGGCATCCACCGCCGCGTGCCGCTCCGAGAGCGGCGAGGCGAAGCGCCAGGAGCCCGCTCCCGCACCGGCGAAGGCGGCCCCCGCGGAGCCCCCTACCGAGCTGCATGGCGTCGGCGGAGTCGAGGGCGATCAACCCGCGTATGACCAGTCGCGCCAGCCGGCGAAGTTCGTCGCCGCGCTCGGGATTACGCCGGGCCAGCGCATCGCGGATGTCGGCGCCGGATTGGGCTACTTCACGCCGCGCCTCTCGGATGCCGTCGGGCCGACGGGCCAGGTCGTCGCGACCGACATCGACGACGAGGTCCTCGCGAGGCTCCGCCAGCGCATGTCCGAGCGGAAGAACGTCGTGGTGCGCAAGGTGGCGCCGGACGACCCGGGGCTCGAGCCCGGTACGTACGACCTCATCCTCCTCTCCGAGGTGGACCACTTCTTCGCGGACCGGGTGGACTACCTGAACCGCCTGCGCGCCGCCCTCACGCCGAATGGCCGCATCGCGGTGACGCACGTGCGGGCCATGCGCCCGCCGCTGGTCGCCGCCGCCCAGTCCGCGGGTTACGCCATCGTCTCCGAGTACAACGACCTTCCGCAGCACTACCTGCTCTTCCTGCAGCCTGCTTCCAGCCGATAGAAGCGCCGTCCAATTCTCCGGCCCCAGGCGTCGAGGAACGGATGCGCCTCACGGCCTGGGAGGCTCGGACAGGATGCGCGCGTTGAGCGCGCCGTTGGCGTAGTACTGGCTGTTCTCGCCCACGCGGTGCTGCTCCAGCCGGCGCTGAAGGCCGACGTCGTAGCGGCCGAGCTTCATCCAGCCATCGTTGAACCAGCCGTTTCCCTTCCCGGAGCCGTCGACGTATTTCGCGTACGTCTCCTCCCCGGGCCAGACGACGGTGTCGAGCGTCGCGATGAAGCGCTGGACGTCATCTTCCGTCCACGTGAGGCCGGCGTCGTGCGCCTCCACGACGAACGCGAGCACCCCATTCCCATGCGACACGTCCTGTCCAGGCCGCGCGTGCGAGCCCCATCTGTTGCTCCAGAACCAGGCCTCGGGGTGCAGGTGATGCGGTCCGAGCTGCGAGCGCAGGGACGCATGGTAGTTGGGCAGGCCCTGGTTGATGTTGTCGAAGACGGCCTGGTACGTGGCCCTCCTCGAGGCGTCCGTCGTGATGAGCATCAGGTCCATGGCGATGAATGCCCAGTGCGCGGCCATGTGCGTGCGCCCGCGGTAGATGTAGTCATTGGCTCCTCGCTCGAACCACTTCTCGAAGATGTTCTTCTCGGTGAAGGCCAGCAGTTGCTCGTATTGCGAGCGGTAGGAGGCGCTGTCGTAGAGCTCGGGCGTCTGGCGGATGAGGCGCAGCAGGTGCGTGACGTAGCGCCAGCAGTAGCTCTCGTACAGTGCGAACTCCTGCCCCGGGGGCGTCGACGTTGCCGAGGCCCAGCCCAAAAAGTCGTCCTTGAATTGGCTCCTGGACAGCGACCGGGAGACACGGGCCGTGCCAACCAGGTTGTTGACGTAGAGCAGCGCGCGATCGAGGTACGCGGTCCGCCGGGTGGCCCGGTACATCGCGGTGTTCGCGTCAATGCTGTCCGCGAGGTAGTAGAAGTCCACGCTGTCCGTCGATTGGCTCCTGCGCAGGTAGTTCTCCTGGTGCTCGCGCTCCCAGGTGGTCAGGAACAACCGCTCCCACTCCTCCACGGTGCGAAGCCCGGAGGGCGCGGGCGGAGGCTCAGGTGCAGGCGCGGGCGGAGGCTCAGGTACAGGGGCCGGTGGTGGCGCGGGCTCCGGGCCGTCCGTCTCGGCCCCTCCGTCGGGGGCTTCGGGCGGCCTGCCGCTCTCACAGGCACCCGCCAGCAGGAGCAGGAGCGAAAGGACACGCCACATGACAAGACCACGGTGGGGACGACCGCGGACGTCCGCCAATGGTGCCACGGGGCAGACAGGCTCTCCGCGGTGGACGCGCAAGTGTCCCGCCGGGCGCTCCCGCCCGTGCGCCTCCGGACACCGCGGCAGGCGGGCCGGCGGCGCACCCCGGGCTCACTGACAGAGGCCGCAGTCCGCCTTGCAGCTGTTGTACCAGTTGGCGTTTCCACACGACTCCGCCACCTGGCATTTGCCGTCGCCGCACCGGAAGATGTCCTGGTCTCTGAGCCGGGTGGTGAGAGGGCGGAAGTGTCTACCCGCGTAGTTGCAGTCGACGTAGAACAGCCCCAGGACATCCAGCGAGCAATGTCTGGAGCAGTCCCCCACGTAGACGAGCGGTGAGCAGTTCTTGCGCTGACTCCCCGAGCCGTCCACCACGGCACACGCCCGCGAGCTGCTCGTGCTCAGGTTCAACAGCGTGCCGCGGCTGCCCGCGTAGATGCCCTGCCCGGTGAAGAGATTGCCGAAGAAGCAGGACTCCTCCTTCGGAAAGCCATTCAGCTCATCGACCGTGTACGCGAGCACCCCACCCAGGGCATTCCGGCCCAGGATGGAGACGGGGACGCTGATGCCGTAGGCATTCACATGCGCAGCCAGGCATGCGGAGACGAGCTGTTGCTCGGCTTCCGGCGCGGCCACGCCGCTGGACCAGAGCGGCGCCAGGCCCAGCGAGCCCGACCAGGTGTATGTCCTTCCCGCCGTCGTATCCGTGAAGGTCCGCGTCTGCCCCGCGGGCACGGCGCAGCGGACCACGTAGCGCATCACCTCGTCGGCCCGCGCCGGGTTCGACTGGAACCACGACTTGAACGACTGTGACGACAGGCCGTTGAACGACAGCCCGTTGAACGACAATCCATTGAACGACAGCCCATTGAACGACAAGCCATTGATTGACAGCGCGTTTCCGGTCTCGAGCTCCTGAACCTGGACCTGTGGCTCGGGAGGCTCGGTCGATGGCTCCTCCACCTGCCCGCAGCCTGGCGCCCCCGACATCAGGACGCACGACACCAGGGCCCACGAAACAACACGACTCCCCACACCGCGGCAGCGGCCGAGCTCGACGGTCTGCATGCGCTTCCCTCAAGAGACTGCGACTCACATCCACGAAGGATGTAAAATCACAATATCAGAACACGCGAGACACCGCCCCGGAGCAGCCCCTTCCATCCAATGACAGACACTCCGGCCATCCACCGCCGAACACGAACACGCGCCAGCATCCAGTAGTGGATGGTCTCCTCCGATTCGGTGTGGCCGGCTCAGCCCCAGAACCCGGCCAGGTGGCACAGGAGCGCCATGACGCGCGGAAGCCGAAGCCAGCCTCCGCTGAAGACTAGAGAGAGGGCCTGGCGGGAGCATCCGGGCGTGCCGCTTCCATGCCGTGCTGCACGAGGAAGGCACGGACGGCGTCCGCGATTTCAGTGCCCGCCTCCAGCAGTCCCGCGTGGCCCGCGTCGTCCACGCGCAGCCAGTGGGCGTGCGGCATGGCGTCGCGCATGCGCTCCATCTCCCGCAGCGGCACCAGGGTGTCGTCGCGCGCGGCGATGATGAGCGTGGGCACCTTCACGCGGGACACCACGTCCCACGCGTGCCCCTCCGCCAGCCCTCGCAGCGTGTACCAGTACGCCTCCGGGCTCATCCGCCGCAGTGCATTCATGAACTCGTCGATGTCCGCTCGCGGCGCGCGTGCTCGCAGCGCGCCCACGGCCCGGCCCAGCGGATAGGCGAAGCGGCTGGCCATCACCGCGTGCGCCACCGGCGCCGCCAGCGGCAGCACGGGCGTGGTGGCCCGGAACAGCCCCCGCGTGGCGGACAACGCCGCCAGAGCGACGGGGTTGCGGCTCCCCGAGCCCGGTGCCCCGGGCGTGCCGGCGATGAGCGTCATCGCGGGCACCAGGTCCGGCCGCTTCCGGTACAACTCCAGCAGGACGCGCACGCCCATGGAGAAAGCCACATGCAGCGGCGGCCGCCCGTTGCCCCGAGCCATCACCGCCTCGGTGACGCGCTCCAGGTCATCCACGTGCACGGGCACGCGGTAGTCCCCGCCGCGCGAGTCCTCGCTGCTGCCGTGCCCCCGGTAGTTCCAGTGCACCACCCGGTGGTCCTGCTCCAGGTTGGCGACGATGTACCGCCAGAAGTTCTCCGACGTGCCGATGCCGTTGGTCAGCAGCACCGTGGGCCGCTCCCGCAACTCCGTGTCCGCGTGGTCCTCCATCAGGTCGCCGACGTGCGTATGCCAGGCCACCCGGGTTGCATCCGGGGCGACGACGAAGCGGGTGGAGCGGCGGTAGGGCATGCCACTTCCAACCATGGGGCGCCCCTCGGGAGGGCGCAAGGTCTCCGTGCCTCCGGGCAGGCGCCCTCGTGACAGTGGCTCGCGGTGATTCACCCCACCGTGACGCTCCCCGCCCGGGGCATGGCCGGGTTATGAGTGGGGCGCATGCTCTGCGTGGACGCGGAACAGTTCGATATCAGCACCCCGCTCGCGCACTATGCCGAGCACGGCTATGCCCGGCTGGGCCGGGTGCTCGGCGACGAAGGCCTGGAGGCCCTGCGTGAGCGGGCGGACGACCTCATGCTCGGCCGCGTCGTCCATGAGGGCATGTTCTTCCAGCCGGACGCCACCACCGGCCGCTACGAGGATGCGCCGCTGGGCCTGGGCTGGCAGGGGCCGTCGCTCGACTACCGCAAGCTGGAGAAGCTGGAGAAGGACCCGCGCTTCCTCGCGTGGCTGGAGAACCCGCTGTTCGAGCGGCTTGCTCGCGCCCGCATCTCCGGTGACATCGTCCTGTACCGCGCCATCCTGTTCCACAAGGGACAGGCCGGAGGCAGCAACCTCCCGTGGCACCAGGACGGGGGCAAGCTGTGGGGCCTCACGCGCGAGCCAGATTTGCAGATCTGGACCGCGCTGGACGACGCGCCCGAGGGCGGGGGCTGTCTGGAAGTCGTGCCGGGAAGTCATCGCGGCGGGCTCGTCACGGCGCTGGGCGGCGTCATCCCCGCGGACGCGGTGGCGGCTGCGGACGCGGAACGCCACGCCCTGCCCCTCCCGGTCCGCGCGGGCGAGTCCATCCTCGTGCACAACCACGTGTGGCACCGCTCCGGACGCGGGCGTCCCGGGCTGCGCCGCCGCGCGTTCTCCGCCTGCTACATGGGCGCGGACGTGCGCTGCGTGAGGAAGAAGAAGGCGCCGCGCGTCTTCCCGCCCGTGTTCAGGCGCTGAAGTCAGGTCAGCAGGTGCGGGCGCATGGGCGACGACACGAGCGTGTCGCGGCCGCGCTGCGCCACCGGGAGGCTGACGCGGAAGGTGCTGCCCCGCCCCTCCTCGCTCTCCACGGTGATTTCGCCGCCGAAGCCGGTGACGATGCCGTGGCAGATGGACAGGCCCAGTCCCGTGCCCTCGCCCACCGGCTTCGTGGTGAAGAACGGGTCGAAGATGCGCGCGCGCACCTCCGGCGGCATGCCGCTGCCGGTGTCCTTCACCTCGACGATGACCCTGTCTCCCGAGTGGCGAAGGACGAGCCGCACCTCGTGCTGCTCCGGCTTGCCCAGCGGAATGGCCTGCGCGGCGTTGATGAGCAGGTTGAGGAACACCTGCCCGAAGCGCCCCTCGTTGCCCTCCACCAGCGGCACCTCGCGGTACTCGCGGACAATCTGCGCGCGCATCTTCAGCTCGCCGCGCGCCATCGTAATCGCCGACTCCAGCACCGCCTGCACGTTGACGGCGGTGGCCACCTCGTCGTCCCCGCGCGAGAAGGTGCGGAGGTCGCGGACAATCTGCCGCACGCGGTGCGCGCCATCGGACGCCTCGCGCAGCACCTCCTCCATCTCCGCGGTGCGCCCCGGCGGCAGCTCGCGGGACACTCCCTGTAGCTCACCCGTGAGGAAGGACAGGTTGGACAGCACGAAGGCCAGCGGGTTGTTGATTTCGTGCGCCACGCCGGCCGCCAGCGTGCCCACCGCGGCCAACCGGTCCGACACCACGAGCTGCGCCTGCATGGCCTTGCGCTCGGTGACGTCCAGCGCCACGCCCCCCAGCAGCTTCCGGCCGGAGCGCTCCTTCACGATGAAGCGGTAGGTGAGCCAGTACCGCTCGTCGCCGTCCGGCGTCGGAATCATGCCCTCGGTCGCGCTGGGCTTGCCGGACTGGAGCACCGCCTGGTCCTCGCGGCGCACGTGCTCCGCGGACGCCAGCGGCATCAGCGCCATGTCGTCGAGCTGCTGGACGTCCACGCCCTCCGGCAGCCGGAAGAAGCGGCGGTAGGGCTCGTTCACCCAGACGCGCCGGCCCTGCTCGTCCTTGATGAAGGCACTCACCGGGCTGTTGTTCATGAACGACTCGAACAGCTCCTGCGACTCCTGCAGCGCGGCGAGCGCCGCCGTGCGCTGCACCATCAATTCCTGGCGCGCCTTCGCCTCGGTGGCATTGCCCATGGCCGCGCCGAGCAGGCCCGCCATCAGCTCCAGCGTGCGCACGTCCCGGTCATCGAACGCGTGCGGCTGACGGGCGACGACGTTGAGCGCGCCCACCGGCCGGGCCTCGCGCCACAGCGGGATGCAAATCATCGACCGGGCGCCCACGTGCCGCGTGGCGCGCACGTTGACGCGCACGTCGTTCTCCGTGTCGTCCGTGCGCATCACCTCGCCGCGCAGCAGACTGGCGCCGGTGAGGCTGCCCTCCACCTTCAGCTTGAAGCCGGTGTGCTGGGACACGCTGCCGGTGGCCACCCGGTACTCGACGATGCCGTCCTCCACCAGCGCCACCGCCGCGCCGTCCGCGCCGCACAGCACCCGCGAGCGCTCGCACAGCAGGCCCATGATTTCGTCCAGGTCCAGCCCCGCCAGCGCCACGTCCGCCTGCGTCTGGATGATGGCGGACAGCCGCTCCATCTCCCCGCGCGCCGCCTCCTCGGAGTCCCGCCGCTGGCGCCGCGCCGCGCCGCGCCGCTCCAGCATCACCCGCCGCGCTCGCACCTCGCCCTGCGAGAAGGGCGTCACCAGGTACTCGTCCACGCCGGCCGCCAGCAACAGCTCCAATTCCGCGTCCGAGCCCGCCCGCGCCAGCCCCAGCACCAGCGGCACGTCCGGCCGCGCCCGCATCCGCAGCGAGTCCAGCCACCGCGCGTCCGCCGCCAGGTCGCTGGCCTCCACCACCAGCACGTCCACCGGCCCGTGCACCAGCGCCGCGTCGGCCTCGGCCACCGTCGACGCCACCGCCACGTCCTCCCCCTGCCGGCGCAGCTCCTCCGCCACGGGGTGCCGCGTGTCCGTGCTGACGCAGAGGAACTTCATCCCGCCCCTTCCTGCTTCCTCTGGGAAGCCGTGCATTTGAAATCTTACAGCCCCGCAGTACGAGAATCCAGGCCCGCCCCTTGCCCTCCAGGGTGGGTCCCGCCCGCCTCACGGCCCTCCCAGCGGGCTGTAATTGGGTGACTCCGTTGGGTGTTCGACGGCCACCAGAGGGCGGGGCGGGCCGCATATCATCGAATCCGTGCCGGGTATCCCTGGAATTCTGGTGGCCGAGCAGCCGCACTACCTCCCGTGGGTGGACTTCTACGAGCAGGTGGCGCGAGCGGGCACCCTGGTGGTGCTGGACAACGTGCAGTGGCTGCGGCGCGGCTGGCAGCGGCGCACCCGGGTGGCACTTCCGGCCAACGTCCCCCTGCCCCCACCCAGCGAGCCCGGCTTCCAGTGGCTGTCCATCCCCCTGGAGGACCCGCACCGGGACATGCTCATCCGGGACCTGGCCGTGGACACGCGCCAGCCGTGGGCGCGCAAACATCTCCAGACGCTGGTGGCGCTGTACGGGAAGCGGCCGTACTTCGCCGCGCAGGTGCTGCCTCGGCTGGAGTCCTTCTACGACGCGGCGGCGCGCGAGTCCGGGCCGGGCTCGCTGCTGCGGGTGCTGCTGGCGAGCATGGCGCTCTTCCACGAGCCACTGGGCCTCACGCCGCACATCGTCCTCGCCTCCACGCTGGAGCGCCGGGGTGACGACAAGTCGGAGCGGCTGGTGCGGTACTGCCAGCAGCTCGGAGCGCACACGTACTACTCGGGCCTGGGCTCGTCGCTGTACCTCAAGGTGGCGCTGTTCCGGGACGCGGACGTGCGCGTGCTGTGGCAGCGCTTCCGGCACCCCGAGTATCCGCAGGGCCGCGAGGGCCGCTTCGTCCACGGCATGTCGCTGGTGGACGTGCTGGCCAACGTCCCCGTGGACGAGGTGCGCCGGTGGCTGGAGCCCTCGCCCTGGGGACCTTTCGCGCAGGCGACGTGAGGCTCAGGGCGTCGCGGGCGCGCCCTTCCTCGCGTCGAAGCGGACGAAGTAGCCGCGCACCGCCGCGTCCAGCAGCGCGTGCTCCAGGCGCGGCTCGGTGCCCTGGTAGTGCGCCATGTCGATGACCTGGTCGAGCAGATCTCGCGGCTGGCACGCGGCGAAGGGACGCCCCACCGGGCGGTAGTGCGTGTCGATGAGGTAGTCCACCGCGGCCGCGTCGTAGGGCACGCCGCGCTTGCGGCACATGACCTGGAAGATTTCGTGGAACTGCTCCTCGTCCGGGCGCTGCACCTCGAGCTTGTAGCGGACGCGGCGCAGGAAGGCGTCGTCCACGAGGTCGCTCGGGTCCAGGTTGGTGGAGAAGGCGGCGAACACGTCGAAGGGCACCTGCACCTTCTTGCCGGTGTGCAGGGTGAGCATGTCGATGTCGCTCTCCAGCGGGACAATCCACCGGTTGAGCAGCTCCTTCGGCGACACCTTCTGCCGGCCGAAGTCGTCGATGAGGAGCATCCCGTTGGTGGCCTTCATCTGGAACGGGGCCTCGTAGAACTTCACCTCCGGCGAGTAGACGAGGTCCAACATCTCCAGCGTCAGCTCACCGCCCACCACCACGAGCGGCCGCCGGCAGCGCACCCAGCGCCTGTCGTACGCGGCGCCCTCGTCGTCCTCGACGGGCTTGTGGAGGTTGGCGTCGAAAATCTTCACCACGAAGTCGTCGATGAGGATGGCGTAGGGGATGAAGATGTCCCCCTCGAAGCAGTTCACCATGCCCTGGCAGATGGCCGTCTTGCCGTTGCCGGGCGGGCCGTAGAAGAAGATGGCGCGGCCGGAGTTCATCGCCGGGCCGATGCCGTCGAAGATGTAGTCGCGGATGATGAGGTCGCCGAACTTGTCCTGCATCCGCGCGCGGGTGATGCGGTTGCCGCGGACGGTCTGCTTCTTCACCGCGGCCACCCACTCCTGGAAGGGCACGGGCGCCGGGCCGTTGTAGCGGTTGCGGTCGTTGATCTGCCGCAGCACGTCCGTCACGAACGGGGTGAGCTGGTAGATCATCGTGGACTTGCCCACGCCGGACGCGCCGCCGCCGCGGATGTCCACGTACTTCTGGCGGCGCAGGCCCTCGATGATGTCGTCCACGATGGCCGTGGGGAGCTGGAGCCGGGCCGCGAGGTCCATGCCGCGCATCTCTCCGGCGGCGAAGAGGGCCTTGAGGACGAGCTCCTCCACGAAGGTCGCCGTGAGGCCGGTGTCCTCCAGGGCGCGCGGCTGCGTGGGCCAGAAGCGATCGGCCCCGGGGGCGCCGTCCGCGGCCCGACGTCCCGGTCCCCGGCGCTCGGCGCTCGGCGGAGGACTGCTGGCGACGCGGCGATCAGGCCCCGAGTACGTGGCGGTGGCGACCGGGGGAGGCGACGCTCGGCGCTCGGGGGGCGCGGTGGTGACGGGCGGAGCACGGCGCTCGGGCGGCGACACGAGCGGAGACGGAGCGCGGCGCTCGGGGATGGCGGCGTCCGGGGAGACGACGACGGAGCGGCGCTCGGTGGGGAAGTCGGGACCCTCTTGCGGAGGAGGCGGCGGGCGTTGGGCGGCGGGCGCGGGAGGCCGGGGCGGAAGCGCGGGGCTGGTGCTGGTGACGGTGCGCGGACGGGGCGGGCCGGAGAGCACGGGGCTGGAGACGGCGGGAGTCTCCACCGGGGTGATGCTGCGGTTGGAATCGTCGGCCGCTTCGTCCGGGGCCGAGGGGGACGGCCTCTTGAACAGGGACATTGGCGCTCGCTCGGGGGTAGAGCCCGCGAGCCTACCGCATCGCTGCTGTTTCATTGAAACAGGACAGTGACGGGGTTGGGCGGATTTTCACGCAGTGCGGGTTTTCCGTGTCAAGGGCTTGTGGCATGGATGCGCGCCCCTCCGCCCCCGCCGGAGGCTCCCCTCTTCCATAGGAGCCATGTCCGTGAAGCGACTTCTGTCCCTGCTCACCCTGCCCCTGCTGCTCGTCGGCACCGTTGCCTCGGCGCAGACGGCGGCGCCGGTCATCACCTTCAACGCCAACTGGAGCCTCTCCGAGTCCTCGCCGCTCATCGCCGGTGGACAGGTGCAGGTGGCCTATGACGCCACCCGCCTGCCGCAGTGCCGCGTCACGCTGCCGGACGGCAGCCCGGGCTGGAGCCTCACCGGGTACTACAAGCTGAACAACGGCGCCGTGGGCAGCTTCGACGTGGCGGGCGCTCCGACGACGGGGGCCGGGCCTGTCATCGCCCTGCCCGTCTCGGGCCCGCTGGAGGTGTGGTTCCGCGTGTCGAGCGCGGGCTGCGAGGCGTGGGACTCGAACTACGGGACGAACTTCCGCTTCACGGTGCACCCGGCTGGCACGGCGACGCCTCCGACGATTGTCTTCCAGGAGGGCTGGGTGGAGTACGTGGTGGGCACGCTGAAGGCGGGCCAGCCGTTCGTCGTGGATTTCGACATCGACCGGTTGCCTGAGTGCCGGCTGCTCTACAACGGCGCGCCGACGTGGGAGGTGTGGGTGTACTACCGGTTCGACACGGGCGCGTCGGGCAGCACGAGCGTCACGGCCGTGTCCGGGTACTCGCGGTTCGGCGTGCCGGTGACGATTACGCCGCCGGCTGGAGCTCGGTCCGTGCAGATGTGGTTCGAGAACTGGGACCGTGGCTCGTGTCACCGGTGGGACTCGAACTACAGCGCGAACTACCGGTTCACGCTGCAGCCGTAGCGCGAGCGTCGTGCTTGCCCCGCGGTGATTCTGGCCGCGGGGCTTCGACTCGGGGGCTTTATGAGGACTCACGGGAACGTCTTGCTGCGCATCTCACGACTGCCGGTATGAAGTTGGGGAGCACATCGTGAACGCCCCTGAGGCATGACGTGACGAATCGCCGATTCTTCCGACTCAACTTCGACGTGGACATGCCTGGTCGTTGGTACCTGCTCGAACCCACGAATCTCGAAGGGCACGAGGTTTCGGACATCTGGGCGTTCATTGAAGGGAAACCCGTTGGCGACCCCGGGCCGTTGCACATTCCCTTCTCTCGGCCCGGTAGGCCTCTGGACTTCGACAAGACAACCGTCGCCGGAACCCCCATCGTGAGCGAGCGAGGCGCCGCCGTATTCCGCAAGATGGCACCCGGAGATGTGCAGCTCTTCCCCGTGAAGGTCGAAGGATAGAGAGAGAGAGCCCCATCACCTCCTGAATGTTGCGCGCACCGTTCGCTGCATCGACGACGCAGCATGTGAAGAGGTCCAGCTCTACACTCCGGAAGACGGATACCCGGAACGTGTAGGCGAGTATCACGCTGTATCCGGTCTCCGCATCGACAAGTCGAAGGTCGGCGACGCCCGCGTGTTCAGGTTGTGGGGGTGGCATCCGCCCATCATCGTTGACGGCGACATCAAGGAAGCGCTGGAGCGGGCTGGGATTGTGGGGGGACGGTTCGATGAAGTCTGAAAAGGTCCGTGGGTCCTGCCACCGACGAGACCTGACCATTGCAGGGCACTCGATGGGTGCACATCCCTGGGAAGCCGGGAGCTTGAGGGTATGGAACGACGATTCTTTCACCTGGCTATCGATGTGTACGTGCCCGGGCGTTGGTATCTCACGGAGCCAAGACACCTCTCGGGAGCAGAACTCGAGGACGGCTGGCAGTTCATGCAGGGCCGGAAGGTCGAGCTCCACGAGAAGCTGCGTGTCCCCTTCAGGCGCCCTGGGAAGGCCCTGGACTACACGACTGCTGGAGCCGGGCAGACGCCGATCGTCAACGAACGGATCGCGTCCGTGTTCCGAGAACTCGCGCCCGACGATGTGCAGATCTTCCCTGTCGACGTCGAAGGGGAAGACAAGCCCTATTACCTGCTCAATGTCGCGCGCGAGATTCGTTGCATCGATGACGCGGCATGTGCGGAGGTTCAACGCTACGGCCCTGAAGATGAACGGCCCGACCAGATTGGAGAGTATCGAGCCGTGTCCGGTCTTCGCATCGACAAGTCGAAGGTCGGCGACGCCCATGTGTTCCGGCTGTGGGGCTGGCATCCACCGATCATCGTGGACGGCAACATCAAGGAAGCGCTGGAGCGAGTTGGGATCGTCGGGGCACAGTTCGACGAAGTCTGAGTGGGAACGAGGCCATCATCCGGTGGGATGCTGTCGCCCATGCGCAGACGTAGCAGGCGAGTCCTGCACGCCCCTTGGCGCCTCCCGCCGTCTGACGTGAGGAGTGCCCACCCGGGAGAGCGGGTGTTAGCTTCGGCGCATGAGCTTCTTCCAGGACCCTCCGCGACTTGGCAACCAGTACGACGACGACACGCTCCTGCAGAGCTACCTGGCGCGCACGCTGCCCGAGGACATCCGGCGCACGCACCTGGACGAGTTCCGCGAGCTGGGCGAGCTGGGCGGCGGGTACTACTACCAGTTCCAACTGCGCGACCGGCTGAACGAGCCCGAGCTGACGCAGTGGGATGCGTGGGGCCACCGCATCGACCACATCGAGGTGTCGCCGCTATGGAAGGAAGCGGAAGCACTCGCCGCGAAGCGGGGCCTGGTGGCGACGGCGTACGAGCAGAAGAGCGGTGAGCTCAGCCGCGTGCACCAGTTCGTCCTGAACTACCTCGTGCAGGCGTCGCTTGACGTGTACTCGTGCCCGCTGGCGATGACGGACGGGGCGGCCCGGTCGCTGCTCAACCTGGGGAACCGGGAGCTGATTGAGCGCGCCCTGCCCCACCTGACCTCGCGCGACCCGGCGAGCTTCTGGACGTCGGGCCAGTGGATGACCGAGCGGACCGGTGGTTCGGACGTGGGCCTGACGCAGACGGTGGCGCGGAAGACGCCCGAGGGATGGAGGCTCTACGGGACGAAGTGGTTCACGTCAGCGACGACGGCGCAGATGGCGCTGACGCTGGCGCGGCCCGAGGGCAATGGCCCCGGTGGTAAGGGGTTGGCCATCTTCTACGTGGAGACGCGGGATGCTGCGGGGAAGCTCAATGGCATCCAGATCAACCGGCTGAAGGACAAGCTGGGGACGCGGAAGGTGCCCACGGCGGAACTGACGCTGGATGGGACGCTGGCGATTCCGGTGGCCGGACTGACGGACGGCATCAAGAACATGGCGTGGATGCTGAACGTGACGCGCACATGGAACGCCACAGGCTCGGCATGGAGCATGCGTCGTGCGCTGGCACTGGCCCGAGACTACGCACAGAAGCGGGTGCAGTTCGGAGCGAAGCTGGCGGAGAAGCCGCTCCACGTGGACACGCTGGCGGGACTGGAAGCGGAGTTCCAAGCGGGGTTCATGCTGGCGTTCCGCGCGGTGGAGCTGCTGGGACGACTGGAGACGAAGGTGGCCACGGAGCAGGAGTTGCTACTTCAGCGGCTGGTGACGCCCTTGGCGAAGCTGACGACGGGGCGTCAAGCGGTGCACGTCACGTCCGAGGTCTCCGAGTCCTTCGGCGGCGCGGGCTACGTAGAGGACACGGGCATCCCACGCATCCAGGCGGACTCACAGGTGCTGTCCATCTGGGAGGGAACGACGAACGTTCTGTCTCTGGATGCGCTGCGGGCCCTGACGAAGGAAGGCACGCTGGAGGCGTTCTTCCACGAGGTGGACAGCCGACTGGCGAAGGTGCGTGACTCGGGTCTGCGGCCCTGCGTGGACGCGGCGCACAGCGCACTGGAGCACGCGCGGGCGTGGGTGTCTGAAGCGCTGGGCAATCCCGCGATGCTGGAGGCTGGAGCCCGACGGTTCGCACTTACGCTAGGGCGGACGTTGGAATTGACACTGCTGTGCGAACATGCGCAGTGGTGCATGGACAACAAGCACGGGCCACGAAGCAAGGCAGCGGCACTGCGGTTCGTGCAGCATGGCGTTGACCTCATCTGGGATGAACTGGATTTAGATGACGCTCGACTGCTGAGCGAGAACTAATTTCAGAAACAAACACCTACTGGAGGCATCTTGGATTTACAGGAACAGATCGAAGCCCGAAGAAACCCACAGCGATCGGCTCTCCATGTCGATTGGAGAACTGGCTGGCCTCTATGAAAGAGGAGAACTTGATACTCATCCCAAGTTCCAAAGATTTCTACGATGGACAATCGACCAGAAGACAAAGCTGATTGAGTCAATACTGTTGCGCATCCCCATCCCTCCAATTTTTGTTGCCCAAGACAAAGAAGGGAGATGGGATGTTGTGGACGGAGTCCAACGACTCGGCACCATCTTTGAATTCCTAGGTATTCTAAAAGATCCCAACGGCGCATTGAAAAAGCCTCTTGTGCTCTCAGAAACGAAGCTACTTCCGCTTCTCCAAGGGAAGTCCTTCGAGAACAGGCTCCAGCCAGAAGAAGCCTTTACAACCTCACAGCAACTCGACTTCAGGCGCTCACGACTCGACCTACACATCATACTCAAAGAGTCCGACCCCACCAGCAAGTACGAACTATTTGAGAGACTCAACACAGGTGGGAGCCTTGCATCCAGACAAGAGGTTCGCAACTGCGTTCTCGTCTGGATGAACGAATCCCTATTCGACTGGATGCAAACGCTAAACGGAAACATCAACTTCAAAGAGTGCGTTCAACTATCCGAGCGCCTTGAAGACCAACAATACCGCACAGAGCTTCTGCTAAGGTTTTTTGCACTTCACCAAATCCCCGAGCAACAACTGCGAAAGATCGAGGATCTGGGCGACTTCCTCGATGAACAAAACCGCATCCTCGCCTCTAATCAAAACTTCAATCGAGCTAACGAACAATCCACATTCGAACAGACATTCAACCTACTATCGCAGGCCCTCAACCAAAACAGCTTCAGAAAATACGACAGCTCAAAGTCGGATTTTCGAGGGCCTTTTCTAATCTCAGCCTATGAGGCCGTCGCTCTCGGCGTCGCCCACAACATCAACAAATGGCAGCAAACATCAAACGCCCCATCAAAGCTCACCACCCTAATCAAGTCCATGTGGAACAGCCCTGACTTTACTGATCACATCGGCATTGGCGTTCCCGCCAGAGAGAGAATTCAGAAGTCGATTCCCTTCGGAAGAAAACACTTCATCCCATGAGCATACGCACCCTCACGCAACTCAACTCGGCCATACAGAAAGACCTGGGCTGGCGCAGAAAGGAACTGATTCAATACAAGTCACTAATAGACAACACCATGGGGTTCCAAAGGCGAACATTCCTTCGCGGCGCCATAGCCGTGCTCTACGCGCATTGGGAAGGATTCGTCAAGACGACAGGCGAGTACTACCTCGAATTCATCAACAACCAGCGCCTACCATATGATGAACTGGCGGCCAACATCACTGCCATAGCATCGCGCAAAACGCTCAACACAGCCCAACAATCCAACAAAATCAGGCCGCATATCGATGTAGTCAACTTCTTCCGAGCCAAACAATCCGAAGAGGCATACATTTCAATCGAAAAAACAATAGACACCGGATCAAACCTCAAGGTTGATCTGTTCAAAAACATCATAGAGACCCTGGGTCTTGACTATCGCCCTGAGTACTCCCTCGCAGAGAAACCCATTATTGAGCGCCTGCTGGAACTCAGAAATGGAGTTGCGCATGGCGACGATGAAAAAGTCGCACTCGAAGACTACCTCCAACTTTACCCTCACATCGACGAATTGCTTGTGCTTTTTGGAAACGAAGTAGACAACGCAGCCAGTCAGCAGAAGTTTCGAAGATAAGAAGAATTCCAGCCGCTCTCAACCACAGAGAGTTGACTCCCCTAACTGCGCACCCTCCAGTTCACAACATGAAGGCAAAAGACTTCTTTGCCGCACTAGAGAAAACACTTGAGACTCGATCTCAAATCGAGCTAGCAAGAGTCCTTGGGATCACCACACAGACAATAATTACCTGGAAGAAGAGCAACAAAAATGTAACACCGCTACAGATGGCGCGCCTCATAAGGAAAACCCAAAAATCCGCCATCAGCAGATCTCAGCACAATGCGATAAGACCAATAGCTGAACACTTTCGGGTCCAATGCGCCCAATCAAGGAACGGAGCAAAGTACGAAATATTTGACTCAAAGAGTACGCTCTATCTCAAGGGGTTGCGCAAAGAACTGGAGTCACAATCAGGGGTGTACGTTTTCTACGATTCAGGAGGGCGCGCCCTATATGCAGGAAAAGCACGCAAGCAGTCCCTGTGGAAAGAGATGAACAACGCCTTCAACAGGCCGCGCCTGACTCAAACTCTTTTCCAAATTTCACACCCACACCGAAATCAAATATTCAAACCGCAATATGAACATGCAAGACAGCCTCGAAAGAGCTATTTGCGCCTCCACGATTTAGCCGCATATTTCAGCGCCTACTCAGTGGACGACGGAATGATTGAAGACCTGGAAGCACTGATTGTGCGCGGGTTCGCCAACGACCTTCTCAACATTCGCATGGAGCAGTTCGCCCACGCTCGCCAGCCCACATGATTCGCTACGATTCGTTCTTGGTCTACTCCAGTTCGACTCCGGCAAGACGTATCGCACCAAACTGAATTTGTGGTCACTGCTGAAGCGATTTCACAGACTTCGTCTTCACGTTCGTCACATTTCCCGAGCGCTCCAGCACGCCCTGGCCCACGATGAACAGGGCGCCGTGGATCTGCTTCCGGCACGCCTCGTACACGTCCGGAGGCACCACGAGGTTCGCAATCCCCGTCTCGTCCTCCAGTGAGATGAAGCAGATGCCCTTCGCCGTCGGAGGCCGCTGCCGGCAGATGAGCATTCCGCCCACCGCCACCTTCTGCCCCGAGCGCACCCTCTTCAGCCCCTCCGCCGTCACCGCGCCCATCTTCTTCAGCGTGGGCCGTAGCAACTCCAGCGGGTGCTTCTCCAGCGACAGCCCCACCGTGTCGTAGTCGGCGACGACACGCTCGTAGAGGTTCATCGACGGCAGCTCCACCTCCGTGCCGTCCATCGACATCCCGAAGAACAGATCATCCGAGTCCAGCGGCCCCAGCGCCTGGATCTCCCACAGCGCCTTGCGCCTCGAGCCACACAGCTCCGCCAGCGATCCCGCCAGCGCCAGCCGCGTCAGCTCGTGTCTCGGAATCCTGGCCCTTCTCGCCAGTTCTCCCACGTCGCGGAAGAGCTCGCCTTCCCTCTTCGCCGACTCCACCCGGCGCCCCGCGGACGCCCCCAGCCCCCTCACCATCCGCAGCCCCAACCTCAGCGCCTTCCCGCCGTCCTCCAGCGTGCAGTCCCACTTCGAGCGCTGCACGTCCACCGGCCGCACCTCCACCCCGTGCCTCTGCGCATCCGCCACCAACGTGTGCGGCGCGTAGAAGCCCATCGGCTGGGAGTTCAGCAGCGCCGCCGTGAAGGCCCCCGGGTAGTGGCACTTCAGCCAGCTCGACGCATACGCAATCAGCGCGAAGCTCGCGGAGTGGCTCTCCGGGAAGCCGTAGTGCGCGAAGCCTCGGAAGTTGTCGAACCATTCTTCTGCCTGGGCTCGTGCGTACCCACGGGAAATGCAGCCCTCCACGAAGCGGCCCCGGTACTGCAACAGCATCGACTCCGCGCGTTTGTGGCTCAGCACCCGCCGCAGCCCGTCCGCCTCCCCCGCCGTGAAGCCCGCCGCCACCATGGCCAGCTTCATCGCCTGCTCCTGGAAGAGCGGCACGCCCAGCGTCTTCCCCAGGATCTCTTTCACCGCCTCGCTGGGGTACTCCACCTTCTCCACCCCGTTCCTGCGCCTCAGGAACGGGTGCACCATGTTCCCGACAATCGGGCCCGGGCGGATGAGGGCAATCTCCACCACCAGGTCGTAGAACGTCCTCGGCTTCAGCCTCGGCAGCATGTTCATCTGCGCGCGGCTCTCTATCTGGAACACGCCCACCGTGTCCGCCTCGCACAGCATGTCGTAGACCTTCGGGTCCTCCGGCGGAATCGTCGCCAATGACAGCTCACGCCCGTGGTGCTCTCGAATCAGCGCGAGACACTTCGACAGCGCCGTCAGCATCCCCAGCGCCAGCAGGTCCACCTTCAGCAGGCCAATCGAGTTGATGTCATCCTTCTCCCACTGGATGACCGTGCGGCCCGGCATCGCCGCGTTCTCCACCGGCACCAGCTCCGTCAACGGCTCCCGCGTAATCACGAAGCCGCCCACGTGGATGGACAGGTGTCTCGGAAAGCCTTCCATCTCCATCGCCAGGGACAGCGTCTTCTGCACCCGGCTGTCAAAGGCAGACAGCCCCGCCTCCAGCAGCACCTCCGGCGTCACCTGGAACCCGTTCGCCGCCGCCACCTTCGACAGCTTGTCCACCTGGTCCAGGGACAGCCCCAGCGCCTTGCCCGTCTCGCGCAAGGCCAGACGGCCCCGGTAGCAGATGACTTCACACACCATGCCCGCCCGCTGCCGGCCGTGCTTCTCGTAGACGTACTGGAGCACCTCCTCGCGGCGCTCGTGCTCGAAGTCCACGTCGATGTCCGGCGGCTCCTTGCGCTCCATGCTCAGGAAGCGCTCGAACAGCAACCCCATCCGCACCGGGTCAATCGCCGTGATCTGCAACGCGTAGCAGACCGCCGAGTTCGCCGCGCTCCCCCGCCCCTGGCAGAGAATCCCCCGCCCTCGCGCGAACTTCACGATGTCCCACAGCGCCAGGAAGTACCCCGCGAAGTCCAGCGCGGCGATGAGCTTCAATTCATGTTCAATCTGCCGCACCACCTCCGGCGGCACGCCGCCCGGATAGCGCACCGCGAGCCCTTCATACGTCAGCGCGCGCAGGTGCTCGTTCGCCGTGCGTCCCTCGGGCAGGTCCTCCTCCGGGAAGCGGTAGTGCAGGTCATCCAGCGAGGCATGGCAGCGCGAGGCCAGCTCCCAGGAGCGCTCCAGCGCCTCCGGCCGGTCCGCGAACAGCCGCGCCATCTCATACGGCCCCTTCAGCGTCCGCTCCGCGTTGGGCAGCAGCAGCGTCCCCGTCTTGTCCACCGTCGTCCCGTGACGAATCGCCACCAGCACGTCCTGCAACGGCTGACGCCGGCGGTGGTGCGTGTACACGTCGTTGTGCACCACCACGGGCACGCCCAACTCCCGCGCCAGCGCGTCCACCCGCGTCTCCCGCGCGAAGTCCCCCGCCGACAGCGTCCGGCACAGGCCCACGTGGAAGCGCTCCGGGAAGGCCTCCGCCAGCGGGGCCACGCGCTCCACCGGGCACGGCTCCGGCAGCAGCGCGAGCAACCCCGCCGAGCGGTCCGCCAGCGCCCGCCAGGGCAGCCCCGCCTCGCCCTTCGGGTGCGTCATCCGGCTCTGCGACACCAGGCTGCACAGGTTCGCGTAGCCGGTCGCATCCGCCGCGTACACCACCACCGGCGGGGCATCCTCCAGCGTCAGCTCGGCCCCGAGGATGAGCTTCAGGCCGTGCTCCTTCGCCGCCAGGTGCGCCTTCACCACCCCGTACAGCCCGTCCGCGTCCGTCAGCGCCAGCGCGCGCAACCCGAGCCTCGCGGCCGTGGCCACCAGCTCCTCCGGATGCGAGGCGCCGCGCAGGAACGAGAAGTTGGAGCGACAGACGAGCTCGGCGTAGTCCACGGCCGATCAACATACTGGCCGGGCGTTCAGGCGCTAGGTTGGATCTGCACTCAGCAGGCGAGGAGACGTCATGGGTTGATGTCAGTCAGGACGATCCGGGTACACGCCGCCCCGCTTGAGGCCTCAGCAATGCCGGTCGATGGCCGACACCAGCTCCTCGAGCCGCGGCGGCTTCTTGATGAAGGCGGCCGCATTGAGCTTCTCGGCATCTCCGCACACGTCCCGGTACGCGGACACCACCACCACCGGGATGCCGGCCAGCGCCGGGTCCTGCACCTGCGCCTCCCGGAAGGCATGGCCGTCCATGACGGGCATCATCAGGTCCAGCAGGATGAGGCACGGCAGCGCCTCCGTGCTCTTGAGCCAGGCCAGCGCCCGCTCGCCATTGGCGGCTCCCGTCACCTCACAGCCCTGGTCCTCCAGGAGCTCCACCATCGCCTCGCGGATCTCCGTGTCGTCCTCGACCACCAGCACCTTGTGCCGCTTCACGAGCCCGCCTCCTCTCCAACGGATGCCTTCGGAGCCGCCGCCGGCTTCGGCGCGCGCGGAAGGGTGACGATGAACCGGGCCCCGTGGGGTCGCACGCTTTCGATGGCGATGGCGCCCCCGTGCGCCTCGACAATCTGCCGGGCCACGTACAGCCCCAGCCCCATCCCACCGAAGTGACGCATCGGGGCCGCGCGCTCGAAGCGGCCGAAGATGCGGTCCCGCTCGGCTTCCGGTACCCCCGGTCCCCTGTCGGACACCGTGAGGACGGCGTTGTCGCCCTCGGCTCTCACCGCCAGCTCCACCGGACTTCCCGCCGCATACTTGAGCGCATTGGACAGCAGGTTGGTCACCACCTGCTCCACGCGCAACAAGTCCCACTCGCCGGTGACGGACTCTCCCAGCCGGAGCAGCAGCTCACAGCCCTGCTGCGCGGCCTGCTCCCGGAAGCGCTCCGTGATTTCCTCCACGGTCCGCGCCAGGTCGATGCGGCTGGGGCTCAGCACGAACCGCCCCGTGGCGATGCGCGACACGTCCAGCAGCGCCTCCACCAGGGCTGTCAGCCGCTCGCCGCCGCGCAGCGCGCGCTCCGCCTTGGAGCGCAGCTTCGGCTCCAGGCCGTGGCTGCCGTGCAACAGGCTCTGGAGCTGGAGCTGGATGGCGCTCAGCGGTGTCTTCAATTCATGCGAGGCGATGGAGAGGAACTCGTCGCGCAGGCGGATGGCCTCCTGCGCCTGGGCGAGCCGCAGGCGCTCCGCCTCCGCGTCGCGCCGCTCCGTCAAATCCCGCGTCACCTTCGCGAAGCCGACGAGCTTCTGGTCGCCGTCCCATACCGGCTGGAGGACGACGTTCGCCCAGAAGCGCGAGCCGTCCTTGCGCACCCGCCAGCCCTCCTCCTCGAACCGCCCCTCGGCCACGGCAATCTCGAGCTCCCGCTCCCACTTGCCGCTCGACACTTCCTCCGGCGGGTAGAACCTCGAGAAGTGCTGGCCGATGATCTCCTCGGGCGTATAGCCCTTGATGCGCTCGGCGCCCGTGTTCCAGGTGGCCACATGGCCCGTCGGGTCCAGCATGAAGATGGCGTAGTCCTTCACGCTCTGGATGAGCAGCCGGAAGCGGAGCTCACTCTGGCGAAGCGCCTCCTCCGCCGCGCGCCGCTCCGTCAAATCCCGCGTCACCTTGCTGAAGCCGTACAGCTTGCCAGACTCGTCCCAGAGCGACGTAATCACCACGTCCGCCCAGAAGCGCGTGCCGTCCTTGCGTACCCGCCAGCCCTCGTCCTCCACGCGCCCGTCCCGCACGGCGGCGCCGAGGAGCCGCTGGGGCCGCCCATCCGCCACGTCCTCGGGCGTGTAGAACCGGGAGATGGAGTGGCCGATGATCTCCTCGGCCTTGTAGCCCTTGATGGCCTCGGCGCCCGAGTTCCACGTCTGGACCCGGCCCTCCGCGTCCAGCATGAAGATGGCGTAGTCCTTCACGCTCTGGATGGCGAGCTTGTAGCGATCCTCGCGTTGGCGAGGTGGCGCCACGGGCTCGCCTTCCACAGGGGACTGGATGGGCTGATGGGCGGTGCTCAAGCAGGTTGTCTCCAATGGAACCCAGGGCCGGGGGCAGCCTAGAGAATGAGGGGCCGGCCCCCTACTTTGAATCCCGGGGGAGACCGAGCAACTGTTCAGTTCCTGGGAGTTCGAACTACCCACCGTGAAGCGCCGGCGGATACCAGGCACGGACGCGCCGTCGCGGCCCCGGAAGGGCGTGGGCTCTTCGCACCTCAAACCACGCGCCTGGGGTGCATCATCCTTCTACAAGGGAGTGCGGGGACGGTGGAGCCGGTGCCTCGGAGCCCATGCGGCCTGCAGCGCCCTCGCCTCCCCTGCCGTTCCCACCGCCATTGTCCGAGTCCGCGCCCTGCGCCGAGAGCTGCGCGCGCCCGGGAATCAATCCCAGACACGCCGTGAGGGATTGCGCAATCCCTCACACCGCCTGGAGCTGGTCCTCGCAGATTTCGTCCAGGAACGAGGAGATGGCGGCGTTCACCGCCTCGGGCTGCTCCAGGTTGCTCATGTGCCCGCCGTGAGGCAGCCGCAGCAGCCGCGAGCCGGAGATGCGCTCGTGCAGCCGGTCCGCCATCTCCGGCAGCGTCACCGCGTCCTCCTCGCCCACGAGGATCAGCGTCGGGGTGACGATGCGGTGCAGCTCGTCCTCCACGCTGCGGCGGTTGATGACGCCGTCCATGGCGCGCCACACCGCGCGCGGGTTGCTGGCGAGCTGCCGGCGCAGCGCCTCCCGCTCCGCCCGCCGCGCGGGGTCATTCATGAACGTGGGCCCGAAGTAGATGCGCATGATGCGGTCCACCACCGGCCCCAGCCCCAGCCAGTGCGTCACCGCGGAGAGCATGCGGAAGCGCGGCAGGTTGCTCGGCAGCTCCGCCCCCGCCGACGTGTCCAGCAGCACCAGCGAGCTCAAGAGCTCCGGGTGCCGCGCCGCGACGCGCAGCCCCACGAAGCCGCCCATGGACAGGCCCACGAAGTGGCACGGCGCCAGCCGCAGCGCCTGGATGACGGACACCGCGTCCTCGTAGACGGTGCGCAGGTCAATGGGCTTGCCGTCCTCGGGGGCCTCGCTGCGGCCCTGCCCGCGGTGGTCATAGCTGATGCAGCGGTACCGGCCCTTCAGCGCCTCCACCTGCCGGGAGAACAGGTGGGAGTCCCATAGGAGCCCATGGCTGAAGAGCACCGGCTCGCCGGGGCCTCCAGTGTCCTCGTAGTAGAGCTTCGCGCCACGAATGGACAGGAACGGCATGGATATCCAGGATACGGCGGTGGTCCGGAGCCGAAACCTCCGGCTCCAGGGCGATTGTTTCCCGCCCTACGCCATGCCCCCACCCCAGGGTTTGACAGGATGGCGAGGCGGCTGCCAAACAAGGGGACCATGGACCTCACCCCCACAGCCTGGCAGCTCTGGATGGTCGCGGCGCTGGTCTGCGGAGCGCTGGAAATCAAGCTCTCCGGCTTCGTGATGCTCTGGTTCGCGGTGGGGGCGCTGGCCTCGTCGCTGGCTTCCGCGGTGGGCCTGGGCATCAACTTCCAGCTCTTCCTCTTCACCGCCGTGTCCGCCGGCCTCTTCGGCGCGTCGCGCACCCTCTTCAAAAACGTTTTCATGCGCACCGCCTCGCATTTGAAGACAGGCGTCGAGGCGATGCTGGGCCAGGAGGCGGTGGTGGTGGAGGCCATTGGCGAGCCCCATGGGGGCACCGTGCGCATCAACGGAGAGCTGTGGATGGCCCGCTCCCTGTCGGGGCTCGTGCCCGAGGGCGAGCGCGTCACCGTGGAGCAGGTGGAAGGTTTGAAGCTTTGGGTGCGCCGCCCTTCGGCGTCGATGTCGGTTCCCCTGGTGGAACAGAAGAAGAAGGAGAGGGGCTAAGTGGACTTCCTGACCGTATTGCTGCTCATCGCGGCGGTGGTGGTGGGCATCGCCCTCATCACCGGCATCCGAATCGTCCCGCAGGCCAAGGTCATGGTGGTGGAGCGGCTGGGCAGGTTCCACAGCGTGGCCACCAGCGGCCTCAACATCCTGATTCCGTTCCTCGACAGCCCCCGGGCCTTCGAGATGCGCGCGGGCAACCGCTACATGCGCAGCAACCTGGTGGACCTGCGCGAGCAGGTCATGGGCTTCGAGACCGTGCAGGTCATCACCCACGACAACGTGAACATGGAGGTCGGCTCGGTCATCTACTACCAGGTTGTCGACCCCCAGAAGGCGCTGTACCAGGTGGAGAACCTGGCGCTGGCCATCGAGCAGCTCACCATGACGAACCTGCGCAACATCATGGGCGGGCTGACGCTGGACCAGACGCTCACCAGCCGCGAGACGGTGAACACCAAGCTGCGCATGGTGCTGGACGACGCCACCGAGAAGTGGGGCGTGAAGGTGACGCGCGTGGAGCTGCGCGAAATCGAGCCGCCCCAGGCCATCAAGTCCGCCATGGCCAAGCAGATGACCGCCGAGCGCGAGCGCCGCGCCGAGGTGACGAAGGCCGAGGGCGACAAGGCCGCCGCCATCCTCCAGGCCGAGGGTGAGAAGATTTCGCGAATCCTCCGCGCCGAGGCCGAGCGCGACGCGGAGATTGCCCGCGCCGAGGGCCACAAGCGCGCCGTCATGCTGGAGGCCGAGGGCAAGGCCGAGGCCACCCGCCTCCTCTTCGAGGCCATCCACCAGGGCCGCGCCACCCCCGAGGTGCTCGCGCTGCGCTACATGGAGACGCTCCAGGAGCTGGGCAAGGGCGACAACAAGATGTTCATCCCCTATGAGGCCACCGCCGCGCTGGGCGCCGTCTCCGCCATCAAGGACCTCTTCGGCGAGACGGCCCAGAAGCAGCAGCGGGCTCCCACCGCCCAGGCCTCGGCTCCCCGCGCCCCGGCGCCCTCCGCCGCCGCGCTGAGCGCCCAGGCCATTGCCCGCGGCACCGCCGTCCCCGAGGCGGCCACGCTCGTCGGCACGCCCGCCGTCACCGCGCGCCGGCCGCGCCCGCCCTCCGAGTCGCAGGACGACTGACGCCCGGTGACGTCCGGCCCGGCGTGGGAACCTTTTCCGCGCCGGTGTGTCCGTGAGGCCGGACACCGCAGTCACCCGGAGACACCATGAAGGAAGCGTTCATCGAAGGCGGCTGGGGGATGTATCCGACGTCGCTCGCAGGGCTCGCCCTCATCCTCACCTGCCTCCAGTACGCGCGCCGGCCCGAGTCGCGCTACGTGCCGCTGATGCTGTCGCTCGGGCTGGTCACCCTGATGGCCGGCGCGCTCGGCTTCGCCTCCGGCATCATCTCCGTGCTGCGCTACTACACCGGCGCGGGCTCGGACGCGCCGACGTCCGTCCTCCTCGTGGGCTTCTATGAGTCACTCCGCAACGTGACGCTCGCGCTGATTCTGACCACGTTCAGCGCCATCGTGACCTCTGTCGGCGCGCTGCGGCTGGCGCTCAGCAACCGGGCAGCCCGCGCATCCTTGGGTTGATGTATTCCGGACGTCAGGGCGCCCGCGCGCGCCCCGTCCAGGAATGCCGCCGGGCGGACAGGGGTTGCATTCCCGTCCGCTTCTGGCCATAGATTGTGCTCGTTCCACCGGAGGGCCTGACACCCCCTCCCTACGCGAGGTCGATTCACCCTTGAGGCTGAGCCGCTGAATCCCCAGGCCCGTTTGCCTTTCCCGCGCTGAGCCGCCTTCCGGCGGGCTCGCGCCCTGGATTCAGGAGCTCGCTTCATATGTCATCCATTCGCGCGCACCGCGTGTCGTTTGCTTTTTCCGACGCCGTCACCGTCCTCTCCGAAGTCGACTTCCACCTCCCCGCCGGCTGGACGGGGCTCGTCGGTGCCAATGGCGCCGGCAAGTCCACCCTCCTCCGCCTGCTGTCCGGTGAGCTGACGCCCACGGAGGGGCACCTCCAATTCGAGCCGCCCTCGCCCACCGTCCGCCTCTGTCCACAGGAGGTGGAGGCGCTGACGCCCGACATCACCGCCTTCGCCGAGTCGTGGGACTCGCTCGCGCGGCGGCTGCACGGGCAGCTGGGGCTGGACGTCACCGCGCTGGAGCGCTGGCCCACGCTGTCCCCGGGCGAGCGCAAGCGGTGGCAGGTGGGCGCGGCCCTCGCCGCGGAGCCGCACGTGCTGCTGCTGGACGAGCCCACCAACCACCTGGACGCGGAGGCGCGCACGTGGCTCGTGGCCGCGCTGAAGCGCTTCCGCGGCATCGGCGTCGTCGTGTCGCATGACCGCTCGCTGCTGGAGTCGCTCACCACGTCCACGCTGCGCGTGCACGGAGGCACCGCGCGGCTGTGGCCCGGGGCGTACTCCGCCGCGCAGGTGCACTGGGATGCGGAGCGCGAGGCGGAGGTGGCCGCGCACCAGGGGGCTCGCGCGGAGGTGCGGCGCGCGGCGCAGCTTTTGGACCAGGCCCGGAGAGATCAGCAGGGCGCCAGCGCCAACCGCCACACGCGCAAGCGGATGAAGGACAAGAACGACAACGACGCGCGCTCCATGGGCGCGAAGGTCGTCGCCGGCTGGGCGGAGGACCGCGCGGGCCAGCGCGTGGGCGTGCTGCGCCGTGAGTTGGAGCGCGCCAACGAGGCGGTGGGTGAATTCGCCGCGGACAAGACGGTGGGCCGCTCGGTGTTCGTGGGCTACGTGCGCTCGCCGAATCCGTGGCTCTTCACGCTCGACGCGCCGTCGCTGCGCGCGGGGGACGTGGAGCTGCTCGGGCCGGTGAAGCTGTCCGTGGGGCGCGAGGCGCGCGTGCGAATCGAGGGCCCCAACGGCGCCGGGAAGAGCACGCTGGTGCGCGCGCTGCTGGAGCACTCGCGCGTGCCGCGGGAGAAGGTGCTGTACCTGCCCCAGGACGTCGGCGCCGAGGAGGCTCGAGCCACGCTGGACGCGGTGCGCGAGCTGCCTCCCGAGGAGCGCGGGCGCGTGCTGTCGCTGGTGGCCGCGCTCGGCGTGGACCCGGAGCGGCTGCTCGCGTCGGAGCAGCCGTCACCGGGAGAGGCGCGCAAGCTGCTCATCGCGCGCGGGCTGGGACAGCACGCGTGGGCCCTGGTGCTGGACGAGCCCACCAACCACCTGGACCTGCCGTCGATTGAACGGCTGGAGGCGGCGCTCCGCGAGTACCCGGGCGCGCTGCTGCTCGTCACCCATGACGCCGCCTTCGCCCGTGCGTGCACGTCTGAATCCTGGCGTGTGGAGCACGGGCGGGTGGAGGTGGCGTCGGGGTAGAACGAGTGAGACGGCTGCTCAGGTGAGCACGTTCCCCACGGCGAGGGAGGTGATGGCGATTTCCAGGGGCTGCGCGCCGGGGCTCGACATGGTCACCGAATAGGTGTCGGTCGTGGTCTCCGCCATGTTCGCCACGGGCATCGTGGAGGTGGAGCTCCCATCGATGTAGAAGCGGATGATGGTGCCTTCGCGGATGGCCTTGACGGTATGGACGCCGTCGGGGAGCGACGAACGGAGCTGCCAGCTCTGGGCTTGCACGCCATTCGCGCCGTAGGCCACGCCGTAGAGCCGGCGTGCCGTTCCATCATGGTCGATCCGGAATCCGAAACCTCCGGAGGTATGTGATGAATTGGCAGTGGCGGCGCCGCGCATGACGTGGACGGACTGGCCGTTGCTCCTGACGTTATCGAACGACCCACTGAAGGAGATGAAGCTGCCTACACCATGGTGTCCCATGACATGGGTGGTGGGGTTGCTCCGCAGCTCGAAGGACTGCGTCGTCGAGGCCGTGGGCGTGCGCATGACCAGGATTCCGTCACCCCGGTCGGCGGAGCCAGCACCCGACGTCACCGCCCCCTGGAAGGAGGCGGTATGCACGACGGTCCCCACGCTGTTCACATGCGTGAGCAGCTCGGAGAGCTGCGACTTCACGTTGCCTGCCGTGAGGCTCCGAAGCGAGGTCCGGATCTCCGAGCTGCCGATGTAGCCAGAACCCGAGCGGACCTCCTCCGCCGAAGCCAGCGTCGAGAGTGAGGGGAACCGAATGTTCAGCGCCGGGATGAACACCCCAAACTCCGGGGTGAGAACCACGATCCTCCCCAGCGTCAGGTAGCGGTGGACGATTCCGGCGGGTGGTGCGTTGAAGGCGAGAAGCTGCTCCACCTCGTCGTTCTCGCGCACCGTTGCCAGCCAGAAATCCCCAGCGACCACGAGGCTGTTCGGCCAGGACAGCGAGAGCTGCAGCTCCTGTGTGGCGAGCTCCAAGGTGCGATCGACCATCCGTGCCTCGCCATGCCTCACGGGCTCGCCGGCGACCTGTGTCAGCACCACGCCCCGGTCCCTGCCCTCGACCAGGGTCCATGTATTGTCCGTCTCCCGCCTCATCACACCCCAGCCGTCCCATCTGCGGACGTAGGGCCAGGCGCTCGGGTTTGGAGGCGAGGCCGGGTAGCCAGACGTCAAGATGCCGCGCACCGGGAATCCCGGCGCGCTGGCGAGGTGTACGCCCAGGTGCCGCTCACTCGAGTCGTTGTAGAACTCGTAGGTCCAGTCGTCCCCCTTGAACTCCTGGGGCACCTGGTCGTCGTTGGCGTACACCTCGGAGGCATTCTCGGACGACCACTTGAATGTGAATTCGGTGGGTTCCTGGGCAGGGCCCTTGACGTCGTGGATCTCGATCCGGAAGACATAGTTGCCAGGAGCCCGCGCGGCATCGGGCTCCGACTCGGTGCCCGTCGGACGCAGCCGCAGCGAGAACCTCCCGTCACCACAGGATGGGTTCAGGGTTGGATTGATGGGATCGACGCCACCGGGGCTGCGCTTCAGCTGACACATCACCTGCGTGCGCGTTGAGGTGTCCGCGCCGTGCAGGCCGGGGTCCTTCAGGTGGGCGTCCTCCAGTGGCAACACGGCCCGTTCCCACACGTCCAGGTACATGATGTCCCCTTCCATCAGGGGATAGGGAGGAAACGGAAGATCCGGCTGGTTGCCGTAGAACACCGACGAGGGGATCTCCGCGGTCAATCCCTGGACATAGAAGGTGCAGGGGTCGATCGACCCTGATAGCGGATCGAACCGAAACTGCGACTCCTCGGTGAACGGGATGCCGCTCCCCACGACGTGGCCGAGCGCCTGGGAGATGCGCTCGTTGATGATGGTGACCAGCTCGTTCCAGTCCGCGTCCGTCAACATCCGGCCCTGCTGCTGGTACACGCCCGAGTAGCGCTTCTCCGGCTGGTGCGAGTGGCGAGAAATCTGTGTCTTCATGATGAGGCTCTTCCTTCGAGAGGTCGGTTCAGGATTCAGAAGTGGAAGGCGTCACGACAGGCAGTGGCAGGGCCAGCCGCTCGTCGGGGACGAGGACGGCGGTCATGCCCGCGGGGAGTGACTCCCGCACGCGAACCATCACCGCCTGGTCTCGCAGGGCGTAGCGCCGGTGGTGGTATGCCCCCAGCTCGCCTCCGTCCTCGGCGCCGTCCCGCAGCCGCGCGCTGTTGTCCTCCGTGAGGACGCCGGCCCCCGGCTGGCCGAAGTCCGTGGCGCGAAAGCGGGGCACGTCTCCCGTGCACTCGAAGGCCTCGCCGCTCGTGACGTAGCCACTGATGACTTCCGGAGGCAGGCGGCAGTAGCGGAAGCAGTTGAGCCGGCCCGTGCCCTCGCCTTCGCGGACCTCGAACGGCCCCGTGAAGATGGAGTCACTCGCCCAGCAGCGCGCCGTCCGCAGCGTGAGGACGGTGGCGCTCAGCAGCGCCACCAACGCCTCGCTGCTCACGTCCCAGACGAGGCTGTCCTCCACTTCGACGACGGGCTCCTCCAGCGAGCCCGCTGTCACGACGAGCCCTGACAGGGCACTGCGGCGCACGGTGAGCGTGCCCGACGTGAGCCGCACCGCGCTTCGCACGAGACAGTCCTCGATGACGTGCGCCCGCGCGCCGGCCTCGAGGAGCACGTCGCCGCGCACCACGCAGTTGCGCAGCACGAGCCGGACGCCCTCCGTGACCTGGAGCGACTGTCCCTCGGGCAGAACGAGGTTCTCCACGAGCCAGTCCCCCGACACGGGACGCGCGGGCAGCACGCCTGGACGGCGTCGCGGACGCGAGCGCAGCGGGTCCTCCGGCGTGGGAGGCACCGAGGTGTCCCCCTGCTCCCAGCCCGCCGGGAAGAAACCCGCGCGCGCCAGCGTGAACACCATCACCCGCTTCGGGTGCACGTGGCCGCGCCGCGCGGAAGGCGCGCGCAGGTCCGGCAGCCGCAGCGACACGTCATCGAAGTGCCCCGGCGCCTCCGGGACGCCGTGCGGCTCCTGCTGGAGCGGCGGACGCGGCACCCCATCCGGCCGGGCCGGCACCGCCACCTTCCTCGAGACGCGCCGGAAGTCCACCATCACCGCCGGCAGCGCGGGGTGGCGCGACACCTGGCGCGGGTCGTTCGAGCCCGGCGGCGGCAACGCGCCCAGCAACTCCGGCCGCAACAGCGGCTGCCCCACACGAGGCGTGACGGCCACGCGCTTCCACCCCTCCTGCAGGTACACCGGCATCGCGGGCTCGCGCCGCGGGTCGTCCGTCTCCCACGCGTACTGCCCGAGCGCTCGGCCCACCTGCTCCAGCGCGCCCGCAGTGCCCTTGCGCTGGCGCAGCGCCACGGCCTGCGACAGCTCCTGTCGCTGCTCGGCCTCGCCCGGCGAGATGAGCCTCAGGTCCAGCAGCTCCGCGAGATACGGCAGCACCCAGCCCTGCGCGTCCGGGTGGTCCGCGAACGAGTCCGCGAGCCGCTGGCCGATGACGTCCTTCACGAGGTCCAGGACCTCGCCACAGGACTCCAGGTACGCGCGCAGGTCCCCGTTGTCCCGGCCGCGGTAGATCTCCGGCAACATCCCGAGGAGCTGCGCGCCGATGCCGCCTCCCGTCCCGTTTCCCGTGCTCACAGCGTGTACTCCTGGAAGCGCACCGTGAGGCCCTGCCCCTCCGGCGCCAGGTAGATGATGTGCGAGCCATCCGGCGCGTCCTTGCGCTGCAGGCCCGGCGTGCCGTCGATGACGCAGACCGAGCTCTCCACGCCCGTCACCGCCTCGACGACCTTGTAGACATCACTGAGGTACAGCGACTGACCGAGCTCGCGGCGGCGCAGCGAGAGGGCCTCCAGCAGCGCCGCCCTCACCGAGCGCACCACCGTCTCCGGGTCATGGGCCTTCGTGTCCACTTCCACCTCCACGTCGAGCGTCACCGGCGTGCTGGAGAAACGCGTGACGGCCACCTCCACGCCCGGCGCGGCATGGGCGTGGAGGAAGTCCGTGAGCGACTGCTTCAGCACGCCCAGCTCGCCACCCGAGGCGGGCACCACCACCACCTCCACCTGCGTGCGCCGCGAGCTGCTGGCCCGGCGCAGGACGGCGCGCGCCTGCCACACGCTGCTGTGGCCCATGGCCAGGCTGGCGAAGTCTTCCGTGGACACCGCGCGCTCCAGCGTCAGCACCAGCGCGGGCGCGTTGCGGCGCAGCGACTCCAGCTCCTCCACGTCATTGCCACCCACGGCCGCGAGCGGCTGCTCCACCGACTCGATGAGCGGGTGCGGACGCACCGGCTTGCGCAGGCTGCCGGCGGCCAGGTTGCCGCCGAGGCCCGCCCCCGCTCTCAGGGAGACGCGCACGTTGTTCGCGCCGGTGGGCAGGCGCCGTCCATTGCGCCCGTCACCGAACACCACCGCCAGCGCGCCCTCCTGCACCACGCGCACCGTGTAGTGCGGGTCCGTGGGGCCCGAGTCGCGCAGGTTCTCCACCTGCGTCCACGTGCGCCCCGCCACCCGCACGTCGAGGTCCGCGCGCACGCCCGAGGCACGCGTCGCGTCCGCGATGAAGGAGACGTCCCGCTCCCGCAGCAGGAAGCGCTGCCCCGTCCGCGTGGCGTCGCCGCTGCCCAGCACCTGCTCCGGCTTGCGCTCGCCATGTCCCGCGAGGACGACGTTGGCGTGGAGGACCAGGTTGGCCACCGTGGTGCCCTGAGGCAGCGCATCCATCAGCGTCACGCCTCCCGAGCTCGTGGCCCGCACCCGCGTGAGCAGCGGCGGCGCCTCCGTCCCCTCCTGGCGCACCACCACGAGGCGGCCGGACGTCAGCCCCTCGGGAACGGGCTCCAGCGGCACGCTCGAACCGCTCAACGGCGTCGTGTTGACGTCCCAGCCCTCCAGCTGCACCACCTCCTGGAACCGGCCGAACACGCGCGTGTCCGCCCGCGGGTAGTCGCTCCCTCCGCGGCCCCGCCACGTGCTCTCCGGCCACAAGTCGGCGTACTCCAGGGACGAAGCCATCGTGGCAGAGCCCAGCCGTCCCCAGGAGACCTGCGTTCCGCTCACCACCGCCACGAGGTCACCGGGGACGAGGCCCCGGGGCGTCTCCACCCGAAGCGGCATCGGCAGGCGCGACACCGGGTCCGCGGAGCTCAGGAAGGTGTCCACCGCCCAGCCTCCAGCCGAGGCCGGTGGCGGCACCAGGAACACGCGCGGGTTCGCCAGCCGGGCGGGCGGCTCCTCCGGCGCGCGCTGCTGGGTGAGCGTCAGCACCGTGTGGCCGCGGTTCGCCTCGTCCGGCGACTGCACCGGCACCTCCACGGCGGACACCACCTTCACCTCGGACTCGGACACCGTCCCGTCGAAGGCGCGCGGGTCTCCCAGCGTCTCTCCGTTGAGCCGTGCCCACGCGCCGGCGAGCTTGACGAGGTGCTCCACCTTCGGAGGCGTGCTGCCGGCCACGTCCTGCGTCTGCGGGGTTCCCGCCACCGCCACCACCACCGGCCGCGCCACCGTGGCCCGGTCCAGCGCCAACACCCCCACGGCGCGGTTCAACTCCAGCACCCGCCCCTGAACCGAGGAGACGCGCCGGTAGTAGCGCCGCTGTCCGTCCGACACGGTGATGACGTCCCCGGCGAGCAGCCCCGCGGGCTCCACCGCGAGCCGCAGCGTCGTGCCCACCGTCTGCGTGCCGAGCACGGAGCCCAGCGGTGCGAGGCGCTCCTTCGGCCTGAGATGGACGCGCGTGCGGCCCCGCGTGAAGCCAACGCCCTCGAGCCCGGGCGCCACCATCACCGTGGTGGTGCTCTCGCCCTGCACCACGCCCTCCACCACGTGGGCCATGAAGCTGCCGTCCGTCTCATTCTCCAGGACGAGCGGCTCCCCCACCTGGATGCCGGACACGCGCCCCTCCAGCACCAGGCTCGTCATCCCGGTCAGCAGCGCGCCCGGATTGACGCCATGCCCCGCGGGCAGCACGAGGTTGAGCTCCGGGGCCACGTCGATTTCGTCCAGCGTCTCGAAGACGACGGGCGTGCCTCCATCCGCGGGAGAGTGGCGCACGGCGAAGCCCTTCACCACGCGGCCCCGCGTGCCCGCCTTCGCTTGCAGCACCAGAGGCGTGTACGCCGAAGCGGGCGGCGCCGGGTGGTAGTCAATCATCTCCACCAGCCGCCGCAGGCTCTCCCACTGCGTCGCCGTGCCGAGGTAGCCCTCGTTGGCGTACGCATCCACGTGCTCGACGAGCACATGCCCCGCGCGAGCCAGCGCGCGAGCGATTTCCCAGCCCCAGTCGGGCACCGGGGCGCGCGGCGCCTCGTACTGCGCCAGCAACCGCTCCTCGCGCTCCGTCTCCGTCTCGGAGGCAGGCCCCGCCATGGCGGGCCAGCGCGGCAGCTCCAGCGGCCGGTTGAAGCGCTCGTCCAGGCGCGCGCGAATCTCCTCCAGCAACTTGGATGCATTGGCATCCACGTAGCGGATGCGTCGCAGTCCCGCCCGGTTCCACCGGGTGATGTCGTTCGTCTTGCTCACCCTCGCCTCCCTCCCCGCAGGTTCAGCGTGTACGCGCCGCGCTCCGGGTGTCTCGGGTCGTTGTCACAGGTGGCCAGCTCCGTGCCCTTGAGCACGATGCGGCCCGTCGCGAGCTGGTCCGGGAAGCGCGAGCCCGCGCGCTTGAACCGGTCGATGGCCACCGTCTCCACGCCTTCCAGCGCGGTGAGCGCCTGCACGAGGTCGCTGACGTTGATGTCCTCGCCGAAGCGCAGGCGGCCCGGCTCGAAGAAGCCGCCCTGGCCCCGGCCGAGCGCCTGCTCCACCGCGGCGCGCACCTCGGACTGGAAGTAGTCGCGCGCCACCTGCAGCGTCAGCTCGAGCTGGATGCCCACGGGGACCGCGTCCTGCAGTTGCACCTCCTGGCCCATCATCCGGTAGCGGTCCACGTAGTCGGCCAGCAGCATGCGCAGCGTGGTGTCCGGCCAGTACGGCGCCTCCAGCCCACGCTCGATGTGGAAGCGCTCCACGCGCTTGCGCACGTCCGCCGGGACGGTGGAGCGCGCGTCCGTGCCCTCGGGCGTGTCCAGGCTCCGGTCGTTCCAGCCGATGATGGCCACCCGGACCACCGGCCATGCGCCACCCCACTCGAGGAGCGACTGGGCATGGAGCACCAGCGGGTGCTCTTCCAGGAGCCGCCCGTAGTCCTCCACCGTCACCATGCGGCGCTGCACGTGCAGCTCGCGCGGGCCGGCGCGGCGCGCGGCCTCCATGAGGAAGGGGTTCGCCGCCCAGGCGCGCTCCAGCTCGGTGCGGGCGCCCGCCGCGTCCGTGGCGGGGTTGGTGCGAATCTCCCCCGCCGCGAAGGCCATGCGCTCCGCGTCGTAGCCGATGAGCTTCAGCAGGCGGCGCACCGACTCCGGCCGGCGCGCCGTCTCCAGGAAGGCCTCCGCCGCCACGCGGTCCGCCATGTCCGAGAGCTGGTCCAGCACCGCGGCCAGCACCTCCACCAGGACGACCTCCATGTCGGCCGGCGTCCAGCGCTGGCGCTCCGGGAAGCGCGCCGCCAGCTCCTCCATCATGAAGAGGCGGAAGCCGTCGAAGTCGCGCACCTGCCAGTCGAAGTCGTTGCCCACGTCCGGCAGCGGCCGGGGCAGCCCCCGCACCACGCGCCGCCCGCAGCCGGGCACGCCGGGCTCGAAGACGATTTCGGGAGTCGGCGTGTCAGCCACCGTAGCCTCCCATGGGGAAGGTCTGCTGCTGCGGCACGCCCAGCGTCGTCAGGCGGTAGCGCACGACGAGCTCCAGCTTCTCGCCGTCGCCCACCGCCTCCACCTCCAGGCTGCCCGGGTCCACCTCGCCGCGCAGCGCGTCCGCCAGCGCCGCCTGCAGGCGCCGCCGCGTCACGTCCCACAGCGCCGTGCCGTTGGGCTCGAACACCAGCATCTTCGCGCCGCCGCCGAAGTCCGGGCGGAACACCCGCTCGCCGGGCGTGGTGAAGATGACCTGCTCCATCTGCTCTCGCACGTGCTGGCTGCGCCGGCTGACGGCCGGGCCCTGTGCCTCCACGCGGAACGGGAAGGCCAGGCAGGGCGGGTCTCCAAGTCGTTGGCTCTGGTCGAATGGCTCGCTCATCCTTCGTCCCTCTCGCTCACTTCGTCATCACCGACATCGACAGCGTGCTCATCTCGCCCTGGGGAATCGGCGGCGACGTGGGGCCCCCCAGCGGCACGGACGTGTGGATGTGCGTGGCGAACAGCGCCAGGAAGCTCTGGCCCTTGATGACGGGCTCACCGCCCGCGCCGCCGAGCAGCACCTGCGTCCCTTCCACCACGACCTTCTGCCCCTTCACCGTCACCCCCGAGGACGCCGTCTCGATGGTGTTGCCGCTCGAGTCCTCCACCTTGATGCCGCTGGAGGACATGACGATGGAGTTGCCGTGGCTGTCCTCGATGCGCAGCTCCTCGCCCTCCGCGTCCATCACCACCGTGGCGCCCTTCGCATCCGTCAGCGCCACCGAGCCCTTCGGGTCGATGGCGAGCCGCGCCCCCTTGGCGTGCTCGAGCCGCACCTGCTCCTCGTCCTTCTTGTCGCTGAAGGACAACACGTGGCCGCTCGGCGTCTGGAAGAGGCGCGTGGTGGCGGGCGCCTTCGCGGCGTCCTCCGGCACGTCCGCCTTCTTCTGCCAGAACGTGCCCGTCCAGATGGGACGGCGGATGTCGCCCTCCTCGAACTCCACCCAGACCTGCGCGTCCACCTCGGGTACGGCGAACCAGCCATGGGCGGGACCGCCGCCGAAGGGCGCGCACGGCAGCGCCCATGGCGAGGCCTCGCTGCCCAGCACCGAGGGCACCCTCACCTTGATGCGGCCCAGGCCCTGCGGGTCCTCGTTGTCCGCCACGAAGCCGCGGTACTTGCCGTAGTACTTCTCCCGGACCTGCCGGATGAGCTGGGGAAGCACCTCGTCCATTACAGAATCCCCCTCAATGCGTTGAGCGCGCCGCCGCCGAGGTTGTCCCCGTACGCGTTGCGCAGCAGGCGGATGCCCTGGCGGTACCCGTCCTGCGCGAAGACGTGCGTCACGGCATCCACGTAGAAGACGCCGCCGAGCCACTCGCCCACCCCATCCACCGACACCGGCTGCCCCACCTTGAGGACGTGCCCGTAGGCGGTGCCGTCCACCTCGCCCTCCGCGCGCACGCGCAGGGAGAAGTCGTTCACCTTGCGCTGCGCGCGAGCGACGAGCTCCTCCTCGTCCACCGTGCCCTCGCGCGTCAGCAGCCAGGTGAAGTCCCGCCCTTCCCTGCCACCCTGAGCGGCCTGCGTGCCGAGCAGCGGCAGGTCCGGCGTCACCTCGCGGCGGCTGGAGCTGGAGCCCTCCTCGGGCGTCACGTCCACCGCCACCGCGTTGGGCAGGTGGCCGTCCGTCGTAATCGACAGCGAGCGGCAGTGCGTGTCGAGCCCCGCGTAGACGCGCAACGTGGGCTGCGGCTCGGCCGTGAGGCGCATGGGGCCGAAGTAGATTTCGCCGCCCTGCACCAGCAGCTCGTAGCCGTTGGCCTCCGCGCGGGCGCGCAGGAAGCGGATGTCCGTGGAGTCCTGCGGCACCACCAGCCCGCTCATGCCCGCGCCACTGGTGAGGTCGACCGTGAGCCCGTAGCGCCCCGCAATCTCCATCAGGATGATGCGGTCCGTGGTGGGCACGTCCGCGCCCCACACGCGGCGCACGTGCTCGCGGTCCATGGACAGCGACTCGTCCTGGCAGGCCACCGTGACGCGCGCGGCGCCCGAGTCCTCGGGGTAGTCCGCGCGCACCTGGCGGATGTACCCGCGGAAGACCTCCTCGCCGCGCTGCGGTCCGAAGAGCGCCTCGATGACGATGGGCTCCCAGGGCACCAGCACCTGCGCGTCCTGCACCGTCCAGCGCCCGTTCTCGTCACGGCGCGTCTCGAAGACGAGCGTGGCCGCGCCCGCGCGCTCGCGTCCCAGCTCCACGCGCACCTCGGCGAGGTACGGATAGAGCTCGGAGATGGAGCGGCCTCGGACCTGGATGTCGCACTCGGCGGGCGCGCGGAACGGAGCGCTGATGAGCTCAGCCAGCATGGCGCTACTCCGTCGCTCTCGGGATGACGATGACCTGGCCCACGTAGGCCTCGAGCGTCATGTCTCCGCCGTAGAGGAAGCCGGGGTTGGCATCCACGATGCGCCACCACAGCCTCGAGTCGTTGTAGTAGTGGCGCGCCAGCAGGTCCAACCGCTCTCCCGAGCGCACCACGTGCTCCAGCACGCCGGTGGCCGGACCGATGGCGCGAGGACGCACGCCGCGGAACACCTCGCCCAGCTCCGGGTCCTCGTCGAAGGCCTTCGCCTTCGCGTAGCGCGAGTCACGCAGGAACATCACAGCACCCCCTTGAGCACGTCCGTGGCCAACCGGCCGCTGTTGACCGCGGCGCCCACCAGTTGCCGCGCCTTCTCCCGCAGGTAGAACGGGTTCTTCCCCTCGATGACCTGCAGCGTGAGTGACGCCCGGGCCCGGTACGGGACGAGCGACGGCAGGAAGTCCGACTCCTCCACGTTCACCGACATGAGGAACACCGGCAGCACCTGTCCGCCCCAGACGAAGAGCAGCACGGAGGCGAACTGCTCGCGCTGGAAGGCCCGCTCCGAGCCCAGCCCGAGGCTGGCCAGCAGCTGCAGTCCTCCGGGCCCCTGCGACTTGGGCTCCACCAGCGTGCGCAGCGTGTCCAGCTCCGGCTGGATGCCGAGCGATGCCGCCACCGGGTCGCCCTCGTGCATGCGGTCCGTGGCGTCGAGGAGGATTTCCAGCGTGAGCGTCTCGGGCTGCACGGCCACGCCCTGCGCCACGCGCGGCGTCTCCGTGGGCAGCACGAAGTCGTAGCCCCCGCGCAGTCCCGGCGTGCCTCCCGCGCGCAGCCGGAGGGTGCGCGTACGGGAGAGGCTCTTCGGGTTGAAGTCGAACACCAGCATCAGCGGCGGAACGGACAGGCCGTATTCCACCAGCGCGCCTCGCGTCACCCTCACCATCCGCGGCCTCCTTCCTGAACGATGAACCCGGCATCCACGGTGCCCCTGACGTGCGTGAGGAGCGCGGTGGCGATGCGCGAGGCAATCTCTCCGTCGGACAGCTCCGGGCTCAGCTCCAGCGCCACGTCCGCGCGAGGCAGCCGGTGCTCTCCCTCGATGTGCATCGGCGCGCGCGAGAGCGCGCTCGCCACCCGACGGGCGATGGCATCCGCTCGGCCCTCGAGGCCGGCGGGCAGCTCCAGATGAAGCGAGTCGATGGTCAACACGTGACGACCTCCCGAGGCAGGTGGCGGCGCAGCGGCCCCAGCTCCGCGGGGGAGACGTCGCGCCCGTCCTTGCCCAGCTCTCGCCACACCGCGAGGGCAATCTCCCGCAGCGAGATGGGCGTGCCCGCGCCGGCGGACAGGTAGGCCGCGTGCAGCGCGGCGTTGCGGATGCTGCCGCCGGACAGGTTCACCGCCGCGCCGAGCATCTCCAGGTCCACGTCGGGCGCCAGCGGCGCACGCGGCGGAAGCAGACCCTTCCACAGCTTCGCCTGGGCCCGCGCGTCTGGCCGGGGGAACTCCACCACCACCTGGAAGCGCCGCGCGAAGGCCGCGTCCAGGTTGCCCCGCAGGTTGGTGGTGAGGATGCACGGGCCGTCGTGCTGCTCGAAGCGCGCGAGCAGGTGGCTCACCTCCAGGTTGGCGTACCTGTCGCGCGCCTCGCGGACTTCTCCTCGTCGGCCGAAGAGGCTGTCCGCCTCGTCGAAGAGCAGGACGACGTCGCGGCCGTGCGCGGCGTCGAAGAGCTTGTTGAGGTTCTTCTCCGTCTCGCCGATGTACTTGCTGACGAGCGCACCGAGGTCGACCCGATGCAGCTCCCAACCCAGCTCCGTGGCGAGCACGGACGCGGCGAACGTCTTGCCCGTACCCGACGGGCCGGCGAACAGCGCCATCGGCCCGCCCACCGCGCGGCCTCCCCACTGCTCCACCACCGTCTGCCGCTGACGGACCCACAGCAGGAACTCGCGCATCACCGCCAGCTTCGGCTCGGGCAGCACCAGCTCCTCCCAGCGCGCCGTCCCCTGCACGCGCAGGGCGCCGGGCAGCGAGAGCGGAGACTCCGGCGCCCCGAGCAGCCGCGAGGTGATGCCCCGGCCCGGACGGAGGGGCGCGTAGGGCCCGGACTCCTCGCGCTCCAGCAGGCCCCGCTTGCGTAGCGGCGCGTCCTCGGACAGCACCGTGGACAGCCGTGCGCCCTCGGCGGGCTGCAGCGCGAGCAGCTCCTGGATGAGCGCCGCGGACGGATACACGGGCTGCGTCGCGCCGGGCTGGAGCTGCTGGAAGAGCCAGCCCACGCGAGGCTCCACCTCCGGCGCCACCGCGCACGCCAGCACGTCGTACTCGATGGGCGTGAGCGCGCCCGTGCGCAGCCGTTGCCACGTGGAGCCGTCCTCGCGGCCCCGCCGCACGTGGACCTGGGCGTCGCGGAGCTGACCGAGCACCGCGTCCTCCAGCTTCGCGCCCTGGCGCAGCCGCGCGAGGCACTGGCCGAGAATCTCCACGCGCTCCACCTCCACCCGCAGGGAGTCCGCGCTCATGCGCCACCTCCGTGCAGCGTGACGAGCACGGGATTGCCGCGCACCTCGAGCTCCACCCCGCTCGGCCCGTCTGCCGCGCGGCGGTAGCGGTGCACGGCGTAGAGCACCGCCTGGCCCGCGCGATCCTTGAACGGCAGCGGCACGGTGGCGCGAGACGTCGCGGGCGGATGCTCCGGGTCCACCTCGGACACCGCCACCGTCGCGTCCACCGCCGTGTCCACCGTGCGCCAGCCGGTGGTCCGCTCCCAGACGTCCCAGCGGAAGTGCACGGACGCACCCGGCAGACCGGCCACCACCGCCTCCGGCACGAAGTCCGCGAGCTCCGGACTTCCGACCTCGAACACGAGGCTCTGCGTGCACGTGCCGCCGCGCACGAAGCCCAACTGTGGCGCCCAGTCCTCCTGGAGCGTGTCCACGCGCAGCGGTGGCAGCGGCGGCGTCCAGCCCGGCACGGGCACCACCGGGCCCTTCTTCGTGCCCTGCTGCACCCGCGCGCCCACGGAGACGACGCGCGGCCCCTCGACGGTGCGCGTGCGCGGCACCACGGGCACGAGCGACAGCTCGTACGCGACGGACGGACGGTAGGCCACGTCCTTCTGCGTGGACCAGAGGCGGTTGATGTCGTCCAGGCTGAGCGGCTGGAAGACCAGGGTGATGCGGACGACCTCGCCGGACGCGTCCACCGCGTCCATGACGGGCTTCTCGTGGAAGAGGCGGATGACCTCGCCCAGGAGGCGAAGGTCGTTCTCGCCCGCGCCCACCGTGTCCTCGGCGGCGGCGAAGGCCGTCACCAGGCAGTGCACGCGCAGGAACCACGGCTGGCCGGGGAGCACGTCCGCGCCCATGGGGGGCGGCTCGAAGCGATGGAAGAACAGGTTGACCCGGTGGTCCGTATCGCTCGCGCCAGGCGCGGCGGCGGCCGGAGTGCCGATGGGCACGCGGACCGTCTGTCCGAGCGCGCGGAAGCTCTCGCGGACGAAGTCCGCGAGCGAGCGGCAGGCGACGGAGACCGAGGATTCAGGCAGAGCCATCTCAGGCGTTCCGGAGGTAGTGACGGTTGAGCAGGTCCGAGCCATGGCTCGGAAGCGCGGAGGAAGACGACGGAGAGGAAGCAGGTGCGGGCGCGGTGATGACCACGTGGACCTCGCCGATGTGGACGCGAGGCTCCGCGGGCTCGCGCCGAGGCGGAGCAAATGGAGGCCGGACCGGCTCGGGCGGCGCCGCGCCGAATGGAGTCAGTGCGCGCGACGGGGAGCTGACGCGAGAGGCAGGAGCCGCGTCCTTGCGAGCGCCGGTGGGGCTCGCCGCCGAGCCCGTTGCCCGCGCGGCCGCGGTCGGAGACATGTGCTGCCCCGGACTGGTGGGGTGCGTCGCGGAATGCGGTGGAGCGAACGAACCCGGTGTCGGCGACACAGCGGAGCCAGGGGCCGCGTCAGGCGCGCTCGGGGCGCGCACAGCCGCGTTGGGCGCAGGCACCGTGTCATCGCGGCGCAGGCGCTGGAGCAGCGTGTCTGCCCCCTGCGTCTTCCCGGAGACTCGAACCGCGGCCGTGCCGGGCACGGACATGGGGCCGCGCGCCCCTCGCGCGAGCGCCTCAGCCACCTGCGCGGAGAGACTCGCCTCGGCGTCCGGACGGGTGACGACAAGGTCGCTCGCGTCGGTGAGTGGTGCAGTCGCTCCCGTGCGCGCGACATCATGGGGCACCGCAAGGGAGGAAGGCTCGCGGCCCGCCGCGAGGAAGGACGAAGCCCCAGGGGACATCTTCGGCGGAAGAGAGCGAGCGAGGAACGAAGGCGCACCGGACACTCGCGAAGTGGCGGCAAGTGCCTCGGCCCCTTGCATCGAGTCATGGGCCTCGGCGCGCTCCACCTCTGCCTTCACAACACCGCCCGACTTCGCACGCCCGTCGCGCCCAAGCGACGACACACCGGGTGTTGCACGGTCCTCGTCCCGCTGCACAGAGCTGTCTGCGCTGACTCGCTTCAACGCGCCCGACGCCAGGCCATCTGCTTTCGCGTGCACGGGTGCCGCGAGCACTGAATCGTAGGCAACCGTGCGCGTCGTCAGGGACTGCGTCGCCGAGCGCTCGCGGACCGTGTTGGACGCGAGCTCGAAGGTGTCCCGGCCTTCCAACGCGAGTCCCTCGGTCCGGAGAGCCGCTCCGCCTCCCTGGTCTTCCGGAGTTGCCGTCCCAGCCGCATCCGCGTGCGCGCTCCCGGTCGCGTCGGCGTCCGGCCCCGCGCCGGGCGCCTGCTTCCGGTGTGCATCGGAAAGAATGTCCGTCAGAAACCCCATCGCGCACTCCCGCCCGAATCACGTCGTCACACCCGCGTCCCGCTCCACGAGACGCAGGTACTGCCGCCGCCTGTGCCTCGGCAGCGCGAGAATCTCCCGCTCACTCCAGTGGTACGTGGTGGCCAGCGTGTGCACCTCCTCCAGCAACGCGGCCGGGCTCATCGCCAGGCACGCGTACGGGTCCACCTCCACCTCGCGCACCACCCCGCACGCCACACACGTCGCGCCCACCCGCGTCACCACCGCCGGAGACACCGCCTCCAGCGCGTCATCGATGCGGCGCAGGTCCTCGCTCTCCAGCCGCGCGACGTCCCCACCTGACTCCACACAGCGAGCCAGCAGCGCTCGCGCATCCGCCTCGCCCCCGTCCTCCAGCAGGGCCTCCTGGTCCGCGCCCGTGGGCACGCGCACCCGCAGCCGTCCCCGCGCCGTCTCCACCTCCGCGAAGGGAAACCCCTCGCCCGCCTCCTTCACCGGCAGCTCCGACACACGCAGCTCGAAGTCGAAGCGTTCCCCACACGCGCCGCACACCACCGTGTGCCACGGCTGCTCCACCCCGAGCAGCCGCTCCAGCTCGCGCATGAGGAACTGCCGGTCCGCCACGCACAGCTCACCGGCGAGCGCCTCGCTCACCGGCTCGCCGCCCACGTGCTCCAGCGTGGCGGCCAGCACCTGGGAGACCCGCCTCGGCAGCGGAGTGTCCCGCCCCGCCAGCTCGGCGATGCCCAGCTCCACGGCACCGTCGAGCTCGCGAAAGCGGAAGCCGCGCCGCACGCCCCCCGCGCGAAGGAGTCCCCCGGGCAGTCTCATCAGGTCTCCGCGGGCTCGGGCACGCTCGTGTCACGCTGCCAGCCCTCGTGCTGGAGCGTGAGCGTCTGGATGCCCACCGCGTTCATCGCCTGCGAGTCCAGGTCCGGCAGCGCCTGGTACTCGGACACCCAGGCCCGGAAGATCTTGTAGGAGATGGCCACCTGGCCCTGCATGTTGAGGACGTTGAGCACGAGGTCCTTGCGGAAGTTCTTCAAGGACATCGCCGCGTCGCCCTCGACGTTGTTCACCAGCGCGGCCCACGCCTCGAAAACGGGGTCATGCGTCAGCCCCTGCTCGAGGGTGATGGGGTCGTAGCTCGTGCCCCCCGGAAGGATGCGCTCGTGCGACGGGTCTCCCGCCGTGCGCCACTTGATGGCCTCGGTCTTCTTCTTGAGGGCCCCCATCTTCTTGAGTCCGGCCACCGGACGGCCGTCGATGAGGAGCTGGAACTTGAAGGTCCGGTACGGGTCGTGACGGTGCGTATTCACCGTGAACATCGGTGCAGCCATGTCTCATCACCTCTTTCGGTGGCCTTACTGCTGGAGCTTCTGCTGGATGCGGACGATGACGAACTCGGCCGCCTTGAGCGGCGCGAACCCGACGACGACGATGACCTGACCGCGGTCGATGTCCCCCTGGGTCATGGTGTCGCCCAGACCGCAGCGGACGAAGTACGCGTCGGAGGCCTTCTCGCCCTGGAAGGCGCCGGCCCGGAACAGCCCGTCCATGAACGAGCCGATGTTGGTGCGCAGCGCCGCGTGCAGCCGGTGGTCATTCGGCTCGAACACCGCCCACTGGATGCCGTTGTAGACGCTCTGCTCGATGAGGATGGCCGTGCGACGCACGGACACGTAGCGCCACTCGGGCTCCGCCTTGGTGGCCAGCGTGCGCGCGCCCCAGATGACGGAGCCGAAGTTGGGCAGCGAGCGCAGGCAGTTGACGCCCAGCGGGTTGAGCTGGTCCTGCGTCCCGTCGTCCACCACGAACTCCAGGCCGGCAACGCCCGTCAGCCCCGTCTCCACGCCCGCGGGCGCCTTCCACACGCCGCGGCGCGCGTCGATGCGGGACCACATGCCCGCGGCGAACGCGGACGGAGCCACGCGCACGGTGGGACTCTTCGTCCCCGGCGCCTCCGCCTTGTAGAAGGGGTTGGCCACCTTCACCCACGGGTAGTACGCGACGGAGTACGTGGACGTCGGCAGCTTGAGCTGGTCCACCTTCGACGCGGAGGTCAGCTCGAAGCCGGGCTCCGGGTCGACGATGAGTACCCGGTTGCGCAGCTCCTCGCAGTGCGCCAGCGCCGCGCTGACGGCACCGTTGCCCGCACCGGTGCTCGGCAGGGAGTTGCCCGGCAGCAGCACCGTGGTGATGTCGCGAATCTTCTTCAGCGCGCCGGCGAAGACGGCCTGGAAGTCCTCCGTGCGGGGCGCGCCAGCGGCGCCGCCCGCGAGCTTCGCCGTCGCGCTGGCCTCCACCGTGGCCGGCACCAGCAGCGCCGAGCCGTGCACCTGCGCGGGGTTGGACGCCGGGTCCACCTTCATGAGCCGCGCGAGCGCGCTGTCATACACCTCGACGGAGGAGGACGACGACTTCGCGGACGTGAGCACGAACTGGCGGTTGGTGCCGTCGTACGCGCAGGTGAAGTCCTTGAAGGGCGAGTCGGTGGGCGCGAGGGCGCGGACCGCGTTCTGGAGGGCGGTGGCCACCTTCCCGGCGTCCGCGGCGGCGTCCGTGCCGCCCAGCGCCAGGTCCGCCTTGAGGAGCGTGAAGGAGCGCGCTCCCAGTCCGTCCAGGTTGAGGCTGAACGGCAGCTCCGCCGGCAGGGGCCCCGGGGCGAAGTAGTTGGCGGGGACCGTGGTGGCGTGGAGCGCCGCGCCGGTGAGCTTGCCGCCGTTGGACAGGTCTCCGATGACGGTGGGGCTCGCGAGCTGCAGCTTCACCGGCGAGGACTCGCCATTGACCACGGCCAGCGCGTACGTCGGCGCGCGCTCGTTCATGGAGAGGTTGGGGAACGTCAGGTCCGCCTTGAAGCGCGGCAGCCCGTCCACCAACTCCATGTGACCGACCTCGAGCGTGAACGCGGGCGCGGCCAGGGAGGCCGAGCGGGTGACGCGATAGTGGAGCCCGTTGCCCCACGCGCCTTCACTGGTGGCGCGCAGGGTGAGCACCGGGTCCGGCGTCACGTCCGTGTTGTTCAGCGTCACCGACGCGGCCTGCGCCCCCGAGGGGTTGGCCACGCGGACGACGTACGCGTCCTTGCCACCGTTCTGGTAGTAGGCCAGCAGCGCGAAACCCATTGCATCCTGCTCGCTGCTGATGGCCCCGAAGGTACGCTCGTACTCCTCGAGGCTGTGCACCAACACCGGCGTGCCCAGGGGCCCGCGTGTCGCCTCACCCACGAAGGCGGCAAGAGATGTCGCCACGCCCTCGATAGGCTTTGCACCACTCGGAATCTCTTCCAGATAGACACCGGGGTGCAGATAGGTCGCCATGCCACTTCTCCTTGAGAAATGAATTGCACACACGTCTGACCTGTCAGGTCATGACGGGAGTTGAGACGGACTGCCGTATGAAGTGAGGAGCAGGCCAGGCACTGCTACCGGACGCCCGACCGCGCCCGGCGCCTGAGGCACCGCCGTGAGTTGCGAAGGCTTATACAATCGACGTCTGACAACCGCCTATCGCCCCCCCGCCAACCCTTTCCCTATACGCGCCAGGAAATTTTGCTTGGATATTGGCGGGACGATTTTTCTGCCGGACCCAATGATTGACTGGCGGTCAGGAGTGAAAACACTCATCCTGGAATTTGATTCCAGCCGTCGTTTCCGTGGCCAAAGATGAGCCCGGGGCCCTCGCCCATCTGGAACACGGACCGGAGAAGCACCTTGAGCAACTCTTCGCCTGTCGCTCCGGTGCCCGAGTCCTCCAGCGCGCCATGGCTCGCCTCCATCCACCGGAACGGAGTCCCCGCCGGACACAACTCCACCGCAGAGACAAAGCACCCCAGCACGCGGGAGAGGTCGATGATTCGGGCGTCCTCGAAGGCGCCGTCGTGGCGGACCTCGACATACGGTGCGTCGAAGGCGGGGGAGCGCCTGGCTCGCCAGCGGCCGCCGCGCATCAGGCCAGACTCGGCCGCTGTGCGCCATGCACGCTCCTCCACATCCGACAGTATCAGGAGGCTTTCGCGGGAGAGGGCCTCGGGCGAGAAGCGCTCCATGGGGGCGGATACCTTCCAATCCTCCACCGCCAATACCTCCGCGTAGTGCAGTCTCCCAGGGAGCGTGCCGCAGAGGTTCGCGAAGCGCTCCTCATACAGGTCCACCAGGGAGCGCCCTCCGAGAAGCTGGTACAGGGGCGGACTTCCCAGCGTGGTGGACGTCAGCCCCCCTTCCTCACGCGCCACCTCGAGGGTGCGCCCGGAGAAGAAGCCGCAGAGTCCTCTTCGCGTGAGCAGGTCGTACTGCTCCATGCCCACGACGAGGCCATCCGCCACCGCCGACAAGCCCCTGAAGAAGCAGAGGTCCCAGTGCTCCGGCCCGTGCTCGTCGAGGACCAGCACCGCACCTCCACGTTCGCGGGCGCGGAGCACACGCCACCGGAGTGTTCCGGGCTCGTGCACTGGAAGCGGCGCGCCGGGCTCGAAACGCTGGCGCGCCAGCACCTGTCTCCCCACGCGGGCAAGCGCCTCCGCGAGCCGCCCATGCGCCTCCAGCCCGATTCCGGGAGCAAGGCAACTGATGAAGTGACCCGCCATCACCCGCTCCCTTCAGGGAAGTTTCTTGAAGTCATACCGCGTGCCATCGAACGTGACGCGAACCTTGGCGTCCTGACAGTGGATCTCGATGAGCGACACGAGGTCTCCGTCGAAGACGTCGCCGACGACCCTGGGCTTCTTGTCCTTTCCCTCCAGGGGACCGGCCCAGCCGCCCTCCACTTCCGCGAGCGTGTAGCCCGGCACCTCGATGTAGACCTCCACGTGGTGGATGCCGGCCGCGCGCGCCTTCTCCAACGCCCCCATTGCCGTGCCGCGCACGGACGAGGGGGGGAAGTTATCCCTGTCATTCGGAGGGATGTACTTGAGCTGCATGGGCCGTGGCGGTGAGCCCAGCGTCCCGTCAATGCCCGGGTACGACTGCCGCAGGGCCGTGTCTCCAAAGAGGACGAGCTCCTCCTTCTTGTAGTCCTGGAGCCGCCTGGCCTGCTCGATTTCGAAGTCCGCGGGGGGCTTCGCCTCGAAGCGGATGGAGACCTGGCCCTCCTGCTTGAAGCCAGGCAGGTCCGGCCGGAGCGGAGCTCTCAGGTTGGAGCCGTGTCGGTAGAGGCGCTCATGTGACGCCAGTTCCGCCGCCAGCTCATCCAGCCTGGCCTCCAAGCGGGCCTGAGGCATCCCCTTCCCGGCCCTCCAATCCAGCCTCGACTCGAGCGGGACGCCGCTCCGGACCGCGCGACTGGCCCAGAAGTCGAACAGCGCCCGCTTGTCGGGTGGGATGCGAGTACGAGCGTACTGCTCATTCTGCTCGGGAATCCGGCCGCCCGTGGCGGCGCCCGACTCCAGCATGGAGGTGAATGCTCCCGTGGTTCCTGGAGCGGGAGGAATCAGGACCACACGGTCCGAGGGGTCCGCCGAGACCGTTGTCTTCACGGCCTCGGTGAGTGCGCTCAGCCGGAGGTCGAGTGTCCGTCGGTCCGCCAGCTGCGCGGCGGTTTCCCGGAGCCACCCCTCAAGCCCCACCAGGCGGCCTTCGGCCTGAAGGTCCGCCGCCCGGTCGATGATGGCTGTCAGGGGCTCCTGGCCCGTCTTCTGAAGCCGTACACGGATGGCCTCCAGCTCGGCCTGTTGCGCACCCAGGTCCTGCAGGGTCGCCTTCTCGTAGGCGGCGACGAAGCCTCGCCCTTCGGCCACCGAGTCGACCAGGCTCTCGTAGTAGTAGAGCTGGCCCCGTAGGGTATCGAGCTGCTGCTGGATGGCTTCGGCCTCGCGCGCGAGCGCCGCGCTGTCCTTGTCGCCGAGCTGCTCGATGCGGCCCTCGATGTCCCGCCGCATTACCTCCAGCTCGTCGATGATGCCGCGCAGCTTGCGCACCTCCAGGCGGGACTCGAAGCCCTGCGTGCCGTAGCCGGGGATGCGGGTGAAGATTTGCGTGATGCGGCTGAGCAGCCGGCGGATGTGGCCGATGGGCCCCTCGTAGCGGAGGAGGATGCGCGCCGTCTCCAGGTGCGTGCGAATCTGGAACGGGCCCGCGTCCGGTCCCACCTCGAGCTGGAACCGCCCGCGCCGGTAGCGCACGCGTGTGGACCCGCTCTTCAAGTCCGGGTGCTCCACCACGGAGACCCGGCCCTGCAAGTCCCCCAGCTCCGCTTCCAGCTGGCGCACCCGCGTGTTCACCTCGGGCGCATGGATCGCCGGAGCCGCTTCGCGCGAGGCCAGCGCGGAGTCCTCACGGCGCGGCGTCGCGACACCATCGCCCTCCGGCGTGACGTGCGGCTCACCGTCCGGACGCGCGCGTACGTCGGGAGCCTCTCCCGTCACGGGCCTGCCAGCCTCCGCCTCCACGGGCCGCGCTGAAGTCTCGGACACCCACGTGCGACGCGTGCCTCCGGCGTCGCCCGGGTGCAGCATCTGCGCGGCGGACTCCACCGTCATCAACCCCGAGCGCACCGCGCCGAGGATGGCCTCCGCCCGTCTCGCCGCCAGCTCGCCCGGGCTGAGCTGCCCCTTCTGCTTCTCCAGCGCCGCGAGCTCCATCTCGAGCTGCACCGGAATGACGATGACCGACGAGCCGAGCTGCAGCTGGCCGTAGATGTGGAGCATCCCCTGCAGCCGCTCCACGCGGTTGGCCCAGCGAGGGACGTTGCGCAGCGCGCCCAGCGAAGGCGCCGCCACGCCCGCCATGCCGCCGACAATCGACGAGACGTCCATGATCGTCTCGAAGTCCCACCGCAGCGCTCCCGCCGAGTGTCGCCGCGACAGGCTGTCCACCGCGACGACGGCGCCTGCCACCGCGCCGACCGCTCCCACCGCCAGGCCCACGGGCCCCGTGAGGAACAGGCCGGCCAGCTCCGCCGCCGTGGCAAGGTCTCTCAGGCGCTGCATTACCCGGGCGCGCGTGCCCGGAGCGCTCCGCATCCGCGGCTCCACGCCCAGCGGACCGTTCGCGGATTTCTCCAGCGCTTCGGGCAGGCGGATGGCGAGCGTGCCGCGCCCGTAGCCGTTGTTCTCCCGGAAGTCGACGAACGCCCTGCGCACGGCCTCCGCGTGGCCCGCCGCGCCCGCCTGCGTGCTGCGCCCCTCGAAGACGTGCCTGTCTCTCGGAGAGGGCACGGTGACGTCCGCGAGCAGGTAGTGCCGGGCCCCCTCGTGCGAGTTCTTCGCCTCGCCGAGCATCATGATGAGCTCGTTGACCTGGCCCGTCTCCTCGGACACCAGCGTCACGTGCGGCCGGAAGTCGCGCCCGGGGATGCTGCCGTCCACCTCGCCAATCAGCCGCAGGCGCGCGTCCATCCCCTTCTTCTGCGCGCGCAGCTCACGCTGGTACTCGCCGAGCGGAATGCCCTGCAGCTCCAGCTGCACGTCCAGCAGCCGCGCCTCCGCGCTCCGCTGCTCCCTCGGAGTGCCGGCTTTGCGGTCCGCGGCTAGCCGGTCCGCCGCCGCGAGGCGCTGCTCCAGCGCCTTCACCGCGTCTGCCCCCAGCTCCGCCGCGGTACCCGTCTCCGCCCTGTGCAGCGCCGCGATGCGAGCATCGATCCGCTCGCGCTCTTCACCCTCCGCCGTGTCGCGCTCGGCCTCCAGCCGGCGCAGCTCGTTGGCGCCGCGCTCGTTCACCTCGGCGGCGCGCCGATTCACGTCCACCACCTTCACCGCGAAGGTGGCGATGCTGGACGCGCGGCGGATGACACTGCTCTCGTCGGACGTCGGCGTGGCGATGCAGCGGATGAGGAACTCGCCTTCGTGACTCCACCCGATGCCCTGCTCGCTTCGCGGCGTGGTGACGAGGTCGATGTAGCTGCTGATGCTGGCCCGCCCAAGCCGCACCACGTTGCTCAGACCCACCACGCCCAGCCACGCCGCACGGGCCTGCCAGGTCGCCGCGACCAGGGGCGCCGGACCTGAGAGGGAATCCTCGAAGTCGGCCCGCGTGTCCTCTCCGCTGTCCTCCAGCTCGCGCTCGACGTCGCGGGCGGAGCCTTCCATGCGCGAGAGCTGCTCGACGGAGTCCGTGGCCCGCCAGGCCAGCGCGCCGCGCGCCTCGGGCTTCACGTCCGTCACCTCGTAGATGTCCCAGACGTACGAGATGGGCTGCAGCCGCGCGGCCACCTGGTCCATCGTGGTCATCCCCGCGGGCGCGTAGTCGAGCACCATCTCGAAGCGCTGCGTGGCGCCGGTGACGGTGATGTCCGGGCCGTAGTTGATGATGCGCGCCGGATAAGCGGGCGCGTTGGCCACGCGCGCTGCTCCCTCCAGCCTGGGCGCTTCCGGCCTCGCCGTGCCCTGTTTCTTCGTGAAGCCCGTCTCCGAGGCCCCACCTGTCACGCGCGTGCTCGCCTCCGCGTCACGCGACTCGCGCAGTTCCTCCGCGGCCTCCTGTACGCGCCGCGCGAGCGCGTCCACCGTCTCGTCGCCCGCCACGGGGAGCGACGTGTGCGCGCCATCCACCCAGACGTTGACGAACGCGCCGCGCTCGTTGGACCAGGCCACCAGCCGGTCCGGCACCACGCGGCGCTCCGATGTGGACAGCCCCTCCTCGCCGCCCGGCACACCGGTGTCGTCCGCCTTTTGCGCGAACCGCTCGCGGACTCCGGCGACGAGCTGCTCCGCGCCCGACGTGTCCACCTTCCCCGTGCCACCGGAGGGCGTGGTGGTGGGGATGCCCACCAACGCCACGACGTTGCCGCCCTCCCTGCCGACCCGCTCCGTGAAGCGCCGGGCCTCCTCCGGCTTCAGCCAGCGCGCGAGGAACGCCACGTCCTCCTTCTCGAAGACCCACGACTCCCAGCTTCGCTCGCCGTTCAGCTCCACCAGGCGCAACAGCTCCGACTCGGCTGCGAGGTACCAGCCCGGCCTCCAGGTGGAGGCGTCCGGCCGGAGCATGAAGGCGTCCACCTGTTGCCCGTTCGGTCCGAACCAGATGACCGTGTCCCCAACGAGCAGCAGCGTGACGAGGCGCGAGAGCAGTGCTTCACCGTCCCTGCCCTGCCTCGCCACCTCCGCGCGTCCTTCATCGAGCAGCGCACTGACGCCACCTGCCGAGGGGCGCACGAAGACGATGTCTCCTGCGAGAACGGACGCAGACGGCGCCGCTGAATGTCCGGAGACCTCACCGACTCCGCCGATAGACACGGACGGCGGCCCCGAGTCCCCCAGGGGAACGACAGGAGGCCCACCCGCGCCGGAAGACACGGAGGCCGGCGGAGACTCTGGCGCCACGGCGGACGGCACGGGCGTGAAAGCCGGAGCATCCTCGAGGATGTCCCGCAGCTTCTCCCGCTCCGCATCCATCTCACGCGGCTCGGTTTGAGGTAGCGCTATTGGAGGCTTGAACCGGACACGCGCCGGTTCCCGGGTGGTTTGCACCTTCACGCCGGGCATGAGACAGCCTCCCTCTGACATTCGCGCTGCGTACGCGAGCGCGTATGACCGCGGTGTCCCCTCATGACCATCCTTCCAGCGGGAATGCGCATACACACATCCCCTGCTCCAGACACCCACCCGGCCGGGGTGCTGGCCCAATCACTGTCGGACTTCGGGACTCCCCCTCTACATACCTACGGACGGAGCTTCGGCATCGGGTCGTCGAGCTTCCCTACAATTTCCTGACGAAGAAATTCGCATCGCCGGGAAGATTTTCGCGAGCCCTCGTTCTCACTGCACCAACACCGACGCATTCCGCGTCCGCACCCTGGAGAATGATGATGAAGACGTCCCGTATCGCCCCTGCCCTCGCTCTCGGCCTTGCCCTCACCAGCCTTCCCGCGCTCGCGGACAGCGCGTCCTGCACGCCTGCCAATGTGGCAGTGTATTCCAGCCGCATCCACGTGAAGTGCGCCGCGTCCGCCGCGGGCGGAATCTGGTATTTCGCGCTGTCCACCACCGACACCGCTCATGCGAATCGCATGCTCAGCCTGCTCAGCACCGCGCTCGCCGGTGGCCGCACGCTGTCCATCGACTACAACCCCTCTACCACCGCGGGCACCAGCATCGGCTGTCAGTCCAATGACTGCCGGCTCATCAACTGGGTTGCGATGTGGTGAGACGTCACGGATTCCTGAGGCCTCCCATGGAAATCCGACGCGTCTGGTATGGGTTTTCCCTCCTGGCCTGTCTGCTGGGAGCACTCCCCGCCCAGGCCTCCCTGTATTGGCAACATGGCGTCCGGAGCACGACGCCCAGCATCTGCTTCGTGGGCGACGCGCTGACCTCGCGTGCCACGCGCGTGCAGCAGGTGCTCGACTACATCCACGACTTCGAGCGCGCCGCCAACATCCGCTTCAACTACCTGGGCACCTGCCCGGCCTCCATCGTCCAGGCCAACGGCGATGACTGGTTCGGCGGCGACATCCGTGTCGTCCTGCCCGGCACCAGCGTCTCCGGCACCGGCATGGTGCCCGGCAACGGCTGCCCCATGTTCCTCGACGGTAACGGCAACTACAACGGAGAGAACAACGGCTGGGGAAGCTGGTCCAACGCACCGAGCGACCTCACCGCCAACCGAAGCTGCCGCTACAACCTGAAGCTGGGTGACGACGCGGACGGCTTTGGCGTGCCCTGGAGGAACCACACGCTGCACGAGTTCGGTCATGCGCTGGGCCTCGCCCACGAGCACGTCCGCAACGACGTGGACTCCGCCACGTGCACCGCCAGCGGCTACGGCGGCAGTGCGAGCAGCGGCCACCTCACGCCGTATGACAGGTACTCGGTGATGCACTACCAGTTCCTGGCCTGCGGCATCGACGGCAACTACGGCCACTCGGGCCTGTCCACGTGGGACCAGCTCGCGCTGCACATCCTCTACCCGGAGCCCGTGCGCGTCGCGGAGCTGGTGGGCCGCACGGTCATCCGCACCACCGAGCCCCTCAGCCTGTCCTCCGCCTGGGGCGCGCGCGGTGCCACGCTCTCCGTCGTCGCCTCGTCCTTCGCGTGGACGCTGGGAGGCATCAGCTACAGCTCGTCCAGCAACCTCTCCTCGTGGCTCGGCGCTGGGACGTACTCGCTGCAGTTCTCCCACGCGGACTTCCTCGGCCGGACGTACTCGTACTCCGGCACGGTGAAGGTGCTCACGCCCGCGGACTACGCGGAGCAGGTCGTGGTGCCCGTGTCCACGAGGGTGCCCCTGCTGTGAGTTGGAGCTCGAAGTCCCGCGCGGCGGCTCGCTGAGCAGGAGCCGCCGCGTCCGGCGTCAGGGGCCGCCGCCTCCAGGGCGTCCGGCGTCAGGGGCCGCCGTACACGCCCAGCCACACCTCGTTGTTCTTGAGGTGGTCGGCCACGCGAGCGGGGTTGGGGGGCGAGTTGGTGGAGAACGCGAACACCACCGAGCCGCCAGGGCCCGCCGCGGCCTGGACGACCTCCGTGTCGCGCTGGCCCTCGAGGAGCAGGAGGTCCTGCTGCGCGCCGCTCGCGTCCAGCGTCAGGATGAAGCCCTTGCCGTTGTCCTGCGTGCGCCCGTTGTTCAGCTCCACGTAGCCGGTGTGGCCCGCGAGGCAGTAGCGCTCCGTCCCGCACGGCACCAGGGCCACGGGCGCCTCGTCCTGGTCCAGCGAGAAGTCGCGGGTGACGTACTCCTCCGCCGGGCGGTCCAGACGGCCCGAGGCGAAGAACAGGTTGGTGTCGAAGCGCTTGTCCTCGCGCTCCGTCCGGCTGCTCGAGCGGGCGCCGATGGCGAAGGCCCCGCCCCCCACCGCGAGGCCGGCGATATCGTCCGCGGTGTCCGTCGGTACGATTCTCGCGCCCAGCAATGCGCCCGTGGACTCGAAGCTCGTCACGAGGATGCCCCGGCGCTGCGGCCCGTCCGGAAGCCGCCGGAGCGACTCCGCGTACGCGCGCCGCTGGACGTCCAGCAGGGGCGTGGCGACGTGGGCCCGGCCCGACTCGTCCACCGTCAGCGCCCAGCCGATGAAGGGCGCGCCCATGGCGTACATCTGCTCCCAGGTCGAGGCCCGGAGAGCCACGCTCGGCGACACCACCCCCACCCACTGCGTTTGCAGGCGGCTGTCGAGCCGGAGCAGGCGCAGGCCGTCCATTCCCGCCAGCACGTACACGTCCTCGCCGACGGGTTGGACGAGGAGGGCCGTCATCGTGCGCTCGTCCTCCGGCACCTCGATCTTCGACACCCGGCCGTCCGGTGTGGCCTCGAAGTAGAGCCGCTCCTCCGGAGGCACATCGTTGCGCAGCACGCGCTCGGCGATGACGGTGCCGTCCGGACGCAGGCGCCGCAGCTGAAGCTCCGTCTTCGACGCCGTCTTCTCCCAGCCGAAGACGGAGAGCTCCCCGCTGGGGTGCACGACGAAGTCCTGGATGAAGTCCGGCATCGTCAGCTCGCCGAGGAGCTCTCCCCCGGGCCCCACGTGTGTCAGCACCTTGACGGCCGGGTAGTAGAAGCTCTCGTCGCCGTGGTCCTTGAACTCGCCGCGGCGGAGCCACGCGGAGCCGTCCGCCAGCACGGACAGCGCGTGCACGCTGCTCTGGAAGCCACAGTCCACCCGTCTCACCCGGGTGCGCGCGTCGAAGGGCTCCCGCGCCTCGTAGCCGGCCTGCGCGTCGCGGACACAGTCGTCGTTGGCCGAGTCCGAGCAGGCTCCAAGCAACGGAACGAGGGCGGCAAGCATGAGGGAAAGGCGGGCCATGACGTCACTCCGGCGGGGCGTTGCAGAAGATGGATTCGAGGAGCACGCCACCCGCCGGCCCGGGTGACCGGGACGCGCGTCCCGACGGCGGCACTATAGACACGGCGTGCGCGGAGCGACTCAACGGCTCAGCGGCCGGAGTGTTCGAGGTCCCACGCCACCAGCCGCGCCACGCCCTCCTCCACCGACACCCGGGCGCGGAAGCCCGTCTCGCGCTCCAGCGCGGAAGCGTCCGCCCACGTCGCGTCCAGCTCTCCCGGCTGGGCCGGCAGCGGATTCACCCGCGCTCGCGTCCCCACGTGCCGCTCCAGCAGCGCCAGGAAGTCGCGCATCGCCACCGGCTCGCCCCGGCCGACGTTGAGGAGCCGGTACGGCGGTGTCCCGGAAGGTGGCCTGTCCAACACGCGCACCACGGCCTCCGCCACGTCGTCCACGTGCGTGAAGTCGCGCCGCATCCGGCCCTCGCCGTAGAGGTCGATGGGGCGCCCCTCGCGCAGGGCCCGCAGGAAGAGCATGGGCGCCATGTCCGGCCGGCCCCACGGCCCATACACCGTGAAGAAGCGCAGGCCCGTGGTGGGCAGCCCGTGCAGGTGGCTTGAGGTATGGGCCAGCAGCTCGTCCATGCGCTTGGTGGCCGCGTAGACGCTCAGCGGCCGGTCCGCCGCCGCGTCCTCCCGGAAGGGCACCGGTGAGCCCGCGCCGTACACGGAGCTGGAGGACGCGTACACCAGGTGCTCCACGCCCCGCGCTGCCTCCAGGACGTGGAGGAACCCGGTGACGTTCGCATCCAGGTAGCCTCGCGAGGCCCCCGGCCCCCTCTCCCGCACGCCCACGCGGGCCGCGAGGTGCACCACCCGCTCCGGGCGCTCGCGCTCGAAGAGGGCGCGCAGCACCTCCCCATCCGTCACGTCCACCGGATGGAAGGTGAAGCCCTTGGCGCCCGGCAGGCTCCTCAGGCGAGCGAGCCGGGCCTGCTTGAGGGGCACGGCGCCGGACGGGTCCAGGTTGTCCACGCCGAGGACGGAATCCCCCCGTGCGAGCAGCCGCGCGCTGACGTGATGCCCGATGAAACCCGCCGCTCCGGTGACGAGGACCCGCATGCGCCCCGTACGCTCCCACGGAGCGCTTCCCGTCTCCACCGCTTGCACGTAGGGTGGAGGTTGCATGGTGTCCGTGAAACAGCTCCGTCCCTTTGCCGGGGCCCCGCTGGACGCATTCATGGCCGCGTCCGGCCCGGTGGCCCTCATCCAGCCACCCGCGGCGCTGCTGCAGGCCGCCGCCCTGAGCAATACCAGCGTCCGCACCGTCGCCATGGCCCACCGCGCGCGCATGGAAGAGCGGCTGCTGGCCATGCTCCGCGACTTCGACAGCCTGGAGGTCCATTTCCTCCAGCCCACCGTCGACGGCGAGGAGTTCACCGTGGGCCGCACCGACACGTGCGACCTCGTGGTGCCGGACCCGTCCGTCTCCCAGCACCACGCCACCCTGCGGTGGAACGCCGAGCGCGGCGGCTTCACCGTCCGCGACGCGGAGTCCATGAACGGCACCTTCCTCAACGGCGCGCCGCTGGCCTACCGCGCCCAGGTGCCGCTCCACGACGGGGACACGCTGGCCTTCGGCGACGCCCAGTTCCTCTACCTGCGCGCCGAAACCGTCCACGAGCACCTGCGCCGGGCCAGCCCCAAGCCGCCTCCCGCGCCCTGACGATTCGCGGAGCGGCGCGGTGCCCAAAGGCTCAGGGCACCGCGCGCACGGCCTCGATGACCGCCTTGCGCAGGTACGAGTTCCAGTCCGCCTGCGCCGTGAAGACGCTCACCTGGGACACCGTGTGCGTCTCGTTGCGCCACTTGAGGTCCCCACCGGGGGACACCACGCCCGTGTCCAGCACCACCTCGGCCCGGCCCAGCGAGTAGATGGTGGACGCGTCCACCCAGGCCAGCACCACCACCACCGCGGCCTCGGCCTGGTTGTCGTCGATGAGCTTCACCACCTCGTCCGTGGAGGGCGCGGGGGCCGCCGAGATTCGCGTGCCCACCACCTCGAAGCCGCGCTCGCGCAGCACCGCCTCCGTCTGACTCACGAGCACCGTGCGCGGGTTGCCCTCCCCCATCAAATCCTCGCGGTACGTGGCCGTGGGCAGCGTGTCCACGCGCGAGCCCACCACCACCACCACCTTGCGGATGGCTCCAGGCGGACGGACCTGGGGCGCGGCACAGGCGGCGAGCAGGAGACTCAGGACGACGGCGGGACGGAGGATGCGCATGGCGATGGACCCGGAAGATGGAAGGGGGCTGCGATGCAGGCAGCGCACGAAGCGCCCGGACTTCAGCACTCCCTCCCCCAAGATGCACACCTGACTTTCCCGGGTGTGGCCGCGCGGACATGCGGTGACTGCTGGTACGGTGGGCCGGATGTCCGCCGTCACGCGTGGTGTGGTCAGACTCGTCGGGAGCCTGCTGCTCCTGCTGCTCATGACCGGAGCGTCATCCGGGGCGCAGCGGTTCGACTTCCGTGAGGTGGGTGTCTCCCGCTCCTTCGAGGCCGAAATCATCACCGAGGTGTTCCGCGACCACGTGGGGCTGCTGTGGATTGGGACGCGCGAGGCGCTCTACCTCCATGACGGCCAGCGCTTCCGCAAGTTCCAGCACGAGGTCGGCCACCCGGACTCCCTGTCGAGCAGCGCCGTGAGGACCCTTCATGAGGATGCGCGGGGCCGCCTGTGGATTGGGACCAACACGGGAGGACTGAACCTGCTCGACCGGGCGCGCTGGACGTTCCAGCACTTCCGCCACGACCCCGCGAACCCGACGAGCATCGACGACGGCGGAGTCTTCGCGCTCGAGGACGAGGAGGACGGCCGGCTGTGGGTGGGCACCGCCTCCGGGCTCAGCCTGCTGGACCCGTCGACCGGACGCGCCACCCGGGTGCCACTGCTTCCCGGTGGTGGGGACGAGTTCGTGATGTCGGTGCACCGCGAGCCTTCCGGAGAGCTCTGGGTCGCCACCACCGGCCGGGGCCTGTTCCGCCGGCGCGCGGGAAAGACCTCGTTCGAGCGTGTCCCCGCCGAGGCGGGAGAGCTCGCCCCGTTGAACGTCTTCACGCTCGCGCCGGACCCGCGGGGAGGGCTCTGGGTTGGCGCGCGAGATGGCCTCTACCGGGTGGAGCCCGGCACCGGGCACCTGCGCCGCGTGGACCTCTCACCACCGGAGCTCGCCGACGCGCTGGTCAACGTCACGGAGCTGGAGCCGGATGGACACGGGACGCTCTGGATTGGCACCTACGGCCAGGGCCTCTACCGGCTGGACACGGCGACCGGAAGGCTGGCCGGGGTGGAGATGCCGGTCCGGGGCGCGGGTGGGCAGCACATCGACCAGGGCGCGCTGGCGCTGGACGCCCAGCAGGGACTGTTCGTCGGCACGTTCGGCGCGGGGCTGTTCCGCGCCTCCCTCCACCCGCCCGTCCTCCAGCGCGTGGACACCGTGGGCACGGCGGAAGCGAACGCGCTGGCCCAGGGAGACCTCTACGCCGTGCTGCCGGATGGCGAGGGTCGCCTGCTCCTGGGGCACTACGGCGACGGAGTGGCGACGCTGACGGTGGCCACGGGGACGGTGGAGCCGCTGGTCATCCCCGCGCCGCCCGACGAGCAGGTGCACGGCGTCCTCTCGCTGCTGCGCACACGCGAAGGCTTCATCTGGGCCGGCATCTCCGAGGGCGCCTGGCGCTTCAATCCCGTCACGGGGGACTTCCGGTTCTACCGCCGGGGGCTGGGCGAGGGAGAAGGCCGGGCGCCGGGCTTCGTCTACTCGCTGCTCGAGGACTCGCGAGGCCGCGTATGGCTGGGCTCCGGCGGCGGTGGCCTCTACCGCTACCGGCCGGAGACGGATGACTTCGTCGTCTTCCGTCACTCCGCGGTGGACCCGCGCTCACCGCCCGACGACTTCATCACGGTGCTGATGGAGGACCGCCGCGGGCGCATCTGGATGGGCACGCGCTCGGGCGGGGCCGCGCTCTGCACGGAGAAGCACGAGTCGCTCGACTGCACGCGCCTGTCCCCGGGCGGCTCGCCAGGGCTCAACCACCACCACGTCGGCGCGCTGCTGGAGGACCCGTCCGGCGCGGTGTGGGTTGGCACCGTGGGTGGCGGGCTCCACCGGGCCACGCCGGATGCGCAGGGAGGCATCTCCCGCGTCGAGCGGTGGACCCGGAGCGAGGGCCTCATCGATGACCACGCGGTGGCGCTCGCGTTCGCCCCGGATGGCGCGCTCTGGGTGGCCACGCGCGCGGGGCTCTCGCGCTTCGACCAGGCCTCGGGACACTTCGAGAGCTACGGCACCGCCGACGGGCTGCCGACGGCCATGTTCAATCTCAAGGCCGTCGCGCTCGACGGAGGCCGGCTCTACTGGGGCACGACGAAGGGCATCGTCGCGCTGGACCCCTCCATCCGTCCCGAGCGAGGCCCGACGCCGCCCATCATCATCACCTCCATCGAGGGGCTGGAGGCACTCCCCGAGCGGCCCGTGTGGGAGCTGACGTCCCTGGAGGTGCCCTGGGCGCAGCCCTTCTCGCTGGAGTTCTCCGTCCTCGACTTCAGCCGGGGCGACGCGGAGTACGCCTACCAGCTCACCGCCGACGGGCCCTGGACGCCGCTCGGGACGCGCAGCCAGCTCACCTTCCACGCGCTGCCGCCCGGCGACTACCTGCTGAGCATCCGGGGACGCGCGCCGGGGCGGGACTGGAACGAGACACGCCCGCTCGCCCTGCGAGTCGCTCCACCCTTCTGGCGGCGCGGGGAGGTGCGCGTCGGCGCGCTGGTCCTGGTGATGCTCGTCGTCGTGGCGGGCCTGGCCTGGCGCACCCGGGCCCTGCAGCGGCGCAACGAGGCGCTCCGAGCGCTCCAGGCCGAGCGGGAAGCCGCGCTGGAGGAGGCGCGCTCCAGTCGCGACGGCCTTCGCGAGGCCTTCGCCCACCTGCGGCGGCTGACGATGCGGCTGGAGGAGGCGAAGGAGGAGGAGCGCAGGCACCTCGCCCGCGAGCTGCACGACGAGTTCGGCCAGGCGCTCACGGCGGTGAAGATAAATCTGGGCCTCGTGGCGACGGCGGCGCGTGCCAACGGCGCGGGCATGGACCGGCTCACGGAGACGATTGCCATGGTGGACGGGCTCATCGGCCAGGTGCGAGCGCTCTCCATCGATTTGCGCCCGCCGGTGCTCGACGAGATGGGCCTGGTGCCCGCGCTGGAGGGTTACCTCCGGGGCGTGGGACAGCGCGGCGGCGTGGAGCTCGGCTTCGACGCGGGGGAGAATCTGCCGATGCTCGGGGCCGGCAGGGAGATTGTCCTCTTCCGGGTCATCCAGGAGGCCGTCACCAATGCGGTGCGCCACTCCGGCGCGCGGCGCATCGACGTGCGGCTGGAGCCCTCGGGAGCCGCCGTCTGGCTGGAGGTGCGCGATGACGGGAGGGGCTTCGCACCCGAGGCGGCCCTCGCGGGAGGCGCGGCGCGGACCTTCGGCCTGTTCGGCATGCAGGAGCGGGTGCGGGAGCTGGGCGGCCGCTTCGAGGTGACGTCGCGTCCTGGCGAGGGGACGCGCGTCGTGGCCGAGGTTCCCCTCGCCAACGAGGAGGAGCACCGTGCGCGTACTGCTGGCGGATGACCACAAGCTGGTGCGAGCGGGCCTGCGGGCCCTGCTGGAGTCCCTGCCGGACGTCACGGTGCTGGCGGAGAGTGGGGACGGCCAGGAGGTCATCGAGCTGGCCGGGCGCCTGCGTCCGGACGTGCTGCTGCTGGACATCTCACTGCCGGGGCTCAATGGCATCGAGGTGGCGAAGCGACTGGCGCCGCTGTCCCCCGCCACGCGGGTGCTCATCCTCTCCATGCACACCGCCACCGAGTACGTGGCCCAGGCGCTCCGCGCGGGCGTGGCCGGCTATCTCGTGAAGGACTCCGCGGTGGACGAGCTCAAGGTGGCGCTGGACTCCGTCCACCAGGGGCGCACGTACCTCAGCCCCGCCATCTCCGGAGCGGTGGTGGCGGGCTTCCTGCGCACCGACGAGCAGAAGCCGCCCGCGGCGAACCCGCTGGCGCTGCTCACGCCCCGGCAGCGCGAAATCCTCCAGCTCATCGCGGAGGGCCATGGGACGCGAGGCATCGCCGCGAGGCTCGGCGTCAGCGTCAAGACGGTGGAGACGCACCGCGCCCAGTTGATGGAGCGCCTGGGCATCTATGACGTGCCCGCGCTCGTCCGGCTGGCCATGCGCCACGGCCTGGTGCCCGCCGAGTCCACCTGAGCGCCGATTCACCCCTCAGGGATTCCCCGAGGTCTCTCAGGGAGTCCCCGATGGTGTCTGCCTTCACCCCGGCCCTACCGTCCGCGACGTGCTCCGGCACAGACCTGTGTCGGAGGACTCACCGCAGTCTGGGAGGTCGACATGTCGTATCCGGAGTGGAGCCCGGTGGGCGGAGGCACGCGGCGCGGAGTGCTCGCGTTGCTCGCCTGCTGCCTGCTGTTCTCGACGGGTGCATCCGCCGCGTCGGTGGAGAAGCGCAACCTGGTGGAGCTCATCGAGCAGTCGGACAGCATCCTCGTGGGCGCGGTGGAGCGCGTCACCGACGGCATCGACGCGCGTGGAGTGCCGTACACGGAAGTCACCCTGCGCGTGGACGAGAACCTCCGCGGGAAGCAGGCCGGTGGGACGTACACCTTCCGCCAGTTCGGGCTCATGGCGCCGCGGAAGATGGCGAATGGCCGCACGCTGATGGCCGTCACTCCGGAGGGCTGGCCTCGCTACCTGAAGGATGAGCGAGTGGTGATGTTCCTCCACGCGCCCGCGCGCCTCACGGGCCTGCAGACGGCGGTGGGACTGGCGCAGGGCAAGCTGCGCATCTCCAACAACCGCGTGCTCAACGCGGTGGACAACGAGGGCCTGTTCGCGGGCGTGAAGGTCGACCCCGCCCTGCTGAAGCAGGAGGAGGCCGCGATGCTGGCGAAGCAGCGGGGCGCCGTGGATGCCACGGCCTTCCTCGGGCTGGTCCGCCGCGCCGTGAAGGAGAACTGGGTGTCCCAGGGGAGGATGAAGAATGCGCGCTAGGAACTGCTTCCTCCGCATCGGCGCCGCGGCCGTGCTCACCACGGCCACCCTGGCCCACGCCGGCGGCCCGCTCGCCATCGCGGACCCGGACCGACACATTCCCTACGCCTGGCCCAACGGCGTGCCCGTGCAGGTGTACACCGACCTGGACGCGCTGGGGCCTCTGTCCAACGAGACGGCGGATGGCCTCACCGCCTTCGCGTTCGGTCAGTGGACGCAGGTGCCCACCTCGGACTTCACGGCCGTGGTGGCCGGTGACTTCGCCAGCCTGGGGCTGCCGGACATCACCGGGACGAACGCGGACCTCGTCGTGGGCGCCTTCAACGGCGGTGGCATCCACGTCCTGTACGACCACGACGGCTCCATCATCCGCGACTTCTTCGGCGCGCCCGACGGGGTGCTCGGCATCGCCAGCCCGGAGTGGACCGACGGGACGACCATCATCGAGAGCTGGGCGGTGATGAACGGCGCCGCCGTGGACCCGGCGGACGTCACGGGTGCCGACTTCGCAGGCGTCCTCACCCACGAGTTCGGCCACGCCATCAACCTGGCCCATACCCAGACGAACGGCGCCATCGCCTTCCTCGGAGACACGGAAGCGCCCGCGGGCTGCACGCCGCCCTACTCCGCCCCGCTCACGCTGAACGACATCGAGACGATGTACCCGTTCATCAACCCGGGGCAGACGGGCCGGGTGCAGTCCACGGTGGAGCACCCGGACGACGTCGCCTCGCTCTCCAACCTCTACCCCGCGGCCGGCTGGCCCGCGAGCAGGGGCAGCATCCGCGGCCGCATCCTGCTGACGGACGGGAGCACGCCCATCACCGGCATCAACGTCATCGCGCGCAACGTGGACAACCCCTACGGCGACGCGGTGTCCGCGCTGTCCGGCGACTACAGCCAGGGCGCGTCCACCACGCCGGATGGAAGCTTCACGCTCAACGGCCTGACGCCGGGCGCGCGGTACGTGGTGTACGTGGACGGCATCGTGGAGGGCGGCTTCTCCACGCCTCCCTCGCCGCTGCCGGGTGCCGAGGAGTTCTACAACGGCACGGGCGAGTCCGGCCGGACGGAGACCGATGACCGCTGCGCCTCCACCGCGCTCGTCGCGGCGGCGGGTGCGCCCATCACCGCGGACATCCTCTTCAACACCGCGGAGGCGGACGAGAACTTCCTCGCGATTCCCGTCGCCAGCACGCAGGCCACGGGCGTGTCGGGCAACGGCAAGGTCATCGTCGGCGGCTTCGCGGGGCAGGACGCGCCCGGCTGGCGGTGGACGGAGAAGGACGGCTTCACGGTGCTCGGTGGCACCGGCAACGTGAGCGTGGACGACAGCGGGCACGTCATCAGCGGCAGCTTCATGGGCTCGGACGGCCTCATCCGCGTGGGCCTCTGGCAGGGCGGCCAGTCCTGGAAGGCCCTCCCGGTGGGCCACGGCAAGGTGGGCTCGTGCGACGCGACGCAGACCAGCCCCTTCGACATCTCGGGGGACGGCGACGCGGTGGTGGGCCTGGCGTACGGCCCGGAGGGCTGCGGTGCTCCGTTCGCCTTCCGCTGGACGGCGAAGCGCGGCCTGGAGAACCTGGGCGGCCTGGGGCCGTGGACGCGGGCGAACGCGACCAACAGGAACGGCAAGGTGGTGGTGGGCTGGAACGACCTGAGCGAGACGTACCCCGGCCGCATCGGCGTCTACTGGAAGGACGGTCTGCAGTTCCTGGTGGACTCGGAGCAGCCCGTCGGTGAGGCCTCGGATGTCAGCTCGGACGGCAAGGTCATCGTCGGGCTGGGCGGGCAGGACGGCAACGCCTGGCGCTTCGACGAGGAGACCGGCCTGGAGTCACTCGGGAAGCTTCCCGTGCCCGGCCTGCCGGACTTCTGGAACCGCTCGGCGGCGAGCGCCGTGTCGGAGGACGGCGCTGTCGTCCTGGGCTACTCGGGCTTCTTCATCCAGCGCGAGCCGTTCCTGTGGACGCGGGAGCTGGGCATGGTGAACCTCGGGGACTTCCTCATCGGCCAGGGCATGTACGGCGTCGAGCAGTGGGACCTCGGCACGCCCATGGCCATCAGCGAGAACGGCCGGGTCATCACCGGCTGGGGCTTCGGGCCGCTCGGAGTGCAGGGCTGGGCCGTGACGCTGAAGAAGGTGGCGGTGTGCGTGGACCCGCACGGGAAGAAGCCGAAGACGAAGCAGGTCAGCTTCCCGCACGAGATGAACAAGCAACTCCGCAAGGGCGCCATCCCGGGCCGCTGCGAGAACGTGCTTCCGTGACGTAGCGAGGCTCCCGACGTAACGGAGCCACCGGGGAGGACGGCCGCGGGGGCCGCCCTCCCCGGTGGCCGAGGCCGACGGGACGTCAGTCGAACAGTCCCTGCAGGTAGAAGCGCCCGTCCCGCCCATCCCGGAAAACCCACGCCGGGCCCAGCCCCTCGAAGTGCACCCGGTAGTAGTCCCGCTCGTAGGGGGCGTCGGACCACCACTCTCCGGACAGCCGCTCCGGGCCGGCCATCGCCGTCACCCGGTGCCGCTTCCCGCCGAGCCGCGCCGCCACGAGCCGCCCCGACTGCGCCACCTCCGCGTCCAGGCACGCCGGCGAAGCCAACAGCCGCGACGGCCGCTCCCGTCCCACGCCCGGCGCCGGGTCTCCCCGCGCACCCGCCTCCAGCCCGTCCGCCGCGAGTCCCCGCCTGCGCTCCGGCGGGTGGAAGGCCCGCCCCTGGTGCGCCACCTCCGGCCGGTGGACGGACTCCAGCCCCGCCGCGAAGAGCGACTGCTCGCCCAGCGTCGTCACCAGCCGCGACAGCACCACCTCCAGCGCCGCGTCTCCCTCCGGAGCGTCCCCCAGCGCGAGCTGCTGTCCCCTGTCTTCGGAGTGCTCGTCCACCCGAGCGGACACCTCCGCCACCGGGTTCTCCAGCTTCAACTCTTCCAGCCGGTGCCGAGCCAGGTCCATGAGCAGCTTCGCCTGCGCCGTGGGCCGCGCCAGCGTCAGCGGCACCCGGGCCTGCCCCCGGGGGTCCAGCTTCAGCGAGAACGTGAGCCGCACCGCCGCCCGCCGCCGCCCGGACAGCCGCGCCCCCAGCCGGTCTGTCAGTGTCTTCAGCGCGAAGCGCAGCGGCTCGAAGGACTCCGCCGGGAAGTCCAGCACCACACGCTCCTCCAGCACCTCGTCCAGCACCGCCGCGACGAAGGGCGTGTCGTCCTCCCCCCGGCAGCGCGCGTGCACCCGCGCCCCGGCCGCCCCACCGCGCGCCGCCACCGACGCCGCGGGCAGCGCCGCCACATCCCCCAGCGTCGTCAGTCCCAGCGAGGCGAAGGGCGCGACCTCTCCGCCCTCCAGCGCCGCCAGCGGCAGCGGCGCCAGCGCCCGGGCGGCCTCGCCTTCCGGCACCACCTCCACCCGGCGGGCCCCGTACCGCGCCAGCGCCCGCGAGGTGAAGGCCTCCGAGGCGACCACCGCATGCCCCCGGTAGCCCAGCTCCGCGCACCGCTCCAGGGCCAGCGTCACCAGCCGCGCCTCGCCATCCACGAGGTGCGCCGCCCCCGCGTCCAGCCACAGGCCGTCCGGCGGGGACAACTGGAAGCCCGGCGCCAGCGCCATCAGCGCCTCGCCCAGCGCCGTCAGCGCCCGCGCTTCGTCTTCCGGGCGGTAGGGGAAGTGCCGCAGCACCGGCTCCAGCGCCGTCGCCGCCGTCAGCGTCATGCCCGGGCGCACCCCGGCCTTCAGCGCCGTGGTGGACGCGAAGGCCACGCGCCGCTGGCCGCGCACCTCCTCCACCAGCGCGAAGGGCCGGCCCGCCAGCTCCGGCAGCTCCAGCACCCGGCGCTGCACCGGGAAGCGCGTGAAGTGCAGATACGCCCTGCGCATGTCCCCCCTCAGTACGCCGCGCCGGCCGCGTCCAGGCCCTCGCGCAGGGACGGCATGGGCGCATCACGGCCGGGCCGCTGGCCGAGGATTCCGCAACCGTTACGCAGCGCCCCGGACTGATCGCGCAGGAAGTCCGGAGTGACATCCGCGCCGCCCTCCGCCACGTCCAGCACCCGTCCGCCGCCCTCCAGCCCCAGCTCCGGGTACAGCACGCTCCACGGCAGCTCCGCCCGCGTCCCCGTGCCACCCTGCCGGCTGCGCACCACCTCCACGGACCAGCCCTTCCCGTCGTGAGCCTCGGTGCGAAGCCGCGTCACCCCGTCCGCCGGCGCGTCCGGAGACGTGAGCAACAGCAGGAGCCCGCCCCCGCGCTCCGCCGCGTCCGCCAGCTTGCGCGCCTCCGCCAGGGCCATCCGAGGTGCCCTCGCCGTCGAGCCCACCCCTCGGGTCAAATCCAGCACCACGCAGGCGAAGGCCCCGCTGCGGGCGAGCTGAACCGCCGCCCACACCCGCTGCTCGGGCGCCTGGGGCCGCACGATGAGCAGCCGCTCCAAATCAACGCCCAGCGCCGCCGCCGCGGGCGGGTACAGCTCGCGCGGGCCATCCACCCACGCGCACAGCCGCTCCTCCTGGTGCGCCGCCGCCACCGCGCGCAGTGCCAGGCTGGTGCGCCCCGAGGCCGCCTCGCCGCACAGCTCCACCGCCTGCCCCAGCGGGAAGCCGCCCGCGGGCAAGAGCGCATCCACCGCCTCCATCCCCGTGCGAAGCACCGCCAGGTAGCGCCGGGGCGCCGCCTGCAACTGGCGGATCCGCTCCCGAAGCTGCTCGACGACCGAGCCGGCCGAGCCTCCCGCCCCCGCCTCCACCCGCTGCTCCACCGCCGCGCGCATCTCGCCTCCTCGCCAGAACCCGGACTGCACGAACGCCTGTCTGGACGCTCGTTCAGTATGCTCGGGGGTCTGACATGCGCCGCACAGGACGCATGGCGACGGGGCGGCGGATCCGACCTGACGGTGCGGGTCCGCGCGTGCGACGTGAGAGATCTCCAGCGTCTAGGGGGACTCCCGGGCCGCTAGCCGGCGCAGAGGACCTTCACCTCCACCTTCGTGTCATCCGCGCGGCGCAGGCACGAGCCCAGGAAGTACAGGCGCGCGGAGCGCTCCTCGCCCGAGGGCTCGTAGCGCAAGTCACCCGCCGCCACCGAGCAGCGCTCCACCGTTCCATCCGCGCGAGTGAGCTCCACCTGCGCCAGCCGCGGATCCGGCAGGTTCACCACGTCGATGCTCTGCGCCACCGAGGCCAGCGCGGCGATGCCCAGCAGCGTCTCCCGGTAGCCCTCCTTGCAGATGGAGTCCAGGTTCTGCAGGTCCTGATCAAACTTCTCCGCCATGGCGCGCTGCCGGTAGCCCGGCCCGTTCGACGTCGGGCAGTCGACGTTGCGCACGTACGTGCCGTCGCTCGTGACGTCCTGAATCAGACCGGCGCGCTTGTCGGACAGCGCCACCGGTCCAATGGTGGCCCAGAGGATCTCGCGGGAGGCACCCGTCGAATCATGCAGGCCCTGGAAGTACGAGAAGTACTCGTCCACGGACGTCAGCTTGTCCCCCTGCTCCGTGCAGTGATCCACCGACGTGTCGTCGGTGAGCACCACGGGGGGCGGGCGCGCGGTGGAGCTGCAGTCCTCCTCGTCGGACACCACCACCACCAGGAGCCGCGCCCCGTCCCGCAGGAAGCCCGCGTTGCCGCCCTCGGCGATGCTCGTCGTGGCCAGCGGCTCCGTCACCGCCAGGCGCACGGCCTCGAAGGGGGTCTCCTGCCCGCTCCCCTCGGTGCCCTGCTCCACCAGCCGGCGGAACTTCTCCACCAGGAACTCGTCCGTCCCCTCGATGAAGTGCTCGTCCGTCGCCTGGCCCGAGGCGTCCGGCACGGGCCTCAGGCGGCCGGCCTCCTCGTCGTAGTAGCGGACCGTCTCCTTCCCCTGGAACAGCGTCCGGCGGTACACGGACGTGGTGATGACGCCCACACGGAAGTCCTGCTCCAGGCCGCCGCCGCCCGCCTTGAGGGCCTCCACGAAGGCCGGCAATTCCCGGGCGATGCCCTCCTGCTCCTCGGCCATGGAGGACGAGTTGTCGATGACGAAGAGGATGTCCGTCTTCTGAGAAGCGACGAGCGGGGACTCGGCCTCGCAGTTCCCTGGCAGGGTGGAGCCCGGCTCGTCGACGGGGGACTTGCACGCCGCCCCCCACAGGGCCGGCAGGAGCAACAAGGTTGCACAGGTGCGGAGCTTCATGGGTGCCTCCGAGGGGGTCGGCGCGCCCCGGGGGCGGCGCGCCGCATCAGGCTGGGGGGGCAAGCATGCCCCACCCCACGCAAGGACGCGAGACTTCAGAGGATCGTCGGGCATCCGACGAGGGCGTGGAAAATCGCACATCGCGTTTGCCATGTCCGTTTTGGTTGTTACGTTGGTTCATCCGTCGCAGAAAACCGAGAGAAGTCCAGCGGTCCGGTCGCTTACTGACCGGGCTTGAGCAAGAGCAAGAGAAGAGGCCGAACTTCATGTCCGACGAGAAGAAGAAGGGCTCCGCCGCGAGCGCCATGCCGACCGCGATGGCTCCGCCGGGGCTCATCAACAAGGAAGACATTCCGCAGGTGCTGCCCATCCTGCCGCTGCGGAACAGCGTCTTCTTCCCGGGCGGGGTGCTTCCGCTGGCCGTCGGCCGACAGAAGACCATTGCCCTCATCAAGGACGCGGTGCGCGACGACCAGGTCATCGGTGTCGTCACGCAGCGCCGCGCCGAGGAGGAGGACCCCGGTGCCTCCGACCTCTACACCATGGGCACCGTCGCCCGCATCGTGAAGCTCTTGAAGATGGGCGAGGACAACTACTCGCTCGTCGTCCAGGGCCTCGCCCGCTTCCGCGTGGTGGAGCTGGTGCAGGAAGCGCCCTACCTGAAGGCCCGCGTCGATGCCGTGGAGGACAAGACCTCCTCGGAGAACGTCGAGGTCGAGGCCCTCGGCATCAACCTGAAGAAGCTGGCGCGCGAGGTCATCGAGCTGATGCCCGAGCTGCCCGCCGCCGCCACCGAGCTGGTGGAGAGCATCACCCATCCGGGCCACCTGGCGGACCTCATCGCCGCCAACGTGGACGTCCCGATTGAGGAGAAGCAGGCCGTCCTCGAGACGGTGGACCTCAAGGCGCGCATGAAGCTCGTCCTCGAGCTGCTCAACCGCAAGCGGGAGATCCTCAAGCTCTCCAACAAGATCGACTCCGCCGTGAAGGGCGAGATGTCGAAGACCCAGCGCGAGTACTACCTGCGCCAGCAGCTCAAGGCCATCAAGGAAGAGCTCGGCGAGATGGGCGAGGAGGAGGAGGAGCTCGACGAGCTGCAGGAGCGCCTGAAGAAGGCGGGCCTGCCGCCCGACGTGGAGAAGGTGGCCCAGAAGGAGCTCAACCGCCTGAAGACCATTCCGGCGGCCTCCAGCGAGTACACCGTCTCGCGCACCTACCTGGACTGGATTGCCGACCTGCCGTGGTCGAAGGTGTCCGAGGACAACCTCGACATCGAGAACGCGCGCCAGCAGCTCGACAAGGACCACTTCGGCATCAAGAAGGTGAAGAAGCGCATCCTGGAGTACCTCGCGGTGCGCAAGCTGAAGAACGACATGCGTGGCCCCATCCTCTGCCTCGTGGGCCCTCCGGGCGTCGGCAAGACGTCGCTGGGCCAGAGCGTGGCGAAGGCGACCGGCCGCAAGTTCGTGCGCCTGTCCCTGGGCGGCGTGCGTGACGAGGCTGAAATCCGCGGCCACCGTCGCACGTACGTCGGCGCCCTGCCCGGCCGCTTCATCCAGAGCATGAAGAAGGCCGGCACCAAGAACCCGGTGATGATGCTCGACGAGATCGACAAGCTCGGCGCGGACTTCCGCGGCGACCCGAGCGCGGCGCTCCTCGAGGTGCTGGATCCGGAGCAGAACAACTCGTTCAGCGACCACTACCTGGACGTGGCCTTCGACCTGTCCAAGGTCATGTTCGTCGCCACGGCGAACCAGCTCGACCCCATCCCCGGGCCGCTCCGGGACCGCATGGAGATCATCGAGCTGACGGGCTACACGTTCGAGGAGAAGCAGAGCATCGCCCGCATCCACCTGGTGCCCAAGCAGCTCAAGGAGCACGGGCTCAGCGGGGACCACATCGAGATCACCGACGAGGCGCTGCTCACGCTGACCACGTCGTACACGCGCGAGGCCGGTGTGCGTAACCTCGAGCGCCGCATCGCGGACATCTGCCGCGCGGTGGCGGTGGAGGTGGCCGGCGGGAAGACGGAGAAGCAGAGCATCAACGCCGAGCGCGTGAAGGAGATCCTCGGGCCCGAGACGTTCTACTCGGAAGTGGCCGAGCGGACCGAGGTGCCGGGTGTGGCCACGGGCCTCGCCTGGACGGCGGCGGGTGGCGACCTGCTCTTCATCGAGGCGACGAAGATGGCGGGCAAGGGCGGCATGACGCTCACCGGCCAGCTCGGCGACGTGATGAAGGAGAGCGCCACGGCGGCGCTGAGCTACCTGCGCAGCAAGGCGGAGCAGCTCGGCATCAGCCCGAACTTCCTGGAGAAGACGGACCTGCACCTGCACTTCCCGGCGGGCTCCATTCCGAAGGACGGGCCGTCGGCCGGCGTCACCATCCTCACCGCGCTCACGAGCCTCTTGACGGGCATCCGGGTGCGGCACGACACGGCGATGACGGGCGAGGCGACGCTCCGTGGCCTGGTGCTGCCGGTGGGTGGCATCAAGGAGAAGGTGCTGGCGGCGCACCGGGCGGGCATCAAGCGGGTCATCCTGCCCGAGCGGTGCCGCAAGGACCTCATCGACGTGCCGGACCAGGCGCGCAACGAGCTGGAGTTCATCTTCGTCACGCACATGGACGAGGTGCTCAAGGCCGCGCTGGAGTCCATGCCCGTCGGCCTCGCCAGCAGTGGCGGGGGCGAGCCGGGCAAGGAGGCCCCGCTGGCGCAGAAGCCGGCGGAGCCCGAGGTCCGCGCCTAGCGCGAGGCTTCACGGCCTGAAGTGACACGGGCAGGTTCCCTCCTTGGGGACCTGCCCGTTGTCTTTGCGGGGCGCAGAGCCTCCGCCCCCACCAGGCGGGGAAGCGAGATGCGGCCCAGGAGCACCGGGTACCTCTTTCGCGAGGGCGACACGTCGGGAGACACTGCGGAACCACGCTCCGCCCCCGGGCGTCACACCCGCCATGCTGAAAGCCTCGTTCCTGCTCGGACTGTGCATCGCCATGGGAGCCGGGTCCGCGCTTGCATCGGACACGGTGCAAACGACCTCCGTCCCCGCGGCACACGGCGTCGCCGAGGCCTCGACGATTTCACCCGCGTGGCCCGCCCCGGGCGCACCGCTCACGGTGGCGGAGGTGCGCTTTCCCGAGGGCTTCGGGAAGCGGCGCATCTACCTGGACGCGGGGCACGGTGCGGCGGGGAACACGGGCAACCGCTCCGTCACGTGCGAGGACGAAGAAGCCTTCACCCTGCGCGTGGCGGAGGACCTGGCTCGGCGGCTGGAGGCCACCGGGCACTTCCGCGTGCGCCTGAGCCGCAAGCCGGGCGAGCGCGTCCCCTACCCGTCCCGCCTCAATGCCGCGCGGCGCTGGAACGCGGATGTGCTGCTGAGCCTGCACTCGGATGCGCGCGGCCTGGCGCAGCCCTGGGAACCCACGCCGGGACAACAGTGCTACCGGCAGGACGCGTCCCCCGGCTTCAGCGTGCTCTGGTCCGAGGAGGCCGGTACGCCCCTTCGTTCCCAGCGGGCCCTGCTGGCCCGTGCGCTCGCCCGGAACATGGGGAGCGCCGGCTTTCGTACCTATGACGGCGTGGACTACACGGGGCTCTATGCCGCCGACGCCGCGCAGTCCGGCGTCTTCGTCGCGAAGGTGAGCGAGCCCACGCACCGCCGCATCTTCGTGCTCCGCCGACCGACCATTCCCTCCGTCATCATCGAGACGCACCACGCGCTCGACTTCGAGGAGGCCGCGCGCTGGCGCGAGGAACGCACCCTGGAGGCGTTCTCCGCGGCAGTGGCCCAGGGCCTGGTGGATGCCTTCGCGCCGGCGCCAGGCCCCAGCGCGACGGCCCGGCCCTGAAGAAGCCAAGATTTCCGTAGCGGCCCCCGATTGCCTGGCGCGCATGCAGTCGCGGGGACACCGCGCGACCTGAGGCGCTCAAGCGAGCGATGCCAGTTCCCGGGTGAGCTCGGCGGCGCCGACTTCCTTGCACCCCTCGGGGTTCTGGCCGCACCAGAGCGGCGAGAAGTCGCCGCTCCCCGCGGCCTCGGCCTTCGCCCGCAGCGGCAACAGGGCTGCCGTCGCGAGCGGGAAGGCCGGCGTGGCGGAGTTGAGCGGCCCCAGCTCGCGCATGGCGCGGTTGACGATGCCGCGGGCGGGCCGGCCGGTGAAGATGTTGGTCAGCGCGGTGTGCCGCGCGGACTCGCGCTTCAGGGCCGCACGGTGCACCGCACTCGTCGTCGCCTCTTGGCAGAGCATGTACGCGGTGCCGACCTGCGCCGCCACGGCGCCCAGCGACAGCGCCGCCGCCACGCCCCTGGCATCCGCGATGCCCCCGGCCGCGATGACCGGCACCTTCACCGCGTGCACGACCTGCGGCAGCAGCGCGAAGGTGCCCATCTGCCGCGTCAGGTCGTCCGACAGGAAGTGCCCACGATGGCCGCCGGCCTCCAGGCCCTGCGCGATGATTGCGTCGGCGCCGTGCGCTTCGAGCCAGCGTGCCTCTTCCACGGTGGTGGCGGAGGACAGGACCTTCGCGCCCGTGCGCTTCACGCGCGCGAGTAGCTCGGGGGTGGGCAGGCCGTAATGGAAGCTCACGATGGCGGGGCGGAACTCCTCCAGGACCTCCGCGGCCGCGGCGTCGAAGGGGAGGCGGCCCGGGCCCGCCGGGACGCTGGCGGGGTCGATTCCGAACTCGCGGTAGTAGGGACCGAGCCGTTCGCGCCACGCGGACTCGATAGCCTCGTCCGGCACAGGTGGGGTGTGCGCGAAGAAGTTGACGTTGAACGGCTTCGACGTGCCCGCCCGGAGGGCTCCGAGCTCCTTGCGCAGGGCATCGGTCGTCAGCATCGCGCAGGGGATCGACCCCAGGCCTCCGACATTGGACACCGCGATGGCGAGTGCACTCCCCTGCACCCCGGCCATGGGCGCCTGGATGATGGGGAGCTCGATGCCCAGGAGCTCGCGCAGACGGTTCATGCTCTCCTCCTCGACCGCTTCATGCTGGCCCAGATAGGTGGCGGCCGCCAGCGAGCCGTCATGGGGAGGTGCCTGGCTTTCTAATGCTCAACCCTCCTCGCGCTGCTCGTCTCCTGTCGAGTCGTCCGAGGCTTCATCGAGATGCCGCGTGAGCCGGGCCGCCAGCGTATCCACGTGAGGTGCTCGCAGCGCGCTGTAGTGGTCTCCGGGGACGTCCTCCACCGTGAGGCGTGACTTCACCCAATGCGCCCAGCCGTGCCTCGCATCCACGGCGTGCTCGCGCTTCGAGTCCTTCGCGCGCAGGAGCAGCACCGGACCGCGATACTCCCCGGGCCGCCACGCCATCTGCGCGCTCAGGTTCGCCCGCATCACGTCGCGCCATGCGCGCAGGTCCGAGTCCCGCACCTCCGGAGGAAGCCAGCCCGCATCACGCGCATGCCGTGTCACCCGGGTGAGCTGCTCGTCGTCGGACAGTCCTTCGAGGAGCTCGGGCCGCAGTGTCGGTTCGGCGCCCGCCGTGCGCGCCAGGTCCATGGCCATGCCCGCGAGCAGCAGTGCGCCATCCGGCTCCTGCGCGGGCAGTTCCTCCGACGGAGCGAAGCTGTCCAGCAGCACCAGCAACTCCACCTGCTGTCCCTGTCGCTCCAGCTCGCGCGCCATCTCGAAGGCCACTGCGCCGCCCATGGACCAGCCGCCGAGCACGTACGGCCCTTCCGGCCGCACCGCGCGCACTGCCTCCACGTACCGCCTGGCCAGTGCCTCCACGGTATCCAGCGGAGGCTCGCGTCCATCGAGCCCCGAGGCCTGCAGTCCGTAGAGAGGCCGCTTCAGCCTCCGAGCCAGCTCGCGGTACGGCCCCACCGCGCCCCCCACCGCGTGCACGAGGAACACCGGTGTGCCCGTGCCCTCCTGCAACGTCACGCAGTGGCGCGCGGGGCCGTCGGTCCTCGCGCCCTCCAGCCAGGCCGCGAGCCGCTCCACCGTGGGCGCCTCGAAGAGGGCACGCAGGGGAACATCCACGCCAAGAGCCTCGCGCAGCCGTGCCACCACCTGCGTCGCCAGCAGCGAGTGACCACCCAGCGCGAAGAAGTCATCGCGCCGCCCCACCCGCCCCGGCTCCATGCGCAGCACCTGTGCCCAGACCGCGGCCAGGGATTCCTCCAGCGCGGTTCGCGGAGGCTCGTACACGGAGCTCGACGTAGCGGCCCCATCCTCCGGCGCTGGCAGTGACTTGCGGTCCACCTTGCCGCTGGGGGTCAGCGGCAAGGCCGTCATCACCACGAACGCCGAGGGCACCATGTACGCGGGCAGCCGCTGCGACAGGAAGGTGCGCAGCTCCGTCACCTTGGGCACAGGCACTTCGACGGGCTGGCCTCCGTTCGAAGCGACGGAGGAGCCCGTCATCGCGATGTGCTCCGGTGCGGCGCGCTCGTGAAGTGAGCGACCGGCAGACGTGCTCGGCACCACGTACGTCACCAGTCGCATGCCACCCGGGCCGTCATCGCGTGCCACCACCACCGCGTCGCCCACATCTGGATGCGCGCGCAGCGCGGCTTCGACTTCGCCCAGCTCGATGCGGAAGCCGCGCAGCTTCACCTGGAAGTCGAGCCGGCCCAGGTACTCCAGCGTGCCGTCCGGCAGCCAGCGCGCCAGGTCACCCGTGCGGTACAGCCGTGCTCCCGGGACACCGGAGAACGCGTCCGGCACGAAGCGCTCCGCCGTCAGCTCCGGCCTGCGCCAATAGCCCCGGCCCACCTGGACGCCGCCGATGAGCAATTCACCCGGCACACCCACCGGCGCGAGCTGCCCGTAGCGGTCCACGACGTAGATGCGCGTATTCGCCACCGGCCGGCCGATGGGCACCACGGCCCGCGCATCGCCTCGCGGGCACGGGTGATACGTCACGTCCACCGCCGCCTCGGTGGGGCCATAGAGGTTGTGGACCTCCGCCACCGGCAGTCGCGCCTGCGCACGGCGGACCACTGGCGCGGGCAGTGCCTCGCCACTGCACACCACGCGGCGCAGGTCCGTGAGCCGCTCCAGTCCGGACTCCTCGACGAAGGCCTGCAGCATGGACGGGACGAAGTGCGCGGTGGTGACGCGCTCCTGCTCCATCAGTCGCACGAGGTACGCGGGGTCCTGGTGCCCACCGGGCCGGGCCAGCACCAATCGCGCGCCCGTCATCAGCGGCCAGAAGAACTCCCACACGGACACGTCGAAGCTGAACGGCGTCTTCTGCAGCACCGTGTCGGCCGACGTCAGCCCGTACTCCCGTTGCATCCACAGCAGGCGGTTGACGATGCCAGCATGCGCGTTCATCGCGCCCTTCGGCCGGCCCGTGCTCCCCGAGGTGAAGATGACGTAGGCCAGCGAGTCGGCACCCGCGAGGGACGCGAGACGCGAGGAGTCCTCACGAGCCACCACGTCCCAATCCGCGTCCAGGCACAGCACCCGCGCGGAGTGCGGAGGCAGCACCTCGAGCAGGCGCCGCTGCGTGAGGAGCACCGGAGCCTCCGAGTCCTCCAGCATCCACGCCAGCCGCTCGCGAGGATACGCGGGGTCCAGCGGCACATACGCACCACCCGCCTTCAGCACGCCCAGCAGCGCCACCACCAACTCCAGCGAGCGCTCCAGACACACGCCCACGCGCGTCTCCGGCCCCACACCCAGCAAGCGCAGGTGCCGCGCGAGCTGATTGGACCGAGCATCGAGCTGCGCATAGCTGAGCGCCGAGTCCTCGAAGCGGACCGCCTCCGCATCCGGCGTGCGCGCCGCCTGCGCCTCGATGAGCGAGTGCAGGCACACGTCGCGAGGGTACGCATCATCGCGCCCCTGGAAGTCCACCAGCAGCCGCCGCTGCTCCTCGGCGGTCAACAGGCGCAGCTCGGACAGGCGCAGCTCCGGTCTGGCGGTGACGACCTCCAGGAGCACCCGCAGGTGGTCGACCAGCCGGCGAACGGACTCCTCGCGGAACAGGTCCGTGCGGTAGCCAATCTGCCCGCGCACGCCCTCGGGCGTTTCGACGAAGCCCACGGTGAGGTCGAACTTGACGGTGTCGCTCTCCACCTCAACGGGTTGAATCGAGAGCGCGCTACTCCGCTGAGTCCCCGCGTCGGGCGTGTTCTGGAGGATGAGCATCACCTGGAACAGCGGTGAGCGGCCCAAATCCCTCTGGGGCCGGAGCTCCTCCACCAGCTTCTCGAACGGGATGTCCTGATGGGCCTGCGCGCCCAGGGTCGTCTCGCGGACGCGCCCCAGCACCGCGCGGAAGGACGGGTCTCCCTCCAAGTGAGTCCGCAGCGCGAGCGTGTTGATGAAGAGGCCCAAGAGCCCCTCCAGCTCCGCGAAGCGCCGGCCGGCGATGGGCGTGCCCACGACGATGTCGTCCTGTCCGGAGTGACGGGCCAGCACCACCTGGAACGCGCCCAGCAAGGCCATGAACAGCGTGACGCCCTCGGCTCGGCAGAGCGACTGGAGTCCACGGGACAACTCTGGCGAGAAGTGGAACTCGAAGCTCGCGCCCCGGGAGGACGACACGGGCGGACGGGGGAAGTCCGTGGGCAGCTCCAGCGCATGCGGCGCTCCGGCCAGATGCGTCCTCCAATAGGCGAGCTGCGACTCCAAGACCTCGTCACGCAGCCACTCGCGCTGCCAGACGCAGTAGTCCGCGTACTGGAGCGGCAGCTCCGGCAGCGGCGAAGGTCGTCCCGCGACGAAGCTCACGTAGAGGGCTTCCAGCTCACGGACCAACACACCCGAGGACCAGCCGTCGCAGACGATGTGGTGCAGCGTCAGGAGCAGCAGGTGCTGGTCCTCCGTGAGCCGCAGCAACGAGACACGCAGCAGCGGCCCCCGCGCCAGGTCGAACGGACGAGCCGCCTCCTCACGCGCCAGCCTCCGCGCCTCTGCCTCCCGGTCCTCTCGCGTGCGCAGGTCCGTCACCTGAAGCCGGACAGGCCCCGGAGCCTCGATGACCTGGACGGGAACACCTCCCTCGTCCGGGAAGCGCGTGCGCAGGCTCTCGTGCCGGCGCACCAGCTCCGTGAAGGCCCGCTCCAGCGCCGCCACATCGAGCCGTCCCTCCACGCGCAGCACGGAGGGAACGTTGTAGGTGGCATCACCGGGCTGGAGCCGGTCGAGGAACCACAGGCGTTGCTGTGCGAAGGACAGCGGCAGCGAACCGTCGCGGGGCACCGGCCGGAGCGCGGGCATCGCGAGGCTCCGCGCTGCCTGTTCCACGCGCGGGGCGAGTGCCTCCAACGTGGGTGCCTCGAAGAAGACGCGCAGCGGAAGCTCCACGCCCAGCGAGTCGCGCAGTCGCGCCACCAACTGCGTGGCCAGCAGCGAGTGGCCACCCAGCTCGAAGAAGTCGTCGTGGACACCCACGCGCTCCACGTGCAGCAACTCCGCCCAGAGCGCGGCGAGCTGTTCCTCCAGCGGCGTGCGCGGCGCCACGTACTCGCGTGTGGCCGACGTGCGAGCCCCCTCCGGTGCGGGCAGGGCCTTGCGGTCCACCTTGCCATTCGGCGTCAGCGGCAGCGCGGGCAGCACGGCGATGGCCGCGGGCACCATGTGCTCGGGCAGACGCTGCTTGAGGGCCTGACGCAGCGAGGCCACATCCAGCGCGTCACCCTCCTCCGCGACCACGTATGCGACGAGGCGCCGCTCTCCAGCAGCGTCCTCGCGCACGGTGGCCACCGCCTCGCGCACGGAGGGGTGCTGCGCCAGGACGGATTCCACTTCTCCCAGCTCGATGCGGAAGCCGCGCAGCTTCACCTGCTGGTCGATGCGGCCCAAGTACTCCAGCGTGCCGTCCGGCAGCCAGCGCGCCCGGTCTCCCGTGCGGTACATCCGTGCCCCAGGCACAGAGGAGAACGGGTCCGGCACGAAGCGCTCGGAGGACAGTGACGGCTGGCCCAGGTAGCCACGGGCCAGTCCCACACCCCCCACGTACAGCTCGCCCGGTACGCCGACAGGCAGCGGGCGCAACGCGGCATCCAGCACGTACGTGCGGACGTTGGCCCAGGGACGGCCGATGGTGAGCCGCTCTCCCGGACGCAGCGGCCCGGCCAGCGTCGCGCACACGGTGACCTCCGTGGGACCGTACGCGTTGAGCATCCGCAAACGGCGCCCCCAGCGCTCCACCAGCTCCGGCGTGCAGGCCTCGCCCGCGGAGATGAGCGTCTCCAGCGAGGGGAAGTCCTCCGGCTCCAGTTGCGCCAGAACGGAGGGCGTCAGGGTGACGGCGGTGATGGACTCCTCGCGCAGCAGCGTGCGCAGTGGCACACCGGGCAACAGCCGTTCGCGAGGCGCGAGGACAAGCGTCGCCCCCGCCAGCAGCGCGCCGAAGATTTCCGCCACCGAGGCGTCGAAGCCGAAGGCGGCGTACTGGAGCACGCGACTGGAAGGATGGAACCCGTGCTCGCGCCCGGCCGTCAGCGCCGTGTTGCACAGCCCGCGGTGCTGCAACAGCGCTCCCTTGGGACGGCCCGTGCTTCCCGAGGTGTAGATGACGTACGCGAGGTTGTCCGCGCTCACCTCCACCGTGAGCGCGGTGTCCGGCCGAGCGTCGATGAGCGCTGCCTCGGCATCCAGCAGCACGAGCTGCTCACCGCCGGCGGGCAGCTCGTCCGCGATGGCCTCGGTGGTGACGAGCACCGGTGCCGCGCAGTCGCGCAGCATGTACGTGAGGCGCTCCACCGGGTAGCTCGAATCCATCGGCACCCAGGCGCCGCCGGCCTTGAGGATTCCGAGGATGCCCACCACCAGCTCCAGCGAGCGCTCCACACAGAGCGCCACCGGCACCTCGGGCCGCACGCCCAACGCGCGCAGGTGATGCGCGAGCCGGTTGGCCCGACGGTCCAGCTCCGAGTACGTGAGCGACCGGCCCTCGAAGCGCAGCGCCGCGGCGTCAGGAGTGCGCGCGGCTTGAGCCTCGAAGAGGTGATGCGCGCACGCGTCTCGCGGGAAGTCCCGCTCCGTGGCGTTCCAGTCCACCAGCACCTGCCGCTGCTCGGCTTCGGTGAGGAGCGGCAGGGAGGACAGGCGGGCCTCGGGCCGGGCCGCTGCCGCCTCCAGCACCGTGCCGAGGTGCCGCACCAACCGGTCAATCGTCTCCGCCTCGAACAGGTCCGTGCGGTACTCGCAGCCGACCTCCAGGCCTCGGGTCGTCTCGGCCACGGACACGGTGAGGTCCAGGCGGGACGTGCCCGCGTCCATGTGCTCGCCGCGCAACGTGAGGCCGGGCACCTCCAGCGAGGAGGCGGGCTGGTTCTGGAGCACCAGCTTCACCTGGAACAGCGGTGCGTGGCCCTGGCCACGCTCGGGGTTGAGGGCGCGGACCAACTCCTCGAAGGGCAGGTCCTGGTGCGCGTAGGCGCCGAGCGTGGCCTGTCGCACGCGGCCCAGCAGCTCGCGGAACGTCGGGTCTCCCTCCAGCCGCGCGCGCAGGGCGAGCTGGTTGATGAAGAAGCCGATGAGCCCTTCCGTCTCCGCGCGGTTGCGGCCCGCGATGTCCGTGCCGACGACGAAGTCGTCCTGTCCCGAGTAGCGCGAGAGGACCACCTCGAAGCCCGCCAGCAGCGCCATGAACAGCGTGGTGCCCTCGCGGCGGCACAGCGCGTTGAGCGCGTCCGCCAGCGCACGTGGCAGCACGCGCGTGAGCATGGCGCCCCGCAGGCCCGGCACGGCGGGACGGGGGAAGTCGGTGGGCAGGTCCAGCGCGGGAGACGCACCGGACAGGTGCTCGCGCCACCAGGAGAGCTGCGCCTCCAGTGCGGCGTCTCGCAGCCAGCCGCGCTGCCAGGCCGCATGGTCGGCGTATTGCACGGCAAGCTCGGGCAGCGGCGATGGCTGGCCCGACGCGAAGGCCGCGTAGAGCGCGGCGGACTCGCGCACCAGCACGCCCAGGGACCAGCCGTCCGAGACGATGTGGTGCATGTTGAGCACCAGCAGGTGGCGCGCTGCGGACACGCGCAGCAGCGTGGCGCGCAGCATCGGACCGCGCCGGAGGTCGAACGGGCGCCGGACTTCTTCCCGAGCCAGGCGCCGCGCTTCGCTCTCGCGCAGGTCGTCGGACAGCACGGTCAGGTCCACCACCGCGAGCGGCACGGGCGCGGGGGGATGGATGACCTGGACGGGTCCTTCCTCGAACGTGGTGCGCAGCACCTCGTGGCGGCGGACCAACTCCGACAGGCCGCGCTCCAGAGCGCTCACGTCGAGCGTGCCCTCCAGCCAGAGCACGGCGGGCATGTTGTAGAAGGGACTGTCGGGCTGGAGCCGGTCGAGGAACCACAGGCGCTGCTGCGCGAAGGACAGCGGCAGCGGCCCGGCTCGCGGCACGGGCCGGAGCGGCGGTGCCAACGGGGCGCCCGTGGAGGCACGTGCCAGCGCGTCGACCCGCGCGGCGAGCCCAGCCACGGTGGGGGACTCGAACAATTCGCGGAGCGGCAGGTCGACTCCCGCGAGTCCTCGGAGGCGCGACACCACCTGCGTGGCCAGCAGCGAGTGGCCGCCCAACGCGAAGAAGTCGTCAAGGCGCCCCACCCGCTCCACGCGCAGCAACTCCGCCCAGAGCGCGGCGAGCTGCTCCTCGGTGGGCGTCGTGGGCGGCACATAGGCAGCGGCCTGTGCACTGCCCTCCGGTGCGGGCAGTGCCTTCCGGTCCACCTTGCCGTTGGGCGTGAGCGGGAAGGACTCCAGCGGCACGAAGGCCGACGGCACCATGTACTCGGGCAGCCGCTGCTTGAGGAAGGCTCGAAGGTCCGCAGGCTCGAGAGCCGTCTCGGTAGGGACGACGTACGCAACGAGCCGCTTGTCACCGGGCGCATCCTCGCGCACGAGCACCAGCGCCTGACGCAGGGACGGGTGCTGAGCCAGGGCCACTTCGATTTCACCCAGCTCGATGCGGAAGCCGCGCAGCTTCACCTGGAAGTCGGTGCGGCCGAGATACTCCAGCGTGCCGTCCGCGAGCCACCGCACGCGGTCTCCCGTGCGGTACATGCGAGCGCCGGGCGTGGGGCTGAAGGCATCGGGCAGGAAGCGCTCGGCGGTGAGAGCCGGGCGGTCCAGGTAGCCACGCGCGAGCCCCGCGCCGGAGATGAAGAGCTCGCCGGGAACGCCGACGGGCACCGGTTGCAGGTGCCCGTCCAGCACGTACGCGCGCACGTTGGCCAGCGGACCACCAATGGTGGGCTGCGTGCCGGAGAGCACCGCGAATGCGGTGGAGTCCACCGTGCACTCGGTGGGACCGTAGACATTGAAGGTGCGAGTGCGAGGCGCCGCGGCGAGCCGCTGCCACAGGGCCTCGTCGATGGCTTCACCGCCGGGCACCAGCAGGCGCGGGGCCGACGCATCGTCGAGCAGGCCATCCTCCACCAGAAGCCGCAGCAGCGAAGGCGTGCCGTCGAGCACGTCCACCTGGAAGCGGCGCACCCAATCGCGCAGGGCTCGCGGGTCCTGCCGCGTCTCCTCCGGGACGATGCACAGGCAGTGGCCATCGAGGAGCTGCACGACCTGCTTGACCGAGGCATCGAAGGCCAGCGGCGCGTTGACGCTGACCCGAAGACCGGAGGGCTGGCCAACGTACACAGAGCGAGCCAGCGCGTGCCTCAGGTTGAGCACCGAGCGGTGCTGCACCATGACGCCCTTCGGCGTGCCCGTGCTGCCCGACGTGTAGATGACATAGGCGAGATTGCTGGCCGACACGGCCACCGCCGGACTGTGAGTCGGCAGCGAAGCAGGCAGTGCCTCCGACGAATCGAGACACACCACCTGAACGGCCGCTGGAGTCCACGTGCCCAATACTCGCTGGTGCGCGAGCAGCACGGGGGCGGAGCAGTCACGCAGCGTGAGCTCCAGCCGCTGCACGGGCCACGCCGGGTCGAGCGGCACGTACGCGCCACCGGCCTTCATGATGCCCAGCAACGCCACCACCGAATCCACCGAGCGCTCCAGGCACAGCGCGACGCGAACGTCGGGCCCGACACCCAGCGAGCGCAGGTGCCACGCGAGCTGATTGGCCCGAGCCTCGAGCTGAGCGAACGAGAGGACGGTGTCCTCGAAGCGGGCGGCGGGCGCATCCGGGGTGCGTGCGGCCTGCTGCTCGAAAGCGTGATGGAAGCTGCCATCGAGCAATGCGTCGGAGCTGGTGCCATTCCACGCTTGCAGGACCTGCTGGCGCTCGGCTGGCGTCAGCATTGGCAGCTCGGACAGGCGCTGCTCTGGGTTGGAGGCAATGGCCTCCAGCAGCACCTGGAAGTGCCGCATCAGGCGCGAACCTGTCGCCTCGGTGAACAGGTCGGCGGCCACCTGGAGATGGCCGAAGAAGCCCTCGGGCGAGTCGGAGAGGTTGAGACTGAGCTCGAACTTGGACACCTCGCCGACTCCGCCCTCCATCGGGCGGATGGCCAGCGAGGGCAGGAGCACCTCCTCCATTGGCGCGTTCTGGAGGACGAAGAGGACCTGGAACAGCGGCGACCGCCCCAGGTCTCGAACCGGTTGGAGCTCCTCGACCAGCTTCTCGAAGGGTACGTCCTGGTGCTCATAGGCGCCGAGCGTCGTCTCGCGGACCTGGCGCAGCAGCTCCAGGAAGGAGCGCCGGCCCGAGGGTCTCGCGCGCAGGACGAGCGTGTTGATGAAGAGGCCGATGAGCCCCTCGGTCTCCGCGTGGCGGCGGCCCGCGATGGGCGAGCCGACGGCGATGTCCTCCTGCCCCGAGTACCGCGAGAGCAGCACGTGGAATGCGGCCAGCAGCAGCATGAAGGGCGTGGCTCCTTCACGCTGCGCCAGCGCCTTGAGCGCGTTGCTCAGCTCGCGAGGCAGGCGCACGGGCACCGTGCCTCCCCGGTTCGAGAGCGTCTTCGGCCGCGGGAAGTCCGTGGGCAGCTCCACATGCGGAGGCGCACCGGCGAGCTGTGCCTTCCACCAGTCGAGCTGCGCCTCCATCACCTCGTCGCTCAGCCACCCTCGCTGCCAGACGGTGTAGTCCGCGTACTGGATGGGCAGCGGAGGAAGCGGCGACGGCAGCCCCCGCGAGAAGGCGTCGTAGAGGGCTCCGACCTCGCGGACGAGCACGCCCGTGGACCAGCCGTCGGACACGATGTGGTGCAGCACGAGCACCAGCACGTGGTCCTCGGCGGACAGCTTCAGCAGCGTCGCCCGGAAGAGCGGGCCCCGCTCCAGGTCGAAGGGACGGAGCGACTCGCGCACGATGTGCAGTCGCGCCTCGGCCTCGCGTTTGGAGTCTGGAAGCGAGCTCAGGTCCACCTCGCGCCAGACGAGCACGGGGGACTCCGTGATGACCTGCACCGGGACTCCGGCCTCGGTGCGGAACGTGGTGCGCAGGGACTCGTGACGCCGCACGAGGGCTTCGAAGCTCAGCTCGAGCGCCTTGCTGTCGAGCGACCCGGTCAACCTCACGGCCGATGGGATGTTGTAGATGGCGCTCCCTGGCTTGAGCTGATCCAGGAACCAGAGCCGCTGCTGCGCGAAGGAGAGTGGCGGAGGCCGGCTCCGATCCTCGCGTGGCTTCAGCGGCGGGGCCGCGAAGAGGCCGCTGTCCGCGCGCGTGCGACGTTCGATGCGTTCCGCGAGCGCCTGCACCGTGGGCGCTTCGAACAATTCGCGGAGGGGCAATTCGATGCCGAAGGCAGCGCGAAGGCGGGAGACGGCGCGGGTGGCCAGCAGGGAGTGACCGCCCAGCTCGAAGAAGTTACCGTGCAGGCCCACCTGCTTCAGCCGCAGTACATCCGCAAAAACGTCCGCGAGCTTCCGCTCGGTGTCCGTGTGTGGCTCGACGAAAGCCGCAGCTCTCGCGAGCGCGAAGTCAGGCGCTGGCAGGGCCTTGCGGTCGACCTTGCCATTGGACGTCAACGGCAGTGCCTCCAGCACCACCACCGCTGACGGCACCATGTACTCCGGCAGCGTTGCGCCCACGTGGGCACGCAGCGCTTGCGGCTCCACCCCCCTGCCCTCTCTCGCCGTCACGTACGCGACCAGACGCTTGCCCCCAGGCCCGTCCTCCCTCGCCACCACCACCGCCTCGCGCACCTCCTCGTGCCGCTGCAGCGCCGACTCCACCTCCGCCAACTCAATCCGGTACCCGCGCACCTTCACCTGCGCGTCCGCTCGGCCCAGGAACTCCAGCACTCCGTCCTTGCGCCACCGCGCCAAATCTCCCGTCCGGTACAGCCTCGCCCCAGGCACTCCCGACAAGCCATCCGGCACGAAGCGCTCCGCCGTCAGCGCCGGCTGCTCCACGTACCCTCGCGCCACTCCGTCCCCGCCCACGTACAGCTCGCCCGTCACTCCCGCTGGCACCGGCTGCCCCGACGCGTCCAGCACGTACGCCCGCGTATTCCCAATGGGCCGTCCAATCGGCACCGACGCGCCCACCTGCGAGACGTCCGTCATCCGGTGGCACGAGGCGAAGAGCGTCGTCTCCGTCGGCCCGTAGCAGGCCGTCACTGGTATGCGCAGCTCCTCGAGGACACGGCGCACGTGCGGCGCACTCACCACGTCGCCACCGGTGAGGAGTTGCTTCACCGTGCGCAGGCCCGAGAGGTGCGTGTCCACCACCTGCGTGAAGAGTCCCGCCGTCAGGTGCAACGTCGTCACACCGTGCTTCACCAGCACCGACTCCAACTCGTACACGTCCGACGGTGCGTGCGGCGGGAATACCACCAGCTTCGCCCCGTGCAGCAGCGCGCCCCAGACTTCCAGCGTCGACGCGTCGAAGGAGATGGGTGCAATCAGCAGCAGCGTCTCTTCCGGCCCCAGCTTCGCGTAGTCCACCCCGAAGACGGTGCGGAGCACGCCCGCTTGCGGCGTCCCCACTCCCTTCGGCCTCCCCGTGCTTCCCGACGTGAAGTCGATGTACGCGAGGCTCTGTTGCAACGCGGCCATGGGCGGCGCATGCGTGGGCTGCGCGGACAGCGTCGCCTCCTCCAGCACCACCGTCCTCACGTCGAACGCGGGGAGCTTCACCAGCAACTCATGCGTGGTGATGAGCGCCTGCGGCTTCGCGTCCTCCACCATCGCGCTCAACCGCTCTCGCGGGTACGCCGCATCCAGCGGCACGTACGCACCACCGGCCTTCAGAATGGCCACCAGCGCGACAATCAGCTCCAGCGAGCGCTCCAGCGCCACCGCCACTCGCGAGTCCGTCGACACGCCCAACCCGCGCAGGTGCCACGCCAGTTGATTCGCTCGCGCGTCCAACTGCTGGTACGTCAGCTTCTCGTCCCCGAACTCCAGCGCCACCTTGTCCGGGTACCTTGTCACCACCGACGCGAACACCTCCGCCAGCGTCGCGTCCCTCGGGTACTCCCTCGCCGTCTGGTTCCACTCCACCAGCACCCGTCGGCGCTCGTCCCCATCCAACAGCGTCACGTCACCGAGTCGTCGCTCCGGTCGGGACACCAACTCCCGCAGTGCCGTGGCCCAGTGCCGCAACAGCCCGTCGAGGAGGTCCGGATCGAAGCGTGACGTGTCGTACGCGAGGTTCAGGCTCAACCGTTCCCCCGGAACGACCACGGCCTCCAGCGCCGTGTCTGCCTGCTCGCGCACGGCGACGTCGCGAATGTCGAGGCCCGCACTCAGCGAACCCACCGCCGAGTCGAGCGGATAGTTCTCGAAGATGAACAGGGACTCGAAGAGGGCCGTCCCGCGAGGCACCTCACTCCAGCCCTGGATGCGCACCAGCGAAGAGTGCTCGTACTGGCGCAGCTCGAGCTGTCTCACGTGCAGGTCCTTCAGCCACGCGAGCACCGGGGATTCGCTCGTGACCTGGATGCGCACTGGCACGGTGTTGATGAACAGGCCCACCGTGTTCTCAATGTCCGACATGGGAGCCGAACGTCCGGAACCCGTCGCGCCGAACAGGACGTCCGACTGCCCCGTGTGGCGCGAGAGGGCCAGCGCCCACGCGGCCTGCACCACCGTGTTCGCGGTGAGCTGATGCTGGCGCGCGAAGGACTGGAGCGCGTGCGTCTCCTCGGCGCGCAGGCTCAGAGAGCGCGTGTCCTTGCGACGGGCCAGGCCCTGCCTGCTCGCCGAGAGCAGGCCCGGCAGCGGCGTGGGCGACGTGAAGCCCCTCAGCGTCGCTCGCCAGTACGCTTCCGCCTGCGACTCGGACTGCGCCTGCAGCCAGGCGATGTAGTCCCGGTACGCAGGCGCCTTGCCCAATGGAGTCGGTCGACCCTCGCGCAGTGCTCCGTAGGTCGCGAGCAACTCCCGGAACAGCACGCCCAGGCTCCAGCCATCCATCAACAGGTGATGGTGCGTCCAGAGCACGCGGTGGACCCGGGCATCCAGGCGCGCCACCGTGATGCGCATCAACGGCGGTTGGCTCACATCGAAGCCGCGGGCACGGTCCGCGAGCAGCAGGGACTCGAAGCGCGCGTCCTGCTCGGCGGCAGACAGGCCGCTCCAGTCGTGCTCCTCGATGGAGAGCGCCGCGCGAGGGTGGACGCGCTGCACGGGCTCGTCGAGTCCTTCCCACACGAAGGAGGTGCGAAGCACCGCATGCCGCTCGATGACGCTCTCCCACGCGCGGCGGAAGGCGCCCATGTCCAGCGGCGCACCGAAAGTCCAACCGAGCTGGGTGACGTAGACGCCGGAGGCCGGCGCCAGGAGCGTCTGGAGGAGCATCCCCTGCTGCAAGGGAGACAGCGGGTAGAGGTCCTCGACGAGCGTTCCCGAAGGCACCAGCGTGTCGAGCACCGGCTGCGACAGGCGCGCGATCGGGAAGTCCGAGGGCGTGTAGCGCCGCGCGTCCTCGGAGGCGCGCGTGACGATGAGCGTGCGCAGCGTCTGGAGGAACGCCTCCGCGAGCCCCTGCACGACGGAGACGCCATGCAGGTGCGGGGTGTAGGTGAAGCTCACGTGCAGCCGCTCGCCCTGGACGTACGCGTTGACGTCCAGGAGGTGGTCCCGCACGGCCCTGGAACTGATGGCAGGGCCCGACGGTTCCTGCGAGAGCGCGAACAGCGTGGACGCAGCCAGGGACGCGTCGAGCTGACCGAGGTAGTTGAAGGACACCTCGGCGCGAGGCAGCGAGCGCAGCCGTGCGTCCTGGCTCAGGTGGCGCAGCAGACCGTAACCGAGACCACGCCCCGGAAGCCGCCGCACGCCGTCGCGCACCGCGCGCAGTGCGTCTCCGGGACTCGCGTTCTCTGGCACCTCCAACAGCAGCGGGTACAGGGACGTGAACCAGCCCACGGTGCGGGACAGGTCCACGCCGGGGAAGAGGTCTTCACGGCCGTGCCCCTCGGTGTCGACGAGGAAGCGCGAATGTCCCGTCCACGACGACAGCGCGCGGCCGAGGGCCGTGAGGAGCACGTCCTGTACCTGGGCCCTCCAGGCCGTGGGCACTTCACGCAGCAGCATGCGTGTCTCGTCGAGCTCCAGGGAGACGGAGTGGAGCCGCGCGGAGGCCACGGTCGGCGGCCCCGACGCCTCATCACGCGGCAGGGGCGGAACGTGGGCGCGGGCGTCGTCGTGCCAGTACGGCAGCTCGGGGTTCAGCGATTCGGAGAGCGCGTGCGCGCGCAGACGCTCCGCCCACTCCTTGAACGAGGTCGTCTTGGGAGGAAGCGCGGGCGCCTGCCCACGCATCAGGGCCTGGCAGGCGACCTCCAGGTCTTCCACCAGCACGCGCCAGGAGATGGTGTCCACCACCAGGTGGTGCGCGACGAGCAGGAGGCGTGCATCGCCTTCGCGTTCGGAGTCGAAGAGGGCCGCGCGCAGCAGGGGCGGCGCGTCGAGATGGAAGCTCGCGTGAAGCTCGGCGGCCACATGGCCCATGAGGGCCGGACGTCCCGCCTCAGGCACCGCCGTGAGGTCCAGGTGCTTGAGCGTGGGACCGTGGACGGCACCTGCGTTGTGCTGATGCCAGTGCCCGTCATCGTCGCGGGTGAACCGCATGCGCAGCGCATCGTGGTGCTCCACGACCTTGCGCAGCGCGGCCTCCAGCAGCGAGGCGTCCAATCGCCGTCGCACCACCAGCATCACCGCCTGGTTGAAGTGGTGCGGCTCTTCCGAGGCGTGGTCCTCCAGGAATGCATGCTGGATGGGCGTGAGCGGAACCGTGCCCTCCACCGCGCCCTGCTCCGCCTGCGTGGCCGAAGCCGTGGACACCACGGCGGCGAGCCGGGCAATCGTCGGGTGCTGGAAGAGCTGCTTGGGGGCGAGGTGCAGGCCCGCAGCCCGAGCCCTCGCGATGATCTGCAGGCTGAGGATGGAGTCGCCGCCCAGCTCGAAGAAGTCGTCGTGGATGCCTGGCTGCGGCACCCGGAGGACTTCGGACCAGATTGCAGCCAGCGTCTCTTCGGTAACGTCCCTGGGTGCGACGCGCTCCTTTCGAGTGGCGGCCCGTGTGGACTCGGGCGCTGGCAGGGCCTTGCGATCGACCTTGCCATTGGACGTCAACGGCAGTGCCTCCAGCACCACCACCGCCGACGGCACCATGTACTCCGGCAGCGTCGCGCCTACGTGGGCACGCAGTGCTTGCGGTTCCACCGCCCTGCCCTCTCTCGCCGTCACGTACGCCACGAGGCGCTTGCCCCCAGGCCCGTCCTCCCTCGCCACCACCACCGCCTCGCGCACCTCCTCGCGCCGCTGCAGCGCCGACTCCACCTCCGCCAACTCAATCCGGTACCCGCGCACCTTCACCTGCGCGTCCGCTCGGCCCAAAAACTCCAGCACTCCGTCCTTGCGCCACCGCGCCAAATCTCCCGTCCGGTACAGCCTCGCCCCAGGCACTCCCGACAAGCCGTCCGGTACGAAGCGCTCCGCCGTCAGCGCCGGCTGCTCCACGTACCCTCGCGCCACTCCGTCCCCGCCCACGTACAGCTCGCCCGTCACTCCCGCTGGCACTGGCTGCCCCGACGCGTCCAGAACGTACGCCCGCGTATTCCCAATGGGCCGTCCAATCGGCACCGACGTACCCACCTGCGAGGCGTCCGTCATCCGGTGGCACGAGGCGAAGAGCGTCGTCTCCGTCGGCCCGTAGCAGGCCGTCACTGGTATGCGCAGCTCCTCGAGGACACGGCGCACGTGCGGCGCACTCACCACGTCGCCACCCGTGAGGAGTTGCTTCACCGTGCGCAGGCCCGAGAGGTGCGTGTCCACCACCTGCGTGAAGAGTCCCGCCGTCAGGTGCAACGTGCTGACGCCGTGCTTCACCAGCACCGACTCCAACTCGTACACGTCCGACGGTGCGTGCGGCGGGAATACCACCAGCTTCGCCCCGTGCAGCAGCGCGCCCCAGACTTCCAGCGTCGACGCGTCGAAGGAGATGGGCGCAATCAGCAGCAGCGTCTCTTCCGGCCCCAGCTTCGCGTAGTCCACCCCGAAGACGGTGCGCAGCACGCCCGCTTGCGGCGTCCCCACTCCCTTCGGCCTCCCCGTGCTTCCCGACGTGAAGTCGATGTACGCGAGGCTCTGTTGCAACGCGGCCATGGGCGGCGCATGCGTGGGCTGCGCGGACAGCGTCGCCTCCTCCAGCACCACCGTCCTCACGTCGAACGCGGGGAGCTTCACCAGCAACTCATGCGTGGTGATGAGCGCCTGCGGCTTCGCGTCCTCCACCATCGCGCTCAACCGCTCTCGCGGGTACGCCGCATCCAGCGGCACGTACGCACCACCGGCCTTCAGAATGGCCACCAGCGCGACAATCAGCTCCAGCGAGCGCTCCAGCGCCACCGCGACTCGCGAGTCCGTGGACACGCCCAGCCCGCGCAGGTGCCACGCCAGTTGATTCGCTCGCGCGTCCAACTGCCGGTACGTCAGCTTCTCGTCCCCGAACTCCAGCGCCACCTTGTCCGGGTACTTCGCCACCACCGACGCGAACACCTCCGCCAGCGTCGCGTCTCTCGGGTACTCCCTCGCCGTCTGGTTCCACTCCACCAGCACCCGCTTGCGCTCTTCCTCGTCCAACAGGGTGAGTGTCCACAGCGGCTTTCCTTCCCCACCGGCCAACGCACGCAGCAGGTGACGCAGATGCACCTGCATGCGGTCCACCGTCGCGACATCGAACCGCTCGGCGCTGTAGTTGATGCGCAGCACCAGCTCACGACCGGGCACGGCCGCGAGCGACAACGGATGGTTGTCCACCTCCACCGAGCGGATGTCCCGCACCTCGATGCCTTGAATCGCCGAGCTGAGCGCGGCATCCAGCGGATAGTTCTCCACGACGACGAGGCTCTCGAAGAGCGCCGCGCCCGCGGGGACTTCGCTCCACCGCCGCACCTCGACCAGCGGGGTGTGCTCATGCTGCCGCGCCTCCAGCAGCCAGTCCTGGAGCTCTCGCAGCCACGCATCCACCGTCATCGACGGCGTCAGCCGCACGCGCGCGGGGATGGTGTTGATGAACAACCCCACCATGTCCTCGACGCCGCGCAGCTCACCCGGACGTCCGGCCACCGTGACGCCGAAGAGCACGTCGTCCCTGCCGCTGGTGCGGCCCAGCAACAACGCCCACGCCGCCTGCACCAACGTGCCAACCGTCAGCCCCCGCTTTCGAGCGAAGGACTCCAGCACCGCCGTCTCCTCCGCGCCGAGGCGCAGCGTCCGCTCTCCCCGCCCCGAGCCCACGACCGGTGCGGCACCAAACTCGAGCGGCGTGGGCTCCGTGAAGCCCGCGAGCGACCGCGTCCAGAAGTCCCGTGCCTGCCCCGCGTCCTTCTCTCCGAGCCACGCGATGAAGTCGCGGTAGGCCCGAGGCGGCACCAGACTCCGAGCCTTCCCCCCATACAGCGCGAACACGTCGCGCAGCAGCAGCGGCAGCGACCACCCATCCAGCATCAGGTGCGAGTGGCTGAACGCGAACCGCCACGCCGACTCCTCCGTGCGCAGCAGCGTCAACCGCACCAGGGGCGCGCTGGACAGGTCGAAGCCCTCGCGCTGGTCCTCCCTCAAGAAGCTCGCCAGCCTCGCGTCGAGCGCCTCGCGCGACAGCCCGCGCCAGTCCTCGATGCGCACCGGGAGGTCCACCTCGCGCAGCACGACCTGGACGGGCTCGTCCACGTCCTCCCAGACGAGCGCCGTGCGCAACACGGGATGCGCCTCCAGCGCGCCCTTCCACGCCGCGATGAAGGCGTCCACATCCAACCGCCCACGCAGCTCGCAGACGAGCTGGTTGAAGTACAGCCCCTGTCCGGGCTCCGCGAGGGCGTGGAAGAGCATGCCGCCCTGCAGGGGCGACAGCGGGTACAAATCCTCGATGTTGTCGCTCATCGCGTCTTCTTCCCGAATCGGGCGGACAGCTTGTCGAGCTGCGCTTGTTTCACCTTCGCCAGCGGGAAGTCGGACGGCGAGTGCCCACCCGCGTCCGGCGCCCGCGACGCCACCACCAGCGACTTCAGCCGCGCGAGGAAGTCCTCCGCCACGGCCACCACCGTCTCGCGACGGTGCAGCGCCTCGCTGTACGTCCACGTCACCTCGAGCCGCCCGTCACGTACCGCGCTCGTCACGTCCAGCGCGTATGGACGGCGTGAGCTCGGAGCCCGCTGCCGCAGGGCATCTCCTTCCGGAGCCAGCGTGAAGGGCGCGCCCGCGCCGACCGCGCCGTCCACCTGTCCCAGGTGGTTGAAGCCGACCTCCGCCGACGGCAGCGCGGACAACTCCGCGTCCCGAGCCACGTAGCGCAGCAGGCCCCAGCCCATGCCCTGCGACGGCACCGCGCGCAGGCCTTCCTTCACCGCGCGCAGCGCCTCGCCCACTGTCTGCGCGCCTCGCAGGTCCAGCAGCGCCGGGAAGAAGCGCGTGAACCAACCCACCGTGCGCGACACGTCCACGCCCGGAAGCACCTCCTCGCGGCCATGGCCCTCCACGTCCACCAGCGCCGCGCTTCGTCCCGTCCACACCGCGAGCGCCTGCGCCAGCGCGGTGAGCAGCGGGTCCTGCGGCTGCGTGTGCCATGCCTTCGGCACGTCATGCAGCAGGGCCTTCGTCTCCTCCGCGTCCAGCGACACGCGCACCGTGCGCGCGGTGGCCTCGGTGTTGATGCCGTCCGAGAAGTCCCGAGGCAACCGCGCGGCCTCGCCCCACCGCCGCTCCAGCCACCACGTGCGCTCGGCCGCCAGCTTCTCCGAGCGCGCCAGCGACTCCAGCCCGCGCGCCCACGCCTGGAAGGACGTGGTCTTCGGCGGCAGTTGCGCCGGCGCGCCCTTCGCGAGCTGCGCGTACACCACCGCCAGGTCCTCCAGCAGGATGCGCCACGACACCGCGTCCACCACGAGGTGGTGTACCGCCAGCATCAGCTTCGCCGGCCGCCCCTCGCCCGGCTCCAGCAGCGCCGCCTTCAGGAGCGGACCGTCCAGCCGCAACGACTGCTGGAGCGTCTCCGCCTGCTCGCTCACCGAGGCGGTGGACGGGTCCACGCGCACCAGTGTCATGGGCTCGCCCGGAGCCACGGAGGCCTGATGCCAGCCGTCCTCCGCGCGCGCGTAGCGCAGGCGGAGCGCATCGTGGTGCTCCACCAGGTGCGTCAGCGCCCGCTCCAGCAGCGCCGGCTCCAACGCGGCCTTCACGTCGAGCAGCAGCGACATGTTCCAGTGGTGCGGCGCCTCCAGCCCCAGCTCGAAGAACCAGCGCTGAATCGGCGTGAGGGCCACCGGGCCCACCACGGGCCCCTGCTCGGCCTGCACGGAAAGCCGCGTCCCCGCGACGGTGGCGAGCCGCGCCACCGTGGGGTTCTGGAAGAGCTGCTTCGGGGACAGCTCGATGCCCGCCGCTCGGGCCCGGGTGATGATCTGCAAGCCGAGGATGGAGTCTCCGCCCAGCTCGAAGAAGTCGTCGTGGATGCCGATGCGCTCCACATGGAGCACCTCGCGCCAGAGTGCCACGAGCTTCTCCTCCACCTCGTTGCGCGGAGCCACGGCGGTGCCCCGGGCCTCCGCGCTACCGGTCTCCGGCGCGGGGAGCGCGCGCGTGTCCACCTTGCCGTGACGCGTGCGTGGCAGGGCCGGCAGCGCCACGTACGCGGCGGGCACCATGTACGGTGGCAGTCGAGATAGCAGCCACGCCTTCAGCTCCGTGGCGGACAGGGCCTCGGCCTTCCCCTCCGTCGCGACGACGTAGGCGACGAGGCGCTTCGGTCCCTTGCCGTCCTCCCTCGCCACCACCGCGGCGTCCTTCACCGCGGGGTTCGCGAGCAGCGCGGCCTCGACTTCGCCCGGCTCGATGCGGAAGCCGCGCACCTTCACCTGCGTGTCCGCGCGGCCGAGGAACTCCAGCGTCCCGTCCTTCCGCCAGCGCGCCACGTCTCCCGTGCGGTACATCCTCGCGCCGGGGCGTCCGTCGAAGGCGTCCGCCACGAAGCGCTCGGCGGTGAGCACCGGCTGGTTGAGGTAGCCGCGCGCCACGCTCGCGCCGCCGACGTACAGCTCGCCCGGCGCACCGTGCGGAACCAACTGGCGCCGCGCATCCAGCAGGTACACACGGGCTCCGGGCACCGCGCGGCCGATGGGCACGCTGCCCTGCTCGTCCGGACGCACGCGGTGCACGGTGCTCCAGATGGTGGCCTCGGTGGGGCCGTACTCGTTGAACAGCGCCACCGTGGGCAGCGCCTCGTGGTGCGCACGCGAGAGCTCCAGCGGGCATGCCTCGCCGCCCACGCTCACCGCGCGCAGGCCGGACAGGCCTCCCGGCGGCGCCGCCGCGAGCACCTGACCGTAGAGCGCCGGCACGGAGATGAGGTGCGTGACGCCAGCCCGGGCCATCAGCTCCGCGAGCTTCCTCGGGTCCTCACGCCCCTCCAGGTCCGGGTAGCACAGGGTGCCGCCCTCGAAGAGGGACCAGAGCAGGCCCGCCAGCGAGGCGTCGAAGGTGAACGGCGCCAGCGACAGCACGATGCTGGGCGCGCCGTACACCTCGCGCCGGGCCCGCGTCGCGGAGACGAGCTGCCGGTGCTCCAGCACCACGCCCCTCGGCCGGCCCGTGGAGCCGGACGTGTAGACGATGCATGCCGCATGGTGTGCCTCGGGCGCGGGGAGCCAGGTCTCCGCCGTGCCCGCGCGCCCCACCGGCTGTATTCCACCGGCCGCTTCAGGCAGCGAGTCCAGCGACACCACCGTCGTGCCCTCGCGCGTGGGGACCAGCAAGGCATGCGCGACAGTCGAGACGACCACGCGCGCCCGCGTGTCCTCGAGGATTCCGGAGAGCCGCTCCGCCGGGTGGTCCACATCGAGCACCACCGCCGCCGCGCCCGCGCGCATGACGCCGAGCATTCCCGCCACCACGTCCGCGGGCCGAACCAGCGCGAGCGCCACCACCGCATCGTTTCCCACGCCCAGACCGCGCAAGTGCTTCGCCAGCCGCGCGGACAGCGCATCGAGCTCCCGGTACGTGAGCCGCCGGGAGCCGTCCTCCACCGCCACCGCGTCCGGTGTCCGAGCCACCTGCGCCGCGAAGCGCGCGGGCACCGTGTCGTTCCGGGAGACCTCGGGTGCGGCGGGCGGGTTCCACTCCACGAGCAGCCGCTGCTTCTCGGACTCGGACAGCAGCGAGAGGCGGGACAGGCGCTGCTCGGGCGACGCGGCCACCGCCTCCAACAGACGGACCAGGTGCCCCGACAACCGGGAGAGGGTGTCCGCGTCGAAGAGGTCGGTGTTGTACTCGATGCCTCCCGTCAGCCCCTCCTTCGACTCCACCAACTCCAGCGTGAGGTCGAGCTTGGTGGCGGCCGTGTGGACGGCCCGGTTGCGGATGTGCACCCCCGCCAGCTTCACCTCCGGCGCGGGCGTGTTGTGCAGCACGAGCATCGTCTGGAAGATGGGCGTGTGGCTCAGGTCGCGCGCGACGTGGAGCGCGTCCACCAGCTTCTCGAACGGCACCTCCTGGTGCGCGAAGCCACCCAGCGCCGAGCGGCGCACGCGGCCCAGCAGCTCGGTGAACGTCGGGTCACCGGACAGGTCCGCGCGCAGGGCGATGGAGTTGATGAAGCAGCCGATGAGCGGCTCGACCTCGGGGCGGTTGCGGCCCGCCACCGGCGTGCCCACCGCGAAGTCCTCCTGCCCCGAGTACGCGTGCAGCAGGGCCTGCCAGGCCGCCATCAGCACCATGAAGGGCGTGGCGCCCTCGCGCCGGCCCACCGCGTTCAGCGCATCGGTGAGCTGCCGTGACACGCCGAAGGGCAGTCGAGCGCCGGGGTACGTCTGCACCGGAGGCCGGGGCCGGTCCGTGGGCAGGCGCAGCACCGGCACGTCGGCCAGCACGTCGCGCCACCAGTCCTGCTCGGCCTTCAGCTCGGGGCCGCGCATCCACTCCTGCTGCCAGACGGAGTAGTCCGCGTACTGCACGGGCAGCTCGGGCAGTGGCGACGGCAGTCCCGCCTGGAAGGTCGCGTAGAGCGTCGCCAGCTCCTGCATCATCACGCCCGCGGACCAGCCGTCCGAGACGATGTGGTGCAGCGCGAGCAGCAGCACGTGCTCGGTGCCGGTGACCCGCAGCAGCGCTGCGCGGATGAGCGGGCCGGTCTTCAGGTCGAACGGGCGGCGGGCTTCATCCCTCGCCCAGGCGGAGATTTCGTCCTCGCTCGCGCCTTCCGCCACGGAGAGGACGATGGGCACCTCCAGCGACGGTGCGATGACCTGCACCGAGCCCGAGTCCGCCATGGCGAAGGTGGTCCGGAGGACTTCGTGCCGGCGCACCACCTCGTTGAGGGCGCGCTCCAGCGAGGCCACGTCCAACGCGCCGCTCATCGTGAGCGCGACGGCGTTGTTGTAGGCCACGTTCCCCGGCTCCAGGTGGTCCATGTACCAGAGGCGCTGCTGCGCGAAGGACAGCGGCAGCGGCTTGTCTCGCGAGACGCGCGGGATGGGCGGCGGGCCCTCGGGCTTCTTCGCCGAAGCGCCCGGCGTCACCGCGACCTTCGGCGGCTTCGGACGGCGCGACGGCACGGGCACGGCGGCCAGCAGCTCCAGGGAACCGTCGATGCGGCGGCGGGCGCGGCGGCCCGTCAGGAGCTTGCGCGTCCCGGACTGCGTGTCCTGGAGGATGCGGAGCGATGCCGAGCCTGGCGCGTTCCAGAAGCCTCGCGGGACACCCGCGCCCGTCACCGCGAGCTCGCCCACCACGTTCTGTGGAACAGGCCGGCCCCGCGAGTCGACGACCTCCCAGGAACCCACGAGCCCATCACCGGGCATGGACCAGGTCCCGAGCCCCTCGGTGCGGCACACGACGTCCGTGCCCAGGGAACGAGCGAGCGCGGAAGCCTCGTCCGGCGTCGCGCCCTCCAACAGCACGCGGCGCAGCGAGCCGAGCGATTCCGACAGCGCACGAGCCTGTGCCACCGTGCACTGCAGGTGGGTGATGCCCGCGTCTCTCACGAGCGACCGCAGCGTCTCCGCCGCGTCGGGCCCTTCGTGCAGCGTCAAGAGCGGCACCGCCGCCGCTGGCGCTGGCGAATATCGGCCACGCAGCACATCCAGATGCTGCAGCCCTTCGAGCGTCGCCTCCACCTCCACACCGAAGTCCACGAGGCAGGCCAGCTCATCCACATCGAGCCCGCGCACCCGCTCCACCATGGGGCCGCAGGAGTCCGGTGTGCCGAAGAGGCCACCGTCCTCCAGGTAGCGCTCCACGCCGTGAGACAGCATCGCATCCACGTCCGCGGGCGTCAGTGAGCGCGGGTCCAACTGCAACCCCAGGCTGGCGATGAAGCCCGAGGTGATGTCCACCGAGCTGCGGAAGTAGTCGAGCAACGGCTGACGCACACGCTCGCGCACCGTCGCGGGGTCCGCGCCCAGGTACGTGTGCATCATGAGGCTCACGTGCCCCCGGCCCGCGTGTCCGTGCTGGCGCCAGGCCTCGCGATAGATCGCCACCTTTCCGGCCAGCTCATCGAGCTTCTGGCCCATCAGGTTGGTGAGCACGTAAGCACCCAGCTCACCCGCGAGGCGGAACGTCTCAGGACTTCCCGCGGCGGTGAGCCAGACGGGCAGCTCCTTCTGGACGGGACGCGGGCGGAGGGACAGCTCCACCTCGTCACCCGCGCCATTGAGGCGCCGCACCGTGCCACCCCGCCACAGCGCGCGGACCTCCTCGATACCGCGGAGCATGACCTCCTTGCGCCGCGCGTAGCGGTCCGGTGCGAAGACGAAGTCGTTGGCGTGCCAGCCCGAGGCGAACGACACACCCACTCGGCCCTCGGAGAGGTTGTCGATGACGGCCCACTCCTCGGCCACGAGAACGGGGTCGTGTAGCGGGATCACCACGCTGCCGGCGCGGATGCCCACGCGCTCTGTCACCGTGGCCACGCCCGCGCCCACCACCGACGGCCTCGGGTAGAGACCACCGAAGGAGTGGAAGTGCCGCTCCGGCGTCCACACCGCGGAGAAGCCATTCGCGTCCGCGAACTTCGCCGCCTCCAGCAGCAGCCGGTACTTGCGTCCTCCGAGCGAGTCCTCGTCGTTGGCGAAGAACGACAGGCTGAAGTCCGGTCCCCGACGCCCGGCACCATGACCCGAATTGAGCAGGTGGAGGCGGGCACGCTCCTCCGGAACCACCACACGCAGGCCCCGCGACAGGGCCCACAGCAGCTCCAGCCCCGAGCCTGGAGCGTGGCTCTCCTCCGTCGCGAGCCACACACCATTCGCCGTGTTCCCCACTGCATCCAGGCGGTGGAACACGTCCGCTACCGTGCGGTGCGTGTGGATGGCGCGGAGCCGGTCTCCCGAGGGACCGACTCGCGGCTCCAGGCACACCATCGTCTCCGCGGACACATTCGCCGGACGGCTGCGCGTGGGTGACTCCGCGCGAGAAGCGCGAATCATCGACTCCGAGAGCGTCTCCAGTGAGCCCGTGGTCCCTGCATGGGGCAGGAGCGAAGCGCGGGACAACGCGAGCGCATCGGTGCCCTTCCCTTCCGCGAGCAGCGTGTCCACATGCAGCACGCGCGAGACATCCAGCGTCGCGCTCGTCCGCACGCGCTCGTGGGCGAGCAGCAGGGGTTGCGGTCCACCCTCGGGCGCCAGTGCGGCCAGCTCACGGAGCTGTGGCACGGACAGCAGCACATACGCACCGCCGGCCTCCAGTACCGCCCAGAGCGCCACCACGCGCTCCACGGACGGCTCCAGGCACACGGCCACCAGCACCTCGGGCCCCACGCCTCGCGCGGTCAGCACCGCCGCGAGCTTCTGCGCCTTCTCGCGCAGCTCGCCCCAGGTGACACGCCGCTCGCCCACGGTGAGCGCCACGGCTCCGGGCTCCTTCGCGGCTCGTGCCTCCAGCAACGACGCCGCCGGCACCGGTGTGTTCGGCACCAGGGAAGGCTCGACGTGTGGCTCGCTCGCCTCCAGCGGCAGCGCGGAGAGGCGCAGGTCCGGCTCCGCCACCGCCGCGGTGAGCAGCGCATCCCAGTGCGCGAGCAGCCGGTCCACCGTCGCGGGCTCGAAGCGCTCAATCGCGTAGTCGAGCGTGCCGGAGAAGCCCTCTTCGCTCTCGCCCATGGACACGGAGAGGGACGACAGCACTGCGCCGAACTGCACCGGCCCGTCCTCCACGTCCACCAGGCTCATCCGCAGGCCCGGCAGGTCCAGGTGCGGCTCGAAGCGGGTGTGCAGGATGAACAGCGTGTCGAATACGCGCTCGCGGCCCGTGTCCTTCCTGGGCTCGATTTCGCGCACCAGGTACTCGTAGGGCACGTCGGGGTTGGCGTACGCCTCCAGCGTCACATCCCGCACGCGGCCGAGGAGCTCGCGGAAGGTCGGGTCCCCGGACAGGTCCGTGCGCAGCGGCACCGCGTGCGCCACGTAGCCGATGACGGGCTCCAGTTCCGGGCGGCTCCGGTTGCCGATGGGCGTGCCTACCACCAGGTCATCGCGGCCCGTCCAGCGCAGCAGCAGCGCGTTCCATGACGCCAGCAGCACCATGAACGGGGTGATGCCCTCGCGCTGCGCCAGCGCCTGAACCGCGCGCGTCACCGCCAGGGAGAAGCCTACGTTGCGGCGCACACCGCTCAGCGCGGGACTGTCTCCGCGCGGACGGTCCACCGGCAGGTCCAGCGGTTCGGGCAGCGACACCAGCCGCTCGCGCCACGCGGCCATCTGCGAGGAGAACGCGCCCACCTCCAACGCCTTGCGCTGCCACGCCGCGTAGTCCGTGTACTGCACGGGCAATTCGGGCAGCGGCGACGGCCGGCCCTGCTGGAAGGCACCGTAGAGCGCTCCCAGCTCCCGCCCGAACACCACCAGCGACCACGTGTCGCAGACGACGTGGTGCACCGTGACGACGAGCAGGTGCTCGTCCGATGCCTGCCGCAGCAGCCGCGCGCGCACCACGGGCCCACGCTCGATGTCGAGCGGCCCCGCCGTCTCCGCGTGAATCAACCGGCGCCCCTCGGCCTCGCGCTCCTCCGGCGTGTTCCCCGCCAGCGGCTCCACCCTCAGCGGCAGCTTCAGCTCCGGGGCGATGCGCAGCACCGTGCGCCCGTCCACTCGGGGATACGAAGTCCGCAGGGCCTCGTGACGCCGGGTCATCGCCTCCAGGCTGCGCTCCAGCACGGCCACGTCCAGCGTGCCGCGCAGCCTCAGCACCATGGACATGTTCAATGCCGGGTTGCCCGGCAGCGCCTGCTCCAGCGCGACGACGCGCTCCTGCACCACCGACAACGGCAGCGCCCCTTCACGAGGCACGCGCACCAGGGGCGGCAGCGCCGCTTCCGTGCGCTCCTCCCCCGTGCCCATTCGCGCCTGGATGCGCGCCGCCACACCGGCCACCGTCGGTGCTTCGAACAGGTCGCTCAGTGGGAGCTGCACGGGGAAGGCCTCGCGCAGGCGCGTCAGCATCTGCGCCGCCATCAGCGAGTTGCCGCCCAGCTCCAGGAAGTCATCGTGGATGCCGAAGTCGGCGCGCCCCAGTCGCTCGCGCCAGATTTCCAACACCTTGCGCTCCACGTCCGTGCGTGGCGCGGCCTTGTCCGACGGAAGCTCCATTGGCGGCGCGGCGACGGCTTCCGGTACAGGCGCCGTTGCCTGCACGGCGGCAACGGACGACACGGGAAGGGACGCGGGCACCTCCACCGCGAAGGACTGTCGCTGGAATGGATAGGTCGGCAGCGACAATCGCCGCCGCTGCTCGTGCGCGTAGACGTCCTCCCAGCGCACCTCCAGGCCCTGCTCCCACAGCGCACCCAGTGCCTCGCTCAGCGCCGCATGCTCGGACGCCTTGGCCCCCGCGCGCGGCAGCGAAGCCACGGCGCGTCCCGAGTGACCGCGCAGGCCCAGCCTCGCCAACGCGGTGAGCGCCTGGTCCGGCCCCACCTCCAGGAACACGGTGCAGCCGTCGGCCTTCAGGGCCTCCAGTCCGTCACCAAAGCGCACGGGCGCGCGCATCTGCCGGGCCCAGTACGCCGGGTCCGTCACCTCCTCCGGACGAATCCACGTGCCGGTGACGCTCGACACGTACGGCACCTGGGGCGCGGAGAGACGCAGGCCGGACACCACGCGCTTCAGCTCGTCCATCAGCGGCTCCACGTCCGCCGAGTGGAACGCGTGCCCCGCAGGAAGCCGCAGCACGCCGACTCCGCGCGCCGTCAGCTCGCGCTCCAGTGCCTCCACCTCCGCCGAGGGCCCGGACACCACGCACCGCTCCGGCCCGTTCACCGCCGCCAGCGAGAGCCCGCCCGACAGCAGCGGGCGCACCACCTCCTCCGCCGCGCCCACCGCCGTCATGCTTCCCGGAGGCATCCGCGCCATCAGCCGCCCACGCGCCGTCACCAGCGCCAGCGCGTCCTCCAGCGGCATCACTCCCGCGAGGCACGCCGCCGTGTACTCACCGAAGCTGTGCCCCAGCAGCGCGTACGGCTTCACGCCATACGATTCCCAGAGCCGCGCCAGCGCGTACTCCACGGAGAACAGCGCCGGCAGCGCGAAGCGCGGGTCCGCCAGCGTCTCGCGCGCGGCCGCCTCCGCTCCGGGCGCGGGCATCAGCACGCCCCGCACCGCCGCTTCGAGCGAAGGCCCCAACCCCGCCAGGCACGCGTCCAGCGCCTCACGGTACGCGGGCTCCGCCGCATACAGCTCGCGCCCCATGCCCACCGACTGCGCGCCCTGCCCCGGCAGCAGGAAGGCCACACGCCCTTCCCGCGCCGCCGCCACGTCCTCCAGCACCCGCGCCTTGCCCGGAGCACGCAGCCGCGCCACCAACTCCGCCCTGTCCTTCGCCACCACGGCACGGCGGTGCTCGAAGCCACGGCGTCCCACGTTGCGCGTGAAGGCCAGGTCCGCCAGCACCACGTCAGCCGGCGCGGACTCCAGCCAGTCCGCGAGCTGCTTCGCCGATGCTTCCAGCGCTCCCGCCGTGCGCGCGGACAGCGTCACCACCTGCGTCGGCCGGGCGGTCGGCGCGAGCGGCGGAGGCAGCGGCGCCTCCTCCAGCACCGCGTGCGCGTTGGTGCCGCCAATGCCGAACGAGCTGACGCCCGCGCGCCGGGGCACCTCGCCCCGAGGCCACGCCCTGCGCGAATTCACGACGAAGAAGGGACTGTTCGCGAAGTCGATGGCCGGGTTGGGCTGCTCGAAGTTCAGGCTGGGAGGCAGCTCTTCATGGTGAAGCGCGAGCGCCGCCTTCATGAGCCCGGCCAGGCCCGCCGCAGTGTCGAGGTGGCCGATGTTCGTCTTCACCGAGCCGAGGCCGCAGTAGCCCTTCCGGTCCGTCTGCCTCCGGTACGCGCGCGTCAGGGCGGCGACTTCAATCGGGTCCCCCAGCGCGGTGCCGGTGCCGTGCGCCTCCACGTAGCCGATGTCCCCCGCCTCCAGCCCCGCGTACGCCAGCGCCTCGCCGATGACGTCCGCCTGTCCCTCGACGCTCGGCGCCGTGTAGCCAATCTTCTGGCCACCGTCGTTGTTCAGCGCCGAGCCACGGATGACCGCGTACACGTGGTCCCCGTCCCGCAGCGCGTCCTCCAGCGGCTTGAGCACCACCGCCGTCACGCCGTTGCCCGGCACCGTGCCCGCCGCCTTCGCGTCGAAGGCGCGGCAGTGTCCGTCCGGGGAGAGAATCATCCCGTCCTGGTAGAGGTAGCCCGTGCGCTGCGGCAGTGCCAGACGCACCGCTCCGGCGATGGCCATGTCGGACTGGCGCAGCAGCAGGCTCTGGCACGCCATGTGGACGGCCACGAGGCCCGTGGAGCACGCGGTGTAGACGGCGAGGCTCTCACCGCGCAGCTTCAGCTTGAAGGACGCCTTCGTCGCGAGGTTCTCGCCCGTGGTGCCCAGCAGCTCGAAGAGCGAGGCCGGGTCCAGCTTCCCCTGCCCCATCAACGACAGCGTGTGGAACGACGGCCCCGCGCCCGCGTAGAGGGAGATCTTCCCCGCGTAGCGCTCCGGGTCATACGCCGCGTCCTCGAGCGCGGCCCAGGCGCACTCCAGGAAGACGCGCTGCTGCGGGTCCATCCACTTCGCCTCGCGCGGCGGCACGTCGAAGAAGCTGGCGTCGAAGGACTCGCCCTCGTCCAGCACCGACGCCGCGGGCACGAAGTCCGGGTGTTGGCGCACCGCCTCTGGAGCGACGGGAGAGGCCTCCAGCTCTCCAGGCTTCAGGCGGGAGATGGACTCCACGCCCTCGCACAGGTTGCGCCAGAAGGCCCGCACGTCCGCGGCACCGGGGAAGCGTCCCGCCATGCCGATGATTGCGATGTCGTTGCCGCCCACGCCCGTCGTCACGTCCTGGTCACTCATGGCCTCGGGTGTTCCTTCCGCGACGCTGGAGGACCTGCCTGCGGGCCTCCGCGCGCTCCTGGTGCTTCACGCCCTCCACCGCCGGCTGCGCCTCGGCGGACAGCCGCCGGGCGAGTGCGTGGACGGTGGGATGTTCGAAGAAGTGGGTGATGGGGACGTCCCTGCCGAGCGACTCGCGCAGCCGCGCGCACGCCCGCACCGCCGTGAGCGAGCTGCCGCCCAGGTCGTCGAAGAAGTGCGAGTGCACGCCCACCGACGGGTGGCCCAGCGACTCGGCCCACGCACGAGCGATGGTCTCCTCCAGAGGCGTGCGCGGCGCACCGTCGGGTGCCGCGCTCCTCGTGGGCGGAGGCAGTGAACGCGCGTCCACCTTGCCGCTCGGCAGCAGCGGCAGTGCGCTCAGCGCGAGGATGTCCGCGGGCACCAGGTGTTCGGGCAGCCGCGCGCGCAGCAGGGCCTTCACCTCGCCGGGCGCGAGCGGCTCACCGGACGCGGGCACCACGTACGCCACCAACCGGGGCTCTCCGCCCGCCGGAGGCCGCCACACGGTGACATGCGCCTGCCGCATCCCGGCCACCTCGCGCAGGGCCACCTCGACCTCACCCGGCTCGATGCGGAAGCCGCGCAGCTTCACCTGCGAGTCCGCGCGGCCCACGAAGTCGATCCGCCCATCCGCGCGCCAGCGCACCACGTCGCCCGTGCGGTACAGCCGCGCGCCGGGCTCGCCCCCATGCGGGTCCGGCACGAAGCGCTCGGCTGTGAGCTCCGGGCGGCCAAGATAGCCGCGCGCCACGGACGGCCCGCCGATGTACAGCTCTCCCGCCACGCCCACGGGCACGGGCTGCATCGAATCGTCGAGCACGTACGCGTCGATGTGAGACAGCGGCCGGCCGATGGGCGGCGGCCCCGCCTCTCCCGGCGAGCAGCGCCCCCATGTGGCGCAGACGGTGATTTCCGTGGGGCCGTATGCGTTGAAGAACGTGCGGCCCGGCGCGAGGCGCGTCACGAGGTCCGCCGGGCAGACCTCTCCTCCCGTCACGAGCAGCGTCAGGTCCGGCAGCGGGGCCTCGGGCAACAACGTGGCCACGGACGGAGGTAGCACAACCGTGGTGATGCGCTGCTCCTTGAGGACACGGTGCAGCGCCTCGCCCGCGAGCAGCTCGCCGGGCGGAGGCAGGTGCAGCGCGGCTCCGGTGGAGAGGGCCTGGAAGTAGTCGGACACCGAGATGTCGAACGAGGGCGAGCAGAACTGGAGCTGCCGCGTCCCCGGCCCGAGGGGAAGGCCCGCGCTCATGGACCCGGCCATGTGCACGGCACCCCGGTGTGTCACCACCACGCCCTTGGGACGGCCGGTGCTGCCGGAGGTGTAGATGACGTAGGCGGCACAGTCCGGCGAAGGCACGGAGGAGCCGGAGAGGACCGGCTCGTCAGCGGCCATGCCCGGTGCACCGTGCTCCTCCCAATGCAGGAGCTCCACACCTTCGGGAAGCGTGAGCCGCTGCGCGAGTCGTCCGTGGGCCAGCAGCACCCGCGCGCCCGCGTCCGCGAGCATCCAGGTCACACGCTCGGGAGGATTCGACGGCTCGAAGGGCAGCACCGTTCCGCCCGCCTTCAGCACGGCGAGGAAGGCCACCGCCGCCTCCGGCCCTCCGCGCTCCACCAACGTGCCGACGCGCACCTCGGGCCCCACGCCATGACGTCGCAGCCGGGCCGCCAACCGTCCTGCCCAGGCATCCAGCTCGCGGTACGTCCAGCGCGTGGCACCCGCGACGAGCGCCACGGCGTCGGGCGTCCGCGCGGCCTGGTTCTCGATGAGGCGATGGGCTTCCGCAGTGGCAACGGGGCTCTGGGTGTCCGTCCGTCGTCCCAGGTCCACCAGGGCGCGCCGCTCATCGGCATCCAGCAGCGGGAGCTCCACCAATGGGACATCCGGTGACGAGGAGGCCGTCTCCAGCAGCGCGCGCAGATGACGCGCCATGCGCGCGGCGGCCTCCGCGTCGAAGAGGTCCGCGCAGTACTCCAGGCTGGCGGCGAAGCCCCCCTCCACCTCCGCCATCATCAGCGTGAGGTCGAAGGCGGAAGCACGGTGGCCCAGCGGGAAGGACTCCACCTCCAGCGCGCCCAGGCGGGCCCTCACGCCCGGCTCGCCAAGCGCGAATGCGCCCAGCGACTCGCGCCCGGGCCGGCCGGACTGCAACGCGAACATCGCCTGGAAGACGGGAGCACGGGACGGGTCTCTGCGAGGCTGGAGCCGCTCGACGAGCCGAGCGAAGGGGAGCTCCTGGTGCTCCAGCGCCTCCAGCACCGTGCCGCGCACCTGCGTGAGCAGTCCCGAGAAGGACAGCGAGCGGGGCATCCGGGCGCGCAGCGCGACGGGATTGACGAAGTAGCCCACCTGCCGGGACAGGTCCGCGCGCGTCCGGCCCGCCGTGGGCGTGCCCACGATGATGTCCTCCTGCCCGGTGTAGCGGCGCAGGAATGCGAGGTACCCCGAGAGCAGCGTCATGAATGGCGTGGCGCCGTGCGCGTGCGCCAGGGCCTTCAGGCGCGCGGCCGTTCGCGGCTCCACGCGGAAGGAAACGGTGGCCCCACGGAAGGACTGGAGCCGGGGACGGGGCCGCGACGTGGGCAACTCCAGCGCGGGCAGCTCGCCACCGAGCCGCTCGCGCCACCACGCCTGGAGCGCATCACCCGCGGCGCCGGTGTAGCGCGCTTCCTGCGCGCGGAGGATGGCGGGAGCCGGAGGCGGCGGCGGAAGCAGCGCGGCGGGTGTGCCCTGGGCCTCGGCGGTGTAGAGCGTGCCCAGTTCCTCGGCCAGCACCTCCAGCGACCAGAAGTCGGTGATGAGGTGGTGCAGCACGATGAGCAACACGGACCCGCCCGGCGCACCGGTGAACAGGCGCGCGCGCACCAGCGGTCCACGCTCCAGGTCGAAGGGCCGATGTGCCTCGGCGTCGAGCCGTTCGCGCAGAGCCTCCACCGTCGCCGACGAGGCGTCCTCCAGCTCCAGTGACGGCACCGTGGCCGCGGGCCGCAACACGGGCTCGCCGCGCTCCTCGGGGAACGCGGAGGCCAGCGCGGGGTGGCGCGCGACGAGCGCCGAGAAAACGCGCCCGAGCACGGCGGCATCGACGGACGAGGTGAACCGCAGCGCGCGGGCCACGTGGTACGCGGTGCTCCCGGGTGCCATGCGCTGGAGGAACCACAGCGCGCGCTGTCCGTCGGACACATGGGTCGCGGACCCCTCAGTGGACGTGGACGCAGCACCGCCAGAGGTCTCACCGCGCTTCTGTTCCACCCAGGCCGCGACCTCGCGAAGGCTCGGTCCCTGGAGCAGCAGTGCGGCCGGCAACGAGACGCGCCAGCCCTCCTCCACCGCGTGCAGCACCTCCAGGGAGCGCAGCGAGTCGAGGCCGAAGTGCGTGAGCGGCACCTCCGTGTCCAGCTCATCCGCGGCGACACCGAGCAGTCGCGCCACCCGGGGGCGGAGCCATGCGAGCACGTCGCCGTGGCCCGGTGCTGACTCCTTGCGTGCATCCGCTCCGAACGTGGGCTCCTCCGGGCGCACCGCTGAAGCTCCACCATCAACACCGGGCGGGCTCACCTCCGCGCGGGCCACGTGTGCCCCGCCCTCCGCCGCATCTGTCGTGGAGGCGCGCTCCCGCCACTCCCGCACCACATCCAACGAGCCGGCCAGGAACGCCTCGCGGCACGCGCGCCGCTGCACCTTCCCGCTCGACGTCTTGGGCAACGCGCCCGCGGAGATGAGCACCACCGCATGCGCGGCGACACCGTGCTCCTCGGCCAGCACCGCGCGGATGCGCGCGAGCACGTCGTCCACGTCCCCCGCCACCTTCGCGGAGACCTCCTGCACCAGCGCGAGCCGCTCCTCCCCATCCACCTCCACGGAGAACGCCGCGCCACAGCCAGGGCGCAGGCCCGGGTGGCACCGCTCCACCGACAACTCCAGGTCCTGCGGGTAGTGGTTCCTCCCGCGCAGCACCAGCACGTCCTTCAGCCGCCCGGTGACGAACACCTCGCCACCCTCGACGACGCCCAAGTCCCCGGTGCGCAGGAACATCCCCTCGCCCGAGTCCGCCAGTCGCCCATGGAACGTGCGAGCCGTCTCCTCCGGCCGCTGCCAGTACCCATCCGCGACGCTGGGCCCACGCACCCAGATTTCCCCCACCCGCCCCGGCGCGCTCGGTGCGCCCGTCTCCGGGTCCACCACGCGCAGTTCCTGCCCACCCAGCGCCTCGCCGCACCCGACGAGCACCGCCTCCACCTCGCCGTCCACCGGCGCCCGCGCCTCGCCGTGCCGCAGCCCCTCGCGAGCGAACCTCCGCACCACCGGCGCCGCCGCGCGCTTCCCTCCGGTGACGATGAGCGTCCCCTCCGCCAGCCCGTAGCAGGGGTAGAACGCCTCACGCCGGAAGCCCGCGGGCGCGAAGGCCTCCGCGAAGCGCTCCAGCGTCTCCGCGCGCACCGGCTCCGCGCCGCAGAACGCCACCTCCCAGCGGCTCAAGTCGAGGGCGGCCCGCTCCTCGGGCGTGCTCTTGCGCACGCACAGGTCGAACGCGAAGTTGGGCCCGCCGCTCACCGTGCCGCCGAAGCGCGACACCGCCTCCAGCCACCGCATGGGACGCTGCAGGAAGGACAGCGGCGGCAGCAGCACCGTGGGCACGTCGCGGAACAGCGGCTGGAGGATGCCGCCAATCAGCCCCATGTCGTGGTACGGCGGCAGCCAGATGACGCCCACTGGATTCGGGCTCGCATCGAACCCGCGCGCAATCAGCCCCGAGTTGTGCAGCAGGTGCCGGTGCCGCAGCACCACTCCGCGCGGCGTCCCCGTGGAGCCCGACGTGTACTGGAGGAACGCCACCGCGTCGCCCGTGAGCTCGGGCGCGCGCCACTGCTCCGACTCCGTCGCCGGCACCACGTCCGTGGCCAGCCAGCGCAGCGCGCGCAGGTCGGGCGCGTCCGCCGTGAGCGGCTCCACCATGTCCGCGATGCCGGACGTGGTGAGCGCCACGCGCGCCCCGCAGTCCGCCACCAACGCCTGGAGCCGGGGCAGCGTGCGCCCCAGCCGCATCGGGTCCGGCGGATACGCGGGCACCGCGACCACGCCCGCGTACAGGCACCCCAGGAAGCCCAGCACGTACTCGCGGCCCGGCGGGTACAGCAGCAGCGCGCGCTCTCCAGGTGCCAGGTGTTGCTGAAGCAACGCGGCAACAGCCCGAGCCCCCGCGTCAAGCTCCGCGTAGGTGACGGTGCGCTCACCCTCCTCCTCCAAGAAGGTGAAAACGTTCTGTCCGCCCTGCGCCGCGGCTCGGGCGCGGCAGAGGTCCACGAGGGTGAGGTTCTCCGGACAGACGAATTCGGTGGCGGGGTCGGCGCGCGTCAACAGGTGCATGTCGTGTGTCCCGGGGGGGGCCTTCCCGGGAGGACACCGCAAACGGAGGTTCGCGACGCGCACCCCACCCGCAAATCCGGGGACGCGCGCACGACGACTTCGTCCAGCGTCCCCCTCGGATTCCCCTTACGTTTAGCGGAATCTGGGCATTCAGAAAAGACACCCGTTCACGAAAGACCCACCCACACGGGGTATGACGCGAGCGCTCCATGAACCGGGGTGCCCGAGCGCTCCGGATTTTCCAGCACGACGGAGGATTGAACCGATGAAGTACACCAACCTGGGCCGCACCGGCCTTCGGGTGTCCCGCATCTGCCTGGGCTGCATGAGCTACGGCACGCCCACCTGGCGCCCATGGGTGCTGGACGAGGAGTCCGCGCAGCCGTTCTTCCGCCGCGCGGTGGAACTGGGCATCAACTTCTTCGACACCGCGGACATGTACTCGGTGGGCGTCAGCGAGGAAGTCACCGGCCGAGCCCTGCGCCGCTACGCTCGCCTGGACGAGGTGGTCATCGCCACCAAGGTCTACTTCCCCATGGGTGACGGGCAGAACATGCGCGGCCTGTCGCGCAAGCACATCATCCAGGGCTGCGAGGCGAGCCTGAAGCGACTGGGCGTGGAGGCCATCGACCTCTACCAGATCCACCGCATGGACCCGAACACGCCGCTGGAGGAGACGCTGTCCGCGCTGGACCAGCTCGTGCGCCAGGGGAAGGTGCGCTACCTGGGCGCCTCGTCCGCGTACGCGTGGCAGTTCGCGCGGGCGCTGGGCGTGGCGGACCTGAATGGCTGGTCGCGCTTCGTGTCCATGCAGGGCCACTACAACCTCGTCTACCGCGAGGAGGAGCGGGAGATGCTGCCCCTGTGCGAGTCCGAGGGCATCGGCGTCATCCCCTGGTCCCCGCTGGCGCGCGGCCTGCTCGCGGGCTCGCGCAAGTCGCTGACGGACCGCGAGACGACGGCGCGCGCGAAGTCGGACACGTTCTCCGGCCAGCTCTATGACCAGCCCGGAGACTGGGAGGTGGTGGAGGCGACCCAGAAGGTGGCCACCGCGCGCAACGTGCCTCCTGCCCAGGTTGCGCTGGCGTGGCTGCTGTCACGCCCCACTGTGACGGCACCCATCATCGGCGCTACGAAGCCTGAGCATCTGGAGGACGCGGTGCGCGCGGTCGACCTCAAACTGACTCCCGAGGAGCTGAAGGCGCTCGAGGCGCCCTACAAGCCCCACGAGGTGCGTGGCATGTGACGCAAGCGGGCGCCCCGTGCCGGAAGCCGCGGAGCGGGGCGCTCGGGCGCTGAAGACATCGGCGCCTGCGACACGAGCGCGGGAAACGGCGTCCGCGCTTCGAAGACATCAGAGGTCCAGGCGGACCGGGAGGACGTCGGGAGTGGCCTGCATCGCGGCCCTCGGGCCCGAGCCGCCGTAGGCGATGGCCTCGATGCGGTTGACGGCCGGGGCGGACGGCAGCCGGGGCAGGCACTCCGCCCCGGTCTCCTCGATATGCAGCGTCGGGCGGACCTGCTGGATGCGGGACAGCTCGGGCGGCACGTAATTGACGGCGTCCTCGAAGGCGTAGCGCGTGAGCAGCCGCGTCACGGGCTGGTAGCCGCACTGGGTGACGGTGTTGAAGGGATGCCCGCTCGTCCTCGCGTTGGTGCGCGTCGTCGGCGTCGGAACGGAGTCCGTGTAGGCCTGGGTCTGAAGGCGTGCCACCTGCGTCTCCCCACAGGAGAACTGGACGGTGGAGACAGGCCGCATCACCAGCGTCAGCGCCGGCCGCGTGTCCGCCTTCGCGGTGCGAATGCCCTTCTGGAGGTCCCTGGCGGTGCCCGGGGGCACCAGGCGCGTGCGGCACTCCAGCGGCTGGCCGTCCTCCTCGGCCATGAAGACCACCTGCACGTCACTGACGAAGTGGGCGCCGGAGGCCTCGGCGCGGTCCAGGAACTTCAGCACCAGCTCCGTGCCATCCTGGCCCTTGTCGAAGGGCATGGAGATGGCCCAGGGCTCCAGGCCCGACTGGCGAGCCAGCTCCGCCGGAGCCAGGACGACGCTGGGGCCGGAGCGCTGCGCGGGGCCATGGGCGCAGGCGGAGAGGAACAGAAGAAGAGCCAGGGCTGCACGACGCATGGGGTGTCCTCCCGGATGCGAGCGAACCACACCCAAGGTAACTCCCAGCCCCAGGCCGCATATCGGGCCCTTTTCAACGGGCACACATCAGCGGGACCGCGAATCAGCGCCCAGCAATCCGTTCCCTGCCCGGCTCCGGCCGGTAGAGGCGAAGGAAGAGGCGCACCGCGCGGGCGACACGCGCGCGCCGCTGCGCGTGCGTGGAGTCCTTGAGCACGCCGAGCTGCGCGCGCAGCGTCAGGTCACCGTGGCACAGGGCGAAGAAGTCCTGCGCGGCCAGCGCGGGGTCGTCCAGCACCAGCTCCCCGTTGGCGGCGGCCCGCTCCAGGTACTTCGTCATCCGCAACTGCGTGGCCCGGGGGCCGTGCTCGAACAGCGCCGCGCCCAGCTCCGGGAAGTGGTCCACCTGCGACGTGAAGACGCGGTGCCGCTTGAGGACGGCGGGCGACAGGATGAGCCCCAGCAGGGCCTCGCCAATCTGGGTGAGGTCCTTCTCCAAATCACCCGTCGGCGTGTCCAGCACGTGGCGCAGGTGCTCGTCCAGGGCGCGGCTCTCCTCGGTGAAGCACGCGAGGAACAGCGCCTGCTTGTCCTGGAAGTGGTTGTAGACGGTGGCCTTCGAGACGCCCGCGCGCGCGGCAATCGCGTCCACGCTGGCCCGCTCGAAGCCGAGCTCGTTGAAGACCTCGGACGCGCCCTTGAGGATCTGCGCCCGCTTGGCCGGCGATAGCTCTGTCGGTGCCTTCGGCATGCTCCACCCTTCTCGCCTGTCCCGGCCCCGCCCGCCACCCCCACGGCGCTACTGAACTGAACCGTTCAGTCTTGACGAACAATAGCCGCGACAGTACTCATCCACCAGCCTGAACTGAACCGTTCAGTTCAGGCGACCCATTCGAGGGCCGGCCGCAGGCCGTGAGCCCGATGGAGGCAGGGTGAAGACAGAATCCAGAGTCCAGAGAGCCGCCGGGCGGGGAAGCCCCCGCCGGCCCTTCCGCGGCCCCTATGTCGGAGGCCTGCGGGCCACGGCCCTCGGGGCCCTGCTGCTGACGGCGTGTGGCAACAAGTCCGGCGCACCGGCCGGTGCAGGCCCCATGGGCCCGCAGGGCCCCGTCGAGGTGGGCGTGGTGCAGGTGAATCCGTCACCGGTGACGCTCGCGAAGGAGCTGCCGGGACGGACGTCCGCGTACCGCGTGGCCGAGGTGCGAGCTCGCGTCAGCGGCATCATCCTCAAGCGGCTCTTCACCGAGGGCAGCGACGTGAAGGAGGGGCAGGCCCTCTTCCAGATAGACCCCCTGCCCTATCAAGCCGCGCTCGACAGCGCGAAGGCCACACTGGCCCGGGCCGAGGCGAGCCTGGAGCAGAACCGCCTCCTGGCGCAGCGCGCGACGGAGCTGCTCGCGGCGCGCGCCATCAGCCAGCAGGAGTACGAGAACGCCACCGCGGCGCAGAAGGTGTCCCAGGCGGACGTCGCCTCGGCGAAGGCGGCCGTGCAGACGGCGCAGCTCAACCTGGGCTACACGCGCGTCACCGCCCCCGTGTCCGGCCGCATCGGCCGCGCGAGCGTGACGGAGGGCGCCTACGTCCAGCAGGCACAGGCCACCCTCATGGCCACCGTGCAGCAATTGGACCCGCTCTACGTGGACGTCTCCGAGTCGAGCACCGAGGTGCTGCGACTCCAGCGCGAGCTGGAGGCCGGGCGGCTGCGGCGCGCGGACGCCACGCACGCGCAGGTGAAGCTCCTCCTGGAGGACGGCACCGCGTGCCTCGAGCCGGGCACGCTGCAGTTCTCCGACGTGACGGTGGACCCGTCCACCGGCTCCATCACCCTGCGCGTCCTCGTGCCCAACCCGAAGCAATTGCTCCTGCCGGGCATGTTCGTCCGCGCGCGGCTCGAGGAGGGCGTGGACCCGGATGCGCTCCTCGTTCCCCAGGCGGCCGTCACGCGGGACTCCCGCGGCCAGGCGACGGCGCTCGTCGTGGGCGCGGCGAACAAGGCCGAGCCGCGCACGCTCGTGGCGGACCGGAGCGTCGGTGACAAGTGGCTCGTGACGGCAGGGCTGACCGCGGGAGACCGGGTCATCGTCGAGGGCCTGCAGAAGGTGCGGCCCGGCAGCGAGGTGCGCGCGGTGCCCGCCGCGAGCTCCCCCGGCACCCAATCCGCGCGCTGAGCGCCCGGCACCTCCGAGGAAACCTCAGTGGCCCGATTCTTCATCGACCGCCCCATCTTCGCGTGGGTCATCGCCATCATCATCATGCTGGGAGGCGCGCTCGCGATTCTGGGCCTGCCCGTCGCCCAGTACCCCGCCATCGCTCCGCCGATTGTGAGCATCGGCGCCTTCTACCCCGGTGCCTCGGCGCAGACGCTCGAGGACACCGTCACGCAGGTCATCGAGCAGAAGATGAACGGGCTCGACCACCTGCGCTACATGGCCTCGTCGAGCGACTCGGCGGGCAACGTCACCATCAACCTCACCTTCGAGGCGGGCACGGACCCGGACATCGCCCAGGTGCAGGTGCAGAACAAGCTGCAGACGGCCACCGCCCTGCTCCCGCTGGAAGTTCAAAAGCAGGGCCTGCGCGTCAACAAGGCGGTCAGCAACTTCCTGATGATTGTCGGCTTCATCTCCACCGACGGGAGCATGAGCCGCAACGACTTGAGCGACTACGTCGCGTCCAGCGTCCAGGACCCGCTCAGCCGCGTGCCCGGCGTGGGCGAGGTGCAGCTCTTCGGCGGCCAGTACGCCATGCGCATCTGGCTCAACCCGGACAGGCTCACCAGCTACAAGCTCACCCCCGCCGACGTGAGCGCCGCCATCCAGGCGCAGAATGCGCAAATCTCCGCGGGCCAGCTCGGCGGCGCGCCCTCCGTGGAGGGCCAGCAGCTCAACGCCACCGTGACGGCGCAGAGCCGCCTCCAGACGCCGGAGCAGTTCCGCGCCATCCTCCTGCGCGTCAACCCGGACGGCTCGCAGGTGCGGCTGCGCGACGTGGCGCGCGTGGAGCTGACGGGCGAATCCTTCGAGAGCAACAGCTTCTACAACGGCAAGCCCGCCACGGCGCTGGGCATCAAGCTGGCCACCGGCGCCAACGCGCTGGACACGGCCACGGCGGTGCGCGCGCGCATCGACGAGCTGGCCAGGTTCTTCCCGGCGGGGATGCAGGTCACCTACCCCATGGACACCACGCCCTTCGTGCGGCTGTCGATTGAAGAGGTGGTGAAGACGCTCTTCGAGGCCATCCTCCTCGTGTTCCTGGTGATGTACCTGTTCCTGCAGAACTTCCGCGCGACGCTGATTCCCACCATCGCCGCGCCGGTGGTGCTGCTGGGCACCTTCGGCGTGCTCGCGGCGGCCGGCTACAGCATCAACACGCTGACGATGTTCGGCATGGTGCTGGCCATCGGCCTGCTCGTGGACGACGCCATCGTCGTGGTGGAGAACGTCGAGCGCGTCATGAGCGAGGACGGCCTGCCTCCGAAGGAGGCCACCCGCAAGTCCATGGGGCAGATTACCGGCGCGCTCGTCGGCGTGACGTCGGTGCTGTCCGCCGTGTTCGTTCCCATGGCCTTCTTCGGCGGCTCGGTGGGCGTCATCTACCGGCAGTTCTCCATCACCATCGTCTCGTCCATGGTGCTGTCCGTCATCGTCGCCATGACGCTGACACCCGCGCTGTGCGCCACGCTGCTCAAGCCCGGCGCCCATGGCCACGGACAGCGCGGCTTCTTCGGCGCCTTCAATCGCGGCTACGAGCGCACCAGCACCCGGTACCAGGGGCTCGTCGCGAAGCTGCTGGGCCGCACGGGCCGGTCGATGCTCGTGTACGCCGTGTTCGTCGCGGTGATGAGCGTGCTGCTCGTCCGCCTGCCCTCCGCGTTCCTCCCGGACGAGGACCAGGGAATGCTCCTCACGCAGGTGCAATTGCCGCCCAACGCCACGCTGGAGCGGACCACCGCGGTGCTCCAGAAGGTGACGGACCACTACGTGAATGGGGAGAAGGACGCCGTCGAGTCCGTGATGGCCATCGCCGGCTTCAACTTCGGCGGCCGTGGGCAGAACGCGGGCATCGCCTTCGTGAAGCTCAAGGACTGGGGCGAGCGGAAGTCTCCCGCGCTCAAGGCGAAGGCGGTGGCGGGCCGGGCCATGGGCGCGTTCTCCCGGCTCAAGGAGGGCATGGTGTTCGCCTTCGTGCCTCCGGCGGTGCAGGAGCTCGGCAACGCGACGGGCTTCGATTTGCAGCTCCAGGACCGGGGCGGGCTGGGCCACGAGGCGCTCATCGCGGCGCGCAACCAGCTCCTCGGCATGGCCTCGCAGCACCCGGCGCTGACGAAGGTGCGCCCCAACGGACTCGACGATGCGCCGCAGTACCGCGTGCACATCGACCAGGAGAAGGCGGCGGCGCTGCGACTGTCGCTGGGGGACATCAACAGCACGCTGTCCACGGCATGGGGCGGCGCGTACGTGAATGACTTCATCGACCGGGGCCGCGTGAAGAAGGTCTACATGCAGGCGGACGCGCCGTTCCGCATGCAGCCGGAGGACATCGACCGCTGGTACGTGCGCAACGCGCTCGGGGAGATGGTGCCCTTCTCCGCCTTCGCCACCGGCGAGTGGACGTATGGCTCGCCGAAGCTGGAGCGCTTCAACGGCCTGCCCTCGGCGGAGATTCTCGGCGAGGCCGCGCCGGGCCACAGCTCCGGCGAGGCGATGAAGGCCCTGGAGGAGCTCGTCCAGAAGCTCCCGCCGGGCATCGGCTACGAGTGGACGGGCATGTCCTACGAGGAGCGGCTGTCGGGCTCGCAGGCCCCGGCGCTCTATGCGCTGTCGCTGCTCGTCGTGTTCCTGTGCCTGGCGGCGCTGTACGAGAGCTGGTCCATCCCCGTGTCGGTGATGCTGGTGGTGCCGCTGGGCGTCCTCGGCGCGCTGCTGGCGGCGCTGCTGGGCGGGCTCAACAACGACGTGTACTTCCAGGTCGGCCTGCTCACCACGATTGGCCTGTCCGCGAAGAACGCCATCCTCATCATCGAGTTCGCCAAGGAGCTGCACGAGCAGGGCCGGACGTTGAAGGACGCTGCGCTGGAGGCGGTACGCATGCGCCTGCGCCCCATCATCATGACGTCGCTCGCGTTCATCCTCGGCGTGCTGCCGCTGGCGATTGCGAGCGGTGCGGGCTCGGGCAGCCAGAACGCCATCGGCATCGGCGTCATCGGAGGCATGGTGTCCGGCACGGTGCTGGCGGTGTTCCTCGTGCCCGTGTTCTTCGTCGTCATCCTTCGCAGATTCTCGAAGCCTCTCACCGTGGTGCCGCCGGCACCCGCCGTCGAAGGTGTCGTCCATGGTTAGACATTCCCTGCTGGCCGCCGCGAGCGTGGCCCTGTTGTCGGGCTGCACGCTCGCTCCGAAGTACCAGCGTCCCGAGGCACCCGTCGCCTCGGCCTTCCCAGGGGCCTCCAAGGATGAGGGAGGCCAGGGTACGCACTCGGCCGACCTCGGCTGGAAGGATGTCTTTGGAGACGAGCGGCTGCGGCAGCTCGTGGCGCTGGCCCTGGAGAACAACCGGAGCCTGCGCATCGCCGCGCTGAACGTGGAGCGCGCGCGGGCGCAGTACCGCATCCAGCGCGCGGACCTGTTCCCCACCGTCAACGCCACCGCGAGCGACACGATTCAGCGGCTGCCCGCCTTCCAGAGCCCCACGGGACAGGCGGTGGAGTCGAGCACGTACAGCGTGGGCGTGGGAGTGACGGCCTACGAGCTGGACTTCTTCGGCCGCGTGCGGAGCCTCAACAATCAGGCGCTGGAGCAGTACCTGGCCCTGGGCGAGGCCCAGCGCACCGCGCACCTGGCGCTCGTGGCGGAGGTTGCGCAGGCGTACCTCACGCAGCGCGCGCTCGATGAGCAGGTGAAGCTGGCGCGCCAGACACTGGAGACGGTGGAGGCGTCCTTCGACATCACCCGGCGCAGTCACGAGCTGGGCCGGGCGTCGGAGCTGGACCTGCGCACGGCGGAGACGCAGGTCCACGCCAGCCGCTTCGCGCTGGAGCTCTACCAGCGTCAGCAGGCGCAGGCACAGAACGCGCTGGTGCTCCTCATCGGAAGGTCCCTGCCTGAGGGGCTCCCCGCGCCGCAATCGTTGGTCGACCAGCACCTGCTCGCGGAGCTGCCTGCGGGGCTGCCGTCGGACCTGTTGCAGCGCCGGCCCGACATCCTCCAGGCAGAGCACGCGCTCAAGGCGGCCAATGCCAACATCGGCGCGGCGCGCGCCGCGTTCTTCCCGTCCATCACCCTGACGGGCTCGCTGGGCACGGCCAGCGATGAGCTCTCCGGCCTCTTCGGAAGCGGCTCGGGCGTGTGGAGCTTCATCCCGCAGATTCGCCTTCCCCTCTTCGCGGGAGGCCGGCTCCGGGCCAACCTCGACGTGGCGGAGGTGTCGAAGTCCATCGAGGTGGCGCGGTACGAGCAAACCATCCAGACGGCGTTCCGCGAGGTGGCGGATGCGCTCGTCGCCCGTGACTCCTTCGACGCTCAGCTCCAAACACAGACACAGCGCGTGGCCGCGGAGGAACAGCGCTACAAGCTCTCCGAGCAGCGCTACCGGGCAGGCATGGACAGCTACATCAACCTGCTGACCGCGCAGCGAGACCTCTACAGCGCGCAGCAGACGCTCATCACCGCGCAACTCTCGCGCCTGTCCAACCTGGTCAGCCTCTACAAGGCCCTGGGTGGTGGGTGGCTGGCGAGCACGCAGTCACCCACGGGCACCAGCGCGGGCGGGTAGACCGGTCCGTGCCTGGCCGTGTCCCAGGGCCTCGGTCTCTCCGAAGAGGCCTGGGTGTGAAGCCCCACCGCGTCACGCCACGCGTGACACGGTGGGTCGGGTGAAGAACTCCCGGATAATCACGGAGCAGGCGTCGCGCCCAGGCCCGGAGTCTCCGCTCTCGTGCTCCGCCGCGCTTGCAGCGCGTGGGCGAGGCCCATGCCAGCGAACATGGCGAGCACGAAGACGAGCGGCTGCGAGGCACCGCTGGCCAGCGAAGTGAGCGCCGGGCCGGGGCAGTAGCCACCGAGCCCCCAGCCCACGCCGAAGAGGCCCGCGCCCACGAGGAGCTTCCGGTCCACCTGGCTGCCGGAGAACATGGGGAACTTCGCGGCGAACAGGGGCCGCTCCCGCCTGTGGATGAGCGGACGAAGCGCCGCGTGCACGGCGATGGCGCCGGCCATCACGAACGCGAGCCGGTAGTCCCAGTCACCCGCGAGGTCGAGGAAGCCGAGGACGTTGGCCGGGTCCGTCATGCCGCCGAGGCCCAGGCCTAAGGCGAAGATGAGGCCGCTGAGGAACGCACTGATGGAAGGACGCATGGGAACTTTCTCTAGAAGACGTGGCGGACCAGGAAGACGGTGAGGATGCCGGTGGCCATGAAGGTGAGCGTGGCCGCGATGGAGCGGGCGGAACCCCGGCTGATGCCGCAGATGCCGTGTCCGCTGGTGCAGCCGTTGCCCAGCCGCGAGCCGAACCCCACCAGCAGTCCGGCCCCCACCAGCAGCGGAATGCCGCCCGCGTTCAGGGACGAGGGGGCCGCGAAGGAGCCGGGACGCAACCACGCCAGCAGCAGGCCGCCGGTGAGCAGCCCGGCGAAGAAGAGCACGCGCCAGGCGATGTCACCGCGGACGGGAGCCAGCAGCGAGCCCACCACGCCGCTGATGCCGGCCACCCGGCCATTGGCCAGGAGCAGAAGCGACGCACTCAGGCCAATGAGAGCCCCGCCCAGGAGGGGAAGAATGATGGAGGAAGTCATGCCCCGTTGGAGCCAGGGTCCAAGAAGAAGGATTCACCCTCCGTTTTCCGGCTCCGCGGCGGGCGCGCTGCAGGAGCCCGCGCCCAGGTTGGAGAGCCATCCCCTGCTCCCCTGCCTGCCCCAGTCCGACTGGAAAACGCCCTGAATCCTTTTCGCGGCCCCCTGGCTCTCATGGACAGGAGGCTTCGACATGATTTTCCGCCAGCTTTTCGATTCAGAGTCCTCGACGTACACGTATCTCATTGGCGATGAGGCCACGCGCCAGGCCGTCCTCATCGACCCCGTGCTGGAGCAGGTCGACCGGGACCTGCAACTGGTGAGCGAGCTGGGCCTCACCCTCACGCACGTCTTCGACACCCATGTGCACGCGGACCACGTCACCGCGTCGGGCGTGTTGCGCGAGCGCACGCAGTGCACGGTGGTGGGTGGCGTGGGAGGCGCCTCATGCGCCAACGTCCAGGCACACCACGGGGCCGAGATGCGCGTCGGGCAGCTCGTCTTCCAGGTGCTCGCCACCCCGGGACACACGAACGACAGCGTCAGCTACCTGCTCGGCGACCGCGTCTTCACCGGGGATGCCCTGCTCGTGCGCGGCAACGGCCGCACCGACTTCCAGAACGGGAACGCGAGCCAGCTCTACGACAGCCTCACCCGCGTCCTCTTCACACTCCCCGACGACACGCTCGTCTACCCCGGCCACGACTACAAGGGCCGCACGGCGACGAGCATCGCCGAGGAGAAGCGGCATAACCCTCGCGTGGCCGGCAAGAGCCGGGAGGAGTTCATCCACATCATGGCGAACCTCAACCTTCCCAAGCCCCGGAAGATTGACGTCGCTGTCCCCGCCAACCGCGCCTGCGGACACGTGGCGCCCTCACCGCAGGGCGCCTGAGCGCCCTGCCCTGCTCCGAAGGAGGCACGAACATGACTCCCCGTCCGTACCAGGACATCACGCCCTCGCAGCTCGACACGCTCGGCTCCGGGGTGCGGCGCATCGACGTGCGCGAGCCGGATGAGTACACCGGCCCCCTGGGCCACCTGCCCGGGGCGGAGCTCGTCCCGCTGGCCACGGTGGAGGAGGCCTCCGCCTCCTGGGCCCGCGAGGCGCCGCTGCTGCTCATCTGCCGCTCGGGTGCACGTTCCGCGAAGGCCGCGCAGGCGCTCGCCCGACGTGGCTTCACACACCTCTACAACCTGGCGGGCGGAATGCTCGCCGTGCGCGAGACGCCCGCTGCCCGGCCCCAGGGCTGAGCGCGGATTCGCGCGGGAAAGGACGCCATGCCCATCATCGGATTCTCCCTCGCCGCACTCATTGGCCTGTCGCTCGGCCTGCTCGGCGGCGGCGGCTCCATCATCACCGTCCCCATCCTCGTGTACGTCCTGGGCTTCGGGGCCAAGGAGTCCATCGCCATGGGACTGGCCGTGGTGGGCGTCACCAGTCTCTTCGGCGCGGCGGGCCACTGGCGCAGGGGCAACGTCCAGCTCCGGGCAGCCCTCCTCTTCGGGGCGGTGGCCATGGCGGGCACCTACGCCGGAGCGCGCCTGTCCGCCTTCGTCTCGGGCGCCTTGCAGTTGCTGCTCTTCGCCACGGTGATGCTCGTGGCCGCCTTCTTCATGTTCCGCAATGGCCGCAAGGAGGCGGCCCTCGCGGCGCGCCAGCAGACCGCTCACGCGCCCGAGCCCCACAAGGCGTCCTTCCCCGTCATGGCCCTGGCCGCCCTCGGCGTGGGTGGACTCACGGGACTCGTCGGGGTGGGCGGCGGTTTCCTCATCGTCCCGGCGCTGGTGCTCCTGGTGGGCCTGCCGATGAAGCAGGCGGTGGGCACCAGCCTGCTCGTCATCGCCCTCAACTCCTTCGTGGGCTTCGCCGGCTACCTCGGCCACGTCGACGTGCCCTGGCTCTACCTGGGCATCTTCACGGCCATCGCGGTGGCGGGCATCCTCATCGGCACCTGGGCGTCCCACCATGTCTCGCAGGCGGTCCTCAAGCGCGCCTTCTCCATCTTCCTCGTCGTGATGGGCGTCTTCATCTTCTTCAAGAACCGGGAGGCGTTGGCGCGGGGTGACGGTGAGCCCGTAACACCCGCGGCCTCCGCCACGCCGCACACACGCTGACATGCCAATACGCACCTCCATGCCAACGCAGTGCCCATGGGCTCGGACTCCGCCTCTGCTTCGATGCCACCACAACCCACCCGTGCGTCAGTCCCGCGTCCAGCGGAAGGTCACCCGGTCACCGCCGGTGAGCCGGTTGTAGAGGCCGTAGAGGGCGTACTTGTCCTCGTGGGTCGCGAAGATGCCCTTGGCCTTGCTGAAGACGAAGCGCGTGCCCGGGGCGGTGACAATGCTCGTCCACTGCGAGTTGGTGTTGCAGTTGGAGGTGGACGGGCTCGGCCAGTCGCACCACGAGTGGCCGTCCTGGTTCCACACGCGCCACGTCTCGCCACCGCCGATGATGGTGACCTGCTTCCACCACGTCACGTCCGGACCGGACTCCAGCTTGAACTCCACGACGTCCGGGCTCGCGACACCGTGCTCGATGGTGTACTCGATGATGTCGCCGTCCGACAGCTCGACGGGCTCGTAGTACGTGACGATCTGGCGGTCACACGTGAAACACATGTGCTGAAGCAGGCGGCGCACGCGGTGGCGCGCGCGATGGGGAATCGAGTGATTCCGGCCTGAATACGTAGGCCCGAAAAAAGCTGGCTACGCGTCCTGCCGATTTTCCCCGCCTTCAGCGTCCCTGAGCCAGAACGAGGCATGCCTCTAATGACGGCCTGACTTCCATGGCGGTGACGCCGACACCTTCTTGATGAAGACAGCGCTGAAATGACCATCGGTGATTTCAGGCTCCTCGAGAAAGTACCGGTCGAGATTCACAGCCGTTCGATAGACGGTCTTCAAAGGGCCGAACTTGTTATTTCCGCAAACGACCTTGTTGTTGCTGTCGCCCAGGCATTGCCATGCCGAGCCTTCATCGTAACGGAAGTAGATGCTCCGGGAGTTCTCGAGCGAGAGAGCTCCGCCCGAGAGCCTCAGCGCCTCCGAGCCCATGTTCTTCGTGTCCGGGTCCCAGGGCGTGCCGACCGTCAACCGGGAGTGGAGATTGCCCGTCAGCGCAATGACCGTGCTGCTTGGATTCTTCTTCAGGAAACCCACGATGTTCATGGCCATTCTCGTGTCCCTGGCGGCGAAATCCTCCTTCCCACCTTGCCCCTTCGGAATGTCGAAGCAGAAGACCTTGACCTTCGGCAGCGCGCGAAGGCTCCTCAGGAGCCGCACCATGGCCTCACTGCCCCGTCCGGAGTGGTATTCGGCATTCCGGAAGAACTCGAGCGGAGCCAGGACCTTGTCGTCACCGGTCTTCAGGAATGAATCAATCTCGTCCTGGATGTCGACCGGAAACTCCAGGCCCACGGCAACATCGTGGTTCCTGGCCATTGCTTCGACAATCTTGAAGGCATGGTCGGTCATCTCGTTGGTTCCGTGAGACTCCCCCAGGAGGATGAGCTTCTTGTCCTCGATGGAGCTCAGCAGCGAAGGGGAGACCTCGAGGTTCTTGAATCCATGGGCATTGGATTTGATGTAACTGGCCGAGGTCTCGGCCCGACCAGCCACGGGGAGACATGTCATTGCCAGAACCAGCAGCAGCATCCGCATTGCGTACTCCTCGGTGATGCGCGTAGTGACTCCAGCCGCCCGTGAGTTTCACCCTGCACACGAAAACCTTCGGTCTGAAGCTGCCGGCCTTCTACAAGTCGAACTTCTGAGGGGCCTTCTTCCTCCGCTCTCCAATCGCTCCGGACGCGGCGGCCCGCAGGAGGCGGCGGAAGGTGGGGCATTCCATGTGGCTCGGCGCGGAGCAGGCGGCGGCGTGCCGTATGCCGTCGCGCATGGCGCTGAGCTTGCGAATCGTCTCGTCCAGCTCCTCCGCCTTGGCCACGAGCACCTGTCGGTCGATGCGCACCCGGCCGTCCGGCGCGAACATCCGCGCGATTTCATCGAGCGAGAAGCCGGCGGCGCGCCCCATCGCTATCAGCGCCAGCCGTTCCAGCACCCCGGGCTCGAACAGGCGGCGCAGGCCTCGCCTGCCTGTAGAGGTGATGAGCCCCTTCTCCTCATAGAACCGCAGCGTGGAGGCAGGCACGCCGGACCGCTTCGCCACCTCGGTGATGTCCAGGTCTCTCATCCGCTTGACCTCAAGTCGACTTGAAGTGGCAGGGTATGGCTTCCGATTCTCGAAAGCACGCCCAAGGAGACGAACATGAGTGTCCCGCGACAGACCGATGACGAGCAGACGAAGCTTTGGAATGGCCACGCCGGCCGCACCTGGGTCGAGGCGCAGGAGTTGGTCGATGCGATGTTCAAGCCGATGGAGGACCTGCTCGTCGAAGCGGTCTCCGCCGGCTCGGGTCGCCGGGTGCTCGACATCGGCTGCGGTACGGGCAGCACGACGCTCGCGGTCGCGAGGTTGCTCGGTGCGCAGGGCCGGTGCACCGGCATCGATATCTCGGAGCCGATGGTCACCGCCGCCCGGGCCCGCGCCGAACGGGCAGGCATACCGGCGGACTTCATCCGCGCCAATGCTCAAGACCCCGTCTTCGAGCCCGCGAGCTTCGACATGGTCATCTCGCGCTTCGGCGTGATGTTCTTCGACGACCCCGTCCGGGCGTTTGCCAACCTGAGGCATGCAGCCAGGGACGGCGCCGGGTTGCGGTGCATCGCCTGGCGGAGTCCTTCGGAGAATCCATTCATGACGACGGCCGAGCGCGCCGCGGCACCGCTCCTGCCGAACCTCCCCGCCCGCCGGCCCGACGCGCCGGGGCAGTTCGCCTTCGCGGACTCGCGGCGGGTCCACCGCATCCTGGAGGAGAGCGGCTGGGCCGACATCGACATCCGGCCGATCGATTTCGCCTGCACCTTCCCCGAGAAGGAATTGGTCCGTTACCTGACCCGGTTCGGTCCTCTCGGCCTGATTCTCCAGGAGGCGGACGACGGGACTCGAACCCGGGTCATCGAAACGGCCCGCGCCGCTTTCGAGCCCTATGTGCACGGCGCGGAAGTCCGCTTCACCGCTGCCTGCTGGATGATCGGCGCCCGGGCGTAGTCCGCGCCGAAGAGGCCGCGGAGACCTGAGCTGGGAAGGCACGGTGACGTTGCGGAATGCGCTCCAGGAGCGTAGCTCTTGGATGTATGAGCACGTCATCGCGGGAGAGGCGCCTTCACAGGCCGAGCACGACGCTCACGGGCCACTCCACGCGCATCATCGCCGCAGACTGGTCCCCGGACTCGTCACGACTCGTCTCGGCTGCCTGGAACGACTCCACGGTTTGCGTGTGGGACGTCGAAGCCGCGCGGACCGTGTTGAAGGTCGAGGTCGCGAAGGGCGTCAACCACGTCCGGCTGTTCCCATCCGGGGACCGGCTGGCCGCGACGTTCGACGACGAGGTCGTCCGGGTGTACGCGCTCGACTCCGGCGGGGAGCTCGCGAGCACACGCCAGCGGGCTCATGCCAAGGCGCTGGAAGTGGCTCCGGACGGCGGAGTGTACTGGGCGGGCTTCGGCGCCGATGGCGGCGTGCTCTGGTCTTGGAGACCTGGCGAGGAGCCGAAGCAGCTCCTGAAAGGCCTCTCCACCTTCGAGCCCTACTGCGGCCTGTCGTTCTCCCGCGACGGGACGGAATTGTGGTGCTTCTTCGAGTGGGACCTCGTGGGGTTCGACACGCGGACAGGTGCGGAGCTCGCACGACTCAAGGGAGACCGGGACGTGGCCTTCGGGAACGGCTTCGTGCTGCCTCCCGGGCGCCGTGCGGTGGCCGTGCAATCGCAGCTCAACCGGGATGACGAGCCGGTCCGGCCGCGCCTCTACAAGTGGGACCTCGATTCCGGCAGACATGACTGGAGCTCCGAGCTCCTGATGCATAGTCACTACAGTTGCGGACCGTTGCTGGCGATGGCCCGGAGCACGCGATGGCTCGCGACCGGCGGCCAGGATGGCGTGGTGCTGATTTCGAACCGCAGCGGACGGGTGCTCGGGGTGCTGCCATGCGAGGTGCCCGCGTGGGAAATCTCGTGCCTGAGCGTGTCTCCGAACGACCGCTTCGTCGCGGTGGGGACTTCGAATGGAGACGTCGGCGTCCACGACGTCGGCGACGCGGTCATCGAGCCTGCCGTGGCGGTGCCGCGCATCGCCAGCCATTCCCGCATGGGTAGCCCGCTCATGCTGCGCCTGCAGAAACGGCCGGGACTGTGGCTCCGGGTGCACCAGAACGGCGACCTCGAGAAGGCCCAGGGCGACGCCCGCATCGATTCGGTCATCACGACTCCGCTCGTCCAAGCCAGCCAGCGGACGCAGGTGGCCGTCCACCCTCCCCGTCTCGCCTCGGAACTCTGCAGGCGCCTCTGGCCGCACGAGCTCACGAAGCCTCCGCCCTGGAGCGGAGCCCATGCCGTGCAGGTCTTCATCGGAGGCGACCTGGTCGTCGAGGGCTACGTCGGCATCGGGAGTGGCCAGGACATCCTCGGCGTCGACAGCGACCCCGACGGCGTCGGGGAGCGGGTCACCGGAGAGCTCAGCGCCCGGAAGCTCCTCACCGGCATCGAAGGCTTGCTGGCGTTGCCACCAGCAGACTGAGCACCAGGCCGGTGCCTCCAGGCAGACCTGGAGCGCGCTACTTCCTGGCGTGCACGAGCGTGCGCGTGTCATCGGCGAATCGGACGTCGATCTTGCCGTCGCCACGGACGCGAATCACCAGGCCGGTGCCGAGCTTTGCGTGCTCGATCGTGTCGCCGACCTCGAACTTCGCCGACGTGCTGTACGGCCTGGCCGCGGAGGGCACCTTCGCGACCGAGCGATCGACTTCCGGATCGTCCGCGACATAGGGGAGCCGGATCTTGACGACGAGCCCCTTGTGCTCGCCGACGTACACGCCGTACGAGCCGTCGCCGTACCCGGTGCTGGCAACCACACCGAGCCCCGCGAACGTTCCCTCGTAGAGGTCCCCGTTGGGCTGGCGCTTGGGGCACTTCACGTCGTAGACGCCGGCGGAGCCCGAATCGACGCCGATCGTTCCGACGAGCGCGGACGCGTAGACGTCGAAGCCGTCGTCGTGGATCACCACCAACTCTTCGGTGGAGGACTCCCGGCCGCCGCGCACGAAGGCATGCCACACGCCCTCGTGGCCGGTGACCTTGACCGACAGCGAGAATGGGATCGCAGGATGGACCTTCTTGCCCACGTAGCACGGGTCGCTCACGTTGAGCTGTCCCGACGTCATGAACGTCCCGAGGTACTCGTAGCCCGCCGGCATCGGCCGCGGCGGCTCGAGCTTGTGCTTGCGTGCGTTGACCGCGGCGAGCAGCGCGCGGCCGGACGTGCCGAGTGCGGCGGCGAGCTCCTCGAAGAACAGCCCTCGGACCCACGAGACCCGCGCGCACACCTCCGGCTCGAGCGAGGACGCCGCGAACAGGGCGCGGCCATGCAGGTCGACGGTCTCGGCGAGCGGCAACTGCCCGAGCCGGGTCCGGAGCTCGCCGTACGGGATATCGAGCGGCACCGGCGCAGACGGCCCGTCGAACCTGCGCTGGACGAGCCGCTCGACCCACCGAGTGGCCTCGTCGCGTGTGGTGAGCGGCCGCCACTTCGCACCGGGCTGGATGCGCCGCGGCCTACCCTTACCGGTAAGGCTCATGCCACGAAGCGTGAACCGCCCGGCGCTGACAATCTGTACGGGTTCCCCCTCGATCACGATCGGCGTGTTCATCGGAAGCTCGGATGCGATCGGCGCGAACTCCGGCCCCTGCACGTCGGTGCGCCACACGTAGAGGACATTGCCGTCGGCAGACGCGACTCCGCCCGGCACGGCGCGCAGGAGGCTCGGCGCCACGTCGTGCGCGAGGCGCGGGCGCGGCGCATCGGGATGCCACCACACGACGTCCGGCGAGTCGCGCACGGCCAGCACGATGCCGCCCGCGAATGCGGCCACGTCGTCTACCAGGGCGCTCAGCTCGAGCCTCGCAAGCTCCTCGCCCTCGCCGTCGAGGATCCATGCCGCTGTCTCGTAGGACGCGAGCACGACGCGCTCCCCCACGACCACCGGTGTCTGCAACATGCCGGGGAACGTGCGGCTCCAGCGCTCATTCGGCTCGCCGCCGGTGAGATCCCAAGAGCTGACCTCGGTCGTGCGCGCGTCCTCGTCGTAGACAGACATCAGCACGTCCTCCCCGAATGCGACCAGCGCGTCCGCGCTGGCCCACTCCGGGATGCGCGCGATCACCTGCGCCGAGCCGTCGAACAGGACGACACCGTCGTGGTCTGGCACCGCAATCGCGTGCGCGAGCGCGACCGGCCGATACCGCTGCAACAGCTTCTCGGTCGAACGAGCGACGATCGAGCCGTCGGCCGCGAGGATCGCGAGCCCCTCGGGGCCGGCAACGGCGACCCCGCCGCGCCACGCAGTTCCGCCGTGTTCGAAGCGGCCCTCGGGCGAGACGACCGTCCGGGCACCGGCGTACTCCACGAGCACGCGATCACTCCCGACGGCGAGGAATCCAGCCTCGGTGACAGCAACCGCCTCCAGCAACCCGACATCGACCCTCGCGAGCGTGCCGCCGGGTTCGCCCAGGTAGAGCCACGACGGCCGCGCCCCGTAAACGAGGAAGCGCTCCCCCGCTACCGCGAGCACCCGTCCAGTGTGCTCGCCCGGTATCGAGGCGCGGCGCGCGAGTGAGCCATCGAACAGCTCGATCCCCGTCCGGGTCAGCGCCGCGTAGCCACCATCGGGCAGCGCTGCGACGTCGAGGATGTCCGAGGAGGCGACCACGGTCTGTGGACGGAGCGCATCGGTCATGGTCGGAGCATCAAAGCACTGTGCTCAGCCCGCTGTCGTGACAGCGACGCACGCAGCGGGCTCCGAGCAAGGCCGCGTACTTCAATTCCTGTCAGAGCCACCTCGGGCGAAGCCACTTCTTCGCCTTGTCCCAGGCGTCGCCGGCGGCGTCTTTCGCGCCGTCCACGACGTCCTTGACCTTCTCCTTGACCTTGGAGACGTCCCAGTCCGGTTCGCCCTTGCCCGCGCGCAGCTGCTTCACCGACTCGTCAATGAAGGAGGTGTAATCCTTGCCACCCAGCTTGATGGGGCGCGTGCCGCTGAAGTAGCCCGCATCGTAGGCGTCCTGGATGAGCTGGCCCTGCTGCTCGGGATTGAGGTCGCCCCACTTCTTGCCTTCCCCGACGCCCTTCTTCCAGTCGTAGCCATCGCCGGCGTTCTGGGCGACCAGCGCCTTGGCCGCGTAGTCCGCGCCATGGTTCTGGTATTGCCAGACGTGCGTGGCCTCGTGCGCGAGGAGGTCCTTCGAGGGCGGGAAGTTCTTGGGATTGACCACGATCTTGTTCCCAAGCGTGACGGCGGGCACGTGGCGGGGCAGATGGTCGAAGATCTCCGATGGCCCCTTGACGACGCGGACCTTGTCCAGGTCCACGCTGTTCCCGAAGACGCCCTTCAGGTCCTTCTTCTGGTCGGCGGAGAGCGGGTCGCCGCTGAGCTTCGCCACCGCGCCTTGGAGCGTCTTCAGAACCTCCCTGCCAGCGGTGGGGCCGGTGGGAAGGACGAACTCGTCCTTGATGGGAGCGGCGGCCTTGGGCGCCGCGGCAGGCTTTGCCTGGGGCTTGGGCGCGACATCTTTCTCGGGAGGGCGATACGCGGTGGTGCGGCTGCCTTCAACGCGAACGGGGGGCGCCATATGACAACTCCTCGCGGGGGAAACGAGTGTAAGGAGTTATCCGCAACTGTGTGCCGTGAGTTTCCTCTGGATTCAAGAAGCGAGAACGGGGACTCCAGACGCGTCGAAGCTCGCGCTCGCGCGCAGCAGGGATTCGGCAAGTCCGCTGGTTCTAGAAACTTCCATCAAATGCAACTGCAGACGCTGCGCAGGAGAAGGGCGCAGCGTCTGAGGATGAGGAAGTTCCGTTGGATGTAGAGGCCGGCTCGGGCCCCCAGCTTCTCACGCAGCCTGACGCTGAGGCTGAGGCTGGGGCGCGCGAGAGGCCTGGATCGCGTCCAGCAGGCGGCGGCTCGTCTCGCGGTAGTCGAAGGAGCGCACGGCACGTTCGCGTGCGGCATGCGCCATCCGCTCGCGCAGAGCGGCGTCCTTCCCGAGCCGGAGGAAGGCCTCCGCCAGCCCCTCTTCATCGCCCTGGGCCACCAGCAGTCCATCCGTCCCGTCGGTGATCATGTCCGGCGTGCCACCGATGATGGAGCAGACCGCGGGGACGCCACACGCCATGGCCTCCATGACCGCGACGGGAGAGGCCTCGCCGAGGCCAGTGCTGGAGAGCACGCAGGCATCCGCCCGGTGCAGCAGCTCGATGATCGCCGATTCTCCGAGCGGCCCCACCAGGTCCACGTGCTTCTCCAGCCCGAAGCGGGCAATGGCCTCGCGGATCTCCTTCTCGTGCGGGCCCCGCCCCGCCAACGTGAGGTGTACCTGCTGTCCCCGGTCCAGCGCCTTGCGCATCCCGGCGAAGGTATGGACGTGCCCCTTGCAGAGGTTCAGCCGCCCGATGGAGACGAGGTGCAGGCCACGGGGGGACTCCACGCGCTGCGCCGGAGGGCGGAAGCGGTCGGTGTCCACGCCCATCCACAGGGTGTAGGTCCGCTCCGGTGGCAGTCCCGCGTCCTCGATGAGCTGGCGCTGCATGGGGCGCGCGGCGGCCGCCACGAACGTGGCATCCCAGGCCTTGGCGGCGTGGTCCGTGCCGTACACCGGCAGGTCACCGTGCAGGGTGAAGCTGTAGCGCGGGCCGCCGAGGATCCTGCAGAGCGCGAGCACGTGCGCGGCGTCCGCGGCGGAGTGGCCATGGATATGGTCCAGCTTCCGCTCGCGCGCGTAGTGGAGGAGGTCCACCGCGCACGCCAGCACCCCCAGCGTCCGCGCCTTCTGCTTCATGTCCACCGAGAGCTTGGAGACGTACACGAGGGCCTGGGCCATGCCCGGGAAGTCCCGCGGCGAAACCAGCGCCGACGAGAGTCGCGGCGGGTAGAGGTACGTGGTCTCGGAGGCCGCTCGCTCGGCCCACTCGTGCGGGCAGTCCTCCGCCGGGCGCCGGGTGGAGAAGATGTGCACCTCGATGCCTGCGGCGCGCAGGGCGGTGATTTCCCGCCAGAAAAAGGCATGGGTCTGCGTGGGGAACTCTGGGATCAGCATGCCCAGGCGAAAGGGAGCGGCTTTCATGGCTTGTGGTCTATCCAAACGCGGTAGGACTGTAGAACTACCAAAGCACGGAACGCTCGAATAGGTGAAGAAGTTAGCAATGCAATCCAGCTACGGACTGCCCGGGTAGTCCTCGGATCCTGATGGAGCGCATCTCTCCGCGCGGCGAGCGCGCCCTACCCCGCGGAGCGGAACAGGATGTCCGCGGCGCCTTCGAGGGGCGGGCCTGGGGTGGTTCGCAGGCAGCGCCCCCGCCACCACTTGCGAGCCGAGCGGGCGTGCACGGGCGCCGACACTAAGTCGGAGCTCCCCAGCTTCGCTGTAGTAGGTTCGCGCGGATGGTACGTCCCTCAGTACTGGTACTTATCGGGTTCTTCGTCTTCACCTCTGCCACTGCCTCCGCCGCGTCTCCAGAAGCCGGCGCCGCGAGGTCCGTCGCGGAGGCATCAAAGCGGGTGGAGAGCGCTCGCACCGCCCTCACCACGGCCGTTCAACGCATCGAGAAGGAGCCGCCGAGCAACACCGACCTCGACGCCGCCCTCGCGGCGGTGGAGGCGCTGAAGGATGCGCTCAATGCGGGCGCGAGCTTCGAGACGGAGGACCTCGAGTACGCCAAGACCGTCCTGGCCGCGCGGAAGCAGCTCCGGACGCAGCGCGAGTACGTCGAGGAGCGCCGGGCCAAGGTCCACATCCATGAGTTCCGCCGGCGCATCGACGGCGCGCTCGCGCCCCTGAACGAGCGCATGGCGAAGCTCTCGGAGAAGGACGCCGCCCCCAAGGCGATGGACGATGCCCGGGCCGCGGTGGAGGCGCTCAAGAAGCTGACCGCGGAGGGGCGGCCCCTGACGAACCAGGATGCGAAGTTCGCCGCGTACCTCACCGAGGTCGACGCGACCATCGCCCGTCACGAGAAGACGCTCGACGACCGGTGGCTGCAGCAGTCGGCCCAGAAGCAGCGAGGGCTCCTGGCCGACAGTCGCAAGGGACTGTCCACCGCGCTCGCCGAGCTGGACAAGGCCTGGTCGGACGAGAAGTTCGGCGCCGCCGACAAGGCGACGGCGGCGCTGCAGAAGCAGCTCGATGAGGGCAGGCCGCTCGAGGAGCGCGACAAGGCGTATCGCGCGGACGCGGAGAAGGCACGAGCCGAAATCACGCAGGCGAAGCGCCGGATGGAGGAGCTCGTGGTGCAGGCGGGTGTCTCGCGGGTCAAGGCGGAGATGGGGCCTGCCCATGAGGAGCTCATCGTGGCCGCCAAGGCGCTCCGCGCGAGGAAGCCCACGCCCGAGCAGTTCGCCGAGGCCAAGACGGCGTCGTTCGTCGTCCGGAAGCTGGTGGACAGGTACGAGCCGCAGGCCGCGCGGAGCCCGGCGATCGGCCAGTACATCGCCGAGGTGAAGAACACGCTCGTCGAGGTGGAGGTGGCCCTCCAGGTGCGCGGCCTCGACGCGGCTCGCGCCGACGTCCTGCAGGCCCTGCGCAATGTCGAGAAGCGGTCCGCGACGGCCGAGCAGTTCGAGGAGGCGAAGACGGCGCTGGTCGTCCTGGAGAAGACGCTCGAGACGGTGCACGCGAAGAACCCCGCCATCAGTCCAGCCGCCGCCGAGGCACGTCAGCTGCTCAAGGACGGGCGGGCGACGATGGAGCGGCGCCGGTACGAGGTCGATCTGCAGCAGCAGCGCGCGAAGGTCGACGAGGCGCGGAAGAACGCGACGGCCGTGGTCTCCCAGATTCAGAAGGACAAGCCCACGGAGGCGCAGCTCCAGGAGGCGGAGAACGCGGTCAAGCAGATTGGCGTGGTGCTGGAGGCTGGCGCCGCCTTCGTCAAGAAGGACCGCGACTACGCGGTCTACGCCAAGGAGTCGAAGGAGCGCATGGCGGAGCTGAGCGACCGCATCAACCGGCGGAAGATCGTGCTGTCCGCGGCGGACGCCCGCGCCCAGCTCACCGAGCGACTGGCCTCGACGAAGGAGAAGATCGAAGCCGCGAAGCTCATCTCGTCGACCGACGGCGACGTCGAGACCGCCTCGAAGAGCGTGGACGAAATCATGCAGATGTTCGATGCGCGCGCGGAGCTGCAGCGGCAGGACGCGGGCTATGCGGCATACGCGGATCGGGCACGCGCCGAGTGGCTGAAGCTGGTGGAGGCGCTCGAGTTCGCGCGGCAGGCGCGGGCGTTGCGCCGGATGACCGGTGAGGCCCTGGCCGCCGCCAGCAAGGCGACGGAAGAGGCCGCTTCCGCCGCGGACCTGCGCAAGCGGCAGGGGCTGTACGCGAGCGCGATGGAGAAGCTCAAGGCCTGCCAGGACGACGGCGCCAGGATGGTGAAGGAGAACGCCAGCCTCGCCTCGGTCGACGTGCTCGTCGGCGGTATCCCCACCCGGCCCCAGGAGGTGATGGCCCAGTGCGCCCAGAAGGCAGACGCGCTGCTGGAGCCACAGAAGCGGGCCGACGTGCAGCTTCGGTTCCAGGAAGGCCCGAAGAAGGCCTACGACCAGGCGAAGCAGTTCCTCTCCAAGGGGAAGAAGAGCGACGCACTCGCGCAGCTCAACGAGTGCATCGCCGAGGGGCGCATCCTGGAGAACCGGTATCCCGACTTCAAGGAGCAGAAGTTCGACGTCGGCAGCACCAAGATGAACGTGCTCGAGCTGATCCAGGCCTGCGTGAAGGAGCGCAAGCCGCTGCAGTCTGCCCCTTGAGGGGCGGTGGTTCGGCTCGGGGCACTGCGCCAGTGCCTCGAAGCGGACCTGGAGCGCCCCGCGGTCCATTGGCCGTGGGGCGCTCGTGCGCGGGTTGCCGCGTGGGTCAGTCCAGGACCGCGGTGGCTTCGATCTCGACGAGGACGCCCGGCTCGAAGAGCACGGAGACCCCGATCAGCGATGCCGGCGCCGGCGCGAGCTGCAACTCCTTGGCGACCCGCTCGATGCCGGCGAGGAAGTCGGGCATCAGCTCGCGTTTCCAATCGACCACGTAGAACGTCAGTCGGACGACGTCGCTGAACGTCGCTCCAGCGGCCGCGAGGCCGATGGCGACATTGCGGAGGGCCTGCGCCACCTGTCCAGCCAGGTCCCCCCGCGCGACGAGCTGGCCATTCGCATCGCATGCAACCTGCCCTGCGATGTGCACCTGCCGGGTGCCGGTGGCAATCGCCACCTGCCGATACACCTCGGTCTTCGGGATTCCGTCGGGGTTGAGCAGGGTTACGGGCATGGGTGGGCTCCAGGATGAAGAGGTGAATGCCGGGCTCGTATACCGAGCCCATTGACGAACGGCGTTCCCCTCTCCGGCGATGCGGGAGCTACAATCGAAGGCCCTCCATGAAGCGCGCCCAGTTGGATGAGATCTTCGCGTTCATGTCCGTCGTGGACGCGGGCAGCTTCGTGGGCGGCGGCCGGGCCATCGGCCTGACACGCTCGGCGGCTGGCAAGGCCCTGGCCCGGCTGGAATCCCGCCTCGGGGTGCGCCTGCTCAATCGCACGACGCGCCACCTGAGTCTCACCGACGATGGCCGTGTCTTCCATGAGCACTGCCTGCAGGTCGTGGCGGCCCTGGACGAGGCGGAAGCCAGCGTCGGGCAGCGCACGGGCACGCCTCGGGGAGTCTTGCGGCTCACCGTGCCCGACGCATTCGGCAGACTGCATGTCCTTCCCCTGCTGCGGGACTATCTGCGGACCTGGCCCGAGGTGCAGGCGGAGGTGAGCTTCACCGATCGCGCCGCGGACATCATCGAGGAGGGTTACGACCTGGCCGTGCGCATCAATGCGTCCAGCACGGATACGCGTCTGGTCTCCCGGCTCGTGGCTCAACACCGGGCGGTCATCTGCGCCGCGCCCTCCTACCTCGAGGCCCGTGGCAGACCCGAGACGCTGGAGGAGCTCGCGGCGCATGACTGCCTGATATTCAGCAGCCGGACGCGACGACAGGGCTGGCGTCTGCGCCAGAAGGGCGGCGCCTGGGTGAAGGTGGAGGGGCGAAGCCGCCTGCGTCTCGACAGTGGCGAGGCGCTCCGGGACGCGGCCGTCGCGGGACTGGGCATCGCCGCCCTTCCCGGCTTCCTGGTCGACGGAGACCTGGCGAGTGGACGGCTCGAGGCGCTGCTTCCGGATTTCGAAAGGGAGGACGTCCGGATCATGGCGATCTACCCGAGCAAACGGCACCTGCCCGCGAAGGTGCGGCGCTTCATCGACCTGATGGTCGAGCAATGGAGCGCGAAGTCGCTCGAATGAGAGATGCGCTCGCTGCAGGAGCGAGCTTCGAGAGCACAGCTTTCAGCAAGCGCTGTTCACGGCGTCGCTACCATCCGGCAGACAAGGCTGACGCGAGACTACTCGCGGAGTAGTCTCCCGGGCGCAACGTCCACTGCGTCCCCTCACGAGCGCTCCATGCAGCCTGGTTACGTGAATCCGGCACGTCTTCCCCTGGGAACCCGGATTGGCCCCTGGCGCGTGGTGGAGCGCCGAGGCATGGGTGCCTACGGTGCCGTCTACCGCGCCTTCAGTGCGGAGACAGGCCCCGTGGCCCTCAAGGTGGCCCTGCACCCCGGGGATGCGCGCTTCGCGCGGGAAGTGGAGCTCCTCTCGCGCATCCGCCACCCGAGCGTCCCTCGCCTCGTGGACCACGGGAGTTGGAAGCCTCCGGTGGGCCCCGCCTATCCCTTCCTCGCAATGGCGCTCATCGATGGCATTTCGCTGTACGACTGGGCGCGGGAGTACACGCCGACGTCGAGGCAGGTGCTCCGAGTCCTCGCCAACCTCGCGCGGGCCCTGGAGGCTACGCATTCCGTGGGCGGCGTTCACAGAGACGTCAAAGGCGACAACGTGCTGGTGAGCGAGGTGGATGGCCAGGTCTTCCTGACCGACTTCGGCTCGAGGTACCACTCTGGTGCATCCAAGCTGACCGGGGGCGCGTTTCCTCCTGGCACGCCGGCCTATCGCTCACCGGAAGCGTGGCGCTCCGTGCGGCCCCCCATCCAGGCCTCCGCCCTGCCCTACGCGCCCGGCCCCGCGGACGATGTCTTCGCCCTGGGCATCACCGCCTGGCGGCTGGTGACGGACGAGTACCCTCCCGCGACACAGCCCGCTGACGAAGGGATTTACGTCTGGCATGAGGCTGGCCCCGGTCCCCAGCCGCCGCGAGCCGTCAACGCCCGCTGCTGTGCGGAGCTGAGTGCCCTGGTGTCCCGGATGGTCTCCGTGCGCCCGGAGGCGCGCGGCAGCGCCCGCGAGCTGGCGGAGGCGCTGGAGCGGGCCGCGCGCAAGGCGGGTTCCGAAGCGGATGTGCCCCTCTTCGCTCGGGAGGAGCAGCTGCCTGTGGGCGCAAGGGGCGCGCCCCCGCACGTCGCGCCGCGAGTGAGGAGGCGCGTGTGGCGGTCCTGGCCCGGGGCGGCCAGCCTGGGGGCGACACTGGCCTTCGGAGCCGCCTGGCTGCTGACCGCGCGAACTGGGGAGGAGCCGGAGAAGGCGCAGGTGTCACCGAGCGAGGAGGCGAGGGATGGCGGCACCGTGGCTGTCGGGGACACGGCGTTGACGGCACCGGTGGAACCCACCTGGGCAGCACCGTCCACATGGACGAGCATCGCCCTGGAGATTCCACCGAAGCCCCTTCCAGGGCAGCGCCGACCGGATGCCAACGGCCGCTGCCCCAGCAAGATGCAGATCCCCATCAACGGTGGCTGCTGGATCCGGGGGAATGCGGCCACGAAGGAGTGCGACATCGACGCCTACACTTACAAGGGCGACTGCTACTTCCCCGTGTTCCCCCGCACGCGCCCCCCCACTTCGAGTCCCACGGATAGCACGGACGGCCGATAGCAATAGGAAGGGCATGGGTCGCCGCGGCGGTCCCCTGCGCCGAGCCTCAGTGAAGGTAGACAATGCCCTCCAGCACGAAGGTGCCGCCGCCAATGGGAATGCGTGCCTTCACGCGAGCAGGACGTTGCGGAATGAGATGCGCGGCCTCCGCGCGCACGGCGGCCCCCAGGCCCGGCGGCCGTGTCTGGAACAACGCCACGGCGGTCCCATTGAAATAGACGAACCGTGAGCCACAGCGGTGCAACAGGCGCCCCCTCGCGAGCGGCCCGGAGCACCCGGGGATGCCCTCGAGCGTGAAGCGCCCCTCGTCCACGAAGAGCAGCGCGTTCTGTTCCCGGGGTGATTCCCAGTCGAGGAGCACCTTGCCGGAGCGCACGTCCAGGAGCAGCACGCCGCTCATGTCCGCGACGGCGAGGACGTCTCCCTTCCGGAGCATGCCGACGACGAAGGGAGGCACGGACGCACGCGGCTGGTCGAGGTACGCGTGGAGTCCCGACACGCACACGCCGCCATCCCCGGGCGGACGGCAGCCGCAGGGTTCCCAATCGACCTCCCGCATCCTGTCGGGGAGTGGCGCCGTCCAGAGCACGCGGTCCCCCGCGTCGAGCCAGCTCACCGAGACGGCCTGGCAGACCGTCTCCCGCTGAGCTCCGGCCGCACGGGCACGCTCCTCCAGGTCCCAGCGCAGGAAGGCCCCCGCATGCACATCCCGCGCGGAGGCGATGCTCGCCATCAGGACGAGTGCCAGCGCGCAACACCTCACCATGACATTCCAGAAGCGGGAGCCCCTCATGTGCCCTCCGGACGCGCATCGGGCTCCGTTATTCCACGGGCCCTGCGAAGCCGCTTCCTCCACCAGGCCGGCCCGGGGGCTTCGGGGACGCGCACTCCGCGTCTCCGGAGCTCCAATGCCATACAACCGAATTGTCGGAACGGAATACCTGGTAGGCTCCGACAAGACGTTAGCCATTGATCCAGCCACCGCCCCCCATTGTTCGGACGCAGCCTGCCACTCGCATCTTCAATCCACCATCGCCTGATACACGAGCTGCCGCAGCTGTGAGCGCAGCGGCCACGTGCTGGACGGCAGCAACTGGGTCATGAAGACAACGGCGAGTTCTTCGCCAGGGTCCACCCAGAACGCGGTGCTGGCCATGCCTCCCCAGTGGTACTCGCCCGGGCTCGTCGGCACGCGGTAGGCCACCGGGTCGATGACCACGCCGAAGCCCAGCCCGAACCCCACGCCGTCGTACCGTGTCTCCGCGAAGAGCGGCCGGCCATACGTGGCGAGGTCCACTCCACCCGGCAGATGGTTGCGCGTCATGTACTTCACCGTGCGCGGGGACAGGAGCCGCACTCCCTCCAGCTCGCCACCGTTCTGCAGCATCCACGTGAAGCGCGTGAAGTCTCGCGTCGTCGACACGAGCCCGCCTCCACCCGACAACCACGCCGGAGGCTTCGTCCCGAGCTTCGCGAACGCATCCGCGCGGATGGCCTTTCCCGTCGCGGGAACGGGCATGTACAGCGCGGCCAGCCGGCCCTGCTGGTCCTCGGGGCACCAGAAGCCGGTGTCCCGCATCCCCAGCGGGCCGAAGATGCGCTCGCGGAAGAACACGTCGAGCGACTTCCCCGACACCACCTCCACCAGCCGCCCGAGCACGTCCGTCGACACCGAGTAGTTCCACTCGGCTCCGGGCTGGAACGTGAGCGGCAGCTCCGCCCACCCCTTCACGCACGCGGCCAGGTCATAGCCCTCCGGCGCGCCAAGGTCGAAGCCTCGCAGCCGGTGAATCTCATCCGTGACGTGGACCCGGTGAAAGCCATACGTCAGCCCCGCGGTGTGCGTCAGCAGGTGCCACACGCGGATGGGCTCCGTGGCCGGCACGGTGACGGGCTTCGTCGCCGGGCCGCCCATGTAGACGCGCGGCTGCGCGAACTCCGGCAGCCACTTGCTGATGGGGTCGGACAGCTCGAACCCGCCCTCCTCCCACAGCATCATCGCCGCCACCGAGGTGACCGGCTTCGTCATCGAATAGATGCGCCAGACGGTGTCCGTCTCCACCGCCCGCCCCGCCTCGCGGTCCGCATGCCCGTACGACGCCAGGTGCGCCACCTTGCCGCGCCTCGAAACCATCACCTGCCAGCCCGCGAGCCTCCCGTCGTCCACATACCGCCGGAAGTGCGTGTCGATGCGCCGCAGCCGCTGTGCGTCCAGCCCCACCTCACCCGGGTCCACGTTGATGCCGAAGTCCGTCATGCCCGGCATCCTCCCCGAAGTACGCCGCACTGCGGCAAAGAATTCGCGCGGGACTCATTCGGGGCACGGGCCGCGCCCCACTCAGGCGTGGCCCCCATGGGCCGCTCAATGCCGCGCGGGGTGCCGCCGGCCGTGGGTCGTCCCCTTCCGCCGGGGCGGCTTCCGGACGCCCTGCCCGTCTTCCGGCGCGGTCTTCACCCAGGCGCGCAGGACCTCCGCCACGCTCCAGGCCTGAGCGACACACCCGCGCGGAGTGAATGGCGGGTCCGCGTCGAATATCTCCGCGATGGTGCCCAGCCCCGCATCGCCCAGCTCTTTCTCGAAGCCCTTCAGCAGCTTCCGCGCGCCCTCGCGGTCGCCCGGATGCACGCGGAGCCACGCATCGACGAGCGGCCCGGCGAACCAGGCCCAGACGGTTCCCTGGTGGTAGGCCGCATCTCGCGAGCGCAGGTCGCCGTCGTACCGGGGCTTGTAGTCGGGATGTCCGGGCGAGAGAGAGCGGAGCCCCACCGGCGTGTAGAGCTGCTCCATGACCTTCTCGAGCACCGGCGCCCAGCGCTTCTCGTCCAGCACCGGGTGCGTCAACGAGAATGAGAGGATTTGATTCGGCCGGAAGGCCGCGTCGTCCCCGCGCTCACCGTCCACGAGGTCGTACAGGTAGCCGCTGCGCTCAATCCAGAACCGCTCGTTGAACGACTTGCGCACCTGCGCGGCGAGCTCGGTGTATTGACGCGCCTCCTGCTCGCCCGTGAGCTCCCGCTCCCAGCCCGCCAGGAGCATGAGGGCGTTGTACCAGAGCGCGTTGATCTCCACCGTCTTCCCCCGCCGGGGCGTCACCACCCAGTCCCCCACCTTCGCGTCCATCCACGAGAGCTGGTATCCGCTCTGGCCCTGACGGACGAGCCCGTCCGCGGGGTCGACGCCGATGTTGAAGTGGGTCCCGCGCAGGTGATGCGCCACGATGTCTCGCATGAGCGGCAGGATTCGCTGCACGCTCTCACGGTCACCGGTCGCCTGGATGTAACGGTCGACGGCGTTGAAGAACCACAGCGTCGCATCCGCGGTGTGGTAGAGGCCATCCTTCCCGCCCTCGGGGAACAGGTTCGGGATGAGGCCGTCCTTCGAATAGAAGGCGAACGTGCGCAGGATGTCGCGGGCGATGTCGTGCTGCCCGGTGACGAGCGTCAGGCCCTCCAGGCTGATCATCGTGTCCCGCCCCCAGTCCGTGAACCAGTGGTAGCCCGCGATGACGCTGCGCAGCTCGTCTCCCGATGCGTGCACGCGCGCGGAATCCGCGACGCGACCCGCGGGGGAGATGATGAACTGGTCCGCGGCGAACACCAGTGCCGGGCCAATGCCAGTCCTCGCCGCCGGATGCGCGGCCTCCAGCATCCGCTCACGCCGCAGCGCCTCGAACTTCAGGGCCTGGACCGGAGTCAACGCGTCGATGACTTCCCAATCCTCGGTGGAGGCGATGAGCGTCGCTGGCCGGTCGAAGGAGAGCTCCACGCGGAAGCTGCCCGGGCTCCACAGGCGCCCTCCCGAGTCGTACCCACGCCGGTCCTCGAGGCGGTAGTACATGTTCTCCAACACGCGCGGCTCGCTCAGGAACGTGGACGACTGCCCCACGAATCGCATCCGGAGCGGAGGGTACGGCTCGGGCGCACGCAGCTCGTAGCGGTCTCCCATTCGCGTGAGGGGGTAGTCCTCGGCCACGGGGGAGTCGAGCCGGTCCTCGTGCCGCCTGAACTGGAGCGAGGGGCGTACCTCCAGGGTCACCTGCCCCGGGCCGCTGATCAGCGTGTACTGGACGTGCACCGTGTTCTGCTGGTGCAGCATGACGATCCGCTTCTCGAGCACGTGGCCAGCGGCCTCGTACCGCCAGACGGGCAGGCCCTGCTCCAGCCGGAACTCCTTGAGCGCCGCGAGCCCATGGACATCGAGCTTGCCGGGCGCTTGCTCGCTTCCACTGATTTCGCCAGACCGGCCATCCGGCAGCGTGATGCGCTCCGTGAGCTGGCTGAGCATCACGACCCGGCCGAGCGGCGCGGGGAGGGCCGAGACGAGGAGCGCATGGAAGCGGCGGGTGGGCACACCCGCCACCGTCCCGGCGGCATAGCCGCCCAGCCCATTGGTCACGAGCCACTCGCGCCCGAGCAGGGTCTCGAGCGACGACTCGGCGGTCCCCCGCCAGAGGACACGCTGCACGTTCAGTCCATCTCCTCCAGGGGAGACCGGGGCCGCCTTGCGCCGGGGCTGGGACTGTTTCTCCTTCGCGGGCCGGCTCGCGCTCTTGCGCGCGGTCCGCGCCGAGGGAACGGGCGTACGTCGGCGGCTCCCTACCTCATGTCGACTCTGTGTCCTCACCGCTTCCTCCCCTGAATGACCTAGGAGTTGGGCCGACAGGCTTCGGGAACAGCATCCGAGGAGGAGCGACCTTCCCAGTGTGCTCGGCGGGCGTCGAAGCGGCGAGGGGATTCCCCGGCCCATCGGGCGTTGAATCACACGCACGGCCGGGGCAGCAGGAAGAGGCAGGAATCGAGGCAGCGCACGGTAGAGTCGGTGCCAATGACGCCCGCCACATCCTCGCTCGCTCCAGCTTCGTCCGCGCCCGCGTGGGTGCATCGTGCGCTGAGGCTCTTCGCACCGGCGGTGGGCGTGCTCGGGCTGGTGGCCCTCGTCCTCTTCTACCGCGCGAACCCGACGCGCACGCCCATCCGCTCGGACGGGTACGGCTACCACCTCTACCTCACGGCGCTCTTCGTTCAGCACGACCTGTCCCTGCGCACGGAGGCCGCCGAGTGGGGACCGGACATGCCCTACGAGTTGGGGCTCACGCTGGACGAGTCGACGGGCCGCTACCTCAATCGTTTCCCGCCGGGCCAGGCCATCCTGATGATGCCCGCCTTCCTCGTCGCGCACGTCAGCGCTCCGCTGGTGGGCGCGCGCCAGGACGGCTTCTCTCGGCCCTACCAGGTGGCGGCGGCGCTCAACGGATTGCTCGCGCTGGTCATCGGGCTGACGCTGCTGCGCAAGGCATTGGAGGCCCTCTACCCTGCGCCGGTGGTGCTGGCCACGCTCGCCATCGTCACCTTCGGCACCAACCTGTTCCACTACGGCACCGCCGACGCCATCTTCAGCCACGTCTATTCCTTCGCGCTCTTCTCGGCGCTGCTCGTGCTCGTGCCCGCGTGGTACCGCGAGCCCACCGTGCGCCGCTCCCTGCTGCTGGGGCTCGTGGCGGGGTTCATCATGCTGGTGCGCAACCCCAATGCCGTGGCGCTGCTGTTCATCCCGCTGTACGGCGTCTTCGACACGCGGACGCAGCGGGAGCGACTGGCCTTCCTCCGCGCGCACTGGAGTCGCGTCGCGTGGGCCATGCTCGCGGCGGGCGCGGTGCTGAGCATCCTCGTCGCCTACTGGCATTTCGCGACAGGGCGCTGGCTGGTGTTCTCCTACCGGGGCCAGGGCTTCGAGTTCGACCGGCCCCTGGTGCTCTCGGTCCTCTTCAGCGTCCGCAAGGGCCTCTTCTTCTGGACGCCGGTGTGGCTCTTCGCCGTCGTGGGCTTCGTGCGAGACAGGGCGCGGCTGCGGGACCACCTCCTGCCGGTGCTGCTCTTCTCCATCGTGCACCTCTACCTGGTGTCCACGTGGTGGCACTGGCCCTACGGGTCCAGCTTCAGCCACCGCGCCTTCACCGAGGCCAGCGCCTTCTTCTCCCTGGGCATCGCCGGCTTCCTCGCGCGGCTGGAGCGCCCCGTGTCGCGGCGCCTCGCCGGGGCCGTCCTCGTCCTCCTCGTCGCGTTCGAGGGGTTCCTGATGACGCGCTATTGGCAGGGCCGCATCCCGGGCGACCGGACGACGTGGGCCCAGTACCGGAGCATCTTCACGCTGCCCTGAGGCTCCCCACCCGCCTCCGGGCTATACTCCCGCGCGCATGTCGCCTCCCCTCGCCCCTGCCCTCGCCACGTCCGAAGCCTCGGCGTCCGCGCGCGTCCAGTGGCTGTGGCTCTTCTCGCCCCGGGTGGACGTGAGCCTGTTGCTGCTCCCCACGCTGCTGATGCTCGCGTGCGTGTGGCTGGCGAGCTTCACCGGCGAGGGCCCGCAGGGGTTCTCCCAGGCCATCGGGCGGTGGACGTCGCAGTACGTCTTCCTCAACGGCACCCACGTCATCCTGACATTCCTGCTGGTGGGCACGCGGCGCGAGCTGCTGCACACCACGCCGTCGCAGTCCCGGCTGCTCGTGGGCGGCTCGGCGGCGGTGTTCGCGCTCACCTTCGGGCTGCTCTGGTACGCCAGCGAGCACGCTCCCCTGCTCGCCCTCCTGCTGGCCTCGGGCACCCACGTCCTGGCGATGCACCACACGCTGTCGCAGGTGAAGGGACTGTGGGCGCTGCACACGCTCCGGGGACGTGCCGGAGGCGCCCCGCCCCCTTCGGATGCCGAGCGCACTCTTCAGCGCCAGTTCGTCCCGCTCGCGCTGGTCCTGATGATGGTGCGTACCCTGGCGCTGCCCGTCACCGGCATACCGGGCGCGCGGCCCATGATTGACATCGGGCAGGCGGAGTCCGGCTCGCTACCCCATGGCCTCACGTGGGCGCTGCTCGCCATCTGGGCCGTCTTCGCCGTGCGGCTGGTCCTCGCGCTGCACGGAGCTCCGGGACAGAGCGCGCCCCGGAAGCTCTATGTCCTCGCGCACACGACGGTGGTGGCGGTGTACCTCGTGTGGCCGCTGTGGGGCTCCATCCTGAGCGCGGGCATCCACGGGCTGGAGTACTTCTTCCTCACCGGGCGAATGCTGCAGCCCACCGCTCGCGAGACCACGGCCCGTCTGCGGGGGCCCGGGGCGTGGGCGGCGATGCTGGCGGTGATGGCGCCCATCATCCTGGTGGGCGTGGCCAACAGCCCCTTCGTGCCGCTGGTGGATGGCATCACGCACGGCGCGGCCACCGCCTACCTCCTGAGGCAGCAGCCCTGGTGGTCGCTGGGCGTCATCGCGACCAACGCCGTGGTGCTGGCGCACTACTTCGCGGACGCGTTCCTCTACCGCTTCCGCATCCCCCGCGTGCGCGAGGTCACCCTGCCCCGCCTGGGCCTGGGCTGACGCGCGCAGGCAGCGCGCGGCGCCGATGCCCCGCTCAGTGCGCGAGATAACGCCTGGACTCCGCGGCGGTGAAGGGGCGTCCGACAACCCGTGGGATGACGGGCAGCAGACCCGCGGGGTCGGTCAGATACCGGTTCAGCAACGAATACTCAGAGCCAATCTTTCCTTCCTCCGTGAGGGTCAGGACGGTGCCAGGCACGGCCGAGCGCAGAATGATGGCGTTCTGCATGAAGGACGTGCCTGCGGAGCGCTGGAGGAAGGAATACGCGCTGGCGGGCTCGTCCACCGAGGTGTCCCATTTGACAACGGACCGGTCCTCCGCGCTGGAGAACAGGTAGGGGTCATCGAACAGCAGCCCATCAATCGTTGTCTCATGCGCGGAGAGTGGGATGGGAGCCCTTCCCCAACCCGCCCTCCTCAGGTCCCAGAGGTTGATGCTGGTATGTTCGACGATGCGTGAAGTACTCGTCCCGCCCCCCGTGGCCAGCCAGTCGCCCGACAGGCTGAACGCGACCTCCTCGAACGTGTCCTGTTCACCATGCGGAAGCCGCCTCGCCACCGGGGTCGCGCCATCCAACCTCACGAGCCACAGCAGCATGTGAGGCTCCTCCTCCTGCTTCTGCGTCAGCGCGAGCCACTTACCGGTGCCGCTGAACCGGACCCGGCCCCACGCGCTGTAGCTTCCGTTGATGGCGTTCGGCTCCATGGGCCCGATGGCTGCTCGGACCGCGCTCCGCCGGTTCGATGAGAGTCTCCAGAGGTATGCCGTGTCGGCCGAGAGCGTGAGCGCCCACCGTCCGTCAGGACTCCCGTAGGCGTTCCCGGTGGCCGGGTGCGCTCTTCCGCCTCCCTGGAGGATGACCGGCGGGTCGCCGGGCGAATACGGCAGCCGCCACACATACGCGGTTCCATCCGGCGTCGAGACGACAGCGTGGTCTCCGATGATGACGCCTGTGTGCGCGATGGGCAGGTCCAGCCGGTATTGCTCTACCTGTCCCGACGCACCCAGGTTCAGGAGGGTCGCGCTCCCGCGAAAGGCCTCCGGAGTCGCACCAGGGGCATCCTCCGGGTGCCACGTTGCAAGCAGCCACCTCCCATCACGGGCCATGGACAGACTGCTGGCCTTCCCGACCCGGCCCGATGACGGGGTGCTCGGAGCGGTCATCGTCGCTTTCAATGAGGGAACCTCGGAGCCCTTCATTTCGTACAGCAGCACGTTCCGGCGGGTCGAAACCATCAGCCGTGATTCGTCCGCGCTGAAGGCAACGTCCACGATTCGAGCGTCGGCATCCGCCGGATTCGTGTTCCCGGCCGCGTCCAGGGTCAGACGCTTCTCGTCGCCGAGGTGGGTCAGTACGACGGAGTGGCCAGCATGGGTGACGAGCCACCGACTGGACGGACTGAATGCCTGCTGGACGAGCGCACCCGGGACGACAGTGTATCGAGCGGCCGAGTCTCGGGTGCCAACCTTGATGAGTGTGGTCTCGTCCGCACCGGATGCAAATGCAACCCAGACTCGGTCCTCGCTCTGCTGCGCCGAATAGCCGCCGGCGGGAATCCGCAGGAGCTCCGCCGCACGAGCGAGGTGTTGGGCGTCATCCAGCCGGAACCTGCGCACGGATTCGTCGCCGACTCCTCCCACGGTCTGGTTGGAGTAGCTCACCGTCAGGAGCTCACGGCCTCCAGGCAGGAACCAGAGCCCATTCACCTGGCCTTCGTGTCCGGCGATGACATCCGCGGGCAGGCCACTGGTGTCATCGAGACTCCAGGCGCGAATCCAGCCATCGCGCCCGCCCGCGAAGAGCATCGCGTTGTTGGGCGAGAAGCCCAGCGTCGTCACCTCGGCGTTCGCAATCGAGAATGCGCGCCAGTCACGCGGCACACCTGAGTCGAGACGCCAGACCCGCAAGCCGCCGCGTTCTGTCCCTGCTGCCAGGTAGCGTCCATCCCGGCTGAATGCCGCGCTCGTGAGCCCGTCGAGCTCGTCGCCACCTTCATCTCTGAGCGTGAACGTCAGCGGCTCGCCTTGAACTTCCGGCATGCGCCAGAGCCGCAGGTCAGCCGTCTCGGAGCGCATCAGCAGCCATTGCGAGTCCTCGCTGAACGCCACCTGCAATACCGGGTGCCACGTCGCCCGGATGGCGAGCGTGGTTGCGGCGGGCGTGCTGGACTGGAGATTCCACAAGCGTGCCGTTCGCGAGGAGGTCGGTGGCGCGCCAGAATCCGACCGCGGGTCGGTGCTGGTCGTCACCAGCCACCGTCCGTCAGGGCTGAAGGTCAGCGTGCGCACGACGGGGTCGTCGTGGCCGCCCAGCACGAGCGGCTCTGCCTCCGCGGACAGCTCCTCCTGCTGCCATAGCAGTGCCGCTCCGTTTCGATTACCGACCGCCAGCCAGCGCTCCTGTCCATCCACCGCGATGTTCCTGGCATCGAGGTCGGTCCCCCCGAGCCATTGGGCCTCGGCCCCCGGCTTCGATACATTCCAGACGCCCACGGCCCCCTCCGAGAACATGACAGCCACCGCTGAGGAAGCTCTGAGGAATGCCATCTCCACGGCGACACCGGGACCTGCCAATCGTACGGGTGGAGCCTGTGGAGAGGTGACGTTCCATAGGAACGCACTGCGGTCGCTCTTCTCGGTGATGATTCCACGCCCGTAGTACTCACCGCCGCTGACGAGCCACTTCCCATCCGGGCTGAAGACGAGCGTCTGAACGGCCGTCTCATGTCCACGGAGAATGGAAGGCTCCGTGGGATGCTCCAGGTCCCAGAGCCGTATCAACGTGTCTTCGCCGCCAGTGGCCAACCAGCGTCCATCTGGACTGAGGGCCATCGCCGAGAGTCCCTCGTGCGCGTACGGTGTGGACTCACCCAAGGCCGCGAGCGCCCGGCGCGCCGCTTCCTCCGCATCGCGAACCACGACTCCCGCCGCGTTGGCCACGCGCAGGCTCTCGTGCGCCAACAGGGCACTCCGCTTGGGAAAGGCCTGTTGGACCAACGCGGACTGTGCGGCGAGCCGCTGGGAGAGGTTGATCTGGCTGCGCTCCTCCGCCGCCGCACGCGCGAGAACCGCGAGGACCGCCGCGATGCCAGCACCCACCGCAAGCAGTCCCAGGAGCACGGCCGTCAGGGAAACGAGGCGCAGCCGCTTGTCTCTCTGCCGGACGACCCCGAAGCTGGAGACAACACGCTCCACGGCTTCGTCGGAGGGGCCGATGGCCAGTCTCTCGGGGCGCTCTTCGAAGCGAAGGGTCTGGGCCTTCAGGTATCTGAAGAGCCTCGAGTTTCCACGGCTTGGGTCGAGGCTGCCTCCAAAGCTGATGGCAACAATCCGGCGGCCCGTCCGCGCGAACAGGCGCACCTCGCGCAAGACGGCCGGACGCTCGAGTGCCACGGGTGAGCCGATGAGCAGCAGCTGGCCGGTCCTGCGAAGCGTCCAGCTGCCCACGCGCTCCCAGTCATCCGACAAGGCGTAGTCTTCGGAGTCCAGGAAGCAATCAAGCCCCAGCCGTTCGAGCCGCGCGGCGAACTCCATGGCGTAGGGGCGGCCATCCGCCCACGCGTAGCAGACAAAATAGTCGTACCCGAACACCCGATCCGCGAGGCGACGCCAGATGCCGCGCCTGGACTCGGGTGCCCCAGGAATCCTGCGCTCGTCGCCGCCATCGAGCTGCTCGGGCCGGGCCGCCACTGAATGCGATTCTTCAGATGCCATGGACCTGTCCCCTGGGAGCACCCAAGGAGTTCGGCAGCAGGGGCAGCGCCCTGTCAAGCCTTGCCCCCCGTAGGGCCTTTCCATGGAACTCCGCGGTGCCGACGCGGCCCCAGGTCCCGCGGGGAACCTGGGGCCTCAACGTCATGCGGCGTCCGGAGCGGAGCCGCAATCACTCAGAACGCGCGGAGGCCAATCGCGTAGCCGGAGATGGACGCCGGCGACGAATCGATGTGGTCCTTCGAGGAGACGGTGCAGCCGGAGTTGTACGGCTTGATCCGCCACAGCAGGTTGCCGGCGCCGCTCCAGTTCACGAACGCGCCGCAGCCGCTGAGCGCATAGCCCGTGGTCAACCCCGCGCTGAAGCTCGGATGCGCGACGACCGTCGAGGTGCCGCTGTTGACGACGTTGCCAATCGTGCCGACGCCCGGAATCGAGCTGCTGATGCCAATCGCGTAGGCCACCGCCGTCGCCGGCGAGGACACAGTGTGGTCCTTCGAGCGCACGCGCCAGGAGGCGGTGCCCGAGGGCGCGGAGGCGGTGGCGAGGCTGCCCCCGCCCGTCCAGTTCACCTTGATGCCGCCACCCGCCAGCACATAGCCGGAAGGCAGGGTCGCGGTGACGTCGGGATGAGCGACCAGGGCGCTGGTCGCGGTGCTGAGGGTCACATAGCTGCGCAGCTGCGCCGCCGTCAGCCCCGTGGCCTTCAGGCCAATGGCCCAGGCGCGGACCTGCACCGGGTCGGCATTGACGTGGTCCTTGGTCGAGACCAGCCACGAGGTCAGCCCGGTGTCCGGGTACGACGCCGTCAGCAGGTTGCCCGCCGGGCTCTCCTTGCCCTCGCCGCCACCGCCAATCACCACGAAGTCACCCGGCACCGTCACCGCGAAGTTGGTGTTGTGGTTGGCGGCCGTCGTCGCGTAGCGCTCGAACACGGCGATGGTGAGCTTGCCGCTGGCGTCCGTCTGCCGGAACACCTCGATGACGCCGCCGCAGCTCACGCCGACCGAGGCGAAGGCCGAGGCCACGTCGGACACGCTGAAGCCGTAGTCCTGCGCCGCCGTCTGCACGCCGCACGAGCCCTGGTTGAAGTTCGTGCTCGGGGTCCAGTACAGGTCATTGGCCCGGGCGAAGACCTGGAAGGCCTTCTGCGTGTTCCAGCCCGTCTTCGTGGCGAGCAGGTAGAAGGCCTTGTTGTACACGCCGGACGAGTAGTGCACGTCCATGCCGTCCCGGTAGTCGGCGGCATGGCCGATGGAGATGCCGTCCTGCGGCGGGTTGGCCATGTAGCGCAGCGCGCCGCTGCTCTTGAAGATCTGCGCGCCGACCAGGAAGTCGTTGGTGCCGCGCATGTAGTACTCGGCCGCCTCGCCGGCGATGTCCGAGTAGGCCTCGTTGATGCCGCCGGACTGGCCGGAGTAGATGAGCCCCGAGTTCTGCTCGGTGAAGCCGTGCGAGACCTCGTGCGAGGCCACGTCGAGGCTGACCAGCGGGTAGAACGTGGTGTAGCCGTCACCGAACGTCATCGACGAGCCGTCCCAGAAGGCGTTCTCGTAGTTGGTGCTGTAGTGCACGCGCATGGTCAGCTGGAACGTCAGCGGAGCCCTGCCGACGTACGCCTGATACATGTTGTAGATGACGCCGCCGAAGTAGTGCGCGTCGTTGAGCGGCGAGTAGGCGCCGTTGATGTTCTTCACCGTGTTGCGCGGGCAGGTGTACGCGAACGCGGTGGTGCCGGACGTGCCGTGATTGAGGTTGACGGTCTTCACGTTGGTGTTGGTCATCGTGCACGTGGTGCCGGACTGGGCCACGTCCATGTAACCGAAGTTCGTGCCGTACTCGTACTGGCCCGTCTTGAGGTTGCCGCCGGGGCCGGTGCCAACCAGCGCGTGCTGCAGGTTCTCCCACTGCTGGAGCACGGTGCCGTCCTCGGCGTCGACAATCACCGTCGGGCGCGTCGGCGAGCCGCCTCCGAAGGCATCCGCGAAGTAGCTGACGACGTAGCTCTTGTGGGCGCGGCCGTCGTCGTCGACGTAGATCATCAGCTCGGCCTTCTCGTTGGCCGTGAGCATGGCGCTGATGCGCTTGCCGAGGCCGGCGCCCTTCGCGATGTCCAGCGCCTGCGTGGCGGTGAGCCGCGGGGTGCCATCCTGGATGTCGCGCTCCAGGCCGGTGACCTTGCGCCCGAACAGCGTGCGAATCTCGCCGTTGGCGTCCTCGTTGACGATGACGTGCTCGCCGAAGATGGGCAGGCCGCGGAACGTCTGCTGGTAACGGTAGTTGCTCGCGCCACGCTCGCTGACGCGGTCGAGCAGACGCAGGCTCGAGTCAGCGCCGAGGCCGAGGGCCCGAGCATGGCGGGCGTCCTCCCGAGCCAGGCTGCCGGTGGCGGCGATGGCCGCGTGCTGCTGGCGGATGGCACCGACGTCCTGCAGGTGCAGGTCGACGTGGTCCGCCGCGGACGCGGAGCTGGCCGCCAGGACGAGCGCGGTGGCGACTGCCTGGGTGATGGGATTGTTCTGGCTGTGTTTTTTCACTGATGCTCTCCTCTGCGTGGTCATTCGGAGGGCAACCTCGCACTGTCAGCGCTGCCGCAGCGCGTCCCCCCGTGTCTGGCTTTTTTCCGCATGTCACATCTCGCGGTGAAAGCCGGGCGCAACCATGACATGGCGTACTGACAAACCCAGGCGTCAACGCGCTCCCCGCGAAATCCGAGTGAATCCAGCTATCTAGGTGCTCTATGCTGGGGGGATGGCTCCCCCAAGCACGCACATCCAGGACACTGACGCCTTGGTCGCCGCCTTCAATCCGATGGCTCCCGACCAGATGGAGAACCCCTACGCGATGTACACGCGGCTGCGCCGTGAGCGCCCCGTGTTCTACAGCCCCATGTTCGGCCTGTGGGTCGTCACCCGCTACGCGGACATCGCCGAGGTGGAGCGGGATACGGACCGCTTCTCCTCGGTGGGAGCGCTCGACGCCAAGGCCGAGCCGCACCCCGAGGTGCTCAACATCCTCAAGCAGGGCTATTCGCAGTTCCAGTCGCTCGTGCAGAGCGACCCGCCGACCCACACGCGCATGCGCAACGTGTTCGGCCGGGCCCTGAGCCCCCAGCGCATCGCCGCGATGGAGGCCTCCATCCGGGCGACGACGAACGGGCTCATCGACGGCTTCATCAAGGACGGCCAGGGAGACCTGGTGCAGCAGTTCGCCTTCGCCCTGCCCGCCTTCGTCATCTGCGACCTGATTGGCGTGCCGCGCTCGGACATGCAGCAGCTCAAGGGCTGGTCGGACGACAAGACGCTGTTGATGTCCGCGACGGCCCCCATCGAGCAGCAGGTGGAGAGCGCGCACGGCTTCATCGCCATGGAGCGGTACTTCAAGGAGAAGCTCCACGAGCGGAGCCGCAAGCCGCGCGAGGACCTGCTCACCCTCCTCGTGCCGCAGTCGATGGGCGGCACCGCGCCGATGACCGAGCAGGAAGCGGTCTGCAACGCCATGGACATCTTCTCCGCCGGTCATGAGACGACGACGGGGCTCCTCGGCAACGGGCTGTGGCTGCTGCTCAATCACCCCGAGCAACTGCGGGAGGTGAAGGCGGACCCTGCGGGCCTGCTGCCCAACGCCATCGACGAAATCCTCCGCCAGGAGCCGCCCGTGCGTGGCTTCTTCCGCCAGGTGATGACGGACACGACGCTCGGCGGCGTGTCCCTTCCGAAGGGCTCGCGGACGTTCATCCTGTACGAGTCCGGCAACCACGACGAGACGCAGTTCACCGAGCCGGACCGCTTCGACATCCACCGCGCGGACGCGAGGAAGCACCTGGCGTTCGGCAAGGGCATCCACTTCTGCGTGGGCGCCCCGCTGGCGAAGCTGGAGGGGCGGATTGCCTTCGAGCAGCTCCTGCAGCGGCTGCCCAACCTGCGCCTGCGCACCGACGAGCCCGCCATTCGCCGGCCGTACCTCATGCTGCGCGGCTTCGAGCACCTCCCCATCGCCTGGGACGTGCAGGCGTAGGGGCGCCCTCCCGCGCGGGGCATACTGCGCGGATGGAGATTCCCTACGACCGCACACGCCGTGGTCCCAGTTGGCGCCCATCCTCCGCAGCCCGAAACAGCCCCACCCGGCCCAGGTGCGGATGAAGGCAGACCGCCTCTGCATCGGGGTGGGACCCGAGGGCACCGTCCTGGGGAGTGAGCCCGACACGCAGAACCGCGCCGTCTGGAGGTCCTCGACCGGTGCCCGGAGGCAGTGCCCTCCTCCGCCGAGGAATGGGTTCGCGAGCTCCGGAAACGGAACGCGGAGCCCTGGGTGTTCTACGCGGCTGCATGGCTGCTTCGAGAGGCGGCTTTGACGCCACGAGTTTCGCAAATCGTTTCCGGAGACCTGAAGGTGGAACCGGGCGAGGTCCGCGTCGTCCCCGGTGACCTTCGCGTCGAAGGCAACCTGCATGTCGTGGGCAACCTGCTCGTGCTGGGGGACACGGAAGTCACGGGGCTCGTTCGCGACTCCGATCCGGACTCGCGCGTCGCCATCGCCGGGAAGCTGAGCTGCGGAAGTCTCGTCACCGATGGAGCCTTCTTCGTCGGCGGAGACATCCTCGCCAGGGATTTCGTCCATGGCTTCCGCAATGACAAGTCATTGATGGCTTCCGGCGGCATCCGCACGCGGCTGTTCCTGGGCGAGGACCACGACATCCGTTTCGGTGGCGATCTGGAAACCGAGCTGGGCTCCGACGAGGACTTCTTCCGGAACGAGGAACTCCTCGAGCGCGTGCGGCAGTGGCTCGTGGACGAGGTCGTCGATGCGAGCGGGCTCCGGCGCGACGCGCTCATCGCCTGCCTGCGCGAGGGACGCTCCATCTTCCGGCGGCAATAACCCTGGGGAACGGCAGCACCGAGCCTCGGCATCCTGGGGCTGCCGCGCCTTCCAGTGCGAAACAGTGGGTCCTCCATCAGCACGATTGTTGGCACGACGGGCCGGCCTCACCGTGGGCCGACTGTCGCTGGAGGACGCCTTTGAAGACTTCTCGCCCGTGGCCCTCGTGTGTGATTGCTGCGCTCGCGCTCTCCGGAGCGGTGCTCGGAGGGTGTGATGACGATGATGATGACGACGCTTCCGACGCGGAGAAGGCCACGGAAGCCCTGCGGCGAATCACCCGGGACGCGCCCACCGAGCTGCCGGACGGCGTGCCGGCGGACCTGCTGCGCGTGAATCTGGGAGGCACGGACTACGACCTCGGCGAGCTGCTGGGCCGCGAGCCCGGCTCGCGTCCCTCCGCTCGCATCGTGGCCGCATACAAGACTGTCGACACTCCGGCGGGCGCACCACCCCTGGGGACGGGCTCCGTGAGCCTCCCCACGGACGTCACGCCTTCGGCGCCCGCGGCCCAGGTGTATGAGTGCCGTAGCTCCGGAGGCAGCTTCGCCTGGACCTTCCTCCGGCCCGAAGCCGGCCTCCGCCCCATCACCACCGAGGACGTCCCCGGACTGGAGACGCTGGTCTTCGACCACTTCCGGTACCCGGGCGGTATCGACTTCGGGGCTCCCACCGGCACGCCTCCCATCGGCCCCGCCTGGCGGGTCTCCGCTCCGGCGCTGAATGGCGGTGTGCCCACGTCGGGGCAGACGCTCTTCATCGGCGCCGCTGATGCCTCGGTCCCCAACGGGGCGGGGAATGTCCCGGTGCTGCGCCTCTCCAACGCGGCGCGCATCGACCAGGGGCTGCCTTCGGACGTGTTCTCGCGCACCACTTCCGATGGGACCCAGCGGGGCTACGTGCTCCGGCTGAACACCGTGGGAGGGATTGCGCCGACGTCGGGCTGCGCGGGCGCGGCGGACGAGGGCAAGCGGGAGCGGGTGCCGTACTCGGCGGACTACTACTTCGTCGAAGTGCTCACGCCCCCGTGATGACGGCGGCTCTTCTTCCGGGAGCTGGAGCCTCTGGCTCCGCCCCGAGGAGGGCCACGCGCCTCCGCTGACGTAGACTCACGTCAGCGAGGCAAGAGCATGGACCTGGAAGAGCTGCGCGCCTTTCTCGATGTCGCGGAGACGGGCTCGTTCCTGGCGGCCGCGGACTCCCTCGGCGTGTCGCGCACGACGCTGCGGCGCCGTGTCGAGGCGCTCGAGGCCCGCGCCGGCGTACCGCTCCTCAAGAGCACCCGCTCGGGCATCGTCCTGACGGAAGCCGGCGCGGTGCTCGCCCAGCGCGGACGCATCATGATGCAGGAGACGAGCGCCCTGCTCGCCTCCATCCGCGAGGTGGGCCAGGCCCCCTCCGGCCTGCTGCGCGTGGTGCTCCCCATCGGCCTCCCGCCCCACCTGCTCACGCCCCTCTACGGCGCGCTGCGCACCGCCTGGCCGCAGCTCCGCGTCCACGCCCGCTTCAGCGACAACCCCCTCGGCGAGCCCCTCGACGACGTGGACATGGCCGTCCACTTCGGCGAGGACCTGCCCAGGGGGCCGTGGCTGTCCCACGCGGTGCTCCGCCTCCGCGAAGGCCTCATCGCCAGCAGGGAGTACCTGGAGCGCCGCGGTACGCCCCACTCCGTGGAGGACCTCCAGGGCCACGAGCTCTTCGCCTGGGAGCCCCCCGGCGAGGACGCGCGGCTGTGGCCCTCGCTCAAGGGCCCCCTGTTCCGCGTGGAGCCCGCCCTCATCACCCCGGACATCCACCTCATCCGCTCGTGCTGCATCGCCGGCCAGGGCATCGGCCTCGTGCCCAGCGTCGACCTGCCCGACCCGGGCATCCCCGACGACACGCTCGTACCCGTGCTCCACGACGCGGTGGGCCGCGAGCGCCCGCTGCGCATCAGCGTCCCCGAGGCGCTCTCCGAGATTCCCAAGGTCAAACACGTGCTGTCACACATCCGGGGCGTCCTCGACCCGCTGTGAGCAGACCGATAATGGACACTGGCTGTCCACCTTCGGCCATCACCCATCCCGGGCCCGCGCTACTCAGGAGGCATCCGTCCCGCGCTGGAGCCCGCCATGCACATGCCGAATCGACTCGCCCTCACGGTTGCCCTGCTCGCCCTGTCCGCCCACGCCAAGGAGCCCGCGCTCGGGGCCTCGACGTTCACCGTCTACGAGGCCTTCCTCAGCCCCGCGCAGGAGCCCGGTGAAGAGTCCGAGACGCCGAAGGTCCTGGAGAAGAGCCTCGGCGCCACCGCGCCCTCCACGCCGCGAGAGCAGCGCAAGTCCCGCGGCTGGGGCCAGGTGCGGTTCGCCAAGGACCTGAGCAAGGCCTACATCGACGTCCAGATTGAAGGCGTCAACGCCGCCGACATCCTCATGTTCCACATCCACTGCGGCCCGCCGGGCGTGCTCGGCCCCGTCATCGTGAACCTCGGCGAGTCCAGGGACCTCACGAAGACGCTGGCCGCCGGCAAGATGTCCCTCGAAATCAGCAACAAGGACATCGTCTTCATCAAGGACATGAAGGGCATGAAGTCCGGACTGCCGGAGAGCTGCCCCGCCGAGCTCGGCTTCCTCGCGCAGACCAAGACGGTGGCTGGCCTGGAGTGGCTGGCGCGCAAGGGCGTGCTCTACTTCAACCTCCACACCAAGGCCCACACCTACTACGGCGAGATGCGCGGGCAGCTCTACGCCGCCGAGCCCTGAGACATGGACACGGCGGCCCTGCTCTCGCGGGGCCGCCGTTTCAGTCATGAATCAGTACGCCACGACGGTGCGCGGCGCGGTGCTGGTGAAGAAGTTGGCGTAGGTGGCGACGTAGTTGCTGCCGCTGCCCGTCTCGCCGCTGATGACGCCGTACTTGGTGCCCGTCACGGTGAGCGTGGTGCCGTCCGCGAGGATGGCCAGGTTACCCGAGTAGATGCTGCCCGAGCCGAACCTGCCCGCGGAGAGGCCCTCGCTGCGCACGATGGTCATCGTGTCCGGGTCCACGTGCCGCAGGGCCAGCAGCGACGGCGAGCTGCCGCTCGGAGAGGACTTGTAGACCCAGCTCACCGCCACGCCCAGGTCATTGGCCGCCAGCGAGATGCTCGGCGTGAAGCTGGTGGACGAGCCCAGCGGCAGGCTCGCCTGGCCCCCCGCGCACGTGTCCGACGCCGCGCGGTTCAACTGCACGTCGTACACGGGCGGAAGGGTGCCCGGACGCGCGCTGTAGGAGATGCTGAAGCTGCACCCGCGCGACGTGCCCTCGGTGAGCCCCGCCTCCTGCGTGGCCACCTCAGAGCCCGGCTCCTGCTGCTGCGACTGGGACTCCTGACCTCCACACGCCGTGAGAGCGATTGCCGCGCAAAGATAGACACCACGTCCGAACATCTGCATACGCTTGCAACTCCCTGGTTGAAGGGGCGCGCAAGGTACCAATCTCGAGACGTATTGCAGCAACAATCTGTCTTTTGATTCACACTCATGCGGCGCGGCATGAGAGGATTCATCCCGGCGTGCGCGTGTGTTTCGCCGTCGGTGTTCGCGGCCAGGGTGAGCCGGGTATGCGGGAACCCGGCTCTTTCTCAATACCTCATGGCAGTGAAATCACAACGGGCCGGCTGACGTAGCCCGCCGTGCCTTCCCCGAGCTGTCCATACGCGCCGTGGCCCCAGGCCCAGACGGTACCGTCGCCGGCCACGGCCAGCGAGTGGGCGGCGCCCGCGACCATGAAACTGGCGCCAGGCAGCGTGGACACCGGTCCAGGCGTGTTCCGGCCAGAGCCCGCTCCAATCCCCAACTGCCCCAGCAAGTTGCTTCCCCAGGCGCTGAGGGGACCTTTGTCGATGGCAGCCAGCGAATGGTCCCCACCCGCGGCAATGGCCTTGACGCCGGATAGCCCTGACACCTGCACGGGGGCGAGCTGGCCCGTCCTCGTCCCAATCCCGAGCTGGCCTTCGTAGTTGAATCCCCAGGCCCAGACGGTGCCGTCATCACGCAGGGCCAGCGAGTGGTTCGAGCCCGCGGCCACGGCGATGACACCCGTCAACCCCGGCACCTGCACCGGAGTGACGCGGTCGGTCGCCGTCCCATCCCCCAGTTCGCCGAAGCCGTTGCTCCCCCAGGCCCAGACGGTGCCATCCTCGCGCACGGCCAACGAGTGGGCCCGGCTCGCGGCAATGGCGACGGCGTTCGTCAGGCCCGCCACCTGCACGGGACTGTGCCGCTCGGTGGTCGTCCCATCACCGAGCTGACCCGCCTGGTTGTTTCCCCAGGCCCAGACGGTGCCGTCGCCGCGCAGGGCCAGAACATGGGACTCGCCCGCGGCCACCGCGCTGACGCCCGTCACGCCGGGCACCACCCCGGGCGTGTCGCGGCCAAGCGTCGCCTCGATGCCGAGCACGCCGTAGAAATTGGCGCCCCAGGCCCAGACATTGCCATCGCCAGGCAGCGCCAGCGAGAAGTCGCTGCCCGCCGACACGGCGACGCAGCCGCTCAAGCCGGGAACCTGAACGGGCGTCGCACTGCCGCTGCTGCCCGTCGCGATTCCAAGCTGCCCCCTGAGGTTGCTGCCCCAGGCCCAGACGGTGCCGTCGCCGCGCAAGGCCAGCGAGTGGTCCCACCCCGCGGCCACGGAGGTGGCGCCCGACAGGCTCGACACCTGCACCGGGGTGAAGCGCCGGGTCGTGTCCATGGACATGCCGAGCTGTCCGTCCAGGTTGGAGCCCCAGGCCCGCGGGGTTCCGTCGGCAAGCATGACGAGGGAGTGTTTGCCGCCGGCGGCCACCGCGGTGACGTCCACCAGTCCGGGCACCTGCATGGGTGCGGCGCGGCGGCGGGTGTTCGTCCCATCGCCGAGCTGTCCGAAGCTGTTGTTTCCCCACGTCCACACGGTTCCATCCGCGCGCAGGGCCAGCGCGTGGGAGTGCGTCGCGGACAGGAGCGTGACCTCGGTCAGCCCGGATACCTGCACGGGGGTGGTGCTGGAGCTCGTTGCCCCGGCGCCCAGCAGGCCCTCGCCATCAATGCCCCACGCCCAGACGGTGCCGTCCGAGCGCAGGACCAGCGAGTTGTGCCATCCCGCGGCGATGGCGACGACGTCCGTCAATGGGGCGACCTGCACGGGGGTGTAGCTGACGCTCCCCCCCATTCCATCGGGCGTGCCAAAGAGATGTTGTCCCCAGGCCCGGACGGTGCCATCGGCGAGCAGGGCCAGTGAGTGGAAGGAGCCCGTGGAAATGGCCGTGACGCCAGTCAGCCCCCGCACCTGCACGGGGCTGTGACGTTCCTCGTTGGTGTCATCACCGAGCTCGCCGTCGGTGTTGTCTCCCCAGGCCCACACGGTGCCGTCGCCACGCAGGGCCAGCGAGTGGTTGCCACTCGCGGCCACGGCGATGACGCCCGTCAATCCCCGCACCTGGACGGGGCGGTCCGTGCTCCACGTCTCCCCGTTACCGAGCTGACCGTTGGCGTTGTATCCCCATGCCCACACGGTGCCATCGGCGCGCAGGGCCAGCGAGTGGCCGCCTCCCGTGGCCACGGCCGTGATGTCGGACAGCCCGGGCACCTTCACCATGGTGCTGGGGGTGCTGCTGGTCATCGACGTGCCGCCACGGCCCCAGACCCAGACGGTGCCGTCCGCGCGCAGGGCCAGCGAGTGGATGTATCCCCCCACGATGGATGGGCCCGGGCAGGCCTGGGCGGACAGAATGAAGGTGTGGGAGATGGCGGGTGCCGCGTCATTCGTGATGGTGGCGGTAACGTGGATGCGCTTGCCCGCGGGCATGCAGTCCGGCCCCCGCCACTTCACATCACTCGTCGTGGCGGTGCCCTGGGGCACCTCGAGCTCGCCGTCGCTGGCCTCCCAGGTGATGCGGAGGGGGCGATTCGCGTCGTCCTTCGCGGCGACGTGGAAGGTCACCGTGTCGCGGGGCAGCACGTTGACGGCGGACTGGGTGCTCTCGACGAGTGAGGGGGACGTGGGTGTCGGCTCCGGGTCGGAGCCATGACAGCCCGTGACGAGGACGAGCAGGGCCGCCAGCAGCAGGACGTCGAGAGAAAGAACGGGCGCGGGAACAGCGCCCTGAAGCCATCGGGTGACGACACGGTTTCGATGCATGGAACCCTCGAGAGCAAGAAGAAAGGTAACGCATCGCTGCATTGGCACATCTGGTGTTGCATGGCCCCGGTGACCGACATTCCAGGGCAAGAGTTGGAAGCCGGGCGCGGTGAGAGGGATTGCGGATGTCCGCTATCCATTCCGTGGGGGAAACGCGGCGCCATTTGCGGGTATGCTGCACCGTGCATGCGACACCTTCCCCCACAGTCCCGTTCCCTCTTCCTCCCCCTCGCCGCCCTCCTCGCGTGTGGTGCGTGCAGTGACGACCCGTCCGGCGGCGGTACGCCGCTCGGCGAGGAGCAGCAAGGCATCGCAACCTACTACGACGCCAACGGCGCCGGGAATTGCAGCTTCGACCCCACCGGCGACCTGATGGTGGCGGCCATGAACGAGGCCCAGTACGCCGACAGCGCCGCCTGCGGCATGTGCGTGGACGTCAAGGGTCCCAAGGGAAGCGTCCGCGTGCGCATCGTCGACCGCTGCCCGGCGTCGGACTGCAACAGCGGCCACCTGGACCTGAGCCGCGAGGCCTTCGCCAAGATTGCCGACATGCAGGCGGGCCGGGTCAACATCACCTGGACGCCCGTGTCCTGTGACGTGGCCGGCAACCTCGAGTACCACTTCAAGGACGGCAGCAACCCGTGGTGGACCGCCATCCAGGTCCGCAACCACCGGCTCCCCATCAAGAAGCTGGAGTGGAAGCGCGGCACCGGCGGGTGGAACGAGGTTCCCCGCGAGAACTACAACTACTTCGTCAACTCCAGCGGCATGGGCGAAGGCAGCTTCCAGCTCCGCGTCACCGCCAGCGACGGGCAGCAGGTGGAGGACACCCTCTCGAAGGTGCTCGACGACGACAGCGTCGACGGCTCCAGCCAGTTCCGCTGAAGCCGCTCGACAGACGCGCGGCCCCGGGCATCACCCTCATGCCGGGGCCGCGGAGAGGAGCGCATGAGGGCGCTTGCGAGCGAACGTTCGTTCAGATAGAGGCCCGCGCACCATGAGAGCCGAGCCTCCCGACTGGGCGGAACAGCCCACGGACGTCATCACGGAGCGGAGAACGCCCGCGCGAGGCGGCTTCCTTCCCCGGGGGACGCGGCTGGGGCGGTACGTGGTCCAGGAGGTGCTCGGCTCGGGCGGGATGGGCGTGGTGTACGCGGCATACGACCCACGGCTCGACCGGCACATCTGCCTCAAGCTGCTGCGCGCCACGGGACAGGCCGCCTCGGAAGAGCTGCTGCGTGAAGCGCAGGCCGCGGCGCGGCCGTCCCATCCCCACGTCGTCACCGTGCACGACGTCGGAGTGGAGGAAGAGCGCGTCTTCCTGGCCATGGAGCGGGTGGACGGGACGACGCTGCGGGGATGGCTGAAGGAGCGCCCGCGCGGCGTCGAGGAAATCCTCTCCATGTTCGAGCAGGCCGGACAGGGCCTGGCCGCCGCTCACGCGGTGGGGCTCGTGCACCGCGACTTCAAGCCGGAGAACGTCCTCGTGGACCGCACCGGCAACGCTCGCGTCACCGACTTCGGGCTGGCGCGGCTGCTGTCGTCCGGCACTCCCCCACCACCGCATGCGCCGGCTCCAGAGGCGGAGCTCCCGGGGGCGGCGGGCGACGTGGTGACGGTGCGGCTCGCCTCCCGCATCGAGGGCACTCCCGGCTACGTCGCTCCCGAGCTCCTTCGCAGGGTCCCCGCCAGCGTGCGCTCGGACGTGTACAGCTTCTGCGTGTCCCTGGACGAGGCACTCCGCGAGCATCACCACACGCCCATCCCCGCGGGCATCCATGCGGTGCTCGCGCGAGGGTTGGCGGAGCATCCGGAAGCGCGCTACGGCTCGATGGAGGAGTTGCTGGCGGCGCTCGCTCGAGCCCGCTCGGTGGCACCCCTGAAGCAGCGCTTCGCGATGGGCGCCGTCGCGCTCTTGTTGCTGCTCACCGGCTCGGCCCTCGCGTGGCGGCCCTGGCACGGGCCAGCGCGAAATGGCACGGCGGAGCGCCGGACATTGGCCGTGCTGGCGCTGGACAATCGCTCGCAGGCGCCCGCGCACGCCTGGCTCGGGACGGTGCTCGTGGATGCGCTCACCGCGGAGCTGTCGGCGGGCGAGGGATTCCGGACCGTGCCATCCCAGGTGGTGGCGGACCTTCGTCTTCCCACGGCGCCCTCGACCGAGGCGCTCCTCCGGTTGCAGCTCGCGACGGGGGCGGAGCTCGCGCTCTCCGGCGGCTTTCGCGTGACGGAGCGCGACTCGGGCGAGCTGCTGCAGGTCGACCTGGTCCTCCACGACGTCGCGTCCGGTGCCGAGCTGGCCCGCGTGAGCGAATCTGGGACCCGCGCGGACGGGGTCCTCGAGCTGACCCGACGCGCGGGCAGGACGCTGCGCGAGGAGCTGAAGCTGAAGGCGTTGACGGAGTCGGAGGCCCGGGACGTCCGCGGCATCTTTCCGCGAGGAGCCGAGGCCGCCCGTCTTTATGCCGAGGGCCTCGCGGCCCAGCGCCGGCAGGCGGTGCATGAGGCCCACGAGCTGCTCACCCGAGCGGCCCGGGCCGAGCCCTCGCACCCCATGATTCACGCCGCGTTGGCCCGGGTCTCCGCGGAGCTGGGGTACAGCACCGCGGCCCGGGCCTCGGCGGAGCGGGCCATCCAGCTCTCGGAAGGCCTTCCCCGAGAGGCCCGCCTGGCACTCCAGGGAGACGTGCTCTCCATCGCCAAGTCGTATCCCGAGGCCGTGAAGACCTTCGGCGCCCTGTGGACCTTCTACCCCGACAACCTGGGCTACGGACTGAGCCTGGCTCGCGCACAGACCGAGGCGGGCCAGCCACGGGAGGCCCTGTCGACGCTGGAGCGGCTCCGCCAGCTCCCCTCCCCCGCGAACCAGGATCCACGCATCGACCTTCAGGAGGCGTCGACCCGCCAGGACATGGGGAACTTCCGCGGCCAGCTCGATGCCGCCCGCCGTGGCGAGGCCCATGCGCGTCCGCTGGGAAACACCCGGGTGCTGGCCGAGCTGCTGTACTCCCAGGCCTGGGCCCTGTTCCAACTGGGCCAGATGGATGACGCGCGGGCTTCGCATCGCCAGGCCGTGGAGACGTGCGAGCGGCTCCAGTTGGATGGGTGTCTCGCCCGGGGTGCGGACATGCTCGGCGCCATGGACTTCCAGCAGGGGCGGCTCGACGAATCCGCCGAGTCCCTCCAGAAGGCCGTCGCCCTCCAGCGAAAGATTGGCAATGTCCGGGGCGAAGAGCAGGCCCTGCACAACCTGGCGAACACGTTGCGGAGGAAGGGAGAGCTCGCCGAGGCCTTGAAGATTCTGGAGCGTCTCGTGGATGCGTCCACGCGGCGCGGCGCGCCGAATGACGAGATGCGGGCGCGTGGAAGTCTGGCCAATGTGCTGGTGGCCATGGGGGAGCTGCAAGAGGCCCAGGTCCACCTCGAAGAGGCACTGACGCTCGCGCGGAGAACGGGTGAGCGGCCCGGGCTCATCGCGACGTTGCTCAACCTGGGCATCGTCCACCATGGGCGCGGAGAGCTCGCGCGCGCGGAGGAGCGCTTCCTCGAAGGACTGGAGCTGAGCCGCGAGGCGGGCCTGGAAATCTATAGGGCCCACGCGCTCGCCGGACTGGGCGGCGTCTACCGGGACCAGGGGGACATTCCGCGCTCTCGGCAGCACCTGGAGGAGGCACTCGCCCTCTTCCTCGATGCCCAACGCCAGGGCGATGCCAGCAACGTCCGCATCATGCAGGCGCGACTCGCGCTCGATGAGCGGAAGCCCGCGATGGCGGAAGCGCTGGCGCGTCAGGGACAGCAGTCCTTCGAGGAGCAGAAGGCGTCCGACGCATTGGCGGAGGCCCATGTGGTGCTGGGCCAGAGCCTGCTCGCGCAGAAGGACCTGGAGGGAGCCCGGGCCGAGCTCGAGAAGGCACGAGCCGTGGCCCGGTCCGAGCTCCTCCAGCACCAGGTGACGGTGGTCGAGACGCAGCTCTGGACGGCGATGGGTGAGCCCTCCCGCGCGCTCGGAGATTCGCGAGAGCCGCTCCGCTTCTTCGAGGAGAAGGGGCACGTGCTCCGCGGGCTCGAGACGCGGCTGGCGCAGGCCCGGGCCCAGGTTGCCGCGGGGCGAAGGGCCGACGGGACGGAGCTGCTGCGCGTCGTCGACCGCGAGGCGAAGGCCCGGGGAGCCGGACGGCTCGAAAGGCTCGCCCGCGCTCCAGGTCGCTAAGCCCCTGTGAGTTGAATTGCCTCATAGTTGCACTTGAACCCCGCTGGCGTTTGGGAAGGATGCCTCTGAAAAGGGGCACAGCGTGAGCGACGAACAACTGGAGGCGCAGGTTCGGGCCATCGCCCTCGAAGTGATGGCGGGCGCGCGGGCGGTCAACGAGGAAGGATTCGGGAACTGGGCGGTCAACACGGTGCACGGGGCTCCGGACCTCACCATCCACGAGCGCGAGGACGGGCACTGGTCGGTCTCCGCCGAGCTCGTCGATGAAGACCTGGGGCAGTTGATGCCCCTGCCGCTCGCCACGACGCGGGGCGACGTGCTTCGTCCAGTGCGCGCCGCGAAGCATGGCCTGCTGACGCAGGCGGAGGAGCTCTCGCGGAAGCTGGGCGCCCTGGGGCTGAGGCCCGAGCAGGCCGAGTCGTCCAGGGAGGCGCGCGTGGAGGCCATCGCCCGGGAGACACTGAAGGGCTCAGGCGTAGACGTGGAGGTCACCCTCGACGACGAGGGCCACTGGCGGGTGGTGGTCGAGCAGCTCCACAAGCCGAGCCTCTGGGAGCTCCACCACCAGGTGCTCGCCACGACGCGCGGCGAAGTGCCGATGCCCCGCCTCGTCGAGAAGCTCGGGCTCACCACGAAGGCGGAGGAGCTCGCGCGGCGGCTGGAGGCCATGGGCTTCCAGCCCGAGGAGGCGCCTCTGGACGAGGAACAGACCGAGGCGTTCAACGGAGCCGTGGAGGACCTGCGCCGCGAGCTCGCGCTTGGAACCCATTCCCTGCCGGAGATCCTGTCCATCGGCGGAGGATTCCATTGGCCCTCCCTGGAGGACGACGACGTCATCCGGAGGGTGCTGAAGACCTTCGTCCAGGACGTCCGGAAGCGGCTGGCGGACGAGAAGACCTGGCCCGAGGTCATCGAGGCGGACCGGCTGGAGGCCGCCTTCGAGGACCTGCGCCGCGAGGGCATCATCGCGGAGATGGGCGCCACGGACACCCAGAGCGGCGGCTGGGACATGATGCAGGAGCTCGCGAGCGAGCAGCGGGAGCGCGGACTGGAGCCCTGGGGCGCGGTGTTCTTCCACGGCCAGGACACCGAGCACGCGCTGGAGGGCGGTCCGCTGCACCTCGCCTTTGGCGAACTCACCGATGAGGAGTACCGGGACGAGGAGAAGGACGTCGTGGTGGGACGCGCCGTCGTCGAGGCCCTGCGCAAGCACGGCTTCGAGCCCGAGTGGACTGGCAGTGCGAACTCCCGCATCGAGCTGCTCCCCGCCTTCCCGTGGCGGCGCCGGCGCGCGCACGCCGACATCACCGAGGAGCTCTACCCACAGCGCCTCCCGGGCGAGCTGGTGGAGCTGCTCCCCCGGCTGCGCATCCTCCGGCTCGGCGGCGACGACATGACATTGCACGAGCTGTCCAGGATGCGCTCGAACAGCGTCGAGGAGCTCACGGTGACGTACCGCGAGGAGGCGCAGGCTCGCGATTCGCTGGAGGACGTGGTGGCACTCGCGAAGGCGCGATTCCCCCGGCTCCAGTCCGTCACCGTCACGGACGGCGATGGGTACGAGGAGACCGTGCACCTCGCCTGAGGCTGTCCGCTTCTGGGAGGGCCGCGTCCCGTGGGTGAACCCCTGCGAGGGGGATTGTGAGCACGCTTCCGACGGAGAGCGTCTGCGCGAGCGGTGGCACGCAGACTGCTCTACCGGAGGGCAGCGGCACCGGCCTCGGGCGGTGTGCGCCCCTGCCCGATTCGCGGCAGGTCCGGGAGATCCTCAATGACTCGCACCGTGCTGCTCGCACTCTCGTTGCTGTTGTCCCCTGTCTCCACCGCCGTCTCCGCATCAAGTCCCCCCGCTTCGGTCAACGCGACGCCACCTCTGCCCGACGTTGCCGCGGAGGCGGAGCTCGCGGTCTTCGCATATGACCGTGACGCGCCCCTGGAGCTGGAGACGACACGCCTGTCCGTGGAAGACGGCGTGGAGGTCCACGCGCTGTCCTTCGTCAGTCCGAAGGGTGGCCGTGCCACGGGGCGCCTGCTCGTGCCTCGACGTCCGGGAAGGAAGGCAGGCATCGTGATGCAACACGGCGCCCCCGGCAGCGCGCTGTCCGCCCTTCCCCGAGCCCTCCAGCTCGCGGCCCTGGGCGCTGTGGTGGTGGCACTGGACGCGCCCTTTGCCCGACGCGATGCCCCGCCGATGAGCTTCACGCTGGCGGACCGCGCGGACCAGGTGCAGCTCATCGTGGACCTGCAACGCGCGGTGGACCTGCTCCTCGAACGACCGGATGTGGACCCCACCCGCATTGCATTCGTGGGCGGCAGCTATGGCGGCAGTGTGGGCGCGCTCTTCGCCGGCGTCGACCCGCGCCCCGCCACCTACGTGCTCTATGTCGCGGATGGCGGCGTCATCTCCCACTTCACCTCGCTCGATGGCACCCCGGAGGGCCCCCTGGCCTCACTCCCCCTGGACGAGTACGTGCTCTGGACGACCGCCATGCGGCCCGTGCAGGGCATCCGCTGGGTGGGCCGCGCGCGTCCCGGCACCATCCTCTTCCTGAACGGCCGCGAGGACCCGCTCGTCCCGCCCGCCAAGGCCGAGGCCCTGCATCGTGCCGCGGGCCCCTCTCACGAGGTGCGCTGGTACGAGTCAGGCCACAAGCTGCCGGCCCCTGCCTGGCAGGACCTGTTCCAGTGGCTCCATGAGCGCGTGGGAACGGACGCTCCACACGCGCCATGAAACAGCCGAAGCCTGGCCTTCTACCGCCGCAGCATGGAGCGCAGCAGCTCCAGGGCCTCCGTCACGTTCTGCCAGACCTGGAGCGACTTCACGCCCTCCCCTTCGCCCTGGATGGCGCGCCGTGAGGCCCGCTCCAGCGGGAGGAGCACGCCCTCCACCAGCTCGATCTGCCGGCTCAGCTCCGCCGGAGACGGGCCCGTGAGGGCCGTGCGCTGAAGCGCCTCGGCGGGCACGTTGGCCGACACGTTCACCGGCCTATCCGCAAGCGCGGAGATGGCCCGCGAGAGCTGCTCCATGTAGGGCCCGAAGTCCGGCGCGGACGCCTGCGCCTGCACCACGGCCGGGGCCTGCTGCTGCGGCTGCACCGCCACCCGCTCCGTGAGCGCCTTGAGGAGCTGCGCGAGGTGCTTGAGGTACGGCGCCAGGTCCGTGGCCTGGGCCGTTGCCGCCACGGGCGGCGGCGCGGCCTTCACCTCGCGGCCCACCTTCGCCACCTCGAGCACCGCGTCGCGCAGGGACTCCAGGTGGGGCAACACCTCGCCCGCGGGGTTCGTGTCCTGCTCGCCGCCGCGCGACACCTGAGAGGCCGCCTGCACCACCGCGTCGCGCACCGCGCCGAGCTGCTCCTCGATGCCACTGAGCTGCCCGGTGACGCGGGCCACGGGGTCGTCCTCCTTGCCGCCCATGCGCTTCACGCGCGCGAAGCCCTGCTTGATCTCCTCCCAGCGCTTCGCCTTCTGCGGCGTGAGGCGCCCGCGCAGCTCCGCCAGCTTGAGCAGGTTCTGCTCCGCCGCCGTGGTGAGCGTCTGCGACTCGCCCTGGTAGTGGTCGTCGATGAGCCGCTCCAGCTCGTCGTCCGTCATCGCCGCGACGACCTTCTCGGTGAGCTTGTTCATGTTGCGGTAGCTGCCCTGCAACTTGAACGCGGGCTCGGTGCGGAAGCGCTCGTCCTGCGCCGCCGAGGCGATGTACTGCTGGTTCACCTTCAGCAGCACCGACTGCACCCTGAACATGCGCTGGAACACCGCGACGATTTCCTGCAGCTCCGCCGCCGCGTAGCCGTGCTTCAGCTCGCCCGCGGGCACCTCCTCGCCCTGCGCCATGCGGATGAGGCGATGCGTGTCCTGCGGATCTCTCGTGGCCAGCGGCGCCGTCACCACGTTGGAGGTCAGCGCGTTCTCGACGTAGCTGAGCGCGAACAGGTGCTCCTTCCCGTCGAGGATGTCACCCAGGTTGTAGGTGTCCGCGCGGTTGGCGAGCATGTCTGGAATGCGGAAGCGCTCGCCCGTCTCCGTGTACGGGTTGCCCGCCATGACGACGCAGAACTTCTTGCCGCGCAGGTCATACGTGCGCGTGCGGCCATTCCAGACGCCTTCGATGCGGCGCTGACCGTCGCAGAGCGAGATGAACTTCTGGAGCAGCTCCGGGTCCGTGTGCTGGATGTCGTCGAGGTAGAGCATCACGTTGTTGCCCATCTCGAAGGACAGGTTGATGCGCTCCACCTCCTGGCGGGCCGTGGCGTTGGGAGCCTCGGTCGGGTCCAGGGACTTCACCGCGTGGCCCAGCGCGGGGCCGTTCACCTTGACGAAGGTGAGGCCCAGGCGGCTGGCCACGTACTCCATCAACGTCGTCTTGCCGTAGCCCGGCGGCGACATGAGCAGCAGCATGCCCATGCGGTCCGTGCGCTTGCCCTCGCCCGCCGCGCCGAGCTGCTTCGCGAGGTTGGCGCCGATGAGCGGCAGGTACACCTCGTCGATGAGCCGGTTGCGCACGAACGAGCTGAGCACCTTCGGCGTCAGCTCCTCCAGGCGCAGCTTGCGCCGCTCGCGCTCCAGCAAGTCGCGCAGCATGGCGCGGTAGGCCTGGTACTGCGGGACGCGCACCTGCCGGAACTCACCGGTGCGCGCGAGGAACTCGTCCAGGCGCAGGGGCAGCTTGCGGTCCTGGATGCGAGGGTGGCTCCCCAGCAGCGCGGTGACTTCCGAGGCCGTCAGCGCGCCCGCGGGCTCGCGGTCCAGCTTGCGCTCGGTGAGCAGCAGCACCGCCGTCTCCAACGCCACGTGTGCCCACGCGCCGGGGCCCTCCTCGCGCTTCGTCAGGTATGCGCCCACCCAGGCGCGCGAAATCTCCAGCCGCGAGCCCAGGTCCTTCTCCAGCCCGCGCAAATCATCCTCGAAGGCCGAGCGCGTGCCCTGCCGGTCCAACTGCCCGAGGAAGTGGTCCTTCAGCGCCAGGGCCTCGCCGCTGGTGGTGAAGCGCGGGCGCTCCACACCCAGCTCCTCCACGAGGTAGCGGCCCGCCTGCCGAGCCTCCGCGGGCGAGTGCTCGATTCCGTGCGCGGTGAGGAACGCGGCCACGCGCTCGCCCAATTCGGTGCCCAGCTCGGCGAGGCCTCCAGTCGAGGCGAACGTGGTCCGCAGCCGCGCGAGGCTGCGGGCGCGGCGGTGGAACAGCGCCCTGCCCGCCTCGTCCGCGTCGAAGGTCCAGTACAGCGCGGCCCAGGCGCGCGGCACCGGGGCGAAGCGCAGCAGGCCCGCGCCCTGGTGCAGGTGGAGGAGCTTCTCCAGCAGGGCCGCCGCGTCCGCGTCGTGCACGCCGCGCTCGTAGCCCTCGTCGAAGCGGTCCGCCGCGTACGCGCGCACCTTCTCCAGCAGCGTGCCGCCCACCGCGGCCTCGTGCAGCGCGGAGAGCGTCAGCCCGCCCTTCCCGTCCTCCGCGTCCGCGAGGACACAGGCGGCCAGGTACTCCGCGCGGTACACGTCACGCGACTCGGAGACGAGGTGCTGCTCCCAGAAGTCGCGGTACTTCAGCAGCTCCGGGTCCTCCACCTTCTGCGCGTAGTCCGTGCCGGTGAGCTGGAGGTACAGCGCGCCCTCGCGCGGCACCAGCGTCAGCTCCAGCGGCTGCGTATTCACGTTGAAGCGGAACGTGCCCAGCTTGATGAGCGCGTCGCCGTCCGCGAACAGGTCCTGCCTGTCGCGCAGCGCGCGCAGCGCGTCCTGCTTCGCGGACTTGATGCGCGACTGCACCTCGTCCGCGCGCACGCTGTCCTGCAGCTCCATGAGCTGCTCGGCCAGTTGGCGCAGCTTCTGGATCATCGCGTCGGACGCGAAGTAGCCGTTGAGCTCGTCGTCCGTCTTGAACGACTTCGCGCGGCGCTGCACGCCCTGGAGGATGCGCTCGGCCGCGCTGAAGAGGCCCTGCGCGCGGCGCTGGCGCTCGTCCACCAGCGACTGCTTGCGGGCGCCGAAGGCCTCCAGCAGTTCCTCGCGCTTCTGCGTGATTTGACCGAGGAACTCGTCGAACTCGCCGAAGCGGCCCTCCAGCTCCTCCAGCAGCACGGTGAGGCGGGACAGCGCCTCGTCACAGCGCTCGGGCGAGTCCGCCTGAGTCAGCGCGCTCTCGATGCTCTGCCCCAGCAGCTTGAACTGGGCGCCGAACTCCGCGCGCTTCTCGCGGCCGGACAGCTCCTTGCGCTTGGCGCCCAGGCTGGCGCGCACCCGGTTGAGGCGGCTGAACAGCTCGGAGATGCCCTCGAGGATTCGAGCGCGGGCCAGCGGGTCACCCACCTGGAGCCCACCCACCACCTCGCCCAGCACTTCGAGCCCGTGGGCCGTCTTGTCCACGTCCTCGCCCAGCGGAGCCAGCTCGGCCGTGGTCTGCACGGGCTCCAGCTTCGCGAGCAATTCATCCAGGCGCGTGGCCAGCGGCTGCAGCGCCTCGCCCTTCTGGAGGAAGTCCACGCAGGCCGCGCTGGCCTTGTCGGATGCCTCCACCACCGCGGCCTCCAGGGCGTCCACGCGCCCCAGGTCCATGTAGCGGATGTCCTTGAGGGTAATCAGGTGGCCGCGCTGCTTGCGCAGGTCCGCCAGCGCCTGCATGAAGGCCTCGGCGGTGGTGAGCTGCTCCGGCTGCACGCGCAGCAGCAACTCGTCCTGCGCCGTCACCGCCGCCGCGAGCGACTCGGTGGCGCGCTTGCGCAGCGTGAGGACCTTCTCGAACTCGTCGATGATGAGCTCGGAGGTGCGCCGCAGCGCCTCCACCGGCTCCTGCAAGGCCGTCTCCGCGTGGCCCAGCCAGTAGTACGCATCCAGCGCGCGCGTGGCCGCGGTGACCAGGTCCTCGTACGTGCGCCGCGTGGGCTTGTCCGACTTCGCAATCCGCTGGAGCGTCAGCGCGTCGGAGATGCCGCGCACCAGCTCCGCGTTGCCCACCTTGCCCAGGTAGCCCGGGGCCGGAGGCGTGGCCGCCGCGTGCTCGGCGGAGACGAAGGGCGTCTGCCACACCTGCATGGGGTGCACGCGCGTGGGCTCGGCGGACGTGGCGCGGAACACCACCAGCCGCCCGTCCGCGAAGAGGCTCATGCCGTGGGCGACAATCGGGTTCTGCACCTCCTTGCGCACCAGGTTGTACGGGAAGAGCACGTAGGAGCCCTCGTCCCGGCGGTGGAAGACGTAGAGCACGTCCTCACCGTTGGGCGAGCGGATGGCCCGCGCGAACTCCATGCCCTCCGCGGACGCGGCGCCGTCGAAGACCTTGAAGTCCCCCGTCTGCAGGTAATAGCCGCCGGGGAAGACGATGCCCTGGTCCTCCGGCAGCCGCACGCAGGACTGGCCGATGGCGTCGATGCGCACCACGTGCTGCGTGCGCGAGTTGAAGACGAGGTAGCGGTACGTCTTCTCGCGGAAGGGGAGGACGCGCAGGAGGATGAGCGTGCCCACCTGCGCCCAGGCGAACTCCGCGTCGTCCAGCGACTGGTCCGGGTCCTCCACGGGCTCGCTGTAGATGCCCAGGCCGGTGGAGGTGTTGTTCTCCACCTTCACGGTGAGGTCGCCCTTCACCGTCTCCACGAAGACCTGGTCCAGCACGTTGACGTGCGGGTGCTGGCCGGTGACGTAGTTCTCGCGCGTGGCCACCGTCCACTCGAAGTCGTGCGACGGCGGGAAGACGTGGTCTCGCTCGCCCTGGTTGTCCAGGTACGTGGCGCGGCCCTCCACGTCAACGCTGAAGCGGAAGACCTTGATGTCGCGCAGCGACTGGCCCGTCTGGAAGATGGCCAGCAGGCGCGAGTCGCGGTGGCGGAGCTGCAGGAGCTTCGCGTCCTTGTAGTACTTGTACAGCTCGCCGAAGTCCTTCACGAAGCGCGGGTCCGCGAGGAAGCCGCCGGCCTCGGTGTTGGGCACCGTGGAGAGGTCGAAGCCCTCGGCCGTCTTCTCGAAGCGGTGCAGCGAGAAGACGTCGGAGACGGACGTCTCCTTCTTCAGGCCGATGAAGACGTTGTAGCCGAAGAGGAGGTACTTCCCGACGCTGACGATGTCGCGCGGGACGCAGTTGTTCTCGGTGCGCACCCGCTCGTTGCCGATGACGGTGAGCTCCGTGCCCCCGAAGAGCGCCTTGCGGCGCGCGTTGAGGTCGTTCGCCTTCGCGCCGAGCGCGTCCGCCTGCGCCAGCAGTCGCGTGCGGATGACCTCGTAGCTGCCGCCCTCCAGCGCCGCCTCGCCCCCGGGCGCCGCGCCCTTGCCTTCAGTTGCCATGGATGTTCACCAGAAGATGCGTCGTAGCGCCCCGCCCTGCCCTCACGTGTGAGGCCAGGACGAGGCGTCATCGCCAACCACCGCCACCGCGGCGTGAAGCGCGGTGGCGGCCCCTTCACTCGCTCAGCCCTGCTGCGGGCCGTCCTCGGCCACCAGCGCCTTGAGGCCCGCGCCCTGCGCGGCCACCGGGCTGGAGGCCATCTTGTGCAGCAGCGCGGCCACCGCCAGGTTCTGCGCGTCGCCGCTCAGGCCGGGCTTGGAGAGGATCTCCTTCAGGTCCGCCGGCAGGTCCTTCTCGCCGTTGAGGTAGCCGCCGAGCGCCTTCTTCAGCGACTCGCCGTGGTCCAGGGCGCCGTCCACCGCGCTGCCGAAGGACACCGCCTTGACGAAGCGCTCGAAGAACTGGCCGTCGCCGCCCACAATCTGGAACTTCGCGTTGGCGAAGGCCTTGGACAGCACCTCGGCCTGCGCGTGTGCAATGTCCTTGCGCACGCGGATGGCCTCGAGCTCCACGTCGCGCTCCTTCTGGATGCGGAGGCGGAACTCCTCGTGCTGCTTGCCCACGCCGTCCATCAGCTTCATGGACGCGGCCTTCTCGGCGAGGCCGCGGGCCTCGGCGAGCAGCTTCTCCTGGATGGCCGCGGCCTCCGCGAGCTGCTTCTCGCGGATGGCGATGGCCTCGGCCTCGCCGCGCTTCTGGATGGCGCTGGCCTCGGCCTCCTGGATACGGGCGCGGGCCAGGCCCTTCTCCTGCTCACCCGCGGCCTCGGCCAGCAGGCGCTCGCGGACGATGGTGGCCTGGGCGTGGCCCTGCTTCTCGATGGCGCCGGCCTCGGCCTCCTTCACGCGCACCTGCGCCATGCCGAGCTTCTCGGTGGCCTGCGCGTCGGCCTCCTTCACGCGGACGTTGGCCAGGCCGTTGGCGGCGGACTCGGCCTGGATGCCCTCGGCCAGCCGCATCTTCGCCTTGGCCGTCTTGTCGGCGGCCTCGAGGTCGGCCTCGGCCAGGGTGAGCTTCTCCTTGGCCATGAACACGGCCATCTCGCTGTTGGCCTTGGCGGCGTTGACGTCCTTGACCGTCTTCTCCTGCGCCTGGGCCTCGGCGGTGATGATGAGCGCGTCCTTGCGGCGGGTGGCCTCGGCCTTCACGCGCAGGTCCTTGATGCGCTCCTCCTCCTCCGCCACCGTCTTCTCCACGGCGATGCGGGCGCGGACCACGTCGGCGATGGCCTTCTTCTCGGCCTCCAGCGCCTTCTCCTTGGCGATGCGCTGCAGCTCCGTCTCGCGCTCGCGGTTGATGGCCTCCAGCGCGCGGTCCTTCTCCACGCGCTCGGCCTCCACGCCGACGACGCGCTCGCGGTTCTTCTGGGCCACCTCGACCTGGCGGGACTTGTTCTGCTCGTTGATGAGGATTTCCTCCTCGGCCTTGATGCGGGCCAGCTCCGACTTGGCGTGCTCCTCCTGCTTCACGCGCTCGGCCTCGGAGGCCTCGCGCGCGTGGATGCTGTCGATTTCACGCTTCTGCTTGGCGGAGGCCTCCTCGCGCTGGCGCTCGAGGGCGAAGATGGCCTCATCCGCCTCGACGTTGCGCTTGGTGACGGCCATGCGCTCGTCCTGGCGCAGCTCGTTGGTGAAGACGTTCTGCTTCGTCGTCAGCTCGGTGATCTTCCGGATGCCCTCGGCGTCGAGGATGTTGTCCTTGTCGAGCATCTCGACGGGGGTCTGCTCCAGGAAGTCGATGGCGCAGTCCTCCAGCATGTAGCCGTTGAGGTCGCGGCCGATGACGCGGACCACCTGGTCCTTGATTTCGTCACGCTTGGTGTAGAGCTCGACGAAGTCGAAGCTCTTGCCCACCGTCTTGAGGGCCTCGGAGAACTTGGCCTCGAAGAGGTTCTCCAGCGTCTCCTGGTCGGAGGCGCGCGCGCAGCCGATGGACTGGGCCACCTTGAGCACGTCCTCGCGCGTCTTGTTCACGCGCACGAAGAAGGTGACCTTGATGTCCGCGCGGATGTTGTCCTTGCAGATGAGGCCTTCCTTCCCGCGACGGTCGATTTCGACCGTCTTCAGGGAGATGTCCATCACCTCGGCGCGGTTGATGATGGGGTACACCACCGTGCCGGTGAAGGTGACGTGCGGCTCGCTCTTCAGCGTGTTGACGATGAGGACCTTGCCCTGGTCCACCTGGCGATAGAGCCGGACGATGGTGAGGGCGATACCGCCGAGGACGATGACGCCCACCGCGATGATGGGGAGGAGCTGATAAAGTTCCATGGCCTTTCCTGTGACGTGAAAACCGCGGGCCGTGAACCAAGCTCCGGAAGTCCCCCGCACAAGCCTTCCGGATGTGTTGTGCCGGCCGCCGCCCTCCCAAAGGGCAGACGCCGGAAGTCCCTCAGTGACGCGCCCTCGCGCGAGCGATGCTCGCGGCCTTGCTCGGGTCCCCGAGCTGCTTCATTTCCTCGGGGAGGAGCCAGTCCACCGGCTCCACCTCGTAGGCATCCCGCTCGGCGTCGTAGCCGAGGATCAGCGCCGGGTCGCCCCGCTTGAGGCCATTGGCCTTGGAGCAGACGACGTTGAGGATGAGGCCCGCGCCTCCGTCCTCGAAGGTGGCATGGCCGAAGCGGTCCGTGACGCTGCCGCTGCTGATGTTGCAAACGCCGCCCATCAATTCCGCACGGCCGGGCGCGCGCCGCGCGACGAAGACGGGCCGCAGCGGCCGCACGGCGAAGCCGGAGAGCACCAGTGCCACGACGAAGCACGCGAGGCCCAGCGTGCCGTTGGTGAGCCAGGACGGAAGCCGCCCATCCAGCGCGGAGTGCACCGGGCCCGCGCTCAGGAGCGACAGCGCCCAGGAGATGAAGCCCACGAGGCTGACGGACACCGTGAGGGGGATACCCGCGAAGCCCAGCGCCGCGAGGATGCCGCCGTCCACGTCCGCCGAGTGGTCATGCCCGTGCGCGGCCGCGGCCTTCACGCCACCTTCCAGCGCCCCACCCGCCGCCTTCGCCCCACCCTCCAGCGCGCTGCCCGCGGCCTTGAGCCCTCCCTGGAGCGCGCCGCCGGCGGCCTTCGCGCCGGCCTCGAAGTCCAGGTGTCCGTCGAGGACGTCGATGCCTACCGCGCCGATGATGACGAAGAGCCAGTACGTCAGCACCACGCCCATGACGATGGTGAAGACGGCGGTCGGGAAGGCCAGGATGGCTGTGAGAAACTCAGTCATGGCTCGCGCCACACTCTAAACGAGCCTTATTCCCATCGAAAACGCGGCCAGGCGCTTTTCCGCCTGAAACGGGGGCAGACGGCCGGGCGACGCCTGCGTTGCCGCGTGGCCCGGGGCTGTCCACCTCACGGGGAGCCCCCGTGCATGGTGCGCGGGGGTCTCCCTGTACCCCGGACCCATGCTGATGCACGCCGAGCCCACCTCACCGACGACGGAGCCCCGGAAGGCCGAGCGGCACCGGGCCAGCGGAGAGACGCAGCTCGAGCGGCTCCAGCGCGGGGGCATCCGGAGGCTGGGCACCGCGAAGCGCGGCTTCCGCTACGTGCGCGCGGACGGGAAGGCGGTGTCCAGGGCGGACCGCGAGCGCATCGACGCGATGCGGCTTCCTCCGGCGTGGACGCAGGTGGCCATCGCTCCGTCCCCCTCGGCGCGCCTGCAGGCGGTGGGCCTGGACGCGGCGGGCCGCTGGCAGTACCGCTACCACGCGTCGCACCGGAAGCGGCGGGACGAGGAGAAGTACCAGCGCATCGTCGGCTTCGCGCGGGTGCTGCCCCGCATGCGGCGGCGCGTGAATGCGGACCTGCGCAGGCAGGGGCTGGGCCGGGACAAGGTGCTGGCGTGCATGCTGCGCATCCTCGGCTCGTGCTTCATCCGCCCCGGCAGCCAGCAGTACGCGGACGAGAATGGCAGCTTCGGCCTGGCCACGCTGCGCAGGCGGCACGTGCGCGTGGCGGGCGACACGGTGACGTTCGACTTCCCGGGCAAGAGCGGCAAGCAGCAGCACCGGCAGCTCCGGGACAGGCGCGTGGCGACCATCGTCCGTCAGTTGATGAAGGTGCCCGGCCGCGACGTCTTCAAGTTCGTGCTGGATGACGGCGCCGTGGTGGACGTGCGGCGGCGCCACCTCAACGAGTACATCCAGGAGGTCATGGGCCCGCAGTTCAGCGCCAAGGACTTCCGCACCTGGGCGGGCACGCTCATCTGCGCGTGCGCGCTGGCCCGGGCTCGCGAGCGCGTGAAGAAGGAGGCCGGCGGCGACCTCGCGAAGAAGACGGCCCTCAAGAAGACCATGGTGGCCGCCGTGAAGGAGGCCGCCGCGCACCTGGGCAACACGCCCGCGGTGGCGAAGTCCTCGTACATCTACCCGTCCGTGCTGGCCATGTTCGAGCGTGGCCAGGTGGTGGACCGCTACTTCGAGTCGGTGGACGAATTGGCCGCGACGACGAGCGAGGGCCTCCACTGCTCGGAGAAGGCCCTGCTCGACATGCTCGACGAGGCGAAGCACTGAGGCGGGCGAATGCGCCCGCCCGTCACGTCAGGCCGGGACGAGCTCGACGACGCTCGGCGGCATGGTGGTGGGGAAGATGCCGGCGATCTTCATCCCGGCCTTGCGCGCCAGCGCCGAGTATTCGGCCTCGGTGCGCTCCTGCCCGCCCACGAGGACGAGCATCGCCACGTCGTAGAGGTTGCCGAAGTGCATGGCGTTGTCGCCCGGCAGCACCGTCTCCACGATGAGCAGCCGCGAGTCCGGCCGCATCGCCTCGCGGATGTTCTGCAGGATGCGCAGGCTCTTCTCGTCGTCCCAGTCGTGGAGGATCTGCGACAGGATGTAGACGTCCTGCCCCTTGGGGATGCTGGCGAAGAAGTCGCCGTCGACGACGTCGCAGCGCTCCTTCAGGCCCATCGAGGCGACGCGCTCGCGCGCCTCGGCCGCCACGTGGGGCATCTCGAAGATGGCGCCCTGGATGGCCGGGTGCGCGCGGAGGATGTGCGAGATGAGCGTGCCGGTGCCACCGCCCACGTCCATGACGGTGCGGGCGGAGCTGAAGTCATAGGCATTCACCACGGCGGGCGCGTTGAGCGTCTGGTACGCGGCCATGCTGCCGTTGAAGATGGCGGCATCCTCCGGGTGCGAGACCATGTAGTTGAAGAACGTGTCGCCCATGAACTTCTCGACGGACGGCTGGCCCGTCTTGAGCGAGGACTTCAAGTCCCCCCATGCCTGCCAGGAGAGCATGTGGCCATGCGCGCGAAGCGAGCCGTACACGGAGCCCGGGTTGTCCTTGCGCAGCATGCTGCCCAGCTCGGTGAGCCCCCAGCGCTCGGTCTGCTCGTCCTTTCGCAGCACCCCCAGGCTGCTGAGCAGACGAAGCATCCGGCGAAGCGAAGGCGCGTGGGTGTCGCTCGCTGCCGCGAGCTCTTCCACCGTCTTGGGCACATCGCCAATGGTGTCGGCGATGCCCAACTCGGCCATGATTTGCAGACAACGAGAAACCCAGAAGCCGTACACCATCTGCGTCATGATGAGGGCTGCGGGAGGGGGACTGTTGGTGGGTCGAGGGTGCTGACTCATGGGGGTCCTTCTGGGGGTTGAAGGAACGGCGGGGCTGGAACCTAGAAGGTAGGCTGTAAAATAGCGATTGGTCTATTGAACCCGTCTTGCGGTTTTCCCTTACGTGCGCCCGTACACCACTCAACGTGAAACCTTACCCGCACCGGAGCTCGAAATGCTCCGGGAGTCCCTACTCGGCTCACGTTTCGTCGCGCGGAGCCCGTTGATGGGGACGTTCCGCGCCAGTCGGGGCTTCGCCTTCATCTTCACACACGAGGGGCGCGCCACCCTGGAGGCCCGCTTCCCGTTCCTCTCTTGCTACCTGGCGAGGGTGTTGGATCCGGCCAGTGCTCGCGGGTTGTTGCCGTGGCGCGAGCGGCTGCTGGGGCGAAGGAAGGAGCGGCTCCTACCCAATGCCTTCTATCTGAACCTGCTGCTGCTGGACGCGGGCACGGGCGTGGGCCGGCACATCGACGCGACGCTCCAGGAGCCCAGCGGCGTGCCCGACGCGACGCCCCAGCACGTGAGCGTGCTGTACCTCCAGTTCCCGGAGCGCGCGAAGGGCGGCGAGCTGTGTCTGCTGCACGACAACGCGTCAGTGGGCGAGGTGCGTCCGCGCGAGGGAATGCTGGTGCACTTCCGAGGCGACTTGCAGCACGAGGTGCGGCCCTTCACCGGAGGCCCGGAGGGCGCGCGGCGGGCGAGCCTCGTCTGCGAGCAGTACGCCTTCCCGCCCGAGGCGCTCGCGCGCATCCCCACCTTTCGCATCCAGTCCAAGGCGGGCTTCGCCGCGTACCTCGATGACTGGCGCGAGCGGCCCGAGCGCGGCTCCGTGGGCGAGTTGGAGTAGCGCGGCCACGCCAGGCGACGTCACCGTGCGGCGACGCCTCCTGAAAGGTGAATCAGGTGGACGCCTTCAGGCGCAGGTCCGCCGTGGGGGCGAACGTGGGCGGACGGCGGTGGTGTGACGCCTGCTCGTAGGCGTAGGCGAGCTTCAGCAGCGTGGGCTCGCTCCACGCGCGGCCGATGAAGGACAGTCCCACGGGGAGCCCGAAGACGAAGCCGGCGGGCACGGTGATGGAGGCGTAGCCCGACACGGCCGCGGGCGTGGAGCTGCTGCCCAGCCAATGGTCGCCATTCACGAGGTCGATGAGGCCCGGAGGCGCCTGCGTGGGGGCGATGAGCGCGTCCAGCTTGTGCTTCGCCATGACGGCGTCCAGGCCCTGCTCGCGCGACAGCCTGCGGCAGTCCGCCAGCGCCTTGCGGTACTTCTTGTCCGTCAGCGGGCCCTTCGCCTGCGCCATGTGGAAGAGCTCCTGACCGAAGTACGGCAGCTCGGTGGAGCGGTGCTCGTCGTTGAAGCGGATGAGGTCCGCGAGCGTGCGCGGGTGCGTCCCCTCCCCCAGCCCGGCGAGGTACGCCTCCAGGTCCGCCTTGAACTCGAAGAGCAGCACCTCGAACTCGGGCTCGTCCATCTTCGCCGCCGTGGGGATGGGGGCCGGGTCGATGATGGTGGCGCCCCGGGCCTTCATCAGTTCAATCGCCTGCTCCACCAGCGCGTCGGTGGGCGCGTGGTAGCCGAAGAAGCGCTCGCGCGGCACGCCGATGCGCGCGCCCTGGAGGCCGTTGGGGTCCAGGAACTTCGTGTAGTCCGCGTGGGCCTTGCCCTGGCTCGCCGCGGTGGCGGCGTCCGACGTGTCGATGCCCGCGAGCACGGAGAGCAGCGCCGCCGCGTCCGCCACGGTGCGCGTCATGGGGCCCGCGGTGTCCTGCGAGTGCGAGATGGGGATGATGCCGGAGCGGCTCACCAGGCCCACCGTGGGCTTGAGCCCCACGAGCGCGCTGGCCGCCGAGGGCGACACCACGGAGCCGTCCGTCTCCGTGCCCACGGCCACCGTGCAGAAGTTGGCGGCCGCGGCGACACCGGAGCCCGAGCTGGAGCCCGACGGCGTGCGGTCCAGCGCGTACGGGTTGCGCGTCTGCCCGCCCCGCCCGCTCCAGCCGCTGGAGGACTTCGTGGAGCGGAAGTTCGCCCACTCGCTCAGATTCGTCTTGCCGAGGATGACCGCGCCCGCCGCGCGCAGGCGCTCGACGATGAAGGCGTCGCGCTGGGGCTTCGCGCCCACCAGCGCGAGCGAGCCGGCCGTCGTCTCCATGCGGTCCGCGGTGGCGATGTTGTCCTTGATGAGCACGGGGATGCCGTGCAGCGGCCCGCGAGCCCCCTTCTCCTTGCGCTCCTTGTCGAGCGCCGCGGCGATGGCGAGCGCGTCCGGGTTCAGCTCGATGACGGACAGGAGCGGGAGGTCTCCCTTGCGGTCCAGCTCGTTGATGCGCGCGAGGTAGCTCTCCGTGAGCCCGTGCGCGGTGTACTTGCCGGACTTCATGCCCGCCTGGAGGTCCGCGACGGTGGCCTCCTCCAACTCGAAGGGCTTCGCATTCGAGGCGGGCGCGGCTGTGGAAGCGGGCGCGGCGGGGGCCTGCGCGTGGGACTCCAGCGTGACGAGGGCGGTGGCCGCGGCCGTGCCGCCGAGGAAGGCGCGGCGGCTCAAGGCCGCGGAGGAGCTGCCAGGAGGAGTGGGCTTCTTCATGGGGTGCCGCGCACTACAGCAGCGGCGCGAGGACTGTCGCAAGCCGCGCCCCGCGCATGTGAGAAGCGCCGCGCGCACTGACGGTGCCTGCTACGTTGCCGGCCCCGATATGGCATCCAACCTGACCCTCCTGGCCGGCCCTGACGCATTGCGAATCATCCGTGAGCGGGGCCTGCGTGGCGACGACGTGGACGTCGTGCCCGGCGCTTCGGGCGGACCGAAGTGGCTGGTGCTGGCGGGGCTGGACCGGGCCCTCTTCGCCGGCCTCTTCAAGGGGCGCACGCGGCCGCTGCACCTGATTGGCTCGTCCATTGGAAGCTGGCGGATGGCGTGCGTGGCGCAGAGAGAGCCGGTGGCGGCGCTGCACCGCTTCGAGGCGGCGTACATCGACCAGCGCTACCCCGCGAAGCCGCCGCCATCACTGGTGAGCGAGACGAGCGCGCGCATCCTCGACGCGCTGCTGGGAGAGGACGGCGAGGCGGACATCCTCAACCACCCGTGGGCGCGGCTGCACGTCGTCACCGCGCTGTGCAAGGGGCCCGTGGGCGTGGAGCACCCGCGCGTGCAGATGCTGGGGCTGGCACTGTGCGCGGTGGGAAACCTCGTGAGCCGGCGCACGCTGGGGCTCCACATGGAGCGCGTCATCTTCCACTCCGCGGGGGACACCAGTCCCTTCGCCGGGCTGAGGGATTTGCCCTCCCTGCACCTGCCGCTGACGAAGGAGAACCTGCGCCCGGCGCTGCTGGCCTCGGGCTCCATTCCGCTGGTGCTCAGCGGCGTGAGGATTCCGGGCGCGCGGCCTGGCCTGTACCGCGACGGCGGCGTGCTCGACTACCACCTGGACCTGGACTTCGGCCCGGGTGAGGGGCTGGTGCTCTACCCGCACTTCTACCCGTACGTGGTGCCCGGCTGGTTCGACAAGTCCCTGCCCTGGCGGCGCGCGCGTCCGGCGAACTTCCGCCGCGCGCTGCTGATTGCGCCGTCGAAGGAGCTCGTCGCGCGGCTGCCCGGCGGGAAGATTCCGGACCGCGTGGACTTCGAGCGGCTCTCGGACACCGAGCGCATCCGCGCCTGGAATCAGGTGGTCTCCGAGAGCGAGCGCATGGGCGACGAGTTGCTGGAGCTCATCGCCACCGGCCGCCTCGCGGAGCACGTGCAGCCGCTGTAGCGCTGTCTCCCAGAAACACCGGCGGCCGGCCTCCTCGAAGGGAGAACCGGCCGCCGGAAGACTTCAAGACTTCAGCGGGGAACCACCGGGCCCGGGCCTCTGAAGCCGCCCGGGCCTGGCGGCACCGTCACCTCAGGCCAGCGTGTTGCGCCGACGGCGCAGCAGGCTGAGGAGCGCCAGGCCGAGCAGACCGGCCGGGGCGCCCGCGCCCGTGGAGGAGCAGCCGCCGCCGCGATCCGGCGTGGCCGTGGCCTCCACGGTGGCGGTGTGCGTGCCGCCGCGAGCGTCCGTCACGGTCAGCTTGAAGCTGAACGAGGCGCTGTCGTCATCGAGCTCGGGCACGTCGACGCTGAGCACCGCCTGGTTGGGGCTGCTCAGAGTGACGGCCGGGCCACCCGTCTGCTCCCACTTGTAGGTGATGGCGTCGCCGTCCGGGTCGCTGGAGGCCGAGCCGTCGAGCGTCATCGACGTCTGGTCGCCAGAGAGGAGGATGCGGGCCTTCGCCACCGGGACGATGTTGTCGGCCTGCGTGACAGTCACCGTCACGGTGTCGCCGGCGCTGGTGAGCGTGCCGTCGCTCACCACCAGGCGGAACACGAACTCCGTGCTCGCCTTCACGTCCGGCGCGGTGAAGGTCGGCTTCGCCGTGGTGGCCCCGTTCAGGCTCACCCACGGGCCGCCCACCTGCGTCCACTGGTACGTCACCGTGTCGCCATCGGCGTCAGCGCTGGCGCTGCCGTCGAGGGTGACCGCGGCCTTGCCCTTGGCGGAGATGGCCTGGCCGGCCTCGGCCACGGGCTCGCGGTTGACGTTGCGCACCGTCACCACCACGTCGTGGGTGGCGGAGGCATGGCCGTCGCTCACCGTCACGCGGAAGGTGAGCTCGGTGTTGGCAGTCACCTCGCCCGTCGGGAAGGTGGCCGTCGCGGAGTTGCCACCCGTCAGGGTGACCGTCGGACCGGACACCTGCTCCCAGGCGTAGGTCAGGCTGTCGCCGTCGGGGTCCACACCGGAGGCCACGAGCGAGGCGGTGCTGCGCTCGTCGACCACCACCGCGGAGGCCGTCACGGACGGGTTGCGGTTGACCGAGCCCACGTGCACGTCCACGGTGTCGCTGGTCGTCGACTTGCCGTCGCTCACCGTCACGATGAAGGAGAGCGTGTCACCGTTGGCGGTCTCCGGCGCAGTGAAGGACACCGTGGCCGAGTTGGCGTTGGACAGCGCCACCGGCGTGCCGCCCACCTGCACCCAGTGGTAGGTCAGCGCGTCGTTGTCCGCGTCGGAAGCGGAGGCGGTCAGCGTCACCGCCGAGCGCTCGTCCGCAGCGGCATCCGCACCCGCGTTCACCGTGGGCGGGACGTTGACCTGACGCACGTTCACGACGACCGTCTGGCTCGCCTGGTCGTGGCCGTCGCTCACCGTCACGGTGAACGAGAGGACCGCGTCTGAGGGCACCTCGCCGGTGTTGAAGGACACCGTCGCGGAGTCAGCACCCGAGAGCACCACGTTCTGGCCCTCCGGCTGCGTCCAACTATAGCTCAGCGAGTCTCCGTCCGGATCCGTGGCGGAAGCCGACAGCGTCGCCGCGCTGCGCTCGTCGAAGGAGGCGGACGAGGCCGTCACCACCGGCGCGCGGTTCACGTTGCCGATAATCACGTCCACGGCGTCGCTGGTGCTCGTCTTGCCGTCGCTCACCTTCAGCTGGAAGGTGAGCGTCTCGCCCGTCTGCGTCTCCGGCGCGGTGAAGGTCGCCGTCGCCTTGTCGTAGTCCTGCAGCGCGACCTTGGTGCCGGCCGTCTGCGTCCACAGGTAGGTCAGCGCGTCGTTGTCCGCGTCGGAAGCGGAGCCGGAGAGCGTCACGGTGGTGCGCTCGTCGGCGGTGCCGTCGATGCCCGCGTTCACGGTGGGGGCGCGGTTCACTTCGAGGACACGCACCGTCACCGTGTCGGTTGCCGTGACGGCGCCGTCGTTGACGGACAGCCGGAGCACCAGGTTCGAGTCGGCCGCCACGTCGGGCGCCGTGAAGGACGGCGTCAGGGTGTTGGCGTTGGTGATGGTCACGTTCGGCCCGGACACGCGCGTCCAGGTGTAGGTGAGCGCCTGGCCGTCCGCATCGAAGGCGTTACCGATGAGCGACACCGGGTTGCGCTCGTTGACCGTCACGTCCGGACCGGCGGAGATGACCGGAGCGGTGTTCGCGCACACGCCGGAGTCCGCGCAGATCTTGATGAACGGGGTGTTGGTGATGCCGGAGAAGGAGATGTCGTCCAGCACCCAGCCGGTGAAGCCGGCGCCGTTGTCCGTACCGATGCGGAAGCGGACCTGCACCGTCTTGCCGGCGTAGGCGGTCCCCAGGTTCAGCGTGGCGTTGTTGAACGCCGGGAAGCCCGCGGTGGTGCCGACGAAGGCGCGGCGGCCCTTCAGCGGGTTGAGGTTGCCGGCGTAGACGACCAGCTCGCCCGTGTAGAGCGACGTACCGATGTCCACCCACGTGTCGCCCCCGTCCTCGGAGAGCTCGATGACGGCGCCATCGTAGTAGCCGTCCTTGTCACTCTCGAAGTCGTAGGAGTGCTTGAAGGAGACGATGAGCGGCTCGGTCGGGCTGACGGTCAGCGGCGGGGTGACGAGGCTGTAGTCGGCCGGCCCGCCCACGTCCTCGCCGTAGAACGAGCGGTTGAGGTCGCTGAACTCGACGACGCCGAACTCCGCCTCGACGAGGTCCTCATTGTACTCAGCGCCCCAGGGCAGGCTGCTCGGGGTGGCCTCCACCGTCTCGCTGGAGGTCGCGTTGGGGACCTCGTCGTAGTTGGCCTTGAAGGCCAGCGTGTCGGTCTTGTCGCCCGGAACGGCCTGACGATCGTCACGCACGGCGAACGAGAAGTCGAGCCGCTGGGCCGTCGCCGCGCCCGACAGCGACACGGGGACGGACACGATGCCGTAGCCGAAGATGGGGATCTCCGGGAAGGCCGCGGTGCCGTGGTTGCCCATCGTCACGCCCGGGGTGGACGACATGACGGTGACGCTGGTCTCCGTCGCGGGCTGGGAGCTGCTGTTGTAGACGATGAAGGTGAGCTGCCCCGTCTCGCCGTTGTCGAGGATGCCGTCCTCGTCACCGGGGTGCGACAGGTCGTCCTCGTAGAAGGCGGCGACAATCTGCACGTCGATGCCGGTGACGAAGCTCTCCACCACGCCCGCGTGGTTGGTGGAACCCTTGGGCGGAGCCACCGCGCCGGCGCCGGCGCCGCGCTTGGCGAAGGCGTTCCAGAAGCGCTCGCCGTCCGCCGGGTCGTTGGCGTAGGCCGCGGCGATGATGGCGTCACGCGCCTCGAGGAAGGTCGGAGCCGCGGGCGTGAGCTTGTACCCGTTGACCAGGTAGTTCTTCATGCGGTCCTGCGCGTCCTGGAAGGGATGCGCGCGCAGCAGGGACGTGTAGCACTCCCACAACATCGTGGCCCAGACCTCGCCGGAGTTGTGGACCTCGGAGTTGACGCCGCCCGGGGAGATGGGGGCGGTGGTGGGCAGCGCCACGCCGTCGGTGATGTGCTTGAACGTCAGGGCGTTCTTCGCCATGTCCGACGAGTACGTCACGCGACGGATGCCGAAGAACGCGGGGTCCGGCGAGCTGCCGCGGGTGGCGAACTCGGCCGCGCCGTAGGCGCCGTTCCAGTTGGCGTTGGACGGGACGTTGATGTCCTCGGGACGCGTGACCATCAGCAGGGCGGTGAAGTCGCCCCAGCCCTCGCCCATGGACCGACCCTGGTTGTTGGTCAGACCGGCGGAGTTCTGGACGAGGCGGTTGCTGATGTAGTGGCCCCACTCGTGGGCCACGATGATGTTGTCCACCGTGCCGTCGAGGTTGAGGGCCGCGTTGCGGACCAGGCGCACGTTGAGGCCCTCGGCGATGCGCAGCGCGTTGCCCTCCGCCCGGGTGAGGCGCAGCGTGGGGATGGTGATGCCGTCGGCCGCACCACCGAGGTTGGTCAGGTAGCCGGGCTGGTTGTCGGCGATGATGACGCCGATGGCGCCCGCCACCTGCGCGTTGGCCGCCTTCACGGTGAAGGCGCACGTGCCGCGGTCGATGAAGGCAATCTTCCCCGCCACGGCCGCGGCGTTGGTAAACGCGGTGCAGCCGTCCGTGGTGGACGGGCCAGCGGTGTTCGCCGCGTCCAGGGCGACGACCACGTCCCCCGTGACGTCGAACGTCTGGGGACCGAAGTCCGTGGCGATGCCCGCCCGGTAGTCACCCGCGACGCTGGCGGGGGCATTGACGGTCACTCGCGCGTCGCGGCCATCGAACAGGTACATGCGCATGCGCGGATGTGCACCGTCCGCCGGCGTGGCCATGTTGGCGTTGTTCGTGCCGCTGAAGTCCTGGGCCTGCGCGTTGATGGAGTCGCCGCCGATGCCGCCGCGGTCGAAGTTGTCCTCCTGCGCGTTGCCGGACGCCTCGTCGAAGCCGGCGTCGTAGTACCAGTCGTGGAGCCAGTTGTTGAGGAAGAACAGGCTCGTCGTCGCCGCGGCAATCTGCTCCGGGTTGGCGTTCGGCTCGATGTCGAACAGCATGGTCCGGTCGAACACGCCGGGGGCGGTGACGGCGGGGCGCAGGTCGCCGTCGTTGTAGCCGTCCGGCTCCGCGATGTTCGCGAACGCGTCCACGTTGTTGCCGGTCGTCACCGTGGCGTCATCCGGCAGCCAGGGGTCGTTCTGGCTGAAGGGCGCGTTCTGCAGCGTGACGAGCGCGGGCGCCACGTACGGCGGCCGGAAGCCGTCGGGAACACCCGTCGGGTGCGGCGTGGCGTTGGTGCCGGCGGGGCCGTCGTGCGGCGTGTACGGCGGCGTGGAGTCCGCGAACACGCGGTAGCTGAACTCCGCGTCGGAGGTCAGGTTGTTCCGCATCAGGATGCGGCCGTCGAACGCGGAGATGACGTACGAGTAGTAGTCGGAGTCCTTGCTGTCCGGGCGGCCCGTGTTGAGCTCCACGTAGTACGCGGGCACCAGCGCGTTGGGCAGGTTGAAGTACACCTGCTTCGCGCGCGCCGGGATGATGAGCCCCTCCTCCAGCGGACGGGCGTAGGTGGCCAGGTCGAAGTGCGTGTACTTGCCGGCGTTGGCCGCCTTCACGTTCCTGAGCAGGCTGGCGTCCAGCGCGGTGCCGGTGAGGTCCTGGTAGGCCGCGGCAACGGCGGCGTTGGCCGGAATCTGGAACTTCACGCGCGGCGCGGCGGCGCTGGAGGCGTGCTTGGAGAGCTCGCCGGAGACCGCCACCAGCTCGTTGTTGCGGTTGAGCAGGACGTTCAGCGTGCTGCGGAAGACCTCGATGCCGCCGGCCTCCTGCGTCAGCGTGACGATCTTCACGCCCTGCTTGTTCTTGCTGACGTTGACGACCTTCGCGCCCGCGGCCTCGAAGGAGCTCACGCCATAGAGCGGAGCGGCGTCCGCGATCTGCTCCAGAGCGGCCTGCTCGGGCGCCATGCTCGCGAGCTGGGCGGCGCGCTGCTTCGTCGAAGCATCCGCGCGCTTCTGGGCCCAGATGAACGTCGGAGAACCGGTCCGCTCATCACGATGAGCGACGCGCGGCCCCTTGAAGTCCACGGGCTTGAAACCCGCGGCGACTCGACCCGCGGGCTTCGCGTCCTGCAAGGCATCGTAGTTCGGCAGGGTCCGGGCTACAGCGCTGGCTCCAGACAACACCAGCGACAGGCCAGACAGAGTGGCAACCAACCTTCTCACGTGGGGGAGCTCCCTTTTTCGGCGGGGTGGGAGCCACCTTGCGACCTGGGAAGGTGTCCCAGCACCATCGCCGGAACTCCAGGTCGCAGCCGGATGACCCCCAGGTGACAAACTGTCACCTGTTGGAGAGATTAGTGCCCTTACTGATGTGGGTTGAAAGGCGACATTCGCGTTTTATTCCCAACGCGGCGCAGAATTCCGTGGTTGCGGCAGGTTATGAGGGAATACGGAGGAAAAATGCGGTGGTTCCGGACCCTGTGGATTTCCGTTTTCTTGGTTTCTGGCCCGGCGATGCACTCCACGGCCTGCCGGAGCCCCGCGAAGACGCCTCCATCCGCCGTGGCGGGTGACACCCAGGTGACGGGTGGAGGGAACGGCGCGGCGGCCGCGGATGTCCAAGGCCGCGACGCGGGCGTGGAGCAACGCGAGGTGCCGCCACCCTCCCCTGCTCCGGCGGCGGACGCGGGCGGTTGTCCGCGCAAGCTGGAGCGCTGTTGTGACGGGCATTGCGGCACGGCGCTCGAGTGCGCGCAAATCGCGTGCGACCCCGCGCCTGGGCATCCCGCGCCGGAGCGCTGAGCAGGGCCTCGCCGTGCGCTCACGGGTGCGCGGGGAGCGAGGCCTCCGCGGGCGAAGCCATCCACGTGCGCAGCTGCGCCTCGAGGTACTCGCGGACCGTCATCGGCTGGCGCCATGCGAATGCGTCCGTCTCCGGGTGGCGCAGCCGGCCCCGTCCGGCGAGCTGAATCAGGAGGTGCGGTCGCACGAGTCCCTCGCGCGCCTCTTCCACCGGTGAGCTCGCGCGCGCCAGGTAGCGGCGAAGTTCCTCCACCGAGCCGCGGCAGACGCGCTGGAGCTGGCGGCCCGTGAGCTCCTCGTAGAGCCGGGCCACTTCGTTCACCGTCACCACGTCCCCCACGAGCTCCAACCGCCGGTTCTCCGTGCTCCGGTCCACCACGGCCTGCGCCACCCACCGCGCCACGTCGCTCATCGCGGTGACGTCGAACGGCTCGTCGCCCGTGCCCCAGTACGCCACGTGCCCGCGCTCCAAATCGAACACGTGCGCCGCTGGTGACAGCGCCACCTCCATGAAGGCCCCGCAGAGGATGAACGTGTGCCGCAGGCCGCTCTTCACCACGGCCTCCGCGACACGCCGGTGCCAGTCCAGGCGCGCGTCCTCGCCTTCGCCCAGCCCGAAGTAGTCCGGCGAGTAGTCGGAGGGAATGAAGCGCATGACGCCGTGCCGCCTCGCCGCGTCCAGCAGCCGCAACTGTCCGTCCACCATGACGTCGCGCCCGCCGCGCACGGCGGACACCACCGCGTCCACGCCCTCCAGCGCCGAGTCGAGCGCTCGCGCATCCTGAAGCGAGCCCTCGACGAGCGTCACGCCCTGGTCCGCGAGCCCGTCCAGCGACTCCAGCGGCGTGCCCGGGCGGACCAGCCCGTGGAGGTGAATGCCGGGCCGCGAGAGCAGCGCCGAGGCGAGCCGGTGCCCGAACCTGCCCGTGCCTCCCACCAGCAGGACGTGCGTGGCCTCGGTGTCCATGGTGCGCTCCTCCTCACCGGCGGGCAGGCGCGGAGGGGGGCCCCGTCCAGCGCATGCGGCCTCACCGGGAAGATGGAGCGTCGGGAGGATGCCGACTGCGACACACCCTCTGGGGGCCCCTGGTCCGCACGAGGGACGAGCAGGAGTCCCGGCGGCGGGTGCACCAAAGCAATCGGCCCGGCCATCCAGGAGGATGACCGGGCCGATCCGAGTTGCGGGGGCAGGATTTGAACCTGCGACCTTCGGGTTATGAGCCCGACGAGCTACCAGGCTGCTCCACCCCGCGTCATGTGTCTGTCTTCGAACCGCTGATGCCCGGCTTACATTCCGCCGGGCTTCAGGTGCAACGAGTTGCGGGGGCAGGATTTGAACCTGCGACCTTCGGGTTATGAGCCCGACGAGCTACCAGGCTGCTCCACCCCGCGTCAGAGAGAAGCGAGGCGGTAAGTACCGTCCCCGCCCTGGAGCGTCAACACCTTTCTCCGCGCTGCTCCATTCATCCGGAGCAGCGAGGAGAAAGGGGGCGTTACTTGCGCATCTTGCTGAGCAGGTCGGCGAAGGTGCCGAAGCCCTTCTTGCCCGCGCCCTGCGGCTGCTGCGTCTTCTGCCAGGCCTCGACCTCGGCGCGCTCCTCCGCACGCTGGGCGGCGGTGACGGAGAGGCGAATCTTGCCGGACGCGTCGATGTCCAGGATGGCCACCTTCACCTCCTGGCCCAGCGAGTAGTGCTTGCGCAGGTCCGTGCCGCGCTCGGTGCCCGTCTCGCTCGCCGGCAGGAGGCCCTTGCCGCCGGGGAACTGGAGGAACACGCCGTACGGCTCGATGCGGTCCACCTTGCCGACGACGACCTCGCCCACCTTGGGGCGGGGCGCCGCGGGCTGCTTCGCCTGCGCGGGGGCGCTGGCGGCGGTGGGCGCCGGACGCTCCTCGGGAGGACGCTGCGCCTCCTCCTCGGAGATACGGCGCAGGCCGATGCGCTTTTCGTTGGCGTCGATCTTCTCGACGGCCACCCAGATGACCTCACCCTCCTTCACCACGTCGCGCGGGTGCGCGATGCGGCGGTCGCTCAGCGCGGAGATGTGCACGAGGCCATCCACGCCGGGGCGCAGCTCCACGAAGGCGCCGAAGGGCTGCAGGCGGACGACCTTGCCCTGCAGGCGGTCGCCCTCCTTGATCTCGGAGATGGCCTTCTTGAAGGGGTCCTCCATGCGCGCGCGCATGGACAGGGTGATGCGCTCCTTCTGCTTGCTCTTGTCGGGCGAGTTGGGCTGCGCGGCCTCCATGCGGAGGATCTCCACCTCGACCTCGTCGCCGACGTTGACCACCTCGCTCGGGTGGCCCACGCGCGTGTACGACAGCTCGGAGACGGGAATCATGCCCTCCACGCCGCCCAGGTCGACGAAGACGCCGAAGTCACGCACGCCGGTGACCTTGCCCTTGACGACCCTGCCCTCGCCCAGGTTCTTGCGCGTCTCGGCCGCCAGCCGCTTCTGCTCCTCCTCGAGGAGCGCGCGGCGCGACAGCACCACGTTGCGCTCACGCACCTCGGTGACGCGGAACTGGAGCTTCTCGCCGATGAACTGGTCCGGCTTCTCCACGAAGCGCAGGTCCAGCTGGCTGATGGGGCAGAAGGCGCGGATGTCGCCGATGGCGACCTCGACACCGCCCTTGTTCACGCTGAGGACCATGCCCTCCACGGGCATGCCGGAGGCGCGGGCCTCGGCGAGCAGGGCCATGGACGCGCTGCCCTTGGCGAGCGCGCGCGACAGCATGATGCCCTTGGCGCCCACCTCGATGACGTGCGCGTCGATGCTGTCACCCACGCCGAAGCGGAGGATGCCCTCATCGTCCTTGAGCTCGCGCAGCTCGATCATCGCCTCGCTCTTGGCGGCGCCCTCGATTGAAACGAAGGCGGTGTCCGCGCCGAGCTGGAAGATGGTGCCGCGGACCTTCTCGCCCACGCGCACGCCCCGGCGCCCCGGAGTGCCACCCTCCTTGGCCTGCGCCTCGAACATCTCGGCGAAGGACTGGGACTCGGGGACCTCCTCGTAGAGCGCGCTGGTGGGCGCGGGAACCGGCGCCGGGCGCGGAGCAGGCGTGGGGGCCGGCGTCGCGGCCGAAGCCTCGGCGGCGGCGCCCGTGGCCTCGGCCGTGGCCGTCGCGTCGGCGGGCTTGTCGGCCACCGGACCGCGCGTCTCGATGACGCCGGACGCGCGCTTCACGACCACCATGGGGCCGGACGGACGGCGCTCACCGCCACCGCGGCGCTCGCCTCCCCTGTCACCACCGCCACGCGGGGGACGGTCGCCGCGCGGGGCACCACCCTCGGGGCGCGGCGACGCTTCACGCTCGCCACGACCTCCGCGGTCGCCTCCACGCTCGCCACCGCGGCCACCACCGCGCCCACCCCGGTCCCCCTCGCCGCGGCCACTGCCCCCAGAGGGGATGCCGAGCATCACGTCGCCGAAGGTAGCCTTCGGCTTCTTGGGACCCATCCCGCCCGGACCGCCAGAATTGGAACCGTTCTTCTCGTCGCTCACTGCCGAGACCTTCCTGAGACGAATTCGACCCTGACTTCCCGAGAAGCCGGGCCCCGGTGAAAAAGGCGGCGCACTCTACACGCGCGCCATGCCCGGCGGAAGCCAGATGACGCGCACGCCGTGTGCCCCGATGCTTCGTCCACTAACGGAGGCGGTGCGTCAGGCCATCCCATCGCACTGCTTGCGGGTCCAAACAACCGCCGGTTGGCCCGTGAGGAGCCGAGTATTCGCGGGAGGTTAGCGCACCAGCCGGAGCTTGCGGCCGACCTTGCGGAACACCGCGCCGGCCTCTGGAACCCCCATGGCGGCGGCCAGTGAGAAATACACCACGCCAAAGGGAATCGCCGTCGCCAGGAAGCCAACAACCGGGTGCAACTGAGGGGGGACGAGGATGCTCCCACCCCACTCCGCCACGTCGGGCATGGGGCCGAGCAGGGCCGCGAGCCCCAGCTTGACGCCCACGGCCACCAGCCCGGCGGCTACAGCGGCCGCCCACAGCCGGGGCAGCAGCCCCGGGGGCACGCCTACCGGGCCAATCTGCTTCACGAGCCGGCGCCGCAGGAGGCCGGCCTCCAGCCAGGCCACCATGCCGCCCACCAGGGTGAGGCCCACCGCGCCCAGGTCCTCGGGCAGGTGCAGCCAGCCGGGGAGCTTCAGGCCCAACAGCCACGCGCCGAGGGCGCCCGTGGACACGCGCACAATCGCGAAGCGCAGCGGCGTCTTCGGGTCCTTCAGTGCGTAGAAGGCGGAGGCGTAGAGGCGCCCCACGGTGGAGGCCACGAGGCCCACCGCCGCGCCCATCAGCAGGTACCAGAGGTAGCGCGAGTCGCCTGCCCCGAAGCGCCCCGTCTGCAGCAGCGCCGCGGCCACCATGTCCCCGAGGAAGAGGAACGCGGCGGCGGAGGGCACCACCCAGAAGGCGATGCGCCGCGCGCCGTTGCCGATGCGCTCGCGCAGCTTCGCGGCCACGTCCTGCCCCTCGCCCGAGGCGCGCGACATCTCCGGCAGTTCCGCGGCGGACACCGCCATGCCGAAGAGGCTCACCGGGATGAGGTAGATGGTCTGCGCGTACAGCAGGGAGGACACCGCGCGGTTGGAGATGATGGTCGCGAAGGCGGTGTCCACCCACGCGCTGAACTGCACCACGCCGCGCCCCAGCACCACCGGACCGAAGTTCTTCAGCACCTGGCGCACGGACCCGCTGGCCAGCGACAGCGACGGACGGAAGCCGCCCAACAGCCGCAGCGTCGACGGCACCTGCACCGCGAACTGGAGGAAGCAGCCCAGCACCACGCCGTAGGCGAGCACCTGCACCAGCTCGTCATCGGTCCTTCCGCCGCCGGCCCCGGCGATGACGAGCGTGGCGATGATGACGATGTTCCACACCACTGGCGCCATGTACGACAGCAGGAAGCGGCGATGGCTGTTGAGGATGCCCAGGCACCACGCGCTCAGCACCAGCATCCCCGTGCCGGGGAAGAGGATGCGCACCAGGGTGATGGCCAGCTCGCGTGAGTGGTCCTCGAAGCCCGGGGCGATGAGATCCACCAGCAACGGCGTGGCGAGCATGCCCACCGCCACCATGATGGCGGTGATGAGCGACAGCAGGCCGAACACCGCGCCCGCCACGCGGTCCGCCTCCTTCGTCTCGTCGCGCCCCAGCAGCCCGGCGTACACGGGGATGAACGACCCGGAGAGGACGCCCTCGCCGAAGAGGTTCTGCAGGAAGTTGGGGATGCGCAGCGCGGCCTTGAAGACGGCCGCCGCGTCCAGGTTGCCGAGGTAGTGCGCGAAGACGCGCTCACGCACCAGGCCCATCAGGCGGGACGCGAGGATGCCGGTGGCGACGAGCACCGCGCCCCTTCCTCCTGGGCGCGCGAGCCGGGCGGGAGGAGTCGAGGGCGGCGGCGGGGACACGGGCTCGGGCGTGGAGGCAGTCACCAGGGGCGGGACTCTACGCACGCCGTTGAGTGGCATGAAACGCCAAACCCGGGCAGCCTCTTTCACTTGACGCTAACCCGCCAGGTTGCCAGGGTCCGGTGGCAATGGCCGGAACCCCCGACAGCGACCTGGACGACGTGGCGCGCATCCGCCGCGTGCTGGCCCGCGAGCTCGAGACCATCAACGAATACGAGGCCTTTGCCCGGGCCTCCTCGTCCCCCGACGTCCGCGCCTTCTTCCTGCACCTGGCCGCCGAGGAGAAGGAGCACGTCTCCGAGGCCGTCCACATGCTGCGCCTGTTGGACAGCGGGCAGGACACCTTCTTCACGCAGCCGGTGGCCACCGGCCACTTCGAGGGTGCCGCCGCGGGGCCCGGAGCGCCCGCCGCTCCCCCGCCGCCCTCCCAGCGGGCGGCCCCGGCGGCGCCTCCTCCCGCGCCGCCCACCGTGAATGGCCGCAACAGCCGCCTCGAGCCTCCCACGTCGCTGCCTCCGCAGCGGCTCATGTATGGCCTCCCGGCTCCGCCGCCCTCGGCGGAGTCCCACCCGCTGACCGTCGGCTCGCTCCGCCGGGGCGGTGGTGGCAGCAGTGGCAGCGGTCGCTGACGTCCCCCTTCTCTGCTTGTTGACGCTTTTGGAGAACACCCGATGCCTGACTTCCTTGGACATGCCGAGAACCCCCTCCGCGAAGAGGAGTGGGCGCGCCTGAACGAGACCGTCATCCAGGTGGCTCGGCGGTCGCTGGTCGGCCGTCGCATCCTGGACATCTACGGTCCGCTGGGCGCGGGCGTGCAGACGGTGCCCTACGACGAGTTCCAGGGCGTGTCCCCCGGCGCGGTGGACATCGTGGGCGAGCAGGAGACCGCGATGGTCTTCACCGACGCTCGCAAGTTCAAGACCATCCCCATCATCTACAAGGACTTCCTGCTGCACTGGCGCGACATCGAGGCGGCGCGCACGCACAACATGCCGCTGGACGTGTCCGCCGCCGCGGGCGCCGCCGCGCTGTGCGCGCAGCAGGAGGACGAGCTCATCTTCTACGGCGACGCGCGCCTGGGCTACGAGGGGCTGATGACGGCCAACGGCCGGCTCACCGTGCCGCTCGGCGACTGGACGGTGGCGGGCGGCGGCTTCCAGGCCATCGTCGACTCCACGCGCAAGCTGAACGAGCACGGCCACTTCGGCCCGTACGCCGTGGTGCTGTCGCCGCGGCTGTACTCGCAGTTGCACCGCATCTACGAGAAGACGGGCGTGCTGGAGATTGAAACCATCCGCCAGCTCGCGTCGGACGGCGTGTACCAGTCCAACCGCCTGCGCGGGGACTCCGGCGTGGTGGTGTCCACCGGCCGGGAGAACATGGACCTGGCCGTGTCCATGGACATGGTGGCCGCGTACCTGGGCGCCTCGCGGATGAACCACCCGTTCCGCGTGCTGGAGGCGCTGCTGCTGCGCATCAAGCACCCGGACGCCATCTGCACCCTCGAGGGCCCCGGCGCCAACAGCGCGCCCCCGGCCCCCACGCACCGCCGCTAGCCGCACGCCCTGACACACCTCATGGCAAAGGTCCTGGTCATCGACGACGAGGCGAACCTCCGCAAGGTGCTCGCCGCGATGCTGAGACGGGACGGCTTCGACGTCACCGTGGCGGAGAACGGCGAGCAGGGGCTCGCCGAGTTCCACAAGAACGGCGCGGACATCGTGGTGACGGACTTGGTGATGCCCAAGGTGGGCGGCATGGAGGTGCTGGGCACCGTCCGCGCCGCCAACCCGGACGTGCCGGTCATCATCATCACCGCGCACGGCACCGTGGACTCCGCCGTGGACGCCATCAAGGCCGGCGCCTTCGACTACATCACCAAGCCCTTCGACCAGGCGGAGCTGTCCTCCGTCGTCGCGAAGGCCGCCAAGACGAACGAGAGCGCCCGCCGCTCCGTGCGTCCGGACGTCAAGGCGCGCGCCGCCATCATCGGCGACTCGCCGCAGATTCAAGAGGTCTACAAGATCATCGACAAGGTGGCGGACACGCCCTCCACGGTGCTGATTACCGGCGAGAGCGGCACCGGCAAGGAGCTCATCGCCACCGCGCTGCACGGCGCCTCCAGCCGGCGCGACAAGCCGTTCATCAAGATCAACTGCGCGGCCATCCCCGCCACGCTGCTGGAGAGCGAGCTGTTCGGCTACGAGAAGGGCGCCTTCACCGGCGCCGTCACCTCCAAGCCGGGCCGCTTCGAGCTGGCCGACGAGGGCACCCTCTTCCTGGACGAGATTGGCGAAATCCCGGTGGAGATGCAGGTGAAGCTGCTGCGCGCGCTCCAGGAGGGCGAGTTCGAGCGCGTGGGCGGCATCAAGACGACGCGCGTGGACGTGCGCCTCGTGGCGGCCACCAACCGCGACCTCCAGGCGGAAATCGAGGCGGGACGCTTCCGGAAGGATTTGTACTACCGGCTCGCGGTGGTCCCCATCACCCTGCCCGCCCTGCGCGAGCGCCGCGGCGACGTCCCCATGCTCGCGCGGCACTTCGTGGACAAGTACAACCGGCGCCTCAACAAGAAGATTGAAGGCATCGCCGATGACGCAATGGCCCTGCTCCAGGGCTACGCGTGGCCGGGCAACATCCGCGAGTTGGAGAACCTCATCGAACGCGTGCTGCTCTTCGCGGACGGGCCGCTGATTACGGCGAAGGACCTGCCCGAGCCGGTCCGCGGTGGAGCGGGCGTGCAGGCGGGCGCCGTGGCGTCTGCTTCCACGCCGTCCATGGAAGTGCCCACGGGCGAGGTGGGGCTCAAGGACATCGTCCGCATGAAGGCGGCCGAGCTGGAGCGCGACCTCATCGTGAAGAAGCTGGATGAGACGGGCGGCAACGTCACGCGGGCCGCTCGCCTGCTTCAGATCAGCCGCAAATCGCTGCAGACGAAGATGAAGGAATTCGGCCTGCGCGACACCACACCAGACGGGCAGGACGACGGAACCGACGAGTAACGGCGCGCGGCGAAATTAATCCGCGCGCGCGTCGGTTTCGGGCCGGCCCACTCTTTCCAAACCCAGGGAGCTTGTATGCGGCCGAACCTTCCCACCCTCGGTGCCCCTCCGAAGCGCAGCCCGCTCGGACCGGTGGTCGCCGTGTCCCTCATCCTCGGCGGAGCCGCCGGTGGCGTGTGGTGGTGGAAGCAGCGGATGGTGAATGCCACGGAGCAGGCCGCGCAGGTCGCCGCCCCCGTGGCTCCGGCGGATGCAGGTGCCGTGGCCGCGGCGCCCGTCGCGCCTCCTGCCCCGGTGGACCCGGTGAAGGCCGCCGGCCTGGAGCGCGCCTCGGTGCGCATCGACGGTCCGCTGGAGACGGCGCTCGTTGGCGCCGCTGGCCCGGAGGTGGGCCCCGCGCTGGCGCAGGTGGTGACGCGCACGCTGGTGTGGTGGGTGGAGGTGCCGGGGGAAATCCTCCGCGGCGACACGCTCGACGTGCTGTACCAGCGCCGTGAGAACGAGGAGCCCCTCGTGTACGCGGTGCGCTTCACCAGCGGCAAGCTGGGCAAGACGATGAGCGCCTACCGCTACCAGGGCGAGGGCGACAAGAACGCCCGCTACTACCTCCCCAATGGCGACGAGCTGGAGATGCGCCTGGAGAAGTCGCCCATCGACGACTACGAGCAGGTGACGTCCCTGCTGCGCGACGGCCGCCGCCACAAGGGCGTGGACTTCCGCACCCCGGTGGGCACCCCCATCAAGGCGCCCTTCAACGGCGTGGTGAAGCGGAAGAACTGGAACTGGGGCAGCAACGGCAACTGCGTGGAGCTGGTGGAGTCCGGCGGCCGCGGCCGGCGCGCCCTCTTCCTGCACCTGGACGAGCTGCCCAGGGACTTGAAGCCGGGCAGCCGCTTCACCACGGGCCAGGTCATCGCCGCCAGCGGCAACACGGGCCACTCCTTCGCCCCCCACCTGCACTACCAGCTCATGCTGGGCGAGGAGAAGGTCCTGGACCCCTTCGAGCAGCACAAGACCTACCGCCGCTCGCTGAATACGGCCAACAAGTCCCTCTTCGAGACCGAATTGCGCCGCCTGGATGGGCTCCTCGGCACCTCCGTGGCCGGGAAGTAAATCCTACCCGTTTCTTGACACTCCTCCGACGGCGCGGCTAGCTGGAAGCCCCCGGGCCTTGCCGGAAGGCCCGGGCGATTCGCCGTCGGAGGTCGGATGCACAGGCTTCGCGCCGTACTCGCCGCAGTCACCCTGGGCGCGCCCCTCGCCGCGAGCGCGGCGGACATCACCCGGATTGCGTCGTCGTTCGAGGATGACGACCCGTTCGACCTCTTCATCGACGTGGGCTTCGAGCGCACGCAGACGCGCGCGAAGATCGTCCGCGAGCAGCTCATTCCCGCGGGCTCGTCGGACGCCACCACGCGCATCGACGCCAGCGAGCTCTGGTACAAGGGCGTGGACGCGCGCCTCAACCTGCAGCTCGCCTTCGGCCTGTACCGGGACCTCGAGTTCTCGTTCAAGCTGCCGCTGGTGTTCCAGCAGAACGAGCGGTGGGACTACACCTCCGAGTCGTCGCCGGAGAACTCCACCATCACCAACAACTGCCTGAACCCGGACGGCTCGGTGATTGCGGGCTGCGGGCCAGGCAACACCACGCCCCTCTTCGGCATCCCGCAGGAGAGCTTCCGCGGCGGCCTGGGCAACATGCACTTCGGGCTGGCCTACGCCTTCTTCAAGCAGGAGAAGGACCCCACCAAGCCCACGTGGATTGTGGGCCTGGACTACGAGGCCCCCACCGCCAAGCAGCGCGACCCGAGCGCCAACACCACGGACCCGGACGAGCGCGGCAACATCGGCGACCGCGTCCACAAGTATCAAATCTACACGTCCTTCTCGCGCCGCATGGGCGTGGCCGAGCCGTACTTCAAGGCCAGCTACACCATCCCCGTGCGCGGCCCGGGCATCTACTCCAACTGCGACCAGCGCGACGCGGACCCGCCGACCCTGGGCGCACCGCAGAATTGCGGCACCGGCCCGTGGACGCGAAAGGAGACGGGCATCCACGCTCCCACGCAGGCGGGCATGCTCTTCGGCGTGGAGTTGGTGCCCTTCGAGAAGCCGCAGAAGTCCCAGAAGTTCGCCCTGGACGTGCGCGGCATCGGCAACTACGTGGGCGGCGGCCGGTACTACAACGAGCTGAGCCAGGCGCTGGGCAAGCTCCTCACCTCGGAGCAGTACTTCCAGGTGGGCGGCATGCTGGGCGTCAGCGCCAGCGCGGCCGAGTCCTTCACCATCCGCGCCTCGGGCACGTTCCTCTACAACACCGACCACACCCTCACCGCCGAGGAGCTGGGGCAGGACATCGACGGCAGCGGCTCGGTGGATGTGGAGTCGAACCCCGCGGAGCTCAACCCGACGTTCGACTGGCGCTATGACCTGGTCTCCCGCCGCTTCCGCGCGGTAGAGAGCACCACGTTCCGTTTCGACCTGAGCGCCTCGTTCAACTTCTAGCCGCGCGCTGGGACGGGCTGCTTCCAGTCCGTCCCAGCCTTCGGCTTCAGCGCTTCAGCGACAGCCCCAGCCGGTAGACGTCCTGACCGGCCCAGCCCGCACGGCGGGCGAGCTCGGTGCTCAGCGCCTTGAGCTTCTCGCCGCGCGACAGGCCCTCCTCCAGCGCCTTCTTCAGCTCCTCCTCGGACCAGCGGCGCTCGCCGGTGCGGCCCTCCACCAGCACCACCACCTCGCCCCGGGGCTCCTCCGCCGCGTAGCGCGCCGCCAGCTCCGACAGCGTGCCCCGGGCGAACTCCTCATGCAGCTTCGTCAGCTCGCGCGCCACGCAGGCGCGCCGGTCGCCCCAGGCGTCGAGCAGGTCCGGCAGCGTCTCGCCCACGCGGCGCGGGGATTCGTAGAGCACCAGCGTGGCGGAGAGGTTGGCCACCTCCTCCAGCATGGCCCGCCGCTCCGAGCCCTTGCGCGGGATGAAGCCCAGGAAGTGGAAGCGCCCCGTGGGCAGCCCTGACGCGCTCAGCGCCGCCACCAGCGCAGTGGGGCCGGGCACGGGCACCACGTTCAGCCCGCGCTCCAGCGCCTCCGCCACCAGCTTCTCGCCAGGGTCGCTGATGGCCGGGCTGCCCGCGTCCGTCACCAGCGCGCAGTCCTCGCCCTCCGCAATCCGGTCCAGGATTCGCCCGGCGCGCTGCCCTTCGGCGAAGGCCGGCAGGCTCACCAGGTCCTTCCCGCCAATGCCGAAGTGGTCCAGCAGCACGCGCGAGTGGCGCGTGTCCTCACAGGCGATGAAGCGCACGTCGCGCAGCGTCTGCAGCGCGCGCGCCGTCACGTCCCCCAGGTTCCCGATGGGCGTGGCCACCAGGTAGAGCGTTCCAGCCATGGCGTCCTCTCACATGCCCGCGTCGAAGGCGCCGGGGATGTGCTCCACGGTGGCGCGCTCGCCGCGCCCCACCACCGAAATCACGTCGAAGCGAATCATCCGCTCGCCGAGGCCATACGCGAAGAGGTAGTGCAGCGCCGCCTTCACCACCCGACGCTGCTTCGCGAACGACACCGTATGCGCCGGGTCTCCCCATACGGCCGTGGAGCGCATCCGCACCTCCACGAAGCACAGGGTGTCCCCGCGCTCGGCCACGACGTCCAGCTCTCCGTAGCGGCACGTCCAGTTGCGCGCCAGCACCTTCCAGCCCTGCGCCTCCAGGAAGGCCACCGCCGCGTCCTCGCCCGCATCCCCGTACTGCCGCCGCTCCCGCGGCTCCGCTCCCCGCATACGCCCTCCCCTCCAACCCCCACCTGCCGCCAGGAACCGCCAATCCGGGGGCCCCCGCATCAAGCCACACGTCTCGACACCAGCCGCCCGCGCCGGTCCTTCCTCGTGGAGGCAACCCGCCGCGTCGGACTACACGTTAACGGTGCCGTCCGACATCTGCGCGAAGCCGGGGTGCGCGGTGACGTGCAGCACCTGCGTCAGCGTGCCCAGGTGCTTCAGCATGCGGGCGATAAGGGGCAGCTTCACCTCCTCCACGCCGGCGAAGACGTCCTCCAGCAGGAAGGGCCGCTTCACGCGGGCGCTCGCCTTCTCCACCACCGTCATCCGCAGCGCCAGGTAGTAGAGGTCCAGGTCCTTCGGCGGCAGCTCGCCCACGGGGATGCGCTTGCCCTGCGTGAGCGCGAAGGCGCGCCCCTCGCGGTCCCATTCGATGCCCTGGTAGCGCCGGTCCGTGAGCGCGGTGAGGTACTGGAGGCAGCGATCCTTCAACATGCCCTGCACGGAGAGCACGTCCGTGGTGAACACATCCGCGGCCTGTGAGAGCAGCACGGGAGACGGGTCCTCCAGCGGCTCGGCCGCGGGAGCACCCTCCGCCCCCGGAGCCGCGGCCGGACGAGGCGCACGGGCCAGCACGATGGACTCCTTCACGCGGGCAATCTCACGCTCCACCTCGCGGATGTCGCGCACGTAGGAGCCCTTCTGCGTCAGCTCCGCGTTGACCGTCTCCAGTTCGTCCTTCAGCGCCTGCCGCTGGCTGGAGGCTTCCAAGAATTCCGGCTCCGCCTCCTTGGCAGCGAGCTCCTGCTTCAGCTCCACCACGCGCGCGGCCAGCAGCTCCTTGCGCTCCAGCATGGGGACGATTTCCGTAATCTCCTCCACGCCGAGCGCCTTCTGCGCCATGCGCAGCGGCGCGGCCTCGGCCTCGAACTCATCGAGAATCTTCTTCTCGCGGGCCTCGAACCGGCCCTCCTTGCTGCCCTGCCGGGACGCCTTCTGCAAATCGTCCACGTGGCGCAGCGCCATGAAGGCGGCTACGCCAAAAGCGGGGATGTCCAGCAGGGCGATGTAGCGGAACGTGTTGTCCACGCCAGAGCCCAGGCCCAGCCCCAGCGCGAGGAAGAGGATGCCCGCGCCCAGCCCCGCCCAGAAAGCGCGATTGTCCTTGAGCGGCTCCACGTAAGGGGCCGACTCCTCGACTCCCGCCTCGCGGTCCTGGTTGAGGCGCGCCAGGGCCTCGTCCCGCTTCGCCATCACCTTGGGGTAGCGGTGTGCGCGGTTGCGGATGTCCTGCGGCAACCCGAGCGACTCGGGCGTGGGCGAGGCCCGCCACGCGGCCTCCGCGTCGGAGATGGCCACCTTCAGCCCCTCGGTGCTCTTCAGGCGCTGGTCCGCATCGAAGAGCTGCGACTGCAGGCCGTCCGCCTTGAACTGGAGCTGATCCACCTCGGAGGAGCCCACCAGCTCCTGCTCCAGCGCGCGCAGCTTCGCCTCGGCGGCGGGGATGTCCTCTGCGGGCTGCACCGCGGACGCCGTCGCCAGCGATGGGTACTTCCCGGACGTCTTCGGGTCCGGCTTCGCGGCGGCGGCCGCCTTGCGCGGGCGCCTCGAGGGAAGCTGCGCCGGCTGCAGGCAGTACACCTGCTCGAAGGTGGTGCGCGGCGGCAGGCCGGCCTGGCCCCGGAGGAACTGGCCAATCTCCGACGTGTCCGAGGACACCAGCTCCGCCTGCTGCGTGGCCTTGTTCATCCGGTGCAGCGACCCGGAACCACCCAACTCGCGCAGCACGCGGTACGTGACGCCGTCCACGCCCACGAAGGTGAGGGCCGCCTTGGCCGTCTTCGCGCCCGGGGCCATGAAGCTGACGTCGCCGCCGCGCCCGTCGGCGAAGAGCAGCGCGAGCGACAAGCCCGCCAGCGGACTCGCCTCCGCCGCGGGCGGCTTGAGGACGAGGTACCCGGCTTTGAGCGCAAAGCGCCCCGCGGGAGAGAAGCCCCGGACATTCTGGACGGCGACCTCGGCGAATTGCATGGCTTGCGCATGTTAGCGCGAATGAAAAAAGGAGCGTCCGGGATCGGACGCTCCTTTTCATGACAACCCCTGTGCCCTTCCGGGCAGGCAGGCAATCAGGCCTTCTTGGCGGCGGGGGCGGGGGTCGCCTCCTCCTGCACGTCAACGCGGGCGGCCTTGCCCTTGAGGTTGCGGAGGTAGAACAGGCGGCTGCGGTTCACGTCGCCGCGCGCCAGGACCTCGATCTTCTCGTAGCGGGGGCTGTGCAGCGGGAAGATGCGCTCCACGCCGACGCCGAAGGACGTCTTGCGCACCGCGAAGGTGGCGCGGTGGGCGCGGCCGCTCAGCCGGATGACGACACCCTCGAAGGCCTGAACGCGCTCCTTGTCGCCCTCCTTCACCTTCCAGTGGACGCGCACGGAGTCACCAGGACGGAAGGCGGTGACGTCCTGGCGCAGGAACTTGGCCTCGACGTGCTGAATGGCGGCGTTACGCATGACTGACTCCGGAAAATCGGAAACTGACGCGCGGGGCGCGTGAAAGAGCGGGCCGTACTACCAGAGAGAGCAGGGTCGGACAAGCCCGCTGTGCATCAACCCGCTGAGAACGCACAGGGTTACAGCTCTTCCTCCCGGCGAGCCAGCAATTTCTGGTCGGCGGCCGAGAGCTGCAGGCGAGCAAACAGGTCGGGCCGCCGCTCCCGCGTCAGCACGAGCGACTTCCATCGACGCCAGCGGGCGATGCGCGCATGGTCCCCGGACTGGAGGACTGCCGGGACCTCGACGCCCCGGAAGGCGGGCGGGCGGGTGTACTGGGGGTGCTCCAGCATCCCCTCCTCGAAGCTCTCCGTGACGGACGAGTCGACGTTGCCCAGCACTCCGGGGACAAGCCGCGCGACAGCATCCACCACGGCCATCGCGGCGATTTCGCCGCCCGTGAGCACGAAGTCGCCCAGGGACAGCTCGCCATCCAGGTGCGCCATCACCCGCTCGTCCACGCCCTCATAACGGCCGCAGACGAGGATCAGCCCGGCCTCGTGGCGCACCAGCTCGCGCGCCGTGGCCTGGGTGAAGGTGGGCCCGCGCGGGCTCATCAGGAGCGCCTTCGCGCCCGGCAGCCGCGCCCGGGCGGCTTCAATCGCGGCCACCAGCGGATCCGGCTTCATCACCATGCCGGCCCCGCCGCCGTAGGGCGCGTCGTCCGTCACGCGGTGCTTGCCCTCGGCGTACTCGCGCACGTCGGTGACGGTGACGGACAGCAGGCCCTTCTCCTGGGCCTTCCCGAGGATGCTCGCCCCCAGATAGCTGGAGACCATGCCCGGGAACAGCGTGAGGATTTCGACCGGGTACGGCGGGCTCATGCCGCGTCCCCGGAGTCCTCGTCCGTGTCGCCGGAGCCCTCGTCGGAGTCCTCGGCATCCCCGGACCCGGTGTCACCCGCGGCGGCGGCAACGACAGCGGAGGCCACGCCGGGCACCTTCCGCTCGGGCCGCCCCACCTCCTCATACTCGGGCGGGCGGATGACGATGCGCCGGGCGTCGATGTCCACGGTGGGCACGAACTCGTCCGCGAAGGGCACCACCAGCTCCGGGCGCTTCGGCGCGCGGATGACGAGGTTGGGCACCTCGCCGGTGGCCCAGATCTCCTCCACGAGGCCCAGCTCCGCGCCGGACTCGTCCACCGCGGTGAGGCCCACCAGGTCACCCTGGAAGAACTCCCCCTCGGCCGGGGGCTCCAAATCCTCGCGGAAGACGAACACCTTGGCGCCCACGAGCGCCTCGGCCGCGTTGCGCGAGTCCACGCCCTCCAGGACGACGATGTTCTCCTTGGGGGTGGGCCGCACGGCCTCCAGCCACAGCTCCTGCTCCTCCCCGCCGCGGGTGCGCACGAGGATGCGCTCGACGACATCGAGCGCCTCGGAGGCCGGGTCGAACGTGCGGATGGCCACCTCGCCGCGCAGCCCGTGCGCTCGCGCCACGTAGCCGAGCTCGAGGTGGGGCGTCACCGCGAGGCGTCCGGAGTCACGGGCGGCACGGCCGCGGCGCCAGGAGCGCCGGCCGCGTTGCGCCGGTCATCGAGGATTTCGAGGCGGACCTTCTGTCCGGCCTTCTGGGCGGCGGCATTGAGCAGCGTCCGGAGGGCATTCACGGTGCGCCCGTCACGGCCGATGACCTTGCCGACGTCCTCGGGGGCGACCTTCAGCTCATAGAGCCGGGCGCCTTCCGCCTCGGAAACGCGCAGGCCGACCTGGTCCGGTTGGTCGACCAGGGCCCGCGCCAGATACGTAAGAAGTTGCTCCACGTCCGCTCAGCGCAGCGTGGTTCAGACCGCGGGAGTCGCGGGCTTGGCCTTCGCGGCAACCTTGATGAGGTCCGCCACCGTCTCGGAAGGCGTCGCGCCGGTCTTCAGCCAGTAGTTCAGCCGCTCCTCGTTGAACTCCACCTTGGGGGGCTCGAGGTTCGGGTCGTACGCGCCAACGGCCTCGATGAACTTGCCGTCCCGGGGGTTGCGGGAGTCGGTGGCGACCACGTGGTAGTACGGCTTCTTCTTGGCGCCCGCGCGGGCGAGACGGAGGACGACGGCCATGAGTTGCTCCAAATAACAGTTACAACTTTGGAAAGGGGGGCGCTCTTACCGCCGCCCCCGCGGGATTGTCAAGGAAGCTCGGGACCTTATGTCGCACCGTCGGTAGGTGCAGCCTCGCCCTGGTTGGCGAGCTGCCCGCAAGCCCCGGCGATGTCCCGGCCCCGGTTCCTGCGAATGTAGGCAGCGATGTGCCCGTCGGCGAGAATAGCCCGGAACTGCTCGGCCCGCTCCTCACCCGTGGTGTGGAACCCCAGCCCGGGGTTCTCGTTGTAGGGAATCAGGTTCACCTTCACGGGGATGCCCTTGAGCAACTCGATGAGCCGGTGGGCGTCCTCGTCGGCGTCGTTGAAGCCCTTGATGAGCACGTACTCGAAGGTAATCCGCCGGCCCTGGCGCAGGGGGAACTTGCGGCACGCGTCCAGCAGCGCCGCGATGTTCCACTTGCGGTTGACGGGCATCGTCTTGCTGCGCTGCTCGTCCGTGCTGGCGTTGAGGGAGATGGCCAGCTTGACGTCCGTCTCCTGGCCGAAGCGTTCAATCATCGGCACCAGTCCCACCGTGGAGACGGTGATGTGCCGGTGGCTGAAGTTGGGGCCGTCCTCGGACTGGAGGATGGAGAGCGCCGTCTTGAGGTTCTCGAAGTTGTGCAGCGGCTCGCCCATGCCCATGAACACCAGGTTGCTGAGCGGGCGCAGCGTCTCCAGGCCCTCGTTCTTCCGGACCTCGCGGTTGACGGCGTGCACCTGGGCCACGATTTCGCCAGGGGTGAGGTTTCGCTTGAGCCCCATGGTGCCCGTCATGCAGAAGCCGCAGGCCATGGCGCAGCCCACCTGGGTGGACACGCACAGCGTCTTGCGGTCCTCGGCGGGCATGTAGACGGACTCGATGAAGCGCCCGTCACGCGTCTTCCACCGGTACTTGATGGTGCCGTCGGTGCTGCGCAGCTCGCAGTCCATCACCAGCGGGATGATTTCCGCCTTCGCCTTGAGCTTCTCGCGCAGGGCCTTGGACAGGTCTGTCATCTCGTCGAACGAGGTGACGCCGCGCTGGTGGATCCACCGGTAGAGCTGCGGTGCGCGGAACGAGCGCTCGCCCAGCGTCTCGGTGACGAAGCGGGTGAGCGCCTCCATGGACAGGCTGGCCACGTCCACCAGCTTCGCGGGCGCGGGCGCCGGAAGCGGCTCAGTCACGGGCAGGGCGGTAGCGGAGGTCTCTGACATCGTCGTTGGGCTGTTAACGGTGGGCCCGAGGGCGTCCCTTCCCACACCTCGGGAGGACAAGTCAAAGGAGCCCACGCTCCCCTACCCGCCTGCTGGACGCTTCGCAACCCGTCTTCAGCAAGAACAACGGCCCGGGCCCAGGCCTTCGCAGGCACTGAACACCGGGCCGGGAACAGCGGCCCCTCTTCTTCCACGAGGGGCCTGCTGGCTACTTCTGGTACGGGTAGGCCTGGATCTCCGTCTCCCGGAAGAAGTACGCGATTTCAATCTTCGCGTTCTCCAGGCTGTCGGAGCCGTGCACCGTGTTCTTGTCGATGCTGGTGGCGAAGTCCTTGCGGATGGTGCCAGGGGCCGCGTTGGCCGGGTTGGTGGCGCCCATGATGTCGCGGTTCGCCAGGACGGCGTTCTCGCCCTCCAGCACCATCAGGACGACGGGGCCGGAGATCATGAACTGCACCAGGTCCTTGAAGAAGGGGCGGGCCTTGTGGACGGCGTAGAAGCCCTCGGCCTCCTTCTGGGAGAGCTGCTGCAGCCGGATGGCGACCGGCTTCAGACCCTTCTCCTCGAAGCGGCTGATGATCTTCCCGATGACGCCCTTTTCCAGACCGTCCGGCTTGATGATGGACAGCGTGCGCTCGATGGCCATGTGACTGGCTCCTCTTTTTTGCTCGTTGGGGTTTAGCGCTTCTTCGGAGCGCCCCGCTTGAGGGCCTCCTGCAGCGTGGTGCCGAGCTCGGCGGGGCTGGCGGCCATCAGGAAGCCGGCGGCCTCCATGGCCTTCATCTTCTCCGTCGCCGTGCCCTTGCCGCCGGAGATGATGGCGCCGGCATGGCCCATGCGCTTGCCCGGAGGCGCCGACTGTCCGGCGATGAACCCGGCGATGGGCTTGGTGAACTCTCGGGCCACGTACTCGGCGCCGCGCTCCTCGGCGTCGCCGCCGATCTCACCAATCATGATGACCGCGTCCGTCTCCGGGTCCGCGTTGAAGAGCTTCAGTACGTCCACGAAGTCCGTGCCGTTGACCGGGTCACCGCCGATGCCCACCGCGGTGGACTGGCCCAGGCCGAGCTGCGTGAGCTGGTGCACGGCCTCGTAGGTCAGCGTGCCGGAGCGGGACACCACGCCGATGCGGCCCGGCTTGTGGATGTGGCCCGGCATGATGCCGATCTTGCACTTGGCGCCCGGGGTGATGACGCCGGGGCAGTTGGGGCCGATGAGGCGCACGCCCGGCTTGCCCTGCAGGTAGCGCTTGGCGCGCACCATGTCGTTGACGGGGATGCCCTCGGTGATGGTGATGATGAGGGAGATGCCCGCGTCGGCGGCCTCCATGATGGAGTCAGCGGCGAAGGGGGGCGGCACGAAGATGACGGAGGTGTTGGCGCCGGCCTGCTTCACGGAGTCGGCCACCGTGTTGAACACGGGGACCTTGCCCTCGAAGTCGGTGCCGCCCTTGCCCGGCGTCACGCCGGCCACGAGCTTGGTGCCGTACTCCAGCATCTGCTTCGAATGGAACGAGCCCGCCGAGCCGGTGATGCCCTGGCAGACCACCTTCGTGTTTTCGTTGACGAGGATGCTCATGGCGTTCCTTCTGGAAAGTGTTGGCGGAGGGGCCGGACTACTTGATGGCCGCGACGGCCTTCTCCGCCGCCTGCCGCAGGTTGTCCGCCGGGGTGATGGCAAGGCCGGAGTTGCGCAGCAGCTCCTTGCCCTTCTCCACGTTGGTGCCTTCCAGCCGGACCACGAGCGGGACCTTGAGCTGGACTTCCTTCGCCGCAGCGATGATGCCCTCGGCGATGACGTCGCACTTCATGATGCCGCCGAAGATGTTGACGAGCACCGCCTTCACGGCCGGGTCGGCGAGGATGAGCTTGAAGGCCGCGGTGACCTTCTCCTTGCTCGCGCCGCCGCCCACGTCCAGGAAGTTGGCCGGGCTGCCACCCACCAGCTTGATGGTGTCCATGGTGGCCATGGCCAGGCCCGCGCCGTTCACCATGCAGCCGATGTTGCCCTCGAGCGCGATGTAGGCCAGGTCCCACTCCTTGGCCTGCGTCTCGCGGGGCTCCTCCTCGGCGAGGTCGCGGTACTCCAGCAGCTCCTTGTGCCGGTAGAGCGCGTTCTCGTCGAAGTTCACCTTCGCGTCGAGCGCCACCACGTCGCCTTCCTTGGTGATGACGAGCGGGTTGACCTCCACCAGCGAGGCGTCCGTCTCCACGTACATCTTGTAGAGCGCGGTGCAGAACTGGACGAACTTGTTCACCGTGGGGCCGGTGAGGCCCAGGGCGAAGGCGAGCTTGCGGCCCTGGAAGTCGGTGAAGCCCACCACCGGGTCCGCCGCCTCGCGGAGGATCTTCTCGGGGTGCTTCTCCGCCACCTCTTCAATCTCCACGCCGCCCTCGCGGGAGGCCATGAAGGTGATGCGGCTGGTGGCGCGGTCCAGCGTCACGCCGAGGTAGAGCTCCTGGCCGATGTTCAGGCCCTGCTCGATGTAGACCTTGTGGACCGTCTGGCCTTCCGGCCCGGTCTGGATGGTCTTGAGCTTCATGCCCAGCATCGCCTTGGCGAGGTCCTTCGCCTCGGCGGGGCTCTTGGCGAGCTTCACGCCGCCGCCCTTGCCGCGGCCGCCCGCGTGGATCTGGGCCTTCACGACGACCACGGACGTGCCGAGCTGCTTGGCCGCGGCCTCCGCCTCATTGGGCGAAAGCGCGAGAATGCCCTTCGGCGTGGGCACGCCGTACTTCCGGAAGAGTTCCTTGCCCTGGTACTCGTGGATCTTCATCGAGGCTCCGGTGGAGACGAGGGAGACGACCTTGACAGAAGGCGTCAGCGCGGGGCCCTCATTGCGCAGAAACCGACGGATGGCAAGGCCGTTTGACCCCGGTAGAGCCGCTCCGTGCGGCCCCATGCACAGGAGATAATCAGGATTGTCCGCCAGGATGAGCCCGGCTTCACGGCCGTGGGGGCTCCAGGGAGACCAAGGCCCGGCACGTCGGCGGCAGGCGGACATCCCGGGGATGACGGGAAGACAGGGTGGCCTGGATGACCCCGGCCGAGGCGCCCGCTCCGAGGCCCGGTGTCACCGGTATGGAACGCGCGCCCGGGCGTTCGATGGGAAGGACCGGGCATCCGTCCCCTGCCCCGTCCTCTTCCAGGAGTCCTCGCCCATGTCCTTCCGTCCGTGGCGCCTGCTCTGGCTGCTCCTCCTCGCCGTACCGGCTGTCGCCTCCGCGACGGATGCGCAGAAGGCCCCGGAGGCGCCCGTCCTGGATGCGAAGGAGCGCAGCCGGATCATCGACGCGGTCATCGCCCGGGTGAAGGCGCGCTTCTATTCGCCGGACAAGGCGGCCCTGGCGGAGCGGATGCTGCGCTCCCGGCTGAAGCGCGGCGACTACGATGCGATCACGGAGCCCCGGGAGCTGGCCAGCGTCCTCACCGAGCACCTGGTGAGGGACGGCCAGGACGCGCACTTCTCCGTCATCTACAGCGCCCAGCCGGTGCCCTTGAACCTGCCCCCGCCGTGGGAGCCCGCGACGCCGGAGGTGGAGGCGTTCCGCGCCTCGCTCGAGGAGCGCTGGAAGCGCATGGCCCTGCGCGAGGCGTTCGGCATCGGCCGCGTGGAGCGGCTGCACGGCAACGTGGGCTACCTGCGCCTGATAAGCCTGCCGGAGCCGAAGTACGCGGCGGAGGCATCCGCCTCGGCGATGCGGCTGCTGTCCGCCACGGATGCGCTCATCATCGACCTGCGCGGCAATGGCGGCGGCGACGACTCGCTGGTGGCGCTGTACCTGGGCTGGCTGCTGCCGGAGCGGGTGCACGTCCGGGACACGTTGTGGAAGGGCCGGCCGAAGGAATCCCTCTACACGCCCGAGCCCCCCGTGGCCGGCCGGTACGGGGACAAGGAGGTCTACGTCCTCACGGACGGGGACACCTTCTCCGCGGCGGAGGCCTTCGCGTATGACCTGCAGGCGCGGAAGCGGGCGCGAATCGTGGGCGAGACAACGCGCGGCGGCGCCAACCCGGCCGTGGCCGTCCCCGCGGACGCGCACTTCGTCGTGGGCGTCCCCATGGGGCAGACGGTGCACGCGGTGACGAAGACGAGCTGGGAGGGCGTGGGCGTGAAGCCGGATGTCGCGGTGCCCGCGGCGGAGGCGCTGCGCACCGCGCACGTCGCCGCGCTCCGCACGCTGGCGAAGCGCACGGAGGACCCGGTGCTGGCGGAGGAGATCCACAAGGCGCTGAAGTCGCTGGGCGCCGAGGGTGCGAAGCCCTGAGTCCTGCAAACGGCGGCGGCCCCGCCCGGCGTCTCGGAGGACGCCAGCACGGGGCCGCTTCGCTGCGAAGAAACGGACGCCGGAGGGACTACCCCGGACCGCCGTGGCTCTTCTGCTCCTCTTCCTTGAAGAAGATGTCCTTGATCATCAGCTTCGTCACCTCGCGGTTCATCACCGCGATGGACGTGGTGAGCGGAATCTCCTTCGGGCAGACCTTCACGCAGTTCTGCGCCTTGCCGCAGTCCTGGATGCCGCCGGGGCCCATCAGCGCGCGGACGCGCTCCTCGGACTGCATCTTGCCCGTCGGGTTCATGTTGAACAGGCGGGCCTGGCTGATGGCGGCGGCGCCGATGAAGCTGTTCTCCTGCGTCACCTGCGGGCAGGCCTCGAGGCAGCTGCCGCAGGTGATGCACGTGGACAGCACGTACATCACCGACTGGTCCTTCGGAGACTGACGCGGACCCGGCCCTAGGTTGTGGGTGCCGTCCACCGGAATCCAGCCCTTCACGCGCTTGAGCGCGTTGAACATCCGTTCGCGGTCCACCGCGAGGTCGCGGACCACGGGGAACTTGCTCATCGGCTCCAGTGTGATCGGCTGCTCCAGCTTGTCGATGAGCGCGGAGCAGGCCATGCGCACGCGGCCGTTGATGTTCATCGCGCAGCTGCCGCAGACCTCCTCGAGGCACGCGGCATCCCAGATCACCGGAGGAACCCTCTTGCCCTCCACCGTGACGGGGTTGCGCTGGATCTCCATCAGGCACGAGATGACGTTGGCGCCCTTCGTATAGGGAACCTTGAACTCATCGAAGTGACCCGGCTTGTTCGGATCATCCTGCCGCCAGATGCGGAAGGTGATGGTCTTCGTGGTGACGGCGGTTGCCTGTGCAGTGTCCATGTCGCTCGACCCTTCACTTCCAATTCAGTGACGGAAGGCCCGCCGTTGCTGGCGCGGGCCCACCAGAAGTTGCGTGCTCCGCTCAGGCGTACCAGCGGGGCTCGGGATCCAGGACCGGCGTGGAAATCTCCTCGTAGGAGATCTGCGGGCCCTGCTCGCTGTACTTCGCGATGGTCGTCTTCGCCCACTTCTCGTGGCGCTTCTTCCACAGCGCCATCCACTCGGGGTCCTTGGTCGGATCCTTCACCTTCGGCTCCGGAAGCGAGAACTCGGGCTTGTAGTGCGCGCCACGGCTCTCGTCGCGGAGCAGCGCGCTGGTGGCGATGACCTCGCCCAGCTCCAGCATGTTCCAGAGCTGATTCGTGTACGACAGCGCGCGGTTGGCCACGTTGCCCGTGTCCAGCACGTTGACGTTGTTCCAGCGCGACTTGAGCTCGCGGATCTTCTCCACCGTCTTCTTCAGCCGGTCGTTGTACCGGACGACGGTGCAGTTCTCCGTCATGATGTCGCCCAGCTCGCGCGCCAGCGCGTAGGGGTTCTCCGGGCCGTTCATCTTCTTGATGGTGGCGAACCGGTCCTCCCAGTAGCGCTTCGCGTCCTGGAAGTACTTCTCCGGCATGGCCGCCGCGCTGGTGCTCTGGCTCTTGGCGAAGGCCGCCATCGCCGGGCCGCCGATCATGCCCGAGTAGATGCAGGACAGCAGCGAGTTGGCACCCAGGCGGTTCGCGCCGTGGAACGCGTAGTCCGCCTCACCCGTGGCGTACAGACCGGGGATGTTGGTGGACTGGTTGACGGGGCTGCCCTCGACGGGGGTCTGCGTCTTCGAGTCCGCCTCGAACTTCACGAACAGGCCGCCCATGGAGTAGTGCATGCCCGGGAAGATGACCATCGGCGTGACGCGCGGGTCGTCTCCCACGAACTTCTCGTAGATCTCCATGACGCCCTTGATCTTGGCGTCCAGCGTCTTCGCCGGGATGTGCGTGACGTCCAGGTACACGCCGTCCCTGCCGCCGATGCCCATGCCCAGGTCGCGGCAGACCATGAAGATCTCGCGCGTGGCCACATCGCGGGGCACCAGGTTCTTGTACTTGGGGTACTTCTCCTCCAGGAAGTAGAAGCGCTCGCTCTCCGGGATGTCCCGGGGGTTGCGCGTGTCGCCCTTCTTCCGGGGCACCCAGACGCGGCCGCCCTCGCCGCGCACGGACTCGCTCATCAGGCGCAGCTTGTCCTCACCTGGGATTGAGGTGGGGTGCACCTGGATGAACTCGCCGTTGGCGTAGATGGCGCCCTCCATGAAGGCGCGACCGGCGGCGGTACCGGTGTTGATGATGGAGTTGGTGGAGCGCCCGAAGACGATGCCCGGACCACCGGTGGCGAGGCACACGGCCTCCGCCGGGAAGGTGCGGATCTCCATGGTCCGCAGATCCACGGCGACGCTGCCGATGACGCGGCCACCCTCGTCCTTCACCGTGCCGAGCCACTCCCAGTACTCGTACTTGGTGACCTTGCCCTCGGACTCGTAGCGGCGGACCTGCTCGTCCAGCGCGTAGAGGAGCTGCTGGCCGGTGGTGGCGCCCGCGAAGGCGGTGCGGTGATGGAGCGTGCCGCCGAAGCGGCGGAAGTCGAGCAGGCCTTCCGGCGTGCGGTTGAACGTCACGCCCATGCGGTCCAGCAGGTAGATGATTCCGGGGGCCGCGTAGCACATGCCCTTCACGGACGTCTGCTCCGCGAGGAAGTCGCCGCCGCGCAGCGTGTCCTTCACGTGGATGTCCGGATGGTCGCCCTCTCCCTTGGTGTTCACCGCGCCGTTGATGCCGCCCTGGGCGCAAACCGAGTGGGAGCGTTTGACCGGGACGAGCGAGAGCACATCCACCTGGTGACCCGCCTCCGCGAGCTTGATTGTCGTCATCAGCCCCGCGAGACCGCCGCCCACCACCGTGAACCGCGCTGCTGCTGCCATCATCGTCTCCTTGACTGCCGGATGCCCGACGCTGCCGTCGTGAGCCGGCTCGCCACGCGGCGCGCCACGGCCCTGACATCCCGTGCGAGATCTACAGGCTAGATAACTTGATGAAACTCCGCCGCAAGGAACGCGCGGGCCACGATAAGGCCGCGTCATCCACGGCATCAGGCACAGGGCCCGCCGGAAGAACCCGGCGGGCCTCGGGTGCCCGTCAGCGAAACTACAGCTTGACCGAGTCGACCGTCTTCTTCACCGACTGGAAGGACTTCTCCAGCTGGGCCTTCTCGTCACCGTCGAGCTCCACGGTGATGACCTTCTCCACGCCGCCCGCGCCGATCTGCACCGGGGCGCCGAAGAAGTAGCCGTTGATGCCGTACTGGCCCTCGAGCAGGGCCGCGGCCGGCAGCACGCGCTTGCGGTCGAAGATGAAGCTCTCCGCCATGGCGATGGAGGAGGCGGCCGGACCGAAGTACGCGCTGCCCGTCTTGTACAGGCCCACCAACTCCGCGCCGCCCTCGCGGGTGCGCTTGATGATGGCGTCCAGCTTGTCCTTGGCGATCAGCTGCGTCAGCGGCACGCCGCCCACGGTGCTGTGGCGAACGAGCGGGACCATGTCGTCGCCGTGGCCGCCGAGCACCAGCGCCTCCACGTCACGGATGGAGGAGCCCAGCGCCTCGGCCACGAAGCACTTGAAGCGGCTGGTGTCCAGCACGCCCGCCATGCCCACCACCATGTTCTTCGGCAGGTCCGCGATCTTGTGGAGCGCGAATACCATCGCGTCCAGCGGGTTGGCCACGTTGATGACGAAGGCGTTGGGGGCGTGCTGCTTGATGTTGGCCGCCACGTCCTTCATGATCTTCAGGTTGATGTCGAGCAGGTCCTCGCGGGACATGCCCGGCTTCCGCGGCACGCCGGCGGTGATGATGATGACGTCCGAGCCGGCCACGTCCTTCCAGTCCGTGGAGCCGGTGACGCGGCAGTCATAGCCGTCCACCGCGGAGAGCTGGTTGATGTCCAGCGCCTTGCCCTTGACCATGCCCTCGGCCGCGGGGATGTCGTACAGCACGACGTCGCCGAGCTGCTTCTGCACCGCGAGCAGCGCCAGGTTGCCGCCGATCTGGCCGCCACCGATGAGGCCAATCTTCTTCTTGCGATTCTGAGCCATGGATTCGCCCTCTCTCAGGTCCCCGACGGGGGACTACATGTTCTTGATGATGGCCTGACCGAACTCGGAGCACTTCACCTCGGTCACACCGGACTGCCCCTCCTGCTTCATCAGGCGGGCGAAGTCGTACGTGACGGTCTTGTTGGCGATGGCGCGGTCCATGCCCTTGATCATCAGGTCCGCGGCCTCGTGCCAGCCCAGGTGCCGGAACATCATCTCGCCGGAGAGGATGACCGAGCCCGGGTTCACCTTGTCCTGGTCCGCGTACTTCGGCGCGGTGCCGTGCGTGGCCTCGAACACCGCGTGGCCCGTGACGTAGTTGATGTTGCCGCCCGGCGCGATGCCGATGCCGCCCACCTGCGCCGCGAGCGCGTCGGACAGGTAGTCGCCGTTGAGGTTGAGCGTGGCGATGACGTCGAACTCGTCCGGACGCGTGAGCACCTGCTGCAGGGTGATGTCCGCGATGGAGTCCTTGACGATGACCTTGCCGGCGGCCACGGCGGCCTTCTGCTCGGCGTTGGCGGCGTCCTCACCCTTGGCCGCCTTCGTCACCTCCCACTGGTCCCAGGTGTAGACCTTGTCACCGAACTCGCGGGCGGCCAGCTCGTAGCCCCACTTGCGGAAGGCGCCCTCGGTGAACTTCATGATGTTGCCCTTGTGGACCAGCGTGACGCTCTTGCGCTTGTGGTCCACCGCGTACTGGATGGCGGCGCGGATGAGGCGGTCGCTGCCCTCCTTGGACACAGGCTTCACGCCCAGGCCGATGTTGCTGGGGAAGCGAATCTTCCCGAACTCCTTCGGGAACTCCTGCTTCAGCAGACCCAGGAACTTCTCGGCGGCGGGGGTGCCGGCCTCGAACTCGATGCCCGCGTAGATGTCCTCCGTGTTCTCACGGAAGATGACCATGTCCACCTTCTCCGGCGTCTTCACCGGGCTGGGGACGCCCTTGAAGTAGCGCACGGGGCGCAGGCAGACGTAGAGGTCCAGCATCTGGCGCAGTGCCACGTTGAGCGAGCGGATGCCGCCGCCCACCGGCGTCGTCAGCGGGCCCTTGATTCCCACGAGGTACGTGCGGAAGGCCTCGACAGTCTCATCCGGCAGCCAGTTGTTGACCTGCTTGAAGGACTTCTCGCCGGCGAGGACCTCGTGCCAGGCGATCTTCTTCTGGCCCTTGTAGGCCTTCTCCACAGCGGCATCGAAGACCGCCTGGGAAGCGCGCCAGATGTCGCGGCCGGTGCCATCTCCCTCGATGTAGGGGATGATCGGGTTGTTCGGCACGGACAGCTTGCCGTTTTGCAGGGAGATCTTCTCTCCGGAAGACGGGGGCGCCATGGGCGTGAACTCCTGGAAGGTGTGACCGTGTAAGAAGAGGCGCGGGATAGTCGAAAACCCGCCCCCTCCCGTCAAGGAGTTTGGCCGACCGCTCAGGTTGCAGGACTTATCGAAGCCAGCGGCATGGCGCGGGCGTCCGCCGCTGCACGCATGCGAAGGCCAGACGCCTATGCGGCAGTGAACGGAAAGCGCGACGGCGCGGAGGCACGGCGCCCGGAGCGGCAGGCGTTCCGCCGTGCTGCGTCATACGATGAGCGCTTTCGGGAATGGAGGACCGGCGCGTGCGCAGCAGTCCTCCGGGGCTTCACTCCACCTCAACCGCCGCGGCAGCAACCGCGGCGGCGCGGGCACCGCGACTACCAGCTCGACAGGCCGGGCGCGGGCAGTTCAACGGTAACGGTGATACCGGAGTCATCGCCGCGTGCGACCTCCAGCGTGCCGCCCACGGATTCCACCAGCTCGCGAGCACGGGACAGGCGCCGGTGCAGCGGCCCCACCAACATGGGCGACAGGAAGACGGCCTTCGCCTCGCGCTCGGAGAGCGACGCGCCGGGTGCCACCACCTGGAAGCGCGGGCCCACGTCGCCGAAGTCATCCGGTGCGTCCACCGTCAGCCGGACGCCCTCCCCGTTCCCCGCTTCCGCGGCGTGCGCCAGGAGGAGCAGCATCACCTGCTGCATCCGCCGGCTGCTCACGCGCGCGGGGACGGCGTCCTCCGGCAGCTCCAGCGCCACTTCCACTCCATGGAGGCGGCGCGTGGCGCTCAGCAATTCCACCGCCGCGCGCGCCACCTCCGCCACGTCCACCCGCAGATGGTCCGGAGCGTCCACTACCTCCAATGAGGGGCCACGCCCCGTTCCGCCCTGATGGAAGCCCGTTCCAGACTGCGCCCCACCCATCGTGCTCACCGCAGCACTCATCCCTCACCTCTCCCTCTGGCCGACTGCTTCCACTCTAACGGCCACCTCTGACATTCTCTATTTCCACTACGAGAAAGTACGCACTTCGTGCCTGACTTGTGACATTACAGTTGCGCGACAACATCTCCGTGATGTTGTTCACTGGAGGGCATTGAAAGTCGTGGAACTCGGAAAAGCACCTGTCATCCCCGACCCACGGCCGTACATTCCCGCCAGCCAGAAAACAGCGTGGCTGAATTAATTCGGTTTGACTGTTCCACCTGAATCCGTATGATGCGGACCCATAGCGATTCGCCGCCCACCGCAGAACCGCTGGAGCAGGGAGGGACTGTTGTGCTTGCAACTTCGACATCCGCATCAGGCGTTCCTCAGCACCGGAGAAGGGGGCTCCTGCCTATGGAAGGGGGAAATCCGCTCTTCGCCAAGCGGACGTTGGAGTTCGTCAGCCGTGATGCGCTCTTCAATGTGATTCCACTCCCGCCTGCCGAGGCGGCCCTGGATGACTCGGGCTACTCGCTGCACGGGACGGGCGCTGACGCCATCACCTGCTCGCTGGGCACGCCGGACGCCTCCATTGGAGAGGTGACGCGGCTGTCTCCCACGGTGGTGTGGGTGACGCCGAACAGCCAGGTGAATGCGTCCGAGACGCGGACGCTGCCGGTGTACCTGTCCGGCTGCGGCGTGACGATTGGCCCCATCCACGGCGCCTTCATCCGCACGGACTTCGAGACGCCGAACGCGCCGGTGGGCCTGCAGCTGGTGGGCGTGACGCTGGAGCAGGGCCGGCAGATCCTCTCCCTGCTGGCGGACGCGCTGAAGCGCGGCGTGGCGGAGCCGGCGGCGTCGGTGCTGCCGGTGCAGGACACCATCGAGCACGCCGAGCGCATCCGCTCCATCCTGGTGGCCATCTGCGCGTCCGGTAACAAGGGCGTCATGCGCCGCATGGGCCGCACGGTGCGCATGGTGCTGGAGCGTTTCAACCCCACCACCTCGCAGCTCGAGTGGAAGACCGAAGAGCCCGTGGCCGAGTGGGGCGAGGCGCCCTACGACATCGACGTCATCGGCTACAACAGCGCGTACCGGATGAAGCTGGAGTCGGGCACCGTCGAGGGTGACAAGCTCCTCACGCCGCTGCCCGAGGTGATCTTCCGCATCCGTCACCGTTGGCACCGCCGCGTGGCGGCCCCCGCCGGCACCACGGTGCGCTTCCACCACCCGCTGTGGCGGGAGCTGGGCGAGCTCGCCCGTGACGTGGTGGACGTTTCCTTCTCCGGCATGTGCGTGCGCTGCCGCCCCGAGGACCTCGTGTTCCCGGGCCTGCTGCCGCCCCTGCTCGAGATGCAGACCGAAGACGGTCAGGTCATCACGCTGCGCGGGGAGATCCGCTACGTCAGCAGCGTCCGCGCGGACGGCACGGTGCTGTGCGGCCTGAGCGTGATGCCCTACTCCTCCGACGAGGCGCGCTGGGTGCGCTTCGTGTCGCAGGCGGCGTCCCCCAACACCCGCACCAGTGAGAACCTGGAGGACGGGCTGTGGGACCTCTTCACCCGCTCCGGCTTCTTCAGCCTGGCGGGCAAGTCCTCCGAGGAGTTCGAGGAGCTGCGCCTGGCCTTCCGCAACATGGCGAAGAAGGCCGCCGAGATTCCGCAGCTCTTCTGCCAGGCGGTGTGGCCGTCCGAGCGCGGCCTGGAGGCGACGCTGTCCTTCATGAAGCCCTACCGCCACGCGTGGATGGGGCACCAGGTCGCCAAGCGCCCCGGCAAGCCGCCCGCGAACGTGTCGGAGCCCGGGCAGATCATGCGTGACCTGTATCTGCGCACGTTCGAGCACCCGCAGAGCGACCCGGACTTCAAGTGGGTGGTGGCCTATGTGGAGGCCCTCAACCCGTGGATTGCCAAGGCGCACGTGCGCTACGCCGAGCGGCAGATGGAGACGGGCGCCGGCCTGGCCTTCACGCGCAAGGTGCACATGCTCGACGTGTACAGCCACGAGCAGACGGGCCGCACCTTCGAGGGCATCTCCGTCGGCTCCGCCACGCAGAACGAGCTGACGATTCTGGCGGACACCATCGCCCGTACGCGCCCCGCCTGCTACGTGGACGCGCTGGACTTCAGCCGGGAGCGCATGGACCTGCGTCCCGTCCAGGCCCGCTGGAAGGAGTTCGGCCTGGAGCGTGAGCGCGAGATTCTCGTCGCGCGCCGCGGTGGCGTTCCGGTGGCCGCCGCTGTCCTGGAGATGGGCCAGCAGGGCACCAATCTCTACAGTCTGTTGGACATGGCCCGCCTGTTCTCGCTCACCGAGGCGGGGCCGTCCGCTTATGTCGCGCTGGTCGATGCCGCTCGCCGTTGGTACGCCGCGCGCCGTCGCACTTCGTTCCACTATCTCTGTGAGGACGAAGGGGGGGATTACGTGCAGGAGGCCGGCATCCACAGCGGGCCTGATCCGTACATGTGGATCATCTCCGCCAAGCTGGTGCCGGACTTCCTCGAACACATCAGTGAACTGACCATCGGGCGTCGAAGCGCCCACAACACTCGCCAAGGGTAGATGACATGAGCAAGAAACTCGTGGAGGAGCTGTACGTTCCGCACGTCAAGGAGGCGCGTGAGCGGCTCCAGACGCACCCCGCGCTGAAGGCCCTGCTGGATCCGAAGGTGGACCCGGCGCTGGTGGAGGGTTTCCTCATCCAGCTCAACTCCCTGGGCGTGTACATGACGGAGCCCGTGGACGGCTGGATCCGCCGCGCCGGTGAGGCGACGGTGAAGAAGATGGGCCTCGTGGAAGTGGGCGAGAAGCTGACCCAGCACGCCAAGCACGAGGAAGGTCATCATGTGATGATGATCGAGGACACCAAGAACCTCGTGGCCCGGTGGAACAAGCACCGCAAGCCGCAGCTGAACGCGGAGGCGCTGATTGCCCAGGCGCCCACCCAGGCGATGAAGGACTACCGCGCCATCCACGAGGAGACCATCGTCGGTCCGGTGCCGGCCGCGCAGGTCGCCATCGAGTACGAGATCGAGAACCTGTCCGTGGTGTTCGCCCCCGGCCTGATGGAGCAGGCGAAGCGGGTGCTGGGCGACAACATCATGGAGTCGATGTCGTTCGTGAAGGAGCACGCCGAGCTCGACGTGGGCCACACCGCCCTCAACGAGTTCATGCTGGGCAAGCTGCTGGGCCAGATACCCGAGAAGGCGCCCATCATTGGCCGCACCGGCGCCCGCGCCCTTGAGATCTACCTGAACTTCATGGCCGACTGCGTGGCGAAGGCCGAGCAGATGCTGAAGTCCGCCGCGGCCTGAAGCGCCGCTTCTCTTCCCTCATGAAGTGAAGTCATCCGGGCGTCACGGGCAGGAGTCTGCCCGCGACGCCCGTGGCTTTTTCCGCGGCCCCCTGCCCCACTCGCTTCCGTCCCGGCGGAAATCCCGCGAGGCGCCTACCCCGCGCGCCGCACGCGGCTGTGGCCCCGGCGCGCCAGCGGGCGGATGCGTCCGCGCAGCGAGCCGTGCAGGTGGCCGGACTCGCGGCCCCCCGCGGTGCCGTAGACGTAGCGGTCCGGACGGAGCACCACGAAGTCCGCCGCGTGCCGCGCGAACCAGGCGCCGAGCCGGCCCTCCACGTCCACCACGCCTTCCACCCGGACTGAACCGGAGCGCTCCGCCGCGGACACCGGCAGCCAGCGCGCGCCGAGCTGCTCCGCCAGCGCCCGCGCCTCGCGCTGCGACTCCAGGGAAGCACCGGGCCGCGTGAGCACCGCGAAGCCCTCGCCGAGGACGTCGTCCAGCAGTGCGGTACTCCCGTCCGGCAGCGCCACGCGCGGCTGCGGGAAGTAGGTGCCCTCCGGAGCGTCCTTCTTCGCGCGGCGGGTGTTGACGAGGAAGCCCTGCTCCAGCGGCATCATCGGCTTCATCTTGTACTGGCGGATGAAGTCCCCGGTGACGGGCATGCGGTAGAGCAGTTGGATGAGGGCGTTGCGCGCCCGGGCCAGCACCTGCCCGCCCGTCATCATCACCCGGCCCATGGCGTCCGAGCTGCGGATGACCTCGGCCACGTGCGTGCGCCGCTCCTGCTCGTACGTGTCCAGCAGCGACGCATCCGCCGCGCCCCCAAGCACCAGCGCCAGCTTCCACGACAGGTTCGCCGCGTCCCGCAGGCCCGCGCACAGCCCCTGCCCCAGGAAGGGAGGCATCAGGTGCGCGGCATCCCCGAGGAGGAACGCACGCCCCACCCGCCACCGCTCCGCGAGACGCGAGTGGTACGAGTACACATTGGCGGAACGGACCTTCACCGTCGCCGGGTCCAGGTAGGGCGCGATGAGGCTCCGGACGAACTCCGGCTTGCGCGCCGCCACCAGGTCCTGGTCCGGCGCGAGATTGATTTCGAAGCGCATCTCGTCGTGCGCCGTGCGGGTGATGAAGCCGCGGCGGCCAGGCCCGCAGAGGTACGCGGTGAAGTCGGGCTCCGGAGACGCGGTGGCCACGGTGATGGCGAGCGAGTGCTCCAGCGCCGTCGTCCCCTCGAGCTTCAGCCCCAGCCGATGGCGGATAGCGCTGTGCGCGCCGTCGCAAGCCAGCAGGTAGCGGGCATGCACCGTCACTGCGTGCTCGCTCGAGACCTCCTTCACCCGAGCCGTCACGCCCTCCTCGTCCTGCACGAAGGACTCGACTTCGTGGCCGAGCCGGAGGCTGACGTGAGGGAAGCGGTCCATGCCCCTGCGCAGCGCCTCCTCCATGCGAGGCTGCTGGAAGAAGGCGCCCACGAAGTGGCCGAAGGGCTGGTCCACCTTCGTGAAGTCCACCTCCGCGAGCGAGCGCAGCTCGTCGTCCAGATACTGGAGGCGGCGGCACGGGTGGAAGCCCGGCGCCAGGTCCTCCACGAGGCCGGCGTACTGGAAGATGCGCTGCGCCTCGTCGTCCACGCTGATGGCTCGGGGCTGGCCGTGGGGGGCTATCTCCCGCTCGATGACGAGCGTCCGTACCCCTTGCTGCCCCAGGAGGTTCGCCGCCATCGCTCCGACAGGCCCACACCCGACAATGATGACATCAACAGTCTCTGGAGCCATGTCCGCCTCCCGTTGCGTAACGCGCGCGTTGATCTGCCTTTGGACCGATTCCCCCCTTGACCTGGGAGATAAAGATATCAAGACAACCTGACAACCCCTCCGACCCCCACCTGACTTCCACCGTGCGCCGAGCTGACCAACATTGGACGGCGCAAACCCATCCCGTTCCCCGCATCACCTGTTTTCCCCTCGGAAACCGGCCCGACTTCTCCCCTCGCCGTGGGGCCCCCGCTCCGAGCAGTCCGTGCCCCGAAAGCCCCCACCGCGTCCCGTCCCGCCCTTCGTCCCCCTCGTCTAGTTCAACGTTCGAGGGGAAATTCCTTGCATGTCTGAGTTTCGGCTTCGCGAATCCGTTGCCGCTCATCGGGCATGTCTCATGTCCAGACACAGGGTGGCGTCACACCCGGCGGCCGTCCACTCGGCGGCGTCTGTCAATTCCTTGCATGCTTCAAGATTGCGCCCGCATGGAAGACGCAGTGCGGTGCGGGAGAACGCCCAGCCTGCTCGTCAGCGAACACGGCGGAGCGGTGACCTGGCAGGCGTGTCGGGAACACGGCAGTGACGCTCCCCTCCAACGCGCGGCGTCGTGATTTCCAAGATTCGGACTGGTGGGATGCAGGCTCCGAAGTCCCTCAAGGAGCAGACAGATGGAATGGCTCGAGTTCCCCCGTTGGTCCCCCGAAGTGGAGCGGCAGCTGGCGATGCAGGCTGCCCGGTTGGGCGCGGCCATCAGCCGGGGGGCCCTCGCGGCCCGTCGGCCCGGCGCTAGCGCCACCGTGGCCGCGGCGTACCGGCTGAACGCGATGCTGCGCTCGTACCCGCGCACGAACCCCTGGGGCCATCCCGCCTCGGAGTGCTGAGCGGCTCGCGCCCCTGAAGCCCGGCCCCGTCCTTTCTTGACGGCGCCAGGGCCTGGTGGGCCCCGGAGACCGCGACGAGGCCCCCGCCCTCCCCCGAGGGACGGGAGCGAGGCCCCTGGTCTCCAACTTGACTCCAGAATCAGGCCTTGGCGTCAGCGGAGGCGCGCTGGCGGAGCACGGTGCGCTCCACCTTGCCCATGGCGTTGCGAGGCAGCGCGTCCACCCAGGAGAAGCGCGCCGGAGTCTTGAAGCCCGCGAGCGACTGGCGGCACCACGCGTCCAGGGCCTCGGAGCCAGGCGTGGGCTGGCCGGCTCGAAGCGCGAGGAAGGCCACCGGGACTTCGCCCCAGCGCGCGTCCGGGATGCCCACCACGGCGGCCTCCTGCACCGCCGGGTGATTCAGGAGCACGGCTTCGATTTCCGCGGGGTAGAGGTTCTCTCCGCCGCGGACGATGAGGTCCGTGCGGCGGGAGAGCACGGTGAGGCGCCCGCGCGTGTCGAGCACGCCCACGTCCTTCGTGCGCAGCCAACCGTCTCTGAGTGCATCCCGTGTGGCGTCCGGGCGGCGCCAGTAGCCCGCCATGACGGTGGGGCCGCGCACCTCGATGTCGCCCTCCTCGCCGGGGCCGCGTGCCGTGCCGTCCTCGCTGACGATGCGGATGGAGTTGCCCGGGAGCGGAGGCCCCGCGGTGCGGCCATCGGCTTCGGTGGGGCGCTCCGTGGTGACTTGAGAGCAGGCCTCCGTGAGGCCGTAGGTCTGGAGGGCCAGGAGTCCCGCGGCGCGTGCGCGATCCAGCAGCGGGACGGGGACGGGGCCTCCGCCGATGAGCGCGAGCCGGAAGGTCGACGGCACGCGGCGGTCTCCGCGCGCGTCGAGCACTCGCTCCAGCGTGGTGGCCACGAGGCTCGCGTGCGAGACGCCTTCCGTGTCGATGGCCCGGTTGACCGCGTCCGCGTCGAAGCGGTCGTGGAGGATGAGGCAGCCGCCCTCGTAGGCGGTGCGGGTGAGCATGGCCAGGCCGCCCACGTGGAAGAGCGGCAGCGTGCCCAGCCAGCGTGGCGCAGGGTGTGCGCCCAGGTTCGCCGCGGAGGCCTTGCAGGACGCTCGGAAGTTGCCCTCCGTGATGACGGCCCCCTTGGGCCGTCCCGTCGTTCCGCTCGTGAAGAGGATGACCCGAGGCGCATCGTCACGCAGCGGCGCGCAGGTGGGGGACGGCAGGTTGTCGGGGGCGACGAAGGACTCCAGCCGCCCGGCTGAAGAGAGGCGGTCCACCAGCGTGCCCAGCGCGAGCACGAGGCGGGGCTCGATGTCCTCCACCATCGGCGCCAGCTCCGCGCGCGTGAGCCGGGCGTTGAGTGGAGCCAACACCGCCCCCAGTCGTCCGAGGGCCCAGAAAAGCCCCACGGAGGCGACGTGGTTCGTCGCGAGCAAGGCCACGCGGTCACCCGCGCCGATGCCTCGTTCCTCGAGGGCCGTCACCCACCCGCTCACCTCCGCGTCCAGCGCGCGGTACGTCCATGCGTTGGCGCCGAAGGTGAGCGCCTGTGCCTCCGGATGCCGCTGTGCGCCTTCTCGGATGGGACAGGTCCAGCTTCGCTGTGCGTCAGGCTTCGTGTCCGTCAACACCGTCATCCCACCATCTGGGGCGACAGCCCCAGGCCCGGCGCCTGGGGCAGCCGGATGTTCCCCTGAATGGGCCGATACGGATGCGTCGCGGGCTCATGCGCGAAGAGGCGCCCCACCGCGAGCCCCGACGCCAATGCTCCCGAAGGCAGCGCCGCCGCGAGATGCGTTGCTCCTGCCCTCGCCACCACTCCGTCCAGCGAGCTGGTGACGTACGACTGCATGCCCAGCCGCGCCGCGCGCATCGCCACCACGAGGCACGGCAACAGCCCGCCCAGCACCATCGGCTTGAGCACCACCGCGCCCACCGCAGGGCCTCCACCCAACAGCGGGTCCACGGCCAGCAGCGCCCGCAGCGCCTCCGGTGAGCCGAGCGACTCATCCGCCGCCACCATGCACGGGGCCCGCCGCTGCACGCGCCACAGCGCGGCCAGGTCCTCCGGCGGCGTGGGCTGCTCCACCAGCTCCAGGCCGTACCAGCCCAGCTTGTCCAACGCGCGCTTTGCCTCGGGTTCGGACCAGCCGCCGTTCGCGTCCAGCCTCAGCTTCACGTCCGGCCCCACCGCCTCGCGCACCGCCCTCACGCGCTGCTCGTCTTCCTCCAGCGGCCGGCCCGCCACCTTCAGCTTCAGCGTCCCATAGCCCTCGGCCACGGCCTTGCGCGCCTCCTCGGCCAGGGCCTCCGGACTGCTCGCGCCCAGCAGCGCATTCACCGCGACTTCCGTCCGCGCCTCCTCCGCCAGCAGCCAGCACAACGGGACGCCCTGCCGCTGCGCGAGCAAATCCAACAGCGCCAGCTCCAGCGCGTGCTCCGACGCGGGCATGGGCCCTTCCGGCGTGGCCTGGCGCGAGCGGATGCGCACGCCGTCACCTCGCGCCACCGCCGGTGGGAACGGAGACAGCGTGTCCTCGATGGCTCGCACCGAGTCGCCCAGGAACTGCCCCTTCAGCGCGGAGAGCCAGCCCTCCAGCGTGGCGCCGCAGTCGGCGAGCGACTCGGTGCCGAACTCCGGCAGCGGCATCGCCTCGCCGAGGCCCACCCGTCCTGCTTCGTCCACCAGCCGCACGAGGAAACCCTCGCGCGCCGCATACGTGCCTCGGGACGTCTTCAGGGGCTGGACCAGGTCCAGCCGCAACGGGGTGAGCGACGTCTGGGCGATGCGCATGGCCTCACATCATCTCAGGTACAGCCCCAGCGCGAACAGCAGGCCATAGACGAGCTGAAGCCGGGCCGTCCCCCCCAGGGCCGGGTTCAGCGCGGCCCCCTGGGCGGTCATCATCAACCTCAGAGGTGGAATCGACAGTGGAAGACTCAACAGGGCCAGGAAGACCCAGGGGCTCGCCTGCCCCAGCAGGTACATGGCGAAGGGCGTCGCATAGGCCAGCACGAGCAGCAGCACGTACTCCGCGCGCCCCATGCCCGTGCCGAAGCGCACCACCAGCGTCCGCTTGCCCGCCTTCACGTCCGTCGAGGCATCACGCTGGTTGTTCACCACGATGAGCGCCGTGCCGATGGCTCCCACCGGCACCGCCGCCCACCAGGCGGCCGTGCCCACCGAGCCCGCCTGCACGTAGTACGTCCCCGTCACCGCCACGAGCCCGAAGAAGATGAACACGAACACGTCGCCGAGCCCGTGGTAGCCCAGCGGGAACGGGCCGCCCGTGTACGCGAAGCCGCACAGCAGCGACGCGACGCCAATCGCGATGATGGGCCAGCCGCCCACCACCACGAGGTACAGGCCCACCGCCGTCGCCAGCCCGAAGCACACCGCCGCGCCGGCCAGCACTGTGCTCGGCGCGATGAGCCCGCTCTGCGTCACGCGCTTGGGGCCGAGCCGCTCGTGCGTGTCCGCGCCCTTCTTGAAGTCGTAGTAGTCGTTGATGAAGTTGGTGCCAATCTGGATGAGCACCGCGCCGATGAGCGCCGCGAGCGCCGGAAGCGCACGCCCCACGCCCAGGCCGAACGCGAGCGCCGTGCCCACCAGCACCGGCACCAGCGCCGCCGTCAGCGTCTTCGGCCGCGCCGCCATCACCCAGAGCTTCAGCCCGGGGCGCGGCTTCTCCACCGTGGGCCCGACGCCAGGAACCGACGTGCTCATCAGCTCACCCTCCCCGCGCCCGCCACCGTCGCGGCGGGGCTGTCGAACTGCGGCGCCTCGTACCAGGGCGTCTGGAGGAAGCCCAGCACCTCGCGGGCGTACTCCTCCGGCGCCTCCAGGTGCGGCGCGTGGTGGCAGTCCGTGAAGGAGCGGCGCCACACCACCGGCAACTCCGCGGCCATGCGGCGCGCCGTCTGCGTGAACTTCTCGTCCCTGGCGCCGGTGAGCAACAGCGTGGGCAGCCGCTGCGCGTGGAGCTCCGGCCAGAAGTCCGGCTGCACGCCGAGGCCCAGGCACTCCAGCGCTCCGGCCAATCCCGCCGGCGTGCAGGCGCGGCGGCGCTCTCGCAGGGCCTCACGGCGCTCGGGGGGCAACTGGCGCAGGCCCTCGAAGAGGGGCAGCGCCTCCCAACGGTCCACGAAGGCATCCACGCCCCGGGCACGGATGAAGGCCGCGAGCTGCGCGTCCGCCTCGCGCCGCGCGGCCCGCTCCTGACGGCGGTGCAGGCCCGGTGAGCCGCTCTCCATGATGAGCCGGCCGAAGCGGTCCGGCGCGCGCACCGCAGCGGCCAGCGCCACGCGCGCGCCCTGCGAATAGCCCAGGATGTCCACCGAGCCCAAATCGAGCTGGTCCACGAGCGCGACGAGCGCGTCCACCGTCTCCAGGAAGCCCTCGCGGCCCGTGCGCTGCGGCAGCGGCGTGGCGCCGTGTCCGGGCAGGTCCACGGTGATGGCCTTCACCGCGCGGCCCAGGAGCGGGCACAGGTGGTCGAAGGAGCTCCGGCTTCCGGTGAAGCCGTGCAGCAGCACGAGCGGCCGGGGGCCTTCGCCCCACGTCTCATATGCCAGCGTCACGCCCATGGTCCGTCTCCCAGTGCGGCAGCCATCCGAGCGAACAGCTGCCGGTGCTCGTCCACGTTCGAGGCTCGGTCCACCCTCGCCTCCACCAGATGGAGTCCACCCTCCAGTCCCTCGCGCACCGCCGCCCGCAGCGCCGTGGGCGTCGTGGGCCGGTGCAGGCGCGCGCCACCGAGCGCCGCCGCGTGCGCGAAGTCCACGCCGTGTGGCGTGCCGAAGAGGGACTCGAAGTCATCCGGCCGCGCGGCCTGCGCAATCGGCAGGAACGAGAAGATGCCGCCGCCGTCGTTGTTCACCACCACCACGGTGAGCGACAGCTTCGCGCGCGACGCGGTGACGAAGGCGCCCACATCGTGCAGCAGCGCCAGGTCTCCAGTGAGCAGCACCGCCGGCCGCCCCGCCGCCGCGGACACGCCGAGCGCGCTGGAGACGATGCCGTCGATGCCGTTGGCCCCGCGATTCGCCAACACCCGCAGCGGCACCGCACCCGCCGGAGCGAAGGCATCCACCGCGCGGATGGGCATGCTGCTGGAGACGAAGAGCGGCACACCGGCCGGCAGCGCCGCCACCACCTCGCGAGCAATCCGCGGCTCGCTGAGCGCATTGGGCTGTTCGGCGAAGGCGGCCTCCAGCTCGCCGCGCGCCAGACGCTCCGCCGCGAGGAAGCTCCGTGCCCACGCCCCCGCGCCACGCGTGGGGCCCTTCGACAGCGCCTCACACGCCACCACCGCCGAGCCCTCCACCACCAACGACGCGCGGTGCGTCGGGTCGAACAGCGCGCCCCCATCGCTGAAGAGGACGATGTCCGCGCCCGACGCGTCGAGCCACTGCTGCGGCACCTTTGGCGTCAGCCCTCCGCCGAAGCGCAACACCAGCTCCGGCCGGTGCGCCTTCGCGAAGGGCGCGTGGCGCAGCAGTGCGTCGTAGTGCGACACGGTGAGCGGACCGCCGCCGTAGCGCGCCTGCGAGGTGGCCTCGGCCAGCACCGGGTAGCCCGTCGCCTGCGACAGCGCGCTGATGGCATCCGCGAAGCCGTCCGCCTCGTCACGCGGACCGCAGATGATGACGCCCCGCTCGGTGGCGGCGATGCGGCGGCGCACGTCCTCCAGCGCGGCCGCGTCGGGCATGGGCGCGGGTGGAACGATTCGCGTGAGCGGCGCACCGGGCCGGCCCGCCTTCGTCAGCGCGGAGAGACGCTCCTCGCCGAAGGGCTCGGCCACCGGGGCCAGCGGCTCGCGGAAGGGCACGTTGAGCTGCACGGCGCCTCGCGGAGCGCGCATCGCGGTGGCGACGGCGCGCGCGGCGGTGGCGCGCAGGTGGGCCACGGCCACGTCGCTCGCCTCGGGCAGGCCCAGGTCGGCGAAGAGGCGCGCGTGCTCACCGTAGAAGCGTGCCTGCGGCACCGTCTGCGGCGCGCCCCACCCCTGCAGCTCCGGCGGCCGGTCCGCCGTCAGCACCACCAGCGGCACGTGCGCCTGCGCGGCCTCGATGACGGCCGGGTAGAAGTGCGCGCCCGCCGTGCCGCTCGTGGCCACCAGCACCACCGGCGCTCGAGACTGCTTCGCAAGCCCCAGCGCGAAGAAGCCCGCGCTCCGCTCGTCGATGACGGACCAGGTGCGCACACCTTCAGCGCGGGCGCACGCCAGCGCCAGCGGCGACGAGCGCGAGCCCGGACACACCACCGCGTGCCGCACGCCACCGCGCGTCAGCTCCTCCAGCAACGCGCGCGCCCACAGCACGTTGACGTTAGCGTCTGACGACATCCCCGCCTCCCAGCGCCCGCAACATGGCCAGGCTCTTCATCTCCGTCTCCCGCCACTCGGCCTCCGCAGTGGAGCCCGCCACCAGGCCCACACCCACGAACAGCCGCGCCTTCGCGCCTCGCACCAACGCCGAGCGCAGCGCCACCATCAGGTGCGCCCGCTTCGGCCCCACCCAGCCCACCGGCCCCGCGTACCAGCCACGGTCCAGCCCCTCGTGCTCCACCAGGAAGGACAGCGCGCGCTCACGCGGGAAGCCGCCCACCGCCGGCGTCGGGTGCAGCGCCGCCACCACCTGCGCCGCCGTCACGCCGGGCTTGAGCTCCGCGCGGATGCCCGTGCGCAGGTGCACCACGTTCTTCAACGGGAGCAGCGCGGGCTCCGCGTCCGACGTCACCTGCTCCGACAGCGGGCGCAGCGTCGCGAGGATGTAGCGCACCACCGAGTCGTGCTCGCGCAAGTCCTTGTCGTGCCCCTTCAACCCCTCCGCCTGCCCCGGCGCCGCCGTGCCCGCGAGCGCCTCCGTCTGCACCACCTGCCCCTCCACCCGGCACAGCGTCTCCGGCGTCGCGCCCAGGAAGCACGTGCCGTCCGGCGCGCGGAAGAGGAAGGTGGCGCAGCGCGGGTTCTGCTCGCGCAGGCGCGCCAACACGTCCACCACGTCGAAGGCCTCGGGCCCCTCCGCGTCCAGCGAGCGCGCCAGCACCACCTTCTGGAGGTGCCCCGCCGCAATCGCCTGCAGCGCGCGCTCCACCCGCGCCTCGAAGGCCGGACGCGAGGACGACTGCGCCAGCGCCACGGCCGCGCCGCGCGGATGGCGGTACGCCTCCGGGAAGCACGCACGCACCCGCTCCAGCCGCGAACGCACCGCGTCCTCTCCACCCCGCTCCTCGGGCGCGAAGGCCGCCACCTTCAGCCCCGTGCCGTCGCGCCACACCAACACCTCGGGCAGCGTCCAGCGCGCGACACCGTGCGCGTCCCACGCCGCGTCGGGCACACCGGTGGCGCCAAAGCGCATTCCGCCAAACCACGGGCCAGGGATGGACGCGGGCTCCTCGCCCACCCAGCGAAGCGACAGGGCGCCCAGGGACGCCAGCGCGGCCTGGACCTGGGACGGCTCCTCCGCCACCACCACCGCCGCCTCACCCCAGCCGGCCGCGGCCTCCTGGGCCAGCGGCCGCTCCCAATACACCGAAGGAACGCCGAGCACGTCCGCTCCCGCCAGCGGATCCCCAACCGCCAGGGGCATCATTCCGGCCACCCAGCGCTGGCCCTCAACGGGATTGAGCGTCTTCATCAGCGGTCCTCATCCGCGATTGCGAGGCAATCACCTTCGGTTGTCTTCTAAGCCATCTCGGCTATACATGCACCAAGGAGTTCAAAACCTCTTGAACTCCATGAATCGGAGGGTCCGTGGGAGGCGAGCGGCCAGACGCACCCGCAGTAGGGGCGCGGGATACAGGCGCGAGGAAGGTGCTGCGTGCGACGCGGCCCGAGGGCACGCGCATCCGGGTGGGCTCCGTGGAGTTCGGAGGCCCGGGCTTCGTCGTCATGGCGGGGCCGTGCGCGGTGGAGGGCACGGAGCAGGTGGAGCGCGCCGCGGCCGCCGTTGCCGACGCAGGGGCCCATGTCCTGCGCGGCGGCGTATTCAAGCCTCGCACCAGCCCCTACGCGTTCCAGGGCATGGGCGAGCCCGGCCTGCACGTGCTGGCCGAGGCGGGCCGCCGCCACGGGCTGCCCATCATCAGTGAGGTGATGGAGCCCGCGCAGCTGCCGTTCATGGAGGAGTCCGCGGACATCCTCCAGGTGGGCGCGCGCAACATGCAGAACTTCTCGCTGCTGCGGGCCCTGGGGAAGTCGCTCCGGCCGGTGCTGCTCAAGCGCGGCCTGTCCTCGACGCTCCAGGAGTGGCTGCTGGCGGCGGAGTACATCCTCGATGGCGGCAACGAGCAGGTGATGCTGTGCGAGCGTGGCATCCGGACGTTCGAAACCGAGCTGCGCAACACCCTGGACCTGGCAGCGGTGGCGTGGGCGAAGCAGCGCTCGCACCTGCCCGTCATCGTGGACCCGTCGCATGCGACGGGCGTCCCGGAGCTCATCCTCCCCATGGCGCTGGCCGCCGCGGCCGCGGGGGCGGATGGATTGTTGATTGAAGTCCACCCCCGGCCGGAGCAGGCGTTGTGCGATGGCCACCAGGCCCTGACGCCGGAGCGCTTCCAGACGTTGATGCGCCGGCTGCCAGCCGTGCTAGGAGCGGTGGACCGACACCTTTGGAGGCCGGACAGCCCGGCCCAGGTCGCGAGGGCTCGATGAGCACCGAAGTCCGTCAGATGTTTTCTTCCATCGCTCCGCGGTACGACGTGACGAACGAGGTCCTCTCGTTCGGCGTGCACCGCCTGTGGCGACGGACCGCCGTGCGTCTCAGTGGGGCGAAGGAGGGCAGCACCGTCCTCGACTGCGCCACCGGCACCGGCGACCTCGCCATGGTCTTCAAGCGCACGGTGGGCGCCAGTGGCCGCGTCGTCGGCACCGACTTCTGCCCGGAGATGCTGGAGAGTGCTCCCGCGAAGGCGGCCAAGGCCGGCCTCCAGGTGGAGTTCCAGGTCGCGGACGCGCTCAACCTGCCCTTCCAGGACAACTCCTTCGACGTGGCCTCCATCGCCTTCGGCATCCGCAACGTGGATGACCCGGTGAAGTGCCTGAAGGAGATGGCCCGCGTGGTGCGCCCCGGCGGCCGCGTGGTGGTGCTGGAGTTCGGCCAGCCCAACGGCGTCTTCGGCGCGCTGTTCCGCTTCTACAGCAAGAGCATCATGCCGGCCATCGGCGGCCTCCTCACCGGCAACCGCGCCGCGTACGAGTACCTGCCCCGCACCTCCGCGAACTTCCCCGCCGGAGACAAGTTCGTCGCGCTGATGGAGCAGTCCGGCGCGTACTCGGAGCGGGCCGCCCATCCGCTGACGTTCGGCACCGCCTACGTCTATGTCGGCACCGTCCGCTGAGGAGCGACAACACCTCGTCGAACAGGTCCTCGCCTCCGTGGACCCCCTGCTCGCGCCGGGGCTGCGCGAGGCGCTTGCCCTTCCCGGGCCTTCCCTCCTGCCAGCCCCCGGGCAGACGGTGGCGATTGCCGGCCACCGCAGCGCGGGCAAGACGCGCCTCCTGCCTCTAGTGGGCGGGCTGCTCGGCAGGACGGGCATTGACCTCGATGCGCACCTGGAGCGCATCCACGGCCGCCCGCTGCGCAGATGGGTGGCCGAGGCACCGGCGGAGTTCCGCGCCGCCGAGCGCCGTGCCCTGGTGGAGCTGCCGCCCGGCGGGCTGGTGTCCCTGGGAGGCGGCTTCCTCTCGCATCACGCGGACACGCTGACGGGCCTCTTCACGCTGCTCGTCCCCATCAGCTTCGAGACGTACCGCGAGCGCCTGCTCAGGGACCGGACGCGCCCGCGCCTGCGTCCCGAGCTCTCGCTCGAAGACGAGCTGTCCTCCGTGTTCCATGAGCGCGAGGCGCTGCACGCCCGCGTCCCCACGGTGGCCCTGGTGGACTTCCTCCGGGGCTGCCTCACCGCCGAGGTCCTTCCGTGACGCCCGCCCGTCGCGTCGTCACCCTGCCCCCCACCATCCTGGGCTCCGACGCCCTGCATTTCGTCCGCGAGGCCCAGCGCCGGGGGGCGGACGTGCTCGAGCTTCGCACCGACCTGCATACCGCCGACGCCGTCGACATCGAGGCGTTCGCGCAGGTGCTCCCGCTGCTCATCTCCGAGCGGGGCAGGCCCCTGCCGCCCGCCTGGGTCTCCGCCGCGTGGCGCGTGGACCGGGACTTGAAGGACACGCGGGGACGCGAGGGCTCGCTGGACGCGCCCTCCGGGAAGCTGCTCGCGTCGCACCACGCGGAGCGGCAGCTCTCCACCGCCGAGGCCCTGAAGCTGTGGGAGCGCGAGCTGCCCCCGGACGCCCTGGTGAAGCACGTGGAGCCCATGCTCGGGCCCGAGCACCTGCGCACGCTGCTGGAGACACAGCGATTGCTGGTGCAACGCTTTGGCGCTTCGCGTGTCACCGTGCTGGGCATGGGGCCCGTGGCGCTGCCGGCGCGGGCGGTGCTGGCGCGCAACAACGTGCTCGACTACGTGGCGATGGGCGGCTCCTGGGTCGCGGCGCCCGGTCAGCGGCTCCTCGACGACGTGGTGCGCGAGATGCGCGGGGTGGACCGGCTGACGCTGGAGCCACCGCTGCGGCTCGGCATCCTCGGGACGGGCATCGTCCACTCGCGTTCGCCGCGCATCCACAAGCAACCCTTCGACCGCATCGACATCCCCGAGGACGGGCCCGTCGAGACGCTGGTGGACTCGCTGCTGCCGCACTACGCGGGCTTCGCCGTCACCAGCCCCTTCAAGCTCCGGCTCGCGCAGCACACGCGCTCGTCGCTGCCGGCCATCAACACGCTGGTGCGCCGGGGCAACCGTTGGGAGTCCTTCAACACCGACACGTTCGGCGCCAGCACGGTGCTGGACCGGCTCGATGCGAAGGAGGCCTTCGTCCTCGGTGACGGCGGCGCCACCGCGGCGATGAAGGCGGTGGCGGGCGAGGCGGGCTGTGGCCTGCGTGTCCTCCGCCGGGCCGACATCGATGCTCCATTGACGGGAGCAGGCGTGTGGACGTGGCCGGACCGCGTGCCCGCGCCGGAGCAACTGCGTTTCAATAAGGCGCGCGTCGCGGTGATCGCATACGGTGCGCCCGGCCGACGCATCGCCGCGGAGATTCAGCGCCGTGGTGGGACGCCGGTCCTGCTGGGCGCGGCGTGGTTCGTGGCGCAGGCCCGGCGGCAGCGCCAGCTCTGGGAGTCCGCGACATGAACACCTTCGGCACCCTCTTCCGCTTGACGACCTTTGGCGAGAGCCACGGGCCCGCGCTCGGCTCCGTCATCGACGGCTGCCCCGCCGGCGTGCCCCTCACCCGCGAGCAGATTCAGGTCGCCCTGGACCGCCGCCGTCCGGGCCAGTCCGCGCTCGTCACGCCTCGCAGCGAGCCGGACCAGGTGGAAATCCTCTCCGGCGTCTTCGAGGACAAGACGCTGGGCACGCCCATCGCCGCCATCGTCCGCAACACCAACCAGCGCTCGGGCGACTACGAGAAGCTGAAGCAGGAGGACCGCCCCGGCCACGCGGACGCCGTGTGGCGCGAGCGCTTCAAGCACCGCGACCACCGCGGCGGCGGGCGCACCAGCGGCCGCGAGACGCTCTGCCGCGTCATCGGCGGCGCCATCGCCGAGGCGTACCTCGCTCGCGACCTGCCCTCCATCCGCACCGTCGCGTACGTGTCGCAGGTGGGAGACCTCGTGGCCGCCGTGCCGTCGCCCGGCCTCACGCGCGAATTGGTGGACGCGCACCCCACGCGCTGCCCGGACGCCAACATCCGCGAGGAGATGTCCCGCCGCATCCTCGCCGCGAAGGAGGCCGGGGACAGCCTCGGTGGCTCCATCGACGTGCGCGTGGAGGGCCTGCCCGTGGGCCTGGGCGAGCCCATCTTCGGCAAGGTGAAGGCGCTCATCGCGCAGGCGCTCGGCAGCATCGGCGCGGTGACGGGCGTCGTCTGGGGACCGCCGGACCTGCTCGAGCGCATCGGCCAGCCCGGCACCGTGTTCCACTCGGTGAAGGACGCCTACGGCGGCATCCAGGGCGGCCTCGCCAACGGAGAGCCCGTGCAGGTGCGCGCCTTCTTCAAGCCGCCCGCCACGCTGAAGGACCACGCGAAGGGCGGACGCCACGACCCGTGCATCATGCCCCGCGCCGTTCCGGTGCTGGAGGCGATGGTGTCGCTGGTCATCGCCGACCTCGTCCTCCAACTGAACGCCCGGCCCCACACGCTATGAGCGCATTCCTTCCCCCCGGCGCCTACCGTCCTCCCGTCGACCGCTGGGGCACCTTCTCCCGCCTCGCCGCGAGCCTCCCCGAGGGCAGCGTGGCGGTGGTGGACCGCACCGTCGCGAAGCTGCACCCGACGCTCATCTCCACCCTCGAAGCCCGCAGGCCGCGCGCCATCATCCAGCTCGTGGGCGGCGAGAGCGCGAAGACGTTCACCGCGCTGGAGAAGGTGCTCGCCGCGGGCCTGTCCCTCCCCCGCTCCGGCACGCTGCTGGCCGTGGGCGGAGGCACCGTGGGCGACGTGTCCACCGTGGCCGCGCACCTGCTCAAGCGCGGCGTACGGCTGGTGCAGGTGCCCACCACGCTGCTGGCCGCGGTGGACAGCAGCCTCGGTGGCAAGGGCGCGGTGGACATGACGGTGCGCGGGCGCGTGGTGAAGAACCCCGCCGGCGTCTTCCACTACGCAGAGGAAGGCTGGCTCTGCCCGGAGTTCTTCTCCACCCTCTCCGAGACGCAGGTGCGCGAGGGCGCGCTCGAAGCGTGGAAGATGGTCATCAGCCTCGACGCCTCGCTCTTCCGCCGGTACGTGCGCAAGCCACCCGCGATTGAGAAGCTGGTGAAGGACGCGCGCATGCTGAAGGAGCGCGTCTGCTCGCAGGACCCGTACGAGCACCAGGGCCTGCGCCGCGTGCTCAACTTCGGCCACACCTTTGGCCACGTGCTGGAGAGTGTGTCCCGCTTCAAGCTGTCCCACGGTGACGGCGTGGGCCTGGGCATGCTGCTGGCGCTCGATGTGGGCCGCCTCCTCGGCGTGACGCCCGGGCCCGTGGCCGAGCAAGCCGAGACCGCCCTCGCCAACGGCCCCGGCGTGCAGGGCCGCGAGCGCGCCGCCGCCCTGCTCCGCCGCGCGCCGCTGAAGGACATCGTCACGCTGCTCAACGCCGACAAGAAGGCGGGCAGCGGCGGCGAGTTGCGCATGGTGCTCCTCACCGCCATCGGCACCACCGAGGTGCGCGACGTCGCGGAAGCCACCTGGCGCGAGCTGTGGCCCGCCTGGACGAAGGGAGTCCGCCCATGAGCTCGACGAGCACGTCCCGAATCCTCGTGGACCCGGCCGGCCTGAAGGCCTCGCCCCTCACCCCGCCCGTGTCCAAGTCGGACGCGCAGCGGGCGCTGGTGCTGGGCCACCTCACCGGCGCGTGGCCGCTGCCCTCCGTGCAGGCCGAGCCCGACGAGGACCTGCCCGCCGACGTGCGCGTGCTGCGCCGGGGCGTGGAGGCCCTGCGCCAACCTCCGGGCGCGGTGCGCGACGTGGGCTGCGCGGACGGCGGCGCTCCGTTCCGCATCCTCGTCACCCAGGCCGCGGTGACGCCCGGAGCGCACGTGCGATTCACCGGCACGCCGCGCCTCGGTGAGCGCCCGCATGGCCCGCTCTTCACCTCCCTGCGCGACGCGCTCGGTGGCGCGGGACTCACCCTCACCGAGGGCTCACCCTGGCCGGTGGAATTGCGTGCCCCTCGGGACACCACCTCGGTGGCCCCGGTGTTCCGCGTGCCGGGCGCGCAGAGCAGCCAGTACGCCTCCAGCCTGCTGCTGGGCTGCGCCGCGCTCTACCTGCGCGAGCGCCGCGCGTGGAGCGTGGAAATCGAAGGCCCGCTGACGAGCGCCGGCTATCTGGACCTCACGGTGACGTGGCTGAAGCGCTTCGGCTTCGTGCTCCAGGAGTCACCGTCCCGTTACACGGTGTCCGGGTACGCGGCGCCCCCGAGCGCCCCTTCGCTGCCGGGCGACTGGTCCTCACTGGGGTACCTGCTGCTCGTCTCGTGGAAGGCGGGCGGCACCGTGGAGCGGGCCGACACCGGCAGTGCGCACCCGGACGACGCCATCCTCCGCCTCATCGAGCAGGTGGGCCTGAAGGCCGTGCCCGCCGGGCCGTCGCACACGCTGAAGGTCGAGGGACGGCTCTCCGGCGGCCTGCGAGCCTCCGGGAAGGAATGTCCGGACCTCCTACCCACGCTGGCGGCGCTCGCGTGCGTCCTGCCGGCCCCGTCCACCCTCACGGACGTGAGCATCCTCCGCGTGAAGGAGAGCGACCGCCTGGAGGGAATCCGCACGCTGGTGGCGGCCTACGGGGGCCGTACGGACCTCCAGGGCGAGGTGCTCGAAATCCACCCTCCCGCCAGGCCCCCCGCGCGTTTCGAGATGGACAGCCGGGGTGACCACCGGCTGGCGATGACGGCTGCCACACTGTGCGTGCTGTCCGGTACGCCACTCCTGCTCTCAGGTCCTGAGTGCGTGGAGAAGAGCTTTCCCGGGTTCTGGCGGCAGCTTGCGCGCTCTGGCGTTCTTATTTCTGGCGCGCAGTAGAACGCATCAGTGTCACCCCTACGGACTTATCGTTCTTTTTTGTTGAAAGCGCTCTGCGCCCTGTGAAATCTGCGCCCCATGGCCAAGGACACGCTGACGATCACCGACAATCGGACCGGGAAGACCTACGAAATCCCGATCGAGAACGGCTGTATTCGCACCAACGCTCTCCGCCAGATCAAAGCCAGTGAAGACGACTTCGGGCTGATGGGTTACGACCCGGCGTTCCTCAACACGGCCAACTGCAAGAGCGCCATCACCTTCATCGACGGTGACAAGGGCATCCTCGAGTACCGCGGTTACCCCATCGAGCAGCTCGCGGAGAAGTCGAGCTTCCTCGAAGTTGCCTACCTCCTGCTCAACGGCGAGCTGCCGACGCAGAAGGAGCTCGAGCAGTTCACCCACCTCGTCACGCACCACACCTACGTGCACGAGAACGTGAAGTCCTTCATGGACGGGTTCCGCTACGACGCGCACCCCATGTCCATGCTGGGCTCCACCGTCGCCGCGCTCTCCGGCTTCTACCCGGACGCGAAGAACATCAAGGATGAGCGCAGCCGCCGCATCCAGATCACGCGCCTCATCGCGAAGATGCCCACCATTGCCGCGTTCTCCTACCGGCACAGCATGGGCCTGCCGTACATCTACCCGGACAACGACCTGTCCTACGTCGCCAACTTCCTGGCGATGATCAAGCGCATCGGCACCACCACCTACAAGGTGCACCCGGTGCTGGAGCGCGCGCTGGACGTGCTCTTCATCCTCCACGCGGACCACGAGCAGAACTGCTCCACCACGTCCGTGCGCACCGTCGGCTCCTCCGAGGTGGACCCGTACTCGGCCGTCACGGCGGGCATCGGCGCCCTCTACGGCCCGCTGCACGGCGGCGCCAACGAGGCGGTGCTCCGCATGCTCCGCGAGATTGGCCACATCTCGAAGATTCCGGACTTCATCAAGTCCGTGAAGAGCGGCGAGGGCGAGAAGAAGCTGATGGGCTTCGGCCACCGCGTCTACAAGTCCTACGACCCGCGCGCCAAGGTCATCAAGCGCGTGGCGGACGAGGTCTTCGAGGTGACGGGCAAGAACCCGCTGCTCGACATCGCCCTGGAGCTGGAGCGCATCGCCCTCCAGGACGAGTACTTCGTGAAGCGGAAGCTGTACCCCAACGTCGACTTCTACTCCGGCCTCATCTACGAGGCGATGGGCTTCCAGGTGGAGATGTTCCCGGTGCTCTTCGCCATCCCCCGCACGGTGGGCTGGTGCGCGCAGTGGGAGGAGATGGTGCTGGACTCGGAGCAGAAGATTGCCCGTCCGCGTCAGGTCTACACCGGCTCCAAGCGCCGCGAATTCATCCCGATGGACAAGCGCGTCGGCAAGTAACCTGCCCGCGAGCCTGAAGTGAAAAGGGGCGAGGAACCGCGAGGTTCCCCGCCCCTTCGCTTTTCCCGGCCGCACCCGGGAAGAGCCCGAGGGCCCTCCCCGCGCACCCGCGCGTCTCAGCCGGCGTGGGCCTCTCCGGCGCCGTGCTTGGACTCGGCGTAGAGCGCCTCGATGATGGCGGCGTACTTCTGCTCCACCACCTTGCGGCGCACGCTCAGCTTGGGCGTCAGCTCGCCGCCGTCCACGGAGAACTCGCTCTTCAGCACGGCGAACTTCTTGATGGTCTCGAAGCGGGCCAGCTTCGGGTTGACGTCGCGCTCGAGCGCCTCGTGCAGGAGCTGGAGCAGGCGCGGGTCCTCGGAGAGCGTGGCGATGTCCTGCGGCCAGCCCTTCTCCTTCGCCAGCGCGAGCGCCTTCTCCGACTCCAGCGCCAGCAGGGCCACGAGGTAGTTGCGCCGCTCGCCCACCACCAGCGCGTTGCCCACGCCCGGCAGGCCCTTCAGCATCTCCTCGATGTTGCCCGGGGCCGTCTTCTTCCCGCCCGAGGTGACGATGATTTCCTTCTTGCGGCCGGTGATGTGGACGAAGCCCTCCGCGTCCAGCTGGCCCACGTCACCGGTGTGCAGCCACCCGTCCTCCAGCAGCTCCGAGGTGGCCGCCGCGTTCTTGTAGTAGCCCATGCAGACGTTGCCGCCACGGACGAGTATTTCGCCGTCCTCGGCGATGCGCAGCTCCACGCCCAGCATGGGGCGCCCCACCGTGCCCAGCCGCGTGGCCCCCTCGGTGTTCACCGTGCCCGGCCCCGTCACCTCCGTCATGCCCCACACCTCGTGGATGACGATGTCGATGGAGGCGAAGAAGTCCAGCACGTCCCGGCTGATGGGCGCCGCCGCCGTGGCGAAGAACTCCACCCGGTCCATGCCGATGCGCGCCCGCAGCGGCGCGAAGACGAGCTTCTTCGCCAGCCGGTACTTGGCCTCCATCAGCACGGGGACGCGCTCGTGGCGCATCTGGCGGGTGTGACGCTCGATGGCCACACCGCGCGCCCACTCCACCAGCCGCCGCTTCATGGGCGGCTGCGAATTCAGCCCGGACTCCGCCTTGACCTTGAACTTCTCCCACACGCGGGGCACGCCGAAGAAGAAGGTGGGCCGCACCTCCTTCAGCGCGTCCGGCATCTTGTCCACCGACTGGGCGAAGTACACCTGGATGCCCATCAGCAACGGGCAGTGCAGGGAGATGATCTGCTCCGCGATGTGGGACAGCGGCAGGTAGGAGATGAGCGACGGCGGGTTGTCCGCGCCGAACTCCACGGACTCCTTGAGCTGGTTGGCCGTCCACACCAGGTTGTGGTGGCTCAGCATCACCCCCTTGGGGTGGCCGGTGGTGCCGGAGGTGTAGATGAGGGTGCCCATGGCCTCGGGCTTGAGCGAGTTGACGCTGTCCCAATAGGGGCCCTCGTCCACGCCGGTGCCGCGAGCCATGACGTCCGCGTACGTCAACACGCCCTCGGGCAGCACGGCCGGCGGGTCGATGACGATGAGGTGCTTCAGCGCTGGCAGCTTCGGCCGGAGGGCCAGGCCCGTGCGCAGGTGCTTCTCGTTCTCCACCACGAGGACCGTGGCCTCACAGTGTCCGAGGATGTACTCGAGCTGATCCAGCGAGCTGGTGGTGTAGAGGCCCACCGGTACCCCGCCCATGGCGATGGAGCCCAGGTCCGCGACGTGCCACTCCTCGCGGTTGAAGCCGAGGATGCCAACCGGCTGCCCCGCGCCAAAGCCCAGGGCGTGCAGGCCCAGGGCGAAGCGACGGACCCGCTGCGCGTACTCCGACCAGGAGGTGGGCGCATAGGCTCCACCCTGGAGCCTCCAGAGGGCAGGCTGCTGATCCAACTGGTTCGCCCGCTCGTGGAGCGCATGGACGACGGTCTTCGGTAGTTCCATGGGCGGAACGTAACGGAGTCCCACCGGCCCCCGCCAGCGGCGTCGCGCGTCTCCGTCGTTGACAGCATGTTGGAGGGCTTTGTATGCCGCGCCCGACCATGAGCATCGACTTCACCTGCCAGAAGTGCGAGGCGAGCTTCGAGCTGGACGCCCAGGACCTCATCGAGGGGACGGAGAAGATCGTCTGCCCTCACTGCGACGCGAAGGCGCCCGCCAACTTGACGGAGGACTTCGTCGCCGCGCTCACGGAGATGCGGGCGCAGATTGCCGCGCTCGACAAGAAGTTCGCCGTGTCCATGACCCTCGAGTCCGTGGACGTGGAGGACACCCTCGACGACGAGGAGGACGACGAGGACGAGGAGGAGACCGAGGAGGACGACGAGCTCGACGAGGATGAGGACGAGGACGTCGACGACGAAGAGGACTACGACGACGACGAGGAAGACGACGACCGCTGAAGGTCGCCCGCCTGCCCTCCAACCCGGGGGGCACGGCCGTTCCTCTCGATGTGCCACCCCCGGAGCCGCGCCCTCCCGGGGGGTATCCGGGTGCGTAGCTTAAGGGTGTGAAAACGCCCAACCGCGCCACCCTCTTCGTTGCTCCTCTCTCCGCAGTGGTCGTGGCGCTGGGAGGGCTGCTGCTGCTGCCCGCGTTCAGCTCGAATGGCGCCATCGCCGCCTCGGCGCCGGAAGCGAGCGCTTCGGAGCAACCCTGCATCACCGACCATGGGGACGACCCCAGGGCCTGTGCCGAGCTCGTGGAGCTCGAGGTGCAGGACGTGGTGCCGCTGGTGGAGGCCCAGACGCACGCCGTCGTGCTGACCACCAAGGACCGCGACATCGTCCTGCCCGTCTTCGTGGACGAGGCCTCGGCCGTCTCCATCGCCTTCCGGCTGGCCGAACGCGAGCCGCCCCAGCCGCTCGCGCAGGACTTGCTCGATGACGTGGTGAAGCAGCTCGGCGGCCGCGTCACCGAGGTCCGCATCGACGACCTGCGCGACAACGTCTACTCCGGCCGCGTCTTCCTGGAGCAGGGCAAGAAGAAGCTGGCCTTGGACGCGCGTCCCTCGGACTCCATCGCCATGGCGCTCACCAGCCACGCCCGCATCCGCGTCACCCGCAAGGTGCTGACGCTCGCCGGCATCAGCCGCGACGAGATTGAAGGCATGCAGGGTGGCCCCGGCGTGGGCGGCAGCGGTCCGGGCGGCATGGACATGAACGAGGACGCCGAGCCCCTCCCCCTGCCCGGCATGCCCGGCGCGCCCACCCCTCCGCCGTCGGAGCAGCAGACGCCGCTCGACATGGACATGGACGCCCAGCCGCACGGCCATCCGGCCGTCATCCCCCAGGGCAAGGGCAAGCAGATCGACCTCTAGCACTCGAGCCTGAGACGGGCCCCCGCCTCCGCGGCAGCAGCGAAGTCAGCACCAGACGCAAGAAAGCCCGGCCCCCCCTCCCAGGGAAGCCGGGCTTTCTCTCTCAAACGTCGAGAGCACAAAAGAAGCCGCGAGGCCCCGCCTTGCGGTGGGTGCCTCGCGTGTGGCGGAAGAATTGTCCCGCGAGCGTGAGGCTGTCAAGCCGGCCTCCCAGGCGCCTAGGATGCCCGCGCATATGCGCAAGGCGAAGATCATCTGCACGCTGGGGCCGTCGTCGGACTCACCGGAGGTCATCGAGGGGCTCATCCGGGCGGGCATGAACGTGGCGCGGTTGAACTTCTCCCACGGGACGCACGACGAGCACCGCCAGCGGGTGGCCACCATCCGCAAGGCCTCGAAGCGCCTGGGCATTCCGGTGGCCATCCTCCAGGACATCCAGGGGCCCAAGATCCGCCTGGGGAAGTTCGAGGACGGACAGCTCGTGGTGAAGGCCGGCCAGACGGTGACGGTGACGACGCGCGCCGTCATGGGCCATGGCTCCATCATCCCCACACCCATCAAGTCGCTGGTGAAGGACGTGGTGCGCGGCGACCCCATCCTCCTGGATGACGGCCGGGTGCGACTGCGGGTGCTGAAGGTCCAGGGGCAGGACGTCACCTGCAAGGTGGAGGTGGGTGGGCTGCTGAAGGACAAGAAGGGGCTGAACCTTCCCGGCTCGCCCATGTCCGTGCCCACGATTACCCGCAAGGACGTGGTGGACCTGGCCTTCGGCCAGGAGGTGGGCGTGGACTACGTGGCCCTGTCCTTCGTGCGCTCCGCGGCGGACATCCACAAGGCTCGCGAGCACGTGAAGAAGAACCGCACGCCGCTCATCGCCAAGATTGAAAAGCCCCAGGCGGTGGAGCAGCTCGACGCCATCGCCGACGCGGCGGACGGCATCATGGTGGCCCGTGGCGACCTGGGCGTGGAGATGCCGCTGGAGCAGCTCCCCGCCATCCAGAAGCGCATGGTGCGCGAGGTGAACCGCAAGGGCGGCCTCGTCATCGTCGCCACGGAGATGCTGGAGAGCATGGTGGGCAACCCGAGGCCCACGCGCGCCGAGGTGTCCGACGTGGCCAACGCGATTCTGGACGGGGCGGACGCCGTCATGCTGTCGGGCGAAACAGCGGCGGGCCGCTTCCCCGTGGAGGCCGCGGCCACCATGGCCCGCATCGTCGAGGAGACGGAGCGCGGGGTGCACCGCCATCAGCACCACTCCCCCTTCGAGCGCTCGGAGGACATCGGTACGGGCGTGGCGGCGGCGGCCGTGGCGGCGACGGCGCAGCTCGAAATCGAGACGATTGTCGCCTACACGGAGAGCGGCCACACCGCGCGACTCATCTCCGAGTTCCGGCCCCACGCGCGCATCATCGCCCTCACGCCGAGCGAGGACACGGTGAACCGGATGGCGCTCTACTGGGGTGTGACGGGGCTCCAGGTGGGCCGGGTGAACAACACGGACGCCATGCTCAAGCAGGTGCGCACGCTGTGCCGCGAGGAGAGCATCTGCAAGCCGGGCACGCCCGTGGTGGTGGTGGCCGGCGTACCGCTCAACGTGCCCGGCAACACCAACCTGATGAGCATCCACCGCGTCTAGACACGGGGAGGGCGAGCCCTCCCCGAGCCTTCACAGCACCTTCTGCTCGAAGTCGTAGAGCTTCTCGACGGGGAGCTGGCGGTAGCGCTCCACGTTGAGGGCGCGGCGGGCGCACTCCCAGACGAGCTCGTTGGGCGTGCGCGTCGGCTCCTTCTTCTTGCGGCGCTTCACCTCGGCCTTGATGGGCTTCACGGCCACGCGCGGGTGGTAGCAGAAGGCGGAGGAGAACAGCAGGTGCCCGCCGAAGGGGATGAGACGGGCCTCGATGATGTCCCCCGTCTCCAGGCCGGCGATGTGGCGGCGCTCCGTCACGTCGAAGTCCTTGCCGGAGTACAGCTCGCGCAGGCGGACCTCGCCCTTGCCCAGCTTGCGGACCTCGAAGAGGCCGTGGACCGTCTCCGTGAAGCTGCGGAAGGCGTTGGCCTCTTCCGGCGGAGCGTTGGCCAGCCGCTGTTCATAAAGCTCGGCGGCCGGCGTCTTGCCGGTGAGCGGCGAGACGCGGTCGTAGAGGTAGTAGTCGAGGAAGGACGCCATCCTCAGCTCGAACATCTTGTCGTCCTCGAAGACCTCTCCCGTCAGGCGGAAGTACTCCGCCTTGGCGGCGAGGAGGTCCTCCTTGCGGACCTCCTGGCTGCCGAAGGCGATGAGCTGGTCCAGGTACGGCTGATACGAGAGCGGTGACAGCGGCGATTCCATAGAAGGTGCGCCATTCTACCCCGCCATCATCTTCGCGAACCGGCCGAAGAGATAGCGCGCGTCGTGAGGCCCGGGCGAGGCCTCGGGGTGGTACTGCACGCTGAAGGCCCGTGCATCCGGGACGGCCAGGCCCTCCACCGTGCCATCGTTGAGGTTGATGTGCGTCACGACGGCCAGGCCCTTGAGGCTGGCGTCGTCCACGGCGAAGCCGTGGTTCTGCGCGGTGATTTCCACCTTGCCGGTCGTCAGGTCCTTCACGGGCTGGTTTCCACCGCGGTGTCCGAACTTCATCTTGTACGTCCGGCCGCCCAACGCCAACGCCATGATCTGGTGCCCGAGGCAGATACCGAACACCGGCACCTTGCCCAGGAGCGCCGCCACGGTGCGGTCCGCGCCCTTCACCGCCGCCGGGTCACCGGGGCCGTTGGCCAGGAAGACGCCGTGCGGCTTGCGCGCCAGGACTTCCTCCGCCGTGGTGTTGGAGGGCACCACCGTCACCCGGCAGCCCTGGTCCACCAGGAAGTGGAGCATGGACTTCTTCAGGCCGTAGTCGTAGGCGACGACGTCGAAGCGGAGCTCCTTCTCCGGCACCTTCTCACCGACGCCGGTGAACACATCCGGCGACGGCGTGGTGAAGGTGTACGGCGTCTTCGTCGACACGCCGGTGGCCAGGTCCAGGCCCTCCATGCCGCGTGCGGTGCGGGCGCGCTCCACCAGGGCCTGGGTGGACACATTCTCGCTGGAGATGACGCCCATCTGCGCGCCGTAGGTGCGCAGGTGGCGCACGAGGCGGCGGGTGTCGATGCCCTCGATGCCCGCGACGTTGTTGCGCTTCAGGTACGCGTCCAGGGACTCCTTCGCGCGCCAGTTGGACGGCTGCTCCGTCAGCGCGCGCACCACCATGCCCACCGCGTGGACCCGCGAGCCCTCCTCGTCCTGCGGAGTGGCGCCGACGTTGCCAATCTCCGGGTACGCCATGGTGACAATCTGGCCCACGTAGGAGGGATCCGTGAGGACCTCCTGGTAGCCGTACATGGTCGTGTTGAAGACCACCTCACCCACCGTCTCGCCGGCCGCGCCAAAGGCCCGGCCCTCGAAGGTGGTGCCATCCGCCAGCGCGAGCACTGCTTTCTTCGTCATCACCGCGACTCCTTGCTCGGGCCAACCTGGCCGTTCTCGAAGACCTTCCGTCCCCCCACCCATGTCTGCACGACACGACCCTTCTGCTTCCGTCCATGGAAGGGCGTATTCCGGCTGCGGGAATAGAACCGGTGGGCGTCCACCGTCCACTCCTCTTCGGGGGCCACCACCGCGACGTCCGCCGGAGCCCCGGGAGCCAGGTGACCGCCCGGCAGGCCGAATGCCTTCGCCGGCCCGTGCGTCAGGAGCTCCACCGCCCGCTTCGCGGTGAGCGCACCCGCGTGCACCAGCTCCATCGTCAGGCTGAAGGCCGTCTCCAGGCCGATGATGCCGTTGATGCCCTTCTCGAACTCCACCAGCTTGTCCAGCACGCCGTGCGGCGCGTGGTCCGTGGCGATGGCCTCCACCGTGCCGTCGGCGATGGCCTCGCGCAGGGCCTCCACGTCGCGATTCGAGCGCAGCGGCGGCGCCATCTTCGCGTGGGTGTCGTAGTCGCCCACCGCCCGGTCATCCAGGATGAGGTGGTGCGGCGTCACTTCCGAGGTGACGCGCAGGCCGCGCCGCTTCGCCTCGCGGATGAGGCGCACGCTGCCCTCGCAGGACACGTGGGCCAGGTGCAGCCGGGCGCCCGTCTCCTCCAGGAGCACCAGATCTCGAGCCACCATGGCCACCTCCGCCGAGGCGGGGATGCCGCGCAGGCCCAGCCGCGTGGACGTGGGGCCCTCGTGCATGGCGCCGCCGGCGGACAGCGTGAGGTCCTCCTCGTGCACCATGATGGGGACGTCGAACTGGGTGGAGTACTGGAGCGCGCGCCGCATCAGCGCCGCGTTCATGACGGGGCGCCCGTCATCGGTGATGGCGACGCAGCCGGCGGAGACCAGCTCGCCCATCTCCGCCATCTCCTCGCCCTTGAGGCCCTTCGTAATCGCGCCGGCCGGGTACACGTGGCAGAGGTTCGCCGCGCGAGCGCGCGAGAGCACCAGCTCCGTCACCATGCCGTTGTCGTTGACCACCTTGGTGTTGGGCATGGCCACCACCGCGGTGAAGCCGCCCGCCACCGCCGCGCGGCAGCCTGTGAGGACCGTCTCCTTCCCCTCCTCGCCCGGCTCGCGCAGGTGGACGTGCAGGTCGATGAAGCCCGGCAGCACCCACTTGCCGCTGGCCTCGACGACCTCGGCGCCCGAGGGCACGGGCAGCGGCGCCTCGGACACCTCCGCCACCTTGCCGTCGCGCACGAGCACGTCGCGCACACCATCCACACCATTGCGCGGGTCGATGACCCGCCCCCGCCGGAAGAGCACCGTGGAGCTCATGACGCGCACACCTCCAGGATGGCCCGCCGCACGGCCACGCCGTTGGACACCTGCTCCAGGATGACGCTGCGGGGCCCGTCCGCCACCGCGGGCGCAATCTCCACGCCTCGGTTGATGGGGCCGGGGTGCATCACCAGCGCGCCCTCCTTCATCCGCTCCTCGCGGGCCGCGTTGAGGCCGAACAGGCGCGAGTACTCGCGAAGCGAGGGCAGGAAGTTCTCCGTCTGCCGCTCCAACTGCAGGCGCAGGCACATGACCGCGTCCGCCTGAGGCAGCGCCGCGTCCAGGTTGTGCGTCACCTCCGCGCCCGTCGCCTCCATGCCCGGCGGCATCAGCGTGGGCGGCGCGCACAGCACCACCCGCGCGCCCAGCGCCTTGAGGCACAGCAGGTTCGAGCGCGCCACCCGGCTGTGCATGACGTCACCGAGGATGAGCACCGTGCGCCCGTCCAGCGAGCCCCAGCGGCGGCGGAGCGTGAAGGCGTCCAGCAGCGCCTGTGAGGGGTGCTCGTGCGTGCCGTCGCCCGCGTTGATGACGGCGCAGCGCACGTGCTTCGCCACCAGGTGCGGCGCGCCCGAGGACTTGTGCCGCATGACGATGGCCGCCACACCCGTCGCCTCGATGTTGCGCGCGGTGTCCAGCAGCGTCTCGCCCTTGGAGACGGAGGAGCCCGTCTGGGTCCAGTTCATCACGCTCGCGCCCAGGCCCTTGGCGGCCATGTGGAACGAGGTGCGGGTGCGGGTGGAGTCCTCGAAGAAGAGGTTCGCCACCACCTTCCCACGCAGGATGTGCGTCGTATCCGGTTCGCCGGGCAGGTGCGCTTTCGCGCGATCGAGCAGTGTCTCCAGCTCGTCCCGGCGCCAGCCTTCGATTCCGAGGAGGTGTCTCATGGCCGGGGGCGCCGCGTACCCCGCGCCGCACGCTGCGTCAAGCACCGTGCGAAGCGCGCCGGGTCGCCTGCCCCCGCCATGTGCGTCAGCGAACCGGCTCGAAGAAGCGGTCCACCCGCAGGCCGGTGCCGCCGAAGAAGCCGTGGAACAGGCCCTCGAAGCCCAGCGACAGCCACACCACCATGGCCTTGCCCTTGATGTGGCCGTAGGGCACGTACTCCACCTTGCCGCGGCCGGTGACGCCGAGGCCGTGGCGGCTGTCCGCGCTGTTGTCGCGGTTGTCGCCCATGACGAAGACGTGGCCCGCGGGCACGGTGTACGGGCCCTCGCGCGCGGGCATCTGCGACAGCGTCTGCAGCGCGGAGTGCGTCACCCCGGACAGGTTTTCCTCGAACAGCGCCTCGGACTGGTCATACCAGCGGCCGTCGTCGGTGATGTTGTGGACGACGTAGTCGGTGGACACGGCCGTGCGCGCCTGCGGCTGGCCGTTGAGGTGGATGACGCCGTCGATGACCTCCACGGTGTCCCCGGGGATGCCCACCACGCGCTTGATGTAGTCCTTCGTCTCGTCCACGGGGTTGTTGAAGACGATGACGTCCCCGCGCGTCGGGGGCCGGACGATGACGAACGGCACCTTGTTGATGAAGGGAACCCGCACGCCGTAGATGAACTTGTTGACGAAGACCTGGTCGCCAATCTGCAGCGTGGGGAGCATGGAGCCGGACGGAATCCGGTACGGCTCCACGATGAAGGTGCGGATGACCAGGGCAATCAGCAGCGCCTTGCCGAAGCCGCCGATGAAGTCCATGGCGGACTGCTTGCGCCACGCGCCCAGGTGCTGCGCCGTCAGCTCCTCCAGCCCCTTGAGCTCCTGGCGCATCCGCTCCGCGTCACCGGCGATGGAGGCCGTCTCCACGCGCAGCGCCTGCTCCGTGATTCGCTCGTACACCTGCGGGCCCAGCTTCTCGCGCACGTGCGGCTTCGCGAGGATGCGCTCGTTCTCCGAGATGAGCTCGTGCGCCTCGTGCCGCAGCCCGCGCAGCGCCTTCTCCTTCGGGGAGACGTTGCGCCACACCAGCAGGGCGAAGAAGTAGGCCACCATCAACAACCCCAGCCCCTTCATGAGCGGCTGGGCCCACGCGGCCGCGGCGGGCGAGAACTCGATGAGGATGGTGTAGGGCACGAAGGCCAGGCCGATGATGCACAGCGGGGCCCACAGGCTGGTGAGCAGCTCGCGCCACATCAGCACACGGCGGGCGCGCAGCTGCTCCGGCGTGCGGCGGGCGGCCATCGCCTCGGCGAGCTTCACGGGAGGGGTTGCGGAGGGACTGGCCGCGTTCATGGGCTACTGCTCCGTCTTGAGGACCGCGAGGAAGGCTTCCTGTGGAATCTCCACCGTGCCCACCTGCTTCATACGCTTCTTGCCCTCCTTCTGCTTCTCCAGGAGCTTGCGCTTGCGGCTGATATCGCCGCCGTAGCACTTGGCGAGCACGTTCTTGCGCATGGCGGAGATGGTCTCACGAGCGATGATCTTCGCGCCAATGGCCGCCTGGATGGCCACCTCGTACATCTGCTTCGGAATCACTTCCTTCAGCTTCTGGCACACCTCGCGGCCGCGCAGGTACGCGCGCTCGCGGTGCACGATGACGCTGAGGGCATCCACCGGGTCGCCGTTGATGAGGATGTCCAGGCGCGCCAGATCGGCCTCCGCGTAGCCGGACAGCTCGTAGTCGAGGCTGGCGTAGCCGCGCGACACGCTCTTGAGCTTGTCGAAGAAGTCGAACACCACCTCGGCGAGCGGCATCTCGTACGTCACCTGCACGCGCTGGCCGCTGCTGCCCAGGTACTTCATGTCCTTCTGCACGCCGCGGCGCTCCTGGCACAGCTTGAGGATGGCGCCCAGGTGGTCGTTGGGGACGTGGATGTGGCAGGTGAGGATGGGCTCCTCGAACTTCTCGATGTTCTGCACCGGCGGCAGCTTGGCCGGGTTGTCCACCAGCATCACCTCACCCTTGCTGCTGGTGATGCGGTACACCACGCTGGGCGCGGTGGTGATGAGGTCCAGGTTGTACTCGCGCTCCAGGCGCTCCTGGACGATCTCCATGTGCAAGAGGCCCAGGTAGCCGCAGCGGAAGCCGAAGCCGAGCGCGGTGGACGACTCGGGCTCGTAGGTGAAGGCGGAGTCGTTGAGCTTCAGCTTCGCCAGCGCGTCGCGCAGGTTCTCGTACTCGGCGGAGTCCACCGGGAAGATGCCCGAGAACACCATGGGCTTCACTTCCTGGAAGCCGGGGAACGGCGCGTCCGTGGGGCGGGCCTCCTCGGTGACGGTGTCGCCCACCTTGGCGTCCGGCAGCTCCTTGATGTTGGCCACGAGGACGCCCACCTCACCAGCCATGAGCTGCTGCACGGGGCGGGAGAAGGGGCTGAACACGCCCAGCTCCTGCACCTCGAAGACCTTGTTGTTGCTCCACAGCTTGATCTTCTGCTTGAGCTTGAGCGTGCCCTCGAGCACGCGCACCAGCGTCACCACGCCCCGGTAGTTGTCGTACCAGGAGTCGAAGATGAGGGCCTTGAGCGGCGCGTCCGGCGAGCCGCTCGGGGGCGGCACGCGCTGCACCACCGACTCGAGGATCTCCTCGATGCCGATGCCCTCCTTCGCGGAGGCCGGCACCGCGATGGACGCGTCGATGCCGATGACGTCTTCAATCTCCGTGCGCGTGCGCGCCACGTCCGCGCTGGGCAGGTCGATCTTGTTGATGACCGGGATGATTTCGAGGTCGTGGTCCAACGCCATGTAGACGTTGGCGAGCGTCTGCGCCTCCACGCCCTGCGACGCGTCCACCACCAGCAGCGCGCCCTCGCATGCGGCGAGGCTGCGGCTGACTTCGTACGCGAAGTCGACGTGTCCAGGCGTGTCGATGAGGTTGAGGACGTACTGCTTGCCGTCCTTGGCGGTGTAGTTCATCCGCACGGACTGGGCCTTGATGGTGATGCCCCGTTCGCGCTCGATGTCCATGTTGTCGAGGAACTGGGCCTGCGCCTCGCGCTTGCTCAACGTCCCCGTCTTGTCGAGGAGACGATCAGCCAGCGTCGACTTTCCATGGTCGATATGGGCGATGATGCAGAAGTTGCGGATGTGCGCGTTTTCAGCCGGCATGTTCGGGGCGCTCGTCGGAAGAAGCGGGCGTGAGTAACACCGAACCGCGCGAAAATCCAAGCGCGACCGTCCGCCAGACGAGCAACCCTCCGGGGGAGCACGTTTGTTCCCGGGAGCCTGTTGCCTCCGCCCGGGAGGCCCCTCCCCCGCCCGGCCACGGCTCCGTCACGGAGCGGGCACCCTGGCGGGGGGCTTTCTTCTCGACATTGGCCGGGCCCGCGCGCCCCCGGCCCCTTCACGGGCCAGGCGCACGCGGCGGCATGCTGCCCGAGACGCCTTCTCAGCCGTGGGCGCGGCTGGGCGCGCCCGCCTTCTCACGGAAGAAGGCGATGGTGCGGCCCAGGCCCTCGCGAAGGTCCACGGTGGGCTCCCAGCCGAGCACCTTCTTCGCCAGCGAGTTGTCGATGCAGGAGCGCAGCTGCTCGCCGGGCTTGCCCGGGGCGTGCGCCGCGGTGGCCTTGGAGCCGGCGGCCTCGGCCAGCAGCTCGAAGAGGCGGTTGATGTCCGTCTCCACTCCGGTGCCGATGTTGATGGCGCCCACGTAGTCCTTCTCGAAGGCGAGCCGGTTGGCACGAGCCACGTCCGGACCGAAGACGAAGTCGCGCGTCTGCTTGCCCTCGCCGAAGATGGTGCAGCCCTGACCGGCGATCAGCCGCTGGCTGAAGATGGCCACCACGCCCGCCTCGCCGTGCGGGTTCTGCCGCGGGCCGTACACGTTGGCGTACCGCAGGGCGACGTACGGCAGGCCGTACTGCGCCCGGAAGTAGCCGAGGTACAGCTCGCCAGCCGCCTTGGAGACGCCGTACGGCGACACCGGCCGCGTCGGGTGGTTCTCCGGCGCGGGGAACACGTCCTGCTCGCCGTAGATGGCGCCGCCCGTGGAGCTGAAGATGACCTTCTTCACCCCGGAGACGCGCGCGGCCTCCAGCAGGTTGAGCATGCCGCGGATGTTCACATCCGCGTCGAAGCCCGGGTCGTCCACGCTGCGGCGCACGTCCATCTGCGCGGCCAGGTGACAGAGGACCTGCGGCTTCTCGGCCTTGATGAGCTCCGCGGCCTCGCGGCTGCGGATGTCATGCACGGCCAGGCGCACGCGCGGGTCCAGGTTCTCCCGCTTGCCGCCAGACAGGTCATCCAGGGCGATGACCTCGTGCCCGCCACGCAGGAACTCGTCGCATACGTGCGAACCGATGAAGCCCGCACCACCCGTAACCAGGACTTTCACGCTGCCTCCCGCCACCCGTCCGTGTGGCCGAAATGCCTACAGGTCTTCAATGCCATTGACGCCGCGAAACTAGGCCGACTGAGGGCGCCCGGCAACCTCTCGGAACCAGGCGATGGTCTCCTTCAGACCTTCCTCCAGGGGGACCTTCGGTTCCCAGCCCAACAGGGTGCGGGCGCGGGTGATGTCCGGCTGGCGCTGCTTCGGATCATCCTTGGGCAGCGGCTTCTCGATGATCTTCCCGCCGCCGCCGGCCGCCGCGCGCACGGCCTCGGCGAACTGGCGGATGGTCATCTCGCGCGGGTTGCCGATGTTCACCGGGTTGGGCTCGTCCGACAGCATCAGCCGCACCAGCCCGTCCACCAGGTCCTTCACGTAGCAGAACGAGCGCGTCTGGCTGCCGTCGCCGAAGACGGTGAAGTCCTCGCCCTTGAGCGCCTGGCCCACGAAGGCGGGCACCACGCGACCGTCGTTGAGGCGCATGCGCGGGCCGTAGGTGTTGAAGATGCGGACGATGCGCACCTGCACGCCGCGGCTGCGGCCGTAGGCGGCGGTGATGGCCTCCGCGTAGCGCTTGGCCTCGTCGTACACCGAGCGCGGACCGATGGGATTCACGTTGCCCCAGTAGTCCTCGCGCTGCGGGTGCACGAGCGGATCTCCGTACACCTCGGAGGTGGAGGCCATGAGGAAGATGGCCTTGTGCTTCTCCGCCAGCTTCAGCCCGTTCTCCGTGCCGAGGGAGCCCACGCGCAGCGTTTCAATCGGCAGCTCCGCGTAGTCGATGGGCGACGCGGGCGACGCCATGTTGAACACGTAGTCGATGGGGCCCTGCACCGGAATGCCCTCGACGATGTCCGCCTTCACGAACTCGAAGCCGGAGCGCGGCTTGAGCGTGACGAGGTTCTGCTCGTTGCCGGTGATGAGGTTGTCCACCGCCACCACGGACGCCGCGCCGTCATCCAGCAGCCGCTCACACAGATGCGAACCCACGAAGCCCGCGCCGCCGAGCACCACCACCCGCTTTCCACGAAAGCTCTTCACGTCACGCCTCTCTCTCACAGCTCGTCGAAGGTCGCCTGACCCGGGAGCTGGGCCTTGTACTTCTCGAGCACCAGGTCGATGCCCTGGCGGATGTACTCGGCCACGGGCACCTTCGTCTTCTGGTTCAGCGCCTTGAGGAGCTCGTTCTGCTCCGGAGTGATGTAGATGGTGGTGCTGACTTTCTTTCGGGCCATGGCGATATGTGAAAATATATGAAGTGACGTGTCGCGCGAAAGCCTCTCGTGCACACGGCGTGGCCCCGCCGCTTCGACACCTCGGAGTCTCGCATGTCACAAAGCAAGCATTTGATTTTCCTGGGTTTTCTCGCCATGGGTGCCTTGACAAGTTGCGCGGGCGGCAAGGCGGCGGAGCGCGGGGCGGAGGGGCAGGAGGCCGGGGCGGCGCGCGCGCAGCCGGAGGCGATTCAACCGGAGCGCTCGGGTGACGAGCGGGTGCAGGAGCAGGACGTCAACGGCGACGGCAAGCCGGACGTGTGGACGTACACGGTGAAGGACGCCAACGCCGGCGACGACCGCAAGGTGCGCCAGGAGCTGGACCTCAACTGGGACGGCCGCGTGGACCTCACGCGCTACTTCGACGCCAGCGGTGAGCAGACGCGCGAGACGCTGGACCTCGACTACGACGGCAAGGTGGACGCCACGTACTTCTTCGAGAAGGGCGTCAACACGCGCCGCGAGCGCGACGTCAACGGCGACGGCCGTCCGGACAGCTTCACCTTCTACGAGCGCGGCGCGCTGGTGCGGAAGGAGCGCGACACCAACGCCGACGGGAAGGTGGACTACTGGGAGTACTGGGAGAACGGCCAGGTGGACCGCATCGGCGAGGACCTGGATGGGGACGGGACGGTGGACAAGTGGACCCGTAATCCCAACAACGCGGCCAGCGAGTAGGTCGCCGGCCGCGCTCGCCGCTCAGCGCCGATTGGCTACTACGGTTTGCTGGTGCCGGTGCGGCCGTACGCATCCTCGAGCCGCACGACGTCGTCCAGCTCCGGGGTGCTGACCTCGAGGATGTCGCAATCGGTCAGCGCCACCATGCGGTGCTTCATCAGCGGCTTGATGTGGTAGCTCTCGCCGGGGTTCATCTCCTTCTCGATGAGCCCCTGGCCCTCGTCGACGACGAAGAGCAGCTTCCCGCTCTGGACGTGGATGGTCTCGTCCTTCTTGTTGTGGAACTGCAGGCTGAGCTTGTGGCCCTGCTTCACGTGCAGCAGCTTGCCCACGTACCGCTCGGTGTGGGCCCAGATGAGCTCGTGACCCCAGGGCTTCTCCACCCGCCTCGTCGTCGTCATGATTGCTACCGTCTCTCTCACCCCGCCCTAGTTCGTGCCGGCCACGAACGCGTCGAGCGAGGTCTCACGCTTGAAGTCTGCCAGATACCGGCTGGCCGCATCCCGGGTCGCGAAGCTCCCCATGCGGACGCGGTACCACGTGCCCTTGCCGGGCACCTCGGCCGCCAGGATATAGGGGGCATAGCCTCTGTCGCGCAACCGGGCGGCGAAGCGGTCGGCCTCCTGGCGGTCCTGGAAGGCAGAGAGCTGGAGGGTGAAGGCGCCCCCCTTCACGGCCTGGGCGGGCGGCTGGGCCGCGCGTGCGATGGCCTCCTTCAGACCCCCACCCTCCTTGTTCGTGGTCCGCGTGGGCACCGCCGCGGCTTCCACCTTGCCAGACACCGGCACCGCCTTGACGTCGGCCTTGGCGACCTCGGCCTTCGCGGGCTCCACCTTGGCGGCGGGCTCGGTGGCCTTCGCGGCCTCCGGCTTCTGGGCCACGGCGGCGGGCTTCTCGGCGGCCTCGGAGGGAGGCTCGGCGGCGACCACCTTCTGGGGCTCCTCGGGCTCCTCCGGGGGCAGCTCGCCCGTGTCCGGATCGGGCGTGGGGGCGAGCTTCGGGCGCTCGGCGGCGGGCTTCTCCGCGGCCTCGGCCGGCTTCGCGGCGGCGGGCTTGGGCGTGGGCTTCGGCGCGGCGGCAATCGCCGCGGGCTCCGAGGCGGCCTTCTTCGTCAGCTCGTCCTGGAAGGTGAGCTGCGCGTCGCGCTGCTGCACGTCCTGGAGCGCCTGCGCGTTGGCGTCGAGCGCGGAGAGCAGGTCGGGCGCGGTGGCCGTCTGGGCGTTGCCCGCAAGCTTCTTGCCGACGACGACGCCGAGCACGAAGACGGCGCCCATGACGACGATGCCGGCAATCAGCAGGCTGACGATCTGCCGGTTGTCCAGAGAGACGTCGAACTTCTCCTTCATCCGGTGGGCGTCACGCATGGCTTGGAAATCCTCGGGCGCGGACGCTGCGGGCCACACGAGTCCGTGTTGCTTCCTGTAGCGTCGGCATGGAGGGCAAGGTACGCCCCACCTCCGGGCCGGTCAAATTCGCGGAAAGCGCAAGGCGCTGGCGCTGTCAACCCGTGGCGAACGCGGGCGGTGCCGACGGCGGAGGAGCGAGCGGCGCGGAGGCTTCCGCGGCCGGAGTGAGCGGCACCGGCGCCGCGGCCGTGGCCACGGCGGGCGCGTTGAGGCGCTCGCGCAGCTCCTTGCCAGCGGCGAAGGACAGCGTCCGGCGCTCGGGCACGGAGACGCTCTGCCCCGTCTTCGGGTTGCGGCCGGTGCGCGCGCGGCGGGTGCGGATGGAGAAGACGCCGAAGCCGCGCAGCTCGATGCGTTTGCCGGCGACGAGCGCCTCGCACATGCAATCGAAGACAGCATGGACGATGGCCTCCACCTCACGCCGGGGGACGTGAGGGGCACGCGCCACGATGCGCTCGATGAGCTCACTCCTCGTCATCGCACACCTCTTTGGAGGGAGGCGCGACTCTACAGAGTCCTGCCCCGCGAGGACAAACCACCCTCCCTCCAGGGCGAAGTCACCGGGGCGCGGCCCGCGTCATGGGGGCCATCGCCGCTCGGACTGGAAAGCCGGGCCTCCACGCGCCCCCTCCGTGAGGAGGGGGCGGATGGCCTGGCGCAGGCAGAGGTCCGCCGCCCGTCCGCGAAGTCCGACTTCGGGAGCCCTACCGCAGGCGGAGGTCCGCCGGCCCCTCCACCTCCGTCTTCTGACCATCCGCCGAACGCAGCACCACCTCCGCGCCGTCCGGCACCACGAGCCGCACGGTGCGACCCAACGGAATCTCGCGGTCCTCCAGCAGCACGGCGGTGGCGAGGTCATCCGTCTCCGCCACGACGAAGCCATCCTCCACGGTGGCCACGAGGCCCCCTTCGCCCAGGGCGCCCGCGTGGATGAAGGGCACCTTCGGTCGGAAGGGCGGCGGCGGCAGCGGCCGGCTCGGCCCGTCCGGCTTCGCGGTGTCGGAGCCCAGCCTGCTCAGCCCGTTGGGCGTGAAGAAGGCCACGAAATACTGCGCCGAGCTGTAGGAGCCATCCTGTTGCGCTGACGACTCGGGCGTCACCCGCACGTCGGTGTAACGCGCGGCGACGAGGCGCATCGTGCGGGGCGCCTCGTGCACCTGCCCCGACTCCCAGCGACGGGACGGCAGGTTGACGCCGTGCAGCTTCGCCTCGTCCGCGTCGCCCACCTCCAGCGTGTCGCCTTCCTCCAGGAAGTGCAGGCCGCCGCCGAAGTACTCCAGCACCGCGGGGCCCGTGGCGGTGAGCTGCTCATCCGGGAGGAGCTGCGCGCCCACCGCGACGGGGAGCTTCTCCTTCCCCACCGTGCGCAGCACCGGAGCGCCCGCCGCCAGCAGCCCGGCAATCGGCTTGTCCGAGCGCTCCTTGCACCCGGCGACGAGGGTGGCCACCACGAGCAGAACACCGATGAGGCGCTGCGCCATGTCCGGTCCCTCCCCTGTCCGCGCGCGGGTCAGACGATCCAACCACCGCCGAGCACGCGGTCCTGATGGTAGACCACCGCGGCCTGTCCCGGCGTGACGGCGCGCGCGGGCTCGTCCAGCTTCACGGAGACGAGCCCATGCGGCGACACGTGCACGCGCCCCGGAGCGCCCGCGTGACGGTGGCGGATGCGCACCTGCACGGACTGCTCGGGAGGCGGCGGCCCGTCCACCCAGTGCGGCTGGAGGAGGCCGAAGTTGTCACGGCCCGTCCCTTCCGCGGAGCCCACGACGACGCGGTGGGTCTCCGGCTCCAGGCGCTGCACATAGCGGATCTCGCCACCACCGAGGTTGAGCCCCTTGCGCTGGCCCACGGTGAAGCGGTGGATGCCCTGGTGCGTGCCGAGCACGTTGCCCTCGGTGTCGACGATTTCGCCCGCGGGCTGGGGCCCGGCGACCTTCTCCACGAAGCCGGCGTAGTCGCCGTCGGGCACGAAGCAGATCTCCATGCTCTCCGGCTTCTGGCTGGTGACGAGCCCATGGCGCTCGGCGACGGCGCGCACCTCGGCCTTCGTCATGTGGCCCACGGGGAAGATGATGTCGCGCAGCTCGTCCTGGCCGAGCGTGAAGAGGAAGTAGCTCTGGTCCTTCGCGGCGTCGACGGCGCGGCGCAGGACGTAGCGGCCGTCCACCTCCTCCACGCGGGCGTAGTGGCCGGTGGCCAGTCGGGCGCCGAGCGCGCGGGCGCGCTTGAGCAGGAAGTTGAACTTCACGTCGCGGTTGCAGGCGACGCAGGGGATGGGCGTACGGCCCCCGAGGTAGGACTGGACGAACGGGTTGATGACCCGGTCCTGGAAGATCTCCTCCGCGTTGGCCACGTAGAAGGGAATCCCCAGCGTCTGCGCCACGGCCCGGGCGTCATCGATGTCGTCCGGGCTGCAGCAGCTCCCGCACGTCGCCTTGCCCTCGTAGGACCAGACGCGCAGGGTGATGCCGATGACCTCATGGCCCTGCTCCTTGAGCAGGGCGGCCGCGGCCGAGGAATCCACCCCGCCGCTCATGGCTACGACGACTCGCATGGTGCTCCTTCCTACACGCCCGGGCGCTCCGGCGCACGCGGGAGGACGCCCGGAAGGGCCCTTTCCCGACATGCGCCAGGGGATGAACAGCCACGGCGCACCCGGGGAGGCATGGGGCGGAAGGCCCGCTCCCCTGCCCTGCCGGCATCCACGGGCTCACCGCGCGGCGCGCGTGTGCCACTCCTTCAGCCGGGCCGTCAGCATCTCCTTCGTGTTGAGGCCCGGGTCATCGAGCACGGACTCCATGAGGAACCGCGTGGCCTCGCCGACGATGGGCGAAGGCCCCACGCCCAGGGTGGCCATGATGTCGCCGCCGGTGAGCGCCAGCTCCTTCGGGCTCAGCGGAGGCTTCGCATCCGCGAGCGCCTCGACCCGGTCGAAGAGGGCCTCCAGCTCGGAGACGCGCTCCGGCGCACGCACGCCAACGCGGGCGCGGGCCACGTCAATCAGGTGCGGGACCAGGGGCAGTCCCAGCCGGGCCAGCAGCCTGCGCAGCGCGGGGTCCGTGTCCGCGACGCGCTCCTCCACCTTCGCGTGCTCCACGAGCTGCGCGACGTGGTCGGCCGTCTTGTTGGGGAACTTCAGGCGCAGGCAGATGTCGCGAGCCTGGGTGCGGTTCACGAGGTCCGCGAGCAGCGCGGCCACGCGCACCTCCACCACGACGGGCGCGTTCTGCACGGCGGCGCGCGCCAGGCGGGCGGCCTCCGGGTCCGCGCGGGCCACTTCGGGGAGGAACACGTCCAAGAGGCCCGTGTCCGCGAGCAACACCATGCCGGACTCGGCGCGCGGGGACATGAGCGTCTTCACCAGCTCCTCGCGCACGCGCTCCAGCGCCACCTTGCGGAAGACGCCGAGCGTGGCGGGAATCGCATCGCGGGTGGCGGGCTCCAGCGTGAAGCCGAGCACCGCGGCGAAGCGCACCGCGCGCAGGGGGCGCAGGCCGTCCTCGGAGAAGCGCTCCTGCGCGGAGCCCACGCAGCGGATGACATGGGCCTGGAGGTCTGACTGTCCGCCGAAGGGGTCCACCAGCTCGCGGTCCAACGGGTTGTACGCCATGGCGTTGATGGTGAAGTCGCGGCGGCTCAGGTCCTTGACGATGTCGCGCTCGAAGGCGACCGAGCTGGGGCGCCGGCCGTCTAGGTAGTCCCCCTCCGAGCGGAATGTCGTGACTTCCACATGGGTGCCACCCTGCACGACGGTGACGGTGCCGTGCTGGATGCCGGTGGGGATGACCTTGCGGAAGGCGCGCTGAACCTCCTCGGGCAGCGCGCTGGTGGCCACGTCGAAGTCCTTCGGGTGGACCTTGCGCACCATGTCCCGGACGCAGCCGCCCACGAGGTAAACGGCATGTCCCAGCTCTCGCAGCCGCGAGATGACTTCCAGGACGGGCTTGGGGATGTCTGCGTTGTGGAGGTTGGCAATCATCGACTCCACGTTGTAGCGGCGGAGCTCGCGCAATCCAAGCGCGCGCCCCGCCCTCCACACAATTGCGTCCAGAGGCCGGCATGGAACTTCGAGCGGCACCCCATGAAATGACAGGCCATGTGCCGACTCCCAGACCCGGAGTGTCTGGCAAGGAGAGCCTTGGCGCGGTCAGGGTGATGGGAGCGTGACCGCGGAGACGCCGAGACATCCGCGCGCGGATACCGTTCAAGAAGAAAGCAATGGAACCCGTGGTCCACCGTTGATGTCAGGCTGCAAGGCGTCGCGTGTCTGGCGCGGAGTTCTCATCAAGGAAGGTGAGCGTTGAGCCAGTCGGAGTGGCACGCCCAGGTATTGGGACTCGCCTGTTTGCAGGGACCCGAGGGACAGCGTTTGCGGTTGGAGCGGCGGGCGGCGGCGCTGCTGGCCTATCTGGGGCTGGAAGGCCCGTCGCCCAAGTTCCCCATTGCCAGCCTGCTGTGGCCGGACTCACCGCCCGCGACCGTGCGCAACAACATGCGCCAGCTCCTGCGCCGCCTGCGCCTGGCCTGCGGCGGTGTGGAGTTGGTGGAGTCCGACTCCGAGCGCCTCCTCCTCTCACCCCGGCTGTCGCTGGACGTCGCGAGCCTGAAGCGCGCGGCCGTCGCCCACGCCCACACGGGCGTCCTCGAGGCGCTGCGGAGTGGAGGCGAAGGACCGCTGCTCGCCGGCTTCGACTTCGATGACTGCGATGAGCTGGCGCGGTGGCTGGACGGTGCGCGCGCCGCGGTGGAGGGCTGGATTCGCACGGCCCGCGAGGCGGAGATTCAACGCCACATGGCGGCGGGAGAATGGGCGCCCGCGCTCGCGCTCGCACAGGCGTGGGTGCAACACGAGCCCGAGTCCGAGCAGGCCGGCCGTCACCTCATCCGCCTGCACTACCTCCAGGGAGACCGGGGCGCGGCACTGTCCGCCTTCGAGCGCCTGCGCACGACGCTGTCCCACGACCTGGGCGTCTCGCCGATGCCGGACACGCTCGCGCTGGTGCGGCAGATTGAAAAAGGCACCCAGGTCCCCCACCCTTCGCCGGTAGCCCATCCGCAACTGCCGTTGACGGTGCTGCGTCCGCCGGTGCTCGCGGGGCGCGAGGAGGCCTGGCGGCAGCTCGAAGAAGGCTTCGAGGCCGGGCAGCTCATCTTCATCGTGGGAGACCCGGGCACCGGCAAGTCGCGGCTCGTCGAGGAGTTCGCGAGCACGAAGGGCCCATGGTTCCGCGGCGAGGCGCGGCCCGGGGACCAGGACGTGCCCTATGCCTCGCAGGCACGGGCCTACCGGAAACAGCTCGAGCGGCACCCGGACGTGAAGCTGCCGGACCGGCTGCGCGTGGAGATGGCGCGCCTCATGCCCGAGCTCGGTGATGGACGCGCGGCGCCGCCCCTGCTCTCCGAGGCCGACGAGCTGCGCTTCTTCGAGGCCCATGCGGAGACGATGTTCCTGCTGCTCGAAAGGGAGCGCGTGGTCATCGCGGATGACGTGCAGTACTGGGACGTGGCGAGCGCGCGGCTGTTCACCCATGCCTTCACGCGGATATTGGACCCGAGGACCCGCACCCGGCCGCTGCCCTGCTTCATCGACTGCTACCGCCGGGGCGAGCTGCCCGCGTACTCGGAGGCCAACGTGCGCAAGCTGGTGGACGCGGGCGTGGCGCGAGTCATCGACCTGGGCCCGCTGTCCGCGGACGGCGTGCGCCAGTTGCTGGACAGCCTGGACCTGCCCGGCGCCTCGTCCCACGCGGAGGCGCTGACGCGGTACACGGGCGGGAACCCGCTGTACATCGTCGAGACGCTCAAGCACCTCATCGAGACGGACTCGCTACACAAGGACTGGCCGCACCGGCTGCCGCCGCCGGGCCGGGTGGGTCCACTCATCCAGCGGCGATTGGAGCGACTGACACCGCTGGCGCTACAGATTGCGCAGCTCGCGGCGAGGGCGGGTGCGCGCTTCCGGACGGCGCTCGTGCCCGAAGCCCTCGAGGTGGGAGCGGCGGCGATTCACGCGGCGCTGTGTGAGTTGGAGGCCGCGCAGATTCTGGTGGGCGACCGGTTCAGCCACGACCTGGTACAGGAGGCGGTGCAGGCGACGGTTGGCAGGTCCGCCGCGCGCTTCCTGCACGGCCGGCTCGCGGTGGTGTTCGAGCGCGACGGTGCGCCCGCGAACCTGCTCGCGCACCACTGGATGGAGGCGGGCCAGGAGATGCGGGCCCTGCCCTACCTGTACGCGGCCGCGCAGGCGGACGAGGAGTTGATGCTCACGGAGGAGGCCGCGGAGCACCACGCGCGAGCGGCGGCGATTCTGGCGGCGGCGGGCCGGCACGCGGAGGCCGCGAGCGCGCGGGCCGCGGAAATCCGCTGCCGGACTTCGGTCCGCCGGGAGCCGGCACCGGCACCGGCGCCGGCGCCGGTCAACTCGAGCGACCCCGCGCTGATGTGGCGTGCGTGAGGCAGAGGGCCATCAACGGCCCTTCGTGGGCACCAGCGCGTTGATGTCCGAGTCACGCAACGAGCTCACGCAGCTTCTCGTGCTGCTGGCCTGATGCCCTGCGCCCGACGGTGAGGACCTGTTCCACGTCCGGGGCGAGAAGACACTCGCGCAGGACGCCTTGTCCGACCATGCCCGTCGCGCCGAAGAGAATAACCTTCATGACTCCCCGTCCTTTCGTCCTCGTGAGATACCGCGCTGGCACCGCCAGCCTCGCACATCATCGAAAGGGGTCGTCATGCATCGCTTCGCCTCGACCATCACCCTGTCCCTCGCGCTCACGCTCCCCTTCGCGGGCCAGGCCACCTCCGACGAATGCCGCCAGCACACGCAGGATGCCAAGGAGTACGAACGCCGGGCGGACGCCTCGGAGGACCTCATCGCCACGCTGAAGGCTTCGCAGGACCGCACGTCCGAGGCACGCAAGGAGGCTGAGAAGCTCGACCTGGACGACGTCGAGGACAAGACGCGCGATGCGGCGAAAGCCCTCTCCAGGGCCCTCGATGAAGCGACCGAGGCGCACAAGCGCTTCCAGGAGATGCAGAGGCATTCGGAGCGATTGCGCGACGCGGCCTGCAAGCGTTGACGCGGCCCATCCAGGCAGGTGCTGGGCGTAAATGCCACCGCCCTCCGCGTGCCACTCCAAGCCTGGCATTCGCAGAAGAAGGCTGGTGCCGTGAAGCGCCATCCGCTGGGGCGGACCGGAGTGGACAGGGACGTGCTAGACAAATGCCCATGAGTCTTTCTCGATGGTGGGCTGGATTGGGTCTGGCATTCCTGGTGACGGGTTGTGGCGGGAGCCGGAGCAACTCCAAGGTGGACTTCTCCAAGATGGGACCGTCCATGAACTCCAAGCGCTATGCGAACCTGGAGAAGCTCGCCGCTCAGGACCTCAACTGTTCCGAGGAGCTGGTACCCACCTATCTCGGTGAGAACCAGTACCAACTGAGCGGCTGCGGTGCCGTGGGCACCTATGAGCTGCGCTGCATCATGGGGCAGTGCTCCTGGGTGCCCGACGTGAAGGCTCGCGCGGAGTTCGATCTGGGCTGTCCGAGGGCGCAGCTCGACACGAAGCGGATTGACAAGTACACGGCGGGCGTCACGGGCTGCGGCAAACGCGCCACCTACCGCCTGCTCGGCTCGCGTTACTCCTTGAGCTGGACCCTGAACTCCCAGGTGACGCAGGACGAGGCAACGCCCACGGCGGGTGAGGCCCCCCTCTAAAGCCAGGGCAACCGGACAGAAAAAAGCCCTGCTTCCAGTGCTTGGGAAGCAGGGCGAGTGACCCCGACAGGAATCGAACCTGTGGCCTGCGGTTTAGGAAACCGCCGCTCTATCCAACTGAGCTACGGGGTCGGCTGCGGGGCGGTTTACAGCAAGCGGCCCCGGGCGCGCAACGAACTCGAAGCCCGCTCCTGCACGGACTGTGATTCGAGCGTCCTCCTGACAGCTACCCGACGGAGTGAGAGGCCGCCCCGTCCCTCCGGGCGGCCCCCACCCTCTTCTACGCCTTCAGCACCCGCCCCAGCCGGGCCACGGCCTCTTCAATCCGCGCAGGCTCGCAGTTGCTGAAGTTCAGCCGCATGCAGTGCGCGGCGGACCTTCCCCCCGCCACCGAGAACGCCTGCCCGGGCAGGTACGCCACCTTCTCCGTCTCCAGCGCCTTCGCGAGCAGCGCCGTGGTGTCCGCCCCTTCCGGCAGCTCCACCCAGACGAACATGCCGCTCGTCGGTTTCGTCCACGTCGCGCCCTTGGGCATGTGCGCGTCCAGCGCCTTCAGGAGCGCGTCCCGCCGCGTCCGGTACTCCTGGCGCAGCTGTGTCAGGTGCCCCTCCAGCTTCCCCGAGTCCAGGAACGACAGGACGATGCGCTGGGTGAACGTGGCCGTGTCGATGTCGCTCGACTCCTTCACCGTGGCCAGCCGGAACACCATCTGCTCCGGCACCACCACCCAGCCCACGCGCAGGGCCGGCGCGAGAATCTTCGAGAACGAGCCCACGTAGTACACCCACCGCTCATCCAGCGCGCGCAGCGGCGGCAGCACCGTGTCCTCGTACTGGAGGAACCCGTACGCGTCGTCCTCGATGATGGGCAGCTTGTAGTCGCGCGCCAGCTTCACCAGCCGCTCGCGCGCCTCCATCGCCATGCTCGTGCCCAGCGGGTTGTGCCCGTCGCTCATCGTGTACAGGAACGCCGGCCGCTCGCCCGACTTCAGCACCGCCTCCACCGCGTCCAAGTCCAGACCCGTGCGCGAGTCCCGCCGCACCGGCAGCCGCTTCGCCTGGTACGGCTCCAGCACCTGCTGGAAGCCCGAGTACACCCGGTCCTCCAGCATCACCGACTGGCCGGGCTCCAGCATCAGCCGCACCAGGAGGTTCATCCCCTGCTGCGCGCCCGTCGTCAGGAACACCTGCTGCGGCGAGCACTTCACGCCGCGCTTCTCCATCATCCGCACGACGTGCTCGCGCAACGGCTGCAGCGTCGCCGAGTACTGCAGCGCCCCACCCTGCTCCGCCAGGACGCGCGCCGCCGCCTGCCCCATGCCTTCCGTGGGGAACAATTCGGCGGCCGGCAGCCCCAGGGCCAACGAGAAGACGCCGGGTTTGGTGATGTTCTGCAGCATGTCCTGCATGGCGGACGGCGCAATCCGCCGTGCCCAGGACGCCAGGGGAAGCTCAGGGGTGTTCATCGGGGACGACATGGTTCAGGGCCTCCGGGCCTGCTCACGCTCCACCGCTTCGGACAACGCCCGGATGTTGGCTCCGCCAAACCCGCGCGCCTCCTTGCGCTGGATGACTTCGAAGAAAAGGGTGCGCCGGGCGGGAAGTCCTCCACCTGGTCAACTTCCCTGAAATACCTGCGTTCCCACGAAGCTGGGGTCGCATGATACTTCATTGAGAGATGAACATTCCAGATGGGGCGGACTGTCTTGAAACCCCGCCCTCGTGGGTAGTTCCCGACTTCGTGCCGGGAGGACGGCTCAGTGCGTCGTCATGAAGTTGAAGGCATCCTGGGCCAGGGCCTTGGGCACCGCGTGGGGGCCGTCGAACTCGCGGTAGTCCACCGAGTAGTCCTCCTCGCGGAGCTCCTTGGTGATGAGGCGGCCTCCCGTTTCGATGGGCAGCACCTGGTCCTGGGTGCCGTGGGAGATGAACACGTGGGGCTTGCCGCGCAGCTCGGACGCGGCGACGAAGCCGGGTGAGAAGGCGGTGATGCGGCGGAAGAGCTCGCCGTTGGTGAGGCCCACGGACAGCGCGTAGCTCGCGCCGTCGGAGAAGCCGCAGATGGAGACGCGCTCCGGGTCGATGGAGTACTCGCGGAACACGCGCTTGAGCCCGAGCTCGATGTGCGCCAGGTCCACGTTGTACCGGCCGAACGCAATCATGTCCCACGAGCCGGCCACGGACTTGGGCGCCATCACCAGCGTGCCGTTGGCCTTCGCCTCCTCCTTCATGATGGTCAGGATGGACTCGGGCGTGCCGCCGGCGCCGTGCAGCAGCACCACCACCGGCGCGGGCGTGTCGGGGTTGTAGCTATCCGGCACCAGCAGGATGCCGGTGCCGCCATCCGGCTTGCTCGGGTCCAGGGGCAGCTCTCCACGCAGCGAGGACGGCTCGGTGGGCGGCGTCGCTCGCAACGCGATGGCCGCCGAGCCGAAGCGCGTCTCCGTGAGGTGCGTCGGCTCGCTGCAGCCCGTCATGGCCGCCAGCAGCACCAGGACTGCCCCGGCGGCACCTCGGTGGAACGTCGCGCACGTTGTCTTCATCCGTGGGAACCCCCTGTGAGGCGCGGTGTGTCTCACGCGGGAAACGCGGAAACAACCGGAACCATATCGAACACGGACACTCACGCGCACGGCACCTACACCGCCCCTGTCCCCGTCCCCCCACCCGTGCTTGTGGGCGGAAATCCGTGTATCAACCGAGCTTCGCTGCTCGCGTAGCCCGCTGACTAATCAAGCCTCGCCTGGAGTCTGTGATGCTGGACCGCCCGATGTACCTCAAGCCGAACGTCGCCATCGAGCCGCTCTACAACCAGTGGTACGTCTGGTGGTACCTGCTGTCGCCGGCGACGGCGCCGCTGTTCGTGACGAACCTGCACCTGAAGCTGATGCAGTCCTTCGTGGCCAACCCGGACGTCCACGTGGCGGCGCTCAAGAACCCGATGCTGATGGGCGGGCCCTTCATCAACCACCCGGCCTCGCGCGTGCCGCAGGTGAAGGAGCTGCTGGAGCGCACCCAGCGCGAGCAGGCGCACATGCTCGCGTACACCAAGGCGATGGCCGAGCTCGAGCAGCTCATGGCGCCCAACAACGGCGGCTCGCTGGAGTCGCTCTACCCCAAGGTGCCGGACATCCTCCGCGGCTACGTGGAGCTGACGTACGACCTGGCCCACCGCGCCAGCGCGCGCGTCATCGAGCCGCTGCTGTACCGCAGCAAGTTCCACCAGGAGTCCTCGCAGAGCGTGACGCTCAACATGGTGGACGGCGACTGGCGCCCGTACATCTTCAGCACGCCGCGCCTGGAGGAGGACTCGCCGCTGTGGCTGAAGGTGCCCTTCAAGCACGAGGGCCTGGACGAGCTGTTCCGCATGCGCCACACCGCCGGCTCCCCGGGCCGCGTGGCGGAGATGCTGGGCGTGCCCGCCAGCGCCTCGGCCGCCTTCGCCAACCTCTTCACGGAGACCGCGCCGCGCCGCGCGGAGCGCTACACCGGTGAGGGCGTGCGCGTGCGCTACTTCGGCCACGCCTGCGTGCTGCTGGAGACGAAGGACGTGAGCATCCTCACGGACCCCGTCATCAGCTACGAGTTCCCCACGGACCTGCCGCGCTTCACGCACTCGGACCTGCCCGAGAAGATCGACTACGTCCTCATCACCCACGGCCACGCCGACCACCTGATGATGGAGACGCTGCTCCAGCTCCGTCACCGCGTGGGCACCATCATCGTCCCGCGCAACAACGGCAACTCGCTGGCGGACCCGTCGCTGCGTCTGATGCTGCACCACACCGGCTTCAAGAACGTGGTGGAGATCGACGACCTGCAGGAGATTCCCGTGCCGGGCGGCTCCATCACCGGCCTGCCCTTCATGGGCGAGCACAGCGACCTCGCCATCCAGGCCAAGACGGCACACCTGGTGCGGCTGGGCGGCAAGTCCATGCTGATGGCGGCGGACTCGAACGCGATTGAGCCGCGCCTCTACCAGTACCTGCGCGACATCATCGGCACCATCGACGTGCTCTTCCTCGGCATGGAGTGCGAGGGCGGCCCGATGAGCTGGATGTACGGCCCGCTGCTCAGCAACCCGCTGCCGCGCAAGATGGACCAGGCGCGCCGGCTCAACGGCTCGGACTCCGCGCGCGCCTCCGAAATCACCAACTACCTGGCGCCCAAGGAGGTCTACGTCTACGCCATGGGCCAGGAGCCGTGGCTGCGCCACGTGATGATTCTCGTGTACGACGACAAGGCCCCGCAGATGGTCGAGTCGAACAAGTTCCTCGAGTTCTGCAAGGGCAAGGGCATCCAGGCCGAGCGCCCCTACGTGCGGATGGAGCGCATCCTCAAGTAGCTCTCGCAAAAGAGGCGCTCCTCCGTGTGGATGGAGCGCCTCCGTGAGTCGTTCAGCGCGGGTAACGGACGGCGGCCTTTACCGAGGCCGCCGTCACACCTGCCAGCTCAAGCCGCCGCGGCGGAAGGCAGCAGGTCGCGCTTGCGCAGCATGTCCAGCACGCGCTCCAGGCCCGCATCCACCGGCTCCGCGTCCGAGCGCACGGTGGCCTCGGGGGACTCCGGCGCCTCATACGGGTCCGACACGCCGGTGAAGTGGGGAATCTCCCCGGCGAGCGCCTTCTTGTAGAGGCCCTTCACGTCGCGGGCGATGAGCGCGTCCAGGCTGGCCTGGATGTAGACCTCGAGGAAGGGAATGCCCTTCGCCGCGGCCATGCGGCGCACCTCGTCGCGCGAGCTCCGGTAGGGAGAAATCGCGGCGACGATGACGCCCACGCCGTGCCGCGCGAGCAGCAGCGCCACGTTGCCGATGCGCCGCACGTTCTCCTCGCGGTCCTCGCGCGAGAAGCCCAGGCCGCGCGACAGCCACGTGCGCACCTCGTCACCGTCCAGCAACTCCACCGGCCGCACGCCGTCCAGCCGCGCCTGCAGCGCGCGCGACAGCGTGCTCTTGCCCGCGCCAGACATACCCGTCAGCCAGAGGATGAATCCCGAGTTCTGCCGCATCGTCGTTCACCTCAAACCGCGGGGCCGTTGATCATCCCGGCACCCACCGTGGCGTTGGTCGCCTCGTCGATGAGGATGAAGCTGCCGGTGTGGCGATTGCGCCGGTACTCGTCGAAGAACAGGGGGACGGTGGTGCGCAACGTCACCCGGCCAATCTCGTTCAGCTTGAGCTGCGCGCTGCCCTCGTCCCGGTGGAGCGTATTCACATCCAGCCGGTAGTGGAGCTGGTTGATCTTCGCCCGCGCCAGGCGCGTGGTGTGCTTGATGGCCAGCCGCGCGCCGGGCTGCAGCACGGTGTTCTCCGACAGCCAGCACACCATCGCGTCGATGTCCTGGCCCGCCAGCGGCGGGTTGCCCGGGCGGCAGATCATGTCGCCGCGGCTGATGTCCAGCTCCTCGGCCAGCGACACGTTGACGGACATGGGCGGGAAGGCCTCGTCCAGCTTCTTCCCGGCGAGCTCGATGTCGCGGATGGTGGTGGTGAACCCGGAGGGCATCACCATGACCTCGTCACCCGGACGCAGCACGCCGCCCAGCACCTGCCCCGCGTACGCGCGGTAGTCGTGGTACTTCGCGGACATGGGGCGGATGACGCTCTGGACCGGGAAGCGCACGTGGATGAGGTTCCGGTCGGACGCGATGTGCACGTTCTCCAGGTGGTGCAGGAGCGTGGGGCCCTCGTACCAGGGCATCTTCTCCGAGCGCGACACCACGTTGTCCCCGCCCAGCGCGGAGATGGGGATGAACGTGAGGTCCTGCACGTCCAGCTTCATGGAGAACTTGCGGAACTCCTCGCGGATGCCGTCGAAGACGGCCTGGTCGAAGCCCACCAGGTCCATCTTGTTGATGCACAGCACCAGGTGCGGCACGCGCAGCAGCGACGCGATGAACGCGTGGCGGCGCGTCTGCTCCAGCACGCCCTTGCGCGCATCCACGAGGATGAGCGCGAGGTCCGCCGTGGAGGCGCCCGTCACCATGTTGCGCGTGTACTGCAGGTGTCCCGGCGTGTCCGCGATGATGAACTTGCGCTTCACCGTCGAGAAGTAGCGGTACGCCACGTCGATGGTGATGCCCTGCTCGCGCTCGGCCTTCAGGCCGTCCAGCAGCAGCGCCAGGTTGACGTACTCGTCGCCCCGGGCGCGGCTGGTGCGCTCCACGGCGGCCAGCTGGTCCTCGAGGATGGATTTGGTGTCATAGAGCAGCCGGCCAATCAGGGTGCTCTTTCCGTCATCGACGGAGCCCGCGGTCGCGAAACGAAGCAGTTCCACTAGAAGTAACCCTCACGCTTGCGGTCTTCCATCGCCGTCTCGCTGAACTTGTCGTCGGCACGGCTGGCGCCGCGCTCGGTGACGCGCGAGGCGCGAATCTCATTGACGACCTGCTCCACCGTGGTGGCCGAGGACTCGACGCACGCGGTGCAGGTCATGTCGCCCACGGTGCGGAAGCGCACCTCGGCGGTGATGACCTCCTCACCCGGCAGCATCTGCAGGAAGGGCGACCACGCCATCAGCATGCCGTCGCGGCGGAACACCTCGCGCCGGTGGCTGTAGTAGATGGACGGCAGCGCCACCTTCTCCTGGTCGATGTATTGCCAGATGTCCAGCTCGGTCCAGTTGGACAGCGGGAAGACGCGCAGGTGCTCACCGCGGCGGTGGCGCGCGTTGTAGAGGCTCCAGAGCTCCGGGCGCTGGTTCTTCGGGTCCCACTGCCCGAACTCGTCGCGGAAGGAGAACACGCGCTCCTTGGCGCGGGCCTTCTCCTCGTCGCGCCGGGCGCCGCCGAAGACGGCGTTGAACTGGTGCTTTTCAATCGCCTCCAGCAGCGGCACCGTCTGCGCGCGGTTGCGCGAGGCGCGCGGGCCCTTCTCCTCGGCCACCCTGCCGGCGTCGATGGCTTCCTGCACGGACGCGACGATGAGCCGCGCACCCAGTTCCGCGACGCGCGCGTCGCGGTACTGGATGACTTCCGGGAAGTTATGCCCGGTGTCCACGTGCATCAGCGGGAAGGGCAGCGGCGCCGGCGCGAACGCCTTCACCGCCAGGTGCAGCATCACCGCCGAGTCCTTGCCTCCGGAGAACAGGAGCACCGGGCGATCAAGCTCGGCCACCACCTCGCGGATGATGAAGATGGACTCGGCTTCCAGGGCCTCGAGATGTGACAGCTCGTAACTCACGAGGGAGCAAGCTAGCACAGCTATCCGTCAGCCCGGCCAGCCCCCTATTTCCCGTGACACTTGATACATCGGATGCACCAGCTCGAAGCACGACGTCCCGGGTGGGAGTGCAACGGGCGCGGGCTCACGCGCAGTGTGGGTTTGGAGCAGACTGTCCCCGAGGTGGCCCATGGACGCGCGGTATTTGGCGTGGCGCATCGAGCACGCGCAGGCGGAGCAGGTGGACCAGACGCCCCTGCCGGGGCGTGTCGGGCGGCCCTCGCTGCACGTGGCGGGTGGGCGTGCCATCTACACCGGGCCCCGCGCGCTGTTCTCCGTCGCGCTGGGCGTGGGGCTGAAGGGCACGGTGAGCGCGGCGGACGTGGACCGGATGGAGGCGCTGCTGGGCCAGGGCGGCGGCGCGGTGCGCATCGAGCTGAATCCCTTCGCGGACCCGTCGCTGGGCCAGGAGCTGGCGAAGCGCCGCTACGCCGTGGAGTCGTTCCAGCTCGTCTGGTGGCGCCAGCCGGGCGAGGTGCCTCCACCTCCGCCGGGCGTGACGGTGCGGCCCATCCTCGCGGGCGAGGAGCGCGCCTGGGCGGGCCTCTTCTTCCACGCCTACGCGGGACGGCCCGCGACGGCGGAGGTGGAGCTGCTCGGCGGGCTCAACCTCACGCGCGCGCCCTGCAACACGTGCTTCTTCGCGTGCGTGGACGGAGAGCCCCGGGGCGTGGGCGTGGTGTCCGCGACGGAGGGCGTGGCACTGCTGTCGGGAGATGGTGTGCCTCCGCCCTACCGCGGACGGGCCCTGCAGCTCGCGCTCATCCATGGCCGGCTGACGTGGGCGGCCGAGCGGGGCTGTGACGTGGCCACCGCGTCCACGGAGCCCTCCACCGCCTCTCAGCGCAGCTACGAGAAGGCGGGGTTTCGCTGCGCGTACCCGAAGCTCATCATGGTGCGCCCGGCCCCGGGGACTTGACCCGTTTTCCATGCCCGTGCGACAGAGCCATCAAGCCATGCCAAGTCCGACCTCCCCGAGCCCGAGTAGCCCTGACCGCTGGTTCCCGACGCGCAAGCCGCTGCCCGAGCCACGCATGCGGCTGTTCTGCTTCCCGTTCGCCGGAGGCAGCGCGGCCATCTACAAGAACTGGGTCGACGCCCTGTCGCCCATGGGCGTGGAGGTGTGCGCGGTGCAGCTCCCCGGCCGCGAGCGGCGGCTGATGGAGAAGCCCCTCGACAACCTGCCGGCGCTGGTGGACGCGCTGCTTCCCGTGCTCGCGCCGCTGCTGGACAGGCCCTTCGCCTTCTTCGGCTACAGCATGGGCTCGCGCATCTCCCTGGAGCTGACGCGCCGCCTGCACGTGCGCAACGGCCCCATGCCGCGAGGCCTCCTCCTGGCCGCCGCCGGCCCGCCGCGCGCGAATGACCGCGAGCCCATCCACCACCTGCCCGAGGCGCAGTTCATCGACCACCTGCGCAAGTACGACGGCACGCCGGAGGAAATCCTCCAGCACAAGGAGCTGCTGGAGCTGCTCCTGCCCACGCTGCGAGCGGACTTCGCGCTGGCCTGGTGGGAGAACGGCAACCACCCGGTGAAGCTCAACGTGCCCATCTCCGTCATGGGCGCGGTGGGCGACGCGCACGTCCCCGTGGAGAAGCTGGAAACGTGGCGCGAGGAGACGTCCAGCCCCCACTTCCAGGTCCGCCACTTCCCCGGCGGCCACTTCTTCATCCACCAGCAGCAGAGCGCCATCCTCACCGCGGTGCGCGAGGACCTCGGGCGCTGGATGGCTCCGTCGCCCTGAAGTCCCCTGCCGTGCCTACGCCGCCTGGATTCGGGGCGGCGTGGTGTCCCCGGCCAGCGGCACGGTGAACTGCCAGCGCACGCTCAGCGGCAGGCCCCGCGCCCGCCGCAGGGCCACCGCCGCCTGGTGCCGCTCGGACGGCTTGATTTGGACGAACTGCCACGCGTCCGGCTCGTCGCGCATGCGCGGGTCGAAGGAGATGCGCGGCGACGTCCCCGGCTCCAGGTGGAAGGCGAACTGCTCCAGCGGCAGCGACAGGCCCGCGCCGCGAGCCTTGATGTAGGCCTCCTTCAGCGTCCAGTACTCGAAGAAGCGCGCGCGGTGGCGCTCCTGTGGCAGGCCGCGCAGCGTGGCCACCTCCGTGGGCGCGAAGTAGTGGTCGGCGATCTCCACCGTCTCCCCGGGCCGTTCCGCGTCCTCCACGTCCGCGCCCAGCTCCGCACCCGTGCCCACCGCCACCAGGGCCATGCCGTCCGTGTGGGAGAGGTTGAAGCGCAGCTTCGGGCCCCACTCGCCCTGAATCTCCGGCCGCCCATACGCGTTGGTCGCGAAGGTCCACGCGGTGGGCGCCACCGGCGCGTAGCGTGAGAGCGTCAGCCGCACCAGCGCGTGACTCACCAGGTACTGCCGCTGGTGGCGCTCGAAGCGGAAGCGGCGCTGCTTCTCCTTCTCGCCCGCGTCCAGCAGGTTCCAGTACGCGTCCAGGAGCTTCCGGTCATCGATGCGCTCCGGCTCCACAATCCATACGTGGACCTCTTCCGGCCGCAGCTCCAGGAGGTTCGAGACATTCGACATGCCCCACATCTACCACGCCGTCATCCGGCCCGCGTAGGCTGTGGGGTGGCCCGGACACGTCCCGAAGGGCCGGGGGGAAAGAACCATGGACCTGACTGCCGCGACGAAGAAGCTGGAGACGCTGCGCGACCTCATGGCCGGCCACACGGATGCCGCAGAGGAGCGCCGCATCCTGGAGCTGCTCACCGGAGCCAGCGCCGCGGAGCTCAACTTCCTGCTGAGCAACGTGGACCTGGAGGCACTGCTCGAGGACGTGGATGACCGCCTGGTCGGTCCGGCCAACCACACCGCCCTGCTGGAGCTCTTGTGCGTCCGGCGTGCAGGCGAGCTGTCCCTCCCCGTGCGCGCCAGCCTGGTGACGGCGTTGCAGGTGGGCGCCACGCCGTCGGACGCGGAGCGCCACATCCGGGAGCTGTTCCTCGGGCTGCACGGCCGCGAGCTGACGGCCTTCAAGAACCTGCTCGACGCGGGCGGCAACCACCAGGACCTGGAGAAGCTCGTCTTCGACGACGTGGATGACCCGGGCGTGCGCGAGGAAATCCTCGCCCACATCCGCCACGAGGCCGAGGCCACGCCCAGCGGTGAGAACAAGGTCCTCAGCGACATCGACGACACGTTCTACGCCAACCTCAAGGACCGGCGTTACCCGTCGAAGACGGTGTACCCGGGCGTGATCGCCTTCTACGCCGAGCTGGACCGCGGGCCCGGCATCATGCCCGGCCGCAACGGAGACCTCACCTTCGTCACCGCGCGGCCCATGGACGCGCTGGGCGTGGTGGAGAACATGACGCTGGACACCCTGCGCGAGCGCGGCGTCCCTCCGCCCGCGGTGCTCTCCGGCAGCTTCGCCAACCTCATCGGCAACTCGCGCATCGCCGACAAGAAGTTCGACAACTTCACGCGCTACCTCCGCCTCTTCCCCGAGTACGGCTTCGTCTTCGTGGGCGACAGCGGCCAGGGCGACGTGGAGTTCGGAGAGCGGATGCTCGTGGCGGCCCCGCACTCGGTGCACGCCGTCTTCATCCACGACGTGGTGGACACGCCGGAGGCCACGCGCCAGTCCTGGCGCGCGAAGCGCATCTTCTTCTTCGACACCTACGTGGGCGCCGCGGTGGAGGCCTTCCAGGTGGGAGTCATTGCCCGCGACGGCGTGGCGCGCATCGCCCGCGCCGCGCAGGAGTCCATCGCCGGCATCGCCTTCACCTCGCCTGGTCAGCGCGAGGCACGCCTCTTCGAGTTGGAGAGGGATTTGAAGCGCGCGGCCGCCATCACCGCCGTACCTGCGGCAGCGGCACGCTGATACCCAGCTCCAGCGACAAGTCGAAGGTCAGGTCGGGCGACGTGCTGCCCACCTGCTTCACCATGACGGCGATGGTGTTTTCTCCCTGCACGAAGACGTCTGGAGCCAGGGCCGCCATCGCGGTCGAGTTCTCCGAGCCCGCGTTGGCGTACTTCGCGTGCGCGGTGCCATTCGCCGCCACGTTGCGGTAGAGCACCGGCGTGCCGTTGACGTACACGACGAGGCCATCGTCGTAGAGCACGTTGAGCGTGGCGCTCGTCACGGGACCGGACACGGCAATCTTCTTTCGGAAGTACACGCTCGTCTGAGACGGGAGGGTGCGCGTGAGCACCGTCGTCTCGTCCCCGTCGCCATAGCCGAGCTGGCCCGCGCCGGACAGCCACGCGCTGTCGTCGTACCCCGCGGACGTCCACGTCGCGCCCGGGTCCTGTCCGTTGTCCCGGAACTTCCACGTGGAGCGCCAGGGGATGGGCGTCTCGCGTCGCACGTTGGAGAGGGTGAAGACGGCGTTGCTCACGTCCATCGGTGCGCCGCCTCCGGCGCGGGAAACGCGCACCAGTGCCTGCGACGTCGACACGTTCGGCACCCGCCACACATGCGCTCCCGTATTCACCACGTTGGAGGCGATGGGCGCCCAGTGGGCACCGCCGTCCACTGACAGCGCCAGGTCCACCGCGGACACGTTGCCGCTGGTGTTCCACCGGATGTGGGTGGACGCGCCGACGAGCAGACTCTCGCCGCCGTTGGGCGATACCAGCGTGAGCGTGTCCGGCGGAGGCCCCTCGCTGCCCAGCTCCGCCTCCAGCCCCAGCGCGAAGGTGAGGTCCGCCGACGTGCCGCTCGCCTGCTTCACCACCACGGAGATGACGTTGTCCCCCACCACGAAGGGGTTGCCCGACAGCGGCACCGTGGCGCGGTCGAACTCGTTGCTCGTCGAGGCGGACGCGTACGCACCGAAGGCCACGCCGTTGCCCAGGTTCTTCGCGTACACGGGAACGCCGTTGACCCACACGCCGATGCCGTCGTCGAAGAGCACCTCCAATTGCGCGCGCGTCACAGGCTTGTCGAGCGTGAGGTGCTTGCGGAAGTACACCGAGGGCTGGGCCGGCGACGTGCGCGTCAGCAGCGTGCCCTCGTCCCCATCCCCGTAGCCGAGCTGCCCGGGGCCGGAGGGCCACGACGAGTCGACATAGTCCCGGAGAATCCAATCCGAGCCGATGTCCACGTTCCGGGCGTCGTACTTCCACACGTCGCTGAAGGAGATGAGGCGCTCGAGCTTCGGGGTCACCAGCGCCACCGTGACCATCTTCCCCACCGACGGCACGCCCCGGTCATCCACCAGGAACAACATGTACGGCCCCGGAGGTGCGTCCACGTTGGTGGCAGGCGAGGTGACGGTGAGCCCGTCCGCCGTCGGGGTGAAGCCCAGCGTGAGGAAGCGCTGCCCCTGGTCCATGGCGTGCGTGGACGAGCCCAGGCCAATGAGCGTCACCTTGCGGATGGACGCCGCCTCCGGCGAGGAAACGCTGAAGCTCTTCCCCGGCTCGATGAGGCCGGGCGCCGAGGCGATGGTGGGGCGCGAGCCCTTGAAGAGATACGGCGGCGAGAAGACCTCCATCGTCTTCACGTTGCGGCCACCGCCGTGCAGCACGCGCCCGTCCGGCAACAGCAGCGACGTGGCGTGGTAGCCATGGAAGTCGCTCGCGGAGGCCCACTTCGTCCACTTCTCCGTCGCGGGGTTGTAGACCTCCGCGTACTTCACCGCGCCGGAGGCGGTGTTGAAGCCGCTGGCGCTGGAGCCGCCGGTGATGAGCACCGTGCCGTCCGGGAGCATGGTGGCATTGGCCTGCCGCCGGGGCAGCGACATGGACGCGGTGTAGCGCCACGCCGGCTTTGCCTGGTTGAGGTCGATGATTTCCGCGGTGGCCGTGGGTGGGTCCCCGCCGCCGAGAATCATCACCTTCCCGTCGAAGTACACCGCCGGGCCGTAGGTGCGCCCGCCGAAGAGGCTGCGGCCGTACTCCCACCACGTGCCCGTGCCGCGCCAGTCCAGGAACAGGGTGGCGCGCCGGGGCGCGGCGAAGAAGAGCCGCCCGTTGGGCGCCACGAACATGCGCGGGTAGTAGGGCAGCTCACGAACCGCGGTGGACAAATCCCGCAGCGAGCTGGGTGTCCCGCTGTCCGGCCCGCCGAGCTGGAACACCTGCACGAGCTGGTTGATCATCCCAGGGCCGTGCGACTCCCCGGAGAGGATGGCCACGTCGCCGTTGGGCAGCGTGGTGTTGGTGGGGTACCAGCGGTAGTCATTCATCTCGGGCATCTCGGAGCCGCTGAGCCAGGTGTCGTTCTCCGCGTCGTAGATGCTCGTGTGCGACAGCCCCACGTGCGAATCGCTGTGTCCGCCCGTCACCAGCAGCCGGCCATCGCCGAGGAACGAATGCCCCGAGCAGAAGATGTTGTACGCGGGCCGGGCCGCGGACTGGCGCGTGTTGGTGGCGGGGTCCCACAGCACCGGCGGCCCCCTGCCCTCCTCGAACTCGCCGAAGACGAACACCTTGCCGTTGGGGAGGAGGCTGGCGTGGGTGGCGGAGATGGGCCAGGCCCCCAGGTACGTCCACTGTCCGACGTCGGAAGGAGCCTGTCCGCGCGCCGCGCCACTGACCAACAGCGCACACGCCCACAGCCACACCGCGAACGCTCGCGGTGCCCTCAATCCTGATCCTGATGACATGGCTCTCCCCAGGCGGAGCACCGCCGGAAGTCCGGTGGCTGAACCTGAGGGGCCCCGGGTCCACCGGCATCCCCGGCGCCAGTCGCAAGTCCTGCCTTGAAGGTGACGGGCTGAAGGCGAGGGCGCTGCTCACTCCTCGTCAATCCACCTGTACACGTGGGCAGTTGGCGGCGAGAGGCGCCCCGCCAACCTTCCGGTCGCTCATCTCGGGGGCAGCGAGGGCGGGGCGCCTTCGTGGGGAAGGAGCTCGCAGGCGTGACGGGGAGTTGGACCTAGATGGAGCTCTTTCCCATTCATCTGCTGTTCATCGTCGTGCTGATGAACCGCTACATCCTCGGTCCGTTCCTGCGGCGCATGCGCGGCGATCGGTTCGACCGGGTCGATGACACGTACCGGCCGCGCGTGGCCATCGTCATTCCCCTCTTCAACGAGGGGAAGGGCATCTTCCACGCCGTCCGCAGCCTGCTGGAGCAGGACTACCCGCATGAGCTGCTCCAGATTGTCGTGGTGGATGACTGCTCCAAGGACGACAGCTACGCCTGGGCGCTGAAGGCCGCGGAGGGACACCCCAACGTCCTCGTGATGCGCAACCCGGAGAACATGGGCAAGCGCAAGGGCATCAACCGGGGCGTGAAGGCCGCCGTGGACGCGGAAATCATCGTCTCGGTGGACTCGGACGTCATCGTGGACAAGTCCGCCGTCCGACAGTTGGTGCGGCGCTTCACCAGCCCGCGCATCGGCGCCGTGGGCGGCCGCACCTTCGTGACGAACCGTCACCAGAACTGGCTGACGCGGATGATTGAAATCAAGTTCCACTTCGCCCAGGAGTGGCTGAAGGATTTGGAGCGCAGCTTCCGGCAGGTGATGTGCCTGACGGGCTGCCTCACCGCGTACCGCCGCCACGTCATGCTGGAGCTGGAGCCCATCCTCGAGGCGCGCTCCATCGCCGGCGTTCCCATCAAGTACGGCGAGGACCGGTTCCTCACGCGGCAGATCGTCAAGCACAACTACGAGACCGTCTACACGCTGGACGCGTTCTGCTTCACCGCCGCGCCCGCGACGCTGGCCGGGTACTTCTCGCAGCAGCTGCGGTGGCGGCGCTCCAACCTGGTGGACCTGCTGGGCGGCCTGTCCCACGCGTGGCGGCTGCACCCCGTCATCACCGTCCACTACGTGTCGCAGCTCGCGCTGTTGCTCTCGTACCCGGTGGTCATCGTGCACAACGTCATCAACGGTGAGTTCTGGGACATCCTTGCCTTCCACTTCCTCGTCATCGGCCTGCTGGGAATCATCTACCGCATCGAGACCCGGCACCTCCCGGAGGACCGGCGCGTGCATGGCGCGAGCTTCCTTCCCATGGGGCTGCTCATGCCGGTGACCTACGCGCTCTTCACTCCGCTCGCGCTGCTCACGCTGGACTCGGGGAGCTGGGAGACGCGGGGCAGTCCCAGTGTCGCGCCAGCCACGTCGCCCGCGAACGACAGCAGCAGCCTTCCTCGCACCCAGGCTGGTGAGGGCTCACATCCATGAACCAACGCGTCGCCAACAAAATCAACTCCGTCGTGGTGTCGGCCTACAAGTTCATGGGCTCGGTGCTGCTGGCGTTGATCCTGCTCGGGCTCCTCTCCTTCCTCACCGTACAGGGCTTCTTCATGGTGAGCCGGAGCTGGGTGACGCCCACGGTGATTTCGCCCACCGACGCGGAAATCCTCTCCCTCAGCACGCAGGTGGCGGCGCAGACGTCCGCGAGGGACCACGTGCTCTCGGAGCGGCGCGCGGTGGAGGACCGCATCGCGGACACGGAGCGCACCATCGCCGCGGAGCGCTCGTTCCAGCAGCGCTTCCGGGTGGCGCTGAATGGCGAGCGGGCCTCGCGCGAGCGCGTGTCCCGGCGCCTCTCCGCGCTGCGGCGTGAGTTCGGGCTCGCGCGCGCGGAAATCGTCCAGTCCAACCGCGCCTTCTCCGGGCTGACGCGCGTGCGCACGGACGCGCTGTTCGGCGCGCGCCTGCTGGAGCAGGAGGACAAGCTCACCATCAACCACCACCTGGCGCAGCTCGCGCAGAGCAACCTGTCGCTGGCGCAGAGCTCGGTGGACATCGAGACGAAGCTGGACTCGCTCCAGCGGGAGATGGCGGGCCTGTCGGCGGTGCAGAAGGGGCTGGGCCAGGAGTCCTCGGCGGACGGCATGACGACGGACGTGCTGCTGCTGGAGCGCGAGTTCACCCACTCCACGCTGGAGCTGGCTCGCGCCGAGGCCACCCTCAGGAGCCTGAAGCAGGACCTGAAGGCGCTGGACGACGTGGCCCTGCGGTACGAGACGTTGATTGCCTCGCTGCGCTCGTCGCCGTACCTGCGGGCCATCGAGAAGGACCTCACGGTGGCCTTCGTCCCCTACGAGAACCTGAGCCACGCCGAGCAGGGCACGCCGCTGTATGCCTGCGCGGCGAAGCTGTTCTGGTGCCGAGAGGTGGGCGTGACGGGGAAGGTGCTGGAGGGCGAGGTCTCCCTCAAGCACCCCATCCGGCAGTACATGATCCGGGGCGTAATGGTGGAAATCCAGCTCTCGGACTCGCCGTCCGCACGAGAGGATTTGCTGCACCTGGGCAGTCCTCCGATGCTGCTCTGATGGCATCGCCTCCTGGAGGTGGAGACGGTTTATGCGGATGATGCTCACTGGCGGTGCGCTGCTGGCCCTGGTCGCGCGCACCGCGCTGGCGCAGTCGGCGCCTCCGCCCGAAGCCGAGGGCGCGGCCAGGCTGGAGGACCGGGCCAGCGGCTATTGCGACTTCGTGCGCGGCGTGGCGGACGCGGAGTCGGTATTGGAGCTGGCTCCGGAGCTGTACACCAGCTTCGGCGTGGTGAACGCGGGCGAGTCGAGCGGCGGCAGTGCGCTGGGCAAGCCGAAGCCACGGCTGACGGCCGGCGTCAGCTACGACTTCGTGGGGCTGTACCGGGGCGCGACGCTCCGCAAGCGCGCGGAGGCGGACTGCCGCCGGCAGCGCGCCATGGCCCTGCTCGAGGCCGCCGTCCACCAGGGCCCCGGGCTGGGCGAGGATGCCGCGCTGGAGGCCCGAGCCCGCGTGCTCCAGGAGTCACTGCCCCGCGCTGAGGAGCTCGTCGCGGCGCTGCGCAACGATTTGCGTGAGGGGCGCTCGACGCTGGAGGAGCTGAACGCGGTGCAGGTGCGGCTCGACGGTTTGCGCGAGCTGGCCACGAACACCGCGCTCGCCCGCGAGAAGCTCGCGGGCCGGCCCCAGTTGGCGGGGGGCCAGCGGCTGGAGGCGCTGCTGGAGGAGATGCGCGCCGCGGATGACGAGCTGGAGTCGTACTCCGGTGGCTTGCGCCGGGCGGAGGCCTGGGAGCTGAGCGTGCGCGGCGGCTACGACGAGGTCTTCGACGTGGAGCAGAGCGTCCCGTTGTCGGGGCAGCTCCTGCTCACCTACAACCTGGGCCACCTGTGGCAGGGCTCGGCCAACGCGCGCGCGAGGGAGGGCCGTCGCCGTGCGTCGCTCCAGGACGTGTCCGGTGTGTCCCAGCGCGTGGCGGAGCTGATGGCGGAGCTGCGCGCGAGGCATCGCACGGAGGAAGGCCGCCTGCGCGAGGTGTCCACGCTGGTGGCGGACCTGGAGGGGCAGCTCCGTGAGGTGGAGGCGCTGCGGACGCGCGAGGTCCGACGCTTCCGCGACTACCTGCTGCTGGAGCTGACGCGACTGCGCGCGGAGCAGGCCTACCTGCGCGCGCATGTGGACTCGCTCGGCTCGCTCGTTGGAGCCGGAAAGCCGTGACACCGAGGGGCCCGCGGCACGTGCTCACGGCCTGTGTCGCCGTGGCCGTGCTGCTCGGCGGCTCCGTGGCGTGCAAGGGGAAGAGCCAGGATGGAGAGGAGGCGTCCCCTCCGGCCCGGACGGCGACGTCCCGTGCTTCCGCGCGTGAGCCGGCCCCGAGTGAAGCGATGCGCCCACGCGCCAAACCCCGAGAAGGAAGCACGCGCAATTCGGCGTCACCTGGCTCCGCACCCGCGCCAGCCGCGAGTGACGAGTCCTCATCTCGCGCAGGAGGCACGCGCATGCCGGCGCCCGTGGCGTTGTCCGCGCTGAATGTGACGGAGGGTGAGATGCTCCCGGGGAAGGATGGGCAGCTCACCGTCGACGGGCCCCGGATGCGCGCAGTGCTGAAGGGGGACGCGACGTCCTCTTCCGTCGAGCTGCGCTTCACGGTGCTCGGGACTACTGCGCAGCAGAAGGCCCTGGCCTCGGGTGAGCAGCGACAGCAGGTGGGCCTGAAGCTGCGCGCGCAGGACGGCTGCAACCTGGTGTACGTGATGTGGCGCATCGCCCCGAAGCCGGGCGTCGTCGTGAACTACAAGCTCAACCCGGGACAGCACACCAGCCGCGAGTGCGGCAACGCGGGCTACACCACCGTGCGCCCTTTACGTAGCACCTCCGTGGGCGCGCCCGCGCCGGGAGCCTCGCACACGCTGCGTGCCGTGCTCGACGGCGCCGCGCTGCGCGTCTGGACGGACGGCAAGCTCGCATGGGAAGGCGAGCTGCCCGAGGCGGCGCTGGAGCTGAACGGCCCGGTGGGGCTGCGCTCGGACAACGTGCGCGTGGCCCTTCAGCTCTTCAGCCCCGTGCCTTGATTCATGCGCCCGAGGGGCCGGGCTCACGCACCGGCCCCCTGCCCCACTCCGCCTACGTGCGCGCCTCGGCGCCCGTCGCGGCAGCGGCCGATTTCTCGGCCTTGTCCGACGACTCGCGCTCTGTCACGGGCTCCGCGCAGAGGCTGGAGTTGTTCAGCGTGCAGCGGCCACCGTTCTGCATGTCGAACTGCCAGCGGTGCCGGGGGCACACGAGGTAGCGCCCCTCCTCCACCCAGCCTCCGGACATGTCCGCGCCCTGGTGCGGGCAGAACCGCTGAATCGAGAAGCGCCTGCCGCCCACCTCCACCACGGCGCGCTCGCGCTGCGCCTCCGTGGCGCGGATGCCCTCGCAGAACTCACGCATGTCCTCGATTTCCACGCCGAGGAAGCCATGCAGCACGGGCTCGTACACGTCCGGGTTGCGGCTCAGCCGCAGGCGGAACGACAACAGGAAGTCCTCCCAGTTCAGCTTCCGGTCCAGCACGCGCACGATGTCCGCCGCGCTCGTCTTCATCGTGTAGCGCACCGTCTCGCGAATCTCCGGCACCACGTCCACGCGCCGGCCCTTGAAGTCCACGCGCAACAGCCGCTCGGGCAGCTCCGTCAGCTCCACGTACAGCGGCATCCCCACGCGCTCGTGCAGGTCCAGCAGGTCCAGCTTGCGCTGCAGCTCCACGCGCAGGCGCTCGTGGATTTCATCCACCTCCGCGCGCAGCATGTTGCGGCGCCGCTCTCGGAAGACGTGCTCCTGCATGGCCGCGTAGTCGCGCAGGTACTGCCCGATGTTCTCCGGCGTCACGCGCTCCGGCACCAGCGAGACGAACTCCAACGACTTCACGTCCAGCACGTCTCCGGGCATGGGCTCCAGGTAGCGCGTGGTGGCGTGGGGCAGCCGCTTCTTCATGAACTCGAAGAGCTGCGTCGCACTGGGGAAGATGTTCACCTTCTCGAAGTTGAGGTGGAACTGCGCCGGGTCCAGGAAGCACGCCGGGCCCGCGGCGGCGATGTACGCGCGCGGCTCCACCTGCTCCAGCGTGCGGGCCACCGCCTCGAACTTGCTGTCGCGTTTCTTCAGCGAAATCGCCGCGTACGTCTCGGCCGGGTACTCGTAGCAGGTGGGGTGCCAGATGGCCCCGGAGAACTGCGCGGAGAAGACGTCGATGGGCCCCTCCTCCGCCACGATGCGCACCATGCGGTCATGGAGCTTGCAGTCGTTGAGGTTGAGGAAGCACTGGTTGTCCCCGCGCACCATCACCGCCGAGTCGCGGTTGGTGCCCTGCTCGGAGACGAAGAGCTTGATGTAGCCGCCCTTGATGGGCACCTCGCGCGCGTCCTCGCAGGCGATGACGCGCTTGCAGCCATACTTCGCGAAGACGTCCTGCAGCTCCGAGCGATGGAACTTCGGCACCAGCACCGTGAAGTCCCGCCGCTGCACCGTGGCGAGGAACTCCGGGTCGAAGTGGTCCTTGTGCTCGTGGCTGATGTAGAGGAACCGCTCCTTGCCCGGGGTCTCCAGCTTCTCGCGCACCAACGGAGCCAGGTGGTGGTTGCAAGGAAGCTGCATCCACGCCGAGTCGAAGGCGCCCTTCGGGGAGAGCCACGGGTCCATGACGACGATGGCCCCCGCGGTCTCCACGACGAAGCCGGCGTGGCCCAGGAAAGTAATCTGCATGGAAGTCTCCCCTACCCCTTCGGACACATGAGGCGGGCCGGCGAGGCGCCGCGCCCGGACAGACGAATGCCGGCGACTGGCGCGTCGGCGCCCGAAGGCTGGGAACCGTCCGCGAGCCCGGCCACCTGCCCTCCGGTACAATGCGGACGTCCTTCAACGGACGCCTCCCACGTCCGCCAGGAAACACGAAGGGCGCGAAGGACCCTCGTCCTCCGCGCCCTCGTTGACTTCATGACACCGGCTTCACCGTCTCAGCGCGATGAAGCCGGTAGCCCTCAGGACTCCGGCTGGATTTCGCGGACCGACAGCCACTTGAAGTCGACGTCGTTCGCGTTGTCCCAACGGAAGGTGGCGATGGGGCCGCCCCAGGTAATGGGCATGGCACCCACGGCGCCGCCGCAGTGATCGGCATCACCGCCCCAGTCACCGGCGTCCACCACGTCGTGGACCTTCTTCCAGGTCACCTTGTCGGCGTTCTCGTTGACGTACAGCTCCAGGTGCACGGCCTGCTTGCCCTTGGCGGTGGTGTTGCGCATCACCGCCTTGAAGCCCACCCAGCGGCCCTTCAGCGCCGAGGTGGCGGGCTTGTAGGGAGCCTGCTCGTAGGAGACGTGCCACGTCTCCTTCTGCCAGCGGGCGCGGCCGTCGTAGTGCAGGCCGCCCTTGTAGCTGCTGCCCTCGCAGCCGGAGTTGTCGTCGTTGTGCTTGCCGCCGCGCGCGTACCAGTCGAAGTTGTCCGAGACGTCCTGCGCCGCGTTGAGCTTCACGAAGCCCGTCATCTCGATGTTCTTCCAGTCGTTGGCGGCCTGCATGTAGCCGCGGCTGGCCAGCACGTCGCGGTCATACGTCGGAATCTTCGAGGCGCTGTAGCCCGTGGACGTGGACACGCCCATGCGGACCTGGCTGCTCTTCATCTTCCAGGAGCCGTCCGAGTTGCGCGTAATCGTGTCCTGCGGGTCGAAGCGCTTGTCCGCCGTCGCGTTGTCCGCGAGGAACCACTGCTCGCCGCCATTCACCGTCGGGTGGAGCATCGTCACGCCGAACTTGTCCGCGCCCGGATTGGACGGCGTCTGCGCGGACTCATCCGGTGCCGGAGTCGGGGTGGGAGTCGGCGTCGGGGTGGGCGCGGGCTCCTCCGGCGTCGGGGTGGGCGTGGGCACCGGTGCGGGCGTGGGCGTGGGCACCGGGGCGGGCGTGGGCTCCGGAGCGGGCTCGGTCACCGGGGGCTCGGACGGAGTGGGGGTCGGCGTGGAAGGCTGCTCAGCGGGCGACTCGACGGCCCCTGGCGTGGAGGAACCACCGTTGCCACCGTTGCCGCAGGCAGAGAAAGAGGCCAGCGCGAACAGCGCGCCACACGTCGAGGCGAGAAAACGGTTCCGGATCAATGCTCTGTCCTTCTTCGGGGGGCCACGAGAGTGACGGGGCCGCGCGCGCCATCGCGGGCGGCCTTCACGCCGCGCCCCGCGTCCCAGAAGGCCGGGTTGCCTTCGCGGGGGGGACGGGGACGCCTGGCTGGTCTCGTTGCCCGTGACTGTTCAGTCCAACCGGGACGTGGCTGAACCCATCTCGCTACTGAACATTTCCCGACCCGACGCCGGACGACGGGCCGCTCCGTCGCCTGCTTACCGTGTGGACGGGCGAACACCTGCCCGCCGCGCATCCTTCGGTTTTCTCGAAGGAGCACCGCTGGAATCTCTATTTGTGGATGGGTGGGACGGTTCTTAACTCAGAGTCCCTATGGGAAATCTCGAGAGCGTAGGCAGTCCGGCCCTATGGGGCGGCTTCATCGCGTTCGTCATCGCGATGCTGGCGCTGGACCTGGGCGTCTTCCACCGCAAGGCGCACGTGGTGAAGGTCAAGGAGGCGCTGGGCTGGAGCGCGGTGTGGATCAGCCTGGCGCTGCTCTTCAACGCGGGCGTGTGGTGGAAGTTCGGCGCCGAGCCCGGCATGCAGTTCCTCACCGGCTACCTCATCGAGAAGTCGCTCTCCGTCGACAACATCTTCGTCTTCGTCGTCATCTTCTCGGCGATGCGCATCCCCGCGCTCTACCAGCACCGGGTGCTCTTCTGGGGCATCCTCAGCGCGCTGGTGCTGCGGGCCATCATGATCTTCGCCGGCGTGGCCATGCTGGAGCGCTTCCACTGGCTCATCTACGTCTTCGGCGCCTTCCTCATCGTCACCGGCGTGAAGCTCTTCCTGCAGCGCAACAAGGAGGAGCACCCCGAGGAGGGCTGGATGATGAAGTTCGCCCGGCGCACCATCCCCTCCACGAGCACCTTCCACGGCCATCACTTCTTCACGAAGGAGACCGGCCGCTGGCTGGCCACACCGCTCTTCATGGCGCTCTTGCTGGTGGAGGCGTCGGACGTCATCTTCGCGCTCGACTCCATCCCCGCCATCTTCGCGGTGACGCGAGATCCGTTCATCGTCTTCACGTCGAACATCTTCGCCATCCTCGGCCTGCGCTCGATGTTCTTCCTGCTGGCCGGCGCGGTGGAGAAGTTCAGCTACCTGAAGGTGGGCCTGTCGGCGGTGCTCGTCTTCGTCGGCGCGAAGATGGCCGTGGTGGACTTCGTGAAGATTCCCCCCGCGCTGTCGCTGGGCATCATCGCCACCCTGCTGGGCGCCAGCATCGTCGCGTCGCTCATCAAGAGCCGGAACGCGCCCGCGGAGAAGCCGTTGCCCGAGGCGCACGAGGCCTGACGCCGGCCCGCGCCCCCGGCCAGCCGCTCAGGAGGCCGAGGCGCGGGACAGCGCCACGAAGTCCAGCCAGGAGCGCACCGCCTCCGCGAAGTCCTCCAGCGGAAGGTGCAGCGTGCGCCCTGGAATGGCGTGCTCGGTGCGGAGGGTGGCTCGCGCGGCGGTGAGCTCCACGCTGTAGCAGTCCCCGGGCACCTCCCAGGTGCCCGTGCGGCCGGTGCGGAACTCCTGCACCAGGGCCAGCAGCCGCTCCGCCGCGCCCGAGCCCGGCCGGAGCTCCTCGGAGAGGTAGTCCGCCAGCACGTCGTTCGGAGGCGTGGCACTCACCAGCACGCCTCCCCTCGGCTCCCATGAGAATCGGAGGTTCCTCGTCGGCACGTGCCAAGGGTGGCACGCCCGGGCCACTGCGCCATCCGCCCGCAGCACGAGGCCGCACGCAGTGAACACTCGGCCGGAAAACGAAGAGGCCGTGAGCCTCGGGTTTCCCCTGAGACTCACGGCCTCTTTGAAGTGGGCGCAGCAGGGTTTGAACCTGCGACCCCTGCCGTGTGAAGGCAGTGCTCTACCGCTGAGCTATACGCCCGTGCTGTCTGTGTCGCCGCCACCGCGTGGCCCGCGTCAGCGGCGAACGCGGGTGTAGATGCCATCCGCCCGCGCAGGTGTCAACGCATTTTCGACTACAGCCCGTCCAGCTTCTCTTCCAACTCGCGCAGGCGGCGCTTGAGTCCAGAGAGCTGCTTGCCCAGGGCCTTGAACTCGCTCTTGGGCGCGAAGTGGAAGGCCTTCATCAGCTCCTCCTGCCCGCGGTCGAGCGCCTGCTTGCCCCGCTGCACCTTCCCGATGGCGGAGGCGATGGCCATGGCGCGCTTCTCGTCCGCCATGAGCTTCTCCACGGCCTTGCCGGACACGTCCAGCGCCTGCTTCTTCAAGTCGTCTCGGATGCCCATGTGGCTCTCCCCCCGTTCACGGCTCGTCGAGGTACTGCGTCTGCAGCTTCGCGAAGACCCGGTCGGCGATGCCCTTGTACTTCATGCGCTCGATGAGCGGCTGCAGGTCGCCCCGCATGGAGATGCGGCGCTTGAGCACCGCCTCCACCGGATCCAACGTCCCCTTCAGGAGCTGCTTCCAGACCGAGTACGGCGCGCGCGCCAGGTACACGGGCTCCAGCTCGTCCAGGTCATCCGGATCCGACAGCACGCGGGCCTTTTCAATCCGGCAGTCGCCTGGGACGACGTGCACCACGAACGACTTCGCCAGCTTGCCGGGCTCGGCCTCGACAACGGCCCCGAAGTCGCCCTGCCAGCCCTTGCCGGCCACGGCGCACTCGGGGTCCTCGTTGGTGAGGCGGACGGCCTCGTCCAACCACTCCTTCGACGGGAACTTCGGCATTACAGAACTCCCTAGCCCCTGCGGAAGATGCTCCCGATGCGAGACAGGAGCCCACCGTTGTCGCTCGCGTTGCTCGACGAGGGCCCCTGCTGCGGGTTGCGCGCGGCGGCCTCCTGCAGGGCGCGCTTGAGCTGCTCCGGCGTGTCGCGCGTGGCGAGGTCCACCTTGCGCATGCCGCTGGCCTCCTCCACCGTCACCTGGAGCAGACACTCCTCGGTGAGGCGGAAGTCGATCTTCCGGCCCGCGGCCGCCGAGGGCACGCGCACGGTGCCCAGGTACTCGTTGTCCACCAGCATGTCGCTGTCGCCCTGGTAGATGTCGAGCTCGATGAACGGCGAGCCCGGCTCCTTCGGCGGAGGCAGGCGGAAGCTCTTCACCAGGGGGATGAGCGAGTTCTTCTCGATGATGCGCTTCACGCGGCCGTTGGGCATCGCGTAGCCGATGGGCATGGACAGCGCGTCCAGCAGCGTCACCGCGTCGATGCTGCCCAGCGAGTCGCCCAGCAGCGCCGCGCCCAGCGCCACGCACTCGTCCGGGTGGACGCCCTTGCGCGGGGCCTTGCCGAAGTGCGTTTGAATCTTCTGCTGCACCAGCGGCATGCGGCTCTGGCCACCGACGAGGATGATCTCGTCGATTTCGGAGCGGGCAATGCCCTTCTCCTCCAGCACCCGGTCGCAGATGTCGAAGGTGCGGTCCACCAGGTCGCCGGTGAGGCTGTTGAGGAACTCGCGCGTCAGCGGGATGCGCAGGTCCAACGGCTTGCCCTTGCGCTCGTCGATGAAGGGCAGGTCGATGACGACGTTGGGGATGAGCGTGAGGTCGATCTTCGCCGCTTCCGCCGCGTTCTTGATGCGCTGGAGGGCGATGGGGTTCTCCGCGAGGTCGACCTTGTTCTCCTCGCGGAAGCGCTCCAGCACGTACTCCATGATGCGGTTGTCGAAGTCCGTGCCGCCCAGGAAGGTGTCGCCGCCGGTGGCCAGCACTTCGAAGACGTTGCCGGCCAGGTGGAGCACGGACACGTCGAAGGTGCCGCCGCCCAGGTCGTAGACGAGGACCTTCTGGTCCAGCCCGCGGTTGAAGCCGTAGGCGAGCGCCGCCGCGGTGGGCTCGTTGACGATGCGCTTGACGTCGAAGCCGGCCAGCTTCCCGGCCTCCTTCACCGCGTTGCGCTGGTTGTCGTTGTAGTAGGCCGGGACGGAGATGACCGCCGCTTCAATCGGGCCGCCGAGGAACTGCTCGGCGATGGTCTTCACCTGCGCCAGCACGAAGCTGGACACCTGGGGCAGCGTGTAGAGCTTGCCGCCCAACATCACCGCCGCGTCCCCGTTGGGGCCCTCGACGATGTCGTAGGGGAAGTAGCTCTTCAGCTCCTCCACCGTCTTGGAGTTGTACTTGCGGCCGATGAGGCGCTTGGTCCCCCAGAGCGTGTTCTTGGGGTTGGTGACCATCTGGTCCTTGGCCACCCCGCCCACCACCAGCTCCGCGCGCGACGAGAGGGCCACGACGGACGGCAGCGTGAGGTTGCCGCGGTCCGTGGGGACGATCTTCGGGATGCGGTTGCGCACGGAGGCCACCAGCGTGTTGGTGGTGCCCAGGTCAATCCCGACGATGCGAGGTCTGTCCGCCATGAAGTTCGGGGGGCGTGGGCCAGAGGAGGCGCGCCTGCCCCCCACTCTCTATCACGTCGCGCTCGCGCGTGCGCGTTTCTGGGCGTCCGGCTCAGGCCTCCACGTCCGGGTCGCCCGGCGGGGGCTCGGCCGGTCCCCGGGGTAGGACGTCGGTCGCCGCCTCCCGGGGCGGTGCGACTGGCGCCTCCTCCACGGTGGCCAGGACGAGCCGATCATAGGGCGCCGCGTCTCCCACAGGGAGCTCCTCGATGAAGCGGGAGACGCGCAGGAGGATGCGCTCCCCGTCCCGGGGCAGCACTGTCAGGGGGTACACCAGCGCCAGCTCGTCCCGGGCCCGCGTCAGGGCGACGTAGAACAGCCGGCGCTCCTCCTCTTCCTCCTCGGGCAGGCGAGAGGCCAGTGACAGCGGAAAGCGACCGTCGGCCAGCCAGAGGACGAAGACGGCCCGCCATTCCAGCCCCTTGGCCTGGTGCACCGTGGACAGCGTCAGGTATTCGTCCGGGACCTCCGTCTCCGAGTCACCCGCCAGGGCCTGCTCGGCGGCGAACTCCGCGACCAGGGCGATTTCGGACAGGAAGCGCGGCAGGTCCTCGAAGCGGGCGGCGAACTCGGCCAACTGGCGGATGTCCTCCTCGCGCTGCTCCTCCTCCGCGAACTCGGCCTTGAGGTATTCCGCGTACCCACCGGCCAGTACGTCTTCAATCAGCACTCCGGGTGTGCCCGCACCCCCGGGGCGTGTGAGGCGACCCATCAGGTCGGAGAAGCGCTGGAAGCCCTTCTGGGACTTGCGCGGCAGGTGCGCGCGGACGTCGGCATGGGCGAGGCCCTCCGCCAGGGGCGTGCCCTCGGGGAGCGCGCGCAGGGACGTCCACAGGTGCTCCGTCGTCGCGGGGCCGACACCGGGGACACGCCGCACCACGCGCTTGAAGGCGAGCTCATCCGCGGGGTTGTTCACCAGCCGCAGGTGGGCGAGCACGTCCTTGATGTGGGCCTGTTCGAAGAAGCGCACTCCGGAGCGCACGCGGAAGGGAATGCCGCGGCGGGCCAGCTCCAGCTGCAGCTCCAGCGAGTGGCTGTGCGCGCGGTAGAGGACGGCCATGGCCTCCAGGGAGAGGCCCTCGTCGCGCAGCTCGAGGATGCGCTGGGCGATGAAGGCGGCCTGCTCGGCGGCGTCCCGGGTGGGGACGACGACGGGCATGGCGCCGGGAGGGCGCGCCGCCGTGAGCGCCTTGGGGAACTGACGCTCGTTGCGGGAGATGGAGGCGTTGGCGAGCCGGAGGATTTCGGGCGTGGAGCGGTAGTTGCGCGTGAGGGTGTAGACGGCGCAGCCGGGGTAGCGCTCGGGGAAGCCGATGATGTTGGTGAAGTCCGCGCCGCGGAAGCTGTAGATGGACTGGCAGTCGTCGCCCACCACCGTGAGGTTCTTCCGCTCCCCGGCGAGCAGGTCCACGAGGTCGCCCTGCAGGCGGTTGGTGTCCTGGTACTCGTCCACGAGGACGCAGTGGAAGCGCTCGGTGAGCTGCTCGCGGATGTCCGCGTGCTGGGTGAGGAGCCGCTTCAGGTGGAGCAGCAGGTCATCGAAGTCCATGAGGTGCATCTGCGCCTTGCGCTGCTGGTAGCGCGCGGCGGTGGCGAGCACCTCGGGAGCCAAAGGGAGGAACTGCGGGCGGCGGTCCACCAGCACCTGGGACACGGGCTGCTGGAGGTTGGTGGCCATGGACACCAGGTCCAGCACCAGCTCCGGGCGCGGGAAGCGCTTGTCGCTCTTGAGCTTGCGCTCGGCGATGCACGTCACCATGAGGTCGCGCGCGTCCTCGCGGTCCAACACGGTGAAGTTGGTGGAGAAGCCCAGCACGCCCGCGTGCTGCCGTAGGAGCACGTGCGCGGCATGGTGGAACGTACCGCCGAGGATGCGCCTCACGTCCGCGAAGGAACCGGCCAGCTCCTCCACCCGCCGCGTCATCTCGCGCGCGGCCTTGTTGGTGAAGGTGAGCAGGAGGATGCCCTCCGGCGGCACGCCGCGCTCCAGCATGCGGGCCACGCGGAAGGTGAGCGTGCGTGTCTTGCCCGAGCCCGCGCCGGCGATGACGAGCACCGGCCCGTCCCCCGCCTCCACCGCCGCGAGCTGCTCCTCGTTGAGGAGGGCGGCATAGTCGATCCGCGACGGCTTCGTCGGAGGAGCGACTTTCAGCGTGTACGTGCGCGTGGCCATGGGGCGCGGAACTCTAACCGCCCCGCCCTTCGCGGACAGCCGGATCCGCGCGGATCAAGGCACGGGCTTGAGCGCCGTCAGCCGGGCCGACGCGGCGGCGCGGACCTGGGGAGACGGGTCGCGCTCCCTCGCCAGCTCGAGCAACATGCGCCCCACCTGCTGGGGCAGCTTCGTGGACACCGCTTCGAGCGCGGCGGTGCGCTCCTTCACCGCGCCGTCCAGCCGCTCGCGCACGCCCTGGTCGGAGCAGGTGCGCACGCCGGGAGACTGCTCGCGCAGAATCAGCTCCGCGTCCGCCAGCCGGGCCTCGGCCAGCCGCTTCGCCTCGGCGGCCCTGCGCTCGAACTCGGCGAGGTCCTCTGAGAACTCGGAGCTGGAGGCGCGGGCGCGGGCGATGGCATCCGCGGCGAAGCGCGCGTTGACGGCCGCCGCGCAGAGCTGACGGACGGACCCCAGGGGGAGGCGCCCCTCGGAGGTGACGGACTCCTCGTTCACCACCTCCAGCGCCCACAGCGCGAGCTGCCGCGCCGCCACCGCCGCGGAGAAGGCCTGCTTGCGCTCCTCGCGGATCTGCACCCAGCGGCGCAGCACCACCGGATCCGGCGCGCCCCCGTCGACGGCGCGCTGGTACTCCGTGGAGGCCTGGACGAGGTTGCCGGACAGGTCCAGCAGCACGGCCACCTGGAGGTACAGCTCCGGGCTCGAGGCCCGCTCACGCAGCGACTCCAGGCGCGAGGCCACCTCGTAATCCGCCACCGGATGCGGCAGCGTGGAGAGGATGGTGCGCAGGGACTCCAACGCGTACTGGCGCACCAGGGGGTTGCGCGCGGAGCGCAGCGCGTCCAGCAGCGGATCCAACGCGCGCACGGAGACGTGCTGTCCCAGCTCCTCCGCGGCCTGCCAGCGGTCCAACGCGTCCGGGGCCACGAGGGCGCGCTTCAGGTCCTCGAAGTCGCGCAGGTAGTGCCCCACGTGCGCGGCCTGCACCACGGGCTCGGGCCGGGCCAGGGCGGCGCGCTCGGCGCGGGCCTTGGCGAGGCGCTCGGGGAAGCGCGTCAGCTTCGGCCCCAGCGGGTGCGCCTTCACGCGCGCCTCGGCCTCGTCGACGAGGCCGGAGACGAGCAGCCCCTCCACCTCCAACTCCAGCAGGAGGACGCGCGCCTCCTCGCGGTGCGCACCGGCCGGGAAGTCCTTGAGGTACGCGAAGAGCTTCGTCGCGCCGGAGGCCTTGGCCTCGGCGAAGGCCTGACCGTCCAGCCGCGCCTCCACCTCCTGGCGGCGCGGATCATCCGGCGCGGACTTCAGGTACTCGGTCAGCTTGCGCGGGTCATCGGTGGTGGCCAGCTCGCGGGCCTCCGCCTCGGCCAGCAGGCGCTTCGCCTCGTCGCGCTGCGCGCCGTCCGGGTGCTCCTGGAGGAACTGGCGCCAGGCGGTCACGGTGCCGGCCTCCTTCGCGACGTTGAAGCGCAGGCCCTCCAGCAGCTTCTTCGCGGTGCGCGTGGGCCCGGAGTCCGGGTGCGCCGCCAGGAAGCGCTTGTAGCCAATCACCGTGTGCAGCTTCTTCGCCTCCTCGAACTCCAGCTCCGCCAGCCGCTCCTCGGCGGCGTCGGCGTCCGGGTGGTCGGGGTTCTCGCGCAGGAAGGCGCGGTACGCCTCCACCGTGTCGGCGCTCGCCGCGCGCTCGTACGGTGAGGGGATGCAGCCGGTGGCCAGCAGGAGGATGGCGAGAGCTCGACGGAGGGAAGCCATTCACCCCCAGCCATACCTCACCCTTGCGCACCCGGAAACTTGAGCCGAGACGGCCGGTTGCCTGGGTGGTTTTTTTGACCACACCCCGCCCCGGGCCGACCATGTCGAGTCAGGACGCTACAGGGAGGTCGCTCCATGAGGTCGGTTGCGCTGATGGGACTGCTGACGGTGCTGGCGACGGGCTGTGCCACCACGAGCGCGCCGCTGGACCCCTCGCTGGACTCGTACAGCCTGCGCTACCGCTCCGCCTCCCCGCCCGCCTTCCCGCGCGAGTCGCTCTCCAGCCCCGTCGCCGAGACGCCGTCGCGCACGCCCTCGCGCACGGTGGCGGCGCAGCCGAAGGCCAGGACGACTCCGGTGGCCTCGCGCGCTCCGAAGGCGCCGGCCGCCACGCCCGCCCGCACGACGGAGCCCGCGCGCCCTACCCCGCCGGCCAGCCCGCGCGAGACGGTGCTCGCCACGGCGCGCGCGCTGGTGGGCAAGCCCCAGGTGGTCATCAACGGGCGCAAGTACCCGGCGGACTGCACCGGCCTCATCGAGGGCGTCTATGCCCAGGCCGGCATCACCTTCCGCGGCACGCTCAAGCCCGGCGACAACGGCGTCACCGCCCTCTACCGCCACGCCCGCGCGCGCGGCCGCGTGTACACGGAGGGCCGCCCCATGCCCGGCGACCTCGTGTTCTTCCGCGAGACGTATGACCAGAACCGGGACGGCCGGCGCAACGACGGGCTCACCCACGTGGGCATCGTCGACGCCGTGGACGCGGACGGCACCGTCACCGTCATCCACCGCGTGCGCCGGGGCGTCGTGCGCTACCACATGAACCTCGCGCGCCCGAACCTCCCGAGAAACCCGAAGACGGGCGAGGTGCTCAACGACCTGCTCCGCCACCCGGGTCCCAACCGCGACCCGGTGCTCACCGGCCAGCTCTTCGCGTCCTTCGGCAGCGTGCTGCCCGCGACGAGCCCCGGCAAGACGAAGCCGGTGCCGGTGGCGCTGCGCTAGGCTCCACCGCACACCGGCCGTCGCTTCACCTCATCCGTGCCGTCGCGTCCGGAGCCGGATTTCCGGCCCCGGAAGGCACTGCCACCACGACGTCACGCCCGCGCCGTGCGGTCCCACGCGGCGCGCTGCGAGTTGCGCAGGAAGCGCCAGAAGCCCACGACGATGGCCAGGTTCATGGTGACGAAGTAGTAGGCCACCGAGGCCACCCGCTGCGCCGTGCCCCGCTTCAGCGCGCCCACCTTCCCCAGGTACGCCAGCGCGTAGAACAGCGCCTGCCCGAAGAGGGTGAAGCGGTAGAACATGCTGTCGAGCAGGAACACGTTGGCCACCAGCGCCACGCCCATCAGCGCGGGCGCGCACCAGCGCAGCAGCTTGTGGGACCAGAAGGCGAACGCGGGGAAGCCCGCCGTCGGCAGCAGCAGCCCCGGCACCATGCGCAGGCTCTGGAAGTTGCCCGCGGCGATGCGCGCGCGGCGGCCGAACTCCTTGCCGTAATCCTCCGTCGTCTCCTCGTGCGCGATGGCCTGCTCCTCGTAGACGACCTTGTAGCCCTTCTCCAGGATGCGCAGCGGAATCACGAAGTCGTCCACGATGGTGGACGGCGGCAGCTCCGTGAACAGGGTGCGCCGGATGGCGTAGAGGCCACCGTTGGCCCCCACCACCGCGCCGCGCCGCCCCTCGTACAGCTTGATGAGCGACTCGTAGCTCCAGTAGGCGCTCTCTTCGTAGTCCTGCTTCGTCGGGTTGTAGAGCTTGAGCTTCCCGCAGACCGCGCCCACCTCCGGGTCATCGAAGTGGCGCACGAGCTTTTCAATCGCGTCGGGCTCGATCATCGTGTTCGCGTCCGAGAGGACCACGATGTCCCCCTTCGCCACGGGGATGCAGCGGTTGAGCACCGTCGTCTTGCCCGCGCGCGGCGCCGGAGACAGCCGCACCCGCGCGTCCGGGCACCCGCGGACGATGTCATCCGTGCCGTCCGTGGAGCCGTCCGAGCCAATCAACACCTCGAACTTCTCCGCGGGGTAATCGAGCGCGAGGCTGTTCTCCAGCTTCTGCTGGATGCAGGACGCTTCGTTGTACGCCGCCACCACGAGACTGACCGAGCTCTTCGGCCCTGCCCTGCGTGCTTCCTTCCGGCCCGCTCCGCCTCTGTTCCTCATCGCCCGGATGTTCTGGGCCACCTGCGCGCCCCCATCCATCGCGAACAGGATGAGCGGGTAGAGAAAGTACGTGTGCGCGAGCAGCAACGCGGCACACCAGAAGAAGACCTCCGCCATCGACCATGCCTCCAGTACCCAGTCTCCGAACCTGCACCAGGTCTAGCAAGACATGCGCCAGCCCGAGGCATCTCGGAATCCACCCGTAAGTGCTGGGGCTGGCGGCGGAGCGACCCGTGAGGGACTGGACTTTCTCCAGCCCACGGGCGCCACGAGACAGTCTTCGTTTCAGGGCGTCTCTGCGTTCGCCTCGAGCTGCTCGAGCAGGTGCTTCGCCAGCAGATGGTTGGGATTGAGGGCGATCACGTCGTCCAGAAGTGAACGGGCCGTGGTCGGATCACCCAGGCGCATCGCCAGGCGGGCGCCCAGGACGTAGGTGCGCAGCAGCGTCTGGTCGGACTGGCGCAGCGCCTCCAGCTCCTTGGCAACCTCCACCAGCGAGTCCGGCGGAGAGCTGGCGCTGAGTGCGTACTCGGCCCGGGCCAGCGAGCTCCACGTCTGCGGCGAGCCCTCCACGTTGCGCAGCCGCTCGGCCAGCATGAGCGCGTCCGAGGCCACCGTCACACCGGCGTGGACGGCGCGCGCCTTCACCCTCGCGACGACGGCCGGAGCGGGCTCCACCTCGGGACCATTGGCCAGGGCGGAGACGTGCGCGTACAGGTCCTTGCGGAGCGCCTCCGCGTCCTCGCGGATGGGGGCCAGCGCGGCGCGGACGTCCTCCAGGTCCTTGTTGAGCGAGGCGACACGCAGCTGCCGCTCCACCTCGTCGACCAGGTCCCGCGTCTCCTGCTTCTTGACGTTCAGCTTGTCGGAGCGCGACTGGAGGAGCTCGATCTCCGCCTGGAGATCGGACAGGCGCAGCGACAGGGCCACGGCGAGCTCGGCCTGGGCCTCGACGTACTTCGGGAAGGTGGCGTTCAGGGCACGCAGGCGCTGGATGGCCTGCTCTCGCGAGGCGGGGTCGTCACGGCGCAGCAGGGCCGCCGCGCGGTCCTTGTCCTCCACCGCCGCCGCCGGCATGTCCGTGTTGCGCTCCTTCCACGCCGGGTAGGCCAGCACGGCCGCCAGGATGAGCCCCACGGCTCCGATCACGATGAGCCACAGCCGCTCGCGGCCGATCGAGGTGCGCCCCGAGTCGAAGGAAATGCCCGAGGAGGCAGGCTCCCGGGTCGCCGCGAGCAGCTCCGGAGGCAGCTCCACCGGAGCGCGACGCGAGGGACTCCCGGGGCTCGGCACGGGCTCGACGGCCGCGGGCCCCTGCGCCGACGGGCCGAAGGGAAGCAGCGTCTCCGAGCCCACGGGCTCCGGGGGCAGTTGGAGGCCCGTGTCTTCCGTGGGAGCTGGAGTCACAGCACCGAAGAGCGACGTGCGGTTGGAGCTGGCGCCCTGCCCCGCTGGCTCGGAGGGCACCGCGCCGAAGAGGGACGTGCGGTTGGAATTGGCGCCCTGCCCCGCCGGCGGTTCGGAGGCCACCGCGCCGTCCTCGGGCGGAAGCGAAGGCACCGCGCCGAAGGTCTGGGTCGCGCCCATGGGCGAGTGCGAGCCGCGCACCGGGAAGATGCCGGAGGCGGAGGGCGTGGGCCCACCGGGCTCGGGAGGAGCCACGGGCGCGATGCCCACGACACGCTCGGAACCGACCGGCGCCACCTGCGAGGAGACGGCGCTGAACGTCTGGGACCTGCCGATGGGCGCGCGGGCGTCGTGCGCGGGCACCGCGCCGAAGGTCTGCGTCGTGTTGCCAGGTGACGTGGAGCCCCTGGACGGCACCGCACCGAAGGTCTGCGTCGTGTTACCCGGCGACTGCACTGCCCCGAACGTCTGCGTCGTGTTGCCAGGAACCGTGCCATGCGAGGGGACCGCGCCGAACGTCTGCGTCGCATTCCCCGGCGCCGCGCCGGACGTCCGCGTCACCCCCACGGGCGGGATGGACGGCGGAGGAGGAACGGCGGCGGAGACCGGCTTCTCGGCGCCCTGCACCGCACCGAAGGTCTGCGTCGTATTCGGCACCGGCGAGGAGGCCACCCCGTCCACCTGCGGCTTCGGATGCGGCCCCGAGCCGAAGATCTGCGTGGACATCGCGGGCGAGCGCCCCGCGCCGAAGATCTGCGTGGAGTTCGTACCCGAGCTCGTCCCACCGGGCGGCGTGGAAGCCGGCTTGGGCGCCGGAACCGGCCCGTTGGGCGACGCCATGAACACATGACCACAGCGCGTGCACTGGACCGAAGCGCCTCCCGGAGGAAGCAGGCGAGGGTCGAGCACGTACTGCATCGAGCACTGGGGGCAGGAGATCTGCACGCACCGTGCTTACCACACGGGCCCGGCGTCCGGAGGGGCTCCCAGTGACGTGGCTGCCTGGAGGGTCTGCAACTTGGCAGCACCCACGCCCGGGACGGCATCCACCGCGTCCCAGCTCGTGAAGCCGCCCCGCTCCTCGCGAGCGTCGACAAGGCGACGGGCCAGCGAAGGACCCACGCCCGGCAGGAGGGCAAGCTCCTCCGCGGTGGCGGTGTTGAGGTCCAGCCTCCGCCCGAGCGCCAACGCCTGCGCCCCCGTCGGCGCGGCTCCCGCGCCACAGGTGGCCACGCCGTCAGGTCCCATCCGCACCGCCTCCGGCGCGCAGTCCAGCGCCGGAGCGGAGTCGGGCCATTGCAAGCGGGCCACCGCGCCCAGCCCCATCACCGCCAGCGCGGCGACGGCGAGCGCGGCGGTGCGGCCCGCCACGGACGTCAGACCTTCTCGCCCTTGAGGGCGGCGGTCTCCGAGACGGTGGCGACACCCTCGGGAGGCAGCGGCTGATCCAGCCCGAAGGCGGTGTGCAGCGCGCGCACGGCCAGCTCCGTGTACTTGGAGTGCACCACGCACGACACCTTGATCTCCGACGTGGAGATCATCTGGATGTTGATGCCCTCGGCGGACAGCGCCTGGAACATGCGCGCCGCCACGCCCGAGTGGTTGCGCATGCCCACGCCGACGATGGACACCTTGGCGATGTTGTCGTCGGTCTCGATGCCGGTGGCGCCAATGTCCTTCACGGCGGCCTTCACCACGTCCTGGGCCTTCAGGAAGTCTGCCTTGCCCACCGTGAAGGTGAGGTCGGTGCGGCCGTCCTTGGACGGGTTCTGGACGATGAGGTCCACCACGATGGCCTTCTCATCGAGTGGACCGAAGATCTTCGCCGCGACGCCCGGAACGTCGGGCACGCCGCAGACGGTGATCTTCGCCTCGTTCCGGTCGTAGGCGACTCCGCGGACCAGCACGTCCTCCATGGACTTGTCCTCCTCACACACGAGTGTGCCGGGGTCATCGGTGAAGGACGACTTCACCCAGAGCGGCACCTTGTACTTCATGGCGAATTCGACGGAGCGGATCTGCAGCACCTTGGCCCCCACGCTGGCCAGCTCGAGCATCTCCTCGTAGGTGATGCGGTCCAGCTTGCGCGCGGCGGGGACCATGTTCGGGTCGGTGGTGTAGACGCCGTCCACGTCCGTATAGATTTCGCACGCATCCGCCTGGAGCGCCGCGGCCACGGCCACCGCCGTGGTGTCCGAGCCCCCGCGGCCCAGCGTGGTGACGTTGCCCTCCTCGTCCACGCCCTGGAAGCCGGCCACGACGACGATGTGGCCCTTCGCCAGGGCGGCGCGGATGGGCGCCGCGTCGATGCTTTTGATGCGCGCTTTGGAGAAGGTGCTGTCGGTGACGATGCGGACCTGGTGGCCGAGGAAGCTGGTCGCCTTCCCCTGCTGGGCCTGGATGGCCAGCGCCACGAGTCCGATGGACACCTGCTCGCCGGTGGCGACGATCACGTCCTGCTCGCGCTCGTCGGGCCGGTCCGTGATCTGCGCCACGAGTTTGAGCAGGCGGTTCGTCTCCCCCGACATTGCCGAGACGACGACCACGACGTCATGCCCCGCTTCCTGGGCAGCCAGGCAGCGAAGGGCCACGTTCTTGATGCGGTCGACGCTTCCCACCGAGGTACCGCCATACTTCTGGACGATCAATGCCACGGCGTCTGCGACCTCCCTCTTCAGACGGGCGGGAGCTATACGAGCAGCGCCCTCGGGTGTAAAGCGCCCGCAGCCGGCAATCTGGCGTTTCCGCACCCCATTGGAGCCCCAATGTCTCGCGCTCGTATCCTCATCGACGGTGACACCCTGAAACTGGAGGAAATCCTCCAGGTAGCCCGGAACGAGGCCACCGTGGAGCTGGCCCCCGAGGCCGCTGCCCGCGTCCGCGCCTCGCGCGCCCTGGTGGACCGCGTCGCCGCCGGGGACACCCCCTCGTACGGCATCAACACGGGCTTCGGCACCCTGGCCGAGGTCCGCATCGACAAGAAGGACCTGCGCGACTTGCAGCGCAACCTCATCCTCTCCCATGCCTGCGGCGTGGGCACGCCCCTGCCCCTGCCCGAGGCCCGGGCGCTGCTGCTCCTGCGTTGCAACGTGCTGGCCAAGGGCTTCTCCGGCATCCGTCCGGAGACGCTGGGGCTGGCGCTGGACATGCTGAACCGGGACGTGGTGCCGGTGGTGCCCGAGCGCGGCAGCGTGGGCGCCTCGGGTGACCTGGCTCCGCTGGCGCACCTGGCGCTGGTGTTCATCGGCGAGGGCGAGGCGTACTTCCAGGGGCAGCGCATGCCGGCGCGTCAGGCGCTGGAGCGGGCGGGCCTGCAGCCGGTGGTGCTGGAGGCGAAGGAGGGCCTGGCGCTGGTGAATGGAACGCAGGCCATGTGCGCGGTGGGCACCCTGCTCCAGCTCCGCGCGGAGACGCTGGCGGACATCGCGGACGTGGCGGGCGCCATGACGCTGGAGGGCCTGCTGGGAAGTCACAAGCCGTTCATCCCCGAGATTCACGACGTGCGTGCGCACCCGGGCCAGAAGGCCACGGCGGCGCACCTGCGGCGGATTCTGGCGGGCAGCGAGCTGGTGGAGACGCACGTCAACTGCAGCAAGGTGCAGGACCCCTACTCGCTGCGCTGCATGCCGCAGGTGCACGGCGCCGCGCGCGAGGGCATGGCCTTCGCTCGACGCATCCTCGAGGTGGAGGTGAACAGCGCGACGGACAACCCGCTCGTCTTCACGGAGACGGAGCGGATTGTCTCCGGCGGCAACTTCCACGGGCAGCCGATCTCCCTGGCGATGGACGTGGTGGCGATGGCGCTGACGCAGCTGTCGTCCATCAGCGAGCGGCGCGTGGAGCAGCTGGTGAACCCGTCGCTGTCGGGCCTGCCGGCGTTCCTGGCGAAGAACTCGGGGTTGAACTCGGGCTTCATGATTGCGCAGGTGACGAGCGCGGCGCTGGTGGCCGAGTCCCGCGTGCTGAGCCACCCGGCGTCTGTGGATTCGATTCCGTCCTCCGCGGGCCGTGAGGACCACGTGTCCATGGGCATGACGGCGGCGCTCAAGGGGCGGCAGGTGAGTGACTTCACCCGCTCGTGTCTGGCCATCGAGGTGCTGTGCGCGGCGCAGGCGCTGGACTTCCGCCTGCCGGTGAAGCCCGGCAAGGGCGCGCTGGCGGCGTATGAGCTGGTGCGCTCGAAGGTCCCCCACATGGACAGGGACCGCGAGCTGCACAAGGACATCGAGGCGGTGAGCAACCTCATCGACTCGGGCGCGCTCATCGCGGCGGTGAAGTCCGCTACGGCCTGAGGCCGCGGGTTCAAGTCCCATACTCCTCGCTAGAGGAAGCCCAGCAATCCTCTCAACGGGTTGCTGGGCTTTTTCTTTCCCCTCGTTCCCTCATGAGCCCGCAGTGTGCCCCTCCGGAGTCTCTGGCCTGAGCGGCGTGGAACTGGAGGGGCGTGGCGCGTGGATTTCCCTCGCCCGCCGTTGACCCGAATCGCCTCCGCCCTTTCTCCCTTCTTTTCGAACAGAGGAGGAAGGGATGTTCCCAGCAATCCGCAAGGCCCTCACCGCGTCGCTCGCTTTCGTCTCCCTGCTGTCCGCCGGTCCGGCGGCTGCACACGGCTCCATGGAAGTGCCCCTGAGCCGCGTCTATGCATGTTTCAAGGAAGGGCCGGAGAGTCCCAAGTCCGCAGCATGCAAGGCCGCGGTACAGGCCGGTGGGACGCAGGCGCTCTATGACTGGAACGGCGTCCGGCAGGGCGCCGCCAACGGACGTCACCGCGAAATCATCCCCGACGGCAAGCTGTGTAGCGCCGCCAACGAGAGTCACAAGGGGTTGGACCTGGCGCGCACGGACTGGCCGTCCACGCTCATCACCCCGGACGGCAACGGCCGCTTCGAGTTCGTCTTCCACGCCACCGCGGTACACGCCACGGGCTACTTCCAGCTCTTCGTGACGAAGGAGGGCTATGACCCGTCGCTACCGCTGAAGTGGTCGGACCTGGAGCCGACGCCTTTCTGCAACGTGACCAACGTGTCCGCGGTGAACAACCGCTATCGGCTCAACTGCCCCTTCCCGGCGAGCCGGACGGGCGCGCACGTCATCTACGCCATCTGGCAGCGCGCGGACAGCCCGGAGGCTTTCTACGCCTGCACGGACGTGAAGTTCAGCAACACGCCGCCCCCGCCGGTGGCATGGAAGGAGCTGGGCCAGGTGCAGGCGCGCGAGGACCTGCCGAAGTCGAGCAAGGTGACGTTCCGCCTCTTCGACAGTGCGGGCCGCGACGCCGAGTCGTATCCGCTGACGCTCGACGCGGCCACGCCCGCGGCCACGTGGATGTACCGGCTGGCGCAGCAGGTGAACGCGGGCTCCAGCCGCGTGCAGGTGGGCGTGCTACAGACGAATGGCAGCGTGACGCCGGTACAGGACGCGCTGGGCAACCGCGTGTACGGGAAGGAGACGGGTTACTCGTTCCAGGTGGACATCGAGAAGCCTTCAACCGGCGGTGGCAGTGACGGCGGCACGGGCGGCACCGCGCAGTACAAGTACCCGGCGGGCATCGACAGCTACACGGCGGGCACGCTGGTGGAGGGCACGGACGGGCTTCTCTATCGCTGCAAGCCGTTCCCGTACTCCGGCTGGTGCAAAGGCGTGGCGTCGTACTACGCGCCGGGCACGGGCCTCGCCTGGCAGGACGCGTGGGAGCGCGCCAACTAGGCTTGGCAGGGCTTCACGGTGTCCCGCCCGCGGGCGTCACGTCGCGGGCGGGCGGGTACGGAAGAGGAGCCCGCTCACGAGCTCGAACCAGGTGCCGGCGGGAAGCGCCGTCCCCACGACGTTCGCATCGCCGCGCAGCGTGCCGCTGTCGAGCTTTCCCCTCAAGAGAACCACCCGGGTGCCAGCAGCCAGGGGAAGCCCCTCCACGTCGTGATCACGGGCCAGCACGCCGCTCACACCGGGGGAGAAGATGGGATCCTCGACCGAGACTTCGTGGAGGGGGGCCAGCGGGAGGCCGTCGACGACGAGGGGCTCGGCCGGGGTGAAGCGCAACGGGCGTCCCGTCTCCGGATGAAGGGAGAGCACCGTGCCCTCGGCGCACGGGATGCCGTCCACGACCGCGCGTTCGGCCAGGGTGACGAGGTGGATGCGGCCCGTGTCGGTCATGTAGACGGACGTGCCCGCCCGAGCCACGAAGCCTCCCTCGCAGCGCGCGTCGTCATGCGGCGTCACGACCGCGGGCCTGCCGGTGGACGCGTGGATGTTCTCGACGTCCACCAGTCCTTCGATGCCCGGCACCCGCACGTTCCTGGGGGCGTTCTCCGACGCAAGCTGGTCGAAGGAGGGCATGTCGTACGGATGCAGGCCCTCCGCGACGCGCTGCAAGAGGGCGTCGTAGGAGGGAGCGATGAAGCGGGTATCGCCATACGTCTCGCTCATGTGGAGGTAGAAGACGGCCCCCACGCCCCTTTTGAGCCGGTCCTCGACGTCGAGGTACCAGACGCCGCCGCCCCCATCCCTGGCGAAGGGGAGCAGACCGGGGGGCAGCTCTTCACTCGCATCTCCGTGCCTGTCGATGTTGAGGCGCGTTTTCGGCCCGACGGTGCTGCGCTGCTGGGACAGGTCTTCCAGAAGCCTGGGCGGAAAGCGTGGGTCGATCATTCCCAGGCAGCTTCCGAGCAAACGCTCAGGGGGGCAAGCGCGGGCGCCATGGTGACTGGCGCCATCCTGCTGGTGACTGCGGTCACCAGCTGGGCGCAGATCGTCGACGACTCGCCCGTGCTGAACAACCTGGGCCGCCAGAAGGACATCAAGTTCGAGCAGCTGTGCAAGCAGACGGGCGTCGACCCCAAGCTCGACCTGAACCAAGGGCCCCGGAAGACGGGACTGCGGGCGTGCTAGAAAGGAGAGGGCTGCACTCTCCTTGCCCCCGGTGGTCCATGTCGCGTGTGTTTCCTTTCTTTTCGCCGGAAGTGCAGCAGGACCCGTACCCGCTCTATGCGCAGGCCCGCGCCGAGGAGCCGATCTTCTTCTCCGAAGATCTGGGCATGTGGGTAGCCACCCGGCATGCGGATGTCACCGCGATCCTCCGCGACACGGACCGTTTCTCCTCGCGGCTCACCACCGTGAGCGTCAAGGAGCCGCCGCCCGAGGTCGTGGCCGTCATGCGAAGGGGGTTCCCGAGGACCGGCTCGATTATCCATCTCGACCCGCCGGAGCACACGTCGGTCCGGCGGAGGATGAACGCCGCTTTCACCCCCCAGCGAATTGCCTCCCTGGAGGGCGCCATCACCTCGCTGGCGAACGAGCTCGTGGACTCTTTCGAGGCTACGGGTCGGACGGATCTCATCGCGCGCTTCTGCGGCCCGCTGCCGGTGGCGGTCATCGGGGACATCCTGGGTGTCTCGCGGGCCGACGTCGGCAAGTTCGGCCAATGGGCAGATGACGCAGCGCGCTTGCTCATGAGCGGTCAGCTGCCCACCCATGAATGGGTGAGCGCGGCCGAGAGCGTGGTGGCCATGCAGCACTATCTCGCGGATCTCATCTCCGCGCGCAGGAGCACGCCGGCCGACGACCTCCTCACCACTCTCATCCAGACGGCCACGGCTCCGAGCGGCCAGCTCGACATGGCCAAGGCTGTCAGTTATGCGACCGCGTTCGTGTTTGCGGGCCACAAGACCACCACGGACCTCCTCGGCAACGCCCTGCGCCTCTTGCTCTTGCACCCCGAGCAGCTCGCGGCGCTCGTGCGCGATCCGTCCCTCGCCGCCGCCGCCGTGGAGGAAACCCTTCGCCGGGACTGCCCGGTTCCTGGGACAGCCCGTGTCGCCAATGTCGAAGTGACGATTGGAGACGTCACGATCCCCAAGGATGCGCGGATCCTCGTGCTCCTGGGCTCTGCCAATCACGATGAGAGCGTCTTCGAGGACCCATCGAGGTTCGATCTGGGGCGCGCCGGTTCAGACGAGCACCTTGGGTTTGGCCGTGGTGTGCACTTCTGCCTCGGTGCCCCCCTTGCGCGCCTCCAGGGGCGCGTGGCGCTCTCCGTGCTCACGCAGCGCCTGCCAGGCCTCCGCCTCGCGGACGAACGACCGGTGAAGTTCTGGCAGGTCACCATGTTTCGGGGCCCCGTGTCCCTTGAGGTCGCCTGGGACGTCAAAAAATAGCTCACCGAGCGAACGCTGCCGTACGCCCTCGTGCAGTCCCTGCGGTTCGGCCCCCTCGTGTGGGGCTTCACCCCGCTCATCCGCCCGCTGCGCTGGTGGAGCTGGTCAAGGCCCCGTGCCGCCCGTGGCGGCGAAGTGCTACCGCTCCGGGCGCTTGCCCTGGTCGGCGAGGCACGCGCTCAGTCCCTCTTGCAGGTTGCGCAGAGTGGTGATGTTTCCCAGCGACACCCCGAGCGACACCAGCGTCTGCGACACCGCGGCGCGAATGCCGGTGACGACCACGCGGGCTCCCAGCAGTTCGACGGCGCGGACGATTCGCAGCAGATGGTCGGCGATGTTGGTGTCGACCATGTCGACCGCGGTGAGATCGAGGATCACGTGCCGGGTCTGGGTGCCGGGGAGCGCGTGCAGCAGGCGATCCATGAGCGAGGTCGCGCGCTCCTCATTGAGGCCACCCATCACGGGCACTGCCAGGACTCCGCTCCACACTTGCAGGATCGGTGCAGACAGCTCGCGTAGCGCCCGCTCCTGTTCTTGAATGAGCAACAACTTCTCGCGCAGTTGCTCTTCCGACCGGGCGCGCTCGTCGATCTCCGTCCGCAATTTTTGCAGCGCGACCGCCAGGTCCGCATTGGTGGCTTGACCGGCCTCGAGCAACAGGTTCAGTCGCTCCTCGAGCGTCACGTCGGTCGGGCTCACCAGGAATTCATCGTGGGGGGCGCCGGTGGCGGCGAAGGCGGTCTGCTCGGCCCAGCACGGCGTGTCGAACAGCTTCGACGTGATTCCCGCCAGCTTGCCCGCCATCATCGCGCTGCCCCACTTCACGTTAAGCGCCCGCTGGTAGATCGCCTCCCAGCCGTTGGTCACGCGATAGTGGGCCTGCTTGCGCGCGCGATCGAGCGAGACCAGCTCCCAGCGGCCCCACCCGGCCGGCCAGGCGATGCTCGCCATCAGCTTCAGCCCCTCCTCGAAGGATGGCTGCGCGCTGATGACGGCCCAATCGCCCTCCACGCTCTGCTGGCCGCCGAGCTGCATGCACAGGTTGAAGCGCTCGACTCCGACCATTGTACACAGTCCCTCCATCATTCCGGCGACTGTGGTCGAGATCCACATACTCAGCGTCGGGGTACCTGCCCATAAGTTGAGCCCCCGCTCAAGGTCCCACTCGACATCAAAGCCAATGTTGATCTTCGGGTTCGTGGCCACGGGATCTTCATTACCACCATGCACGGCTGAGCGTCGAGCCAGCCTCCAGCTTCGTGTCCTCCGCGTTGGCGCGAAGACAGTGCGTTCCCCCAAGCAGGAGAGGAGGAGGCGAGAGCGGGGAAGGAGGCAGCGGCCAGAACGGAGCGGATGAAGCAGAGGACGCCGCGAGTGGACTGGGCCGAGTTGCTGAGGAGGATGTTCGACGTTCGACGTTCGACGTGTTCGCCTGCGTGAGGGCAGCGCTCCGGGCCTCGCATCGGCTCTGGCTCTGGCAACGGGCAAAGCCCTGCTGTCTCCTGCCGGAGCCGGACCCGCGCGAGGTTGTCAAAGAGCCGCGAGCGTCAGGAGGGAGTGGGGGACGTCGCGCAGCTGCTCCGCGATGCGTGTGAAGATGTCTTTGACTGGGGCGGGAGCGCTCAACGACAGGACGACGCGGCGGACGCTCACGCGGACGACGGCGGCCACCTTCAGCAGCTTGAGCCGGAGGGTGCCCGCCTGCGCACGTTCGAGTTGCGTGCCTTTCAGGCCGGTTTGCCTCCCTTGCTACGGGCCTCGAAGGCAATGCGAACTAGATCGCGGACGTTGCCTTCACCCGGCGGCCCAATCTGGGGATGGAAGGCTTTCTCGTTATACGAACGCCACGCATCGCCGAATTGGCGCTCTAGCCGTCGCGGCAGGAATAGGATGAGCACTGCTATTGAGCGTCGTCGCCAGGGCGCTCCGTGGGACCCGAGGTGGCGGGGCGCGGAGGCGGATAGGCGGGACCGTAACAAGTGCCTTTGTGCACGTAATAGGGCTCGTCGCAGTTCTTCAGGCTTACATTCAGCTCCACCCAACACCCACCATTGATAGCAACGTGTGCCCGGTGGGCACACCGCCCAGACGCATCGGGCCGCATCTGCCCTGGAAGAGGCCTGGGCGGTAGCTCCACGGCAATGACAGACAAGGCAGATGGAGCCCCGGTACGAGACACCGGGGCCGTCAGTGCGGCCTCGCCGACGGCGACGGTGCCGCCATCCCTCGTCTCTTCGGTGGCTGATGCGTGGCCCTTTTCGGTCTTCTCATGAGGCCCGGCGCTCAGCATCCACGCGACTCCAAGTGCCATGGCGGCTCCCACGCTGGCGGCGGCCATGAGCCGGGACCACGGGGCAGGCCCCCTGCCCTGCTGAAGGACGCGCCGCGCCTCCTCGGCAGGGAGCTCCTTCCGGGTGAAGAGCGGCACATCCGCTTCAGGCCCTGCTCTACGCGCAGCCTGCTCCAGCAGCTCCGCCAGTTCTCCGGCACCGCCACGCGCTTCGGGGCGCACCGAGAGCATCCGTGTCACCAGCCTGCTCAACTCCTCGCAGCAGCGGGCATTGACGCCCATGGGAGGCACGGGGCCCCTACCCTCCGGGCCCCAGAGGTGGCTCACCTCCTCCAGCAGCGCGGGAATGGGCGGGTAGTCGTCTGTCACCAGCCGGTACGCGGTCATCCCCAGCGCGAAGACGTCGTCGGCCGGTCCGGGCGCATAGGGCGGCTCCGTCGGCTTGAAGGGAAGTCGCACCGAGCGCCACGCCTCCGGTGAGCGGTACGGCTGCGTCCCGGGGGGAAATGGCGGCGACGTGAGAAGCGCAGCGCCCACGTAGGTTCCGGAGCCGAAGTCCGTCAGGAACACCTGCCCGTCCGCGGCGCGCACGAGCACGTTGTCGCCCTTCACGTCGCGGTGGACGCCGCCCGCGGAATGCGTGGCCTCCAGCGCCCGCGCGAGGCCGGCGAGTACGCGGAGCACCTGGCGCGAGGTGGGGCGTTGCACCTGTGCCCAGTCATAGAGGGACGCGCCTTCCACCCACTCCATCGCGAGGTAGGGGTAGGCCTGCCCCCCGGGCTGCTGCCAGAGCCCATGGTCCACCAGGCGCGGGACGCTCGGGTGGCGCAGGCGGGAGAGCAGCTCCACCTCTCGCGCGAAACGTCCCGCTTCGGGGTGCAGGGACACCTTGAGCGCCACGGGACCCCGCACGTCCTCCACACCCAGCGCACGGTAGACGGCGCCGTACGCGCCCCAGCCGCGCAGCCCCACGACACGCCAGGGGCCCACCCGCGTCCCTGGCGGCAGGCGTGCTGGATACAGTCGGCCGGAGTCCATGTCGTATCCCACGAGGCGGGAGGTTCGCTGCTAGCGCCGCGAGCCTACTCGCTGCATCCGCAAGTGTCAGCGTGTCCTCTGGAGTCGGTTCCAGCACGAGCCGCGCCGCTCCTCGAATGGAACCACGGGCAGGCGCTGCTCGACGTAGTGCTGGCTGACGAGGGTTCGGATGGTGGTGGATGAGGAGAACCTGTGGCTCCTCGGTGAATACCGGCCCCGCTCCACCGTTCTCAGCGCAGCCTGGGTCGTGCTGCCCGCCCGGAGTCTTTCAGCTCCGGGTGGGTGCCCGGCGCCTCGGGGCGAGCCATCGCTTTGAGCACGCGCAATGTCCTTGCGACAAGTCAGACAGGACACCTACAAGCCAAGTTGCTGCACAACCGAGGGGTCTACATGATGTATCGAAGGAACGTTCTCGGCACCCTGCTGACCATGGGGTTGCTGACGGCGTTGAGTGCTCAGGCCGAGGTGGTGTTCGCCCAGGCCAACTTCCTGCTCAACAAGAACCAGCTCTCCGCGGTGAACTACCGGAACAAGGGCGCCTTGATTCCCGTGGGAACCAAGGTCGAGGTCCTCGATCGGGACGACGACGAGGTCGAATGCCGAATCGTCGAAACGGGCGCCGAGTTCAAGTTCGTCTCCCATAAGAGCCTGGGAAAGAACGCGTCGCTGCTGTTCTCCGGGTTCTTCGCCGCGGCGGACCCCGCCCCGCGCATCGCCGCGCTCACGCCGGAGGAGCAGAAGCAAGTCAAGGCGGGTGAGCTGGCCAAGGGCATGTCTCGCGAGGCCGTGCTTCTGACCATCGGCCCGCCGCCGCCCCACCGCACGCCGTCGTTCGGAAGCAGCCGGTGGACCTACTGGAGCTCGAAGTTCGCCACCTTCGAAGTCGTCTTCGACGGCGACGGAAAGGTCGTGTCCTATGGCGACGAGCCTCGCGCGCCCGCCGCGGCGCCCGTGCCCCCTCCGGCGGAAAAGGTCTTCCACTATGCGACCGCGAACTTTCACTTCGAGGACGCCACCCTGTCCTGGGTGAACTACCTCAAGGGCCCCATCATCCCGTTCAACACCCGCATCGAGGTGCTGGACAAGGGGTCCTCCAGCGTGAAGTTCCGGGTCGTGGAGACCGGAGGGGAGTTCACGTTCGAGAACGACTCCCGCTCCGGCGCGGACACCTGGGTCCTGTTCAAGGCCGCGTTCGCCGAGCAGGACCAGGCCTCCAAGCTCGAGGCGCTGTCGACGGAGGACCGCAAGAAGGTCTCCGCTACGGAGGTGGTGCCCGGCATGTCTCGCGCGGCCGTGCGCATGGCGTGGGGCCCTCCTCCTCCCCATGAGACGCCCGCGTACAACTCCAGCACCTGGACCTACTGGAAGAGCAAAATCACCAAGGTGAAGGTCAAGTTCAACGACGACGACAAGGTCGTCTCCGTCGAATAGCAGCCCCGGGTCGAGTCGCCAGACTCACGCGCTCGGGCACAGGGCATTGGCCAGGTGCCGGGGCGTATCACCAGCGAAGCGGACACAGGCGTGCGTCAGGTACGCCTGGTCCGCGAAGCCCGGCCGTGCCTCGAGTGGAACCGACGGGCAGGCGCGCGCTACTCGACGTAGTGCTGGCTGACGAGAATGCTGGCGCCGTTCTGCGTGTCGACGAAGAAGACCTTCGAGTCGTACACCCAGGGGTTCGGGTGGTAGTGGATGTAGCAGCCGAGGAACGAGTGATTGGCGGAGCGTCCCCCGAGGTCGGCCAGGCCCGGAGCGGGATTGAATGACGCCGCCACGCCGGAGCTCGCGACGGCGTCGCTGACGACGCCGAGCACCTCGCTCCCGTTGGCCAGGTTCGGGCGATGGACTGCGCCCTGCGGCAGCAGCGCCGGGTCGATGCCAAAGCACTCCATGGAGGTCATCCGCTCGTCTTGCGCCGCGGCGACGATGGGCCGCCAGTCGAAGTGCTGAGCCAGCCGGGTCTGTGCATCGGGACGGTTGAGAGCGTTCACCTTGCTGACCAGCTGCTCGAACGGCCGCCATTTGGTGGCGGCATTGCGCAGCGAACGGAAGACCGCGTTCCCGACGCCGGAGGTGTTCGACACCGCGACGATGCCCGCGTACGGCCGGGTGGTGGTCAGGGTGTCGACGACGGTCTCGTTGATGAGGAACGAGAGCGTGCCCCGAATCTCCTCCCGGTTCGCCTGATTGACGAAGTCGACCAGCGCGTTCGCTTCGGCCGTGGAGACGGCGACCTGGTCATGGATACCGCTGCAGCTCGCGCCAACGTACCCGCCGGTCTTCGCCGCCGTGAAGAGCTGCTGGAGGCGCGCCTCGGCGACGCCGTTCACCGCGACCACCGACGCGACCGAGCTGAACGGCTGAGCGGCACGCGCGTTCACGAGCTCCTGCGCCACGTTGCTCGGCAGATAGGCGTCGAGCTGGGCGAAGGTCGCCGTGTTCACGTAGTTCAGGAAGCCGTGGCACTCCGGCGCGGTGTCCCCGAGGTCGTAGTTGAAGACAGTCGGGCCGCACTCCTCCGGGAAGCCGTCGTGGATGGCCGCGGCCACCTGCGCCGTGCCCCAGTAGAGATAGGCGCCATAGGAGTTGTCCCCCGCGCCGTATTCGATCTCCACGTAGAACTGGTTGGTGTAGCTGTCCCGCCTCACGAAGCGGTTGATCAAGTCCTCATCCACCCTGTCGAAGGCCTCTTCGATGGTGGTGACGTCGGTGTGCGCCGACTCCTGGACCGCCCGGATGATCTGCGCGCGGTCGAGCGCGGACAGGCTCGGGATCGATGCCGGGGTCAGCAACTCGTAGGTGATGAGCTCATTGCCCATCGGGCAGGGGCCGGGGCCGGGCTCGAGCGCCGATTCCTCGCGCCCCACTTCGACCTCCGAGCCGCCTACGTCGACAGGCGCGCCGCAGCCGGTCGCCGCAATCACGAGTGAGCCGAGAAGAGTCTTGAAGAGCTTTGTTTGTGCACTCACTTATCACCGTTCCTGCAGTTACATGAATGAGGGCACCGAACAAAACATGGAAGAAATTCGAATGTCGAGGGCGGGGCTGCCGGGAGGAGGACTGCCCCAGGGGCTTCATCATGAGCCCCCCTGGGGCAGGACCACCATCACCCGCAGGTGCCGCCAGCGCTCGTATTCAGGGTGCCGCTGAAGACGTTGTACTGGCACTTGTGGAAGTTGAGGGAACCTCCGAACACCGACTGGAAGTAGCTCTGCATCTGGGTGCGGGTGTTGCAGCCGCCCTGGTACCCGGAGCCTCCGGAGTAGTTGCAGATGATGTACGGGTACCCATTCGGGTCCGACACCGTCGCGGCAGGCCGGGTGCGGATGGAAACGATGGACGGACTCACGCCGGTGATGGTCGAGCCGGGCGCGTCGTTGTAGCCCGCATACACGACCTGCGTGACATTCCCGGCATACGGCCCGGTGATGCGGACGTTCATCGCCTCGTAGGAGTTGATGCCAATCTTGATGTTGGGCAGGTTGTTGTCGACGTTGATGGTCAGGTCTCCACCGTCATAGTTCGTGTAGAGCATGACGTTGGCGGGAGGAGTCGGGTCGGCGCAGCTTCCACCAGCGCTCGTGTTCTGGGTGCCGCTGAAGACGTTGTACTGGCACTTGTGGAAGCTCAGCGTGCCTCCGAAGACCGACTCGAAGTAGCTCTGCACCTGGGTGCGGGTGTTACAACCACCCTGGGACCCGGTTCCTCCAGAGTAGTTGCAGATGATGCGCGGATTCCCATTCACGTCCGATACCGTCGCCGGGGGGCTGGCGAGGACGGTAATGATGGATGGGTCGACACCTGAGATACGCGTACCGGGCGCGTCGTTGTAGCCCGCGTACACGACCTGCGTGACATTCCCGGCATACGGCCCGGTAATGCGGACGTTCATCGCCTCGTAGGAATTGATGCCAATCTTGATGTTGGGCAGGTTGCTGTCGACGTTGATGGCCAGGTCTCCACCGTCATAGTTCGTGTAGAGCATGACGTTGGCGGACTCCAGGTCCGTGGTGCCCTGGGCCAACCTCCCCGCGGCGCCGTCCTGGCCCACCGCGTCCGGTGCACAGCCTGAAGCTGCAATCGCGGCAGTCGCTGCAAGACCGAGGATCCGCGCGCCCAGCTTCAAATCAAAGGCAGCAGTATTGCGCATTGCACAGCCTTCCTTCGGACTTCGTTGGTGAGGGAGGAATGCATGATTGAAGATTCAAAAAAGCCGCATTCCCTGGAAATCATTAGATCCAGGCCCCCTGTGCGAAGTCAAGGATGAGGCGATTCGAGAGGGCCAGCACCAAGGCCCATGGTGGGAACGTCACGGCTGTATGGCATTCCCGGGACGGAACTTCGTGCGGCCCACCCCGATAATCCCATCAGCCCCAAGTGGGTGCAGCAGGGCCGCGGTCGCGGGGCGACATGGGCAACGTCCGGATTGGGAGCGCGGCCGCGCGCCGCTACGGAATGGCGACGAGCACGCCGCTGCGTGGATCGGCGCTGCCTGCCACCGCCTCGCGATAGGCGGCGAGCGCGCCATCGGCCCCGTGGCGCAGGTCGATCCGCGTCGCGTCGCGCATGGTGGTGAGGAAGGCGGACCAGCTCTCGCCGACGCGCTCGCGCAGTTGCTCTCCGCCCCAGTCGGCCGAGCGCTTGGCGATGCGGCCGGGCGCGAAGAAGGCTTCGCGCTTGGGTCCACCGCCGCCTCCGCCGAAGCCGGACGCCGCGTCCCAATGCGCCTTGCCGACGATGATGACACGCTTGAGTCTTTCGCCCAGCGCGTCGATCACCTTGGGATTGCCGGCGATGTCGACCAGCACGCCCGGCACCGCGTCGAGTTTTGCGATCGCATCGTACGTGACCAGCCGATCGTAGAGGCCGAGCCGTTCGAGGAACCCGACGTTTCCCGGCGACGTGAGCCCGACCAGTTCCGCGCGTTCGCGCCGCGCACGATAGGCGTGCGCGAGCCCGATTGCGGTCTTGCTCGACGCCGCTGATACCAGCACGCGCTCCGCACCATAATCGCCCGCTTCCGCCAGCTGATCGGCGAGCAGCCAGCCGGTCATCTGCAGCGGCCGGAACAGCGGCCACAACATACGGTCGTCCTCGACGAAGCCGTCGAGCGCTGTCACCCGCTGATAGCGATTGTAGAAGGCGGGCAATGGTTGGCGGCGCGGTGTCGCATCGGTGAAGCCGACCTGCCCGACGCGCTCGGGGCGCAACCGCGCATGGCTCGCCATCGGCCAATAGCCGTAGAATTCCTCGCCCGGCTCCAGCCCCGCGACCTTCGCGTGCGTCACCCGAGCGAAACCCCATACTGGCAGTCGCCCCGGCGTGCCGCGCTCGGCGAAGAAATCCCAATAGCCGGCATCCGGCCCGAGCAGGCCCATTGGCTTGCCGAGCACGGCATAGGTCACGTTGTTGGCGGTCATGGCGAACAGCTCGACCGCGAACTCCGCTTCGCCTTCGCTGAGCGGCGATTCGGGCTCTGCGGCGATCCGCGCCTGCGCGATGTCATCGCGATCGATGTCGATTGCCCAGCGCTGCATGCCTGCCTCCTCGACGCCTGAGGTGGCGCCGTCGTATCGCCACCTTATTACATTACGACCAACGAGGCGGCGGGATGAGCATTGCTATGGAGCGTCGTCGACAGAGCGCTCCGTGGGACCCGAGGTGGCGGGGCGCGCCGGCGGGAAGACCGGGCTGTAACACGCGCCTTTGTGAACGTAGAAGCTATAGTTCTCGTCACAGTCCTTCAGGCTCACGTCCACCTTTATCCAGCATCCGCCATGGATGGGAATCCACGAACTGCGAGGACAGCGACCAGCCGCATCGGGCCGAATCTGCCCTGGGAGGGGCTTGGGAGGCAGCTCCACGGCAATGACAGACAAGGCAGACGGAGCCCCGGTGCGAGACACCGGGGCCGTCAGTGCGGCCTCGCCGACGGCGACGGTGCCGCCATCCTTCGCCTCTTCGGTGGCTGATGCGTGGCCCTTTTCGGTCTTCTCATGAGGCCCGGCGCTCAGCATCCACGCGACTCCAAGTGCCATGGCGGCTCCCACGCTGGCGGCGGCCATGAGCCGGGACCACGGGGCAGGCCCCCTGCCCTGCTGAAGGACGCGCCGCGCCTCCTCGGCAGGGAGCTCCTTCCGGGTGAAGAGCGGCACATCCGCTTCAGGCCCTGCTCTACGCGCAGCCTGCTCCAGCAGCTCCGCCAGTTCTCCGGCACCGCCACGCGCTTCGGGGCGCACGGAGAGCATCCGTGACACCAGCCCGCTCAACTCCTCGCAGCAACGGGCATTGACGCCCATGGGAGGCACGGGGCCCCTACCCTCCGGGCCCCAGAGGTGGCTCACCTCCTCCAGCAGCGCGGGAATGGGCGGGTAGTCGTCTGTCACCAGCCGGTACGCGGTCATCCCCAGCGCGAAGACGTCGTCGGCCGGTCCGGGCGCATAGGGCGGCTCCGACGGCTTGAAGGGAAGGCGCACCGAGCGCCACGCCTCCGGTGAGCGGTAGGGCTGCGTCCCGGGAGGAAATGGCGGCGTCGTGAGCATCGCTGCGCCCACGTAGGTTCCGGAGCCGAAGTCGGTCAGGAAGGCCTGTCCGTCCGCGGCGCGCACGAGCACGTTTTCGCCTTTCACGTCGCGGTGGACGCCGCCCGCGGAATGCGTGGCCTCCAGCGCCCGCGCGAGGCTGGCGAGTACGCGGAGCACCTGGCGCGAGGTGGGGCGTTGCACCTGCGCCCAGTCATAGAGAGACGCGCCTTCCACCCACTCCATCGCGAGATAGGGGTAGGCACGGCCCCCGGGCTGCTGCCAGAGCCCATGGTCCATGAGGCGTGGGACGTTCGGGTGGCGGAGGCGGGAGAGCAGCTCCACCTCTCGCGCGAAGCGCCCAGCTTCGGGGTGCAGGGACACCTTGAGCGCCACGGGACCCCGCACGTCCTCTACCCCCAGCGCACGGTAGACGGCTCCGTACGCGCCCCAGCCGCACAGCCCCACGACACGCCAGGGCCCCACCCTCGTCCCTGGCGGCAGTCGTGCTGGATATAGGGGGCCGGAGTCCATGACGTGTCCCACGAGGCGGGAGGTTCGCTGCAAGCGCCGCGAGCCTACTCGCTGCATCCGCAACTGTCAGCGTGTCCTCTGGAGTCGGTTCCAGCACGAGCCGCTCGCATGACGAACCTCCAGAGGGGCTTCAGCCCTTGGACACGAGCGAGTCGACGATGCGGCGCAGATGGTTCTTGCGGCCTGTCTCGGTGCGCGCCGTCACGACCTCCAGGATGAGCGCGTATCGCCGCGTCTTGCCGAGCGCCTCGAAGGCACGCGCAGCCCGGGGATTCGCGGACAACGCAGCCGTCAGGTCGCTGGGGACCGTGGCGTTTCGCTGCGACTCGTAGGCTGCGGACCAGCGCCCATCCGCCCTGGCGGCCTCGACCTCGGCGAGCCCCGCCGGTCGCATCCTGCCCGCGGCGAGCAACGCCTCGACCTTCCGCACATTCACCTGGGACCAACGGCTGCGCGGCCGGCGCGGCACGTACTTCTGGAGATAGAAGCGCTCGTCGAGTGACTTCCGTTGGCCGGATATCCAGCCGAAGCAGAGCCCCATGTCGACCGCCTCGTCATCCGTCAGCGAGGCAATGCCCGTCCCCTTCTTGGCGAGCTTCAGCCAGACCCCAGCACGAGCACCACCGTTCTCCTCGAGCCACGCCTCGAACTCCGCCGCGCCGCGAAACGCCCTCACCGGGGCCTCGTCGGCGGCACCTCGCTCAGCGCGCGCCATGGCGGGCCCCGAGGACGTCGTGGTTGAGCAACTCCGAGCACCAGCGGGTCGCCGGCCGCACGTCGTCCGCCCAGAGGTTGATGGTGCTCATTCCACGCAAGAAGGTCATGGGTCTCTCGTGCTCTGGCCGCGTTCTTCGCGACCCGGTGACCTTCTCCCACAAAGGTGACAGAATGAGTCACGTTTCAGGTCCGGGGCTGCCAGGTCACCCACTCCCCCGGGCGTGCCAGCTCCACGTTCACCTTCCGCTTCCGCGCCGCTGCCAGGAGCTGCGCTTCCGCGTCCGGAACCTCCTGGTAGTCCTCGGAGGCCGTGACGCCATAGTGGATGGGAACGAGGAGCCGAGCTCCCAGCACCACGGCCGCCGCGACCGCCTGCTCCGGGGTCAGGACGGCATGGACGTCGCTCACGGGCTTCCGCCATCCAAAGCGGGCCCCGTTGATGGGCAGGAATGCCGCATCGAAGGGACCGAACTGACGTCCGATGTGCCACCAGGACCCGTGCCACAGTGTGTCGCCGCAGTGGATGATGCGACGGCCTCCGCCGGAGACAACCCACGACACCTGGGGATCGCCGTAGCCATCCGCCGCGGGAACGGCAGTGGCTGTGAAGTCATTGAGCAGGACGGGCTCGTAGAGCGGAGCGGACCGCACTCGGAACCCCGCCGCGGCGGCCGCGGCGGCTGTGTCCGGGGCGCATACCAGCGTGCCCGTGTCCCCCAGCACCTTGCGAACGGCCATCCGGTCGAAGTGGTCGGGATGGCGATGGGTCACCAGCACGTAGCGCCCGCCGTCGGTCGCGTCCAGGGGGACGAGCGGGTCCTTCAGCGCGGGCCCCCACACAGTGGGGTCGAGCAATGGGTCCAGGAAGAGCGTGTCCCTCCCCAGTTGCAGCCGAACTCCGGCCCAGGCCAGCCGCTGTGCACGAAGCGCCGCGCCGTCGTCAGGCTTCGCCGCGCGGCCCGTGCCAGGGGGCAGTAGCACCGCGCCCGCGGCGAGAGAGACCGCCGCGCGCAGGAAGTCCCGGCGGCCGGTCCGCTCGGGCCGTGCCGCCTCTGCCGATGCCTGGAATGTCGTCATGGCGTGTCTCCTCACCGGGCCGACGCGGGGGCAACGAGGTTGATGCCGAAGAGACGCACGCCCGTCTCGGTCCGCGGCTGGTGACGACTTCCCGGCGGGAAGAACAGGTACGAGCCCGGCCCCAGGCGCTGCTGTCCTTCGATGAGCTCACCGCTCACCACGAAGACCTCCTCGCCGGTGTCGTGGAAGTCCACCGACGGCCACTGACTCCCGGGGGACAAGTCCACGACCCAGACCCGCACGTCACGGGTGCTCGGCAGGTCCCTGCGCAGACAGCCGGGGCCGACGATGACCGGTTCGATGTCGTCGATTCGCACGGACATCCATGGGGGTACGGCAGGGCTCTGCGTCCTCGGGGAGCTGTCTGTCTGGGGCATCCGTCCGCCTTCCTGGCAATGGGGCGTCAACGTTAAGGAGGCCCGTGTCCTGAGTGCAGCGAAACGATTTCGCGAAGTTGATGAATGGAGTTCATGCAAAACTGCCCCGGCATGCTCGAGCTTCGTCACTTCAAGCTGATTGCCGCGGTCGCCGACACCGGAAGCCTGGCTGCGGCGAGCCGACAACTGCACCTCACGTCCTCGGCACTGAGCCACCAGCTCCGCGACGCCGAGGAGCGGCTGGGCGTGCAGCTCTTCCAGCGCCGCCAGCGACGTCTGCTCCTGACCGGCGCGGGTGAGAAGCTGCTCAACTCGGCGCGACGGGTCCTGAACGAGGTGGCCCAGGCCGAGGCGCTCTGCCGTGCACACCCGCAGGACGACCTGCTCCGGCTCAGCACCGGCTGCTACACGGTGTATGGCTGGCTGCCGCCCATCCTGGGGCAGTGGCAGGCGGAGTACCCACGCGCCGAGCTGCGCATCGTCCTGGAGGCCACGCGTCAGCCTCTCGGAGCGCTGCTGAATGGCGAGCTGGATCTCGCATTGACCACGGACGTCCCACGGCAAGCCCGCCTGGCGCAGACCGCCCTCTTCGTGGACGAGCTCCTGCTGGTGGTTCCCGCGGGCCACGCGCTGGCGCGGCGCGGCCATGTCACGGCGGAGGAGCTGGGGTCAGAGCACCTGCTCACCTATGCCGCGCCCCGGGAGCAGCTCGATGTCTTCACGCGCGTGTTCTGGCCCGCGAACGTCGAGCCAAAGCGGGTCTCCCCCGTGCCCCTCACCGAGGCGCTCATCGAGCTGGTGCGAGGAGGTGTCGGCGTGACGGCGCTGCCCGGATGGATGCTGCCAGCCCAGCGACATGGACTGCACGCCATCCGGCTCACGCCCCGAGGAATCCGCCGCCGCTGGAGCGCTGTCACCCGCACGTCCCGCCAGCGCCCCGCGTCGTTGACCCGGTTCATCCAGCTCCTGCGCGAGCGCTTCTCCTCGGGCGGACCGAAGGCTCCCCAATTACCGGTGGGCATCGTGTGACGAAGCACGGGGGGGTCTCGCAGGTGAACCTGCAGCCATGACTCGTGGCCCCGGGCCTTCTGGAATCCACAGGGGAAGCCACCTGCGGGCCAGTTCAGTGCGGGGAGGAAACGTCCGGCTGCGCGTTTGAGGCGGGCGGCGCGGGAAGTGGCCGCATCGGTTCGTGCCGCCCTTGCGTGAGGAGATGTCTCTTCAGCTGGTACCGGCCCCGGCGCTCTCGCTTGAGGAGGAGCTTGTAGAGGTACTCGGACCCCAGGGCGAGCCGCTCCGTCAGGGGAAGCTCCCGCACTTCGTGCAGCAGGTTCGCCGACAGCTCGGCCCGCCGCCGGAGGATGGCGTTGCCACAGGCGAAGGCCGCCGCACGCCAGGGGCCCTCCGGCCGGTCCACCAGGGCGCGCACGTGCGCCAGCAGCGGGCCCGCGGCGGCTTCGTCTCCGGCGCGCAACACCATCACCGGCGAGCGGTGGGGCTCTGTCGTCTGGGCGCAGAGCTGGACCAGCGCGGTGTCGAGCGCGTCGTCGACGAGCAGCATGGCGCCTCCGGTGGCCGGACGCGCTTCGGGTGTGTCCACGACCCAGCCGCCGGTGTTGTACACGCGCACGCGTGAGCCGAGCTCCGGCAGCTCCACCTCTTGCGCAAGCGGATGGTGGGTGTGTCCGTAGATGAAGATTTGCTCAGTGGGGAGCGGATGATTGCGGGCGCTCAGCTCTCGAGCCACCTCCGTCGCGAGCGGCCCCTTCAGGTAGTTGATGACGCCCTCGTCCACCTGTTTCCGGGACTCGAGCGACTGGCGCACGTCGTTCTCCTCGACGAGGTCCAGGGCCCGCAGGAGAAAGGGCAACAGCAGGCGCTGGCGCATGCGGCGGCCAAACCTCCGGCCTTTCAGCGAGACCAGTGCTCCGGCCAGGCGGCTGGCGAGCAGGACCTTTCCCGGGTCCGTCTTGAGCATGTCATAGCTGCGTCGCACCCCCGCCCCCACATGTCCCTCGCGGCCGAGGCTGGACCAGAGGAAGTCGATCCACGCGCCGTTGTCCGTCTCCAGTTGGGCAATCGTCGGTGCCTCCTCCGCCTCGCCATAGATGGCCCGGGCCAGGGGCGTCATCAGCAGGTAGACGTCATCGGCGAAGTGGCCGTGGTGGGCGAGCAGCATCCGCTGTTGCCGGATGACGCCCAGGTTCGGGTAGCCCACCACCACCCGCAAGTCGGGGTGGGCGGGATGGCGGTGACGCAGCATGCGCGTGAGCAGCACGTTCTCGGTGGGCTGCTGCTCGGGGAGTGAGCCGGGAGCGGGCTGGAGCTCCGCGAAGATGAGAGTCGTCGGGGTAGAGGCTTCGAGTGGGTCATCCGGCGAGATGCGCATCATCCGCTCGGCGACGAGCTCGTCACGCGTCCCCGTCCACAGCTCGTGGTCGTGGTTGCCGGGGATGAAAACGATTGTGGTGGAGAAGAGCGCTTCGCCGTCGGCTGGAAAGAGCCGGCTGATGAACTGGTCGAACCCGTCGAGCGCGACGTGGGTGGGCGCGAGTGCGAGCTCGAAGATGTCGCCGGCCAGGACGAGGTAGGGCTTGATGCCGGGAGGGTTGGCCCGCGCGACATCCTTCAAGCACGCCACCAAGCCGTCCAACGCGTCGTTGGCCATGAGCGGCCGCGTGGCGCCATTGCTGGTGGGGTCACTCAGCAGACTGTTGCGCTCCCCGAAGTGCAGGTCCGACAGGATGACGTAGTGGATGGCGGCCATGTGCTCCCCCGAAGGGGAGGAAATAGCCATCCGCTCGTGCTCCGCACAGCCCGACCGGACGGGCGGAGCCCGGTTGACCCGGTAGCAGCCCGTCATTATCGCTAGAGCTGGGGCCGACGCCGTCCGAGTTGTACGCCTGAGCGTTCGCTCATCCGGTCGCTTGTCGTCGAGGGGGAGCCATGGCGGATGCAGCAACCAGCAGTCTCATCACCTTGGGCTTCCTCTTCCTGGCTCTCATCCTTGTGATGCTCCTCCCGGGCATCCTCGTCGCCCGCCGGGAGAAGTCACCGAAAGGCTGGGAAATGTTCGTCCAACCCAACGCGGTGGACATCACGTTGAACGGCAAGCGCCTGGGGACGTGGACGCTGCCGGAAGACGTGCTGCTGGACGCGAATGGCCCGCCGATTCCACTGGTGTATTCGCCGGCGAGCTCCTAGCGCGCCTCCAAGGCCCCATGTCACGACCTGCTTCGAGCTCGGGGCGTCGCGCCCCCACGAGCCCGAAAACCATCCTGCGCTTCGAGATTCGGGACATCTCGGGTCTGGAATGACTCCCTGGAGTCTCTGAGCTTCCGTGTGTTCACGTGGTATGTCTTCAGCGCGCTCCGGCGCAAACCCACACCTTGGAGATGACCATGAACTCGCGTCGCATGAAGAGCTCCGCGTTCCTGTCGTTGCTGCTCGGAGGGCTGCTGGTCGGCTGTGGCGGTGTTTCAGACCCGAGCCCCGCGGAGGCCGATGAGTCCGTGGGCACCACGGAGGCCGCGTTGTGCGCCGATGGTACCTGCAACTGTGTCGCACCGGATTGCGACGCCCTGAACTGGACCTTCTGCAAGGGCACCGGCACGGCGACGTGTTCCTGGGTCAGCGGCACCGCCTGCATGACCGCCACCTGCAGGTGCTCGGGAACCCGGATGATTTGCCCCTGAGAGGGCGGTAATCCGTAGCCGAGGTCGAAGCCCCCCACGGCGGGCGGCCTCTCGAGGAATACCGCCCGCCGTGGATGTCCTGCTGGCCGCCAGGGCTACAGGAGTCGCTCTTCCCTACTGAGGAAGGAAGGCGAACACGCGCGCCGGAGAGCCGCTGCCATCCTTCACGAACAGCGGGGAGACGACGAGGAAGGCCCCCGCCGGTGGCAGCGCGGAGAGGTCCGCGAGGTTCTCGATGTGGTACCCGCCCCCGGGCAGGAAGTCCTTGTGCTGCTCGAAGGTGGCATTGGGACCCGGGTCCGTGGAGAGCGTGTCGATGCCAATGGCTCGCACCTTGCGCTGGCGCAGCAACTGGCTGGCGGCCACGGAGAGCCCGGGGAAGTGCATGACTCCCGCCGCGTCCGCATTGCGGTAGCGCTGCTCGTCGGGCCAGCGCGAGGCCCAGCCCGTGCGGATGAGCACCAGGTGCCGCGGCTGGAGCTGGCCGTGGGCGCGCTCCCAGGCCTCGATGTCCGCGGGGGACACCTCGTAGTCCGGGTTGCCTGCCACCTGCGCGGTGACGTCCACCACCGCGGCCGGGCCACTCAGCACCTCGACGGGGAGCTGGTCCACGGAAGCCGTGCCCGCGGCGAAGTGGGCCGGCGCATCCACATGCGTGCCTCCGTGCTCGCCGAGCTCGAGCTGGCGGATGTAGTACCCGTCACGTTCGACCGTGCCCAGCACCTTGGCATTGAAGCGCGTCCCGCCCGGGAAGAGAGGCATGTCCGGGGTGATGGGATGGCCGAGCTCCATGACACGCGCACGCGAGAGCCATGCATCAGGGGACTGCGCCTCGTGGTTGCCAGTGCCCGAAGTGGCGCAGGCGCCCAGCAACAATGGCAGCGGGAGCAGCAGGAGCTTCCAGGTTCCAGTCTTCATGAGGGTGCACCTCGTCAGGAGAGCGAGACCCAAGAGAGGGTACTCCCCTGCTCCTTGCACCGGTGCGGGGAAAGAGAGAGAACTCCCGCCGGGTCCCCACCGAGGAGCGCTCATGAAGCAGGAGGTGCCGAACCAGGAGCTTTCCCGGCCGCGAGGGGTGGGCGCCCAGACCGTGCTCGGAGTGGTGGGCAAGGGACTCCTGCTGGGCGGAGCTTCCTTTGGTGTCGCGGCCCTGCTCGCGACGCCCTGGCTCTTCATTCCCGCGGGAGTGCTCTCGGTCGCCTCCGGTGTCATCTTCATCGTGCGAGGGGCGCTCGCCGAGCATGCGGGCCTCGCGTCCGGCTCGAGCCACGCCCGCATCGGGCTCGGCGCCGAGGTGCACGACTCCGCCACGGTCGAGCCGGGAGCGGTCATCGAGATGGGGGCGACGATTGGCGCGGGCGCGAAGGTGCGGACGGGCGCCATCGTTCGAATGGGCGCCACCGTGGAGCGCGAAGCAACGGTCGAGAGCGGGGCGGTGATTGGCTGGGGCGCCACCGTGCGGCAGGGCGCCACCGTGCAGCGTGCGGCGAGCGTCGGTGCGGGAGCGACGGTGGGCCGCAACGCCGTGCTGAGCGCGGGAGGGCACCTCGGAGCAGGGGCCACGCTGGGCGCTTCCCAGGGCCTCGCATCCCCTCGAGCCGCCATTGAAACGCCCCCCTCGCCATCACCCAGCGTCGAGGACCCGCGCGCCGCGGAGCTCGAGGCACTCTGTGATCGGCTCGAGGCAGAGCTTGGCCAAAGCTCTCAGGCACTCCGTGAGTTTCTCGGCACGAACGCGGGCTCCCTCACGGAGCTGCGGAAGGGGTGCCGCGACCTCATCGCGCGGGAGCGGGGCCTCCGGCGGGAGGTCGCTCCCGAATTGCTGGCCAGGCTCGAGCGCGAGCGCACCATGCTCGAGGGGCGGATTGACTCCGCCACCGATGAGCAGGTGCGCGCGAGTCTCAAGGAGGCGGTCGCCGCCATCGACGAGCAGCGAGCCCAACGCGAGCGGCTCGGACGCAACGCGGACCGCCTCGACGCGGAGCTGACCCGGCTGCGGTGGAGCATGGACTCGGCGATTGCCCAGCTCGTCCAGGTCAAGAGTGTCGGAAGCGCCGGCCGCTCACCTGAGCTCGAGCGCGGTCTGGGGCGCGTGCGCGAGGAGCTTGCCGCCGTGACAGAGGCGCTCGAGCACATGGACAGCGAGGAGCGTGATGCGCTCCGGCCTGTCCAGGCGGTGGAGGGAGACAGCTCGGCCCCACCCCCGAGACGGGTGAGGAGCTGAGTCGAGCCTTCCCGGAGCCGCCCTTGCTCTATCCTCCGCGCCATGGCCCGCCCGTCCCTCGGAAATGAAACGGATTTGTTCATCCCTCGCTTCGAGGGGCAGGTCATTGACCGCGGCCCGTTCCTCGTGGTGCGCACGCCGGAGAATCCCACCTTCTACTGGGGCAACTACCTCATCTTCGACGCACCGCCCGTAGACGGAGACCTCCACCGCTGGATGAACCTCTTCGCCGAGGAGCTCGGCCGGCCACCACGGGTGGAGCACGTGCTGTTCGCCTGGAGCGGAGGCGCGCCGTCCGCCTCCGCGCTCGCGCCCTTCACCCACGCGGGCTTCGAGCTCTCGGAGGACGTGGTGCTGGCGACCTCCGCCGTCCATGCGCCGCCCTCCCCCAACACCGAGGCCACCTTCCGTCCCCTGAAGACGGACGCGGAGTGGGCCGAGGCGCTGGAGCAGCAGGTGCTCATGCGCGAGCCCCACTTCGACGAGGCGCCCTACCGCGCCTTCAAGTCGAGGCAGATGGCGCAATTCCGGCGCATGGCCGACGCAGGGCGCGGTGCCTGGTTCGGCGCGTTCCTCGAGGGGCGGCTGGTGGCGGACCTGGGCCTCTTCCACGAGGGCCCCATCGCCCGCTACCAGTACGTGGAGACGCACCCCGACTTCCGGCGTCGCGGCATCTGCGGCACGCTCGTGTGGCGCGCCGCGGAGCACGCCCGCGAGTACTGGGGCGTAAAGCAGTGGGTCATCGTCGCGGTGGCGGACGGACCCGCGACGTCTGTCTATGCCTCGGTCGGCTTCGGGTTCCAGGAACGCAAGCTCGCGCTCCTGCGCCCACCGGGGTGAGCCGGCATTCAACGAACGTCGGCGCCCACCGCTGGCGCCCCTGTCAATCGAAGGCCCCGAGCTCGCGACCGGGGCTTCAGTCGCCGTCGCTCCCAGGAGCCGCGACGAGGCCATGGCGCGCGAGCAGCCGCCGGAGGTGCGTGCGATGCATGCCGAGCGCACGCGCCGCCGCGGCCACGTTGCCGCCGTGCTGGCGCAGCGCCTCCTCAATGCGCGCCCGCTCCTCGACCTCCAGGGGCGGGGCCCGCGAGGATGCTTCTCGCCTGACTCTCCCCGTCTCCATCGGCACCGGAGGCAACGTCGCGGGCCCGAACGCGGTGCCGGCGCTCGGGCTCAGGTGGAGGGCCTTCACGCGCGCCTCGCCGCCCAGGAGCGCGGCCTGGGCGGCACTGCGCACCTCGACCCGCAGCTCCCGGACATTCCCTGGCCAGGGCCGCAGCAGGCACTCCTCCACCAACGACACGTGCAGCCCCAGCCCGGGCGCCACCTGCCGCACCTCCTGCTGGAGCAGCAGCGGAAGCTCCTCGGGGCGCTGGCGCAGCGGCGGCAACATCACCTCCGGCCGGCCCAGGCGGAAGTAGAGGTCCTCCCGGAGGTGCCCGCCCGCCACCCGCGCGCGCAGGTCCTTGTTGCTCGCGGAGCAGACGTGGAGGTCCACCGGCTTCGGCTTCGAGGCGCCCAGGGAAAGGACCTCCCGGCTCTCCAGCACCCGCAGCAGCTTCGCCTGGACGGACAGGTCCAGCTCCACCACTTCATCCAGGAACAGCGTGCCGCCGTCCGCGGCCTGGATGTAGCCCTGGGCATCCGCATCCGCCCCGGAGTACGCGCCGCGCCTCGCGCCGAACAGCAGCCGCTCGGCGAGGCTTGAAGGAATCGCAGCGCAGTTGACCGCCACGAAGGGGCCCGCGCTCCGGGGCCCACTCTGGTGGAAGGCTCGCGCCACGCCCTCCTTGCCCGCACCGCTCTCCCCATGGATGTGCAGCGTCGACCCGACCTGCGCCAGCCGAGCCACCTCCGCCAGCAACCGCTGCATGGCGTGGCCGCGCACGAAGCCATCCCGGAACACCACACCGTGCCGCGCCAGCGGCCCCACGTCCGCGCAGGGGACGAACAGCGAGTCCCCCATGCGAATGACCCGCTGCGCCTCTTGCGGCGTTCCGGAGGGCACCTGCTTCCCCTCCACGAACGTGCCGTTCTGACTGCCGAGGTCCGTCACCCAGAAGCGCCGCCCGTCGAAGTGGACGCGGGCGTGGCGCCGGGACATGCGCGGGTCCTGGACCTCACCCAGCGCGGCGGCGCCCCGCCCCAGTTCCAGGGCCCCGTCCCGCAGGGGCAGCGCCTCCGCCATCGCCGCGTCCCCGCAGAACAGGCGCAGGAGGCCCGGCACCTTCTCCTCGCCGGAGCCGCTCGCGCCTCCATCCGCTCCGCTCGGCTGCAGTGTCGATGGGTCCTTCTCCATGGGGCTTCATCCTATGCGGCTCCTGGCACACGAAGCAGGTACGGCATGTGCCACCGGGTGTGCCATGCGTGGAGGCTCCGCCCGGAACGCGCGAAGAAGTGCGCGAGATGATTGACGCGCCCGCGCTCCATCGCGTCAGAGTCCGTGGCAGCGAAGCTGGTACATGCCTTGCTCTGGCGGCAGGCACTTCGTGCACGAGACGCCAGTCGTTTCCATCCAGGGGCTGGAAGGAACCAGCCCGAACACATCGCAACGAGGGGGACTCGAGATGACGCAGGTGAAGCACATCCAGCCTTCATGGCTCGGACTGATGGCACTGTTGCTGTGGGTGAGCGGCTGCAAGACGTGCGGGTCCAACGTGACGCCGCCTCGGCCCATCCCGGACAAGGAGGCCTCGGCCGACGCCGGCACTGTCGCGGCCGACGCCGGCACTGTCACGTCCCCTGCTGACGAGCCGCTGTCCACCACCGGGTGCGGCGATGGGAAGTGCAAGGCTCCGTGGCCGCCGCCCGACGTCCCGACGAGCTTCGCCGCCTGCCCGACGGGCTCATGCCATCCCGGCAGCCAGAATGGCAGGGGCATCTACGTCTCCAACACCGAGGTGAGGAGCTACTGCTTCAGGGACGAGCACGCCGCCTCCCCCTCGTTCCCATACTCATTCTGCCCCGAGCTCTTCATCAACACACCCAGCGGGGTTCGATTGCAGGTACGAGATTGGACCAACCCCAATTACGTCCGCGATGCCCCTGTTCGAGCCTGGCTCGAGCCCGCCTCCGGCACCCGTCAGTCCGTCAACATGAAGAGCATCCGAAGTGACCAGAGCCGGCTCGTCATCACCTATGAGACGGCCGGTCAGGTGCATGAGGTCTCCGGAGCCGGGCTGGAGCAGGTGAGGCTCGAGTTCCAGCTCAGCGTCATCGATGACGTCTACCTGTATGAGATGAAACTCAATGCCGCGCCGGGCGCCGGGGGGCCGGAGGAGATTCAGCGGTATCTCCTCTCCTACCGGTACAAGCTGGGCAGCATTCAGTCCGCTTGGATGGCTCACTGCGAGGACTCCGCCACGGGGAACAGAATCTCCTTCCTGGGGGGCAAGAAGGTGGATGGCCTGACGGCTGGAGTGACGGATGATCCCGGCGTCACGACCCTGAGTTGCGAAACGGGCGCCATCAGCACCTGTCTCGCCTGGGGCTACACGCCGTGGAGCTCCCGGACCGGGGACCCCAGGTGGAGCGACTACCTCTTCCGTTCGTGCCTGCACGCCAAGCGCGCGGCCTACTTCGTCCAGTTCGGGAACTTCAATAGCTATACGGTTTCCGGAACCCACATCCTCAAACGGGACCCGTACGGCATCAACGCCGAGCGGATGGACCACCTCGAAGCGCTCTGGAGCCCCAGGGGCGCGGAGTGCCTCAACGTGGCCAACGTTCGCCGCGCCGAGCTCCGGTCACTGATCGCCGGATTGAAGCGCGACACCGGGCTGCCCGACTGCACGGAGACCCGATGGGAACAGAGCGGGTTCGGAAGGCTCTCCACCAGCCCCGAATCCCTCCCCTGAGACAACCACGTTCAGGGCCGAGAGAGCCGCTGCTCCACCTCGCGCAGCGGCTCCTCATACTCCCTCCGCAGCAACGGATTGAGCTCGACGGCCCGCGCGAGCGCGGCGCGGGCCTGACGAAGCGTCTCCATGCGTGTTGCCGCCTGACGCTCCAGCCGGGCCCGCGCCAGCAGGAGTCCTCCACGAATGGCGTGAGCCTGCGCCAGGGCCGGGTCGAGCTTCAGCGCCAGCCCTACCTGCTCGTCGCCTCGCGCGACGGACTCGAGCGCGGCGCTGGCGGGCTGTTCCTCCGCCAGGCGCCAGTAGACGCGCGCCAGCTCCTGGTGGGCCTCGAAGTACGGATACAGCTCCACGGCCTGACGTGCCTCGGCGAGCGCCTGCTGGAGCAGCGGCACGCCCGGCCGTCCCCGCCGCTTCACCCACGCCGCTTCCAGCAGGCTCAGCCGCGCGCTCATCACGCGGCAGTCCACACACCCCGCATCATTGCGGAGCGCCTCCACCAGCGCCCTCCGCCCGGCCTGGAGGTCACCGTCGGGATTGCGCTCCCCGCGCAGGGCGTGGGCCGCCGCCACGAGATGGCCGCGGGCGCGGTACAGGTACGTCCTCCCGAACGTGGCATTGATACCCAGCGAGTGCTCCAGGTGTTGGAACGCACGCTCCAGCGCGGGGCGCGGCTCTCCCCCACTGTCGAGAAGGTACTGCGCGCGCGTCAGCTCCGCGGCAGCCACCTGATTCAGCACCAGGTAGAAGCGCCCATCGATGGAGAGGGCCTGCTGGCCCACCTGGAGTGCCTTCTGGATTCCGGCCTCCGGATCGCGTCCGTGAGCCAGCTCGTAGGTCGCCTGGTCGTCGTACAGGTCGCCCAGGTTCTCGAAGGCGTAGAGGTAGCGAGGGTCCACCTGTATCGCCTGGCGGAAATAGCGCTCCGCTTCCGCGAAGGCACCGCGCGGGTCCTGTCCGTGCTCGCGCTGGTGGTTGCCCCTCCAGCGATAGACCAGCGCCAGGTCATTGAGTCCCCAGGGATAGCGAGGCTGGAGCGCGAGCGCCTTCGTCAGCGCGGAGATGGCCTCGTCCCATGCGGGCCCTGGGTCCCTCCCCTCCCTGGCCTCCTGGAAGCCACGCTGGAAGTGGCCATTGCCCAGCGAGTCGTAGGCATACACGTCGCTCGAATCCAGCTCCACCGCGCGAGCCGCCATGGCGAGCCACTCGGCGAGGATGGGCGCCGGGTCCTCGCTGCCGCCCTGGAACCGGTTCAGGTAGTAGCGCTTCAACAGGACCTGCGCCTGCCGGGTGTATCCAGACGCGCGCAGCGGAGCCACCTTCATCGCCCTGCCCCCGGCCTCCAGCGCGCGCCGCAGTGCCTCCTGGGGAGGCCTTCCCTGCCGCTGGTCCAGCTCCGACTGTTGCAGCCACGCCTCCGCGAGCGCCTCCTGAATCCTCGCGTCACTCCTCCCGGACTCGGCCGCCTGCTCGTACTGGCGCACTGCCTCCTGGAGTCGCGCGCGCGCCGCGTCGTACTCGCCTCGCTCCAGCAGCTCCATCGCCCGCGTGTATTCGACGTCCCCGGCGAGCTTCAGCGCCTCGTACTCCCACGGGGCTTCAGCGGTGGCCTCCGCCGCTGCCCGAGCCGCCGCGTCGTAATCCCGACGGTAGAAGGCGATGAGCCCTTCGAGATAGCGGGGTGACTCCAGCGCGAGCCCCCGGCTGCGCTCGAGCGACTGGAGCGCCGGCTCCAGGTACTGCTTCTCCAACTCCCGCTGCCGCCCGGCCAGCCACTCCGCGCCGCCGCTGCGCCGCGCGTCCTCCATGGCCCGGTGGTACAGCTCGCCCAGCACGCGGCCCCGGGCCAGGTGCAGCTCGGGCGTGTCGATGCCCAGCTCCCGCGCCTTCGTCAGCGCCTCGTGCGCCTTCTCGAAGTCGAGCATCGCCAGGTGGCCGCGTCCCAGGGCGTACTGCACGAGCCCCTCACCCGCATCCCCGAGCGAGTGCTCCCGCGCCGCCATCTTCTCCATGAGCGCGTGGACGTGCTGCTGCTCACGGGTCGTGTCGTGCGGCGGCAACCCATGGGCCACGCGGAGGAAGTACTCCAGCTCCTTGACCTGCTGGCCCAGTTGCTCGGCCAGCCGCGCGCGTCCCGCGGACTGCTCCCGCGTGTGCCGTGCTTCCAGCCAGGAGCGCACGCCGAGGGCGGAGAGGACGAGGATGCTCACCAGCGACAGCGCCGAGACGGCCACCAGGGCCCGGTGCCTGCGGGCCCCCCGCTTCAGCCGGTGTAGCAGGCTCGGGCGCTGCCCGAGGATGGGCTCGCCGTCGAGATAGCGGCCCAGGTCCTCGGCCAGCGCCCGCGCGGACGGATAGCGCAGGTCCGGCTCCTTGCTCAGACACTTGAGGACGAGGGTCTCCAGGTCGCTCGCGAGCTGGGGCACGCGCGTGCGCGGAGGCAGCGGCTCTTCGTCGAGCACCTTCGCCAGCGTGCCCATGAGCGTCGAGTCGACGAACGGCGGCACGCCGGTCAGCAACTCGTAGAGCGTGGCGCCCAGGCTGTACACATCCGTCCGGCGGTCGATGCTCCGCACATCACCGCGGGCCTGCTCCGGCGCCATGTACGCGGGCGTCCCCATCACCGCGCCCGACTCGGTGAGGCCGTGCCCCTGGTCCACCTCGTACGCCAGGCCGAAGTCCAGCACCACCGGGAGCCACCGCCCGTCCTCGCTGCTGGAGACCAGGATGTTGGCGGGCTTGAGGTCGCGGTGGATGACGCCGAGCCGGTGCGCCTCGTGGATGGCCTCGGTGACCTCCTTCATCACCCGTACTTTTTCGGGCACGGACATTGAGGCCTGGTCGACCCGCTGTCCGCCGACGAGCTGCATGGCGATGTAGGCCTTCGCGCCAACCTCGCCGACCTCGTAGACCTTGCAGATGTTCGGGTGGTCGATGCGCGCCTGCGCGCGGGCCTCGCGCAGCAGACGCATGACCCGGTCCGGATGCGCCCCACGGATGAACTTGAGCGCGACGACGCGGCCCAGGCGCCGGTCACGCGCCTTGAAGACCTCGCCCATGCCGCCGCGTCCCAGCGGCTCGATGAACTCGTAGCGCTCCCAGTCGCCGACCGGGAACACCTCGTCCGAGCCCGGGGGGAGCACGGACACCAGCGTCTCCCCAGACCGCGCCTCGTGCGCGCCAATGGGAGAAGGCCGAGGGGCGTCGAGGCCTTCCGGCGGAAGCGTCGGGTCGAGAGCCAGTCTTTCCTTTTCGGAAGCTGACATGGGCGCGCGGTCTCCTGGGGTTCCCCCACTCCATGCTGCCCGGGCCCCGCCCCGGCGGTCCAGTGAGCCGGGTCTTCACGGGCGACACGGCCGCGAGGTACCGGACATCGCTCACGACGGCACATGGCACATGTGCCACGTGTGCCACCCGTGCGGTGTCGCGGGGGGCAGCGCGCTCGGCACAGGGGCCGGACTGGCCGGCCTTGGGCCCGCTCCCAGAGGAGAATTCGTCCGGGCGAAGTCTCCGCGGAGGCCGCTGCTCGCGAGGTAGGCGCGCGGGCATGAGGCTTGCTCAGGGTCCCCGCAGATGGCGAACACCACCGGGCCCACCGGATGGGGCGCCATCCCAGGCAGTCCACCCAACCAAGAGGAAGAAAAGATGAGCACTCTCTCGCTGCTGAAGCGCGCCGCCATCGGTCTGTCCGTCGCCGTCCCCGCCGTGCTGGCCATCCTCCCGGGCACCGCGAGCGCGTACCGGGCCTACCCCACCGCTGGCTGCACCTACGAGAGCGACTACGCCGGCGACTACGTCTGGTCGCTCGGCATCGCCAACCAGAGCGCCGGCCTCAGCCCGCGCGCGCGCAACATCCGCTGCCCCATCATCGACGACAACTCCGGCGCCCCCGGCGCCACCACGTCCAACGTGAGCTGGCGGCCCGCCGTCGCCACCATCTACGTGAGCGGCTACGACGGGCACAACGGCACCAGCGACTACTACAACGCCCAGGCGACCGTCTGCTACGTGTTCAGGGAAGGCACGGGCTCCTCCTGCTCGACGCCCAAGGTGCTCCGCCCGATTTCCACTGACGTCACCTTCACGGGCCCGTACCAGGTCGCGCTGGACGCGGCGCAGGTCAACAAGCTGAAGGAGGCCTGGCAGGGCGACTACTCCTTCCTCCAGATCCAGATTCCCCATCAGGGGCCGCTGGGCAACAGCGTCGTCTACGGCTACTCGACCTACTAGGCCGCCGCCCCACCCGCTCGCGTTGACTCCCGGAGCGTGGGGCCGCGTGCCCCGCGCTCCGGGCTGTTTCCCCCTGGAGGAACCATGTCTCTCTCGCTGAAGAGCCCCTGGCTGGCCGCCATCACCACCACCACCCTCGTCGCTGGCATCGCCTGGAGTCTCGGCCTGACGTCAGGCCCCACCGCCACTTCCGCGCCCGCGCCCGAGCCGGTGCCCGCGCCGTCCGTCCCGGTCGCGCCAGGCGCCTCCGCGGATGCCGCGCGCCTGCGCCAGTTGGAGCAGCAGGTGGAGCAGCTCTCCCAGCGGCTCGGCTCCGAGGAGGCGGCTCGCATCAACATCCCGCCCCCGCCCATGCCCCCCACTCAAGAGGAACTGGTGCAGCGCCGTGAGGCCGGCATGGAGATGTTCGAGATGAAGGTGGACGCGTACCAGCAGGAGCGCATGGACGCCGCGTGGGCGGACCCCGCGCGCAAGTCGCTGGAGGCCAGCATGGGCACGCTCCTGGCGAGCCTGCCGGCGGACCGGCGCGGGAACCTGCTCGACGTGGACTGCCGCAGCCACTCCTGCATGGCCACGCTGGAGTTCCCCAGCTTCGCCGCCGCGAAGGACCAGTTTCCCCGCTTCGTGGAGCACATCTACGACGTGCCCTGCGGACGCACGGCCGTGCTCGACGACGCGGAGGACCCCGCCGCGCCCCTGAAGGTTCGCGTCCTCTTCGACGAGTGCGCGCGCAACTGAGGCCCGCGCACCTCGGGAGGCACACTCCGCCTCCCGAGGGCTCCACTTACGGGGCGCGCAGGATGCCCGTGAAGGCGTACGCGTAGGCGTTGGGGAAGTCCTGGCGGAAGAGATACCTGCCCAGGTCCACGTTGCCCTCGCGCAGGGCGCGGATGCGCACCACGTAGTTCGCTCCCGAGACGAGGACGCCCGGAGGCACCGTCAACTCGCGCCCGGTGGTCCGGAAGCTGACGTTGCCCTGGGTCATCGTGCGCGTGCCGTCCTCGACCACCCGGAAGAACGTCACCGTGTAATCGCCAGGGCGGCCCACCGCGGGCCGGGACCAGCTCACGGTCGGCGTCAGCGAGCCGAGCACCTGGTCATCGTCGGCGGAGACGCCGTCCACCCGGATGTCTCGCACCGGGCTCATCATGGGCTCGATGTGCTGGTACGCGGACCCGGACAGCTCCACGGTCGTCCCAAGGATGCCCGAAGTGGTCCACGGCCGCGTCCCGTTGAGCGAGAACGAAACGGTGTCGTAGCGCGAGTAGTTGATCACGAGCGGCCAGTCTCGCGGGAACGGGTTGCCGTAGGGCATGGGGGCCGGGACGCCCTCCTCCAGCGGCGTCACCAGGACGTCTGGGATTGCGCTCGCGTAGTACCCGTGCTTCGCCGTGTAGGGCGCGACGCTCACCGTGAGCGAGGGCGGGATGGTCGCCGAGGGCACGGCCCGGGGGTGGACGTCGCTTCGGTGGATGTCAAAGCTCGCCGCCCGGTAGTCGTAGGCGAGCAGCTCCCGCTGGGGCACGTCCTCGAAGCTGCCTTGGATGGACGTCTCCTGGCCATTCACCATCGTGAAGGGCCCGGGCCGGAAGACCTGCGTCACCGCCTGATAGGACTTCGCCCCCGCCACCTTCGCCGACAGTCGCGTCACGAAGGCGCGGTCTCCCCGCGTCCCGTCGATGAGCGTCCCGAAGAACTCGGCGGAGAAGTCCACCGATGCTCCCGCCAGACGGGTGTCTCCTTCCGAAGGAGCCCCGGGGTCGAAGGAGTACTGCATGTCGAACAGCGCGGTGGCGGAGCCCGCGGAGAAGAGCTGGAAGCTGTCACCCGCTCCCCAAGGCGCCAGGTGGTCCACGTCGAAGGTGAGCGCCGTGGGCTCGGCCGGCGCAATCACGTCCGGACGACCGAGGTACTCCCGGCTCAAGTCCAGCTCGCGCTCGGAGCCCACGACGTAGAAGTCGCCCACCCAGAGCGTGTACGTGGCGCCCCGGGGTACGCCCGGAACGGTGAAGGTGCCGTGCGCGGTCCCCTGCCCCTCGACGCGCGTGAAGCCGCCAGGGGTCCGTACCCACGCATAGATGGAGACCGCGGACAAATCCTCGGGAACCTCCACCCGCTCGGAGCCATTCAGATAGATGGAGAAGCGACGCCCCCGGATGCCGGACTTCTCCCGCGCCTCCTCTTGATGGAGGCCCTCCACCTCCGCACCCGCGGCGTACACAGGTGCGGCGGAGAGAAACAGCATTCCTGCGGCCACGACACCACTGCCCAAACGAGAGGTTCTGGTCATATGTCGTCGGAACGACAAGCGGCCCCGCGCATATCAGCGCACCGAAAAGTGGTTGCCGGCGAGCAACCAACTCTCGACCCCGCTTCCGTATCCGCACCAGCAGCACTTCCCAGGGGGAAAATCATGTTTCAGCTACAACACACGTCATCGCGTGCGCCGGCCCTGGCGCTGACCGGACTCCTGTCACTCGTCGGCCTCATCGGCTGTGGACCGGACGGTGCCGGGCCCGGTGGCGACCCGAGCGACTCCGCCACCACCACCCGCTCCTCTCCGCTCGTCACGCTCGGCGGATACACGTCCTGCGCTCCGGGCAGCATGGACTGCAACCTCTGCGTCCCGGACGTGCCCGCCCGCTTCAACGAAATCCGGGACCACGGCGAGGTGCTCGGCTTCAACCCGGGGCCGTATGACTTCAACGTCGCCTACCCGAGCAGCAATCACTGGGAAGGCATCCAGCGCCTGCCGCTCGACTACGGCCGCTACTTCGTCCTCTCCAAGCGGGATGACCGCGCCGGCGGCAACGTGGGCCATCTCATCTCCATGGGCACGCGCAACGGCGACGGGCTGCGCTTCCGCTCCAACCGGCTGTCCACCAGCATCGCCCAGCCCGAGGACACCGCCCCGCTCGCGGATGACCGCGCGGTGACGGCGTTGCCGGTGCTCGACGGCTACAAGCACGGCGGCGGCATGCAGGCCGTGGGCAACGTCGTCGCCCTCCCCATGGAGGAAGGCCCCGGGCTCGGGCGCATCGCGCTCTACGACTACAACTTCACGCTCAACCCAAGCCCCTTCGCCGTCGTCAGCGGCAACTCGAACAATGCGGGGACCGCGTCCATCTCCAAGCTGTCCAACGGGCACTACGTGCTGCTGCTCGGGCAGTACGACGCGACGTCGCTCGAGGTCTTCTTCTCCACGGAGACGAACATCCGCTCCCCCGACAACGACTGGGCGCGCGTGGACCAGTGGTACGACTGGGAGCTGGCTTCCGGCGAGTGGGGCCCCTTCCAGAACCTCAACCTCGTCACCGACTGCAATGACTCACAGCTCTACCTGGTGGCCACGCGGCTGGGCGGGCTGCGGTGGGGCGCCGTCAGCGACGACTACGCCCACCTCTACCGGGTGAACATCGACGCGCACATGCGCATCGAGCACGTCGCATCCAAGCACCTGTACTGCAGCAACGACGGCTCGCGGCAGTGCAACCTCGACGCGGCAGCCGGCGTCTTCGTCGACGCCGACCGCAACCTCCTCCTCTATGCCACCGAGCATGCCGATGACGGGCCCGCCGGCTCGGTGAAGATGGTGGAGTTCCGCAACATCTGGGCGGACGCCCGGTGCGGCGGCGACATCAACCACGCCTGGGTCGACTTCTACGACGACTCCAACTTCAGCGACCGCGGCTTCATCTACGACTACGCGGACCGGGGCCTGAAGAACTGGGCCAGCTTCCACAACATCGACGCCTTCAACGACAAGGCCTCCGCCGTCCGCTGGTGCATCCCTCCCGGCTGGCGCGTGCGGCTGTACAGCGACTCCAACCAAGGCGGCAGCACCAAGGACCTCGTCGGCGACGGCACCATCCATCAGGTCAACCTCAACGACTGGAGCTTCGGCGACAAGGTCTCCTCCGCACGCTGGCTGGCATTCTGACGGCGGGGCGGGTTTGACCCTCCCCCTCCTGGGGACGGGCCTGGTGCTTCCGTTCCCAGCGTGAAGAAACCATGTGACCGAACCGCAACAGCCGGGGTCAGCAATTAGCGGAATTTTCCGCCATCAGTCCTGAAAATTGGAGTCACATGCGTATTGCTGGAAAGACGGTTGTGGCCCTGGGTGCGATTGCCGCGATGACCGGCTGCGGTCCCGTGGACGACACGGAGCAGCAGGACACCCAGGCCGCCGTGGTGGATGGCCGCAACTGCGGTGCGCAGGAGTTCACCGAGGACGAGGTGGCGGCCATCGAGGCCCGCTACGAGGCAGCCCGCGCGGTGCAGGCGATGGGCGGCAACGTGCAGGCCATGGCCATCTCCATCCCCGTCTATGTCCACGTCATCCGTGACTCGAACGGCGGTGGTGGCGTGACGACCACGCAGATCAACAACCAGATCAGCGTTTTGAACCAGGCCTACCAGTCGGCTGGCGTCAGCTTCACCCTGGCCGGGGTGGACTACACGAACAACGGCACCTGGTACACCTGCGCCGGCGGTGGTTGTGAGACGAAGATGAAGAGCGCGCTGCACAAGGGCACCGCGTCCGCGCTCAACTTCTACACCAACAACATGGGCCGGGGTCTGCTCGGCTGGGCGACCTTCCCGTGGAGTTACGCCAGCAGCCCGAACATGGACGGCGTGGTGGTCCTCCAGACCTCGCTGCCCGGCGGCACTGCGACCAACTACAACGAGGGCGACACGGGCACCCACGAGGTCGGTCACTGGATGGGCCTGTACCACACGTTCCAGGGCGGCTGCACCAGCCCGGGCGACAGCGTGGATGACACGCCTTTCGAGGGCTCCGCGGCCTACGGCTGCCCCTCCGGCCGCGACACCTGCACCAGCGCCGGCCTGGACCCCATCACCAACTTCATGGACTACACCTACGACTCCTGCATGAACACGTTCAGCGCCGGCCAGGTCAGCCGCATGAACAGCATGTGGACCACGTACCGCGCGGGCAAGTAGTCCCCGTCTGAGACAACGCATGTCCCGGAAGTGAGCGACGGGCCTCCCACGCAGGTGGGGGGCCCGTTGTTCTTGGCGTGCGCTCTCCCAATGCCACTCATCCGGGGCAATGCTGTTCAGGCATTGCTCGAATGAATCAACTACGGGTGCGACTCCCCCGCTGCCGGTGGAAGCGGCTCGGCCGTCTTCGCCCGGCGGGGCTTGAAGCGCCCGGTCAGCCGGAAACCATCACGCATCATCCGGGACAGCAGGAAGATGTTGGTGGCTCCAGCCACGAGCTCGATGACCTGAACGGTGACGAACAGCGTGCCGAACCGGCCCTCGCGAGCAAGCTGGTACAGGGTGATGGCGGAGGGCATGAGCACCAGCAGGCCATTCATCGCCACGTACCGCATCCGCCGCTTCTTTCCCTCGACAACCCGCCCGCCCCGGTGGCGCGAGAGCCGGAAGCCAGTGGCCCCCGCCGTGGCCATGGAGGCGATGACCAGCGTGAGCGCGTAGGCGATGAACCGCTTGAGCGCCACGATGTCCGCGGTGTCGCCCAGCAGCTCGACGACGAGCGTCGACACCATGAACGTGGAGATCAACGCGAGCGCCAGCGTGCCGGCGATGCCATGCACCCGCGTCAGCCAGGGGGTCTTGCGTGGCGCACTCATGGGCAACTCACTCCTCCTGCTCGAAGCGGCGGGCATCTCAACGACGCGGAGCGATGAGGGCCGTGGCCAGCCAGTCCGACATGCGCGGGATGAAGTCGTTGAAGTAATTGGTGCACACGTGTCGCTCGCGCGGGTAGAGGATGAGCTCCTTCTCCCCCCGGGCCCAGTCGAGGAGCCGCTGACAGGACTCGTACGGGATGATGCCGTCGTTCTCGCCGTGCACCATGAGCAGCGGCGCCGTCATCCGTGGCGCCGAGCGCAGATTGAGCTCCTCGATGGCCAGTCGTGCCATCGATTCATCATCCGGCTGGCCGAACACGTGCCGGAAGTCCTTGCGCACCATGACGTTGATGTCCCGGTAGTTGTCATGGTCGAACCCGCCCGAGAGGTTGACCACGGCCTTGACCTCCTTCTGGAACCAGGCCGCCGAGCGGGAGACCAGGAAGCCGCCATAGCTCACGCCGAAGAGGCCGATGCGGTCCTTGTCCACGCCGTCGAGCTGGAGCACCGTGGCCAGGACACTCTCGAAGACGCGCTCGAAGGCAGGGACCATGGGGTGGCGCTCGGCGAGCACGCCCTGCCCCGGCCCGTCGAAGATGACGGCCGACAAGCCCCGGGCCAGGAACTCGCGCGCGAAGGCGTACAGCTCCACCTCCTTGGCCGAGTCGAGCCCGTTCATCAGGACGACGCAGGGCGAAGGCCCCGGGCCGGGCGCGGGCATGTAATACCCGGGCAGTGACAGGCCCTCGTAGGGGATGGAGAGCCGATGGACGGGGTGCCCCAGGTTCTCGATGTTGCGCTCGAAGATGCGCGTCACCTGCCGGCGCGAGTGGGCCTTGGCCTCGGGGTTGTCGAAGTACATGAACTCCGCGATGTGGTACGCGCCCGCGGCCTGCTTCAGCCACTGCCGCGCCGTGACGCGGTGGCCCTTCTCGGCGGCCTCGAGCCCGCGCTCCTCGTAGCGGCGCCCGGTGGCGGCCCAGCGCGCATGCCAGTCGTCCCAGTCCTCGAAGGTGTTCTTCTTTCGCAGGCCGCTCAGGGTCTGAACGATGTCGCCCCAGTCCAGACCGCACAGCCCGATGCGCGAGAAGAACAGCTCGCACGTCTCATAGGTCCTGGTCGAGAGCTTCTGCCCGACCTCCAGTCGCTGCGCCCGCTCCGCCTGCTTCCTCACGCTTGTCGCCTTCATGTCTCTCTCTGGGGTGTGGACTCCGCGCGCCTGGGCACCAGCGTTGGCCAGGCGCCTCGGGTCAGGAGTTGTTGGATAGGAGTGCGCGCGTCGGGTTCGTGACGTCCTGACCGGCGGCGCCCTCCTCGTGGCCCGGGACCACCTCGCGCTCCAGCGGCGAAATCCCGCCGCTGCGCATCGACGTCATGAGCAGCTCGATGAGCTCGGTGGTCAGGCTGATGATGTGGGACTGCGAGTACCCGTGGGCGACGAGCTCGCGGAACAGCGAGCTCGCGATGATGCGGATGCCCCGGGCCTTTTCGTTCGTGGTCTGTGTGGGAAGAATGGTGTCGGGTGGTCTCAAGGTGTGTCATCCCGTCAGCTTCGAGAAGGTGGAGCGCCCGGCTCCTCGTGATGCCGGCCGCGCGCGTCAGCCCTCGGCGATGACGGTGGCCACCGCGACACCCTCGCTGTGTGTCAGGGTCAGGTGGAGGCGCTGGACGCCGAGCCTCCCCGCCACGTCCCTCGCCGCGCCTCGCAGGAGCATCTCGGGCCGTCCGTCGGGCGTGTGACGCACTTCCAGCTCGTGCCAGGACAATCCGTCCGGAGCCCCCAGCGCCTTGAGCAGCGCCTCCTTCGCCGCGAAGCGCGCCGCGAAGTGCTGGGCGGGCCGTCCCCTCGCCTTGCAGTAGGCCCGCTCCGCCTCGGTGAAGACGCGGTCCTCGAACCGGCCCTCGTTGCGCACGAGGAGCCCGGCCATCCGCTCAATCCCACACAGGTCCATTCCCACGCCGATAATCATTCCCGTCCCCCTCCCCCGGCGGGTGCACAGCGCCCCCGCCGGGAGTGGCCGTCCTCAGCCCGCGTCCACGCCCACCAGCGCGTAGATGTCCCGCACGGTGTGGATCTTCTTCTCCGCGCCCTCGCCGAGCGGGCGCGCGAAGGCCTTCTCCATCGTGCAGACGATCTCCACCATCTCCGTGGAGTCCACGTCGAAGTCGTCCTTCAGCGAGGCGCCGGGCTCGAACTCCGCCTCATTGCGCCCCAGCAGTCTGGCGAGCACCTCGCGCACCTTCTTCTCGTTGTCCACCATGGCATCCATTGCTTCTGTTCCTCCGTGTCCTTGATGAGTGGGGACCGCGCCCGGGCTTCAGGCCCTGGCGACGCGGCTGATGATGAGAGACGCGTTGAGCCCGCCGGACCCGCGGCCGTTGAGCATCACGTGCTCCACGCGCTGCATGGGCAGAGCCTCCGTGACGAGCGAGACGTCCAGCGACGCATCCACCGTGCCGATACCCGCCGTGGGCGGCACCTCGCCGTGCTGGATGGACAGCGCCGCCAGCCCGGCATCCAGGGCACCCGCTGCCCCGTAGAGATGCCCCGTCATGGTCCTCGGCACGGTGACGGGCACGCGCCGGTGGGAGCCGCCGAACACCTTTCGCAGGGCCGCCGCCTCCTGCCGGTCGCCCTCCTGCGTGGCCAGCCCGTCCGCGAGGACGTACGAGACGGCACCGGGCGGCAGGTCCGCGTCCTCCAGCGCCTTGCGCATCGCCACCGACAGGTGGCGTTCCTCCGACGGGAGGAGCGCGGGATGGCACGCGTCATTCGTGAGCCCGAAGCCCCGCACCTCCGCGTAGATGGGGGCCTGACGCTCCAGCGCGTGCGTCAGCTCCTCCAGCAGCAGGAAGGCCGCACCCTCCGCCGGCACAAGGCCCCGCCGCCTCGCGTCGAACGGGGCGTAGGCTCCGTCCGCTGGCGTGTCCGGGCCCACGAGGACGCCCTCGGTGCCGCAGGCCAGGTACGCGAAGGGCGTGATGGGGGCCTCCGCGCCACCCGCGAGGCTCACGTCGCAGTGCCCGCTGGCGATGCTCCGCGCCGCGAGCGCGATGCCAAGGTGCCCGCTGGCCCGCTCGGCGCACACCGTCTTGCTGAACCCGCGCAGCCCGAAGTGGATGGAGATCTGCCCCTGCGGCGCGGCGGGGAACCAGGACGTTGCCTGGAAGGGGCTCACCTCCTTGACGCCTTGCGTGTGGAGCTTGCGCAGCTCGCGGTCCGTGAAGTCCCAGCCACCGAAGCTGTTGCCCACGAAGACGCCCATGCGCTCGCGGTCCACCGACTCCAGCGACAGCCGCCCGTCGTCCAGCGCGAGCTGTGACGCCGCCACGGCGTATTGCGTGTACGGGTCCAGCTTGCGCGCCAGCCGCATGGGCATGAAGTCGGTGGGGTTGAACCCATCCACCTCGCCAGCGAGCGTGCATGGGAAGCCCGTGGGGTCGAACCGGGTGACGCTTCGGATGGCGCCCTTCCGCGCGCGCACGTTGTCCCAGACGGCCTGGCGGCCGATGCCACCCGGAGCGATGAACCCGATTCCCGTCACCACCACTCGACGACTCATGACAGACCTCCCTCGTAGTCCGGGCGTGTGAGCACCATCGCGCTGTGAATCCCGCTGAAGCCGCTGGCGCCCTTGAGCACCACGTTCACCCGCTGGTGGCGTCCCTCGTTCGGCACGTAGTCCAGGTCGCACTTCGGGTCCGGCGTCTCGTAGTTGATGGTGGGGGGTATCTCGCCCCGCGTGAGCGTGAGCACCGAGGACACCGCCTCCAGCGCGTTGGCCGCGGCCAGCGGGTGGCCCACCATGGACTTCAGCGAGCTGATGGGCACCCGGTACGCGTGCTCGCCCAGCACGCTCTTGAGGGCCGCCGTCTCGTTGGCGTCGTTCTGCGCGGTGGAGCTGCCGTGGGCGCTGACATAGTCCACCGCCGTCCCCGGCAGCCGCGCGTCCTCCAGGGCCAGCCGCATGGAGCGCGCGAGCGCCGCGCCATCCGGAGGCAGGTCCGTCATGTGGAAGGCGTTGTTGCAGGAGCCGAAGCCCCGCACCTCCGCCAGGATGGGCGCCCCGCGCCGCAGCGCATGGGAGCGCTCCTCGAGGATGAGGATGCCCGCGCCCTCGCCCAGCACGAAGCCGTCGCGATTCGCGTCGTACGGCCGCGAGGCTCGCTGGGGCTCGTCGTTCCGCTTGGACAGGGCGCCGATGACGTCGAAGGCCGCCATGGCCACCGGAGTGATGGGGGCCTCCGCCGCCCCGCAGATCATCACGTCCGCCTCGCCGTGCCGGATGCAGTCCAGCGCGAAGCCAATGGCATCCAGCCCGCCGGTGCAGCCCGTGGTGAGCGCGCCGCAGGGCCCGTGGGCACCGTAGCGGCTGGCCACCTCCGCCGAAGCGACGTTGAACGTGGCCGCCTGGTACAGCGTGTCGCGGACCTTCTCCGGAGCGATGGGCCGCGTCCCCCGCTCCGTCAACGTCAGGAAGTCCCGCTCCATGAGCGGCGTGCCGCAGATGGCGTTGCCCACGCACACGCCCATGCGCTCGCCGTCCACCCGCGCGCCTTCCAGCCCGGCGTCCTTCACCGCCTCCTGGGCCGCCACCAGCGCGAACTGGATGTACCTGTCCAACCGCCGCGCCTGCTCCGCGCTCAATCCCCGCGCCAGCGGCTCGAAGTCCAGCACCTGACCGGCGATGCGACTCTTGAATCCCTGGGTGGGGAACGCCTCCACGGGATGGACGCCGGAGCGCCCCGCCATCGCACTGGCCCAGAAGGCCTGCTTGCCAATCCCGTTGGGGGCCACGATTCCGATACCCGTGACGACGACCCGCCGTCTCTGCTTGATGTCCCTGACTTTCAATCGCGACTCCTGCTCATCTCTTCGCTGAGGGGGTTAGTAGTTTCCGAGGCCGCCGCAGATGTTGAGGGCCTGGCCGGTGATGCCTCGCGCGCTCGGGGACGCCAGGTACGCGACCATCTCCGCGACCTCGTCCGGCTGGATGTAGCGGCCCATGGGCACGCGCTGCTCGATGCGCTTGCGGGCACCCTCTTCATCCACGCCCCACAGCTGCGCGTAGCCGCGCCGCGCGTGGCTCGCGAGCTCCGTCTCCACGAAGCCCGGACACACCGCGTTGACGGTGATGCCCCGCGGCGCCAGCTCCAGGGCCAGCGACTTGGTGAAGCCAATCACCCCGTGCTTGGAGGCGCTGTACGCCGCCGCGTAGATGACGCCCTGCTTCCCGCCGGTGGAGGCGATACTGATGATGGACTCCAGCGCCTCGCCGGTGTTCTCGTTGAGCACTGCCTTGGTGACGTAGAAGACGCTGTCGAGGTTGGTCTCCAACACCTCGCGCCAGAGGCTGTCCTCCATCTTCGCGGTGACGCCGCCACCGCCGCGTCCCGCGTTGTTGACCAGCACCCGCACCGGTCCCAGCTCGGAGACGACAGCGTGCACCGCCTCCCGCACCGCGTCCGCGGAGCGCACGTCGCAGACGGCGATGGCCACCCGGCTTCCCGCCTCGCGCACCGCGGCCGCCGTCTCCTCCAGCTGCTCCCGGGAGCGCGCCAGGAGCCCCACGCTGTACCCGTCCCGCGCCAGCCGCAGAGCCGCCGCGCGTCCGATGCCCCGTCCCGCGCCGGTGATGAGCGCGACCTTCGGCGTGTCCTTCGTCATGTCCGTCGTTGCATTCATGGTGTGGTGTTTCCTCCCGTGCTCACGCTTCCACGCGAGCCTTGATGGCCTTCATCGTTCCCAGGCTGTTGGCGTTGATGGCATTGGCGACCCGGCGCAGCGCCTCGTCCGTCCCGATGTCGCCCCAGAGCGCCTTCGCCTTCTCCGGTGCGAGCTCCACGGCGTGCCACGACACGACCCGGACCCCACCGGGGACGGGCTCCACGCGCCACTCACCGGTGTGCTCGCGCAGCACCGGGGGCGGCTCGGGCTGGAAGTAGGTGATGTTGCCGCCGTGGGTGTTGCAGCGCCGGATGGTGCGGATGCGCTCCTCGTTGCCGCGCACGTCCACGGTCATCACGAACTCCTGGTTCCGCCCGTCGTCGTAGCGCATGTCCACGGCGCGGCAGTGGGGCAGCAGGCGCGGCCAGTCCGTGGCCTGCTGGAGCAGCGCGTAGACGCGCTCCGGAGGCGCGCTGATGGTGAGGCTCTCCTCGAACTCGGCGCGCGGCGGCGGCGGCTCCTGCTTCGTGCCGGCCCGCTCCTTCGACTCCAGGAACTGCTTGAGCGCCTGGAGCTCGCGCTGGCTGTTGTCGTCCGTGGAGCGCACCATGAAGTCCAGCGCCTCCTGGTGGGTGGTGACGCCCTCCACCAGCCCGTGGGGTTTGGACTTCACCGCGAAGCGGTGCTCCAGCACTGCCAGCGTCCCCGAGCGCAGCGGGTGGAAGTGCCAGCCGCCCTCCATGCGCTCCAGCAGCGGCGAGGGACGCACCTGTCGGAAGGAGATGTGGTGCACCTCCGGGTGCAGCTCCCGCTCCGAGTGCCAGCTCATCAGCCGGCCGTTGGCGAGCGCGGAGAGCTCGATGACCTGCCGGCCTCCGTCTTCCTCCAGCACCCGCGCGGCCTTGCAGGGCGGGAAGATGGCCGGCCAGCACTCGACGTGGCGAATGAGGTCGAAGACCACGTCGACGGGCGCATCAATCTCCACCTGATGTTTCATCCGGTACATGCAGCAGCTCCTGTTGTGGGGGGATTCAGAAGAGGGCCACCACGCGGCACCAGGCGGCATCCGCCCGGGCCAGCTTGATGGGGAAGCAGGACACCTTGAAGCCGTGGGGCCGCTCGAGCTTGTCGAGGTTCGCGAGTCGCTCCAGTTGGCAGTACTCACTCCGGCGTCCGAAGAGATGCGCGGGCCAGAGCGCACCTTGATTGCCCGTACGCAGGTACTCCTCGAGCATCTGGTGGAAGGGCGCGTCGAAGCCGAAGCTGTCGACGCCGATGACGCGGATGCCCTGCTCCACCAGCCACCGCGTGGCCTCCTCGGTGACGCCGCGGAAGTGGGCGAAGTAGCCCGGCGTTCCCACGTCCACGTCCCCGCCGGTGCGCAGCAGCACCACGTCCAACGGCTGGAGCGTGTAGTGGATGCGCTCGAGCTCCGCGATGACCTCGTCCCGCGTCACGGGGCCGTCGCCGGGCTCGCCGCGCACGTCCAGCACCACGCCGTCCCGGAAGCACCACTCCAGTGGCACCTCGCAGATGGTGCGGGCGCGGTTGCCGCGCGCGTCCACGTCGCCGTAGTGGAAGGGCGCGTCCATGTGCGTGCCCGTGTGGGTCGTCAGCGTGTAGCGCATGAGCGACAGGCCCTTGCCGTCCGGGAAGTCGCGATGGTCCACGCCCAGGCCGAGCTTGTGCTTGAGCCACTCGCGCATCCGCGCGAGCCGGGAGTCTCGGCCCCGCGAGTGGATGAGCGCACTGCCCAGCAGGTCCGCCCCGCGCCGGTGGTCGATGTACTCGCAGCGGATGACGTCGGGCTCCCAGTGATTCGCGTCCACGGGGACGCTCAGGTCCACGAGCCGGAGGGATTGCTGTGCGGTGATGGCTTGCATGGGACTCTTTCTGGTGGTCCCAGCGCCGGATGTGACGCGGCCGGGGGACTCAGGCGCGCACGCTCGAAAGTGCGCTGGCCGCCCAGGAGCCAGGCTGCGTATGGGACGGATGCTCGGACGACGAGCACAGGAAGTCCCTGTCACTCCGCGCCCAGTCGAGGAGCTGAATGCAGGACGCGCGCGGCCACACCCCGTCCCACGGGTCGTGGACGACGAGCAGGGGAGCCTCCAGCCTCGGAACGTCTCGCAGCGTCAGCTCCCGCAGGGCGAGCCGCTCCATGGCGGCGTCGGAGCGCTCGCAGTAGGCGTACTTGAGCTCCTCGCGCACCAGCTCGGGCAGCCGAGCGTAGTGGCCATGGTCATACCCGCCCGCGATGCTGATGCAGGCCCGGAGCCGCTGGGGCAGGAGCGCCGCCGACCGGGCCGCCAGGTAGCCGCCATGGCCGAGGCCGCAGATGCCGAGGCGCTCCGCGTCCACCTGGGGCAGCTCGCGGATGCAGTCCAGTACCGCCGCGACGACTTGCTCGAATGCCACCGTGAGGCGGTGGAGCCCCGCCAGCTCTCCCTGCCCCGGCCCGTCGAAGAGCAGCACGGAGACGCCGTGCGCGAGGAACTCCTGCGCCAGGGCGTACAGCTCGACCTCCTTGGCCGTGCCCAGGTCATTCACCAGGAGGACGCAGGGGGTGCGCTCGCCGGCGCTCGCGGACACGAGGAACGCGGGCAGCGTGAAGTCCTGATAGGGGATGCGCAGCGAGTGCACCTCCCAGGGAAGAAGCGTGCGGGCGGACTCGAAGAGGCGCGTCACCCTCCTCCGGGTCATGAACTTCGCCTCGGGGTTGTCGAAGTAGGGCAGCTGCGCGAAGTGGTGGCACGCCGCGGACCGCAGGAGCATCCGCCGCTGGGTGGCGTGCTCACGGGCGTCGGCCGCATCCTGGGAGCGGACCTCACAGGCGCGCGCGCACGAGGTCCAGACCTCGTGCCACAGGGCCTGCTCCTCCAGGATCGGCGCGGCCTCGAAGGCCTCCAGGCAGGGGCGGATGTCGTCCCAGTCCAGTCCGCCCAGGCGCATCCGGTTGATGAGCGGCGCGCACATCGCGGAGACGGGCGTGGACGATACGGCTGCGTGAAGGCACGGGTTCCTCATGGCTCTCCTCGGGGGAAGACCCGTTCGGTCTTCGTTCACCTCCGTTAGAGAGGATGCGCGGCTCCTGTGATTGAGAGCCTTCACGCGCGAGTGTGATTCACAAGATGCCCGCCCTCACTCCAATACCTTGTCCGGGCGAGGCGCAGGGCCGCGCCCTGGTTGAAGGAGAGAGGCAGACCGCATGTCCGATACCGCGTCATTCCGACTGGAGCACTCCACCTGGATCCGCCAGGAAGCCGCCCACGTCTTCGATTTGATCGTCTCCGTGGACCGCTGGCCGGAGATCTTCCCCCACTGTGTGTCCGCGTCCGTGCTGGAGCAGGGCGAGCGAGCGATGCGCATCGAGCTCACGGCACGCATTGGAGGAAGCACCCACACCGCCCGCTCGCGACGGGTGTTCTCCCCGAATGGCTACCGCATCGACTTCGAGCAGGAGTCTCCCCTTCCCCCACTGACGGCGGTGAGCGGCGCATGGGAGGTGGTGCCAGTCTCCGGCTCCGGCTGCCGAGTCGTGCTCACCCGGGACTGCACCGTGACCGGCGGCTCGAACCGCTTCGCGAGCGCGCGCGAGGCAGAGCAGTGGCTCCGCGAGGTGCTGGAGGCGAGCAGCCAGGAGGAGCTGCGAGCGCTCAAGGTGGCCGGTGAAGCCGGCGGCCCCGCCCGCCCCCTTCCCCCCACGGCGTCATGAACGGGGTCTGGCAACGTTGACTTAGTTGTAACCGGGTAACAGACTTGGCGCGAATGGGCATGCCGCCCTCGCCGAGGGCCTCGACGTGTCGCAAGCGTCGCGACCCCGGCCGATGCAGGAGCATCCCGTGCTTGTTCTCCGCCAGGAGCAGCAGTGGGTCCTCGATGCGCTGCTCCGCGAGCCCTTCGTGAAGCGGCTCACCGAGGAGCTCGAGCAGACCCTCCCCGATGCGGCACGCGCGCTGGGCCCCGGAGGCGTGCGCAGGGAGGTCGAGGCTGCCGTCCAGCGCGCCACGCGCCATGGCTTCGAGCTCGAGGACACCGTCGCCGCCTTCGTCCGGCTCGTCTTCGTCCTGGGGCCGAAGTTCGACGTGGAGCGCCCTTGGGCACGCGACATCCTGGCCGAGCCGGGCGTCGACGAAGTCACTCGGATCCGGCGCCTGGGGCTCGGGGCGGTGCACTCCTTGAAGGGTGACCGCGGCCACCATCTGCGCCGCCGTGCAGCAGGTGACGCTGCGGCTCGAAAGGGCCAGCGGGGAGCTGGTCCAGGAGGACCAGACCACCAACCAGGGCAGGTATTCGTTCGACGCGGTGGAGCCCGGACAGAGCTACGTGCTCCGCCCCGCCAAGGGCTCCGTCAGCTTCCATCCGGCGCAGCATGCCATCGCCAATCTCGGGGATGACACCGAGGTCGACTTCCAGGCACGGGTCTCCCTCAGCGGGAAGATCAATCCCAAGTCCGCGCCCGGTGGGACCGATATCCGGCTCACGGGCGACTCGGTCGATGTGACCCAGCGCGCGAGGCCCGACGGGACCTATGCATTCGGGGACCTCCCCGCCGGAGCGAGATACGTCCTCACGCCGGGGCTGCGCTTCCATGAGTTTGCGCCAGTCTCGAAGGCGTTCAACGCGCTGGCGAGCAACCAGACGCAGAACTTCAACGCCAGCCGGCTCCATCACGCGCTCTTCACCCGAGTGAGCACCGACGGCGGCGACACCGTCGACTTCATGGAGGCCCGGGTCCTGAAGGGGGGACAAGAGCTCATCCCATGGAGCAGCGTCTCCACATCCCCCGGCTACCTGCTGGGCATCGGTCGCCAACGCCCGCCGGAACGTGCTCGAGCACTACTGAAATCACTATGCAGGTGTTCCAGATTGCTCCGGATTCGCGGATGATGCGGCCATGCTCCCGCGCCGCGCCAAGCCCCGGTCCTGGCTGCTTCCTGGAACCCAGCTCGACTACGAGCTCATCCGCTCCGTCGACGTGACGGCGGAGGACGGGCCGAGGCAATGGGTTCCGGAGGGGCTCATCGCCTGGCACCTGGAGCGGTGGTGCATCAGCTCTCGGGCCACGCTGTACTCCCTCTACGAGGCCCTGGGCGGCCCACAGCCGCTAGGCTTGTCCTCGCTGGAGCGCGTCCGCTTCGAGCAGGCCCTCCAGAAGCGCCTGGAGCGGGCCCTGCGGGAGGGCGAGCTGGTGGCGCGCGAGGTGCCCCGCCCGGTGAGCGTGGCACCGCCGTTCGAAGTGGAAGCCCCCGTCTCCATGGAGGCACAGCCTCCGCCCCCGGCGCCGAGACCCGTGCCGGTGGAGGCGGAGGTGGACGTGGCGGCGCAGGTGCGCGTCCTGAGAGAAGCCGCCGCGGAGGGCACCCCCTTCTGCGAGGAGTGCGAGAAGCGGCGCCGTGCCGCTTGAACGAGAGGAAGGGATGTCAGGTCCGCCCGCCGAGCGTCTCATCGAGCTGCTCTGGACGCCCCCTCGGGATGGCGCGCCGCTGGAGCGCTATGCCGTGCTCGACGCGGCGAGGGATGCCCGGGTGTACCCGCTCGTCCGCTGGGAGGCGGGCGCATCGTGCCTCTACGAAGGGCGCATCGCGCCGGAGCTGCTCGAGGTGGCCCCCTACCTCCTCCGGCTGGAGCGTGAAGCCTCCGTGACGCGTGAGCTGCTGAAGCAGGGGTGGGGAAAGGCCTGGGGGCTCTTCATCGAAGCGCCCTGCACTGCCGAGGTGCTGCGCCGCCACCTGCGCCGGTTCCTCAAGGTCCAGGACTCACGCGGCAAGCGCCTCTACTTCCGCTACTACGACCCGCGCGTCCTGCGCTCCTACTTGCCCACCTGCACCCTCGAGGAGCTGCGGTACGTCTTCGGCCCCATCCGCGCGTATCTCATGGAAGACGCCGAGGGCACGGCGCTGTCCCGCTACTCGCTGACCGACACCGGGCTCCAGGTCGACCACATCCCCCTGGTGCCCGACGCGGCGGAAGGCTGAACGGCGGCGCGTCGCGTCGGGCCTCACCGGCCGAAGAACTGCAGGAGATTGCCTTCGGGGTCCCTCACGCCGAAGGAGCGGTAGGGGCCACCCGGCGGCTGGCCGAGCTCGTAGGCCAGCGTCACACCGCGTGCCCGCAGTGATTGATACACGCCGTCGATGTCCGCCACGACGAAGCCGGACTTGAAGTAGCCCTGAATCTGGTGCGCATTCGTCGTCCCGGGAGCGGCGACCGAGCGCGGATTCGAGTCGGGCAGTTGCAGCAACTCCACCAGCGCCGAGCCCTGCTCCAGCAGCGCGAAGCGTATCTTTCCATTCGGTGCGGTGCCGGAGTCGAACACCCGGAAGCCAAGCGTGTCCCGGTACCAGGCCACCATCGGGTCGAGGTCCGCCACCGACAGCGCGACGAAGGCTCCCGGCGTGGCGCCCAGCCGTTCCGCGGACTCCACCGTGCGCGGCGAGTCCGGGGCAGCCGTCCGGCAACCCGAGGCGAGGCAGGCGAGCACCAGCAACCAGGGACGAAGCGTCATGTGCATGATTCGAGGTCTCCGGCGCCACTCTCGCGCCGGAGCCCTCCCCTCCCCATCAGCAAGCAGCGAATGGCGCACGGCGCGCAGCGAATGGAGCGGAGGGCTCGGCGAGCGGGACGCTCCGCCTCGCTTCCGCCTGAAGCCGCGCGTGGGCACGTCTCAATGCACGCCTTCGGCCGGCTGCGATTCCAGGGTGGGTTCGATTCCCGACGTGCGCGGCACGCCCTCGGTCCCCAGGTGCAGGTCATAGAGCGCCCCGGCGTTGGTGCGCATCACCATCGTCGCGACTTCCTCGGCGCGCGTACGGCTCACCTCCCCAGCGCGCATCATGTGGCTGAGCGCCAGCGCCAGCGCCATCCGCGTCCGGGTCGTCCCCATCCAGGCGGTCAGCTCCCAACCGAGGTCCGGCCCGAAGGACGCCGCGTCCGTCCCGAAGAGCACCCGCTCGGGGAACTCGAGCAGCCAGTCCCGCAGAATCGCGGCCAGCGTCTCGGGGGGATAGAGCAGCGCCATCGCGGACGTGTCCACGTACACGTTCGGCTTCCACAGCATCGCGCCCGCGTGCGCCGCGTGGATGCCGCCGCCGTGCACGAGGACGAAGTTCGTGTGGCGCAGCGTCGGGTCATTGAAGGCCGGCTCCAGCAGCAGCGGGTCCGCCCCGGCGGTCGCATAGAACGCGCCAGGGCCTTCGAACGTGTGGATGTGGACCGCCATCCCCAGATGGCCGGCCTCGTGCGCGATTTCGCGGAAGAGGTGGTCCTGCAGGGCTTTGTACTCGGCGCGGGTCGGCTCGCCTCCACCGACGTAGCGCGCGTACACCGCGCGAGCCGTGTCCTCGGATACGTCCGCGAAGTCCAGCGTTCGAAGCAGGGCCGCCTCGAACTTCACCGCGACGCAGCCGGCCTGCCGGTGGCGCTTCAGCGTGGGCACCACCACGGTGCTCAGGTAATCCTCCAACGTTCGCGGCAACTCACCCACCCGCAGCTCCGCGAGGTAGCGCCGCAGGAGGGCTTCCTCCAGTGGGTACAGCTTGCGGCGGTCCGGCGTCACCTCGGCCTCCGCCCGCGTGGAGAGCGGCAGCATCAGCGCGTCCACGAAGGACACCCAGCGAAAGCGCGGCGGCGCGAGGCCCGGTCCCATCGCCACCCGGTTCGCGAGCATCACCTCCGTCCCGATGCGGTCGAGCACCCACTCGGGGAACCTCTCGCCTTGCTGACTGGCGACTTCCCGCATGGTGGCCCGAAGCTCCGGCCAGTACGCGTCACTCAATTCCTCGTGGGAGAAGCCGTAGAGCGCTCGAAAAGCCGCCACCCACTGCGGGCTCTCCGGCCGCAGCATCACCGGGATGGGGAAGTCCCCCAGCACGTCCAATGGCAGCGCATCGGACTCCGTGTCCTCGGGAACCACCGTGCTCGCGTGGGTGTGATTGTCGACAGCCCGGATGGCTCCGATGAGCTCATACAGGGACTCCGGACGCATGTCGGGTGTCATCGCCCCCTCCTTCTCGCGCTGCCGCCGCGGCGAGGCGGACTCCCGTCCACCTTGCGCCGCACGTTCACCATGGCCATGCGCGATGGCCCCGCCAACCACGGCCGGGTTTCGCGAGCCGGGCCTCGTGCGCCGGCACGGCCGCCCGCGAGCAGGAGCCACTACGCCGCCTTCTTCACCAGTCCGTGCGGGTCGAGGATGAACTTGCGTGCCACGCCCGTGTCGAACTCGTGGTAGCCGCGCGCCGCCTCGTCGAGCGGGATGACGGTGGCGTTGACGATCTTCGCGATGGGCAGCCGGCCGTGGAGGATGGCCTGCATGAGCTGGCGGTTGTAGCGCAGCACCGGCGTCTGCCCCGTGTAGAGCCGGTGGGACTTCGCCCAGCCCAGGCCGAAGCGCATGCGCAGGTTGCCCTGCTTCGCGGCCTCGTCCTTCGCCCCCGGGTCCTCCGTCACGTAGAGCCCCGGGATGCCGATGGCGCCGCCCGCGCGTGTAATCGCCATCAGCGAGTTGAGCACCGTGGCCGGCGCCTCCGTCACGTGCTGCGCGCCATGGCCGCGCGCCTCGAAGCCCACCGCGTCCACGGCCGCGTCCACCTCCGGCACGCCGATGACGGCTTCAATCAACTCCTCCAGCTTGTCGCTCTTCGTGAGGTCGATGGGCTCGAAGCCCACGGACTTCGCGTGCTTCAGCCGCTCCGCGTTCATGTCGCCAATCATCACCACCGCCGCGCCCAGCAGCTGCGCGGACGCCGCGGCCGCGAGGCCCACCGGACCCGCGCCGGCGATGTACACCGAGGAGCCCACCCCGACTCCCGCGCACACCGCGCCGTGGAAGCCCGTCGGGAGGATGTCCGAGAGCATGGTGAGGTCTTGAATCTTCTCCATGGCCCTCGCCTTGTCGGGGAAGCGGATGAGGTTGAAGTCCGCGTAGGGCACCAGGACGTACTGGGCCTGGCCTCCCGCCCAGCCGCCCATGTCCACGTAGCCGTAGGCACCGCCGGCCCGGGCCTCATTCACGTTGAGGCACACGCCGGTCTGCTGCTCGCGACACGTGCGGCAGCGGCCACAGGCGACGTTGAAGGGCACGGTGACGAGGTCGCCGAGGTCGAGGTACTCGACGTCCTTGCCCTTCTCGATGACTTCCCCGGTGATTTCGTGCCCGAGCACCAGCCCCTTGGGCGCCGTGGTGCGGCCGCGCACCATATGCTGGTCCGAGCCGCAGATGTTGGTGGAGACCACCTTGAGGATGACCCCGTGCTCGATGGGCTTCCCCTTCGGGTTCACCATCTTCGGGTAGTCGATGGACTGCACCTCCACCTTGCCGGGACCGAGATAGACGACGCCGCGATTGCTGGCCATGGACGGATTCCTCCCCGCGGACAAGCTGGCGACCGCTGCCGGCTCCGGCACGTGGAGCGGGCCCCTTCCCTGCTTCGAGCCGCTCCGCTGCCCATGGAGCAAGGGAGGCGCCCTGCGCAGCGCGTGTCGCCCGTCCCTCCCTGAAGTCCCGGACCCGACACCCGCGGTCATCCGCGGCCTGCAATGGGCTGATGTGGTGATAGCGTTTGAAGCCATCCCTTCGAGGAGGACGTATGGCCTATGTCGATGGTTTCGTCGTACCGGTTCCCACGAAGAACCTCGCCGCGTACCGGAGCATCTCGCGCAAGGCAGGCAAGCTCTGGCGCGAGCACGGCGCGCTCCAGTACATCGAGTGCGTCGGCGACGACGTGAAGCCCGGCAAGCGCACCTCATTCCCCCAGAGCGTCAAGCTGAAGGCGGGGGAGACAGTGGTGTTCTCGTGGATCGTCTACAAGTCACGCGCCGAGCGGAACCGCATCAACAAGAAGGTCATGGCGGATCCCCGCCTCGCAAAGATGATGGACCCCAAGGACATGCCCTTCGACACCAAGCGGATGATCTTCGGCGGGTTCAAGACGCTGGTGGAGCTCTGACGGCTCGCCACCACCTCCCACGGCGTCTGTGATTGGGCGCAAGCACGCCGTGCAAGGATCCTGACGGGACGGGAGGAGTGTCGGGCGGTAAAAACCCGGCACTCCCGTGTCAGCGAGTCGACTTATCGGGTTCTCAGAATTGGATCCGCGCGTCCGCTCTCAGGCAATCATTCCGCCCATGCAATCCCGAACCGAGCAGATAGACCGACGTTCGTTCCCTCGCCTCCAGGCGCCCCTGTATTCGCGGCCGGCGCGGCTGAGCTTCGGCGCGGGGCGGCAGGTGGTGGATGTCAGCCGGAGTGGCGCTCGCATCTACTCCGACGAGTTCCACGCGGAGGGCAGCACGCTGGAGCTGGAGCTCTTCCTGTCCGGCGGAGGCTCGCTGGAATGTACCGCGCGCGTGGTCTGGACGGCCAGGCTGCCGCCGGGCTCCGTGGCCCGCTACGAGGTAGGACTGGCCTTCCTGGACACGCCGCCTGCCCTGTGGACCCAGCTCCAGCCGTTGCTCGTCCGCGACGACACGGCGGAGTGCGCCTGAGCCGGCACCAGGCGACCCCGCACTACTTGGTGCGGCACGGGTGAACGTGGGATAACCGGGCACTGATGAGTGCCGCGGGCTCACCCATCCGAATCCTGGTGGCCGACGACCATCCGCTGCTGCGTGAAGGGCTCAGCGCGATGATTGCCGGGCAGCCGGACATGGCGTTGGTCGCCGAGGCGGAGAACGGCGAGCAGGCGGTGAAGGCCTTCCGCGAGCACCGTCCCGACATCACGCTGATGGACGTGCGGATGCCCATGATGAACGGCATCGACGCCATCACCGCGATACGCACGGAGTTCCCGTCCGCGAAAATCGTCGTCCTCACCACCTACACGGGCGACGCGCAGGCGCTGCGAGCCATCAAGGCCGGCGCGTCCGGCTACCTGCTCAAGAGCATGCTCCGCAAGGAGCTGGTGGAGACCATCCGCAGCGTGCACGCGGGCCGGCGAAAAATCTCGGCGGACATCGCCTCCGAGATGGCGGAGCACATGGCGGACGACGAGCTGACGTCGCGCGAGCGGGACGTCCTCGCCCTCGTGGCCGCGGGCAACGCCAACAAGGAGGTCGCCGCGCGCATGGGCGTCTCCGAGGAGACGGTCAAGACGCACATGAAGAACGTCCTGACCAAGCTCGGCGCGCGCGACAGGACGCACGCGGTGGTCGTCGCCCTCAAGCGGGGCATCATCGACATCTGACGCGCGGCTTCAGCGCCCTCCACCCACGAGCCGCCGCAGCCGGTGGCTCCAGGTGCGCCGGGTGTCCCGCTGGTACGCGGCCGCGGCCGGCACGCGCAGCTCCATCTCCGCTCCCGCCCCACCCCGGTTTTGGAGGTCGAGCCTCGCGCCAATCTTCCGCGCGCGCTCGCGCATGCCCGACAGTCCCCAGTGTCCGGGCCGCCCGCCGGCCTGGAGCAGCTCCGGGGTCAGGCCGCGGCCGTCGTCCTGGACGCACAGGCGCAGCTCGGTGTCGCCGTACGCGAGCACCACCTCGATGCACTTCGCGCCCGCGTGCTGGAACGCGTTCACCAGCGCCTCGCGGCCGATGCTGTAGACCTCGTCGCGCACGAGCGCATCGAGCAGCGTGGGCTCGCCCTCCACCTCCACGTGGAAGTGCACGGAGGTGCCCTCCCGGAGCTCCTCACCCACCCGGGCCAGGGACTGGGACAGCTCCTCGAGGCCCTCCGCCGCGGTGCGCAGGTCCTGCAAGCGGTCCCTTCCCTCCACCAGGACGCCGTCGGCGCGCTCCAGCGCCTTGTCCAGCGAGGCCCGCGTGTGCGTGCCCTCCGGAAGCTGCTCCGCCACGGACTGGAAGCGCAGAATCAGCCCCTGGACGCCCTGCAGCAGCGTGTCGTGCAGCTCGCGGGCGATGCGCTCACGCTCGCGGAGCCGTTCCTCCAGCCGGCCACGCAGGTGCGCGCGCACCTGGCGTACGCGCAGGAGGTACAGCGCCCACAGCGCGGCCAGCACGACGGCTCCGCACAGGACCCTGAACCACCACGTCTGATACCAGGCGGGCGGCAGGACGAGCTCGAGCGTCGCGCCCTCCTCGTTCCAGACGCCGTCGTTGTTCGCCGCGATGACCTGGAAGCGGTACCGGCCGGGGTCCAGGTGCGTGTAGTACGCCTCGCGCCGCGTGCCGACGTCCTGCCATTCCGCGTCCACGCCCTCGAGCCGGTAGCGGAAGCGCACGCGCTCGGGGACGGTGAAGCTCAGGGCCGTGTAGTCGAGCTCGAGGTTCCTCGCGCCCACCGGCAGGGTGAGCAGCGGCCCCGGAGCCAGCGGGTGGCCATCCACCTGCACCGAGCGGATGACGACGGGCGGCGGCAGCGGATTGCGGAAGATGCGCTCCGGGTCCACCCACACCACGCCGTTGCTGGTCGCGAACCACAGGCGGCCGTCGGTGCCCTGGACCATGGTGGGGAGCGGACGCAGCGTGGTGGGGCGCGCCGGCAGGCCGTCGAGGAAGTCGAAGCGCTCGCCGGACGCGGCGTGGTCCGGGTCGGCGAGCGCGCGCTCCACCTCCTCAGGGCCGAGGTGGAAGATGCCCGGCACGGCGTGGATCCACAGGCCGCCATCCGGCGTCTCCACGATGCCGCCCACGCCGCGCAGGGGCTCGCTGCCGGCCACCTGGAAGGGCCTGAGCCTCTCCCCGTCGAACCAGGCCAGGCCGAACTGCCCGCCGACCCAGAACCGCTTCGCGACCCGCAGCGCGGTGACAACGCCCGGGTTGAGCCCGGCGACGGCGACGAAGCGGCGGACGCCCCCCTCGTCGACCTGTCCAATCGCGCCGTCGGTGTACCCCAGCCAGACGCGGCCCTGAGCGTCGGTCGTCGCGGAGGAGACGCGCGCTCTCGCCGTCACCTGCGCCACCTTCGTCATGTCCGTCCACGCGCCGTCCTTCCAGCGCCACAGCCTGGCCCCCGTCACCCCGACCCACAGCGCACCGCTCCCGTCCATCGCCATGGCGTGGATCTGGGGTGCATCCGGATCCGGCCCGGCCCCGGCAATCGTGGCGACGAGCACCGGCACGTCGTTCTCGATGCGCCAGATGCGCCCCTCTCCGCCCAGCCAGACCGTGCCCTTCGGGTCGCGATAGGCGCAACCGAGCTGCACCGTGAGCGGTGTGAACCGCACCTGCTTGTCGTGGAGCTTCATCACGGGACGGTTGGTGCTGCCCGCCCAGATGGCCCCGTCGTCCCCCGGGACCAGCGCGAAGTCATGCGTGCCGCGAGGGAACTCCGCCAGCACCAGCGTGCTGTGCCGGAAGCAGTCGAGTCCCCCGCTGGTGCCAGCCCAGATGTTGCCCTCGCGGTCCTCGAGGATGGGCCACACGTAGTCCGCGCTGAGGCCCTCCTTCTCGGTGAAGGACTCCACGAACGAGTCCAGCCGTCCCTCAGGCGGGTCCGCCCAGCGCTCGGGATGGGGCAGGCGGCGCATTCCCTCGCCCAGCGTGGAGAGCCACAGGCTGCCTTCGCGGTCGAACAGGATTCCCGCCGACAGCACGTCGATGCGCGGGGGCGTGATGACCGGCTCTCCATTGGCGCGCACCACGGGCTTCACGCTGCCATCCAGCTCCGAGACCCAGATGACGCCATCCGGCGCCTGGGCCATCTTCCCCACCCACTTCACGCTGACGCCCGTCTGGCGGAATGCATGGCTGCCCTTCGGCAGGAACACCAGCGAGTCCTTCGTCGCGACCCAGAGCGTGCCGTCGCGGTCGATGTAGAGCATCGCGGCCTGCGTATCGGGGAAGCTCCAGTCCTCGCCCACCCGGTGCCAGTATCCGCGCTGCAGGCGAAAGAGCCCGGCGGACCTGCCACCGGCCCACGCCGTTCCGTCGGCTTCGAAGGCGAAGGACATCAACTGGTGCACCGGCAGTCCCTCGGTCTCGCCGTAGCGGGTGAGGTGCCCGTCCTTCAGCAAGGCCGCGCCGCCATGCTGGAAGCCAATCCACAGTCCTCCATCGGGTGAGGCCTGCAGCGTCTGGATGCTGGGAATCGGGATGCCGTCAGACGATTCGAAGCGCTCGAAGCGGACGCCGTCGAAACGGTACAGCGTGGACGCCGCGGACACCCAGAGGATGCCGTCACGCGTCTGCGCGAGCGCGGAAATCTGTCCGGGAGCGCCGTCCTTGATGGTCCAGCGCGAGTGGTAGAACTGGTTGATGCCGCGGTCCCGGTTGTCCGGCTCCGCGGTGGCGGCCGCGCTCCAGAAGAGCAGCGCGCAGAGGCTCCACAGCCAACACCCCCGCCACGTCTGCCTTCCGTGCTGCCTCGCCGCGACCGTCATCCGTTCCGCATTCCTCCAGCGAGGCTGAATGTCCTCCATACCTATTGGAGCCAGGCAGTGACATCACCTGAATGGGGGAAGCGTGTGCGCCCAGGTGGGCCTCCACTGTTCATGAACGCCGAACAGTGATGCCAGCCCCGGAGTGATTATCCGGAGCGGGCGCGGCGGCATCTTCTCTCCATCCCGGCAACGACGCCGGCACGGAGAGAACCCATGACTGCACAGACTCAGAAGGTGGCCCTGGTGACGGGCGCTTCCCGCGGCATCGGCGCCGCCGTCGCGGAGCGGCTCGCGCGCGATGGCTTCGCGGTCATCGTCAACTACGCGGAGAGCGCGGCACCGGCCGAGGCGCGGGTCCACGAGATTGAGCAGGCAGGCGGCAGGGCGCTCGCGGTGAAGGCGGACGTCGGCAACAGCGCGGACGTGCGGCGCCTCTTCGATGCCGCGGAGGCGGCCTTCGGCGGCGTGGACGTGCTCGTCAACAACGCGGGCATCATGCACCTGGCCAACATCGCCGACATGGACGACGCCACGTTCGACCGGCAGGTGGCCGTCAACCTCAAGGGCACCTTCAACACCCTGCGCGAGGCCGCGCGGCGGCTGCGCAACGGCGGGCGCATCATCAACTTCTCGTCCAGCGTGGTGGGGCTGCTCCAGCCGACGTACGCCGTCTACGCGGCCACCAAGGCGGGCGTGGAGGCCCTGACGAGCGTGCTCGCGAAGGAATTGCGCGGGCGCAACATCACCGTCAACGCCGTGGCTCCCGGCCCCACCGCCACGGACCTCTTCCTCAAGGGCAAGCCACAAGAGGCGGTGGACCGGCTCGCGAAGCTGGCGCCGCTGGAACGCCTGGGCCAGCCCGAGGACATCGCGGCGACCGTCGCGTTCCTCGCGGGCCCCGACGCGGGCTGGGTCAACGGACAGACGCTGCGCGCCAACGGCGGAATCATCTGACGCTTCACGCAGGCTGCGCGAGCTTCCGAGCGCGGCGCGCCATGGGCTGGAAAAATCCTCCGGGAAATAGGGGTGAGGGGAAATAGCAGCGGCCCACGTTGAGGAGGAAAAGATGCTTGCCGGGCAGATACCCGGCGGCGTCCCTGCCTTGTTCTCGGGGAGAGGTATCGAAGACCATGGGCGCCTCATGGAGGATCTTCCACGTGGAGCTGCAACAGAGACCGGAGCCGGTCGCGAAGGCACTCCCTGACGAGGGACTCGCGCGGCTCCGAAGAGATTTGGAGCGGGCCGTCTCCCGCGTCTGCCCGCCAGCCCTGGCGGACCGGCGCGATGACCTGGTGCAGACCGCGATGATTCGCGTCGTGGAGCTGCAGCGTCGCAACCCGGACGCGAATCGGCTCACCCCCGCCTACCTGTACCGGGTGGCCTACACCGCGCTCATCGACGAGATGCGCAGCCAGGACCGGCGGCGCGAGGTGGCCCTCGAGGAGGTGGAGGCGCAGCCCCTCCAGCCGGTGGCCCCGGGAGACCCCGAGCGCTCCGCGAGGTCCTCGCAGATTGGCCGGGCGCTGCGCGACTGCCTCCAGCGGCTCGTGCAGGACCGGCGGCTCGCGGTGACGCTGTACCTGCAGGGACACACCATTCCAGAGGCCGCGGAGCTGCTCGCCTGGGACGGCAAGCGCACCGAGAACCTCGTCTACCGCGGGCTGAGCGGGCTGCGGGCCTGCCTCGCGACGAAGGGAATCGAGCCGTGAGCGAACGCACGCCGGATGACACGCTCGATGACGCCACCGTCGAGCGGCTGCGCGAGGCCTTCCGCGCAGGAGACTCGCTGGAAGCCACCGGGGAGCCCGTGGACGCGGACCGCGTCTGGCGCGCGGTGAGCGGCGAGTCCTCGCCCGAGGAGCGCCGTGAAGTCATCGCCCGCGTGGCCGCGGACCCGGCCTGGGCCTCGGCCTGGAGGCTGGCGCACGAGCTGCACCGGGCCTCCTCCGAGGCGACGGCCCGGGAGGAGCAGACGCCGGACACGCGGGCCCGGCGCGACACGGAGCGTGCTCGGAGTCCCCGGGGGCCCCGCTTCCACCGCGCGTGGAGCCGCCCCGCGTGGGGGGCGCTGGCGACGGCGGCGCTCGTGCTCGTCGTGGTGGGCATCGTGCTGAAGCAGGGGCCGGAGGACTCTCCCCTGCGCGGCGGAGACACCGTGAGCATCGTCTCCCAGGTGCCCGAGGACACGCCCCTTCCGCGCGAGCACTGTGTGCTGCGCTGGAGCGATGGGCCGAAGGGGACGCGCTGGTCGCTCCAGCTCTCCTCGGAGGACCTGAGCGTCGTGCACCACGAGGACTCGCTGACGCGCGCCGAGTACACGGTGCCCGCCAGCGTGCTCTCCGCGCTGCCCAAGGGGACGAAGCTGCTCTGGCAGGTCGAGGCGCGCCTGCCGGATGGCGCAGTGAAGCGCAGCGCCACGTTCGTGAATCGAGTCGAGTGAAGCTGTCATGCCGTTATGTGAGGGGGATTCCATGAAGACCGAAGGTACGAAGAAGGGGCTGCGCAAGAGCGCGTGGAAGGCGGTTCTCGGAGTGGTGCTGTGCTGCGGACTGGCCACTCAGGCGTGGGCGCAGAGCACCCCTACGGGCATCCTGCGGGTGACGACGCCGCCCCTCACCGGCGCCACCGCGGACACGGTGGTGGCCTCGGTGGTGGACACGGGCGTGCGCACCGGTGCGCGCGTCAGCGTGACGCTGCGGGTGCTGGACGCGAACGGTGCCATCGTCGCGGAGACCTCGGGCGTCGTCAGCGAGGGCGTCCCGCTGCGGCTGAGCTACCGGGCTTCTTCGACCGCGGGCGTCTCCGCGCAGGTCATCGTCCCATTGGGCTCCAGCACGCTGTCCGCCCCGGTGGTGACGCTGGAGCGCTGGAATCCCAGCCTCCCGCTCACGGCCCCGACCCCGGTCATCTGCGAGATAATGGGCGAGGACGGCCCGCCGCCCGGGCCGGTCACGAGCTGCAAGCGGGAGCGAGTCGACCGCACCACCCCCTAACGTGCTCCGAACGCCGCGACGCCACTTCCACCCCCTGCTCATCCTCGCCTTCGTGGCGGGGCTGGGCATGGCACGCCCTGCCCTGTCCGCACCGGACGCGGGGGTGGAGGTACCCGCGGCGGTGGCGGCGTGCGTGGCACGCTTCGAGGCGCGGCCCCACGAGCGGGAGTCCGCGCTGTGCTTCTACCAGGGAGCCCAGGGCGCGCAGGGACGCGACGCCGCGCGGCAGGAGTTGAAGGCGCTGGAGGTCCGGTACCCCGACCGGCCCTGGCTTCCCCTGGTGCTGGGGCACGTGGAGCTGCTCTCCGGGCCACGCCCGGCCGAGGAGGCCTACCGCCGCGCGGTCCAGGGCTTCCACCGCCTCCGGGACGCGGAGGGCGAAGTGCTCGCGGCCATCAACCTGCGCAACGTGCTGGTGACGCAGGGGCGCACGGAAGAAGCCCGCGAGTGGACGCAGCGCATCGGTGAAGTGGCCCGGGCCTCGGGCAGCGCGGAGCTCAACGCGCGTGCACTCATCGTCGAGGCCAACGAGCGCTTCGACGTGGAGCACGACGTGGGCGGTTCCTACCGCCTGCTCAAGCGCGCGGAGGCGCTCGTCTTCCCGGCCGGCGGTGACGGTCTCAAGAAGCAGTGTTTGACGTCGCTGGCCACGGTCAGCACACGCCTCGGACGGCTGGATGAGGCCGTCGAGGCCTACCACCGTCTGGCGGAGCTGGCCCGGAGCACCCACGAGGGGCCTGAGGAAGCGCGCGTGCGCTTCGCGCTGGCAAACCTGGCGCTGCAACGCAATGAGCGCCAGCCGGAGCCCGGCGGCCGCGAGCGCGTCCTGGCGCTGGCCCGCGAGGCGCTGGCCGCGGCGGAACAGGCCGGCAGCAAGACGCTGGAGGCGATGTCGCTGCGGCTGGTAGCGGACATGCTGGGGGACTCTCCCGAGGAACAGCGCGAGGCGGAGGAGTACCTGCGGCGCTGCCTGGACCTCACGAACGAGCTGGCAATGCCGGATCGGCGCATCGGCTGCCTGTGGACTCTCGCGGAGCGGCTGTCCAAGGTGGACCCGGCGGCGGCGGAGCGGGACTCGGAGGCGGCGCTGCGCCTCGCCTTCGAACATGGCAATCCGCACACCCTCGCCCTCGCCCTGCGGGGACGCGCGACGGTGGCCTACCGCACACAGCCGCTGTCCGAGGCACTCCGCCATGCCGAGCGCGCGCTCGACGGAGCGGAAGCGCTGCGGGAGCTGCAGCGCGATGCCTCCAGTCAGGCCGAGGTGTTCGCGAGCTGGGCCCGCGACTACCACCGGCTCGCGGGCTGGACGCTGGAAGCTGGCGGCGCGACAGGCAGGCCCCCACACCTGGAGCCACGCGCTGCGCTGGCGCGTGCGTTCCGGGTGAGCGAGCGACTGCGGGCGCGCACGTTGCTCGACGCGCTGGTCGCCTCGCGGGCGCTGTCCGCTTCAACCGACGAGCCGGGCCGGCGTGCGGCTCGCGCGGAAGTGCAGCGGCGGCTGGCGGCGGTGCAGCGGCGCCTGCTCGAACCGGGGCTCGCGGCCGGCGCGCGCGACGCGGCCCTGCGTGAGCTGCAGGAGCTGGAGCGGAGCGAGGAGGAACTGCGCCCGGCTCCACGACATGGCGCCACCGGGTTCGCCTCCCTGGAGGCCGTCGAACAGGGACTCGCCGCCGATGAGGCGCTGCTCGCCTTCCTCGTGGGCGAGGACCAGGACTTCTATGGCAATCCCACCGGAGGCGCGTGGCTGCTCGCGGTGACGCGCGAGGGGACCCACGTCTACCGTCTGCCTGACCGCAACCGGATTGCACCCGCCGTGGCCCTCTTCGCTGGACTCATCGAGCGCCGGGATGGCTCCGAGGCAGGCGCCGCGGCCGCGCTGCACGCGCAGCTCCTCGCACCGGCATTGGCGCAGCTTCCGTCGGGTGTGCGCCGGTTGCTGCTGGTGCCGGATGGGCCGCTGCATGACCTGCCCTTCGCCGCGCTTCGCGAGCGCCCCGACGGGCCTCCCCTTGTCGCTCGCTACGAGCTGGCCCTGGTGCCGTCCGCGAGCCTGTGGCGTTACTGGCGCGAGCAGCCACCGCTCGCACCTGGAGGCGAGGCCCTGGTGCTGGCCGACCCCGACCGGGGCCGCGACATGCGGATGGCGAGGAGGGCCACGGCGTCCGAGCGGTCCGGCGTCTTCGAGGAGGCAGCGCAGCTTGGCGCGCTACCAGAGGCGCGGCGCGAAGGGCATGAAGTGACGGAGGCCCTGCGCGAGACGAACGTGACGCCGAGGCTGCTCGTCGGCGCGAGCGCTTCGGAGCGCGCTCTCAAGAGCGCTGACCTCGCCTCGGTGCGCGTGCTGCACGTGGCGGCGCATGCGGTGGTCGACGCGCAGGCCCCCGAGCGTTCCGCGCTCGTGCTGGCCCCGGGCGCCGAGGAGGAGGACGGCATCCTCCAGCCGCGCGAAATCGCTGAGCTCAAACTGGGCGGCGCGCTCGTCGTGCTGTCGAGTTGCCGCAGCGCCTCCGGAGCGGTGCTGCCGGGCGAAGGCGTGCTGAGCCTGGCCCGCGCCTTCTTCGAGGCGGGCTCGCGCGCGGTGGTGGCCAGCCTGTGGCCGCTGCGCGACGACGAGGCGGCCGGGCTCGTGGCCCGCTTCTACCGGCACCTCGCACGCGGCCTGAGCGCATCCGCCGCGCTGAGGGCCGCGCAGCTCGAAGCCATCGAGGAGGGGCAGCCCTCTTCCGCGTGGGCGGGGCTGGTGGTGCTGGGAGATGCCGCGTTGGTGGCGGTGGAGCCACGCGAGCCGGAGGCGTCACGCGGCCTGCTCACGGGCACCCACCACGTGGCGCTGGCGGGTGCAGCGGTCCTCTTCCTGCTCGCGGGCACACTCGTCGGGCTCCGTCGGCGACGGCCCCGCTGAGCGGACTACAGCGTCTGCGTGTCCGGACGGGGTGGCTTCTCCTCGCGGCGGAGGTTCTCGTCGAACACGATGGCGGTGCCCGACACGATGGTGCCCACGCCAGGAACCTCGTAGCTCTCCTGGGTGATGAGGACGGCGTCGGCGCCGAGGTGGCAGGCCGTGGCGCGCAGCTCTTCCATGGCGCGCACCTGGGGCGAGACGCTGTTGCCGGGGTCGAACACCACGGGCAGCTTCAGATGGAGGCCGGCGATTTCCTGGTAGCGCGCCTCGGGCTGCTTCGTGCGCAGGAAGGCCAGCTGGCAGTCGGGCTTCTTGGCCGCGAGGTTCGCGACCAGCCCCGAGTGGGCAATCTGCACCAGCGAGTCGTAGGCATAGGCCACCGCCTCGACCTCGTCGCGCTCCCCCGGACGCCCGTACTCCTCTGACTCGATGAAGACGCGCTCCGCACCCAGGCTGCAGACCTTGTCGCTCAGGAGCTTCTCGGCCTGCGCCCTGTCGAGCCCCGTGCCGGTGACGACCAGCTTCGCCACCTTGCGCGTGCGCGACGCGCCCTCCGGGTCCTGCTTCACGAACTCCACCGTGCAGCCGGCGGGACGCGGCGTGAGTGACGCCGTGCGGTTCATCACCATCACGGCGGGCGGCCGGTTCAGCAGCACCTCCTGCGCCTTGCTCGACCCGGTGGAAGCACAACCGGAGAGCAACGCGGAAACGGCCAGGGGAGACAGGGCGAACAGGGCGCGCATCGAAACCTTCCTCGGAAAGAGGCGCGCTCTATACCACGGCGGGAGTGACGCGGACGACGTCACCCCCGGTGCCACGGCTCCGTGCGCGCTTCAGCGGGCCGGCTTCAGGCAGACCGCTTCCACGTTGTTCCCATCCGGGTCGATGAGGAACGCCGCGAAGTAGTCCGGACCGTAATCCGGACGCGGGCCCGCCGCGCCGTTGTCCTTCCCACCTGCCTTCAGCCCCGCGGCGTGGAAGGCCCGCACCGCCTCCTGCGTCTTCGCGCTGAACGCGAGGTGCGCGCCGGGCCCCGTCGCGTCCGCCTTGTTGAGCCAGAGCGCGGGCGCGCCCGGAGGACCGAAGCCCGCGCCCTCCGCGTTCTGATTGCTCACGACGATGCCGAGGGGCGCGAGCGCGGCCTCGTAGAACTTCACGCTCGCCGCGACGTTCTTCACCTTCAAGCCAACGTGGTCGTACATGTGCTCTCCGTTCGAATGAGACGGCGGCACCGTACGCACCGCGCACGTGGCGGTCTTACAGGTTCTTGCCCTCACCTCCTCGGAGCCCATCAGCCCTTGAGCACCGCGAGCGGCACCAGCCGCGCCACCTTGCTGGCAATCCCCGCGGTGTCCACCGCGTCCACCACGCGCTCCACGTCCTTGTAGGCCGTGGGTGCCTCCTCCGCGAGCTCCGCATTGGACGGGCACTCCACGACGATGCCCCGCGCATTGAGTGACTTGCGCAGCTCCGCGCCCACCACCTCGCGCTTCGCGGCGGCGCGGCTCATCTGCCGGCCCGCGCCGTGGCAGGCGCTGCTGAACGACACGGACTGCGACTCGCTCCTCCCTGCCATGACGAAGGACGACGTGCCCATGCTGCCGGGGATGAACACCGGCTGGCCCACCTCGCGCCACGCTTCGGGCAGCTCCGGGTTGCCCGGACCGAAGGCCCGCGTCGCGCCCTTGCGGTGGATGCACAGGCGCTGGCCTCCGTACGTCTCCACCTTGGCGATGTTGTGGGCCACGTCGTAGACGATGCGCGGCCGCACGCCCGCGCCGAGCCTGCGGCCGAACACCTCGCGCACGCGGTGCGTGAGCACCTGCCGGTTGGACCACGCGAAGTTGGCCGCCGCGCACATCGCCGCGTAGTAGGCCTGTCCCTCGGGTGACGAGAACGGCGCGCACGCGAGCTGCCGGTCCACCAGCCGGATGCCCTCGCGAGCCAGGGCCCGGTCCATCTCCCGCACGGCATCCGTGCACACCTGGTGCCCCAGGCCCCGCGAGCCGGTGTGGATGAGCACCGTCAGCTCGCCCTCGAACAGCCCGAAGGCCTCGGCGGCCTCAACGTCGAGGACGCGGTCCACGCGCTGCAACTCGATGAAGTGGTTGCCGCCGCCGAGCGTCCCGAGCTGGTCATGCCCCCGCTCGCGTGCCCGCACGGAGACGCGCGCGGCTTCCGCGCCGGGGAGGTGGCCGCCGGACTCGATGCTCGGCAGGTCCTCCTCCAGTCCCATGCCCAGCTCGCGCACCACGTAGGGGACGCCCTCGGTGAGGACGCGGTCCACCTGCTCCGGGCGCAACGCCAGCCGGCCGTGCCGGCCGAAGCCCGTGGGAATGCTCCGCGCGAGGTCATGCGCCAGCTCCGGAATGACGTCCTTCACCTCGTCGAGCGGCAGCCCGGTGGACAGCAGCCGCACGCCGCAGTTGATGTCGAAGCCGATGCCACCCGGGGAGATGACGCCGTCCGGCAGCAGCGTGCCGGCCACGCCGCCCACGGGAAAGCCATAGCCCTCGTGCATGTCCGGCATGCCGATGGCGAAGCCCTGGATGCCCGGCAGCGTCGTCACGTTGACGAGCTGGGCGATGCTCCTGTCTCTCGCCATCTGCCGGAGCAATTCCTCGTCGGCGACGATGCGGGCCGGCACGCGCATGTCCTCGCGGAAGCTCCGGTCCAGCTCGTAGAGCGCGGGGCCCACCTGGCGGAGCTTTGGCGTGAGGGCTCGTTGTTCTTCGACAGAGGTTTCCATCCGCGCCTCGAATGCGGCCAGGGGCCGATAAAGAGAGTCAGACGTCGAGCACGACGGTGGCGATGAAGCGGTCCTCGTGCTCGCGGATGTCCACCCCGTGGAAGGTGGCGGCCTTCACCGCCGTCTTGAGGACGTCGGGCGTGAAGCCGCGGATGCGGGCGTGCAGCTTCCGCTCCTCGAGCTCATCCACCACGAGGTGCGTGTAGACGCGCTTCCTCATGTCCGTGCGGGAGATGAGCTCATTGAGCCAGTCGACGAGCAGGGCCTCGGTGTCCGCCGCGTCGAGCGTGACGTCCTCATCCTCCATGCTGGGCGGTGGCTCCGGTGGCTCCTCGCCGAGCATGACCTCGGCCAGCGCGTACCCCGCCTCCTCGAAGAGCTCCGCGAGGTCCGTCCCCTCGACGCGAATCTGGACCTCGCTGGTGTGTGGCTCGAACTCGTAGGTCCCCTGCTCCACGGCCCCTCCTCCGGTAGTGGGCATCCGGCTTCAAGGTGGTGCCGCTCGGCGTGGGGCGCACCTAGCTTCAAGAAGGCCCGGGCGAGAGGGGGAGCCATGAACTTCGAGGACCGCGTCGACGCGGGCAGGAGGCTTGCCGAGCTGCTGCTCGAACATGGGTACACGGGCGAGGACACGCTCGTCCTGGGGCTGCCTCGCGGAGGCGTACCCGTGGCCTACGAGGTGGCATCCGCGCTGGGCGCTCCCCTGGACGTCTGGGTGGTGCGGAAGGTGGGCGCGCCGGGCTTCCAGGAGCTGGGGCTGGGCGCGGTGTCCGAGGGCGGCATCGCCTTCCTCAACCGCGAATTGATGGAGGAGGTCGGCGCCACGGAGGAGGAGGTGCGGGCCACCGTCCGCCGCAAGAGCGCCGAAGTGAACGAGCGCGTGACGCGCTTCCGCCGGGGAGCGCCGGCGCCCGGAATCGAGGGGAAGGTCATCCTCCTCGTCGACGACGGAATCGCCACGGGCGGCACCATGCGGGCCGCCATCCAGTCACTCCGGCTGCGGCGCCCCGGGCGTATCGTCCTCGCCGTCCCGGTGGCCGCGATGCAGACCCTCGCCGAGCTCCAGCCGCTGGTGGACGACGTGGTGTGTGTCCTCCCGGCGCGCTCGCTATATGCCATCAGCCAGTGGTACGCGGACTTCCACCAGGTGCCGGACGAGGACGTGGTGGAGCTGCTGGAGAAGGCCCGCGCCAACCTCCGGCCCAGGTGGCCCTCCGCGCCGACGGAGCCCGCGCACCTCTAGGATTGCCCGCGACTTATCGAAATTCCATTGCATGTATGGAAATGGTCCGGCCGGTTGTGAAAGCCTTCGCTCCGAGTCCAACCCGGAGCGAGCATGCGCCGAGCCCTCACGCCCCTGCTGTTGTTGCTGTGTGTCTTCACCTCCACCCGGCCGGCCCGGGCGGAGGAAGCGGTGTCCCTTGTCCTCGACCTGTCCCCGGGAACCCTGTCCGGCGAGCCCTCGAACTTCGTGCGCGTGGGGAACACCCGCTATTTCGCCGCGGACAACACGCTGTGGAAGTCGGATGGCACGGCCTCCGGCACCGTGAAGGTGTCGTCGGTGGGTTCGTCCCCGTCTCGCCCGCCCGCAACCTCCGGGCTGGGCGGCCACGCGGTGGGCAACGCGCTCTACTACCTCGCGGAGCAGGGCTGGGAGCTGTGGCGCTCGGACGGGACGGCCGCCGGGACGGTGCCCGTGGTGGACGGCGCGGGTCAGCGTGTGACCGCGCCATCCGGTGCGGTGGCGGTGCTCGGCAATGCGCTCCTGCTGTTCGAGCAGCGGGGAGACTCCGAGGTGGAGCTCTGGCGTGTGGAGGGGACGACGGCCCGGAAGGAAGCCACCCTGACCGGCTCCTCACCTGCCCCGCTCGCCACGGCCGTGGGCGGGCGTGTCTATTTCAGCATGAGCCATCCGCATTACGGGCGCGAGCTCTGGAGCACGGATGGCACCGCCGCCGGGACCGCGCTGGTGAGGGACATCAACCCGGGCCCGGCGGACGCATCGCCCGAGCGTCTCACCGCCGTGGGTAACACGCTCGTCTTCACCGCCGAGACCGAGGGGCATGACCGGATGTTGTGGAGCACGGATGGCACCCTCGAGGGCACGTGGATCATCTGGTCCAAACCTGGAGGCGGGACGTCGTCCTCGTCCTTCGCCTGGATGCACGTCGTGCGTGACAGGCTGATCTTCGCCGTGGTCGACGCCGAATCGGCCCTTCTCCGGATCTATGTGAGCGATGGGACGATGGAAAGGACGGGACTGATCAAAATGGTCAATCTGTACGGCCTCGGGTCCGGTGGAGTCCGCGGCAGTGTCAGCACGGGGGACCTCGTCTATTTCATCGGCAATACGGCGGACACGGGCGACGAGCTGTGGCGGACGGATGGAACGCCAGACGGGACGACGCTGGTGAAGGACGTGAGAGCGGGGACCGCGGGGTCGGAGCTCGACGACTTCACCTCGAGCAACGGGCTGCTGTTCTTCACGGCGAACACCGGGGGCACTCGCGACTTGTGGCGCTCGGATGGCACGCCCGAGGGCACATTCCGCGTCCACGAGGGACCGCTGCCGGGGAAGCACAGCCCCACCCTGTCCGGCACGCCCGGGGGGCCCCTGCTCTTCGCGGAAGAGTCGCCCGGCCTCGGTGTCGAGCTGTGGCGCAGCGACGGCACCGCCGCGGGCACCATGCTCCTGAAGGACGTCGGCTCGACGCCGGCCAGCTCGGACGTGGACGGTCTCACCGTGCTCGGAGACCAGCTGCTCTTCACCGCGAATGACGGCGCCACCGGCCCGCGGCGGCTGTGGCACGGCGACGGCACGGCGCAGGGGACGCGGAGGCTCGGCGACTTCCACCTGCCGCGGAACTACGCGGGCCTCGCGCGGCTGGGCAATCACGTCTACTTCCCCGTGGAGCAGGACAGTGGCGCCCTACACCTGTGGCGCACCGACGGCACCGAGGCGGGAACGGGGCCCGTGCAGGACACGCCCACGACCTTCGGGGTCCTCGTCCGGAAGTGGGCTGTCATGGGCGGAGTGCTCTACTTCGACGCGCAGGACGAGGCGGGCCTGGAGCTCTGGAGGACGGACGGCACCTCCGCGGGTACCCGGCGGGTGAAGGACATCTACCCGGTGGGGCAATCCGAGCCCGCGGACTTCTACGTTGCTGGCGACGTGCTCTACTTCGCGGCGGATGACGGTGATCACGGGCGGGAGCTTTGGCGCACCGACGGCACCGAGGCGGGCACGCGGCGGGTGACGGACATCCGGCCGGGCATCGGGGATGGCCTCTCGTACAGCGTGGCGATGGCCATGATGGGCAACGTGCTCTATTTCTCCGCGAACGATGGCGTCCATGGTGAGGAGCTGTGGCGCACCGACGGCACGCCCGAAGGAACGGCCCTGGTGCGGGACGTGGTCCCCGGGAGCGACAGCGCGTATCCCATCGGGCTGCGGGTGGTGGGCGGGAAGCTGTGGTTCACGCCCTTCGGCCCTGCGAAGGCGCGCCTCTGGGAGACGGACGGGACGGAGGCCGGCACGCGCCAATTGGATCTGCGCGGCGCGGAGGGAGAGGTCTCCTCAGAGTTCGTCATCGCCGAGTCTGGTGCTGCGCGGTACCTCGTGGCGGACCACGGCCACTCACTGTGGCGGTCGGATGGAACGGTGGCGGGGACCCGACGCGTGCTGAGCCTGCCGGACGAGGGCACCTCATCGGTGGCGGGCCTCTACTTCTTCGCGGAGCGCGACGGGCAGCTGTACTTCCAGGCCCGCACGAATGCCGGGGACGCGCTGTGGCGCACGGACGGAACACCGGAAGGGACGACGCGGTTGGGCCTGGTGCAGCCCTTCCCTCCGCCCGCCAGCAACGTGCAGTGGCAGGAGCCGCTGAAGGCATCCGTTCGCTTCCGGGGGCAGTACCTGTTCGCCGCGGATGATGGGACGACGGGTCGCGAGCTGTGGCGGCTGCCGCTCTCGTCCGTCATCTGCCCGCCCTCGCTCACCGTCGAGGCCACCAGTGCCGCGGGAGCCCCTGTGCCGTATGCCAATGCGCGCCTGGCCGGGGACGCGCAGGCGGGGACGCAGGTGCGCTACAGCATCGCCTCGGGGGCCACCTTCGTCCTGGGCGACACCACTGTCACCGCGGAGGCCGTGGACCCGGGCTACCCGGTGTCGACGTGCTCCTTCAGCGTCACCGTGAAGGACACCACCGCGCCCCAGCTCCAGTGCCCGGCGGACATCGAGGTGAAGGCGGAGGACGAGGAGGGCACGGGCGCCAACGTGGACTTCGCCGCCACTGCGTCCGACGCCGTCACCGCCAGGCCGACGCTCACGTACAGCCGCAGGCCGGGAAGCCTGTTCCGCGGTGAGACGCGGGTGCAGGTCACCGCGCGGGACGTGGCGGGCAATGAGTCTTCCTGCGCCTTCAACGTGAAGGTGACGCCAACGCCCGAGTCGGAGTCGAAGTCGGGCTGTGGCTGCGGCGCGACGCAGGGCACCGGCGGCTGGGTGTGGCTCGCGGGGCTCGGGTGGTGGCTGTGGCGGGGGCGCCGCCGCGCCGTCAGTACATCGAGCGCCGCGTGAAGCCGGCGAGCGCCGCGAGCGGCAGCACCGAGCGCGGCACGTAGGGCAGGCGCCACATGCCGCCGTGGTTGGCGCCCTGCATGATGAGCTCCAGCGGGTGGCGTAGCGGCACCCGCGGGTTGGCGAGCGCCTCGGGGTTGCGAAGGTCGTGCACCCAGAGCGCCGCCATCAGCGCGTTGGTGGTGACGGGCTCGAAGATTTCGACGCCGAAGCTGCGGGCGCCCCGGAAGCCCGCGGCCAGCAGCGGGTTCTTCACCACCGAGTGCGTCGCGGTGGACGGCGCGACGTTGATGGACACGCGCTGTCCCGCCGCGCGGGCGGAGATGGCGCGCCACTGCTGCAGCCGCTTGGCCAGCGCGTAGTTGGGGCCCTGCTGGAGGATGAGGCAGTCCACGGTGCCGTAGCGCTGGCCGTTGCTGCTCTCGACGATGCGGCTGGCGTTCGGCTGATACAGCGAGCCCCCGCTCACCCCGCGCAGCGTGGCCTGGGCCGCGCGCCCGAGCATCGCGCGCCCGTCATACCGGGCCGCCGCCGCGCGCGTGACGTCCTCGGGCACGGCGAACACGTCCGTCGGCGTCGCCATGTACGCGAGCGACGTGCCGTAGCGCGCCTCGGAGAGCGCGGTGACGATGGCGTCCATCGCCACCGTCACGCGCACGTGCCGCTCGCCGTCGAGGTACGCGAGCGACGCGACGTCCAGGTCTCCCGGCAGCGACTTCAGCCAGGCGACGATTTCCGGCGTCTGGGTGAGCAGGTCCGCGCCCGCGTGCATGCGCAGGTGCTCGGCGCCCTCCCCCACCGGCGCGTGCGAGGCCACCGGCGCGAGGAGCCGGCCATTGCCCGTGGACGCGAGGTCGACGAGGCGCTGCCACACGCGAGGACGCTGGAGGTCCACCGCCGCCACGTTGGCCCGCCAGCGCATGAGCCAAGGGAAGGGCCCCGCCTCCGACGCCGCGCCGAGCAGCACCAGCGTCCGGTCCGACAGGTCCAGCCACGACGGGTTGCGCTGCACCAGCCGGAGTGCCTCGGCGTGCGAGGGCTCCATCACGCCCGCGCGCTCCCACGCGTCGAGCTGGCGCAGCAGCGCGTCGCCGGAGAGCGTCTGCCCCCGGTATGGCACCTCCCACGTCACGGCGGACGAAGAATGTCCGCGCCCTTCGAGCGTGGTGGTGCGGAAGCCCTCCTTCGCCGGAGCGGCCATCGCCGTGTCGAGGGTGAGGGGCTGGCCGTCGCGCCAGAACTGGAAGGAGCTCCGCGTCGCGTCCAGGCCGGCGCGGGCGACGGCGAGGGCGTTCTCGGGAGTCTCCAGCGAGCGCTCCACCAGCAGCCGGACGTAGTGCGGATAGCGCTCGCGCCAGCGCTTCTCCGCGCGCAGCTCTCGCGAGGCATCAGCGCCGATGGCGTCGAAGGCGGCCTCGAAGACGGAGCGCGCCGTGTCGCTGGTGCTGCGCCGCCCGTCCGAGGTGGAAGGGAACTGGATGCCGCTGTCGCTGCCGGTACCGGTCGTCATGCTGCCTCCTGTTCGCGGCGGCAGCATGTACCGATGCCCGCTCCCCTATTCAATGGCGGAGTGCGTGACACCATCCCCATGCCCCCTCCGAAGGTATGGGCCTCCTTCCAGCCCTTGACCCCCACCTTCAAACTCCAGGACACCGGACGCACCGACATGGAGTTCACTCACCACCAGAACTCCACCCCTCGAAGGCTTCCCATCCTTCTGGCGGCGCTGGGATACCGAGCACGTCCAAACACTCGCGGGCCTGGGCGGTCCATCCAGCTTCCGAGAGACTTCCAGTGGGAGCACCTTCCAGGGATTCGACGAGCGTCTGCACCTTGGGGACTGCGGCCCGGAAGCGCTCCGCATCCGGACTCCCCCACGCCTTCACGCAGAAAGCCACGAGCGCCGTCATGCGGGACTGGAGCGCTGCACGCAGTTCCGCGGGCGGGGCTTGCTTGCACCACCTCGAGTAGAGACGAGGTGCAGCCAGTACGGTCAGCAGGTTGAGCGCCTCGGCCACCACGGCAGCCTCCTGCTCCCATGAAGCCTCAGCCACAGAAGGGGCCCAGGCGAGCGTTGAAGGGCAGCGCCTTGCCCGTCACGCTGTCGCCGCTCAGGCACGTGTAGACTGCCCATCCCTTGATGGCGAGGTTCTCCATGCCCTCGATGAAGCAGTAGGGACACTTGCCTTCGCCACAGCTCGAATCGAAGCACGCCGTGCTTCCGCAGGTGACGGTCGCGGGCCATCGACGCTTGACGCACCCGGGCGCCTTCGTCAGAGGAGGCTCCGCATGTGCAGGGGGCGGTTGAATGGCTCCAAGCATACCGAATCCCATCAGCAGACTCGTCAGCGCCCCTCGCACCTGTCGTTGCACACGGACTCCTTCCCTCAGGAAAGCATGGGCGACTACCGCATCCGGCATTCAGTCTACCGCTGGGGAGCAGGGCATTTGGGGGGCTTGATGTCACCAGCATGAACCGAGTCTGGCGACCGGATCGCGCGCCTGGATTCGTATGCCATGCAGAGCAGCGCCTCGCTGCCAGGAGTACCGTTCCGCGCATGGCACGCTTCCTCCTCGCCACCATTCCCCTCTCGGGTCACTTCAACCCCGGTGCCCCCATCGCCCGCCGGCTCGTCGAGCGCGGGCACGAGGTGCGCTGGTACACGGGCAGCCTCTTCCGTCCCAAGGTGGAAGCCACCGGCGCGCGCTACGTGCCCATGCGCGCCGCGAAGGACTTCCACGACTCCACCGTGGGCGAGGTCTTCCCCGAGCGCGCGAAGCTGAGCGACTTCGCGAAGCTCAAGTTCGACCTCACGCGCTTCTTCATCGACTCGGCGCCCGGCCAGGTGGCGGACCTGGAGGCGGATCTGCGGGACTTCCCCGCGGACGTCCTCGTCTGCGACACCGGCTTCGTCGGCGCGTCGCTCTTGCAGGAGCGGCGGGGACTCCCCTGGGCCGCCTTCGGCATCACCGCGATGACGGTGGCCAGCGTGGACACGGCGCCCTTCGGCCTGGGGTTGATGCCCTCGAGCTCGACGCCAGGCCGGCTGCGAAACCGCGCGCTCGCATGGGGTGTGAACAACATCGTGTTCCGGGACGTGAATGCGCACCTGCAGCGGATGCGCGCCGGGCTCGGCTTGCCTCCCACGCGCAAGCCCATCTTCGACGTACCCGTGTCGCCCTTCCTGTACCTCCAGGGCTCGGTGCCGTCGTTCGAATATCCGCGCACCGACCTGCCGCCGCAGGTCCACTTCATCGGCCCGTTCCTCCCCGAAGCCCCCGCGGACTGGAAGCCGCCCGCATGGTGGAGCGAGGTGATGGAGTCACGCCGTCCCGTGGTCCACGTCACGCAGGGGACGCTGGCGACGGAGGAGCCGCACCTCATCCTCGCCACGCTGAAGGCGCTCGCGGATGAAGACGTGTGGGTGGTGGCGGCCACGGGAGGCCAGCCGGTGGAGTGGCTCGGCAAGGGCCCCTTCCCCGCCAACGTCCGCGTGGAGCGCTTCATCCCCTACGCGCACCTGATGCCGCACGTCTCGGTGATGGTGACCAACGGCGGGTACGGCGGCGTCCAGTGCGCCCTGGCGCAGGGTGTGCCGCTGGTGTGCGCGGGCACCTCGGAGGAGAAGCCGGAGATTGCCAACCGCGTGGCCTGGGCGGGGGTGGGCCTGAATCTGAAGACGAAGACGCCCACGCCCGAGCAGGTACGGGATGCCGTCCGCACCGTGCTCGCGACGCGGAGCTTCCGTCAGCAGGCGCAGCGGCTCCAGGCGGAGATTGCCGCGCACGACGCTCCCACCGAGGCTGCCGTGCTGCTGGAGCAACTGGCCCGCACGCGCGAGCCAGTGCTCTCCACGCGCCCTCCCAAGAGGCTGCTACAGACCGAAAGATGAGTTCAGGACTGCCTCGAACGAGGCAGTCCATCGTCGAGAGCGTATCGTCGAGGAGACGACTTCCGCGACTCATTCAACGGGCGGCACGAGTTCACGTTTCTTCGCGGGGACGGAGGTGGGAACAAACACGCCGGGCGTGACCCAGGTCATCGAGATGTACACGCCATGGCCGTGGTCCTTTTTCTCCAGCAACTTCAGTGCGCCTGCCATGAAACCAGCGGCCGCCAAGATGAATGGCGCCGCGGGGCCGGTCTCAGGCCCGATTGCGGCGACAATGGCATTGGCCGGTTTGGCCACTTTCAGGAAGCTGCTCAGGTCCTTGCTGCTGACCTCGATGCGGAAGCCCCAGATGAATTTGCGGACGGTGAGTCTCCCCTTCGCGGAGCGCGGTGCGGCGGCTTCCTCGGGGTCGACACCGGATTCCAGGGTGGAAAGGCCCAGCTCCGGGAAACGCTGGTTCAGCTCGTCGCGCACTTCTGCCCAGGTATCTTCGTCGAATTGCTGCGTGTTCATCTTCGTGTCTCCTGTTCTTGGATTGCCCGCCATCGGTTCGATGGGCGAGAGGGTGAATGGGCGCTCGTTGTCGAAGCCAGACACGCCGTCATGGGACCGCACGCTTGCGTCACGCCCGCTGCCCGAGCCCCGGCTCGTTGGGGCTTGTTCCTTTCCTAGAGAGAGTGCCGGTATGGAGGGAGTGACCTACGCGGGGCCGCCGCGCCCGTACTGGTCCACCGACGGCAGCCTCAGCCAGTGCACCTCCGTGCCCGAATGGCTGCTGTTGGAGACCGAGAACCGGACCTTGTAGGGACCGGCCTCCATGCCGTGAGACGCGAGCAGCGGGTCAGCGCCCGACTCGAGCACCATGGCCACGTGCTGGCCATCCCGGCCAAACGCCCAGAGGACCATGTCTCCCGGCCGGGCCGTGGACTGGGAGGTGGGGGTCAGGTGGCTCAACAGGGTATCGGTGCTCCCCTGGCCGCTGAAGCCGAGGCCGTTGGGGTCCGAGGCGCCCGCCCATTTGTAGCAGAGCGTGACGAACCCGGAGCAATCCGTGTTGAGCGGCAGCTTGCGACGCTCGTTGAGCCCGTCGATGGGGCGAAGATGCTCGTAGTGGATGGAGCTCTCGTGCTCGATGGCCCACTCGGCCTCCGCGACGAGCTTCGCGCGCAGCCCTCTCACAGGAGTGGGGATGGGGGCTGGGGTCCTCAGCGCCGCCCAGGTGTCGGTGCCGACGATGCCATCGGCCTTCAGCCCGCGGGCACGCTGGAAGGCCATCACCGCGGTCTCCGTCCCCTGCCCGAAGTCTCCGTCGATGGGGCCCGGACTGAAGCCGGCCTTCGCCAGCAGTCTCTGGAGGACGGTGACGTCGGGCCCCGTCGCGCCCCTCCGGAGTGTGGGTTTGCCTGTCGCTGCCTGTGCTCGGGTTTCCTGTGAACGCATGGGGTCTCCTCTTCGTGGTGGATGGATTTCCTCTCTCGTAGGGGTGGAGTGGGCTGGCAGCCTTTATGACGGAGGCCATCGCGGCGCGCGGACGCTGCATGTGTGGCCCGGCGGCCACGGGCCCCTGTTACCGGCGGCACACGGGTAGCGCCGACCCAGCCCCGGATGGCCTCGTAACCGTGGGTGACTCGCCACGTTTCGCGCTGGCCCGGGCCCTGCAATCCCCCGGGCACACCCCGAAAACAGAGGCCCAGGTCCCATGCGAGTCTTCCTCGCCACGCTCTCCGTCTGTCTGCTGTCCCTGACGGCCGCCGCGCAGGCGCCGTGTCCCACGCCGTCCTCACCGCTCAGCCCCGGCGCCATTGCCCAGGGCACGCTGGTGGCCCGGCTGCGCCAGCACGCGGACGCCACGGGCTGCCCCGACACGGCGCCCCGCACCTTCAGCCTCAAGCACACCGAGGTGGACGCCGAGGTGAGCGGCTTCCTCGCCTCCGTCACCGTCACCCAGGTCTTCGAGAACCCCTACACCGAGCCGCTCGAGGCGCTCTACGTCTTCCCCCTGCCGGAAAAGGCGGCCGTGGACGGCATGGAGCTCGTCATCGGTCAGCGCATCATCAAGGGCGTCATCCAGACGAAGGACCAGGCCCGCGCCACCTATGAGCAGGCGAAGGCCGAGGGCAAGACGGCGGCGCTGCTGGACCAGGAGCGCCCCAACGTCTTCACCCAGTCCGTCGCCAACATCCTCCCGGGCGAGCAGATTCGCGTCCGCATCCACTACGTGGACCGGCTCCCGTACGAGTCCGGCACGTACCGCTTCACCTTCCCCATGGTGGTGGGCCCCCGCTACATGGGCGGAGAGGCGCTGCCCATCCGCCAGGGCGAGGGCACGCATCCGGACACCACCACCGTCCCCGACGCCAGCCGCATCTCCCCGCCCGTCCTCCCGCCCGAGACGCGCGCCGGCCATGACATCCAGCTCACCGTGCGGCTCGACTCGGGCCTGCCCATCCAGGCGCTGCGCTCCACGTCGCACCGCGTGGAGGTGTCGCGCGAGGGCCGCAGCCGCGCCCACGTGCAGCTCGGCCAGGACGCGCGCATCCCCAACAAGGACTTCACGCTGGAGTACACCGTCGCCGACGCGCTCATCCGCCCCGCGGTCCTCGTGCACCGCGAGCCGGGCGCGGACCACGGCTACTTCCTCGTCCTGCTGAACCCGCAGCTCCAGCCCACCGACAAGGAGGTGGTGCCGCGCGAGGTGTACTTCGTCCTCGACACCTCGGGCTCGCAGGCGGGCGCGCCCATCGAGAAGTCCAAGGCGATTGCCGCCGAGGTGATTCGCCACCTGAATCCCGAGGACTCCTTCCAGGTGCTCGACTTCAACACGGTGGTGAAGAAGTTCGCGGAGAAGGCGGTGCCCGCGACGCCGGACAACGTGACGCGCGCCCTGCCCTACGTCGCCAACTTCTGGGGCGGTGGCGGCACGGACATCAACGCGGCCACGCAGGAGGCCATCATTCCTCCCAATGACCCGGCCCGGCTGCGCATGGTGCTCTTCATGACGGACGGCCTCATCGGCGGCGACGACTACGTGCTCAGCACCATCCAGGAGCACCTGGGCGAGGAGACGCGCATCTTCACGGCCGGCGTCGGCGAGGGCGTCAACCGCTACCTCGTCGCGAAGATGGCCGAGGTGGGCCGGGGCAGCTCCACCTTCGTCAACCTGCAGCGTCCCGAGGACGAGGTGGCCCGCGAGTTCGAGACGCGCATCCGCGGCCCGGTGCTCACGTCACTGCGCGCGGAGCTGGACGGGCTGCCCGTGAGCTCCGTGTACCCGAAGGTGCTGCCCGACTTGTTCGCCGGTCAGCCGCTGTTCATGGTGGGCCGGTTCCACGGCACGGGCGACAGCGTGCTGCGCATCACCGGCCGAGTGCGCGGCGTGGAGCGCCGCTTCGAGGTGCCGGTGCACTTCCCCGAGTCCGCTCCCGAGAACTCCGCCCTGCGGAGCCTGTGGGCCCGGCAGCGGATTGAAGAGCTCACGGTCCAGGGCTACCGCGGCGAGACGCCCGAGGTGGTGGAGGGCATCACCTCCACGGCGCTCCAGTACGGGCTGATGAGCAAGTACACGTCCTTCGTCGCGGTGGAGCAGGTGGCGCGCACGGAGCCGGGCGGCGAGTCGGTGAAGGAGATGGTGCCGGTGCACCTGCCCGAGGGCACGTCCTACGCGGGCGTCTTCGGTGAGCTGAGCCGCGAGGAGATTCCGCCGGGAGACCCCATCATCAGCGTGCGGGCCCCGAAGGAGGCGCGGAGGGTGACGGCATACTTCCCCTTCGGCCTGGTGAAGCCGCTCACCTACGACACGGTGACGGGCGCGTGGCGAGGCCGGTTCCTGGTGCCGCTGTCGGTGAAGGACGGGTACTACGAGGTCATCATCGCCGCGGAGCTGCCGGATGGGCGGGTGCTGCGCCGCGAGGTGCGCTATCGGCTGGACTCGAAGGGGAACGAGTTCGACGTGACGCTCTCCTCGGCGGAGCTGGCGGCCGGAGGCACGCTGAAGCTGGACGTGGACGCGGTGGAGGCCACGAAGGAGGTCAGCGTGTACAGCGAGCTGTTCGGCGAGCAGCAGCACCTGCTGGAGACGAAGGACGGCCTGCGCTTCACGGGTGAGCTGACGGTGCCGGAGGACGCCGCGCCCGGGGAGTACGAGCTGGTCTTCGTGGCCCGGGACAACGCCGGCAACCGCTTCGAGCGCCGCGAGAAGGTGCGGGTGAACACCTGGGTGCTGCAGGTGCGGTAGTCCCCTGCTCCCTCCGGCGCACTGTGGCCGGAGGGAGACACAGGCGGTGGCCCACGGTTCGCAATGGGGGAAGGCATGTCCATCGCGCTCTCCGTCGTCACCGCCGCGGCCCTCGCCGCCACCGTCACGAACACCGAGACGGTGCATGACCTGGAAGCCTTCGCGGGTCATGTCGTTGCCTGCACCGAAGGGGGACTGGAGGTGTTCTCCCCCGCCGGTGCGTCCGTCCGGGTCCTCACCGTCGAGGATGGGCTACCGAGCCACTTCTGCCGAGCGCTGGAGCGGACGGGGGACCAGCTCTTCGCCGCGACAGATGAAGGGCTGGTATCGCTGGATACGCGCTTCCAGGTGCGGCCGGTGCTGGACGTGCGCTGGCACGCGCTGCCCTCGGCGGATGGGGTGAGCGGCGCGGAGTACGAAGCGAGGCTCGGCCAGCTCGCGACGAAGCTGCCCGCAGATTCCACGTACACGGCGCTATCCACGCGCTTCGCGGGCACGGCGGACGGACGCGTGCTGGAGCTCGGCACGGAGCGGATGTGGCCCGTCCCCGGGCCGGTGCGGTTCCTCTCGGAGGAGTCGCGCGGATTGAAGGTGGGGACCAGCGAGGGCGCGTTCTTCATCGACGCGGGAGGAAAGCTGTCTGTCGCTGGAGACGTACCCGTGGGCCCGCTGGAGTATGTGCGCACTGGCGACAGCACCGTGTCCATCCTCGGTTCTCAGGGCGAAGCGAGGACGTGGAACAGAGACCTTCCCGAAGGTTCCTCCGGACTGCCGTGGGAGCTACCTCTCGGGGCCACGTCGATGAGCCGTCTGTCAGCAGGCTCGACGCCGCTGAAAGACACAGCAGCGACCCGATCATCACCTGGCACGACGATGGACCGTTCGAGCGTGGGAACGACGTGGGTGGGGACCCGCGACTCGGGGGTGTACCTGCGCGCGGAGAAGGGCTGGCGCCGCGTTACCCCAACGGGACAGCTCTGCGGCAATCACATCACCGCGCTGGCGCGGCACCGGGGCCGGCTCGTGGTGGGGACCTTCGACCGGGGCGTGTGCTGGCAGCGGGACGACGGCAAGTGGCAGACGTTCCGCAGGCCCGCGCTCCCCAGCAACATGGTGCTCGGCGTCGCCAGTGACGGGGAGCACCTCTATGTGGCCACGACGTATGGACTGGGCCTGTACGACGGGAAGGTCTGGACGCAGGTGGCCTTCGGCGGGCGCAACCCGGTGGCGCTCGGCAAGCTCTCTGTGCTCGCCGCGGTGCGAGTGGACAAGGGCATCGCCCTGGTCGACGGACGCGGAGTCTCCACCGTCGCGACGGGTGGACAATCCCTCTCACTGGTGGAGCGACTGTCGGTGCCCGAGGGCTGGAGCGAGCATGCCTCCGTGGCGGATGGAGCCGGCCGCTTCCTCTGGGTGGCCAGCGAGGACCGGGGGCTCGTGCGTTGGGACGGCTCGCGATGGCAACGCTTCCACGACGGGCGAGACCTGACGGACAACTGGGTGACGACACTCTCCGCCGACGCCGAGGGCCGCGTCATCGCCGGCACCTGCCAGGATGGTTTCAGCTACTTCGATGGCGCTCGGTGGGCGCGCGTGCGGGAGGCGGAAGGCCTGCCTTCGCGCGCCATCGTCTCTGCGGCGCTCGTGCCGGGCGGTGCGCTCATCGGCACGCTGCTCGGGGCCGCGCGCTTCGACGCCGCGAGCGGGACGGTGCGCCCCCTTCCGAGGCTCGCGGATCCGCGCGTCTACGCCATCCTCGTGGAAGGCGACTCCGCCCTCTTCGGCACCGAAGGGGGACTGTCACTGTCCCGGTTGGACTGACCCGGTCCGCGCGCCGGCCGCGAGCGACCAACCCTCTCGCGAAGCTCGCCGCCGGGTTCCGCCACTGCCCATCCTTCATTCAGCCGAACGGGCCCTTCTTCAAGGAGTTCCACGCGGCCAGATAGGAGCCCGAAACCGGAATGAGCTCCTTACCGTCGAGCAGGATCGTGGCACGCAGTCGTTCAGAGCCGTAGAGATGAACGATGACTCCTGGTGGAAGCGCCAGGAACTGGGTGATGAACGGCATGCGGGCAGTGACGCTCGCGAGCTGGGCGGGCCCGACGTTCTCGTCAGCCTCGTGGTCATGCTCCCTCTCGAAGCAGCCCAGGAACCAACCCGAATCCCTGGTTGCCTGCGGCTCGCTGCGCGTGAGGAGGAATTCGGGGCCTTCGAGAAGCTTCGTGCACACCATGGCGTTCTGCATCTGGTGCGGGAAGTCGGGGAGCTCCTCGAGGCCCAGACTCGCAACCACCTCTTTCTGGAACCACGTCTCCATGAGAGCCTTGTCGACCGATTCGACCCATCCCGACTCGTTCTGGGCATCCATCGCCAGGACTCCGATGGTGCCGTCCGGGCGCTTCATCAGCCGGAGGACTGCCCATCCGACCTGCACGTGCTGGCCTGGAAGGAATTTCGTCCCCTGCGCAACGCCATCCTCGAAGTACTCCAACAGCATCTGTTCCAGCTTGAGCGGCTCGGGCACTTGCCCGCTGAAGATTATTGTGAACTCCGGATGCCCGTGGCGACTGCACTTCGAGGTGCGAAAGGTCCGCTGGCCCATTCGTCTTCTCCTCTCCGCGAGAGGACGCATGGTACAGCCTTGGAATCACTGGAAGCGAGCATTGCAATAGGAAATGAGTTGCCTATGCAATGGTGCGTCAATTCAAACGCGGTGGTCACCCGGTATCCCCGACGGAGACACCGGGCGACAGCCTCATGGGCTCAGTGGCAGCCCTGCACGTCCGAGGTGACGGTGCCGTTCTTCGTGGAGATGCTGCGCTCGTAGCAGGCGCCGTTCTCGTTCAGCTTGTAGTGCTGGGTGGACACGCCCTGCGCGTTGCGCTGCGCGCGCGGCACGCCCAGGTTGTAGGCGGCCTCGCCGGTGAAGACGTCGCTCAGCGACTTCCGCGTCGCCGAGTACGGCCCCGTGGTGGTGCGCGCGTCTTCCGAGTCATTCACGGTGATGACCGTGGTGAGCCGATTCTCGGGCGTGACGTCGATATGCCCATCGAGCACGAAGCGCTTCTCGTTGCGGCTCACCGTCGGGTAGCCACTGCCGACGACGGCGAGGGTGCTGCTGGAGTCGGTCCACGTCGCGGTGAGCTCATCCGGGTTCTCCTGGTCGCTCAGCCAGCGGTGCATGCTCGAGTTGGACACCGTCTGCTCCACGGTCGTCACCACCCGGCCCTTCGGGGTCAGCGCCCAGCCGGAGACGCGCAGGTGATGACCGCCCTGCGTGTCCACCTGGTTCCAGCCGTCCACCAGCGAGTGCGTCGAGTCATTCGTCACCGGGCCGACCTCGTGCGACAGCAGCCCGCCCTGAACGCGCGCGCTGGTCGAGGCACGCCAGACGAACACGTTCGTCGGCAAGTCCCAGCCGGGGCGGCCCTCGGGAACACCGAGCACCGATACCTTGATTTGATGCGGCTGGCCGTCGGTCACCAGGCCGACGAACGGCGTGAGGTCATAGCGGATGGGGCGGATGTTGAACGCGCGCGGCGCCGGCAGCACGTACCAGAGGAACGGATTGGACCAGCCACCCGTGTAGACGTGCGGGAAGGGCATGGCGATGCCGGCCACCCGGCCGTCCACTTCAACCTGCACCTCGCGATACGGGCCGTCATCCGCGGGGCACGAGTACGGCACCACGGTGGGCGCGGTGATGTACCAGAACTCCTCGCAGCCACCGCCCGAGCCCGTCGCGTACACCTCGGCGACGAGGCGCTCGGTGTTCTTCGGCACCGTCACCTCACCCACGAGCGCACTGCCCTCGCGGTGCGTGTTGGACAGCGGGAGCACGTCGCTGGCCGTCGCGGCGGGCTTGTTGCTGCCCTGCGCCTGGTAGAAGGTCAGGTAGACCTGCACGTTCAGCACGCCGGTGTACGTCTCGTTGACCACGTTGCCGATGAGCATCCACACCGACTGGGGCTTCGACAGCAGCGCCGCGTACTCGGTGACGTCCTTCTCCACCGCCCAGGTGATGCCGTCGCGCGAGGGCTCCGGCGTGGACGTCTTGAAGATGGCGACCCCACCTACCTCCAGGTGCCCGAGCCGGTCGTACTGCACGCCCTGCACCGCGCCCTCCATGCGCAGGACAATCTTGTTCCACGGCCCGGGGCAGTTCGCGGGCGGGGTGAAGGTGCTGGTGTAGGGCGTGAAGTCGTCGAATGGCTCGTCGACAATCTTCACGGTGCACGAGGGCGTCGTGGGCTTCTCCACCGCGGGGGCTGCGGTGCGAGGGTCATCCCAGTCAGTGCCGAATTCGGGAGGAGGATCAGCGGCATACGCGGGGGACATCGCGCCGAACGCGAGGCCCGCCGCGGCGAACACTGCGGAGAGACGTGTCACAGGCAACTCCAGGACTGCGGGGGACGCGCAGACTAGCAGCCTGTCGAATGGGAGGAGCCTCCGGACAACGATTGAAACATGCTGGCACAAGGCCCGTGTGCGACAGGTCCGCGCCCCTTCAGCGCATCGCCGGTGATGGCGCGGGCCTGACGCGCGCCAGGAGGCCGGCAGCTCGCACTCCAGGCCGCCGCCGTGCAGTTCTCCTCCCCGGCATGTGCGGGGCCAATGTTAGAAGAGGCCCATGTCGACGCCCTTCCCCTCCGTCGCCTACCTCACCGACGTGGAGGGTCTCTGGAAGAAGCTCACCAGCTTCTGTCAGGACAACCCGCTCGTGTCCCTCGACGGGGACCGTCTCGTGGTGCGCCCGGGAGCGACGTTCGTCTTCGGTGGAGATGCCATCGACCGGGGGCCCGACGGGCGGCGCGTGGTGCGCACGCTACTGGAGGCCCGGCGCAGGCAGCCCTCCCAGGTCGTGCTCCTCGCGGGCAACCGGGACATCAACAAGCTCCGCCTCGTGCGAGAGCTGCGTGGCCACCCGCTCGCACGCACGCCGGAGGAGATTCGGAGCGCACCCCGCCCCGTGCTCCTCCGGTGGATTTTCGAGAACACCATGGGCGCCCGCGGCGCCTTCGAGTTCCGCAAGGCGGAGCTGGCCCGCTCCAACGCCGCCGTCACCGACGAGGACGTCGTCGACAGCTACCTCGAGGACCTCGGCCCCGGTGGCGCGCTGCGCGAATACCTCTCGGTCTGTCAGCTCACGCACCGCATCGGCCACACGCTCTTCCTCCACGGCGGCCTGCACGAGGACAGCCTCGGCGCGGTGCCCTCCCGGAAGCACATCGACGACGTGGACGCCTGGGCCGAGGCCCTCAACGTGTGGTACCGCGAGCAGCTCGCCGCCTTCTCGGAGGGGCGCTTCGACGCGGATGGCCGGCCCGCGTGGGAATCCGTCATCGCCTACCAGGCCCCCACGCCGGGAAGGCGCATCAACACCGGCAGCGTCGTGTACGGGCGCATGGCCACCGAGCTCAACCACCCCACCCTGCCCTCGCCCGCGCTCATCGAGAGACTCACCGGCGTCGGCATCCACCGGCTCGTGGTGGGGCACACGCCCAGCGGTGACTGTCCCTCGCTGCTGCGCGACGACTCCTTCGAGCTCGTCCTCGCGGACAACTCCTATGGCCGCGTGGAGGGCGCCTCGCGCGTCCTCCTCGGTGACGACCGGGTCCGGATTGAAGGCGAGGTGAAGCTCGACGACGGACGCATGGAGCACCTCCGCTTCGAGCACGCCCTCGGCGACACCTCGGGCCCCATCGGCCGGCAGCTCCTCGACACCGGGCAGCTCGTGAAGGGGCCGCTCCAGGGTGGCGAGTGGCTGCTGTTCCGCGCGCTGCCGGAGTTCAAGGTCGAGCAGCTCGCGGTGGACCCGGGCACCCTCTCCGACCGCCCCTTGGGCCCAGCGCGCACCGGAGGCTGAGCGGCCACCAGGCGCCCGGCCGCCCGGGAGATGGGCGTGCGAGCCATGCGGGGCCGATGTTAGAGCCGTCCCGCCATGCATCGCCCCGGCCCCTCCAGCATCAAAGTCCACATGCCCCAGTTCCTCTCCCGCTTCGTCGAATCCACCCCCGGAGATGCGCTCAGCGACCGCCGTCCCCGGCAGGTCCACAGCGCGCTCTGGTCGAAGGTGGAGCCGACGCCGGTCTCCGCGCCCCGGATGATTGCCTGGTCGCCCGAGGTGGCCCGGTTGCTGGGACTGGACGAGGCCACGCTCCAGTCCCCCGAGGCCGCCCAGGTGCTGGCCGGCAACGCGCTCTGGCCCGGCATGGTGCCCTACGCCGCCAACTACGGTGGACACCAGTTTGGCCGCTGGGCCGGGCAGCTCGGAGACGGCCGCGCCATCGTCCTCGGCGAGCTGGTGACGCCGGACGGCACGCGCCAGGAGCTCCAGCTCAAGGGCGCGGGCCCCACGCCCTACTCGCGCCGCGCCGATGGCCGCGCAGTGCTCCGCTCGTCCATCCGCGAGTTCCTGTGCAGCGAGGCGATGTTCCACCTCGGCGTGCCCACCACGCGCGCGCTGTCGCTGGTGTCCACGGGCGACTCCGTCATCCGCGACATGTTCTACGACGGCAACCCGGAGGCGGAGCCCGGCGCCATCGTCTGCCGCGTCGCCCCCACCTTCCTGCGCTTCGGCAACTTCGAGCTGCCCACCAGCCGCGACGACGTGACGCTGCTCAAGCAGCTCGCGGACTACACGGTGACGCACTTCTTTCCGGAGCTCGGCGCGCCGTCGAAGGAGACGTACGCGGCCTTCTACCGGGAAGTGGCACGTCGCACGGCGAGGCTCATCGCGCACTGGCAGGCCGTCGGCTTCGTCCATGGCGTGATGAACACCGACAACATGTCCATCCTCGGCCTCACCATCGACTACGGCCCCTATGGCTGGGTGGATGACTTCAACCCCGGCTGGACGCCCAACACCACGGACGCGGAGATGCGGCGGTACCGGTTCGGCAACCAGCCCGCCATCGGCCTGTGGAACGTGCAGCGGCTCGGCGCCGCGCTGTTCCCCCTCTTCGAGGGCGACGAGTCCCTCGTGGAGGCGGGCCTGCTCGAATACCAGCGCGCCTTCGAGGAGGAGGCCGGCCGTCGCTTCGCCGCGAAGCTGGGCCTGCCCCCGCTGAAGGACGAGGCCGACATCAACCTCCTCAACCAGTGCTTCGCGTGGCTGGCGGAGGAGGAGACGGACATGACGCGCTTCTTCCGCGCGCTCTCGTCCGTGGTGACGATGCCGGCCGCCCCCACGAGCCTGCCGCCCGTGGTGCGCGAGACGTTCTACGGCGAGGTGCCCGAGGCGCACGTGGCCAGGGGCGTCGAGTGGCTCGCGGCCTGGTGGCACCGCACACGGCGCGAGGACGTGCCTCCGGCGGAGCTGGCGCGGCGCATGGATGCGGTGAATCCGAAGTACGTGCTGCGCAACTGGCTCGCGCAGGAGGCCATCGACGCCGCGCACGCAGGGGATGACTCGAAGGTCCACACGCTGCTGGATGTCATGCGGCGGCCCTTCGAGGAGCAGCCCGGGCGCGAGCACTACGCGGAGAAGCGTCCGGACTGGGCGCGCTCGAAGCCGGGATGCTCGGCGCTGTCGTGCAGCTCGTAGCCGCCGTGCCATGCTCGGCGGCCTCGCATGCCCGCCCGCACTTCGTCCCTCTCCATCCCCGCGCTCGTGCGCATCAAGCCCGGTGCGCTCGACCGGCTCGGCGTCTACCTCGCCCGCGCCGGGCACCAACGCATCGCCCTGCTACGGAGCGCCGGTCTCCACGGCGCGCTGGAGCAGCGCCTGGACACGAGCCTCGCGAGCCAGGGCATCACCGTCCTGCGGCGCGAGGACGTGGACGAGGCGAGCTTCGAGCGGGCCAGCGCGCTGTTCGCCGCGCTGCCCGCGAGCTGTCAGGCCGTGGTCGGCTTCGGCGGTGGGCGGGCCCTGGACGTCGCCAAGTACGTGGCCTTCCTCGCGGGCCTGCCGTACCTCGCGGTGCCGACGTCGCTGTCGAATGACGGCTTCTGCAGCCCGCAGTCGAGCCTCACGCATGGAGGCCGGCGCCGCTCGCTGCGCGCGGCGATGCCCTCGGGCGTCGTCGTGGACACGGACGTCTGTCTCCAGGCACCGGCGCCGCTGTGGTGGTCCGGCGTGGGAGACCTCGTCGCGAAGGTGACGGCCATCGCCGACTGGAAGCTCGCGTTCCATGCGCGAGGCACGCCGGTGGATGACTTCGCGGCGCTGCTCTCGGACGCCACCGTCTTCCAGTTCATGGCGAGGCCCGTGAAGGACCTCGAAGGCGTCCGGCTCCTGGCCACGGCGCTGATGCTGAACGGAGTGGCCATGGAGGTGAGCGGCTCCTCACGTCCGGCCAGTGGCAGCGAGCACCTGCTGTCGCACGCGCTGGATGCCGTGTCCGCGCGCCCCCGACTCCACGGGTTGCAGGTGGGCGTGGCGACCTACGTTGTCAGCCGCCTTCAAGGCCAGGGGACCCAGCGGGTCGCCTCGGTGCTGGAGGCCACCGGCTTCTGGCAGGGCATCCGCGCGGACCCGTTCTCCCGCCGGGAATGGATTGACGCGGCGCGCCTCGCTCCAACGCTCAAGGAGGGCTTCCACACCGTCCTCTCGTCACGGGATTGTGGGCCCGAAGTTGCGGAAATCCTGAAAAATGACGCCACCTTGGAAGACTGCTTCGGCGACTGAGGAGGTGGATGTAGGCGGCGCTGTCGCTGGATACCCGGAGGCGGGTTGGACCCATTTACTTAAGCAGCCAGGGAGTCGAGCATTGGACAGAATGGATTCGCCCTGTCAGTCCCGCCGGCTCGCACGCTTCGTCGCGCTGGGCGCCGTGCTGTTGTCGTTGCTCTCCCTCCCCTCTGCCGCGCAGCCCTCCGAGGGTGCAGGCGCTGTCGTTCCCGTGGTCGAGGGTTGGCGCTATCGCTGGGGTGATTCCCCCCCGGGTACGGATGGCATCCCCACGTGGGTGAAGGCGCCGGGCGCTCCGGAGGCGTGGCGTTCGACGAAGGCACTTACGGAGATTCCGGGACGAGGCGAGCACACCTTCGTGTGGCTGCGCATCCCCATTCCCGACGGTGGCTGGGCCGACCCCGCGCTCTACCTCGGCGAGGTGACCAGCGCCATCGAGGTGTACGCCAACGGCCAGCGCGTCTACACGAGCGGGCGGATGAACCGCGGCGGCCGTGAGGTCTCCGAGAATCTCGGCCTGCATCTGATCGCGCTGCCGCGCGAAGTGCTCGGGAAGGAAGTGCTGCTGCGCATCCAGTCCAACGCGCCCACCATCGGCGTGACGCGAGAAGCGAAGGTGGGAGCTCGCCACGAGCTGCTCGCCACCATCACCCGGGAAGGCCAGGCGCCGTTCGTCATGGGCTGCCTGTTGCTCGCCGTGTCCCTGGGCGCGGGCGGCGCCTTCCTCATGCACTGGCGGCGGCGGATGCTCGCGGGGCTGGCGGTCTTCTCCGCCAGCGGCGGCATGCTGCTGCTGGCCCTGAGCGGTCTGCCCGCGACCCTCTGGGACGCGTCCGTCGCCGCGACGCGCGGCATGCTCCTGGGCGTGTTCCTGCTCGCGGCGGGGCTGATGGCGTTCGTCTCGGACGCGCTGCTCGAGAACCGGCTGCGGTGGTTCTACAAGGCCTCGGTGGGCTTCTCCATCCTCTCTGGCGTGGGGGCCTTCCTGTCCCTCGTCGACCTGGGGCTGGGCCAGCGGGTGATGGTGCCGTTCATGCCCACCGCGCTCCTCGTCCTGATGGTGTGCTTCGGCGTGGCCGCGCTCGAGGCGTGGCGGGGCAACCCCGACGCGCGCCTCTTCGTCACCGGCCTGTGCGTCCTCGTCGTGGCGCTCGTCGTCACCGTGCTGCCCGTCATCGGGGTGATGAAGTCGTCGTTCGGCAACGTGTCGCACTGGGGCTACCTCGCGCTGACGCTGTCGCTCGTCGCGGTGGTGGCGCGCCGCTCCATCCAGGTGGTGCGCGCGCTGGAGACGCACACGCGCCAGCTCGAGGAGCGCCAGCAGGAGGTGCGCGCCCTGGCCGAGCGCATGAGCAGCGGCGCGGGCGAGCTCGCCACCGTGGTGCAGCAGCTGCGCTCGTCGAGCGACCAGCAGACCGAGGGCGTCAGCCGGCAGGCCGTGGCGCTCCAGGAGGCGGAGCAGACGGTGAAGGAGATTCGCCGCAGCTCGCAGATGACGGCCGAGAAGGCCACCGCGCTGGCGGAGGCGTCCGAGAGCGCCGAGCAGGTGGGCCGCGAGGGCATGGACGCCCTGGAGCGGACGCTGACGGACCTCGCGGCCATCCGCTCCGAGGTGTCGGAGATGGCGCGGCGCATCCTCGCGCTGGATGACCAGACGCGTGAGGTGTCCACCATCGTGGAGTCGGTGAAGGACCTCGCGGACCAGTCGAACATGCTGGCCATCAACGCGGCGATTGAAGCGGCGCGCAGCGGTGAGAGCGGCAAGGGCTTCGGCGTGGTGGCGCGGGAGATGCGCGGGCTCGCGGACCAGTCCATCCGGGCCACGCACCGCATCCGCGAGGTGCTCGACGGCGTGAGCAACAGCATGCGCGAGGCGGCTCGCAACAGCGAGAAGGGCGACGAGCGCGTCCGCCAGAGCCTCGACGCGGTCCGCACGTCGAGCGCGCAGTTCCAGCAGCTCGCGGTGCTCATCGCGGACACCAGCGCGAGCGTGAGGCAGATCTCCGCCGCCGTCAGCGCGCAGGACGCGGGCACGCACCAGATGGCCACGGCCATCCAGGAGCTGTCCGGTCAGATGCAGCGCACGCTGAAGACGGTGCAGGAGACCCAGGAGGCCACCCGCTCCGTCCAGTCGCTGGCGGAGAGCATGTCCGGCATGGCCCGCCAGACGCTCGGCGCCAACGGAGCGGCAGCCCCCACGGCACCGAACGCCTGAGTCGAGGCGTGTCGCGGGGCCCCGCTGTAGCTCCGGGGCCCCACGCGGCCATCACCCGAGGGTGAAGGTCACCCGGATGCCTCCGAGCAGGTACTCCTCCCCGTCGGACACGAGCCGGCGGGCGATGCGGGTGTTGTCGAACCAGGTGCCGTTCGAGGACGTGAGGTCCTCGATGAAGTACTCGGCGCCCTCCTGCACCACGGCGGCGTGCTCGCGGGAGACGCGCGCGGACCTCACCACCAGGTCGCAGTGCGCTCCACGGCCGATGATGAAGCGCTCGCGAGCGACGCGCACCGGCTCGTCACCATCGAGCCGGACGTGGAGCGGCACCCCTGACGTCGTCTTGACGACGATGGTGGTCTCCACGGGAGCAGGCGGCTTCGGCACGGGCACGGGCACGGGCATTCCACCGCCCTCGGACGGCGAGTCGTCATCGTCGTCATAGGCACCCGCGGCGTTCGCGTCTTCGTCAGAGGACTCCTCGTCCTCCGACGCGTCCTCGTCGTCGGAGACCTCATTCTCGCCAGTGGAGTCCTCGGCATGGGAGTCATCGTCGTCCGAAGCGGCGTCGTCGTCCGACGCGTCCTCGTCGTCCGAGTCCTCCGCGTCATCACCGGACTGCGCGTCCACGGGCTCCACCAGCCGGTCGACGTCCGCGAGGAGGTCGCGCATGCGCGCCACCACACCCTGACGAAGCGCCTCCACGTCCACCTTGGGAGTCTCGACTTCCGGCTCGGGACGGAGCGCCGCCAGCGCGGCCTCCGTCTCGGAGGGCTCGTTTTCCTCCAGCTTCACGGCAGCCGGCTCCTCACCCGTTGCGCGTGGCGCCTCGCCGTCGGCGCCGCGTGCACCGTCGCCGGCCCGAGCCACCTCCACCTTCGGCTGCGTGGAGACCGCCTGCGGCTGCACGGCCGGCGCGGAGGCCACCTGCACGGGCGCGGCCGGAGCGGAGACCGCCTGCACGGGCGCGGCCACAGCGGAGACCACCTGCACGGGTGCGGGCGCCTGGGGCGCGCTCGTCGCTCCGTCCAGGAGACTGACCTGCGTGGGCGTAATGAAGCCGAACTGGCGCGCCAGCGAGAAGATGGCCTGATTGAGCAGGACGTCGCGGTCCACGCCCATCTCGCGGCTCATCGTCTCCAGGGCGGTCCAGAGCGGATCCGAAACAGAGACAGTGCGGGAAGTGCGGTTCATGGCTCAGCTCCCCCTCAGGTTGTCCTGCCAGGGCGACACATGTGACGGGTTTATCAGCCAGAGGAACATCGCCTGCATCTCCGCGTACTGCTGCTCGGCGATGCCCACGAGGTTCGGGTGCAGCTCGTCGATGTCCTCGCCCTCGAACTGGAAGCCCGGCGAGTTCGACATCTTCGCGCCCCGCCCGCCCGTCACCCGGCGGTCCCGGCTGCGCCACAGACGCTGGCTCGACATGCCCGCGGCGTGGCCGAACTCCGCCGGCGGAGCCACCGCCTTGGGCATCGCCACCCCGCGCTCACCACAGGCCCACATCAGCCACGTCAGCGCGTTCCAGTCCGCGCGAGCCGCACGGGCGAGGTCCGGCAGCCCCATCCGCGAGATGGGCAGCGTCTCGTCGATGGAGATGGTGTCTCCGTCCTCGTCGTCGAACTCGTCCTCGACGAGCTCCACGGGCCCGCCCGGGAGCAGCGCGGACAAGTCCGGCGGAATCCAGGGCAGCGACGTTCCCGGCTTGAAGCGCTTCAGCAGCGCCGCGCGCACCAACTGCAACCGCGTGGCGTACTTCTGGACGATGCGGTGGACGGCCGTCAGCTCCTGCCCCGGCCCCTCTGGGAGCCCGTCGTACGTCGAGTGGGGCTTCTCCTCCGCCGGCCAGAAGTCGAGCTTCCGGAAGAGGCTGCGCGCGTAGGTCGCCACGAACCGGGACGTCTGCGGCTCCGTCGCCGCGAGCGCCTCGGCATCCCGCTTCGAGTGCTGGTCCAACCCCAGGTTGATCAGGATGAGGGCACGGGTGAAGAGGTACTCCGTGCGCTCCGGATGGAGCAGCATCGCCGCGTGGATGAAGTCCAGCGCCGCGCGAGGCCGGTCATTCTGGTCGAGCAGCACCGCGAACCCGCGCAGCAACATGCCCGCATCGCCCCCTCGCACGAGCGTGTCCGCCATGGGCGCCCAGGAATCCCCCGCCCCCTCCAGCGTCTGTCCCGCGACGTTCCGCGCGTTCTCCGGCGTGCGCGGCAGCACCACCCGCGCCAGGAGCGCCGTCAGCTCCTCGTGCCGCTGCTCGCACGCCGCCGCGCGCGCCACGGCCAGCACCGCCTCGCGGTACTTCTTCGCCTCGGCGCTCGTCGCGGCGTACTCCCGCCACTCACTCGCCTTCCGGGGCAGGTTGGAGAAGACGGGCGACTCGCCCAGCTCGTCCTCGCCCTGCGCCACGCCCAAATCGCGCGTCATCACCACCTTGCCGCTCGCGTCCAGCAGCGACCAGACGCCGTGGGCCAGGTCCTCCTCGCACTGGCCCTCGTCGAACGCGACGCGCGGGTCCGTGTACTCGCCCGACGCGCGCGAGTGGAAGCGGCCGGTGCGGCTGCCATGGACGTACTCGGTCTCCCACAGGAGCTCGCCATCGTCCGTCCAGAACCGGCACAGTCCGTGCCGCTCCCCGCTCTCGTCCAGGCTCACGTGGGCCCATTGGCTGGTGTCCTCGCGGTACTCCGCCTCCTGAGGGACGCCCTTGGGACGGTCGGGGTACGGCTCGCCGGTGCTCGGCATCACGCGGCGGCCCTGGGCGTCGAAGTGATTCACGCCCACCACGCGCCCGTGGTCATAGGTCATCACCGTCTTGCGCACCTTGTCCGAGACGCCGTTCTCGTGCATGCGCTCGGTGGTGAAGCCCTCGGTGGCGTACCAGGTGCGCGGGCCGTGCAGCGCGCCCTTCACGAACTGGCCTTCCTGGGACACGCCGCCACTCTCGTGGAAGCGCTGGAAGGGGCCGTGGGGCTGGCCGTGCTCGAAGATGCACTCGTTGCAGAGCGTGCCGTCAGCGCGCCAGTACTTCCACGGGCCGTGCTTCTCGCCGTCGTCGTCCTGGCCGCCGTGGGCCCACTCCTGGTCGTTCTCGTCCCACTCGGCCTCGGGGTGGACGCCCGGCGGGGCGATGCCCTGCTCCGTCAGCCGCTTGTTCTCCTCCGCCTTCTTCACCTGGGCGACGTCGAGCGCCTTCAGCGACTGCACCAGCGACTCCAGGCGCCCCTTCGGCAGCGCGCCGCTGGAGCGGTGCACGACGACGCCGTCCTTGAAGGCCATGAGGGTGGGAATCGACTGGATGTCGAAGCGCCCTCCAAGGTCCGGATGCGCCTCGGTGTCCACCTTGGCGAAGACGACGTCCGGGTTCGCCTTCGCGACGGCGTCGTAGGTGGGGGCGAAGGCACGGCAGGGGCCGCACCATTCCGCCCAGAAGTCCACCAGCATGAGGCCGCTCTTCTCCGTGGCCTGCTGGAAGGTGTCGTCGGTCAGCTCGACGGTGTGCTCGCTCAAGGGGGGCTCCTCTGACGTGGGAGCCGAGGCTTGTAGTGGAAGCTCCCTCCAGAGGCCAGCCGCAACCCGCCTCACGGACTCATCTGGCGCACCTCGAAATCTTGAAGTGCGAGAGAGCCCCGCAAGGCCCCGTGTTTCACCGCGTTTCGCTCATGCGAGGACGCGGGCGAGGAACGGCGCGGTGCGGCTCGTGCGCGACTTCGCGACATCGGCGGGTGTGCCGGCGGCCACCACCTTGCCGCCCTCGTCCCCCGCCCCCGGGCCCATGTCGATGACCCAGTCGCTCTCCGCGATGACGCGCATGTCGTGCTCGACGAGGATGACGGTGTTGCCCGCCTCCACCAGCCCCTTGAGCTGCGACATCAGCTTGTCCACGTCCGCGGGGTGCAGCCCCGTGGTGGGCTCATCCAGCACGTAGAGCGTGTTGCCCCGCTGCGTGCGTTGCAATTCCGTGGCGAGCTTGATGCGCTGCGCTTCACCGCCGGACAGCTCCGTCGCGGGCTGGCCCAGGCGCAGGTAGCCCAGGCCCACCTCGCGCAGCACACCGAGCGAGCGGAGCACCTGCGGCTCGTCGGCGAAGAACGCGTAGGCGCCGTCCACCGTCATGCCCAGCACCTCGGCGATGTTCTTGCCCCGGTACGTAATCTCCAGCGTCTTCGCGTTGTAGCGGGCGCCATGGCACGTGGGGCACGGCGCATAGACGCTGGGCAGGAAGAGCAGCTCCACGCTGACGAAGCCCTCGCCCTCGCACGTCTCGCAGCGGCCCTTGGCCACGTTGAAGGAGAAGCGGCCCACGTCGTAGTGCCGGGCCTTCGCGGAGGGCGTGGAGGCGAACAGCTTGCGCACGTTGTCGAAGAGGCCCGTGTACGTCGCGAGGTTGGAGCGCGGCGTGCGGCCGATGGGCTTCTGGTCCACGCGCACCAGCCGCTTGATGGCCTCCATCCCCGAGGCAATCCGGCCGCCCGTGGTGAGCACCACCGTGCGCTCCAGCTCGTCGACGTCCTCCTCTTCCGAGGGCACCTCGTGGCCGAGCTGCTCCGCGACGAGCTCCACCAGCACCTGGCTCACGAGGCTCGACTTGCCGGAGCCGGACACGCCCGTCACGGTGGTGAAGACGCCCAGCGGGAAGTCCACGTCCAGCTCGTGCAGGTTGTTGCGGGAGGCGCCTTCGAGCCGCAGCCATCCCTTCGGCTCGCGCGGCGCGTGGTGCAGTCGGGTCTCCGCGCCGAAGAGGTAGCGCCGCGTCTGCGACGCCTCCACGCGCTGGAGTCCTTCGAGCGGCCCGCTGTAGAGGATGCGCCCGCCCTTCTCACCGGCGGCCGGGCCCACGTCGACAATCCAGTCGGCGTGCCGGATGACGTCCACCTCGTGCTCCACGACGAAGAGCGAGTTGCCCGAGCCCTTGAGCTGGTCCAACGCCTTCAGCAGCGCCTCCGTGTCCGCCGGGTGCAGGCCCGCGGAGGGCTCGTCGAGCACGTACACCACGCCGAACAGGTTGGAGCGCACCTGCGTCGCGAGCCGCAGCCGCTGCAACTCCCCGGGCGACAGCGTGGGCGTGCTGCGCTCCAGCGAGAGGTAGCCCAGCCCCAACTCGGTGAGGACGCTGATGCGCGCGAGCAAGTCCTTCGCGATGCGCTGGGCGACGAGCGCCTTCTCGGGGTGCTCGCGCGCCAGCTTCGCCGCGCCCGGACCGGTGCCGTCCGCCGCGGGCCGCAGGATTTCCGCCACGCGCTTCAGCGGCAGCCGCGACAGCTCGCCGATGTCGAGCCCCGCGAAGGTGACGGAGAGGGACTCGCGCTTCAGCCGCTTGCCCTGGCAGACGGAGCACTGTCCGCCCACCAGGTACTGCGACACGCGCTTCTTCATCAGCGCGCTCTGCGTGGTGGCGAAGGTCTGCAGCACGTACTTCCGCGCGCCGGTGAAGGTGCCCATGTAGCTGGGCGGCTCCTTGCGCTTGAGCGCGCGGCGCGTCTCCGCCGGAGTGAAGCCCGCGTAGACGGGGACGGTGGGCTGCTCGTCGGTGAAGAGAATCCACTCCCGGTCCTTCTTCGGGAGGTCCTTCCACGGAGTGTCCACGTCGTAGCCGAGCGTCACCAGGATGTCGCGCAGGTTCTGCCCGTGCCACGCGGGCGGCCACGCGGCGATGGCGCGCTCTCGGATGGTCAGCGAGTCATCCGGCACCATGGACTTCTCGGTGACTTCGTACACGCGGCCCAGGCCATGGCAGTGGGGGCAGGCCCCTGCCGGCGTGTTGGGAGAGAACGCATCCGAGTCCAGGTGCGGCTGGTTCGGCGGGTACGTGCCCGCGCGCGAGTACAGGAGGCGCAGCGAGTTCGCGATGGTGGTGACGCTGCCCACCGACGAGCGGGACGTGGGCGAGCCCCGGTGCTGCTGGAGGGCCACCGCGGGAGGCAGGCCGTCGATGGAGTCCACCTCGGGGACGCCGGCCTGGTCGATGAGACGCCGAGCGTAGGGCGCCACGGACTCGAAGTAGCGGCGCTGGGCCTCCGCGTACAGCGTGCCGAAGGCCAGCGAGGACTTGCCCGAGCCGGAGACGCCCGTGAAGACGACGAGCGCGTCCCGGGGAATCTCCACGTCGAGGTTCTTCAGGTTGTGCTCGCGGGCGCCCCGGACACGGACGTAGCCCGTTCGCGTGTCGCCTGCCGTATCGGGAGGGTGGAGGTCTCGGAGTTTGCGCATGCGAGGTCTGCTTGAGGGTGGTGTCGGATGAGTCAGAACAACAGGGTCCGGCCGTGCGTCCGGCCAGCGAGCAGGCGGGCCCGCACCTCTGGTAGATGGACGCGGCAGTTCCACTTCTCGCCGGAGTTCCACGATGACCGCAGTTTCCCGCCGTGCACTCGTCCTTGCCCTGATGCTCACCTCCACCACCGCCCTGGCGGGGGAGCAGTGGGTCCAGGCGCGAGCCATCCTGAATTCGTGCGGCTACTTCAGCAACGCACAGGTGGAGGTGACGCTCTCCTACCGCAACCTCGACCTGCCGTGGGGCACGTCCGTGTACCTCATCTACGGATGGGGCGGGTCCAGCAGCCCCGGCACGTCCTTCGACTGGCAACCGCAGCCGACCACCGTCGAGGCACCCGCGACGGCGCCGTACTACTGGGGCACGAAGGTGACGAGCATCTTCCGGGCGCGCAGCTCCACGTCGTACTCGAACATCAACTACGTCTGGAAGGTCGTGCTGCCCGACGGCAACGTGTTCTACGAGAAGGGCAACGCGTCTACGTACGGCTACTACGCGGCGGACTTCGCCAGCATCCCCGTGCCGTGTGTGAACGACGGGCAGTTCACCGGCACGCCGCAGCCGCTGACCATCACCACCGTCGTGAAGAACTGACGGGCGCCCCTTTCCTGGAGTGGCTGGTCCCGGCCGGCCGCATGGCGGATGCTGTGCGGCCGTGTCAGCCATCCGGCCTCCGAAAAAAGGGGTTCCCAATTTCCGGCGCCCGGACGGTCTCTCCCATGAAGGAGTGCACCGCCGTGAGTTCCAACGCCCGGAAGCCAAGGCCAGGAGGAGACGCGCGCCATGAATGACGCGTGGCTCGGCCAGCTCTATGAGCGCCATGGCTTCCTCGTGCACCGGCGCTGCCTCCAGCTCGTGCGCCGGCCGGAGGACGCCGAGGACGCGCTCCAGGAGACCTTCCTCCGCGTGAAGCGCTATGGCCCCCCGCGCGAGGGCGAGGCCACACTCGCCTGGCTCTACACGGTGGCCGCGCGCTGCTGCTTCGACCTGATGGAGAAGCGCGGCCGCGAGCCCGTGGCCGAGGAGTCGCAGCTCGCCACCTTGGAGGAGCGAGGTGGCGGTTCCACGGAGGACGCGGACCGGCGCGCGTTGCTGGGCGCCGCGCTGCGCACGCTCGACGGGAAGACGCGCACCATCGGCGTGCTCCACTACCTGGACGGCTACACGCAGGAAGAGGTGGCCGAGCAGACGGGCTTCTCGCGCAAGACGGTCGGCAAGAAGCTGAAGACATTCGAGGACCGCATCCGCCAGCTCTTCGGTGGACGCGGCAACGAGGCCTCACGATGAACGCTCCCCTTCCCCCCTCTCCTCGCGGCCCCGAGTGTCCTCCCGCCGCCGTGCTCGAAGCGCTCTCGGCCGGCGAGCCCACGCCGGAGACGACTCGCGCGCATGTGAAGACCTGCGCCGCGTGTGGTGCGCAGCTCGAAGCGCTGACGGCCGGACGGGAGGCGTTCCTCAAGGCCCGGCCGACGGACCGGTTCCTCCGACAGCTCGAACGACGTGAGGAGACGGCTGCGCGCGCGCCCTCGCCGTGGCGCCGCTTCCTGCCGGTCATCGTGGCGGTGGTGCCCGCGCTGGTGTTGGTGCTCGTGGTGGGGCCGCGGCTCCTCGGGCCGGACGATTACGTTGGCATCAAGGCCACCCCCTTCCGCGTCGTGGCCGCACGTCCGGGCGTGGAGCCCGCTCCGCTCGCTGCGGACAGCGCGGTGAAGGCCGGAGACCGGCTGCGCTTCGCCTACGAGGCGCCCGAGGCCGGGAATCTCCTGGTGCTCGAGTTGGACGGCCGAGGCAACGCGAGCGTCTTCCACCCGTTCAACGGAACGACGTCCGCGCCCATCGCCGCCATGCAGCGCGACTTCCTGCCCGGCAGCGTGGAGCTGGACGACGCGCCGGGAACGGAGTGGCTCTTCGCCGTCTTCTCTCCTCGCCCGCTCCAGGCGGCTCCGCTCCTCGCGCAGTTGCGTGAGCAGGCGGGCCGCGCCGAGCCCACCCTCACCTGCGATGGCTGCCGCGTTTCCGCGCTGCGCCTTCGCAAGGCGCCGTGAACCGTATGCGGCGCTTGCCCCTGTTGTTGCTCGTGCTCCTGTGGCCCGCCCTCGCGCCTGCCGAGACGGTGCGCCTGCTCGTGTCCATCGGCGCCAACGTGGGCGACCCGGACGACGCGGTGCTGCGCTTCGCGGATGACGACGCGGCGCGCGTGCGCCAGCTCTTCGTGGAGCTGGGCGGCGTGCGCGCGGACCGCGCATCGGTGCTGGTGGATGCCCCAGCGCAGGAGGTGCGCCAGAAGCTCGCGGAGGTGGCTGGCCGCGTCGCCGAGCTACGCGGCGAGGGACATGACCCGGTGCTGGTGGTCTACGTCTCCTCGCATGCGAAGGCGGGCGTGCTGCACCTCGCCGGCACGCACCTTCCCCTGGCCGAGCTGCGCGACTCCGCGCGCAAGGCAGGTGCCCGCCTCACGCTGGTGGTGGTGGACGCATGCGAGAGCGGCACGCTGGCGCAGAAGAAGGGCGGCCGCGCGGCGCCAGCGTATGACGTCGCGCTGGAGAAGCTGCCGCTGCACGGCGAGGTGGTCATCTCGTCGAGCGGCCCGGCCGAGCTGAGCGAGGAGTGGGACTCACTTCAGGGCTCGCTCTTCACGCACCACCTGCTCACGGGCCTGCGCGGCGACGCGGATGCGGACTCCGACGGGAAGGTGTCCCTCTCCGAGGCGTATGCCTATTCCTACCGTCGCACCGTGGCGGGCGCGGCCGGCGCGGGGCAGCACCCGGCCTATGCGATGGAGCTCGCGGGCACGGGGGAACTCGTGATGACCGAGCCTTCGGGCGCGAGGAGCGCGCTCGTCTTCCCCGCCGCCGCATCGGGGCGCTACGTGGTGTCCAGCCGTCCCCGGCCGGACGTGGTCGCCGAGGTGGACAAGGAGCCGGGACGTCCGCTGCGGCTCGCGGTGCCTCCGGGGCGCTATCTCGTGCGCAAGCGCGCGGGCGCGAGCACGGGCCTGCTCGAAGTGGAATTGCCCTTCGGTGGCGAGCGGCAGGTGAACGAGTCCGCGCTGGAATGGCGCCGCTACCAGGAGGTCGCCGTGAAGGGCGGCGCGCTGGAGCTCAAGAACGCGGCGGTGCTCGCGCTCGGGCGCTGGGAAGGAGCACCGATTCCAGGCACGGGCTCGCGCGTGGCGGGAGCGCTGGGCTACCGGCACACGTGGGGCCCGTGGTGGGCGCTCGGTACGATGTCGGGCACGCGCTCCACATACCGGGGCGTGGGCCTGGGCATCACCGAGGGCGCACTGGGACTGGGCGCATCCGGCGGCTACCGGTGGCTCGAATGGGCCCTGGTGCCGCACGTGGGCCTGTCCGTGGAGCTGATGGGGTTGCGGCAGTCGTTCCGAAGAGACCGCGAGGAGGACATCCAGGACACGATGGGACTTCCTCCCCTGGAACCCCGGAACTCACTGGGCGTCGCGGCCGGGCCGGTGATGGGCGTGGAGGTACCGCTGCCCGGCTCGGCCTTCGCGCTCCTCCAGGGACAGTTGCTGGTGCGCTACCTGCCACCGTCGAGCGACGGCGTGGCTCCACTGCGCCTCGTGCCGCTCGCCAGCGCGGGCGCGGGCTTCCGCTTCTGAGAGGACACCGTGATGCGCCGTCAACCGGGGCTGCTGCTCCTGCTCGTCCTCGCCGCCGCCTGTGGCCACCCCGTGGACACGACGTACGCGGGCGAGCCGCTCGTCACGCTGCATGGCCAGGCGAGTCTCTCCGCCACCGATCGTCCCGATGGCCCCGTGCGACTGACGCTCGCGTGGTACCCGGGGCTCGTGGACGACTCCGCCGCGCTGCCGAGCGCCCCCGCGTCCATCCTCACCGAGGACATCGCCTTCCAGCCCACCTTCCCCGCTGACTTCACGCTGCCACTCAATCAGCCGCCACCGGAGGGGGCGCGCGTGGCGGTAGGAGGCCTCATCCGAGGACGCGCCGCGACGGGCTTCCTGCTCGCCTACCGCGACATGAATGACAACCACCGGCTCGACCCGCTCCCGGCCAATGGTGGCGGACCGAATCGGGACCGAGTCGTGGGCTCGTCGTGGGGCGGGTTCGATTCGTACGTGCTGCTGTACCTCGAAGAGGCGCAGGACGCGGACACGGGCCTGAAGCGCGGCTTCAACCTCGTCCACGTCATTGTTGACGGCGGTGGCGTGGTGCCACTCGACACGCCCATTCCACTCGCGCTGAGCGCGGGCAGCGCGCAGCTCGACCTGCTCGCGTGCGAGGTCGCGTGGGACCAGGCTCCCGAGTCCGAGCTGCCCTGCGGCCTCACCTTCGACCCGCCACCTCCGCCCGAAGGAACGCTCGAAGTGCACGGCTCGGTGTCACTCGAAGGCCGCGCCGTGAAGGTCGACCTCTACATCGTCCGTGACGACGTGCGGCTGAGCGACGCCACCGTCACGTTGGCCGGACGCACCATCCCCTTCGTGAACAACCGCCTCGCCCACTATCTCGAAGAGGCGGACTCCACGCTGCTCACCGAGGGCGGCACCGTGGAGCTGGTGGTGCGCTGGGAAGACACCGTCACCCGCCGACTGCTCACCGTCCCCGATGGCTTCTCCATCCTCACGCCGGCCCCGGGGGCGCGGGTGAAGAGCAACACGGAGTTCGACGTCGACTGGACGGCTGCCCCCAGCGCGAACGTCTACGTCGCGACGCTGGAGTCACCCGGGGACACCTACTTCAACAACCTCTACTACCTCTTCACGAACGAGACGCTCGCGACGGTGCGGCCCGACCCGTACGTGGGGGATGTCACCCTCCGCGTCGCCGCCGTGTATCAGGCCTGGGACGAGTACCGGCGCTGGTCGATTTCCGTCGAGAACGTGCGCACCCAGCCGCTCACGCTGGTGCCCTGAAGACAGCGGGAAGGGGGGGCCCTGCGGCTGGTCGCTTCGGGCGTCCATGCCGCTCGCGTCGCCCGGTTGACGTGAAGCGGGATGGGCTCTGGAAACCAGAGCCCATCCTTCATCGCGGTACCGCCTACTGCACCAGGCGGCGGATTTCGCCGCAGGCGATGTAGGAACTGCCATTGGCCATGGTGATGATTTCATCCACCACGTAGAGGACATTCTCCTCGCGGATGTCGCGCGGGAAGCGGATGTTGAGATCCGGGTCGTATCCGTCCGACACCACGCGGGCGCGCAGCTTGCTGCCCTCCTTGACGCACTGGATGATGACACCCGTGCCGACGGTGTTCGTCGTGGGCAGGTCCGCCGCCGAGCTCGCCGTCACCTTCGAGGCCGTGGGCTTGCCCTTCTTCGCCGGGTCCGCCTCCTGGCTGCGCGCCGGCCGCCCCTGTCCCGGCGTCCCCAGCCGCTTGATGTTGCCCACCACGCGGTAGAAGGTGCCGTCTCCGGACGTCTCCAGCTTCTCCACCACGTAGCGCACGCCCTCCTCGCGCACGCTCCGGGGGAACTGCACGTTGAAGCTCGCGTCATACCCCGGGGAGACGGTGTGCACGCGCAGCTTGCCGCCCTCGCGCACGCACTCCAGCACGATGCCCGTGCCCGCGTCGCTCACCGCGTCCAGACTGTCCGCCGAGCCTCCCGCCGTCCCGCGCAGTGCCAGGTCTCCACGGTTGCGGGTGCCCGCCTGATACGACTGGTCCCGCAGCTCCTTGCGAATCACGGCATCGTACCTGCGCGACTCCAGCCGCTGCGCGTAGTGCGCCAATTGCTCGACCTCCTCGGCGAGCTCGAACGACGCCTTGTCCAGGAGGGATGACAGCTCCGAGATGACCTCGCGCAGGCGCTTGGAGGCCGCCGCCAGCTCGCCCTTGTCCGCCAGCTCGATGACCTGGTCCTTCACTCGCGCGATGCGCAGGCGGCTCGTCTGGGCCAGCACGTTCCTGTCCGCCGCCGCCGTCCCCGACTGAGCGGCAGGGGCCAGGTGCGCGAGGATGGGCACTTCGCCGGTCAGTTCCCGCACGCGCCCGTCCTCCACCACGTGCGCCCGGAACACCAGCGTGGCCAACGTCGTCGGCCCGGCCATCGACGGAGCATCCACCGACAGCTCCGCCGCGAGCTGCCGTGCCTCCGTGGCGTACACGTCCCCCAGCCCCACCGCCACCTCCTGGCCCCGCGCCTCGAAGCGGTAGCGGTTGAGCACGCTCGCGACCTTGACCGTGGACGCGGGCTTGATGACCACCTCCAGGTTCTGCGCCACCAACGAGCCCAGGCCCTCCATCTCGATCTTGAACACCCCGACGGCGTCCTCGGGCGACTGGATGTAATAGAAGTGCCCCTCGCCGGCGTTGGCCATGCCGATGAGCAGGTCCTCGTTGAAGTTGGCGCCAAAGCCCAGCGTCGTGGTGACGATGCCCTCGCCGGACTTCTCCCGCGCCATGTTGGTGAGCGTGTCCGCGTCCCGGATGCCCGCGTTGGCCTGCCCGTCCGTGAGCAGGAGCACGCGGTTGATGCGCTCGCTGGAGAGCTGGCTCTTCACGTGCTCCACCCCCTTGAGCCACCCACCGCTCAGGTTGGTGCAGCCACCCGCGTTCACCTTGTCCAGTACCTTGCCGATGGCCGCCTTGTCCGTGACCTTCACCGGAGCGAGCACCGTGGACACCACGTCGTCGTAGGTGACGATGGACAGCGAGTCCTCGGGACGCATGCGATCCACCAGCTCGCGGGCGGCCTGGAGCGCGTTCTTCAGCGGATCTCCCGCCATGGAGCCCGAGCGGTCGATGACGAGCCCCAGGTTGAGCGAACGCCGCGAGGACGGCCCGGCGCCCTCCGCCGAGAACGACACCAGCAGATCGAGCTTGGACGACGTCCCCATGGGGAGCACGGGGTGGCTGAGCGTATAGGTAGCCTTCAAGTCGAAGCCTTTCGTGAGAGCCGAAGGGCAGCCTATGCGACTCCTCCGTCAGGCGTCATGACGCGCCCCTCCCCGTGGGGTTGCCGCGACCAGCCCGGCGCCCTCGTCGTGCTGCACGCGAAAGAAACGCAGGACAGGGGCTCCAGGGGCAGTGACGCTTCCTACTGACCGAGCAGGACGCGGAAGATCTTCTCGTTGCTGTTGTCGGGGATGCTGTCCTTGTCACCCTGGTTGGTGGTGGTCAGCCACAGGTGACCGTCGGGGGTCGGCTCGACGGTGCGCAACCGGCCGTAGGTGCCTACGAAGAACTGCTGCACGTTGGTCAGGCTGGAGCCGCTGATGACCTCGCGGTAGAGGCGTGAGCCGCGAGCGCAGGCCACGTAGAGGACGTCGCGGACCACCGCGATGCCGGAGCAGGAGCCTTCCGCCGTGGAGTAGGTCTGCTTCGGGGCGATGTACCCGGCCGTCGCGCAGCCCGAACCGCCCTGGGACACCGTCCCTTCGCAGTTCGGCCAGCCGTAGTTCCCGCCCTTCTGGATGAGGTTGGTCTCGTCCATCACCGAGTTGCCGAACTCCTGTTCCCAGAGGCGGCCCTGGGAATCGAAGTCCAGCCCCTGCGGGTTGCGGTGGCCGTAGCTCCACACGTAGTTGCCGAAGGGGTTGTCGGACGGGACGCTGCCGTCGGGATTGAGCCGCAACACCTTGCCGGCCAGGTTGTTGATGTCCTGCGCGTAGGCGCCATTCTGCGCATCCCCGGTCGATGCGTAGAGCTTCCCGTCCGGTCCAAAGCGCAGGCGCCCGCCGTTGTGGAACTTGTTGCGGCCGATGCCCTGGACCAGCACCTGGAGCGAGGCGGTGTTGAGGGCACCGTTCTCGTACCGCAGGCGCACGATGCGATTGTCGGTGGGGGACGTATGCATCACATACAGCCAGCGGTCGCTGGAGAAGGTGGGAGCGACGGCCAGCCCCATCAGCCCGCCCTCGCCGTCGGTGCTCTGCACGTTGGGGACGGTTCCCACCGACGTCTTCTGGCCCGTCGCCGGGTCCAGGCGAACGATGTTCTGCGCGTCCCTGCGACCGTAAAGCACCGAGCCGTCCGGCAGGTTCACCAGGCCCCACGGAATGTCCGTGTCGGTGGCGACCTGGGTGACGGAGCAGACAGCATTCGTGCAGGCCTGGCCGGTCGTCACTGTCACGGACGCGCTCTGGGCGGACGCATTGCCCTGGGCGTCACGGGCGAGCACGGCGTAGGAGTAGGCAGTGTTCGGGGACAGGCCGCTGTCGACGAAAGACGTCCCGGGCGGCGAGCCGGACACCGTGCCAATCTTCACGCCTCCTCGGAACACGTCGTACGCGGTCACGCCCTGGTTGTCGGTCGACGCGCTCCAGCTCACCGTCACACTCGTGCCCGAGGCCGTGGCGGTCACTCCGGTGGGGATGCTGGGAGGCTGGGTGTCCGGCTGGCACGCCGGCGGGGTGATGGAGAGCGTGGCACTGCCTTGAGAGACATTGCCCGCCGCGTCCCGCGCATTCACATACAGGCCCCAGGTCGCTCCGGGGACCACGGTCAGCACGGTGGACACCGTGGCGCCGGAGACGGACTTCATGAGCTGACCATCGTGGTAGACGTCATAGAAGGCGACCCCCTCGTTGTCCGTGGACGGGGACCACGAGAGCGTGGCCGAGTTGCACGTCACGTTGGACAGGGCGAGCCCCGTGGGCACGGTGGGGGGCTGGGTGTCGGGCGGCAGCGACCACTGCTGGTTCGTCTGGCCGTTGCAATTCCAGACAATCACCGGCGAGCTGTTGGCGGTGGCCTGACCGGACACGTCGAGGCACAGCGAGGACGCCGTGTGGACCACCGTGCCGTTGGCGTTGCGGACCCACCGCTGGTTCGCCGCTCCGGTACAGGCTTCGATGACCGCCCTTCCTCCGGCGCTGGCGGTCGCGGGTTGGACGCACCAGGCGCCGTCGAACACGCGCAGCTCGCCCTCGGGCGTGAACAGGAACCGCTGGTTCGCCTGGCCGTGGCAGTCATAGATGTTGAGCCCCTGCCCCGGTGTCTGGCTGTTCTGGGCCACATCGAGGCAGCGGCCGGACTGCACGCCGATGAGCCGGGTGCCCGCGGTCACCGCGGCGGTCTGCGTCGAGAGCTCGGGTTCATTCTCCGACTTCACTCCACAGGCAGCGACGGTGGCGAGGAACAAGGCCGGTCCGGTGCGGCGAACGACGGCAAGCAGGTGATGCACGTGCATTGAGACGCTCCTTTGCTTGCCACCTCCTTCCCGGGATTCGGTGCGGGCCTCAAGCAAACTCTCGTGCATACGTTGACACATCTACATCTCTGTTGCGTCATACGCGCCCCCCCCCTGAAGGGCCCCCACCCCATGCACTCCCCTCCTCCGCAGCGGACCGTCCGCGCCCTCCTCGCGTCGCGCCCGGGCCTCATCGGCGCACTCACCTGCATCCTGCTCAGCGGCTGCATTGCCCCCTCCGGCACTCCCGAGCCCACCGAAGCGCCTGCAGCCACCACCGTGCGCCAGGGGCTCGCATGCAGCGGAGGCGGCAGCATCGACCAGCACGCCGCGCAGTGCGACGGCACGGGAAAACTCCTGTCCTGGGCGCCACCCACGAACCCCGGCTCCTCCGCCGCATATGACTATGTGCTGGAGCTGAACCAGGGCTACCTGCTCGCGCTGCCGGACCTGTCCAACCTCACGAACCCGTCGGTGCCCAAGCCCGCGTACTACGCGCACTCGTACCTGTGCAGCGGCACGGCGCCCGGGTGTTCTCCCGCCGGCGAGCCGGTGGGCTGGCCCCACAACCCCGCCGGGCTGAACGCGATGCTCCTCGAGTCCGGCCTCGCGTACTCGCCCTACAAGAACGACCCGCGCCTGCGGAACGTCGCACTGGCGCTGCTGGACTGGCACCTGGCGCACGGGATGACGGCCGTGGGGGACCACTGGTCGCAGGTGCCCTACGCGAGCGGCGCCAGCGGCACGCTGACGTACGCCGGCACGCAGGCAGGCTCGTCGGTGGGCGTGGGGGACGGCGTAGGCTACCTCCAGCCGGAGAAGGTGGGCGCGCTCGCCTGGGCCGCCGTCCAGGCCTTCAAGTTCAATGGCAACACGGCCTGGCGCGACATGGCCATCAACGCGGCAAACCAGCTCACCCGCGCTACGCGGAGCTCACCGGGGATGCGGCGGCGAAGGACAAGGCCTTCCGCGCGTTCAACTGGGCCACGTACATGGTGCGCAACAGCGGGTTGACCATCGACGGGCCCTACCCCAACAACGTCTGGTTCACGGATGGCTGGGGCGACTTCATCCGTCACTTCGTCATCGGCATGGGCGCGCAGCCGGACTGGGCGCCCGCCGGACAGAACCACCTGCTGCGCTCCACCTCCGTCGTGAAGAGCGTTACCTATGGGCCCGGCAACGAGGTCCGCTACACCACCTACGACGCCAGCGCGACGGAGGTGCTCCGCCTCGCCTTCGTTCCCTCGAGCGTGACGGCGGGCGGCACCGCCCTCGCCCAGCGCACGGACCTGGCCGCGGACGGGTGGACCTTCGACACCGGCAACAACGCGCTCCGCATCCGCCACTCGACCAGCGGGGTCATCGTCATCTCCGGAGCGCCTCCCACCGCCCCCGCCGTCGCCATCACCACGCCCGCCTCCGGACAGAACTTCGCCGCGCCCGCGACGCTCAGCCTGGGCGCCACGGCCACGGCCAGTACGGGCCGCACGCTGGCCAGCGTCACGTTCCGCGCGGGCGCCACCGTGCTCTGCACCGTGAGCGCCCCGGTCTCCAACCCCGTCACCTGCACGGCCACGAGCACCCTGGGCAATGGCAGCCATACCGTGAGCGCGGAGGCGGTGGACAACCTGGGAGAGAGCGGCTCCGCGTCGGTGGCAATCACCGTCGCCGGCCCGCCCACGGTCAGCATCCTCAGCCCCACCTCCGGCGCCACGTTGCCCACGGGGAGCACGGTCCTCAGCGCCTCGGCCAGCGCGGGCGCGGGGCGGACCCTGACGCGCGTGGAGTTCTTCCAGGGCACCACGTCGCTCTGCTTCACGACCACCGGCACGGCGTGCACCTGGAACGCGACGGCCGGCACGTACTCCAACGTCTTCGCCCGGGCGACGGACAATGGCAGCCCGGCGCTCGTCACGAGCTCCGCGCCCGTGAGCTTCACGGTGAGCCCCTCCGTGGGCGGTGTACGGCTCGTGGGCGTGGACACCGTGGGGACGCAGAACGACTTCGACAACGGCGGCTCGGTGAACGCGTTCCAGTACACCGCCGTGGCGACGGGGACGCTGGGGACACTCAAGGTCTTCGCGGCGCCGGGCAATGCCAATGCCTCGCTGTCCATTGGCGTCTACAGTGATGCGTCGGGCGCTCCGGGCACCCTGCTCTCCTCCTGTACCGCCACCGTGGTGGAGCCGCTGCCGCTGGTGACAGGCCAGTGGTACGGCTGCACCGCCTCGCCGCAGGTGACGCTCACGTCGGGCACCGTCTACTGGCTGGCCCTGCTGGGCGCGAACGGGAGCGGTGTGTTCCGCTACATGGACCTGCCCACCGGCTCCATGCGCTACTCCCCCACCGGCCTCTCCGCGCTGCCAGGCCCCACGTTTGGCACCTCCACCGTGTACACGGGTGCGTCCAACGCTTCGATGTATGGCCTCTCCGCGGGAAGATCCACCGCGCCGACGGTGGCCATTACCTCGCCGGCCGCCAACGCCAACTTCACCGCGCCCGCCAACCTGAACCTCCAGGCCACCGCCACGGCGGGCCCGGGCCGCACGCTGACGAAGGTCGAGTTCTTCGACAACGGCACGGCGCTGCTCTGCACCGTGAGCGCGCCCACCACGACGTCCGTGAGCTGTGGGGTCAGCTCGCTCCAGGACGGCGCGCACAGCGTGACGGCGAAGGCCACCGACGACACGCTTCAGACCACCACCTCCGCCGCGGTGCCCCTGACGCTGTCCAACCCGCCCACGGTGAGCCTCACTTCGCCCGCCGCCAATGCCACGTACACGGCGCCCGCCTCCGTGCCGCTCGCGGCGACCGCCAGCGCGGGCCATGGCCGGAGCATCGCGCGGGTGGACTTCTACGCGGACGGCACGTCGCTCCTCTGCTCCAGCACCACCAGCCCCTACGGCTGCACCTGGAGCAATCCCTCCCAGGGAAGCCACACGGTGCGCGCAGTGGCCATGGACACCGGCACCTCCGCTGCCAGCACGAGCTCCGCCACCGTCTCCATCACCGTGAGCAGCGCCGCCACCGCGCCCGCGGCCCCCACCGGGCTGACGGCCACGGCGGTGTCGTCGGGGCAGATTGACCTGACGTGGACCGACGCCTCGACCAACGAGAGCGGCTTCCAGGTGGAGCGGGCGCCGGACGTCTCCGGGGCCCCGGGCACCTTCGCCCAGGTCGGGACGCCGGGTGCCAACGTGACGACGTTCAGTGACACGGGCCGGGCCGCGAGCACGCGCTACTGGTACCGGTTCCGGGCCACGAATGCCGTGGGGAGCTCGGCCTTCACGGCCAACGTCAGCGCGACGACTCCCGCCGCGCCCACGGCCCTCGTCGGGAACAGCACCGTGCTGACGACGTCCGACTTCGAGCATGCGGGCGTCGCGGCCGCGTTCAACTACGTGGCGAGCGCCACCGGCAACGTCACGCGGCTGTACCTCTACGTGGATGGACAGACGGCGGCCACCTCGCTGCAGCTCGGCCTGTATGCGAATGGGAGCGGGACGCCCGGCGCGCTGCTGCGCAGTTGCACTGTCGCGACAGTCGCGCCCGATGCATGGAACGTCTGCACCATTGCGTCACAGGCGGTGACGTCGGGCACGACGTACTGGCTGGCCGTGCTCAGCCCCAGCGGTGGGGGCGACATCTACTGGAGGCAGACCCCCGGCACCGGTTCCTATAAGGTGCAGCCGGGCCTCGCGACGCTGCCCTCCGCCTGGTCCGGCACCGGCGGGTATCCGGGCAGCAATATGTCCGCCTACGCCGGCAACTGAGCCACCGAGCCTGACCCGATTCCGTGGCGCTCCCGCGCTTCGTGTTCCACCACGCAGCAGGGCTGATGTTCGCCGTGCCGCGTCCCGGAACCGAGGCAGAGTTGCTGAGCCCTCTCGTCCCGGTGCGAGCGTGAGCATTCGAGGCGGCCACGCGAGCAGCCGCGGAAGAAGTGTTCGACGGAGCCAGTCGTCCGCAGCATCATCGGGCATGCCATTCATGACACCGTCCACGTCCTACGCCCTACCCCGCCTGGCCCTGCTTCGCCGCGGCTGCGGCCTCGCCACCCTGCTCGTGTTGACCGCTTGTGGCACCGAGAAGCCTTCGCCGCCCCGGTGCGCGGACGCCTCACCTTCCTCCGAGTCAGGTACATCGCCGCTCTGCGAGAGCCCGCGCTGGGAGGCCGTCGAGCAGCAGGGAGACATCCCGCCCGCGCTCTGGGAGGCCAGTGCCTCGTTCTCTCGCACGAGCGGCGAACCGGCCGTCGTCTACCGCTTCGGAGGCCAGAGTGGGAACTTCCCGAACGACTTCACCGTCAACGAGTTCCATGCCTTCGACATCGCCACGGCCACCTGGAGGAAACTGGCCTCGCCGCCGCCCCCCGCCGCACGCGCCGAATCCCTGATGATTCCCGGTCCGTGCGACGGCTGCGTGAGCATCGTGGGAGGGCGGGGCCGGTTCCGGACGGGCTCGGACCTGATGTTCCCCGAGATGTGGACCTATGACGTCCAGCGCCAGCACTGGGAGCAGGTCTCCTCCGAGAACCTGGGAGACCCGTTCGCCGTGCGCCGCTCCTCCGCCCTGGTCGTCGAAGTGCCGCGGGCGGGCCAGCCCGGCAAGAAGACCTATTATGCGTTTGGCGGCGTGGGCAACACGCTTCCACGCTTCGCCACGACGTCCACCGGTCTTCGCAACGATGTCGCCGTCCATGACGAGGACACGGGCTGGAGGCTCGTCACGACAGCCGGTGAGAAGCCCGCGCCTCGCGCCTGGGCCGCCGGCGGGTACGATCCGGACAACCACTCGCTGCTCGTCTTCGGTGGCTATCGCCTCGGAGCGGATCAAGGCCCCGAGACGCCGGCCGGGGAGCTCTTCGGTCCGACGAACTACGAGAACGACCTCTGGTCGCTGAGCCTCGAGACGCTCACGTGGACCCGGCTCCAGCCGACGGGCCCCCTGCCCTCGCCGCGCGACAACACGGTGGCGTTCTTCGACACCGCCCATGGCGGGCTGGTCGTCTTCGGTGGGCAGCGCTTCGACGGCCTCTCCAGCGAGCTGTGGTTCTACTCGGTGAAGGACAACCGGTGGACCGAGGTGGCCCTCGACTCAGGCGCTCCCATCCCCCCGGCCCGCGTCGGAGGCATCTCCTTCGTGCGGGAAACACCCACCGCCTACGAGCTGTACCTGAACGGTGGGGCCACGTCCGACGGCGGCGCGAGCGAGTTCCTCGACGACCTCTGGAAGCTGACCTGGCCGAAGCGCTGACCGCCCTACTCCAGTGGCACCAGCGGCCCGTCTGAGGCATCCCCTCATTTAGCAAGCTGGAGAGGAAGCGGCGGGCCGGCTGGTTCGTGCAAGGAGTAGGGCCACCTGGACACTACGTACTGGGTGAGAACCTCTTCCATCAACGAAAAGAAGGTGCACGCCTTCCTCGACGGACTCTTCGGGGATGAGCTGCATGCCAAGAGAGTCTTGTCGCTGTCGCTGGCGACGCTGGGCGTGGTCCATGCGGCCAGCCTGTCGGTGTACGCCATCGGCCAGTCGCTGGCGTTGGCCCGTGGCACCAAGGGCAGGCATGGGGTGAAGCAGGTCGACCGGCTGCTGTCCAATACCGGCATCGACGTCTGGCACCTGTTCGCCCTGTGGGTGCCCTACGTGCTGGGGCAGCGCACCGAGGCCGTGGTGTCGCTCGACTGGACGGACTTCGAGGCCGACGACCAGACGACGCTGGTGGCCGCGCTCAAGACGCGCCACGGCCGCTCGCCGCCCCTGGTGTGGTTGACGGTGCAGAAATCCACCCTTCAGGGGCTGCGCAACGAAGTGGAGGACTCCGTCCTCTTGCGCCTGCGCGAGTGCATCGCCCCAGAGGTGAAGGTGACGGTGCTGGCGGACCGGGCCTTTGCCGACCAGAAACTCTACGCCCTGCTGGGGCAGGTGGGCTTCGAATATGTCATTCGCTTCCGCCAGTGCATCACCGTCACCACGGCCCGCGCAGAACGGCGCGCGGCAGCCGAGTGGGTGTCCGCCTCGGGCCGTGCCTTGCGTCTGAAAGCAGCCCGTGTCACCGACGACGAGGCTCAGGTGGGCGCGGCGGTGCTCGTGAAGAAGAAGGGGATGAAGGAGGCGTGGTGTCTGGCCACCAGTCTGAGTGAGACGAGCGCCTCCCAAGTCGTGGCGCTCTACAGTCGCCGTTTCTGCACCGAGGAGAGTTTCCGGGACATCAAGGACTTGCGCTTCGGCTTGGGTTTGTCGGCCGTGAGCATCACCGAGCCGGAGCGACGCGACCGATTGCTACGGACTCCACCGGTGTACTCCCCATCCCTCAACTTTTCGGCCGCACGCACCGCAGGTTCCGGCCACGAAGTCAGGGAACTCCCGGCGACCCATGACCAGGAATCAGCGCTTCCTGGAGACCATCAACAGGCAGGTCGCAAGGTAACTGCCGGGCAATCGCGATCGGCGCGGGGCACCCCCTCGATCCGGACTGGATGAAGGGGCGCCCCGGTGGGTGGGAGAACGAGCTGCTCATCGCGTACCTGCTGCCCACCGGGAGCGTTGACGCCTACTCCGTGCCGCTCGTCGGGGGCGCGTTCATCTGGGGCGGCAAGGTGTACCTGTAGAAACGGAGGCGACTGAATCTAAACCCAGGCAGCCGCAGGACTTTCACCGGACGTCTGAACTCGTGTGGTCGCCGGTTGAGAGCGGGCTTGTTGGGTAGGATTCTCACGAGAGACCTTTAGAGTCGTCAGAGCCGGCTGGTATGTGGCGACTTGCTCCTGATGTCCGGGGGCATTCAACTCTGGGGGGCTCTCATGAGGGTATGCGGGATTGTTGCGTTGCTTGTGCTCGCGGCAGGATGCGCGACGACGAGGGTTGTCCACCTGGACACCGGGCAGGGAGCGCCGATCGTCTACACGCCGGTTGAGACCGATCCGGTCGAGATAAGCGAAGAGGAGTTCAAGAGCGCGGTCACGCAGCTCGTGCTCGACTTGAAGCTGAACGTCGCACTGAATGAGGCCGAAAGAGACGAAGGACTCTCGTTGCTCGCTTCCTCCGAGGGGATCGTCGACGGTGCTCAGGGGCGCACGGTGCCTTCATCCTACGAACGGATTTGTCAGCGGCAGAGCGACCCCGATAGCTGCCTGCGCCTGATTACAGGTGGGTTTACGCTGGGCGTAATGGAACGGCGGATGCTTGCCCTCTACTTCGCGCTCGACACCGTTTGGGAAGGGGTTGAAATGGCGATCAAGGACTTGGCGAATCCCGCAGCCCTTCGTGCGATGGTTACGGCAATGATTGGGACCGCACTCGTCATGCTTGTCGCGCCTGAGCCAGTGACGAAATTCATTGCTATTGCGCTGACGGCATCCCTGATTGCGTATCTTGGAACGGGCCCTGTGTGGAATCTCGGGCGAGGGTTCCTTCGCTTGTGGGATGAGTCAAAGGACGCGAAGAACTTCTCCGAGTTGGAGGACGCGGGTCACCGTTTCGGGAAGATACTCGGCGACAACGGGGCTCGCGTTCTGGTGATCGTAGCTTTGGCGGCACTCGGCGGAAGGAATGCCATGGCTGCGCAGGCCCCCAAGCTGCCGGGCGCGGCGCAGGCTGCATTGAGGGCGCAGACCGAAGGCGGGTTCCAGCTATCCGCCGCCTTCGCGGGCGAGGTCCAGGCGATTGCGGTCCCGGCGACCGGCGTGCTGAACATGACGCTCGCGCCGACTGCCGTTGCAGCGGTTGCAATGGGGCCTGGAAGTTCCGGCGGAGCCGGGGGACAAAGTTCCATTCAGGGCGACCCGGACGGCGAGATTCACCACATTTGCACTAACAAGAATGATATATCCGACAAGACAGGTGGCCCGTGGACTCCGATTTTTGCGAAGCTCTTCAGGCGTGCCAATATGGACCTTAATGACCCAGCGAATCTGGTGCGCATCAGAGGGCATAAAGGCTCTCATATTCGAGAGTATCACGAGGAGGTGCTTCGGCGGATTACTCTTGCCATGGAGGGTTGCCGGGGTGCTGCTCAGTGCCGGGTCGCACTAACCAATGAGTTGAGTCTGATTGCCAAAGATCTCACGACGACAGGAACCATGCTGCGTAAACTCATTATGAAGGACCCTGGAGCCTGAGACATGACGAAGCGCTACTTTGACCTGAGAGTCGATGCCTATGTGCCGGGGCGTTGGTATCTATCGGAACCCACCAACCTTGCCGGGGAGGAAGTAGATGATATCTGGGCATTCATACAGGGACGGCCGGTTGAGATAACTGAGCGGCTGCGTATTCCCATCTTCAGGCCCGGCAAGCCGCTCGACATCGATTTTGCCGGAGCGGGGCAAACTCCGATTGTCAGTGCGCGTGTTGCATCAGTGTTCCGCGAAATTGCGGCGAACGACGTGCAACTCTTCCCGGTTGAGGTTGAGGGGCAAGCGGAACCCTACTTTTTGCTAAACGTTGCGCGCGAGGTTCGTTGCATAGACGATGCTGCATGCAGAGAGGTTCAGTTCTTCTCTGCTGACGAGGAGTTGCATGCGGATCGGGCCGGTCAGTACCGATCCGTTATTGGGTTGCGGATCGACAAGTCGAAGGTAGTTAACGAGCGTGTGTTCCGGCTTTGGGGCTACCACGTTGCCCTCATCGTCGATGCGGAGATCAAGGAAGCTCTGGAGCGAGCCGGCATCACGGGAGGACGGTTCGAGGAGGTCTGAATTGCCCCCGCGACCGATAGGCCCGCCCCGGCGAGCTGCTCACAAGGACGCCGGGGCGGGCTCCCAGGCCCGGCGAGACAGCGCCCCTGCGCGCATATCGGCGATGGAAGGGTGCCCATCCGGGAGGTCACGCACCATTGCTGCAACCTGTTAGATTGGCCCTTGCGCTCGTGCTCGTCTGGGCGACTGCGCCGCGAGCCGATGCCGCCCCGCCGCGCACGGAGCGGAAGCGGGCCGTTTCTGTCGTCGTCAACCCGGATGCACCGTTGCCCGAGATTCGCGTCGAAGCAGCGTCGCCGACTTGGCTGTACTTCCCGACCGCCATCGCGGAATGCACGCTGACGGTTGACGGGCAGCCGCGCACGGTCGACGCGGCGGTTCCGGGCGAAGGGGTGCGGATTCGGGTGCTCGACGTGGGCAAGCGCTCGATCATCGTTCAGCCTGTGGAGGATCTCCGACCGACCGATGACCAGGAATCAGCGCTTCCTGGAGACCATCAACACAGAGGGCCGAGGCCTCCATCCATAGGAGGCCCGTAGCGCGCACCGCGAGCCCCGCGTCGACTCGGAACGCGCTGCTTTCAATTGCTCGGGACGCCGAACCACCTGCGCAACTGCGGGAGCAGCGCCTGCTGGTCATCGCCGAGCCACGCCACGTGCCCGTCGGGTCGCAGCAGCACGGCAGGCGCCTCGAGCTCCTCGCTGGTTGCGACGACGTGGTCGACTCGGCTGCCCCAACCCGCGACCGAGAGCCGGCCGGTCTGGTCCAGCAGCAACCCGCGACCGCGATGCATCCGTGCGTACAGGCGCCCCTGGTCCAGCGCGATGTCGCGCATGCGGCGGCCCAGGAGCGCGTGCCCCTCGCCGAAGTCGTAACGGACGGAGATCGCGATGATCTTCTCGATGAGGTAGCGGTTCACGTCCGCGAAGTCCATCAGCTCCGACAGCAGCCGGCGCACGGCCTGCGGCCCGGGCTCGGTGGACAGCAACAGCATCTGCGCACGGGTGTTGTCGAGCACATCGGCCGCGACCGGGCGGCGTTCCAGCTCGTAACTGTCAAGCAACCCCGCCGGTGCCCAGCCCTCGATTTCGGCGGCCAGCTTCCATCCGAGATTGAACGCGTCCTGGATGCCGAGGTTGAGTCCCTGTCCGCCCACCGGCGGATGGATATGCGCGGCGTCGCCGGCCAGCAGCACGCGGCCGGCCCTGTAGCGCTCGGCCAGTCGCGTGGCATCGCCGAAGCGCGACAGCCAGCGCGGGGAGTGCACGCCGAAAGTAACTCCTCGCCTGAGCCCGTCGTGACGGGGGGGCGGATGAAGTGCGAAGTCGACGCTCGACTCAAAGCAGGAGGAGCGCGACGGCATGGACTTGAAGGAGACGGCGCAGAAGCTGAAGGAGCAGGTGGAAGCGCAGCGGGGTCGCGGGACGCGGTGGCGATTCGAGGAGGGCTTCCGTGCGCAGGTGGTGGCGTATCTGAGGGCGCGGCAGGCGGAGGGAGGGACGCAGGAGGAAGCGGCGCGGGAGGTGGGCCTGTCCTCGTGGACGCTGTCGCGGTGGGGCCGGCAGGCAGGCCCGGTGAAGCGAGGGCGGCCCGCGCGAGCAGCACCGGAGACGAGTGGCGCGGCCTTCCACCCGGTGGAGATGAAGCGCGAGGTGGCGGTACGCAGCGCGCTGGTGGTGCACGGGCCCGGGGGCGTGCGGGTGGAGGGCCTCAGCGTGACGCAGGTGGTGCAGGTGCTCAGGGGGCTTGGGGGATGATGGGCACCACGCGCAGGCTGGCGGTGTACGCGTACGCGCGCCCGTGCGACATGCGCAAGTCCTTCGACACGCTGTCGGCACTGGTGACGCAGGGCATGGGGCGCGAGCTGCTGAGTGGTGACGTTTTTCTCTTCGTGGGTGGAAACCGGAAGCGGGCCAAAGCCCTCTTTTTCGACGGCACGGGGCTGTGCCTGTACGCGAAGCGGCTGGAGAGGGGCCGGTTCGCGGCGGTGTGGAAGCGGGCAGAAGAGGGCGAGCCGGTGGCGCTAACGCTGCCGGAGCTGGCGCTCTTCTTCGAGGGCAGCGAATTGGTAGGGCACCAGGCGCTCTCGCCCGCGGCGGCCGAGGCGGTGCCGGTCTTCGCGCTGGCGCGGGGCCAGGTGGGCTGAGGAGCTTGCAACCTGGAGGGTGGTGTGGCACCAGCACGACCCAGCATGGTGCGGCTGGAAACCGAGCGAGACGTCGAAAGGCTACGCCAGGCGGCGCTGCTGCTGGAGGCGGAGAATCGCCGCCTGACCTCGCGGGTGGTGGAGTTGACGCGCCAGCTTTTGACGGCGCGCGGCGAGGCCGCCGAGGTGCTGCAGCTGCGGCTGGCGGAAGTCGAGCGGCAGCTTTCCCAGGCACGCGCCGCCCTCTTCGGCCCCTCCAGCGAGAAGCGCCCGCGCCCGAAGCCCGAGCCGCCGCCCACCGAGGGCAAGCCCCAGCGAGGCCACGGCCCGCGCCAGCAGGCGCTGCCGGTGGAAGAGGAGGTGCACCTTTTGGACGAGGCGGACCAGCAGTGTCCCCAGTGTGGCGGCGCGCTTTCGCCCATGGCCGGCCAGTACGAGGAGGCCGAGGAAGTCGACGTGGTGGAGCGACGCTTCGTCCTCAAGCGCCACCGGCGGCAGAAGTACCGCTGCGGCTGCGGCGCGTGCGTGGAGACAGCCCTGGGCCCGCCAAAGCTGGTGCCGGGGGGCCGCTACTCCGTGGCCTTCGCCATTGAAGTCGCCGTGCAGAAGTACCTCGACCACGCGCCGTTGGAGCGGCAGGTGCGGGCCATGGCGCGCGAGGGCATGGTGGTGGACAGCCAGACGCTCTGGGACCAGGTGCGGCTGCTGGCGCGCCTGCTGCTACCGACGTGGGAAGCGCTTTGGCTTGAGCAATTACGCCAGCAGGTGCTGGGCGCGGACGAGACGCGCTGGCCGCTGTTGGGCAGCCCGGGACAGACGAAGTGGCACCTGTGGGCGCTGGCCAGTGCGCACGCCGTCGTCTACCGCATCGCCGAAACCCGAGGGGCCGAGGCCGCGCGCGAGCTGTTGAAAGACTTTTCCGGCGTGTTGATGGCGGACGGCTACGCCGTCTACGGGGCCTTGCAGAAGGAGAGTGCTGGGCGCTTCCAGGTGGCGCACTGCTGGGCGCATGTGCGGAGGAAGTTTCTGGAGTGCGGCGGGCCCCAGGCGGCAGTCGCTGTGGAGCTCATTGGCGAGGTGTACCAAGTGGAGCGCGAGTACCAGACGGGCCCGCCCGACTTGCAGCGGTTGCACGCACTTCGCCAGCAGAAGAGCCGCCCGGTGGTGGCCCGCCTGCACGCGTGGGCCCTCCAGGTGCGCGTGCTGCCCGAGTCCGCGCTGGGCAAGGCCCTGCGCTACCTGGGCGAGCTGTGGCCCGGACTGACGCGCTTCCTGGACGACGCACGCGTGCCCTTGGACAATAACGCCACCGAGCGTGCCCTGCGCGGGCCGGTGGTGGGACGCAAGAACCACTACGGCAGCCGCAGCCGCCGCGGCACCGAGGTGGCCGCCATTCTCTACAGCCTGCTGGAGTCGGCGAAGCTGTGCGGCGTCGAGCCCAAGGCCTACCTGCGCGCTGCCGTGCTGGCGGCGCTCAACGGCGAGTCGCCACTGCTACCGCACCAGTACGCGACAGCTGCCTGAAAGGGCTTCCATGGCCGCGAAGATTTCCGAAACCCTGCTGGAGTACGCCGCGCCACTGCTCGCGCAGATGCCACCAGGCGCGTCGCTTCAGCAGCAGCAGGCCTTTCTCCAAGTCGTCATCACCGTCTGGAATGCGCTGGTAGTGGCGCAGTGGGGGAAGGAGAACCTGTTGCCCGATGTCTACCGGCGCCTGGAAGCGATGCCCCAGCCCGGCCGGACAACGATGCTCGCGATGGTCGACGCGCTCGTGGACCGCAAGCGCCAGCACTTCGCGAACGACCTGCGCGCCGTGGGCCGCTGGGAACTGCGCGTGAAGGCGAACGGAGAACTCTCCCTCTGGGCGGAGGCACGCGGTCCATCACGCTGAGTCGGGCCACAGCGGCATCATCCGCCGAGCTCTCCGTCAACGGAGAACTCGACGGGCTCGGGCGAGGACTTACCGCCGAAATCGGTGCCGGCGACCGCGCGCAGTTGCCGCTGGAACTCCTCGAGCGTCGGCGGAAGCGTGCGATCCTCGGCCACGCTTTCCGCCGGCACGATGACGCGGTACGCACCGTCTCCCAACGGCATGAAGCCGAACCGCTTCTGCGTCTTGCGGACTTCGGCCATCAGGGGCATGAGCTCCTGCAGCGGCATGGCCACCGCCATCTCGCCCAGCAGCGTGTCGACCCGCGTGGGCTCGCCCGGGAAGTCGACCCCGACCTGCCTGCGCACGGTGCTGCGGCCGCCGTCGCAGCCGACGAGATAGCGCGCGCGCAGCCGCGTGCCATCGCCCAACTCGCCGGTCACGCCGTCGTCGTCCTGCTCCAACCCGACCAGTTCGCAACCACGACGTAGCTGCGCGCCGAGCTCGCTGGCGCGCTCGGCCAGAAGACGATCCGTGATTGGCTGGGGGATGCCGAGCACGTAGCCGTGCGCGGTGTCGAGATTCTCGGGCGCAGGCTTGTCCATGCCTGCGAAGAAACCGCGGATCGGATGCTGCTTGCCGAGCGCGAGAAATCGCTCCAGTAGGCCGCGTTGGTCCATCACCTCGATGCTGCGCGCATGCAGACCGAGCGAGCGCACGACCGGGCTCGGCTCCGCCGCTTTCTCCAGGACGACCACGTGCACACCCTGCAGCCGCAACTCGCAGGCCAGCATGAGGCCGGTCGGGCCACCGCCAACCACGATCACGTCGCTCACATGCATCTCGCGCCTCCAGTTCCCGGGGTTTCTTTCCGGGGCCGCGGACTCTGCATCCCGGGATGGGGCTTGCAGCAAGCCCGGGGGCGCGCCATACAGTCATTCGTAGGATGGAGGCGACTCCGTCTCAAGCCCCGCGCTCGCCTCCTCCGCACCTGCTTGAGGGAAGCTTACGGCGAGGGAGGCAGGAGCTCCGGAGGGATGGGGTGCTCCGCGTCCTCGTCCTGCCAGACCACGCTTGCGACCCACCAGCGCTGCCCGTCGAAATAGAGCTGGATGTAATTGACGCCTCGAGCGTACCGGCTGCCATCCGAGCGCCTGAGCAGCTCATAGCTGGAAGCCACATGGGCAATGTTGCCGTAGCGGTGCACGATGCGGCGGAGCTCCGGCTCACGGAAACCCTCGCGCATCAGCGGCTCCGCTTGTGCCACGAAGGATGGATGATCGAACACCGTCAGCTTGCTCCCAATGGCGACGAAGTGGATCCACGGAGCATAGAGCGTCCTGTCCCTGGCCCACTGCCGCGGTGCGTCCGGGGCGACATTCACGACCTCGTAGAAGGCGCGCATCACCCCGTCAATGGTGCTGACATCTTCCGGATTGGCGGGCACCGTCTCAACATGGACGGAAGGAGGGGTTGTCTCTGGGGCATGGGCGCATGCGGCCCCGAGCAGAAGTGCGTTGACAAGAACGGTTCGCATGGCCGCCAATATGGGACCTGGCCAGCACGGCCGCTGTCAGAATCTTGCTCGAATGAACTGGGAACTCTCCTTTCCAATGCGCACGCTGCTCCACGGGCGTGAGCTCTTCGTGGGTGAATGGCATTGCGCTGGCGGCTCGCCGCGTCCTCCCTGCTGGCGGGAGCGAGCCCTGTATCACGAAGTGGATCTCCTCCAGACGGGAACGCACGTGCGTGACCTGGGGCATCAACGCAACGTGGTGGATTCGACGACCGCCGCGCTCCATGCACCCTCGGATGAGTATTGGATGGCCGCTCCCACGGAACGTCCTCAGCGGGGCACGCTGCTCCTGCTCCGGGGCGCACTGGCCGAGGAGCTGATTCCGCGTCTGCCCACGCGAAACTGTTCCATCTCACCGCAAGCCGCGCGCCTTCATGCCCGGCTCCTGCACGCCGTGGATCCACTGGCCCGGGAGGAGACGGCGCTGTCGCTGGTACAGTGTGTGTTGTCGGATGCGCGGGCTCAGCCGGAGCGCGCTCAGGGCGTTTCCCGCGCATGGCGCCGCTTGAGCGAGGAACTGCAACACGTGGTGGCCACTCGCTTCAAGGAGCGTTTGTCTTTGGAGGTCATGGCCTCCGCGTGCCGCACATCTCCCTTTCACGCGAGCCGTGTCTTCCGGGCCGTGACGGGTGAGACCCTGCACCGGCACCTCACCCGAGTGAGGCTCCGCGCGGCCCTCTTCGAGCTCCCGGGCGCGGCCGGACGTTTGACCGAGCTTGCCCTGGCCATGGGCTTTTCATCCCACAGTCATTTCACGCAGGCCTTCCAGGAGGAATTCGGCTGTGCGCCCTCCTCTCTGGTAGGCGGGCCTGCTCGTGGACGGAAAATCCCTCTACAGGAGAAGGATTGAGAGAGGGGGGTGACCTTCTCCACGACCGCACGGTGCCAGGCGTCATTCCAGCCCCTACGTGCCTCACTGCCACTGACATGTGCCCCCTGTGGTTTCCCGCATCATGAGGGGGGTCCCAACGGGCCTGCCGTAACCTTCCATGTCACGCTTTGCGGGGCCTTGTGACCTGGGATGTCGCAACGCCCCCTGCCCTCGCACCGCGCCCTCCAGGATAGGTCTGTGTCCGGCAGTGGGCATGTCCATTGCTTCGCCTGGACGCAGCCCGCCATTCACTCACCATCGATTCTGTTTCCTCAAGCCAAGGACGGTGGGGCTGAAACCACAACATCCGCAAGAGGAACGTATGCGTTACCCACACCCCCGCATCTCATTCAGTGCTGTTTTATCGTTGCTGGTGGCTGTCTCCATGGCCTGGAGTGGCACCGCCCAGGCGCAGACCTATCAGTCGGGCATCGTGGACAACTACGTCCTGCCGACCGAGCCCGTGTCTCCGAGCGCCGGCATGCTCGCGTACATCGCGGCCAACTACACCTACCCCGGCTCCCGCCCGCATGATGACACGAGCATCGACCGGTGGTTCGCCACCACCTTCACCGGGCTGCGGCGCAACGGCAACATCTGCGGCGCCACGCTCCGGATGGGGGTACGCAACGGCGACTTCAACGACTCCGTGGGTCTGCTGTTCATGGGCCCGACAGGCACGGCGCTGGCAACCGGCTGGGGGGACTCGCTCGTCAACCGCGGCATCGCCGTGGGCGCCTCGGGCACCATCTCCCTCAACCTGGCGGCGCTGCCCGGTGGCGCCAACCTGATTCCCACGCTCAACGCGCAGGGCTTCGTGGATGTCATCGTCCAGGACGACAGCGCGGTGGACTACGTCACCCTGACCATCACCCCCTGCCGGGTGGACGTCTATTCGAAGGACAATGCCAGTGACGTTGGCCTCACGCCGACCGTCGACCCCATCTGGGTCAGCCCCGATATCCGCGTCTGCACGACGTTTGGTTGCGTGGGGCACCAGAACCCGGAGTTCGGGCAGACCAACTTCGTCTATGTGACGTTGCGCAACAACGGGCCGCTCGCCCCCGTGGGCAACCCGGCCACGGGCAGCCTGTTCGTCTACTACACGGGCTCTGGCGGCGCCGCGGTCTGGCCGACCGACTGGGCCCTCATCGGCAGCATCTCCAGTGTCAGCCTGGCCGCTGGCGCGACGCAGGAGTTCTTCGTGCCGTGGACCACCGTGCCGGCGCCGGGGCACTACTGCCTGCTGTCGCGCTGGGTGGCCCCGCTGACGGACCCGATGACGCTGACGGAGACCGTCGGCTCGAACACCCTCAACAACACGCGGTGGAACAACAACCTGGCGTGGAAGAACGTGAACGTGGTGAACCTGTCGCCGTTCGCGCCCAGGCAGGACTTCCATTTCCGTCTGCGCAACCTGCTGGCGCAGCGTGAGGGCCCGGCCGCGCTGGAGGTCCGCATCCCCAACCGCACCGCCCCCTCCTTCCTCAAGCGGGGCCAGTTGATGCTCACCCTGCCGCAGGAACTGTGGGCCACCTGGCAGCGCCAGGGCACGGGCTTCGAGATCGTGGCCGAGCGCACGGTGCGCATCGTGAACCCGGACGGCGCGCGCCTCGAGGGCCTGATGCTGAAGCCGGACGGCGCCCACCAGGTGGACGTCACGTTCATGGCACAGGACGCCAGCGCCGACGAGGAGCGGTTCGAGGTGGACCTCGTCCAGCACTCGGGCAGCCCCGAGAAGCCGGATGAGATTGCCGAGTCGGGTGGCGTCCGCTTCGACATCACCCTGAGCAAGGAGTAGCCGTCCCCCGTCGTCCCGGGGCATGGGGAGCGGAGCGGGTGTCTCGCGGCTCCGCTCCCTCAGGGTGGCCGTGGTTGTAGACGCCGACCAGTTCGTTCGTACGAACGCTCCCGTTGACGCGAATCTGCGAGCCACCGACGCCGACGCCGCTGGCGACGCTCGTGGCAGGTAACACGCCAGCCGCCGTGCGTCTTGCTCCTGCAACCGACACAACCCTTCCAGGAGCTCCCATGAAGTATGTGATTCTCATGGTGGTGCTGGCCGCGATGCTTCCGGCATCCGCCAGCGCCCAGGCGCAACAGCTGCCCACCATCAGCGCGCAGGTCAAGGCCAGCGGGTGCCCGGTCTACTCGCCCGGCACGACAGGGACGGCCATCTTGAACTACTCATGGACCGACCCTCCGGGGAGCATGCCGCTGGTCTACGGGTGCGCCCCGGACAACGCGCTGGTCGAATCCCTGTACCTGGATACCGACCTGTCCTGGTGGTTCAACCCCGCCTTCAGGAGCATCACCCTCTCGTACCTGGGCTCCACGGCGAACGTCCTGACGCGAGACGTGAACGGCGCGTTCATCTTCCCGACCCCAAACTCCCAGATGACGGCGCCCTTCAAGGGCAAGCGCGTCAACCAGGGCTTGTGGGCGGCCCGGCCGACGGTGGACACCGGCGCGAGCAATCCGACGTTCCGGGTGCGAATCATGATCAAGTGGAAGGTCCCTCCCGCGGTGAATTCGCCCATTGGCTTCGTCGAATCCGCCCAGGGAGGCGGGGTCACGGGTTGGGCGTATGATGAAGACACGCTCACCGTCGGGACGTATGTCGAGTTCTTCTACGATGGCCCGGTGGGCGTGGGGACGTATGGCGGACAGTACTGCGCCGACCGGTACCGGGCCGACCTCTGCGACTTCCTGACGGGCTGCAACCACGGCTTCGGCGTGCCCATCCCAGCGAGCCGCTGCGATGGCCGGCCGCACACCGTGTATGTCTATGCCCTGGACCTGGGCACGGGCACCCGGGTCCAGCTGACCAACAGTCCCCAGAGCTTCACCTGTCCGTAGGACCTCGGCACAGAGGCTCTGACTGATTGGTTTTGGACCCGCTCATCGGAGGGCCGTACTACGGGAGGGGGCTACTCATGAACGTGGCAGGTTCCTTGAAGCGTTGCCTCATGAGCGCGGGGTTCGGCGTGGTGGGGCTGGTGGTGAAGGCCACCCTGGACCGGATGGATGACCGGTTCGATGTCGGGAACACGTTCGAGGTCCAGCTCTTCAACCCGGCCCTCAAGAAGATGTGCTGCGGTGAAGAGGTCCGCGGCTACGAGGTCAACATCCGGGAGCGCGTGGTGAGCGTCGGCGTGCAGCTCGGGGCTGTCGGCGCCGAGGCGGGTGAGCGTGACGCGAAGCAGCCCGGCACGTACTACGTCCGCATCAAGTGGAAGGAGGACACCAGCCCGGTCGAAGCGCCGCTGGAGTTCTCGGTTGAAACCCCGGGGGGGTGAACGGCATCACATCCTCATGGAGGGCTCTCAGCCTTCTCTTTGACATCGATGACCACGGGAACAACCCACTTCCCCCTCTCCCCCTCTGGGGCGGCCGTCACCACCCGCACCTCCTGGAGGGATTCGAGCTGGGAGACGCGCTCCCGCATGTCCTCGAGCAGGGTCGCCGTACACGCCCTGTTCGCTGGGAGCGCGCTCTGCGCCCTCTCGATGATGAGCCTGGGTGACGTCCTGGGGTTCTCGTCCGTGGCAACGCAGAGCTTGCCGACCTGATAAGGCGCCCCGAGATTGACGCGAAACCGGAGCTTCGAGACGGATGAACCCGCCTCGCCGTCCCCCGTCCACGTCACGCTCGCGTCCCTCCAGCAGAGTGCACCCAGCCGAGCCGCCAAGAGCTCGGCCGCCGCGTCCAGACACGGCTCGTGCTGCGAGCTTCCGGTCACCTGCAGCGGGAGGTTCTGGAGGAGCTCGTCTCGGATGGCTTCGGGCAGCTCCTCGAGCCCGGTGACCTGTGCGGGCGAGAGGGAGTCCGTGCTCGTGGCCTGGCACTGCGACGACATCGAGTCGGAGAAGGGACGGTCGACGCTGCGAGCCGACTCTCGAGTGTTGCTCTGCCGCGCCCCGGCGTGGGGCATCAGCGCTACGGTGAGGAGGGCCCAGGACACACTGCGCGTTGAAGTCCCGGGGACGGCGGGCAGCAGCTGCAAGACGGCGAAGAGGCAGGCCCGGGGCCGCTCCGCCCGCCCCGTCTTCAGCTCATGGGCCTCGTTGACCAGGAAGACCCGCGCTCGGACCTGTGAACCTCGAAGCGCACCTCCGCTCATTCGCTGACTCACTATTTTTAGTGAATTTCAAGCTATCCAATCTTGAGCCAGGATTTGGGGGCAGCATCCACCTCAATTGGGAGCCACACCATGAAGCCTTCACGTCCTTTGCTGTGGGGATGTCTCCTCGCGCTGTTGGCGGGCTGTGGACAGCCTTCGGATGACGTTCTCGCTCCCGAGCCCGCGACAGACAGCGAAGAGCTCTTCGAGGACATTGTCATCCGGTTGAAGGCCAATGGAGAAGTGGAGCAGTCCAGGCAGCTCGTCACCCGCGCGGAGCGGGAAGCCCAGGCGGCGACCCGGCGGGCGCAGCAGGAGGCGATGCAGAACGGGGAGGTTCGCCAGCAAATCCTCCCCGTCATCCTGGATTGCAACAACCCGTCTGCGCTGTGGCTCTTCTCGAGCCCGGACTTCAAGGGCTCCAGGCTCTGCCTCAACCGGGACGCCGCGGACGGTATCGGGGTGCTCGACCTGTCGAAGACGGTCTACGCCTGGCTGAACCAGATCCCCATCCTCTTCTGGAATGGTCGGGTGCGAAGCCTCTGGGCGGGCGCCGAGGGAGGAAACCTGGCCCAGTGCGACCTGGTGCGGAACCTCTGCTACACGGGGACCGCGCCGTATGTGGGCTTCACCCCGGGGCACACGGTTGCGAACATCCCGGCCGATACCCGACTCAACACCGCATGGCTCAGCATCTACGCATCGACAGCGTCTGATCCGCGATAGCCACGGATGAAGCCACCGCGCACGACCTATCCCGACCGGGGGGGACGGCGTTCGTCGTGCGCGGTGGTGTTCCGGCGAGCCCTTCAACTGTCCACAACCGCGGCACGAGGAGGTAGCAACGAAGCGGCGGCTCGATGCGGCGTCGTCCGCCTTATAGTGGAGGAGCGGCGTGGGCTGATGCCCACGAGGTCCGTCAACCTCTCGCCCGAGACCGGGCGCGTGCATCCTGGGGCTTCGCTCACGCTGCCCCGGGAGCCATGTGCACGCTCAGCGCGGGCGCGTGCCGCCGCTGCCAGAAGGCCTCGTCCATCCAGCGCCGCTCCTGAGCGTAGTGGGCCTGGCGTGCCTCCAGGTAGCCGGAGAACTCCTCCTCCCGCTCCCGTGCGTAGTCCTCCAGCGCCTCCCGGTTCCCTCGCAGGGAGGCCAACAGCGCGCGTGCCGCCGCCTGCCCCGTGCGCAGCCCCTTGACGATACCGCTCGAGGACAGTGGATCCCACATGGCCGCCGCGTCCCCCACTGCCGCCCAGCCTTCTCCGGCCGCGCGCTCCAGGCGGCTCGTCTCGCAGGGGCGGACATGCAGCCGCCGCACCGTCGGCAGCCCTCCCAGCCCCCGCGTCAGGTGACGGGTCCGGGCCAGCAGCTCGCTCCACCCGGCGGGGCGCAACGCGTTGTGGCGCTCCAGCACATCCACGTCGCTCATCAGGGTGAAGATGAGGCGCCCCTGGGGCAGGGGCGCCGCGTACCACCAGCCCGAGGGTGTGGCCTCCACCCGGAGCAGGTGCTCCTCGTGGCTCGGCGGCCTGTCCACCACGGCCGACACACTGCAAAGCCTGTCATGGTTCTGCCGCCGCACGCCGCGGTATCGCGCCACCTGCGCCGAGCGTCCCGTCGCGTCTATCAACACCGTGCAGTGCAACTCCCTCGGGCCCTCGGACGTGCTGAGCTGGAGCCGCCACCCGCGCTCCTCACGCTCCAGGTGGGTGACGCAGGTGTTCCTCCACAGCTCCACGCCCTGGAACTGCGCGTGGCGCGCCAGCAGGCTGTCCAACTGCCGGCGCTCCACGTGCCAGCCCTGGCCGTAGGGGTTGGTGAGGAAGGAGTGGTGGTGGGGTTCCTCCGAGCCCCAGGTGGCTTCCAGGCCGTACGAGGCCAGGAAGCCCTCTGTCTCCAACGGTTCAGGGGCGAGCCACCGCCGCAACTCGGCGAACGCCACCGGGGAGAGTGTCTCCCCGGGGCGCCAGGGCGAGTAGTCCGTGCGCTCCACCACGCACGTGGACACCCCTGCCCTCACCAGGGTCAGCGCGGCGCTCAGCCCCGCGACCCCGCCGCCCACCACCACGGCTGTGTAGGTGGCTCGCCCGTCCATCACTTGCTCCGCTCCTGCGACTCGAAGAAGTGCTCGCCGTCCTGGAGGACGAAGCCCAGGCTCGACCACTTCTGCTGCATCTGGATGTACATGGCCAGGTCCCTGGCGGGAGTGTCGTCCGTCGCTTGGGACTGGAGCTCCGGCTTCTGCGCCTCGACTTCGGCCACCTTCTCCAGCTCGCGCGTCCAGGAGACCATGGCGAGGTCCCCCTTCTTGGCGAACACGTCATCCGGCCGGTGGGCGCACCACCACATGTGGTACATGCGCTCGCCGTCGTACGGGATGTGCGCCGCGGGGTAGAGCTGCTTCTTGCACTGGTAGAAGTCCGCCTGCCAGGGCAGCGCCATCTGCTGGGAGAAGAAGCCCGGGCGGATGGGCAGCGTGTCCGGGGCACCGGGAAAGGCATTCCCCGAATGCTTGACGCGGAAAGGCGTTCCGTACAGCTCGGGCCTGCGCACCATCCAGCTGCAGTCGATGCCGGGGAAGAAGGGGCCTCCCACCGAGTTCTCCATCGCGGCCCGGTCCAGCCCCTCGGCGGTGATGGCCTGGGGAATGGCCTGGGCCGCCGCCGGATCCCAGTCCTCCACGAACTCACCCGCGGCCCAGCGCTCGAGCACCGCGTACTGCACGCGCGTGAGGCTCATGAAGTAGTCCGGTCCGGGCTGCTTCTCCAGGTCCGAGTATTTGTCTCCCAGCCCCTTGGGCATGAGCAGGGGCTCGTTGCCGGTGTTGTTGGAGGGGTTGCGCATGTAGCCGAAGATCGTCCTGCGCATGCGCCTGCCTCGGCTGGAGGCCACCGAGCCCAGGTCCTGCTCCACGCCCGCGAGGCTCCCATGGAAGGACTTGGAGGCTTCGGGGTTGTGCACCTGTCGCTGCTGCAGGGCACGATCAAGCAGAGGGTAGACCTCGTGCAGGAAGGAGGGCTTGTAGCTCTTGAACTTGTTCCCCTGGGCGTCCCAGTCCGCCCGCTGCGCCGCGAGCCGCGCGAAGAGCCCCTGGGAGAAGAGGCCATCCGTGTCGACGAGCTTCACCTCCTGGGGGAAGCGCACGGCCACGTCCCACAGGGTGTCCAGCAGGCGGACGGTGATGCCCACCGAGGGCGCGAAGTCGGGCGGCCCCACCAGGACCCAGGCCCCGGTGTCACCCTCCAGCTTCGCCACCTGCGTCTTGCCGTCCACCACGTAGGTGACCTCGGCCGACACCGGACCGTCCGCCATGTCGTCGAACCAGTGGTCGTTGTTCACGTAGTTGTTGATGAGCGTGCCGGGCTTCGTCGTCTGGGCCTCGCCGCGCCCGCCGAGCACGAGCAGGTGGCCGTTCTCATCCGTGCGCAGCTCCCCCAGGGACTTGATGGGGATGTGGCTCTTGGTGTTGGTGAAGGGAACCGGCGGGGTGTTGCGGCCCGAGATGGACTTCGCGCCCGGGTCGATGACGAGCAGCCGCTCCCGGTCCGCCGCGGGCACGTGGCTGTTGCGCAGCCGGTTACTCGTGTCATGCACGCCCGGCTCGGTCTCCGGCCCCTTCCATTGGCCTTCCGCGCCGTCCTGCCCGTCGAACTTGAAGAAGGCGGCCTTGCGGTTGGCCAGGTGGGCCTTCCAGGTGACCTGGGTGATGCCCTGGGTGCCAGCAATCACCTCGCGCAAGGGGACAATCTGGTTGCCCTTGAGCTCGTACTCGAAGATGCGGAAGCGAGCCGCCTGGCGCTTGATGCGGCCTTGGCTGTCTTTGAAGGGGCGGAACGTCTTCTGGGCGGCGTCGAAGTTGGGCCTCTCGTTGGGCCTCTCGGGGCCGATGAAGAACTCGGTTGGGGAGTCGCCCACACGGGCGACGCCGATGGAGGGGTGGATTCGGAAGAATCTCTGGCTCATGGTGACTGCTCCGTTCTTTCAGTGGGTTTCCTGGTCAAGCTGGTCGAGGAGGTCCAACAGGCGCTGCTTGTCCTTCGCGGGCATGTCGCGGTCGGGGGGCATCTTGAAGCCGATGATCTTGGCCTGGGTGGGGTTCGGGTCGAGGCGGTCGAGCATGGGACTGGTCTGGTCGGCGATCAGGTCCTTGCTGAAGACATCGAAGCGAATGGCGCCATGACAGCGGTAGCAGTACTTGTTCAGCAGCCCCAGCATCTCCTTGTCCTGAGGCTTGGAGCTCCACGTCAGGGGCGTGGGCGTCGGCTTGCGCGTCCTGTGGAGCGGGTGGTTGAAGTTGGCGAACTCGAAGCCGCGTGTGATGAGGTCCGGCTCCGGCTGGACCGAGTTCTGGTGCAACTGCAGCCACTTGTCGGTGGCGGCGAGCTGGAAGCTCTGGTTGTTGACGCGCCGCTGCTGGTCGGCGATCTCCCGGTTGACGGTGCGAAGGATGTCGAAGGCCGCGGCGTACTGGGGCGACTTCGTATCCTTGCCAGCATCGAACAGCGGGGCCGGGGCGTCTGGTTTGGCCAGGGCCGGGAAGTCGCCATCCGTGAGGCGGTCCATCCAGTGGTCCGTATCCAGGAGGTTGAGGATGGCCTGCCCCTTGAGCGAGCCGTGGCAGGTATCGCAACCATTGGGCACGAAGTAGGGCGCCGCGCCGGCCGTGTCACCCGCGGCCACCAGGTTGCCCGCGTCGAAGAAGGCATCGAGCTGGTAGGAGAGCTTGTAGCCGTTCGCCGAGGGGCCGAAGTCCACCCAGTAGATGCTGTCGACCTCCGCGCACTCCTCCCTGGTTCCGGTGCAGTGCGTGACGAGGGACACCTGGGTGTTGACGGAGCCCTTGCCTCCGAAGGGGCTATGGACGGGCGGGCTGGTGAAGTGGTTGAAGAGGATCCACGCGCTCTCCACGTGGTGCTTCGCCGCCTCGGAGTTGGGGCGGGAGTTGATGCGCACCAGCCGGCGCCAGCCGATGTTGCGCTTCTCGGGCGCCACGGCGAAGTTGACAATCTTTGGCGCGAAGAAGCGGGAGACGAGGATGTCCCCCTTCTGGCGGGGAGGCGGCGAGGTGCGCTCGACGACGGTCCACTGATTGCCGATGCCCGTGTGCCAGGAGGTGACGCCCTGGGCGGTGTCGGGGCGGTGCAGGTAGTCACCCTTCCACGACTTGAGCATGAGCTTGCCGTTGGTGAACTCGGCCGTCCAATCGTTGCCGGGGCCCGTGGTCCAGGTGGTGACGCCCTGCGGGCTGTCGGGGCGGTGCAGGTAGTCCCCCTTCGAGGACTTGAGCCGGACCTTGTTTCCCACGCACTCGGCGGTCCAGATGTTGCCGGTCCCCGTGGATGCGGTGGCGACACCCTGGGCGGTGTCGGGACGGTTCAGAGAATCACCCTTCCACGACTTGAGCTCGATGGGCTTGCCACAGTAGGGGAAGGCCGACGCAGGGGGTGGGTTGGGGCCGCCGCGCTCGACGACGGTCCACTGATTGCCGATGCCCGAGTGCCAGGTGGTGACGCCCTTGATGCTGTCGGGGCGGTGCAGGTAGTCACCCTTCCACGACTTGAGCATGAGCTTGCCGTTGGTGAACTCGGCCGCCCAATCGTTACCGGGGCCCGTGTGCCAGGTGGTGATGCCCTGGTTGCTGTCGGGGCGGTGCAGGTAGTCGCCCTTCGAGGACTTGAACCGGACCTTGTCTCCCACGCACTCGACGGCCCAGACGTTGCCGGTCCCCGTGGATGCGGAGGTGACACCCTGGGTGGTGTCGGGACGGTTCAGCGAGTCGCCCTTCCACGACTTGAGCTCGATGGACTTGCCACAGTAGGGAAAGGCAGACGCAGGGGGCGGGTTCGAGCCGGCGCCCATCAACTTCTCAGGGGCCTCGAACTCCACGACCTCGGGAGTGAGCTCCGAGTAGCCGAGATAGTTGAGCAGCTCCTGCATGTTTGCCTTCGACTCGATGGTCTCCGGCGTGAGGAAGTTCAGCGTCCTTGCGAGTTTCTTGTAGTAGGCCGATGCCTCCGCCGCGCTGCCATTGTTGAGAGCACTGGGCTTGCCCGCGGGGGCGGAGGGCTGGGCGGAGGCTGTCGAGCCCAGCAGCAGGAGCGCGGAGAAGAGGCCCGCCCACACGCCGCCACCTCGGTGGCGAGGGCGGGTTGGGGGTGCGACATGGCGGGGACATCCAGGTAAAGGCATACAGTTCTCCGGCTCAGGTGCACTGCGGCGCCGGCGTTGTGCATGGCTTGCGCCAGGGCGACGCGCTGCTGGGAAGAGGGCTCTCGCGAGGGAATCGCGGCGTGGTGCCCTGGGGAGGGCACGTGTCAGGAGGAAGGACTGACACGCCAGTGCGACAACCGACGCGTTAGCAGCCGCGATTGACGCGTCGGCGCGGCGGGTGGCGCATCAACGGCCCGGAGGGCGTGGAGGGAGTGCGGGGAAACCCGTAGAGGGATGCAAGCGTCCGCTGCAGGACGATTGAGGCAGCGCGTCGTCAGCAGAACGCCACCACGCGCATGCGGCGGCATGAGCGATCCGGATCCGGCCGCGCGCACGGCGAGCTGGACCTGAGCCTCCCTTCCCTGCTGAGCAAGCCCGGGTAGCCTCGTGCGCCCAGAATATTTCTGAGGTGTCGTGCAACGCCTCGAGGTGGCCGGTGTCATCCCGGTGAAGGTGGAACAACCCCCTGGAGGACGCACCCCATGCATCACGGAATGAAGCTGGCCCTGGTCGCGCTGACGTTGGTGGGAACCCCTGTACTGGCGGCGGAGGAGACGAAGCCGGCCAAGGCCGCCGAGGCCGCGCCAAACCCTGAGGGGACGGTGACGCTGAAGAAGGGCGGCCAGAAGGACCTGCGCGTGCCGGGCATGGTCCGTGTCGCGATTGACGACCCGGAGGTGGCCGACGTCGACGTACCGAACAAGGACGTGCTGCGCCTCACCGGCAGCAAGGCCGGGGAGACGACGCTGCTCGTCTGGTCGGGACCCGAGAACAAGCGCGGCACCTACCGCATCGTCGTTCACGACTGACCCACGCGGCCCACGCGCGGCGGGGGATTCCGGGCTCCCAGCATGGGGGCCTGGATGCTCCACGCGCGAGCAGCGCATGATGGAGGGGCGTGTCGTGGCGCTTCGTCACGCCGCCCCCGGCTTTCCGGCGCATGTCCGGGCTGCGAAGATTCGACGCACGCCATGAACCCGCTGCCCTGCCCTCCCATGCCGGTGTGCCCGGACGAGAACCTGCTCGCGGCTTTCGCAACCGGCTCGCTTCCCGGGGTGAAGGTGCCAGGGGTGGAAGCACACCTCTCTGGCTGTGCGGATTGCCGGGCACTGGTGGCTGCCGTGGCGGCTGAAGCCTCTCATCCGGGCACGGGCGGGTTGGAGGCGCCCACGCGGCTGGATACCGGTGCGCCCACGCTGTCGGACGCTCGGCGGGAAGAGAAGCTTCCGCCGGGGACGCAGCTCGGGCCCTACGTGGTTCGCGGCGTGCTGGGCATGGGGGGCATGGGCGTGGTGTACGCGGCGGACGACCCGCGGCTGGGGCGGCGGGTGGCGCTCAAGCTGCTGAGGCCACTGCAGGAGGGAGCGGAGGAAGAAGGCCGAGCGCGACTGCACCGGGAAGCCCAGGCGATGGCGCGGCTGTCACATCCCAATGTGTTGCCCATCTTCGAGCTGGGCACGGCGGAGGGGCGCGATTTCCTGGCCATGGAGTGGGTGGAAGGCACGACGCTCGCGAGCTGGCTCCGCGAGCGCGAGCGTCCATGGCGCGAGGTGCTGGAGGTGTTCCTCGCAGCGGGAGCGGGGCTTGCCGCCGCGCACCGGGCGGGACTGGTCCACCGCGACTTCAAGCCCTCCAACGTCCTGGTGGGACTCGACGGACGGGTGCGTGTCTCGGACTTCGGCCTCGCGAGGCACGGCACGGAGGAGCAGCGGGCCGTGACGTCTGGAGCGAGAGACGAAGCCGCTCCCGCGGAGGCGCATGCGCTCACGCAGCGGGGCCGGGTTCCGGGTACGCCCGCCTACATGTCTCCCGAGCAACGGGCAGGCCGGGCCGTGGACGCGCGCAGTGACCAGTACAGCTTCTGTGTCGCGCTCCATGAGGCACTCCAGGGTGAGCGGCCGCCGAGCGTTTCCACGCCCTCGTCACGACAGGCCCTTCAGCGGGGACCGCGGACTTCGGACCTGCCGAAGCACGTCCGCGCCGCCCTGGCCCGGGGGCTCGCGGAGGCCCCGGAGGAGCGATTCCCTTCCATGGATGCGCTGATGGCGGCGCTCTCCCTGCCACCTCCGTCGCGGCTGCATCGCCTGGGAGGAGTCGCTGTCGTGTTGATGGGCGTGGGAATCGGGGTGTTCCTATGGAAGCAGCCTTTGCACTCCGAGCGACCTGACGCGAAGGTGCAAGCAGCCCCGGTCGCGGCGGAGCGTGATGTCCCGCCGAACCCGCTCATCTCGCTGCGCATTGGACAGGTGAAGGAGCTGCGTATCCCCGGCATCCAGCGCATCGCGGTGGGCGAACCGACCATCATGGAGATAGAGATGCTGGGCGGCGGCGTGCTGCGCCTGACGGGCAGGACGGTGGGCGCCACGCACCTGGTGATTTGGAGCAACGAGAGCTCGGAGATGCAGCTCTTCACCCTGTCCGTCACCGCGCACTGACCTCAGGGAAGCCCAGGACCGAGACTCCTTGAATCCGTGTCATTCCCGGTGACTACAGTGTCAACTTCGCCACGGAGCAATTCCTCCAGCTCCAATGGACCGGAGTCTTATGCGGCTACATCGCGCCCCGTCGCTCCTGCTCGCACTCTTCCTCGCCGCGTGCTCCAGCTCCCCGTCGCCGAAGCTCCCTGACACTCCCGACTCGGGCTCCGGCCCCTCCGATGGCGGCGGCGGCACTCCGCTCTCCCTCCAGACCTCCTCACTCCCCGACGCGTACCTCGGTGAGTCGTACGCCTCGCCCCTCGTCGCCTCCGGCGGTACCGCGCCCCTCGTCTGGAGCCTCTCCAGTGGTGAGCTGCCCTCCGGCTTGAGACTCTCCGACCAGGGACTCGTGTCCGGAACCTCCGCCGCCGTCGGCACCTTCGCCGTCACCTTCCAGGTCGAGGACGCCTCCGGCACTCGCATCTCCAAGCAGTTCGAGCTCACCGTCCTCACACCCCCGACCCTCGCCAGCGCGAACCTGTCGCTCGGCGTCGTCGGTGGCCCCTACTCCTTCGCCTTCACGGCCTCGGGCGGCCGCCCTCCCCTGCCCCTCCATGTCGCCGCGGGCACATTGCCCGCGGGACTCCGCCTCGAAGCCCTGTCCCTCGTCGGCTCACCCACCACCGCCGGCACCTCGTCCTTCACCCTCGAGGTCCGTGACGCCAACGGCCGCTCGGCTTCCGCCGCCTTCCAGCTCACCATCCGCGACGGCCTCACCGTCACCTCCACACACCTTCCCGATGCCTATACCGACAGGGCCTACGCCCAGGCCATCACCGCGCTCGGTGGCAAGGCGCCGTATACATGGGCCTTCGTCAGCGGGACGCTGCCTCCCGGACTGAGCTTCCGTGACTCGGGGAACCTCGAAGGGACTCCCACCACGTCGGGTGACTTCACGTTCGTCCTTCGTGTCACGGACGCCCTCGGCGCCACGGATTCACGTGAGGTCTCACTCTCGACCTATCTGCCCCCAGCGCTCGCCGCCGTTCCGGCATCGAGCCTCTACGTCCGGGACAACGTCACCCGTCCCCTCGAAGCCTCCCAGGGCAAGGCCCCCTACCTGTTCTCCACGACGGGTCCGCTTCCTCCCGGAATCACCCTCGCTCGCGAAGGGCTCCTCCACGGCCAGCCCACGCAGAGCGGCGTCTTCACCTTCGTCGTCGTCGCCAGTGACGCCAACAGCCGCACCGTCTCGCGCACCGTCTCCGTCTCCGTTTTCGAGCCGCCCACCATCACGATGCAGAGCCTCCCCGATGGGACTCGCGGCATCGCTTATCAACACACCCTCGCCGCCACGGGTGGACAGGGGGCCCTTTCGTGGACGCTGGCCTCCGGCGCGCTTCCCTCGGGTCTCTCGCTGTCGACCCAGGGCGCGCTGAGCGGCACGCCCTCGACCCCGGGCGCCCACGCGTTCACCCTGGGCGTCTCCGACGCGAATGGACGCACCGACAGCCGCTCCTTCGCGCTCATCGTCGCTGCTCCGCTCACCCTGAGCGGCGCGCTCGGTGACGGCTACTCGGGCACCTCGTACTCCAGCTCCCTTACCGCTGCTGGTGGACGTGCTCCCTTCACCTGGTCCCTCGCCTCGGGGAGCCTGCCCTCGGGACTCACCCTCTCACCTGACAACGGGCTCGTCTCCGGCACCCTCGGCCCCACCGCCGCCACGTCCAACATCACCGTTCGCGTCACCGACGGCGCCAGCCGCTCCGCGACTCGTGATGTCACGGTCTCCGTCTACACGCTCCCCAGCGTCACCACGGACCTGCTGCCTCCCGCCACGCTCGGACAGCCGTACTCGACCCAACTCACCTCCTCCGGTGGCAAGGCGCCCATCACCTGGAGCATCGCCTCGGGTGAGCTGCCCTCGGGACTGAGCCTCTCCTCCTCCGGCGGCATCAGCGGCACCACCACCGCGAGCTCCACCACCTTCACTGCCCGCGCCACCGACGCCAATGGCCGCTTCGCGGACAAGAGCCTCTCGTTCACCACCATCTACCCGCCTCCCACGGTGACGACCGAGGCCCTGCCCGACGCCACCGTGGGCCGGCCCTACTCCGTCACCCTCACCGCGTCCGGCGGCCGCGCGCCCCTCCGGTGGAGCACCCAGAGCACCCTGCCCGAGGGGCTCTCGCTCTCCACGACGGGAACACTCTCCGGCACCCCCACCACGGCTGGAGCTCCGCGCATCACGTTCGTGGTGACCGACGACCAGAACACCTTCGACTCACACGAGCTGCCGCTCAACATCCTCCCCGCCACGACCGAGCTCACCGTGGGCCACTGGAACCTCGAGTGGTTCGGCTCGGACACCGAGGGCCCTCCGAACTCCACCTCTCCCGGCGGCGCGCTCGATGACCTGCAAATCGCGCACGCCCGCGACATCCTCCGCGCCACCGGCGCCAACATCTGGGGGCTCGTCGAAGTCGTCGACAGTCAGGACTTCGACTCCCTGCTCGCGCAGCTCCCCAACCACTCCGGCTTCATCTCCAATGACTCGAGCCGCGTCCCCAACGCCGGCAACTACTACTCCACGAACGGTCAGAAGCTGGCCATCGTCTACGACGACAGCGTCACCTTCCAGAGCGCCGAGCTCATCCTCGTGGAGAGCGCCTCCATTTTCGGCGGACGCCCTCCTCTCCGCGTCGACTTCACCCTCCGCGGGACGTCCACGCCCCTCACCGTCATCGTCCTGCACATGAAGGCGTTCGCCGACGAGTACTCACATGCGCGGCGACAGGATGCGAGCACCGGGCTCAAGTACTACCTCGATACCCATGCATTCGAGCGCGTGTTCGTCATCGGAGACTGGAATGACGACGTGGACGAGTCCATCACCACCATCGCCGGTGTGCCCATGGTCACGCCTTACGAGAACTTCACCAGCGACTTGCGCTACACCTTCATGACCCGGGCCCTGTCGAGTCGCTCGGAGAGCACCACCACCAGTCATGTCGACACCATCGACCACACCCTCGTCAACGCGAGCGTCGCCGGGGCCTTCGTCCCCGGCTCGCTGAAGGTCGTCCGGCCCACGGGGATTCCCGACTACGGCAACGTCGTCAGCGACCACTACCCGGTCATCAGCCGCTATGCCTTTGGCGGAGCGACGCCGGCCACTCCGACGGTGATCATCAACGAGGTCCTCGCCAACGAGCCCTCCATCACGTACAGCGACGGCAGCTCCGCGCCGGACCCCGATTACGAGTTCATCGAGCTGGTCAACCTCGGCACTGCTCCCGCCGACCTGTCCGGGTGGACCTTGTCGGATGCCCTCAACGTCCGTCATGTCTTCGCCAACGGGACGCTCTTGCCCGCGGGCTCGGCGTACGTTGTCTTCGGTGGGGCTCGTGGCTTCTCGCCCGGTACACCGAACACCGTGTCCGCATCGACCGGAACGCTCGGGCTCAGCAACGGCAGCGATTCCGTGTTCCTGCGTGCACTGAGCTCGTCCGTCGTGGATGACTTGAGCTACACGTCCACCCAGGACAACGTCTCCATCAATCGCTCACCCGACGCCCAGGCCGACGCGCCCTTCGTCCCCCATCCCCAGCTCAACCCCACGCTCGGCTCGTCCCCTGGACGGCGCGCGAATGGCGGGGCGTTCTGAGCCAACGCGTCCGTGCGCTCCGTGGGAAAGGAGTACGCGCTCGATAGTCCAGCACCACGGCAGCGCGGACGCAGGGCACTCGTGCTCGACTCCACACCGGCACTGAGCGAGCACGGTGCCGCGCATCTTCAGCGCGGACGCATGGAGCTGTGATCTGCCCCCGTTCTTCGGGCCACGAGTTACGAGAGTCCTGCGGCGCTGCGGATACCGTGCTCGGGGGATGATGCGGCGGGGCCCGCATGGGCACGGCGAGCTCCGACCTCCGCGGGTGTCTTGTAGCCCAGACTGCTGTGCGGACGCTTCTCGTTGTAGTCGCGCCGCCACGCCTCGATGAGGACGACGGCCTCCCTCCTGCTGGCAAACCACTCCGCCGACAGGCACTCGTCGCGGAAGCGACCGTTGAAGCTCTCGTTGGTGTCGTTCTGCCAGGGCTTGCCCGGTTCGCTGTAGACCGTCTGGATGCCGCTGGCCTCCAGCCATCTGCGCAGGGCCTTGGCGATGAACTCCGGGCCATTGTCGCTGCGCAGGTACTTCGGCGGACCGTGCACCGCCACCAGGCGCGAGAGCACCTCGATGACTGGCCATGGGGCAGGTGGCGCTCATCCCCCCTACCTGCGCCACCTGCATCCGTCAGACAGGACCTAGGCGGCGTTCTGAGAGCTCTTCTGGTGCTCCTCCGCCGCCCGCTGGCGTCCGAGGTAGCGGTCGAAGGCTTCGAGCAGCGCGTCCGGGTCCTGGAGCTTGTTCAAGCAGATGGAGTACGTCTCCGCGAAGGGGCCGGTGCCCAGTACCTGCAGGTCCAGGTACTTCTTGAGGAAGCGCTCCTCCTTGGTGACCGTCTTCACCTCCTCCAGGCGCAGGGACCTGTCCCACTCCGTGCAGTGCACCTCGGCGTAGCTCAGGTCCACCGACGGCCCGTCCTCCTTGCCGGGGAACGTCACGGGCGGGAAGTGCTTCTCCACGTGCTGGCGCTCCTCCTCGGTGGACGGCTCGTAGCGGTAGGCGAGCGACAGGTCGTGTGCCTGCGAGAAGCGCGCCTCGTACGCTCCCCACAGGCGTGCCTCAATGGCCTCCGCGTCGATGATGGCGCTCGCCCAGGAGTCCTGGGCCGGCTCCAGCAGCAGCTGCACCACGTCATCCGGGCCGAGCTTCTGGCCCACGTTCTCCAGGCGCACGCCGAGCGGCGGGTGGGAGTCGAAGGGGTGGGGCGTCGTCGTGCCGTGCAGGTCTCCGTGCACGGCCTCGGAGCGGGCGTACTGCGTGAAGCCCAGCGCCACCCGCTGCGCAATCGCCACGGACTCGTGCTGGTGGCTGCGCGAGAAGAGCTCCTCCTCCACGCGGTTGCGGAAGCTGGCGTACGCGCCCACCTTCACCAGCGAGCGGGCGATGTCGCCGCCCGACGTCACGCTCGCGGCGAGCCGGTCCGCAGCGAGCTCGCTCGCGCGCCGGCTGGCCCCGAGGGACAGCTCGAAGAGGCCGCGATAGGCCAGCATGAAGTAGTAGATGGGCCACGTGAGGACGCCGATTTGGAGGGTCTCCAGGTACGACCCGAAGCGCGCGAGCATGGGCGCCAGCCGCTTGCTGTGCCCCGTGTCGCCTCCGAGCAGGTGCCCCATCTCGTGCGCGAGCACCGCGTCCGCCTCGGAGCGCTCCAGCAGGCGCAGCAGGGACAGGCTCACGAAGAGCGTCCGGCCCGAGAGGGTGCGGTCTCCGACGCGCACGTCGTGCTCGGTGACGAAGAAGTTGGTGTCGATGCCTGCGAGGAGGTTGTTCGGCGGCGGCGACTGGAGCCGCTCACAGAGCTTGCGCACGCGCGCCCAGAGCTCCGGCGCCTGTGAAGGCTCCAGCACCTCCGCCTCCACCTCGAAGTCCATCGACGGGCGGCTGAAGATGGCGAGCACCACGATGAAGAGGGCGATGGCCACCACCAGGCCGATGCCGATGATGAGCTTCGGGTAGTAGCTGTGGGTCCACAGCGCCGTCACCCAATAGGACAGCCCCACCGCGAGGGCGCCCTGCGTGATGACCTGCAGCGCCCCCGTGATGCGGAGCACGTTCCAGCCCACCACGAAGCTGCCGTACTGGAAGGGCCGCGAGACGAACGCCGCCAGCGCGCACAGCAGGGCAATCAGCGTGGACGCGCCCCCCAGGACCAACGAGGCGAGCGCGGCGAGGTACATCCAGTTGAACTGCTTGAAGTCCGAGCACGTCTCGCCGAGGTTTTTGCGGAAGTCCGCCAGCTCCTCGCCCTCGGAGAGACACGCCGCCGAGGCCGGCACGGCGCGGAAGTACTCCAGATATTCCTGCCGGCGCGCGCTGTCGAGCTCGGCGTCCTTGGCGATGCTGCTCTCGATGTTGGCGAGGATTTCGCGGTCGTAGCGGCCGATGGCGTGCTGGGCGAACCACAGCCCGAACAGCGGGAGCGCGAGGAGCAGGAGGGCGGGTCGCGCGTAGACGCGCAGGATGCCGGAAGCAGAAACGGTGGATTTCATGGGGGACCCGCTAGACGCTACCGTGTTGCACTAGCGGGCGGGAAGCCCGGTGTCCCCCAGTCCTGGCTCACGGCGAATCCTCCACCTATCAACGAGGGAGCACGGAGGCCACCTTCCACAGCTGCCCCGAGACATTGCCTGTCTTGGCGAGGATGGGGATGTTGTTGGCCCTGCCGTCATTGACGATGGCCAGTGACAGCGCGTCGCCCTGCGCCTGGGTCGTCAGCCGGTAGGAGCCGTTGGCCTCCGGAGTCAGCTTCCACGCCTGCCCATCGACGTTGCGCGTCTTGGCGAGGATGGGCACGTTGTTGGCCTTGCCGTCATAGAGAATGTCCAGCGACATGCCATCGCCCTGCGACAGGGTCGTCAACCGGTAGTAGCTGCAGGCATCGAAGGCGGCGGACACCGGCGGCGGGGTGGGTGTCGTGGGCGGGGTGGGTGTCGTGGTCGTGGGCACCTGCCACACCTGCTGGAGCAGCGCGAGCATGCCCGGGTCGTGCTTGCCCAGCTCTTCACGTGTGAAAGGATAGAAGTCGTTGCGGCCGAAGAGCGCCTCCGACGTGTTGGGCAGCTCGGGCCCATGCCAGCGCTCCACGCAGTCGTAGCTCTTGCTTGCCATCGCGCGCTCATAGACAGCCGCGAGGCCGGCGTGCTCCCAGCCGAGCACCTGGTCATGATAGGCGTGGCTGAGCTCTTGGAGCACGAACACGGGCATCCGCTTGGATTCCTTAGAGCTGGTCCCCGTGGTGGGTGCGAGCTGGAGCACGAAGAGCTTCGGATTGACGTTGTCCGCGCTCGTGATGCCGCTCGCCACCGCGGCCATGAGCGCCTTGTCATTGACGTCGACATCGAAAGAGTCGCCGCCCATCCACCAGACGATGTTGTGGTTGTTCTTGTAGCGATTGCCGAGATACTGGCCGTACTGGTTCGCCCGTGTCGTACCGTTCGCAACGAGGGTTTTGTGGAAGCCGACCGGACCGTCGATCGGCGCCGTGAAGAGCACGATCTTGGGCTTCGACCTGTGCCGAACAGGCTGCCATCACCGAGCAGACGGCAGCGAGCAGGACAATCCGTGGAAGGCGGGCTCGACAGTGGGAGGTCTCGCGGTGTCAGCGGGGGCTCTGGAGGGTGACGCAAATCGAGGGGACGACGCACCGCGCCTTTACATCGCTGAGTCAAGGATAGTTTGTTCGAGAATCGAACAAAGTATCCGACCGAGGGAACAACATTGCTCCAACCCGTGCGCGGTATCTGCGGCTTCATCCTCATCTTCCTGGCAATCGGCTGCGGGTCTTCCGTCTCCAGTAGTCTCGCGATTTCGCCATCGACGGCGACCGTCGCTACCGGGCAGACGCAAGCGCTCAAGGTCGAGCGCACGTTCAGCGACGGGTCGAAACAGGCCGTCGGCACCGCCACGTGGGCCACGTCGGCCGCGGGCGTCGCAAGGGTGAGCGAGACCGGCGTGGTCACCGGTGTCTCCGCCGGCAGCGCGACCATCACGGCGTCCGTCGGCGACCAGACAGCCACCGCGACCATCACGGTCACGGCCCCGACGCCATCGCTGGTCTCGCTCTCGGCCACGCCGGCCACCGTCGACCTCAAGGTCGGTGACTCGCAGCCGCTCGCGGTGACGGGCAGCTACGACGACGACACGAGCGCAACGCTCACCTCGAGCGCGACCTTCGCCTCGTCGGCTCCCGACGTGGCGAAAGTCAGCGCCGCGGGCGTCATCACCGCCGTTGCCGCGGGCGACGCCACCATCACCGTGACCGCATCGGGTAAGACCACCACCGTCGCGGTCACCGTGGTGTCGGCGGCACCGACGCTGGTCTCGATCTCGGTCACGCCCAACCCGGTGCCGCTGACGCCCGGGGCCACCGCGCAGCTCGTCGTCACCGGCACGTACAACTCGGGCCCCACGCGGAATCTGACCTCGAGCGCGACGTTCACCTCGCTCGCGCCCGCCACCGCCAAGGTCACCGCGGCCGGCCTCGTCACCGCCGTGGCGAGCGGCAGCACCACCATCACCGCAAGCGTGACTCCCGAGGGGGCAGCCACGGTCGAAGGCTCTACCGTCGTCAACGTCACCCCGGACTCGGTGGGCGTGGTCTTCTACGCCGGAGCGTACGGCGCCGGGGTGGAGTTCACTTCCTTCGGCGAATCGACCAACAACATCAGCGTGGACACCGCCACCACCCTCAACGACACCGGTCACGCGTCGCTCAAGATCGTCTACCCGGAGAGCGGCTACACCGGGGGCGCCTTCGTCGACACCCGCGGTCCGCGCAATCTCACCTCGTTCGATGCGGTCACCTTCTGGGCCAAGGCGAGCGAACCGCTGACGTTCGAGAAGGTCGGCCTGGGCAACAACGCGGTGGGCCCGAACCTCTACGATGTCGAGCAGAACGGCTTCGCACTCACCACCACGTGGCAGAAGTTCATCGTGCCCATTCCGCTGGCGTCGAAGCTGACCGCCATCGATGGCCTCTTCCACTTCGCCGACGGCACCAACCACAGCCCCACCGGCACCTCGACCACCGTCTGGCTCGCCGACATCCAGTACGAGCGGCTCGGCAGCAGCGTGCTCGGCGAGCCGGCGCCGGCCTGGCTCAACACCGCGGCTCAGCTCGCGAGCGGCGCCAGCTACACGGTGCAGCGGAGCGACTTGAAGATCGACTACACCATCAACTCGCAGCCGGTCACCCTGCGCGTCCCCAGCCCCGGCTACTTCACGTTCGCCTCGGACCACGCGGGCGCCGTGGTGGGCGAAGGCGGCCTCATCACCGGCACCAACGCCGGCACCTCACCGCTGGTCGCCAACATCACCGCCTCGCTGGGCACGGTCTCCACGGCCAATCAGCTCGCCCTCACCGTGACGGCGAGCGCCCTCGCCACGCCGACCACCCTGCCGCCCGTCCCCGCGAGCCCGGCCGGCGCCGAGGTGATCTCGGTCTACAGCTCGGTGCCGGGTGGCTACAACGGGACCACCTCGGATCGCAGCGCCAACGTCGACACGTGGCGCACCTGCTGGAGCGCGGCGGCCGGCGGCGATGTGTTCCCAATCACCGTGACGGGCCAGACCGCCAACCCGCGCAAGTACGTGATGACCCCCACTGCGAACTACGTCGGCATCGAGCTGCTCGGAAAAACCGGCGCGACCCAGCCGGGAAGCTGCAACGGCACCATCACCGGAAGCAACGAGCTCGACATCAGCGCAATGACCCACCTGCATGTCGACGTGTGGACGCCGGACAACGCCAGCAACCTGCAGATCAAGCTCGTCGACGCGGGGCCCAACGGCCTGCTCAACGGCGGCGAGATGAGCGGCATCGCCACGCTGACACCGGCCTCGACGCCGCCGCTCGCGACCGGGCAGTGGCTCTCGTACGACCTCGCGTTCGCCACCGACTTCCCTGGCAACGACTTCGGCAGCTCGGGCGCCAAACTGCAGCACTTCGGCCAGCTCGTGCTCGTGGCGCCGAACGGCGGCACCGTCTACGTCGACAACATCTACTTCTTCAAGAACGCGGGAAGCGGCGGGGGCGACGTCCCCACTTCGCCGCCGACCGCGCCGACCGCCCCGCCCGAGAGCGTGATCTCGGTGTACAGCGCGACGTACACGGGAGGCGTCGCGGGCGGCGACTACAGCGGGCGGGTGGGCTCATACAGCGCGAGCTGCTTCGGCCCGCCCGGCACCACCGTCGCCGACTACACCATCGCCGGCACCTCGCATGTGGTGAAGAAGTACACCGTGCCCTCCCACAGCTTCGCCATCATTGAGCTGATCGGAGCGACGGGTGGCACGTCGTCGCCGCCCGACTCGGTGATTTGCCACGGCGGCACCCAGACCGGCGCCAACCTCATCAATGCCACCACGATGACCACGCTGCACTTCGACGTGTGGTCGCCCGACGGCTCGCCCAACTTCCAGGTTCACCTGGTCAACGCTGACGGTACCAGCACCATCGCCGGGCCCGGCGCGGCGAGCGGAGCCAGCGCCGGCGACAACTTCGCTTCAGGCGCCAACACCGTCGGCGCGGGCGCGTGGGTCTCTTTCGATCTCCCGCTCTCGGCGCTCGGTCCGCCCGGAGCTCCCGGCGGGCTCAACCGTCTGGGGCTGATCAAGTTCTTCACCACCGCCCCGGGCACCTTCTACGTCGACAACGTGTACTTCCGTCAGTAGCGCAGGGCTCGCATGCACTCGACCCTCTTCAGATTCTGCCTCGTCCTGTGTGCGGTCCTGGCGTGCGAGCCGGCCGAGCAGCGGCAGCCGCCAGTGACGCCAGTGGCGCCAGTGATCGACAGCGCGCTCACCCAGGCGGGTACCGCGGGCGTGACGTTGAGCTACCAGATCACCGCCACCCACTCGCCGACGGCCTACGACGCGAGCAACCTACCGGCTGGGCTGAACGTGAACCGGACGAGCGGGCTGATCTCGGGCGCACCGGCCGGGGCGGGTACCACCCGCGCGACGATCAGCGCCACCAACGGCAGTGGCACCGACTCGAAGACACTGGTCTTCACCATCGCTGAAGCCGTGGCCCCGCCGTCCATCACCAGCCCGCTCTCCCAGAGCGGAACGGTGGGCACTTCGTTGAGCTACTTCATCACCGCCAGCAACGCTCCCAGCAGCTACGCCGCGGCCGGTCTGCCGCCCGGCCTCGGCGTCAACCCTGCCTCGGGAGAAATCTCGGGCACGCCCACCGCCGTTGGCACCACCAGCGTGGTCATCAGCGCCATCAACGCCGCTGGCACCGACTCGAAGACGCTGGTCTTCACCATCAACCCGCTGGGAACCAACCTCGCCATCGGCAAGGTGTATTCGGCATCCAACACCCAGAACGCCACCAACACGCCCAACAAGGCTTGCGACGGCAACCTCGGCACTCGCTGGGAGAGCACCCCCACCGATCCCGGCTGGATCTGGGTCGATCTGCTCCAGAGCTACACGATCTCCACCATCGTCTTGCGCTGGGAGACGGCCTACGGAAAGGACTACAAGATCCAGCTCTCGAACGACCTGACCACGTGGACGGACGTGGTCACGGTCACCGGAGGCAGCGGGGGAGTCGCCACGCACGCCGTCTCGGGCACCGGCCGCTACGTACGCATGTATGGCACCGCACGCGGCACCTCGGGTGGCTACTCGTTGTGGGAGCTTGAAGTCTATGGAAGTGCCGGGCCGAGCACCCCGGCGGTGCCTTCAGGCCTGGTCGCGACCGCCGACAGCGAGAGCCAACTCACCGTCTCGTGGAGCGCGGTGCCGGGAGCGACCGGGTACGACCTGCAGCGCGACGGAGTGACTGTCACCAGCGTGACCTCGCCCTACGCGCACTCCGGCCTGGCGGCCGGCTCCACGCACACCTACGCGGTGCGCGCCACCAACGCCGCTGGCGCCAGCGCCTTCAGCGCGACCGTGACGGCGACGACCCTGGCCGCGGGCAGCGGGCCGGTGCCGTTGTTCGACGCCACCACCGTGCTCGAGCCGGCGATGGTCGAGGACACGCCGACCGCCTTGATCACCCGTTTCGGGGACCGGGCGCGAGATCGCCACGCCCGCGAAGCGGAGTTTCACATCTACGACCACTACCTCACGTTCTACTGGGAGCAGCGCACCGCGAAGATCGAGATCGTCGACAAGGTCGCGAAGGGTGGAACCGAGATCGAGTTCAACATCAACCCCGAATGGCCGCTCGAGGCGCCGGAGTTCCGAGCCATCTTCCGCGGCATCACCACCAAGGCCGAGTACCACTTGAACCTGAGCGCGACCCGGCTCGACCCGCTGCACTACCGCGCCACCATCAGCCACAACCCCAAAGAGAACCGGCCGCTGCGGGTGGGTGATCGCGTCGAGATCGAAGTCAGCCAGTTTCTCAAGGCTCCGACCAACGGCCGCGAGAACTACTACGGCACCACGGTGCTGTACATCGTTGGCTCGGGCGGCCTCGTGCCCTGGTACGGCCAGGGGCCGGTGCTGCCGTCGGGCGCACAAGACTCGTTTCCCCTGCCGCAGTCCGCGTGGATGGGTGGCCGCGCCACGCTGCCGTACCAGTACTCCAACGAGCCCCAGCACCGGTTCAAGCAGATCGCAGGGCACATGTCGGAGAACAGCGTGCAGCCGTTCATGCTCGGCCGCCGCCTGCACCACACCGACTTTGGCGACGGCTCACACGAAGAGCCCGGTAACCCAATCTTCACCGCGCAGGCCGGCAAGCTCGGTCCTGCCTTCGTCGCGCGAAGCTGCGTGGCCTGTCACGTGAACAACGGCCGGGCACTCCCGCCCACCATCGGCGCCCCGATGCTCGAGTCCGTCGTTCGGGTCGGCAGTGACGCGACCGGGGCCTCGCACCCGAACCTCGGCCGCTACCTGCAGCCGCAGGTCACCTCGGGCGTGGCCGAGGGCGGCGCGTACATCCGCAGCTACACCACCACGAATGGCACCTACGGCGACGGCACCCCCTATTCCCTGCGGAAGCCGAGCTACACGTTCACCGGCGTGGTGCCCTCGTTCTACTCGGTGCGGCTGACGCCGCAGCTGGTCGGGCTCGGGTTGCTCGAGGCGGTGCGCGAAGACGCGGTGGCCGCGCTCGCCGATCCCAACGACGCGAACGGCGACGGCATCTCTGGCCGCATGCAGTGGGTCATCGACCCGCAGACTGGCGCCCAGCGCCTCGGTCGGTTCGGCTACAAGGCGGGGCAGGCGCGCGTGACTCATCAGCTCGCGAGCGCACTGGTCAACGACATGGGAGTCACGACGTCGATCTTCCCGAACGTCGACCGTGGCTCGTCACAGCCGGAGCCGGGGCCGAGCACCGAGCTGTCCGACGCCGACCTGGCCCTGCTGTACCGCTACATCGCGACGCTCGGTGTCGCCGCGCGCCGGGAGCTCACCGACCCGGAGGCCTTGCAGGGTGAGACGTTGTTCACCTCGGCGGGCTGCGCGCAGTGCCACGCACCGACGATGACCACGAGCCCCTATCACCCCCTCGCCGAGCTACGGGGGCAGACCATCCACCCGTACACCGACCTGTTGTTGCACGACCTGGGCCCCGACCTGGCCGACAACCTGTCCGAGTGGACCGCGTCGGGCGCCGAGTGGCGCACGTCGCCGCTGTGGAGCATCGGGCTCACCGCCGGCGTGAGCGGAGGCGAGGCCTATCTGCACGATGGCCGCGCCCGCAGCTTGAGCGAGGCCATCCTCTGGCATGGCGGCGAGGCCGAGGGCTCGAAAGAGGCGTTCCGCACCATGGCCGGCTCGGACCGTGCGGCGCTGCTCAAGTTCCTTCAGTCGCTCTGAAGGTCGCGGCGAGCACGTGGCGGCGCGCAGACGTGCACCCCGAAAGCGCCAGCGTGGCCTCCTCTGTGTTTTAATCTTCTCCAGCACCCCAGGGTGGGGTGCACTGCCCGGAGGAGTCCGAGATGAAGAAGAAGCTGTTCACCGCAAGCGTGTTCCTGTTCGGCCTGGGAATCGGAGGCGCGGCTGCCGCTGCGTCCAGCAGCATTTCGGGAACCGGCGGCACTCCTGGCATCACCGAGGAGATGGCCGAATGCATCGCTGCATGTGAGTCCGGCGGCGGCAACCACACCGTGTGTTGGAACTGCTGCGTGCGGCGCATCTGCTTGGATTGATGTACCTCCACGCGCGCGCGTCCTGAGTCGGACCGGGGCTCATTTCGAGCCCCGGTCCCCTCCCGCGGCGACAGCGCCTGGGGAGGCAGGGCCTCGAGGACGTCGCTGAGCGCCTCCCGGGTGTTCGGCGTCTCCACCTCGGCCCCACCGTGAGAGACGGGTCCAGCAGCCGGGCCTCGCGCAGCGACAATTGCAGGCCCGGGGCCTTGACCGTCTCCACCACCTGCACGCTCGTCCACGACCTGTCCCGCGCGATTGGCATCCGGGTCCACGGGTGGCGCTTCAGCGTGCGCGCCTCCAGGTCCAGGCCCGAGCGCCGGAGCACCGTACGCAGCTCGGCCTCGTCCACGCCCGCGACGGCGGCCGCGCGCGACAGCACCCGGGCCTCCGGGTCCGCGAGGCGGACGAGCAGGTGCGGCAGGCGCGCGACGTCCACAGTGAGTTCCACGGGGTCGCCGGGCGCGAAGCCCGTCAGCTCCAGCATCACTTCGGCCTCCCTCGTGGAGATTGCCTCGGGGCCCTCGCCCTCCAGCGTGTAGCGCCGGAGCAGCTCGAGCTCGTTGTCCCCAGCTTCCAGCCGGTGCCGGGCCAGGAGCTCTTCATCGGCCCCCTGCGCCGGGCCCAGCGCGGCAAGGATGAGCGCCGCCTCGATGGCAGCCTCCATCTCCTGCGGGTACCGCGTGGCTTCAGGGGGACTGCCGGACGTCTTCGAACCCTGGGTGCTCAAGATGGTGCATCCGAAAAGGAGGAGGCTCAACCCCACCGCGAGCGCGGCGACCGTGTGCCTCCGGAGGAATGTCCGCATGCCGCTCCACTCAAGCATGACGGATACAACTGCAACAGCCCTCCGGAGGCCGGACGCGGCCCGTCCTAGATGCGCCCTTCCGAGGCCTGCTGGCGCTCGATGCTCTCGAAGAGGGCGCGGAAGTTGCCGCCGCCGAAGCCCTGGTCACCCTTGCGCTGGATGATTTCGTAGAAGAACGGGCCCGCCGACGGCTCCTTGTAGAGGCTGGCCGCGTCCTTCATGAAAATCTGGAGCAGGTAGCTGTGCTCCTTGTCCCCGTCGATGAGGATTTCCAGGTCGCGCAGCGTCTTGATGTCCTCGTCAATCTTCTTGATGCCCAGCTTCTGGATGCGCTCGGGCAGCGCGTCGTAGTACGTGCCGGGCGTGGGCATGAACTCGATGCCCGCGGACTGCCGCATGTCCTTCACCGTGGAGAGGATGTCCTTCACGGTGAGCGCCAGGTGCTGCACGCCATCGCCCCGGTGGTCCTCGTTGAAGAGGTTGATTTGCGAGGCCTTGAAGAACGGGCGGTAGGGCTCGTTGTTGGCGAACTTCACGCCGCTTTTCGGGTCCCACACCACCTCGGACTTCAGGCCGCTGCCGTGGGAGCGCTTCTCCTTGGCCGCCACGTCCTCGGTGTGGAACTCGATGTGCCAGAACTTCTCGAAGCCCATGACGTGCTCCATCCACAGGAGCATGGGCCGCATCGTCTGGAAGTTGGACGTGACGTGGTCCACCCGGCCGAAGCCGTACTTGTTCTTCCCACCCAGCGGCGTCGCGTGGCGCACGTAGCCCGGGTACAGGTCGCTGTAGCCGTCGCGCTGGATGAAGCGGAAGGTGGTGTCACCGAAGGGCGTGGTGATGGAGAACATCGCCAGCTTCCCGCCCCGCGAGTCCGTGGAGCGCTGGATGTCGGTGATGAAGGTGGCGCCCCGCTGGTCCAGCAGGCGGAAGGCCTTCTGCGCGTCTTCCACCTCGAAGTTGAGGGTGCCCACCCCGTCCGGGTGCTTGCGCAGCCAGCGCCACGCGCGGCCGCCCTCGCCCACCGGCTGGCTCACCATGAGGACGATGTCACCCGCCTGGAACACGGCGGACTTCTGCTTGCCCTGCTTCTCCAACTCCTGCGACGACACGCCCAGCTCCGCGAAGTCCAGTCCCTTCGTGTAGAAGGCCCGGCTGCGCTCCAGGTCATGCACGTACCAGTGGATGCTCTCGAGCGTCTTGATGCCCAGCGACTCCTGCTTCTCCATGTCCGTGACTCCTTGCGCTCGAAGCGAGCGTCAGGCCGGCACCGCGTCGGGCTGCCGGTCGGGGTGGGCCGCCTGGAAGGCGGGGAGCTCGTTACACGCCGCTTCGATGCGCAGCAGCGTGGGGTACGGCGTCAGGTCTACCGCGAAACGCCGGGCTCCGTGGAGTTGCGGCACCAGGCAGATGTCCGGCTCATAATAAGACGGATAGGGACTCTGTTGAGGGTGGCGGGCAGGAGCAGCGGGGACGAGGAGGGCCGCTGACGGGGGGGCCGAGCTCGGCCTCGTGCTCGTGCGGTGGTGGCTGCGCCGCCGGCGCGCGCCCTGAAGCTCCGACAGCCTTCCGCGTTCAGCCACCCTCGGGGGGAGAGAGGCGAAGCCCTGGAACCCGCCGCGGATGGCGGCGGACACGGACTGAGGGTAGAAGAACGGCCATGCACCTCCTGCCCCGCTCCTCCGTTACCGCCTCGCTCTGCCTCGCCGCCCTGTTCGTCCTCGGCGGCTGCGGCAACCCCCTCGAGGATGCGCTCAAGGGCGTATGGCGCGGCGTGGACGGCCTGACCATCGAGTTCAACGGTGACACGGCCGTCGTGACCGACTTCGGCAACTCGCCGCTCGGGACCAACCGCTCCGTGTTCGACACCGGCGATGCCTTCATCCAGGACATCGAGTGCGATGACACCGAGTGCGTGGGCCAGATCGTCAATCCGAAGATCGTCGACGGCATCCTCGCGAGCTACACCCGGACGGTGGTCGACATCGAGACGGAGGGCACGCTCATCACGCTGCGCAGCCAGGCGCTCTCGGGCTCGGTGGCTCAGTTCACGCAGATCAGCGGTGGCGACGAGGACGAGGATGGCGGCGGCTCCACTCTGCAGCAGTCGGCGAGCTGCTCGCAGTGGTGGGCGGCCGTGAAGGCCGGCGGGCCGTGGACCGTGACCGAGGTCAGCGACAACGGCACCACCGGCGCGCCCTCGCAGACGGTCACGCTCACCTTCTCGGGCACCGACCACTACACCCTCACCAACTCGGTCGCGGTGGGCGAGGCCCCGGCCAACGGGGGGACGGACACCTTCGGCGACATCATCTTCACCGAGAACTTCTCCGGCTACTGCCGCTTCGCCTTCTGGTCCCAGGGCCAGAACCAGGTGCGCGTCTGGTTCATGCGCTCGCTCTCCAGCAAGCGGCTGGAGGTCAAGCTGGGCACCAACGCGGGCGAGACGCCGCGGTGGGTGCTGCAGGGGCGCTGAGGGCGAGGGAGCCGCACGTCCACCTCAGTCCAGCGCAGCCGCTGCTGCAGCGCGTGCACCTGGTGCGCCTGCAGCGCGTCCGCACCGTGAGCATCGGCGGGGCCACCGGCCGCACCACCGGCGCACCACGGCGAGTCGAAACAGTGGAAACGGTGCCAACCGGCGCCGCCCCCGTCCCCTGCACAGCACCAGTCTTTTTCGCGGGTTGCGAGCCAGTGACAGGGCCTGCGAGCCCCTGCCAACCGGCCCCACCCCGGCGAAGCGCCGATTCTCGTCGGCGCACTCGCGGCCGTCGCACGCCGGCGCCGCCGCAGCTGAATGACCCAAAGCAAGAAGGCCCCGAGCTCGATGTCGAGCCCGAGGCCTTCCTTGTCCCCGAGGGGACGCGCACGGTAGTGAACCAGAGCGGTGTCCTGCACCTGCTCGCCGCGACGGCCAAGGACCTATGTCTCATTCCCCAATTACGGCTGATGGCCTGACGATCACGGGCCTCCGCGAGCACGACCCCTGCGCGTTTGTGCGTGGAACCTGAGCAAGTCACTCGCCGCTGCGTAAGGAAGGAGTCATTTCAAAGGTTTGGCCGCGGGGCAACGCGAGCTGACCGTGCGGCCCCTGTCCGGTACCTCCATGCCTCCCCAATCACCGGAGATGGAGCACATGGAATGGTCAACTGAACAGAGGCGCTGGCTCGTGAAAGTCCTTCAACCGGAGAGGACCGTCTCGTCGCTTCCGGGCGGCGGCAAAGTATCTGCCGAGACGTGCGCCGCCTTGCTCGGCCTCGAGCCGGAGACGTACCGCGCCGAGCTCGCTCAGAGCCAGAAGGGCGCAAGAGAAGCCGCACAGGGGCTGCTCGCGGAACCCGAGTTCAGCCGGATGCTGGAAAAACTACCGTTGCGCAAGAGCGCACGCATTGTCACGTTCGGCGACAGTCACACGGCAGATCCTCCCCCGGTCCTTGAGGATCGCGCGTCGAAGCACTGGGGGCTGTCCCGCTTCGGAGTCCACTTCCGCAACGAGGACGTCCGCCGTGTCGCGGAGGCCATCCGTGCCCTCGAGGAGCCCACGGTCGACCTCTTTGCGGCCTTCGGCGCATCTCCACCGCCTGAGCTCTTCACGGAGGATGGCCTGCACCTTTCGCTTGCCGGTCAGCGAAAGGTCGTCCTTGAGCTCATGCGAACCTGGAGCCGCGTTCAATGACATTCTTGGTTACTGGCGCGACAGGTAATATCGGCTCTCTCGTCACCCATCGCCTCATCAGAGGTGGGCATCGTCCCCGCGTCTTTGTCCGGGATGCAGCCCGAGCACGGGCGCTGTTCGGCGACGAGGTTGACATGCACGTCGGCGACTTGGCCAAGCCAGGCCCCGCTCTACGGAAGGCACTCGCCGGCAACGACGGCGTGTTTCTCCTCAACAGCGGGCCACGCCTCGCCGGTCGGGACCGAGTCGTCGTTCAGGTCGCTGTGGATGCGGGTGTCAAGCACATGGTGAAGCTCTCGACGCTGGACGTCCGGACCGGGGTGGGAACCGGCCCATGGCACGCGCGCGGCGAGGACGCGGTCCGGCAGAGCGGTATGCCGTACACGTTCATCCAGTCAGCCGCCTTCATGTCGAACGTGCTCGGTTGGGCTCAGTCGATTGCCACGGAGGGGGTCCTCCGTTCCTCTACCGGGCAAGGGAGGATCGCATTCATTCATCCCGACGACCTCGCCGACGTCATCACTCACGCACTGGTGCAGGATCAGCTCGTGCATTGCCGCACCCTATCCGTTCCAACCAGCGCGACCTACCCTTTCAATTGAATGACTCGCCATCCACCATTGTCCCGTTGTCAGCACATTCGACATCCCGCGAGGCGATGAACTGTGGCTTGCGCAGCGAGTACGCTGACCCTCACCACGCAGGGGGGACTGCCAGATGATGACAATCTCAATCGTCAATTTCACGCAGAACGATGACGGCGAGGTGCCGAGCCTGAGTATGTCCAGATTGGCTCGACCCACGATGGGCCCGGTGGTCGAGCTCCCCTCCACGTGACGGCGCACTGGGAGCCCACGACACCGAGGGGAGAGACCGGTCGGGGCGAGCGCTGATTCAGATGGAGTCGATGAGCCAGCACACCGGGGGGCCGCGTGTTCCATGTCTTCCTCTCGCACAGCAGCGCGGACAAGCCTGCCGTCGAGCAGCTCGCTCTGCGGCTACGAGCTCAGGCCGGCCTCAACCCCTTCCTGGACAAATGGCATCTCGTCCCGGGTGACTCCTGGCAACCCGCGCTGGAGCAGGCCCTCGCCGACAGCGAGACCGCCGCCATCTTCTTCGGCCCCTCCGGTCCAGGCCCCTGGCACAACGAGGAGTGGCAACTGGCCCTCGTCCGCGCCGTCAAGAATCGCGACGATTTCCGCGTCATCCCCGTCCTTCTCCCCGGTGCCAACCCCAAGCAGATGGAGGAGGGCTTCCTCAGCCTGCGCACCTGGGTCGACTTCCGCGATGGCCTCGACAGCGAGGGGGCCTTCGCGCGCCTGGTGGCCGGCATCCAGGGACGGGCTCCTGCGGGGGATGTCTTCACGCTGCCAGACGAGCCTGCTCCCTACCGCGGCCTGCTGGCCTTCGACGAGGCCCATAGCGAGTACTTCTTCGGCCGTGAGCCCGACATCGCTCGCACCCTGGAGAAGCTCGGCCGCGAGCGGTTCGTCGCCGTGGTGGGGCCTTCCGGCTGCGGCAAGTCCTCGCTCGTCCTGGGCGGTGTCCTGCATCGCTTGAAGCGGCAGGGCGGCATGCTCGGCCCGGGGGTACGCACCTGGACGATACGCCCAGGCGGCAGACCCCTGCGCGCACTGTCGGACGCGCTCGCCTCCAGCGAGGATTCTGGCGAGCAGCGTCTCTCCTTGTCCGACTCCCTCCACGGACGCTTCCTGGAGCGCCCTGACGGCCTGCGCACCGCCCTCGCCACCCTCACGGAGAAAAGCCCCGGCCCGTGCGTGCTGGTGGTCGATCAGCTCGAGGAGCTCTTCACATATGCCCCGGGGGACGGAGGAACGGAGGAGGTAGCGCCCTTCGTCGCCAACCTGCGCAACGCCACGCTCGAAGGCAGCGGTACCCTGCGCATCCTCGTCACCCTGCGGGCAGACTTCTTCGACCGCTGCCTGGGCCTCGCGCCCCTCCGCGAGCTTCTCCAGGACCGCATCGTGCTGCTGGGCAGCCTGGGCGACGAGGCCCTGCGCGATGTCATCCTTCGCCCGGCCCAGAAGGTGGGCGCGTACCTGGAGAAGGGCCTGCTCACCGCCATCCTCAAGGACGTCTCTCGTGAGCCCGGGGCCCTGCCCCTGCTGGAGGATGCCCTCGACCAGCTCTGGCGGACACGCACTGGGGCCTGGCTTACCCTGAGCGCGTATGAGGCCAGCGGCGGCATCTCCCAGGCCCTCCAGCGTCGCGCCCAGGCCTGCTACGAGGCGCTCCAGCCCGAGGAGCGCAAGGTGGTGCGGCTCATCCTGGTCCGCCTCACGTCCCTGGGGGAAGGCCGCGAGGACACCCGGCGCCGCATCCCCCGCGCCGAGCTCGCCTTCCCTGGCATTCCCGAGGCGCGCGTCGAGAACGTGCTGCGGGTGCTCTCGGGGCCTGGGGCGCGGCTCATCGTCGTGGACCAGGACCGCGTCGAGGTAGCCCACGAGGTCCTCATCCGCACCTGGCCCACCCTGCGCAAATGGCTGGACGAGGACCGGCGCGAGCTCCGGGGCCAGCGCCGCCTGGCGGAGGCGGCCGGTGAGTGGAGCAAGAAGGGACGCAGCGTCGGCTACCTCTACACCGGTGCCCATCTCCTCGATGCCGAGGAACTCTTCGCGCACAAGCCCGCGCTGCTCAACCAGATCGAGCGCGAGTTCCTCGAGGCAAGCATCGTCCTGCGCGACCAGCACAAGCGTGAGGAGGAGGAACAAACGAAGCGCGAGCTCGAGGCCGCACGCCGGCTCGCCGAGGAGACGGAAGCCCGGCGCAGGGTCGAAGCCGAGGGAGCGGCGAAAGCCCGGCGCTCGGCCCGCTCCCTGCGGAACCTCGTCAGCGGACTGCTGTTCGCGATCGCTGCCGTCATCGCTGGCTCGGTCCTGCTCTACAGGCAATTTCAACGAGCAGAGGATGAGAAGCGCGTCGCCTTCTCACGCGAGCTTGTCCTGAGCGCGCGTCAGACCATTCGAGAGGACCCTCAGCGGCCCCTCCTCCTCCTTCAGGAGGCCCAACGCCTCGCACCGGTCAACAACCTCGGCGAGCATCTCGATGCCTGGAGCCCTGCCTGTTTGTCCTGCGGGGGCACCGAGGTCTTATCAGCATGGCTGTGTTCAGCCCCGACGGCTCACGCGTCCTCACCGCCTCCACTGACGGCACCGCGCGCCTGTGGGAGGCCTCCTCCGGCAAATCCCTGGCCACACTCCAGGGCCACTCCAGTGTCGTGCGGTCAGCGACGTTCAGCTCCGACGGCTCGCGCGTCCTCACCGCTTCTCATGACGGCACCGCGCGCCTGTGGGAGGCCTCCTCCGGCAATCCCCTGGCCACACTCCAGGGTCACTCCAAGGCCGTGGTGTCAGCGACGTTCAGCCCCGACGGCTCGCGCGTCCTCACCGCTTCTCATGACAGCACCGCGCGGCTGTGGGAGGCCTCCTCCGGCAATCCCGTGGCCATACTCCAGGGTCACTCCAAGGCCGTGGTGTCAGCGACGTTCAGCCCCGACGGCTCGCGCATCCTCACCGCCTCCGAGGACGGCACTGCGCGGCTGTGGGCGGCCTCCACCGGCAAGCCCCTGGCCACACTCCAGGGCCACTCCAAGGCCGTGAGGTCAGCGACGTTCAGCCCCGACGGCTCGCGCGTCCTCACCGCCTCCGAGGACGGCACCGCGCGGTTGTGGGAGGCCTCCTCCGGCAAGCCCCTGGTCACACTTCAGGGTCACTCCCTGATCGTGAGTACACTCCAGCGCGAGTCCATGGAAGTGAGCTCAGCGACGTTCAGCCCCGATGGCTCGCGCGTCCTCACCGCCTCTTGGGACTACACCGCGCGGTTGTGGGAGGCCTCCACCGGCAAGACCCTGGCCATACTCCAGGGCCACTCCGGAGCCGTGGAGTCAGCGACGTTCAGCCCCGACGGCTCGCGCGTCCTCACCGCCTCTTGGGACCACACCGCGCGGCTGTGGGAGGCCTCCACCGGCAAGCCCCTGGCCACACTCCAGGGCCACTCCGACGACGTGTGGTCAGCGACGTTCAGCCCCGACGGCTCGCGCGTCCTCACCGCCTCTTGGGACCACACCGCGCGCCTGTGGGAGGCCTCCTCCGGCAAGTCCCTGGCCACACTTCGGGGCCACTCCCGGGACATGAAGTCAGCGACGTTCAGCCCCGACGGCTCGCGCGTCCTCACCGCCTCGTATGACAACACCGCGCGGTTGTGGGAGGCCTCCGGCAAGCCCCTGGCCATACTCCAGGGCCACTCCAACTACGTGATGTCAGCGACGTTCAGCCCCGACGGCTCACGCGTCCTCACCGCCTCCGAGGACGGCACCGCGCGGCTGTGGGAGGCCTCCTCCGGCAAGCCCCTGGCCATACTCCAGGGCCACTCCAAGGCCGTGAGGTCAGCGACGTTCAGCCCCGACGGCTCGCGCGTCCTCACCGCCTCCGAGGATGGCACCGCGCGGTTGTGGGAGGCCTCCTCCGGCAAGCCCCTGGCCACACTCCAGGGCCACTCCAAGGCCGTGAGGTCAGCGACGTTCAACCCGGACGGCTCGCGCGTCCTCACCGCCTCCGAGGATGGCACCGCGCGCCTGTGGGAGGCCTCCTCCGGCGAGCCCCTGGCCATACTCCAGGGCCATTCCGACGGCCTGTGGTCAGCGACGTTCAGCCCCGATGGTTCACGCGTCCTCACCGCCTCCGGGGACAACACCGCGCGGCTGTGGGAGGCCTCCTCCGGCAAGCCCCTGGCCATACTCCAGGGCCACTCCAGTATCGTGTGGTCAGCGACGTTCAGCCCGGACGGCGCACGCGTCCTCACTACCTCTTTTGACAACACCGCGCGGCTGTGGGAGGCCTCTTCCGGCAAGCCCCTGGCCACATTCCAGGGCCACTCCGGTAACGTTGAGTCAGCGACCTTCAGCCTTGATGGCTCGCGCGTCCTCACCGCCTCTTGGGACCACACCGCGCGGCTGTGGGAGGCCTCCACCGGCAAGCCCCTGGCCATACTCCAGGGCCACTCCGGTATCGTGAGAACAGCGACGTTCAGCCCCGACGGCTCGCGCGTCCTCACCGCCTCTCATGACGGCACCGCGCGCCTGTGGCCGAGTTGGCGCTGGGACCCGGAAGCCTTCGCGAAGCTTGACGTGGGCCGCACGCTCACCTGCGAGGAACGCCGCACGTTCCTCCACGAGGACACCACCTGCACCGAGGATTCGGTCCCCAGTGTCTCTGGGACAGCACCCACTGACGCCGGCACAGCGCGTTGAAGCCCGTGCTCCAAAGCACCGCTTCGGCACCGGTTCCGCTCGGGACGTCACATCCACGGCGCCCTCAGCGCCGGGAGCATGCCTGCACCGCCACACCCCCAGCGTCGTCACCGATGTGGCTGGGCCCCCTCCTTCGAGCGCGGCGCCAGCCTTGCCCGTCGGGTTCTCCCTGTCACACGGTAGCCACGGTGTCCTCTCTGCTTGCGGTTGGTCCCCGCCGTTCCAACGAGTGGCCGGGTTTGCCTCCTCCCGAGCCCTGGTCAATGCCTGACGGGCGAGGAGCCAGGCTCCAGCATCAGCGCCTCCTCGGTGGCCGAGTCGGACTTGCCCGCTGCCTGCTTCTCCCGCGCCTCTCTCAACTGAGGTGCTTCGGGCATGGGCCCGCGTCTCGCCGCGGCCAATAGGAAGGATGAGGGCACTGTTGCGGGGAGCGGCCCGGGGCACTGCGGGGCAAGAGGGCTGCTGGAGGGGGCCCCCAAGCCGATGCGCCTTTCCGGTGGAGCGTGGCGAGCACCTGGAGCTCCAGGGTGCCCACGCGCACCACGTCGCCGTGATTCACGTGGAGGTCGGCGCACGGTGCGCCCGCCGCGCCTCCCACCACCCTGGCGCCCGTGCGCTCCCGCAAGAGGCCCGAGGCGGTGACGTGGTCGGCGTGGACGTGGGTGTCGAAGACATGACTGAGGGTGAGACCCAGCTCACGCACCAGTGTCAGGTCGCGCTCCGCCTGCTCGGCAACCGGGTCGATGAGGAGCGCCTTGCGGCTGGCCAGGTCGGCGATGAGATAGGTATAGGTCGAGGACGTGGCATCGAAGAGTTGTCGGAAGAGCATCGTCGTGGCCCCCACACGTTGAGAGTCAGGCCGATGGAAAAAGGATTCACCGGGCAGCCGGAACAGGCGCCCGCCGTCCCCCTGGCCGGGCGTTTTCGAGGAGGCCCCTTCAATGGCGGCGAGAAGTGACGCGGAGTTGATTGCGGCGGCACGGGAGGGCGACGACGGAGCCCTGGACGCGCTGCTCGCACGGCACGAGCATCAGGTGTACCGCTTCGGCCTACGCATGTGCGGCTCGGAGGAGGACGCGAAGGAGGTGCTCCAGGAGACGCTGCTCACCGCCTTCCGGGGCCTGCACGCCTTCCGGGCCGACGCGGAGCTGTCCACCTGGCTCTACCAGGTCGCGCGGAGTCACTGCTTCCGTGCCCGGCGGCGGCGGGCGGGAATGCCCGAGGAGCACCTGACGCTCGACTCACCCGACGCTTCCGGAGTGCCCACCGAGGGCCCGCGTCCCGACGAGAAGGCGCACGCACGGCAGATGGGCGAAGTCCTCCAGGCCGCCATCCTCGCGCTCCCCGAGACGTACCGGGAGGCGCTCATCCTCCGGGACGTCGAAGGCCTGTCCGCCGAGGAGGCCGCACGCGTGGTGGGCATCGAGGTGCGCGCCCTCAAGAGCCGGCTGCACCGCGCGCGCATGCAGTTGCGAGAGCACCTCGCGACGCTCATGGGAGAGGACGCGGCGGCAGGTATGGAATGTCCCGAGCTGGCGCAGGAGCTCACGGACTACGCCGCGCAGGACATCGATCAGGCCACGTGTGTCCGCATCGAGGACCACCTCGGGCGCTGCAAGCGCTGCAACGAGGCCTGTGAATCCCTCAAGCGCACCGTGTCTCTTTGCCGCCGCATTCCCGGCGACGAGGTCCCCGCGCCCGTGCGCGCGGCGGTGCGACAGGCGCTCCACGGAGCCGTGACACCTCGGGCCTGACTTTGTCTTCCGGAACGGCTGCCTGAACGCAACGAGGGTGCTACAGCGCGAGCTGGAGCGCCGCGCGGATTCCCGCTTCGAGAATCGCACCCGACTCCGCGCGGTCTGGGGTTGCGCGTGCGAGTTGCAGTGTGCCGGAGAGGAGCCCGAAGAAGGCGGCTGCGTCCGCGCGGCTCACCTTCGTGCCGCGCCGCGCGGACAACACCTCTGCCAGCACGTCGAGGCTTGGCTCCATGCTGTGCACGAGCGCGTCGCGCGTCGCACGAGGGTGTCGTGCCACCTCCGGTACGAGGGCCGCCACCGGGCATCCTGTCCCCAAGGCATCCCGGTGCTCGGGACTGAGGTAGGCGCGAATACCTGCCTCCAGGTCCCCTGAGCGGAGTGCCTGTTTGAGCTCCGCGTGACGAGCCTCGAGTGAGCGAAGGAGCGACTCCTGGAGCAGCGCCTCCTTCGACTTGAAGTGTGTGTAGAAGGTCCCGACGGTCAGGTCCGCCTCGGCCATGATCTTCGCGAGGCCCACGGCGGCGATGCCGTGCTTGCGAAAGAGGCGCGACGCAGCGTCCAGGATTCGCGCACGGGTCGTTTCGTTGTGTTCGGGAGCGTATCGCATGGGGTGCCTTCCCACTGTAGCTCCAGGAACTGGAGGCTCACGACTTGCGGCTCTTGATGGCAGTATGGTCATAATGCAATGAGCGGGCAAGCGCGGAGGCAGGACATGAAGAACCAGGTCGCCATCGTTACTGGTGCCTCGTCTGGCATCGGAGAGGCCACGGCAGAGCGGCTCACCCAGGCGGGTTGCAGGGTCTACGGCACCAGCAGAAAGGGAGCTCAGGGGAGCAAACGAGCGTTCGAGATGCTCACCCTGGATGTCACCAGCGACGCATCCGTGGAGGCCGCCGTCGGAGAGGTGATGCGTTTGGAGGGCCGCATCGACCTGCTCGTGAACAACGCCGGTTTCGGGGTCGCCCCGGCCGGAGCCGAGGAGAGCTCGATTGAGCAGGCCCGCGCGATTTTCGACACGAACTTCCTGGGGCTCGTCCGCATGACCCGCGCCGTGGTGCCCTTCATGCGTCGCCAGGGTCGCGGCCGCATCATCAACATCGGCTCGATTCTCGGCGTGGTGCCGCTGCCCTACGTGGCGCTGTACGCCGCCAGCAAACATGCCGTCGAGGGCTACACGGAGTCACTCGACCACGAGCTGCGCACGCGCGGGATACGCGTCTCGGTCATCGAGCCCGCCTTCACGAAGACGCAATTCGAGGCGAACAACCTCGAGCCCGATGCAAAGCTCGACGAGTATCGGGAGGTGCGCGCGCACCTGGCGAAGGTGGTCAGCCAGGCGATGGCGAACGCGGACGAGCCAGGCGTCGTGGCTGACGTGGTGCTGAAGGCCGCCACGGCGGCCAACCCGAAAGTCCGATACACGGCTGGCGCGGCGGCGAATCGTCTGCGCCTGCTCCGCCGGTTCGCGCCCGCTGGCATACTCGACGCCGGGATTCGAAAAGACCTGCGGCTCGACGCGGTACCGTCCACCGAGCGGGGCTCGCGATGAGGGCCTTCGTCGTCGACCGATACGGGAAGAACACGCCTCTGCGAGCCACCGAAGTGGCTCCGCCGGAAGCTCGCGCGGACGAGGTCCTGGTCCAGATCCACGCGGCCAGCATCAACCAGCTCGACGCCAAGATCAGAAACGGAGAGTTCAAGCTCATCCTGCCCTATGGCTTGCCGCTCGTTCTGGGGCACGACGTCGCCGGGGTCGTGGTCAGCGTCGGTGCGCAGGTGCGGAATTTCAAGGTGGGCGATGAGGTCTACGCCAGGCCGGATGACTTCCACATCGGCGCGTTCGCCGAGCTCATCGCGGTCAAGGAGAGCTCCCTGGCGCTCAAGCCGCGGCGGCTCACGATGGAAGAAGCCGCATCCATCCCCCTGGTCGGGCTGACCGCATGGCAAGCGCTGGTTGAGAAGGCGAGGCTGAAGAAGGGAGAGTCGGTGTTCATCCAGGCCGGCTCCGGTGGCGTCGGAACGCTCGCCATCCAGCTCGCGAAGCACCTGGGCGCGACAGTGGCCACGACGACGAGCGCGAACAATGCAGGCTGGGTGAAGGGGCTCGGCGCGGACGTCGTCATCGACTACAAGAAGGAGGACTTCGAGACGCTCCTCCACGACTACGACGTGGTGCTCCACAGTCAGGACGCGGCGACGCTCGAGAAGTCGCTGCGCGTGCTGCGCCCCGGCGGAAGGTTGATCTCGATCTCAGGCCCGCCAGATCCTGACTTCGGAAGGGAAATCGGCGCGCCCTGGTACGTGAAGCTGGCCACGCATCTCTTGAGCTACGGAATCAGGCGCAAGGCCAGGCGCTCCGGCGTCGGCTTCTCGTTTCTATTCATGAAAGCGCAGGGTGCCCAATTGCGCGAGCTCGCTGCTCTCATTGACGCAGGAGTGATTCGCCCTGTCGTGGACCGCGTGTTTCCGTTCGAAGCCATCAACGAGGCCATGACCTACGTCGAGACGGGACGGGCCAAAGGGAAGGTCGTCGTCAAGGTGAGATGAGCGGGGAGCACACCCTGAGTGCGCAGCACGCTCCCCAACGTCAGCACGGCGCCGTGACGCCCCGGGCCTGAAGCGTCGCGAGTGCTGCCCGTGAAGACGGGCGCGGGACCCGGGTCCCTTGGAGACCCGGGCCCCGTCCCTGCCCTCCCATCGAGGAGGAGTGGGAGGGCGAAGTCGTCGTCAGGCCTTGCTCGGGCGGACCACCGTCGGCGCGGTCGCCACCGCCATCGACGCCGGCACCTCGGGCGCGGGCATGCTCGGCGTGGGCGCTCCCACGTGCATCCGGTGGCGCACCTCGGCGAAGCGGTCCGCGGCCTCGCGCTCCGGGAAGAGCAGCGACACCACCACGCCCACCACGAAGGCCAGCGGAATGGTGATGATGCCCGGGTTCTTCAGCGGGAAGGGCGCCGCGGCGTTGTGCAGCAGGTCCACCTGCACCGTGGGCGACAGGAAGATGAGCACCACCGCCGCGAACGTGCCCACCAGCATGCAGGCCACCGCACCCTGCGTGGTGAAGTTCTTCCACGCCATGGACAACAGCAGCGCGGGGAAGTTGCCGCTCGCCGCGATGGCGAACGCCAGACCCACCATGAACGCGACGTTCTGCCCCTTGAAGATGACGCCCAGGATGATGGCCAGGATGCCCAGCGCGAGGCTCGCGATGCGCGCCACCTTGAGCTGCTCGTGCTCCGGCGCCTTGCCCTTGCGCACCACCGTGCTCCACAAGTCGTGCGGCCAATAGGAAGGATGAGGGCACTGTTGCGGGGAGCGGCCCGGGGCACTGCGGGGCAAGAGGGCTGCTGGAGGGGGCCCCCAAGCTGATGCGCCTTTCCGGTGGAGCGACCATGCAGCCCCCTTCAGGCACACCCCTGCCAACGCCGTGCTCCCAGGGGGACTCGGCCGCTGGCTGGCGCGCCTTGGCTACGGCTGGAGTGCGTTCACCCCCACCACGCGCTCTGGGGGGGCCCCTGCGCCGGGGCCAGCCTCGGCCGCTGCCAGGGCAGTGCCAGGTGCTCCAATATCGCCCGCACTGCCTCCCGCCCCGTCAGGTACGCCAGAACCCTGCGCCGGCCCGTCACAGTCGGGCCAGTCCGAGGCCCCGAATCCTCGCCGGGTGAGCGCGTAGACGTGGTGGGTGGCGCGGAACTCGGGGGCCAGCTCGTCATAGACATGCGCGGTGCTGCCCATGCCCGCGAGGAACACCAGGGCCGGGCCTTCGCCGCCAAAGTCGAGCACCTCCAACTGGACGCCCCGCGCGGCCGACAGGCGCGTCACCCGGTGAAGCCCGGGCGTGTCATCCGGCGTGGGGGCCGGCGTCGAGGAATCACAAGCAGCCAACAAGAGCAGCGCGGCACCGAGGCGAATCGTTCGCATGTGATTGGAGCCTTCGTCCGAAAGGAGACTGGCGATTCTGGCGAGGGCCTCCTTTCCGCACCAGCGCCCCTGAGGGATGCCCCTCATCTGGCCCGCACGGACGCGGTGGCCCCCTGCACGGCAGGGCCATGGCCACCTCTCCCTCGAGGTGTTTGCCTGGATGCTGGCGCGGCAGCACCCCTGCGGCGCACTCCGGCTCGGAGTTCAGCGTGACTCGCGCTGCGGTGGCGGCGCTTCACGCGCGTCATACGCGGCGCGGGCGTGGTGGACGGCGTCACGGCGACGGAGCGCCCAGGTCGCCAGCATGTCGATGGGCTCCATCAACTCCTGGCCGAGCTCCGTCAAGGCGTAGTCCACGCGCGGCGGCACCGTGGGCGTGACGGTGCGCAGGACGAAGCCGTCACGCTCCAGACCCCGCAGCGTGGACGTCAGCACCTTGTGGGTGATGCCGCCCAGGTCCCGGCGCAGGTCGTTGAACCGTAACTCCTCGCCTGAGCCCGTCGTGACGGGGGGGCGGATGAAGTGCGAAGTCGACGCTCGACTCAAAGCAGGAGGAGCGCGACGGCATGGACTTGAAGGAGACGGCGCAGAAGCTGAAGGAGCAGGTGGAAGCGCAGCGGGGTCGCGGGACGCGGTGGCGATTCGAGGAGGGCTTCCGTGCGCAGGTGGTGGCGTATCTGAGGGCGCGGCAGGCGGAGGGAGGGACGCAGGAGGAAGCGGCGCGGGAGGTGGGCCTGTCCTCGTGGACGCTGTCGCGGTGGGGCCGGCAGGCAGGCCCGGTGAAGCGAGGGCGGCCCGCGCGAGCAGCACCGGAGACGAGTGGCGCGGCCTTCCACCCGGTGGAGATGAAGCGCGAGGTGGCGGTACGCAGCGCGCTGGTGGTGCACGGGCCCGGGGGCGTGCGGGTGGAGGGCCTCAGCGTGACGCAGGTGGTGCAGGTGCTCAGGGGGCTTGGGGGATGATGGGCACCACGCGCAGGCTGGCGGTGTACGCGTACGCGCGCCCGTGCGACATGCGCAAGTCCTTCGACACGCTGTCGGCACTGGTGACGCAGGGCATGGGGCGCGAGCTGCTGAGTGGTGACGTTTTTCTCTTCGTGGGTGGAAACCGGAAGCGGGCCAAAGCCCTCTTTTTCGACGGCACGGGGCTGTGCCTGTACGCGAAGCGGCTGGAGAGGGGCCGGTTCGCGGCGGTGTGGAAGCGGGCAGAAGAGGGCGAGCCGGTGGCGCTAACGCTGCCGGAGCTGGCGCTCTTCTTCGAGGGCAGCGAATTGGTAGGGCACCAGGCGCTCTCGCCCGCGGCGGCCGAGGCGGTGCCGGTCTTCGCGCTGGCGCGGGGCCAGGTGGGCTGAGGAGCTTGCAACCTGGAGGGTGGTGTGGCACCAGCACGACCCAGCATGGTGCGGCTGGAAACCGAGCGAGACGTCGAAAGGCTACGCCAGGCGGCGCTGCTGCTGGAGGCGGAGAATCGCCGCCTGACCTCGCGGGTGGTGGAGTTGACGCGCCAGCTTTTGACGGCGCGCGGCGAGGCCGCCGAGGTGCTGCAGCTGCGGCTGGCGGAAGTCGAGCGGCAGCTTTCCCAGGCACGCGCCGCCCTCTTCGGCCCCTCCAGCGAGAAGCGCCCGCGCCCGAAGCCCGAGCCGCCGCCCACCGAGGGCAAGCCCCAGCGAGGCCACGGCCCGCGCCAGCAGGCGCTGCCGGTGGAAGAGGAGGTGCACCTTTTGGACGAGGCGGACCAGCAGTGTCCCCAGTGTGGCGGCGCGCTTTCGCCCATGGCCGGCCAGTACGAGGAGGCCGAGGAAGTCGACGTGGTGGAGCGACGCTTCGTCCTCAAGCGCCACCGGCGGCAGAAGTACCGCTGCGGCTGCGGCGCGTGCGTGGAGACAGCCCTGGGCCCGCCAAAGCTGGTGCCGGGGGGCCGCTACTCCGTGGCCTTCGCCATTGAAGTCGCCGTGCAGAAGTACCTCGACCACGCGCCGTTGGAGCGGCAGGTGCGGGCCATGGCGCGCGAGGGCATGGTGGTGGACAGCCAGACGCTCTGGGACCAGGTGCGGCTGCTGGCGCGCCTGCTGCTACCGACGTGGGAAGCGCTTTGGCTTGAGCAATTACGCCAGCAGGTGCTGGGCGCGGACGAGACGCGCTGGCCGCTGTTGGGCAGCCCGGGACAGACGAAGTGGCACCTGTGGGCGCTGGCCAGTGCGCACGCCGTCGTCTACCGCATCGCCGAAACCCGAGGGGCCGAGGCCGCGCGCGAGCTGTTGAAAGACTTTTCCGGCGTGTTGATGGCGGACGGCTACGCCGTCTACGGGGCCTTGCAGAAGGAGAGTGCTGGGCGCTTCCAGGTGGCGCACTGCTGGGCGCATGTGCGGAGGAAGTTTCTGGAGTGCGGCGGGCCCCAGGCGGCAGTCGCTGTGGAGCTCATTGGCGAGGTGTACCAAGTGGAGCGCGAGTACCAGACGGGCCCGCCCGACTTGCAGCGGTTGCACGCACTTCGCCAGCAGAAGAGCCGCCCGGTGGTGGCCCGCCTGCACGCGTGGGCCCTCCAGGTGCGCGTGCTGCCCGAGTCCGCGCTGGGCAAGGCCCTGCGCTACCTGGGCGAGCTGTGGCCCGGACTGACGCGCTTCCTGGACGACGCACGCGTGCCCTTGGACAATAACGCCACCGAGCGTGCCCTGCGCGGGCCGGTGGTGGGACGCAAGAACCACTACGGCAGCCGCAGCCGCCGCGGCACCGAGGTGGCCGCCATTCTCTACAGCCTGCTGGAGTCGGCGAAGCTGTGCGGCGTCGAGCCCAAGGCCTACCTGCGCGCTGCCGTGCTGGCGGCGCTCAACGGCGAGTCGCCACTGCTACCGCACCAGTACGCGACAGCTGCCTGAAAGGGCTTCCATGGCCGCGAAGATTTCCGAAACCCTGCTGGAGTACGCCGCGCCACTGCTCGCGCAGATGCCACCAGGCGCGTCGCTTCAGCAGCAGCAGGCCTTTCTCCAAGTCGTCATCACCGTCTGGAATGCGCTGGTAGTGGCGCAGTGGGGGAAGGAGAACCTGTTGCCCGATGTCTACCGGCGCCTGGAAGCGATGCCCCAGCCCGGCCGGACAACGATGCTCGCGATGGTCGACGCGCTCGTGGACCGCAAGCGCCAGCACTTCGCGAACGACCTGCGCGCCGTGGGCCGCTGGGAACTGCGCGTGAAGGCGAACGGAGAACTCTCCCTCTGGGCGGAGGCACGCGGTCCATCACGCTGAGTCGGGCCACAGCGGCATCATCCGCCGAGCTCTCCGTCAACGGAGAACTCGACGGGCTCGGGCGAGGACTTACGTTGAACCGGACGGGGCCCTCGCGCAGGTGACGGATGACGAGGATGGACCACTTGTCTCCCACGCGGGCCAGCACCTCGCCGACCTCCTTGCAGACATCCGGGGGGAGCGCCATGGGCGAGGGCGGTATCTTCAAAGTGCGTCCTTGTTTGGAAATCCCGTGGCCAGCATATAGCGGCGCACCGAAGGGCATTCCCGCCAAGGAGAGCAAGCATGCGGCCTGACACGAGGACGGCGCTGGTCACAGGTGCGCGCACAGGGGTCGGACTGGCGCTGACGCGGCGCCTGCTGGCGGAGGGTTGGGACGTGGCGGTGCTGGTGCGCTCGCCCATCGCCGAGGTGCCAGACGTGCTCGCCGCCGAAGAAGCCGGCCGGTTGCGCACGTACCGCGCGGACCTGTCGGACTTCCAGAGCCTCCGGGGCGCCCTCCAGGAGATTGCGAGGAAGGAGCCCTCCCTCGACGTGTTGTTCAACAACGCGGCTGTCGGTCCCGGGGAGTTGCTCTTCTCAGCGCAGGGCCGTGAGCTGTGCTTCGAGGTGAATACCGTCGTGCCCTATGTGCTCACGCGCGCCCTGGCCCCCAACGTGGCGAACAGCCAGTTGAAGCGGGTGGCCAACACGTCCTCCAACGCGCTGCTGTACGTGAAGTCCTTCGAACCGAAGAGCCTCGCGCATCCCACGGGCAAGTTCCGGCCACTCCTGGGCGCCTACGCCCACTCCAAGCTGGCCCTGTCCCTGTGGACGCAGGCGCTGGCGGATGAGCTGTCCACGCAGGGCATCTCCAGCGTCTCCGCGTGCCCCGGTCCCAACAAGACGCCGCTCACGGCGAGCGCGGGGATGCCCTGGGCGCTCGGCCTCGTGGCCCGGTTCTTCTTCAAGCCGCCCAGCGTGGGCGCCGACCGGATTCACAGCGCGGCCCTGGGGAGCCTCCGTGTCCCCGACGGGAGCTTCCTCAACAAGGGCAAGGTCACGCCCCTGCCCTTCGCGCACAGTGCGCAGGCGGTCCTCGATGAGGTCCACGGCATCTATGAGCGCGAGTTCACGGTGAACGCTTCAGACAGGGAGGCGGGCCGGGTCCACGCTCGATGACGCGGCCAGGAGCACGTCTCGCGCATCCCTCGGACGGCGAATCCGCCACACATAGCCTGCCCAGCCCAGCCGCTTTCCCAGGTGGGGCGCGGCAGGTGCCTGGCTCTCTTGGCTGGCTGTGGCGGCTTGAGCTTCAACACCACGCGCTCTGGGGCGGCCCTCGCGCCCTCCGTCGCTGCAGGGCGTGCCCCCGCGCGCAGCAAGAGGGTGAGGACGTCCGAGAGGAGCCCCACGTCCTTGAGCAGCACCCACCGCACCCGATGCGGAAAGGACAGCGTCCACTGCCGGTAGGGCACATGCGGCAGCACCTGCTCCACCAGGTGCACTGCCGTCACATGCGCTCGCTTCGCGTTGCAGGAGTGACACACCCCTCGTCCCTTACCCGCTCCAGTTCCCCGCGTTCAAGGAGCGCGTAGACGGTGGCCCGGCAAACGGCCAACTCCTCCGCCACCTCGCGCACCGTGAGCATCGGCGAGGCCACCGGCCGCACCATGTTCCGCACCACCGGCGCACCATGGCGAGTCGAAACCGTGGAAACGGTGCCAACCGGCCCCACCCCGGCTCATGACCGATGGGTCCCTGGTTCGAATCCAGGAGGGCCCACTCCCCTTCCCCTGCACAGCGCCTCGGGAATCTCCACTGGGGCGCCGACCGCGGGAAGGTAGGAACACGGGAGGCCCGGTGGGACGTGCCCTCCGGAGAGGAGGCTGTCCACCGGGCATCCCTGGTGGCTACGTCACTTCACGGTGAGGCACTTCGCGGGGCCGAGCGTGGCCTGGAAGTACGGCGTGTAGAGGTCGGGCGCGAGCGTGAAGTTGCAGGTGTTCACCGAGGCCGGCGACAGGCCCTGGTGCTCCTGCATGTAGCGCGCGACGTAATCCCGCACGCCGTCCGCGGAGGACCACAGCAGGCGGCCTTCCTTGAACATGCTGTACCCGCCGCCGCCACCGCCTCGGTAGTTGTTCACGGCGATGCGGAAGACCTGGTCGTCCCGGACGTCCAGGCCCTTGAAGCGCAGGTGCGTGAGCCGGGAGCCCGCGGGCTTCGTCAGGTCGTAGCCGTACTCGATGCCCGAGTAGAGGTCCCAGTTGTAGTCCGCGACGACGGGCGCGGTGGCCTTCGCGTCCTCGGGCTTCGCGGGCAGGTTGGCCGCGTCGAGCTGCTTGAAGTACAGCGTGTTCATCTCCAGCGCGCGCCGGAGGATGGAGCCGTTGATCTCCATCACGTACAGCGTGTTGTCGTAGATGTAGACGCTGTAGGCATCGCGCAGGGTGACTTCCCCCGCCGGCAGCGCGACGTTGTTGCTGAACAGGGCGGTCGCGGACAGCTCCACGGGGAAGCCGGCCTCTTCCGCGGCCTCCTCCTGCACGGTGTTGAGCAGGTCCGCCAGCGGGCTGTCCACGTAGCGTCCCGGGAAGCCGCCCGTGAAGGCCGCGGTGGTGCTGCCAATCTTCTGGTTCACGTAGGTCACCGTGGTGTCGTGGTAGGACTGGGTGAGCTGCTTGACGGTGGCATCCTCCACCACCGTGTCGTCCACCGCGTGGAGCTGCGAGTCGTGCGTGTCCACGCCCCAGCGCCCGCCGTTCCAGGTGACGTTGAGCTGCACGTGGGCCAGGTGGCTGCCCCAGCGGTTGGGCTGCGTGAGGAGGACCTCGCGGCCGTCCTGGTTCTTCAGCAGCATCTTCGGGATGGGCTGGTGGGTGTGGCCGGTGAGGAGCACGTCCACGTCCGCGACCTGCTGGGCAATCTGCACGGCCTCGTTCTCACCGGGGAGGTTGCCCCGGTCGGTCCACTTCGTGGGGTCCGCGTAGTCCGCGAGCCACGACTCCGGGCTGGTCGCGCTGCCGACGGGCTGCTTGTCCGGGCCGCTGTGGATGGCCACCACCACCACGTCCGCGCCGGCCTGCTTCATCTCCGGCACGTAGGCCTTCGCGGTCTCCAGCGGGTCATCGAAGCGCAGCCCGGTGATGTTGTCCTTGCGCTCCCACGTCGCCACGCCCGGCGTCACCAGGCCGAGGATGCCGACCTTCACGCCGCACACCGTGGTCATCACATACGGGGTGAAGGCCGCGGAGCCGTCCGCGACCTTGCGCACGTTGGCGCCGAGGACGGGGAAGTTCGCCTCGCTCTTGAACTTGTTGAGGACGTCCTGGCCATAGTTGAACTCGTGGTTGCCCAGGGCCATGGCGGCGTAGCCCAGCTCGTTCATGGCGGTGGCCATGGGGTGCTTGGGCGCGTTGTCCACCAGGGCGTAGTAGGTGCCGAGCGGCGAGCCCTGGATGGTGTCACCGGTGTCGACGAGCAGCGTGCAGTCCGGGTTCTTCGCCCGCTCCTGCTTGACGAGCGTGGCCACCCTGGCGAGGCCGCGCTTCGCGTCCGGTTTCCCGGTGAAGTAGTCCCACGGGAAGATGTTGGTGTGCAGGTCGCTCGTCTGGAGCAGCGTCAACGTGCGCGGCGAGGTGTCCACCGGGGTCTGATTGGGGGGCGGGTCATCGTTGGAGTCACAGGCGGTCAGCAGCGAGCTGGCACCCACGAGACAGAGCGTGCTGGTGCGCAGCGCGCGCATCAAGAAGGGGAAGCGGTTCAAGAGGCCTCGACCATGAGCCGTGCCGGAAGGGAATCCTCCGGAGGGGGACGCACCCTACCGGTTCGATGTGCCCCAAGGAAATGATTGCTCAATACCTGACATCGGGTTCGAGGGCGCCATGCTCCCCTCCTCCGTTCCCGCTTTGGGGAAGTGTCTGTCTGAACCAGCCTCCCAAGACACACGCCCGCAATGGCTTTCCCATCAACTATCGAATAGAAGACGGCACCTCCATTCCTCACGAGCACCTCGATGCCCTCATCCGGTCCGTCCCACCTCCGTTGGTGTCTTCCCCTCGCCCTCCTCGTTGGAGGGGCCGCTCCGAGCGCCCTGGCGCAGGAGCAGGCCCACAAGAACCACGTGCAGCTGCGCCTGCTCGGGCTCAATGACTTTCACGGCCACCTGAAGGCGGATGACCCGCCGCTCTCCCGGCGGCAGGACCCGGGCCAGACGCCGGTGGGCGGAGTCGAGTACCTCGCGACGACGCTTCAGCAGCTGCGCGCGTCGGCTCCCGGCGCCACGTTGACGGTGGCGGCGGGCGACCTCATCGGTGGCTCCACCTTCATCTCCGGCCTCTTCCAGGACGAGCCCACCGTGGAGGCGCTCGACGCGCTGAAGCTGGATGTCTCCAGCGTGGGCAACCACGAGTTCGACGAGGGGACGTCGGAGCTCCTGCGGATGCAGTACGGCGGCTGCCACCCCGAGGCTGGGTGCTTCCTGCCCGGAGTCTCCTACCCCGGCGCGCAGTTCCGCTGGCTCGCGGCCAATGTCGTCCAGAAGTGCGACGGCACCACGCTCCTGCCTGCCTATGAAGTGCGCGAGGTCGACGGCGTCAAGGTCGGGTTCATCGGCATGACGCTCGCGGCGACGAACACGCTCGTCTCGCCTGCCGGCGTGGCCACGGTGGACTTCCTGGATGAGGTGGCCACCGCCAACCGGTATGCGCGCACGCTCGTCCGCCAGGGCGTGAAGACCCTCATCGTCCTCATGCACGAGGGCGGCCTCCAGACGGGGGCCTACAACGAGTGCGCGGGCATCTCCGGGCCGGTCGCCACCATCGCCTCGCAGCTGGACCCGGAAATCGACGTGCTCATCACCGGGCACACCCATGAGCCGTACGTCTGCAACCTTCCCGGTCCGGACGGCCGGCTGCGCCCGGTGACCAGCGCGGCGTCGTACGGCCGGGTGGTGACGGAGATCAACCTGACCCTCAACCGCCGCTCCGGCAACGTCATCCCGGAGCGGACCACCGCGGTCAACCACCTGGTGACGCGCACGGTGGCGAAGGACCCGGCGCAGACGGCCATCATCTCCAAGTGGAATGCCATGGCCGCGCCGCGCGCTGCCCGCGTGGTGGGGCGCATCACCGGCGACATCACCGGCGACTCGGGTGGGAACCGGGCCATCGAGACGCCCATGGCGGACCTCGTCGCGGATTCGATTCTCTTCGGGACGGAAGGCGCGAAGGGAGGCGCGCAGCTGGCCCTCACCAACGTGGGCGGCGTGCGGGCCAGCCTGCGCTATGGCACCATCACCAATGGCGAGCTGCCGGGCGAGGTCACCTACGAGGAGGCGTACCTGGTGTTGCCGTTCGGCAACCTCCTGGTGAGCCTGGACCTGACGGGAGACCAGATCCGCCGGATTCTGGAGGCGCAGTACCAGCCCGTGCCGGCGCGTGGCTCGCGCCCCATGCTGGCGCTCGGCGTGTCCCAGGGCTTCACGTATGAGTGGGACGCCACCCAGCCCGAGGGCAGCCGCGTCGTCCCGGGGTCCATGAAGCTGCACGGTGTTCCCCTGGACCTCGCGGCGACGTACCGGGTGGGGACGCTGAACTTCCTCGCGGACGGCGGTGACCTCTTCACCCCGTTCACGGAGGGGCAGAACCGCCTGGGGGGGCCGGAGGACCTCGAGAACTTCACGGCCTACCTCTCCGCGGCGGGCACCCTCTCGGCGCCCCCGGACCGGGTGACGGGCCTGTAGTCGTCAACGGTGGCACGCAGCATCGCGAGGGTGTTCGGGCTGAACGTCGGCACCCTCGTGGTGCGCGCCCTGACCGGGTGCTGCCGCCGTCGCGCGAGTGCACAGGTCCACTTCATCCCCAGCGCAGGGCCTGGCGATGACGATGCATCAGGGTTGCTTCCGTCCATCCGGCCGGAGAGGCTGTCCGGCGTGTCTCGCCTTCTCGCCGCCCTCCTCGTCCTGTCCGCCCTGCCCGCCTCGGCCAGGGCTCCGAAGCTCACCTTGTTCATCAGCGTGGACGCGATGGGCAGTGACCTGCTCCTGCGCAACCGTCCACGCCTCACCGGTGGCCTGGGACAGTTGCTCGCCACGGGGGCGTTCTACCCCTACGCGCGCTACGCCTATGCGGAGGCCCGTACCGCGCCGGGGCACGCCACGCTGGCCACCGGCGCGAACCCCTGGCGCCACGGCATCGTGGACAACGACGTCCATGACCGTGTCACGGGCCAGAGCGTTCAGGCCTACAGGGACCCGAGGTACCCCATCCTGGACGGAGTCACCGCCCCGGCGTCGGACACCAGTCCCGAGAACCTGATGGCGGAGACGCTGGCGGACCGGCTGCGCGTGTCCACGCAGGGCCGGGGCAAGGTGGTGGCGCTGTCGTTCAAGGCTCGCGCGGCGATTCCGCTGGCCGGGCGACAGGGACAGGCGTGGTGGTTCGACGAGGCCACGGGAAACATGGTGACGAGCACCTGGTACGCGAAGGCGGTGCCCGCCTGGATGCAGACGTTCAACGCGCGAAGGCTGGCGGACGCGGCCTTTGGCAAGACGTGGGAGCTGCTGCGCCCGCGCGCCGAGTACGTGGGCGAGGACGACCGCGCCGCGGAACCCCCGAACCCCTACGGCATGGGCCGCACGTTCCCCCATGCGCTCACCGGAGGGAGCAAGGAGCCTGGGCCCGCGTCGTACCGGGTCTTCGCGGTGTCGCCTCGTTCGCATGAGCTGCTGGTCCAGGCGGCGAAGGCGGCGCTGGAGGGCGAGCGCCTGGGCAGGGACGACGTGCCGGACCTTCTCGCGGTGAGCTTCAGCGGCACGGACGCCGTGTTCCACGCGTTCGGGCCGTTCTCATGGGAGATGCAGGACACGCTGCTGCGGTTGGACCAGGCAATGGGCGAGCTCATCTCCGCCGCCGAGCGCGCGGCGGGAGGCAGGGCGAACCTGGTCATCGCGCTGTCGGCGGACCATGGGGGCGCGGAGATTCCGGAGGCCTGGACCCAGGCCGGCGTGCCCGCGAAGCGCATCAACCCGGTGGAAGTCGCGGAAGGGCTGGCCCAGGAGCTGCGTTCGAGGTTCGGCGTCGACGTGACAGTGAAGATGCTGGAGTTGGACGTGTACCTGGGCGGCAAGGCCCTGGAGTCGGGAGAGGTGGAGGGCGTGGCGGTGCGGCGCGCGGCGGCGGCGTGGCTGTCGAAGCAGCCCTTCGCGATGACGGCGGTGGCGAAGGACGACCTGGACACGGCCCCGGACATCGAAGGGCTGGTGGCGCCGCTGCGGCGCGGCTACTACCCGATGCGCAGCGGGGACGTCCTCTTCGTGTCGAAGCCGTTCCACGTGGTGAGCGACTACCCGCGCGGGACGAACCACGGCACGCCGTACGCCTACGACGTGCAGGTGCCCGTGGTGTTCGCGGGCCGGGGCGTGAAGCCGGGGCTGTACCCCCAGGAAATCGACCCGGTAGACGTGGCGCCCACGCTGTCCGCGCTCCTGGAGATGGGAATGCCCGCATCCGCTGAAGGCAAGCCACGCGCGGAGGCCCTCTCGGGGCGGTGAAGGCCGCGCCCGCCACGCTTCACGGCGCTGACCTACATCCCCGACGCGCTCACGATGAGCGAGGACATCTTGTCGTTCCAGCCGTCGTCGACGAGCGAGGCATCGTCAGCCGCCTTGGTGAGACTGGCACCACTGAAGTTGTCATGTTCGTACAAGGTGACCTTGTAGCCACTGGAGACCTTCAGGGAGGTGAAACGCGGTGGTCAAGGGCGGCGCGAAGTAGCGGCGGGTCTCCGGGCCGCCCGGGCCCAGGCGCTCAGCGCTCGTTCGAGCCGTAGCGGTCGCACAGCGCCAGGTACTCGTCGCTCGTCATGTCGAGCGCGAAGACGCGCATCTTCTTCGTCTTGGGCTTCTTCAACCGCGTCTTGACGATGACGTACCGGCCGATGGGGATGATGCCCATATAGGTCTGGTTGAGGTAGGTGTTCTCCTCCATGTCGTCCCAGGCGATGAGCTGACCGTCGGGGAAGGTGATTCCATCCCGGCCAATCACCAGCGCGGGCGTGTGCAGCTTCCCCAGCCCCCGGATGCAGCCGATGAACATCCACACCATGGCCAAGGCGATGAGCCCTACCAGGTAACCCGCGCCCGTCTTGGGAATGGCCATGGCGGTCAGCACGAGGAAGCCCGCGCTGGTGACCGCCCAGAGGAAGGCGCCCGCGATGAGCCTGGTGCGCGAGTAATAGAATTCGTGCGGCTTCTCCGACTTCGCCCGCGACTTCGCGGAGCTGTAGATTTCCATGATGTGATGCCTGTGTTGGGGTGAAGGGGAATCAGTCGGCCAGGCGCGCGGCCAGGTAGGCCAGCAGGACGGGGGCGTTGACAATCTTCGCCTCGTCGAACTTGTGGCGCCTGCCGTTGACCGTGAGGATGAGCTCACGCGTCTCAGCGCCCGCGTCGTTCTCGTCCTGGAAACGGATGCTGTCGATGTCGTCCCATTGAAACAGCTTCCGCTTGTAGGTCAGCCCATCGTCATCGAGGGTCAGGGGACCGAAGGAAACCGACTCCCCCTGGGCCACCTGTTGGTGCACCTCCTCCAGGAGCTCGGCGACCACGTTCTCCGTGACCAGGGCCTCGAGCTCGCCCGGGTCGTTCCACAGGAACAGCCGGAGCCGGTACGTGCCTCTGTCATGCCGCAGGAGGAGCTGGTCCTCCTGGTGCTTTCGGACGAGGGAGCGCACCTGGCGCCACGCGAGAGTCGTCCTGCCTGAGCGCAGCCCCCTGTCGTCCACCACCAGTGAGCGCGGGGACCACCACCAGACGAAGAAGTCACCGCCACGCCACGCCATCAGGTAGATGCCGCACGGAATGCCGAGCAGCAAGAAGGGGAACCCGTAGTTGCTGCGCAGCATGCCCACCACCATGTCTCGTGGCAGCAGGTGGATGGACGCGGGCGTGAGCACCATCGCCAGCACCACGTAGATGAGGACAAGCCCCGCCACGAGCCACCACAAGGTGTGCCGGGGGAAAACCAGGGTGTACGAGCGCTTCAGGGGACGACTCCCAACGGGCCGGGTGGGGCAATGAACGAATGTTCGTTCAGTCTATAGCCGTGAACCGGCCCCATTTCGACCCCAAACGCCTCGGGAGCTGGCGAAGGTCCTGTGAATTCGAGTGTTTCGAGCGAAACACTCAATTCAAGAGGGGCCACCTGGAGGACTTCCAATTCTTTCATTGAGTGAGACGAACTCGAGGTCGCCGGATGCCCACGAGCCCTCGTGGGCTGTCGCCCTCCCGCCGCCGACCGCCCGACGCGGGTATTGAGACGTCCGGGCAATCCAACACATCGGTTCCCCTCCCCTTCGCTTGAGGGAAGAATCGCCTCAATGCCAGACGCCGTGCGTGGCCCCATGGACCTGCCAGACACGGGTGGGAGTCAGGATGCGAGCGATATCGTCCGGACTCGACGTCTCACCCAGCCCGGCAGCGGAGAGCCGCGATGCCCGAACCGCGCCCCCTGTCCTCGAGCAGCTCATGACGGGCGAGGTCACTCGCGGGCGGGCTCCGGAGTCATGGGCCGCGGAGCCGGAGTTGGAGCCTTCTCCGGCTCGGGCCGAGCGCCCATCTTCCAGAGCATGACGCCGCCTCCGAGCAGGAACCCCAGGCCCACGGCCGCCGCGAGGACCCACCCTCTTCCCCAGCGGAGCCGTGCCTGGGTCACCGGGCCGTCGGGAGCCGGGGCAGGCGACGGCGAGGAGCGCGGGTCTGGCAGGTCCGTCCGTGGCGTCCGCGGGGTGGGCCCCGGGCTGGAGTCGTCGTCGAGCCGCGCAGACGCGGGCCTTGGCGTATGCGTCGGTGGACCGTCCGACAACGAGGCGCCGGACGGCGTCGGGGGCACCGGGGCGATGACGGTCGGGTTGTCGCTCGCGGTCACCTGATGGATGAGCTGGACCACCTGCCGCGGGGTCACCGGCTCACCCACCGAGAGGATGAACTCCTCCAGGTCCGACTGGAACGCGCGGCAGTCCGGGTAACGCAGGTCCCGCTCCCTGGCGAGCGCCCGGGCGAGGATGGCGCGCAGGGCACCGGGCAGGTCCGGCCGGTGCTGCTCGGCGGGCACCAGCGGCTCGGATACGATGGCATTAAACAGCTCCGCGCCGGACTTGTTGGAGTCAAAGGGCCTGCGCGCGGTGAGCAGTTCGTAGAGCGCCAATCCGAGCGCATATACGTCCACCCGCCGGTCCGACGGCAAGCCCCGTATCTGCTCGGGCGCCATGTACACGTACTTGCTCCAGTTGGGGATGTGATGTTCGGGGGTGCACTGGACCCGGAGATGGTCGATGCCGAAGTCCACCACCCGGGCCGTCCCCTGGTGCGACAGGAGGATGTTGTACGGCCTGACGCAGCGGTTGATGAGCCGCAGCGGCTGCTTCGTCTGGGGGTCGGTGAGGTCGTGGGCGTAGGCGAGCCCCTCGCAGGCCTGCGAGATGATGCGCGCGCACAGTGTCGCCGGAAGGGTCATCCGCTGGGCCGCCAGGTGATTGATCACCCTGCGCAGGCTGGGCCCCTCGATGTGCTCCCTGGCGAGGAAGTACGTGCCGTCCGCCACACCGAAGTCGAAGACCTGCGCGAGGTGCGGGTGCGAGAGCCGGGCGGCCTCCCTCGCCGTGTCGAGGAACCTCTCCCGGAGCTCCACGTCCTCGGCCATGTCCGACCGGAGGCACTGGAGCACCAGCGTCTTCTCGACGCCCCGCGGGCCGGTGGCCTTGGCCAGATAATCCTCGATGATGCCTTCGGTGAGCAGGCGGATGCGCTGGTATTTGCCGACGTGGGATGTCACGAGACGCATGAATAGCAGACATCGCCGGTCTCATCGAGCGCGGGGGCGAGCTCGAGCAGGAAGAGGTCGAATGAATATGACTCTTTTCCTGCTCCTCGGAAGGCTTGCGCCTGTCTCCGCGCAACCTCGCGCTCATCGCGTCGCGGAGCGCTTGAGCACGTGCCGGGCCGGAGCCGCCGCTCGATATCATGGTATTGAAGCACTCATGAATGTCGTCATCATCGGAGGAGGCGTTGCCGGAGTTGCCAGTGCGATTGCACTCCGGCAGCAGGGGTTTTCGGTACAGGTGCTGGAGAGACATCGCGAAAAAACCAACATCGGTGCCGGCATCGTCGTGTGGCCGAATGCCGCCTTCGTGCTCGACCGGCTTGGCGTTCTGGCGGAGATGGAGGCGGTCAGCGGACGCCCGGTCGCCATGCGCCGCCGCTCGAACACCGGCGAGGACCTGGGCTCGCTCGACATCACGCTGATTGACAGCCAGATGGGTTATCCAAGTCTGTCGGTGCTGCGCACCGACTTCCAAGACATCTTGCTGCGCCGCCTGTCGTCGCTTGGCGTCGAAGTGGAGTACGGCGCCGCGGTCGAGCGCCTTGCTACCTCGGAATCAGGCATGGCGAGTGTGCTGCTGGCTCGAGGGGATGTCATCGAGGCCGACATCATCATCGGCGCCGACGGGCGCATGGCCTCGCGTGCGCGCCTCTACGTCAACGGCGACAATGCGCCCGTGTATCAAGGCTTCATCAACTGGATTGGCGTGGTTGAATCGGACGAATCGATGTTCGACGACATCGCCGTCACCGACTACTGGGGCGTGGGCGAGCGTTTCGGCATCGTTCCGGTCAGCGCGCACAAGGGGTATTGGGCTGGCGGCGCGGCCAGTATGGCGATCCAGGCCAACGCGCCAGACCGATACAAGGCGGAATTGGAGGCGCTGTTTGCACCCTGGCCGGAAGCGGTCCGGCGCGTCATCGATGCGACGCCGGCCCAGCGCATCAACAAGATCCACGTGCACGACCACGACCCGATGCCGCGCTGGCACCGGGACAATGTGATCGCCATCGGCGATGCCTCGCATGCGTCGCTGCCGACCTCGGGACAGGGGGCCTGCCAGGCACTGGAGGATGGCTGGCACCTGGCGAACTGCCTGGCCGGCCATCCCGGAGACTCGCGGCGCGCGTTCGAAGCCTTCACCGGACTGCGCCTCGAAAAGACCCGTGCCGTCACCATGGCCGGACGCGCCATCGCGGCGAGCCTGTTCAGCCGCGACCCGCGGGCCTGCCTGCGCCGTAACGAAGCGAGCAAGGCCAGCGACTTTTCGGCCCTGGCGGCGGGCATGGCGCGCGGCTGGAGTCAGCATCTGCCGCTCGCGCCGACGCGCAATCAAGGCCTGTAGGCTCCCGGCGCGCCGCCCCTGGGGCACCCGTCAGGCCCCAGGCGGATTGGCGCCTTTGTTCAAGCCCGCCCACCCTCGGATTCCTACGCTGGTGATGACGCTGTCACCAGGAGGACCCGCATGGGTGCGCCCAGTTCGACTCAGACCCAGACGTTCCACGCAGGGAAGGCCTTGACGTGGTTTCTCGCTCCGCTCGCGCTCGCGGGCCTGACTACCGCGTGGGGCTGCGCAACGACTCCGGCCCACCGGGTCGTCTTTCCTTCCGCCCCGGCGGAGGTCCGCGCTCCCGGAGCAGTCCTCATGGTCCTCTCCGCCGCGTCCGAGCAGAAGCTCGCGGACGGAAGTACCCGCCAGACGGGCGTCTTCTTGAACGAGTTCTACGAGCCCTATAAGGCGCTCGTCGACGCGGGCTACGAGGTGGTGCTCGCGACGCCGGAGGGGCGGGCTCCCGCGTTCGACCCGGAGGGCGTGAAGCCGTCCTACTGGAAGAAGCATCCCGAGGCGCTCTCCGAAGCGCAGGCGCTGCTGACGCAGCTTCCCCAGCTGCGTGCACCGCTTCCCCTGTCCGAGGTCCGCACACGCTCGGACGCGTTTCAGGCCCTCCTCGTGCCGGGCGGCCAGGGCGTCATGGTGGACCTGCTCCACGACACGGACCTGCATGGACTGCTCCTCGACTTCGGCGCCACGGCCCGCCCCGTGGGACTCGTCTGCCATGCGCCCGCGCTCCTCTCACGGTTGCCGAAGGAGCAGAGTCCCTTCGCGGGCCGGCACGTCACCTCGGTGTCGGGCTTCGAGGAGTGGTACATCGAGACCTTCGTGATGGGCGCACGCGCACAGGTCCGAGGCATCGGAGCTCAGCTCGACGAGGCAGGCTACCGGCACGAGACAGCGTTTCCGGGCCGTTCCCGCGCCGTGCGCGACTGCAACCTGGTGACGAGCCAGAATCCATTCTCCGGCGCGGACTTCAACGTCCACTTCCTCGCCGCGCTCAGTGACTGGCGCCATGCGGGACGGTGCGAGCCGGAATCCGGCACGCTTTCGGAGGCCTCCCCCTGACGAGGACCTGCTGACCATGGTGGACCAAGGTGTGATGACAAGCCCGGCACTGAGTGCCGTGCTGAAGGCGACCGTCGCCCGCGACTACCCGGAGATTTCCACCGAGGGACGCGACAAGGTCGCCGTCCTCCAGGACGTCATGGACGCACATGGCTGGCGAGCGGTGCTGGAGCTGGGACGTGAGCTGCGGACCCTGTCGTCGCACCCCGTGCTCAGGGCCCTCGTCGCGGGGCCGACGCCCCGGCACGCGATGGAGCGGTGGAGAACCCTCGAGCGCTTCCTCCACTCGCGCCACCGCACCCAGCTCCTCGAGCATGACCTGACGCGTGCTCGAATGACCGTGCGGCACGTGGCCATCGACGGAGGGAAGATTCTCACCGTCAACGACCTGTTCATCTGGGGCGTCCTCGTGGCGCTCCTGGAGACCGCGGGCTTCACCGGGTTGACCGTGACACTCGAGCGTGCGTCCGGTGCGCCCGTCGTCATCCACGGCGGGGCCTCGAAGTCCGCTTCGAGGAGGCTGCCTGACGTGACCGACGTGGCGACCTTCCATTGGAAGCCCACGAGGCAGGCGCCTCTTCCGGCGTGCGCTGCGCCGGGAGAGGGCGCGCTCCAAGAGGTTCGTGGCCGGCTTCAGCAGCTCATGAGCAGCGATCTGCTGCATTCCTGGACGCTCGAGGAGAGCGCGCAGCGACTCTCCCTGTCCCGCCGTGGCCTTCAACGCGCCCTGCAGCAGGAAGGAACGACGTTTTCCGAGACCCTGCAGCGGGCGCGTGTCGACGCCGCACATGCGCTGATGGGCGACGCGGGCCTGACGCTGACGGACATCGCTTTCTGTACTGGCTTCTCCGACCAGGCGCACTTCTCCAGGACGTTTCGCAGGTACAACGACGTTCCTCCCTCGGCACTGCGCGAGCTGATGCTCTCATCAGCCGGGCCGCGGAAGCGGCATTGAAACCGCCATGGGATGTCAATGGCTGGAGAAAGTACTGTTCGCGGTGAGAGGCTTCACCGGAGCGGGACGGTGGGAGGAGGTAAAGGGAAGGACGTCTGTGAAAGGCTTTCGGGACCCTCTGTCCAGGAGCCACGCGCATGACGAGACTGCCCTCGCTTCTCGCCGTCGCCATGGTGTTGGCGGCGTCTCCCCTCCTGGCCCGAGAGCGATTGCCGACGGTGGATGTCTTCACCTCGGCCCCGACCTCCTCCTCGCACGCACGCCTCGACCGTTCGGCCGCTCCGGGCCTCATCATCGCCCATGAGGAGGAACGCCTCGGCGTGCCCACCTTCGTCTGGGCCGACCGCGCCGGAGCGGCGAGTCTGTCGTCCGCGCTGTCGTTGAAGCCTCGGTCTCCGGAGCAGGCCGCGCGGGAGCTGCTCGAGAAGCATGCGCCGCTCTACCGCCTGGAGCGGACGGACGCGGAGCACACACCGGTGCGGGCCGTGCACCGCATTGCCTCCGGCGGACGCATCGTCGAGCTCGCCCAGCGCGTGGAGGGCGTGGAGGTCTTCCGGCAGTCCTTGAAGGTGTTCCTGGACGCGAACGGGGACCTGGTGTCGCTGTCGGGTCACCTGAGCCCGGTGGCGTCCCAGGCCCGGTTCGCCAGGGGGCGGCCCTTCGCGCTGGAGCCGCGTGAGGCCATTGCCCTGAGCTATGGGGACCTGGAGGGGCACGCGCTGCCACCCGAGAGCCTGCGCGACACGGGGACGGGCCGTGGACCCTATCGGCACTTCGAGCTGTCCTCCGGCCCTCGTGCCGTCCGACTCACCCGACCCGCGCGGGTGAAGCCCGTCTACTTCGCGCTGCCGGACGCGTTGGTGCCCGCGTACTACGTGGAGGTGGGGACTGAGTCCCTGGAGGAGGGGGCGAGTGGCCTGTACGCGTATGTCATTGCCGCGGATGATGGGCGGTTGCTGCTGCGCCACTCGCTGCGGCGGGACGCGGGGGAGTTCACCTACCGCGTCTGGGCCGAGCCCGGCGGCTCCTTCCTCCCCTGGGATGGACCGCAGGGCGAGCACGGCAATCCGCATCCCACGGGGCTGCCGGATGGCTATCAAGCACCGCTCGTCGAGCCGAGCCGGGTGACGCTGCGCAACGCCCCGTTCAGTCGGAACGACCCCTGGCTGCCGCCGGGCGCCACCCGCACGGAGGGCAACAACGTGGTGGCCTTCGCGGACCTCGCCTCGCCGGATGGTTACGGCGATGGCGACCTGCTCGGCGCCATCACGGACCCGGCCGTCTTCGACCACGGCTATGACCATCGCTACGCGCCCGGCATCACGGACGAGCAGGTGCGGGTGGGCCTCACGCACCTCTTCTACGTCAACAACTTCCTCCACGACTGGTTCTACGACGCGGGCTTCGACGAGGCGTCGGGCAACGGGCAGCAGGACAACTTCGGCCGGGGTGGACTGGGGGGAGACGCGCTGGACGTGAGGACGCAGCACCATCAGGGGCGGAACAACGCCTTCGTCGAGGTCGCCGCGGATGGGATGCCCACGGTGGTGCGCTTCTTCATCTTCGACTCCGGCGTGGAGCGTTCGCTCTTCATCGAGACGGCCTCGGGCACCCAGGGGCCGTTCGAGCTCGCGGGCTCGGACTATGGCCCCCAGCAATACGCCTTCTCCGCTCCGGCGGTGTTCGCGGTGGATGGGGTCGCTGGAGGCACCTTCCATGACGCCTGCGAGCCGCTGACGAACGCGGACGAGGTGCGCGGCAAGGTGGCGGTGGTGGACCGGCGCGGCGGGTGTGACGTCATGGTCAAGACGCGGAACGTGCAAGCGGCGGGGGCGGTGGCCCTGCTCATCGCGCCCGAGACGCAGGTGAGCCGGATGAATGGTTTCTCGGGACGCTCCAGTGAGCTCACCATCCCCGCGACGGGTGTCGTCACGGAGGTGGGCAACCGGATTCGCGAGGCGATGGCCCAGGGGCCCACGACCTTGCGGTTGGTGAGGAACGGAGCCTCCCGGGACTCGGCGCTCGACACGACCCTCATCACCCACGAGTGGGCGCACTACATGACCAACCGCCTCATCGGGGACGGCGCGGGGTTGCTCAACAACCAGGGGTTCTCACTGGGAGAGGGATGGAGCGACTTCGTGGCGCTGCTCCTGACGACGCGCGAGGCGGATGCCCACCTCCCCGGGAACGCGGACTTCGGGGGGACCTATGCGGTGTCGGGTTACTCCATGGGCGGAGGAACCAGCCAGGGCTACTACTGGGGCGTTCGGCGCTATCCGTACTCGACGGACCTGGGCAAGAACCCCCTCCGCTTCCGCCACATCGAGGACCTCGTCCCGCTGCCGGAGGGCGTGCCGGTCAACCCCGACTCTGTCCCCGAGAACTCCGAGCCCCACAACACCGGGGAGGTGTGGGCGAGCATGCTCTGGGATTGCTACGTCGCCCTGCTGCGGGACACCGGGCGACTGACCTTCGAGCAGGCCCAGACGCGGATGAAGGAGTATCTCGTCACGGCCCTCAAGCTGACGCCCGTCAATCCCACGCTGCTGGAGGCGCGGGACGCGCTGCTCGCGGCGGCGGTGGCCCGGGACGCGCGGGACCATGAGTTGTTCTCGCTCGCGTTCGCCCGTCGCGGCGCGGGCCTGCGGGCCGTCGCTCCTCACCGGGCTTCGTACCACCATGAAGGGGTCATCGAGAGCGATGCCACGGGACGCGACCTGACCTTCGTCCGCGCGGAGCTGGTTCCGGGCGCGCGCGACTGTGATGACGACGACACGCTCGACCCGGGCGAGCAGGCGCATGTGCGCATCACCCTCCGCAACTCGGGAACGGGCCGGTTGGAGCGGTCGAGCGTCACCGTGACGAGCGCGCCGGAGGGGCTGCGGTTCCCGGAGGGTCATCGTTGGGACGTTCCGGCGTCGGAGCCCTTCGGGCTGGTGAGCGTGGACGTGCCCGTGGAGGTGGACGGTGTGTCCCCTCGCACGTTCCAGGTGGGCATCGCGTTCCGGGACGAGGACCAGAGCGTGTCCGGCGACCAGACGGCGACGCTATCGCTATGGACGAGTCGGGACGAGGTGCCCGCGACGAGCACGGTGGAGAGCGTGGAGGCGGTGCGCCATCCCTGGCGGATGGAGCAGGAGCCAGCGGACTTCGGGCCGGGTTGGGCCCGCGTGGCCCGCGCGAGCGATGGGGGCCATCACTTCAACGTGCCTCCCACGGACCTCCCGGGGCTGCGGTCACTTGTCTCGCCACCCCTCCAGGTGGCCACGGATCGCCCCTTCCGCTTCACGTTCCAGCACCGTCACTTCTTCGAGACCGACGAACTCAGCGATCCGGTGCTCTCGCTGGATGGCGCCGTCCTCGAGCTGAGCACGGACGATGGGCGGACCTGGACGGACATCGGGAGCGCGGCGACGCCGACGTACAACGACGTCATCTCGGACAGGTGGGGCGACGAGAACCCGCTCGTGAATCGCGCGGCCTGGTGTGCCCGGAACGCGGCCTACCCGGAGTTCGAGCCGGTGAGCGTGGACCTGGGGCTGGCCTACGCGGGGAAGACGGTGCGGCTCCGCTTCGCGGTGGGCACGAACCTGTACGACCAGAACCTGGCCGTGATGCCTGTCTGGGATGTCGATGACCTCCACTTCGAGGGGCTCGTCAACACACCGTTCCCGGCGGTGGTGGACGACGCGGGACGCTGCCTCAACCACGCGCCGACGCTGAGCCCCGTGCCGGGCCTCGAGGTTCGGGAGGGGACACGTGTCTCGCTGGTGGCGTCGGGCCAGGACGTGGACGGTGACGCGCTGACCTACGCGTGGACGGTGGTGGAAGGGCCCGAGGTGACGCCGGAGGGAGCGACGACTCCCAGGGTGTCCTTCACCGCGCCGGACGTCTCACGGGCGACGGTGCTCACGCTGAACGTCGTGGCCAGCGACGGGAAGCTCCAGAGCGCGCCGCTGCCGGTGACGGTGCGCATCCTGGACGCGGAGTCCTCCGGAGGTTGCGGTGGCTGCGCATCCGGAGGACAGGAGCCCGCGCTCCTGGCGCTGCTGCTCGCGGCGTGGATGGCGAGAAGGCCCCGCCTTCCCAGGCGCCTCAGGGAACCAGCGCGACGAGCTGGTTGTTCGCCGAGGGCGTGAACTTGAGGGACTGGAAATAGAACGCCTGGTAGCAACCGCCCGACGCGCCGCAGTTGCCGGACGCGTCGGCGCCGTTCAGGAACGGCGAGCCGTCGGGCGTCCAGCCCTGCCAGAAGCTGATGAAGGCGTAGCACAGCGACTCGTCGTAAGGGCCGACCGTCGACATGTCCTGGCTCCGGATGACGACGTAGTTGTTGCCCGTGCCCGTGAGGTCGACCGACCAGGTGACCGTGTCCGGCTCCCAGTCGATGCGGTAGCGGTACACCGACGCGCCCCAGCCGGAGGTCGTGTCGGGCAGCGGGTTCGGCGGAGTGCCCGTCCACAGCGGCGTCGCGGTGTTCACGTACTGAGCCCCCTGCCACCAGACGTTGGTCGACACGCTCTGCGTGCCACACGGCGTGGACCCGGGGGTGCAGTGGCCGGAGAACTCGAAGTCGATCTCCTGTTGCTGGTCCTGATTGAACTCGCTCAAGTAGAAGGTCGTGGTCACGCCGCTCCCGGCGCCCACCTTGATGGACAGCTCGTACTGGCCAAAGCCGAGCGCGACGCCGAGCCGCATCTTCGCCGAGTACCAGGAGCCCTCCCCTCCCCAGTTCGCCATGTTCATCGTCGCCAGCTCGATGTTCGGCCCACCCCCGGCCGGCGGCGGCGCGTAACTGTAGGTCGAGGACGCGTACGGCCCGCCCGTCAGGTTGGTCCAATCCGGCGAGCCGAGGCTGTAATAGACGCTCTGCCCGGCGACGGTGAGCCCGCGAGCGGGGTCGGTCTTCAGTTCGCGACGTGCTTTGCCCATGATCCACCCTGGTGACAGATAGTGAAGACCCTCAAGCCTATGCGTGAGCCCTGACACAAAAGCGGGATGGGGGCCCCTGAGGAAGATGGCGCGGAGGCCGGGAGGCGCACGAGGCCCGGGCGCTGCTCTCCCTGTGATGGATATGACATTGAATTTCAATAGCATCTCGGAAACAGTGGGTTGACCCAGCCCCGTTGCACTTCGGACAATGCGGCCGGTGCTCACCATCCGAAAGCAACAGCTCGACCTCCTCGCGGACCCCTCCCGAGAGCGCTTCGTTCGCAAGGTCATGTCCCACCTGCGGAAGACCTCCGCCCCGGCCGTGGACCTGGGAGACGGCCCGCTGCACGACTTCGTCCTGGCGCAGGTCCGCAAGGCGGAGGGTTATGGCCTCGTGACGGAGTGTGATGCCGCGCTCTTCGTGTTGGCGGCGTGGCGCTTCGGCGACGGCTTCGACGTGCCGCTGCGCGTGCCTCCCCACGGCCCCTTCTCCAGCGATGTCACCCCGGACGAACGGGCCGAGATGCTCTACCAACTGGTCCTCGGCGAGGGTGCCTGACCGATGGATTGGTTCAGAGACGACGGCCCCCCCGGCAACGGCGACGACAACAACGCCAAGAAGCGCAAGCGCAAGGACGATGACGAAAAGGGCTCGGGCGCCCACACGTCCTCCACCGTGGACCCGTCCGCGCCGAAGCACCCGAAGCGACGCAATCTGCGCAAGGGCGGCATGCGCAAGCCCGCGGCGAAGCGCAAGCGCAAGCGCAAGCGCGAGGACGACGCACAGCCTCCCGGCACGTCCAACCGGAACGACGACCGACAGTCCTCCTCGCGGCAGGCTCCCAAGACGGCCAGGCCCTGGAAGCGGCAGCGGACGGAAGAGCCCAGGTTGTCTCGCGAGTTCGCGACCTTCACCGAGGAACTGCTGGTCCGGCTCGTGGCGTCGTGCATGGACTCCCTGCCCCCGCCCGAGCCGCCCGAGGAGGAGGAGCCCGACCTCACGGAGGAGGAGCAGGAGCCTCCCGAGAAGTGGTTCTACTGCAGCCCCGGCAAGTTCGAGCAGGATGCGACGGGCGACCACACCCTGGTGACGCTCTCGGTCATCGATGCCGAGTGGTTCGACTCGCAGGACGGGCTGGACCACGCCACGTTCCACCGCACCCATCCCTTCGTCGAGAACGCCGAGGTCGCCCTCCTCACCGGCCGCACCTTCCCGGACGAGCCGGAGCGCTCCGTCGAGTACACGCTCACGCTGGCCACGCGCGAGGGCAAGGTCAGCGTCGGCGAGAACGAGTGGTTCAAGCTGAAGCTCTCCACCGAGCGTCCGGCCATGGGTGAGGAGAACGGCACCTTCGAGGTGGAGTACCGCCCGCAGCTTCCCAGCCTCAAGCATGGTCCGCTCGAGACGCGCTGGCTGGTGGCCGTGGAGGACCCGGGCGAGCGCACGAAGCGGCTGGAAGAGGTCTTCTGCATCCTCCCGTCGGAGAGCACCGGTCAGCAGAGCGCCCGGCTGAGCGACAAGGTCGCATTCATCGGGGTGTTCGACATCGGCCAGGGCTCGTGCAGCGCCCTCTTCAACGCGGACGGCCACCCGTTCCTCTATTACGACTTCGGCCGCGCCAAGTCGGGCTTCACCGAGACGCTCCCGGAGGCCTACCGGCCCTGCCTCGCCGGCAACCCCACGGTGGTGCTCTCCCACTTCGACGCCGACCACCGCGACCTCGCGGTGGACCATCCGTCCGCCTTCCACCTTCCGTGGCTGGTGCTCGACGGCAGGGTGAATGCGGACGACCGCAACTTCTTCAACCGGCTCACCCACGTGCGCGTGCGCCCCAGGAACCAGCGGCAGTTCGAGGAGCTCGAGTGGGGCTTCCTCCTGCGCGCCCGGGACAGCAACACCATCACGGAGTCGAACAAGAACGAGAACGGCTTCGTGGCGCTGGTGCGCATCCAGGAGGACCCGGACGCTCCGCCTGTCGGCCACCGCCGCGCACTCGACGCCGAGGGCGCCCGCCCCGAGCTCTTCCCCAACGAGCGCTTCGTGCTGCTCACGGGCGATGCCATGCACGAGAACATCGCCTCGTGCCACAGCGGAGACCTGGACGGCAAGGTGGTGGCGCTCGTCGCCTCGCACCACGGCGCCAAGCATGGGCTGGTCGAGCGGTACATCCCCCGCGCCGCTCCGCCGCTCCATGGCGTGCCGCCCACCGTCGTCTACTCGTACGGCATCTTCCACCAGGCGACCAATGCCCACCCGAAGGGGAAGCACGGCTATGCCGTGAGCGGTGAGGGGCATCCCTTCCAGGAGGCGGTGAATCTCTACCGGCTGCGCGGCTACCACCACCGCATGGATACCGCGTCCGACATCACCGTGACGCTGCTGGACGCCCAGAACACGCGCACGCTCGTCCGCCATCCGGGGCATGGCCGGTCCACCGGAGACCAGGTGTGGCTCTCCAACTCTCCCCACGGCGCCTTCAATGGAGGCCCCTACACCGTCCGCCTGCTGAAGAAGACGCCCACGGAACAGGCCCCGGAGGAGTACGACGAGGACCACTACTCCATCGACCTTGCCCGGGGTGCCGCGGATACCGTCGCCACGGCCGATTGCGAGTCGGTCGTCACCCTCCTGGACCGGGACGACGCCGAGTGTCTCGTCTGGAGCCCCGGCCACGGGCTGCTCAACGGGAGCAACGTCAACGTCGTGACGCCCCTCTACAACGGCATGGGCGTGGCCGTGAAGGTCATCGACGTGGACTACTACACCGTGCCCCTGTCCGCGGGCCCGGCCGCGGCCGTGGTGGAGCCGGATGGCACGTCCGACGGAGAGCGCGCCGTCATCTACGACGTGCCGGCGGGCCACTGCGTCGTCCGGCACCGGGACCACGGGCTCCTCCCGGGCACCCCCGTCATGGTGTCCCTCGCCCACGCGGGCGCCGCATACGACGGAGGGCCCTACAACATCACCGTGCTGGACGCGCACCACTACAGCGTGCCCGTGGCCAGCCGTCCCCTTGCTGGCGGCACCCCCGTGGCCGTGGCGGGCCGCGCGAGCGTGCCCATCACCGTCCTCCAGGCGGCGCCCGGGTCCGCCTTCGTGCTCGCGCCAGCCCACGGCCTGCCAGCCACCACCTCCATCCAGCTGCGGGACGTCTCCGGCCGCGTCTACCCCAACGGCGTCACGCACGCGGTGGGCGTCCCCGGGGGCCTGGCGGACTACTTCACCATCACCGCGGGGCCCGACAAGAACGCCGCCACGATGATGCGCCTGCACCGCCTGGGCACGCTCCTGACGCAGCGGCAGAACTGCCTCCTGTCCTGGCGGGAACTGTCCGGCACCCAGGCCGCCCTGGTGCAGCCCGCCGTCCAGGGCTACGAGCAGACCCTGCCGGCAGTGAACCAGGCGTACACGCAGCTCCAGTCCGCGCAGGTCGTCGTGAGGGCCTCCACGGCGGCCAAGACCACGAGCGGAAACGACGCGGACGACGTGGCGGATGCCGCCGAGGCCGCGATGACGTCCGCGGCATTCACCCGCCATGCCTCCACCCCGGCCACCCGCGCGACGCTGCGCCACGCCATCGCCGTCGCCCGGACGCAGGCGGTGGGTAATGCCACGCAGCGCCGTGGCGCCGCGCATGCGCGAATCGAGGAGGCCTGGAAGCTGCTGCGTCAGCACGCGCTGGCCGGGGTCGTCACCGCCCAGCAGGCCGCGGAGGCGTCGGCGCGGAGCCTCGCCACCCACGGGGTGCTCCAGACGGACCAGTTGGTGCACTGCCAGCGCCAGGCCCCGCCCCGCCCCCTTGTCGCCCCCAAGCAGGTGCCGGACCCGGTCATCGACGCCGGTCATCACCCCACCCGCTCGCTGCTGGACCCGACGGGCCCCAACACCGTCACCGCCGAGGCCGTGGAGCTCCTCCACATCGCCCCCGGTGAGTGCCTGGTCCACCAGCCCCAGCACGGCTTCGCCCAGCCGGTGGGCGTCACGTTGGATGGCGCGGGCGCGCCCCTTGACGGCGCCCGCAACCTCACCGCCGTGGTGGACGCGAACCACTACACGCTGGACGCCACGGGCAACGCCGACCGGGTCCTCCCGGAGGCCCGGGTGGGCGTCCCGGCGATGCTCGTGGACGCGCCGCCCGGGCAGTGCCTGGTGCACCATCCCGGCCACGGCCTCGGCTTCGGCAAGGTCCGCATCCGCGGCACCGGCACCGCGCTGGACGGAGAGCACTCCGTCGAGGCCCTCGTCGACGCCGACAGCTACCACGTCACGGTCACCACCACCGCGAACCACAACAACCTCGCGGCGCGGCTGGGCGGCACGGACCTGGTCATCAACGATGACGGGACGAAGTGCACCATCCGGGAGCCCCGCCATGGCCGGGCCCAGCATTCGACCCTCACGGTTCGTGGCACCGGCGTTCCCGCGCTGGACGCGGTGCACACCGTCACCACCGTCATCGACGCCGACTCCTATGAGACGAACGTCACCAGCGCCCACGCGCACGTGAATCTCGCGGGTGACACCGGCGCCGTGGACGTCCAGGTCGACGACGACAGCACGCGCTGCACCATCCACCACGTGGCCCATGGCCGCGGACTGGGGCCGGTGCACGTCACGGACACGGCCTGTGCCGAGCTCGAGGGCGAGTTCGAGGTATCGGCAATCGTCGACGCCAACACCTATCGCCTCGGCTTCACCACGGGCCGGCAGTGCCGCTACGCGGCCCAGGTGGCGGGCGCGGTGGTCTTCGTCGAAGACGACGGTACGCAGTGCACCGTCCACCACGCGGCCCACGGGCGGGGACTGGAGACGGTGAACGTCAGCGGCACGGCCCACCCGGCGCTGAACGTGGCCCATCCCATCACCGCCATCATCGACGCGGACCACTACCGGACGAGCATCTCCACGGGCGGCATCCTCGTCGCCGTGGCGGGCCGCGTGGACAACACCCGGGCGCTGATGACGGACGAGACGGGCACCGCGGTCTTCATCACCCAGAATGCCCACGGGCGGCTGCTGCACGACACGCTCAACGTCCTCGGCAGCGGAGCCGCCGGCGTGGACCAGCTCCATTCCGTGGATGCCGTCCACGGCGCCAACGTCTTCGAGACGGACTACGCCTCCGCCAGCATCGTCGTGAACCGTCCCATCCTGGTGGATGGGACGGCCATCACACTCGACGACGACGGCGCGGCGTGCACCATCAACCAGAACCAGCACGGGCGCGGGCTCGGCAAGGTGCGCATCAGCGGCACCCGCAACCTCGCGCTGGAGGCCGTGCACACGGTGACACGCGTCGTCGATGCAGACACCTACGAGACGAACGTCACCACCGGACAGCCGCTGCGCATCGATGCCCGGGTGGGAGGCCAGCGCGTCCTCGTCATCGACGATGGGACGAAGTGCACGGTGACACACCTCAACCATCAGCGCGGGCTCCAGCGGGTGACGCTGACGGAGGCGACCGACCCGACCTACGACGGCACCTTCGAAGTCACGGAGGTGGTGGACGCGGACTACTACTTCATCGCCGTCTCCACCGGGGCCCTCGGCAGCTCGACGGCCCGGGTGGGCGGCGCCGTGGTGACGCTCTACGACAGGGCGCCCGGCACCCTGCTGGTGGAGCTGCCGCAGCACTGCGCCCTGGCCGCCAACAGCTCCGTCGTCGTGGACGGTTCCACGAACGGGGACCACGACGGCCGGCGCACCGCGCGGACGGTGAATGCCCGGCTGGCGGCGCTCGACTTCAGCCTGGGCCAGCGCCACGTGCAGCAGGTGACGCTGCTTCGCGACGTGACGGTGCTGGACCGCGCGGTGGGTCACAGCCTGGTGCGCCACGCCAACCACGGCCTGCGCCTGCCCTGCAACGTGACTCTGGCCAATGCCTCGCCGGCCACCTATGGCAACGCCACCGCAGGCAACCTCAACGCGGCCCACGCCGTGGCCGCCGTCCCCAGCCCCAACTACTACTCCGTGCCGCAGGCCCACAACGCGACCCACATCGACAACACCATCACCTCCACGGTGACGCGCCTGACGTACGCCGTACCCCAGGCGGGCGCCCTGGTGGGAGGCGTGCCCGTGCCTCCTCTGCCTCGGGCATGGGTTCCGCCTCCCGCGCCGCCCCCCATGCCGCCCAACAGCTGCCCCATGGTCAACTGCGACTTCGGCCACCTGCGCGGCTGCCGGTGAGCGCGCCCGGGGAACAGTCCGCGAGGGTGCTGCGCGCGGGGGATGCGCTGGCCGAGCCGGGCAGCTTCCTGCGCGGCACGCTGGGTGGGTGGTTCCGCCAGCGCGCCTCGGGGCGGCCGGCGCTGCTCACGGTGGCGCACCTGCTCACCCCGCCCGCGCTGCGCGCCTTTCCGGCCCTGCCGCGCCCTCCTCCGCCCGGCCCGCTCCTCTCGCTGGAGTCCGAGCCCGTCTGGCTGTGCACGCCGCCCTCGCGGACCCCGGTGGCGCGGGTGCTGGCCTCCGGAGTTCGTGGGGCTCCGGGCTCCGCGGACGCGTGCATCGCCGCGCCCGTGGACGAGACGCTCTGTGCGAGCACCTTCCCCTCGCTGCCCTGGGTGCCGGTGCCCGGCGAGCCTCGCGTGGGCCACCCCGTGCTCAAGGTGGGCTGGGCCTCGGGTGTGCGCCAGGGACGCATCGTCGCCGTGGACTGGCCGTCCCGTGGCCATGGCGCGCAAGAGGACGTTCTCATCGAGTCCGTGGATGGACAGCCCTTCGGCGTGGAGGGTGACTCGGGAGCGCTCATCGTCGACACGCGCGAGCGCACGGTGGTGGGGATGCACATCGGCGACGCGGTGGACGTGGCGCACGGCGAGCTGCGTCGGCCCAGGCTGTGGGTGGCGCACCCGCTGGAGCGGCTCCTGCGCCTCTTCGACCTGACGGCCTTTTGAGCAGAGTGCGAACCCGCCCGCGACAGCGCCGGGGGATGCTCTTCGAAAACGTCTCTTCCACGCGTGGGTCGGCCATCCGCGGATTGCTCAATTCCTGACATCGGGTTCGAGGTTGGCGCCCGCTACGCTCACGATGAGCGAGGACATCTTGTCGTTCCAGCCGTCATCGACGAGCGAGGCAGCGTCAGCCGCCTTGGACAGCCGTGGGGCCCACCCGGCACCCTCTCGGAGCCTTCACCCGACTCTCAAGCCCTGGGAGTGCGGCCCCGTCATCACCCACCGGCGGAGCGGCGGCGAATAGGATGCGCCGACATGGACTTCCAGGCGCGACTCGAGGCGCTCACGCACCAACTCCGGCCCTGGTCCCCGCTCTGGTCCCGCTCCATCCTCCAGGGCTGGCCCGGGTCCGGCGCCGCCTATCCCGAGGACTGGTTGGCCTATGCCCGGTCGCTCGATGAAGCGGGCGAGCGGCGGCTGGACCAGGGGGAGCTCGTGGGCGTCCCGCCTCCGTCCCTGCGCGCGCTCCTGGGCGCGCTCCAGGAACTGACGGCGCTGCCCTGGCACGAGGGCCTTCACCCGCTGACGGTCGCGCAGACCCAGGGACTCAGCGTCAAGAAGACCCACGAGCTCGAGCGGGTGCTCGCCCTGCTCGCGCCGAGGACGCGCTTCATCCACCAGGCGGTCGATATCGGCGGCGGCATGGGACATCTCGCCCGCCTCTGTGCGCGGACGTTCGGGTGGACCTTCCACAGCATCGATCGAGACGCCGCGCTGCAGGACAAGGGCCGGCGGTGGCTGAAGAGAACCCACCCTCCGAGCGGGGACACCCTGTGTTTCATCCAGGCCTCCGTCGAGGACGGGCCCCAACCACGGCTCGACCCGCTCTTCTCCGGCCGGGACAGGGCCTCGATTGGTCTGCACACCTGCGGGCCGCTCGCCCTCACGCAGCTCCGCAAGAGCCAGGGTGCGGGCTTCGTCCTGAACATCGGCTGCTGCTACGACAAGCTGGAGGCCCCTCGGGATTACCCCGTCTCCCGCTTCGGGGGCGCGCATCCGCTGCCCTTCACCCCGCATGCCCTGGCGCTGACGACGCGGGGACGGCATCACAAGACCGAGGCGGAGTTCGCGCGGATGAAGCGGGTATACGCGTGGCGCTTCGCGTTCGATCTCCTGGCGAGGCGGCACTTTCCCGAGCGCGGCTTCGTACGGGCAGGGGACGCGCCCCGGACGCTCTATGCCGGAAGCTTCGCCGTCTACGCGCGCGACCGCCTGGAGCGCCTGGGCCTCGCTCCCGGCATGACGGACGCCGAGCTGGATTCCTTCGAGGTGTCCGTTCGCGCCGAGACGCGGGAACTCTTGCTCTGCCATCTGCTGAGGGACCGCTTCGCGAGGGCGTTGGAGGTCGTGCTTCTGCTTGATCGCGCGCTCCTCCTGGAGGAGCTGGGCTTCCAGGTCGAGCTCCTCCAGCTCTTCGATCCGCGCCTGTCTCCGCGCAACCTCGCGCTCATCGCGTCGCGGAGCGCTTGAGCACACACTGGGCCTCGAGCCTCCTCCGTCGTCACCGTGATGCTCAGCTCCACGCGGAGCGGGGCCAGATGAGTGCGGTGGTGTCCGCGCTGCCCGAGGCCAGTAATGCCCCATTCGAGGAGAAGGCCAGGGTCGTCACGAGCGAGCGGTGTCCTTCGAGCGCTGCGAGCAGCGCTCCTCCGGTGTTCCACACCCGCACCTCGCCCTGCTCGTCCCCGGTGGCCAGGAGCCGTCCGTCCCTGGACATGGTGATGGCGGACAGTCGCACGCGCGTCTGTACGCGGATGCGGCGGTCGGGTTGTGAAAGGTCGACGAGGGTTGCCACGGTAGGGGCCTCCTGGAAGGCGAACCACGCCTCGTCGGCGGAGAACCCGAGTGTGAAGTAGGCGCTCAGGGGCACGGGCAGCTCCAGCCACCTCTCGCCTCGTTCCACGTCCCAGAATCGCAGGGTGGGCGTCAGGGACGTCTGGGTGGTGACGATGAAGCGGCGGGACAGTGCGCGCAGGCCGGACTCCTCGTCGGGGACGGGCACGCTGTGCAGCCGTCGGCCCGTGCGTGCGTCATGCACCCGGACCTTGTGCACGCCGCGGTCCGAGGTCAGCTCCCCCACCAGCGAGCGGTCCTCGGACCAGATGGCCGAGGAGGCCGCGAGGAAGTCGTCCCTCTCCACCTCGCTCCCGGCGAGAGCATCGTGGATGACCAGGTCTCCTCGAGGATTCCCAAGGACGACGCGCCCGTAGGGTTCCACCGCCAGGCGCTCCACCTGCCGGCCCGAGTCGCAGTCCCAGCGCCGCACCGTCCCGTCCTGGGCGTGCGTCAGCAGGTGCCTGCCATCCTCGGAGAAGGTCAGCTGCCGCACCCAGTCCCGGTGGACGCGCTCGGGCCGGGTCACCCCTGTGTGCAGGTTGAGGAGGAGGACCGACGCGGGCCCGCGAGCGAAGGACATCCAACGGCCATCAGGGGACACGACGGGCTCCCAGTCCCCGGGGAAGGTGGAGGTGGGGAGCTCCAGCGTCCGCTCCTCCACGCCCTCACGGGAGAACACCAGTCGGTTGCCGCCAATCCGCACGTGCCCGCCCTCGGGCAGGGACACGGGCAGGCTGCCCCACTCATCGGCCTTCTCCAGCAGCGCGCCCGTGCGCGCGTCGTACGTGTGCACGGCGCCCCGCCAACCAGGGCCGGTGTTGGCGCAGCTCACGGTGGAGCCATCGGCGGAGAACGTGGCCCAGGCGAAGCGCTCATACAGCTCGCCGCTGGCGGTCCACTGCAGCGTCCAGGTCGCGGTGTCGAAGACACACAGGCGCCAGGGCTCGTTGGTCCGCTCGAGCATGAGGACGCGTGAGCCGTCGGGAGAGAAGGAGAGCGCGCTCGTTCCTCCGGCGCTGCCTTTGGGCCGTACCCACCGGATGAGGGCTTCGGTCTCCAGGTCGAGCACGGCGAAGCCCAGTGCACCGGCCAGGAGCGTGCGTCCGTCGGGAGAGAGGGCCAGGCGACTGATGCCATCACAGGCGAGCGCCCACCGCCGAAGCTCGATGCCGCTCGCCGCATCCCACAGCCGCACGGTGCTGTCGGAACCCGCCGTGACGATGCGTGTGCGAGACACGAAGAGCACGGCCTCCACCTTGTCCACGTGGCCGGAGAGCACGGCGACCTCGCGGCCGTCCTCCAGGTCCCAGACGCGGGCTGTGTCCGAATTGGCAGAGGCCACCTGACTCGAGTCGGGTGAGAAGGCCACCGCATGCTGCTCGAAGGGAAGCTCGCCCTCCGAGGGAGGGTGCCAGAGGCGGAGCGTGCCGCAGCGGCTCAGTGCCCGTTCGGGCAGTGCGTCTCCGAAGACATCCAGTCGGGGCGAAAAGGCGTGTTGGCTCATGGCGGGCACAGCAGCGACGTCGCACGCCATCTTCCCTGACCCAGGGGGCGGGAGGCCATGGCGCCCCCCTGCTCCCGTGCCGCGAGAATGGGCCGGAGGGCTCACGCCCCGCGCTCATGCCACCTGCGCCTCTGCGATGGCGGCACGAAGCTCGTTCGCCACCCTCTCCACGTGCGGCTCGGTCAGCAGCGAGACATGGTTGCCCGGGACCATGCGGAAGCGCAGCGGTTGCATCGAGACGTCCTCCCAGCCCTCGGTGAGCGTCTCGCAGAACTTGCTGTCCTGGGCGCGCAGGAAGGTGATGGGGCCCTGGAAGCGCTCGGCCGGCTCATAGCCGGAATGGCTCGCGGCGCGATAGAGCGCCAGGATGCGCTCGATGCGCTCGTCGGGCTCATCCGGCGGATAGGCACCGTGCTTCCTGGCGAGGTCCATGAAGTGCGCGATTCGCTGCTGCGGACCGAGGGTGCGCAGCTCATCGCTCTTCAGCCCGATGTCCACGTCGAACCAGTACCGGAAGCCGGCCGCGACGATGGAGTAGAACTCGACGAGGTCGTCCAGGAACGTCTCGTTCGGCATGCGCTGGCGGACGATGGCGGGCGACCAGGCGTCCAGCACCGCGAGCACGGCCACCCGCTCCCCGCGGCGCTGCAACTGCAGCGCCATCTCCAGCGCGACCGTGCCGCCGGAGCAATGGCCTCCCAGGAGGTACGGGCCATGCGGCTGCACGGCGCGCATGGACTCGATGTGGTCGGCCGCCATCTCCTCGACGCGCGTGAACGGCGGGCGGGCGCCATGGAGGCCACGGGTCTGGAGACCGTAGAGGGGCTGCTCAGGCCCCATCCAGCGCGCCAGCGCATGGGAGTTGAGCGTCGTCCCCTCCCCTCCCGGCAGGAAGAAGAAGGGGCGCTTCGAGCCGTGTGGCTGGAGCGGGACAATGGGCTGCTCATTGAGCGTCCTCGACTTCGCGCGCAGGAGACATCCGAGGCGCTCGATGGTCGGCTCCTGGAGGAATGCCTCCATCGGGAGCGGGGTGTCGAACTGCGCCGAGGTCTCGGCGAGGACGGCCTCCGCCCGGGCGCGGTCGCCGCCGAGCTCGAAGAAGTCGTCCTTCATCCCGATGTCGATGGCAGCTCTGTGCAGGGGGCCCGCCCAGAGCCGCGAGACTCGCAGCTCGTAGGCATCTCGTGGGGGAATGAAACGCTGGGGCATCGTCGTTCTCACATGCTTCGGTTGGGAATCACACCTGCGCTTCCGCGATGGCGCCCCGGAGCTCGCGCGCCAGGGCATCCACGTGGGGTTCGGTGACGACCGTGACGTGGTTGCCCGGGAGCTCCCGGACGCGTGGCGGCTGCGTGGAGACCTCCTCCCAGCCTCCCGTGGGGGTGACGCACAACTGGGAGTCGAGGCCACGGAAGAAGGCGAGCGTGCCCGTGAAGCGGCCCTGGGGCACATACGTATTGCGACAGAGGTGACGGCCGAGGGCGAGGATGCGATTCGCGCGCTCATCGGGCGCATCGGGCGTGTAGATACCGTGCTTCCTGGCGAGGTCCATGAAGCGCGCGGCTTGCTGGTCCGGCGAGAGGCCGCTCAGCGCCTCGCGCTCCAGCGGCACGTCCTCGCCGAACCAGAACTTGAAGCCCTTCGAGAGGAAGAAGAAGAAGTCGGCGGGGTCGTCCGCCATGGTGATGACGTCATCCTGATAGAAGGGCGCGGGCGCCAGTCCATCGATGGCGGCGAGCAGGGCCACGCGCTCCCCGCGCCGCTGCAGTTGCAGCGCCATCTCCAGCGCGACCATGGCGCCGATGCAGTGACCTCCGAGAAGGTACGGCCCGCGCGGCTGCACGGCGCGCATCGCCTCGATGTGGTCGGCCGCTATCTCCTCGACGCGGTCGAACGGCGGGGGCCCGCCATGGACACCTCGCGTCTGGAGTCCGTGGAAGGGCTGTTCCGGCGCCATCCGGCGCGCGAGCGCGTGGAAGTTGAAGACGTTCCCCTCCCCGCTCGGCACGAAGAAGAAGGGGCGCTTCGAGCCATGCGGCTGGAGCGGGACGACGGGCTCCTCGTTGAGCTTCCTCGACTTCGCGCGCAGCAGGCAGCCGACGTGCTCGATGGTCGGCTCCTGGAGGAACGCCTCCATCGAGAGCGGCGTGTCGAACCGCGCCGAGGTCGCAGCGAGGACGGCTTCCGCCGTGGCGCGGTTGCCGCCGAGCTCGAAGAAGTCGTCCTTCACTCCGACGTCGTCACGGCGAAGGCTGTCTGACCAGAGCCGCGACAGCCGCAGCTCGTAGAAGTCTCGGGGTACCACCAGATGTCTGGGCATGACCTTCCTCAATCGTGATGGGGCCTGGGGGTGCGTCGCTCGCGAGCCATGCGAACGCGTCGCATCCCATGGGAGTGATGGCCCCGCGGTGATGACGGTGGGAGCGCGGCGGGTGGCTCGCGGTGGACCGCGAGCTCCTGGTCGCGCACCCGGCGCTTGACGTGAATCGGCAGCGCGCCGGAGGCCGCCTCGCGCGCGAGCACGCTCGCGATGAGGTGCGCGACGCGGGACCAATTGCAGTACCCGTCAATGGCCGCTCGCTGGCGCAACTGGACGGCCGGGTCCACCGCACGGCGCAACGTGGCCAGCGCCCGCTCCTGCTCACCGAGCGTGTCGACGAGGACCGGCAGCGGCGAATCCCGGTGTGTGGCGCACTGGCTGTCATAGAGCCGCTCGAGCTGGAACGCGTAGACCGCGCGCTCCATGGCCACCTCCGCGGTGATGGCATCCACGCCGCCTTCCGGCCCCTCCAGCGGGTCTGGCGGCATGAGGAGTGGAGGAATGCCATTCACCAGTGCGGCGCCGATGCTGCTCAGACCCGGGCGGCAGACGAAGGTCGCCTGGGGCTTGGCGGTGAGGGCCCGGAGGAACGTGCTCCAGTGCTCGTCAATCCAGCCGAGGAGCGTCACATTCGAGGGCCGCGAGCGCTCGAGCTCGAGCGACAGCCACGCGCGGTCCTCCGCGCTCCCGCCCGCGAGCAGGAAGTGCACGTCCTCCATCCGCGCCGCCAGCGCCAGCATCGCGCGCCAGTGCCGGCGGCTGCACGTGGAGAAGCCATTGCCCTGCGACACGAGCACGACGCCGCGAGAGTCCCTCGGGGTGAAGAGGTGCTGGAGCGCCGGCGAGCGCTGGGCGAGGAGGGCTCCGGCCCGCTCCGCGGCCTGTTCCGGGGAGAGCGCGCTGGCCTGGCCGAGCGGCGGTATGACCACGTAGGGCTGTTGGCCCGACTCCAGCAACCGCCAGTCACGCCAGTTGACGGCCTGATACCAGACGGTGCCACGCTCCGGCACGCTGGCCATGAGCTCCCGGCTCGAGGCCTCGAAGTCGACCGAGGGATTGCGCCGCGGGTCAATCCCCGACTCGCGCAGCGCGTCCGTGAGCTCGCGCCGCGTGTGGATTGCGGGCGCGGACGCGGCCAGGAGCTCCGCCACTCCCGCTGTCACCTTCGTCGACCGGGCCTGTCGCTCCAGCTGACGGAGCCACTCGAACTCCTCGAACGCATATCGCACGGCATGCAGCGGAACTTCCTTCTGCTGCGCGTGCTCGGCGAGCTGGTGGAGAATCCAGGTCTCCGGCCGGCAGTCATTCACGATGGCGGCGGCGCCCGCGCTGGCCCGGGCGAGCTCGAGGTTGTCCGCGAGCCACAAGAGGGCCGCCTCGCGGTTCAGGAGCGCCGGACGCGAGCTGTTGGCGACATCGGCGGACGTAATCGTCGCCGACTCCGAGTCGCTGTAATAGAGCGGCACCACGTGGATGCCCTCCGAGCGCTCGGCCTTCCGGCGCGCATACGCCGCGTCCTCCTGTCGCCGGATGGCCGCGGTGAACGGCACGGGGTCCGGGAGCCTGGCGAGGGCTCCGTGCACGGCCGGCACCCAGCCCGTCGTGTGCCCGAAGGCCTGCGCGACGTACAGCACACTCGTGGGAGCCGCCGCGTGGTGGGCCGTCACGCGGAACCGGTCCGCGCGCCGGGGGTCCGGCCCCGTGACATGGAGAGGGGCCCGTGCCTCCCGCAGTGACGCGCCGTCGCGCGGAACGAGCAGCGCCAGCCGCGTGGCCCGGTCCGAAATCAGGATGCTGTCCTGACCGGCGGCCAGGGCGAACGCCACCGTGTCATGGGCCGGCAGCGCGGCTTCAATCGAGAGAGGCTGCCCGGCGATGGAGATTCGCGGCGACTCCCCGGGCGCGAGGTACGTCACCTCGATGCGCCCGAGCGAGAGCTCGACGGCATCGCCGCGCGGCACGCAGGACGGAACATCCCGCGGCGGAAACGCAAACATCGCAGGGGCTCTCATCGGGCTGTGTCGTCCGCGTAGAGGTCCCTGGAGACCATGTCTTCGTACGTCTCCGCGCGACGGACGAGCGTCTCGCGGTCCTGCTCCAGGACCACGATTCCCGGCTGCGGAAAGCAGAAGGAGTTCGAGAAGGAGACCAGATAGGCCCCCGCGTCCATCACCGCGAGCGTGTCGCCCGTCCGGAGCCGGGGAAGCTCGATGGCGGTCCGCAGGCGGTCCATCGGGCTGCACGTGGGGCCGTCGAGGGTGTACGTCTCACTCGGAGCTTCGCCCCACCGCTCGGCGTGGAATATCTCGTGATACTCGCGATGCAGGATGTGGGCGATGTTCTCGCCGGCATCCAGGATGGCGTGCGCGGGCCCCGCTCCGGCCGCGTTGAGGCTGCTGACCCGGCACAGCAGCAGCTGGGTGTTCCCGGTCATCGCACGGCCGGGCTCCAGGAAGATGCGAGGTGCGGGACGGCCGGCGCGATGGAAGTGGTCCTCGACCTGCCCGACGAGCCGCGCGAGGTAGTCCTCAATCGAGAGCCTGCGACGGACCCGCTCGGTGAGCGAGAGCGGTGAGGCTTCGAGTGGCAGCACCGTCGGCACCGCCAGACTCCCGCCGAGGTCGAGCATCTCCACGGCGAGGCCGAGCCGGGCGTGGAGCACGTCACAGAACTCCAGCACCTCACGAACGAAGCGCTCCAGCGTCTCGGCGTCCTCGATGGCCACGCCCCGGTGCGCGTGCAGACCGACGACTCGTAGCGAGGGATGCGACAGCGCCTCCTCGTAGGCCGCCAGCGCCTGCCCCCCGGCGATGGGGATGCCGAACTTGCCCGACCAGCTATCGGAGGTGGCCACGCGCAGGCCCACGTTGGGACGCTTGTCGAGCTCCGCGGCGGCCCGTGCGACGAGCGCAATCTCCTCGCGATGATTCAGGTTGGTGAGCAGGAGCTCGTTCTGCACGAGCGTGCGCGCGATGCTCGGCGTCTTGCCCGGGCCGTTGTAGATGATGTTTCCGGGCGCGACCCCGAGCCGCATGGCGAGCCACAGCTCGTACGGAGAGACGACTTCGGCTCCGAGGCCGAGCTGGGACAGCCTCTGGAGCACGGCTGGAATCGGATTGGTCTTGTAGGAACAGAAGACCTCGGCACCCCGCTGCCGGCCCGGTGGCACCTGCTGGAAGCGCCGGACATTCTCGGCGAGCCGGGCGGCGTGGACGACGAACAGCGGGCTGCCCCAGCGGTCCGCCAGGCTCGCGAGCGACTTCCCCTCCAGGCACAAACCCTGTTCGGTTCGCATCAGGCCCCAGGTCTCTGGAGGAAGGGATTCGGATGCAACAGCGGAGTGAGCGGAGAGGTTCAAACCCTCATGGCATGGTGGTGAGTCTGTCGAGATGGAAGCGAGGGGCGTTGACACGAAGAATCCTTCTGTCGATGCGAGCGAGAGTTCCCCCGGAAACACCGCTGACTGATTACAAGTCGCGGTGCTGTATCAGCGCGGTGACCGGGGCATGCCCTCGCAGAGCACGGCGCATGCCAGCACCGGTACACACGGAGCCCCCTCGAGAGCGCCTCCCGCCGCGCCCCGGTTGACATGTCATTGGCGTGGCATTGACGTGTCAGTGCTCTCGCGCGCGGCTCACGGCCATGGCGAGAGGCCTCGAAGCGCCGCGACGACCGTCCAAGGCCTCCGTTCACTCAGTAACGGCAGGCCTGCCCATCACAGGAGCCCTGCCCCATCGGCTGATCTCGCCACGCGTGGAGTGACGCCGTCGCGTCCCCAATCATCATGTGGACCAGCCGACGGCTGTGGCACTCCGGACTCCCCACATCGGTCCGGTGTGGATGGCCGTCGTCCACCTGCTGGATTGCGTTGGAGTCCGACTACCTCGCGAGTAGTCTGCTCGCGCGCGGTGCGGACCGCCTCACGAGGTAGCTCATGGAGTCCGAAGTCCTCAATCCGGCAACCCTGCCCCCCGGGACGCGAATCGGCCCGTGGCGCCTGCTGGAGCAGCGCGGCCGGGGCACCTACGGCGTCGTCTACCGCGCCGTGCATGCTGAGTCGCAGGACTCGGACGTCGTGGCCCTCAAGCTGGCCATGCACCGGAGGGATGCACGCTTCGCGCGCGAGGCCGAGCTGCTCTCCCGCATCCACCACCCCGCCGTCCCACGCCTGCACGACCAGGGCCTCTGGCAGCCCCGCGAGGGCGTCTCCTACGCCTGGCTCGTCATGGATTGGATTGAGGGCGTGCCGCTCTATGAGTGGGCCCAGGCCCAACGCCCGTCCTCACGGCAGGTGCTTCAACTCCTGGCCCGGCTCGCCCGAGCCCTGGAGACCACCCATTCGGCAGGCGGCCTCCACCGCGATGTGAAGGGCGACAACATCCTCGTCCGGCGCAAAGACGCTCTGCCTTTCCTCATGGACTTCGGCGCCGGCCACCACCTGGGAGCCGCTACGCTGACGTCGCAGCTCTTTCCTCCCGGTACCCCGTCCTACCGCGCGCCCGAGGCGTGGCACTTCGTGCTTGGCGCCCCAAAGCCCCCGGATGTCGCCTATCCCCCGGGGCCCGCGGATGACCTCTTCGCCCTGGGCGTCACGGCCTATCGGCTCGTCACCGGGATGTACCCACCCTCGCCGCACCCGAGGGGTGAGGAGGTCTGTCTTTGGAAGCCCGAGGAACTGGCGCACTGGACGGCGCGAGTCAGAAACCCCCGCTGCACTCCGGAATTGAGCGCGCTGGTGTCTCGGATGCTCTCACTCCAGCCCGAGGCGCGAGGAAGCGCGCGGGAGGTGGCCGAAGCGCTGGAGCAGGCGGCACGCCGCGCGGGACGTGAGGCGGATGTGCCTCTCTTCACGGGAGACGAGCCGAGGCCCGCGGGCCTCTTTCCCCTCCCCCAGCGCGTCACGGTACGACCACCTCCTCGCCCGCGCAGGTGGCCTTGGGTCGCGGCCGCCGGCCTCGGAGGCGCACTGGCGCTGAGCGCTGCGGGGGTGTTGAGCGTGAGTCTCTCCGAGGCGCCCGCTCCGTCTCAACTCGCGGAGCAGGAGGAGTCAAAGGATGGCGGCACCGTGGCCGTCGGGGACTCCGCTCTGACGGCGCGGGTGGCGCCCGAGCGAGCACCCTCCGTGTGGCAACCCATCGCGGTAGACCTGCCACCGAAACCCTTCCCAGGGCAGCGGCGCCCGGACGGCAACGGCCGCTGTCCCGGCAAGGTGCAGGTCGCAATCAACGGCGGCTGTTGGAGGAAGCTGCCCGTGGACCTGAAGGACTGTGATGAGTGGGATGGCTTTGAATACAGGGGCGCGTGCTACCTCCCAGCGATGACTTCGGAACGCCCTGCTACCTCGGGCCCCTCAGATCGAGACGACAGTCCATAGCCTGCGGCTCCAGAGCCCTGCTCGTGCTTGGACGCAGGAAGGGCCCTGGCGCCCTCCCCCGGTAGGCGAGCACGTCCAGCGCGGAGGTGCGGCGAGGCAGCCCTGCTCAGGTTTGCTTGCCCGCCGCGGACCTTCCAGTCCCCTCAGTACATCTGCTCGAAGACGAGGACCTTGTGCGACTGCGGGAACAGGATGACGAACACGTCGTCGTACCAGGTGCCGCCCCCCTCGTAGGACACGTTCTGGAGGAGCTTCACCTGCACGTTCTCCGTCCCGTTGCCATACGTGGACAGGAGGAGCGAATGAAGCGAGGTCGAAGCGAAGCTCCAGTACATGGACGACTTGAAGCCGGCGTAGGTGAGCGTGCTCACCGCCGGGTAGAACGACACGGAGTAGCCGCGCTTCGCGCGCACCGCTTCCACCGCCTTCTCCTGAGTGGTTCATTCGCGGGCCGAAACGCCGGAGAGCGCAGCTCCGTGGACGAGGAGCCTCGCCAGACAGCCCGGCCGCATCCGTTGAACGGGCATACGCGCAGTATGTCGCACGGAATGTTTCACCCGGGGCGAGGTGGGCCGCTCATCGCTTCGCGTCAGCGCTTCGTGCGTCGAAGACGGCGCCCGTGAGGCCATGGGTGAAGACCTTCGAGGGCGGCAGGCCAAACATTGCGCGAAACAGTCGGGAGAAATGGGCCGAATCGTAGAAGCCCGCGGCGTGCGCGACTTCGGTGAGGCTTCGGCCTCGGAGTGCGAGCGCGGTGGCCACCTGCATCCGGTGCCAGGCGCGAAATGCGCCCATCGGGACGCCGACCTGTTCGCTGAATCGGTGTTCGACGAGGGAAGTGGAGGCCCCCACCCGTTGCGCCATCGTCACCGCATCGGAGGGTTCGTCGTCGGGTGTGGAAAGAAACGCGGCGACACGAGCGATGCGTGCGTCGACCGGCAGCGGACAGGGTCCCAGATTCAGAGCGCTCTGGAAGAGCTCGGTCCAGGGTTCGGGCTTTCGCGCCGCAAGGGCGGTCTCGACTGCCGAGCGCAACGCGCCCGCGTCGACCCGACGGCTGAGTCCCGCGCCAGGCTCCAGGAACAGCACGGCGGCTCGTCCGCCATGAAAGTCGAGCGCATGCCACTGCCACCCACGCACGAAAGCGGCTTCGTGGTGTTCGACATGCCCGTCGCCGTCGACGAGGTCGAACGCATCATCGAGCCCCACGAGAACGGCGTTGGCGGCGAACCGATGCCTGGGCAGCTCGTGGAAGCGGCCGACGTACAGCGCTCTTCCTCCGCCCAGCAACAAGTGGCTCCGCATCTGCGGAATCATACAAGCGTGGGACGTGGCGCCGCACGTAGCTTGATGCATTGAGCCCGCCGCTCCCCTGCCCCAGCCGTACCGACGACTGTTCGTTCGAACAGAGGAGGCCTCATGGCCGATGAACACCCGTCCCTCTCCCAGATGATTCTCGACCGGACGCGCGCTTCACCGCGCCGCGTCGCGTTCCGTGTGCGACGAGACGATGCCTATGTCGACGTCCCCTGGTCGGAGCTGCTCCCGCGCATCGAAGCCATCGCGTCGGGGTTGCTGAGCGCTGGTCCGGTGGACGATGGCGCATGCATCACCATCGTCGGCAACACCACGATGGAGTCGTGCCTCGTCGACTTCGCGGCCCTGAGCGTCGGTCTCAAGACGGTCCCCGTCTACGCGAGCCTGCTGCCGGAAGAGGTGGGCTACATGCACGTGGACACCGCGGCACAGCTCATCGTCGTGGACGACGGAAGCCAACTCGACAAGGTGCGAGCCTTTCGAGAGGGATTCACGTTCTTCGAAAAGCGCTACTCGCCGGCCGTGCTCGGTGCCCGGGCGAAGGTCGTGGTCATCCATACGGCCGGTCTTGCTCCCGCGGACGATTGGGAGAGCCTGGAGAGCCTCGAGGCCCGGGGTCGCGCCCGACGAGCGGCGTTGGAGAATGAGATGCGTCGAAGGGCGTCACTGATTCGACGCGAGCACGTCGCGACCTACACCTATACCTCGGGAACCACCGGAGCGCCGAAGGCGGTGATTCAAACCCACGACAACATGTTGACGATGCTCGAAGACGTCGCCGACGCTGGGCTGTTGGATGACAACGTGCTCAGGCACGGCTTGTTTCTCTTCCTACCCGCTGCGCACTCCTTCGGACGAATGGTGGAGTTCGCGGGTCCGTTCTTCGGCGCGCCTCTGGTCATGTCGTCGGTGCCCACGCTGGCAGCGGATCTTCTCGCTGCGCGCCCGGGGTTCTTCCCGGCGGCTCCGCGTGTCTTCGAGAAGATGATGGCGAAGGTCACGAGCGCCATCGAAAGCGAGCAAGGGTTGCGACGATGGGTTCTGGAATGGGCCCTGGGCGTGGGTCGTCAAGTCGCGTCCCGTGGCGCTGCCGGCGATTCGCTGCCGGTGTGGCTGGCAGCTCAGCGTGGATTGGCGGACCGCCTCGTGTTGGCGAAGCTGCGCGCGCGTTTGGGCCTGAACAACGCTTCCGTTCTTCTCTCGGGAGCCGCTGCGCTTCGCGAAGATGTCCAGATGTTCTTTCTCTCCTTGGGACTGACCGTTCTGGAGGCCTACGGACTGACGGAAACGTGCCCCGGCTTGACCATCAATCGCAAAGAGGACGTGCGTCCAGGAACCGTTGGACGACCGTTCAAACGATGCGAGCTCAAGCTGGAGCCCGATGGTGAGCTCCTTGCTCGCGGGCCGAATGTCTCCCGGGGCTACTTGAATCGCCCGGATGCAACGGCTGAAGCATTCGATGACGACGGGTGGTTCCGGACGGGAGATCTCGGCTCCATTGATTCGGAGGGGTTCGTTCGGATTACCGGGCGGAAGAAGGAGCTGCTCAAGACGAGTGGTGGAAAATACGTGGCGCCGCTGAAGATCGAGGCACAGCTCAAGCGACACCCGCTCGTCCAGGAGGTGGTCGTGGTCGGCGACGGGCGGAATTACTGTACGGCTTTGTTCGCGCTCGACGCGGAGATACTCGCGGTGGTGGCTCGACGCGAGGGTATTCCGGCGGATCCAGCGCACCCGCGAATCAGCAACATCCTGCGGACGCTGGTCGAGGAAACGAATTCGGGCCTGGCGTCCTTCGAGCGCATCAAGGCGTTTCGTGTGTCGCCCGGTCCGTTCACGGTGGAGGGTGGCGAGCTCACGGCCTCGCTGAAGGTCAAGCGCCACACAGTTGCGCGGAAGCACGCGGCGTTGATTGAGTCGATGTACGGGGCCTGAGATAACGTTTGAGGAGTCACAGCTCCGACTCCAACGACTCCCCTGACTCCGGCATCGGCATCCCCGAGGTGCCGAAGTCCTCGTTCGCGACGTGCTCCTTCTCCGAGGCCTGCGATGCGTTCGGACTATTCCGAGCGGGTCTCCCTCTGCTTCGAATGAGGGGCACCTCACTCGAAGCTAGGGGTCGACCTGCGTGACGAGCCCTTCCGCGTCGACGTCGAAGTGCAGCGAGCCCCGGTTCGTGCCCACCACGAACAGGGCATAGCGCCCCCCGGGCTGGAGCGCCCGGGGCCCGTCCAGGACGATGAAGCCGGCGGGCGTCTCGCCGTAGGTCAGCGAGGCCACGCTGGCCTCGTCGCCGAACGGCTCGGCTCGCAGTTCCCAGTAGACGTCCCCCGCCCGGTTCACCACCTGGATGTTGCTGTAGCGAGGGCGGTCCTCGTGCTCCGGGTCCACCACGGTGAAGCGCGGGGCGGGCAACCGCGCGCCCTCCTCCAACGACACCTGGAGGAGTGGGCGGCACGCGGTGGACAACAGGAGCAGGCCACAGACCCACCCCAGCCTGGCGAGGGACGAGGACCTCATGGGCTACCCCGCTCCTCGACCCGCCCGCACCTCGGCGAGGGCCGCGTTGAGCTGCGCCGTGTAGTCCGTGCCCTTGTACACGAAGGGCTTGCCGGGCGTCGTGATGCAGCCGGCGAGGTAGGCCTGCTCGAGGAACTCCGCCTGCTGCTCGGGGTTGAGCTCGCTCCAGGACTTGCCCTCGTCCAGCCCCTTCTTGAACTCGTAGCCATCCCCCACGCCCTGAGCCAGGAGCGCCTCGCTCATGTAGTCCGTGCCGCCATTCTGGTGCTGCCAGACGTGCGCCGTCTCATGCACCAACAGGTCCGCCTTCAGGGGCAGGTACTTCTTCGGGATGTAGATGGTGTCGCCGTGGGTGAACGCGCGTCCGGAGGCACCGAAGACGCCTGCGTTACCCTCCTTGATGCGGATCTTCGAGTAGTCGATGGAGTCCCCATAGACGCTCCGCAGCGTGGCGATCTCACTGTCGCTCAGCTTTCGCCCGGGCGGCTCCAGCCCCACCATCGTCTGGATGGCGCTCAGGGCCCGGCCCCCCATCATCAAGAAGGCGTCCGCGGGCGTCTGCACGAACGTCTTCAGCACGCCCATGCCCATGTCCTTGAGGCCCTCGCCGAACTTCCCCTGGAACAGCTTGCCGATACCGCCGAAGAAGGTGCCGATCCCCTCCTTCCAGTTGCGGACCGCGCCCAGGATGGTGCTCAAGGCGCCCGTGAACATGCTCCGCGCGCCGTCGGTCCAACGGTCCCAGAAGGTCTTCGCCGCGCCGCCCACCCACTTCGCCGCCGTGCCCACCGCGCCGCCCACCCACTTCGCCGCCGTGCCCACCGCGCCGCCCACGGCCTTGGCCGCCGAGCCGACCGCGTCCACCGCCGAGCTGGCGACATCACCCACGGCCTTGACCACGCCGCCCACCGCGTCACCAATGGCGCCGAAGGGGTCCCAGAACTCGACCTCCTTCTCCTGGCCGTCCACGCGGATGATGCCCTTGTCGTTCTCCGCGCGGATGTCCGCCACCTGCTTCGGGGTCAGCTTCTCTCCGGAGAGGACGCGGCGGAACAGCTCGCCCTCATCGCCCTGGGTGTCCTCGGTGTTGAGCCGGGTGTCCAGGTGGTGGCCGGCCTCCTCCACGAAGGTGGACGCCGCGAGCGACGGGTCCAGCGATGCGTTGATGAGCACCGTCCCGGACTCCGCGTCGTAAGCGCCGTTGGCGCCGTTCAGCGTCTCCGCGGGAACCGTGCGCACCGGAGGCAGCCAGCTGAAGTCGCCCTTCAGGGCCTGCTGCCGGAACTGCTCGGCCTTGGCGGAGTCGTAGCCCGCGCCGTAGACCGTCCGCATCGTCTCGTGGAACTTCTGCTTGTCCGAGGCCAGTGCGCCGAACTCGCGCTTGAACGTGGACGTCACATCCGGCTGCTTCGAGACGAACGCGCTCTGCTCGAAGAGGCCCGCACGGCGAGCCGTCAGCTGCGATGACCGGGGTGAAGTCCCCCGCGTCGTGTTGCCGCGCGCCGTTCCCTCCGGCAGCGCGTTGTGAGGCACCTGTGACGCCATCCTCGCTTGGATCCGCATGGTCATGTCCCCCCCCTCAATGAACAACTGGGACAAGGTGTAACCCAAGGTCAGCATCGAATGACATACGACGACCGACCGATGGCTGGGGTCGGCGCGGCTCCGCCCCTCTCGCAACCTGGATGCGATTGCAACGGACGTCCTCGAAAGTGGCGTCACCACGCGGGTTTCCATCCCGGATACCCCACCGGGCGTCGATTGGCGGCCCGCGCCAGGCTGGCCGACGCGACGCTGGGGGCGCCGGTCCCCGGCATCGTCGAGGTGGCCGGGCCGGTTCGACGAGTGGCTCCGGCGAGCCCCGCTCCCTGGCCACTGACGCGTCAATGACATGTCCGTTGACACGTCGAAGCGCGCGAGCGCGGCCCGCCCCAATGCCCTCTGCAAGGAGCCGCACGAGAACACCCTTTGCAAGGAGCCACATCGTGACCACATCGCGACTGCGTATCCTTGGAACCGCGGCAGGAACACTGCTGCTCACCGCCCTGGCGGCCCACGCCGCCTCCTCCACCCCGGGCCCGTGCGTGGAGGCACAAAAGGCAGCGACGTCGTCCCCGGCCCCCGGCGCGTACGTCCCGCAGTGCACCGCCCAGGGCTACTTCGAGCTGGTCCAGGCCCACGGCTCCACCGGCTACAGCTGGTGTGTGAACCCGAAGACCGGCGCCAAGGTTCCGGGGACCGAGCGGAAGAAGGGCCAGCCCGCGCCGACCTGCTGAGGGTCTTGCTTCCGCATTGGCGTGGGTTCGCCTCTCGGCTCAAACCATTTCAAAGAGAAACGAAGAGAAATGACGAAAGCAAATTCTCGTGGCAGCGGGTCCGGCGTAAAGCGCTACTTCCAGTTCGGCGAGAGGCCCTTCCTCAAGGGGGCCGGCACCCGATCACCGGAAGCCTGGTTCCTGGGCACCAAGGCCGAGAACGTCGAGGAGCTCGAGCGGCTCGTCGTCGAGGCCATCCGCGATCACGCCTTCTGGCGGCGCAACTTCCACCCGCAGGATCCCACGCATATCACCGAACAATCCAAGCGAGACCCGGCGTTCCTCCACGCGATGGACTCGCTGAGGGACAACTTCCGGTCGCTCCTGTCGTTCCTCAAGAAGTCCGTCCCCTTCTTCAGCGGCCGATACCAGGGCCACATGAACTGGGACACCACGCGCCCCAGCGTGCTCGGTTATCACTACTGCGTCAGGGGCCCGAGGGGTGAACGGGGAGACCGAGCCGGCCGAGTGAGGAGCGTCGGGGGTTGGCGCGGTGGCAGGTGGGGCAGCGAGGCAGCCAGGTGGCAATCACCCGCGCCATGGCGAGGCGTGCGGTGATGAAACTGTCGTGGAAGTAGCGCTCAGGCCGAGAGTGGCTGCGTGTAGGTTTCAGCCGCCCCTCGGGCCGAGGGGGAAAAACGCCGCGCGCGTTCGGCCACGAGGAACGCGTAGCAGCACAGCGCCACGGAGACATGGTGATGCCAGCCCGGGAAGCGGCGGCCTTCGTAATGGTCCAGGCCCAGCTCACCCTTGAGGTCCTCGTAGACGCGCTCGGTTCTCCAGCGCTGCATCACCAAACGGATGAGTTGCTTTTTCGTCCTGCGCTCCGGCAGGGAAGCGAGGAAGTAATTGGCCGGCTCGGGTTCACCGTCTCGCCACTCGATAAGCAGCCACAGGGGCTCCTGCTCTCGCTGAGGCACGCCCGCGGCGACGACGCGACGCAAGGCGAAGCGCGCCGACAAGGCTTCCTGTGTACCCTGGCGCCAGGTGCACCGTCGAAAACCTCCCCGCTCATGAATGCGCAAGGCCAGGTCCGCAACGCTCCGCGCGTCCTTTCGGGGACGCCCCTTCTTATCCAACAGGCAGACGGTGGTCCTTGGGTCCACCGCCACCGCGTAGTGCAAGCCCAGCGAGCGCAGATGGGCACGGAACTGGCTGGAGCTGCCGTAGGCGGTGTCCGCCAGGACAATCCCCGGAGGGACGCCGTCTTCCATGGCCCGGTCAATCATTTGCAATGCGAGTTGAGGCTTGGTTCTGAAGGAGACGTCGGCGGGGATGCGGGCCTCGCGGCGGCGCGTTTCGTCTTGGGCCCAGCACTCGGGCAGGTACAGCTCGAAGTCGAGGGGCAGGTGCTCGGTGCGGGTGGCGACACTGAGGCTGACGCCAATCTGGCAGTTGGTCACCTTGCCCGCCGAGCCGGTGTACTGCCGCTGCACGCCCACTGAGTGCTTGCCCTGCTTGAGGAAGCCCGTGTCGTCCACAATCCAGACTTCCACCGGCTCGCGCGAGGTCATCGCCTCCAGCGCGTATTGCGCCGCCGCCCGCCGCACGTCCCGGTCGCTCCACTTCGAGTCCACGGCGAAGTGCAACAGCCGTTGGTGCATGGCATCCACCCCTCCGGGGTCCGGGCATGCGCGGGCGGCGATGGGCTCGACGCTCTTGCGCTCCCCGTCTCCCAGCAGGCCCATGGCATAGAGGGCGAACGAGCCACGCCGGCTCTCCTCGCCGAGCACGTCCCCGATTCGCTGGAAGTACCTCTCAAGCCGCTGCACAGCAGCGGCATTCATGATGGAGTCCATACCTACTTCATGAGTAGGACACCGGGCGCACAACGCAATGGTAGCCAAGGGCGCGCAGCCCTCAGTCGCTCGCTCCCCCGCATACCCCTAACGCAGTAGTGTTACGAGGTGCTGGGCTTCCGCGCTTTCGCCGGCATCCTGAAGGTGCACCTTCTGCACCGCGATCTGCACAGCGTGGAGGTCTTCAAGACGTAGGCGCGGGTCATCGCCCGAGCCGCCTCCCGCGCCCGCACTGGAGGCGGTACGTCCGGGCCCTGTCGCGGCCCCCGTAGTCACCCGCTCATGCTATTCCTGTTTTGCTGGTTGAAGACAGGTCTGCATTCGCGGTCCTGACATCTGGAGGTCGATTCACGTGAGCGCACATGCATCGAAGTCCCTGGGCATCCTGACGGCCGCCGTCTTCTCCCTTACCGGTGTCCGCACCGCCCAGGCCCAGACGGAGGCCCCTCTCTCGAATGGTCGCGTCACCCTTCGCGTCCCCATCTACCCCTACATCCCGGACGCGGCCGGGGACCAGTTCGCGTCCCTGCTCACGCGCCTGGAGACGGAGTTCGAGCAGCAGCATCCCGACGTCGACCTCGTGCTCAACCCCTCGTGCTTCCAGGACGACTTCTATGAGCCGTCCACGATTGCGCGCTCCCTGAAGGGAGAAGGGGAATGCAACTACGACGTCATCGAGACGGACACGGTGATTCTGGGAGAGCTCGTCGCCACCGGAGCAGTGAGGCCGTGGTCCCGGCTCCCGGAGAACGTCTTCTGGCATCCCGCCGGAGTCGCCTCCTCGTTCCACCAGGGGAAGCTCTACGGCATTCCCCACTGGCTCTGCGGCCACTTCGTCATCTCGCGCGACGAGAACGTGCGCCGGGCCCGGACGGTGAGCGACCTGCTCCAGGCGCTGGAGGCCCGGCAGACGCCGGCGCCCGACATCGCCGCGGACCTGCTCGGGAGCTGGAACCTGCCCGCCCTGTACCTCGATGCGTGGGCGGACACGAACGGGGCGAGGCGCATCGAGTCCGCCGTCACCACGTCCTACTATGACCCGGCCGCGCTCGATGGCCTGCGCCGCGTCACCCAGGCCTGCGAAACCAATGGGGCCAACCCCTGCGTGGACGGCACCTACAGCGACAACTACGACCTCGCCGCGACACGCTTCGCGCAGGGGCAGGCGGACGTCACCATCGGCTACTCGGAGCGCCTGCACGTCATCCTGAAGAACCTGCCCGAGGGCCAGAGCGCGTCCGACATCAAGCTGTCCTCCGCGCCCCTGGGCGAGGGCAACCGTCCCATCCTCTTCACGGACTCGTACTTCTTGTCGGTCCGCTGCACTGGCGCGTGCGAGCAGGCGGCGCGCAAGTTCGTGGAGTACATGAGCCGGCCGAGCACCTTCGAGTGGATTCTGATGAGCGAGGATGCTCCGGCGGGAACGCGGGTGCCGCGCTACCTCGTGCCCGCCACGCTGGATGCCTACGCGACGCCGAAGGTCCGCAGGGATCCGTTCTATCCCAGCATCGCCCTGGAGGTGCTGGACGGCAGGCCCTTCCCCAACGAGGGCCTGCTGGACATCCGCGGGCAGATGCGTGACGACATCCTGGAGGCCATCACCCGGTAGAGGACATCACGCGGGCACGGTGGGCACGACGTGCGAGGAAGGTCGATGTTCCCCTATGCGGGCCCGTGGGCAATTCCTGTCCGGGGCCGCTGGGGCGCCACATGGTTTGACAGGGTTTGACGACGGACGCCTATACTCGAACCCGCCGCCTGATTGTCCCCGCCCCACACCCAATCCAGGCGCGCAAGAGACAGCAGCCCAACAAGGAACCCTCATGACACTCTTTGAAAGAGCAGTGGTCTTGTCTGCCGCCGTGGCATTCCTCACGGCCCCCATGGCCCACGCGGCGATCGGCGACCGTTGCAGCCCACAGATCGCCAACAACTCTTCGGCCCCCACTGTGTGCGCCCCGGTCTGCACGCAATACGGAATGGTGTTCACGGGAAACTGGAGCAACAATCCCAGCCACCCTCCCGTGAAGGCATGTATCGATTCGGGAGGAGGACAGGCCGTGTGTGGCTGCGCGCTCCCGAGCACCTCCGGGACCGCGACGATCATCCCGACCGTCCACTTCGTCGACGCGGCCACGCCCCTGCGCGTGCCCATCGAGCTGAAGAAGACCTGCTTGCAGGGGCCGGACACGCTGGACGCCAGCGACATGTGTCCCGTCATCACCGCGAACGGCCTGACCTACTGGGCCCTGAGCTACCTCGACAACAGGCTGGGGATGGCCATCGTCGCGTATGACGCCAGCGGCAACGTCGTGAGCCTCATCGAGAAGGCGGGGGCCCGCTATATCTGGGACATCGCGGTCGATGCCACGAACCACACGCTGGTCTTCAAGGGGCAAGGGAGCAACACCTTCACCCTGAAGTGGACCGACCTCATCGTCCCCCAGATGAGCGGGGCGACGACGGCGAACCATGTCATCTGGCCCACGGCCCTCAGCGGTCAGGCGTGGTGGACGAACGGCGTGGCGAACTATGGCGCCCCCGCCCCCTTCGGCAGTGGCTCGGGCCAGATCCTCGACCCCTATGTGGAGCACGGCGCTGGCAAGCAGTTGTGCGCGATCAAGCAGCAACCCTGGTTCGACTTCGTGAGCTCCACGGTGACCTCTCCGTCCTCGACGGTCACCTGCATGACGCCCCCTACCCCGGGACAGCCCACGTACAACGCGGCAATGAACGCCTTGCTCGACGCGGCGGTCAACGACCACAGCCTCATGGCCGCTTTGCGTACCGCCACGACCGACAGCCTCCTCATCTCGCTCGCGGCCAGCCGGGGGTTCACCATCACCTCCGCGGATATCGCGCAGAGCAGAGGCCATGGCTCCGGGTTCTCGAGCGACTTCGACTCTACAAGCGCCCTGGCCAGGACGTCCGTCACTGACGCGGCCTGCGGTGGTGCCAACCAGAAGCCGTGCTCCCAATGCGCCGAGGAAGTGTGCGTCTACTGGCCGTTCAACTTCTGCTGCATCAAGGAGTCCTGCTCCTGCTCCAGAACGGTCAGCACGTGCGCAACGGGCTTGAGCGTCAATGCCAATGGCATCTGCCAACCCGCCTGCCCTGCCGGCCAGATCTGCAAGGACTTCCCAGTCTACCTGGAGTACAACGACAGCGGGACGACCGCCAATGGCGTATGCGAGTCCTGGCTGGGCGTCTCCAATTGCGCCAAGGGCATCCCGAACGACGCGCTCGCGGATTACGAGGTCGTCTTCAGCAATGGGGTCGCCTACTACAAGACGACCAACACGCCGGTGAGCACCTGGGCCGTGAGCTCCGTGAGCGAGACGTTGTACGTCATCGACGCCCGGGACGGTCGCATCTACATGATCAACGTCGATGGCCGGTTCATCCAGATTCGCGGCTCGGCCAACTGTATCAACGAGACCAAGCCGCCGGACAGCTCGACCCGTTATTGCACCAGGCCGCGATTGACGACCCATGCCGGGATCCTGATGGGGTCGATCGCGGGCTTGCCCAGGCCGAACACGCCCCCGGGACAAGACGCCCGGCAGCAAATCAATGTCATCGGCGCGGGCACCATCAAGCTGAACAATGGCGTGATCCAGTGGATCACCAATGACAGCGGACACTTCAAGCCGACCCAGACGAACCTCCAGAACACGATCGTCCGGTTCAGGAGCGCCGGGTTCTCGAACTTCCCTCCCTACGGTGGGTGTGAATATGACTTCAAGCCCGTCACAGGGAAGACGGGCGTCTATCGCCAGGACTCCGTCTGGGTCAATTGCGAGCTCTGATGCGCACGGCGCGTTGCATCCAGGCTCGGTTTGTCCTCCCTTGACGTGAGAAACGGGCCCCAGCCGCTCTTCATCCAACCCCCATTCTCCTCGATTCTCTTGCGTGCCCGCTGGCTCAAGCAGTAGCCGGCGCTCGCTGTCGTTCGGCCATCAATGGCCGTACGGCGTCGGGCGCTGGCGTTCTGCGCGACGTGGGCCGGGTTCCTATAATCCTTTCGCAGCCAGCGCGGCGATTTCGTAATCGCCGTCATCAACCAGCCGTTCCCATCCCTCGAACCTGCCGAGGCCCAGCGCGCGGGCCATCGACAGCAGCAGGCTTTGCCCTGCGACCGGACGATCCGGCGCGAGCGCATATATCGGGTCGGCGAACGCCGCCTGCGGCGTTGTGAGGGTCCACCCCATCTGCCTGAACATCGCAATCACATCGTCCAGCCACAGCGCGTTGATCAGGTTGTGGTGCAGGAGAATCACCTGCGCGATATCTCGGCCCTGCAGCTTCTGCGACAAGTCGCGATAGGCGAGGGCTCGCTGGCGGATGTGACTCAGATAGGCATCTCTGATCGCGCTCACGTCGGCGGCAGGATTCTTCTTCAGCGTCTCCACCAACTTGTCATTGAGCCGCCAGTCGCTGGTATCGACGCTCACGTACGCATTCCGGTAGCCCTGCTGCTTGAGGAAGCTGCGCATGCCGTCGAGCTTCTCCGGCGTGTTCCCTTCGCGAAGGAAGGTAAAGCGGAACCACTTCTGATAGCCCGGCAGGTCGCTGATGATGCGGTCGCAATCGAGTATCTCGCGCTGGTATGCATCAAGCGGCACCTTGTGCAGGTCCGGATGCGTCATTGTATGGTTGCCGATCGCGTGGCCTGCCTTCCCCCACGCACGCGCCAGCGTCAGGCCAGCCTCGGTATTGGCGCCGTTTCCCGCCGTGACGAACAGCGCGGCCTGCACGCGATGTTTTGCCAGTGCATCAAGCATGGCCTGGTTGCGCTGCTGCGCGTTCATGCGCGGCGTGTCGCTGACATGCGGGCCGTCGTCGAACGTGAAGGCGACGGATTGCGCTTGGGCGGCCATCGCCGCCAAAGCGAGCGCGGCGGCGGTGATGAATCGGACGGTCGAATTTCGCACCGCGGTTCCTTTCGTTGAACAAGCCTTGCGCCAGACGAACCGCATCCCATCCAGCTCCACGGGCGTGAGCGGTCTGGGCGCTTCGTTCTCGGATGACTTGGACACGGTCCCAACCTTCGAGCCGCAAACTACTAAGGCCTTAGTTGGATTTCAACTATTGATTTAGTTGTTCGACGGATGGCTCGCCCCAGTCAATGGGGTCCTCCTGTCCGGGAGCGAACCCTGGTGCTCTTCATCTCCTGGGAGTTCCACGACCTGGAGGGGAACTACGCCGCGTACGGCCGGAGGAGGCGCCCTCAGGAGTTTTTTGACGCGAGCAGGGACTCCACATCCAGGACATCCGGAGGCCCCGCGAGCTCGGGGCGCGCCAGCAACAACGCCCCCCAGCTCCCGGAAGCGGGCTCCGCCAGGGACGTCCAGCGAAGCGCGGCGGAGACCCGCTCATAGGCCTGGACCACCTGCTTCCGGGCAAGCTCCTCCCGAGCCCCCCAGCGCCAGGCCCTGTAGCGCCCGAGCGCCTCCTGGTCTCCCGAGAGCCATGGACGGTGGGCGACATCGTGGGCCACCGACCTCCACAGCTCCCGGGTGCGCTCGAAGTCCCATTCAGGACGGGCCGAGGAAAGCCAGACATGGCTCAGGTGCAGCGCGGCTCCCTCGGCGCACTCCGGATTGATGAACATCTCCCCACGTTGGGAGATGGCGAGCATTCGCTGTTTGAAGGGTTCGGGAGTCATGGCTCAGAAGCCGAATCAGATGCCGTCTGCGTACTTCCAGCGGGCCGCGGCCGGGGTCGTGAATTGAACGACCGTGCGAAACAGGCTGGACGCGCACCAAGCTGCCCAAGGCGCTTCCCTACGGCTACGTGGCCTCCACCCTCCGGCTGCACACCGACGCGCAGGCGTTCCACCTCCCCGCCAAGGGCAAGGCGCGGAAGCTCGCCCTTCCGCAGAGGACTACGATGCGCTGACGTCGTGGCTCTTGGTCGCCGGTCGTCGTGACACCTATCCGGTCGCCCAAGTCGCCATCGCAGGCTCTCCGAGCTGCGGCAGGGCGGAAACGAGGAGGCCCACGCCCTCGCGCTGGTGCTCGAATGGATGGCATCCGGTTCGACCGACGACGCGGAGATGGATCGGCTCGCAGAGAGGCTCGATCCCGACGAGGCGTGGGCCGGCGACTTCAGCCCCTGCTGGGAAGGACTGCGACGTCAATCGCGTCGCACGTGCACCGCCGAACGTACAGCGGCCCGCCCCAGAGAACTCAGAGCGGGCCGCTCTACCTTGTCGCTACTGCGTCACCATCCCATTGTCCGGGCCTTCCACCATGAGGGCCAGACGTAAGCGGAGATTACCCGCTTGCGAGATGCCACGGCAGGGCCGTCAGTCGCTGACCCAGCAGAACCACGTGTTGGGGGCGCCCTGACAGTAGCACTCGCCCAGAGCGCCACTGGCCCAATAACAGCCTCTCGACGAGTCAAAGATACAAGCCCGGGTCTGGAGCACGTCGCAGGTTTCGCCGGTGAGCTCGGAGGAGTCCTGCCCCGGCTGACCACTGCTCTCGACTCCCTCCGTCACCTCCGTTCCACCACAGCCCATCCCGAAGACAGAAACAACAGCGGCCATCGCCAGCCCACGCAGAAACATGATGACACTCCTTTTCGCAGGTGAGGTGACAATGCAATATCACACTCAAGTTCAGATCAAGGCATTTCCGCGACTCGCGATATCACTGAAAAGCTCCACACGGAGCGGTCTCAGTGTTTGAGATTGCGGACGCGTCGGGAGCCGCACCCGCGGGCGGGTGCGACTCGACGTAGTGCTGGCTGACCGGGATGCAGGCGCCGCTCCGCGTGTCACGGAGAGGCGGGTGGCTTGTACAGGTAGACGTTCTGGACGCTGGAGTTCACCAGCACGAACACCTTGCGCTTCGGGCTGTAGCGCCAGCGGCCGAAGGTGCCGTTGCTTTCAGCGGCTCCCGGGTTGTCTCCCGTACCGGTATATGGGGTCCAGGTGTTCGTGGCAGGGGCGAAGAAATACACGGTCTGCCCGCCGCTCCACGCCGCCAACCGGTCCAGGCCATCCGCGTAGACGAGGCCCCCGCTGCCCGAGAAGGACGGTGCCCCCGCGGAAGGCTGGAGCCACTGCAGCTGGGCATCCGGAGCATCCAGGTCATAGCGGAACATCTGGCCCTGGTAGGCGAGCACGTAGAAGTCGTGGCGGGTCCGGTCCACGTCCCCGGTGAGATAGGTGGTGGGATAGCCGTCCTTCGGGAAGCTGTTTGCGTGGCGCTTCCAGGTGTTGGTGGCAGGGGCGTACTCGTCCAGCTTGCCCGTGCCGTTGGGCACGCTCCAGAAGTGCCCGAAGGCATCCACTCCGGAGGCGCCACGAGACACCTGGGGGACGTTGGCGATGCGGCTCCACTGGCCGGTGGCGAAGGAGAAGCAGACCGCTCGCGCGCTGCTGGTCTGGGCGGATGGGTAGTAGGACCCGGCCAGGTAGCAGAACCTGTCTTCGAACGGGTCGTAGACGTTCTTGCTGTAGGTATGGCTGGAGCGGGGTTGCTGGTCATCCACCCACGGCGCCACGTCCGGGTAGTCGCACGCCTCGGGCTTCAGATAGGTCCCGGGGTCGAGGAAATACTCGCGCGGGAGGGATGGAACGGTGGTCCCTCGAGGGTAGTACCCGCAGGTCTCGAATGCGCTCGCCTTCATGGCACTGGTGGGGGCGTTACCGGTGGCACCCGAGGGCATCTCCGTGAGGCGGTGCCACCGCATCTGCCCCACGTCGAAGGCAAAGAGGTTGTTGTAGTAGCTGTCCCCGTGTCCGCCTCCGAAGACGAGCATCCGGTCGCGGCTCGAGTCGTAGGCCGCACCGCTCCAGGCGCTGACCACCGACTCGCAAAAATACGATTGGTAGGGCAGAGGGCAGACGTCCTTCATCAGGGTATTGGGGAGCGTCTTCCAGCTATTGGCGGGCATCGCCTCGATGACTGCGTCCACGGGGCCGGGGGCGTAGCTTCCGGCATCGTACGGGGGCGAGCCGGCGTCGGTGCTTCCTCCGTCAGTCCCCCCGGCATCGGATGGGCCCGCGTCACTGCCACCGTCCATGGAAGGACCCGCGTCCTGCTCGGCTGGGGGGGCGACCTCCTCCGAGGGCTCGCCCTGGCAGCCCGCAACGGCCAGTGCCAGGGCCACGGTGAAGAATCCGAACAGCGGCGCGCCCATTTCTCTCTTTGCTGATTTCACTTTCGCCTCACTCCATGCGCGTGAGCACCAGCCGTGATGCCACGGGCTCGAAGACACGCTGTGGCAGGGTCACCACGCCCTGGTCGTCCGCCTGCACCGTGCCGCTCTCCCCTCGGTACTCCCACCGGAGCGACTCGCGCGGCCGACAGACAAAGCGCTGCACCCGGCGCAAGGTGACGTCCGCCCGGATGGGCAGGGAGCCGAAGTAATCCGTTCCAATCGGTGGCCAGCCTCCATCCGTCGCCACGGCCGAAACATTGGCCCAGAGCTCCACCTCGAAGCGGTCCACGCGGTCCACGAGTGTGTCCGGGTTCCAGCGGAGATAGCGGTTGAGAACACCCGGGCGCGCGTCGTTGTAGACGTCGCGTCCCCCATCCACCCCCAGCAAGGTCGGGGGCGGATCATTGGCAGTGCTGCGGCTGAAGGCGGGAAAGGCCTTGTCGCGGCGGAGCACCTGCTCGGGGGTAAGGCCCTTCCACCAGTTCGCCCCAAGGCTCGGGTCCACCTGCGAGTGCCCTCCTGCGTGCCAGACGGACTCGTGGCCCACCCGGAAGCTCTCGAGGGCCCCATAGGTGCTCGACCCCGTGGGGGCTGTGGCGACTGCCATGCTGCGGAAGGAGACGACCTGGTCGTCATGGGCGTGGTTGGTGAAGAAGAACTGGTTCTGCACGGACCAGTCATCGCGAAGGGCCCGCGACAGGTCATACCGCTGCCAGGCCACCATTCCCTGCTCATCCACATAGCCCGCATCCTGCGGCCCGAAGCCACCATCGCGCGCCAACTGGGTGGGGGGCCGCTCCGGCGCAAGCGTGGTGGCGAAGCCAATCAGGTTCTGCACGGAAGCGAAGTGTCGCGCGTACCGGATGCTGATGAAGCTCGCGCCGCTGCCACCCATCGAGTACCCCCCGACATGCACGCGCTCGGGGTCCGCTCCGGGGAAGGTGCGCAGGACGAAGTCGAGCATGTGCATGACGCGGCGCTGGGTGTACGGCCGGAAGACGGGCGGGCTCTGCGTCATGTCCGCGTAGCCGGTCCACCAGTTGAGGACGGGGTCCGCGGATGGCCCCACGCCAAATGCCGTGGAGTTGCCGTTGGCGGTGGTTCCATTCGCGGGCGGCGGGGAGGCATACGCATGGAGACCGAGCCGGACCGGCATGCGTTGACTTGCGGAGGCGGTATTGGGAACGACGACCGTGAACCGGAACTCGCGCCCCGCGAGCTCGGAGCTGTCGAGGAACGTGTCGGTGCGCACGCTGAAGACCTTGACGGAGCAGCCGCCGCAATTGCTTGCCGAGGATGAAACCTCCACCGGCTCCGGCGGCCGGATGGTGTCATTCACCTCCACGTCGAGAAGGGCCTGCCGCACGGTATCGCCCTGCCTCACCAGGAAGCGCACCCGCCACACCCGCCCGCCCTGGATGAAGTCGGGACGAAATACCAACGTGCGCGAGGCTTCGTCCCAGCGTGCCCCCGGAGGAAGCCCGAGCGCGAAGATGCGCACCGGGACATTGTTCGCGACCTCCACGGTCAGCCGCGACTCCTGCTCCTCATCCAGCCGCCACGGAGAAGGGAACTGGAGCAGCGTGTCCGGGGGATAGTTCGTGTCATCGCCGTCAATGACGAGGGGGCCTGCGTCCTTCGTGCCTGCGTCCTTCGGGCCTGCGTCCGTCGAGCCCGCATCGTTGCTCCCCGAATCCTGGGTGCCCGGGCCTTCTTCCACGGGTGGGGCGCCCCCCTCCGTTCCAGGGTCGCCTCCTGTCCCCAGACACCCCACCCACGCGGCCAGGAGCATCCCTGCCAACAACCACGCCCACGCCTTCATGAGCCCACCTCCCGGCGGCGCCGTGAGGCCCCTGCGAGCAAGAGAAGCCCCAGCAGACTGGACAGGCCCGCCCCCGCGGTGTTGCACCCACCGCACCCTCCCGATTCCCTGGGCCCATCAGGCTCCTCGCCCGTGCCGCCATCCTGCCCTCCCGTGCCGCCATCCTGCCCTCCCGTGCCTGCGTCCGGGGTCCACACGATGTCGGGCCCCTGGGATGGCTTGGGCGGCGGCTGCTGGAGGAGCCACCCCACCGTGTAGCGCAGCTCGGACTCGTTGCCCGCGGTGTCCTTCACCTTCGTCACGACTTCGGCCTGCGCATCGGACAGGGGGGATGGGAAGGTCACCGACACCGTGCCTGCCGCGGCTGCCGCGGGGGCGAGGTTGGCGCCACACGCGCCGCCGCCCGCTGGCACCACGCACACCGTCAGCGAGGACGGCTCGACGCCGCTGCCGACGTCCGCCGTACCCACCCAGACGCCTTCGAGCGCTCCGCCCTTCGCGCGCGCCACCACGGACAGGGTGGGTCGGATGGAGTCTCCGAAATAGTCCGCGCCCCACCCTGCCCCCAGGTCAATCCACCGGGACAACACGCCCAGCTCCTGGGGGGTGATTCCGGTGGGGTGCGCGGCGCCGAAGTCCACGTCGTACTGCCCGGTGTTGGGCACCAGCGGGTCCTTCCGCGACGGGAACTGCTCATCCGTGAAGTTGTCCAGCCGCTGCCCCGCGGCCTTCCACAGGAGCAGGCTGCGGCGCGCGTTCAGCGTCCGCACGTATTTGGTCAGGTTGGGCCTGGCAATGTTGTTGCCGAGCTGCCCCGGATAGCGCAGCGCCTCCGGGACGAAGGCCTGCGCAAAGTCCATCGCCAGCCGGTAATAGGTGCTGGTGTCCGGCACGCGGAACCGGGCCATGTCCGCCGTGCGAGGCACGTCCAGCTTGAGGCCCGCCGCCGGGTTCAGCCCACCATGACAGGAATTGCAGCGGGCCTGGAAGATGGGCATCACGTCCCGCTCGAATTCGACCTGATAGCCCAGGCCGGACACCTCCCGCACGCCCACGTTCGCGCCATTGCCCCCCGTCAGCAGTGGCACCCTCCCCTCGCCCAGGCGCACGGTGGGCGCATTGGGGCTGGCCGCCGCGGTCGTCGAGAATGGCAGGTCGTCCGCGTGCGAGGAGTGGACATGACAGCCATTGCAGGTCTTCACCTCGCCCGGCCGCAGGGACTGCCAGGCCTGGTCGGTGTTGAGCGTGCGTCCCTCGCAGTCGATGCCCTGCATGAGATAGGGCACGTTTGCCGGGAAGCGAACCCGGAAGGAGGTGTCTGGCATTCCCAGCCCGTCCTTCACCACCTGCCCCTGGCCATCCACCTTGCGCACCGGGAACTCGCCCAGAATGGACAGACGCTCGCCCACCGCGTTCGACGCCAGGAGCTTGATGACTTCGTCCTTTCGATTGGGGAGCACGGCGAGGATGCGCACGCCGCACAGTTCGTCATCCGCGTAGGCGATGGTGTCCGTGCCCTGTTGACCAAAGGCATCCCCGCCCTCGAAGCGCAGCCCCGCCGCGGGATGAGTCTCCCGGTGGAGGATGGAGGAGGCCCCAAGCACGCCAAAGGGGGTGCCGGCCGGGAGACTGCGGTCTCCGGAGGCGACCACTTCCGCCCGGGCACGGACCGCGGGTTTGTCCACGCCAAAGACATCCCGATACGTCACCACCGGCCGCGCCATGAATTCGTGGTACTCGCGGCGGTTGACGATGGGCACCAGGTCCTTCGGGTGGGCGATGAAGTTGGTGCCGGAGGCCGGGAGGGCCTCGGTCCGGTAGATGCCCACGTCGCAGGCCGGCTCATCTCCCCATTCGGAGGAGAAGCGCTTCATTCCCAGGAGCGCGAGGCTTTCCCCGGCCATGCTGCAGTACCCCAGCCCATAGGACAGCATCAGGCGGTTGCCGGGCAGGCCCGAGGGATGTCCCAATTTGCCGGCGAACTGCAGCGGGCTCGAGTACCCGGGCGGCGTCCACGCGGGCGCGGGCGTCTTCGGCGAGCCCTGGTCACTCATCGAGGCCCAGCGAGCCACCTGCACCTGGCCGGGGATGCGGAAGGGCGTGACCTTCAGGGCCTTGGCCTGTTCCACGTTGAGGCCCTCCTGTCCCTCGGGAAGCAAGGGGAAGCCCACCACCGCGCCGAGGCCCAGGTTGTTGCCCCGGTAGTACTCGGCGCTCCACACCCGGCGGTCGCTCGTCTGCCCGAGGAAGTGCGCCGCCACGTGGCTGGGCACCTGGCCGTACTCCGTTGCCGTGGCGTCTCCCAGGTGCTGGCCGTAGAGGGCGAAGCCGCCGGCGCCATCCGGGTTCTGGGTATAGAGCTGGAAGAGGTTGGCCAGCGTCGTGCAACCCGTCACCGGCCCCTTGCTGTGGGCGGTCATCATCCCGAACATCTGCCAGCTCGAGAACGCAAGCCGCCCGTCGTCGAGTTGCAGCGGGTGCAGCTCACCGGAGAGGGCATGGGGCGATGCCCGCTCGACGTTCCTTCCCGTCACGTCCATGCTGAAGAGCTGCGGCACGGGTCCCTGGTCCGCACCGCAGCGGGGCTGGGTACGGAAGTCCAGGGCCCGGGTGGACGTGAAGGCAAGCCGCCCGTCCGCCATCCAGGCCGGTCCAAAGTCAAACGTCGCGGGGGTGTGCGGCAGCGCGGTGAGCTGCCCGGAGGGAATGTCCACCAGGAAGAGCTGCGCCTCCCGACTCTCCAACTCGTGGGCGGGCAGCGTCGTCCTGAAGTACTGGGTGTTCTCCGCCGCGGGGTCGAAGAGCAGGCCCGTGCCCATGGCCTCGAGCTGCGCCAGCTTGCCGCGGAAGACAGCGAAGGCCACGGTGCGCCCGTCAAAGGAGACGGCCGGATCCAGCGCCGCGCAGCCCTCGGTGGGCGTGGCCTTGGAGATGCAGTCGTACAGAATCCGCTCGTTGCCGTTCGCATCCCGATACACCAGGTCACACGGGGCCACGAATCCGCGCAGGGTGTTGGCGGTATCCGGGAGCATCTCCACCAGGTCCGCATGCTTCAGCGTGAGGGTCTGGGTGGTGGTAACGCCGCCCTTCGTCAGCGGGCCGGACACCGTCACGGGACCATCGGTACGGGGACAGCGCACGTAGACGATGGGAACCTCGGCACGCGCGCTGCTCGAGACACAAACGCTGGCTGCAATGACTATCAAACAGGCAAGACGCATACGGCGGGGGACTCCTGGGAGGGGGGCTTTTCTGGCAAGCGGGGCGTGCCGGAAAGGCAACTCCCATGCCGTCCCCGTGGCGGGTCGACTGGGGTGGAATTTCAAGGGCTTGGTGCTGAGGTGGCCCACGCCGTGGAGGAATGAGTGCGGCGCTCATCCCCCAGACTGGGGAGTGCCCCCCACAGCGTGCGGACGGGCGCTGGAAGCTCAGGTTCCAGCGGAGCGATAGGTCCGAGCCAGCCTGGCGGCCTTTTTGGAGAACCGCGACATCCACTCCGACGATGCCCACTCCTGACTGAGAGTGTCTGCCCAATCCGCAATCGCCTTGCGCTGCGCGGCGCTGAGAGCCGTCAACGCAGTATCGAAGCCACAAGAGATGCTCGTCGAAAAGAGGGGCAAACGGAAGTGAAGCAAAGGGCCCCGGGCCGGAAGAAGTCGCACGGAAATCGTCACGGCACGTGATTTCCGGCCCAGGGGTACAGCCAATCCGCTCAGGGGACCGCCAGGTACAGGGAGTTGTTGCTTTCGTTGGACTCGAACACGTCGTTCGAGACGTCCACGGTGGCCCAGAAGTTTCCGGGCCGGCAGCCCGGAACGGAGCAGGTGTTGCTCGTGGTCTGCGCGCACTGCCCCGGTGCTGGCACCGGAAGATTGGACGGAGTCGTGTAGGACCACCCCGACGCGGTGTACATCAGCCGGAGACTGAAGAGCCTCGTGGAGGTCCCCAGTCCCTGGTTGCAGTACGACACGACATAGGTACTGCCCTGCCGCCAGACGTTCGACACGACCAGGTCCGGCAGCGCGAAGGACGGCGTGAAGTGGACCACCGCGTCGTTGTTGATCTCGCTCCACTCGGAGATCGTGCCCGTGACGTCCGCGGTCACCTGCACGTCGAGGGTGTCGACACAGGTGCTTCCCACATTGATGCAGGGCACCTGGGAAGTCCAGGCGCAGGTGCCCTGTGCTGGAACCGTGACGGTAGCCGCCGTCTGGAGCATCTGCCCCGTCCCCGCGTTGCGGAACCGCATCGCGAAGGTGCCGGTGCTGTCGGCGATGCCCTGGTTGCAGTACCGCGCATGGTAGCCCGTGGAAGTGCGGACGACCTGATCCACCGTCAGGTCCGGCAGGACGCTGAGCTCGCGGAGGGACACCGTCAGCGTATTGTTGTCGTCATAGGTCTCCGTCACGTTGTTCGTGTCATCCACGAGCACGGTCAGCGTGATGAAGCTGTCGCACCCGGAGCCCAGGTGCGTGCAGTAGAGGCCCCCCGTCCAGATGCAGGTGCCCGGCACCGGCACGGAATAGGGATACTGGGGGTCGGACTGCATGGAGGCGCCCGTGTCCGCGTTCGTCATCAGCACCGTGAAGGTGCTCTCCGAGCCGTAGGACCCCCTGTTGCACAACTTCGCCTTGTAGAGGCCCGAGCCTCGCGAGACCTCCTCCACCGTCAGGTCCGGGAGGAAGCCCCGGGTGGCCTGCTCGGCCACTCCCAATCCGGTTGCCTCCGGCGCGCCTTCCACCGCCCCGCAGGCCACCTGGAATGCCAGCGCCGCCGCCAGCAACAGCACCCCACCGAGCCCATGTTTCATGCTGCTTCCGTTGTCTTCGTGCATGCGACCCCCTCTGAAGAAGCAGGGCGGAAACTAGCCGCATGCTCTGACATTGCGGAAGGACAGCCAGGCGCCACGCCGTCGGGTCCATTGCGTGAGAATGTTTCATGTTATGTATCAGGCGACGGGGCGTGAACGTCAGGGGCTCGAGATTGCCTTGCCGTGGGCTCGGCTTCCGCCGCCATGGGCCTCGCGGCGGTCCCGGCACTACCGGTTGACGGCGATAGGGACGTTGAGGGTCGCCAGGTAGAGGAAGGAGTCCAGGAGCGCGCCGCATCTGGCGCAGATTGCCGAGCTTCGGCATCGTGTCGGAGTCGGTTGGAATGATTCCTGCGTCGTCTTCCAGAAGAGAGGAGCCACACCATGGCGAAGAAGGCTTCGAAGAAGAAGAAGACCCCGACGAAGAAGCCCACGAAGACCGCGAAGCTCGCCGCGACGCCGGTGGCATCGTTCACCGACAACCAGTCCACAGGCTACGCGGCCCCCTACCTGGCCCGCGCGTTCTCCGCGCTGATGGATGACCAGCTCAACCCGATGAGCGAGAGCGACGACGACTTCACGCCGTTCAGCGCGGACCTCGCCGCCACCGAGCCCATCAACGCCGACACGCTCCGCGCCGCGCTGGGCATCGGCTCGCGCTACCGCCTGGACCTCGAGTCGGGGGACTTCTTCTTCGACCGCGCCCCGGACGATGCGCCGGGCCCCTCCTCCGTCTTCATGCTCCTCCAGGGGATGATGGAGGCCGTGCTGACCGACCTCACGCTGCTCTTCGTGCGCGGCGAGGGCGTGGTGCGCGTGCGCACCTTCCTCTTCGGGCGCCTGCCGGATGGGACGCTCGTCGGCCTGCGCACCACGACGACGGAGACCTGACCGAGCATCCTGCACCTTCACGGTGACGAGCGCGCGAAGGCACTTCCCCAGACCGGACAGGGCATAGACCGTGCTGCCTTCGATCGCGGGCGCTCCGCCATCGGCCATCGCACCGGCCTCTGCAGCCCGGGCGCGAGCTTCGTGATTGGCGTCGGCCTGCCGGTTGATGGCGGCTTCACCGCGCACTGAGGAGCGGCGAGGGACCGGCCTTCATACGCAGGCGTCTACAACCGGCGGCCGTGCCCTATGCTCGGGTGAATGACTTCCGATGAGCGAGCGGCGCGCGGACGCCCTCCCCGACTCTCACGCGCCCTGGTGGTGGAGGCCGCCGTCGGCCTCGTCCGGGAGCAGGGGCTGCGGCAGCTCTCCATGCGGACGCTGGCGGAGCGCCTGGGGGCGACTCCCATGGCCGTGTACAAGCACGTCGAGAACCGGGATGAGCTCGCGCTCCTGACCGTCGAGGCGATTCTCGCGCCCCTCGTGTTCCCGGACGAGCGCCTGGAGCCGGTGGCCTGGCTCCGGGAGCTGGCGAAGCGCGTGCGGGCCCTCGGACTGGCGCACCGGGGCGTCATGGACTTCCTCCTCGAAGAGGGTCCCATCGCCCACACCTCGCTCGTCGTCCTCGACAGGACGGTGCGCAAGCTGCACGACGCCGGCATCCCCTGGAAGGAGGCGGGAGCGCTGCACAACACCTTCTTCTCCTGGCTGGCCGGCGCCGTCCGCAGGCAGGAGCCGTGGGACGCCAGCGCTCCGGAGTCACCCTTCCAGAAGTTCTACACGGCCGCCGCGGCACTCCCCGCCGCCGACTACCCGGGCATCGCCCACAGCCTGCCCCACATGCGCGCCACGAAGGTGGAACGGGAGTTCGAGACGAGCCTGGGCTTCATGCTCGAAGGCATCCAGCGGCGCATCGACGCGCGGCGGGACGGCACTCGAAAGCGCCCACGCTCCCGCCGAAGCTGACTGCCGGCGCCATCACCCACCGCCCATGTCCCAGTGGGCGTCGAGCGACGCTCGCTCCTCCAGCAGCGCAGCCGGGCCTCCCACCCGCGCGAGCACCGCGTCGCGCGCCTGGACGACCCGGCGCCGGACTGAGGCCACGTCGACATCGACCAGGGCGCCGTGGAGCTTCACCCACCTGCCACGCACCATCACCGACTCGACGTTGCCCGCGTGGGCCTGGAGCACCACGGCGTCACGAGGTCGGCCCAGCGGCGTCAGGTTCAGCGCGTCAGCGGAGAGAACGAGCAGGTCCGCGTCCTTGCCAGGACGGAGCGAGCCCGTGACGCGGCCCAGGCCCAGGGCCTCCGCGGCATCAAGAGTCACCATCTGGAGGACACGAGCGGCCTTGAGCTCGAGGGCACGGGGCAGGCCGACACGCTCGTTCGTCCTGCCGCGCTCCACCTGGAGGGCCAGCCGCATCGCGGTGAACAGGTCTCCGCCATTGCTGGAGACGACGTCACAGCCGAGCGTTGTCCGGACGCCGGCACGCAGCGCCCGTCCGGTGATGGGGAAGCCCATGCCCATCTGCAGCTCGGTCTCCGGCGTCACCGCGAGAGAGCCGCCGCTTCCGGCGATGCGCGACAGGTCCTCGTCGGAGCTCCAGGTGCAGTGGACGAAGAGCAGGTCCGGCCCGAGCAGCCCCTCGTCCGCCAGGCGCTGCACCTCGCTCGGGCCTGACACGGGCCACGCGGAGCAGTGGGCGGTGATGGGGACACCGAGCTCGCGCGCGGAGCGCAGCTCGGCGCGGCTCTGCTCCCAGGGAACCTGCATCTCCGTCAGGGCGATGCCCAGCCGCACCAGCCCATCGTCCGAGGCGAGGCGCGTGGTCCGCAGGCGCCGTGCCTCCTGGAGTCGGCTCGCGTGCGTCGGCAGCGAGGGGCTCTCACGGGGGCCCGCCGCATAGCCGTAGGCGAAGAGGGCCCGGATGCGCGCGTCCTCGAGCGCGGAGAGCGCGGCATCCGCGTGCTCGGGAGACTCCATGCAGTGAGAGTAGTCCACGAGGGTGGTGATGCCCGCGTCCAGCGCCTCCAGTGCTCCGGCCAGGTTGGCGGCATGGATGTCCTCCGGCCGGAAGGCGGGCGCGAGCCTCACGCGCACCGCCGCCAGATAGTCCATGACCGTCCAGTCCGCGCCCAGCGCGCGAAGCGGCGTCTGCCACGTGTGCCGGTGCGTATCGATGAGCCCTGGAATGACGAGCTTCCCACCCAGGTCGAGCACCCGGCAGTCGCCAGCGCGCAGGTCGGGCCCCATCGCGGCGATGACCCCGTCCTCCACCAGGATGTCGCCACGCGGCAGGTCCTCCTGCTCCGGGTCGCAGGTGATGACCTCCGCACCACGAAGCAGCCATCGGTCGCCCATGCCGCGCGCCTCCTGTCATTCAGAATTTATATACACCGTAAACTAAATGCGGCGCCGACAGCAACCCGGCGAGCTGGAAGCCTCCATCGGGCGGTCACCGCCGAGCAGGAGGTGCGCACAGCGGCGGATGTCGCGGTGCCGTACTTCACCCGTATGCAGTGCACCCAGGCGAAGGGCTCCCGAAAACCGCGCTCGCCCATCACGCATTCGCGTGGCCCCAGCCAGGGAGCGAGGCTACCGCGAGGGCGTTCCTATCGCGGTGTCCTCTCCTTCAGCACAGGGGCTCATGGGAGCTGGAACCTGACGCGAGCCCCGTAGCGGGCGTGCAATGCCTCTCGTGTCGCCGGTGAGAGCTGGACGCGACCCAGCTCGAGCCATTCGAGGCCGGTGAGGTATGGAAGGCGCGGCAAGAGCCATCCTCGCGCTTCTCCTCGCGGAGCTGCCCATTCCGGTACCACAGGCGCATCTCGAGATTGACCTCGGCTCCGGAGTGGTCGCGGAAGCGGGTCGCCACGAGGTTGCCCTGCTCGTACTCACACTCGTAGACCGTGACGGTGGGCGCGGCCTGGGCGAGCACGCGCAGGGCCTCCACGCCCGCAGTCTCGGGCCGGTAGCAGCTGCGGACGCCCTCGAGCCGGCCCAGGACATAGGTGCACTCCTGGGCCAGCGAGCCATCGACGTGGTAGCGGCGGGCCCGGCCATGGGGCTGGCCGTGCTGGTGCTCGCACTCGGAGATGAAGCGCTCCTCGGCGTCCCAATAGCGGACCAGGCCATGGAGGCGCTCCTCGGCGTCGCGCGGGCCCTCCACCCATTCCCGCTCGCTCTCGGACCACCATGCCGACGGGGGACGTGCGTCGCTGCGACGGGGGGACGGGCTCATGGCGCGAGGCTAGCAGGCCTCTCGAACGGGGACGGCCCTGGGGCTGGGCGATCGCCGGGCGCCAGGGGGCGACTGTCGGGCGCGCGGCCCCGCTGCTCGCGGACAGTCCCCGCCGGTGTGAGGAACGCGGACGCAATGGAGCGCGCTTCACCGCGTAGCCAGCAGTGCACCTCACGGACTACCCCCTCGCGAGAACCTCCATGCTCGAAGTTCGCAACGTCGTGAAGACCTATGGAAGAGCCGTCACCGCCGTGGCGGACGTCTCGCTGACGCTCGAGCGCGGGGTGGTGGGCCTCATCGGCCACAACGGCGCCGGGAAGACCACCTTGATGCAGATGATCGCCACGCTGACCCGGCCCACCCGCGGGCAGATCCTCTTCGACGGCGTGGACGTCGTGAAGAAGCCAGAGGCCATCCGGCGCCGGCTCGGCTTCCTGCCTCAGGAGTTCGGCGTCTATCCGAACCTGACCGCGCTCGAGTTCATGCAGTATTTCGCCGCGCTCAAGGGCGTGCGCGACCCTGCCCGCATCCGCCACCTGCTCGAGCTGGTCAACCTGCACGACCAGGCCCACCGGCCGGCGGCCGCATTCTCCGGCGGGATGCAGCGGCGCCTCGGCATCGCCCAGGCGCTGCTCAACGACCCCGACATCCTCATCGTCGACGAGCCCACCGCGGGGCTCGACCCCGAGGAGCGCCTGCGCTTCCGGAACCTGCTCGCCGAGCTCGGCTTCCGCAAGCTGGTCCTCCTCTCGACCCACATCGTCTCAGACGTGGAGAGCATCGCGAGTCAGCTCGCCATCCTGCGCGCGGGGCGGCTCATCGCCTTCGAGACGCCTGAGGCCATTCTCCAGAACGCTCGCGGGCAGATCTGGTCGGCCCAGGTCGCGGACGGGGAGTACGCGGAGCTGCGCGCTCGCGTGCACGTCCTGCAGGCGCAGCGCCAGGGCAGCGGCCGCATCGCCCTGCGCATCGCGCATGCGCAGCCGCCCTGCCCTGGCGCCGTGGCGGCCGAGCCCAGCCTCGAGGAGGCGCTGATGGCCCAGCGCTACGCGGTGCAGGAGCGGGCAGCATGAATGGCCACCTGCTCAAGACGATGGCGCGGCTGGAGATGCGCATGCGCGTGCGGCGCCTGTCCAGCCTCGCGGCGCTGCTCGCGGTGGTCGCCCTCATCTGGATGATGCTCCCAGACCCCACGGGCGGCGAGACGTTGATGGCCGTGGGCGAGGCGCGCGTGCGCTACACCAGCTCCGCGCTGGCGCTGGGCAGCGCCTCGCTCGGAGGACTGCTGTTCGGGCTCGTCGGCTTCTTCCTCCTGCGTGGACGCATCGGCGAGGACCTGCGCACCGGCACGGGCGGGGTGATTGCCTCGACGCCGGTGGGCAACGGCCAGTTCCTGTTCGCGCGGTGGCTGGGAGGCGTCGCCTCTCTCGGTGCGCTCGTCGTCGCCTTCATGACCGCCACGATGGTGCTCCATCTCCTGCGCGGCGAGGGGCCGATCCAGCCGCTGATCTACCTGTACACCTTTGGCCTGCTGCTGCTGCCGACCGTGTTCTTCGCCGCCGGCTGCGCGGTGCTGTTCGACAGCTGGGCGCCCCTGATGGGCAAGCGCGGCGACGTCCTGTTCTTCATCCTCTGGGTGGCGTTGCTGTCGCTCTCGTCGCAGCTCGACGCCAGCGCCCCTGAGGGCGTGGGCATCCAGGTCCTCGACTTCCTGGGCGTCGCGGCCGGAATGGAGAGGCTGCAGGCCATCCTGCACACGAGCCAGGTTGCCCTGGGCATGGCCTCGTTCGATGCGAGCCTCCCGCCAATCACCCTACCCGACCTGCTGTGGACCCGGTCGACCCTCCTGGCGCGCATGGGCTCCGCTGTACTGGCCTTGTTGCCACTGCTGCCCGCGACGGTGCTGTTCCACCGCTTCTCGCCGGACCGCGTGACGGGCCGCCAGTCGCGCAAGCGCCGCTCACCCCTCGAGGTCATCAACGGGCGACTCCGACCGCTCACGACGCTGGTGCGGCCGCTGTTCCGGCTGGCTTCGCTGCTGCCTGGCCCTTCAGGGCAGATGGTCGCCGATGTCGCGTTGACCTTGACGGTCGCCCCCTCGTCCATCGCCGCGCTGCTCCTGTCCCTGGCCGCGTCCCTGGTGCTTCCCGCCGACACGCTCGCGGCCGTCCTGACGGCGGCCGTGGCCTTCTGGGCGATCCTCGTCAGCGAGGTCAGCACGCGCGACCACCAGTCGGGCACCCTGCAGCTGACGGGCGCCGTCCAGGGCGGTATCCCGATGCGTTACGCGCGCCAGCTCGCCGCCACCTTCGTCCTCGGCCTGCTCTTCATGGGCACCATCGCGGTGCGCTGGGCGTCGGCCGAGCCGGTACGCGCCTGCGCCGTGGTCGTGGGCACCTTCAGTCTGAGCGCGCTCGCCAGCCTGTTGGGCCGCTGCACGAACACTCCGCGGACCTTCCTGGCGCTGTTCCTGTTCGGCTTCTATGTCGCGCTCAACGCCACACGGGTCCCCATGCTCGACCTGGTTGGCTTCAACGGAGCGGCCACGGCTGGGACCGTTCTCGGAACCCTGGCGTTCGGGTTGAGCGTCATGGTGGCCGGGGCCGTGTGGAATGAGCCCCGCGGATTTGGACCGCTGGGGCGTTGGCTGTCGGCGCGAGCTTGACGGAAAACGCTGTCGGAGCCGGGGCACCGCGACGTCAGAGCCTCGCCGTAGGATTTGTTTCGGGCGAAGGACCTCACGTCACTTCTCCCGGCCAGGCATTCGGGCAGGAGCCCGGGCCCTGGCCAGCTCCAGAAAAGGAACCCACATGAGTCATACCTCGAAGACCTGGGCGGCCGCCGTCTGTCTCGCGACACTGATGACAACTCCCGCGGCCCTGGCCGGTTACCAGTCGGAATCCGCGAACTGCTACAAGAACGCGGATGGCTCGGGGCGGTGTTACGGCAGCCTCCTCGGCTTCCGCAATCACTCTGGCGCCAACACCCAGGCATTGTTCACCCAGACCAGCGCTTCCGCTTTGTATTTCACCGCGGCCCTCACGACTGGCACGACGACGGAGTACTTCAACTGCACGGCTGACGCAGCGACGGGCGCACAGTGGAGCAAGGCCATGAACCACCAGGGCTACTTCTCCATCTACTGGAACGTCATGGGTGAATGCTATTCGCTGTTCCTGAACAACGGCAGCCAATACTCTCATTTCTGAGCCGCCATGACCGCCCATGTCTTGCGTATGGGGTTCCTGGGCCTGACATCAGCCCTGGGCAGCGCGATGGCTTGCTGGCTCGCGATGAGCCAGGGACAGCAGGCCCAGGACCTGCGCATGCAGGAACTCTCCACCGAGGTCGCTGCGCTGCGCCGGGTCGTCCAGGCCATGCATCACGTCCCCGGCAGTCCTTCCGGGAGTAGCTCCGCGGGCATTCCCCTGTCCCTGGCCTCGGGCTCCGCAAGGCCCACCGCCGAAGATTTGGATGCCATTGCCCAGCGGATGGCGACCCTGCTGACGGAGTCCGGAGCGCTCGCCATGGGCTCACGCGAAGCGGAGCCTCCCGCTCCTGCCCCAGCGCTGACCCCGGAGCAGCGCGAATCGGTGGCCCGCGCGGGCTCGCTGGTGGAGCGGGTCGTCTCCAGCGGGCGCATGACGGCGGAGGATGTGCTTGAGATTCGACAGGAGCTCTCCCACCTCCGCGGCCGCACCGAGGCCGCGGAGCTCCGACGCAGGCTCGTCGTCGCCATCAACCAGAACCGACTCATTCCTTCCGACGAAGCAGACGGGCTGCCGTAGCGCCTCACCCCAGAGTCCTGCTGTCGGAAGTCATCCCATCCAGGAGAAGACCATGACGAAGTCCCTTTCCCTGAAGTCCCTTTCCCTGAAGTCGCTGTCCCCGGTGGTGGCGCTCGCCGCCCTCGGCATCGCTTCCGTCGCGAGCGCGGGCCTCCAGACGAGGACCGTGTCCTGCAACAAGAACACGGATGGCTCGGGCCGCTGCTATGGCAACTTCATCGGCTTCCGCGAGGACGCGGCGGCGACCACCTCCGCCCAATTCCGTGATGACCTGGCCGGCAACCGCAGCTTCTATGCCCGGGCCACCGTGCCGGGCGCCACCACCGACACCGCCTACACCTGCATCCCAGACGCCACCGTCTCGTCTCTCTGGGAGCAGGCCCTGAGATCCCGGGGCTTCTTCGACGTGAGGTGGGACGCGAACGGCACCTGTACATACCTCAGGCTCACCAACGGCTCGCTCAACACGAACTTCTGAGCCCCGGAACAGCGAGCCGCGGTCGCGGGCGCGCCCGTTGAGGAGACCTGGAGCCCGTCAGGCCCTCAGGGGCGCGCCCCGCCTCGACGCCCATGCGGTGCATGAGGTGTTCGCCTTCATGCGAGAGTAGAGGCATGACTCGCCGTGGCACGACTTCGGCACCGCCATCCGACAGGAGCTGCTCGCAAGATGGCTGGGCGAGCCGCTCGCGGCCCGCGCGGGACACCTCGTCCAGCATGGCTTCATCCACGCGCTTCGCGATGACCGCTTCCATCCTCCGGGCCTGCTCGACAGTCCGCTGGGGACCTTCGTCCGGCGCTACACGGTGCGTGGCGATGAGCAGGCGCTGGCACGACTCGTGAGTCGTCCACGGCCCTGGCTGGTTCAGCTCACCTTCATTCCCAGCGGCCCCGCCGTGCACGTCAGCGACACGGTGCGAGACGCACTCATCGCCGCGACCCCCAACCTCCAGGAGCTTCACCTGCTGGGGGCACGCCCCCCGTTCGACGCCTTTCCCCATCCCACCGTGCGTCGCGTGTACGTGGGACAGAAGGACCTCTCAGCACGAAAAAACACCCTCGCCGCGACACGCTGATTCCAGCCGGTGAGCACGAGATCCTCGCGTTCGACTCACCCGGTCCGCTCGCCGAGGCCGTGGAGACGCTGTTGGAGCTGGAGGACCTGGACCTGGAGTTCCTCCCCCCGGACAACCCCTTGACCAACGAGGGGCTCTGGACACTGGAAGCCGCACTCTACTCCCCGCAGGCCCCCAGCCAGGCCCTCTTCCACCTCGTGTGGGGCAGGTGAGCTCCCATCGGGCTGCGCCCAGCCCCCCGTTCGCTTCGAACCACTTCAGCGGGATACCGCTACCCAGGAGCCCCGGATTCCGCTGTCGTGACTGCTCGAGGGAGGAGCGGCTCTCCTATGCGCCGGGGACGGGTTCCACGATGGCTTCTCTTGACCGGGTTGGTTCTCCTGGCCGGAGCGGCCCTCGTGCTCGGGCGCGGCATCTTCCATGGGCGCGCCTCGGAGCTGCTCACTCCGGAGGAACGGGAGTGGCTCGAGAGCCATTCCGGCAGTCTCGTACTCCAGCCCTACATCAACGCCCCATTGTCGTTCATCAATGAACGGGGGGAGTTCAGCGGCATCACCGCGGACTACGCCCGGCTGTTGGAGAAGAAGCTCGGCTTCACGTTCCGCAGGGCACCTGCCGTCAACATCCACGAGTTGCTCCAGAACCTGCGCGAGGGGCAGGTGGACCTGGCAAGCGGGCTGACCCGGACCCCCGAGCGTTCGGAATTCCTCCTCTTCTCCGAACCGTACGTCCGCATCCCGAACCTCATCGTCGTGCGCCAGGGGACGTTTGAGACGCTCACCCTCGAGAAGATGCGGGGGTTGAGGATCGCGGTCGGCGAGAGGTTCGGAGCCCATGAGTATCTGAAGAGCAGTCATCCCGAGCTTCAGCTCGTCCCCGTTCCCAATGATCTCGAAGGGCTGCTGCGCCTGTCGACTGGCGAAGTCGATGCGATGATCATTCACGTCGCGGCCCTGTCCTTCTACATCACCCAGGAGAACCTGACGAACCTCCATGTGGCGGGACGAATCCCCTACCAATACGAGCTGGCCATGGCGGTCCGGCGGGACGAGCCGATCCTGCTCCCCATCGTCCAGAAAGGACTGGACCAGATCACGCTCGAGGAGCGGGAGCGCATCTGGAAGCGTTGGATCTACCCGCAGGAGGCGCCGTTCTACCTCACCCCCCTCTTCTGGCGCATCGTGGCGCTCCTGACGGTGGGAGTGGGCCTGGTGGTGGGGACGGTCATCGCCTGGAACAAGGCCCTGCAGCGGAAGGTACGGGCGCGAACCGTTGACCTCGCGGAGGCTCATCGCAATGCCTCGTTCCTCGCGGAGGCGAGCGTCATCCTCTCCGAGACGCTCGATTACGGAGAAACCCTCTCCCGCCTGGGGGACCTGTGCGTGCGCTACCTCGCCGACTGGTGCGTCATCGACGTGGTGAAGGAAGATCGGATCCTCCGGCTCGCCGGGGCCCATGTCAGCCCCATGAAGCAGCCCCTGCTCGACACGCTCGCCGAACGCTACCCGGCCACGATGGAAAGCCCCAGTCCGGCCAGCGAGGTGCTGAGGACCCGTCAGCCACGTCTCTACCCCGAGCTGACGGAGGATGACATCCGGGCCACGTGTGTGAGCGAGGAGCACGCACAACTCATCCTTGCACTCGGAACCCGGAGCGCCATCGCGGTGCCGCTCATCTCGCGAGGACACGTGGTCGGAGTGCTCACCCTGGGCTCGGGTGCACCGGGAAGGCGCTACGGGCCGAAGGAGCTCGAGCTGGCGCAGGAGGTGGCCCGGCGCGCCACCGTCGCGTACGACAATGCCCGGCTGTATCAACAAGCCCAGGAGGCCATTCGCATCCGGGATGTCTTCCTCATGGTCGCCGCCCATGAGCTTCGCACGCCCCTGACGACCCTGAAGCTCCGCCTCTCGGCGCTTCGCCGGTTGGCCCGTGAGGCTCCGCCGCAGGGGGTCCGGACCGAAGCCCTGCTGCGCGAGCTGCCCCGCCTCGAAGCCCAGGCCGATCGGCTCCACTCGCTCATCGAACAGCTCCTCGATGTCTCGCACATCGGCGCGGGGCGCTTCGAGCTGAACCGTGAGGAGGTGGATCTCTGCCAGGTGGTCCATGAAGTGGTGGAGGGCTCGCGCGAGCAACTGACGCGCTGCGGTTCCCGGCTGGAGCTTCAGACCGGCTGTCCCGCCGTCGGGTGGTGGGACCGGCTTCGGATGGAGCAGCTCGTCGCCAACCTGCTCGGGAATGCCATCAAGTTCGGGCAGGGAAAGCCGCTCGAGCTCCGGGTGGAGCCCGGGCCGGAAACGGTGCGGCTCATCATGCGGGACCAGGGCATCGGATTCCCGAGCGAGGCCAAGACCCGCATCTTCGAGAAGTTCGAGCGGGCGGTCTCCGAGCGTCACTATGGCGGGCTCGGGCTCGGGCTCTTCATCTCCCGGCAGATCATCGACGCCCATGGGGGCACCATCTCCGTCGAGAGCACACCCGGCGAGGGCTCGACCTTCACGGTGGTGCTCCCGCGTGGAGTGGAGCATGTGTCCACTCCACCACCCGTCTGACCCCCATCATCGGTCACCGGGCTCGCTTCAAGGTGCCACGCTACGCGTAGCGCACCTGGTGACGGAGGCGGTTGACCTCATCGCGGAGCTGGTCGCGTACGTCCGCCACCGTGCCCGAGTACTCGAAGATCGGCGCCTTGCGGTCGGTGGTGGTCGCCGAGAAGCCGCCACCAATCGAGCTCAGTCCCCTGCCGAAACCCTTGGAGAACTCGGTGACGTCGGTGTCGTACGGCGTGAGGCTCGCCTCGAGCTCCGTGACTCCGGCGAGCTGGTTGAAGGCCGTCCCGAACTGACCGCGGAGGAGGGACTCGAGACCGCCCGAGCCGAAGACCTCGTCCACGCCACCGGAGAACTCGAGCTTCGCCTCGGCCTCACCGCCGAGCTCGCCCACGATGGGCAGCTTGCCCTCCGCCTTCACATCCGCCGTGAGCGACACCGAGACTTCGCCGGTGTGCACGGCCGTCGTCGCGAGCTCCTCCACCACCCCGCCCGGGTCCTTCAGCACGTCGCTGACGCTGAGCCCCTCGGGGAGCTCGAAGCTCTCATCCACCTTCAGCTTCACGTCCCCGCTGAGCTCGCCCTTGATGCCCGGGAGCGAGCCGGCTGTCTCGGCGGAGATGCTCGTGTACTGGCTGAGCACCAGCTTCGGAGGCCCGTCGCCGAACTCGAGGCGCACGTTCGCGCCGAGCTCCTGTGACGTGCCCGCCCCGAGCGAGGCGCGCTTCGCGCCGCTCAACTTGCCGACGAGGTCGGAGGACGTGTTCGGGTTGAGCTCGAGCGCGGAGACGTTGTCGAGCAGCGCGGGATAGTCCGGCGTCGCGCCATCGAGGGCCCCCTTGATGCCGCCGTCGAGGAATCCCGAGACGCCGCCGGCGACGGGCCCCAGGAACGTCCGGGCCGCGTCAGCCACTTCTTCAGCGCTGTCGAAGGTGAACTCGACGGTGGCGCTGGAGTTCGTGAACCTGTCGCCGGAGAGCTTCGCGCCCTTCTTCTCGAGGCTCGCCATCACGCCCGCCCCCGCCTCGCCTTCCACCGCGAGTGTGTACGTGCCGTCCTCGTTCTTCGTGATGGTCTGCGTGCCTTCGAGCCGGCCTCCGATGCCGTACACCGAGCCGTCGATGTTCGCGCTGAGCTGGTAGCTGTCGCCCGGGCCGAGGTCCTTGACCTGGTCTTCAATCGCGAGGAAGTCGACCTTGTCCTTCAGGGTGTCGACCACCTTGCGTTTGATGTCGGTGACGAAATCGACACCGCGCTCCGCGGCCTCGGCGATCTTGTCTCGCGCGTTGGCGATGGGATTGAGGAGGAAGGGAACCGACGGCGGGGAGTCGATGAAGCTGCTGATGCCGTCGTAGACCTCGGTGGCCTGGGTCGTCGCCGCGTCGAGCGCCTCTTCGCCTGTGTCGATGACGGAGTCGACCGTCTCGGTCACCGCCTCTTTCGTGGCGTTGTAGGCGTTGGTGACCGGGTTGTTCTTCAGCAATGAGCCGATTCCCATGTGCGTCTCCCGTGGTGGGTTTTCAGGGAGTACGCACATGTGAATATCCGGGTTACATCGCCTGGCCACGACGCAGGTGGCAGTGCAGGCGGGGCTAAGCCATCCGGAGTAAATCTTTGCCTAGGTAGGTAGCATCCACCGCTGCCCTGCTGGAGGGCAGGAGGAGCGGTGGATGACCCGGAGTGGCAACCACCTGAAAGTCACGGTGCCCCAGCGCCGAGCCCTTCAGCGGCTGGCGCGGGGCGCCGGCTCGGCGGCCGCAGGGCTCCGGGCGACCATTGTCCTGTTGAGCGCTGCCGGGGATAGCGCAGCGCATATTGCGCGGGCGCTGGGCGTCAGCCCTCGGATGGTGCGCGACTGTCGGCGCCGGTGGAGGTTGGGCGGTCTGACGGGGCTGGAGGATGCTCGCCGGATGGGCCGGCCAGCGAGAGCCGATTCCAACTACGTGCGCTTGCTGGTGCAGACGGTGCAGAAGGACCCGCGACAGGTGGGATACGCCTTCTCCCGGTGGACGGCCCCGCGGCTTTCCGAGTACCTGCGGCAAGAAACGGGCACCTTGCTGAGTGCCGACTGGGTGGGCGAGCTGCTGCGAATGCACGGCTTCGTCTGGAGACGCTCCAAGCGCACCACCCAGAACCTGGTGGACGAGGGGGAAAAAAGAACGAGCCCGGCGTCGCCTGCGCGCTCTGGAGAGGGCCGCCTGCCACCCGGACGCGGACTTCGAGCTGTGGTACGGCGACGGGGTGCGCTTCGACTTGTCACCCGTCGTGCGCCAGATGTGGCGCCCCAAGGGGCAACGGCTGCTGGTGGAGACGCCCGGCAAGAACGAGCGAGTCGCCGTCTGCGGGGCCTACCGTTTCCCGGACGGCCCTTTTCTCTTCAGCCATCAGCCCAGGAGCGTCAACTCCGTCCTCTTCGTCGCCCTGGTGCGCAAGCTGAAGGCCCGCGCTCAGGCCACCGGCAAGCGAATCGTGCTTGTGCTCGACAACGACGGGGCCTTCACCTCCAAGCTCTCGACTCAGGTGCTCCAGACGGTGCAGGCGTGGGTGCGCCCCTTCTGGCTGCCGAAGTACACCTCGGAGACACTCAACCGGATTGAGAGCCTCTGGGGCCACCTCAAGGCGGCGTACTTCAGTCGCATGCTGACGAAGAAGCGGGAGGACTTCTATGCTGCTGTCGTCCACCTCCTGGAGCAGCTGGGCCGCCCAGGAGGCTTCCGACGTCTCTTCTCCTCTGCCCGACCTCGTAGGGTAGGCAAAGATTTACTCCGGATGGCTTAGAGGAGCAGCCCCGCCCGCGCGAGCGCGACGAGCCGCTCGCGCGTCGTCTGCCAGGAGCGCGTCAGGAAGGGCGACACCTCGCCCACGCTGCTCGAGGCCTCGAGCAGCGGGAAGCTGGAGGCGGGCACGCGCTTCGTCCACCTCCCGTCCTCCGCCGGAACCCGCGTCGTCTTGCCGGCGAACGCCTGCCGCCCGATGCGGACCCGCCCATCCGGGAACCGGGCCTCGAGGTCGGCGACGACGTGCGCTATCGCGCTCCAGGGCAGCGGGCGGTGCAGCCGGTGCGCCCACTCCACCAGCACGGCCAGGCCGCGCAGGACGTCATAGAAGTAGAAGCGCGGGAAGGTCAGCTGCGGCCACGCGGTCGCGCTCCCCCGCTCCTCCGCGTTGTGCACGGTGTCCGAGCCCCGGACGAGCGCACGTCCGGCGAGGAAGCCCGCGGCGCGGTCCATGAACGCCACGTCCTCGGGGCGCGTGCGCACGGCCGCCAGGGCCAGCATCGCCTCCAGCGGTGCCACGGTGCCGACCATGGAGCTGGGGACCTCGCCCTGGACGAGGTACGCCTCCGGGTCGCAGCTCAGCCCTCCATCGGCCATCTGGTAGCGCGCGAACCAGTCGCGGACCCAGGGCAGGCGGGTGTCCACATCGACGCCGCAGGCGAGCAGCACCGGCACGATGCACCCCAGGGCACAGTGGCAGAACGAATCGAGGGCGGGATCCAGCCCGGCGGGCGTGTCCTCGGGGTGGATGGGGAAGATCTTCAGCGGCATGCGGGAGACCGCGGCGACGAGCGCCTCGGTGGCTGCACGCGGAGTCCGCTCCGACGCGCCCCGCTCGTGCAGAAGCAGCAGGTGCCACCACGGCGAGTCCCACTTCGGCCAGTAGGGGTCCTCCGAGAGGCTGGCGAGCGCCGCCTCCGAGCCGAGGTACGCGAGGGAGTGCTCCACCTCGCGCGCCGCGCCGTCATCACCCGAGAGCGCGGGCGCATCGTGGCTCTCGAAACGTCGGATGGTGGATGCAAGGTCCATGGCCCACTCCCATATCAGCCATCGCCGCCGCACTGGCGGCTCTCATCACCCAACGCGGAGAGCACCTGCTACGGGCGTTCGGCGGCTGTGGGCTTTGCCGATTCCTTGAGGAACCGCAGCGCGCGCTCCAGCACCTCATCCCTACCCGCGCGCAGGCCCGCGAGCGTCGGGTGCACGGCCACATGGGGCGTGAGCCCCTTGCGCTGGAGCTGGCTCCCATCCGCGTGACGGGTGTCCATGCCCGTGAAGCTCATCCAGATGCCGCCGGGCAGCACGGTGTACGTCATGTTGCCATTCATTCCGGCGGTGGGACTGCCAACGAAGGTCGTCCCACAGGTGGCCTCCAACATCAATCCCAGGGTCTCCGCCGCGCTCATGGCACCCGCATCGATGAGCGTCACGGTGCGGCCGCGGTACACCGGCACATCCGCGGTGGGAAGGTCCTGCATCAACACCGCACGGCCATTCACCAGCGCCGAACCCGCGACGAGGGGGACCTCGAAGCGAGCCTCGGTCTTCGCGCCCTTCACGTTGAGGTACGGCGCCAGCACGCTTTGCGTCCCCCGCGGGTAGCCCCGCAGATCAAACACGATGGCCCGGGTCCCCTGGGCTTTCTTCATGACCTCCGCCACCTCGCCGGGCTCGAGCTGCGCGAGGTCCACGTAGCTGATGTCGCCCTCCAGCAGCTTGAAGGGCTCGTGAGCGCGTTCCTTCCGGGACACATGGGAGGCCCGCGTCACCTTCACCTCGCGAACCCCCTTCTCGTTGCGCACCGTGAAGGTCGCCTCGGTGCCCTGGGGGCCCGCGAGCGCCATGTTGATGTTGAAGAGGCGGGTCGCCGCCTTCGTGGAGCCCTGCTTGAAGGAGTCGAAGCGTCGGATCCGATCCTCCAGCGGCTCGCCGTCCACCTTCTCGATGATGTCCCCCACGGAGAGCCCTTGCGCGAGCTCCGCATCGAGAATCTCGGCGACGACCACCTTCCCCTCGATGTCTCGCCCGTCGAAGGGAGCCCACCCTCCACCCCAGAACTCCTGGTACGCGGGGTGACCACTGATGGAGACATGGCCGTCGCGCAGGTCCGTGGAGGCCTTCGCGACCTCGAGCGCATACTCCTTCGCGTCCCTGGCGGCCTCGAAGCGCTTCAGCAAGAGGGGGAGCTGCTGGCTCCAGTCCACGTCCATCAGGTGGGTATAGGGAAAGAAGAGCTGCACCACGTTCCACAGCCGCACGGCCGCCAGCAGTCGCAGCTCGCGCGAGGGGTACGGGGACTCCTTGTATGTTTTGTCCGGACGCCACAGGATTTCGGGCTGGGCGGAGGCAGTGGAGCCCTTGGGCTTGAACTTCTGCCTGACCAGGACCAGCGCCCGGGCGAAGGCCGCGTCGGGGGCCTTCAGGTCGGCTCGCGCCGGGAGCTCTTCATCGAGGCCCACGGGCAGCACCGGCTCGCTCGTTCGGACGGTGGCGGTGAGCTTCTCGCCCAGCGGCACGTCCTGGGTGTCCACGGTCAGCACGTCCGTCACGGGCCCCTCGCCCACGAAGAGCGCGCGGCCGGCGGCGCGCAGCGCCAGCATCTTCGGAGAGACCCGGCTGTGGTCGTCCAGCAGGAAGACGGCCCGCGGGGGATTCTTCCCGTTGGAACCCTTCATGACCGAGCTGGCATCCTGGGTGAAGGCCGTGGTGTAGGGGGTCTCCATGCCGTTCTGCGCCTTGTATCCCCCATGAATCGTGGACCTCAGCCCCGGAACGGCCAGGTCTCCCGTGAAGAACAGGGAGAGGATCTGGTCCGCCGCGTCGGAGACGCTCCAGACCTCCTCCGGGTCGAAGCCGCGCAGACGCAGGTCCACGATTCCGACTCGCGCCTTGTCGAAGGGCTGCCAGAGCTTGGGGCCCAGGCCCCAGAACTCCTGGAGTCCCTCGGGGGACGTGAGGTTGCGCAGGTCCAGCACCACCACGTCCTTCTCCACGCCAATCAGCGGCCGGAGCGTCGGCGGCGCCAGCGTGGCGGCCGGCTTCGCGCTCTTCACCTTCGTGGCAGGGTCCTCGAGCGCGTCGAGCATCGACTGCACGGCCGCCGCGTACTCGTCGGTGCTCCTGGCGGCTTCCACCTTCGGCACGGCGTTCATGAACGCCGCGTCCCAATCGATGTGCCGTGAAAGCATCCACGGGTGGCGGTAACGCACCTGCCCCCAGAGCTCCCCCAGCGCCGTCAGCCTCTGGAGCCGCGTGCGCTCCTGCTCCTCCGGCTTCGCCTGTTGTGCCGCTGCCCCCGAGACAGCGAGCAGGGCCAGACACACTCCCAGCCTCAAACCCATGCAATGGGGCCGCATCGTTCGTGCACTCTCCTTGCGCCGCCCGATGCCAGCGCACGCCGATTCTATCCGAGCAACCGTGCTTCTCTAGCAACCGGGCATCGAAGGAGCCGCCCTCCGGCGCTACTCGCCCACGGAGGAGTAGCGGTGGGCGACGCCCTCTTCGTAGTCGGGGTCGCGCTGCGCGCCTCTCACCACGTCCGCGCACAGCTTCGCCAGCGACTTCGCGGCCTTGCCACTGAGCAGGTTCTCGGAGACGTTCAGGCGCTCGAGGTGCTGGAAGGCGGCCGCGTGCTTCAGCAGCAGCTCCGCCCCCTCGTCCGTCATCGCGCCGCGGGAGAGGTCCAGCGTCCTGAGCTGCTTCAGCACCTTCGACTTCGGCAGCGCCGCGCACAGGGCGTCGGTGAACTCGGCGTTGCACAGCCCCAGGTGCTTCAGCTCCGGCAGCCCCTCCGCGTCGAGGATGGACTGGATGTCGTCCTCATCGCCCTCGGCGCCATCGTCCTCGGAGCCGAACCAGACCTCCAGCTTCTCCAGCCTGGGCCACTTCGCGGCGGCGATGGATTTCACCGCCGCGCGCGACAGGCCACTGGACTCCAGCGTGAACTCACGCAGCTCCGGCAGGTCGATCTTCCCGAAGCGCCCGTCCTGGCCACGCAGGCGCAGGGAGCGCAGCCCGGGCAGCGCCTTGAACAGGGGCGCGACGTTGCCGAAGTCAGCCCAGGAGAATTCCGCCTCGTCGGGGATGAAGTCGAAGTCCCCGATGAACAGCGTCCGCAGGCTGCCGGGCGCGGCCTTCGCGATGCGCTGGATGTAATCCTCGTACTCGTTCGTCCCATTGTCATTGGTGGGGCCGAGCGTCAGCTCCTGGAGGAAGCGCGCGGATGGGTGAGCGAGCAGCATCGACAGCGTCTCGTCCATTCCGAACTCCGGGTCGTCTCCGCTCTCCGCGGCGGCCACGCGGGCGCTCCGGATGAAGCCCAGGTACCACTCCAGAGTCAGTGTCGGCGCTCCCAGCATCGACGAGAGACGCGCGCCCAGCAGCACGTCCTGGTGCTTCTTGAGGTAGTCGGTCACCTTGCGCTTGAAGACGCCGACCTCGCCGCCTCCCGCCTGGAGCCGCGCGTACTGGAGGGCAATCAGCTCGCCGCGTGGGTCGCCCTGGGCCTGGAGCCAGTCGCCATAGACGAGGTAGCCGTCCGGGCTCTCGGGATCACGGAGGATGAGCTCCTCCAGTTCCGGGTTGGACATCAACCCGGGGCCGGTATCCATGGGCTTCACGCGGGTGTAGCCCTTCTTCTCCTTCTCTTCGATCTGCTTCCGGTACGCGCGCCGCGCCTCGTATTCGTGGCCGAGCTCCTCGGTCTTCTCCTGGCCCTCGGAGCCGATACGGCCCCAGCGGGTGGTGATGACGGCGCCGTCCCGGGTGATTTCCCAGAACTTGCTCGACGTGCCTTCCTTGAACTCGAAGCGCGGCATCGCGTGTGCCCCCTCAGTGTGGAGGGGAGGCTACCCGCCCACCACCCGTAGCGGTAGCCCTCGTCGGACTCGCGCGGGTTGCCCACGCTCACGGAGCTCGCGCGGCTTTGGCAGTGAAGGGAGCACCCGGGACTGCTCAGGGCGAGGCCGGCTCCTGGAGGTACATCTCGCGGAAGTGGCTCACGTCATCGCCGATGGGGCCGACTTCCTTTCCATCGGGCTCCAGCAGCCAGAACCAGTCGTAGCTGCCGCCGCCCAGGAAGTACTTGTGCAGCTGGACGATCAGCTTGCCCTGGTGATCGCCGCGGAGGATGACCTCCAGGGCGTTGCCCGGCGAGACGAACTGCTCCTTGCCCGTGGCCACGTCCACCTTGTGCACGGCGCCCGAGGTCGCCCAGGCCGCGCTCAGGAAGAAGACCGTCTTCCCATCCGGAGAGAACTGAGGGTCCTGGAGCGCTCCGAGGAACTTCTTCGGGTCATCGCTCGCGGCGGAGGCGACGAGCCGCCGGGGCTTGCCGCCCGCGGTGTCCACCCACCAGAGCTCATTGGCCTCGACCTCGCCCGTGGCGGACTCCACCTTCTTGCCGGAGCCATTGCGGACGAAGACGACGGCCTTGCCATCCGGAGAGAGGTTCGGCTGAGTGTCCTGCGCCGAGGAGGTCAGCGGGCGCTTCTTCCCGTTGGCCTCCACGAGCACGATTTTGCCCTTCTCCTCCACCACCGATGGCCCGCGCGCCTGAGCGGGCGGGGCGAGCAGCAGGACGAACAGCAGCGCCGGAACGGCGGCCTTCATGAAGGAGTGGAGGGTGGGCATGGCCTGAGTTGACCCAGTCCTCGTCCACCTCGCAATAGGCCTGTCAGTACGAGGGGGCGGTGACCCGCTCCGCCTGTTCGCTCGCGCCCACCACCACCTTCCCGTCCTTCATCACGAAGCGCACCTGCTTCAGCGCCGCCAGGTCCTTCAATGGGTCGCCCTTCACCGCGAGCAGGTCCGCGAGCTTGCCGGCCTCGAGCGTCCCCACCCGGTCCTGCATGCGCAGCAACTCCGCCGCATTCGCCGTCGCCGCGCGCAGGACCTCCACCGCCGGCAGCCCCGCCTCTCCATACGCGAGCAGATAGGCCCGGGTGGATTCGCCGCGCGTCTTTCCCGGAAGCTCCACGTAGCTATCCGAGCCCGCCGCCACCCTCACCCCCGCCGCCACCGCGCGACGGAACTTCTCGTGCCCCAGCTTGATGGCCTTCCGACATCGCTCCTTCCTCATGCGCTTCATCGCCTCGTCACCGGGCATCGCATCGATTTCCTCGCACATCTCCACCGAGCCATAGGTGGACACCAGGAAGATGCGCTTGCGCGCCATCGGCGCCAGCACGTCGTCCGGCAGCGAGTACGCGTGCTCGATGGAGTCCACGCCGGCCGCCACCGCCGCGCGGATGCTCTCGTCCGTCGTGGTGTGCACCGCCACCGGACGCTTCGCGCGGTGCGCCTCCTCGACGATGACCTTCAGCTCCTCCTCCGAGAGGAGGTTGTATCCGTTGTCGCCGATGACCTTGATGCAGTCCGCGCCGTCATACACGGCCTGCCTCACGGCGCGCCGGGCGTCGTCCGCACCCGCGACGGTGACGTACTCCTCCTCGATGAGTCCCTGCGCCCTGGGCTGGAGTCGTCCGAACTGTCCTCCGTGAGGCGCGAGCGCGCGGGTACATGCGGAGATGCGCGGCCCCTCCACCCAGCCCCGCTGGATTGCATTTCTCAGCGCCACGTCGCCGTTCACCCCGGAGTTGCCCACGTCCCGCACCGTGGTGATGCCCACCTCCAGCAGCTCTCGCCCCAGCTTCGCTCCCAGCAGCGCTCGCTCGGCGGTGCTCATCCTCGCGACGTTGAGCTCGAGGTTGTTCCCGGCCAGCGCGATGTCGTCACTCATGAGCAGGTGTGAATGCGCGTCGATGAGCCCTGGCAGGAGCGTGACATCTCCCAGGTCGATGACCCGCGTCCCCTCGGGAATGGACAGGCCACTGCCCACCGCCTTGATGCGATTGGCCTCGATGAGCACGACGGCGTCCGTCAGCGCCTTCGCGCTCTTGCCATCGAACAGCCTTGCCGCGCGGATGGCCACCTTCGAAGGCCCCGAAGCCTCGGCCCGGGCCGCGCGTGGAAGCCCCCCCGACAGGACAACGCCCAGGACTGTCATCAGCGAAAGCGCACGCCAGCAAGAGGTCATCGCGAAGCTCCTGGATGAAGAACAGGGACATCGCACGCTCGCCCGGCGGGGTCCCCAAAGGCAAGCACGGCCCCCCATTCCAGCCCGGAGGCCGGACACGCGAGACTGCGTGCCGGCCTCCGGTGCGTCAGTGCGGTCGCCGGCAGGTCATGGGTTGGGGATCCAGAGGCCCCGCGCCCAGAAGAAGCTCTGGATGGAGCTCCTCAGGCTGTTTGTCTGCGGAATTCCCTGCGACGTGCCCCAGGTCCAGACCGCGGCAGGTCCGAAGGGACCGTACGGACACCTCGCGGCGCCATAGATGGCGATGGAGTGGCCATTGGCCACGGAGGCCGACCCGAAGAACGGGAGGGACCTCGCCGCCTGGGTGTACCCATAGGAGTCGACGCGGCCCGTGCTGCCAATGTTGGACATCACCGAGGTGCCAGCGATCTGGTTGAAGGCGCCGCCCTGGCTGGCGGACAGATTCAGGTACGGGACACCATCCACGCGGTAGATGCCCTGCTCCTTCGCGTTGGCGGAGCTGCCGGGGCTCGTGTAGCTGACGAACGTCGAGCCGCTGACGCGCCCCTGGTGGTCGAAGCGAGCCGCGCAGCTCGAAGTGCAGGGAACGAGCCGGGGGATCGGGATGGAAATGACAACCACGGTGCCCCAGGGCCAGCGGATGATGATCTGCTGGTAGTAGTAGTAGACCCACCGCGTGCAGTTCAGCTTGAGCGCGACCTGGCTCATGCCTGTCACGGTGCCGGCGATGCCCGAGGCGTTCCCTCCGATGGCGGTCAGGGAGTGCTTGGCGCCGGGCCCGTTCCAGCCCGCGAGGGTGCCCGAGGCGTTCGTAACGTTGATGCCATACCCCACGCCGCCCGGGGCCTTGGTGATGACGCTCTGCCACACGCAGGTGCAGGGGCCGCTGAGCTGAAACCTTTCCATCGTGTGGGCATAGACCAACGCCTCGCCCAGCAGCCGGGGATTGGACGCTTTCACCGCGTCGATGAGGTCGAACTCCTGGTCGGGATGGCTCTCCTCGAGCCTGGTGATGACCTCGTCCAACTCCGCGCTCACAGGTACCACGTCCCCGGAGGAGGCAGCGCCCGCAGACACGGTCAGCGCGCAATCCTTGTCACCATTCTCGCCACAGTCGAGGTTGACGTTGTAGGGCTGAGAGAGCACCACCTCGCCCTTCGAGTCTTCCAGGACGAGCTTCTGCGACCAGCCCGTCTCCCAGGGCTCCTTCAGCGCGTTGGCCAGCCGCACCTCCGTCTCTTCGCCGGGCTTCGGGGACACTGCCGCGCTGTCGTTGGCGCTCTCCTGTCCGTCATAGGAGACGAGCTTCGCGGCGCTGGGGAGGGGCTGCGTCTTGGACCAGAGGATGCGGACCCGCAGGCCCCCCTCCCCCGGCGACAGGTCTGTGATGGTCGCGACGGGGCCCTCCTCAACACCGTCCGCGGCTCGCGCCGACGGGGCCAGCAGCAATCCTCCGAGCGCGAGCAGCGACAGAAGCAACACACGCAACGGGAACGGGACGAGGCCCGGGAGGCCTCGTACGGAATGAGATGACATGGGGAAACTCCTTGGTGATACAGGGGTGCGGTCGACAGGGATTGTCAACCGAGAAATCCGTCAAAGCAGATCTCATGCCCACTGGAATCAATGTCTGTTTTTTCTGATACGCAGAGAGGGCGGCTCGTGGACTCTTCCAGGCGCAGTGGTTGCCACTGAACAGACGCGCGTAACCTCTTTCGTCACGAAACCCGGGGGCTGTAACGAGAGATGTTACGCAACGCTGCTCACCGGGCTTTGCGCAAGCGACGAGGTCGGTTGCAGTCGCTGTTGCGGCTCGGAGCGTTGGCGTAGTGGAAAGTACGGAATCGTGACGGGGTCGGGGCTATCCTCCCGGCATGCCCCACGTCGACTACGTGATCATTCGTGGCTGCGAGGCCCCGAAAGAGGTGCTGCCAACGCTCCAGAGGCACGGCATCACCGCGGGCACGGAGCTGCACGAGAAGAAGAAGGTGGAGCAGGTGCTGCTGGACGCCCTGGAAGACTTTCCGGAGGCGCTCATCTGCGTGGTGTTCCAGGACACGTTCTGGGAATTCAAGCACGGCGTGTTCCTGGCCTCCGACAGCGGGCTCGACGAGGCGCAGGTCTCCTGGTCCTTGAAGGAGGATGCGCTGGCCGCGTTCGCGGTGCCGGAAGGCGAGGAGGCCCGGGTCCCGCTCTCCGTCGACGCGGACAGCCTGCTCGACCTCTTCGACGGCGCGGCGGAGGGTGCTTCCGCCGAGGCGCACCTGCTGAACCTGCCCGAGCGCTTCTTCGAGCTCCCGAAGGCACGGCAGGTGTTGGCGCAGGTCGCCGCGGTGCTCGAGCCCAAGCAGTTCCAGGCCCTCGTGGACATCGCCGGGCACTACTTCGTGGCCACGCTGGAGCGGAAGAAGGGGGTCGCCCTGGCGCCGCTCTACCCCTGGGTGGAGGACGGCGAGGTGCGCAAGCGCATGCGCTCGGCGGTGGGCACTCCGGCGCCGGGGACCTTCGAGCCCTGTCCGAAGAAGGAGCGAGCCCGGGGCGGCTCGAAGCGGGACCCCCAGCGCCCCTTCACCACGGGCTCGCTGAAGGCGCGCATGAGCAGCGTCCAGGACGCCACCGTCATGAGCCGCGCCGAGTATGGCCACAGGACCTTCGTGGATACGCCTGAGGCTTTCGAGCAACTCGAGGCCGCGCTGAGGGCCCCGGAGAACGCGGGGCCCGGGTTCGCCCCGGTGCGGAGCGCGCTGTACCAGGTGCTGTTCAAGTGCTGGCCGGAGAAGACCCGGCCCCTGCTCTTCTCCGGATTGGAAGCGGAGCAGGACGACGCGGTGCGAGGGCAGCTCTACGCCTGCCTGTCGAAGGTGGAGGACCCGGCCGCGTACCACGCCCTGGCGCGGGGCATGAAGGTGGAGCCACCCGGGGTGCTCGAGCGCCTGTCCCAGGTCATCTGGCGGCAGAAGGCCACGGTGGAACTGCTGGTCCGCGAGTACCTCGTCCCCGCCTGGCCGGAGGACCGCGCGCTGGCGGACCGCCTCGTGAAGGTGCTGCGCGACGAATACGTGGAGATTCCGCCCGCCTGGGTTTCCGAGGCGCCCGAGGAACTGCTGAAGGTGCTCGGCCCCGTCCTCGCGAAGAAATAGCAGGTTGTTGATCAGGAAGGGCTGGGGCACGACCTGCCCCGCCCGCCGTACGCGAAGATCGCGCAGGCAATCCTGGCGCACACCGAGCGTGTGCAACGGGCGTAATCGGTTCAGGTCATGAGTGCTGTCAATCGACAGTACTCATTCGCCGCTCTTGAGCCGCGCGGCGATCAACTCCGCCAACCTTTCCAGGTTCAGTGCGCCCAGGTCTTCGCGCACAGTGGGTCCGGCATCGCTTTTGCCGCGCTCATCGGCACCCTGACGGCGGCATTTCTTCTCAAGGCATTTGATCAACTCCTCGAGATTGATGCCCAATGCATTGACTCTCCGGAGAAACTCGCTGTCGAGTGCGCCGGTCCGGCGCAAGCATTCCAGCAATTCGCACAGCATGTCCGGCTTCGGATCATCCGGACTCCATCGATCTCCTCCAGGCACCGCGACGCCGGTCACTGTCTGCTCTCGCTCGAACGGCAGGCCGTTCATGGTCTCACCGCGGGCGCGAATGCGGAACGTGTAAACGCCGGCAATGGGCATGGCGTAGCTTGCCGCGAAAGAGCCGCCCTCCGCCGGGGTCAGCGAGACCACGTCGCCACCCGTGCCGCCGGGCCGCTGGACCTCCGCCCAAACAGTCGCCCGACCGCGTGGCTTGACGTCGTATTCGAGGAGCGAAGCCGAAATCTCCGCCACGGCGCCGACCTCGAAGCCAGCCTGCGAGAGATGCGCGGCGAAAGTCAGGCTCGAATAGGTATGCGCGACGAACTCGTAGGGCACGAGGACCTGGCCTCTGGCGTTGCTGAAGGCGCGACCGCCCGAGGCTTTCCCCTGGAACCTCTTGCCGAGCCGAAGCACCGCGTGCCACAGCCCCGCATGGCTGCCCGCTTCATTGGCCGGCAGCACAGGCAGGGCGCACCGGTAGTAGGCGACGTTTCGTGTGAGCACGAATTGCGCATTGGCCCCGCCGGCGCCGGAGGAAGGATCGATCATGGACCCGTCCGGCGCCTGAAGCCGGAAGTCGACGGTATAGGGAGCGGGGCTCAGCAAGATCGCATCCATGCCGAAATCCGCTTCGCAGATCCAGAAGGGAATCCGGTGCTCTGCCCCCTGCTCGAGTACGCCGGCCGGGTCCGCGACGATCTGGGCGTTGGTCACGCCAGCCAGGATCTGCAGGAAGTATTTCTGCAGCCGCGTAGACTGGCTCGTGCTGATCGCTCCGGTGATCAACAGGTAGCCATTGTGACCCTGGCAGAGCGTCGTCAGCGCCGGCACGCTGATGTTGGAAGGAAGTCCGAAACCCACGGCATAGGTCGTGGCGTTGATGCTGCCAGAAACGCTCGCAAGCGAAGGGGGGGTATTCCACATGCCATCGGTGAGGACCACCATCGCCGTGCCGTCATAGTCAGGCGTCGGCGCCGCCTGCGCATCGTTGAGCATGTTGCGGCCGTTGACCACGCCATCGCCAATCGAGGTCGCACCGGAGGGGGCGATTTCGTTGCTGTCGATATGCGTGCCAGCATGGGTTCTCCCGGCGCCCCCCGGCGCAACGCCCGCGTCCTCGACTTCCATGATGCGCTGCGCGGCATCATTGAAGCGCACGAGGCCAATGCCGTCGTCGGGTAGCATCACGTCGACGAAGACGTGCGCCGCCTCGCGCAGTTTCGCGACCTTGGTGACGCCGTCACCCGCGTCATCGTTCATGCTTCCGGACCGGTCGAGAACGAGGGCAACCGCCGTGCGCGGCCGTGCAATGGTGTTGGCGTTGATGTTGATCACCCAGGTCTGGCCGGTCTCCACGCAGCGTACCGTCACGCTGCCGCTTGCGATGTCTCCCGGGTTCGTCGACGTGTAGGAAAGCCATATCGGCGCCGCCGCTGCGGGTATGATTGGATCGGCAGTCACCGTGACAGACGTACCGAAGGGCGTGCCGAAGCCGCCGGTCGGTCCCGCCGTTACCTCGAAATGCAGCGTCCGGCAGGTCACTACGTCCCATCGAATGGCGCGGTGCGTGGTGACGCCGATACCGCCCATTCCGGCCGGAACATTGGTGAAGGAAATGCTCGGTGTCACGAGCGCGATGGACTCCGCTGGCAGGAAGGGTTGCAGCGTTGCCCTGATGACGCCTGCGCAGACGGGGCAGAACGGGCCGTAGTCGCGCATGAAGCAGGACGGCAGCGGTCGATAGGTGTTGCAATCCGAGTAGACCGCGCCTTCGTAGGTGCCAACGGCGCCCGCGGCTGGAGGTGCGGCCGGCGGGACGCATGTGGAAGCCACGCATGAAGCGTCGCATTGCGAAGGCATGGGCGTCGTTGCCGCGATCAGCGTACGCCATTTGTTGGTGTTGCGGTCGGTGTTGCGCGTGGCGTTCGGTTGCGGTGGCTCGCCTACGGGAGTGCCCGTGCCGTTTCCGCCGTACTCGTCGGCGAGCAAGAAGGCGCTATGGCCCATTTCGTGGATGGCGATCTCATTGGCCTGGACGTGGACCGAACAGGTCGCGATCGTGCCTCCCGACCCGCCATACTTCGTCGAATTGACGATGCATATGACCTGGTGCTTCAGCGGCACGTAGGTATTGGCAACCGACAGCGCGAGGACGGTATTCACTGTCAGCAACCGGTCGAGTGGACTCCCTGCGAATATGCTGCAGAAGGTGGCGTCGAAATAGGTGTTGGCGGTGACCGCGGGCACGCCGGAGCAACCGGGATCGTCGGCCCCACTGTCGGTGGAGACGACGTCGATGCGGTAGACGTTCATGCCGCAGAAGAGCTCGTTGAAGGGCGGCGTCGTACGCAGGCTGTTGAGAAACGCCTGCACATGCGTGTGGTAGCTCGCCAACTCGCCGGCCTGGTAGCCGTCTCCGATGATGACAAGGTTCCAACGAGCACTGTCCGGCCCATGGTCGACGACCTTGGTAGCGCCAACTACATAACCGTCGCCCGCGCTCATCGGCTTGCGCCCCTGCGGTCGGAGGCAAGATCGAAGCTCGCAAGGTCGCTCGAGGGTTCCTCGCGGCCAGCGACCTTCCTGGCGCGCCCGAGGGAATTGCCAACCAGAGCAACAGTGCGTGCGGCTTCCAGGTCAGGGAGCAGTACCTCGAAGACACCGCTCCTCATGGCGCCGAATTCGCGCTGGATCTTGCCGTCCGGCGAATGGACCTCGACCGAGTCCAGAAGAGAGGAGTCGATCAGCCGATGCGCCAACGCGCGGCCCTGACCGTCGCGCAATTCAAACCAGTGCCCGCCATGTCTTCCGGCTTCTGGTCGTTCGCCCAGTTGCGGCGGCGTGATCATCGCAAGCCGCTCGACGGAGACGAGCTCAACGCCGTCGTCCGATGCCTTGAACGTCAAGCGCAATGTACGACGAGAAACCTCCGGTGGGGTGCCAGTAGGCGGGTATCGAGGATCCACACGTCCTCCTTCCAAAAGCTTTGCAACTGGAGGATCCCCTGTTCAAAACAAGCCGGTGGTGTTGTGCCAGGTCCATCCAATGGGATGCGCTGGAAGCAGCCAGTCACTGCGGAGACGCCCTGGCATAATCTTCGGATGGGCGGACTTGACTTCCAGCCGCCCCTACGCGCAGCAATCTGTCCGATGACCATTGAGACGTCGTTCCTTCTGCGGGCTGTCACTCACACCGGCCAAGGGGAACGAGCGAACACCGGGTCCAGGTCCACTCACTCCAGCGGGGACAGCTGGCCGCGTGGAACCGTGCGACGGCTCACACGCCCCTGGAGGGGGCCAACCGGGGACGGCTGTGCGATGATTCCCCTCGGATGAAGACGGTCACACGACGATGGCTTCAGCGACTCGGTGGGTTCGCTTCCGCTGGCAGTGAGCGCGTTCCCGGCCGCCTCGACGCCGTCCGCGCCGGGTATGTGTTCTGCGGAATCCTGTGTACCGCCTGCGTGGTCCTGGACTGGGCCATCCTGGGCCGGGTGACGCTCACGACGCTGCCAGCCCGGGGCGTCTGGGGCGGCACGATGGTCCTGCTCGGACTGCTCAGCCGGACCCCACCGGATGAGCGTTCCTGGCATGCGACCGTCGTCGCGGTGGTGACGGCGTTCTGCTTCCCGGTGCTTGTCCTCCAGACGGGGGGCGCGCAGAGCCCGCTCTTCTCCTGGAACATCGCCATCCCGCTGTGCTTCATGGCGATTGCACATGGTGACCTGCGAGCAGTCGTGGTCAGCACCGTCCTCAACGCGGTCGGCGTCATGGTCATCGTCGGAGTTGGCGGCGGCGGCGTGGTCAAAGCCGCGCTCTGGGGCGGCATGAGCGTCGTCGCCGGAGTCACCGGCATGTACGGCACCTACGCGCACCACCGGGTCCTCCAGGACAAGCTGCGCCACGAGCGGGAGCGCGCGGAGACCCTGCGACAGCTCGCCGAGAGCGAGAAGCGCCGGGGCCGCTTCGAGCGGCTCGCGCTGCTCGGGCAGCTCGCCGCGGGCGTGGCGCATGAAATCAACAACCCCCTCGCCTTCGTGAGCTCGAACCTGCGCTATCTGGAAGAGCTGGGCGCGCGCGGCCAGGTGTGCGCCCCCGAGGAGCTCGCGGAGATTCACCGCGATTCGCGCGCGGGGGTGGCGCGCATCAACCAGATTGTCCGGGACCTGATGAGCTTCGCGCGTGATGATTCGAGCGATGGCGACACCCACTCCTCCGCCGCCGAGGTCGTCGCGGAAGCGCTCCGACTCGGAAGGCCGAAGCTGCAGGCAAGCGTGCGCGTCATCGACGAGGTTCCCTCCCAGCTTTCGCGCGTGCGGCTCGGAAAGGGCCGCTTCGTGCAGGTGGTGCTGAACCTGCTGACGAACGCGGTGGACGCGACGACCGCCACGGCAGCCCCCAATGGGCCAGAGCTCCGCATCCGTGCGATGGAGCAGGAGGAAACGGTCGTCCTCCATGTCGAGGACAACGGGCCGGGAATTCCCGAGCACGTGCTGGAGCGCCTGTTCGAGCCCTTCTTCACGACCAAGCCCGCCGGGATGGGGACCGGGCTGGGGCTCGCGCTCTGCCGCGAGTACGTCGAGCGGGTGGGTGGAACCATCACCGCCGAGAACAAGGAGGGCGGTGGCGCCCGGTTCATCGTCACACTGCCGATAGCACGCCCGGCCAGCCTGGGCTCCGCGAGCGGCCCTGGCGTCGCGGCCTGAGCGCAGCCACTCACCCCATTGCCCGCGCGACGAGTGCTTCCGACTCCGCGAGGAACGAGCTGACGTGCACACGGTCCGAGAGCTTCGGTGAGGGGATGATGGCAACGCCCTTCTGGTTGAACATCGCCCCGCTGTGACTTTCGAGGTCCCGCCATATCGCGCTCGAGGCCCTCGGCGGTCTCCTCGCGCTTCGGCGCGGCGAAGATGCCCGTCGTGAAGACGACCAGGTCGAGCTGCTCGGCGGGAAGCTCCTTTGCCACGCGCCCGGCCTCGCGCATCAGGCTCAAGTCCGCCTTCGCGAAATCGATGCCAGGCACACCCGCGTCGCGGAACGTCTGCCCGACGACCGTCACGCTCGCGCCCCGAGCCGCGAGGCTCTTGCTGATCGCGCGTCCAAGGCCGCCGGTGCCGCCGACGACCGCGACCTTCCAGTCCTTCAAGTCCAGACTCGCGGTGTCGACGTGCTGCCAGATGACGCTCTTGTTCTTCTTCATGGTCGTAAGCAGGACCCACAGACGGACTCGGCGAGGATTCACGCCTCCGCTGCCTCTCCGTCTGGACTGGCGATGACGACGACATACCCATCCGGGTCCTGGAGCCAGATCTCCCGGTGCTGCGGAGCCGGGTTGACGTGTGGCTCTTCGATGACCCGAGCCCCCAGACGTCGGGCGCGGTCCACGGCGGCATCGAAGTCATCGACCTCGAACCAGAGAAGGACGCCATGGCCATGCGGGGCCCGGTCGGGATTCACCAGATTGGGGTGCTCCTCGGCATCCCAGCGGTGCAGTTGGAGGACCAGGGCGTCCCCACTCAGGAGTCGGTCATAGACGAGACGATGGGGATGGTCCGGATCGCCCCCCGAGCGCACTCCAAGCAAGGTCTGGTACCAGGCGCTGCTGGCCTTCACGTCCCGCACCGCAATCAACGTCTGAGGCCTGACCGCCAGTCGAGTCGGTTGTCCCATTGAATCCTCGGATGAGAAGGCTGAACCCACCAGAAGCTGGCTCCAAGGGGCAAGTCCGGGCGCGACGCAACCGGCGACCGGGCGCGGCGAGAATCCCGCCACGCGTGGGCTCCCTCCAACCGAAGAAGGTGGGCGCGCTCGCCTGGGCCACCGTCCAGGCCTTCAAGTTCAACAGCAGCCCACGTGCCCCAACGGCGCGCCGGATGAGAACGGCCGGACGCCTTCCCTCCCTCGCGGGGGGATTGTGGCGCTTCCTCGCATGCATGACCTTGCCGCCCCATCGAGGGGAGGACTCATGAGCAAGACAGGATGGAGCTCCGCGCGGGTCGCGCGGTGGGTGAGCGTCTTGCTCGGGGCGTTGCTGGCGGCCTGCGGGCCCATGCCCGAGGACGAGCCCGGTGCGAAGGGCACGACCGTCCCGGAGCCCACGGTGGAGGAGGCGCTTCCGCTGCCGCTCGACGCGAAGCCGGTGGATGCGCGGGAGGCTTCGAACAAATGCTCCGGGGTCTCCCGTCCGTTCGACATCAGCCGGCCCTCGCTGCAGGTGGAGCCCACGGGGTACCCCAGCGGGGCGGTGGCCTTCGACGGCAAGCAGTACCTGGTCGTCTGGCGGGACGCGCGCATCGGCGGCGTCTTTGGCGCGCGCGTGAAGCCCAACGGAAAGGTCCTCGACCCGGCGGGCTTCCCCATCAACAGCCTGAACCCCGCGCTGCAGGGAGGCGAGCCCCGGGTGGCCTGGGACGGCAGGCAGTTCGTGGTCGTCTGGTGGAGCCTCACTGGCGGCGTCTTCGGAGCCCACGTGGAGAGCGATGGCGACGTGCGGCGCCACTTCGTCATCGCCTCCCCCACCGAGGTGTTTGGCCCTCCCGGCATCGCGTGCGCGAACAGGCTGTGCCTGGTGGCCTTCGAGACCACGGGTGGCGAAGCGCCGAGCGTCGTCGCCTCCCGGGTGACGTCGAATGGCGACGTGCTGGACCGGGTCACGCTCTCGTCCCTGCCCAGCGGCGCACGCTTCCCCTCGGTGACGTGGGACGGCACGCAGTTCCTGGTCGTCTGGCAGGATGAGCGCGGCGGTGGCCCGGAGGGGTATGACATCCATGGGGCCCGCGTGAGGAGGGACGGCACCGTGGTGGACCCAGGTGGCAGGCCCCTCGTCACGCTCCCTGGCGCGCAGCGCTTCGCCGACGTGACGTGGACCGGTGGCCACTTCCTCGTCGTCTGGGAGGACGACCGCTTCGGGACGCCGGACATCTTCGGGGCCCGCCTCCGGAGGGACCTCCAGCCGGTCACCACCACCGACTTCGCCATCTCCGCCGGCACCGGCGCGCAGACCGTTCCCCACGTGGCGCACAGCGGCAACAAGTCGCTCGTCGTCTGGGACGACACCCGCCTGGGGCCCCATCGCGCCCGGGGCGCTCGCGTGCGCGACGACGGCACCGTCTTGGACCCGGCGGGCTTCACCCTCTCCTCGGGGGATGAGGACGAGGAGCAGCTGCCCGGCGTGGCCGCGGGCGATCGGCAGTTCTTCGTGGTCTTCAGCGGAGGGAGCCCGGACTTCGTGTTCGAGCACATCCTGGGCACCCGCGTGCAGCACGACACCACGGTGAAGGACTCACCAGCCCTGCGCTTCACCCGCTCCGCGTACCTCCAGCGCAATTCCGCCGCCGCCGCCGGCGCGGGCAGCTCCCTGGTCGTCTGGACCGAGGTGCGGGCGGGGACGCAGCGGCTGCTGGCCACCCGGGTGCGTCCGGATGGCCGCGTGCTCGATGTGCCCCTCACCCTGCCGGCCAGCCCCAACGTGGGCCTCCCCTCGGTGGCGTGGGATGGAAACGTGTGGCTGGTGGTCTGGGAGGAATTCCTCGACACCGGGGTCGACCTCTTCGGGGCCCGGGTGTCCAGTTCGGGCGTGCTGCTGGACCCCGTCAGCATTCCCATCGCCACCTCGAGCGATCTCCAGTTGGAGCCGTCGGTGGCCTCCAACCACGATGGCTTCCTCGTCGTCTGGACGAACTTCGGCCCCCTCGACGAGGACATATACGGGGCGCGGGTGAGCTCCGGCGGCGCGGTGCTGGACCCGGGAGGCTTCCGCATCTCCACGGCGGAGCCGTTCTTTCAGCAGAACGTCGCTGTCGTCGCCACCGGGGGCCGGGGCTATCTCGTCGCTTGGGCCCAGATTGACTTCGCTGCCCCGGGGGGCATCGAAATCAGCATCCGCGGCGCCCGGGTGGACGCGGATGGCGGCGTGCTGGACAGGCCGGAGTTCCTCATCAGCGAGAGCCCGATACTCACCCCGCCCGCGCTGGCCTGGGATGGGAGGAATACGCTGGTCGCATGGGGGACGCTCGATCCCATCTTCTTCGGCCCCAGTCGGGACGTCCTCGCCACCCGGGTGGACTCGGGAGGCCGGGTCCTGGACACGCCGCCCATCGTCGTGGCCACCAGCAGCGACCGGCTGCGGACGGAGGTCACCGCCACCTTCGATGGGAGGGACTTCTGGCTGGCGTGGGTGCAGAGCGGCACCCCCGAGGACTTCCCGGCGCTGGACTACCCCACGGACGTTTATGGCGCACGCGTCCGCACCAACGGCACCGTGAGGGACCCCGGCGGGGGGAGGCCCATCGCCACGCACCAGCCCGAGCCCGAGACCGAGCCCGTCCTCGTCTCCGAAGGAGGCGGCCGGGTGAACATCTTCTACACGGAGTTCATCACCGACGACGATGTGATGAACCAGCGCATCCAGGGACGCGTGCTCACCGGGCTCGGTCCGTCCCACCTGGAGGTGGACGCGCCGGAGCCCGCCGCGGCGCGCTGATGGCACGGGCTCCCGGCCTCGCGATGCCATGCCCACCCCTGCCTCGCTCCTCCAGGCCCTGGCCCAGGCGAAGAACCCGCTGGACCCCCACCCTTCGGCCCACATGGAGGCGACCGGGGGACGGGCGCTGGGGATGGCCGTGCTCTACCTCGTGCTGGGCGTGGCCTTCCTGGGCATGGGCGTCTTCGCCACGCTGGTGGAGAACGACGTGCTCTGATCCTGGATGGCCGCGGGAGAGCTCGCCCAGCCCCAATGCAATGCTCCGTGCCCTGGTCCGTTGTACAGGGCAGAGCGCATGAGAAACTCAACACGGTCACTACACCTCTCGTCCTGCATGCGGGCATGCGTGGAAGTGCGTGGGTTCGGGCTGCACACATGGCGTGTGCTGGCGATCTCACTGACGTTGATGAGCACCCACGTCACCGCAGCCGAAGGCAGTCCTCCCGCACTCGCCGTTTCGCCCGCTGGTGTGCCCGGGGTCAGCGACGAAATGCTGTCTCCCGAGTTCTGGGTCCGCCGGGCGCCAGCATCGAGCTCCGTGCTGCTCGATGCGCGCCAGGTGGCGGACAAACGCCTGCGCGTGTTCGCTCCACAGGGGGGCCTGATTGATCTGCCGCGCATCGCGCCCTCCCTGACGCGAGCCCAGGTCGCCGGCTGGCTCAAACAAGCCGAACAGACGCCGGTGAAAGCGGCCGTCGACGAGAACGGTCATCCGGTCGCGGAGTCGACGCTGCGTGAGCTGCAGCAGAACGCCGCGGCCGAGCGCATTCCCGAGACGGCACCTGCGCGCTACGGGTTGAGTGTACGGCGCGCCCACCTGCGAGCGCTTCCGTCCGACAGACGCTTCTTCGCGTCGAACGACCTGCGCGACTTCGAGAGTCTGCAGGCTGGCATCCTGTTCCCAGGCGAGCCGGTCATCATCGCCCATCAAAGCGCTGACCAACATTGGCTGCTCGTCTTGACCACCCAGGGGCCCGCCTGGGTCAAGCGAAGCGATATCGCGGAAGGCACGGCGGACGCGGTGTTCTCGTACACAGCCAAGGCGCCAGGTCGCGTCGTCACGGGCGACCAGGTTCGTACGGTGTTCACGCCGGAAGCGCCCGAGGTGTCCGAGCTGGAGCTCGACATGGGGACCGCGCTGCCGCTGGCCGACGTGCCGGCCGGCGAGCCCGTCAACGGCGCGAGCAGCCATGCCTCGTGGCCCGTACTGCTGCCCGTGCGCCAGCCGGACGGAGCACTGACCTTCAAGAGTGCGCTGCTGCGACGGAGCGCGGATACCGCCCCCGGCTATCTGCCGCTGACCCGTGCCAACATCATCCGCCAGGCGTTCAAGTATCTGGGCGAGCGCTATGGCTGGGGGCACCTCTACAACGCCCGTGACTGCAGCGGCTTCACCAGCGAGGTCTACCGCAGCATGGGCATCTACCTGCCGCCCAACTCCGGTTTGCAGGGGTCCAGCGCGGCATTCAATCACCGCCTGTTCACGGCGCAGGACTCACATGCCGAGCGGATACGCGCGCTGGCCAAGGCGCAGGTGGGCGACCTCGTCGTCGTTCCCGGGCATGTGCTGATGATCATCGGCCATCTGAACGGCGAGCCCTACGTGATCCAGGATGTGCCGTATGCCGTGTTCAAGGACCCGGTCACACACCAGCTCCGCAAGACCCTGCTGAACCAGGTATCCGTCACTCCCCTGCTGCCCCTGTACGCCGATGACAAGACGCTGTACGTGGACGCCATGACGAGCCTCGTCCACGTCACGCGGCCATGAGGCCACCCCTGACAGCGCGGGCACGCCGATGCTGGAGCCACCCGCGCGCCAGGATGAGGAGGAACTTCGGGTCACGCACCCGGTAGCGCCGCCGCATCCGGCGGGGCGCCTGCACCAGGCGGAAGAGTCACTCCAGGCCGTTGCGCGACATCCACCTGTGGCTCTCCGGATTCCCCACGTCGGTCCGGTGTGGAGGGCTGTCGTCCACCTGCCGGATGGCGTTGGAGTCCAACTACCTCGCGAGTAGGCTCCTCGTGCGCGGTGCGGACCGCCTCACGAGGTAGCTCATGGAGTCTGAAGTCCTCAATCCTGCAAGCCTGCCCCCCGGGACGCGAATTGGCCCGTGGCGCCTGCTGGAGCAGCGCGGCCGGGGCACCTACGGTGTCGTCTACCGCGCCGTGAACAGCAAGTCGCAGGCCTCGGACTCCGTGGCCCTCAAGCTGGCCATGCACCGGAGGGATGCGCGCTTCGCGCGCGAGGCCGAGCTGCTCTCACGCATCCGCCACCCCGCCGTCCCCCGCCTGCTGGACCAGGGCCTCTGGCAGCCTCGCGAGGGCGTCTCCTATGCCTGGCTCGTCATGGACTGGGTCGAGGGAGTGCCTCTTTATGACTGGGCCGTGGCGCAGCGCCCGTCGTCACGGAAGGTGCTTCAACTTCTGGCCCGGCTGGCACGAGCCCTGGACGCCACGCATTCAGCAGGCGGCCTCCACCGCGATGTGAAAGGTGACAACATCCTCGTCCGGCGCGCGGACGCTCTGCCCTTCCTCATGGACTTCGGCGCCGGCCACCACCTGGGAGCCTCCACGCTGACGTCGCAGCTCTTTCCTCCCGGCACTCCGTCCTACCGCTCGCCCGAGGCGTGGCGCTTCGTGCTTGGCTCCCCAAAGCCCCCGGATGTCCCATATCCCCCGGGGCCCGCGGATGACCTCTTCGCCCTGGGCGTCACGGCCTACCGGCTCGTCACCGCGAAGTACCCACCGTCGGCGCACCCGAAGGATGAAAACGTCTGGCTTTGGAACCCCGAGGAGCTGGCGCACTGGACGGCGCGGGTTTGCAACCCCCGCTGCACTCCGGACTTGAGTGCGTTGGTGTCCCGGATGCTCTCACCCCAGCCCGAGGCGCGAGGAAGCGCGCGGGAGGTGGCGGACGCGCTGGAGCAGGCGGCGCGCGGCGCAGGACGCGAGGCGGATGTACCGCTCTTCACGGGAGAAGAGCCACGGCCCGCGGGCCTCTTTCCCCTTCCCCAGCGCGTCACGGTGCAACGCCCTCCTCGCCCGCGCACGTGGCCCGGGTTCGCGGCTGCAAGCCTCGGAGGCGCACTGGCGCTGAGCGCGGCGGGGGTGTTGAGCGTGAGTCGCTCCGAGGAGCCCGCAACGCCTCAACTCGCGGAGCAGGAAGAGTCGAGGGATGGCGGCACCGTGGCCGTCGGGGACACCGCGCTGACGGCGCGGGTGGCGCCCGAGCGAGCCCCCTCCGTGTGGTCACCCATCGCGGTAGACCTGCCATCGAAACCCTTCCCAGGGCAACAGCGCCCGGACAACAACGGCCGCTGTCCCGGCAAGGTGCAGGTGGCAATCAACGGCGGTTGTTGGACAAAGCAGCCCGTGGACATGAAGGACTGTGCTGAATGGGGCGGCGTTGAATACAGGGGCGCGTGCTACCTCCCCGCCATGACTCGGGAACGCCCTGCCACCTCGGCCCCCGTGGATCGAGACGGCGGTCCATAGTCATCTGCTCCAGAGCCCTGCCCGTGCTCCCGGCCGGCGCAGAGGCCGTGCAGCCATCAACCCAACAGAACGCAGACAAGGTCACGGCTGCCTGAACAATTTCCAGCCACCCTCAGCCGAATAGAACGCCAGAATGCAATAGCTCGCAGGCGAGAAAATAATGACAACCGGAAACTCCAACTTGAGCCATAGAGGAAGCAATGCATCAGGGGCATCCAGCTCGACGTCGATCCAGGGGAGCCCCATGTGGCCGGGCCGAGCGGAGACAACCCAGAAGCAACACCCTTCAGAAAAGTCGACATCACTCAATCCAGCTCGAATCCATGCAGCAAACTCATCAGCATGAAACGAAGTCGAGGCTTCGGTAGAACGGGTCGGAACTTCAAGAAGCCCTGGCCCCCACCGATACGCAAGCAGCGGGGTCACATTCAGGCCGACGGTTTCCTCCACCCCCCGGAACCGGGCACCCGGAATGGACTGAAGTATCTCCTGCAGCGCCGGGTACTGAGCGAACAAGTCGTCATTGCTCATCTCCACTCCCCTCCGTTCGATTCCCACCGGCTCGGCCAGAGCCTCGCTCCAGGGCTGGCGGGCGTTCAACCGCGGCGCCCTGGACCACGGGACAATCTACTCGTGCCGGAGCGCGATGATGGGGGGACGTCCACGGCACTCCCCTCCGAGAAAAGCAGTTCCCAAAAATAAATGCCCGGCCGGTCTTCAAGACGTGAGCGCCTCGCAGCCTCGGGGGCCACTCTCTTGAACCGGAGTCCGAAATGTTCGCCGCACGTCGCAGCTTCCGCAGTCTCTCGCTCCTGGCCCTCCTCTCCCTCTCCGCCTGCGAGTCCAACCCGGAGCCGCGGTCCCCCCAGGACCCGCCTCCCTCGGACGGCTCGAACGCCACGCTCCAGGGCCAGCTCTCGGTGGAGCAGGGCACGGACCTCAATGGCCCCGTCCGCCTCGCGCTCGCGTGGTACCCCACCCTGCTCGCCGAGGACACCGGCACGATGACCCGGCCCGCCGGCATCGTCACCCAGAGCCTCACGTACACGGGCGGCTTCCCCGCGAGCTACACCTTCGACGTCAAGAGCGCACCGCCAGCCGAGGCGATGGTGCAGCTCGGCGAGGGCATGCAGGGCAAGGGCGCTGTGGGCATCCTCCTCGCCTACAGCGACGGCAACGGCAACGGCACGCTGGACACCATCCCCGCGGACGGCGCCCCGGTGGACCACGTGCTGGGGGCCTCGCTCGAGTGGACGCGCCCGCCCGCCTTCATGGTGGTCTACCTCGAGTCGGCGCAGACGCCCGCGACGGGGTTGAAGCAGGGCTTCAACCTGATGCGCATCGCCGACAACCTCTCCACCGAGGTGGTGCCCATCGCCACGTCCATCCCCATCGCGCTGCATGACGACCCGATGCTCGACGCCTTCGTCTGCGAGGCGGCGTGGGACGGCGACACGAACCAGGTGCCCTGCGGCCTGCCCGGACACCAGGACCCCGATGAGGACGCCCTCGAGCTCTTCGCCGACGCGGTCTTCAAGGGCAGCACGGCCGACATCTCGCTCGCAGTGAGCCAGGACGGCGCGAACGTGACGGACGCACAGGTGACGGTGGGAGACCTCGTCGCCGCGTACGACGCGGAGCGCGGCCGCTACGTCCTCCACCTGGATGAGGCCTCGGCCGTCGTCGAGAGCGGCCTCGTCACGCTGGTGGCTCGCCGGGGTGACGCGGTGGTGGGGAACACGGTGGTGGTGCCCTCGGACTTCCAGGTGACGTGGCCCACGATGCCGATGAGCTACAGCCCTGGCGCCGAGATGCGGGTGGCGTGGACGAAGTCGCAGGGCGCTACGCGGTACTCGGTGCGGGTGATTGCCAGCGAGGGCTACGCGCTGGCGTCCTCGGCGACGCAGAACAACTCGCTCACCGTCACGCCGGAGGCGTACGAGGGCACGGCGACGCTGCGCATCGAGGCCATCGACGTGACTGACGGTCTGAGGATGCGCCGGGTGCGCGAGCTGCCCCTCTCCTTCACCGCGTGCGACACGAAGACGGACGGCAGCGGCCTCACGGTGGACGGCTACTTCATGCAGTTCGCCCGGGACATCACCGGCGACGAGCAGAGCGAGGTGTTCGCCGACGTGAAGGACGACGGAGTGTCCGTGACGGACGCGAAGGTGATGCTCAGCGGCTGGGACGTGCCGTACGAGCGAGCGGTGGGCGGCTTCCACAACGGCTTCTTCACGGTCGGCGGCGGCACGGGGCTGGGGGAGACGGTGGAGCTGAGGGTGATGCGCCAGGGCGAGGTGCTGTGCCGCACCCTCACGCTCCCCGGCGACTTCGCGCTGCACCTGGACGCGCCGGTCAGCCACCCCACGGGCTCGTCGTGGAGCATGAACTGGACCCGCGCCCCGGGCGCCGTGCAGTACGAGCTGTGGCTGGGCAAGTCGTTCAATGAGCCCATCTCCTCGGCGAGCACCAACGAGCTCGAGTACACCTTCGAGAACATCGACTCCGTCGGCGAGCTCAACCTGCGCTTCTCCGCCGTCGCCCACCCGGCGCACAACGACACCCTGGGCTGGATGGACGTGAAGCGGACGCGGATGGGTAGCGCCACCTTCACGCGGTGAGGGCTCGAGGTTGGCGCATCACGGTGGGCGGCGGGGGCCAGGACAGGGCCTTCCGCCGCCCTCGGCCGTTTGTAGCGCCGGGCGCCACAGCGGAGGCCCGGGGTGTGACCCGCGGCGCTACCCGGTGGTAGCTTCACCAGGCGTGAGTCAGTCGCAGCCCATCCCATTCGGCAGGTACGAGCTCCTGGATCGCCTGGGGACCGGCGGCATGGCCGTCGTGTACCGCGCGCTCTACACGGCGGCGCCCGGCGTCACCAAGCCCGTGGTCATCAAGCGCGTGCTGGGCACGTACGCGGAGGACCCGGCCTTCGTGGAGATGTTCCTCAACGAGGCCCGCATCTGCGTGGGGCTGAGCCACGGCAACATCGTGCAGGTGTTCGACTTCGGGAAGGTCGAGGACGAGTACTACCTGGCGATGGAGCTGGTGGATGGGCACACGCTGGGGCGGGTGCTCCGGGCCGCGAGGCAGAAGGGCCTGCCGTGCCTCCCCGCGCCGCTGGCGGTGGGTATCGCCCTGGAGATGTGCAAGGGCCTCCACCACGCACACACCCGGCTGGATGCGCGCGGCGAGCCGCTCGGCGTGGTGCACCGGGACCTGTCTCCGGACAACGTCCTGCTGAGCTACGAGGGCGAGGTGAAGCTCACCGACTTCGGCATCGCCAAGGCGAGGCTCGCGGGGCGGCCGGAGACGGAGGTGGGCGTCGTCAAGGGCAAGTACCTCTACTTCTCGCCGGAGCAGGCCCGGGGAGAGCCGCTGGACGCGCGCTCAGACGTCTATACGGTGGGCACGGTGCTGTACCAGATGCTCTGCGGCCAGCGCCCGGCGGAGGGCACCGAGTTCGAGGTGATGCGCAAGATTTCCGAGGGCGAGCTCACGCCCGCGCTCTCCTTGAACCCCTCGCTGGACACGGACCTGCAAAGCATCCTGAAGCTCGCACTGTCGACGTCGCGCGAGAAGCGCTACCTGAGCGCGGAGGCGATGCAGCAGTCCCTGTCCGACTGGCTGGGCTTCCGCGCGCCGCGCTTCCCCGCCAACGCGCGCAAGCACCTCATGGGGTGGCTGTTCCAGGAGGAACTCACCACGCACAAGCGTCCTCCGCAGCTTCCGGCGGACTTCCTGTCCCAGCTCCAGTCGTGGCGAGGCCGGGGCGCCGCGCCGATGGTGCAGGACGGTGCGCCCCGGACGGACACGCCGCTGAGCCCGCCGCGGGCGTCGCCATTTGGGAGGCCCGCGCTCCCGGTGGACAACGACTCAGCGACACGGCCTTCGAGTGAGGCGCTGGCGCCCGGCGCCACGAAGCGGCCCACCGGCGAGGCGGTGGCGTCCTCCGCCGCGAAGCCGGTGGACGCGCCCGGCACGAGCCCCACGCACCCGAGCCTGCGCTCCCGCTTCCGTGCGCGACTGCTGCGCCGGTCGGCGGTGGTGAAGGCGGTGCTGGCCGGAGTCACCGTGGGCGTCGTGAGCCTCGTGGGAACGGCGGTGTTCTGGGCCTCCCACGCGCGTGAGCACCGGGAAGCAGCGCCGGTCACCGCGACGGCCACGACCGCGCCCCCCGAGCCGACGAGGCCCCAGGCCCCGACCGACACCACCGCGACACCCGCCACCGGCACGTCTTCGGTCGTGGTGGCCGCCACCGCCGCGACACCCGACGCCGGGACGTCCCCGGTCGAAGTGGCCACCGAGCCACCTCCACCCATCGACAGTGCACTGGATGGGCCCGCCGCTCCCGACGCGCACTCCCCGGAGGAGCAGGCAAGACTCGCGCTCGAAAACGGCCTGTATTGGACCTCTCGCGCGGATGACAACCGGGCCCTGGGGTGGTTCCAGCAATGCCTGCGGTTCGATACATCCCAGGCGCGGTGCCATCTGGAATTGGCTCGCATCTATTCGCGCCGGGGCGCGATACGGGATGCAATGAAACACTTCACCCATCACCTCGCACTGGAGCCCGAGGGGCCCTCCGCCGAGGAGGCGCGCAGATACCTGAAGCTGTACGCAACCTCAGACCCGCCTTGATGCCTTTCGGCCACACCGGCGATGCACTTTTGTCTGACGTGCTTCGGCTGGTGCAAGGCAATGGGATTGAGATACACAGACGGCATGCCCACATCCCTTCCGCGTGTCGTGCGCGCTGTCGCGTGTTCCGTGCTCCTGGCCACGAGCCTGACTGCCTGTGGCGATGACGGGGTCAGCTCCGACGAACAGGCCCGCATCGCCTACCTGGGGCTCGACAAGTCCATCGACAAGGCCCTGCAGCTCGGCTTCGCCGGCTTCAACGCCGCGACGAGCGCGAACATCCCGCCCCAGTCCGCCAACGGTGACGCGTCCGGAACGATGCTCGTCACGGGCCAGGTGGACCAGGGGTCCTCCGACAACAAGGGCATGCGGCTGATCATCGCGCTGACCGGCTACTCCGACGGGGAAGTCGAAGTGGAGGACGACGACCCGGTGAACATCACCTACGCGTCCTCTACGACCGTCCCGCCGTCGCTGGACCTCCAGTTGCGCAACATCCCCAATGGCACCTTCACCGGCGCACTGCTGGGGGCCTACGACATGACCGGAGACCTGGAGGGCGCCGTCACCCTGAACCTGACGCTGACGGGAGAAATCGAGGACGACGGCACCGGCAAGGTCCGCCGCAAGGCGGGCAGCACCCGCGTGAGGGGAACCGCCGCCTCGGGTGACGATACCTATGACGTCGACGTCACGCGGTAGGCCTCACGGGTAGCGCGCGACGCCGGAGGGCTCGGGCTCCGGGAGCGGGATGAACTCCGTCTCGCCGGGGACCTTGGCCATGCGGCCGGCCTTCCAGTCCTCCTTCGCCTGCTCGATGCGGTCCCTCGAGCTGGAGACGAAGTTCCACCAGATGTGGCGCGGCCCATCCATGGGCTCGCCACCGAAGAGCAGGACACGGCCGCCCTTCTCGCCCGAGGCGTTGACCACCACGTCCGCCCCGGGCCGGAGGATGAGGAGCTGCCCGGGGCCATACGTCTGCCCTTCGAGCTCCACCAGCCCCTCGGCGATGTACACGGCGCGCTCCTCGTGGCTCGGACGCACCTGGAGCCGCGCGCGGGGCGCGAGCACCGCGTCCGCGTAGAAGAGCTCCGACAGCGTCTTCACGGGCGAGCGCGCGCCATACAGCTCACCGGCAATCACCCGCACCCGCGCACCCGCGTCGTCCAGCACGGGCAGCGCCTCCGCGGGCGTGTGCGTGAAGGCGGGCTCCGTCTCCTCGTGCGTCTTCGGCGCGGCCACCCAGATTTGGATGCCGTAGAGCTTCCCGCCCGCCGCGCGCAGGCCCGGAGGCGTGCGCTCGGAGTGGGTGATGCCTCGCCCGGCCACCATCCAGTTCACCGCGCCGGGGTGGATGGACTGCACCGTGCCCAGGCTGTCGCGGTGGAGGACTTCGCCCTCGAAGAGGTACGTCACCGTGGCCAGACCGATGTGCGGGTGCGGCCGCACGTCCAGCCCGTGCCCGGACTGGAAGAGCGCCGGCCCCATCTGGTCGAAGAAGATGAAGGGGCCCACCATGCGGCGCCGCACGGAGGGCAACGCCCGGCGCACCTCGAAGCCGTCACCGAGGTCCCGCGTGCGCGGCATGATGACGGTCTCCAGGGCGGAGCCGGGCTCCGAATCGACAAAGGGCTCGTCGGGCATCTGCCAGGCCATGGGCTCGCGTCTCCTGCAAAAGGGTCTGTCCGTCCGTGCCGGTGGGCACGCATGCCGAGTTATGGCCTGTTGCGCGCCGACCTGCACGAGGAACCCTCAGGGCACCTGCGCGGAAGTGCCATCTACCCCGGAGATGCTCTTCCACTGCGTCAGGTCCCGGACTTCCTTCGGGTCCGCCTTGAGCAGTCCACCGCGGGCGTAGCGGTTGCGGTCCATGCGCAGCCCGGGACGGTGCCGGCCGAGCCTCACGAGGTTCGGGCTCCGGACGACGTTCTCACGGACCGTCACATTCTCACTGGGCGCGTTGTTGGCTCCCAGACCGACCATCAGCCCGTAGCCCTCCGTCTTGTCGATGGTGTTGCCCACCACCGCCACGTCCTTCGCGTTCTCCACCCGGATGCCGGTGCCGTCACCGCCGCCCTCCTTCGAGATGTCGGTAATCTTGTTGCTCTTCACCTCCACCTCGGTGGGGTTCGGCTGGCGTCCGTCCTTCACGCCGCCGACGGAGATGCCTCGCCCCGCGTCGGAGATGCGGTTGTTCTCCACACTGACGTCGCGCGCGGAGTAGTGGACGACGACGGCCTCGCCCGCGGAGGTGGCCGACTTGCGGAAGCCGTGCATGTCGTTGTCGCGAACGACGACGCTGCTGCACGTCTTGATGTCCACCGCGTTCTCGTCGTTGGAGTAGAGGCGGTTCTTCTCGATGAGCAGCCCGCGCGCGGGCGTCTGGCCCGCCCGGTCCGGCTTCAGGCACTGCACGGAATCCCCCGAGTTGTCGTGGATGTCGTTGTCGCGGATGGTGATGTCGCGGGACGTGGCCTGCACGACAATGCCGTGCGAGTCGCCTCGGGGCTTCTTGCGGAAGTCGTGGATGTTGTTGCCTTCGATGGTGACGCCGTGCGCGCCGCCGAACGTGGTGACGCCGCCGCCCAGCGTGCCGTCATGGAGGTGCGAGCCGACCAGCATCGAGCCCTCGGTGTTGCCCTCGAAGATGACGGCGAAGCGCGGCTGCTTCCTCACGTCGATGTCGAAGCCGTCGACAATCCAGTAGGGCTTGCGGATCTGCACGAGCGTCCCTCCCCCACCCGGGAAGATTCGCGCGTGCTTCACGGCCTTGAGCGTAATCGGCGCGTCCTTACGTCCCGCCTTCACGTCGCCGTCGATGACGACGGTCTCCGCGTAGATGCCCGGGAGGACCAGGATGGCCTCACCGGGGCCCACCGCCTTCAAGGCCCGGCGGATGGTGCGAAACGGAGCTGACTTCGAGCCGGCCGCCTTGTCGGAGCCCGAGGTGCTCACGTACCACTCGCGGGAGAAGTGCTGTGGACGTGTGGAGGGAGCGTGAGACGGAGCCCCTGAACCTCCTGTCCCCTGCCCGTCCTCCTCCGAGCTCTGCCCGGTACCCGGAAGCTGCGCGCCCACCTCGTCCGCCGTCCTCTGCACCTGGCTGCATGCGCCCAGCAGCACGGTGAGCAGCCCTACGCCCATCCACTTCGCTCGCATCATCGGAGTCCCTCCTCTCCGCGTGGAGGGAGAGTGCTCGCGACGCTTGTGAGAAGGCAGCGTCGCGAACTGCGTGCGCTCGCCCGCCCGACCCGCTCTTAACCTCACCCCGGCAGTGCAGGAAATGAAGCGCAGGGGCTGAATCCGCTCACGCGCCAACTACCTTGATGCTCACCGCTGGGCGGCCTCAGCCCTGTGAAGGAAGCCCGTTCAGCAAAGCGCTCGGTGAGGGAGCATGGCCTCTCTTTGCCTTGAAGCGGGTCAACCCAAGATTGGTGTTATCGAGAGTGGGTTGGGCATGGGGCTGGTCAGGTCGAAGTCATGAGCGAGCACACCCAAGCTCAGGAGTCTCCCGGCGAGCGGCGCGCCATACCAATCTGCCGCGGGGCCTGTGCCTGCTTCTCCTGGATGGCTCACAGCCTTGACGCCCATCCCGAGGCGGTCGTGCGAGCCGCATGAGCCTTGGAGGAAATACGATGCCCAACGTGAATGACATCCTCGCAGCCCTCGACGACAACCGTGATGCCATCCGGGCCAAGCTGAGCCAGGAAGCCTTCGCCGAGTTCGACGACCAGCGACGGGCGCTCGCCCAACGCAGCCTGCCGCCAGTGATGCAGAACGAGGAGGCGCTGACGGCGGAGGTGCTCGCACTCGTGCGTCGGTACGAGCCCGTGGCCGAGATCCTCAGCACGCCAGCCCCTCACGTCCTGGGTGAGGAGGGAGCCAGAGCCGCCCGCTTCATCCCACTGCCAAAGGCCACCAACGCAATCGGGCTCACGGCAGGCGCACCGGGGCAGGCCAGCACCGCCGAGCCTACCGGGCCCACGTCTGGCAGTGTCTCCCCTCCGCTTACGCCACTGGAACAGCCGCCTCGTGCGCGCGAGTGGACACCGGAGGTGATCATCCAGGTTTTCAAGGAGGCGATCACTGCCATTATCGGCCTGCTCCTCGTGGGCTTCACCGTCTATCTTTCCGTACGTGCCGTCGACAACGCCGGTAACTCGGACAAGATGGGCGACAGCAAGGATATTCTGCAGGTGTTGGTGGGCCTTGCCGGTGTGGTGATTGGTTATTACTTCGGCCGTGTGCCTGCGGACGCCCGAGCAGCCCAAGCCCAGCAGCAGGCAGCCTCCGCCGTCAAGCAAGCGGATGCGGTCATGACCAAGGGGGAGGAAGTGACCGCAGAAGTCGAGAAGATGATGCTCAACCGCCAGGGCACGCCCCTGCCTGACGAGCGTTCCGCCGAGCCTCTCGCGCGGATCATGCAGAAAACAGCGGAGATGCGTGCAATCCGACACGCCTAGTTCGAGATGCCACGCGATCGCCGGTAGCGGAGTCTCTCCTTGAGCGCTGTATCCGGGGGCAGGGACGAATGGTGATACTTCGTCGGGAATGCCTCGCCGCGCGGCGAACCGCGTGAAGCGCTTCTGGGTGTCCCCGTTGAAGACGTCGAGCTCGTATTTGTTGCGCACCTGCATGACTCTTTCGCCTACCCGGAATGTCCGGCTGCTGCGGGCGAGCTCCTCCCCCGAGGGATTCAAGTGCTCCTGCAGCACGGCGTTGAGGTTCGAGGTCCCGATGAGTTCCCGGTCCGTCGGGACGAGCACCTGCACCTCGTCCATTGGGTGCAGCCCGAAGCGGAAGGGATGCGCTCCTTCCCCAACGTCTTGAGGGCCGCGAGGATGGTCTCGGGCCGCTCCTTCTCCACGAAGTAGAAGTCGGCCAGCGCGTCCGCGGGGGGCACCTGGGACAGCTCGCCCTGGTGGATGCGGTGGGCATCCGAAGGACTCCCGGGAGCAGGCTCCTATTCCGCGCCCCTGTTGAAGTCCCAACGTCCCGCCCCCCCGCGGGTCACTACCTGATACCCGGGGCTGGTTGGACATTGCCGTCCCGGAAAGCGCACCTCCAACCGGTTCATCAGGTGTTTTCACGAGGATCTACAACCATCCCGTCATCTGAGACTGCCCACACTGAGGTGTTCCTGGACACGTGAGTGGCGCTTGGCACTGCACCAGCGGCATCGCCGGAGGATGGGCAAACGGTCCCTCACCAGGGACGTCCCGTGAAAACCAAGGGCATGTGGAGAAGCCCCCAGTCTCCTCTCTCAACTCACATTCAATCGGGCCCGCAAGGCTTTCAGGAGGTCCAATGAACATTACCATCACAGCCACCGCAAGCGGCAGCCTCGCCCCAGCTACGGGTAATTACCCAGACACTGTCAAGAACGGCGATTTCTTCATCAACGCTCCCCCCGGAGCAAGCGCCGTTGGCGATGGCCACGACGAAGAGACCCGCTGGACATTCGACTTCAACGCCGACCCGGCCTATCAACTCTTCACCCAGGCCCAAGGACTCACATCCGCTGTCCTCACCCTCACGCTCACGCCAAAGAACCAGCAAGTCTCCACCGACATGGTCGTATTGGATCTCCCAGGCTTCGATGGCATCAGAGCACCGCTTGTGACCCTGCCGGTCAACGTGACCAGCACCATCCAGATCGACCTCCTCGCCATCCCCACCTACACCCCAGGCGCGATCCTCGCCGCCCTCGCCGCTGGTAACGGCAAGCTGCCCATGCGCTATGCCGACGACTCCCTCATCTCCGGCGCCAAACTGGAACTTTCGCAAGACACCCCGGCCTACCGATACGCCGTCAAATTCGTTTGCGGCAAAGCCGAAGGCAAAATCCTATCGCCCGGGATGTACTTCACCGCCATCAACGTCCACAACCCGACGTACAAGACCATCCGCCTCCGTAAGAATTTCGCCGTGGGCTTCCCCTCGGAAAGGTCCGGCCCGGTCACGAACTTCGTCAACGTGAAGCTCGGTCCGGACTGCGCACTCGAAATCGATACCGAGGACATTCTCCGCCACATCGGCACCGACGAACCGTTCGCCAAGGGCTTCGCCATTATCGAAAGCGACGTCGAGCTCGATGTCGTCGCTGTCTACACCGCATCAGGACGTGACGGCCAGCTCGTCTCCTTCCACACCGAACGCGTCCACCCGCGTAAGCCAGTCTGTTGTTGCCGAGTCCAACCTCCAGAGGGGCTGCCGGACCTGGTGCCGGTGCCGTTACCCAACGGCGATTTCTGCAACCGTACGGCCGAGGGCTTGATAGTCACTGTGAGGAATCAGGGGACAGGCGCCGCCGGCGCATCGGTCACTCGTGTCACCTTCGCCACCGGGACATCCGTCGACATTCCGACCCCGCCCCTCGGCCCGGGAGCTCAAGTAGTTCTGCCGCCTGCCCCCATTCCACCGAACTGCTTCCAAGCCAATTGCGCCTTCCGCATCACCGTAGACGCAACCGGCGTGGTCGCTGAATCAAATGAAGGCAACAATACAGTCAGCGGCGTCTGCCTCGGATAACCAGCCGGCATGGGCGTGGCGGCGCATGGCGTCAATTACTTCCCTTGCGAAGTGAGCCCCTCATGCGCCATGGGTACCGTCCGCCTGGTGCGAGCGCGAAGTTTCAAGAGAGGTATGAGTTGTCAACAAGGCGCTGGGGCGCGGTGCCCGGCTCGGGGACCGCTTCATAGAAGTTGCCCACCGGAGCTGCCGACCCGCTTCGTACGAAACAGGGCAGGCTCCGGAGCGGGCAGCAGCACATTGGACCCGAGGCCCCGAGCCCTCCCACGCGACCCGCGCAGCTCGCTCCAGCGCAGGAGCCCCGGAGTGCGTGGTGCGGGTGGTGATGTCCAGCCGCGGCCGGTACACCGAATACTCGAGGGCCGCCGCCTTCAGGCGGCCCCACTCCCCGTCGGTCGTTTGCGTCTCCGTCAGGGCTTCGGCTTCAGGGCCAGCAGCATCGCGGCGTTGAGCTGGGCGTGCTGCACGGTCAGGCGCCGGGTATAACCGCCTGCCGCCACGGGCCCCTCGCTGTGCAGCGCGTACGTATCGGCCTTCACCCTGGGCGTCATCCCGCCGTCGCCGGTCACGGCATCGAAGTTGCCGCTGGCGAAGTGCAGGAGGAGGCTGCCCGCAGGGGCAGTCACCGTCAGCTGGGCCGTCTGCTCCTCCCAGTGGTTCGTGCCTACCGCGGTGTCGGCCACCCCGTCGCCGCCGGCCACGGCCCCCAACACCGCCCGCCAGTTCCACCACTCGGCCAGCGGAAAGCTGTAGTTGGCGCCGTCGCCAGCCTGAGCCACGCGCCGGTAGATGAAGCCCGCGTATTCGCCGGTTACCGTCGCACCGGCCACGAGGTCCCAGCCAGGGAAGGTCGGGGCCGCGACGTCGCCGCCCGGAAAGACGCCCAGGTACAGCTCCGTCCCCGCCACCGTACCCGCAGGCCGGGCAAGAATGATTTGTTGGTCACCTTCGCCGCTCCCGTGGGAGGCGTTGATGAAGGCCAGGCCCGCCGCCGCCGCGGCCGGTGTGGTCACCGTCGCTACGTTCGAGGAGGTGGTACCCCCGGCGTTCACCGAGGCCAGACGGTAGTCGTAGGCCGTCTCCGCCACCACCGTCGTGTCGGCGTAGCTCGTGGAGTTGGCCGGGATGCCCGCCTCGACAACCTTCCAGATGTCCGCGTCCGCGGGACTGCGCTCGACGGTGTAGCTCGCCTCACCCGCGGCGTCGGACCAGGTGAGGGTCACCTGGGTGGCGGCAGGAGCCGTTGCCTCCAGGTCGGTCACCCCCGCGGGTGCGCCAGGCGGGTAGACGGCCATCAGCTTCGTGGTGATGGGCAGGGCCATCTTCTCGTAGCCCGCTTCGGTGAGATGCACCCCGTCGCGGGTGTCGGCATCGGTGTAGGTGTGCTCGACGAGGTGGAGCCGGGTCCCGTAGTGCGGGTGGTTGACGATCTGGGCCTTGATGAGGCTGTTCACCTCGACGACGGTCTGTGCCCGGTCGTAGTTGTTCGGAGGATTGGTCTGCGAGCTGACCGCACCCCAGGTACAGGCCAGCAGCGTGACGTTGCTGCTGTGCGCCAGGATTTTGTCCACCAGGGCGAACCAGGCGTCCTTGAGCTGGGCCGAGGTCTCGTTCTGCTGGTTGTAGATGTTGTTGGCGCCGATGTGCAGCACGACGACGTCGGCCGGTGTCGCGGTCAGCCAGGCGTTCACCCCGTCCGAGACATCCCACATATTCCAGCCGCCCTTGCCCTGATGATTGCTGTACTCGGTGGGCATGGAGCTGAACTGGTCGTACTCCGCACCCACGTAGGTCCAGTTGCCGCCCTTGAACCCAGCAGCCGTCAGCTGCGTATAGGCCGGGAGACGCCAGGCCCGGGGCTCGCCGGTCAGACTGTCGCCCAGCGGCATGATCTTCAGCGTGCCGGGAGGAACCACCGGGAGACCGTAGCCCTGGTCCTCGGCCAGCGTGTTCTCCTCGGCGTAGGTCTTCTCATAGGCGCCCGAGCGGGTGTCGTCCCAGTAGTGGTGAGCCTCGTAGGCGAAGTTGTCGCTCGGGTCGTCAATCCAGCTCCCGCGGGTGTGATGGGTCGGCCACACGGCGGCAGAGGCCCAGTCGTAACCGGGGACCAGGATGAGCTTCCCGCTGCCCGCGTTGCGGATGGCGGTGACGGCGGCCTGGCTCACCTGCTCCCACAGCAAGGCTCCGTTCGCCCCGAAGCCGTGGGGCTCGTTCATCAGACCGAAGCCCAGGACTCCTGCGTTGCCCTGGAAGGCTGTGGCGAGACGGCCCCACACGTCGGCCAGGTCGGCGGCCGTGAGCCCGTTGCCGAAGGACAGCTCCGTGCGGGTGTTCGCGTCCGTCCCGCGCCAGTAGCGCCCGTAGTTGTGCAGGTTCAGCACGAGCTTCATACCCGCGGCGTTGGCAGCGTTCACGGCTGCGGTCAGGCGCCCCAGTTCGGTGGCGTCCAGTGGGCCGCGCAGGGTCGGCTGCATGCGCTCCCAGCGGAAGGCCAGGCGTCCCACGCGCACGCCGCGCCCGTAGAGGTAGGCGTAGACATCCTCGCGGGGGTACTTGAAGTCCTGGTTGTAGGTCCCCGGGTTGATGCTCGAGAAGGCGCCGCCGTTGCTGGGCAGGTCCTCGCCGGTGCCGAACTCCGCGATGTTGAGGTTGACGCCGCGCCAGCGGTCTTCCGTCGTCGGGTGAGCCTCCACGACCCGGGCGCTCCCGGTCGGCGTCCAGGCGCCCGAGGAGAGGGTGTAGGGCTGCCACTGGGCGTCCCCCCACCAGTCGCCCACACTCCAGTTGGTGACGTGGAGTTTGGCGGCGTCGGCGGCGGAGTACCAGGCTTCGGCCAGGGCGTGCCAGTTGTCGTCGGTTTTGGGCCAGCCCACCTCGCCCACGTAGCCCTTCGGTCGGCCGTGGGTGTCCAGCCAGTCGGTGAACGCCTTCAGCTGGGCCTTGGCCCGCCGCGTGATGGCGTCCTCGCTCGGGACGTAGCCCGAAGCGACGGCAGTCGGGTAGTCGAAGGTGACCACCTCGGGAGCCGGGGCCTCGGGGGCATAGGCGCCGAGCCGGAGCAGCACGGCCTTCCAGCCGCTCACCCCGGTGGCCCGGAGGCGCAGCACGTCGCCCATCAGCAGCGGCACCGGGAGCGAAGCCGCGGCGAAGCTCGTCTGCAAGCCGGTAGCCTTGCCGTAGGTGAGGCTCCCCGTCCCGCGCTCTTCCGCACTCTCGACGGTGATGTTCTCGGGCGCAATCCAGAAGTGGTCCCCGTCAGCCGTCCAGCCGTGCTGGGGCTCGGAGCTGCCGCCACTGCCTGCGAGCCCGGGCTCGCCCTGGGGGGCAGCCTCGCCTCGTGGTCCCTGCTTGGGGCCCTGGGGTCCCACCACTGCCACCGCGTCCTTCAGCGCGTAGCGCTCGTCGAGCGAAGCGAAGCGTAGGGTGCGGCTGCTCGTCACGGCCTTGCCCACGGCCCGTAGGGAGCGGAAGGTGACCGGGGTGGTGCCGGGGTCGAGCACAAAACGAAACACCTCCCCAGTCGGGAAGGTGCTTCGCCAGAGGGTCGGGGTCTCCCCCTCTGCATTGCACCACAGCTCGGCGGTGAACCTGCCGGTGTGGTCGGTGGTGACCGAGACGAAGCGGGGGAAGAGGGCCTCGGTGGCGGGGAATGAGCTGCCGCCCTCCAGCTCAAAGAGAATGACAAGGCCCGCCGCTGGGGAGCTATCCGTCCAGCGAACGGTGTCGTTCACCTGTCGTTTCTGCATCCGGGGCCTCCTGCTCCTCCAGAAGGTTGAGCATCCCCGCTTCGGTGGACAGGTTGGTTACGCTGCCTGCCTCTGCACCCCAGCCGCTCGCTCGTCCGCGGCCGGACTGACATCGCCGAGTGAAGAGGGACGGCGGCTCGCGCTCGGATGCCCTCTCTCGCAGGGCATCCCGCTGACGCGCGCCGTGCCGACGCGGCCCCCTTTTCCCAGCCGTGCGGCGCCTGGGTGCCCCCGGGAGTGAAACATTGTCTCGGCTTTGACTCCCCGAGTGCGAGACGCGACTGATGGGGGAGAGAAGGGAGCATCCGGCACCGTCACACGCGCCTGCCTCTCCTGAATAACGCGGGTGGTATCGAACCCAACGCTCCGTATACAGCACATGGCTCCATCGACCGCTGGCGCGGACCCTGACCTACTACGCGCCCTGGGGAAACCTGGCGATCTACTATCGCGATTTCGGGTACTCGAGCGGGCTCGTCAAGTTGGGCCATATCGAGTCGGGAACCGAGGAAACTGGCGGGCGCGCGCGGCGACCTTGAGGCCCGCTTCGAGCTGGACGAAGAGACGCCGTGAAGTTGCGTCAGATAGCGCACGAGGCCGGACGGGCTTCATGTGCCCGCCCGGCCCCTCATGTCACTACGGCTTCGGAGCGATGGAGACCTTCACGCCCTCGCTCCACGTCTTGTGCTCGTCCGCGTAGTACAGGTACGCGCGGCTGGCCGGGCCGGTGTACGTGCCGGGCACCGCGGCCACCAGGGACAGCGGCACGTCGATGCGCTTCCGCGGCTCCATGCCGCGCCAGTAGAGGACGACGTCGCGCCCGAGCACCTCGTACGCGTCCACCACCTGCCGCTTCACCAACTCCTTGAGCTGGTCATGCCGCACCTCCAGCCCGCCCGGCACGCCGAAGATGGCCACCGCCGTGGGCAGCCGCTGGCCCGTGCGGTTCGCAATCACCACCCGCGCCTCGGTGGGCTCGCCCTCCGTCAGGTCCGTCTTCGCCATCGCCACCTCCAGCGCCACCGGCGTCTCCTTCGAGCTGTCCGGCACCAGCGCGCTGTACGTGACCTCCACCGAGTACGGCAGCTCCGCGCCCCCCTCCATCCGCAGCTCCACGCGGCGCTCGCCCGGGCCGAGCAGCGCGCTCACGTCGGGCAGCTTCAGCGCCTCCTGCGACGAGCCATCGAAGCGCACCGGCTCGCCCACCGGACGGCCCTCCACGTACACGCGCACCAGGCCCGGCGTGAGCTTCGACGCGCGCGCCTTGTCGTAGGCGATGATGGCGCGCAGCGCGAGCACCGTGCTCTGCGTCGTCCCGTAACGGCCGCCGTCGCTGGACTCGGCGATGAACTTCATCGCGCGCTCCAGGTTCGCCACGTAGGCGGGCTGACGCATCCAGGCCAGCGCCGCCAACGCGGTGGTCTCGATGTTCAGCGTCTCACCCTGGCTGCCCACGATGGACTGCGTCGCGCCGCCCACCACGCCGTCCTTGCCCTGCTGCGACGCGAGCCGGTCCATCAGCTTGCGCGCCTCGGCGGTGTCCCCCGCGAGCGCCATGGCATTGGCCGCCAGCGCCACCACGTAGCTGTTGGTGCTCTTCGCCGCCGCGGCCTTCAGCGAGGCCACCTCGCGAGACAGCTCCTTCGCCTGCGCGGCCGGCTGCCCCGCGCTCTCCAGCAGCGTCCAGAGGATGTACGCATTCGACGTGTCCGGGTCCTCCACCCACACGTGCAGCGCGCGGCGCTTGCGGTTGAAGCCGCCCTGCCCGTCCCGCTGCTGGAGGAGCCACTCCCGCGTGCGCGTCAGCATCGCGGTGTCCACGTCGCGCACCTGCTGCATGTCCGTGAAGTGCAGCAGGCCGAAGGCCGTCAGCGCCTCGTGGCCGGGATTCTGGCCGAACCACTCGTAGCCCTTCTCGGACGTCTCGTAGCCCACCAGCCGCTGGTAGCCGCGCTCCAGCTTCTCCCGCGCGCTCGCCACCAGTTCGGGGCTCACGCCGGTGTGCGTCTGGAAGTACTGCTGCGCCATCGTCATCGGGTACGTGGTGGAGCTGGTCTGCTCGAAGCAGCCGGAGGGCTCCTGGATGAGACGAGCCAGCGACTCGGTCATGTTGGCCAGCGGGCCCGGGTACACGGCGATGGACGTCCGCACACTGCCGGGCACCACGCTGTCCGGCAGCACCACCCGGTGCGCCACCGGCGCCTTAGACGACAGCAGCCCGCCGAAGGACACGCGCCCCGGGAAGCCGCGCGGCTTGATGGACAGCGTGCGGGTGACGACGTCCGAGTACTCACCGGCGCTCGCCGTGAGCTTCACGTCCACCGGCTGCGTCTCCTGGCCAATCTCCAGCGAGAAGAGCTGCCGGGCCCGCGCCTGCGAGGCCAGGTCCACCGCGCGGCTGCCCGTCACCTTCACGTCGCCCTTCAGCTCCACCTTCACGCCCGCGCCCGCGAGCTTCGACTCCGTCCCGTTCACCAGCGCCACCGGCAGCCGCACCACGTCTCCCGACGTCACCTCGAGCGGCAGCTTGGGCTCGGCGTAGAACGGCTGCACCGACTCCAGCTCCGCCACCGCGGAGCCGAGCGCGCCGTCATTCCCCACCGCCCCGGCGAACGCCTTGAACGTCGTCACCGAGTCGCTCATCGCGAACGCCACGCGCGCCTCGCCGGTGCCGGCATCCGTGCGCACGCCGGCGTTCCAATAGAGCGTCTCCGCGAAGTCCACCCGGTCGCCCGCCTTGCGGTTCGGCCGAGCCGTGTGCGCGTACTCGCGGAGGTAGACGAGCTGCCCCATCTGGCCGCGCACCTCGTCGAAGCGCATGTCTCGCTTCGCGCGCCGCGCCACCTTCTCCATCTCGATTTCGATGGGCGCCGCTTCTTCCTTCGCCTGGAGCACGGGCGCCGGGTTCGCGGGCCCCGGGGCCATGGGAGCCTGAGCCGGAGGAGCCGCGGGAGCCGGCATGGCCGCGACGGGCTGGGCCATTCCCACCACGCCGCCCATGACGGCGCCCTCGTCCGCACCCAGCATGTCCTCGGGCATCTCCTCTCGCTCGAGCATGGGCTCCTCCATGGCCTTCTGCGCGGCCGCGGGCGCCCGGTCATCCAGGGCCAACCCGCGCCCACGCCCACCCTTGCGGACGGAGGGCATCGGCCTGCGCACCGGGCGCTCCTGCGGCCAGCGCACCGCGAGCACGCGCATCGCCGCCTCACCGTGGCGCGAGAGGAAGCCCTGCGTGTCCGTCAGGGCGAAGCGCCGCCAGCCCTGCGTGCCCAGCAGCAGGTCCACCGCGAGCTTCGACTTCGGGTTCTTCGCGTCGAGGTAGAGCTGCGCGTCGGCCAGCTCCTTCACCTCGGGCTCCAGCAGCACCATGACGGGGAGCTGCGGCGCCTGGTCGCGCTTCTCCTGCATCTCCAGCACCGCGTCGTCCGTGACGGTGAGCATCACCAGCGCGGACACCGGCTTGCCGTCACGCGTGGTGCGCGCCGTGAGCTGCACCGGGCCACCGGGCACGTAGCGCTTGCGGTCCGCCTTCAGCTCCACCTCCACCTGCTTCGACGGCTGACGGAACACCAGCCGCTCCGCGAGCGGACGCCCGTCGTGGTCCCACACCGTGGCGACGAGGACACCGTCCGCCTCGCCCGGGTCCAGCGTCACCGGCCCACCCTGCTCGTCCCCGAGCACCGCCGAGGCCACGCGCACCTCGCGCTGGCTCAGCGTCACCGTCGCGCGGCCCACACCAGACACCCCCACCGCGAGCTGCACCATGCGGCCCGCGGGCACCACGTCCTCGCGCGCGCGGATGACGGCGCCCCTCGGCTTCACCTCCGGCAGCGGGAAGGTCTTCTTGATTCCCGACGGCGCGTCGATGCGCAGCGCGTACTTCACCTCGGCCTGCGGCGTCAGCTCGAAGCGGCCGCGGCCCTCGTGCTCGGAGCGCACGGTGGCGACGACGCGGCCGGAGCCCACCTCCACCACGCGGCCCACCAGGTCCGCGGGCTTCTTCGCGGGCGTGCGCGCCTCGAAGTAGACGCGCGAGGCGAGCCCCGCCACCAGGTCTCCGCCCTCCGGGTAGAAGGCCAGGTCCAGCGTCTGGAGGAGAATCGGAATCGTCTTCGCCGCGGACTCCACCACGCCGCCGTCCTCAATCGTGAAGGCCAGCGTGCCCTCGCCGCGCTCGATGGTCTTGGGCAGCGGGAAGCGCACCGTGCAGCGCCCCTTCCCGTCCACCGTGCACGGCACCTGCGCCACGGTGGCGCCGTCGACAAGCGCGTTGGCCGTCACCTTCGCGCCCTCGGGCACGCCGCCCTCCGCGCGCTTCACGTCCAGCGTCGCGGTGACGGTGTCCCCCGGCCCGTAGCCATCGCGGAGGAACTCGATTTGCGACTTGAGGCGCGGAGCCCGGAAGGCGCGCACGTCGAACTTCCGCTCCGCCGGGGCCGCGCCCGTCCACGGGTAGGTGACACGCAGGGTGTACTCGCCACCGGGCTGGCCGGCGGGGATGGGCCACGCGTAACCCCAGACGGAATCTCCCGTGGACACCGTGCTGGTGGTGACGACGTCTCCCTTGGGCCCGCGCAGTTCCACCTGTGCCTGGAGCGCGCCCGCGTAGGGCTTGCGGCTCAGGGCCTCCAGCACCAGGCCGCGTGCGAGCACCTGCTCGCCCGGCCGGTAGAACGGCTTGTCGGTGGTGACGTAGGTCAGGTAGCGGTTCGCGCCGCCCAGCGAGCGGGTGGTGGCCCGGGCCGCGAGGACTCGAGGAGACAGCAACGCGAGGAGGGCGATGCACCCCAGGGGCAGGAGCGTGCGCAGGGCACGCGAGACGTGGAGGGTCATGGCATCCGTCAACGGGTGAGCAGGCCGGAAGTTCTGCGCCCCCTTCCCGAGCCTCCAGCCAGAGGGCCGGGGCACCGCGTCACACCCGACCCGGGCGCCCTCCAATCAGAGGACTCTCCTGCGAGGTGCGCCGTGCCGAACCCCCACTCCATCCTGAGCAGCCCCACCCTGCTTGCGCGTCACATCATCGATTACGGGGCATTGGAGGAAGAACAGCCGCTGGAGGCCCTGGGCATACCCAGGGAGCGGGCCGCGCTGGAGAAGGTCATCCTCGGGATACCCTTTCCCGCCGGCCTGGCGCCCACCCCCCAGCCTGTCACCCCTGCTCCATTGCCTGGAGATCCCCTGCCCGAGGCGGACTACCTGGTCGTCACCTGGACGGTGGCCGAGGTCGAAGCCCTGGCGGACACCCTCACCCCGGGCGTGCGGCGCGAGCGCTGGTACAACTACGACCGGAACTACGAGTCGCAGTACCGGCCGAACATCCGCAAGGGCGCTCCCTCGCAGCGGGTGGGCCGGCTGGGGAGCTGGTTCCTCACGCGCATCGGCACGAAGAAGGTGCTGTGCTTCAAGTCGGAGCTGCACCTCAACCAGGACGGCAAGCGCACCGGAGATGGCACCGCGACACTGCCGGTGAAGGACATGTTCCACCAGCTCATCCGCGAGGTGAAGCCGCGCATGGTGCTCACCGTGGGCACCGCGGGCGCGACCTTTCCAGACCATGAGCTGGGCGACGTCATCATCACCCGCGCCGCGAGGTTCCGCCTGTCTCAGGAGTTCCGCAACGAGGACTTCAACGGCAAGACGTATCGCTGCGACTTCACGATTCCCACGCAGTACTTCGACGACGCGCACCGGCTGATGGCACGCCATGCGGACCAGCTCGCGGAGCCGGACTTCGGTCCGCCCACCAAGCGCTACGCCTTCACCGGCCCGCTCATCCACGGCCCGCGCAACACGCCGGACTTCAAGGTGGACGGGCGCGACATGCCCGAGTTCCACCCCATCCTCACCACCGACTTCTTCGAGTTCGGCACCTCGCGCAACGGATTGGAGGCAGCGGGCGCGGGCGTGGAGATGGGAGACGCGGTGCTCGGGCTCGTGGCCGAGGAGCTGGGCGATGAGGCGCCGCTGTGGCTCGTCATCCGCAATGCGTCGGACCCGCAAATCAATGGCGACCTGCCCGACTCACCGCGCGCGCTCAACATGCAGGCCCACTGGGCCGTCTGGTACTACGAGTCCTACGGCTACTGGACCAGCGTCAACAGCTCCCTGGCCACCTGGGCCATCATCGCGGGCCACGGCAACATCGTGTGAGCGCGCTGTAACTCAGTGACGCCGGTCATCCGGAACGCCGGGCGAGGCGTGTTACCGCTCGCCTTGGCGGCGGAGGCGATCGAAGCTGCCGCGCATGGCGAAATACACGGTCAAGCTCTCGGCGGCTCCCAAGGGGCATGTGCTGCCGCCGCTGCTCACGGACGTCGGCGACTTCGTTCGCACGCAGCAGCATGGGACGTTGGGATGGTTCGATGCGCTGGCCGCGGAGGCCATCCCGAAGGAGTGGGCCCCGGACAAGGCGGACCGCCTCCGTCGCGAGGCCTTCGCGTTCCTGAGTCTTCCGGATGGCTCGATGCTCGCTCTCGTGAACCCCGGGGCCGGGGCGCCACCCGCGGTGGCGCTGCTCGGCTCCGAGGGCGAGGCACGGACCATCGCGAACAGCCTCGAGGAGTTCCTGAAGCTCTGGTCCCAGGGCGATACGGACATCCACGACCTCGACGACGAGGAGGCTGCGTCCGGACGGAAGGCACTGGCCGCGTGGCTGAAGGAGAAGAAGGTCAAGGCGCCGAAGGTGAAGGACTTCGACTTCGCGGCCTGGCTCGATGGTGGCGTCCCGGCGCCCGCGACGGCGCAGGCGGTGGCCGCGCCCACGTTCAAGCCGACGGCGGTGATGAAGGAGCTCGGCCCGAAGGTGCAGCGCCTCGCGTCGGTCCTCGGACGACGCGCGGACTCCCCCGAGGTCATCGCCTATGTGACGGAGGTGCTCGGCAAGAAGGTGCCGCAGTCCACCACCGAGAACAATGACTCGGCGAACGTGGAGGCGTCCAAGCACGGCGTCGAGCTCGTCTTCTCGCACAACGTCCTGAACGAAGCCTTCCCGCCGATTCCCAAGACGTCCAAGACGTTCATCCCCTACGTCACCCATGCATGGGTGAGGTCGAAGATTGGCGAGACGGTTCTGGGAGTGCCGTGGAAGGTGGCCTCGGAGGCGGACGTCACCAAGGTGCTCGGACCGCCCACCGACCGCGCGGCCGCCTTCGCGGACGAGGATGAGCTCACCGTCGCGTACTGGACCCGCGAGCTCGACACCTCGGGACACGTGTCGCTCGTGCTCGAGTACGATGACGGCCTCTCCGTCACCGTCTCGGTGAAGAGCGCCGCTGAGCTCGAGCCCCGTCCCGATGTCACGACCGGGCTCTTCGTCGGCTATGCCGCGACGCGAGGCCTGTTGGACGCCTCGCGATTCGCGGCGCATCGCGAGCTGCTCGACGCAGTCTCCAAGCGCAAGGCACGAGGCTCGGAGCTCGTGAAGCAGGCGCTCTCGCGCGGCCTCTGGGACGACCACCTCCGTGATGCGCCCGGGCTCAGGCAGATGGCGTATCGCTGGTTCCACAACATGAACGACCTGTGGATTACGGCGGACCTCATCAAGACGTTCGGCAAACGCAAGGGCCCGTTCGGTCACGATGAGCCGAAGCTGAACGAAGACACCTGGGAAGCCGTCGACAAGGCTGCACCCCTCCTCGACAAGCGCTTCGCCGCGTGGCTCGCGAAGTAACAGCGCGCACCGGGAGCGGCGGGGGCGGTGTCGCCCTGCCCTCCCCGCGACCCATGCAGGATACAGCGAGACTCAATATTCACGAATAAGCCGTATTAACTGTCAGGCCCGCATGCTTCGCTGCCCTCCGCACCATCACCAGGAGGAGCGCAGATGAAGCCACGCAGCTCATTCGCTGTTTCACGGTTCGGAGGCCTGGCCCTCGGGCTGGGCATGCTCGCCGCCCCCTTCGCGGACGCGGCGCCCAATGATTTGCAGGAGCGGCCCGTCGCGAACAAGTCGCAGTCCCGGCTGGCGGTGGATGTGCCGGTGGAGCGGCTCATCGTGAAGTTCCACGAGGGCTCACGCGTGCGCCTGCGCGGTGGCCGCATGGTGGCGCTCACCCAGGAGCGCGGACAGGACGAGCGCGCACTGCTCGCCCAGCGTGGCCTGTCGGACACGCGGCTGGAGTCGGACGTGGCCTCGGTGCTCGCGCTGGCGGAGCGCGCGCCGCGCATCAGCGGCGTGGACCGGCTCTTCAAGGAGGACGAGTCGCTGCTGTCCGAGCGCAAGCGCACCGGTGAGGAGCGCGGCGGCCGGCAGCTCGCGGACCTCAACCTCTACTTCGAGGTGCCCCTGCTGCCCGGCACCCGTGCGGCGGACGTGGCCGCGCTGGTGGAGCGCCTCAACGCGCTGGACAGCGTGGAGGTGGCCTACGCGGAGCCCCGTCCGGAGCCCGCCATGGTGGACTTCGGAATGAGCGAGGCGGTGCGCAGCCTGCTCGCCGCGGCGGACATTCCTCCCACCACGCCGCTGTATGAGAACAACCAGGGCTACCTCAACCCGGCGCCCTCCGGCATCGACGCGCGCTATGCGTGGACGGTGGCCGGCGGCGCGGGCGCAGGCGTGAAGATTGTCGACGTGGAAGGCGGCTGGCGCACCACGCACGAGGACATGCCGGGCCTCTTCTTCCAGGGCGGCACCCAGGTCAACGACATCGGATGGCGCAACCACGGCACCGCCGTGCTCGGTGAGATGGTGAGCGTCGCCAACGCGTATGGCGTGACGGGCATCGCCCATCAAGCGCAGGCCGGCGTGCAGAGCTACACCGTGGGCACCGCCACGGCCATCTCCCAGGCGGCGACCGCCGCGGGCGCTGGCGGCGTCGTGCTCATCGAGTTGCACTCGCAGGGTCCCTCGGACGGCACGGCGTGCACGTGCAACACCAGCCAGTGCAACTACATCGCGATGGAGTACTGGCAGGCCAACTACGACGCCATCGCCACGGCGACGGCCAACGGTGTCACCGTGGTGGAGGCCGCCGGCAACGGCAGTGCCGACCTGGACAACGCCGCGTACGGCAACGCCTTCAATCGCAACGTGCGCGACTCGGGCGCCATCATCGTGGGCGCCAGCACGGCCACCACGCGCGTGCCCATGTGCTGGACCAACTACGGCAGCCGCGTGGACGTCCACGGTTGGGGTGAGCAGGTCTACTCCATGGGCTATGGCGACCTGTTCGCCAGCGGCGAGGACCAGTACTACACGGCCTCCTTCAGCGGCACCTCGAGCGCCTCGCCCATCGTCACCGGCGCGGTCGCCAGCCTCCAGGGCGTAGCCCGGGCCAGTGGCCGGGGCTCGCTCGCCCCTGTCACCGTCCGGCAGATTCTCGCGGAGACGGGCACGCCCCAGGCCGCGTCCAGCCAGAACATCGGGCGCCTGCCCAACCTGCGTCAGGCCATCTCCCGCGTCCTCACCGGCGGTACGGCCTGCAAGGGCCAGACGACGCAGGGCGCGACGAACTGGCAGCAGTACAGCACCGACGGCATCTACCTCGACGTGAACACGTCGGGCTGTGGCTTCACCTCGGCGCCGCTGTACTTCACGTCCCTCGGTGGTCTCTCCAGCCACTGGCAGAGCATCGGCGCGACGGCCATCTATGGCGCCACGGCCACGGGCTTCCGCGTGTACATCCGCTTCCCGAGCATCACCCCGGCCCTGGCGAACCAGTTGGGCTGGCACCTCAACTGGCACGCCACCCCCAACAACCTGCGGCAGTCCACGCTGTGCACCGGTCAGACGCCGTACGGCTCCACGGGCTGGCAGCAGTACAGCGCCGACGGCATCTACCTGGATGTGAACACGTCGGCCTGCGGCTTCTCCGCGACGCCGCTGTACCTCACAGCGCTGGGCGGTGACTCCGGCAACTGGCAGGCCTCCGGCGCCACGGCCATCTATGGCGCCACGGCCACGGGCTTCCGCGTCTACGTCTCCTACCCGGGCATCACTCCTGCCACGGCCAACGCCTGGGGCTGGCACCTCAACTGGCAGGCCACGCCCAACAACGTGCGCCAGGCCGGGCTCTGCACGGGGCAGACGGCGTATGGGTCCACGGCCTGGCAGCAGTACAGCACCGACGGCATCTACCTGGATGTGAATACGGCGTCCTGCGGCAACACGGTGGCGCCGCTGTACTTCACGTCGCTGGGTGGCGACTCCGGCAACTGGCAGGCCTATGGCGCCACGGCCATCTATGACCGCACGGCCACCGGCTTCCGCGTGTACATCAACTACCCGGGCATCACCCCCGCCATCGCCAACCAGGCCGGCTGGTACCTCAACTGGGCCGCCCGGTAGCGCCGGACCCGGCTCCTGAAGCAGAGCGTCATCCGTTGGGCATCTCGCAAGCGGGACGGGATGAAATTGCCCGTCCCGCTGTTCGCGGCCCCACTCCATGCGCCAGACCGTCTATATCCCCAGGTCTCGAAGGCCCCGGGGGGCTCACCTCCGGGCCGGCGCAGTGGATTCTCGTTCAGGAGCCTCACCTTGAAACTTCACCCTCGTCGTTTCCCGGTCGCGACGCGCGGAGTCATCGCCGTGTGCGCCTCCGCGCTGATGACCTCTTGCGCGTCCTCCGCTCCGGCGGAGAAGACGCAGCCCGCCACTCCCGCGGAGAGCCCCGCCGCCGCGACCCCCGCCGCCGCTCCCGCGCCGAAGCCCACGTACGGCTCCTTCGGCTTCGACTTCGACGGCATGGACAAGGCCACGAAGGCCGGTGACGACTTCTACCGGTACGCCAACGGCGCGTGGCTGGACAAGACGGAGATTCCCGCCGACCGCTCCAGCTACGGCATGTTCACGAAGCTGGCGGAGCAGGCCGACCAGCGCTCCCGCGAGCTGATTGAAGCCCAGGCCAATGCCCCCGAGGGCAGCGAGGCCCGCAAGATTGGCGACCTCTTCGCCAGCTACGTCGACGAGGCCGGCATCGAGGCCAAGGGCATCGCCCCGCTCAAGCCCGAGCTGGACCGTATCGCCGCCCTGTCCAACAAGAAGCAGCTGTCCGCCGAGCTGGGCGCGGGCCTGCGCGCCGACGTGGACGCGCTCAACACCGGTAACATCACCACGAGCCGCATCTTCGGCCTCTGGATTGCCGAGGACCTGAACGACCCGACCCGCTACGCCCCGTACCTCCTCCAGGGCGGCCTGGGCCTGCCGGACCGCGACTACTACCTGGTCGACAACCCGCGCTTCAACGAGGTGCGCAAGGCGTACGAGCAGCACATCGCCACCATGCTGAAGCTGGCGGGCCTGTCCGAGCCCGAGGCCCGCGCCAAGCGCGTCATCGACCTGGAGACGAAGATTGCGAAGGCCCACTGGGCCCAGGTCGACTCGCGCGACATCACCAAGACGAACAACCCCTGGCCGCGCGAGCAGTTCGCGAAGAAGGCCCCGGGCTTCGACTGGAACGCGTTCTTCACCGCCGCCGGCCTCGCGCAGCAGCCGCAGGTCCTGGTGTGGCAGCCGAGCGCGCTCACCGGCATCTCCAAGCTCGTCGGCAGCGAGCCCATCCAGGCCTGGAAGGACTACCTGACCTTCCGCGCCGTCGCGCGCAACGCGGGCTTCCTGCCCAAGGCCTTCGTGGACGAGAGCTTCAACTTCAACGGCAAGGTGCTCGCCGGCGCGAAGGAGCTGCGGGCCCGCTGGAAGCGCGGCATCGACTTCACCAACGGCGCCATGGGCATGGCGGTGGGCAAGCTGTACGTGGAGAAGTACTTCCCGCCCGAGGTGAAGGCCGCCGCGGACACGATGGTCCGCAACATCGTGGAGGCCTTCGGCAAGCGCGTGGACGCGCTCACCTGGATGTCCCCCGAGACGAAGGCCAAGGCGAAGGAGAAGGTCGGCACGCTCCAGACGAGCATCGGCAATCCGGCGAAGTGGCGGGACTACTCCGCGCTCCAGGTTTCGCGTGACGACGCCTACGGCAACGCGGAGCGCGCGTCCCTCTTCGAGCTCAAGCGCAACCTGGCCAAGCTGGGCCAGCCGGTGGACCGCACCGAGTGGTTCATGGTGCCGCACCTGGTGAACGCGCTGAACTCGCCGCAGCAGAACAGCATCATCTTCCCCGCCGCCATCCTCCAGCCGCCGTTCTTCGACGCCAACGCGGACCCGGCCATCAACTACGGCGGCATCGGCGCCGTCATCGGCCACGAGATTTCGCACAGCTTCGACGACACCGGCGCGAAGTTCGACGCGCACGGCAAGCTGGCCAACTGGTGGACGAAGGAGGACGAGGCGCGCTTCCAGGCCGCCGGCAAGGCGCTCACCGAGCAGTACAACACCTACCAGGCGTTGCCGGACCTGAAGGTCAACGGCGACCTGACGCTGGGCGAGAACATCGCCGACGTGGCCGGCATGGCCGTGGCGTATGACGCCTACAAGCTGTCGCTGGGCGGCAAGCCGGCGCCAGTGATTGACGGCTACACGGGCGACCAGCGCTTCTTCCTCGGCTTCGCCCAGGTGTGGCGCAACAAGTACCGCGAGCCGCTGCTGCGCCGCATCCTCCTGACGGACGGCCACTCGCCCAGCCAGTACCGCGCGCTGACGGTGCGCAACAACGACGCCTGGTACCAGGCCTTCGACGTGCAGCCCGGTCAGCAGCTCTTCCTGACGCCGGACCAGCGCGTCCGCATCTGGTAGTCGCTGGAGGTATCCACGGACCCGCCCGGTGACGGCGGGACGGAGACCCCGTCCCCCGCCCCGGGCGGTTCTGTATTTCGCTGAACCCAAAGCCCTACGCTCGCGGCGCGCAACCCGCGCATCCCCGTGCCTCCGTATTCCGGATGGCACGTCGTCCGACCCCCTCGAGCGAGGCACCATGAAGGTCCCAGGCACGGCTCTGAGCCGTGGCATATCGACAGCAGTGCTCGCGGCAATGCTCCTCGTGAGCGTCACCGCCTCCGCGGCCCACTTCACCCTCTTCGAGAGCGGCCAGGTCCGGCCCCTGGCGCTCTCGCCCAACGGCAAGCTGCTCTTCGCCGCCAACACGCCGGACAACCGGTTGGAAATCTTCGGGGTGGAGAGCAGCGGTCTCGTCCACCGGGGCTCGGTGCCCGTGGGCCTCGAGCCCGTGGCCGTCGCCGCGCGCACCAACGACGAGGTCTGGGTCGTCAACCACCTGTCCGACAGCGTCAGCGTGGTGCGCATCGACGCGAATGGCAGCAGCGGCACGGTGACGCGGACGCTGCTCGTGGGTGACGAGCCGCGCGACATCGTCTTCGCGGGCCCGGGCAAGAAGCGCGCCTTCATCACCGCCGCGCACCGTGGGCAGAACGCGCCGTTCGACCCGCAGCTCACCACGCCGGGCATCGGCCGCGCGGACGTCTGGGTGTTCGACTCGGACAACCTGGGCGGCACGCTGGGCGGCACCCCACTCACCATCGTCCGGCTGTTCAGCGACACGCCGCGCGCGCTCGCGGTTTCGCCGGATGGCTCGCGCGTGTACGCGGCGGCATTCCACTCCGGCAACCGCACGTCGGTGGTGCACGAGAGCCTCGTGCCCAACGGCGGCGAGGCGGCCGGTGGCGTGCCCGGCCCCAACGCCAACTTCCAGGGCGTGCCGGCCACCGAGGTGTCCGTCATCGTCAAGTACAACGGCCAGGACTGGCTCGACATCCTGGGCCGCCCGTGGACGCAGCAGATGCCCTTCTCGCTGCCGGACAAGGACGTCTTCGCCATCTCCGCCACCGCGAATCCGCCGGTGCAGGTCTCCGGCACCGCGGGCTTCTACTCGGGCGTGGGCACCATCCTGTTCAACATGGCCGTCAACCCGGTGAACGGGAAGGTCTACGTGAGCAACACCGAGGCGCGGAACGACTTGCGCTTCGAGGGCCCCGGCACCCTGGCCGGCAGCAGCCTGCGCGGTCACCTGCACGAGAGCCGAATCACCGTGCTGGGCGGCCCGGGCAGCGTCACGCCCCGGCACCTGAACAAGCACATCAACTACGCCGTGTGCTGCGCGCCCGCGCCCAACGCGGAGAGCGAGAAGAGCCTCGCGCAGCCGACGGGCATGACGGTGACGTCCGACGGCGCCACGCTGTACGTCGCGGCCTTCGGCTCCTCGAAGCTGGGCGTGTACTCCACGGCGGCGCTGGAGTCGGACACCTTCGTGCCGAGCACGGCGAACCAGGTCGAGCTCACCGGCGGCGGCCCCACCGGCGTGGTGCTGGACGAGGCGCGCGGCCGGCTCTACGTGCTCACCCGCTTCGACAACGCCATCTCCGTGGTGAACACCAGCACGAAGCAGGAAGTGGCCCACCTGCCCATGTTCAACCCGGAGCCGGCGAGCATCGTCGCGGGACGTCCGTTCCTCTACGACGCGCGGAACAGCTCCAGCCACGGTGACTCTTCGTGCGGCAGCTGCCACATCTTCGGTGACTTCGACAGCACCACGTGGGACCTCGGCAACCCGGACGCGCCGGTGAAGGCCAACTTCAACCCGGTGGTGCCCGTGCTGGCCGAGTTCGGCCCGGACCCCACCTTCGGTCAGGACACGTCGTTCCACCCGATGAAGGGCCCCCTGTCCACGCAGAGCCTGCGCGGCATGGCGAACCACGGCGCCATGCACTGGCGCGGAGACCGTACTGCTGGCGCCGACGCCCCGAGCGTCCAGCCGAACAGCGGCGCCTTCGACGAGGCCGCGGCCTTCAAGCAGTTCAACCCCGCGTTCATGGACCTGCTCGGCCGCAACTCGCAGCTCTCCGAGCAGGACCTGCAGAAGTTCACCGACTTCGCCCTCCAGCTCATGTACCCGCCGAACCCCATCCGCCGGCTGGACAACTCGCTCACGCCGGAGCAGCAGGCGGGCCGCGACTTCTTCGTCGGCACCACGAGCTTCTTCCACGGCTCCTGCGAGTCCTGCCACCGCGTGGACGTGAATGCGAACCCGTCCGAGGGCCCGTTCAAGGGCTTCTTCGGCACGGACGGCAAGTCGTCCTTCGACGCGGAGCCACTGTTCCCGAAGGTCCCGCACCTGCGGAACATGTACCAGAAGGTCGGCATGTTCGGCGCCGGGTTCCCCTTCGGCAACTCGCCCGCGGACTCGTTCCTGGGAGACCAGGTGCGCGGCATCGGCTTCAACAGCGACGGCGCGATTCCGACGCTGTTCCACTTCAACAGCGGGTTCGACTTCCACCCCATCTTCAACTCGGTGGGCATCCCCGACACGCCGGAGGGCTTCGCCGCGAAGAAGAACATGGAGCAGTACATGTTCGCCTTCGAGAGCAACCTGGCGCCCATCGTCGGGCAGCAGGTGACGCTCACCGCGAGCAACCCGTCCCTCGCGGGCCCGCGCATCGACCTGCTCCGCCAGCGCGCGGACGCGGGTGAGTGCGACCTCGTGGCGAAGGGCCGCGTGTCCGGTTACGACGTGGGCCTCCTGTACGTGGGCGGCTCGAAGTTCAAGGCGGACCGGGCCGTGGTGCCGCAGCTCTTCGATGCGCAGCTGCGCCAGGGCATCGTCCAGAACAACGGCGTGCTGACGTACACGTGCACGCCGCCGGGCTCGGGCCAGCGCGTCGGCATCGACCGTGATTTGGACGGCGTGCTCGACGGTGACGAGTGAACTGAACGTTCACATGAGTCACTGAGGGACGATAGGGGTGGGAGGCGATATACGGTTCGCCTTCCGCCCCTTCGTTTTTTGGAGACCGAACATGATTGCCCCCGGACCGACGCTGCAGACCGCGCGCCTCATCCTGCGACCCACTGCGCTGGAGGACCTGGATGGGTTCGCGGCAATCATCGAGGACCCGGAGTCCGCGCGCTTCATCGGGGGCGTGCAGCCGCGCTCCGTGGCGTGGCGGGCGATGAGTGCCATGGCGGGCTCATGGGCCTTGCAGGGCTTCGCCATGTTCTCCGTGCTGGAGAAGTCCACGGGAAAGTGGGTGGGCCGCATCGGCCCGTGGATGCCGGAGGGTTGGCCGGGGACCGAGGTTGGCTGGGGCCTGCTGCGCAGCGCGTGGGGCAAGGGCTACGCCACCGAGGCGGCGACGGCGGCCATCGACTGGGCCTTCGACACGCTGGGGTGGACGCGCGTCATCCACTGCATCGCGCCGGAGAACACGCCGTCCGCGGAGGTGGCACGGAGGCTCGGCTCGAAGCTCCTCGGCCCGGTGCAGATGCCACCGCCGTATGAAACCGCCGTCATCGAGGCCTGGGGACAGAGCCGCGAGGAGTGGCGGGCCCGGCGGAAGTAGACGCACGCCGGGCTTCTGCCGGCCGCTCTCGGCGAGGCACCACGCCGAGAGCGCCGGCACTTCCGCCTAGATGCCGAAGAACGTGCGCAGGGTGTCGTTCCCGAGGACCTCGTCGACCACCTTCGAGCGACTGACCTGGAGCGGGTGCTCCAGGAAGACCCGCTGGTGGAGCTGCTCGACGGTGTCGATGACCTCTGACGACTTGTTGCGCGTGAGGGCCTCGATTCTGTCCACGTAGTCGGCGTTGAACACGAGGTGCTCAGGGTCCACCGCACCGCTGCGCACCTGGCTCCGCGTCTTCTTGGCGCACCGGCACGGGTTGGCCAGGTTCACCAGCCCGCAGCGCTGGTTCATCCAGCTGTACAAGTCCTTCCGCGCGCGGGTGAGCCGGACGCGGAAGTTCCCCGGAGAGATTTCCAGAATCTCCCCGCCCAGCTGATGGTCCACCCCGAACAGCTCTCCGAGCACGTAGACGATTCGCTGCTCACGGTCCAAGCACATCAACATGCCCGTCGTGCAGCGGATCCGCAGCTCCTCGACCGTGCGGTCAGCGTCCCGCAGCTCGTGTGGATTCAGCGCCTCGTCTGGAATCGCCGCGACGGCGGCGAAGTAGGTCTCGAAGTCGTCGACCAGCACCTCCATCCCGCGCCGGCGGCTCTTCAGGAGGTGATTGACGGTGAGGCGATAGAGCCAGGTCCGGAACGCGCTCTCCGCCCTGAAGGTGCGCAGGGACGTGATGACCTTCACGAAGACCTCCTGGGTGAGGTCCTCGGCGTCCTCCCGCCTTCCGCACATCTTCAGGGCCAGGTTGTAGACGAAGGGCTGGTGCCGCGAGACGAGCTCGCGCAGCGCGTCCTTGCTTCCGTCGACCGCGCGCTCCACGAGGCCGCGGTCCGTGTCGGTGTCGTACCCGGAATGGAAGGGATTGTCGTGGCGCGACGTCATACCTGGCGCAGTCCTCCATCGACCGCGAGCTCCGTTCCCGTGACATACGACGAGTCGGGCGTCGCGAGGAACAGCACAGCGCGGGCCAGCTCCTCGGAGCGCCCCCAGCGCTTCACCGGAATCTGCGCGGTGAGCCCCGCTCCCATGGCCTCGAGCTGCTCGGCGGGCAGTCCCAGCTTGCCCCACAGTGGCGTCTCGATGGCTCCAGGGCACACCGCGTTGACGCGAATCCCTCGCGGCGCGAGCTCCGCGGCGGCCACCCGGACGAGCGAACGCAGCGCGGCCTTCGTCATGCTCAGCACGCTCGCGCCCTCGAAGCCGATGCGATTGAGCCACGACGTCGTCACCACCACCGACGCGCCGGCATTGAGGTGCGGCATGGCCAGCCTCAACGTATTGAACGTCCCCTTCATGTTCACCCCGACGAGCTCGTCGAACAGCGCGTCGGAGGTGTCGGAGATGGGCGCCACCTTCACCACCGCCGCGTTCGCGAACAGGACGTCGATTCCGCCAAACCGCTCGCGGGTCTCCTGGAACAGGCGCTCCAGGTCCGCCACGCGCGTCACGTCCCCACGCACTGCGTGTGCGTTCGGCCCGAGCGACTTCACCGTCTCCGCCAGGCTCGCCTCGGAGCGCGCGAAGACGACGACCTTCGCCCCTTCCTCCGCGAGCAACCGCGCCGTGGCGAGTCCGATTCCGCTGGTACCACCCGTGACGACCGCGACCTTCTGAGCAAGCTTCTTCATGTGCAACCTCCGTGTTCGAGTCGGGAGGTTGGACCCACGAATTGTCCGGGTGTTACAGACCGCTATCGGCGTTTCTTCTTCCGGGCGGCGGCCGCCTTGGCGGCGAACCCGTCGTAGAGCTTCTTGTCCTTCTCCAGCGCCTCCACCGCGGCCCGCGACACGTACATGACCTCGGTCATCGTGTCGTACGTCAGCTCGGTGGGCGTCTTGTAGGCGAAGTCCTTCCCCTTCTTCGTGACGCTCACGGGCCCGCCAGGAGGGATGCCGAAGCCGGTGAGCACGACGGCGCCGTCCTCGCTTCGGAAGGCCGCTCCGGACTGGAAGCGCGCCGCCGTCATCGTGTCGGTGTCGAGCGTGAGCGCCTCGATGCCCAGTTCCCTGGGCGCCCCCTGCTTCGCCGTCCACTCCTGCCGCACCTTCGGCAGCTCCGCGCGGAGCAGCTTCGAGTAGACGCCCACCACGCCATCCAGGCACAGGAGCCGTCCGTCCCGGTGGGCCGTCACCGCCACGCTGACGAAGTTGGCCCCGTAGGGGCACTTCTTCGCGCCGAGCGCCGCGACATCCACCCGCACCGGCGCGGAGAGGTTCAGCGCCCGGGTGGCCATCTCGTGCATGGACAGGTACCCGAACGGGTTGCACTCCTCCGTGTTGAGTCCGGGCAGGTCCGGGCCCTTCGCCGCGGCCTCGAGGTCCTTCTGCTCGTCGCGCTTCGACTCCTCCGCGTAGAGGACCTTGTAGGACGTCTTGTCGCCCTTCGGCTTTCCGAGCAGGGCCCGCAGCCCGTTCAGCTCCATGGAGCCCTCGCCGGGCGTCTCCGTCATCGCCTGCACGCGCTCGCGGTCCCTCGCGTACAGGGCGCGGATGGCGTCATCACAGCGCGTCTTGCCGATGACGAGCCCGTCCACCTCCGGCTCGGCGGCGAGCGCGGGCCCGGAGAGCCCCAGCAGCACGAGCACGGCACGGACGACGCGGGCACGGCGGTTCATGGCCAGTCTCCCCTCTCGCCGCGGCGGAGGGAGCGCGCGGCCGGCTGGTGGCGAAGCAGGCGCATGCTAGCACCGGGTCTCCTGCCCCCTCCCGCCTGCCCGTCCGCTGGGGGGACTGCCGCCCAAATCGTCAGGAAAGTCGGGAAGTTGAGAGACCGGGCAAGCGCGTGTTACGACCGAAGCCGGCCAGGTTGCCATCCCCGCATTGGCCATTCGGAGTCGTCTTCTCATGAGTGAGCGCAACGACGTACCGCGGCCCGCTGTCCCCGTGACTTCTCCGCCCGTGCCTGGTGCACCCGCGAGGCCCGCGGCAACGGCTACCGAGACGCTCGCCCAGTCCACCAGCCAGCTTCCCGCGCCGGCCAACACCAGCGCCGAGGACGAGGCCCGTGAGCGCATCGCCTCGCTGGAGCGCGAGGCCCGTGCACTCAGCGCCACCGAGCCGCAGGCCGCCGCACTCCTCTTCCACGAGGTGGGCCTCCTCTGGGAGGAGCCGCTGAAGAACCCGCGCAACGCCGCGGTGGCCTTCCAGAGCGCGTACAAGCTGGCGCCGAAGTACCTCGTCAACATCCGCGCCGCGCGCCGCCTCTTCGCGGACGTGGGCAACTGGCAGATGGTGCTCCAGCTCCTGGATGCCGAGCTCACCGCCACCGAGGACGCGCGCCACCAGGCCGCGCTCCTCTTCGAGAAGGGCATCATCCTCCAGGAGCGCCTGTCCCGCGACGAGGAGTCCACCGCCTGCCTCAAGCTGTGCCTGGAGCGCCGGCCCACCGACGTCGTCGTCCTCACCCAGCTCGAGTCCGTCTATGCCGCGCGCAACGACTCGCACGCGCTGGTGGAGGTGTACCGCCTGCTGTCCGCCGCCGTGCACCAGCCGTCCCTGCGCGCGCACTACCTCACCGCCGCGGGCCTCCTGCTGGAGGAGCGGCTGAAGCAGCGCGACTCGGCCGCCGTCCTCTTCCGTCAGGCGTTCGCGCTGGACCGCTCGGACCTCCAGCTGCTCGCGGCGATGAAGCGCCTGTCCGAGCGCGAGGGCCGCACCGACGAGCTGCTCGAGGTGCTGACGGCTGAAGCCACCGCGCTGGGCGCCCAGGCCGCGCCCGCGTACCTGCAGATCGCCAAGGTGTGTGAGCGCGCCGGCCGCAAGGAGGAGGCGTTGGCCGCGCTGCTCGACGCGCGCGGCGTGGCGCCCAACGAACCGCTGGTGCTGAGCGAGCTGGCCGGCATCTACGAGACGCAGGGCCGCTACGAGGAGCTGGCGGACGTGCTGCTGGTGCGCGTGGGCTCGCTCAACGACGAGAGCGAGCTGGTGGCCACCAACCTCCGGCTGGCCGCGCTCTACGAGGAGACGCTGAAGCGCGAGGCGGACGCGGCCGCGCGCTACCAGGCGATTGTGGCGCGCATCCCCGGCCACTCGGCGGCGCTCGCGGGACTGGGCAAGCTGTACTACCGCATGCAGAACTGGGAGGGGCTGGTCTCCGTGTTCGACGCGGAGGTGGCCGCCGCCGAGGACGCGAAGCAGAAGGCCGCCCGCATGTACAAGGCGGCGGAGATTCTGGAGGAGCGGCTGGGCCGGCAGGAGGACGCCATCACCCGGTACAACACCTGCCTCCAGCTCCAGCCGGGCTACCTCCCCGCGCAGAAGGCCCTCACCCGCCTCTACGAGCGCCAGGGCCGCTTCGCGGAGCTGGTGGCCATGTACGAGCAGGACCTGCTCCAGACGTCGGACCGCGACCAGCTCATCACCACGCTGAACAAGATGGCGCTGGTGTACGAGGACCGGCTCGGGGATCTGGACCACGCCATCGAGTGCATGAAGCGCATCCTCGACCTGGCGTCGGACCACCTGCCCACCATCCGCAACCTCGCGCGGCTGTACGAGCGGGCCGGGCGCTACCGTGAGCTGCTGGAGACGAATGACCTGGAGGCGTCGCTCGCGGGCGACACCAAGCAGGTGCTGTCGCTCTTGCACCGCAACGCGGAGATCCTCGACGAGCACCTGAAGGACCGCGCGGGTGCCATCTCCGCGTACGAGCGCGTGCTGGCGCTGTCCCCGTCGTACCTGCCCGCGCTCAAGGCGCTGGGCCGGCTGTACGCGCAGGACGGGCGCTGGACGAAGCTCATCGACATGTACCGCGCGGAGTCGGAGTCCTCGTCGGACACCGAGCAGGCCGCGGCGCTCATCTACAAGATTGGCGAGCTGTACGAGCAGAAGCTGCAGATGGAGAGCGAGGCCATCGCCTCGTTCAACGAGGCGCTGATGCTGGCGCCCAGCTACTTCCCGGCGCTGCGCGCGCTGGCCCGCATCTACCGCGCCAACGGCGCGTGGGAGAGCCTCGTCGAGGTGCTGCGCGCCGAGGCCGCCAACCGCACGGACCCGCTGGAGCGCGCCAACGCGCTGTACCAGGCGGCGACCATCTGGGAGGACCAGCTCCAGCGGCCGCAGCTCGCCATCGACACGTACCAGGAGGTGCTGCGCCTGACGCCGGGCCACGCCGCCACGCTGCGCGCGCTGGAGCGGCTGTACCTCGCGCAGGACAACGTGAAGGAGCTGGTGGCCATCCTGGACCGAGAGACGCAGGTGGGCAGCACGCCTGTGGCCAAGGTGACGGCATACCTGAAGCTGGCGCGGCTGTACCTGGACCGCTTCCAGGAGCCGTCGCGCGCGGCCCTGTGCGCCGAGGCCGTGCTGGGCCTGGAGCCCGGCAACCTCACCGCCCTCACGCTGCTGGAGCGCATCCGCGCGTCCGACCGGCCCCGCCGCGCGGAGCTGCGCCAGCGCATCGCCGAGCGCGTGAATGACCCGCGCCTGGCCACCGCGCTGCGCCTGTCCGCCGCGCTGGATTTGGACAAGACGCCCGCGGAGGGGACGCTGGAGGCGTACAAGCGCGCCTACGAGGCGGACCCGGCCGACACGCGGCTCGCCTTCGTGCTGGAGCGCGGGCTGCGGCAGGCGGGAGATGCCTCGGGGCTGGCGCGCCTCTACACCATGCGGCTGGCGGCGGCGCAGGACGCCGACGAGGCGCTGGAGATGCTGCTGCGCACCGCCGAGCTCGCGGACGGGCGCTTCAATGATTTGGAGCGCGCGGCGGCCCTCTACCGTCAGGCATTGGAGCTGCAGCCGCAGTGCCTGCCCGCGCTGCAGGGCGCGCGGCGCGTGGCGCTCAAGCGTGGGGATTTCTCCAGTGCGCGGAGCGCCCTGGAGGCCGAGGCCCGCACGAGCAGGGACCCGCGCGGCGCCATCGAAGCCCTCATCGCCGCGGCGAAGCTGGCCGCCGGGAAGCTGGGTGACACGGAGGGCGCAGCGGCGCTGTACCGTCAAGCGCTGGAGAAGGACCCGCTGCACCCGGGCGCGCAGGCCGGCCTGGAGGAGTTGCTCGCGCAGCGCGGCGGCTCGGCGGACCTGGCGGCGCTGCAGGAGCGGCGCGCCGAGGCGAAGCTGGCGCTGAAGGACGGCGCGGCCGCGTCGACGGGCTTCGTGGCGGCGGCGCGGCTGTACCACACGGCGCTGAATGACAGGCCTCGCGCGCTGGCGCTGCTGGAGAAGGCGCTGGCCGCGCAGCCGGGCTTCGCGGAGGCGCTGGAGCTGCGGGGCTCGCTGTTGCTGGAGGCGCAGCAGTACGCCGAGGCGGCGGCCATGCTGAGCCAGCGCGTGCAGCAGGGCGGAGACGCGCGCACGCTGACGCAGCTCCACCTGACGCTGGGCAACCTGTACGCCACGCACCTGAACGACGCGAGCCGCGCGGCGGCGCACTTCCAGACGGTGCTGGCCACCCAGCCCCGCAACCTGGAGGCGCTGGAGCGGCTGGCCGCGCTGCACGCGCAGGCGCGCAACTGGGCGGGCGCGGTGGACTGCCTGCACAAGCTGCTGCAGCAGGAGCTGCCGGCGGAGGCGCGGGCGCGCTTCACGCTGGAGCTGGCGCGCACCTACGACGAGGGCCTGGGCGACGCGGCCGCGGCCACCCCGCTCTACCGCCGCGCGCTGGAGCTGACGCCGGGCAACCCGGCGCTCATCGAGCGGCTGGTGGCGCTGTACGAGCGCGCTCGCAACCTGCCGGAGCTGGCGCAGTTGCTGGAGGCGCAGGCCCAGGCGCAGTTGGCGGTGGACCCGAAGCGCTCGGCGGCGATGCGGATGCGCGTGGCGGACCTGTACTCCGGCCCGCTGTCCGAGCCCGCCCGGGCCACGGCCATCTACCGGCAGGTGGTGGACTCGGATGGCACCAACCTGACAGCGCGGGCGGCGCTCGCGGAGCTGTACTCGCGCGACACCTCGTCCGTGCCCATGGCGATTGAAGAGCACCGCCAGATTCTCCGGCAGGACCCGACGCGGGTGAGCAGCGTGCACGCGCTGTTCAAGCTGTGGGAGGCCATGAAGCAGCACGACAAGGCGTTCTGCGCGGCGTCGGTGCTGCAGTTCCTGCGCGCGGCGAACGAGGTGGAGCAGGTCTTCTACTCGGAGGGCCGCGCGAAGCTTGCGCAGGAGGCGCGCGAGTCGCTGGGCTCCGCGGACGTGGACTCGGTGCTGATGCACCCGGCCGCTCGCGGGCCGCTGCTGGAGGTGCTGCGCGCGGTGGGAGACCAGCTCGAGAAGGTCTACCCGCCGAGCTTCGACGTCGTGGGCGTGAACCCCAAGACGGACAAGCTGAAGCAGGACTCCGCGGTGTTCAAGGCCATGCGCACGGTGGCGAACGTCTTCGGCGTGGAGGAGTTCGAGGCGTACCAGTCGCGGCGCGGGCTGGCGGTGCTGGAGACGACGGAGCCCCTGTCGGTGTGCATCGGCCAGGACGTGGTGCGGCGCTTCAACGCGCGCGAGCAGAAGTTCCTGCTGGGCCGCGCGGCGCTGGGTCTGCTGAACAAGGCGGCGGTGCTGGCGAAGCTGTCGCAGGGCGAGACGGCGGACTTCATCGGCAGCTCCATCCGCATTCACGCGCCGCAGTTCGGCGCGCTGGGCCGGCGCAACGACGAGTCGGTGAAGCAGCTGCGCAAGGCGTACTCGCGCAAGGCGCTCAAGGCGCTGGAGATGCCGGCGATGGCGCTGGGCGGCGCCCAGAAGCTGGAGCTGCCCATGTGGCTGGACGCGCTGGACTACTCGGCGGACCGGGCGGGTCTGCTCATCTGCGGCGACGTGACGGTGGGCCTGAGCATGGTGCTGCGCGAGGACCCCAACTTCGCCGGCGCGCGCCTGGACAGCCAGGAGCCCGTGCTCCAGGCCATCCGCGAGGGCGAGCGGCTGCGCACCCTGCTCTCCTGGGCCTTCACGGATGACTTCTTCCGGCTGCGCCAGCGGCTGGGACTGGCGCTGTAGAGACGCCACCGCGACCTATGGCTGCGACAGGATAGAATACGGAAGCAATGGCACTCACCCAACCTGTGGCATTCGCAAATGACCATCAACACAAAAGAACTGGGCGCTCGAATCACCCAGTTTCGCCAGCTTCGTAACCTCTCCCTAGATGCCGCTGCCGAAAAAGCGGGAATCGACCGAAACGCCTTCGAAGAATTGGAACTCGGACACGCGGGCAGCCCGAGCCTCCGGGCATTAAGCGCGATCGGGAAAGCCCTTGATGTTTCCTTGGCAGATCTTATTGAGAGTGTAACTGACTCTCGCCCCACCCGAGACGATGCTACAGACAACGCAATATCAGATCAGCAAGAACTTGCGCAGCTAAAAGCCGCAATGCCAGAGCCATTTCGAAAATTCCTAGAAGAGGAAGAGCGCGCTAACCGGACCGTTCAAATCGACATCATCCGTGCGCTACTCTCAGCCGACTATGGCGCCAAGCAACCGGATACGCCTGACAACTGGCGAGCAGTTTATTACGCAGTCATCCGAGGCCCACGCAAGTAGATGAGAGCTCGTTTCATCAGGACATCATACGAACAATGGAGAGCATCAAGATTGGCTGTTGAGCACAAGAACTCAGCCAATGCGATGCAGAGTGCCTGACGCGGAGAGCAGTGAAACTAAAGTAAGTATAGGCAGTGGCGGAACCAAACGGCGAGCTTCGCGAGAGGAGTCGCAGCGCGGAGCCGCCGCACCGCCTGGGCAAGCGCATCGACGGCACGAGGGCGAGCTTGCGCAGCTGCCGCTTCAAATCGGCCCACCACAGCTCGATGGGATTGAAGCCGGGGCTGTAGGCCGGCAGGAATGTTGATGGTCTCCAGGAAGCGCTGATTCCTGGTCATCGGTCGCCCGGAGTTCCGTGACTTCGTGGCCGGCACCGTCGGCGCGTGCAGCCAAAAAGTTGAGGGGTGGGGAGTGCGCCGGTGGAGTCCGCGGTCGCGCGCGTCCTGAAAAACGGAAGGCCCACCAGCGACACCTGGAGGGCCCTCCTGGAGGCGCGCCCTGGTGTGCGAGAGGGGCGGGCCGGTGAGGCAGGGGTAGCGCAGTCCGGGGCGTAGCGCCAGAAGTCGGCGCGCGCGGGAGGCTGCGCGTGGAGTCGCTGCGGTTGGCGGTGTGCGGTCGGCCGGAGTGCCGACGGCTGTTTCAGCTGTGCACCGGATGCGACCGGGGCCAGCGCTACTGCGAGCGGGCCTGCGGCAGGAGGGCGCGCGCGGAGTCGGTGCGTGCGGCCGGGCGGCGCTACCAGCGCACGCGGGACGGGCGGCACGCCCACGCTGCGCGCCAGGCTGCATACCGGGAGCGACGCAGGAAAGTGACGCATCAGGCTCCCCCGGAGGCGGCTCACGAGGCGACGGTGCCACTCGCGCCGGTCCAGGCCACCACGCAGGTGGCCTCGGAGCCGAGCGCAGCGAGGCCCCCTCCGCATGCACTGCCGCCTTCTCCCGCCTGCACGTTCTGCGGGCGCCAAAGCCCCTTCCTCCGCCACACCACCTTGGCGCGCACCCGAGTGGGCCCGCGTTGGCGGCGCGGCCTTCCGTGAGGAGGTGGGCGGATGATTGCCCCGGAGGTACGTGCCCGCATCCGCCGGCTGCACTACGCGGAGCACTGGCCGGTGGGCACCATCGCCACGGAGTTGGGCCTGCACCACGACACCGTGGAGGCGGCCCTCGAGGACGTGCAGGTGGCCCCTGCCGATAGGAGCACGGTGAAACCCACCGTGCTGGGCCCCTACACGGACTTCATCGACGCCACCCTCAAGGCCCACCCGCGCCTGAGGGCCACGCGCCTTTTCCACATGGTGAAGGCCCGGGGCTACCCGGGGGGCTACGAGCAGGTGAAGCGCTACGTGCGGCGGGTGCGCCCTGGGCCCCAGGCCGAGGCCTTCCTGCGCCGCTGCACCCTACCTGGCGAAGAGGCGCAGGTGGACTGGGGCAGCTTCGGCAAGGTGCAGGTGGGGCGGGCCTCCCGGACGCTCTCCTGCTTCGTGCTGGTGCTGGGCCACTCGCGCGCCATGTACGCACGCTTCTTCCTGGGGCAGACGATGGAGTGCTTTCTGCAGGGCCACGTCCAGGCCTTCGAGGCGCTCGGGGGCGTGCCTCGCAGCCTCCTCTACGACAACTTGAAGTCCGTCGTGCTGGAGCGGGCCGGAGACGCCATCCGCTTCCACCCCCGCGTGCTGGAGGCCGCCGGGCATTACCACTTCGCGCCCAAACCCTGTGCCCCCTACCGCGGCAACGAGAAGGGCAAGGTGGAGCGCACCATCCGCTACCTGCGCGATTCCTTCTTCGCCGCTCGCAGCTTCCACGGCCTGGACGACCTCAATCGGCAGCTCAAGCGCTGGGTGGACGAGGTGGCCCACCAGCGTCGGGTGCCCGGCGACGCCTCGGGCCGCACGGTGGCCGAGGCACTGGAAGACGAGCGTCCCCGCCTGCTGCCGCTGCCCGCCCACCCATTGCCCACCGACGTGGTGCGCCCCGCCTCCTCCGGCAAGACGCCCTACGTGCGCTTCGACGGCAATGACTACTCGATTCCGGATGGCCTGGTACGCCGTCCTCTCACGCTGGTGGCCTCTGCCACCACGGTGCGCCTGCTCGACGGCGCCCAGCAGGTCGCCTCGCACGTGCGCAGCTGGGACAAGGGCGCCCTCGTCGAGGACGCCCAGCACCTGGCCGCGCTGGCCAGGAAGAAGGCCCACGCCCACGAGCTGCGCGGACGGGACTTGCTGCGCGCCCGCTGCCCACGCGCCGACCAGATGCTCCAGGCGCTCGCCGACCGCGGTGACAACCTCGGCAACCACACCGTGAAGCTGCTGGCGCTAGCAGAGCGCTACGGCGCCGCGGAACTGGACGCCGCCCTGGCCGAGACGCTCGAGCGCGGCGCACTCGGGCCCGCCTCCGTCGCCCACGTCCTCGACCAGCGACGCCGTCAGAAGGGGGCGCCTCCGCCGCTGCCCCTGGTGCTGCCAGATGACCCGCGCGTGCGTGAGCAGCGCGTCCCCCAGCATTCCCTCAACGCCTACGACGCCCTCCTCGAGGGCGACCCGGAGCAAGCACCATGATGCCCCTGAAAGAACGTCTCACCGCCCTCGGCCTGAGCCACACCAGCGACGCACTCGATGACCTCATTGCCATGGCCACCAAGCGCAGGTGGGGGCCGACCGAGCTGCTGGAAGCCATCGCCGAGGAGGAGACGAAGGACCGGGCTCGTCGCAGCGTGGAGCGGCGCCTGTCACGCAGCAAGCTCGGCGCGCTCAGGACGATGGCCGACTTCGACTGGGGCTGGCCCAAGCGCATTGACAGGCCGGCCGTCGAGAGCGCCCTGGCCCTGGACTTCATGGCCCGCCCCGCCAATGTCGTCCTTGTCGCCCCTCAGGGATTGGGCAAGACGATGATTGCCCAGAACATCGCCTACAACGCCGTGCAGGCTGGCCACTCCGTCCTCTTCACCACCGCCTCCCAACTGCTGCTCGACCTGGGCAGTCAGGACTCCGCCAGGGCCCTGGACCGGCGCCTGAAGCACTACTGCACCCAGGCGGGTCTGCTCGTCATCGACGAGATTGGCTACCTCTCCTACGACGCCCGGAACGCGGACCTGCTCTTCCAAGTGGTGTCGCGCAGGTATGAGAAAAAGCCGATTGTCTTGACGACCAATCTGCCGTTTTCGGAATGGACCACCATCTTCCCCAACGCCGCGTGCGCCATCGCTCTCATCGACCGCGTCATCCACCACGCCAGCATCATCAGCATTGAGGGCGACAGCTACCGCCGACGCGTGGCCGAGGAGTCCCGCGCCGAGCGCAAGGCCAAGAAGGGCTGACCCCCTCCGCGTCCCACTGCGGCCAGCCGGCCCCGCTCTCCCGCTCCGCGGTGGGGGCGGGGCCGAGCTGCATCCGATGACCAGATTTCCGCGCTCCGCGATGACCGCCAACAGCATCCGCTGCGCCCATGTGAACGGGTCGCCGTTGGCCGGTCGGCGCGCCCAGCGCAGGGCGAGCTCGGTGGTGATGTGCTTGGCCCCTTCGGCGTTGAGGAAGCCGAGGAAGCCGCGCAGACACTGCTCCGTGCTCTCGAGCTTGAAACCGAGCGCGCGACGGAGCTTGAGGTAGTCGTCCAATGACTTGCGCAGCGTGCTCATCGGGCACCTCCGACAGGCCAGGGCTGGGCCAGCCGCTGCAGAGAGGCGATGTCCACCTTCGCGTAGATCTCCGTCGTCGCGGGGCTGCGGTGGCGGAGCACGACGCCGATCTCGCTCATCGAGGCGCCGTCGCGGAGCATGTTGGTCGCGAGCGAGTGGCGCAGCATGTGCGCGCCTCGCGTCGGCACGTCGAGCCCAGCCCTGAGCGTGGCGTCGCGCACAATCGTCGTCACCGTGCCCTGGCCTGCGATCGCGGCGATGGGAGCACGCATCCTTGTGAAGACCCGGCGCGTCTCGCACTTGGGCCGGTCCCTCTTGATGTACGCAGCCAGCGCCTCTCCCACCTCGGCGAGCAGCGGCAGCGTCTCGATCGTGCTGCCCTTGCCCCGAATGACCAGCTCTCCAGTCCGCCATCGGATGTCGTCGAGCTCGAGACGCGCGACCTCACACGCACGCAGTCCAAGCCGCGCGAGCAACAGAAGAATCGCGAAGTCGCGCCGTCCCATCGGCGTGCCTCGATCGCACGAAGCCAGTACCTGCTCGACCTGCCCGTGAGTGATGTACTTCGGCACGCCGGCGAACCGCCACCTCGCGACGGTGGGCACAACGCCGGTGAGGTCCACCTCGATCTCTCCCTGCTCGAGCAGGAAGCGAAAGAAGGACCGCAGGATGCTCATGTGGGTCTGTTGGGTGCGTGGAGAAAGGCGCTTGGCTGTCCACAACACGAAGCGCGTGATGTCTTTTTCTCCGAGCGCATGAAGTTGAAGCGGACCGTGACCGAAGCAGCGCTGGAGGAACTCCTGCACCACGGAGATGTGCCGACGCACGGTCTCGGGCATCAGCGCACGACGCTGCTCGAGGTACGTGGCGAAGCGGTGTGCCAGGGCGGCGGCCTCGGTGCGCTCCGGGGGCTGCTGCGATGGGACCACTCCCTGCGTGCGCAGGAGGCCGAGGAGCCGTCGCAGCGGCTTCGTCCCCGTGTGGCGCACGCGCGGCACTCGTCGCTGCTTCCGCCAGAACTCCGCGATGACGTCGTCGTCGATCTCCGCGACGCTCAGCCCGCGTCGCTCGAGCCATTGGCCGAAGAGTCGGAACACGTAGCAGTGATTGCGCACCGTATCTGGCGGGTACCCGTGCTCCTTCGCCGTCGAGGTGTAGGTATCGAGGTACGCGCCGAAGAACCCGGCGCGGTGGCGGCGCAGGATCTCTGCGCGCCTGAAGTAGTCGTCCAACATGGCTTCTCCTTGGGCGGCGTCAGTGCCGCCGGGAGAAGTCACCCTGATTATGCCGCGTCCAGAAAGGCCTCGGCGTCGCTCGCTGCTCGGCGCCACGCGCGTGTCGCGGCTCGAGTCGGCATTATTCGGAGGTCGGCATAATGCCGCTAATGCCGAGCGCGGCATTAGCGCCACACCTTCGCCGTCCGGAGGCTTCTGGCCTGGTATCAGGCCGGCATCGACGTCGACCAGAAGATGCCCGCGCTGTCGACTTACCTGGGGCACGTCAAGGTCAGGGACACCTACTGGTATCTCACGGCCGTCCCGGAGCTTCTCGCGGTGGCCTCGGCTCGGTGTGAGCGCGAATTCGGTCGGAGCAGGCAGCCATGAGGACCTCTTCACCGACCTTTGCGTCCCTGCTGCAGGACTTCTTCTGCCAGCGTCTCGTCGCCGAGCAAAACGCCAGTACGAGGACAGTCGCCAGCTACCGGGACTCGTTTCGTCTCCTCCTCCGCTACACGGCAAGTCGCCGCCGGAAGTCCCCGACGGCACTGACTCTCGCGGACTTGGACGCTCCCCTCGTCGTCGATTTCCTCAGGCACCTCGAGACCGACCGAGGAAACTGTGCCCGGAGCCGAAATGCCCGCCTTGCCGCGATCCGCTCCTTCGTTCGCTACGCGTCCTTTCGCGACCCGACTTCGCTACCGAGCGCACAGCGTGTGCTCGCAATTCCGATGAAGCGATTCGATCGACCCCTCCTTGGCTTCCTCAGCCGCCAGGAAGTCGAGGCGATTCTCGACGCGCCGGACCGAACGACCTGGAGCGGACGTCGAGACCACGCGATGCTCATGACCTTGTACAACACCGGCGCCCGCGTCTCCGAACTCGCGACGATGAACGTCGCCGACCTGTCGCTCGCGCATAGTCGCTCGGTCCGCATCCACGGCAAGGGCCGCAAGGAGCGGGTGGTTCCTCTGTGGAAGAGCACGGCAGGTGTACTCCGGCGATGGCTGTCAGAGACGAGCGGCTCGCCGGCTACGCCTCTCTTCCCCAGCCGTCGTGGGCACCGCATCTCCCGCTCCGGAATTGAGGAGCGGCTCCGGACTGCTGTCCAGAAGGCATGCCAAGTGTGCCCCTCGTTGCAGCGTCGGAAAATCTCTCCCCACACCTTCCGTCACACGACGGCCATGCACCTGCTCCAGTCGGGAGTAGATGTGACGGTGATCGCGATGTGGCTTGGCCACGAAAGCCCGGCGACCACGCACATGTACGTCGAAGCCGACCTCACGATGAAGGAGCGGGCGCTCGCCAAGCTCGCGGAAGCACCCTCGCGAGCACAGCGGTACAAGGCGAGCGACAAGCTGCTGTCGTTCCTCGACGGACTCTGATTATGCGCAGCGTCGGGGCGCTTCCCGCCTCGGGATGCGCCTCGACCTCCGCATAATCGTGGACTCGGCATAAAAGCGCTCCATCTTCCCGCGGGCGGGCGCGTCGTAGGGCTTGGCGTGCAGCAGGGAAATGCCCATGCGCGCGCACGCGGTGGCCAGGGTGTCGCCGCGGTAGGTGGCGCCATTGTCCAGGTAGAGGGCGTCGGGCTTGCCGTGGCGGCGCAGCGCGCGCACGAAGAGGCCCAGCATGTCCACCTCCCGCTCGGAGTGGTGGGCCTCCAGGGCCACGACGTACCGGCTGGCGTCGTCCAAGAGGGCATGCACCCGCAGGGGCCGCGCCTTGCCACCCACCTCGAGTGCGGGGCCGTGGCAGACGTCTCCGTGCCATAGCGCCATGGGACGCGCCGCCTGCCATCGCAGGCGCGTGCGGCTGCCGGCCGAGTCGCGCAGGGCCACCCGGTCCAAGCCCTCCTGACGGAAGAGGCGGCGGACGGTGGAAGGGGAGAGGGCGCCCTGCTGCATGCGTCCGTCGGCCACCAGCGTGCGCACAATCAGAGTGGCCGAAGCAGAGGGGTGCTCACGGCGGATGTCGCAGAGCAGCTGCCGCAGCGGGGGCGGCACGTCCTGCGCCCGGCCCTTGTCGCGCCGGGGCTGGGGCGTCAGGCCGCTCAGGCCCTGCTTGCGAAAGGCGTAGTACCACCGCTCCAGTGTCGGCACCGAGTAGCTGCGCGTCGCCTCCGCCCCAGGGGGCCGGAAGCGCTGGGTGGCCAGCTGCGCGAGCGCCGCCGAAAGCTGGCCTCGGTCCAGCTCGGCGTGAGTCAGGGCACCGATGACGCCGTGGCGAAAGACAGCCACGGCCTCTGCGTGAGAGTCAGGTGACAGCTCGTCCATGCACTCCTCCAGGAAGGCCCGCCGCGAGCAAGGGCTGGGCGGGCCACCGGGAGGGTGCCGGGGCTTGGGACGGGGACGCAGCGGGGCTGTCGGGTGGGACGGCAAAGCCGGGGCTGCGCAGCGACCACACGGCGACGCGGCCCATCATCCTGGGTGAGCGGCCCCCAGGGGCGCCAGGACGTGCAGCGGAGGAGGGCTGGTGCCCACCGCCTCGGGTGTGCGAGCGGCGAGCGCGGCCGCCGCTCGCGCGGCGACACGACGAGAACTCCACTCCTCGGGGGCTGGGGGCAGCGCACCGAACAGCCCGTCCCCAGCCAGGGCCCGTACCCACGCGGCGAGCGCACACCAGCGGCCCACGCTGCCTGGGCCCACCACCCGCCAGGGACTCACCCGCGTACGCACCTCGGCCACCGTGCGCCCCAGCAGCCCGAAGAGTGCGAGCGCCAGGGCAATGGCGGAGGCGGAGTACAACCGTCGGGTCAGCACCTCCCGAGGGCAGACGGTGCACGTCGCTGCGCACGCAGTGCACCGGAAACGGCGCACCCGAACCACCCGCACCTGCGCGCCGTCGCCCCATTCCAGAGGGCCGAGCACCTGCCTGTCGCGCAGCCCATGCCCATGCAGTCCCAGCCCCTCTCCGACGGGCCTGCTGGCCGCACCGCAGCGGGGACAGCGGGCCGGACGCACCGCCTCCACCGAGGGCACCGCCCCGGCCCAGGACTTGACTCCCACCCCGCTTCGGATGACTTCTCGGGTGCTCCGCGAATCTCTCGTCAAAGTCTTCTCGCGGGGCATTGGTGGGTAGGGGTGTCGCCACACCCCTCCCACCGCCTACTCGCAGCCGGCACGCTCCGGCCGCCGTAGCAGCGCTCCACGCCGCGCCCCGCCCTCTCGCCGGCCAACAAGCGGACATCAACGACAGCGACACGCAAGAAGCCGGCTCGCCGATGGCCGATGCGCCCACCCGTCACCGACTCCCATCATCCAGTCGGTCCGAAACGCGGCCTCTCTCCCTCAACCACCGTGCTCAGCAACACCTACAACGCGCAGGCGGCGGTGGACTCCGAGCACCAGGTCATCGTCGCTCAGGCGCTCACCAACCAGCCTCCGGACGCCGAGCACCTGCCGGCCCTGGTGGACCGCGTGGCGGACAACGTCGAGGACTTGCCCAGGAAGCTGAGCGCGGATGCGGGCTACTTCTCTGCGCAGAACGTCCGCTGGCTGGAGTCGGTGGACGTCGAGCCATACATCGCCACCGGCCGCCAGAAGCACGGAGAAGAGCCGCCAAAGGTGAGAGGCCGTCCGCCCGCGGGACTCACCCCGCGGCAGCGGATGGCCCGTAAGCTGGCGACGACTCGAGGCAGAGAGGTGTACCGAATGCGCAAGGCCATCGTGGAGCCCGTCTTTGGACAAATCAAAGAGGCACGTGGCATCCGTGCTCTGCTTCGACGGGGACTGCAGGCGGCGCAGCAAGAGTGGGCGCTCATCTGCGCCACCCACAACCTGCTCAAGCTCTTCCACGTGGCGGCCGCGTAGCGGCCTGCCCCAGCAGAGCGGCGGCGCGGCCATTATGCCGTCCGGTACCTGCTCGCGAGCCCGTTACCGCGACAGGCTCCTAGGCAAGTTTTCAACGACGAAGCCCTACTCCCGCCGCACCACCGCGCCCTCAGGCAGGCCCTTCACGATGCGCTCCAGGGCCTCCTGCACGGGCGCGAACTCCACGGACTCCACCGTGATCTTCACCCGGTAGTCCTTGCCCGCGTCGAACTCCGGATACGAGCCGATGGCCACGTGCGGCATGTCCAGCGCCACGCGGTCCAGCACGGCGGCAATCTCGCTCTCTCCGAGGCGCAGGTAGAGGCAGCTCAGCACCACCGGCGAGCCCTGCAGCCGCGCGAGCACCGTCTCCAGTTGCATCCGGAAGAGCTGTGGCACTCCGGGCAGCAGGTACACGTCGTCCACCGCCAGCACCGGGAACCATGAGCCCGCCTGGGGCAGCAGCACGGCGCCCTGGGGTGCGTCTGCCAGCCGCATGCCCTCGGGCGTCACGTGGCCGCCGGGCGCCCGGGCGGTGATGAGGGACACCATCTCCGGCAGCCGCACCACCGGCCGGCCCATGGCCAGCGCCACCGCGCGCACCGTGACGTCGTCGTGAGTGGGGCCGATGCCGCCGCTGGTGAAGACGTAGCGCGCCTTCTGCCGGGCCCGCGCCACCGCGCTGACGATGGCGTCCACGTCGTCCAGGACGATTTCCACCGAGTGCAGCGGAATGCCCACCTCGCGCAGCCGCTTGATGAGGTGGGGCCCGTTCAGGTCCGTGACCTTCGCGGTCAGGACCTCGTTTCCGATGATGACCGCCGCTGCGCCGGTGCGCTCCATGAGAGGCCGGACTCTAGACCGAAGGCCCCGCGTGTCGCTCGGACTCTGAGGGCCCGAGCGAGCCGCGGCGGCGCAATAGCCCACTTCTTCCACCGTAACCGGGGGCGGGTCGCGCCGGGCAGGCCCACATGAGCTGTCTGGAGGACACGATGCGCAAGGGTTCGTGGCTGCCGCTGGCGGTACTGCTGTTGGGGAGTCCCCTCGCACAGGCACAGGAGATGCCGGGCCCCAGTGGCCGGACCCAGGCCGTCCAGATCATCTCCGAGCTGCGCAAAATCGTGGCGCCCGAGGGCCTGGAGCGCACGGAGAAGATCCGCATCGGAGGCATCGACCAATGGGTCTCCATCCGGAGCCGCGACCTGCGCAACCCCGTGCTGCTCGTGCTCCATGGCGGCCCCGGCTGGGTGGCCATGCCAACGAGCTGGTACGTCGCGCACGGCTGGGACGAGTTCTTCACCGTCATCCAGTGGGACCAGCGCGGCGCGGGCAAGACCTATGTCGCCAATGATCCAACCATCGTCACCCCGACGCTCACGGTCGACCAGATGCACTCCGATGCCGAGGAGGTCGTCCAATGGGCGCGCAAGACCTTCGACAAGAAGAAGATCTTCGTCCTGGGCCATAGCTGGGGCAGCATCCTCGGGCTGACGTTGGCGCAGAAGCATCCCGAATGGCTCCACGCCTATATCGGCGTCGGCCAGGGCATCGACGCGAGCGAGAGCGAGCGGCGCGGCTGGGCCTGGGCGATGGAACAGGCCCGCGCGACGAAGAACGAGGAGGCCATCCGCGACCTCGAGTCCATCGCACCCTATGCCGCTGGCAAGACGCCGGTGCCGCTGAAGGACATCATGCTGCAGCGCCGCTGGCTCAACTTCTTCGGCGGAGCCGCCTGGCGCCGTCCGGATGCGAGCTTCGAGGGCGCGGCGGCGGCGCTGTCGCCCGAGTACACCGACGAGGACGTGCGCCAGGTGTGGAAGGCCGAGGGGCTCTCGGTCGAGCAGCTTCTCGCCCCCATCCTGACGACGGACCTGTCGCACGTGAAGCGGCTGAAGACGCCGCTCATCCTGTTCCTCGGACGCCACGACTACAACGTCTCGGCGACGGTCGCCGCCGAGTGGTTCGCGGGCGTCAAGGCACCGTCGAAGCGGCTCGTCTGGTTCGAGCAGTCGGCGCACGAGCTGATGGCCGAGGAGCCGGGCAAGGTGCTGCTCTCGCTCGTCCGCCATGCCCGTCCTATTGCCGAGCGCGCCGGGGACGTCGCGCCCTGACACCAGAGGCCGCCGCTGCTCAGCGCTTGCGGCCGAGCAGCTTGCGAATCTCCTTCAGCGAGGCCTCCGTCACCGCCTCGATGCCCTGCTCGCCATCGATGTGGACGATGCGCTCCCGCTTCTCGCGCAGCTTGATGGCGGCCACGTACTGCTTCGCGATGCGCCGCTGCGCCTCGTCCGCCTCGAACAACTCTGGCGCTCCGCCCCGGGCCGCGCGCCTGCGGGCCGCCACCTCGGGCTTCACGCCCACGAAGAGCGTCAGGTCGGGCGGCACCGCGCACGCATTCACCGCGTCCACCCACTCCATGGGCAGCGAGGCCCCCTGGTACGCGAGCGACGACAGCACGTAGCGGTCACAGAGGACGACCTTGCCCTCGGCCAGCGCCGGCAGCACCCGCGCCGTGAGGTGGTCCGTCCGGTCCGCGGCGAACAGCAGCGCCAGCGTCTCCTGGGACAGCGGCCCCGCCCCGCCGGGCAGGCCCAGCCGCCCCGTGAGGGCCTGGCGAATCATCGTGCCCACCGGCCCATCCGAGGGCTCGCGCGTGGTGAGCACCGGGTGCCCCTCCGAGCGCAGCACCGCCGCCAGCCGCTCCACCTGCGTGGTGGTGCCGGCGCCGTCGAGCCCCTCCAGAACGATGAACCGCCCCTTCCGGGCGGACTTCCGAGCGGCGCTCACCGGGGCAGCAACGCCGACGGGTCGTCCAGCTTGAGCTGGCGGCGCAGCGCCATCATCGTCTCGTAGCCCTTCAGCTCCTCCGCCAGCACCTTGCGGCCCAGGAGGTAGTGGCGGAAGGCGTACACGAGCAGCCCCAGCGACAGCAGCGCCGCGCCCCACGCCAGCACCGGCGTGCGGAGGGAGTCGAAGAACAACTTGCCCGCCGCGCCGCCAATCAGCAGGGCGGCGATGGTGGACACGCCCGTGTGGGCGAAGTGTGTGGTGCTCTGGCGGACGGACAGGCTCTCCTGGAGCTGGTCGAGCTGCGTCCGTAAATCCTGGGTATCGGCGCTCATCACGGAGCCGGGGACCCTACATCACCTCGCCCCACCCGTCGAGTCGCCGCCCTGGCGCCCGACCAATCGTCGGCCCTCCAACGGCCCCTTCCACCAGGCGAAACAGGGAGCGCTGCCGGGCTCATCCGCCCCATCACCAGGACGCACAGCGTCCAGCAGGTAGCCTTGCGAGCCTGGGGCGCGCGCGCTACATGCGCCCAGGACATGCAGCCCTCCCGGCGAACCGACACCTCCATGAGTCACGACACCCAGCTCTCCTCCATCGAGGACGCCATCCGCGATATCCGCGACGGCAAGTTCGTCATCGTTGCCGACGACGAGGACCGCGAGAACGAGGGTGACCTCATCATGGCGGCGGAGAAGGTGACGCCCGAGCACCTCGCCTTCATGGTCCGCCACACCAGCGGCATCGTCTGCCAGCCCATGCTCGCCGAGCGACTCGACGCGCTCCGCCTGCCGCAGATGGTGGCGGACAACACCGAGTCCCACCGCACCGCCTTCACCGTCTCCGTGGACTACCGGCACGGCACCACCACCGGCGTGTCGGCGGCGGACCGCGCGAAGACCATCCGCGCGCTGGTGGACCCGACGAGCAAGGCGGACGACTTCCTGCGCCCCGGCCACATCTTCCCGCTGCGCTACCGCGAGGGCGGCGTGCTCCGCCGCGCCGGCCACACCGAGGCCACGGTGGACCTGTCCCGCCTCGCCGGCCTGGAGCCCTCCGGCATCCTCTGCGAGCTGGTGAAGGACGACGGCACCATGATGCGGATGCCGGACCTGATGGCCTTCTCCCGCGAGCACAAGCTGGCGGTCATCACCATCGCGGACCTCATCGAGTACCGCCGCCGCAAGGACCGGCTGGTGCGCCGCGAGCCCGGCCAGCACACCGTCAACACCCGCTACGGCGAGTTCACCGCGCTCACGTACACGTGGCTGCCGGACAACGCGAAGTCGCTGGTGCTCGTGAAGGGTGACCCCGCCTCCAAGCCCAGCGCGCTGGTGCGGCTGCATGCCGCGTGCGCCATGGGCGACGTGTTCGGCTCGCCGTCGTGCAACTGCAACGCGCTGCTGGACCAGGCGCTGGCACGCATCGCCCGCGAGGGCACCGGCGTCCTCGTGTACCTGCCCGGCATGCACGGCGACGACTTCGGCATCCACCACAAGCGCAACAGCGACGGCAGCAGCGGCCCCGCGCGCGGCCCGCAGGAGTCTCGCGACCTCGGCATGGGCTGCCAGATTTTGAATGACCTGGGCGTGCGCTCGCTCCAGGTGATGACCAACACGGACATCACCTACCGCGGCCTCGCGGGCTTCGGCCTCACCATCGACAAGCGCGTGCCGCTGCTCGCGGACTGACGCGCATCGGGGGCTCCAACCCTGGAGCCCCCGCCACCAGCCGCCTCAGCCCAGGTCGGCCAGCGCGCCGCGCACCGCGTCCAGGTTCGCGGGGAGCTCCACGGGAGGATTCGCGTAGCGGCTCGTCACGTCCGCGAGCGTGCTCCGGTGGTAGCCCACCTTGAAGTCCGCGAACTTCAGCCCGTGCGCGGTGGAAATCACCGCCACCGTCGAGCCCCGGGCAATCACGCCCTGCGCCACCAGCTTCTCCAGCGCCGCCAGCGCCACACCCGTCTGCGGGCAGGTGAAGGTGCCCTCGCGGTCCGCGCGCGCCGCGGCGTTGGACAGCTCGGACTCGGTGGCCTCCTCCACCACGCCGTCGAAGGCCTTCAGGATTCGCACCGCGCGCTTGAAGGACACCGGGTTGCCAATCTGGATGGCGGAGGCCAGCGTCTTCTCCGCCTGCATTGGCAGCAGCTCCTTGAAGCCGCCCCGGAAGGCCCGGGCCAGCGGGTTGGCGCGCTGCGCCTGCGCCACGGCGATGCGCGGCCGCTTCGTGATGAGCCCCAGCTCCAGCATCAGCTCGAAGCCCTTGCCCAGCGCACTGGCGTTGCCCAGGTTGCCGCCGGGAATCACCACCCAGTCCGGCGGCTCCCAGCCCAGGTCCTGGCACAGCTCCACGGCCACCATCTTCTGGCCCTCGATGCGCAGCGAGTTCATCGAGTTGGCCAGGTACAGCCCCGTGTCCGCCGTCACCGCCTGCACCAGCTTCATGCAGCCGTCGAAGTCCGTGTCCAGCGACAGCACCCGCGCCCCGTTGGCGATGGGCTGCACGAGCTGCGCGAGCGACACCTTGTCGCGCGGGAGGAAGACCACCGCCGGAATCCCCGCCGCCGCGCAGTAGGCTGACAGCGCCGCGGACGTGTCGCCCGTGGACGCGCACGCCACCGCGCGCAGCGGCACGCCCTTCGCGCGCATGTGCTTCACGGCGGAGACGAGGACCGTCATCCCCCAGTCCTTGAAGCTCCCCGTCGGCGAAACACCGCACTCCTTCAAGTCCAGCGCCGCCAGCCCCAGCTCCGAGGCCATGCGCGGCAGCGGCTTGAGCGGCACGCGCCCCTCGCCCAGGGAGACGATTTCGTCCATGGGAACCTGCGGGAGCGCCCACTCGCGCTTGCCCCACACGCCCGAGGCATCCGGCAGCCGCGAGGAGCCGAAGCGCGACTCGAAGCGCCGCTTCCACATGACGGCGGGCACCGCCTTCAGGGCCGCCACGTCGTGCGAGACCTCGAGCAGGCCGCCACAGCGCGGGCACCGGTACACGACATCCAGCAGCGAGGCGCGGAAGTCACAACCGTCGCTGCACCGGTACTCGGCGTGGAACTTCGGATCCGGGACGATCATGCCTCCACTCTAGCCCGCGTCCCGCACTCCGAGCAGGCCTTTCCAGGCCGCACGGGCGTGTGGCACGACGAGCAGGCGATCCACCCGTCATCGTCCCCGGCCGGACGCTTCGCGGTGGCTACGACGTTGGCGGCCGGGCGCGCTCGGGACAGCCGCATGCCGCAGTTGTCACAGAAGAGCCCCTCGGCCTGCGTGTTGCGGCAGTACCGGCACACGACGGCGCCCGTGGGCGCGGCGGTACGCACGCCGTCGTCCTCGGCGCGGCCGGTGTCCAGTTCCTGCATCGCCGCCACGGCCACCGCGCCGGTGGCCGGCGCGCGCGTCAGCTCCAGGTCCTGCACCACCTGCGCCGGCAGGTCGGGGCCGGACTTCATCCGCGTCGAGTCCAGCTCGGGCAGCACGGCGACTTCCACCGCCACGCGGCCTCCCGTGTGCGGGGTGAGCTCCAGCTCCGGCAGCGGGGCCACGGGCGCCGCGGCGACAGCAGGCGCGGGGAAGACCCGGCCACAGACATCGCACTCCGAGCCCTCGGGTTGAACGTGGTCACACACCGGACAGATGATCATGATGCGCCAACGTTAGCGGGCCGCCGCTCCACTGGGCAACGCGCCTTCCAGTCGGATGTGAGCATGCAGGCGGGCAAGCGGCGGGTCACCCCCCACCCAATGCACCCACTCACGGCTGCGGGAAGGCCTGCCCCGTCATGGGGACGAAGCGCACGGGGAGCAGCCGCTCGACGACGGGAAGCTCGCCCCGGCGCCGGGCGCGCTGGATGCGCAGCAGTTGCTGCGAGCCGCCCAGGGGCCCCACGGGGATGACCATGCGGCCGCCGCGCTGGAGCTGATCCACCAGGGGCACCGGAACCTCGCTGGGCGCGGCGGCGGCGAGGATGGCGTCGAAGGGCGCGGCCTCGGGCCAGCCCAGCGAGCCGTCCCCCTGGCGGAAGTACACGTTCTCGAAGCCCAGCCGCCGCAGCAGGCGCCGCGATGAGCGCGCGAGCTCGGGGACGATTTCCACCGAGTAGACCTCCCGGCACAGCAGCGCGAGCACCGCCGTCTGGTAGCCGGAGCCGGTGCCAATCTCCAGCACACGCTCGTGCCCCTTGAGCTGGAGGGCCTCGGTCATCACCGCGACGACATAGGGCTGGCTGATGGTCTGCCCATAGCCGATGGGCAGCGGCGCATCCGCACCGGCGTCGCCGCGCATGCGCTCCGGCACGAAGTCGGCGCGCTCCAGCCGGGCAATCGCCTCCAGCACGCGCCGGTCTCGAATGCCCTGGTGCTTCAGGTACTCGGCCCGCCCCAGGTCGCCCATGCGGTGACGATAGTCACTGGGGGGCAGGCAGGCACGCTCCCACGGCCTCCGGGCGGCCCTACCCCACGCGCGCCAGCGCGAGGCGGCCTTCCCACCGCTCCTCCAGCGCCTTCACCAGCCCCTGGTGCTCCTTCGCCTTCAGCTCCGGGTCCTTCTCCATGATTTGACGGGCCTCGCCCTGGGCCATCGAGAGCAGGTCGCCGTCGCGCGCGAGGTTGGCCACCGCCAGCTCGGGCAGGCCGCTCTGCCGCGTGCCCAGGAACTCGCCGGGCCCGCGAATCTCCAGGTCCTTCTCCGCGATGACGAAGCCGTCGCTGCTGCGCTCCATCACCCCGAGCCGCTCCGTCGACTCCCACGAGCGCGCGGCGCCGGCAATCAGGAAGCAGTAGCTCGCCGCCGCGCCACGGCCCACGCGGCCGCGGAGCTGGTGCAGCTGCGACAGGCCGAAGCGCTCCGCGTGCTCCACCACCATCACCGAGGCGTTGGGCACGTCCACGCCGACCTCCACCACGGTGGTGCAGACGAGGATGTCGACCTGCTTCGCGCGGAACGCCTCCATGACGGCGTCCTTCTCCTCGCCCTTCATCCGCCCGTGCAGCAAGCCCACCTTCGCCTGGGGGAACACCTGCGCCAGCTTCTCCGCGCCCTGCGTGGCGTCCTGCAGGTCGAGCTTCTCGGACTCCTCCACCAGCGGATAGACGACGTAGGCCTGGTGGCCCTTGGCCAGCTCCGTGGCCATGGACTCGTAGACGCGGGAGCGCTGCTTGTCGTTGAAGACGCGCGTGGTGATGGGCGTGCGCCCCGGCGGGAGCTGGTCGATGACGGACAGGTCCAGGTCCCCGTACAGCGTCATGGCCAGCGTGCGCGGAATGGGCGTGGCCGTCATCACCAGCACGTCCGGCTTCGGGCCCTTGCTCATCAGCGTGTGGCGCTGGAGCACGCCGAAGCGGTGCTGCTCGTCGATGACCGCGAGGCCCAGCTTGTGGAAGGCCACCTCCTCCTGGATGAGCGCGTGCGTGCCCACCGCGAGGTGGATGTCTCCGCGAGCCACGGCGTCGCGCCGCTCGCGCTTGGACTTCGCGGTGCCGGCGGCGCTGATGAGCCCCACGCGGTAGCCCAACGGCTCCAGCACCTTGCGGAAGTTGCGCTCATGCTGCTCGGCCAGGATTTCCGTGGGGGCCATGACGGCCACCTGGTAGCCGTGCTGCAGCGCGACCAGCGCGGAGACCATGGCCACCGCCGTCTTGCCGCTGCCCACGTCGCCCTGCACCAGCCGGTTCATCGGCTCCGGACGGGCCATGTCGCGGGCAATCTCCTGCACCACGCGCGCCTGGGCGTCCGTGAGCTGGAACGGGAGCGCGGCGCGGGCCTTGTCCAGGCGGGACGGGGACACGTCGAAGGAGATGCCCTCCTCCGCCTTGATGCCCTGCCGCTTGAGGGCCATGCCGAGCTGGAGGAAGAAGAGCTCGTCGAACGCGAGGCGCCGGTGCGCGGGGCTCTCGTGCGTGTCGAGCGTCCCCAGGTCCGCGTCGCCGGGCGGGAAGTGGATGAAGCGCAGCGCGTCCGGCAGGCCCATCAGCTCCAGGCGGCGCCGCAGGTCCGCGGGCAGCGGGTCCTCCAGCGCGTGCGCATACTTCTCGCCCACGCTGGCGGCGAGGTCTCGGAAGGAGCGCTGCTCGGCGCGCTCGAAGCCCGGGTAGATGGGGACGATGCGGTTGAAGTGGACGGAGGAGGACTCCAGGTCCTCGGCGGGCTCGATTTCCGGGTGCGTCATCTCCCGGCCGCTCATGGTGGCGCGCACCTCGCCGGAGAGGACGAGGCGCTTGCCCACGGTGAAGCGCTCCTTCAACCACGGCCCGGCGTTGAAGTACGTCGCTGCGATGCTGCCCGAGCGGTCCGCCACCACGGCGCGGAACATCCGCTTGCCGCCGCGCCCGGGGACGAACTCCGATTTCCTGACGACGCCCACGGTGACGCCGCGCTGGCCGGGCTCCAGCTCGGCGATGGTGTTGAGGCGGCGGCGGTCCTCGTAGCAGCGTGGCAACAGGAACAGGATGTCGCCGAGGCGGCGCAGGCCCTTCCGGTTGAGGGTGGACACGAGCCGGGGCCCGAGCCGCTTGTCGAGCGTCTTCAGCGGCATGGACAGCGGGCCGGTGCGCGGGGCGATGGACAGCAGCTTCGCCTCGGAGCGCGAGGCCTCGGCCGCCGCCTGGCGCTTCTTCTTGCGCTCCACCTTCTCCTTGCGCGTCTTCGCGCCGGGAATGGCCTCCGGCTCCGCGACGAGCGAGGCCTGCCGGGGCTTCGTGGCGGCCCGTGCGGCCCCCGGAGCCATTGGAGGGCGGGCACCGGCCTCCTGTGCCGGAGCATCCTTCGTACGAGAAGGCGGAGGCACGGGCTCGACGGACTTCCACGGAGGCACGTAGCCCTCGGGCGTGGCCGTACGGGCGTCATCGTCCACGACGGGCATGCCTTGGACCGGCCTGGTGCGTGCCCGGGGCTTCTCCACCGGAGCCAGCGCACCTGAGCGGGCCGCCCCCGTCCCTACCCCGGCCAACTCCGCCGGCAGCTCCACGCCGCTGAGCTTCAGCCCCGCCACCACACGCCGCAGCGCGGCCTTGCGCCGCTCGGGCGCGGGGTCGTCCACGTACGGCAGCGCCGCGCGCAGGTGCTCCAGGGCCTGCGCGTCCACGCCGCTGGCCCCGGCGAGCGCGCGCTCCAACACCGGGCGCAGGCCCTTCACGGTGGCGAGCATCGCGAAATCGCGCTGGCACGCGTATCGGAGGGGCCCAACGAGGCTGGCGAGCGGATGGTTCACGCGCGGGTTTCCGTCGCTCATCCTACGGAATGGGGGTGACGTGTCCCAGGAAACGAGACCGGGGGAGCGAGCCCGTGCCCGCTCCCCCGGCCGCTCCCCAGAGGGGAATCCTGATCAGCCCTCGGAAGGGGCGCCCTCGGACGGGTCCTCGAAGCGGATCTCGGTGATCTCCAGCTCACGCACGCCGCCGGGGCTCTGCACCGTGGCGACGTCGCCCACCTTCTTGCCGATGAGCGCGCGCGCCACCGGCGAGGTGACGGCGATCCACCGCTTCTTCAGGTCGGCCTCCAGCTCGCCGACGAGCCGGTACGTCACCGGCTTGTCCGTCTCCGTGTCCACGAGGTCCACCGTCGCACCGAAGACGACCTTGTCACCGCCCAGCTTGCTCGGGTCGATGACCTCCGCGCGGGCAATCCAGTCATTGAGGTCCAGGATGCGGCCCTCGATGTGCGACTGCTTCTCCTTGGCCGCGTGGTACTCGGCGTTCTCGCGCAGGTCCCCATGGGCGCGGGCGACCTCGATCTCGCGCGAGATCTTCCCACGCTCGACGGACTGGAGGTGCTTCAGCTCCTCCTTCAGCTTGCGCAGTCCGGACGGGGTCATCGGGATGTTGTCGCTCCCGCTGCTCATCGAAACGGCTCCTTCCACCACTCCCAGAGGTTCAATAAGACGGAGGGCCGGCGCTCCTCCCGGAGCCCGGCCCCCCACGAAAGCCCCAATGTAGGGAACCCCTCACAACTTGGTCAACGAAACCCGCACAGAGAATCGGGCGGGTGCTGTCCGTCCGACGGGTGACCCGGTAGGCTGCCCGCGTGTTGTCCGTCCAGGAACTGCGCGCGCTCGCCGCCGCGCTGCCCACCGCCGCCTTCCAGCGTCAGCTCGGCCCGTTCGCGCTCATCCAGCGCCCACCCGCCGACGCGTCCGCCGCCGTCCTCGCCCCCACCCGCATGGCCGACCCCGAGGACATCCAGCAGGGAATGCTGGCGCTCCTGTTCGAATTCGAACACCTCCGCGTCGCCACGCTTCCACCCCTCCAGTCCACGGACCGGCTGCGCATCGGCCGGCGCATGGACTGCGACCTCGTCATCGAGGACGCGTCCGTCTCGAAGATGCACGCGGAGCTGCGCTGGAACGGCGCCGAGCAACGCTGCACGGTGCAGGACCTGGGCTCCACCAACGGCACCTTCCTCAACGCGCAGACGCTGGGTGCGCGTGAGGCGGTGCTGCGCGACGGCGACATCCTCAGCTTCGGCAACGTGCAGTTCTGGTACCTGCTGACGGGCACCCTGCACGAGCGCCTCTGCTCGGGCGAGGCCACCGGGCTGGGCTCCCGCAGCGGGTAGGTCCCGAGGAACGGCGTCATGGCGGGCGAGACGAACCTGGACGTGCTGCTGAAGTCCATGAAGCCGGTGCTGAAGGACGGGGAGTACGTCTTCTGCACCCTGCCCCACCCGGCCTCACCGGACCTGAACGCGCTGGCGCCCGTGGGCCTCTTCCACGAGGACGAGGGCCTCACGCTCATCCTCCGCCGCGAGCGCGCCGACGCGGCGGGCCTCTCGTATCCGGGGACGTTCCGGCTGGTGACGCTGTCGGTGCACTCCAGCCTGGACGCGGTGGGCTTCATCGCCGCCGTCTCCACGCGTCTGGCCTCGCACGGCATCGGGGTGAATCCGGTGGCCGCGTACTACCACGACCACCTGTTCATCCCCTCCGCGCGGGCCACGGACGCCATGGCCCTGCTGGAGTCCTTCGCGCGCTGAGTCAGTTCTTGCGCAGCACCGCTCCGGTGCCGCCGAGCCACACATCCGACGCGGAGGCGGCCCACACCGCGGACAGGTCGTTCCGCGTGCCGGTGCGCTCGGAGACCCACTGGGCGCCGTTGCGCTTCAGCAGCGTTCCGTCCTCGCCCACCACCCACACCGCCGTCGTGGACACGCCCCATACCGCGTTGAGGTTCACCTGCGTTCCGCTCGACACGGGCTGCCAGGCGGTGCCGTTGAAGTGAAGGAGGGTGCCCGTCTCGCCCACGGCCCAGATGTCGGACGCGCTGGTGCCCCACACGCTGAGCAGGTTCTTCGTGGTGCCCGACGTCATCGCGCTCCACGCGGTGCCGTTCCACAGCACGATGGTGCCCTCGGCGCCCACGGCCACCGCGAGCGACGGACTCTGCACCCAGACGTCATTCAGCGTCTTGGTGACCTGAGTGGCGACGTGCGTCCAGCCCGAGGCATCACGGTGCAGCGCCTCACCCGACACGCCCACCGCCCAGATGTCCGTCGCCGACGAGCCATGAATCGCCATCAGTCCCTGGTGGTCCACGTGCGGCGCTCGCGAATACGCCGAGCCATTCCAGAGGACGGGGTCGTCACTATTGCTGGCGGTCACCATCCAGACCTCGGTCGGCGAGGCCGCGTAGACGCCCTGCACGTCGTCCAGCAGGAGGTCGATGGGCTCGGAGGCCTTCAAGCCACCGCCGTTCCAGTGCAGCACCTTGCCCCTGTTGTCCACCACCCAGACATCGTCCGGGCCGCTGCCGTGGATGTCGCGCGTCGCGTTCAGCTCGCGCCGGGGAACCTTCGTCGTCCAGGACCTTCCGTTCCACCGCTCGACGAGGCCGGCCCGGCCGAAGAGCCACACGTCATTGGCGCCGCTGCCGGCCATGGTGCCGTCGCTCCCCGACCCCAGTCGCTGCCAGGTCGCTCCGTCCCACCGATAGCGTGCGCCCTCACCCACGACGAGCAGCGTCGAAGGCGCCGGCGCATGGACGTGGAAGAACTCATCCGACATGTGCAGCCGCTCTTCCAGACCGGCCGTGGAGACGCGGTAGACGATGCCGTAGTCGTCGCAGAAGAGGCACGGGTCCTCCGACGTCACGGCCCAGACGTCGTTCGGCCCGGTGCCCGTCACCTCGTACAGCGGCAGCTTCGTGCTGGTGGCGATGCCGACGATGCTGTTGCCGTCATGGTGCCGCACGGTGCCGCGCTGCCCCACCATCCACACGTCCTCCGGGCTGCTGCCCCAGACATCATTGAGGCCCTGCGTCGTGCCCGCGTCCATGGCCTCGAAGCCGCTCCCGCGGTTGCGCACCACCGTGCCCGCCGCGCCCACCATCCAGACGTCATTCGCGCCCGAAGCCCAGACGGAGGACAGGTCCTGCCGCGTTCCCGCATCCACCGCGGAGAAGGTGCCTCCCGAGCCGCGCAGCACGGTGCCATTGCGGCCCACCACCCAGGTCTCCGTGGCGGAGACGGCATGCACGCCGCGCAGGTCGTCCGTCGTACCACTGGCCACGCGCGTCCACCGCGTTCCATCCCAGTGCTGGATGCGGCCGAGCTCGCCCACCGCCCAGCCATCATCCGGCGCTCGGAAAAAGGCGCTGGCCAGCGTGTTGCCGTGCGGCAGCGGATACTCCCAGCACCAGCCATCCGCGCTGCACTCGCGGTCCGCCGCGGGAATCGCGCAGACATCGGCCATGCCCCGCCCGCCACACACCTCCGGCTCCGAGCACCCGCCACCACAGGCCTGCGTGGTACCTCCGTCGCTTCCCGCATCCTGGCCCGTGCCCGCGTCCTGCTGCCCATCGTCAGGAGGTTCATCGGGGCCCTGATCACAGCCAGCCAGCGCCAGCGCGCCAAGGACGAGGAATGCCAGGGGCAGGGTCACAAGCCCCGTGTTCCGCCGAGCAGCGGGCGCCGCACCGGCTGCGAAGAGATTGTCGCGGGACATGACGTTTCCTTTGTGACTTCGAGGAGATGACCGTGGCGCGTCCTGGCCCCGCACCACGGCTCGAATGGGTATTGAAACCAACAGTCCCGGATGGATCTCGCGGCGCGAACAGTCTTCGCCGTGGCGCGTCAACACCGTGAATCCCTTGCAGCGACGTGTCTGGCACTTGCACATCGCGCGCGGCGCGCTTGATGTACACCCTTGCCCCTGGATGACGGCGCGTCCGGCTGTGCGCGCATCAGCGGCACCTGGAGTCGATATCGGGCATCGTGGCCGTGCCGGTGCCCTCGCTGACGAGAGGTCGAGGGAATGGCGGTCGAGGGGGAGGAGCAGGAGCTTCGCGAAGCCATCCGCAGGTTGGAGTCGACGGTGGCCTCGCTGGAGGCGCGCCTGTCCCGGCTGGAGGCCTCGGGTACCGTGCGGTCCGAAGCGCCGCCGCCCGCCGCGACTGTGACGCCCCCCGGCACCGTCACGCCACCGCCGGAGCAGCGGGATTTAGAAGCGCACCTCGGCACCTACTGGCTGAGCCGCCTGGGCATCGTCGCGCTCATCATCGGCATCGCGTACCTCATCACCTACCACTTCGGTGAGTTGGGCGTGCTGGCGCGCGTGGTGGCCGGCTATGTGCTGAGCGCGGGCCTGGGCGCCTTCGGCCTGTGGCTGGCGCGGCGGCACGAGTTGTTCGGGCGCATCGTCTTCGGCGGCGGGCTCGCGCTGGCCTACTTCGTCACGTACGCGCTGCACTTCCTGCCCTCGGTGCGCGTCATCGAGAGCGAGGCGCTCGCGCTGGTGCTGCTCGCGCTGCTCGTCGTGGCCATCGTGGTCATCGCGCACCGGATGCAGTCGGAGACGGTGGCCGGCATCGCGCTCTTCCTCGGGCTGCACACGGGGATGCTGAGCGAAATCACCACCTTCACGCTGCTGTCCACGACGCTGCTCGCGTCCGGCGCCCTCTTCTTCCTCGTGCGCAACCGCTGGGTCGTGGTGCCGCTGTCGAGCCTCGTCGCGGTGTACTCGACGCACGTCGTGTGGGCGCTGCGCAACGACAGCGTGGCCCCCGGCGCTCCGGAGCGGGAGCGGCTGATTCTCAGCCTGAGCTTCCTCGTCATCTACTTCGCGCTCTTCTCCGTGGCGCTGCTGGCGCGTCCGCGTGAGTTGTCCCAGCGCGCGTGCCTCGCCTTCGCGCTGCTCAACTGGATGGGGATGACGCTGCTCGGCGGGTTCGAGGTGGCGCGGTGGAGCGAGGGCCACCTCTTCACCTTCTTCGTGGTGCTCGCGCTCGCCGAGGCCGGCAGCGCCATGGTGGCCCGCGCGCGGCGTGCCCCCGGCCCCCTCTTCCACGCGTACCTCGCGCTCACCGCCCTCACCTTCGCCCTGGCCATGCCCACCGAGTACAAGGACGCCGCGCTGGTGGCCGCGTGGACGGTGACGGGGCTGGCCACGGGGCTCGCGGCGCGCGGCGCGGACTCGCCGGTGCTGCGGTGGGTGGGCGTGCTCATCCTCTTCACCGCGCTGGGCACGTGCGAGGTGCTCACGCCGGAGCGGACGTTGCTGCTCGCGGCCCTCTTCGTCGCCTTCGTCGTCGTGGAGCGCGCCGGCTCCGTGCCCTGGCCGGGCCTGCCGTCAGCAGCGGCGGTGCGGCAGGAGGGGGCCCTCATCCAGGCCGCGTGCGCGGTGGGCGCGGGGCTGTCGCTGCTCTGGCTCGTGGGCGGGCTGATGCCCGCGGGGCTCGTCACGCTGGGCTGGGTGGTGGCCGCCTTCGGCCTCTTCGCCCTGGGCTTCGCCGTGCGCGAGCGCTGGTACCGCTGGGCGGCGCTCGCGCTGCTCGGGCTCGCGCTGGTGCGCCTGCTGGTGGTGGACCTGTCCAACCTCCCCGCCGACCAGCGCGTCCTCACGTTCATCCTGCTGGGGGTGATGCTGCTGGTCATCTCGTACACGTACACGCGCCTGAGGGACCGCAAGGGCTGACGCACGGGCGCCCGCCACCGGACGCTCCGGCCCGATACCACCCCACCTGCCCGGTTGTGCCCTTGACTCACAACCCATGACACGGCATTGGGCAGTGGAGACCTTCACCGGCCAGGAGGGCGCCATGTCCACCCCACCCGTGCGCGACGAGCGCGAATACTTCGAGCGCATCTACACCGCCTGCGAGCAGGTGCCGTCCGGCAAGGTGGCCACCTACGGCGACCTCGCGACCATCGTCGGCGACGGCTGTGACGCCCGAATCGTCGGCCATGCCCTGGGCGCGCTCGGCGCCCGCGCGGAGACGGTGCCGTGGCAGCGAATCATCAACCGCACCGGCGGCATCAGCACGTCGGGCTACAGCCAGCGCGAGTTGCTGGAGTCCGAAGGTGTCGCCTTCGACGAGCGCGGCCATGTGCGGATGGACGCGCACCACTGGTCTGGGCCGAGCGAGGAATGGGCCCGCGCCCACGGGTTCCAGACCCTGCCGAAGCGTCCTGGCGACGCGCCGGACGCGCAGCTTCGTCTGTTTTGACGAGCAGACGCCTGCCTCCCCGCCTGCTTGCACGCGGGAATAGACGCGAGAGCATCACACTCCGGCCACCGGGCCGGAATCCAACATGCCGCTCGCGTTCCTCCGCTGGGGTGTCTTCATCCTCGTGTGCCTCGTCGCGTCCTCCTCCTTCGCCGCCGAAAAGAAGAGCCGGCGGCCGAAGTCGAAGGGCGCGAAGCTCGTCCGCATCAAGGGCGGAGAGCTGCTCCACCATGCCGCCGCAGCGGCGTTCCTGCGCATGAGCGCGGAGGCTCGCGAGGAAGGCGTATCGCTGTGGGTCACCAGCGGCTACCGCTCGCGGCGAGAGCAGCGGTGGCTGTACCAGCGCTACCGGCAGGGACTGGGTCCCAAGGCCGCGCGTCCCGGGCGCTCCAACCACCAGCGGGGCCTCGCGGTGGACCTCGTCGTGGGAGACATCACCTCGCTCACCTACGACTGGCTCGCGTCGCATGCGTGCCGCTTCGGCTTCCGCCGCACGGTGCCGTCGGAGCCGTGGCACTGGGAGTACCGCCCGCGCTCCACGCAGGGACCCGAGGAGGGACAGGACTGCCTGGGCCGCGAGCTGGAGCCGGAGCCCGTCGCCGCGCCCGTCGCGAAGCAGGACGCGAGCTGAGCTATTGCCGCTCCAGCGTGACGTCCACCACGCGCGCGTCGTAGCCGCAGTTGCAGCACGCGCCCACCACCAGCACCTCGGGCACCGTCACCTCCACGGCCGCCGGCTTGTAGCCGGGAGCGTTGACCGCGAAGGCGTAGTCGCCAGGCGCGTGGACATTCGTCGAGCACACCGTCGTGGTGCCATCTGCCCCGCAGCTCCCGTCGATGCCGGACAGCGACGCCTCGGGCATGGGGTTGCCGGGCCCTCCCGTGACGCGCACCGTAATCGCGGGCGCACAGGGGCCACAGGAGATGCCCTCGCACGAGCGCGCGCTGGGAGGACTGTCGTCATCCGAGAACGAGCGCTCCAGGGACGAGGGCAGGTCACACCCGCCCAGGGCGAGCGCGGCGAGCAGTGGGAAGGCAGCGGTCCGGAGCATGCCCCAGGTTGGAAGCAACTCACATACCGGGTGGATGACGCACTGAACCACGCGTAACTCCACGAGCCCGCCCCGAGGGGGCCCCTCAGAAATGCGAGGCACTGGTGGTTTTCCAGGGGCCTGGCCCGACGCCCATATCCGCTGGACCCGGGGTCATGGGGGCATGATTTCCCAAGGGCAACTCGACTACCGTGTGCGCCTCTGCCCGGTGAGGGGGGTTCATGTTCGTCGTGCCGTCCATGCTGGATGCGGTCACCGTTCATGCCGAGGGGGCGCTGTGTACGCGCGTCGCCACGGTACAGGCGGAGGGTGGCCGCCTCCCCACGCAGGTGCGCATCAATGGCCTGCCATTGTCATTGCGCCCCGGCTCGCTGCGCGCGTCCGTGTTGCAGGGCCCTCCAGGGCTCGCGGTGCGTGACATCCGCGCCGCGTTCGACGTCCAGCTCCCCGACGAGGTGGATGTGCCCTCCGAGCTGCACGCGCTGGAGACCGCTCGCGCCCGGCTCACCGAGGCGACCGCGGCCCTGGGCGTCGTGCAGCGCGAGCTGCGGGCGGTGGTGAAGCTCACGCCCTCCTACCCCACCCGGAAGAAGGAAGACGTGCAGCCGCGCGACGCGCCGGTGGCCGCGCTGCTGTCACTCGCGTCGCTGGTGGACTCGGACCTGGGCACGCTGCTGGCGAAGAAGCTGGATTTGGAGCGCCAGCAGCGCGATGCCGAGGCCGAGGTGACGATGCGCAAGCAGCGCCTCGCCGAGGCCTCCATGTCGGCGCGCGGCGAGCGGGCCCGCGTGTACCGCGCCGCCGTCCTCACCCTGGCCAGCGTCCCGGGCGTGGAGCACCCCGCGAAGCTCGCGCTGGAGTACGCGGTGCCGGGCGCGCGCTGGGTGCCCACGTACGACTTGCGGCTGCCGCGCACGCTGGAGGAAGGAACGCTGCGGATGCGGGCCTCCGTCCTCCAACGCACCGGCGAGGACTGGACGGGCGTGAAGCTGTCCGTCTCCACCGCCGACCTGGAGCGGCGCGCGGAGGTGCCGGAGCTCAAGGCGCTGCGCATCGGAAGGCGCCAGCCGCCTCCCGCGCGCTCCGGTTGGCGTGAGCCTCCGCCCGGCCTGGACGAGCTGTTCGCGGGCTTCGACTCCACGCGTGCTCCCTCGCTCGCGAAGCTCGAGCCGCCCGCGCCGCCGAAGGGCCAGGCGGCTCCCATGTCCATGCAGGAGCCCGCCCCCGAGAAGGAATACACAGAGGAGCTGGCCCGGGACGACCGCTTGTCGACCACGGGCGCCTATCCGCCCCCTCCTCCCGCCCCCGCACCGGCGGGTGCACCGATGGCGTCCATGCCCCCCATGGCCCGCCCGCGCGCCGCGGTGGTCGCTGCCCCCTCCCGGTCCATGCCTTCGAAGAAACGCGCGGGCGCGCCTCCCAGGCCGGCGGACGTCGAGGAGGAGGCTCCCATGGAAGCCTTCGCCGACATGGCCGAGGGCTTCGGCGGTGCTCCGGGCACGCTCGGCGGTGGTGGCGGCGCGGAGGAGCGACAACAGGCCTCGCGCGTGGAGCCTTCCGACTCGCTGCTCGACTACGACCGGTTGGAGCTGGCGTCCGCGGACGAGCCTGGCGCGCGTGGCCGGCTGCGTCCCCGCCCCGCCCACGTCACCCGCGAGCTGCTGGCGCTGGCCGCGGTGCACGTGCGCATCGACGTCATGGCGCTGGTCGCCGTGAGCGAGCAGGAGGTATCCACGGTGTGGCAGGCGCCTTCGCCTGCGTGGTCCGTGCCGCCCCGCCAGTCGTCGCCGCACTTCGACGCGCGCTTCGACGTGGAGGCGCGGGCGGACGTGCCCTCGGATGGGACGTGGCACACGGTGCCGGTGCTGTCCGTGCCGGTGGGCCTGTCCGCCGAGTACGTCTGCGTGCCCTCGGTGGAGACGCGGGCCTTCCGCACGGTGCGCGTGGAGAACCGCACGCCCTACCCGCTGCTCGCAGGGCCGGTGGACGTCACGTTGGGCGACGAGTTCCTGATGACGTCGCCGCTGCCCACCATGCCGCCCGGAGCCACGCAGCGGCTGGGCCTGGGCGTGGAGGAGTCCATCAAGGTCGCGCGCAACACGCGCTTCGACGAGGCCACCGGCGGCATCTTCGGCGGCGCGACGATGCTCACGCACCACGTGTCGGTGGAGCTGGCCAACCGGCTGACGAACCGCATCCTCGTGGAGGTGTGCGAGCGCGTGCCCGCGGTGCCCGCAGGCTCGGAGAAGGACATCAAGGTGGAGGAGACGGAGGTGGCACCGCTCTGGCAGAAGCGCACGCCGCTGCCCGGTGAGACGCAGGTGGAGGGCGAGCGCGCGTGGCGCGTGGTGCTCCAGCCGGGTGAGGCGCAGACGCTGAAGGCGACGTGGACCGTGAAGATTCCCGCCAGCAAGATGCTCGGCGGGGGGAACCGGAGGACATGATGGGCACCCCGATGACCCTGCCCGTGGTCAAGGTCACCGTCCTCGAGGACCGCGCGCTCGTCGAGCGGCGTGGCGAGGTGCCCCTCGTCGCCGGAGCGCAGCGGCTGGTAATCGAGGGGCTGTCGCCGCTGGCGGTGGACCGCTCGCTCCAGGCGAAGGTGGCTGGAGGCACGGTGTCGCAGGCGCGCATCCGCCGCGCGGTGAAGCCGTACAGGCCCGAGGCCCTGCGCGAACACCGCACCGAGCTGGGCCGGCGCGTGACGGAGCTGGAGCAGGAGCTGCGCCGGGCCCAGGCGGAGGAGGAACGGCGGCAATACCAACACACGCTGCTCCTGAGCGCGCACGAGGACGTGTACCGCGCAATCTCCGAGGACGCCGGCCGTGGCCATGACCGACCCGAGGCGTGGCGCCAGCAGCTCACCACCGTGCGCCAGGCACTGGACGCGGCGGAGGCGGCGCTGCGCGCGGCGAGCCGTGACGTGCAACAGCGCAAGGAGCGGCTGCAGGAAGCACGCAACGCGCTGTCAGGCACCGAGGTGCCGGAGTCGAAGCTGGACGTGTACGCCGAGCTGGAGGTGGGCCACCCCGCCGGTGGCTCGGCGGTGCTGTCCGTCACGTACCTGGTGCCCTGCGCGGCGTGGCGTCCGGCCTACCGCGCCACGCTGGAGCGAGGCGAGAAGGGCGAATCGGTGACGCTGGAGTGCGAGGCCGTGGTGTGGCAGCGCACCGACGAGGAGTGGAAGGACGCGGAGCTGGCTTTCTCCACCGCGCGCCCCACGCTGGGCGCCTCGCCGCCCCGGCTGGTGGAGGACTGGCTGTGGCTGCGCGACAAGACGGAGCGCGAGAAGCAGGTGGTGGAGGTGGCTATCCGCGAGGAGGTCATCCAGACCACCGGCGAGGGCGGCGCGGCGAAGCGCGAGGAAGGGCTGCCCGGCATGGACGACGGAGGCGAGCCGCTGACGCTGCTGGCACAGCACCGGGCCACCGTGCCTTCGGATGGCGAGCCGCACCGCGTGCCGCTGTTCCGCTTCACGGCGCCCGCGGCGGCCGAGTTCCTCGCGTGCCCGGAGTTGTCTCCGCTGGTGCACCGCGTGGCGCGCTTCGACAACACGGGTCCGTCGGTGCTGCTGGCGGGGCCGGTGGACCTGGTGCGCTCCAGCGGCTACGTGGGCCGTGCGCAGCTGCGCTTCACCGGACGCGGCGAGCGCGTGAAGCTGGGCTTCGGCAGTGAGGACTCGCTGCGCGTGGCGCGCAAGGTGGACGAGGAGGTGGAGACGAGCCGCCTCACCGGCCGCCGCGTGCGCACGCAGCGGGTGCGGCTGTACCTGTCCAACATGGGCTCCCGCCCCGAGTCGGTGGCCCTGGAGGAGCGCATGCCCGTCTCCGAGGTGGAGGCGGTGGAGGTGATGCTGCTGAAGGACGCCACGAAGCCGGCTCCGGCCAAGGTGAGCGACGACGGCATCGTCCGCTTCGAGCTGGCGGCCCCTCCCCGTTCACAGCAGGAACTTTCGCTGGCGTACACCGTCACCAGCGCGTCGAAGGTGGCCGGGCTGTGATGGTTCCACCGCGCAACAGCCGTTTGGGTGGGCCTCTTCCTCCGTGGTACGGCCCGTGACTATTCCCTCGGGAGGAGGAACCCCCATGAGCTTCAACTCCGCACTGTGCTCCCTTGGACTGCTGGTGTCGCTCGGACTGCCCGCGTCGGCGCTGGCGGAGGACCCGCCCCCGCCGCCGCCCGAGGCGGATGGGAACTACGCCCGGCCGCCGCAGCTCGCGGTGGAGGTGGGCGGCTCCTTCACTCGCATGGAGCACCCGGCCGCGTTCATTGCCAGGACGGCCGTGCTCACGAAGCCCCTGGAGGCGCGGCACAACGCGGTGCGGCTGTCAGGGGGGCTGCACTTCAACCTCCTGCGCGGCTCGAACCGGGACGACCTGTGGTGGATCAACGGCGTCGACTGGTACTTCGCGGATGACGTGCAGGTGCTGTCGTTCCGCCCCGGGCTGGAGAAGCGCTTCTCATTGGCGAAGCGGCTGTCGCTGGGCGTGGGCGCGTACGGCGGCGCGGCCGAGGTATCCCTGCCCACCGGGCGGATTCAATTCAACCAATCCGAGCCGAATGGGCCGGTGCTGGGCAGCGGCTTCTCCGAGAACCGGGCTCGCAAATGGGTCTTCGGCGCGGGCGGCATGGCGTCGCTCCACTACTCCTTCGGGCGCTGGGTCTATTCGCGCGTCCAGGTGGGCTACACGCAGTACTTCAACAAGGCGGACGGCTTCGGAGACGGCGCGACGTCGGACAGGTTCTCCATCTCCATCAGTGGGCCCTTTGCCGGCGCGCTGCTGGGCTTGAGTCTCTGACGTTCCGCGCGCTCCGCTCACCCGGCGGAGCGCACCAGGTCCTTCACGCCACGCGCGGCGAGTCCCGAGGGAACGAGCCGGAAGAGCGCGTCGCGCAGGAATCGGCCAGCGGGGCTCTCCATCTGCGCGAGCTGCCCCAGCCGCCACGAGCGGAGCACGATTTGATTGGCGCGCTCGCGTCGGCGCTCCTCGTAGGTGATGAGGGCGCGCGCCACGTCGGCGTCGGCGGACAGGCACTCCGCCAGCACCACGGCGTCCTCGATGGCCTGACAACCGCCCTGCCCCAGGTTGGGCGTCATCGGGTGCGCGGCGTCGCCGAGCAGCGTCACGCGCCCATGGCTCCAGCGCTGCACGGGCGGTCGGTCGTGGATGTCGGTGCGCACGATGGCGTCGTCCGGCGTCGCGGCGAGCAGGTCCGCGATGGGCGCGTGCCAGCCTCGGAAGACCTCCTGGAGCCGGACACGCGCAGTGCCGGGAGCATCCTGCCTGCCTGCGGGCGCGTTGAGCGTGGCGTACCAGTACACCTGTCCGAAGCCGATGGGCACGACGCCGAAGCGCGCCCCCCGGCCCCACGTTTCTGAGACTCGGCCCGGCCGCACGCTGGGGACCTCGGGAGAGATGCCGCGCCAGCTCGTGTAACCCGAGTACCGCAGTGGCGCATCTCCGAGCAGGCCACTGCGCACCGCCGAGCGAAGGCCATCCGCGCCCACCAGCGCGTCGCCCTTCACGGTGCTCCCATCGGACAGCGTCACGGTTACGCCGTCGCCGTTGCCGTCAGCACGGAAGCCCGTCACCGCGAGCCCGAGCCGCACGTGCTCCGCCCCCGCGTGCTCCAGCAGCACGCCTTGGAGCCGGGCACGGTGGAGGCAGGTCATGGGGGCGCCCAGTTCCTGCTGGAGCTTCTGGATGGGCAGCCGGGTGATGGTGGCGCCGGAGGGCCGGAGGATGGCGCTGTCCGTGGGGCTGGCACCGGCCGCGGCCACCGCGCCGTCGAGGCCGATGCGGCGCAGGGCCACGGCGGCGTTCATCTGCACGATGATGCCCGCGCCCACCCAGCGCAGGGCATCCGCGCGCTCGAAGACGGTGAAGGTGTGGCCCGCGCGGCGGAGCGCACAGGCCAGCGTGAGGCCTCCGATTCCAGCACCGGCGATGAGGATGTGTCTGGGCGCGGTGCTCGTGGCAATTGACATGGCGTCTCATTAACGCACGCCTCGCGGACGTGGGTAGGGCAATGGTATGGCTTGCCCTCGCGCGAGCGGGGGAAGCTCGCACCGGAGAGGTGCGTGATGCGTGTCATGAAGCCGTTGAGCCTGGGTGTGGTGCTGATGCTCTGCGCCTGCACCGTGCCGAGCCTGGATGAGCTGCTCGGAGAGCGCTCCGTCAAGGTGGAGGCATCCTTCAACTTCAAGGCCGGCTGCATCGAGGTGCTCGCTCGCGACAAGGCGGCGCCCGACAAGTCGCTCATCACCCGCTTCGAGGTCCTGGACCGTGACGCTTCGGCACGCAAGGTCGAAGCCGAGTTCCGGCGCGCTTCCGATTGGGGGCTGACGTTGGAGGTCGTCACTACCGCGCGCGAGCAGTCGTGCTCGGGGCCCGAGGTGGCGCGCGACACGCAGACGGTGACGCTGGATGCGGAGGGCGTGAATGCGGTGAAAGTCTCCTTGAGCGCGGTGGACGTCGACGGCGACGGCTTCGTCCCCATCGCCAACGGCGGCACGGACTGCGCGGACAACGACGCCACCGTGTCCCAGCGCACCTACTACCGCGACGGGGATGGAGACGGGTACGGCGCGGGAGAGCCGGTGAAGGGCTGCGCGGAGCCCGCCCAGTACGTGGCACGGGGCGGGGACTGCGACGACTCCACCACCGAGAAGGCGCCGGGCCGAGCCGAGGTGTGCGACGGCATCGACAACGACTGCGCCAACGGCATCGACGACGGCCTGCCGCAGAGCAGCTTCTACCGAGACGCGGACCATGACGGTGTGGGCGCCGGGCCGATGGTGAGTGCCTGCAAAGCCCCGCCCGACCACGTCGCGACCAACAACGACTGCGATGACACCGACAGCGACCGCAAGCCCGGGCTGACGGAGACGTGCGACGACAAGGACAACGACTGCGACAACGTGCCGGATGATGGCCTGCCGGTGAGCACGTACTACCGGGATGCGGACGGCGATGGTTTCGGCACTGCCTCGAACTCGCAAGAAAAGTGCAGGGCGCCGAGCGGCTACGTGCCCAACAACACCGACTGCAACGACGACAAGGCCTCCGTGAATCCAAACGCGCAGGAGGTGTGCAACGAAGAGGACGACAACTGCCGCAACGGCTCGGACGAAGGCTTCAACAAGGTCTGGTACCGCGACGGGGATGGCGACGGCTACGGGCTTCAGAGTGACTCACGGACGGGCTGCATGCAGCCCGCCGGCTATGTGGGGCCCACCGCCACCTTCGACTGCAACGACAGCAAGAACGCGGTGAAGCCCGGTGCTCAGGAGCTGTGCAACGAGGAGGACGACAACTGCGACGGCAACGAGGACGAGCCCTTCACCTCGGGGCCGACCCGGAAGGGGGCCGCTTGCGGCGTCGCCTGCCCGGGTGTCTATGAATGCAACACAGCGCAGACCGGCACATCCTGCAACGCGCCGTCGCCGACGAACTACTACACAGACGCGGATGGTGACGGGGATGGCGCGACCGGCACCACCGCGCAGTCCTACTGCCCCGGCCAGAACGTCCCCGCCAACATGGCGGACCGGAATACCGACTGCGACGACACAGACAAGTACAACAAGGGCAACGGCACCGAGGTCTGCGACCAGCGCGACAACGACTGCGACACCAATGCCGACGAGAACAACGTCTGCATGGGCGCCGGCTGGAAGGAATTGACGGACCCGGCCGTCACGGGGCGCGACTGGAACACGGTGGCCATCCACAAGGACGGCGCCAGCGGCTACCCGGTGTGGATTGCCGGGGCTGGTGGCGCGCTGGCCCGCCGCACCAGCGCGAGCGGAACGTTCACCAGCTTCGATGGCACGTGTGGCACCATCAACTGGAACGCGGCCTGGGTGAGCAGCGATGGACGCGTGTTCCTCTCGGGTGACGGGGGCCGGGTGGCCCAGCACGACGGGAGCACGTGCGTCCAGCAGCACGCTTTGCCTGGCGGCGCCAACGGCACGGGCCTCATCGGCTTTGATGGGCCGACCCCGCTCCTCTACGTGGTGGATGACAGCGGCCGCCTGCACTCCTGGACCTCAGGCAGTGCGCCGACGCAGGTCGACGACAACAGCCCAGTCTACCGGGACGTCCACGGCTTCGACAGCTCACGCCTGTTCATCGCGACCCAGGAGCCGGGAGGAAACCACAAGCCCCTCATCGAGACCTATACCGGCGGGACAGACACCACCACCATGGGCGTGCTGGGGTCGAATGAATCCTCGCTCCGGAGTGTCTGGATGACGTCGCCGACGCTCGCGTACGCGGTGGGCGACAACTCCACCATCGCAAGGTGGGGAGGCTCCAACTGGGCGGCTGTAACGCCTCCAGCAGTCACCAACTACACGAGCGTCTGCGCGCCGGACCGCACGTCGGTCTACGTCACGGACTCAGTGGGCGTCATCCGTCGCTACACGGGCACTCAGTGGCTGCCGGCGCTGTACACCTCCTCGCCTGCGGGCCCGCTGCGGGACATCGTGAGCGTCACCCCGACCAACATCTGGGCCGTGGGCCCCGGAGGCCGCGTCATCCACTTCCCCGAGCTCCCCTGAGCCCGGTCATGGAGTGCGGCACCTCACGCCTCAACGCTCCACCACCGCCGTGGAGTCCCCGAGCTCTCTCGAGCCCGGGGCACACCGTGCAGCACCCTACCCTTCAGCGCTGCACCACCTCCGTGTAGTTGCCGTAGCGCGTCTGGATTTCCGACACGTACTTCACCGGCTCGGAGCCACGGCAGAAGCCATGGCGCGCCCGCCGGTAGTACTTCGGCTTCTCCAGCATGAGCATGGCCTTCTCCACGTTGCCGAACCACCGGTTCGCATCCAGGCCCTGCTCCAGCGCGATCCGGCGCGCATCCAGCACGTGGCCGAGCCCCGCGTTGTACGCGGCGAGCGCGAAGCGCAGGCGCTGCTTGAAGGGAATCTCCGGTGCAATCCGGCCGATGAGCTGGTGCATGTACTTCACGCCCGCGTGGATGCCCTGGTCCGGGTCCTCCAGCTTGACGAAGCCCAGCTCCTTGCCTGTGGCGGGCATCACCTGGAAGAGCCCCTGCGCGCCCACCCAACTGCGTGCCTTCGGGTTGAAGCGGCTCTCCTGGAACATCTGCGCCACCATCAGCCGCCAGTCCAGGCCGTAGCGCGCCGAGTACGACTGCACCAGCGGGTCATACGGAGAAATCGCCCCCGGAGTCAGCGCCGTCTCCACCGTGGCCGGCGCCTCGTCGCGGTGGCCCTCGAAGTAGCGGCGACGGGCCACGTTGTACTCGACGCCCCGGTACGTCTTCTTCACGAAGCCGTCGAGGAAGGCCTTCAGCTTCGGGCTCTCCTTCCGCACCGCGAAGGCGATGCCGTAGTGCCCATCCTTCCCCGCCGGTGTGCCCTGTCCGGGCAGCGTCAGCGCCGCCTCCACGTCGTCGCGGTACACGCGCTCCGCCGCGAGGATGTGGCTGTCCGTCACCGTGTACGGAATCTCCCCGCGCGCCACGCGGTCGATGAGCGTCTCCGTGTCCATGTCCTCCGGCTCCTCGACGAGCGTGAAGCCGTGCTGCGCCCCCAGCGCGCTCAGGTTGGCGAAGTGGCTGGACGACTTGCGCAGGTGGATGGCCTTGCCCTTCAGCGCATCCAGCGACGCGGGCTTCTCCGCCCCGGCCTTCTGCACGAGGACCTCGTCCACGTAGAGGTACGGCGCGCTGAAGGCCACCTCCTTCGCGCGCTCCTCGGTGGCGGTGAGCGCGGCGGCGATGACGTCACCACGTCCCTCTTTCAGCCACGCGAGGAGCTGCTCGTACGTGGGCGGCACCACCACCTCCAGCCGCACCTTCAGCGCCTCGGCGGCGAGCTTCGCCATCCGGTAGTCGAAGCCGGCCTGCTCACCCCGATGGAGGAAGTACGTCACCGGGCTGTTGCGCGTGAGGACGCGGAGCACCCCGCGCTTGCGGATGCCGTCCAGGTCCACCGTGACGCGCGTGTCCCGGCTCTCGGTCAGCGCGCGCTCCACGAGGAAGGCGTCCAGCGCGGCGCGCAGCGCGGGGTTCTCCAGGCGCACGGCCCACGCGAGCTGCCGTCCCTCGGCAATCGGGAACAGCCCCTCCACGTCCGGGTTGTACGTCTCCATCGCCGCGAGCAGGTGGCTGTCCACCACCGTCAGCGGGCGCTCACCGCGAGACACCTGCCACGCGAGCTCCTCGGGGTCCAACGTCTCCGGCACCGTCTCGATGACGAGCCCCGGAGCCTTCTCCTTCGCCAGCTCCTTCAGCGTGGCCGCGAACGTGGAACTGGCGCGCACGTGCACGGTGCGGCCGGCCAGCTCCTCCAGCTTGCGAGGCAGTCCCTGCGCGCCGCGCTTGCCCACCACCACTTCGTTCACCCGAGCCATGGGACGCGTGAAGGCAATCTCCTTCGCGCGCGCCGGCGTCACCGTGAGGTCGGCGGCGATGAGGTCGCCGCGTCCCTCGCGCAACATCGGGATGAGCTGGTCGAAGCTGGCGACGGGGATGAGCTCCACGGCCATGCCGTACTTCTCCGCGAAGCGCTCCAACTGGGCCCGGTCCTGCTCCTGGGGCATGCCCTGGCGCGGGAGAGACTCCTCCTCGGTGCCGTCCACGAGGACGCGCAGCGTGCCTCGCTTGCGCAGCTCCGCGAGGTCTCCGGTGAAGGGCGGCTCGGGCGGCGGCGGGGGCTCGGCCGGGGCATCCTTCGTGGCGGGCACGTCGGCGCGGGCGAGCAGCTCCTCGGGGAACGGCGGGTCGTCCGGCTCCACGGCGGCGCTCGGCTTCGCGGGCGGCGCGGGCGGCGGTTCGACAGCTTCCCGTTTGCAGGCGGTGGCGGTGACGAGGAGCGCGGCGGCGAGCAGCCAACGCGCGGACGACAGGCTCCAGCAGGACGAATGCACCACGATGAACTCCCCCTCCTCATGGCCCGTGGGTCTTCCGCCCGGAGGCGAAACGGCGCGGACCATCCTCGGCCCACATCTAGCCGATTTTCCCCTCTGGAATCATCCTCACCAGGAGTACGGGCCCGAGGGCCGGTGTACGGTGCCGGGACGAGGAGATGACGCATGAAGACCAAGGCCGCGCCCCCGGTGGCCCTGCTCCAGGGTCGAAAGACACTCCCGCTCATCGAGGTCTACTTCGAGCTGAACCACCTCAAGCAGCTCTTCCGCCAGGGCTGGCTGCGCGTGGGCATTCCCCCGGAGCGGTGCGAGAGCGTGGCGGAGCACTCGTTCTTCGTCGCGCTGCTGGGACTTTTCGTCGCGGAGAGCCTCTTCCCGCAAGCCGATGCGTCGAAGGTGGTCCGCATCGCGCTGCTGCACGACCTGGGCGAGGCGTACGCGGGTGACATCACCCCGCATGACGGCGTGGACAAGGCAACCAAGCAGGCGCTGGAGCGGCGAGCGGTGGAGACCATCTTCGGCAAGCTGCCTCGCGCCGCGGAGTACCTGGCCCTGTGGGACGAGTACGAGCACGGCACCTCCTTCGAGGGGAGGCTGGTGCGGCAGCTCGACCGGCTGGAGATGGGCCTGCAGGCGTGCGTCTACGAGCACCAGGGCATGGGCGACCTCTCGCAGTTCTACGCCTCGGTGGACAAGGCGCTGGAGTCGCCGGAGCTGCGCGCGGTGCTCTCGGAATTGGAGTCCCTGCGCCCCGAGTGAGCCCGCTTCACCCGAACCAGCGGCCCGTGGTGGGAGCGAAGACGCGGACGCGCTCGTAGAGGGACGGAGGCAGGCGCGCGCGGATGGTGGCCTGGACCTCCTCGGGGCCGTGCGCCTGGCTGAAGTGCATCAGCACCAGCGCCTCGTTGCGGAAGAGGTCGGCGCGGGCGACGATTTCGTCCAGGTGCAGGTGCCAGCGCTCCTGCGCGTCCTGCACGGTGTGGCGCGAGTCCACGAAGGTGCACTCGATGATGAGGACGCGCGACTCGAGCACGGACGGCTCCGTCTCCAGCACGCGCGAGAGCGTGTCGGTGGCGTAGGCCAGCTCGAGCCGGTCCACCTCGTCGAGGAGGTTCTCCCCCGCCTGCCGCCGCTTCGCGATTTCCTGCGGAGGGAGGCCGTGGAACTCGGGCCGCAGCTTGGTGATGCGGCGGAAGAACTGGTAGCCGAGCGACGGCACCGGATGGTGCGTGCGGAAGGCGCGCACGTACAGGCCATGCCCGAGCGCGTGCACGTCCCCCGGGCGCAGCGGGACGGTGCGCACCTCCATGGAGGTGTGGTGCAGGCGGGACAGCACCGCGAGGGACTCCTGCACGGGCGCCTCGATTTCCGCGGGCAGGAAGACCTGCGGCGGGCCCTTGCCGATGAGCCGGCGGATGCCGAGCAGCGAGCCGAGCCCGCTGGCATGGTCCGGGTGCGCATGGCTGAGGAAGATGCGGTCCGTCCCCGCGAAGGAGCGGATGGGCACGCCCACGTCCAGCACGGAGTCCAACTCCGGCACCTGGAGGGACGTGTAAACGCCGCCGACGGAGATTCCGCGGACGGTATAGGGACCCGCTGCGACCTCGGTGAGCATCCGCCGCTTATTGCGCGACAGGCTGGCAGCCGCAACCGCAGTCGTTGAAGAAGGGCTCCTTCCCCGTCTCACAGACGAAGCGGATGGCCGCGCACCGCTCCGGGTCCTTCGAGATGTAGCTCATGTTCGGGTCGCTGGACTCGCAGGCCGTTGAGTCCCGCGTGCCGCCGTCGCCCGCTTGCGCCGCTTCCTCGGGTGCGGGGGTACAGATGCCGCCGCAGTCGGCACCGCCGTTGTTCGGGTCGCAGTCGTCGCTGGGGTCGTCCACGCAGGAATATCCGTCGGGACATGCGATGCCGGCGAAGCCGCCACAGGCGGGGCCCGAGGGCGCGGTGGATTCGGTTTGCTGCGCGGAGGCGAGGCCCACAGGCACGACGAGCCAGGCGGCCACCAGGATGGCGAGCTTCTTCGCGGGGAGGGACATGCGCGGCTCCTGGGCGAGGGGGACATCTCAGGAGTGGGGCTCTCGCGCGCATGCGGCGAGAGGGCCCATGGGGAGGGTGCCTTCACGGCTGCTGCCCGGACACACGGGCCCGTGCACGCGCGGTTCGCAGGGAATCAATCGCGGGCGCGCTCGTACTGCACGGGCCACTGCGCATCCGCGCGCAGCTTGCGTGCTGAGCGCAGGGGCCAGTACGGGTCTCTGAGCAGTTCGCGCGCGAGGAAGACGAGGTCGGCCTGCCCCGTGCGGAGGATGTGCTCGGCCTGCATCGCGGAGCGGATGAGGCCCACGGCCCCCGTGGGGATGCCCGCCTCTCGGCGGATGTGCTCGGCGAAGGGCGTCTGGTAGCCGGGGCCCGCGGGAATCTTCACTCCGGGGACGACGCCGCCCGAAGAGCAGTCGATGAGGTCGACGCCATCCAGCAGGAGCAACCGCGCGAGCGCGACGGAGTCCTCGAGCGACCAGCCCTCCTCGACCCAGTCGGTGCAGGACAGGCGGACGATGACGGGAAGCTCGTCCGGCCACTTCGCGCGCACGGCGCGCACCACCTCGCGCGTGAGGCGGACGCGGTTCTCGAACGAGCCGCCGTACTCATCCTTGCGGGAGTTGGAGAGCGGCGAGAGGAACTGATGGAGCAGGTAGCCGTGGGCGGCGTGGACCTCGATGAGGCGGAAGCCGGCGGCACGTGCACGCACGGTGGCGTCGGCGAAGGCCCGGACGACGCGGGCGATTCCCTTCGCATCGAGAGCGGTGGGCTCCGGGTAGCCGGGCCCGAAGGGCGTGGCGGTCGGGCCGACGGGACGCCAGCCTCCAGCCAAGGGAGACGCGGCGCCCTCGCCTTCCCACGGGCGCAGGGTGGACCCCTTGCGTCCGGCATGGGCGAGCTGGATGCCGGCCACGGCGCCGTGCAGCTCGAGGAACCGGGTGATGCGGGCGAGCGGCTCGACGTGCGCGTCCTTCCAGAGGCCGAGGTCCTGCGGAGAAATGCGGCCGATGTCCTCGACACCGGTGGCCTCGACGATGACGAGCGACGCGCCACCGACCGCACGGCTGCCCAGGTGGACGAAGTGCCAGTCGTTCGCGAAGCCGTCGTCCGCGGAGTACTGACACATGGGTGAGACGGCGATGCGGTTGTGGAGCTGGACTTCACGCAGGGCCACGGGGCTGAAGAGGAGGCTGCTCATCTATCCTCCACGGGACGTGGACCCGGGAGACACACGTGCCGATGGGAAGCTCAAGATGGATTCAGGTGCTGCTCGTACCGTGCATGCTGTTCATCGCGGCCTGCGCAGGCACCCCGGACAGCGGTACACCTGGGCGCTACGCATTCGATTCGGCGACCTCGGGGTGCAAGCAACAACCCGCGCTCTGTGCTCGCATGGCGGGCGAGGAGACTGCGGTCCCCCTGGCGCGCACCCTGAAGACGGTAGCGTCGACGGTGAGGACCGGAGTTACCGTGCTTCGGGTGCTGGAAGAGGCGACTCGGGTCGTGGTGGAGAAAGAGCTCACCGCGTGTGCCGAGCAGGCGCGTTCGAAGGTGCTGCTGGAGTACTTCGGCGGCAGGAGCCCAACACCACGGGAGTGCAGTGAGGTCGTGGAGGAGTCGGGCACCGGCAGGCGCATCACCCGGGCCATGCAGCTCGGCTGCCTCATGCACGAGGTGGCCCTGGCGTGTACGCGGGAGGCGCTCGGAAGGCGATTCTCGGGAAGGTTCAGCCTGGAGCAGCGATACCGCTACGACAGGGAAGCCCGGACGCTGGCGCTTGTCAGCGCCGAAGAGGTCCGCTCCCTGCTGCGCCTGCGGTGTGGCGAGGAGCTGAGGGGAACCCTCGTTCCGGATATCGTCATCCACTCCGGTAACCCGCTCGAAGCCCAGGCCATCTATGATTTCAAGTTCCCCTGTGCGAACAGTAACGAGCCACCTCGCCCAAGGCAGTACCCGCAAGGACACCCCTACGGAGGAGATGTACAGGAGACCATCTACCGGGAGGCACTCGGCGCGGAGGTCTGGCGTGTTGCACCAAGGTGGGGAGTCTTTCGATGAGTGAGCGCTACCCGAGAGTCCGTGTCATGGCGGAGAACGGCTACACCCTGGCCCGGGAAGCGGTGCATTTCTGCTTCTACATGCACCGGCCATATGCCGAGGTCGCGCCGGACCTGCTACGCGCGCTGGACGTCTTCGTTGACGCGGTGGGTTCCCAGACACTGGGCCTGTACGCGGATTCCGAAGGTGAGTGGCAGGAACTCGATGAGACTGGCTGGGAGCACATCAGGTCCTGGCTACGCGGCTGCCGTGGCTTCATCACGCATTTGAGAGACACGTCGCGAGGAAACGCCTACGTCTTCGAGTCCTATGGGAAACCGGCCAACACCGCGCTGCGCAATCAACCAGATGCCACCTGCGCTGCGTATTTCAGGCTCCCCACTGAACTCATGGAGGAGCGAGGCCCGGGATGGGTCCGTGCGCTTGCATTGCAACTCGCGGAAGCACTGCCCTACTCCTCCGGCCATGCAGGGCTTTCGATTGCTGGCGACCTCGACCTCGTGGGCGTTCCACAGCGGGTGCGCCCATATGTCTTCCGCTATCCGGGCCTCGACATCCTCGAGATGCTGCACGTCTCCTGGGAAATTGGCACCAAGGTGCGTGGCCCGGCGTGGCTCACGTTCCTCGGGCAGCCCGCGTTGAATGGGCTCGGGGGCGTCGCAGCGCTGCGGGACCGACTTCGTTCTCCCGGGACCACAGTCGAACCTTTGGGGAACGACAGCGCCGTCATCACGCTCGGCGACTGGCCGGAGGCAGGTGACACCGAGCGGGGCCAAACGCTCCCCGCCTACCGTGAGCTGGCGTGCGTCCTCGAGCCATGGCTCTTCCATGAGGAGCATCCCTACGCCATGAACCTGGGCTTCACCCCCGAGGAGCTTGTCCGCTGGGAGCGCCGCTTCCTCGACTGACGCCCTACCCCTTCCGCTCGGGCAGTCCCAGGGCCGCACGGAGCTCCGCGGTGCTGCGACCCGCGTGGTGGCGGCGATGGTTCTCCGCGGTGGTGAAGCTCCGCGTCTCCATCCGGTCGATGTAGAGCGTGCCGTCCAGGTGGTCCAGCTCGTGCTGGATGATGCGCGCGTACCAGCCCTTCGCGCTCAGCGTCACCGGCTGGCCGTGCTCGTTGAGCGCCTCCACGCGCACGCCCCGATGCCTCGCCACGAGGGCCGCGAAGCCGCTCACGCTCAGGCAGCCCTCGTGGAACTCCGCGGGCGTCGGGTCCTCCACCACGAGCTTCGGGTTGATGAGCACGTGGAAGGCCACCGGTCCGCGCTCTCGCGCCGCCAGGTCCGCGGGAGACAGGCCCGCCTGGTACTCGGCCCGGTCTTCAATCACCACCAGCCGCACGCCCACGCCCACCTGCGGCGCCGCGAGCCCCACGCCCGGCGCGTCGCGCATCGTGTTGCGCATCAGCTCGATGAGGCGCTGCGTCTCCGGACTGCGAATCTCCTCCAGAGTCAAATCCCGCGCCTTCTGCCGCAGCACCGGCTCCCCTGCCTGAACGATCTTGAGCACCATGCGCGAACGGTACAGGGCCCGGGGCCCTGCCCGCTACGCTCCCGCGGCGCTTCGGCGCTCCACCCATTCCCGCGCGGGCGCGGTGTCCACTCCGAAGCGCTCCAGGCCCGGGAAGACCACGTCGCGCAGCGCCCGCACGAAGGTCTCCCGCTTGCGCGCGTGCGGCAGCACCCCGTGCTTCAGCAGCGCGGGGCTCTCCTCCTCCGGCCGTCCCGGCGCGAAGAGGTTGGGCGCCGCGCTGCCCTCCAGCATCGCCGGCACATGGCGCGCCAGGAAGCCCACCGAGCCACGCTCGTGTTCGTGCGAGAGCCAGGCCCAGCCCAGGCGGCTGTGCGCCACCTCGTCCCGGAGGATGTCGCGCAGCACCGAGCGCACGCGGGGCGGTCCGTCCGGCACCAGCAGCGTGGTGAGCACGGCGGTGCTCTCCGTCTCGGTGATGCAGCAGGCGGCGACCACCTCGTAGAGCACCTGCTCGCGCAGCGGCAGCGCGGGCGGCGCCACCTCCTCCACCGCCACGGGGGCCGGAGGCATCTCCTCCTGGCCATATTCGCGCGCAAGCCGCTCGCACATGCCCGCGTGGCGTCGCTCGTCGTCCGCGGCACGGCGGGCCAGGGCGACGAGGGGCTCGGGTGCACCGAACCGCGCGAGCCGCTCCGTCAGCCGGACGAAGCGCAGCTCCGCGTCCAACTCCACCTGGCGGCGGAACGTCCACGCCTCGGCGACGAGCCGTCGCACCACCTCCGGCAGCAGCTCCGGTTTCGTGTCGCTCACAAGCCCGGCACTCCGCCGCAAGCGGTGGCGCCTGCCGACATCGCGCCGCCCATCACCAGCATTTGGAACAGCTTCCTGAACTCCATCGCGGCCCCGAACCTTTCCGGGCGGGCAACACCCATGCACGACGAGAAGCGCCGGGCACGATACTCCAGGTGCGCGGAATCCCATCCCTCCCTGAAGTCGGCCGCGAGGCGGAGGTCCCTCCATCCCGAGGCCGAGCCACGCCCTCCGGCCCCCGGCCGAGGTCTTTCCCGCACGGCGATGGCACGCTGCGTCTCGTGGCGAAGCGTCCGACATCGCACGCATCCGTCCGAGGGAAATGGCGGGGACCTCACGCAATGTCGCGGCGCATCAGCCGTAGCCTCCGTGGAAGAAGCCCCCTCGGTATCCTCGTGGGGGGCGCAGGGCCGGCGCGAAACCCCGACCTCGACGGGGCCGAGGCGATGTCTCAGGGAGCGTGGGAGTAGCAATGCGGCGCTTTCAACGCTTCGGGTGGGCCACCCTCATCTCGCTCGCCATCCACCTGGCGCTGCTCGCGCTCCTCTGGCGTGCGGAGCCTCCGGCGCGCTCCGCCGCACGGCCATCCAGCAACACCCCGCTCGTCGTGGAGATTGTCACCCGGCCGAAGAGCGCGCCGCCCGTGGTGCCTCCGCCCGCGCAGGCAGTGCCCCCCGTGAGGCCTCCGCCGCCACCTCGCGAGAAACCCGCTCCCGAGCCTCCGCGCCAACGCGAGGCTCCGCCCGTAGACGACCGGACGGAAGCGTCACCCTCCCCGCCCGATGGCGTGACGCCGGTCCCTGCATCACCACCCGCCGCGGAGTCGCCACCATCGCGGGCATCGGACACAGCACCGGGGCAGCCAATGACAGACACGCCCCCGGTGTCCTCCGGGCCTGACTCCTCCACGCCTCCACGCCCGGACGCGCCGAGTCGCCCGCGTGTGTCCGACGGCTCCATGTACCCCCTGCCGCCGTCGCTCATCCCCGGAGGTCCGCCCGTCACCGGTCCGAAGATGCAGAGCGGCCGAACTCTCCGCCCGGGAGACCCGAGCCTTTCTCCCGAGACCCTCGCCGCCCAGGAGCGCGGCCGTGTCGGTGGCCGCGTGCGGGGCTTCATCGAGGACAATCAAGCGGCGCTCCGCGTGGACAACGGGCTCATCGACCCGTACTTCAGCCGGCTCCGCGCGGCCCTCGAGAAGTCGCTGGAAGACGCACCCGTCTTCGCCGGCACCAGCCTGCTGGAGCAATCCACGACCTCATGGGCCTCGCAGGCCGGCAGGTTCGGCGCGACAGGCAATCCCGGCACGGGCCCGGCCCCCATGGCGCCCACCGTGTCCGAGCAGCTCAAGATTCTGCAGGAGCGCGGAGACGAGGCGATGGAGTACCTGCGCGAACGCGTCCAGGCCGGCGAGGAGATGCAGAAGCTCGCGGGCGGTGGGGGGAAGAAGCTCGTCGTGACACTCGAGCTGCACCAGGGACCCGATGGTGCGCTGCTCGACGCGAAGCTCGTGTCGACGAGCGGCAACAAGGCCTATGACGCGTATGTCTTGAACGGCGTGCCACCCGCGCTGGCGAAGCTCGCGCCTCCTCCCGACGACGCCCGGGGCGTGCGGCCTGACGGCATCCACACGCTCTGGTCGGTGGAAGGGCGCGTCATATACCTGCGCAAGCTCAAGGACCTGAAGACGCAGGACTCCCTCTACATGGCCGCCGCGCTCGCCGCCGGAGTGCTCGCCGGCCGCTTCGAGGAGACGACGGGCGAAATCGAGGTCATCGACTTCCGCAACCCGCGCTTCGTGTGCAGTGCCCACCTGCTGCGCGTCTACTGACGGCGCCGGCCCCGTATTGGTCCAGAGGCGCGGCGGAGGTAGGCTCACGGGCCATGGCTCGTCGCAAGAAGGCCGATGAAGTGGCCGCGCGCGTCCGAAACCTGCTCGCGATGGACGCGGCCGGCATCATGCGCCGGCTGGAGGCGCGGCGTGACGAGATGTTCGCCCTCTTCTCGCGGCTGCGCAGCCGCGAGCCGCTGCTGGGCACCGTTGCCTCGCGCTACGCCAGCGGGGCCTTCGAGCAGCTCGTCTACCTCTCCGAGCAGGAGCAGGCCGTGGTGGACCACTTCTACGACCGCCTGGACGAGCTGCGCTGGTACTTCACGTACACCGAGGACATGCCCGGCACCGCGCAGCAGGTCTTCACCAAGCTGCACAAGCGGCTGGAGGAGGCATACCGGTCGCTGGTGGTGACGCTCGGGCCGCCGATGCCGCCGGATGGGGCTCGCGTGGTGGACGTGAAGGTGGTCCGGCAGGAGGAGCCGTCCACGGAGACGGCGCTGGACCGGCCCGCGCCGCCCGCGCGGCACCGCCGGGCCTGAGCGCCCGCACACGGGACAGTCGATGGAAGGGGATTCATGGTGACGGTGGCAGGTTGGGTGCTTCTCGCGATGGCGGCGGCTTCCCCGGCGCCCTCCGCGTCCACGAGCGAAGCCGTATGCGGACTGACGTGGCTGTTCACGGCGGAGAAGGCGTACTTCGCCGAGAAGGACCGCTACGCCCCGCCCGAGCAGGTCGGCTTCCTCCCCCACCCGTGTCATGGCGGAACTCGACCTCCCGAGTCGGAGCCCGCGTCCGTGGGAGGCTGCGGGTTCGTCTTCACGGTGACCGAGGCGGGCACGTCCGCCGAGGCGCTGAAGGCCGAGGCGCGAGGCGTGGGGCCTGGCGTGGAGGGGCTGCGCTTCGCACTGGATGCGCATGGCGTCGTCACGCGAGCAGGGACGAAAGCTCCCGTCCAGATGCCCGACTGCGAGGCCTGGAGGAAGAAGGCAGACCCGCTCTGGCACTACCACGACATCGTCGCGGAGCATGACTGTGTGGGCGGCCCGTACGCCAAGGACCATCCCTGCGCGGCGGCACTCCAGGAGTTGGCGACGCTGGCACGTGCGGGTGTCGGCGTGGCACGGAAGGAATACGCGGCCCATCCCACCGCGCGAGAGCTGGTGCCACTGGACGAGTCGCCTCCGCCCTTGAGCACGACGCTCTGCGGATTGCGCTCCACGCCTGAGCAACGCGCCGACGCCGCGGCAGCCCTGGAGCGTGAAGGCGGGTTGCTCGATGCGGTGCTCTCGCCAGAGTGCCGCGTCGAGGGCGTGCGCGCGGCACTGCCCCGGGTGTTCGCGCGCTTCGACGCCGTGTGCCCGGGAGCCCACTGCTTCACGCTGCTGGCGCTCGCGAACAGCACGAAGATGGCGGGACGCGAGGCCCTGCTCGCGGCCCATGCGCCACGAGTGGCCACGCTGCTCATGGCCGAGGCCCCGGAGGCACGGGCGAGGCGAATCACCGACGTGGCGGCGGTGTCACCGCCTGCCAGCGCCGCGGCGCTCGCCGACGTCCTGGAGGGCCGATGGCCCGGACTGCGGGAACTGCGGCCCCTGCCGCGACAGCCCGTGGTCCTCGCTCTGCTCGACCAGGCTCGCGCGAAGCATCCCTCCCTGACCGGGCGGCTGGAGTTGCTCGACGAGGCGCAGGGACAGGGCCGCGCGAGCGATGCGGCCTTCGGCGCCTGGGCCGAGACCGCGCCTTGCTCACAGCTCGCCGATGCCCATTCGTTCCGGCTCACGGGGCCGCGCCTGAAGGCACTCGCTCGAACCCACGAGCGTTGCCAGGGCACCACGATGCTGGTGCTCGAACAGCACACGGCCACGCTGGAGCCGCGAGAGTTGATGGATGCACTGGAGCCCCTGCCGGCGGAGAAGCTGCGCGGGCTGCGCAACGCGCTGGGACTCGACGTGCCCGCGCGGGCCGAGGCACTGGTGGATTGGCTGGTGGAGCGCGAGCCGATGCTGCTCGAAGCGCTGCACGTCAACGCGGCGGTGGCCGGCAAGCTGCTCGCGCCGCGCAATGTGGACCGTCTGGGCGGCCGCGACGTGGTGCTCGATGGCCTGCTCGGGCGGAAGGGGCTGTGGCGCGTGACGTTGGAGGATGACGCCCTGCGCCTGCTCGTCGACGAGGCCTTGAAGGGACAGCCCTCGGCTGGACTCGTGCGCTACGTCGCGTCCCTGCTCCTGTGGCCGGAGGAGAAGCCGAAGATGTTCGCTCGTGCGTTCCAGTCTCCCGACGCACGCGTGCGCGCCGCGGCTGCCGCGGGCCTGGCCGAGTGGGACGGTCGGGGCATTCCCCGGGACGCGGCTCGGGACTGTCTCTCCGAGGTCCAGCGCCAGTTCCTCTGCATCGACGCCGCCACGGAGCACCTCGGTCCGCCGCCGCCCGGGACGCGGAGGCCTCCGTTCCCTCTCGGCGGCACCGGCACCTCGGCATCCCCACGGGACGTGCTGGAGGACTACTGCCAGCAAGTGGATGCAGCGGAGGCGAAGTGCGCGGCCGTGTGCGGCGGGGACCCGTTGGATGAGTCGCAGCTCGTGCGGCTCGAAGCCGCGGCGGGTGAGGCCCTCTCCCGGCCCGCAGCGCTTCGCGCCTGTACGTACTCGCGTCCCGAGGTGCCCTGAGGGCCGACGGCTCAGGCCGCCGGAACCGGATCGGTGGCGAGGTTCTCGGCCTCGTCCTGGCGCGGCGTGAGGCGCTTCATGGAGCTCTTGCCCACGACGACGTCCACCATCTTCCGGACGCGCGTCCAGACACTCTCCTGCACGTAGGGGATGCCGTACTTCTCGCAGAGGGCGCGCACCTTCGGCTGCACCTCGCGGTACTTGAGCATCGGCAGGTCCGGCCAGATGTGGTGCTCGATTTGATAGTTGAGCCACAGGTGGGCGAAGTCGTTCAGGTCCCCGCCAGTGCGGTAGTTCGCGCTGCCAATCACCTGCTGCACGTACCGCGCGCCGCGGTTCTCCGGGGCCGAGTCGAAGCGGTACAGGTCCTCGCCCGTGTGGTTGGGGCCCACCACGAGGAAGGTGTGCAGGCTGGTGAAGATGTCCGCCAGCACCGAGTTGCACAGCGCGCTGAAGGCCGCCCACGGGCTGACGACGAGGTACAGCGCGGGGAAGAGGCCGAACTGGATGGCGGCGTAAGGCAGGTAGCAGCTGAGCACGAGCTCCTTCAGCTCCGCGCCCGTGAGCGAGCCGCCCTTGCGCCGGCCCTTGCGGCGCAGCGAGCTGAGCGTCTCGGGCGCGTAGTAGCTGGCGCGCCAGGTGAGCGCGAGCAGGGCGAGCTGCACGTAGCGGAGCGCGAGCGGACGCTCGGGGTTGCGCAGCGTCCCTTCCGCGTTGCGCTCCAGGAGGTCGGGGTCCGCGTCCTCGCCGGTGTGCGAGTGGTGGAGGACGTTGTGCTCGAAGATCCAGGCCTCGGGCAGCATCCAGTCGAGCCAGTCGAGAAAGCGGCGCCAGCCCTTCGCGAAGCCCTTGCCCGTGCGCGACGCGGGCAGTCCGGGGACGCGGTCATAGCCGCGATGCCCCACGTGGTGCATGAGGAGCCACCGCGTGGAGCGGCCCAGGCTGAGCGCCGCGGCGCTGAGCAGATTGGGCCCAATCCAGCACGTCGCCACGCCGAGCAGCGTGGCCACCCTACCCCACCGCTCGATCTTCCGGAGGTGCGCCGCGTCCGCCTCGCCGAGCGATGCGTCGACCTGCTCGCGAAGCTCCTTCAGCTCGCGGTGGAAGCCGTCCACGTCCACGGCGGCAAGGTCGAAGTCGGGGGCGGTGGGGGACGGACTCACGGGCATTCCTCGGGCGATGAAGGGGCGCGAACGGTAGCCTCCACCGCGAACCCCGGGAAGGGCCGCGCCGTGGAATCGTCATTCAGAAGGCGAGCGGGAAGCCCCCCGCCTTCGAGGACGCAGTGCTACCTCGCCTTCGGTCCAGGTCGGTCCTGACGCGCCCGGGCTTCCGCTTCGGCCTGCGTGGCCAGGTACTCGGAGAAGACCTCCTGGAGGGCCAGCGCGACACCTCTGATGCGGGGGACGCCGCGCAGGTCCTTGTGCATCGTGAGGTAGAAGCGGAGGCCCGGAAGCGGCGTCTCCAGCCCCACGCGAATCAAGCCAGGATGCTGCCGCTCCGCGCCGAGCCCGAGGAGGACGAGCCCCATCCCGCACTTCGCGGCGTGCAGGCGTGCTTCGACCGAGTTCGAGCGGAACGGGAACCGCGAGGCCCCTCGCTGCACCAGCCACTGCGAGGAGCCCCGCCCCTGCGGACTCTCGTCCTCGACGATGAAGTCGTGCCGGGCATGGTCGCCGTCAGCGAGGAAGCGGCTGGGGAGCGCACGGGCGAGGTACTCCGCGCTCGCGTAGAGCCCTGGAATGACGTCACCCAGCGGCTTCTCGATGAGCACTGGCGACGTGGACCGTCCACCGCGCACGCCGATGTCCGCTTCGCGCGCGGCCAGGTCCACGAAGCGCAGCTCCGAGATGACCTCGATATGGGTCTCCGGATGCCGGCGACGAAAGCGTGCGGCGGCCTCGGCCGCGGCCGTCATGAAGCCATCCGGAAGCGAAATGCGGACCCTGCCCGCATAGGGGGAGCGCCGGCCGCCGTCACGCCGCTGCGCGCGGAGCCCCTGCTCGAAGTTCTCCGCGAGCGCGATGAGCTCCAGCGCGTCCTTCTCCAGCAGGGCGCCTCGTGACGTCCGGTGGACCAGGGCACGCCCCAGGTCCTTCTCGAGTGCCCCGATGCGGCGTGCCACCGTGGAGGTGGACAAGCCAAGCTGGAGCCCTGCCTCCAAGAAGCTGCCCTGGCGATGCACTTCGAGCAGGACGCGCAGGTCATCCCAGGCCGGCAGCTTGTTTTCCATGAGTGGAAAGCACGTTACAGCTTCTTGCCTCGAGCGGCGATGCGTGGACGTCAATGCCTGCCCGTGGGCTGCGGGAGGAGCGCGGAAGGCCGCGGTCTCGTGATGCGCTCGATGAGCTTCGCGGCGAATGTGCGGCTGAAGAAACGCGTGCTGAATGCAGCGAGCCGATTGCCGGTACCGTGCACGACCGACGCACGGCCGGCGACGAATGCATCGAGCCCCACCCGCACCACGTCCTCCGGACGCGCCTTCTTTCCGGGTGAGGCGCCCTCGCCCGAACGCTCGAAGAAGGGCGTGTCGGTGGCGCCGGGAGATAGGACCAGCACGCGGACGCCACGCTCCCGGTACTCCGCCCAGAGCGCGTGGCTGAACGAGAGAACGAACGCCTTCGTCGCGCCGTACACGGCCATGTAGGGCGTCGGCTGGAAGGCGGCCATCGAGGCTACCTGGATGACGCCGCCCTGGCGCCGTTCGAGGGCGGGAAGGAACAGGTACGTCAATTCGACGAGCGCACGGACGTTGAGGTCGATCTCTCCGCGCTGCTCCTCGAGGGACAGGACGTCGAACCCGCCATGCAGGCCGTACCCGGCGTTGTTGATGAGGACGTCGACTTCCAGGCCTCGGGCCCGGACCTCATCGAAGAGACGCTGGGATGCGCCCGAAGCGGTGAGGTCCGCTCGGATGACGTGGGCCCTGCCCATCTCCGTTGCCAGTGCCTGGAGCTTCTCCTCACTGCGAGCCACCAGAATCAGCGAGGCACCGAGCCGCGAGAGCTGCCGGGCAAACTCCGCGCCCAGCCCCATGGATGCACCGGTGACGAGCACCGTCCTGCCTGCGAAATCGAAAGGGTTCATGCGCCAATGGTGACGAGCACGAACCCACCCGACTACGGCGAGCGGCGGAAATGGGGTTTCCAAAAATGGAAAGCAGCCAGTAGTCAGACCTGGATCTTCTTCCGGGTGACGGGAACCACCTCGACGTCGGTGCGCCCCGCGCGCCGGATGCCGAGCATGACGCGGCTACCCTCGGGGCCGCGGATGCGCTGCACCGCCGTGGGGAAGCCCATCTCCACCACGTTGGTCCCGTCGATGCTCACGATGGCGTCTCCGGGTTGCAGCCCCGCCTCGGCCGCTCCACCGGTGGCGATGATCTGCCCCATCACCAGCGCGTCGTCGCGAGGGCCCAGCACCGCGCCGATACCCACCATCTCCATGCGCGCCGTTCCTCCGTCGGCCACGGGGTTGAGCTCGATGGGCGGCAGCGCCGGCGCGCCAGGGCCGACCGTCACCCGGTCCACGAGACGCGTGTCATGGCCCGGCGCGCTCACGGAGAGGGACAGCGAGCCCGGCGCCAGTCCGTCCAACGTGAAGCGGCCGGACGTGTCGGTCATGGCGTCAAACGCCGTGGCGAGGGACGCGTCGTAGACACCGCCCTCCACTTGCACGCGGGCTCCGCTGATGGGGCCTCCGCCTCCGCTCTTCACGACCTGCCCCTCCAGCCGCGCGCCGGGAGACAGCGTGATGTCGATGGGGCCCACGTCCGCGACATGGGGAGAAACCTCCACCGTGGACGCGGAGGGAGCGAGTCCGTAGGCGGCGACACGCAGCGTGTACGTGCCGGGAGCAAGTCCTTCCACGGTGAAGCGGCCGTCGGCGTCCACCACGGTCAGGGCGGAACCGAACTCGCGCTCCAGGGGGCCGCGATGGAGTTGCAGTTCGAGCTGGAAGGACGCGACAGGAGCACCGCGCTCGTCGCGCACTCGGCCGGTGAGGCGGGCGCCGCGAGCCAGCGTGAGGACGAGGTCCCGCCGCCCGGCCTCTACGTTGGCTGCAGTGGCGCTCACGCGTCCGAGGATTTCCGCGAAGACGTCGTAGCGGCCGGGTGCCAGGCGCTCCAGGAGGAAGCGGCCGTCGGCGTCCGTCATCGATTCAGCCATGGGAGCGCCGTTGTCTTCGGCACCGGGCAGGCGAGAACCGCGAGGCGGGCCGGCGCGGACACCTGCACCCGCGATGGGAGTGCCTGACTCGTCCACCACGCGACCCGCGAGCACTTCGCTGGTGGCCGGCGTCTCCGCCTTGAGGCGCAGCACCGCACGCCGGCCCGCGAGGCGCGAGGTCAGTGCGGCGCGTGCGGGAGCATGTCTGGGATGGCGAGCTTCGACAGAGGAGCCCTCGGGAGCACTGAGGCGGACCTCGCCATCGGCGCTGGTGGTGAATTCATCGTTGGTGGGAAAGAGCACCGTCTCTCCGGAGCGGCCCGTGAGGAGCCGCACCTGCGCGTCCGCGAGCGGCTTGCCATCGGGACCTTCCACGCGGACGGTCCAGGACTCCTCGGGCGTGAGGGCCAGCACCAGGCCATCGACGCCGCTGCCGGGACGCGCGGTGAGGCGGACGGGGCTCTGGCCCCAATCCGGACCGAAGGGCAGGAAGCCCTCCGCCCGAATGCTGGCGAGCTGCCAGAGCCCCTCCTGGTCCGGCAGGAAGCGGAAGGCGCCCGCGCCGTCCGTGCGGGTGCTGGCCGCGCCTGAAGGACCCGCGAAGGTCAGCTCCGCACTCGGGACGCCCTGCCCGTTCGTGGCGGACACCACCCGACCGGAGAAGGCCCCGGGAGCATTGGCGGGAGCCTCTGTGCGCTGTGCCGACGGCAACCGGAGCAACGGAGCGGGAACCGGTGCGGACGGAGTGGACGGTGCGGGCTGCATCGCGGACGGCGGCGCGCTGGCGGTTTCGGAGCGCGTACCGGCGGATGAAGTCCTGGAGGTCTGCGTGGACTCGGGAGGATGCGTTCCGGAGTCACGAGCCAGCGCCCACCACAGCCCGAGGCCCAGCAACAGCAAGCTCAAAATCCCCCAGACTCCATACCGGCGCTTCGAATCAGCCATGAGCGTCATCCTCCGCAGGAGCGGCAGGCGTCGCAACTGCTCTCCACCCATGGGGATTCCCGGGCGACATGGGTGCAGCCTCCGAAGAGCCCGGACACAGGCCGCGTTGAAAAGGTGGCAGCGAAATGTCACCCAGGTCCACGCGAGCGCGGCGTGGATGTCACGTGGCCTCTCTAGGGTGCTCGGGCATGACCCATGGAGGCGGAAGCGTCGGAGCCCACGTGCCAGGACCGGTGGACGGAGCGCTCCTTTGTCGGATGAAGAAGTACCGCGCGCAGGCAGTGTTCGTGCTGGGGTTGGTCCTCGCGGCGGTGTGCCTCCACCTCACGTTCCGGAACGCGGACCTGTCGCGGACGTGGGAGACCGTGACACAGCTCGGGCCGGTGGTGTTGTTGGCCTTCGTGCCCTATGGCGTCTCGCTCGCGTTGGACGGTCTGGCCTGGAGCCGGTTGCTGGCCACCCTGGGCCGGTCGGTGGACGCGGTGAAGCTCTTCTGCCTCCGCGCGGGAGCCGAGGCGCTCGTCATCAGCCTGCCCGCGGGAGCGCTCCTGGCGGAGACGATGAAGCCCGTGCTGCTGCGCTCGCAACATGGCGTCCCGCTCACCGAGGGCGTCAGTGTCATCGCCGTGCGCAAGGGGCTCATCCTCCTGGGACACGGGCTCTACCTCTGCGTGGGACTGATGCTGGGCACGCGCATCCTCACGGGTCCATCCATGCAACGCATTGGCGGTGGCGCCCTGCCCTGGCTGATGGGCGCCATGGCAGTGGCCCTCGTGGGAATCGCGTTGATGTCCGGCTGGGTGATGGCAGGCGGCCTCGCGGGGAGACTGGGCCGGTGGCTCCAGCGACTGCCCATTCACTCCGTTCGAGGATGGGTGGAGCGGAAGCGAGCGGACTTCGAGCAAGCAGATGGAACGCTGCGCCGGGTGCTCGTTCCGCGCCAACTGGCACCGCTGGCCGTGCCGTACCTCGGGATGTGGCTGGCCGAGTCCGTGGAGGCATACCTGCTGCTGCGCTTGCTGGGCTTCGATGTGACGTTCGGCGACGCGGTGGCGCTGGAGGCGCTGATGTCCGTCGTGCGCGCCCTGGTGTTCTTCATTCCCGCGGGGCTGGGTGTGCAGGACGCTGGCTACGCGGCGTTCCTCTCGGGCTCGGAAGGAGCGGACGGACTGAATGCGGTGGCGGCCTTCGTCCTGCTCAAGCGAGCCCGTGAGCTGTGCTGGATGGGAGTGGGCTACGTGTTGCTGCTCCAGACGCGGCTCAAGGGAGCAGATGGAGCGACACGCTTCTCCCTCCGCTTCGCTGAAAGCCAACCTGTGTCTGGTGTTGCTTCTGAGCTTTGACTTCACTGAATGAATAGCAACGGTTGCTGGCGAACACTTCCGTCCGTCCACGCAGATGCAACGAATTGACTCCTGAAATTCGGAGTGTTCTGGTCCCCGGCCGCTGCATCCACGATGTCGGGGAGGGGACATGCGTGCACGGATGAGCAGACACCTCGAGTCGCTGCTGCGATTCGAGCCGGCGGCAGCGGAGCTGCGAGCCCTGGCGCCGAAGGCCCGAGGCGTCAAACCGCTGTTGCGCACCGCCCCGGTGCTGCCCCCTGAGTTCTCCTGGCACGACTACGCCGTCCTCCTCCTCCACATCGCCGCCGAGGTGGAGCACGCCCTGATGGCGCAGTACCTGTACGCCGCCTACTCGCTGGGCGGCCCGCAGGTGCCCTCGAGGAACCGCGAGAAGGTCAGGCACTGGCAGGAAGTCGTCCTGGGCATCGCCAAGGAGGAGATGGGGCACCTCATCACCGTGCAGAACGTGCTGCGGCTCATCGGCGCGCCCCTGTGCCTGGACCGCGAGGACTACCCCTGGGGCGCGCAGTTCTACCCGTTCGAGTTCACCCTGGAGCCCCTCACCAAGGACTCGCTGGCCCGCTACGTCTACGCGGAGATGCCCGCCGGCTGGGACACCGACGAGGCGAAGGAAATCAAGAAGCGCGCGCAGCAGGGCTCCAGCGGTCAGCAGTCGTTGCACCGCGTGGGCGAGCTGTATGACCGCATGCAGAAGATTCTCGCCAACCCCGAGTACGTGAAGGAGGCCGACTTCCAGCCGGCCACCACCACCTTCCAGGCCTCCTGGGACGAGTGGGGGCGCGGCTACATGCGCGGCGCGCGCGGGCAGTCCACCTCGCCGCAACGGCAGGAGACGCCGGACGTCATCGTCCGCCCCGTCAGCAGCCGCGACGAGGCCGTGGAGGCACTGGCCGCCATCGGCAAGCAGGGCGAGGCCCTCTTCTACGACGAGGGCGACAACGAGCGCTCCCACTTCCGCCGCTTCCTCGACATCTACCGCGAGTTCCCCGACGGCGAGTGGACACCCACCCGCCCCGTGCCGCTCAACCCGAAGACGGTGATGGACCTCAACGCCAACCGCGTGGTGCGCGCCACGGCGAAAGGCCGCGCCGCGGCGCCCGTGACGAGCACGCCCATCACCCACCCGGAGTCCGCCACGTGGGCGCACCTGTTCAATGTGCGCTACCGGATGCTGCTGGTGTACCTGTCCCACGCGTACCAGCTCGCCGGCGCCACGGGTCAGGGCGACGCGCTCACCCCGCGCGGGCTGCTCATCAACCGCACGTTCGGGGAGATGTACAACGTGCGCGCCATCTCCCACATCCTGGTGGACCTGCCGCTGGACGACTCCGGCTCCGGTGCGGTGGCGGGGCCGCCCTTCGAGATGCCCTACACGCTGGACCTGCCCGACACGGAGGCGGACCGGTGGAGGCTCCACCGCGACCTGCTGGAGGCCGCCCAGCTGCTCGTCCGCACGCTGCGCGAGCAGTATCCGAATCGGCACGCCGACTACCTGCGAGCCCTGGAGGACCTGGACGGGGCGGCGCTGCAGAGCGTCCGCCAGATGATTCCGAAGCCCTGAGCCGCACTCGCTCCGCCTCATTCGGAGGACCTGGCGTGACCATCAAGGAACTGCGAATCCTTCCCCCGCTGGCCATCGCGCGTCTCGGCGCGGCCCCGGAACCGCTGGACAACTACGAGCTGACGGTGCCTGACGAGGACCCGCTCGGCTTCCGACGCCTCGAGCCCGCCCCCACCTTCCGCGTGGACCCGGCGACGGGTGCCATCTCCGAGGCCTTCCTCCCCACGGAGATTGCCTTCAAGTCTCCCGACAACCTCATCCGCCCGGTGGCTCCCTTCCTGGAGGTCTGGGCCGTCACCGACAAGGACAGCCTCGTCCCCCTCACCGTGGAATTGCTCGCCCAGCATGGGCTGCGCCCCTCGGACGTGAAGTGGGAGGTGCGGGTCGGAAACATCAAGATGTTCCGCCGCACCGGCAATGAGAAGGACAAGGTCCTGGCCGTCACGGGGCGCTTCTCCGACCACGACGTCCACCCACTCGAAGGCAGGTGCCGCAACTTCCGCGAGGGCAAGGTGCTGCCCCTGGGCTCGGTGCGCTACATCCGCCCCACCGAAGAGTTCCCGGAGATACGCCTGCGCTTCACGCCCGCGAAGGGCGAGGTGTACGGCGCCAGCGCGGAGACGCCCGGGCCGGATGGCAAGCCGGTTCCCGACGAGAACCTCCCTCCCGAGAACATCATCTACGACCCGGAGAAGGGCGACTGGAAGGGCTACAAGGAGAGCGTCAGTCCCGAGCTGACCATGCCCGCGCAGATCTACGCCGGCTATCCCGAGGGCGACGACTGGGTGAGCCGCGGCTACCTCGACGACGAGTGCGATGGCCTGGTCCACGTGCAGTTGAAGCTCAAGGGCACCCCCGAGCCGCTGAAGGCCTTCGCCCGCATCGGCGCGGGGCCGCCGGCCTTCGCTCCGGACAGCTTCCCGGTGCGCACGGTGGCGGACGACCTGGACCAGGCGCTGAACGGGCCGCGCGCGGCAGACCGCGACGCCACGCTGGAGGCGGCCGAGGACATCGTCCGCCGCGCCTTCGAGACCATCCGGCTGATGAACACCGCCGTGATGAATGGCAACACGGTGAATGGCCAGGTGGACGTGGCCAGCACCATGGTGCGCCAGGACACCGCGGACACCGGCCGCCTCTTCGAGCCCATCATGGCCCCGTCGCTGGTGGACAACCTCACCATCAAGGCCTTGCACCAGAACATCTTCACCGCGCTGCGCGGCGGGGCGGCGCCCTGGTTCTCGGATGTGCTGAGGCGCCATGACGAGATTGGCGACCTCGGCGACAAGGGGCGCCGGAAGATGCCGGCGCTGATGCGCGGCGCGGACGGACGCGCGCTGACGCTCACCCGCCGTCAGGTGGACATCATCAGCAAGGCCGCGCGGCGGGCCCTGTTCAAGCGGAACGGAGGGGACGCGGAATGAAGAAGCTCGACCCGAAGAACCTGTCCGCGCAGCTCCACTACCGCGCCGCCGGCAACCCACCGGGCACCCTGCCCGCGTCCGCCATCTCCAACTGCTTCCCCGGGCTGGAGTTCGACTTCCGCAACGTGTGGCGCCGCATCTTCGTCGGCATCGAGATGCACGAGGCGGACAACTACGTGATGAAGACGGACAAGGGCCTGGAGCACCTGCTCCACCACCGCCTGCTGCGCGTGGACGGCCAGCCGCTCGTCGTCCCCGTCATGGGCCCCCAGCGCCCGGGCGCGGCCTCCATCCAGCTCACCAACTCGGCCAATCCGGAGGGCGTTGCCTTCATGGAGTGGTCCAACGCCCTCGCCGAAGTGCTGCACGGCAAGGCGGGCAAGAAGGTGCGCTGCGAGTTCACCCTGGCGGAGTCCTCGCTGCCGGCCGCCATCCCCACCGACAAGAAGAAGCTCATCGTGGAGAACCTCGAGGTCCGGCACTTCTTCGCCCGGGGCGCGCAGGGACAGCTCGCCGTCATCGCCGAGGAGCTGGCCCAGCCGGGCGAGCTGACGCAGGGGCTGTGCTCGCCCTGGCAGAACGACTACCGCGAGTGCGCCTGCTACTACTGGGCCGCCAGTCGCCCGGACTACGTCAGCGTGGAGCAGGGCCCGCAGGGCGTCAGCATCGGCATCAACTGGATGCAGAAGGAGCGCGGCCCCGAGGCACCCCACCAGTACATCCTCGACGACCGCGAGGACTCGCGGCTGGTCTCCTATGACGACCTCTTCCGCCAGTGGGAGGAGCTGCTGCACTTCCAGATTGAAGGGAGGGACCGCGATGTCGTCCCGCTCCCGGAGGCGGACGTGGAGCCCTCGAAGTGAGTGCTCCGGACACGGCTTGGGCCCGGCGGCTCTTCGAGCTGTCCATGCCCCACGTGCCGGACCTGCACCTCTATGCCACGGAGGTTGGCCAGCACCTGCTGGTGGTGAACGGCAGCCGCCTCTTCGACGTGGATGCCGAGGTGTGCGGAGCACTGGACCGCGCGCGGCTCGCGAGGGACGGCGAGGCGGTGCGGCGGCTGCTGGAGTCCCTGGGAGTCGCCGAGCCGCCCTTCGTCGATGACCGGCCCGTGGAGACTCCGCCCGTGCGGGCGCTGTCGCTGGCGGTGGCGCAGAAGTGCAACCTGGGCTGCACGTACTGCTACGCACAGCAGGGAGACTTCGGCGGCCCGGCGCGCAACATGCCGCTGGAGACGGCGCTGGAGGCGGTGGAACTGCTGCTGCGCGACGCGGGCCGGGGCGAGCGCGTGAACCTCTCGTTCCTCGGCGGCGAGCCCCTCTTCAACCGCGCCGTCATCCGGGCCGCGACGGAGCGGGCCGTGGAGGGCGCTCGGGCGAAGGGCGTCTCGCTGACGCTGTCGCTCACCACCAACGGGACGTTGCTGACGCCCGACGATGCCGACTTCCTGGAGGCCCACGGCTTCGCGGTGACGGTGAGCCTGGACGGGCCCCGGCAGACGCATGACCGGCTGCGAGCATTCAAGGGAGGCCAGGGCAGCTTCGACAAGGTGATGGCGAATGTAACGCCGCTGCTGGAGCGCCAGCGCAGGATGCAGGTCTCCGCGCGCGTCACCGTCACGCCGCGCAACCTGGAGCTGCGCCAGACGCTGGATGCGTTCGTGGACCTGGGCTTCCACTCCGTCGGCTTCTCTCCCATGCTCGCCTCGCCCACCGGACGTGACGAACTGGGGCACGCCGAGCTGGAGACGATGCTCGAACAGATGGTGGACTGCGGCCGAGAGTTCGAGCGGCGACTCGTGGCCGGACGGCGCTACCCGTTCTCCAACATGGTCAATGCCATGCGCGAGCTGCACAAGGGCACCCATCGGCCCTACCCGTGCGGCGCGGGCGCGGGCTACCTCGGCGTCTCCGCCAGTGGCGAACTGGCCGCGTGCCACCGCTTCGTGGGCGACGAGGAAGGCGCCATGGGCGATGTGAATACCGGCGTGGACCGCGAGCGCCAGGCGCGCTGGCTCGCGGAGCGCCACGTGCACCGGCAGGAGCCGTGCCGCTCGTGCTGGGCGCGCTACCTGTGCTCCGGCGGCTGCCACCACGAGGTCATCCAGCGGGGACGCCCTGCCTGTGACTACATCCGTGGCTGGCTGCACTACTGCCTGGAGGCGTACAGCCGGCTCTCCCGAGCCCGGCCGGACTACTTCGGCCTTCCTTCCGCGAACGGGTGAGCCCGTTGGAAGCGCGGCTCGACACGGAGGTGTGCGTCGTCGGTGGTGGACCAGCCGGGGCCTCGCTGGCGCTGCGGCTGGCGCGGCTGGGCCACTCGGTCTGTCTCGTGGAGAGGCATGCCTTTCCCCGGCCCCACGTGGGCGAATCCCTGACGCCAGGGGTGTGGCCGCTGCTCGACGTGCTTGGAGTGGCAGAGGAGGTGCGGCGGGCACGCTTCCTTCCCGCGCGCGAGGCGCTGGTGCGCTGGGAGGACGACACCGGGCGGAGCGTGCGCTCGCGGGAGCCCGGGCTGTTGGTGGACCGGGGCCGCTTCGATGCGCTGCTGCTGGGCGCGGCGCGCGACGCGGGCGTGCGGGTGCTACAGCCGGCCGCGGCGCACCGGCCCGAGCGCCGGGACGGTGGCTGGACGGTGCCCGTCATCCTGTCGGGAGTACGGAGGCTCTGCATATCGGCGCGATTCTTCGCGGACGCGAGCGGGCGCGGCACCTGCCTGGGAGGCCGGAAGGAGGCTGTCTCCGCGCGGACGCTAGCGCTCCATGGCTCCTGGCGAGGAGAGAGGCCTCACGGCCCGGAGACGCGCGTGGAGGCGGGGCCGGATGCCTGGTACTGGGGCGCGCACCTGCCGGACGGCACCTTCAGCGCCATGGCCTTCGTGGACCCGGGGCTGCTGCGCGAGCGAGGCGTCACGCGGCGCACGCTGGAGTCCTTCTACCGGGAGCTGCTGGCCAGCTCGGGACTGCTGGGCGCGTGGACATCGCCGCGACTGGTGGGGAGCGTGCTGGCTAGTGTTGCCACGTGCTACCGGGACGCGGTGCCCATCGAGCGCGACTGCATCAAGGTGGGCGAGGCCAGCTTCTCCATCGACCCGCTGTCTTCGTCAGGGGTGCAGAAGGCCATGCAGACGGCGCTGAGCGGCGCGGTGGCCGTCCATACGCTGCTCGTCCGGCCGGACAACGCCTCCGCCGCGCTGCGCTTCTACACGGAGGACCAGCGCGAGTCCGTGGCCCGGCACGCGGCATGGGCGGAGGGGTACTACGCGGAGCACCGCACGTACCGGGACAGGCCATTCTGGAAGTGCCGCGCACAGGCGTCGTCCACGCTCGCGACCCTGGAGATGCGCCCGCCTCCGCTGGAGGGAGAGGCCCTGCTCCACCGCCGGTGGCGGTTGGATAGAGAGGCGGCGCTGGTGGACACGCCGTGCATCGTCGGAGACCTCATCGAGCTGCGCCGGGCGCTGAGCCATCCCCGTCTCGGGCGGCCGGTGGCATGGCTCGACGGGGTGGAGCTGGCGCCACTCGTAGAGGAGCTCCGCGATGGGTTGACGATGCCACAGCTCGCGGACACATGGGGACGCCAAGTGCCATTCCGCCGGGGTGTCGCCATCCTGGGCTGGCTTTACCGACAGGGGCTGCTCACGGAGGTCGGCGCGAGCGAGACGCGGTGACTGCTTCGCTGAAAGCCAACCTGCGCTTGGTGTCACTTCTGACCTTTGACTTCAGTGTCTGCGCAACTCTTGCGTTTGAGTATTCGCGTCTGCCTGTTCTAGCCTCTCCCTTGCCTCGAACCATTGGGTTCGTGCGGCACCGGGGGGAACAAACATGGGCCTTTGCGAAGATTTGCGTCAGCTCTCAGAGCAGGTCCGGAAGCGGCAGTCATTCATCAAGGGAGAAGAGGCCACGAAGCAGGCCTTGATCTTGCCCTTCCTGCAAGTACTCGGATACGACATCTACGATCCGACGGAGACGCAGCCCGAATACGTGGCGGATTTCGCCAAGAAGCGCGGCGGCGTCATGGAGAAGGTGGACTACGCGCTCCATCTCAAGGGACAGCCCTCGCTCTTCATCGAATGCAAGGCGGTGGACGCGGCGCCCGAGGACCATGACGGACAGCTCGCGCGCTACTTCAACGCCACCCCGTCGGTTCGGATTGCGGTGGTCACCAACGGCGTCCGCTACCGCTTCTTCACGGACCTCCAGTCTCCGAACGTGATGGATGCCGCTCCGTTCATGGAGTTCAACATCCTCTCGTTCAGCGACCGGGAGGTGGACCTGCTCCGCCCCTTCACGAAGGAGTCCTTTGACGCGGCGTCCATCCAGGGCCATGCCGAGGAAATCATCTTCGTGGGCAAGGTCACGGCGCTCATCAACGAGCTGCTGCGGAATCCCTCGGAGAGCTTCGTGCGCTTCCTCCTCGCGGAGGTGGAGCTGGTCTCCGGTCGAGTCACGAAAAACGTGGTGGAGCGGTTCGTCCCCATCGTCAAGAAGGCCATCCAGACGACGCTGCTGGACATGATGACGAAGTCCATCCAGCAGGAGATTGCACAGCCCAACGCTCAGGTGGGTAGCGCGGCTCCGGCGGCGCCGCCCTCCCCTACTCCCGCAGAGGCACTTCAGAAGGCAGCAGACACCGCGGAATCCGGCTCGACGGGAGCGCTCATCGAAACGACGGAGGTGGAGCTGGAGATCTTCCGCATCGTCCAGCGGATGTGCGCGGAGTCCGCGCTGAAGCAGGCCATCAGCTACAAGGACTCGGCCAGCTACTTCGGCATCAACCTGGGCAAGGTCTCTTCCTGGTTCCTGCGCGCCTTCACCAACGGGAAGAAGAAGTCGTTGGTGACCCGGCTTCCGGTGGAACAGACGTCGATGCTGGCTCCCGGCTTCGAGGTCGAAGCGGCCCCAGATGGGATTGGCAAGAGCCGCGTCTATTTCAACGCGACTAGTGATGTCGAAAAGCTTCGGGCGCTCGTTCTCGTGGCGTATGAAGAGGAGACGAGACGCCAGAGTGCGCCAACAAACGACGCCGGAGGCTCAACGGGAGACAGCGTCATCAGTAGTTGATTGGCCTAGACTGCTCTTTTCGTTCCACCAAGTGGCATCTTTACATCTGCAATCCACTCAGGGCGGGATTCGGAGGCATCCAGCGCGACTCTCCACATCAGAAGCACAGCCAAGAGGACAACACCCACAATCACAGCCAATCCACACAACTCGAAACCCGCCATGTCATTCACAAACACATAAGAACAAAAATCACACAGATCCGACAACGCCATACAGACAGACAAATGAAAATAAATACAACATCAATCCTCATTGTTTCAATTCTACTCGCCGGCTGTTCCGCCACCCGCAGCAACGTCCCAAGTCCAAGCCAATATGCGGCCAGCCAGCATGAACAACAGATAGAGAAGAGAAAACTATGCTCAGATCTGGTCGATGGCGGCAAACTAGCATCTTCAGCATATACTATCACGGGATGGTCTCTGGCCATTCCTGCAGCAGCAGGACTCGCGGCGGGGCCTCTCGTTGGAGATGATCCGACCAAAACAACTGCCCTTGCAAGACACCCCGGATTCTTGCTGACAACAGGCGGCGCAGTACTTGGCGTTCTTGCCTACTACATGTTCGACAGGTCAAACGCAGCATCGGACACAGCAGCGGCAGCAGCGCGCGCGCACAAACTAAAAAATGATGACGAGGCTTACGACGTGTGCATTGATGTCTTGGCAGACTGGCTCAAGTCACGCCGCGACTCCCTGGACAGCGCCCAAGGCAAGCTGAACTACTACGAAAGAAAAGATCAACAAAGAGAGGCGCTGAATAATCTAAAGGAAGAAATCAAACAGAATCCCGAACTTATGCAGCTATTGAGTTCGACACCACAGCCATCTCAAGACGCCAATCCCCAGCCGCCTCAGGACGAGAATCCAAAGCAACAGAAAGAGACAAAGAAGAAGCCTCCGGCCCCATGAACAAGCAATCCCAAGCCTGGCGTTTTCCGTGCAATGGCAAGAACCAGTGCGCACCTTCTCGTGTTAGGGAGGACGCGCCCCCGCACGATGCAAGTGAAGGCAGTCGTGCTGGCAAGTAGAAGGGCCGCGCGCTGACTCGACAGAAGCCGTTTGAGACGCTGTGGGAGGTGCTGGAATCGATTCACACTGTTTCTCCTCCGCCGGAGGTCCCAGCTACGTGAACCTGCCCGAGCCGAGCGCCGCCTTCCGCGTTATCACTGGGGCCGGACGCCGTGCCCGCCCCCAGGAAACGTCGACATGACAGGCCTCTTCGCCCCCCTCGAGCTCCGGAAGAACGTCACTGCCCGCAACCGCATCTGGCTCGCGCCTCTGACGAACATGCAGAGCCACGCCGATGGCACGCTGTCCGAGGACGAGCTCCACTTCCTCGGCAAGCGCGCCGACGGTGGCTTCGGCCTCGTCGAGACATGTGCCACCCACGTCACCCAGGACGGCAAGGCCTGGCCCGGTGAGCTTGGCGTCCATGACGACGCCATGCTCCCCGGCCTCACCAAGCTCGCCGCTCGCGTCCACCAGGGTGGCGCGCTCATCTCCGCCCAGCTCTTCCACGGTGGCCTCCGCGCCGACCCCGCCGTCAGTGGCCTGGAGCGCTGGAGCGCCAGCGCCCACACCGACGACGACACCCGCTGCCGCGCCGGCACCGAGGACGACATCCACCGCACCATCGAAGCCTTCGCCGCCGCCGCCCGCCGGTGCGCCCAGGCCGGCTTCGACTCCGTCGAGCTCCACGGCGCCCACGGCTACCTGCTCTCCCAGTTCCTCAGCACCGTCTACAACCAGCGCACCGACGCCTGGGGCGGCTCCCTTGAAAACCGCGCCCGTCTCATCCGTGAAACCGTCCGCGCCGTCCGCCGTGCCGCTCCGTCCCTCGTCCTCGCCGTCCGCCTCTCACCCGAGGACTTCGGCCAGGCCAAGGGGCTCGACCTCGACGAGACGCTCGACGTCGCCCGCATGCTCGCCGACGACGGCATGGACATCCTCCACCTCTCCCTCTGGCGCTCCGCCCTCAACACCAAGAAGCGCCCCGAGTCCCACGCCGTTCCCCTCTTCCGCGCCGCCGTCCCCTCCCAAGTCCGCATCGTCGTCGCCGGTGCCATCTGGACTCGCGAGGAGGCCGAGGCCCAGCTCGCCCATGGCGCGGATGCCGTGGCCCTCGGCCGCGCCGCCATCGCCAACCACGACTGGCCCGAGCGCATCCGCCGAGACTCCGCCATCAATCGCATGCCTGTCGCCGCCGACACGCTCCGCGGCGAGGGCGTCTCCGACGGCTTCATCAACTACATGCGGCAGTGGAAGACCTTCGTCGCCGCGTAGTCCCCTGAAATGCACACGGCCCCGCTCCCAGCAGGAGCGAGGCCGTGTCACTTCACCGCAGGGACACCTTTACCGCTTCGTCCCCGTGGCCACGCCGGACACCTTCCCGCCGCCGGGGATGCCCAGGTACTCCTGGAGCGGCTTCACCGACAGGTCCGCGCGCTTGAGTGCCTCCAGCGCTCCCACCGCCATGCGCGCCGCCTGCACCGTCGTGTAGTACGGCACCGAGTGCATCAGCGCCTCGCGGCGGATGGAGAAGCTGTCCGCAATCTCCTGCTTGCCGAAGGTGGTGTTGATGACCAGCACGATTTCCCCGTCGACAATCTTGTCGACGATGTTCGGCCGGCCCTCCTTCACCTTCTGCACCACCTGCGCTTCGATTCCCTTCGTCGACAGGTACCGGTGCGTGCCCGCCGTGACGATGAGCGAGAAGCCCATGTTCCGCAGGCGCCGCGCCAAATCGACCACCGCCGGCTTGTCGTCGTCCTTCACCGAGATGAACACCTTGCCGCTCTTCGGCAGGCGCACGCCTGCGGCGAGCTGGCTCTTGGCGAAGGCCGACGCGTAGTCGTCCGACAGGCCCATCACCTCGCCCGTCGACTTCATCTCCGGCCCCAGGATGACGTCCACGCCCGCGAAGCGCGCGAAGGGGAACACGCTCTCCTTCACCGCCACGTGCTTGAACTCGGGCTCCTGCGTCGCACCCAGTTCATTCAGCGTCTTGCCCACCATGCACAGCGCGGCAATCTTCGCCATCGCCATGCCCGTGGCCTTCGAGATGAACGGCACCGTGCGGCTCGCGCGCGGGTTCACTTCCAGGATGTAGATGGTCTTCCCCTGGATGGCGAACTGCACGTTCATCAAGCCCACCACGCCCAGCTCGCGAGCCAGCGCGATGGCCTGGTCCTTCATCCGCTCCACCAGGTCCGGCGACAGCGAGTGCGGAGGCAGCGTCGCCGCCGCGTCACCCGAGTGCACGCCGGCCTCCTGGATGTGCTCCAGCACGCCGCCAATCAGCACCGCGCCCGTGCGGTCCGCCACCAGGTCCAGGTCCACCTCGATGGCGTCCTTCAGGAAGCGGTCGATGAGCACCGGGTGCTCCGGCGACGCGCTCACCGCCTCGCGCATGTACCGCTCCAGGCTCGCCTGGTCGTACACCGTTTCCATCGCCCGGCCGCCCAGCACGTACGAGGGGCGCACCATGACGGGGTAGCCAATCCGCTCGGCCACCTTGAAGGCCTCCGCATGGCTGCGCGCGACGCCGTTCTCCGGCTGCGTAAGGCCCAGCTTCTCGATGAGCTTCGCGAAGCGCTCGCGGTCCTCCGCGCGGTCGATGGCGTCCGGCGGCGTGCCCAGAATCGGCAGGCCCGCCTTCTCCAGCGGCACCGACAGGCGCAGCGGCGTCTGCCCGCCGAACTGCACAATCGCGCCCACCGGCTTCTCGCGCTGCGACACCTCGAGCACGTCCTCAATCGTCAGCGGCTCGAAGTAGAGGCGGTCGGACGTGTCGTAGTCCGTGGACACCGTCTCCGGGTTGCAGTTGACCATCACCGTCTCGTACCCGGCCTCGCGCAGGGCGAAGGCGGCGTGCACGCAGGCGTAGTCGAACTCGATGCCCTGGCCGATGCGGATGGGGCCGCTGCCGAGGATGAGCACCTTCTGCCGGTCCGTCGGAGGCGCCTCGTCCTCCTCCTCGTAGGTGGAGTACAGGTAGGGCGTGTACGCCTCGAACTCGGCGGCGCACGTGTCCACCCGCTTGAAGACGGGGCGAATCTTGCGCGCGTGCCGGTGCGCCCGCACCTCCTCCTCCGGGTAGCCGAGCAGCTTGCCCAGGTACTTGTCGGAGAAGCCGTGCGACTTCGCCTGCCGCAGCTGCTCGTCCGGGAGCTGGTCCAACCGGCCGCACTCCTGGATGGCCTGCGCCTCGCGCACCAGCATCTCGATGTAGCGCAGGAACCACGGGTCGATGGCGGACAGCGCGTGCACGTCCTCCACCGTCAGGCCCTCGCGGAAGGCCTGCGCCACGAACCACGGGCGCTCCGGACGAGGGACGCGCAGGGCCTCGCGCAGCACCTTCTCGCGCTCCTCCTTCTCCGCGGGCAGCTCCGGCGACTCCAGGCCCACGCGGCCCAGCTCCATGGAGCGCAGGGCCTTCATGTACGCCTCGGGGAAGGTGCGGCCGATGGCCATCACCTCGCCCACCGAGCGCATGCTCGTCGTCAGCGTGCGGGACGCGTGCGGGAACTTCTCGAAGTTGAAGCGCGGGACCTTGACCACCACGTAGTCCAGCGTCGGCTCGAAGGAGGCCGGCGTGTCGCGGGTGATGTCGTTGCGCAGCTCGTCCAGCGTGTAGCCCAGCGCCAGCTTCGCGGCGACCTTGGCGATGGGGTAGCCCGTCGCCTTCGACGCCAGCGCGGAGGAGCGGGACACGCGCGGGTTCATCTCGATGACGACCATGCGGCCGTCCGTCGGGTTGATGCCGAACTGGATGTTGGAGCCACCCGTGTCGACGCCAATCTCGCGGATGATGGCCAGCGAGGCCTGCCGCATGCGCTGGTACTCGCGGTCCGTCAGCGTCTGCGCGGGCGCCACGGTGATGGAGTCACCGGTGTGCACGCCCATGGGGTCCAGGTTCTCAATCGAGCAGACGATGATGACGTTGTCCGCCGAGTCGCGCACCACCTCCAGCTCGTACTCCTTCCAGCCGAGCACGCTCTCCTCGACGAGGATGGTGGAGGTTGGGCTGGCCTTGAGGCCAGAGCGGCAGATGGCCTCGAACTCGTCGCGGTTGTACGCGATGCCGCCGCCGGTGCCGCCGAGCGTGAAGGACGGGCGGATGATGGCGGGGAAGCCAATCTCCTCCACCAGCGACATGGCCTGGTCCAGCGTCGTCGCGTAGCCGCTCTTCGGCAGCGAGACGCCAATCTTCTGCATGGCGGCCTTGAAGAGCTGCCGGTCCTCGGCCTTGTTGATGGCCTCGAGCGAGGCGCCAATCAGGCGCACGCCGTACTTCGCGAGGATGCCCTGCTCGGCCAGCGCCTTGGCGAGGTTGAGCGCCGTCTGGCCACCCATCGTCGGCAGCAGCGAGTCCGGTTTCTCGGCGGCGATGATGCGTTCCGCCGCATCCACGGTGATGGGTTCGATGTATGTGCGGTGGGCGAACTCCGGGTCCGTCATCACGGTGGCGGGGTTGCTGTTGAGCAGCACCACCTCCACGCCTTCATCCCGGAGCGCCTTGATGGCTTGAGTACCGGAGTAGTCGAACTCGACGGCCTGCCCGATGACAATCGGGCCCGAGCCAATCACCAGAACCTTGCGGATATCGGTACGTTTAGGCATCGGGCCGCCCCCATACCAACGTCCGCCGCGACATGCACGGACTGTATTCGCGGCTGTCCGCTCGCAGGGATTCCGGACCCGCTCAACACTGTCTGCTAGGCTCCGCCCCTTCCGGAGGTTTCATGCGCCGCTGCTGGTCCCTGGCCCTGCTCGTCTCCTTCGCGTCACCTGCCCTCGCCCAGGCCCCCGCCGCTCCCACTCCTTCCGAGGCCGCGGCGCCCACGCCCGCGCCCGCGGCGGAAGCTCCCGCGCCCGAGACGCCTGCTCCCTCTCCCGCGACCGAGACGCCCGCTCCCACTCCCGCGGCCCCGGCACCCGCGCCCCGGCGCCGCGCGCAGGCCGCTCCGCCTCCCGCGCCGACCGCCAGCCCGGCGCCCACGCCTGCCGCTCCCTCGCCTGCTTCCCCGAGCGCGGCTCAGCCTTCCAAGGCGAGCGCCGCCGCTCCCACACCGCCGCCCGACGCACACCCCGAGCTCTCTCGCGAGGAGCAGATTCGCAAGGACATCCGCGACGACTCCCGCTTTCTCTTCCAGAGCCTGATTACCGGTGACGTGCGCAGCGCGGCCAGTGAGCTGATGTATCCGTTCCAGCTCGAGGACAAGCGCTACGGCACCGCGGAGGAGTTGGTGCTGGCGTGGGTGAAGCAGCTCCGGATGAAGCGCACGGACCTCATCACCCTCTACGACATCGAGGTGCTGCCGCTCGCGGAGATGGAGAAGAAGTACGGCAAGGCGCCCGCGCGGCTGGGGCTCGACCTGCGCAACGAGAAGGACGTCTGGGCCGCCGTGGGCAACCTCTCGGGCCACCCCGGCGTCTTCCTCTTCCGCCCCTACCGCGACGAGTACCGCGCCTTCGCGTACACGGACTGACTAGCTCAGCGCCTTCACCAGCTCGCCCAGGCGCGCGAGCCCCTTCTCCAGCACGGCGCGCGAGGTGGCGAAGCTCATGCGGATGTAGCCCTCGGCGCCGAACGGGTCTCCCGGCACCGCCGCGACGCGGAACTCGTCGAGGAGGATTTCCGACAGCTGCATGGAGCCCGTCACCGGCTTGCCCTTGAAGCTCCGGCCGTAGAGGCCGCGCACGTCCGCCAGCGCGTAGAAGGCGCCCTCGGGCAGGCGGCACTTGATGCCGTCCAGCGCGTTGAGGCCGGCGACGAAGAAGTCGCGGCGCGCGTGGTACTCCTTCGCCATGGCGGCGACGGTGTCCGGCGGCCCGTTGAGCGCGGCGAGCGCCGCCTTCTGGCCGATGGACGAGGCGTTGGACGTGGACTGGTCCTGCACCAACTGCATGGCGGCCACCAGCGGCCGGGGGCCGGCCACGTAGCCCATGCGCCAGCCCGTCATCGCGTGCGACTTGCTGAGCGCGTTGATGACCACCAGCCGGGGCACGAGGTCCGGGGCCACGTCGCTGATGCCCAGGCGCTCGTCGGTGTAGAGGAGCTTCTCGTAGATGTCGTCCGTGACGATGAAGCAGTCATGCGGACGGAGCACGTCGGCGATGCCCTGCAGCGCGGCGCGCGAGTACACGGCGCCGGTGGGGTTGCCCGGGCTGTTGATGATGACGGCGCGCGTGCGCGGGGTGAGCGCGCGGCGGATGGCGTCCGGGTCCGGCGCGAAGCCGTCCTCCTCGCGCGTGGGGACGATGACGGGCGTGGCGCCCGCCAGGTGCACCATGTCCGGGTAGCTCACCCAGTACGGGGCGAAGATGAGGACCTCGTCGCCCTCGTCCAGCACGGCCTGGCAGAAGTTGTAGAGCGCCTGCTTGCCGCCGGACGTCACCAGCACCTGCTCCGGCGTGAAGCGCAGGCCGTTGTCGCGCTCGAGCTTGCGGCAGATGGCCTCACGCAGCTCGGGGATGCCGTTGGTGGCCGTGTACTTGGTGAAGCCCGCGCGGATGGCGTCCACCGCGGCCTGCTTCACGTAGTCGGGCGTGTCGAAGTCGGGCTCGCCGGCCGCCAGCACCACCACGTCCACCCCCTGGGCGGCGAGCGCCTTGGCGCGCGAGTTGAGAGCGAGCGTCGGAGACGGCTTGATGGCCTGGAGCCGGCGGGCGAATTTCATGACCTCTTGCGTAGCCCGGGAGCGCCCGGGCCCACAAGGGGAGAGACGCGCTACTTCCGCCCGGCGAACTTCGCCTTCAGCTTCTCGTTCACATTGGCGGGTACCAGACCCGTCACATCACCGCCGAAGGACGCCACCTCCCGGACGAGCTGGGAGGAGATGTAGAAGTAGTCCTCGCCCGTCATCATGAAGACGGTCTCGATGTCCGGCGCCAGCTTGCGGTTCATGTTCGCGAGCTGGAACTCGTATTCGAAGTCGGACACCGCGCGCAGGCCGCGGATGACCACGCCCACGTTGCGGCGCTTCACGTAGTCCACCAGCAGACCGTGGAAGGAATCCACCTCCACGCGCGGGTCGTTCCCGCAGGCCTCGGTGATGAGCTGGCGGCGCTCCTCCTCGGTGAAGGTGGGCGTCTTCTTCGGGTTCACCGCGATGGCCACGATGAGCCGATCGAACATCTTCAGGCTGCGCTGGATGAGGCTCAGGTGCCCGTTGGTGAGCGGATCAAAAGAACCAGGATAGATGGCGACCGGCATGCGACACCGAGTCTCGGACGCCCCCGCCAGCCGGTCAAGGAATGCTCAGGGGGCCCGGTAGAAGCTGACCAGGGTGTCCCCGAAACGGCGCTGGTCCTCCCGGGTGAGCCCGGCGTGGGCTTCCGGCGCGGCCTCCCGCTTGTCGTGCTCCACGACCACCATGCCGGACGGCGCCACCAGCCCCGCGCCCACCACCCCCTCCAGCACCGTCTCCACCACCCGCGCCGCGTAGGGAGGGTCCGCGAAGATGAGCTCGAAGCGCTCGCCGCGCTTGCCCAGCGTGTCCAGCGCCCGGGCGACGGGCTGCGCGAGCAGCTCCACCTGCGAGGTGAAGCCGAGGTGGTTCGTGTTCTCCCGGCAGAGGGCCTGGGCCTCGCGGTCCTGGTCCACCAGTACGGCGCGCCCGGCGCCTCGCGAGACGGCCTCCAGCCCCAGCGCCCCGGTGCCTGCGTAGAGGTCCAGCACGGCCTGGCCATCCAGGAACTGGCCCAGCATGTTGAAAATGGTCTCGCGGACGCGGTCCGCCGTGGGACGGATGTGCCGCGACGCTGGCTTGGGGCCGGCCAGCGCACGGCCCTTCGCGGTGCCTGCCACGATTCGCATGGGGGGCTTCTACACCGGCTCGCGGCTAATCGCCCCGGTTCTGCGCGAGGAAGCGCATGGACGTCTGCCCCGAGCGCGTGGCGCCCAGCGCGGAGAGCACCTCCACCGCCTCCGCGAAGGACAGGGCCTCCAGGCGCTCGCGCGCGGCGGGCGTCAGCGGCGGGAGCTGCTCCTCCAGGACGCTGAGCAGCTCTCCCGGGGGCAGCCCCGCGGCGGCGGCCTTCTCCTCCACGCTCGCGCGAGACTCCGGCGGCCAGGCGCCCAGGGCGAGCCGCTCGAAGGCCCCCACGCAGTCCACCTTGCGCACCCCGGCCGCCACGTAGGTGGGCAGGGCCTGGGGCGCGCCCGCGCCCACCTCGCCCACCGTCACCACCGCGTCGTAGTCCGCGGCCAGGTCCACCAGCCGCCGTAGCAGCGCCACGTCCGGCTCGTCCTGGCCGAGCGCCGCCTCCGCGATGCGCACGAAGCGCACCGGCACCTTCCACTGGCGCAGGCCCTCCAGCAGCGTCCGGTACGCGTCCAGCGGGTCCGCGCTGGAGGAGGCCGGGGCCGTGAGCTCCAGCGACAGCTCACGCTCCGACACCGGGCCCGCGAGCACGTTCAGCGCCTCCACGGCCGCGTAGGAGTCCAGGCGGGACAGGTCCAGGGACACCAGCGTGAAGCCCGCGTCCACCACGCGGAAGAGGCCCTCCTGCAGCGGCCCCAGCGCGTCTCCGTCCACGCGGGCCACGCGCACCGGGCCTGCCTGGAGGAAGAGCGGCCGCGAGTGCTCGGCCTCCACGGCGGCCTCGTGCACGGCCGCGACGAAGCGCTCCGCCGCGCCCCGGTCCGCGAGCGGATGCGGGCAGGCGAGCCCCAGCACCGCGTCCTCCGCTCGCGCCGCGCGCAGCAGCCCCGGCAACGAGCCCTTCGCCTGCACCGGCACGCACGGCAGCGCCACCGGCGCGCGGTCCAGGGCGCGCAGCAGCTCGCGCGGGTTCAGCAGCGGAATGCGCGAGCCGGCGCCCACCCGGGCCACCGTGTTCCCCGGCCGCAACGACAGCACCTTGTCCAGCATGCTCATGGGCCGCGGAGGATTGTCCGCCCGTCCCACCGGCGCAAGACGAACCGGCCTTGAGCGTCCGTTGCGCTACGCGTGCCTGCCCGCGAGGGTGACGGGCGCAGGAGCCCGGCTCAGAACGTGCCCACGAGCCCGCCGAGCACTCCGCCGTCCCGCGTCGTCGACGCCACGGGAACCAGGCTCGGGGCCTCACTGCCCCAGCGGGTCGACGGGGTGAAGCCCGCGAGTGCATGGGAGAGCTCGTAGCCGGTGATGGCCCCCACGAGCGGCATCAGCACGCCCGTGAAGGTGCGGGCGCTACCTCGCAGGTCATCCGCCGATTCGAACATGACGATCGCGGCCGCCGTCCCCAGCCCCGCCCCCGCCATGGTGGCCATGAAGTCACCCTGCCCGCCCATGAGGCTGCCCGCCGTGTACACCCCCAGCCCGGAGCCCAGGCCCGAAAGCAGCACGGCCTCCGTGGAGTAGTCCTTCGTGCAGCCATCGCAGCTCCCGTTGAGACTCTCAGGGGTCAACGCCTGCCCCGCGACGAGGCCCACCACGGAGGCACCGCCACCGATGAGCACTTCCACCGCGACCCGGCGGGCGACCTGACCGGGCCCGAAGGGGCGAGTGATGACCTCGGTTGGCGCCTCGTCGGAGGAAGGCGTCTCCTCCTTCCTCAGCGGCGCATCCGCGGCGGGGCGAGGAGCGGCGCCGTCGGAAGGCGTCGCGGATTCCACCGCGGGGGGAGCGTCCTGGACGGCGGAGGCGGCCTTCGTCGCGGCCTCCTCAGCGCGTCCGACCAAAGGCATCAGCGCACAGCACAGCGCAAGCGAGAGCAGTCGCGACATGGCAACGACCTCGGGGAGCGCGCGGCCCGTCCGGCCCCCCGGCCCGCGCATGGGTCCATTCTTACCTGGACCCGGACTCCGAGTCACGTCACCCCCAGCCCTACCTGCAACGGGGTTGCCGCCACGAGACCCTCAGAACCCGCCGGCGAGCCCGCCGAGCACGCCTCCATCCCTCGTCGTCGCCGCCATGGGCACGAGTCGTGGTGCCTCACGCGAGCCGTGAGGTGAAGGCGACGACGGAGCGTCCCCCGCGAGGGCGTTGGAGATTTCGTAGGCGATGATGGCTCCCACGAGCGGCATCAGCACGGCCCCTGTATCGCGGGCCACGCTGCTCGGGGCATCGCCCACGTTGACCAACACGAGCGCGGACACCGTTCCCAGCCCCGCCCCCGCCATGGTGGCCAGGAAACTCCCCTCCCCGCCCATGAGGCGGCCCGCCGCATATACCCCCAGCCCCGAGACCGGACCTCCTCCCAGCAGGATGGCGTTGGTGTAATCCGCTCCGCAGTCCGAGCAGCGTCTGACGTGGAACTCCCAGTACAGCTGCCGGCCAATGAAGCCGCCCACGAGGAAGCCGCCGCTCCCGGCGAGCACCTCCACCAGGCCACGGCGGATGACGGGCCCCGTTCCTGAGCTGGAGCGTGTGCTCACCGTGGGCGGCGGCGCGTCAGCGGAAGGAGTCGCCTCCAGCAGCGGCGCATCCGCGACGTGTCGAGGAGCGGAAACCTCGGGCCCTGGCGCGGAGTCCATCGCCGGAGGAGTTTCAGGCGCGTCCTGGACGGAGGCGGGCTCGGACGCCGCGACCTCCCCGGCACGTCCCACCAGGGGCACCAGCACACAACACAGCACGAGCAAGAACAGCCGCGACATGAACAACCCTGGGCGACGCGGCCTGGCCGGCCCCTCTCCGGCTCGCGCGAGGGGCCCTTCCTACCCGAAGCCCGGGCTCCGAGTCACGCCATCCCCGGGCCCAGCCATGCGACGTCGCCGCCGCCTTCAGTGGACCTCGCCCAGGTGGGCGTAGGTCTCGCTCTCGATTTGAATCGTGGTGTGGTCGATGCCGAAGCGGTCGTACAGCTCGTGCTTCACCGCCGAGAGAATCTCGTCGTTGTTGCAGACCATGGGGTCCTGCACCACGAGGTGCGCCGACAGCGCGTACACGCCGCTGGAGATGGTCCACACGTGCAGGTCATGCACGGCCGTCACGCCGCTCACCTTCAGCAGGATGTCCCGGATGTGGGCCATGTCCACGTGCGCGGGCACCGCCTCCATCAGCACGTCCACCGCGTCGCGCACCAGGCGCACCGCGCCCACCACGATGACCACGGAGATGACCACCGAGATGAGCGGGTCCACCACGTACCAGCCGGTGTACGCCATGATGCCCGCGCCGATGAGCACGCCCACCGACGACAGCGTGTCCCCCAGCACGTGCAGGAACGCGCCCCGTACGTTCATGGAGTGCGTCCGGTGCAGGAAGCCCAGCGCGCCCAGGTTCGCCAGCAGGCCCACCGTGGCCACCAGCGCCATGGGCTTCAGGTCCACCGGCGCCGGCTGGCGGAAGCGCTCCCACGCCTCGAACAGGATGAAGGCGGTGATGCCCAGCAGCATCACGCCGTTGAGCAGCGCGCTCAGGATCTCCATCCGGTAGTAGCCGTACGTCTTCTTCACGTCCGCCGGCTTGCCCGCGAACCACAGCGCCAGCAGGCTCAGCGCCAGCGCGGACACGTCCGTCAGCATGTGGCCCGCGTCGGACATGAGGGCCAGCGAGTTCGTCAGCCAGCCTCCCGCCGCCTCCGCCAACGCAATGGTCGCCGTCAGGACCAGCGCGAAGATGAGCCGGCTGCGGTCCTTGCGCCGCTCCTCCGCCAGGCTCCCCTTCCGGGGACCGTGCCCATGGCCGTGCCCATGTCCATGATGATGGTGGTGCGAGTGGTCGTGCCCCTCGCCGTGCTCATGCTCGTGGCCATGCCCGGATCCACCGCGGGTGTGAGTGGAGGTAGTCACGGGAGAGAGGGGTGCGGATAAAGCCCGGTCATGGGGTATGAGAGACGAGGAATCGAGTTCCGGCGACCCGGTGTCCCCAGCCCCGAGCGAGGGGGCGCACGGAGGTAGGGATGGACTTCGAGAAGCACCTGGGCCTGCACACCATCATCATGCTGAGAGATGTCATCCGCAAGTGGTGGCAGGTCGAGCTCTCGTACGCGGACCGTCACGGCATCGTGCACGACTGGCAGCGCGGCGAAATCGTCCCGCCACCCAATGACTTCTGCCGCATCTCGCTGACCACGAAAGAGGGACTGCGCCGCTGTCAGCAGTCGGTGCGGTTGCTCCACGAGAAGTTCAAGGCGGGTCGCAAGCTGCGCCGCGCGCTCGTCCATGACTGTCACCTCAGCTTCAGCATCGTCGGCGCCCCCATCTACATCAACAACGAGTACGAGGGCTTCCTCTTCGTGGAGGGCTTCGCCCGCCAGCCGCTCGACGCGCGCGACGCGGAGCTGCTCAAGGCGAGGATGCTCCAGTTCGCCCCGCCCCACTCGGACCTGGACCGCGCCGGGGACCGCGTGCCCGTGCTCGACGGCGCCGAGGTGAGCAAGCTGTCCGACCTGCTCGAAGTGGCCGTGACGGAGATCGCCAACCACGAGCTGGAGCTGTCGCGCCGGGACGACCCGATGCAGTCGCTCTCCTCGGACCTGAGCGACCGCTACCGGTTCGAGAAAATCATCGGGCGGTCCGGTCCGATGATGGAGGTCTTCCGGCTGATGGAGAAGGTGGCCAACTCCGACTCCACCGTCCTCATCAACGGCGAGTCCGGCACCGGCAAGGAGCTGGTGGCCCGCGCCATCCACCACAACGGCCCGCGCAAGGACATGCCCTTCGTGGTGCAGAACTGCTCCGCCTTCAACGACAACCTCCTGGAGAGCGCCCTCTTCGGCCACACGCGCGGCTCGTTCACCGGCGCGCTGCGGGACAAGAAGGGCCTCTTCGAGGTGGCCGACGGCGGCACCTTCTTCCTGGACGAGGTGGGCGACATGTCCCCCGCGCTCCAGGTCAAGCTGCTGCGCGTGCTCCAGGAGGGGACGTTCCTCCCCGTGGGCGGCACCCAGCTCAAGGAGGTCAACGTCCGCGTCATCGCCGCCACGCACAAGGACCTGGGCGAGTTGGTGAAGCGGGGCGAGTTCCGCGAGGACCTCTACTACCGCATCAACGTCATCCGCGTGCAGCTGCCGCCCCTGCGCGAGCGCCGCGACGACATGCCCGTCCTCATCGACCACTTCCTGCGCAAGCACCACCGCGAGGGGCAGCGCGCGCGGGGCCTGGCCGCGGAGGCGCTGGCCATCCTCGGGGCCTACTCGTGGCCGGGCAACATCCGCGAGCTGGAGAATGAAATCGAGCGGCTGCTCGTGCTGGGCAGTGACCTGGAGACCATCCCCGCCGAGCTCATCTCCAGCCGCATCCGCGACGCGGTGGTGCCCGGCGGCGGGCCGTTCATCCCTCCGCGAGCGAATGGCAAGCTGCACGAGGCGGTGGAGGCGCTGGAGCGGGAGATGATTCAGCAGGGCCTGCTGCGCACCCGCTACAACAAGAGCCGGCTGGCGCGCGAATTGGGCATCAGCCGCTCCAACCTCATCCTGAAGATTGCCCGCTACGGCCTGGACAAGGGCCTGCCCGACGACGAGGCGGAAATGGGAGAGGCATGAGCCCCGAAGCGCTCTACTTCCATCAGGACAGGCTGCGCGTCCCCGACGGCGCGGAGCTGTACTTCCAGTGCGCCGGAGACGGCCTGCCCGGCATGGTCCTGTGCGACGGGCTGGGCTGCGACGGCTTCGCGTGGAAGTACCTGTCCCCCTTCCTCGCCCGGCGCCACCGCGTGCTGCGCTGGCACTACCGGGGCCATGGCCGCTCCGGCATTCCGGATGACCGCACGCGCATCGGCATGCTGTACACGTGCGACGACCTGCGCCGCATCATGGACGCCGCGGGTCTGGAGCGCGCCGTCGTCTTCGGCCACTCCATGGGCGTGCAGGTGGCCCTGGAGTTCCACCGCCGCTATGCCAGCCGCGTGGCCGGGCTCGTCCTGGTGTGCGGCAGCTACGGCAACCCGCTGGACACCTTCCACGACTCCACCCTCCTCAAGCGCGCCTTCCCGCTCATCCAGCGCGTGGTGGAGCGCTACCCGGAGCAATCCGCGCGCATCATCCACGCCGCGCTCCGCACGGAGCTCACGGTGCAGCTCGCAATCACGTTGGAGATGAACCGCGAGCGCATCGCCCGGAACGACCTGGCCCCCTACTTCGACCACCTGGCCCGCATGGACCCCGTCGTCTTCGTGCGCACGCTGGACTCGCTGGCCGAGCACAACGCGTGGGACCACCTGGCCCACGTGGACGTGCCCACGCTGGTCATCGCGGGCGAGCGCGACAGGTTCACCCCCGGCTGGATTTCCCGGAAGATGGCCGCCCAGGTTCCCGGCGCCGAGCTGCTGCTCATCCCCGAGGGCACCCACACCGCCCCCCTGGAGGCGCCCGGGCAGGTGGAGGTGCGGGTGGAACGCTTCCTCCGCGAGCGGCTGGGCGTACGCACGGCCGCCGGCTCGCACCCCGCCCCGCTGGAGGCGGACCGGCCGGCCGAAACCCCAGCAAAGGCGGCCGCTTCGTCCCCCGGCACCTGAGCCGGGTGACAGCCGGGTGACGGTACCGGTGTGGGAGAATCGGCGCGCTTCAGGTGTTGCCTGCGGGGCGCGAGAAGCCGCGACCTTTGGGGGGCCGGAAAGGGCCGCCCGGCTGGTGGGCTTCCGCGTTCATTGCAGGAGGCGCACTCGCGGCATATAAGCGCCCGCCTTCCGGGTTCCAGTGGGGTTCGGAAGCCCCGGGCGCTTCGGGCGCTCCCCCACCATTCATCTCAGTTCGGTCCGTATGATTCCTCGCGAAAACATCCGAAACATCGCCATCGTCGCCCACGTTGACCATGGCAAGACCACGCTCGTCGATCACCTGCTGCGCCAGGCGGGCACCTTCCGTAGCAACGAGCACGTCGCCGAACGGGTGATGGACTCGAACGACCTCGAGCGCGAGAAGGGCATCACCATTCTCGCGAAGAACACCGCGGTCAGCTACAAGGGCATGCAGATCAACATCATCGACACCCCGGGTCACGCCGACTTCGGTGGTGAGGTGGAGCGGGGTCTGCGCCTCGTGGACGGCGTCGTGCTGCTGGTGGACGCCGCCGAAGGTCCCCTGCCCCAGACGCGCTTCGTGCTCACCAAGGCCCTGGCCATGGGCCTGAAGACCGTGCTCGTCATCAACAAGATCGACCGCCAGGACGCTCGCGCGCCCGAGGTGCTCGATCAGGTCTACTCGCTCTACATCGACCTGGGCGCGGACGATAAGCAGCTGGAGATGCCCGTCCTCTACACGGTGGCGCGTCAGGGCCAGGCCTCCACGCAGCTGGACGTGCCGGGCAAGACGCTGGAGCCGCTGTTCGACGCCATCATCCGCCACATCCCGCCTCCGCCCGCCTCGGAGGAGAAGACGCCGCAACTGCTCGTGGCCAACCTGGACTACGACGACTATGTCGGCCGTCTCGCCGTGGGCCGCGTGCAGGCCGGCCGCCTGACGCCCAACATGCCCGTGTCCGTCGTGCGCGAGGGGGGCAAGGTCCAGCCTGGCAAGATCGTCAAGCTGTACGGCTTCTCCGGCCTCAAGCGCGTGGAGATCGCGGACGCGGGCCCGGGTGAAATCGTCTCCATCGCCGGCATCGAGGAGGTGTCCATCGGCGACACCATCGGTGACCCGGAGAAGCCGGTGGCCCTGCCCCGCATCACCGTGGACGAGCCCACGATGATGATGATCTTCAAGGTCAACGACGGGCCGCTCGCGGGCAAGGAGGGCAAGTTCGTCACCTCCCGCAACCTGCGTGAGCGCCTCTACCGCGAGGCCTACCGCAACGTGGCCGTGCGCGTGGAGGACACCGAGACGCCCGACGCGTTCCGCGTGGTGGGCCGTGGCGAGCTCGCCCTGGCCGTCATCATCGAGAACATGCGCCGCGAGGGCTACGAGCTGACGGCCTCCAACCCGGAGCCCATCACCAAGGAAATCGACGGCGCCGTCCACGAGCCCATGGAGCTGCTCTTCTGCGACGTGCCGGAGACCAGCGTGGGCGCGGTGACGGAGCGCCTGGGGCCCCGCAAGGGCCGCATGGTGGACATGGAGAGCCTGGGCTCGGGCCGCACCCGCCTCAAGTTCCGCATCCCCGCGCGCGGCCTCATCGGCTTCCGCAATGAGTTCCTCACGATTACGCGTGGTGAGGGCATCATGAGCAGCCAGTTCGACGGGTACGAGCCGTGGTTCGGCTACATCCCGAAGCGGCAGAACGGCGCCATGGTCTCCGACCGCCTGGGCGACACCGTGCCCTACGCGCTCTTCAGCATCCAGGAGCGCGGCGCCCTGTTCGTGGGCGCCGGCGTCACCGTGTACGAGGGCATGATCATCGGCGAGCACGCCCACCCGTCCGAGCTGAACGTCAACTGCTGCCGCGAGAAGAAGCTCACCAACATCCGCGCCGCCGGCCGCGACGAGAACGTCATCCTCACCCCGCCCCGCGAGATGGGGCTGGAGAAGGCGCTCGAGTGGATTGCCGACGACGAGCTGGTGGAGGTGACGCCCAAGTCCGTGCGCATGCGCAAGAAGGCGCTGGCCGTGGGCGAGCGCTACCGCGCCGAGCGCGACCGCAAGCGCGAGGAGCGCGCCGCGGGCGAGTAGTCGCTCCGGTGAGCCTCACGTCGTAGTGCCGAGGGCCCGTTCCCACCCGGGAGCGGGCCCTTCGTGCGTCTGGAACATCGCGCGCCCATGTGTGTCTTGGACTCCCGCCCCACAGGGCAGGTTGACGTCTGATTAATCCGAGTTTTAGGTTCTCGACAGTCTGGTTGTTCATTCCTCCGTACCGAGTCTTGGTCACTCGACGCCATCTCGGAGGGCATCCAGGCGCGCCGCTCTGACGGGCTACCCCCGGCCCGCAACGGCAGTCGAGAGCCCCCTCCATGACTGGATTGCAGACGTTCGTCCTGCCCGACGCAGTCACCGGGCAACCCTCTGATATGGAATTGGCCGGCCGGATGATTCGCGCGTGGCGACGCGACGGCATCTTCCAGGTCGCCATGAGCGAGGAGCAGGACGCCAGGACAGAGCGCGCCCTCGAGGCGAGCCGCCGCTTCTTCCGTCTGCCTTTGAAAGCCAAGGCCCGCTGCGTGAGTGATTTGACATACAGCGGCTACGTCGCCTCCGGTGAAGAAGTCACCGCGGGCGAGGCTGACTCCTCGGAGATCTTCACCGTCTGCAAGGACGTGTCGCTGGACGACCCGCGCGTGTATGGGAAATGGCCATGCCACGGCCCCACGCCCTGGCCGGACGAGGACTACCGCCAGCGCATGACGGACTTCACCGCCGAGCTGGGCTCCGTCGGCGAGCGCTTGCTGGAGCTCACCGCGCTGGGCCTGGGGCTGGACATCGACGCGCTGACCCGACTGACGCGGGATGGCTGGCATCACATGCGCGTGCTGCGCTTCCCTCCCGTGACGTCCAGGCCCGCGCGAGGCATTGGCGCCCATACCGACTACGGCCTGCTCGTCATCGCCGCGCAGGATGACGTGGGAGGCCTGCTGGTGCGCCCACCGGTGGAGGGCGAGCTGCGCAACCGGAACTGGCTGCCCACCGAGAGCTCCGCGGGCATGTATGAGAATGAGGAGCCGTGGACCTTCGTCACGCCCGTGCCGAAGGTGCTGACGGTGTTCCCCGGCGACATCCTGCAATTCCTCACGAACGGCCACCTGCTCTCCACGCCGCACAAGGTCCGGCTCAACACGCGGGAGCGCTTCTCGATGGCGTACTTCCACGAGCCCGCCTTCGACACGTGCATCCGGCCGCTGATGGGGCCTCCGAGCGGTGAGTTCATCCACTACGGCACGCACTTCACGAACATGTTCATGCGGTGCTACCCGGACCGCGTCACCACGCGGCGCATCCTCGACGAGAACCGCCTGACGACGCTGGCGTGGCTACGGGGGGCTTCCGTGGCGTCCTCCGCGCCCGCGTGGGTGCGCCAGCGCGCCGTGGCATAGCGCCGGGAGCTCCAAGCCCCTTCCAGGTCAGAGGAGGGCGAAGGTGCCGTCGGACGTGTCTGGCTCCGCCAGCCCTTCCCCTCGCACCACGTCGAAGTGGTTGCCAGACCAGCGCAACCGGATGGGCGGGCCCTTGGCCATGTTTTCGTGCGTCCCGCCTTTCGCGAAGCGCATCCCGCGCGCGGCCCAGGGCTTGGGCTCCCGCTTCTCGTCTTGCGTGTAGAAGATGATGGCCCGTTGGTAGTAGGCCGCGACCGCCTCCGCGGTGAACTGCGTATCCCCCCAGATGGTCGCGTCATCCGTCTCGGTTCTGTAGCTCTCGCCCATCTTCGTCTTCTGCCGCTGATGGGTGAACTGCATCCGCACCAACTGTTCGGGGAGGTTGGCCCCGGTATTCCCAATCCAGTCGCTGGACTTCATGCCCTGGAAGTACCCCAGCCACTTCGCGAAGTGCTCGCCCTTGAGCACGTTCTCGCTGAGGACCCCGGACTTCTTCTCCCACTCCTCCGTCAGCGTCTCGAGCGTGTACCCGGGGGTACACTGGCTCACGAGGTATCTGGCGAGCTCCTGCCGGACCTCTCCTGCCTGGGTGGCGTCTCCCTTCACGAAGTGGGCAACGCCATGGAAGAAGCAGTCGTGGTCCGCCGGCATCCACAGCACCTCCCACTTCCTTGCTGACGTGTTGGCGGGCGCTTCAGGCGCGGGAGCCCGGAAGCCGCTGAACAGCGTCACCTCGTACACCACCGCGGGGCGCGTCGAGGCGTAATAGACATCCTCCCCCACGAGCATCTGCTGCTTCTGACCATCCCAGGCGCCAATACACGTCACCGAAATGGTTGATGTTCCAGGTGAGCACGGAGAACGGGCCGAACACCTCGGGCGGCTCAGGTGCCTCGTCCGTCTTCTCTCCCATGGGCGCGTCGGGCGACGGCGCGTCCGTTCCCTTCTCACAGGGCGCAATGAGCTTGCGCCGCTTCTGCATCAACCCCTCCTCGGACTTCGCCTCCTGGAGCGCCCGCTTCGCGGCGTCTTTCGTGTTGGCAATCGGGGTGAGGGGCAGCGTGGCGACCGTGCGCTCCACGTGCTTCTTCATCCCGAGCCGCTGTGGCTGCGCGCGCGTGCGCGACGACCTGCGCTGGTCCGCTGGCGCGGTGCTCGCGTATTTCTCGCACTCGACTGTGTCCGTCGTCGCCTCGAGCCGGAGGAGGATGGGAGCGTGGTCCGAGATTTCCCGCCCCGTCGCATGCCAGCCGAAGAACCCCTCTTTGTAGTCCTTGTCGGACAGCTCGCCCTCCGCGCGCCCCGTCACGCGCTTCCCGTCCCACGTGGCCAGCGTCGCCGAGGCGTTCCGGAAGCTCTGGTCGATGACGAAGTAGTCCGCGGACATGCCGTTTCCGCGCGCCACCCAGTTCGTCCAGTGCGCTCCGACCGCGACGCGGCTGAGCCCGGCGTTGGTCAGGAAGGGCCCCCAGTCGACCGGGCGCGGCGCGGGTTCGTCAGCCGGCTCTGACGGCTCGGCCACCTGTGCTTCGTCCTCCATGGACAGTGTCGTGTCCGTCCGTTGGACTCCCGGCCCCTCCATGACGTGGTCGTCCGCGAGCGAAGCGTCGGCTCGCCCCTCGTCTTCTGCTTCTTCTCCCGTGACCTCCCCCTCGTTGATTTCCATCGAGCTCGAGGCGGCACGGCGGACCCGCAACCGGCGGCGCACGGCCGTCCCGGCCTCCATGTACCAGTCGCCCGCGAAGAGCATCGCGCGCGGGGCCGACTCGGCACCCTGTTCCGCCGTCGGCCAGTAGGCGCGGAGCGAGACGATCTCCATGGCGTTGGGCCTGACGCCTCCAGAGGGAGAGGTGTGCACGACGGCGAGCCAGAACTTGAACGCCTCGCTCTCCTGCGAGGCCTTCTCCTCCGACGGCCCCGTGGACTTCTTCGGCTCGCAGACATGCTTGCCATAGTGGGTCTTGCAAAAGCAGACCCTGCACTCCCTGCACTTCGAGACGGACTTCGGGCCCCGCTTCGTGCATTGACTGCATTTCATCGACTTTGTCATTGCGTGCGTGCCTCGTCCCAGTCGAAGTCGCTCACCCGCGAGAACAGGCGCTCGAGCTTCTCTTCCTCGGGGAGCAACGGATTCGAAAGAACGGCATGAATCACCCGCTGCTCGTGGAAGCGCGGGGACAGCTCGAGCTGCATCCGGGCGAACCACACGAGGGAGAACAGCGTCTCGAAGCCGTAACCCGACGCCGCGTCCACGCTCGCGCGGATGAAGGTCGTCAGCTCATGCGGCGCGAAGTCATCGAGCGCCCCGGGATGCTTCTCGGTGAGATGGGCAAGGACCCGCTCCACCGCGTCGCGGCGCGAGGGTTCCTCCAGCGCTCTCAGTTGAAAGCCTTGCGAGCGGCCGCATCCCTCCTGGCTGCCCTGCCCGCTTCGAAGGATTGGACCTGTGTCCAACCTCCTTCGTCGCGACGGGTCGTCACATTTCCCTCCAGGCATCACGCAACGACAGCCTGCATGGGCTTCTGCATGCGCACCTCGCTGGGACGACTCCTCTTCGGGAAGGCCATCCCGAACGGAGAGGAGAATGGCGACACCTCCAGGACGCGCCGGGTATCAGAGTGTCCTGTCCCAGTTCGTCGCCGCCGTCGCGGGCCGAGGCGTCTTCTACTTCGTCACCATGGGCGCCATCGTCGCGGTGCTGTGCCTGTCCGCCAACACCAGCTACGCGGGCTTCCCGCGCCTCTGCCGCGTGCTCGCGCTGGATGGCTACCTGCCGTCGGGCTTCGCGCACTCCGGACGGCGGCTGGTCTACTCCACGGGCATCATCGTCCTCTCACTGCTGGCCGCGGCCCTGCTCGTCGCCTTCGGAGGCGTGACGGACCACCTCATTCCGCTCTTCGCGGTGGGCGCCCTCTCCGCCTTCAGCATCTCGCAGACAGGCATGGTGCAGCATTGGAGGCGCGTGGGGGTGACATGGGTGGGCAAGGCCACCGCAGTGGACAGGCCGGTGGAGGCCGGTCCCCTCGAGCCGCCTGTCGTGGTGCTGAAGCCGCCTTCGCGTGCGAACGTCTTGCGCGTACGGTCCCCACCCACGCAAGTCCTGCGCCGGCGGGGCACATGTCCGTGCCCTGCCCCACTGCGGGCTCTGACTGAAGGCCCCCTGTGGGGCCGGCGCGCCTCGTGCAATCGCATGACGCCAGGAGGTGTACATGCGAATCGCGGTGCTGGGTGCGAGCGGCCGAACAGGACGTCAACTGGTCTCCCAGGCGCTGGCCGCCGGACATGAGGTCCGAGTCCTCGTCCGCAGGGCCGAGTCCGTCACCGAGTCCCACCCTCGGCTCACCGTGCTGACCGGCGACGCGGAAGACCCCGCGCACATCCGCGAGTTGGTGCGCGGCGTGGACGCGGTGGTGAGCGCCGTGGGCCCCGGCCGTGAGGACCCGGAGGCGTGCAGCCACGTCAGCCGCGTCGTTCGCGAGGTGCTCGAGGCCGAGGGCCCCCGGCGCTACGTCTACGTCTCCGGTTCGCACGTGGACATGCCGGGGGACTCGAAGGACCTCATCGGGCGCGTGGCCGCGCGGATGGGCCGGCTGTTCGGAGGGCGGATTGTCGCCGACAAACAGCGCGAGCTGGATGCTCTGCGAGCCAGCGGACTGGATTGGACGGCCGTCCGCCCGTCGCAACTGACCAACGGGCCGAAGACTGGCAGGTATCGGGTGAGCACCTTGACCCCGCCGGGCGCTCGTGTGGCCCGCGCGGATGTCGCCGACTTCATCCTCAAGGAGCTCCAGGAGCACCGCCATGGACGACAGGCCCCCTTCATCGCCCGGTAGGCAGGATGGCACCACCGGCCCCTGCAACCGGGTCCTCGTCACCGGAGCGCTCGGCCACATGGGGCGCGAGGTGCTGCGCGCGCTCTCCGCGCGGGGCATCGCGGCCCGGGCGGCCGCCCGTTCGGTAGAGCGTGCTCGCGCGGTGCTCGGTGCCGAGGCCGACATCGTCGCGATGGACTTCATGGACGCGCGGACATTCCAGCCCGCGTTGCAGGGCTGCGATGGGCTGTTCCTGCTGCGGCCGGCGGCCATCTCGGACGTGAAGCACACGCTCGACCGCCTGGTGGACGTGGCCGTCGCGAGCGGTGTCCGGCACATCGTGTTCCTCTCGGTGGCGGGCGCGGACACGAGCAAGCTCGTTCCGCACCATGAGGTGGAGGAACACCTGAAGCAGTCCGGCACGGGCTGGACGGTGCTGCGGCCCGGCTTCCTCGCGCAGAACCTCGGGGATGCGTACCGGCGCGACATCGTCGAGGACGGCCGCATCTACGTCCCAGCGGGCAAGGCCCAGGTGGCGTTCGTCGACGCGCGCGACGTGGCCGACGTCGCTGCCCTCGCATTCGTGGAGCCCGGGGCTTACGCCGGTCAGGCCCATACCCTCACGGGCCCGGAGCACTACACCTTCCTCGAGGCCGCGGAGTGCCTGACGGAGATGCTCGGCGTCCACGTGCGCTACCAGGCCGCGAGCATTCCCGGCTACATGCTGCACCTGCTGCGGCGCGGGGTGCCCATGACGCAGGTGCTGGTGCAGACGGTGCTCCACGCGGGCCTGCGCCACGGACAGGCGGAGCGCGTGGACCCGACGCTCACACGGCTGCTCGGCCGCCCCGGCCGCACGATGCGCGACTACATCCACGACCACGGAGCGCTCTGGCGCACCACGGCTCGCGTGGCGGCGTGACATGCGGCCAAGGGCCTCATGGCGACGTACTTGCAGAGCTGAAGTGTTGCATGACCATGCCTCGCGCTGACGCATGACAGCGTGGAGCACGGCGCGGTGAAACGATGGTGAGGAGGACGCCATGGATGGCTCGCTCACGGAGTCGACCCCGCCGGGTCCAGCGCTATCTCGCGAAGAAGAGGACGTGGCGCAGCGCCTGATGGACACGCCGCCACGCGGGAGCTTCCGGCCGGAGCTCGTGGAAGGCCTTCCTCAACCCGCGCGCGACTGGCTCATGCATGCGATTGCCGTCGGTACCCCGCTGTGGCGCACGGCCCGGCTCCGCATGCACGGCAGCATCAAGGTCAACGGACGCTGGTGCCCCTTCGAGGCCATGCAGGTCCACGCTCCGGGCCGCGGAATGCTGTGGAAGGCCCGCGCGCGGATGATGGGCCTGCCCGTCGTCGGCCATGACCTCTACGCCGACGGGCGCGGGGAGATGCGCTGGAAGCTGCTCGGATTGATTCCCGTGGCGACCGGGGACGGACCGGACATCACCCGCTCCGCTCGCGGCCGGCTCGCCGCGGAGACCACCGCCATGGTGCCCACCTGGCTCGTGGGCCCTCATGTCACGTGGACCGACGAGGGGCCTCGCACCGCGGTGGCCCACTTCACCGTCGACGGCGAGCCCTTCGACATCCGGTTGCAACTGGGTGATGGCGGCGCCCTGCGCGGCGTGAGCTTCCTGCGCTGGGGGACGCCGACTCCGGGCAGCGCCTTCGGCCTCCACCCGTTCGGCTGCGAGGTGCTGGAGGAGCAGACCGTCGCGGGGCTCACCGTGCCGCGCCGGATGCGCGCGGGCTGGTTCTTCGGCGGGCCGCGCTTCGAGTCCGAGGGCGAGTTCTTCCGCGCCACCGTGGACTCGCTGCGGCCCCTCTGACGCTCAGAACGTGTACTTCACCTTCGGGAAGATGGAGAGCGCGGTGATGTTGGGCCCGATGACGTAGCGGGCCAGCAGGTCCGCGCCCACGGAGAAGTGGTCCATGCCCGTGGCGTACTCGATGCCGAAGCCCAGGCCCGCGTTGGGCGCGCTCAGAGCGCGGCCCGGGTCACCCGCCTCGGGGTCCACCGGCGCCGGGTCCAACCGCGTGTAGCCCGCCACCGCCTTCGGCGTCAGGTACAGCCGGTCCATCACCTTCACGTGGTACGCCGCCGTGAGGTCCAGGAAGGCCATGGTGAAGTTGTCGGAGAGCGCGCACGTCTCCGTGCCCGGCAGGTAGCCCGCGAAGCAGTTCTGCGCGGACGAGCCGAGGCCGAAGTGCGCCCCCAGCGACAGCTTCTCCGTCAGGTCGTACCCCAGCCCGAGCTGCAGGTACGTCTGCGCGTTCGAATAGACGTTCTCCCCGCCGAGGGTGAAGAACACGCCGATGTCCGTCTCGGTGAAGAAGCCGCGGCGCGGCTGGAACTCCACTCCCTCCGGAGGCGTGGCCGCCAGGGCCGGAGACGACAGCAGCGCAAGCGCGGCGACTAGCAGGGACTTCTTCACGAATCCTCCCGACACGCGTGCCCTCCGGGTGACTCCCAGGAGCGGCGCTGGACGTTAATGATGCCCCCCGCGTTCCGGCAACGAGGGGCGGAAACGAAAGTGGCGTGGACCGCTGCGTCCACGCCACTAGAGAACATCTACGGCTCGAAGCGGAGGACTACCCCTCTTCGCCGCCCTCGCCATTACCGGCCGGCGAGAAGATCCACGGGTACGTCACGGACACCACGCCGCCGCCCTTGGGCTCCGGGAACTTCCAGCGGCGGATGCGGGACAGCATGCACTGCTCCGCCTTCGAGTTGTTCAGCGTCGTCTCGCTGACGTTGGCGTCCGACACCGCGCCCGTCGGGTCGATGGTGAAGGCCACCGCCACCTTGCCGGCGAGGCTCGGGTCCTTGTTCAGCTCGGACTCGTAGCAGTACTTGATCTCCCCCTGGTGGCGCCGGATGACCTTGGCGATGACGTCCTTGTCGAGACCGCCGACCACCGTCGTCTTGCCGGGGATGACCTTGGTGATGGACTTGCCGCGGCCGCCCAGGTCGATGCCGCCCGAGCCACCCGCGCCGCGCCCCGTGCCCTGCGTACCGAGGCCACCGATGCCCAGCGCGGTGCCGCCACCGCCGGTGCCCGTGCCGCGCGAGCCGAGACCACCGACGCCCTGCGCGTCACCCATGGCCGCGCCGCCCTTGAGGCCGCCGAGCGCGTTGTTGAGGCCAGTGCCGAAGCCGCCGGGGCCGAACACGTCCGAGGCCCCGCCCTTCAGCCCCTTGAACGCGCCGAGCAGACCGACCTTGCCCACCACCTGGCGGTCCTTCTCCTTCTTGCTCCTGTCCACTATCGGCGTGCCCGGCTTGGAGGGAGCGGCCTCCTGCTGCTTCGCCTCCTCCTTGCCGAACTTGCCCTCTTCGTCCTTCGCCTTCGCGCCCTCCTCCACACCGGTGAGCTGGAGCTTCTTCTGCTCGAGCTTCTTCTCCGGGGTGATGAGGAACTTCGCGACGCGCTGCTGGTCCTGGAAGATGTCCGCCGTCTCGGGATGCTCCGAGCGCGGCGTCAGCACCATGGCCAGGATGACGGCCAGGCCCGCCAGGAGGCAGATGCTGGCAATCTTGAAGAAGGTGAAGTCCGCCTCGACCAGCGCGTTGGCGGCGATGGACGGCGAGGGCCGCACGTAGCGCACCACGAAGGCCACGTTGCCGAGCGACAGCTCCACCCGGTCATACAGGCCGAGCGTGAGCACCTGCTCCTGCTCCGCGGACGCGCCGGTGAGCGCGCCCGCCGCGCGCAGCGAGTCCTTGGTGCGCACGTTGCCCTGGTTGGTGACGATGAGGCCCGAGCCCGCCGGAGCGCGCACCTCCAGCTTCTCACCGCGGCTCACCGCCAGCACGTGACGCTGGCCCACCGACGGCGCGAAGACGTGGAAGAAGTTCTGCTTCGCCTCGCCGATGGTGACGGGGACGCCGTCCTTGAAGTGCTGGACCTCCAGCATCTGGTCGCCCCAGAGCATGGCCACCTGGAGCACCTTCGCATTGGCGAGCGGCATGGCCTCGGGAGGCAGCGGCTCCTGGAGGTGCGGCGCCACCGTGGGCTTCGCCTTCGCCGTGGCCGTCGGAGTCACCGTCCGGGCCTTGTTCGTCACCGGCTGCGCCACGGGGGGCACCACCGGCGTCACCGGCCGCTCCGTGCGCACGGCGACGCCCGCCGAGGACGCCTCCATGCGAGCGCCCGGCATGGGCACGGGCACCGGCGCGCGCGGCGGGTGCATGGCCGAGGGGGGTGTCACCACCTCGGGCATCTTCACCGCCACGGGCGCACGCTGCGTCACCGAGCCCTGGAAGGCCGGCCCCGCCACCTGCGCGCCCACGGGCGCGTTGCGCAAGGGCTCGGGGGGACCGAAGAGGACCTCCACCCTCGAGCCACCCATCTTCAGGACGTCCCCGGGCTTGAGTGCCGTGGGGATGACGAGGCGTTCGCCCCGCACCTCCGTGCCGCTCTCGCTGCCGAGGTCGATGGCCGTGACGGAGCCATCCTTGTCCACCTTGAGCATCACATGAAGGTTGGAGACCCGCGGATCCTGAATCTTCACCGCCGCCTGGGCGCCCGACCCCACAATGACGCTATCCGCCTCCGACACGGCCTCAACCGTGGAGCCGTCCGGCCCAGTGATTCGGAGCGTCAAGCCGTTGTTCTTCGCCGCCGCCATGAGGATTCTTCCTTCTTCCCTTCCACCCGAAAACGACCGACCGCCGCCGCCCTAGAGGTTATCGACTGACTTCTGTAACTCCGGATCGAAATTCTCCCGGACCTTGATGAGGCTCTGGAAGTCCGACTTCTTGCGGTGGAGCACGTACGAGCCTTCCGGCTTCGTGAGCTCGCCTTCCACCGCGACATCGGTGAAGTCGATGACCGTCTTCTTGCGGAAGACGGTGCGGTCCTCCTCCTGGATGACCTTCACCGTGTCCTTCGAGTTGTCCTGCGCCAACGCCACAGCCGGCGCCACCCACAGCCCCATCACCACCGCCACCGATGCCAGTCGCCTCATACCCAGCCTCCATTCACTTCATCGGGTGAGACAGCGGGTCTTCCAACAGGTTCCCGCGGGTCCAATGCACAGCGCGATCCAACTTCAAGTCCGTGAATCCTAAGGAACTTGCCTGCCGCCTGCCATGCGGTGGCCCGGCAGATGGAAAAAAGTTCCACCTCCTGACCACCACAATTGCCGTCCACTACGGCACCTTCGACGGCGCGGGGGCGGGCGCCTGCGCGCCCTGAGCCGCGTCCTCGGAGGCCGAGCCATCAGCGGACGGTTCGCCTTCGGCAGGAGGCGCGCCCTCCGCCGGCGCCTCACCGCCCTGCTCCTGCGGGAGCTGGTTGAGCACCGAGCCCGCGCCGCCGGTGGCCTCGTTCTTCTTCTCTCCATCCGCTTCAGCAGCGGCGGGCGGCGGAGCCTTCAGCATGTTCTGCAGGCCCTGCACCTTCGCGGTGATGATCTGCTTGTCCTGATCCGTCGTGCCCTGCAATTCCTTGCAGCGGTCGAGGAAGGCAATCGCCTTCTCCCAGCCCGCGCGGTCCGACGCGTACGCCCAGCCCGCGCCGCACACCGCCTCCGGCAGGTCCGCGCGCGAGGCGAGCACCTTCTCGAACGTCTCACCCGCGGCCAGGCCCTTCTTCGGGTCCCTGCCCTTCTGTCCGTCCAGCGCCCACGCGAGGTACAGCCTCGCCTCCGCCGAGTCCGGCTCGAGCTCCGTCACCTTCGTGAACGAGCGCTCCGCCCCCACGTAGTCGCGGTAGCTCAGCGCCATGGCCCCGAGGTTGAGGTAGCCCGGCGCGAACCTGTCATCGAGCGACACCGCCTTCTGGAACTGCGCGAGCGCACGCGTCCGGTCCTCCAGCTTCAGGTAGACCATGCCGAGCAGGTTGTAGAGCGCCGGGTCCTTCTCCGCGTGCTTGAGCGCGGTGCCGGTCAACAGCTCCGCGAGCCGGAACTGTCCGCGCGCATACGCCACCTGCGCGAGGTTCTTGTACGCCCCCGGGTTGTCCTTGCTGCGCACCAGCACGCGCCGCGCGGCGGCCTCGGACTCGTTCAGCTTCCCCGCCACGCGGTACGTCAACGAGAGGCAGTTGAGCAGCGACGCGTCATGCTCGCGCCCCGGCTGCTTCAGCGCCTTCTCCAGCAGCGCAATCGCCTCGTCCGTGTGCCCCTGGTCGCGGTGCAGCACCGCGAGGTTGACGGCGGACGGCACGTGCCCCGGGTCCAGCAGGAGCACCTTCTCGTAGGCCACTCGAGCATCGTCGATGCGGCCCTGGCGCTCGGCGATGACGCCCAGGTTGAACTGCGCGTTGAGACTGCGCGGGTCCTTCGCGAGCGACTTCTCGAAGCCCTGCTTCGCGCCGTCCAAATCACCCGCCTCGTAGGCCTGGAGTGCCGCGGAGAAGAGCTCCGTGGCGCTGCCGTCCTTCGGCGCGGGAGCCTGCTGCGCCTGCGCCGCGGGCGTGCCCTGCTCCGGCTTCTGGGCGGACGCGGCCGACGGCGCCGGCTTCTCCGGAAGCACGGAGGGCTTCGTCTGGGGCCCCGACGCGCACGCGGCCGTGAAGGCCAGCGAGCCCGCGAGGAGCGAGCGGAACCATTTCATCTGCGTCTTCCCTGTCCCTGCATGAAGGGTGTTGAAGCGGTTGCGCGTCACGGCCGCACCTCCCCGAGCGAAGCGGTGGGCGCGGGAGCCTTCTCCTGCGACGTCGGCGGCTGCTGGGCCGGGTCCGCGGGAGCGGCCTTGTCCGCGGGCTGCGCGGGAGCACCGGGCTCGGTGGGCACCGGAGCCGGAGCCACCGAGGCCTCCGCCGTGCCATCCGGCTCACGCGCGAGCTCCGCGCGGGCCATGGAGTCGCTGGCGCGGTACTGCACCGGCCGCACCTGCGCGTACGAGCCGGGGCGGAACCTGTTCACCTGGTCCTGCGCGGCCAGCGTCCACTGGCTGTAGATGCCCAGCTCGTAGGCCTTGTCGAGCGCCTTCTCCAGCGCCTCGGTGGACTTGTCCTCCAGCGGGAGCGCCAGGTTCTCCAGCTCCCCGCGGTACATGGCGAGCTGGTCCTCGTCGAGCCCCTGCGGGTCCGGCGAGTCCATGATGTTCTTCGCGAAGTCCGCATACGCGAGGCCGATGCGCGTGAGCGCAGCGATACCCCAGTCACCCGAGCCCGTGGCCAGCACCGCGAGGTACTCCTTCTCGATGCGCTGGATTTCACGCTGCTTCGCCGCGAGGTCCCTGCGGATGGTGCTCACCCGCGCGAACTTGATGTCCGTGTAGCGCTTCCACGCAGGCTCCAGCGCCAGGAAGCGCGCGTGGCCGTAGGCATTGAGCACCGCCACATCCTTACGCGCGGCCTCGGGCAGCCGGTTCCAGCCGCGCACCAGCTCCGACTGAACGCGCTCCTGCTCACGCACGTTCTTGAGCTGCTGGTACGCGAGCATCTCGCGGTAGCGCGCCAGGTAGAGCTGCGGCGCGGCGGCGCGCGAGTCACGGCCATACGTCTCCGCGAACGAGCCGAAGGCCTTCGCCGCCTCGCTCCACTTCTTCTCCTTCTCCCAGACGTTGGCGATGGCGTAGGCCACCTGCGGCACGTCCTTGCGGTCCTTGAAGCGCGTGACGTAGGCGGTGTACGCGGTCACGGCCTTCTGCGGCTCACCCGCGCCCTCCCACCAGACACCGGCGTTGAACTGCGCGTCCGCCACCCAGGCGCCGGCCTCCTCCACCAGCGCCTTGCGCTCGGCGGAGCGCTGCGACTTCTTGGACTCCGCGTCCTCGGCGGCGCCCGGCGTGTCGTCCTTCTTCGCGACGGCCTTGCTCTTGTCCTTCGTCTTCCTGGACTCGGACTCCTGCGCCTTCACCGCTGCGTCGTACTCGGCGATGAAGGACTCGGCCATCGTCGCGGCCTTGCGGTACTCGGCCACCTTCTCGTAGAGGCCGGCCAGCGAGTAGCGCGCCTTCAGCTCGAAGTTGCTGCGCGGGTACTCCTTGAGGAAGCGCTCACCCGCCTCGATGCCCTTGTCGATTTCGCCCGCCTCCTGCGCAATCACCATGACGTAGGTGAGCGCGCGGTCCGCGTTGTCCGACCTGGGGAACTCGGCGACGAACTTGAGGAACTCCTCGGCGGCCTTCCTCGGGTTCTTCTCCTTCTTGTAGACGACCTCGTCCACCCACTTGTAGTGGCTGCCCTCCACGACGCGGGCCACGCGCGCGGCGAAGTCCGTGCCGGGCTTGGACAGCCGCTTGTTGGAGAGGAACTTCCGCGACAGCGTGCTCAGCTCCAGCCACTCCTCGCGGCTCTCGAGCACGTACATGGTGAGGTCCGCCGCGTCACGCGAGCGCCGCTCCTCCGGGTACTTGTCGATGATTTCGCCGAAGCGCCGGGCCGCGTCCACGAAGTGGCTGCGGTCGTAGAGGATGACGGCCGCCTGGTAGCGCAGGTCGATTTCGTCCTGCGTGTCCGGGTACAGCTTCACGTAGACGTCGCACGCGTTGACGAGGCGCTCCTCGAACTTCGTGAGCGGCTCCTCCTCGCGCTCCTTCGCGTCGCGCTTGACGATGCGCTGCTTCGCGACGTCGCCCTTGTCCTTCTTCTCGTCGACCTTCTGGCCGTCCTTGAGGTCGCTCTTCGCCAGCTGGCCGCGCTCAATCTTGACCAGCTTGTCGTAGGCGAGGATGGCGTTGTACGCGGCGCTCTTGCGGTAGCTCTCGTTGGAAATTTCGCGCGCCGTGTCGCGGTCCGGAATCTTGAACGCCACCACGGAGTCATACTCGGCGGCGGCGGCCTGCCACTCCTCCAGGGCCCAGAGGATTTCCGCGTAGAAGAAGCGGATGTTGAAGGCAGAGTCCGCGACGAAGTCCGGGTTGCTGCTGGAGGCGAACGCGTCCACGTACTGCTTGTAGATGTCGCGCGCGAGCCGGTACGTCTCCACCTGCCGCGTCTTCTGCGCCTCCTGGTGGTACTCCGTCACCATGACGCGCATGGCCTCCTCGGTGACGTTGAAGGCGTTGCGCAGGACGGTGGCCTGCTTCTCGTTGGCCTTCCACCACTCGCCACCGGGGCTGTAGAGGTCCACCATCCGCTTCATCTCCTTGCGGACCTGCTGGCGCTGGCGGAGTCCCTCGTAGGCGCGGACGATGGCCTGCTGGTACTCGGGGGCGTTGGCGCCCATGGGCTCGTCGTCCACGAGCGTGCGGTAGGTGAGGATGGCGCTGTCGAAGTGGCCCGCGTCCACCAGGCCCGCGGCCGTCTTGGCGATGAGCCGGCCCTGCCGCTTCGCGGGGGCCTTCTCCTTGAAGTAGGCGATGGCCTCCTTCGGCTGGTCCAGCTGCACGTAGAAGACGGTGAGGTCGTTGAGCGCCTCGGTGCGCAGGTCGCCCAGCTCCTCCTTCTTCGCCGAGTAGTCCACCACCTCGTGGAGCTTCTTCAGGCCCTCCTCGTAGTCACCGGTGTTGTAGTCACACCAGGACAGCTTGTAGATGGCGTACGCGTAGATCTTCGGCACGCCCGTGTCGCGCGCCTTCTCGTAGTTCTGCTTGGCGGGGATGAGCTTGTTGTTCTCGAAGTAGTGGTTGCCGAGCTGGATGTACGCGTCGGGAACGAACTCGGACTTCGGGAAGTCGCGGATGAGCTCCTCGTAACGCGCCACGGCCGCATCGCGGCGGCCGAGCTCGTAGAGGTTGTAGCCCATGGAGAAGAGAATCTCGTCGCGCTTGGGGTACTGCGGCCAGGCACGGAGGATGTCCTCGTAGATGGCCATCGTCTCCGCGCGGTAGCGCTCGCTCTCGCGGTGGTCCTGCTGCGGCTCGGTGGCCTTCTCGCCGCGCGCCACGGCGGCGTCGTACTGCTTCTCCGCCGCGAGGAAGCGGTCCATCTCCAGGCGGTAGAGGTACTGCGACTTCTCCCAGTAGAGCTCGGACAGGCGGCTGAGCATCTCCGCCTTCTGCATGTTGTCGTCGTGCAGCTTGGAGACGAGGCGCTTGAGGGCTTCAATCGCCTCGTCGCGCTTCTTGTCCGCGAGCGCGTCCTTCTTCGAGTCGGCGATGCGCGGGACGTCCGCGAACTTCGCCGTGGCGGGCTTCACGCGCGCGGGGCCCTTGCGCACATCCTCCGGCGCCACGCCGGGCGGAGGGGCCTTAGCGGCCTCCTGCTTCGCGGCCTCGGCCTTCTTGTCGGAGGCCTTTGCCTTCTCCCGAGCTTCCCGAGCCCCGGGGGTCTTCGACGCCGACGCCGAGGCGGGCTTCTTCACCGCCTTGCGGGCCGGCGGTTCCGCCGCCTCTCCCACCCCACCGGCGGCGAGCGCGACACCCACCGCCAGCGCACCGAAACGAAGCACCACCTTCATGCGAGCTCCTGCCGTGAAGCCGACCCGACACGTGGGCGATCAGACGCCCACTGACGAGGGACGACGGAAAGTAGACGCGCACTCCAGGAATGAGAAGTGCCGTGGAACGAGTCTTGCGGCCCGTAACCCATTGTCTGGCAATGATTTCTTCCAGTGTCCGACAACGGCGAAGGGGCCGGCCCCGGCGCAAGTCTACGCGCTCGGAGACGGCCCCCTCGAGGGTACGACCGTGGGCGACAGCAGCCCATGTGTGTCTATTGTTGCGACGGCTGCGAGTCGCCCGTCTTCGCCGGGCAGCCGCGCTTCAGCGTGTATTGGTAGTAACCAATCTCGTCGATCCAGAACTCGCCCTGGAACTTCCAGTAGTTGTAGTTCGCGCCCGGCATCTTCGGCCGGTAGAGCGACTGGCGCGTGAGCAGCGCCTTCTGGTCCACGCCGGCCTGGAGCAAATCTTTCTCGTCCAGCGCCGTCTGCACGCGGATGATTTCCGCCTGGTCGGAGAAGGTACGCAGGTTGTCCGCCGCCTCACGGATGCGGCTCTTGGCCAGGGTGCCGCCGACCTGGAGCAGCGTGCCGCGCACCTCCTCCAGCGAGGCCATCGTCTGGGCGGACATGGGCGTGCCACGCCAGCCACCGCTGCTCAGCGAGCGCTTCTCCTGGTCCACCTGGTCCAGCATCCGCATCACCTCGCGGATGCGCTCGTTGTTGCGCAGCCACAGGTACACCGGGCGCGGCAGCCGGCGGTTCTCCGCGGCCACGAGGTTGTACGCCTGCACGAGCTGCACGTCGTCGCCGGTGAACGGGTCCAACTGCTTCGCCATGGGGCCGTAGAGCTCGTCGAAGGCCGCCAGCGTGGTCTTCACCTCGTCGTAGAGGCACGAGTAGTAGTAGACGGTGGCCTTCAGAATCCACGACTCGGGCTGGAAGGCGCCCTCGAACTGGGGCGCGTGGAGCGCCTGGAGGCTGCCCAGCGCGCCGCCGAAGTCCTCGTTCTGGAAGCGCGCGAAGCCGTTCTCGAAGAGGGCCTGGTCCCAATAGCGCGAGTAGCGCGGCACGCGCTCGTACGCGGTGCTGCCCTCCGCGTACTCACCGCGGCGGTAGTGCAGGCGGCCGAGGCTGAGCAGCGCGAGCTGCTGCGTGGGCTTCAGCTCCACCTGCGGCTCCTTCGCGGACAGCACGGCGTTGAAGGCGGACAGGGCCTCCTTGTCCAGCGCGTCAGCCTCACCGGGACGGCCGGGGAAGCGCGGGTCCGACAGCACCACGCCCAGCAGGTAGCGCGCCTTCGCGTAGACGCGGCTGTCCTTCGGCACGGCCTCGAGCAGGTTGCGCGCCTCCTCGAAGCGGCCGCGGCGCTGACTCACCGTGCCCACGAGGTAGTTGATGCGCGCGAGCACCTCCTTGGGCAGCGTCACCCACCGGTCGCGCACCTCGTCGGTGTACGCCTGGTTGAGGATGCTGGGGATGAGGTTCTGCTCGTCGAGCTGCTGCTGCATGTCCACGAGCCCCTCCACCGCCTTGAGGTACGAGGGGTGATTGGGCCCGGCGTTGACGATGTTCGCGTAGGAGATGAAGGCGGAGACGGGCAGCCCCTTCTTCGCCAGCGTCTGCGCGAGGAAGAACTCGGACTTGCCCTTCACGTCGGCGTCGGCGCCGCCCTCGGAGAGCTGGAAGAAGAGCGGCGCGGCGGTGTCGTAGTCACCGGCGTTGAAGGCGGCCAGCGCGCGGTTGTAGCCGCCCACGTCCTGCTGGGCGGGCACCGCGAGCGGCGCCAGGACGACGAAGAGACTGAGCAGTCGTTTCATGGCGAGTGGTGCCTTCATGGGCGTCAGAAGAGGATGGAGAAGCCGGCGTAGAAGCTGATGTTGTTGAGGACGTCCGAGGACGGCTCGGCCACGAGGTCGCGTCCGAGGATGATGTCCTCGCGGTAGTTCTTCTTCGTCTTCGGGTCCACGCCGTCGAACTTCTCGTACTTGCAGCTCCCGCTGAGCTGCAGCGAGGAGAAGTCCTGGCCCGCCGCGCGCGCGGCCTCCAGCGCCTCGAAGTCCGCCAGGTTGCAGCCGTCCACCTTGTCCACGCGCGCCGTGTAGATGAGGTCCCTCACCTCCATGCGCAGCGCGTAGCTCTCACCGAACTGGAGGCGGAAGCCGCCGCCCACCGAGCCGAGGAACTTGGTGCCGGTGTCACCGAAGCGCGCGGGCACGGTGAACGTCTCGCCGTCCACCTCGTTGGCCACTTCCGGCCGGATGAGGTGGCGCGTGGAGCCGATGCCCGCGCCGCCGCTGAGCACCACGCTGAACTGGGCCAGTGAGTCGTTGAGGAAGGCGAACTTGCCGTAGAGCGGCGTCACCTCCACGCCCGCCTGCGCGCCCCACACCAGCAGGAGCGACGAGGCCGCCTGCGCCTGCTCGCGGACCTTGTCGATGAGCTCGAGGTTGAAGTCGCTCTCGTTCGAGTACCAGTTGTACTGGCCCGTCACCTGGAACGCGAAGTTCTCCTGCAGGTGGTAGATGTACTGGAGCGCCGTGCCGGCGTGGTTGGTGTACTTGCCGTTCACCTGCACCGTGGCCGGGAAGAGCGCCAGCTCGTGGTGGCCCTCGTCCGCGAAGCGCTTCTTCTGGACGATGTGCACGTTGACGTTCGGGTTGTAGAGCGGCGCGCCGTGCACCAGGCGCTGCTGCTGCGCCTCGGTGGTGCGCGGGCCCTCGGAGGCCAGCACGGGCGCGTCCTCGGGCGGCTGTGGCGGCTCGGGCTGGGACACCACGGGTGTCTCGTCCGTCGAAGCGGGCGCGGGAGGCTGGACGGCGATGTCCGAAGCGGGCGCCTCCGGGGCCTCCTGGGGAGCCATCGGCTCGGGGCGCGACGAGGGCGTCGAAGGCGCCTCCGGCTTCGGCTCGGCCTGGGCGGGCGGCGGCGGAACGGACGTCTCCGCGCCGGGCGCGGGCACGGGCTGCTGCGCCTGCGCGAGCGCGAGGGCCGGGGCAGCGACGAGGAGCGCGAGGGAGTGGAAGAGTCGCATGGTCAGAGCGCCTAGAAGGAGAAGGTGTAGCCAAGGTCGAACTGCACCAGGTGCGTGAAGCCCGGACTGGGCGCGGCCTCACCCGTCTCGCGCCCCGCTTCCCAGTCGTCGCGCAGCAGGTTGACGCGGTAGGAATCGCGGAACACCCAGTCGCGCAGCTCCAGCCGCAGGCCGTGCGTGTTGCCGATGAAGAAGCGGAAGCCCACCGCGCCGGACACCACCGGGGCCACGCGCGTCTCCTTCACCCAGAAGTCATTCGAGGCCGAGCCGCGGTCCTCCGGCACCGTGCGGTCGTCACAGATGCCCAGCTCGCGGTCCACCACCTGCGTGCACTGGATGACGGAGTGGCGCTGGAACGAGCCGATGCCGCCGCCACCCCAGACGTACGCCTGGAAGTGCGCCGGCAAGTCGGACACGAGGCTGAGCTTCCCGTAGATGGGCGCCCACCGCACGCCGGCCACGCCGTGCAGATTCATCTCCCACATGTCCTCGAGCTCGTCGGTGACCTTCTTGTCCTGACGGTCCAGGAAGCTCTCGGAGATGGAGCGCGCCAGTCCGGTGTGGCGGCTGGCCGCGTAGCCGGCGCGCGCTTCAATCGCGAAGGTGTTGAAGAGGTTGTAGGCGACCCCGGCGTTGAAGAAGTAGTGCGCCGTCAGGTGCGTCTGCACCGGCAGGCCCACGCCCAGGGACAGCTCGAGGTGCCCTCCAGGCTCGAACAGCCGGTTCCTGACGACGACGTTGTCGAGGACCTTCTCACTGTCGTCGTCCTGCGCCGCGGCGAAGGGCGCCGCCAGCGAGATGGCCAACGAAGCAAAGACGCGGAGCGTGCGTGCGTTCATGGTTCCTGCCCGGCCCGTGGGGTGGGCCGCCGTGTGCGGGAGGCCGAGCCTCCCCCAACCCGGGCGCCTGCGTCATTGACGATCAGGCCCCTTCGTGGCGCATCCATGTGCACACGGCTTCCGCGAGCGACAAGCCACGATGGCGCGGAGTCGGAATTCTTTTCACCCTCGTCGGTGTCCGGCGCCCACCGGTCAACGTTTCCAGGGGCACCGCATGACGCGGCCGTGGCGAAAGGGGCAGGCAGGGTACCACGAGGGGCACACCTGGACCCACCCGGGACGGTGGGACGCACGCGCCCGCAACGCAAACGCCCCGCCCGGATGCCCGAGGAATCGGGCCCGGAGGCGGGGCGTCAGGAGCGACTGGACTTCAGTGCGCTCAGCAGCGAATCAACCGCGAGCGGCCTTGTGCTGCGCGCGCAGGGCGACCTTGATGCTCGGGCGGAGGTAGACCACCGCGTCGTTGTGGCCCGGGACGGCGCCCTTCACGAGGATGAGGCCCTTCTCCACGTCCACGTCGACGACGGTCAGGTTCTGGGTGGTGACCTGCTCCACGCCAAAGTGACCCGGCATCTTCTTGTTCGGGTAGGTGCGGCCCGGCGTCTTACGCTGACCGATGGCGCCTGGGTGACGCTGATACTCGTGCGTACCGTGCGTCTTGGTCTGCGAACCCTTGAAGCTCCAGCGGCGCATGACGCCGGAGAAGCCGCGGCCCTTGGTGATGCCGGTGACGTCCACCAGCTCGCCCTTGGAGAACAGGTCCGCCTTGACGGCGTCGCCCACGTTGAAGGAGGCGGCCTCCTCCGGCGTGACGCGGAACTCCTTCAGGTGGCGGCGGTAGGGCGCGCTGGCCTTCTTGAAGAAGCCGCGCTCGGCCTTGTTGAGAATCTTCTCGCGAATCTCGCCGAAGCCCAGGGTCACCGCGGAATACTTGTCCTTCTCCGGGGTGCGCTTGCCCACGACCTGGCAGGTACCCACATCGATCACAGTGACCGGGACGAGGTTGCCCTCATCATTGAACACCTGGGTCATCCCGATCTTCTTGCCAATCAGACCCTTCACGTCGTCCTCACTGCCAGCGCGCGCGTGGTGGCGCGGAAAAACCCAATGAAATCAATGACCTGGACTGCACGCGTCCCCGCGGTCGCCAGGAAGCGGCGCAATGTAGCAGACGCGACCCCCACGTCAAGCACTACGGGCGGGGGAGCCCCTCACTGAGCGCGATCAAGCCGCGGGTAGAACGGTGCGAGCTGCGCATCAGGGATGCGCCGAGCGTACACGTCCTCGCCCAGCAGGAACAGCGCTTGATCCAGGTAATCCTCCGCGGCCTTCACCTGTTCCTCCCGCGAGGCGATTGCCTGGTCGAGCTCCGCCATCCGCTGCTCGTGCTCCAGCTTGCGCGCCTCCTCCTCGTCCTCCATCTCCAGCAGGCGCTTGTGCGCCAGGATGCCGGGGGCGCCGGGCTGGCCGGGCACGGGCGTGAGGGCGTTGGACAGGCGGACCTCCAGGTCCTCCACCTCGCGGCCCAGGCGCATCTGCGCGAGCCGGTTCTTCTTGAGGTTGGTGCGGGCGACGTCGATCTTGCTGGGTTCCTGGCCCGTCAGCTCCATGTCCTGGATCTTCTGCTCGAGCTTGCCGAGGCCGTCCAGGGCGTAGCGGAGGTCGGCGCGGCGGGTGGAGAGCGTCTTGCGCAGCTCCTTCACCTTGCCTTCGATGGCGTCCACCGCCTTCTTCCACTTCTTGACGATGGCCTGGTGCCCGGTGCGCTCCTCGGCCTGCTGGGCCAGGAAGTCCTGCCAGGCGCCGTCCTCGTCATTCATCTCCTGCTCGAGCGCCGCCAGCTCGTCCCGGCGGGCCACCACCGCCTCCTCGGCGCGGTAGACGCGGTCCATGGAGCGAGGGCAGTTGGGCTTGCCCGGCAGCCGATCACGCGCCAGGTCGCCCAGCTGGAAGATGAGGTCGTTGTAGGTCTCCTTCGCCATGGGCGCCGTTTCTACGCCCAACGCGCGGGGACTGTCACCGGGAGAGCGGACCTGGGCGACGTCCGGAAGGCCGTTTCAGGCGATCAGGAGCCGGGCGACGCGTCCATGGTGGAGGACGGGCCATGCATGACGGCGGCCAGGGCCCCTTCCGCCAGGGCGAGCAGCTCGCGGGCGCGGTCCTGCTCCTCGGTGCGGTTGAGCTCGCACACCCAGGCGGAGGACAGGTCCGCCTGCTGGCGCGCCAGCTCGGCTGTCGTCTCGTAGCGGGCGGCGGAGGCGCGGGCGAAGCAGCCCTCGCGGCGCAGCTCCAGAATCGTGTCCGGATCCAGCTCGATGTCCTCGGGCGGCACGGGCAACGGGCCGCGGCCCAGGGCGGCCAGCCGGGCCAGCAGGCGCGAGGCGTGCGCGCGGCAGAAGGCGGCCAGCACCATCAGCCGCGCCCGGACCCGCGCATCTCCGATGCGCTCCGCCAGCGCTGTCATCCGCCGGGCGGAAACGACTTCCGCCTCCCATGCGGCGGCCAGCGCAGCGGCCAGCCGGGTATGCCTCGCACCCATTGACGTCCCCCGTTCCCTACCCTCTATGCCGGCAACGTAGGAACGGGGTCCGCCGGATTCAACCGAGTGCCCGCTCGAACATCCAGTAACCACCAGCCGCGAGGATGAGCACCGACACCGCGCGCACAGTCTTGAGGTGCAACGTGGGCCTGCGCCGCACCATGCGCAGCACCGGCAGCAGCACGGCCACGACTGTCGCCTGCCCCAGTTCCACGCCGATGTTGAAGCCCAGGAGCGCCGGCGCGACGGAGTCCCCCAGCCCGTAGTTCTTCAGCACGCTCGCGAAGCCGAAGCCGTGCACCAGCCCGAAGAGGAAGGTGACGAGGGCGCGGTGGCGGTGCTCGCGCAGGACGAGGTTCTCCACCGCCACATAGATGATGGACGCGGCGATGGTGGCCTCCACCCAGCGCGCCCTGTCTCCATCCAGCGACACCCAGCCCAGCACGACGGCCCCGAGGGTGATGGAGTGCGCGACGGTGAACGACGACACGAGCAGCAGCACGCGCTTCCAGCTCCCGCCGACCAGCAGCACCGCGAGCAGGAAGGCGAGGTGGTCATAACCCTGGAAGATGTGGTGGATGCCTTCCAGCACCCAGCCCGTGAAGCCGCTGACGGACGCGCCGCCCTCCCCTCCCGCCGCCGCGGGGCCGGGGATGTCCACGCTCGGCTGCGCGGCGTCCGCGAAGATGGACCCCGTCACCTCACCGTCCAGCGAGCTGCCGAGAATCACCCGGTATCCGGCCGGCAGCACCGACAGCACGGTGTACGTCTGCCGCAGCGGCCCCGGCGGGCAGGTGAAGGTGGCGGACAGCTCCACGTACGTCTGGCGCAAGAGCGCGGCGTGGGAGGTGCGCGTGCAGGGCCGCCCGCCCGCGGTGAGCGGCAGCGCGTCCCACACGCCCACCTCGAGCGCGGCGCGGCGCGCGTCCAGGTCCGCCTGGGACACCGTGCCGTCGCCGTCCGCGTCCGCGGGCAGCAGCAGGCCGAGCGTGCCCGCCGTCAGCGTGAGCACCTGGCGGACCTCCGAGCCTTCGGGCTCGCCGCCGGGCGACGGCCGCGGGGCTCCTTCCGGAGCGGTGCGCCGCACCTGTGAATAGAGGATGTCCGCGTTGTGCGCGGAGGCCGCGCCCGCGACCAGGAGGAAGGCCGCGAACACCACCCGGGGGGAGGCCCTCGTCATGGACGCGCAGCCTGCCCTCGCGGCCGGTCCGCGTCCACCGCCAGACATGCGTGATCCGCGAGACGGGACGGCCGCCTACTCCTGGACGAAGCGGAGCTGCACCTGCTGCCGGCCGCTCAGCCCGCCGTGCCGGGTGCCGCAATACGGGCAGTACAAGGGCTGGTCCCAGTCCCACAGCACCTTGAGGTCTTCTCCGCAGCACAGCATGGGCAGCGTGCGGAGCAACTCGTCCGCCTCCGGGTCCATGGGCCCGGGCATCGCCTCCGGCGGCACCGCGACGAAGGTGGGCCGCGGGTTGACGGACAGCGTGCGATTCACGTGGGCGAGCTGCTCGTAGCGCACGTGGTTGGCCCAGGCGCGCGCCACGGACTCCAGGTGCGTCTGCTGCGCGGGCGTGAGGAACGTGTCCGCGTCCGCGCGCTGGCCGCAGTAGGGACAGCGCCACAGCGGAAGCCCCTCCTCGCCCTCGTGCGCGTTCTCGAAGGAGAAGAAGGCCTGCAGCTTGTGCAGCACCGCGCGCGCCTCGACGGTGCCGGGGCGCATCTTGAAGGGGCGCTGGCAGCCGGGGCACTCGCGCCGCGAGAAGCCGGCGGTGTCCCGGGGCAGCTCCAGCGCCATCACCTCCGGCGCATGCGCGCTCATGAGCCCGCCGTCCGCCGCGCCGTCGTGGTGCGCCGCCCGTGAGAGGCCACTGCGAGCAGGAAGGCCACGAAAGAGAACAAGAGCAGCAGGTGGACCCAGTAGCCCTCGGTGGAGCCCGCCGTCAGGCCCAGCCCCCACAGCACCAGCAGGATCATTCCCATCGTCCAGTACACGCCACACCTCCACGCCCCACACCCTGGCGCGGGCAAAGCTAGGAACGGGTACCAGAGCGGGCAACCCAGTCCTTTTCACAGCCTCACGTTGGGTAAAGCACTTCCCCGTCCGGGCATTTTTTCCGGCGCGCGAGGAGATCCTCCGGCCCTTGCATGGGGATCTCTTAAGGAGGGACGCAGTGTGAAGGGCGCATGGCACGCCGCCTGCTTTGCCGCCGTCGCATCAGAAGTCGGTTGGAGTTGCAGGTTCAGCGGGCGCGCCAGCAGCGGGCGCCGGGGAGGGCGGGATGCGGGGCTGGACGGTGGCGATGGCAGCAGCGGCGTGGCTGGCGGGAACGGAGGCATTCGCCTTTCCGGTGCAGGTGCCGGAGGGCCCGCAGGGCGAGGCGCCGGAAGTCGTGGAGCTGCGCGCGCAGCTGGCCGCGCGCGAGGCCGAGCTGAAGCAGGCCATGGCCAAGATCCACGCGTACGAGGACGAGGCGGACTACGCCGAGGCGGACCGGCTGGGCGTGGCGGAGCTGGTGAAGGCCTCCGGCCTGCCGGAGCGCCAGCAGCGGCGACTGGCGGTGGCGATTGTCCGCGAGGCCCGCCGCAACAACGTGGACCCGCTGCTGGTGGTGGCCGTCATCCGGTGCGAGAGCAGCTTCAACAACTACGCGGTGTCGGGCGTGGGGGCCATGGGGCTGATGCAGGTGATGCCGGACACGGGCAAGTACCTGGCGGAGAAGGCCGGCTACAAGCTGGGCCGCTCCAGCAACCTCTTCGACTCGGAGACGAACGTCCAGATTGGCACCGCGTACCTGGCGGACCTCATCTCCCGCTTCGGCACCGTGGAGCGCGCGCTCGTCGCGTACAACGCGGGCCCCGGGCTGGCCAGGCGCATCCTCGCCAAGCCGGAGGTTCGCAAGAAGTTCATGGCCGGCTATCCGACCAAGGTCGTAAAGGAGTTCCGGAAGCTGAAGGCTCAGCAGGAGCGCCAGCTCACCCTCCGAGACCAGCAGACAACGGATGACCGCAAGGGTTGACCGACAGGCAACACGCTGGACGACCGTTGCATGACAATCCGGTGAAACTTTCTCAAGGGGGGCTGACCTTCTCATCCGTCAAGGTGCAGTGTTTGCGCCCGGCTGAGAGCACTCCACGGGTTGTGTCGCTCGTGGAGCACCGGGCTCGCAGGTGGGCCCGGGAAGTGCAGACAGCCGCCGTGCCCATCTCAACGGCACACCATGCACACAGCATCCACTTGGGAGCGCACAGCGATGGCGGGGCTACAGATTCACAGTGAGGAGGTCGCAGGCCGGGTCACCCTTCGGCTGGAGGGCATCCTGGACGGCAGGACGGCGCAGGAAGTGCGCACCTCGCTCAAATCGCTCAGCGGGCGCGAGGTCGTCCTGGACTTCACCCACCTGCGGGAGTTCAAGGATAGCGCCGTGGGCGTATTGACTCGCGACCTGGTCGAGCGTCCGGTGCAGCTGCGCGGCCTGGCCACGCACCACGAGCGGATGTTCCGCTATTTCGGCGTGGGCACGGGCTCGTCCCAGCAACGCCGTGCGTACTACACGCCCGAGGACATCCTCTCGGCGTAAGCATCCCCCACCCGGTGAGCAGGCAGGCGTCCCGCGAGGGACGCGCGGCGAACGGGTGTGCCGGCCCGTGGGGGAGTCGGTTAGAGTGGCGGGAGATGAATCAGCCCGCCCGCGTCCTGTCCCCCGTTCCCTCTCCTGCCTCGGCACGCTCGGCGATGGAACGCATCGCCGTCCAGTTGGGGCGCGCGGTCCAGGGCAAGGAGGCCCAGGCCCAGCTCGTCGTGACGTGCCTGGTGGCCGGAGGGCACCTCCTCCTGGAGGACGTGCCGGGTGTGGGCAAGACGACACTCGCCGAGGCGCTCGCGCGGGCCTGTGGTTTGAGCTTCGCGCGCGTGCAGTTCACCGCGGACCTGATGCCCGCCGACATCCTCGGCGCCCAGGTCTTCCACGCGCAGACGGCCACCTTCCAGTTCCGTCCCGGTCCCCTCTTCCGCCAACTGGTGCTGGCGGATGAGCTGAACCGCGCCCCGCCGCGCACGCAGTCCGCGCTGCTGGAGGCCATGGCGCAGGGACAGGTGTCGCTGGACGGCGCCACGTACCCGCTGCCCTCGCCCTTCACCGTGGTGGCCACGCAGAACCCGGTGGACTTCTCCGGCACGTACCCGCTGCCGGACTCGCAGCTGGACCGCTTCATGGTGCGCATGTCGCTGGGCCACCCCGCGCCGGAGGTGGAGGCGCGCCTGCTGGCCACGCGCGGCGGCGTGCCGCCCCTGGACGCGGTGGAGACCGTGTCCGGGCCGGACGAGGTCGCCTCCCTGCGCGCGCTGGCGGCCGAGCTGAAGCTGGATGACGCGGTGGCGGACTACGTGGTGCGGCTGGCCACGGCCACGCGTCAGCACGGCGACATCGAGCGCGGCGCGTCCACGCGCGCGGTGCTGGCGCTGGGCGCGGCGGCGCGGGCGCACGCGCTGTGGGAGTCTCGGGACTTCATCACGCCGGGCGACGTGCGCGCGCTGCTGGTGCCTTGCTGGGCGCACCGCGTGCTGCTGCGCAGCGCCATGCAGGGCGTGTCGGCGCGAGACGAGGCGGCCCACCTCCTGGAGGAAATCTCCCGGAAGGTTCCGGCGCCCCGGTGAAGCGGCGCGGCCTCAAGCAGTGGTGGGCCTGGCTTCGTGCCCGGCTCCGGCCGCCGCGCACCCTGAAGGTGACGCGCATCGGCCGCACGTACCTGGTGGTGACGTTCGGCGTGGGCCTGGGCGCGCTCAACACCGGTAACAACCTCCTCTACCTGCTGCTGGGCCTGCTGCTCAGCATGGTGGTGGTGTCTGGCGTGCTGTCCGAGCGCTGCCTGCGGGACTTGTCCGTGCGGCGCGTGGGCACGGACGCGGCCTTCGCGGCGGAGCCGTTCGCCTTCCGCTGGGCCATCTCGAAGAAGAAGGGCCACGGCTTCGCAATCACATTGGAAGAGGCGGACTCGCCGCTGACGGGCGAGGGCGGCGTGGGCTACCTGCGCGCGGGCGTGGACCACGTGGTGCGCGCCAACCTCACCGCGCCCCAGCGCGGCCCGGTGCCGCTGACGGGCGTGCGCATCACCACGACGTGGCCGCTGGGCCTGTTCGCCAAGTCGCGCGTCTTCCCGCTGGAGAGCACGCTGCTCGTCTACCCGCGGCGCGGCTACGCCTGCCAGGACCCGGGCGAGGCGGAGCGCGGGCCCGTGGGTGACGCGGGCAACCCGCGCCGCAACGACGGCACCGGCGACGTGTCCGGCCTGCGCGAGCTGGCGCAGGGCGAGGACGCGCGCCGCATCCACTGGCGCAAGAGCGCGTCGGTGGGGAAGCTCCTGCGCGTGGAGCGTGAGCGCGAGGAGCGACGCACCTGGATTCTGGCGGTGGACGCCGGGCTGGAGGGCGACGCGCTGGAGCGCCGCTGTGAAGAGGTGGCCGCGCTCACGCACCGGCTCATCGAAGAGGGCCACGAGGTGGGGCTGGACACGGCGGACGGCCGGGTGCGCCCCGCCGCGGGCAGCGCGCAGGAGCGGCGCATCCTCCGGGCCCTGGCGTGGCTGGGCTACGAGGGCCCGCGCACGGACGAGGAGGCGGCATGAGGAGCAGCCTGCGGATGGTGCTGCGCGACCTGGGCGCCGGTGCCGCCTTCGCCTCCATGGGCGTGTCCGGACAGCTCCCGGTGTGGACGCTCGCGCTGTACGGACTGGCGCTGCTGCTCGCGCTGCTGGGATGGCGGCTGTTCGGCCGGAGGGAGAAGCTGACGGCGCTGCTGCTGCTCGTCGTGGCGGCGGTGCTGGGAATGAACGTCCTGGCCGGCTCGCTCAACCTCGTGGTGGCGGCGTGCGCCTTCGCGGGCCTCATCTCCGCGCACCGCCTGCTGTCGCAGCCGGGGCCGGCCACCGACGGGCAGGTCCACCTGTCCGGGCTGCTGATGGTGGCGGGAGGCGCGGCGCTGACCGGCGAGCTCGTCTACGGCCTGTGCCTGGTGGCCTTCTGCGTGCTGTCCAGCATGTCCCTGGCGCTGGGCGTGGTGGAGGCCGCGGTGCCGGAGGGCGAGCCCATCCCGGTGCGCGAGGTGCTGCGCCCGCTGAGCCGGGGAATCACCTTCGCGGTGGCTGGCGCGGTGGCCTTCTTCATCCTCTTCCCGCGCCTCAACTGGAACATGATGGGCCTGCGCGCCGCGCCGGGCCTGGGCATCGCCACCACGGGCTTCTCCAACACCGTGCGGCTGGGCGGCGCCGGCACCATCAAGGACAACCCCCGCATCGTCCTGCGCGCCAGGCTCGAGCCGGACCCGGAGAAGGAGGAGCTGGACGCGTACTGGGTGGGCCGCACCTACGACGTCTTCGACGGGCAGGAATGGACGAACCTGGGCGGCGCGCGCGGCAGCGGCGACTGGATGGTGACGCTGCGCCCGGGACGCGAGGGACTCGTCCATCAGCGTGTGGAATTGCTGCCCGCATACGGGGCCCGCACGCTGGTGGCGTTGGAGACGCCCTCGCGGCTGGGCAACGCGGCCTCGCACTCGCAAGCGGGCAGCCGGCGCGCGCGCCTCCAGGAGCTGGGCGGCGGCGAGGTGCGCTTCCTCGACTCCGGCGTCGCCTACAGCTACGAGGCCTACAGCCTGCCTCCCGGCGGCAGCGGTGACGGCCTCGAGAAGCTGCCCGCCGAGGAGCAGGACGCGCTGATGGCGCTGCCGCAGAACCTGGACCCGCGCGTGGCGCAGACGGCGGCGCGAGTGCTGAATGGCGAGCGCGAGCCGCTGGCCGCCGCGCGCAAGCTGGCCTCGTGGCTGCAGCGGGACTTCACGTACACGCTGGAGCAGGGCGGAGAGGTGCCGGACCCACTGGCCGACTTCCTGTTCGAGCGCAAGGCCGGACACTGCGAGCACTTCGCCACCGCCCTCACGCTGATGCTGCGCACGCAGGGCATCCGCGCGCGGCTGGCCACCGGCTTCTTCGGGGGCGAGCGGGTGAACGACGTCTACGTCGTCCGCGCGGGTGACGCGCACGCGTGGACGCACGTGCTGGTGCCCGGGCGTGGCTTCGTCACCGTGGACGCGACGCCGCCGGCACACCGCACCAGTCAGGCCTCGCAGGTCCTCGAGGAACTGCTCAGCTTCTACGAGTCGCTGGAGGAGCGCTGGCGTAGCGCCGTCGTCGACTACTCGTTCAGGGACCAGCTGGACGTGGCGCGCGCACTCGTCCGTCCGCCGCGCGGCCAAGAAGACGACGGGCAGCCGAGCCGGCTGCCCCCGCTGCGCGCCTGGGCCTCGGCCTTCGTCGCCGGCGCGGTGGCCTACTTCTTCTGGCGCAGGGTGAGCCGCTTCCTGGAGCGCGAGCGCCCGCATGACGCCACGCGCTTCGTGGATGCGGTGGAGGCCCAGCTCGCGTCCGCGCGGTTGGAGCGCCGCGAGGACGAGGCGCTGGAGGACCTGGACGCGCGGCTCGCCCGCGAGCGCCATCCGCTCTCCCCTGCCCTGAGCCCCATCACCCGCCGGTATCTGGAGGCCCGCTTCGGCGGCCGCCCGCTGCGCAAGGGTGAGGCGGCCGAGCTGCTCGGCACCCTCAAGCGCGCCGTCGCCGCCGAGGCCCGCCGCGCCGCTGAAGAAGCTCGCGCCCCTCGCGCCCGCGCGTCCTGAGCGTCGGGACGCGCGAGCCGCTGTGAGCACGACACGGCGTCAGCGTCCGTATCGCCTGACGGCCCCGCCTTCCGAGCCGCCGGCCTCGGACATTGGCGTGGCCTTGCGAGCCTGAAGGCCCCTGCTCCGTCGCCCGCCTTCCGAGCGTTCCAGCGCGTGTGTTGAAACGCGCCTGTCATCCGAAAAGGGAGTCGTTACGCCTTTTGCGTCGCCCGGGCAGACAGGCCCGGGCCTCTCGTAGGAGGCCGCTTGCGGATTGCCCTGAACTTCCTACCGCTCTGTTTTCGAGGCCGCCCTCCGGGCGCGATGTAACGGTTACAGGTTTCCCGCCTTGTACACGCGGTCCGCCTTCGCCAACCCCCCGCAGACACAGGGAAAGACGCAAGGCAGCAAGTTGGCACCGCCGTTGCTCAAGGCTCCTTCGTCAAGTTGTCAGCCGGTCTGAAAACCTTCTCGGCCTCCCATTCGCGAGGCCCCCGTCGGGAGACATCACTCATGCAGGCTTCCACCGAGCAGTCGTCCAACTCCGGCTCTCTGGCGATGTACCTCTCGGAGATCAACCACTACTCCCTCCTCACGGTGGAGGAGGAGCAGGAGCTGGCGCGGCGTTTCATCAAGGGCGACCTGGCCGCCGGCCACCGCCTGGTGACGTCCAACCTGCGCTTCGTGGTGAAGGTCGCCTACGAGTACCGCTCCTATGGCATCAAGATGTCCGACCTCATCCAGGAGGGGAACATCGGCCTGATGAAGGCCGTGCAGAAGTTCGACCCGGACAAGGGCATCCGCCTCATCTCCTACGCGGTGTGGTGGATCCGCGCGTACATCCAGAACTACATCCTCAAGAGCTGGTCGCTGGTGAAGCTCGGTACCACGCAGGCGCAGCGCAAGCTGTTCTTCAGCCTCGCCCGCACGCGCCGTGAGCTGGAGAAGTTCGGCAGCGGCGAGGCCGTGGTGAATGTCGACGACATCGCCCGCCGCCTGCACGTCAAGCCCGGCGAGGTGCGCGAGATGGAGCAGCGCATGGGCGGGCGTGATTTGTCCCTCGACGCGCCCATGGGCGAGGACGGCGGCAACAGCCACGTGGACTTCGTGGTGAGCGCCTCGGCCCCGCAGGACGACGAGTTCGCGGACAAGGAGGAGGCGGGCCTCATCAACGCCCGCGTGCGCACCGCGCTGATGCGGTTGGACCCGCGCGAGCGCTTCATCATCGAGCAGCGCGTCATGAACGAGCGGCCGATGACGCTCAAGGAATTGGGCGAGCACTTCGGCTTCTCGCGCGAGCGCGCCCGCCAGCTCGAGATTCGCGCCAAGGACAAGCTGAAGTCCGAGCTGGCCGCCCTCATGGCCGAGGTGGACCCCGAGGCCGCCGCGCTCCAGCAGTAGCAGCTGACTGACGCGGCAGGTCGGCCGCCTTCGAGCGCCTCCTCCCCACCCGGGGCGGAGGCGCTTGCCATTTGGAGCCTCTGTTTCACGGCGGCGCGGCACCCTGCTAGAAGGGGCCCCCGATTCCCTCGTGAAGGAGCTTCACGCTTGGCCCACGGAACCCCGCCGGTCGCCGAAGACCGCGTCCCCATCGCGGAGGCGCACGCCCCGCATCCCCATACGCCCTACGTCTCCCCGGACAAGTCGCCCCTGGAGATGACCATCCGGGGCCTGGCGCTTGGTTCGATTCTCGGCGTCGTCTTCGCCGCGTCGTCCGTGTACCTGGCCATCAAGGTCGGCCTCACGGTGTCCGCGTCCATCCCCGTGGCGGTGCTCTCCATCGCCATCTTCCGGGCCCTGGGCAACTCCAGCATCCTGGAGAACACCATCGTCCAGACGGCGGGCTCGGCCGGTGAGTCGCTGGCCTTCGGCGTGGCGGCGGCGCTGCCCGCGCTGCTCCTGCTGGGCTACGACATCAGCCTCACCCACGCGTTCCTCACCGCGGCGCTGGGCGGCGTGCTCGGCGTGCTGATGATGATTCCGCTGCGCCAGGGCCTCATCGTCCAGGAGCACGGCAAGCTGCCCTACCCCGAGGGCACGGCCAGCGCGGACGTGCTCATCGTCGGCGAGCAGGGCGGCACCAACGCGCGCACCGTCATCATCGGCTTCGTCGTGGGTGGCGTTTACAAGTTCCTCTACTCGGGAATGAAGCTCTTCAAGGAGGTGCTCACCACGCCGCTCAAGGGCCTGAAGAGCGCCACGCTCTCCACCGAGGTGAGCCCGGAGCTGCTGGGCGTGGGCTACATCATCGGTCCGCGCGTGGCGGCGATTACGTTCGCCGGCGGCGTGCTGAGCTACCTCATCCTCATCCCCGCCATCTCCTTCTTCGGCAGCGGGCTGGAGACGCCGCTGCTGGTGCACAACGGCATGCTCATCCGGGACATGTCGCCGGACCAGATTCGCAACGCGTACGTGCTCTACATCGGCGCGGGCGCGGTGGCGACGGGCGGTCTCATCAGCCTCATCCGCTCCATGCCCACCATCATCGGCGCGTTCCAGCGCAGCGTGGCCACGCTGCGTGCCTCGCGCAGCCACGGTGGCGCGCCGCAGCTGCTGCGCACCGAGCAGGATTTGCCCATCACCGTGGTGCTCGTGGGCAGCCTGCTGCTGGTGCTGGCCATCTGGCTGGCGCCGCCGCTGCAGGTCAACTTCATCTCCGCCATCCTCATCGTCATCTTCGGCTTCTTCTTCGTGACGGTGAGCGCGCGAATCACGGGTGAGATTGGCAGCTCGTCCAACCCCATCTCCGGCATGGTGGTGGCCACGCTGCTCGTCACCTGCCTCGTGTACCTGCTGCTGGGGTGGACGTCCTCCGAGGACCGCTTCATGGCCCTCACCACGGCGGCCATCGTCGGCATCGCCGCGTCCAACGGCGGCACCACCGCGCAGGACTTGAAGACGGCCTTCCTGGTGGGCGGCACGCCCAGGAAGCAGCAGATCGCCCTGTTCGTCGGCGTGCTGACGAGCGCGATGTTCATCGGCCTGGTGCTGGTGACGCTCAACCGCGGCGCCACCGCCATCATCCCCGAGCCGCACCCGGGCGTGAAGGTGACGGACACGACGGAGGAGACGCACGTCCAGAAGACCTTCCCCTGGGCCGTGTCGCCCGAGGCGCTGACCGCGCGCGGCACGGATGAGGCGGCGGTGCGCAAGGCGCTGTGGGCGCAGGGCTACGAGCTGAACACGCAGGGCGGCACGCCCGAGCTGCGCAGCTGGCGCGACGTGCCCGTTCAGGACGTGGGCGCGGTGACGCTCAGCCTCGCCAACAACCAGCAGGTGAAGGTGTCCGAGCTGGGCACGCTCACGGAAGGGCCGAAGCGCACGTACAAGGAGGGCCACGTGCGCGGCGCGGACACGCCGGTGCCCGCGGGCAAGTACCTGGTCGACGAGTCCGGCACCATCCAGTACGTGGTGGACCCGGGCATCGGCGGCCGCATCAGCGCCTACGAGGGCCAGCAGCTCACGCGCTACTCCGCGCCCAAGGCGCAGCTCTTCGCGCTCATCATCGACGGCATCCTCACGCAGCGGCTGCCGTGGGACCTGGTGCTCCTGGGCGTGTTCATCGCGCTGATGCTGGAGCTGTGCGGCGTGTCGGCGCTGCCCTTCGCGGTGGGCGTGTACCTGCCCATCAGCAGCAGCGCGCCGCTCTTCGTGGGCGGCATGGTGCGCTACGTGGTGGACCGCGTGCGCGGCGGCAGCGCGGCCGAGTCCGAGTTCTCCCCCGGCACCCTGCTCTCCTCCGGCTACATCGCCGGTGGCTCCATCGCCGGCGTGCTCATCGCCATCCTGGAGATTGCCTCCGACGGTGCCCTCACCCGCGCCATCAACCTGCCGGCCATGCTCGGCCACCAGGGCGGCCTGGGCGGCTTCCTCAACGCGGTGGGCGAGAGCGAGATGGCGCACCCGCTGTGGTCCAACGTCTGGGGCCTCGTCTTCTTCGCGGGCCTCACCGCCTTCCTGCTCCGCTCCGCCCTCAGGGGCGAGAGCGCCGCGGTGGCTCCGCCGCCGCAGAAGAAGGCCTGACGTTGATTCCGGCCGCGGTGCCCGCCTGAGGCACCGCGCATGAGGTGAGCCGAGGCGGCGTGGGAGCCATCCCCGCCGCCTCGTGTCGTTTCAGCGGCGCGGGATGCCCTCCACCATGCCCTCAGAGCGGCGGATGCGACGGAGGCACGTCCGAGGGAAGCGGCGCCTCTTCACCTCCGGTGTCGGGCCGTGCCGGGCCGGGCCCCACGGCGCCGCCCTCGGCGCAGACATATTCGGCACGCAGCGGCGCGACGATGCCGAAGGTAAAGAAGTAGACGATGGGTCCCCACGCCGGCCAGTACACGTCCACCCGGGACAGGCCATTCGGGCATTCCTTCGCCGCGACGTTGGACGTCGTCAGGCCGTACGCGAGGCTCACGCCGTTGCGGTGCCCCCCGTCGCCCGAGCGCGGCGCCCCGGAGCGCACGCTCATCCGGAAGCACCCTGTCAACGACACCAGCATCACCCCGCAGGCCAGCACCCGTTTCATGCGCTTCACACCCCCTCGGTGGATGGCGCGGCTCGTACCACACCCCGGAATCCCGGTCATCCGGGGGGCTGTTTCACGGCTGTCACCTCAAGCCCTTGAACTTCCACCGGTTCGTCCCCTGGGTAACGGGAAGAAATCAGAGTAGGCTTGGGATACCGCCCGAGCGGAGAGTTGCAGACGCATGGCCCAGCCCCTCAAAGCCGAAGCCCCCGATGCAAGCGCCGAGCTGACTCCCGAGGCCAAGGAGAAGGTGGAGCTGGCGAAGACGTTCACCTTCCACCTGCTCAAGGGCATCAAGCAGATCGGCATGTACCGCCACAACGAGGCGCGCTTCCCGGAGTTTCTCGGCAAGGCGCTCGAGGCGGTGCAGGCGTACACCGACAGGTTCGGCGCGCTGTCCATGAAGGTGGAGCAGCAGAACCTCGTGCTGTACGGCGAGCCGCTGTTCACCGAGGACACGCCGCTGCCCTACAAGTTCTTCCGGGACGGCATCCGTCAGCTCATCTTCCGCCCGGGCCTGCAGGTGGAGGAGCTGGTCACCTTCACGATGATTGCCCTCTCCGAGCCGGAGCGCGGCGCGGAGGACGTGCTGGCGCAGCTGTGGCGCGCGGGCATGGAGCACGTGGAGTACGTCGTGGTGGAGGGCTTCTCCATGGAGTCCGCCAGCGAGGAGGAGGTCCAGGTCGAAGTGGACAAGGTGGTGGGCTACCTCTACTCGCGCCTGCAGACGAACTCGGATGACTACCTGCGCTTCGCGCGCGTGTCCGCGGAGGACCTGGAGTCCAAGCTGGACGGCGTGGAGCAGATTCGCGGCCTCGTGGTGGGCGGGCGCCACGCGTCGGACGAGCTGAAGGCGAAGCTGCAGCGCGAGGTGATGGAGGAGGAGAACGCGCGGCTGTTCCCCAAGCTGGTCAGCGCCGTGTTCCAGGTGGTGGAGGGCGGCGTGGAGGACGCCACGCTGCTCGAGGAAATCTTCGTGCAGCTCCTGGACATGCTCCTCATCCAGGACGACTTCAGCACCATCAACCAGATTGTCCTCAAGCTGCGCGCGCTCTCCCAGCGCGACGGCGGCGACGGCCTGGGACGGCTGCTCCAGGGCTTCCTGCACAAGATGGGCGAGGAGCAGCGGCTGATGCGCATGGGCGAGTCGCTCAAGTCCACGCGCGCGAAGAACCCGGCGGACGTGACGCGCTACCTCCAGGCGTTGGACCGGGACGCCATCCTCCCGCTGCTCGCGGTGCTGGAGACGATTGAAGTGCCGGAGAACCGCGCGCTCTTGTGCGACGTGCTGGCCGGCTTCGCGCGCGAGCTGCCGGACCCCTTCGTGATGCGGCTGGTGTCGGACCGTCCCCAGACGGTGCGCGACATGGTCTACATCCTGGAGAAGAGCAACCACCCGGAGCGGCTGAAGATGTTCGCCCAGGTGCTCAAGAGCCCCAACCTGGTGGTGAAGCTGGAGGTCCTCACCATCATCGGCCGCGGCCGCACCGGCGAGGCACGGCGGATGATGGCCGAGGCGCTGAACGACCCCATCTCCCAGGTGCGCGTGCTGGCCGCGAAGCTGTTGCCCGAGTTCGACCGCGACAAGGCCTACTCGGACCTGATGCGCGTCGTGAGGGACCCGTCGTTCGAGAAGAAGGTCCCCGACGAGCGCGTGGCCTTCTACACGGCCATCGGCTCCACGGGGACGCCGGGAGCGCTGTCGCTGATGCAGCAGCTGCTGGCGGTGAAGCCCTCGTTGCTCAACAAGAAGCGCGTGCTGGAGGACAAGCTGCTGGCCATCCACGGGCTGGGCGGCGCGTGCTCCATCCAGGGCTACAAGCTGTTGCAGACGGTGGTGGAGGACAAGAACCAGCCGCTCGAGGTTCTCACCGCCGCGCGCAAGGCGATGTACCAGACGCGCAAGACATTGTTCGGGGACTCGGCGCTCCCTGAGGAGGCATAGACCATGGCCGAGAATCTGAAGATCAATCAGGCCCAGGACGAAAACGTCAACGAGTACGGCCGCGAGCACAACGAGAAGCTCCAGTCGCTCGCGCGCTCCCTGGTCGCCGGCCTCTACATGCTGGTGCGCTCGGTGAAGATGTATGACCCCGAGAACGCCGTCTTCCAGAAGCCGCTGCACCAGCTCCAGGACATCATCAACCAGATCATCGGCAAGGAAGGCCGGCTGGAGCTGACGGGCGTCAAGGAGTCCTTCTACCTCAACGGCATGCTGGTGAAGGTGGACCTGAACTCCATCGAGAACCAGCGCTACCTGCTGGCGGAGCTGCGCGGCAAGGACGTGGGCGGCTTCACGCTGACCAAGCCCGTCACGATTCAGGAGCTGAAGAACTTCGTCTGGATCTTCGCCAAGGAGCAGTCCAGCGCGACGGAGGAGGACGGGCTCGCGGGCCGCAAGCTGCTGAACATGCGGGTGGCCAAGTTCTCCAAGCTCAAGGAGAAGCTGAACAAGGACATGGACAACCCGGGCGACCAGAAGGTCGATCGCAAGAAGTACGCGATGACCATCTACGCCCGCGCGGTGTTCTTCCTCACGAAGTACCTGGAGTCCGTGCGCGCCGGGAAGCCCCTCAACGCGTCCAAGGCGCTGCGGCTGGTGCAGGACTTCGTGGACATCTCCTACGAGCAGAAGACGCACTTCCTGGGCATGACGACGATGCGGCGCGAGGACGACTACCTCGTGTACCACCAGGTCAACGTCTGCCTGATGAGCATCGTCTTCGGCGCGGAGCTGGGGCTGACGAAGCCGCAGCTGCGTGATTTGGGCTACATCGCGCTGTTCCACGACGCGGGCATGGCGACGCTGCCGGAGGAGCTGGCCACCAAGCGCGGCGCGCTGTCTCCGGAGGAGAAGGTCACGGTGCAGAAGGCGCCGCTCATCTCCGTGCGCAACATCCTCATGGAGAAGGGCTTCAGCCGCTCCACGCTGCTGCGCGTGGTGACGACGTTCGAGCACAAGACGGACTTCGGTACCGCGGTGCGCGACTCGCGCGGCAACATCCAGATGATCATCCCGAAGACGAACCTCGGGGCGTACGCGAAGATCATCGCCATCTGCGATGCGTACGACGCGCTCACCTCCAAGCGTCCGTACCGCGACGCCTACGGCCCCGAAGTGGCGCTGATGCTGATGTGGACCGAGATGCGCAACAAGTTCGACCCGGAGCTGCTCCAGGTCTTCATGCGCGTCATGGCCATCCAGCCCGTGAAGGTGCTGTCCAAGCGGCAGCAGTCGCTCAGCGTGTCGGGCCTGTAATCCGGTTCAGCGTGTCGGGGCGGGCGGGCCGCGCGCTCAGCTCGTCGCCCGCTTCTTCGCGGCCTTCTTCCGGGCGGCGGGCTTTGCCCTGGCAGTCGCCTTCGGTGCCGCCACGGTGGCGGCGGGCTCGCCGCGCAGCAACTCCAGCGCGGCGGTGAAGTCCTCGGGGATGGGCGCCTCCAGGTTCAGCGCCTTGCCCGTACGCGGGTGCGCGAAGGACAGGCGCCACGCGTGCAGCGCCTGCCGCCCCAGCCGCTCCTGCGCCTCCACCGCCCGGCCCTTCGCCTTGCGGCCCGCGCCGTAGAGCGCGTCGCCGAGCAGCGGGTGGCCGGACTCGGACAGGTGCACGCGAATCTGGTGCGTGCGGCCGGTGAGCAGGTCCACCTCCACCAGCGCCGCGCCGTCGAAGGACTCGAGCACGCGGAAGAGCGTGATGGCCTGCTTGCCCTCCTTCACCTTGCCCGTGAACTTCTGCCGGTGGACGGGGTGGCGGCCGTAGAGCGTCTCGATGCGCCCCTCGGCGAGCGGCGTGCCGTGGACGATGGCCAGGTACGTCTTCTCCACCGCGCGCGTCTTGAAGGCCTTCTGCAGCGCCACGAGCGTCTGCTCGTTCTTCGCCACCGCGAGGCAGCCGGTGGTGTCCTTGTCCAGCCGGTGGACGATGCCCGGGCGCAGTTCCCCGCCCACGCCGGCCAGGTCCTTCACCCGGTGCAGCAGCGCGTTGACGAGCGTCCCGGACGCATGCCCCGCGCCGGGGTGCACCACCATGCCCGCGGCCTTGTCCACCACCACGAGGTCCTTGTCCTCGTGCAGCACGGCGAGCGGCAGTTCCTCCGCCACCGGGACGGCGGCCACGGGCGCGGGGACGTGGAGGGTGAGCAGCTCACCGCCGCGCAGGCGCCGCGACGGCTTGGCGGGCTGCCCGTCGGCGAGCACGTGCCCGGCCTCGATGAGGCCGTGGATGCGGGAACGGGTGAGGTCCGGGAAGGCCCGGGCGAGGTACTGGTCCACGCGCTCTCCGCGAGCTTCGGGCGGGGCGCGGTGCTCTCGCGTGTCGGGCGCTGCCACGTGGGTACGGGCTACCAGATCTTCGACTTCACGTGCGCCTTCGAGCGCAGGACGATGTCGTTGATGGCGCGCTCGAAGAAGTTCATCTTCGTGAAGATCTCCTGGCTGACGCGGCTCTTGTAGAGCTCGCGGCCCTCCTCCAGTTCCTCCTTGAGGACCTCGAAGAGGTTGTCCTGCTCGATGCCCTTGATGATCTTCTGCTCGTTGTAGAGCGAGATATCCGAGGCAATCGCACGGGCGAGCCGCATCGCCTTGACCTTTTCCTCGTCCGTCATCGTCCTACCTACTTAGGCACCGGTCTGGGGGGAGTCAACTTTCATCGCACCCCTGCACCGGTTGCCTGGACTCCTGACGAAGTCATTTCTTCCCTGACTTCTCAGAAGCCAGGGCGAGGTAGCTCCGGGACACCCGGAGCGGATCCAGCCCGAGCTCACGGGCGAGGTTCATGAGGATACCGCGCAGGTACACGGGGGCCGGGAGGGCGCCGTAGCGGTCGGCCTCGACGTTCTCCAGGTGGGCCTTGGAGATGCGGGTGCGGTCGGCGACCTGCTGGAGGGTGAACTGCCGGGCCTCGCGCACGCGGCGCAGGAGTTCGCCGTTGAACTCGGCGTCCGAAGGGATGTCCGGGGTGCGAGGGCGCGGCTCGCGCACACGGGCGGCCACCTGCGCCAGCGCGGCCTCCGCCGTGGCGATGGCCGAGTCCTGGGCAAGCACCTGGGCGTCGCCGAGCTGACGGCCGGGTCCCGAACGCGGTGCCGGGCGGCCGGGCTCGGAGGGCGAATGCGCGGCGATGCGGGTGGCCGGCGTGCGGGCGCCCGGCCGGGGGGCGGAGGGCTCAGTACGCCCGGGTACGGTGGCGAGCGCCGTGCTCGACGCCGAGGGAACCGGGGGCGGAACCGCCGCGGTGGCCGGAGCGGCAACGGCGGGCGCGGTGGACTGAGCAGGCAACGGCGGCGGCGCGGACGCAGGTGGCGGTGCCGCAACAGCGGGCGTAGCAGACTGCGTGGGAAGTGGCGGCGGGACGGACGCAGGCGCCGTGGCCGCAGCGGCAACGGCGGGCGCGACGGACCGCGTAGGCAGGGGCGGAGGTGTTGCTGCCGTGATGGATGCGGCCGCGGCGGTCGACGCGGCGGCGGGCACGGCTTCCGGTGCCACGGAAGCGGTGGGCGCGGTCTCCGAGGTGGACGCGACACGGGCGGACACCGGACTCGTCGTCGGTGCGCTCGGAGCAGGCTCCGCGGGCACGCTCACGCTGGACGAGCCGGACTCGCTCGGCGCGGTCGCCGTGTCACGAGCCTGTGCCGAAGGTTGCTCCGAAGTGGACGCGGCCGTCGGCACGTACACGGCGCTGCCCACGAGCTGCGAGTCCTGCAGCGAGCTGGACACATACGCGAAGGAGAACCCACGGAAGAACGTGGCGCGGAAGTCCGCCGGCCCCGCCTCCGGGCTCGTCACGGACTCCGAGGACGAAGGCGTCGCTGCGGCCTTCTGCTCATGCGCCACGGGCGTCGGGTCGGCGGCGCGCTCGGCCCCATCCGCCGTCTTTGCACTCGCCTCGGCCGGCTCGGAGGCACGAGCTTCCGCCGCCTTCGTCGAAGCCGCGCTCACCCGCGTCTCGCTCGCGTCGGCCGCGCTCCCCTCCTCCGCATTCACGGCCGCCGTGCTCGCGAGCGCTTCCGCGGCACGTTCCACCGTCCCCGCCGTGGGCGTGGCCTCCGCCGACGGCTTGCCTCCCGCCGTCACCGTCTCCGCCATCCGCCGGGCCGGCAGTCCGAGCTCCTTGTCGTACTCGGCGCGCAGGTCCTCGTCGGTGAGGATCTCCATCGCCTCGGTCATCCGGGCGCGGAGGCTGTCCACCTGCTCCGGGTCGACCAGCGCGTACACCGCGATGGAGTCCGGCGCATACAGCTCCATCAACCGCGAGTACGCCGCGCGGATGTCATCCATCGGCGCGGAGACGGGAACCTCCAGGAGCTCGTAATAGGTCTGCTGCTCGAAGGGCTTCATGGGGAAGACGGGTCGAGGTTGCTGTCGAGTGCGAGAAGGCGCGCGGCGATGCGCTGGATGGCCGAGGACGCCGGAGAGTCGGGCCGCTCGATGAGGACCGGGCGGCGCTTGCGCACCGCGCGCCAGGCCTCGTCGTCGTAGCGGATGGCACCGAGATCATCCATCTCGATGCCGAAGAACTTCTTCCACGCGGAGGCCACCGCCACGCCCACGTTGTTGTCCGCGTCCGTGCGCGCCTGGTTGACGATGAGCCGGATACGGAACTCCGCCAGCTCCTTCTCCAGCCGCTCCGCCGCCGCCGGGTCCTTGAGCCGCGCCTGCGCCAGCACGTCGTGCAGCGTGCGCAGCGAGCCCTCACGCGTGGTCAGCGCGCTCTCCACGATGTCCTCGATGCCGTACTGCGACTCCACCTGCTGGAGCCGCCGGAAGAAGGCCGCCTTCGCGAAGCGGTACGCGTTCTCCACGGACGTCGGCTCGGGCAGCACCACCAGCAGGCCGTGGTCCGCCATGATGAAGAAATCGATGGTGTTGAAGCTGGTGCCCGCGCCCAGGTCGAGGATCAGGTAGTCCGCCGACGCGCCCATCAGCGTCTTCAGCAGCTTCTGCTTCTGCGCGTACTTGAGGTTCGCCGCGTCCAGCGCATCCTGCGCGCCGGCGATGAGCGACAACCGCGGCACGCCCGTGGGGATGATGACCTCTTCGAGCGTCGCCTTGTTCTTGCGCAGGAAGTCAGAAAGCGTGGCCGCGGGCTGCCCCACGCCCAGGCACGTGTGCAGGTTGGCGCCGCCCAGGTCCGCGTCCACCAGCAACACGTTGAGCCCCGCCTGTGCCAGCGCGACGCCGAGGTTGGCGGACACCATGGACTTGCCGACGCCGCCCTTGCCTCCGCCCACGGCGATGACGCGCCGCGGACGGGGACGAGGGGACAATCCCGGCGGTCCGGAGACCGCCGGGGTTGGAGTCTTGGCTCCGGAGCCGGAGCCCGGTGCACGGGCTTCGCTCCGGGGCGCTCGCGAGGGTTCGCTCATGGCTGACAGTGGAACGGCCTTCAATGGAGCTCCCATCAAAGCCCGTCCTACTGCCCGAGTCGACTCCCCGCCAGAAAGCGTCCGTCAGGTGGAAGTCACCGGATGATGATGTTGCACGTGCACGGCTGGCTGCCGTCGCACGAGTTCCCGGTTGCCGTCTCGCACATCAGGCCGGAGCAGCACGGGTTGTTCGGTGAACACGCCTGGCCGCCCGCCGAGCAGGTGGCCCCCGACTCGCACGTACCCGTGGTGCTCCCTCCGGGGATACGGCAGCCCAGCCCGGCGCAGCAGTCCGAGGCCGAGGTGCAGACACTCCCCTGCGGCTGGCACACCTGCGGCGCCTGGCAGGTTCCACCGGTGCAGATGCCGGAGCAGCACCCCGCCCCGCTGGTGCACGCCTGCCCGTTGGCCTTGCAGACGGGGCCGGCATCCGGCCCGCCGGTACCGGCGTCCGTCCCGCCCGTGCCGCCGTCGGCGCCACCGCCGGGCGTCGTGCTCGTCGGACGGCAGGCGTAGGTCAGCTCGTCGATGGCCTTGCACTCGGTGCCCGCGCAGCAGGCGGAGCTGCCCGGAGTGCACACCGTGCCCACCGGATCACACGAGGGCGGCTTCTGGCAGGTGAAGGCGCCGCCGTCCGCGCCCGGCAGGCAGCGGTTGCCGCCGCAGCACTGGTCGCTGAACTGGCAGGTGGCGCCCTCGGAGATGCAGCACGGCGCCTCGCCGGTGTAGCCCGTGGGGCACCCGGCGGGGCAGTTGTTGTTGGGGCAGCCGCCGAAGCAGCGCGGCACGCCGGAGGAGTCCACCTTGCACACGGCCTTCTGGCCGTCGCAGCACGCCTCGCGCGCGTTCACGTCGATGATGCCGCCGTCGGGCAGCATGCCCGAGCCGCAGATGTTGCCCACCGGGTTGCAGCCGTTGGGCTTGTCGCAGCGGCTCTCCCGGCAGTCCACCGCGTTGGAGAGCTTCTCGCCGCCGCAGCACACGCCGTCATCGGTGCAGTAGTTGCCCGTGGGGCGGCAGCCGCCCACCGGCTGGCACACCGTGGCGCCGTAGCCCAGGTCCACGCAGGTGCGCGAGCAGCAGGTGCTGGCGCCGGAGCACGGGTTGCCGTCCTGCACGCAGTTGCCGCCACCGGCACCGCCCACCGCCAGGCAACGGCCCGGCGTGCCGGTGCCGTTCTGCGAGCACACGCCGCCGCAGCAGTCCTCGTTCTTCAGGCAGATGTCGTCGTTGGCCTGGCACGAGTACGCCGGCTTGCACACGCCGGCCTGGCAGTTGGTGGAGCAGCAGTCGCTGTCCGCGCCGCACGCCTGGCCCGGCACCTTGCACGACGTGGTGCCCGCGGGCAGCGGCGCGCACTTGCCGTCGCCACCGCAAATCTTGGTGCAGCACTCCTCCGCGGAGCCGCAGGAGCCGCCCACGTCCAGGCACTGCTGCGTGGAGCACTTGCCACCGAGGCAGCTCTGCGTGCAGCACTCGATGCCACTGGAGCAGGACTCACCGGCCGGGGTGCACTGCTCGCTCGGCTCGGGACACGTGCCCGACTCCGAGCAGGCGCCCGTACAGCACACGGCGCCCGAGTCACGGCTGCACGCCGCGCCAATCTCGAGGCACACGGAGCCTGGACCACCGTCCGGCAATTCCGTCCCCGAGTCCTCGCCAGAGCCCGCATCCACGTTGTTCGGCGGGTTCGACGGCGGCTTGTCATTGCTGCACCCCGAGACGGCGCCCAGGGCCAACACCATGCCCACCAGCATCAGCCAGCGGTTCGCTTTCATCTGGAAACTCCCCTCCCGTGCCGGCGCACTCCGCGGCGGGGAGCACAGGCGCACCGGGCAGGCCATGAATGCGCGCGGACGCTCCGCGCGTGTTCGGGTGGACCCGGACACCCCCGGCAGCGGCCACGCGTTTCGTCAGGGAGCCGTCAGATGACGAACGGAGATTCCACTACTCGTCCAGAAGTTCGACGTTCCAGTACGAGGCATCCGCCAGGTGCAGGAAGGGCAGCCACTCGCGGTACGTCACCTTGCGCGTGGCGCCGCGGAACAGGGGCGTCCAGCGCGGGCGCACCGGCTTCTTGAGCAGCTTCATGCTCGCCTGCTCTGGCGTGCGTCCGCCCTTCTTCAGGTTGCAGGGGACGCAGGAGCAGACGACGTTCTCCCACGTCGTCTTTCCGCCCTGCGAGCGAGGCATGACGTGGTCCAGGTTCAGATCGCTGCGCGGGAGGTTCTTTCCGCAGTACTGGCAGGTGTCGTTGTCGCGCGCGTAGATGTTGAGCCGTGAGAAGCGCACCCGACCGCGGGGCAGGTGGTCATACGCGCTCAACACCAGCACACGCGGCACGCGGATGGTGCGGTTGATGGTGGTGATGCAGTCCTGGGTGGCGCTGAGCGCGGCCCAGTCGTCGAACTCGTAGAGCCGGTACTGCGCGTCGATGGCCTTGGCCACGCCCTGATACAGCAGCGAGAACGCCCGCTTCACCGAGGTGACATGCACCGGCTGGTAGTACCGGTTTAGGACGAGGACGGCGCTGTTGATCATGGCGGGTTCCCAGGACGTGCGGCCGCGACGGCGTCGGCGACCGCAATGAGCTCCTCCTCCGCGAGACAACGGACGTCGAGGACCCCCTCTCCGTCCGCGATCCTGCCAATAACCGGCACATCCCCGCTGCGCAGGCAGTCGAGGAATGTTTCCGGCGTCTCTAGGTTGAGGATGCAGGCAAAGGAAGGCAACCGGGCCAGCGGCATGGCGCCCCCGCCCACCTGTCCCACCACGCCCTCCACCCGGGCACTCACACCCCGCTCCGCCAGCAGGGCCTGGAGCCGCTGCGCACGGGTGCGTAGCTCCTCCGGCCGCTGGGCAAGCAACCTGTACGTGGGCACGGCGTGCGGCCGGCCGTCACGGTACAGCTCCAACGTGGCCTCCAGAGCGGCCACCGTCATCTTGTCCACCCGCAGCGCGCGGGTGAGCGGGTGGGACTTGATTCGTGCGATCAGCGCCGCGCGCCCCACCACGATTCCCGCCTGCGGCCCACCCAACAGCTTGTCCCCGGAGAAGGCGATGACGTCCACCCCCGCGGCGACCGACTGCGGCACCGTGGGCTCCTGCGAGACTCCCTCCCCTTCCAGTTTCACCAGCGCGCCCGAGCCGAGGTCCTGGAACACCGGCACCCCACGCTCGCGGCCCAGCGCCGCCAATTCCGCCACATCGACTTCTTCCGTGAAGCCCACCAGCGCGAAGTTGGAGCGGTGCACCTTCACCAACAGGCCCGTGTCCGGGCCCACCGCGCTGGCGTAGTCCGAGCGGCGCGTGCGGTTGGTGGTGCCCACCTCGACCAGCTTCGCGCCGGACTGGCGCATGACGTCCGGTACGCGGAAGCCGCCGCCAATCTCCACCAATTCACCGCGAGACACGATGCACTCGCGACCGGCGGCCAGTGACGCCAGCACCAGCAGCGCCGCGCCCGCGCAGTTGTTGACGACGATTGCGTCCTCGGCGCCGGTCAATGTCCGCAACAACCCGATGACAGGTGCATAGCGACTGCCGCGCTCGCCCTCGTCCAGGTCGTATTCGAGGTTGGAGTAACCCCGCGCAATCTCCGCCACCCGGGCCACCGCCTCCGGGGCCAGGGGCGCGCGGCCCAGGTTGGTGTGCAGCACCACGCCGGTGGCATTGAGCACGGGCCGCAGGCCCGGCGTGGCCAGCGTGGCCAGCGCGTCACGGACGTCGGCGTCCTCGAAGGCGCGGGGGCTGCCCTGGAGCAGCCGGGTGCGCACACGGTCCACCGCCAGTCGGAGCGCGGCCACGGCCCGGGCCCGGGGGATGCCGGCCAGCAGCGGCTCCAGCGACGGGCGGCGCAGGAGTTGCTCGATGGAGGGGAGCCCGCGCAGCAGCGCGTTCTTCCCGCTGCTATTCGACGGTGCGCCCACACCCGGAGTCTAGGAGAGCCGGCGGGCCGCCGCCAACCGGTGGGGCCGTCGTGACGAAAAAGGAAAAGGCCCAGCCTCCTCCAGGGAGACCGGGCCTTCGTACCGAACGCGTCAGTGCGCGCTCAGCGGGACATCAGATCGGGCGAACGTTCTGAGCCTGCAGACCCTTGGGGCCGCGGGCCACGTCGAACTCCACCTTCTGACCCTCCTGGAGGGTGCGGAAGCCCTGGGTCTGAATCGCAGTGTGGTGGCAGAAGAGATCCTCGCCCCCGCCGTCCTGCATGATGAACCCAAAGCCCTTCGCGTCGTTGAACCACTTCACGGTACCAGTCGCCATTACTCTTCTCTTCTTCTTTCTCTGCCAGCTTCATGAATTGAGCTGGATGCCACGCCTGCGAAGATGTGGCCCCTGCCGTGTGACACGTTTCCACCCGGTTGCATAGGGGGATACATCCTCCCAGGTGCCCTTTTTTGTCAGGACCGGGACATAACACGCAGTTGCTGCGCCTGATTCCGGACCTTTTTCCGCGCCGCGTTGTCCTACCCCGTCAGGCAAGAGGGGCGGCCCTCGTCCGGCGCCCCCCTACTTCGAGGCGCTCTTGAGCACGGGCAGCTTCGGCGCGTGGCCGTAGAGCAGCTGGTACGTGTTGAACGAGCGGAGCACGCGCTTGATGTAGCCGCGCGTCTCGGAGATGGGAATCTCCTCCACCCACGCGTCGAGCGGCAGGTCCGGCTTCTCCGAGCGCCAGCGGTTCACCGCGCCCGGGCCCGCGTTGTAGCTGCCCACCGCGTACGGCGTGTGCCCGTTGAACTTCTTCAGCAGGCCCCCGAGGTAGTGCGCGCCCAGGCGGATGTTGGTGTCCGGCTGCAGGAGCGCGTCGATGGAGAAGCGCTTGAGCTTCAGCTCGCGCGCCACCGTCTTCGCCGTGGACGGCATGAGCTGCGTGAGGCCCAGCGCGCCCGCCCAGGACAGCGCCTTGGGGTCCAGCGCGCTCTCCTCGCGCATCAGCGCCTGGAGCAGGTCCGGCTCCACGCCCGCGTCCGCCGTGTGCTTCTCGATGAGGTCGCGGAAGGCATTCGGGTAGGCCACCTCCCACACCACGCGCGTCTGCGGCGTAATCCGGCCGCTCAGGTCCTTGCGCAGCGCCAGCCGCGCCACCGCGTGCGCGGAGCGCTCGTCACCGGCCTCGTGCAGCACCAGCACCAGCAGGCGGATGGACTCCGCGGGCAGGTTGGCGCGATTCACGGCGAGCATCTCGGTGGCCACCGAGTCGTTGAAGCCCAGGCGGTACAGCTCCACGCCCGCCTTGAAGTGCGGGTCCTCGCCCATGGGGCCGGCGAACAGCGGCCAGGGGCTGGCGGCCTCGGGCACCTTGAAGATGTCCGGGGACACCTTCTCCAGCCGCGCCGGGTCCACCGAGGCGAGCTGCGAGCGCGCCATCAGCCCGTAGTACGTGGCCGGGTGCTCCACGGCGAGCTTCTCGAAGAGCTCCGCCGCGCCCTGGATGTTGCCCTTCTCCTGCAGCGTGCGAGCCCGCCAGTAGCGCGCGCGCTCCACGTCGTAGCTCTCGTCCGCCTGGGCGAACTGCGCCTCGATGCGGTCCAGGAAGGACAGGCCGGAGTCCTCCGCGCCGCTGGTGCGCGCAATCCAGAACGCCTTGAAGAGCGCCTCGCCGAGGAAGTCCCCCGCGGGGTACAGCCGCGCCAGCTCGTCCAGGCGGGCCATGGCCTCCTTGGGACGGCCCGTCTTCACGTACAGGTCCGCCGCGTAGAAGAGCCCGTCGTCCGCGAAGGTGTGGTCCGGGAACTCACGCGCCAGCCGCTCGTACGTGTCCGTGCCGCGCGCCTGGTCCACGATGGAGCGCGACGAGCCGAGCACGTACAGCGCGCGCGCCAGCAAATCCTTGTCCTGGCACTTCTCCACCACGGGGGTGAGCACCTGGATGGCGCGTGTGTGCTGGCGCTCCTTGCGCTGGCCCTTGCCGTAGATGAAGTGCGCGCGGCAGGCGAGCGCGTCCGGCAACTGGAGCTGCGTGAGCAGCGGCTCCAGCACCTCCAGGCCCTGCTTGTTGCGGTGTAGCTCCACCAGCGCCTCGCCGCGCGAGACCTTCGCCTCGTTCGGAGCCTTCTGCCCCTTGAGGCGCTTCTCCGCCTGCTTCGCCAGCGGGGACAGCGGGTACGCGCCCCACAGACGCCACAGCGCGTCGCGCTCGGCGGCCTTGTCCTTCTTCTCCGCGGCGATGTCGGCGATGGCCATCAGCGCCTCGGCGCCCACGTTGCGGCCCCACGTCGGCGCGGCGCGCGAGGTGAGCGGCTCCAGCGCGGCCATCGCGCCCGCCGCGTCCTTCTTCTTGCGCAGCACGCGGGACAGCGCCAGCCGCGCGTCCACGTACAGCTTCGAGTCCTGGGGCACCTGCGTCAGCAGCGCGGCCGCCTCGTCGAAGCGGCGCAGCCCCTCCAGCGCCACGCCGGCGTGCGTGAGGCAGCGGTCCTTCAGCGCGGGGTAGTCCGGCGCGAGCGCGGCGAACTCGGCCGCGGCCGTCTCGTCATCCCCGGCGCGCACGGCGGACAGGGCGCGCAGGTAGCGCACCGGCGCGCTGTCACCCTCGCCCTTCAGCAACTCTCGCGCGCGCGTGTACTGGCCGCGGTCGAAGGCCTCGCGGGCCTCCTTCTTCTTCCCCTCGGCGAAGTACGGGGACAGGTCCTCCAGGCCGTAGCGACGGCCGCGGTGCACCACGGGCGTGGGCGGCGCGGCGTTGGGGAACGCGGGGTTGAGCACCTCCACGTAGCCCGGGGACGCGGGGACCTTCTCCGAGTCCGGCGGCGGAGACAGCTCGGCCTCCGGAGGCGCGCTGTCCGGGCGCTGGACAGGGGCCTCGGAGGCCTCGGACCCGGGGGCCTCGGAGCCGGAGGCCCTGGAGCCAGAGGCTTCGGAGGCGGGCACCGGGGGTGCGGGAGCCTGCGCGGACATGAGCAGCGCGGAGGCGATGACGGCGACTTTGGAGAGATAGGGCTTCATACGCGGGGGCTGGCACCCTGGTTGATGCGCGCGGGCACGCCCGAGGACAACCGGGAGCGCATGGAAAATTTCCGGCCGTGGACACAGGTTAGACTGTCCGCCTGCATATGGACATCCGGACTCAAAGCGCCCTCCTCGCATCCATCATCGGGCTCGCGCTCGGCGTGTCCATGTTGTTGCGGCCCGGACGACCGCGGGTTCTGACGCTGTACTCCGTTTTCGCCCTGACAGTTGCCGGGTACTACCTCGCCCTCTTCTTCCACAGCATCTTCCCCTCGGCGGAGTACCCCTGGGTGTCGCGCATCGCCCTGGGCGTCACCGTCCTCGTCGCGTCCCTCGTGCCGGGCGCCGCGGTAGCCTTCTTCCTGGAGTTCCTGGGCGTCAGCAAGGGCACCCACCAGGTCGGCCGGCGGCTTGCCATGCTGTCCGCCTTCCTGGGACTCGCCGTGGCCGTCACCCCCCTGGCCGACAAGGAGTGGGCCCGGGTGGCCATCGGCGTGTGGGTGGGCGGCACGCTGCTGACCTCCGGTTCGTTGCTGCTCCACAGAGTCCGAACCACCGAATCGCGCATCGAGCAGCTCCGGCTGATGTACCTGGCGATTGGAGCCGGGGCGGCCATTTTGTTCGCGGCGCTCGACTTCCTGGGGCGCTACGGGATTCCGTTCCCCACGCTGGGGCCCGTCTTCACGACGCTCTACCTGTTCTTCCTCGCGCAGACGCTGCTGCGGCTGCGGCTGATGGACCTGCACGAGCTGCTCGGGAAGATTGCGTCGCAGACGGTGCTGGCCGTCATCCTCGCGGCCGTCTTCACGGTGCTGACGGCGTGGGTGGACGAGGACACGGGCCTCTTCGTCTTCAACACGGTGGTGGCGGCGTTCGTGGTCCTCATCCTGTTGGACCCGCTGCGCGCCAAGGTGGAGGAGATGGTGGTGCGCATCTTCTTCCGCGAGCGCTTCGCGCTGCTCGACTCGCTGGGCACGCTGCGGGCGCGGATGGTGAACGTGATTGAAATCTCGGAGCTGGCGCGGCTGGTTCTGGACACGCTCCACGAGACGGGCCGCGTGACGCACGCGTCGGTGTACCTGCTGGCGGAGGACCGGCCCGGGTACCGGCTGCTGGACTCGCGGGGCCCGCCGCCGGTGGCGTTCCTGGACACGGCGGTGGCGCGCGGCCTGCTCTTCGCCGCGGCGAGCGGGCAGAAGGCGGTGCTGCGGGAGAACGTGGAGCGGCGCATCGCCACCATGCGGTTGCAGGCGGTGGAGGGCAAGCGCTACCGCGACGAGCTGAAGCGGTTGAATGACACGCGCGCGGCACTGGTGCAGGTGAAGGCCGGCATCACCGTGCCGCTGATGGGCAATGACCGCGTCATCGGGTTCCTGAACCTGTGGGACGAGCGCGTGCCGGAGGCGTACGCGTCCGACGAGATTGCGCTCATCCTCGAGGTGGCCGAGCGGCTGGCGACGGTGCTGGAGAACTCGAAGCTGTACGAGAAGATTCGGGAGCGAGACCGTCTCGCGGCGCTGGGTGAGATGGCGGCGGGTCTGGCGCACGAGATTCGCAATCCGCTGGGCGCCATCAAGGGCGCGGCGCAGTGCCTGGACCCGAAGCGGCTGCCGGGCGAGGACGGCGAGTTCCTGGACGTCATCGTCGAGGAGGTGAACCGCCTCAACGGCGTGGTGACGGCGTTCCTCGACTACGCCCGCCCGCTGAAGCAGAGCTTCGGGCCCACGGATTTGAACGAGGTGGTGACGCGGACGATGCGGCTCGTGCAGAACGACGTGCCGCCGAACATCTCGCTGGCCGTGGAGCTGGACTTGCAGCTCCAGCGGGTGGACGGGGACGCGGAGCAGCTCAAGCAGGTGCTCATCAACCTGGTGCAGAACGCGGTGCAGGCGCTGGGCACGCGCGAGGGGCGCATCACCGTGCGCACGGACAAGCCGGAGCGCTTCGGAGAGATTCGCAACGCGGGCGGCGAGTTCGTGGAGGTGCTGGTGTCCGATACGGGCCCGGGCATTCCGTCGGACCAGCAGCCGCACATCTTCGTGCCGTTCTATACGACGAAGCAGAAGGGCACGGGCCTGGGCCTCGCCATCTGCCAGCGCATCGTGAAGAACCACGGCGGCAGCATCTCCGTGCAGAGCAAGGTAAACGAGGGCACCACGTTCATCATCCGCCTCCCTGCCCTGCCCGCCGAGCAGCCCGCGGACGGAGTGACAGTGGACGGCACGCCCGCGCCCGGCACTCGGCCTTCGCTGTCCCTGCCCATGCCGGATGAATTACGCGAGGTGACGCCGAAGCCGACAGCACCCGAGCCGGGCCGCAAGCGAGACCGGCGGCGGCGCGCGGGATGACGGACGTCAGTACGCGACGGTGAATCGGGTCTGATGGTGAAGAGGTCGCTCGGCTTCGTCCAGCAAGGCGACGGCGAGGTCCTCCATCGAAATCATCGAGCGGCCCGTGTCATCGACAAGCAGCTCATCGCGGCCCGGTTTCAGGGGACGAACGTTGACCGAAGGGTCTACCGGGCAATGTGCTCGCCGGTCCCAGGGGCCGTGAGCTGAGGGGCGACTTGCTGCGACCGTGCGCCCTGCGGGCGCCGCATCTGGGCCATGACGAGGGCCACGAGCACGATGAGGCCTCCCAGGGCCTGCGCCGCTGTGAGTTCCTGCCCGAGCGCGAGCCACCCCAGCGTGGTCGCCACCACGGGACTGAGCAGCCCGAGGAAGGAGATGTGCGTGGGAGACAGCTCCCGGATGCCCCGGAACCAGAGGCTGTAGGAGAGCGCCGCGCCCACGAGCGTGAGATAGCCGTAGCCCGCCAGGTTCGTGGAGGACAGCGTCGCGGGCGGCGGTCCCTCGACGAGGAACGCCACCGGGAGCAACAGCAGCCCACCTGCAACGAGCTGCCATCCGGTGGTCGCCAGCAACGGGGCCGGTGACGTCCATCGCTTGCTGAGGACGACTCCGATGGCCATGACGACCGTGCCCGCGGTCGCGGCGGCAATGCCCATGCCATCCAGTCGCGCGTTGGCCCGGAGGACGAGAAGGCTGACTCCGGCCACGCCCGCGACCCCGGCCAGCGCGGTGCGCGAGGACAGCCGCTCCCCCAGCAACACGGACGAGAGGAATGCGACGATCAGCGGCTGCAATGCGCCCACCGTCGCGGCGACTCCGCCGGGCAGCCGGTAGGCGGCGATGAACAGCAGCGCCTGGAACACCCCGATGTTGAGCGCACCGAGCACCAACGCGCGCCACCACCATGCTCCCTGTGGCAGGCGCCGTGTCAGCAACATGAGCAGCAGTCCCGCTGGCAACGCACGCACCACCGCGGCCAGAAACGGACGGCCCGGAGGGAGCCACTGGGTGGTGACGAAGTACGTCGTTCCCCAGATGCACGGGGCCAACGCGGTGAGCAGGAGTGTCGAGAGGCGATTTCTTAGCACTAAGATGAATTAACTCAGCCCTAAGATATTCGCTACGCTAAGTGCGTGGCGGACCATGTCGACCAGGTGCTGAAGCAGTGGGCTCGGGAGCGGCCGGACCTCGATGCGTCCCCGATGGCGGTCATCGGGCGGCTGAAGCGGCTCTACCAGGTCGTCGATGCCGAGCTGCGCCGCACCTTCAATGAGCATGGCCTGGATGCCGCGTCCTTCGACGTGCTCGCGACGCTGCGCCGCAGTGAGCCTCCGCACCGGCTGACTCCCGCCGAGCTGATGCGCTCGGCCATGGTCACCTCGGGGGCCATCACCCAGCGCCTCGACCGCCTCGAGTCAATCGGCCTCGTGACTCGAACCCCCAGCGAGGAGGACGGCCGCGTGGTGCACGTCCGGCTGACCCGGGACGGCAAGGCGCTCATCGACCGCGTCCTCCCCGCGCACATCGAGACCATGAACCGGCTGCTCGCGGGCCTCAAGAAGTCCCAGCGCGCAGACCTCGCTGACCTGCTCCGGCTGCTGCTGGAATCACACGGCGACACCACGGAGTGACTCGCGGAGCCCGGGGTGGCCCGGGGCACCGGAGAACGGCTTGGATTTCACGGGGTTGCGCGAGAAGTCGCGAAAATTCGCGAATTCGCGTGCGCCACCTGGAGACGGTGCGTGTCCCCAGATTGGACCTCGCACGTCGCGAGCTCCGCCCCTGGAGCAGGACCACCGGCGACCCGACCTCGAAATCACATGCAGCCGCGATACACGCGGGCCACTGACACCTCAACACGCTCGGGACACCCGAGGTGCTGACGTATGTCTTTGCATGTTTTCGAGACGGGGAGTGGTCAATGAGTCGCGTAAGAAATTGATAAATCATTACGCAACTCAGTTTCACGACCGCCGATGATTCAGCATCCCCCCACCCCCAGGAGATTCATCGATGCGGCCTGCCGATATCGGTGCCAGCAGACCTCCCCCTCGGAAGGTCGAGCCCAAGAAGCCCGCTCCCAAGAAGCCCGCCCCCAAGCCGGATCCCAAGCCCGCGCGCTCCGCGATGGCCGCGGGGCTGGCCGCGAAGATGCGGGCGATGGACAGGATGGACTCGCTCAGGGACCCGCCCAAGGCCACTGCGAAGAAGTCCGAGCCAAAAAAGAAGGGCCTCGTGGACCGGATGGCCGACGTCAACGAAGCGGCCGGCCGCTGGGGCAACACGGTGAAGCTCCCGGCGGACGCCGCCATGGCGTTCAATGGCCGGGATGTTCGCGGCGAACGTAAGGTCATCGGCAACCGGGAGTTCGGCCGCTCGGGCCCGGACGTGCGGACCGTCGGGGCGCGAAACACGGGCTTCACGCGAGGGGTTGCCGGAGGCTCCGGCGTCCTGGGCGCGGCCCAGCTCCCGTTCGCGGCGGCCTCGGCCATCAAGGACTGGCGCGATGTCGCACGGGGCAAGGGAGACGTCGCCACCGCCATCGGCTCCACCACGAGCGTTGCCTCCGTGGCCTTCAACGCGGCCAAGGGCATCTCGGACTTCCGCGGGCTTCGCGCCGAGGCCTTCAACGTGCGGGCCGGCGCCCGGATGGCCATCAACGAGCGCGCGGCACGTGCCGGCTTCGGCCCCGCCGCGAGCCGGCTCCGCGCCCAGGCCGATGCGTTGTCGAAGAGCATGACGAAGCAGGTCATCGCTCCGTGGAACCGGCCCTCGGGCACGACGTTCCGTGCGAAGGCGAAGGACCTCGCCTCCCGCTTCACCAGGCCGCAGGGCAAGAGCGACATCCGCACGATGGAGCGCCTCGCGGAGCGGAAGCTCGGGAACGACCCGGCCTCGCGGAAGCTGGCCAAGACGGTGGCCAAGGATGTCCAGAAGACGACCCAGGCCGTCCTCAAGGGCCGTGCGCCCGCGGGACTGGCGCTGAAGACGGGAGGCCGCTTCGCTCCGGGTTTGAACGGAGCCATCGCCGCGGCGGACGTGGCCACGGCCGCCGCCACGCTCAAGAGCAACGCCTCGGGGTGGAAGAAGGGAACCGCCGTCGTCACGGCCGCGGGCTCCGTCCTCGCCGCCACGAACGTCCCGGGCCTGAGTCAGGCCGGCGCCGTCGTCTCCACCCTCTCCAGCCTCGCCGGCTCCGACATGGGCGAGAAGGCAGCCAAGAAGATTGGCTCGGGCATCAAGTCCGGCGCGAAGAAGGTGGGCTCGGGCATCAAGTCCGGCGCGAAGAAGGTGGGCGGCTGGCTCAACCCCTTCGACTGAAAAGGTGACGCATGAAAGCGATACCTGAAGACACACGCGCGGACGCGGGCCGGTCCCTGGGGGAGCTGCAGGGATTGATGTTGTTGAAACGCACGCCAGGAATGCAGGCCCTCGAAGGGCCCTCGGACGTGACACTCCCCACCGTCCCAGCGCCGTCACTGGACGGCCTGCGCGTGGAGGCGGTTCCTCCCGCGCCGGTGACCGAGGGTGACCTCCTGGAGCGGCTGGAGGACCTCGTCAGTGAGCGCGCGCCCCACCGCGAGCGCGGGCAGGGAGAGGAAGTCGAGCTGGGAGACATCGTCGTCCTGGACGTCATGGGCTACGCCCACGGCGCGCTCATCCCCTTCTCCGTGCGTGCTGACTGGCGGGCCCGTATCGAGGAGGAGCCTCTGCTACCAGGGTTCCTCGAGGCCCTGGTGGGGGCCGAGGTGGGCCTGTCCATGAACGTGGAGCTCCAGCTTCCGGACACGTATCCGGTAGAGACGCTGCGGGGTGCGACCGCGCGGTTCCTCGTCGACGTGAAGGCCGCGTACGAGCCGCAGCCCGTGGACTTCGACGCCCCCGAGCTGCTGTCCAAGCTCGGGTTGGGCGACACGCTCGAGGAGACACTGGAGAACATCGCCGAGGCGCTCGCCGAGGAACGTGAGGCGGAGGCGCGGCGTGAGCTCCAGGACCGAGTGCTCGATGTCCTGGTCGAACGGACGGAGGTCGACGTGCCGGAAGGACTGGTCGACCAGGAGATCCGCCTGCGATGGCTGGAGCAGGAGCAGCCCGTGCTCGCGAGCAGGAACTTCACCCTGGAGGAGATGGAGGAGGCCTGGCAGGGCTGGAGGACCGACGCTGCCACCCGCTTCGACGCCGAGTGGCGGCTCCGTGGGGCCGTGGCGCTCCGGGCCATCATCGAGCGCGACAACGTGCGACCGGAGCCCGAGGACGTCGAGGCGATTCGCGACGCCCTCGCGGAGCGCATCGGCACCTCACCCGAGGAACTGCAAGAGCAGCTCGAGTCCAATCCGTCCCTGGCAGAGCGCTTCGAGCACCTCGTCATGCACGGCACGGCGCTCGACTACGTGCTCTCGAAGGTGGAGCTCATCTCCGAGGAGCCCGGTTCTCTGGAGGCGGCGGGGCCGTGACGTGCCCGCGCGGCTCGGCTCGGCTCAGAAGAAGCGCACGATGTCGAAGTACCGCGAGGCCGAGCCCGCCGCGTTGGTGGCCGTCAGGGTGTAGCGCCCTGACGGCACCGACGTCAGGTTGGACAGGACCAGGATGGCGCTGGACGGATTCGGCACCGCGAGCGACAGGCCGATCTGCGGCGACGACACCGAGTAGCCCGACACACTCGTGGGCAGGTTGTCTCCACCGACAATCATCTGCCGCGTGGGGCCACTGTTGTCCGGGTAGATGATGCTCGGGTCGAGGTAGCTGATGGTCGGCGCCCTCAGCGTCGTTGCGATGTACACGGGCGTCGACGCGCTCCCGTACGGGTTGGAGACGCGCAGCAGGTACTGTCCCGGCGGCACGCTGGAGGAGACGTACAAGGACAGGCTCACCGACGTGGAGCTGCCGGACGGGAAGCTCGTTCCCGTGCCCAACACCGGCTGCCCGTACTGGTTGGTGATTGCGTACCCGAACGACAGCGGCAGGTTCATTCCCTGGACCGTCACGTAGTTCGTGCCCGCGGAGAGCGTGCTCGGGTTGACCGAGCTGATGCTCGGCGCGCCGACTGCCAGCACGGCCCGCTCGGTGTCCTTGGCCTCTGGCAACTTCATCCACGGCCCCATCCCCTGCATCATCGCGCCGTCGCCGGCCTGCACGCCCACCACCTGGACGCGCGCCTTGCCCGATGCCGCCGCTGCCGAGGCCGACACCCACTCGTGCACCTCCGAGGGCAGCCCCTGCGCGAGCTGCAGCACCCGGCCATTCTCCAGGACCAGGTTGACGTCGTAGGCGGAGAGTCCGTCCCCTGCCCCCTCGCCATCCCAACGCACCCACAGCCCGCGCCCGGCTGCTCCCGCGAGCTCCATCTCCTGCACGGAGACCTGGAGCTCCCTCTTCTGCTGCTGATTCGCTTCCACGTGTGCCTCGCCTTCGTTCGAGGGCCTGGGTCATCCAGGCCCTTCTGTCGACTGCTACGAGGCGGTGTTGGAGTCGGATGCGGGTCCTGTAGGCTCTGCCAGCATGAGCGCCTGCCCCTTCTGCCAGACGAATATGCGAGCCACCTTCCTCGGCGGCCTGCCCCGCGAGGAGTGCGACGCCTGTGGCGCCGTCTGGTTCGAAGGTGAGTCACTGGCGAAGGTGATGGGCGGCTCCGTCTCCGACGCGCTGGTGCGTCGAGCGAAGGGGCACCCCGGCATCTGCAAGGGCTGCAACGCGAAGCTCCAGTACGTGCCGAGTTGTCCCGACTGCGGCGCCCAGGCCCCCACGTGTCCGAGCTGCGGCCGCGCGCCGCTGCCGGTGGTGGATGCGCTCGGCGTGACGGTGGAGGTGTGCTCCGACTGCGCGGGCGTGGCGTTGGACCCGGGCGAGCTGCAGCAACTCCAGCGCGCCGCGGAGAAGTACCGGAACGAGCCGCTCGACGTGAGGCCCAAGGTGCGGATCGGCGTGGTGCAGGCGTGCGCCGCGTGCAAGCGAGGGCTCAAGCCGAAGTACGGCTTTGTCTGGGAGGAGCAGCTCTACTGTGGAAGCTGCGCACCCGAGGGCTCCGCGCCCTTCTCCGAAGAGCTGATGAAGGCCACGCCCAGCGAGGCCTCCTCCGCGCCGGAGTCCTCCGGCTACAACGCCGCCATGGCCGCGGATGCCACCGGCTCCGCGTTGACGTGGCTGTTCTCTCGCGTGTTCGGACGTTGAGGCAGGCCGCCGCGGCGCGAATGACAACCTGTCATTCGCCCGCGCGGACATCGTGACAGCAGGTCGTGTCTCCGTGGTGGCGTGACGGCGCCACGCCCGCGCGAAGTGCACGTCTCCACAGGAGAATCGCGAGTCGCGGCCACGGTGGCACCGTGCTTGCTCATGTCCGTCGTGTCTCTGTTCCGAGAGGAGCCACGCCCATGAAGCGCTTCATCCGTGAATACGTCTGGCTGTTGAGCGGAGTCCTCCTCGTCATCATCGCGTCGCCCGTGGCGGCGGCGACTGTGCAGTGGTTCAAGGACTTCAAGCTCGCCCGGCACATGCCCGCGCTGGAGCCCGACCCCAACGCCACCGCCATCGTCATCGAGCGGGAGCGCATCATCATGCCGGCCGTCATCACCGGACAGGTCACGCCGCCGTCTCCCTCGCAGCTCGCCGAGCGTCTCGCCACGTCCACCCCGTGGAGTGACATCCGGAACGTCGGCGAGCACACCTACGTGGTTCCAAGTACAGACGTCGCGGCCGCGTTCTCCGACCTCGAAGGCCTGGCCAAAGAGTCGCGCATCGTGCCGGCCTTCAAGGACGGAAAGGCCCGGGGCTTCAAGATGTTCGCCATCCGGCCGCACTCGCTGTTCGCGAAGCTCGGGCTCCAGAACGGGGACGTGCTCACGCAGGTCAACGGGATGTCACTCACGACGCCGAGCTCGGCGATGACTGCCTTCGAGAGCCTCCGTGAAGCGCGCCACGTCGAGCTGGACCTGGAGCGAGAAGGGACGCCCGTGAGGAAGACGTACGACGTGCTCGACGAGCTCTGAGCCAGTCACATTTGTATCGAGGGGGAATGGCCAATGGCACTCATCTTCCGTAGGTATTTCTGGCTCGTGAACGGAGCCTTCATCCTGTGCGTCGCGCTGATGGCGGCACGCACGGCCAATCTCTTCGTGGAGCTGGCGATTGCTCCCTCCATCACCGGCATCGAGACGACACGTGCTCCCGCGTCCGCCGCCCGCGAAGAGCCTCGCATCGCGCTCGACGGTCCAGGGCTCGCGAAGCTCACGGGGCTGAGCTTCGGCAAGGACGAGCCCGCCGTCGTCGAGCCCAAGCTCGACGAAGTGGCCACCGGCCCCGTCCGGAGCTCCCTGCGCGTGAAGCTGCTCGGCACGCTCGTGTCGAACGATGCGCAGTGGTCCTTCGCTTCCATCCAGGACCTGGAGACCCAGCGCGCCATGAGCCTCATGGTGGGTGACGAATTGATGGGCGCGAAGGTCCTCTCCATCGAGCGCGAGCGGGTCATCATCGCCGCCAACAACCGCGAGGAGTTCATCGACGGTGAGTCCTCGCCGACCGTGAGTGCCGCCCCCGCCCTCGCGCGTACCACGCCCACCGCCAGCTCCGGTCCGGAGAGCGGCATCCGCGCCACCGGTGAGCACAGCTACGAGATTCCGAGCGAGGAGCTTCAGACCGCACTCTCGCGCCTGGACCAACTGTCCACGCAGGCGCGCGCCCTGCCCGCCTTCGAGAACGGCGTGTCCGTGGGCTTCAAGCTCGCGGCCATCCGGCAGAACTCTCTCTACTCGAAGATTGGCCTCCAGAACGGTGACGTGCTCAAGCGCATCAACGGCCTGACGCTCGACTCACCCGAGCGCGTCCTGGAGGCCTTCACGAAGCTTCGCGAGGCGAAGCACATCGAGCTCGACATCGACCGCGGCGGCGGGCCGGTCCGCAAGGTCTACGACGTGCGGTGACCGCCGGCCGCGTCACCCGAGCGACGCGGTCGCCTGCGCCAGCTTCTCCTGCGCCTCTTCCCACCGCGCATAGAGGCTCTCCAGCTCCTCCTTGCCGGCGCGGTGCGTGTCCATCAGCGGCTTGGCGCGCGCGAAGTCGTTGTACAGCGCGGGGTCCGCGAGCTGCGCCTCGCGCTCCTTCTGCTCGGACTCCAGCGCGGCGATGCGCTCCTCCAGCTTCGCGATCTCCTTCTTGATGGGGCCTTCCACCACGCTGCGGCGCTGGCGCGCCTCGGCCTCCATGCGCTTGCGGTCCTTCTCCGTCATCGGCCCCGCGGACGCCTTGCCGTCCCGCGAGTTCGATGCCGCCGCCGCGGCCTCCTGCGCCTGGCGCAGCTGCTCCTGGTGGTACAGGTAGTCGTCCAGGTTGCCCGGGTGCGGCGTCAGCTTCCCGTCCGCCACCTCCCACACGTGGGTGCACAGGTTGTTGATGAAGCTGCGGTTGTGGCTGACGAAGAGCAGCGTGCCCGTGTAGCTCTTCAGCGCCTCAATCAGCATCTCGGACGAGTCCAGGTCCAGGTGGTTGGTGGGCTCGTCCATCAGCAGGAAGTTGGAGGGCACCAGCAGCAGCTTGGCCAGCGCCACGCGCGCGCGCTCGCCGCCGCTGAGCACGCCGATGGGCTTGTCCACGTCGTCGCCGCTGAAGAGGAACGCGCCCAGCACGCCACGCACGTAGCTCTCCGGCTTGTCCGCCGCGAGCGGCCGCACCTCTTCGATGATGGTGTTGCGCCGGTCCAGCTTGTCCGCGTGGTGCTGCGCGTAATAGCCCACCACCACGTTGTGCCCGAGCGTCACCTTGCCCGTATCCGGGGCCAGCTCGCCCGCCACCATCTTCAGCAGCGTCGTCTTGCCCGCGCCGTTGGCGCCCACCACGGCGATGCGCTGCCCGCGCTCCAGGCGCGCGGCGAGGCCGTCGTACACAGTCTGCGCGCCGTACTTCTTGGTGATGCCCTCCAGCGTCACCACGTCGCGGCCGCTGCGCTCCACCTCGGGGAAGCGGAAGCGCATGGTGCTCCGCTCCTCGAGCACCTCCACCTTCTCCATCTTCTCCAGCATCTTCGCGCGGCTCTGCGCCTGCCGCGCCTTGGTGGCCTTCGCGCCGAACCGGTCGATGAAGGCCTGGAGCTCCGCGCGCCGCGCCTCCACGCGCTCCGCCCGCGCCTTCAGCAATTCCTTCTCCTCCGCGCGCAGCCGCTTGTAGTCGTCGTAGTTGCCGGCGTACTCGCGCACGCCCTCCAGCTCCAGCGACACCACGCGGTTGATCTGCCGGTTGAGGAAGTCCTTGTCGTGGGAGATGAGGACCAGCGCCTTGTTCGAGCGGCGAAGGAACTCGTCGAACCACGTGAGCGTGGGCACATCCAGATGGTTGGTGGGCTCGTCGAGCAGGAGCAGGTCCGGGTCCTGGAGGAGCAGGCCTGCCAGCGCCGCGCGCATGCGCCAGCCACCGGACAGCGCGGAGGTGGGCTTGAGCAGGTCCGCGTCCCGGAAGCCCAGGCCCTTGAGGATGCGCTCGGCGTGGTGCTTGCCGTAGCGGTTTTCGAAGTCGTCCAGCTCGGCGTGCAGGTCCGCGAGCGACTGGGACAGCTCGAGCTGGTCCTCCTCGTCCGTGGCCTCGGCGAGCGCGGCTTCCGTCTCCTTGAGCCGGGCCTCCAGGGCGTCGCGCCCCGGCACGGTGCTCATGACGGCCTCCACCACCGTGCCCTCGGGCAGGCCGGCGATTTCCTGGGGCAAGTACCCCGCTCGGGCCTTCCGGGCGTACTGCACGGTGCCGGAGTCGGGCTGATTCACCCCGGCCAGTATCTTCATCAACGAGCTCTTGCCCGTCCCGTTGGCGCCGACCAGACCTACACGGTCCCTGGGGCCGAGGGTGAAGTTGTCGTTGTCGAAGAGGACCTTCTTTCCATAGGCGAGACAGAGGTCCTGGGCGATGACGAGGCTCATGGCGGGCGGGGATGTAACAGCCCGGAGGCCCCTCGGGAACGTCCGAGTATGCCTGCCCGGTAGCCCCGGGGCCTTCCAGCCCCTTTCCGCACCTCCCCAGGGCCTGCCTATACTCCCGCCCCACATGGCTGCCCCCTGCCCCCACTGTGGAAGCACCGACGGCGTCGACCACCTCTGCTCCGGCCAGAGCCTCCAGCTCCTCGGCCAGGTGCTCGACGGCCGTTACAAGATTGAGAGCGTCCTGGGCCAGGGCGGCATGGGCATGGTGTTCCGCGCCACGCAGACGTCCGTGCAGCGCCCCGTGGCGGTGAAGACGCTCAACCCGTCGCTGGCCGCCGCGCCCCAGTTCTTCGAGCGCTTCCGCCGCGAGGCCGAAATCGCCAGCCGGCTGCGGCACCCCAACGTCATCACCATCTTCGACTTCGGCCGCGCGCCGGACGGCACCTGCTACTTCGTGATGGAGCTCCTGCAGGGCGAGAGCCTCAAGGAGATGGTGAAGCGCGAGGGGCCCATGTCCCTGCACCGCGCCGTGAGTCTCGTCGAGCAGGCCTGCCAGGGCCTCGCGCACGCGCACGCCGAGGGCTGCGTGCACCGCGACCTCAAGCCGCACAACATCATGGTGCAGCAGCTGGGCGGCAAGGACTTCGTCAAGGTGCTGGACTTTGGCCTCGTGAAGGCGATGGAGGCCGAGGAGGAGGAGCAGCTCACCTCGACGGGCCAGGTGCTGGGCACGCCGCAGTACATGCCGCCCGAGCAGGCCGGTGGCGAGGCGGTGGACCAGCGCTCGGACCTGTACTCCATGGCGGGCGTGCTCTACTTCTGCCTCACGGGCAGCTCGCCCTTCGGCGCCAACACCGTGCGCAAGGCGCTCACCGCGGCGCTCACGCAGCAGGTGGCGTCAGTGAACACGAAGCGCCAGGGCGCTCCGGTGCCGCCCGAGCTGGATGCGTTCTTCAAGAAGGCGCTCTCCCCCGAGAAGGAGGACCGCTACCAGAACGCGCAGGAGTTCATCGACGCGATGCAGGACGCCATCGCGGACCTGTCGCCCGAGGAGCTGGAGGCGAAGCCCAGTGGCGGCGTCGGCTCGGGCTCGCCTGAGCGCGGCAGCGGCAGCAGGGCCTCCAGCAGCCGCGCGGGCCGTCCGAACAGTGGAAGTGGCAGCGGCGTGCGTGCGCCTCGCGCCGGTGCTGGCGCGGCGGGCCGGGGCGCCACGCCTTCGAACATCGTCGTGGCGAAGAGCCAGGCGGCCGCGCCGGGCAGTGGCTCCTCGCCGAGCCGCGCGCGCCCGGCCACTCCCGCGCCCAGGGCCGCTCCGCCGCCTCCGCCCCCTCCTCCCGAGCCCCAGGGCATGTCCACCGGCAAGAAGGTGGCGCTGGTGGCGGTGCCGCTGGTGCTGCTCGGCATTGGCGCGGCCGTGGTGATGGGGAATTCGGGTGGTGGCGCGCAGCAGGCGACGCTGACGCCCATCGAGGCGCAGACGCCGAAGCCCACCCCGGCGGCGGCGGGCAACCCGGGCACGACGACGACGGTGTCGAAGAACCTCATCGTGACGTTCAGCTCCACGCCGTCCGGTGCGTCCATCTTCGAGGGCGACCAGATGCTGGGCACCACGCCCATCAAGCTCGAGCTGCCCCGCGACAAGGTGACCGCGCTCAGCTTCCGGCTCGCCGGCTACAAGGACGAGGAGCGGACGCTCAACTTCAGCCGCATTGCCGGGGACAGCCAGTCCGTCGACGTGACGCTGGATCCGGTGCGCGCCGCCGCGCCCACGCGCCCCGCCAAGACGAAGCAGGGCGGCGGGCAGGAGATTCAGGTCTTCGAGTAGCCCCCACCCCGCCCGCGTCACGTTCCGACGCGGGCGCGTCCCGTGATGACGCACGGGCCGTGAAGCCCTCGTGAGCGCGGTTCGCCCCGCACGACGGAGGGCCTCGCTCCACTGTCAGGTCCGCCGCTTGCACTCGGAGTCCGGGCTGTCGCCTTGCGCCACGCCCCTTCCTCCGAGGATTCCGATGAACGTCCTTTCGCCGCGCGCGCGCCGCCTGCTGCTGGCCGGTGCACTGGCCTGTGCCGCCGTCATTGCCTGTACCACCACGTCGTCCACCGGGCCGAAGCCCCCCGGCGACACCGAGACGGCCACGCAGGCACTTCCTCCGGCCTGCAACCCGGACCCGACATGCCCCGGCTCCACGTGCGCCACGTCCATCACCTCCGCGCTCTCCACTCCGCCCGTGGATGCGTGCCCGCGCTTCGGTGAGAGCCAGAGCGACGTGGACGTGTACTCGTGGAACACCTTCATCGCGATGAACTGGCCCGCGGACACGAGCACCTGTCTGCCCAACACCCAGAGCAGCATCCTCGGTGGTAACGGGCCGGTCGTCTGGGAGACGTATCCGCAGGACCTGGACATCTTCCTGGCGCCCGACGCGGGCTCGCCCGGCAAGTGGTGCACGTTCAGCACGCCGGCCGCCGTGGAGAAGGCGCTCCTGAAGCTGCGGAGGGCCACGCCGGCCGAGCGCCACATGCTGGCCGCCGGCCACGTGGACAAGGTGCTGGTGAGCGACTCGAAGGCGTCGGACCTCGTCGCGGAGCGCTTCGGCGGCATCGACCAGGCCGTCGGCGGGCCGCTGACGGACCAGAACGGGCGCTTCGTCCGCTACGAGAAGCGCGTCAACCTGGACGAGTACAACTACCTCATCGCCAACAACCTGTGGAACGCGGCCGGGCAGAGCGGTGCCACCGTGAGCTTCCCCACCGGTCCGAACCAGAACCCCGGCCCGTGTGACGGAGGGCCCTGCGGTCCGACGGGCGCCATGGAATTGAAGGCCTCGTGGAAGGTGCTCAACGCGCAGGAGATTGCGGGCAAGCGCTTCTACATGCGGCAGGCGTGGGTCTTCAACGACGAGGCCGGGGACCCGAGCCCCGGAAAGAATCCCGTCACCGTGGGCCTCGTGGGCCTGCACATCATCCACAAGACGGCGACGCAGAACACGTGGTTCTGGTCCACCTTCGAGCAGGTGGACAACACCACGTCGTCCTTCTTCAACCCGCACTGCACCAACTGCCAGGACAACACGCAGACGGCGAAGAAGCCCTACACGGAGCTCGCGCCGGACGGGGGTCCGCTGAATGCGCCGGTGCAGGTGGTGCGCACCACGCCGATTCAGGCGGAGGGCACCTCGCCCGGGCTCAACGCGTACTACCGCGGCCTGCTCAAGGGCTCTGTCTGGGAGAACTACCAGCTCATCAGCACGCAGTGGGCCACGGGCGGCGCGCCCCAGGGCACGCCCACGCCGCTGGCCAACGTGACGATGGAGACCTTCATCCAACCGAAGTCGAGCTGCCTCGGCTGTCACAAGCACGCCACCACGGTGGATGGTGGCGCGTCCGCTGACTTCAGCTTCCTGCTGGGCGAGGCGCAGTAGCGCCCGGCCCCGCTCACGCCAGCTTCGCCAGCTTCGGGAGCACCTCGCCGCTCTTACCGGTGATGACGTTGTCGAAGCTGCTGGTGTTCTGCGCCGGGTCCAGGTTCACCAGCCACGTCTCTCCGCCGGCCGCGCTGACATGGTTGACGATGCCCGCGGCCGGGTAGACGAGGCCGGAGGTGCCCGCCGCGAGGAAGACGAAGCGCCCGCCCGACGTGGAGCCACGCAGCGCGAAGTCCTCGACTCGCTGCATGTCCGCCGGGTCCAGGTACTCGCCGAACCAGACGATGTGCGGACGCAGGCGTCCACCGCACGCGTCGCACGAGGGCACGGTGCCCTCCGGGTACACGGTGGTGTCCTCGAACGGGGCGCGCTTGCAGTTGCTGCATCGCGTCTTGAAGAGGTTGCCATGCATCTCCACCACGCGCTGGCTGCCCGCCCGGAGGTGCAGCGCGTCGACGTTCTGCGTCGCCAGGAGGAAGCGGTCCCCCAGGTGGCGCTCCCAGGCCACCAGCGCGTCATGCCCGGGGTTGGGCTTCACGGCGGAGGCGCCCGCCCGGCGCTGCGAGTAGAAGCGCCACACCAGCGTCGGGTCCTTCTGGAAGCCCTGCGGAGAGGCCACATCTTCGATGGGATGGTTCTCCCAGAGTCCGTCCATTCCACGGAAGGTGGGGACTCCGCTCTCGGCAGAAACCCCTGCCCCGGTGAGAACGAGCAGCCAGGTCTTCGAGTCCAGGATGAGCTGTTCCATGACGCCTCCCGTGCGGCGGGAAATGATTCGGGGTATTGAGGGACGACGACTTCACCCGGGCCTGACGCCCCGGTGACGTTCCCCGTTCCGAAGGACTCCATCATGGCGGAAGTCACACTCGATCTGCGCGGCATGCCGAAGGCCGAGGCCTATGCGGAGCTGAAGCAGCACGTCCTGGCGGTGCTCGAGGGCATCGACGACGAAATCGCGGGCATGGCGACCATGAGCTGCCTGCTGCACAACGCCTTCGGGCACCTGTGGACGGGCTTCTACCGGGTGGTGACGCCCGGCAAGCTGCTGCGCGTGGGGCCCTACCAGGGCACCCTCGGCTGCCTGGAAATCCAGTTCGGCAAGGGCGTCTGCGGCACGTCCGCGGCGAAGGGCGAGACGGTGGTGGTGGCCGACGTGCACGCCTTCCCCGGCCACATCACCTGCGACGGGCGCTCGGCGTCGGAAATCGTCGTCCCGGTGTTCGGCAGGAATCGCGAGCTCCTCGCCGTGCTCGACATCGACTCCGAGCACAAGAGCACCTTCGACGAGGTGGACCGGCGCGCGCTGGAAGACCTGATGCGCTGGTTCCAGAAGTAACGCCGTTGTAGGTGGGCGGAGCATGCAGGCTCCGCCCTCCGGTGTCGCTCAGCCCTTCTTCGCGTAGGCCACGGCGAGCTGGCCGGCGAAGCGGGCGTTGTTGGTGAGCAGCGCGAGGTTGGCCTTGAGCGTCTTGCCGCCGGTGCGCTTGGCCATCTCCGACAGGAGGAACGGCGTCACCTCCTTGCCGCGAACGCCCTGCCGGTCCGCGTCCGCGAGCGTGGAGGCGATGTGCAGCTCCACCTCGTTGCGGGGCAGTGACGTCTCCTCGGGCGGAGGCACGGTGTAGAGGAGCCCGCCCTGCCCCAGCGTCTCGAAGCGGGCGTGGGCGATGCGCGCGGCGGTGTCCACGTCGTCCACGCGGTGCTCCAGCTTGAGGCCGGAGCCGCGGCTGTAGAAGGACGGCAGCTCGTCGGTGCCCACGCCGATGACGGGCACGCCGGCGGTCTCCAGCAACTCCATCGTCTTGGGCAGGTCCAGCACGGACTTGGCGCCCGCGCACACCACGGCGACGGGGTAGCGGGCCAGCGCGGCGATGTCCTGGGAGATGTCCCAGTGCTCGGAGGCGCCCCGGTGCACGCCGCCGATGCCACCGGTGGCGAAGACGTGGATGCCGGCGGCGGCGGCCAGCTCGCAGGTGGCGCTCACGGTGGTGCCACCGGAGGCGCGCGTGGCCACGGCGATGGCGAGGTCCCTCGAGCCCAGCTTGAGCAGGCGCTCCTTGCCCTCCGCGAGCCGGCGCATGGCCGTCTCCTCCAGGCCGATGCACACCTCTCCGTCCACCACGGCGATGGCGGCGGGGATGGCGCCGGCGCGGCGGACGGCCTCCTCACAGGCGCGAGCAGCGGCCAGGTTGTCCGGATACGGAAGCCCCTGCGCGACGACGCTCGTCTCCAGGGCCACCAGCGGCTGACCGGCATCGCGAGCTCGCCGCACCTCGTCCGAAAAGCGTAGTTCCATGAGGGCGCGTTTATCCCCGGGCGGGCATGCGGACAAGCGGGGGCGAGGGGGAAACGTCGGCTTGCACGCGCGAGCGCTCCGCCCTATTCCCCTGCCCGCCGTGTCCACGTCCGCCGCCACCGCGACTCCCGCCGCTCCCACCCGCACCTTCTCCGCGAATGACCTGGCCATCATCGGCGTGGTCATCGTCTGGGGCACCAACTACACGGTGGTGAAGGAGGCGCTGGCGACGATTCCGGCGCTGGCCTTCATGTCGCTGCGCTTCGCCGTCGCCGCGCTGGCCATGGGCGCGCTGCTGTGGGCGGTGGAGGGCTGGAAGCCGCTGCCCCGGAAGACGTTCCTCAAGCTCACCGCGCTGGGGCTGGTGGGGAACACGGTGTACCAGGTGTGCTTCATCGTCGGGCTGGCACACACCACGGCGGCGAACAGCGGCCTGCTCACGGCGGCGACGCCGGTGATGGTGGCGGCACTCGGCGCGGCGCTGGGTGTGGAGCGGCTCACGCGGCCGTTGGTGCTGGGACTGTCGCTCGCCGTCGCCGGCATGGTGCTGGTGGTGAGCGCGCGAGGCCCGGACCTGGGCGGAGCGACGTGGATGGGAAATGGGCTCATCCTCGCGGGTTGCGCGTGCTGGGCGGTGTACACGGTGGGCATCCGCACGGTGGGCACGGAGGTGTCCGCGCTGCGCATCACCGCCATCACCATGCTGACGGGAGCGCCGGGCGTGGTGCTCGCCGGAGTGCCGGCGGTGATGGAGCTGGACACCACGAGCGTGGGCCTCGATGCGTGGGCGGGCCTGGTGTACTCGGCGCTGGTGCCGCTGGTGCTCTCGTACTTCATCTGGGGCCGCACGGTGCAGCGCGTGGGCAGCAGCCGCGCGGCGCTCTACAACACCGGCATCCCCGTGGTGGCCGCCCTCACCGCCTGGGCCGTGCGCGGCGAGCAGCCCACCCTGCTCCAGGTGCTCGGCGCGGGCCTCATCCTCACGGGTGTGCTGCTCAGCCGGCGGAAGTAGTCGCACGCCCACGCCCGGTGGCCCGCGTCTCGCTCACCTGCCGCACTCGACAGCGAGGCCGAGCGACAGCGCTCCAACTCATGTCCCACGCCCGGTGGGCCACGTCGCGCTCACCCGCCGCGCCTGCCGCGCTCGACGGAGAGGCCGTACTCCTCGATTTTCTTGTCCAGCGTGGGCCGGCTGATGCCGAGCGTCGCCGCCGCGCGGACCTTCTTCCCGCCTGCTTCCCTCAAAGCCTCGGCGATGGCGTCGCGCTCCAGCCGGGCCACACGCTCCTGCAGCGTCTGGGGCCCGGTGGAGGCACCGCCCTCCTGGATTTCCGGCGGCAGGTGCAGCGCGCCCACTCGGCTCCCGGCGTACAGCAGGCCCAGCCGCTCGCCCACCAACTCAAGCTCGCGCACGTTCTGCGGCCACTCGTAGTCCACCAGCAGGCGCCGCGCCTCGGGCCCCAGCGTGGGAGGCTCCTTCCGCGAGCGTCGCGCCGCCCGTGCCGTGAAGCCCTCCAGCAGCACGAGCACATCCGCCCTGCGCTCGCGCAGCGGCGGCACCTCCAGCTCGAAGCCCGCCAGCCCCCGCGCGAGTGACGCCTCCACCTCGCCCCGTGCGGCCAGCAGCGGCAGCGCCTCCAGCGCGGTGGCCAGCACCCGCACGTCCACCGGCTCCTCACCGCCCTGCCGGGCCGGAGCGGACCGTCGGGCCAGCAGCCGCGCCAGTCGCTCCGCCGACGCACGCGGCAGCGCCTCCACGTGCTGCAGCAGCAGCGAGCCCCCATCCGCGCGCAGCAGCGCGGACGTCACCGGCGGCTGCCCCGGCGCGCTGGCACGGCCGAACAGCGCCTCGTCCACGGCCGGCTGCGGCTGCCGGCAGTCCACCGTCACCAGCGGCCCCAGCGCCCGCGGCGAGCGCGAGTGGACGATGCGCGCCAGCAACGTCTTCCCCGTCCCCGGTTCGCCGTGAATCACCACGGGCGCGGCGCTCGCCGCCGCACGGCGGGCCGCATCCAGCAGCGCCCGCAGCGGCCTCGACGTGCCTACCAGCGCCAGCGCGGGCGCCTCCGCCTCCACCCGCGAGCGCACCGCCGTGTACGCCTCGCCGCCCAGCCGCCCCAGCGCGGCCAGCAACTGTCCCTCGCCCGCGCTGAACGGAGGCTCCGCGCGCGTCACGAACAACACGCCGAAGGGCATCCCTCCCGAGGCCACCAGCGGCGCGCACATCGAGTCACCCGACTGGCTCAACTCCTTGTGCTCCAGCGCCGCCTGGGCCATGGCGCGCGGCACCGTCAGCGTCTCCGCGCCCACCACCGACGCGGTGAGCAATCCACCGCTGCTGCCCAAGAGCGCCGCCGCCCGGTCCGCGCTGAGCGCGTGCGTCACCTCGTCCGCCAACCGCCGCAGCACCATGGCCTCGCTGGTGGCCCCCAGCAGCGCCGTCCCCGCGGAGTACATGGCCGCGGCCGTGCCCACGTGCGGCAGCACCTCTTCGATGGGTACGTGCCCGTGCGGTTTGGGCCCGCCCTCGACGAAGGTCACCGCCAGAGGCTCGTAGACGGCCGTCGTCGTCCCCACGCGGACGCGGTCTCCCGGCTGCAGTACCACCTCGCCGGAGAGGCGCTCCCCATTGACGAGCGTCCCATTGCGCGAGCGCAAGTCGCGGATCCGCGCCTGCCCCTCGTGAAGGGTGATCAGCGCGTGCCGGCGCGAGACCTGGTCGTCCTCCAGGGGGATTTCACACGACGGGCTGCGGCCGATCGTCGCTTCCGTGAGCACCTCATAGCGGCGCCCCGCGGATGGACCGGTGAGCAGCAGGAGTGCGGGCATGGGGCGCGGAGCGTAGCGTCCCGCCGTTGCCGGGCAAGCGCTCCCTGTCCGCGCCGCGTGGACTACATGGGTCGCTCGGCGTTCAGGAGCGCACGAATCTCCTGCTCGTCCAGCGTCCTGCCCTCCCGGGTGATGGCCAGCGCGTTGACGTGGGCTTCATCCACCTCCACGGCCGCCCCCTTGCGCCACTCCGTGGTGTGCACCGCGCCATCAATCAGCTTCCCCACGAGGCTCCCCTCGTCCCGGGCCATGACCTCCAGCCAGAGGTTCTCCACCACCGTGCCGCCGTCCGGGTGGGTGTCGAAGGGGGCGCGCACCAGGAACGTCAGTGGCTCCATCAGCCCCTTGCGCTGGAAGCGCGCGAGGAAGGACGGCAGCAGCGCCTGGGCCTCGCGCCGCATGGCCTGCGTCTGCTCCTCGGGCTCCTTCTCGAAGCGCTCGCGGTACGGCGCCAGGAGCTGTGACGTGTTGTGTCGACCTCCGGGGGACACCACGGAGAGGAACAGCCCCTCGTGCCCCTCGAAGGTCTCCAGCGGCACGCCGAGCAGGTTGGTGCGGGCCTCCTCGGACGGCACGAGCATGAAGCTCTGCCCCTCGCTGGTGCCCACCTGCGAGCGCAGCGCCGGCCCCTGCCCGAAAGCCAGGTCCGTGCACAGCTCGTGGAGGAAGCTCTCCGCCGCGAGCAGGTCACCCTCCGCGAGGTGGAAGATCTCCAAATCCCGGGCGCCGAACTTCTCCATGCCGTGCGAGTGCACCCACAGCGGCGTGTCGCCCTCCGTGGCTTCCACCGCGTGCAGGTGCACGTGGTCCCGGATGTCGAAGTCCAGCTCGGTGATTTCCACCACGTCGTCGGGCTCGTGCAGCTTGAAGGCGGTGATGTCCACCAGCACGCCCTTCACGTGCTCCAGCAGCGTGCGCACCGCCCACAGCGCCTCGAAGACGGGCAGCGTGGGCTGAGGCCCCCCCGGCTCCACCGACAGCCGGTAGAAGGCCCGGGAGCGCCCCAGCCGCTCGAAGGCCTCCGCGCTGCCGCTGAAGACCTCCTTGCTGAACCGGGGCAGGTGCTCCGCGCCCACCGTCAGGCGTACCTTCACCTCCGACGTGTCCGCCTTCAGCGTGAAGCCCTGGCCATCCTCGTCCGGGGTGAACTCCACGTCATCCGTGGCGAACGATGCACGCAGCGCGTCGAGCGGCGCCGGACCGTCCTGCTCGATGGCGAGGAGATAGACCTCCATCACAGGTGCTTCTCTATCTGTCGGAAGAGGTCCACGCGGTCCACCAGATTGGTCAGATAGTCGAGCTTGTCCGTGGCCAGCACCAGGACGGGAGACAGCTTGTAGTTCTCGAACCACTCCTCGTAGAGGGCGTTGAGGCGCTGAAGGTAACGGGTGGGGATGTCCTTCTCCATGGCACGCCCGCGGATGCGGATGCGCTCGCGCAGCGTCTGCACGGGGCAGCGCAGGTAGATCATCAGGTCCGGCGGCCGGAGCGACTCGGAAATCGTCTCGTACAGCTCGCAGTACGTCTTCCAGTCACGCTTGTCGATGAGCCGCTGGCGGTGGAGATTCTTGGCGAAGATCTCCGCGTCCTCATAGAGCGTCCGGTCCTGGAGCACGGTGCCCGCCGTGCGCTCGAGCTCCCGGTGCAGGCGGAACTTGTGCGTCAGGAAGAAGAGCTGCGAGCGGAACGCCCACGTCTTCATGTCCTTGTAGAAGTCGGCCAGATACGGGTTCTGGTCGTTGGGCTCGAAGGACGGAGTCAGGCCGTACTTCCGGCAGAGGAAGGACGTGAGCTCCGTCTTCCCGGCCCCAATGTTGCCCGCGATGGCGATGAACTTTTTCCTGGCCACGCCACCCTTGCTTGTAACCCCGGCGAGCGGCGCGCACCAGAAACAACGTGTAGGTAGGACGTGGTAGAAGAAGTGCATGCTCTGCCTGCCTCCTCCCCATCGCGCCCCCGGCGCCGCCACCTTCCAGGGTGGGCCCGGCCGCCTGGACGCCAGGGAAGAGGCGGGGTTGGAGCGTGTCCGCGGCCCCGGCGACTCGCCGACCCGTCGCGTCGGCTCCACGGAGGGGGCCTGAGGGATGCGCAAGCTCTTCTGCATGTTCGTAGCCGTGGTCTGGTCGGCGGTCTGCTTCCCCCTGGCCATCCTGGCCATGGTGTTGACGTTGAAGCCCGCCAACTCCGTGTGGGTGGCGCGTGAGCTCTGGTCCCCGGTGCTGCTGTGGGCGGGCGGCGCGACGCTGGAGGTGATTGGCCGGGAGAACGTGGACCCGAAGCGGCCCACCATCTACGTGGCCAACCACCAGTCCACCATCGACATCCCCGCGCACTTCCTGGCGGTGCCGGTGCCCTTCCGGTACGTCGCCAAGAGCCAGCTCAAGTGGGTGCCGTTCATCGGCTGGTTCCTCGCGCTGGCGGGACACGTCTTCATCAACCGCACCCACCGGAGCAAGGCCATCGCCTCGTTGGACGCGGCCGCGGCGAAGATTCGCGGCGGGAAGAGCATCTTCCTCTACCCGGAGGGCACGCGCTCTCCGGACGGCCGCATCCTCCCCTTCAAGAAGGGCCCTTTCGCCCTGGCCCTCAAGTCCCGCGTCCCCGTCGTCCCCGTCACCATCGAGGGCTCCGGCAAGCTGATGCCCAAGAACTCCTGGAACATCACGCCCGGCCCCATCCGCGTGAAGGTGGGCAAGCCCATCAACACCACCGGCTTCGCCGAGAATGACCGCGAGGGGCTCGCCCGTGCCGTGCGTGAGGTCATCATCGCCGACAGCCTGTCGCTCGGAGGCATGGGCGGTGACGTGGACGACGCCGTCGCCGACGCGGGCGTCGAGGGCGTCAGCACCGCGCACCCGCGCGCCACCTCCTCTCACTGAGACGTCCCACCGTGAAGACGAACCGCTCGCTCCTGTCGCGTCCCTGGCTCCGCGCCGCCGTGCTCGGCCTGGGCCTTGTCACCGGCTGCACGCACACCGCGGCCTCCACCTCCGGCACCCGGGCCCCGGACACGCGGGCGCGGGCCCGGACGTACCTGGAGGAGAACCAGCCGGAGAAGGCGCTCGGGCTGCTGCGCGAGCTGCACCTCCAGGCGCCGGAAGACCTGGACGTGGCGCGCCTGCTGACGGAGGCCCAGGTGAAGGCGGGCCACACGGACGCATGGGTCGCCGAGCTCCAGGGCCGCATCGCCGCGAAGGAGCGCGCGGTGGACCAGTACATGCTTGGCCTCGCCCTCTTCTCGCGAGCCCGGGACGCGGGCGCGCCGGCGGTGGCCGCCTTCGAGCGAGCCATCGCCCTGTCGCCGGACACCGCCGAGTACCACTACCGCCTCGGCCTCGCGCGGCTGGAGTCCGAGCAGTACGCCGCCGCGGTGGAGCCCCTGCGCCGCGCCACCACGCTGGCTCCGGAGCGCGCCGGCTGGCGCCTGCCGCTGGCCAAGGCGCTGCACCGCACGGGTGACGCCAGCGGCGCCGTGGAGGCCCTGGGTGCTGTCGTGCGCGGCAGACCCACGCCAGCGGAAGTCACCACCGCGCGGGCGCTGATGGACCAGATTGCCGACCCCTTCAGCGGCTTCCCCAAGGCCGCCGAGGCGAAGCTGGAGGAGGGCCTGCGCTACCTGAAGGACCTGGACGCGCCCCAGCACGCCGTCCTCTCCTTCGAGGAGATTCTGCAGGACTACCCGGACCTGGCCGTGGTGCACGCGCTGCTGGGGCTCGCCTACCAGCGCCTCGACGACGCCGGCCGCGCGGTGGACGAGTTCAAGCAGGCAATCGAGCGCGCCCCTCGCGACGGGAAGAACCAGCTCTACCTGGGCGAGCTGTACCTGGCCCGCCAGCGCCCGGACGCGGCGCGCCCCGCCTTCGAGAAGGCCGTGGCCCTCAACCCGCTGCTGGACGAGGCGTGGTTCCAGCTGGGTGACATGCACCTGGAGCGGCGCGACCTGACCGCTGCGAGGGAGGCCTTCATCGTGGCCGTGTCGCTCCAATCGGAGGCCGTGCCGCCGCGAGGAAAGCTGGCGCTCGTGTACCAGCTCGAGGGGGACTACGCCTCCGCGGAGCGGGAGCTGCGGTACGTGGTCGAAAAGGACCCGGAGAACATGGAGTTCAGCCTGCGGCTGGGGCTGCTCTTCACCGAGCAGGCACTGAAGGCCTCGCGTCCGGACGCGCGGAAGACGGCGGCCGGGGAAGCGGAGCGCTGGCTGAGCAAGGTGCTGGAGACGCAGCCGGAGAACGCGGTGGCGTCCCGAGCGCTCGAGCAACTCAAGGCGCAGTAGCCACCAAGTGGCCCGGCCCTCTACACTCGCTGTCCGATGAGCGACGGTCGCAAGCCTTCATCTCCTGGCACGCAGCCACCGCGGACGACGTCCAGTCCCGGCACGCAGCCGCGTACGCCGACGAATCCCGGCATGCCCCGGGCTCCGTCGACGCCGGGCATGCCGCGCACGCCGACCAACCCGGGCATGCGCGTCATGACGGCCGCGCGCGCGGCGCCGCTGCAGAAGGAGAAGGTGGAAGGACCTCTCGCCAAGCGCGTCGCGAGCGAGGCATCCAACCAGCTCCTCAACGGCCTCTCCATCCTCAAGGAGATGGTGGCGGACTTCCGCCAGCAGGACCGCTTCTTCAAGTACAAGGCCTCCATCGTCGCGGGCTACCTGGCAATCACCGTGGCGAGCTTCGCCATCGCCTGTCCCGGCAGCGACGTGAAGGGGGGTGACATGGACGCGCGCCTGGTGCTCAGCGACAAGCTGGACCGGCCCTCCCTCACCATCTGGAACGAGAGCCAGGAGACGTGGAAGGACATCGTCGTCACGGTGAACGAGCAGTACCAGGCGGCGGTGCCGTCCGTGTCGCCCGGCGAGTTCATGACGATTACGCCCAAGCAGCTCATGGGAAGCAGCGGGGCCGCGCCCGCGGACCTGCGCTTCCAGACGCTGCGCATGCGCAGCCGCGACGACAGCGCCGACCTCACCGAGGACCTCCGCAAGGAGTGGGAGCGCCTCACCGGCCCCAAGTAGTCGCCAGCGCTCCCGCCACGGCCCCGCCAGCCGCGCCCGCTGGGGGACACGCCTGGCCAGGCCGCAATCCCCAGCAACACGAAGGCGCCCTTCCCGGGTGGGAAGAGCGCCCTCGTGTTGCCTCGAGCCCTTCCTCTCGGAAGGGCGCGGAAGGCGTCAACCGTTACTCAGCCTTGGGAGCCTCGGTGGCCTCGCCACCCTCGGTCTCCACGGGAGCGGCCGCCGTCGCGGGACGGTCCACCAGCTCCAGCAGGGCCATCTCCGCGGCGTCGCCGCGGCGGAAGCCGAGCCGGATGAGGCGGGTGTAACCACCGGGACGGTTCGCGTACCGGTCCTTGTACTCGCCGAACACCTTCTGCAGCACGTCGCGGTTCTTCACCGTACGGGCCGCCAGACGCACGTTGGACAGGCCACCCTTCTTGCCCAGGGTGATGATGCGCTCCGCGATCTTCCGGGCTTCCTTCGCCTTGGGGACCGTGGTGCGGATCGCCTGGTGCTCGAGCAGCGAGGTGACCATGTTGTTCAGCATCGCGAGCCGGTGGCTCGTCGTACGGTGCAGCTTCCTCTGTCCGACCTTGTGACGCATCGTCGTGCTCCGGGACGCTTGGCGCGACCCCAACCACTCCGGCCGTATCAGGTACCGGGTGGGAAGGGCGGACCGGGCACAGGGCCCGCCATCTTAATCAGCCTCGAGGTCCTTCCCCGCGACCGTGTTCCCCTTGCGCCGCTTCACCGCCATGCCCGCGGCGCGCGAGGAGGTGCTGCGTGAAACAACTAGGCCTTCGGCGCCGCGGGCGCCGGCGCCTGCTTCGGCGGCCAGTTCTCCAGCTTCATACCGAGCGACAGACCCATCTCCGCGAGGATCTCCTTGATCTCCTTCAAGGACTTGCGGCCGAAGTTCTTCGTCTTGAGCATCTCGGCCTCGGTGCGCTGCACGAGGTCACCGATGGTCTTGATGTTGGCCTGCTGCAGGCAGTTGGCCGAGCGCACCGAGAGCTCCAGCTCGTCCACCGAGCGGAAGAGGTTCTCGTTGAGCTTCGCCTCCTCCTTCGGGGCCTCGGCGATGACGGGCTCCTCCGTCTCGTCGAAGTTCACGAAGACGGTGAGCTGCTCCTTGATGATCTTCGCCGCGTACGCTACCGCGTCCTGCGGGGACACGGAGCCGTCCGTCCACACCTCAAGCGACAGCTTGTCGAAGTCGGTGACCTGACCAACGCGCGCGTTGGTGACCTGGTAGTTCACCTTGCGGATGGGCGAGAACAGCGAGTCGATGGGGATGGTGCCGATGGGCGAGCCCGCCACCTTGTTCACGTTCGCCGGCGTGTAGCCACGGCCGCGGCGGCACGACAGCTCCATGCGGAGCTTGCCACCCTCGGAGATGGTGCAGATGTGGTGGCCGGGGTTGAGGATCTCGGTGTCCGGGTCGGTGATGATGTCACCAGCCTTGACCTCCTTGGGGCCCTCCGCCTCGATGCGCAGCGTCTTCGTCTCGTTCGTGTGCATCCGAAGGAGGACTTCCTTCAGGTTCAGCACGACGTCCGTGACGTCCTCGGACACCTCGGGGATGGTGGTGAACTCGTGGTCCACGCCCTCGATCTTCACCGAGGTGATGGCCGCGCCCTGGAGGGACGACAGCAGCACCCGGCGCAGCGAGTTGCCCAGCGTGGTGCCGAAGCCGCGCTCCAGCGGCTCCGCGACGAACTTCCCGTAGGTGGGCGTCAGGCTGTCCTGGTCCACCTCCATGCGGCGCGGCTTGATGAGGTCACGCCAGTTCTTCGCAACGAACGTATCTGCCATGGTGTACGACTCCTCGAATCGTGCGCCACCACCGACCTACCCTCCAGGAATGGAGAGAGGATGGGCACGCGGGGACTGCATTGAAGCGCCTGCGATAAAGCACGACGCCCCGGCCTCATAGCGGCCAGGGCGCCTGTCCTGCAACTTCCGGAGCGGCTTACTTCGAGTAGAGCTCGACGATGAGCTGCTCCTGGATGGGCATGGTCAGGTCCTCGCGGTTCGGCGCGGTCGACACGGTGCCCTTGAACGCCTTCTTGTCCAGGGAGATCCACTGCGGAACGCCACGGCGGTCCACCGTCTCCAGTGCCTCGGAGATGCGGAGCACCTTGCGGCTCTTCTCCACCACCTCCACGGAGCTACCCGGCTTCACGGAGAAGGACGGGATGTTGACCTTGCGGCCGTTCACCTGGAAGTGCCCGTGGCGAACGAGCTGGCGGGCCTCGGCGCGGGTGTCCGCGAAGCCCATGCGGAACACCACGTTGTCCAGACGGAGCTCGAGCTGCTGGAGCAGGTTCTCACCCGTCTTGCCCTTGGCGGCGGACGCGCGGTGGTAGTAGCCGCGGAACTGGTTCTCCAGCAGGCCGTACATGCGCTTGACCTTCTGCTTCTCGCGCAACTGCACGCCGTAGCCGGAGAACTTCACGCGGCCCTGGCCATGCTGACCCGGAGGATAGGGGCGGCGCTCGATGGCGCACTTGTCCGTGTAGCAACGGTCGCCCTTGAGGTACATCTTCAGGTTTTCGCGCCGGCAGATGCGGCAGGCGCTGGCGGTGTAACGAGCCATTGAGAAGTCCTTGAAAGGTGGTCTGGAACCGCCCTCACGCCGCGAGGCGCGAAGGCGGCCCGGAAGGGGTTAGACGCGGCGGCGCTTGGGCTGACGGCACCCGTTGTGCGGGATGGGCGTCACGTCGCGGATGAGGTTGATCTTCAGGCCGGCGGCGGCCAGCGCACGCAGCGCCGACTCGCGGCCCGCGCCCGGGCCCTTCACGAACACGGACACGTTCTTCAGGCCGTGCTCCATCGCCTTCGCCGCGGCGTCACCGGCGGCCACCTGCGCCGCGAACGGCGTGGACTTGCGGCTGCCCTTGAAGCCACGGGCGCCAGCAGAGGACCAGGAGATCACGTTCCCGGACACATCCGTGATCGTGATGATGGTGTTGTTGAACGTGGACTGGATGTGGACCACGCCGTTGAGGATGCTCTTCTTGCCCTTGCGCTTGGCCTTCTTCGCGGCAGGGGCCTCGGCACCCTCGGCGCCCGCGGGCGCCGCAGCCGAAGTATTGGTCTCGTCAGCCATGTGCGTTGCTGCTCCTGAAAGGTGATCGACGCGGGCCCCTTACAGGGCCCGCGCTGCGTGTTTAGCGGGCCGGAGCGGCCGGCTTGGCCCGGACGATGCCGCGCTTCGGACCCTTGCGGGTACGGGCGTTGGTGTGGGTCCGCTGGCCACGAACCGGCAGGCCCTTGCGGTGACGGAGGCCGCGGTAGCAGCCCAGGTCCATCAGACGCTTGATGTTCATGGTGACCTCGCGACGCAGGTCACCCTCCACCTTGTAGTTGGCCTCGATGATCTCGCGGATCTTGCGGGCCTGGTCCTCGGTGAGGTCCTTCGTCCGAGTGGTGGGATCGATGCCCGCCGCCTCGATGATGTCGTGCGCGGACTTGTTGCCGATCCCGTAGATGTACTGGAGCGAGATCACAGCGCGCTTATTGGGCGGCAGATCGATGCCGGCGATGCGAGCCATCTTCGGTATTCCTTCGTGGGTGGAGTTGGTCTGAAGCCAACGGCCGTCTGGCCGTTAGCCCTGGCGCTGCTTGTGACGCGGGTTCGAAGCGCAGATGACGCGCACGATACCCTTGCGACGAACGACCTTGCACTTGTCGCAGATCTTCTTGACGGACGCCCGAACCTTCATGGAGCGAACTTCCTTCCTCAGCTAAAGAAAAGCCCAGCGGGCCACCCGCCATTCCCTGGCGGGCATGTGGCCCTTGTCTACTTCGCCCGGTACGTGATGCGACCGCGCGTCAGGTCGTACGGAGACAGCTCGACCTTCACCTTGTCACCCGGGAGGATGCGGATGAAGTGCATCCTCATCTTGCCCGAAATATGCGCGAGCACCTTGTGGCCGTTGTCCAGCACCACGCGGAACATCGCGTTCGGCAGGGGCTCCATCACCGTCCCCTCGACTTCGATGGAATCATCCTTCGGCAAGCGTCAGACTCTCTTCCCGGACCACGTACCTCTTGGAAGCGCGGCGGGATAGCACTTTGGTCCGCAAGTGGCAAGCGCCGCGCACAGTAAAACTCGGATTCCTACCAACCCCCCATGACACCTGGGTATTTCACCCGCAGTCGGAGGGGTTTCAAGCCCTTCGCGTCAGCACCTCGGGGCCGTGGTCCGTAATCAGGACCGTGTGCTCGAAGTGGGCGGACAGCTTCCCGTCCGCCGTCACCGCCGTCCACTCGTCCTCCAGGAGCTCCACCTCGTCGGTGCCCTGGTTGACCATGGGCTCGACCGCCAGGACCATCCCCGCCCGCAGCTTCATGCCCCCGCCCGGCTGGCCGTGATTGGGAACCTGCGGGTGCTCATGCAGCTTGCGCCCGATTCCGTGCCCCGTGAAGCCCCGGACCACCGAGTAACCCCGCGCCTCCACGTGCCGCTGCACCGCGTGTCCGATGTCGCCCAGGTGGTTGCCCGGCCGCATGGCCTGGATGGCCTTGTGGAGCGACTCCCGGGTGGTATCCATCAGCGCCCGGGCCTGCGCACTCACCTTCCCCACCGCCACCGTCCGCGCCGAGTCCCCGAAGAAGCCCCGGTAGGACACCCCGAAGTCGAGCTTCATCAGGTCCCCCTCCGCCAGCTTCCGCGTCCGGCTGGGGATGCCGTGCACCACCTCCTCGTTGATGGAGGCGCACAACACACACGGGAAGCCGAGGTACCCCTTGAACGCCGGCCTGGCGCCCTTCCGGGAGGTGAGCTCCGCGGCCAGGGCGTCAAGGTCCCACGTCGTCACACCCGGAGCCACGGCCTCCTCGAGCGCGTCGAGGACCTCGCACACGATGCGCCCCGCCTGGCGCATGAGGGCAATCTCCTCGAGGCTCTTGATGGCGACCTGGCTCATGGACGTGTCCCGGGCCCGCGGGAGCCCCGAGGAAATCGGTGGGCAGCGAGGCGAGGCGCCGCAACGGCCGCCCTCCCCGCACGCCCGACCCGCGCTCACCCCTTGCCGGCGGCGGCCTTGATCTCCTCGTAGATGCCCTCGGGCGAGCCCACGCCGTCCACGCTCTTGAGGATGCCCTTCTTCTCGTAGAAGGCCTTCAGCGGCGCCGTCTCCGCGTCGTACTTCTGCAGGCGCTTCTCGATGACGTCCGGCATGTCGTCCGGACGCTGCACGAGCCCCGTGCCACACTTGTCACAGTAGCCCGCCCGCTTCGGAGGGCTCTGGTAGACGTGGTAGACGCTGCCGTCGACGGGGCACACGCGCCGGCCGGAGCCGCGCTCCACCAGCTTCGCGTGCGGCACCTCGAGCGAAATCACCGCGTCGAGCTTCTTGCCCAGGCGCGTGAGCATCCGGTCCAGCGCGTCCGCCTGGCCCGGCGTGCGCGGAAAGCCGTCCAGCACGAAGCCGTTGGCCACGTCCGGCTGCTTCAGCCGCTCCTCGACGATGCCGATGACGACGTCATCCGGCACGTACTGGCCCGAGGCCATCAGCGGCCCGGCCACCTTCCCCAGCTCCGTTCCGTCCGCCACCGCCTTGCGGAGGATGTCACCGGTGGAGATCTGCGGGATGTGGAAGTCCGCGTACAGCTTCTTCGCCTGGGTTCCCTTCCCCGCGTTCGGCGGCCCCAACAGGATCAGGTTCATGTGCTCCTCTCAGCTCCGAAGGAAGGCACGGAAGTCATCGGCCACAAACCTCCGAGAGCCCCCCGTGTGCACCACCGAATACCCCTGAACGACATTACCCTGGAACGACGAGGCGCCCCTCCCCGCGACGGGGAGAGGCGCCCGGTACGTACGCCCCGTGCCTCAGGCCGCCGCGCGCACCCGGCCGCGGATGCGCGGACCGCGGGGACCCGCGAAGCCCTCGTAGTTGCGGCTGATGAGGTGGCCCTCGATCTGCTGCACCGTGTCCAGCGCCACGCCCACGACGATGAGCAGCGCCGTGCCACCGAACGTGAAGCGCACCCCCAGCAGGCCGCTGATGACGGACGGAATCACGCAGATGACGGCCAGGTACAGCGCGCCGCCGAAGGTGAGCCGGTTGAGCACTCGCTCGATGAACTCCGCCGTCTGGCGGCCCGGGCGGATACCGGGGATGTAGCCACCCTGCTTCTTGATGTTGTCCGCGACGTCATCCGGGCGGAAGGTCAGCGCCGTGTAGAAGTACGCGAAGAAGATGACCAGGAGGATGAAAAGCCCGTTGTAGATCCACAGGTTGCCTTCGATGGCGCGCTGGAAGTCCTGCAGGAACGGGAACCAGGTGCCCAGCGTGGCCGGGAAGGACAGCACCGCGCCGGCGAAGATGGGCGGAATCACGCCCGAGGTGTTCACCTTCATCGGGAAGTACGTGGCCTGGCCCGCGAACATCCGCCGCCCCGCCATTCGCTTGGCGTACTGGATGGGGATGCGCCGCATGCCGCGCTCCACGTAGACCACCACGCCGATGATGAGGAGCATGAAGGCCAAGAGGCCCAGAACCTCGGCCACCGCGATGACCTCCTGGCGCGTCAGGTCCAGCAGCGTCTTTCCACCCGGAACCACGCGGGCCACGATGCCGGCGAAGATGATGAGGGAGATGCCGTTTCCGATGCCGCGCTCGGTGATGCGCTCACCCAGCCACATGATGAAGGCCGTGCCCGCCGTGAGGCTGATGACCGTCATGAAGGTGAACCAGGCGCTGTCATCCGGAACGACAATCTGGTTGAACCCGCTCTGTCCGCCGTCGGAACGGCCCAGCGACGCCAGCCACCGGGAGATGCCGATGCCCTGGATGACGGACAGGACGATGGTCCCGTAGCGCGTGTACTGGTTGATCTTCTGCCGGCCGCCGGCGCCCTCCTTCTGGAGTCGCTCCAGGCTGGGCACCACCACCGCCAGCAGCTGCATGATGATGGAGGCGCTGACGTAGGGCATGATGCCCAGGCCGAAGATGGACATCTGCTCCAGCGCGCCGCCGGAGAAGAGGTTGAACAGCGACACGAGGCCACCCGACTGCTTCTGGGCCTCCATGAACGCGTTCATTGCCGCGCGGTCCACGCCTGGCGTGTTGATGAAGATGCCAATGCGATAGACGGCGAGCAACACGAGCGAGTACGCGAGCCGGCTGCGCAGCTCCGCGATACGGAAGACGTTGGCGAAGGCGTTCAGAGCCACGGGGTAGCCATCCTCTTCGTGAGGGTTCTGCCAGGACGACAAAACGCCCCTGTTCCACTAACGGGAAAGGGGCGCGAAAGCCTACACAAGCGAAAAGGCGCGCACCACCGACAAGTGATGCGCGCCGGACACGCTCTAGGCCTTGGGCTGCTTGACGCCCTTACCAGCGTGCGCCTTGGCGGCGGACTCCGGCTTGTGGGCCATCAGCGGCAGCTCCTCGATGGAGCCGCCGGCCTGCTGGACGGCCGACTTCGCCGCCTCGGAGGCCTTGTGGACCCGGATGGTGACCTTCTTGGTCAGTCCACCCTGGGCCAGGAGCTTCACGCCGTCGTAGCGGCCCTTGACCAAGCCCGCCGACTTCAGCGCGGCCTCGTCCACCGTGGCGCCAGCGTCGAAGTGATGCTCCAGGTCCGCCAGATTCACCACCGCGTAGATGGTGCGGTTGGGCGGGTTGAAGCCGAACTTCGGCAGGCGGCGCTGCAGCGGGCTCTGGCCGCCCTCGAAGCCCTCGAACCGCATGTTGCCGGTGCGGGCCTTCTGGCCCTTGCCACCGCGACCGGCCGTCTTGCCCAGGCCGCTGCCCTGGCCGCGGCCCACGCGCTTCTTGCGGTGCCACGAGCGCGACGGACGCTTCAAATCGTGCAGAGTGCTCATCGTCTCAATCCTCTCGTGACTCAGGCCTTGCCCTGCTTGGCCTGGTACGCAAGGGCGCGCTCCTTGAGAGCGACCTTGCGCGGCTTGCGGCGCTTGGGCGCCGCCGCCTCAGTGGACACCGTCTCCAGGCTGACCAGGTGCTTCACCTTGAACACCATGCCGCGAACGGACGGGGTGTCCTTCAGGATGCGCTCCTCGCCGAACTTCTTGAGGCCCAGACCGCGGATGGTGTCCAGCATGTCACCGGACGAACCCGCGAAGCTCTTCACCAGCTTGACCTTGAGCGCCATGGTTTAGGTCCTCTGCTCGCCGGCGAGCTTCGTCGCCTCGACGTCCTTGCCGCGCAGACGGGACACCTGCTCCGCGCTGCGCAGCATCTTCAGGCCGGCCACCGTGGCCTTCAGCACGTTGTGCGGATTCCGCGAGCCCTGGCTCTTGGTCAGGATGTTGCGAATGCCCGCCGCCTCCAGCACCGCGCGGACCGCGCCGCCGGCGATGACGCCCGTACCCTGGCTGGCCGGCTTCAGGAGCACCCACCCGGCGCCGAAGTGCCCGAGCACCTCGTGCGGGATGGTGTGACCCATCAGCGGAACCCGGAACAGGTTCTTCTTGGCGTTCTCGCCACCCTTGCGGATGGCCTCGGGGACCTCGTTGGCCTTGCCCAGGCCCACGCCCACGTGTCCGGCGCCGTCCCCCACCACCACGAGGGCGGCGAACGAGAAGCGACGGCCGCCCTTCACGACCTTGGCCACGCGGTTGATGTTCACCACGCGGTCGGTGAGGTCCAGATCGTTCGGATTGATCGGAGTTGCCACTTGGGGATTCCTTTCGAACTCTTAGAACTTCAGCCCGGCCTCGCGCGCGGCGTCGGCCACGGCGGCGATGCGCCCGTGATAGGGGAAGCCGTTGCGGTCGAACACCACCGCCTCGACGTTAGCGGCCTTGCACTTCTGCGCAATCAGGGTGCCGACGCGCTTCGCGTCCGCCTTCTTGTCGCCCTCGTCCTGACCCTTCAGGTCCTTGGACAGCGACGAGGCAAACGCCAGCGTGCGGCCCGTGGTGTCGTCCACCACCTGGGCGTAGATGTGCTTGAGGCTCTTGTAGACGGTGAGCCGCGGCCGCTCTGTCGTGCCCGACAGCTTCTTGCGGATGCGGTTCTTCCTCTTGAGGCGCTGTTCGATCTTCGATGCCATGGCTGCTTCCTTTTCCGTCCGGCGGCGATGCGGCCTTCCGCCGCCGGATGATGCCGCCAGGCCCTCAGGGCCCGGCGGGGTTTGGAATACTCAGGACAGACGGGACGACTAGGTCGTACCGGTCTTGCCCTCCTTGCGACGGATGCGCTCCTCGGCGTACTTGATGCCCTTGCCCTTGTACGGCTCGGGCGGACGCAGCGAGCGGATGTTCACCGCCGTGGCGCCCAGCACTTCCTTGTCCGCGGAGCGCAGCGTCAGGCCCACCGTGGGAAGGCTGTCCTCGGTGCGCGAGGCCTTGTCGACCTCGGCCGTCACGCCCTCCGGCAGGTTGAACACCACCGGGTGCGAGAAGCCCAGGGAGAAGTGGATGGCCTTGCCCTTCACCTCGGCACGGAAACCGACGCCGCGGATGTCCAGCTTCTTCTCGAAGCCCGTGGACACGCCCCTGGCTGCGTTGGCGAGGATGGTGCGCGTCAGGCCGTGGAGGCTGCGGGCCTCGCGAGAGTCGTCCTCGCGCTGCACCGTCACCTCACCGGCCTTGACCTCCACCTTGACCCTGGCGGGCAGCTTCACGGACAGCTTGCCCTTGGGGCCCTCGAAATTCACCTGCTGGCCGGCGACGGTGGCCTTCGTCTTGTCGCCGAGCTTGATTGCCAGCTTTCCAATCCGACTCATGGTTGCCTCGTTCCTGTCTGCCCGGGGGGCGCTCCCTCGCGGGGCGCCGCACCTGGGCGGCTGGCTAGTAGACGGTGCAGAGCAGCTCGCCGCCCACCTTCTGCTTGCGGGCCTCGGAGTCCACCATGATGCCGCGCGAGGTGGAGAGGACGGAGATGCCCAGGCCACCCAGCACCTGAGGAATCTCGCGCGAGTTCACGTAGCGGCGCAGACCCGGCTTCGACACGCGGCGGATGCCGGTGATGGCGGGCGCGCGGTCCGGGCCGTACTTCAGCTGCACGGTGATCTCGTTCTGGGGCTTGAGCTCGTGAACGGTGAACTCACCGATGTAGCCCTCATCCTTGAGGACCTTGATGATCTCGAGCTTGAGCTTCGAGTGGGGGATGACGACCTTGTCGTGCCGCGCGCGCGAGGCGTTGCGCAGGCGGGTCAGCATGTCGCCGACGGGATCATTGACCGGCATGAAGTACCTTCCGAGGCAGGGCCCCTTCCCGGGCGCCCCGCGTTCGCAACCACCGCGCCTGCCGGGCCCATCCCGGGGGTTCGCGACGGCTGCCACTTCGTACAGCAGAACTTCCAGCGCGGGCTCCTCTCGGAGCACGCCCAGGGCGCCTGCCAGACCTCACGGCCTTGCCAGGCGCCCTGCCCTTCCGGCTACCAGGACGACTTGGTGACGCCGGTGATCTCACCGCGCAGGGCGCGGTTGCGCAGGCAGATACGGCACATCTTGAACTTGCGCAGGAAGGCGCGAGGACGACCGCACAGCGGGCAGCGGTTGTACTGGCGCACGGCGAACTTCGGCTTGCGCTTTGCCTGGGCAATCTTGGAGAGCTTGGCCATTGTCTTCGGGTCCTTGGCTCGAGGGCTTACTGACGGAACGGCATGCCGAAGTGACGCATCAGCGCCAGCCCCTGCTCGTCGTTGTTGGCCGTGGTGACGAAGCTGATGTTGAGCCCCTTCACCTTCTCGATCTGGTCGTAGTTGATTTCGGGGAAGATGATCTGCTCGCGGACGCCGAGCGTGTAGTTACCCTTCCCGTCGAAAGCCTTCGGAGACACGCCCTTGAAGTCACGCACGCGCGGCAGCGCCACGGTGATGAGGCGGTCCATGAACTCGTACATGCGGTCACCGCGGAGGGTGACGGCGGCACCGATGGCCTGGCCCTGGCGCAGCTTGAAGTTCGCGATGGACTTGCGAGCGCGCGTGACAATGGGCTTCTGGCCGGTGATCGCGGCGAGCTGATCCACCGCCGACTCCAGGATCTTGTTGTTGGCGAGCGCCTCGCCCAGACCCATGTTGACGACGATCTTCTCCAGCCGCGGAACCTGCATCGGGTTCTTCAGGTTCAGATCCTTCATGAGAGCGGGCACGCCCTCCTTGAAGAAGCGGACCTTCATGCGAGCCGGCTTGGACTCGAGTCCTTCCTCGATGTTGGCAGCAAAGCCAACCTTCTTGGACTCTTCCTTCTTGCCCCGCTTCGCCTTCTTTTCCTTCTGCTCGGCCTTCTTCTCGTCAGCCATTGTCCTGTCCTCTGCTTCGGAGCGCCGTCGTGGACCCAGCGCCTCGATCAGTCCTTCGTATGGAACCTGGAAACACCACGAGGGCCCCTGTTGCTCCACGGGCCCTCCATGCCTGCACGCCCACCGTCCCTCCCACCCGGGAGGGCGAAGGGCGCGCATACATGCACCAACACGCTCACCTAGTCAATCAGGGCGTCGCAGTTCTTGCAGAACCGCTTCTTCTTGCCGCCTTCACCCTCGGTGCGGAAGCCCACTCGCGTCGGCTTGTCGCACTTGGCGCACACCACCTGGACATTGGCCAGGGCGATGGTGCCGGGCTTCTCGACGATGCCACCCTCGGGGCTCTGCGGCGTCTTCTTCAGGTGCCGCTTCACCAGGCGCAGCCCTTCAACAGTCACGCGCTCCGACTCGCGGTCGATCTTCAGGATCTTGCCGCGCTTGCTCGCCGCGTTCTTCTCGGAGGCCTCGGCCCCGGCCATGACCTGGACCGTGTCTCCCACCTTCAGCTTCTGCATGGCTTCCTCTCTCTGGCTGCTCGCCGTCCGGCCTGGCGTCCTCTCAGAGGACTTCGGGCGCCAGCGAGATGATCTTCATGAACTTGCGGGCGCGGAGCTCACGGGCAACAGGCCCGAAGATGCGCGTACCAATGGGCTCCATGTCCTTGTTGATGAGGACGGCGGAGTTGCCATCGAACTTGATGTAGCTGCCGTCGGGACGACCCACCTCGCGCTTGGTGCGGACGATGACGGCCTTGGCCACGTCACCCTTCTTCACCTTCGAGTTGGGCAGCGCCTCGCGGATCGACACGACGATGACGTCGCCGATGGACGCGTACTTGCGCTTCGAGCCGCCGAGCACCTTGATGCAGAACACCTTCTTCGCGCCCGAGTTGTCGGCAACGTCGAGCACGCTCGTCATCTGAATCATCTGGAAGTCTCCTTGTCGCCGGGGTGCGTGCTAGACGTTCTTGCTCTTCTCCAGCACCTCGACCACGCGCCAGCGCTTGTCCTTCGAGGCGGGCTTGGTCTCGGCGATCCGGACCCGATCACCCTCGTTGATGGTGATCTTCTTCGGGTAGTCGTGGTCCTCCACGTGAGCCTTGTACTTCTCGCGCAGGCTCATGATCTTCCCGTACTTCGGGTGCGGGGCACGACGCTGGACGGTGACGACCACCGTCTTCTGCATCTTGTTGGAGGTGACGATACCCACGCGCGTCTTGGGACGACCGCGGGTCGAGGTCTCGGGAGCGGGCGTCTCGGTCGCTTCAGCCATCTTCGGTCTCACTATCTCTCATGCACCCGGGCTTTCAGTTCCCGGATGGCCGCGCGCGCTCTACCACAGAGCGCGCTTGGAGGTTTGACTTCTCAGCCCTGCTTCGCCGCCTTCGCCTTCTGGGTCAGGACGGTGAGCACTCGGGCCAGGTCGCGGCGGTGGTTGGTGCGCTCGGCCGGGCTGTCCAACGAGCCCGTACGCCGCTTCAGCTGGTCCTGGAACAGCGTCTCGCGCAGCTCCGTCGCGCGCCGCTGCAGGTCTTCCGCGGACAGTTCCTTCAGTTCCTTCGCAGTCGCCATTGCAGTCTCCACATGCGAGGAGGGCCGACCTCGAGGCCGGCCCCCGCCGCTGTATGCCTTAGAGGCTCAGGTCCGAGCGCGTCACGATCTTCGTGAGCACCGGCAGCTTCGCCTGGGCCAGCTTCAGCGCCCCGGTGGCCACCTCGCGCGTCATACCCTCCATCTCGTAGAGGATACGGCCGGGCTTCACCACCGCGACGTAGTACTCCACGCCACCCTTACCGGTACCCATACGGGTCTCGGCGGGCTTCTTGGTGATGGGCTTGTCCGGGAAGATACGGATCCAGATCTTGCCGCCGCGCTTCACGTGGCGGGTCATCGCGATACGGGCCGCCTCGATCTGCCGGGAGGTGATCCAACCCGGCTGGAGGCTCATCAGGCCGTACTCACCGTAGGTCATGTCGCTGCCACGGTGGGCAGCGCCCGGGGTGCGGCCCTTGTGCATCTTGCGGTACTTGGTACGAGCAGGCTGAAGCATCGTCGCTGTCCTTGGCCGCCCTGCCCCGGGCCGCTCTCACGAGCAGCCCGGCGCGGGTGGGCTGATTACCGGTTGGAGGGCATGGGGGCCTGGCCACCCTTGCCCGGGAGGACCTCGCCCTTGCAGACCCAGACCTTGCAGCCAATCTTGCCGTAGGTCGTCTTGGCCTCGGCGAAGCCGTAGTCGATGTCCGCGCGCAGCGTGTGCAGGGGCACGCGGCCCTCGCGGTACCACTCGTAGCGCGCCATCTCCGCGCCACCGAGGCGGCCCGAGCAGGCCACGCGGATGCCCTTGGCGCCGAACTTCATCGCCGTCTGCAGGGCCTTCTTCATGGCGCGGCGGAAGGCGATGCGGCGCTCGAGCTGCGTGGCGATGTTCTCGGCCACGAGCTGCGCGTCGGTCTCCGCCTTGCGGACCTCGACGATGTTGAGGAAGACCTCGTTCTTCGTGAACTGCTGGAGGTCCTTCTTCACCGTCTCGATGCCCGCGCCGCGCTTGCCGATGACGATGCCCGGACGCGCGGTGTGGACGTTGACCTTCACCTTGTTGGCGGCGCGCTCGATCTCCACCTTGGACACGCCCGCGTGGTTCAGCGACTTCTTCACGAACTCGCGGATGCGGATGTCCTCATGGAGCCACTGAGCGTAGTTCTTGTGCTCGAACCACTTGGAGTCCCAGGTCTTGATGACGCCGAGCCGGAACCCGATCGGATGAACTTTCTGTCCCAACGTGAATCTCCTTGAACGTTCCGGGCGCAGGCCCGACTCGGGTCCTACTTCTTCTTCGCCTCGGCCAGCACCACGTGGACGTGGGCCGTCTTCTTCTTGATGGGGGTGGCCCGGCCCATGGCGCGCGGCATGAACCGGCGCTGGGTGGGGCCCTGGTCCACGGAGATGGTCTTCACGTAGAGCGTGTCCACGTCGACCTGTCCCTTGGACTTGTCCGTCGCGTTGGCCACCGCGCTCTTGATGAGCGTCTCCACCGGCTTGGCCGCGGCGCGCTTGGTGAACTTCAGGATGTTGAGGGCCGCCTCGACGGGCTTGCCCCGGACGAGCGCCGCAACGGTGGAAATCTTGCGGGGGCTCATGCGCAGGAAACGCAGATGTGCAGTCGACTCCATGGTCTTCTCCTCAGGCTCTCAGGCAATGCGCCAGGCTACTTGCCCGGGGCCTTGGCGACCTTCTTCTCCGCCGAGTGACCGCCGAACGTACGCGTCGGGGCGAACTCGCCGAGCTTGTGGCCCACCATGTTCTCCGTGACGAACACCGGGATGAACTTCTTCCCGTTGTGCACCGCGAAGGTGTGACCGACGAACTCCGGCAGGATCGTGGAACGACGCGACCACGTCTTCACGACCGCCTTCTTGTTCGTCTTGATCATGTCCTCGATCTTCTTCACGAGGAAGTCGTCGACGAACGGACCCTTCTTGATCGAACGAGCCATGATTCAGGAATCCTCTTACTGGCTGCGGGCGCCCTGGCGCCGGCCGCTCACGATGAACTTGTCAGTGCGCTTGTTGGTGCGCGTGGTGAGACCCTTCGTCTTCTGGCCCCACGGCGACACCGGGTGCGGGTTACCCTGGCCGGACTTACCCTCACCACCACCGTGCGGGTGGTCGACAGGGTTCATCGCCAGACCACGAACCGTCGGGCGGATGCCCAGCCAGCGGCTCTTACCCGCCTTGCCGATGCGGATGATTTCGTGCTCGATGTTGCCCACCTGGCCCACGGTGGCGCGGCACTCGATGAGGACCATGCGGACGGTGCCGGAAGGCATGCGCACCTGCGCGTAGCGGCCCTCCTTCGCCATCAACTGGCCGCTCGTGCCAGCGGAGCGGATGACCTGGGCGCCGCGGCCCGGCTTCAGCTCCACGTTGTGGATGATGGTGCCCACCGGGATGTTCTGCAGTGGGAGGCTGTTGCCCGGACGGATGTCCGCCGTCTCGCCGGCGAACACGGTGTCACCCACGCTCAGACCCACCGGAGCGAGGATGTAGCGCTTCTCGCCGTCCGCGTAGTGCAGCAGCGCGATGTTCGCGGAGCGGTTCGGGTCGTACTCCACCGCGGCGACCTTGGCCGGCACGCCGTCCTTGTCGCGACGCTTGAAGTCGATGATGCGGTAACGGCGCTTGTGGCCACCGCCCTGGTGACGGCGGGTGATGTGCCCGTGGACGTTGCGGCCACCGGAGCGCTTCAGGGGAGCCGTGAGGCTCTTCTCCGGGGAGTCCTTGGTGATGTCCGCGAAGTCGGACACCGTCATCAGACGGCGGGCGGCGCTAGTCGGCTTGTACTTCTTGATGCCCATGGTGTGTTCCTCGCAGGCAGCGACGCATTAGCGTCAGGCCGCCCCTCCCTCGAAGAGCTCGATCGAGTCGCCCTGCTTCAGGGTGACGACCGCCTTCTTGAAGTTGGGCCGCTTGCCGATGTTCCGGCCCACCCGCTTGACCTTGCCGCGGACGACGTTGGTACGAACGCCCTCGACGGTGACCTTGAAGAGCGTCTCCACCGCGCGGGCCACGTCGTGCTTGGTGGCCTTGCGGTCGACGATGAACGAGTACTGACGGAACTTCTCGCGGGCCTTGTCCAGCTTCTCGGTGATGAGCGGGCCCTTGATGACGTCGTTGAGATTCATGACAGCGCCCCCTCAAGGGTCTTCGCGGCCGCGGAGGTGAGGACGATGTGCGAGTGCCGCAGGACGGCCTCGAGGTTGAGACCCTCGGGAGGCAGCACGTCGAACTTCGCCAGGTTGCGCACGCTGCGGTGCAGGTTGGTGTTGCCCTTGTCGTCAATCACCAGCGCGTTCTGCAGCTTCAGGCGCTTGGTGAGGACCTCGAAGGCCTGCTTGCTCTTCGGAGCATCCAGGGAGAAGCCGTTCAGGATGATGAGCGTCTTCTCGCGGGCCCGGAGGGACAGCGCGGACTTCAAGGCGCCGCGGCGCACCTTGCGGGGCGGGCGGTAGAAGTAGTCGCGAGCCTTGGGGGCCATCGCCTTGCCGCCGCCCACCCAGTGGGAGGCGCGGATCGAGCCCTGACGGGCGCGGCCGGTGCCCTTCTGCTTCCAGGGCTTCTTGCCGCCGCCGCTGACCAGCGAGGTGTTCTTCACCCCCACCGTGCCGCGACGCCGGTTGATCTGCTGCATCTTCGCCACCTCGTAAAAGAGGTGGGTGTTGGGCTCGGCGCCAAACACGTCGTCGGAGAGCTCGATCTCCGACACCTTCTTCAAATCCAGGTCGACAACGTCAAACTTCGCCATGGCTCTTTCCTCGCGGGGTCGGAGTGAAACCACTCAAACGCCCACCCGCTTCCTAGGACTTGATCTCGACGTCAACGCCGGCCGACAGATCCAGCTTCATGAGCGCATCCAGCGTCTGCTGCGTGGGCTCGAGGATGTCGAGCAGGCGCTTGTGCGTGCGGATCTCGAACTGCTCGCGGCTCTTCTTGTCCACGTGCGGGGACCGCAGAACCGTGAACTTGTTGATGCGCGTCGGCAGGGGGATCGGACCGGCCACCTTCGCGCCCGTGCGCTTGGCCGTCTCGACGATCTCCCCGGCACTCTGGTCCAGGAGCTTCGAGTCGTACGCCTTCAACCGGATGCGGATCTTCTGTGTCGCCATTCGCAAGAACCTCTTAGAACGAGCCCTGCCTGTGCCTCGGGCGGCGCTACGACTTACGTCCCCTGGATTTCACAGAGCCGTTTCTTCGGAACGAAGGGGCGCGGTGATTACCATCCCGCGCCGGGGGTGTGCAACTGGATTTCCTCCGGCTCCCTGAAAATTCCCCGGATGGGGGTCCCCAGGGAGCCGGTGGACTGCTTCTACTCGATGATTTCGGCCACGACGCCGGCGCCCACGGTGCGGCCGCCCTCACGGACAGCGAAGCGGAGCTCCTTCTCCATGGCCACCGGGGTGATGAGCTCCACCTCGATGGCGATGTTGTCGCCCGGCATCACCATCTCCACGTTGTCCGGCAGCTTCACCGTGCCCGTCACGTCCGTGGTGCGGAAGTAGAACTGGGGACGGTAGCCCTTGAAGAACGGGGTGTGACGGCCACCCTCCTCCTTCGACAGCACGTAGATCTGCGCCTTGAACTTGGTGTGCGGAGTGATGCTGCCCGGCTTGGCCAGCACCTGGCCACGCTCCAGGTCCTCACGCTTCAGGCCGCGCACCAGCGCGCCGATGTTGTCGCCCGCCATGCCCTCGTCCAGCAGCTTGCGGAACATCTCCACGCCCGTCACCACCGTCTTCTGCGTGGGACGCAGGCCGACCACCTCGACCTCCTCGCCCACCTTGATCTTGCCGCGCTCCACGCGGCCGGTGGCCACGGTGCCACGGCCGGCGATGGAGAACACGTCCTCCACCGGCATCAGGAAGGGCTTGTCGGTGGCGCGCACCGGGGTGGGGATGTAGCTGTCCACCGCCTCCATCAGCTTCAGGATGGACGGCTCGCCGATGTCGCTGGTGTCACCCTCGAGCGCCTTGAGCGCCGAGCCGGGGATGATGGGGATGGTGTCGCCGGGGAACTCGTACTTCTTCAGCAGGTCCCGGACCTCCATCTCCACGAGCTCGCGCAGCTCGGGGTCGTCCAGCATGTCCACCTTGTTCAGGAAGACGACGATGTAGGGCACGCCCACCTGGCGGGCCAGGAGGATGTGCTCACGCGTCTGGGGCATCGGGCCGTCGGCCGCGGACACCACCAGGATGGCGCCGTCCATCTGCGCCGCGCCGGTAATCATGTTCTTGACGTAGTCGGCGTGGCCCGGGCAGTCGACGTGGGCGTAGTGCCGGTTCTTCGTCTGGTACTCCACGTGCGCGGTGGAGATGGTAATTCCGCGCTCACGCTCCTCCGGCGCCTTGTCGATCTGGTCGTACGCCATGAACGTGGCGCCGCCCGTCTTCGCCAGCACCTTCGTGATGGCGGCCGTCAGCGACGTCTTGCCGTGGTCCACGTGTCCGATCGTGCCGATGTTCACGTGGGGCTTGTTACGCTCGAACTTCTCCTTGGCCATGACCTCTCCTCGCGGGGCTGCCGGTCAGCGGACCCGGCGCGCGTAATCTCGGGAAACAACTGCGAAGGTGCTGCGTCCTGCTCCAAACGTCCCGCAACGTCAACTGAAATCGCCCGGCGGGTATGCCGCCGGGCGTGCCGCCGTCACCGGTTGAGAGCCGTCTTGGGAGCGGGCGCGTAGTGACTGAACTGCATGGTGTAGGTCGCCCTTCCCTGGCTGCGGCTGCGCAGGTCCGTGGAGTAGCCGAACATGGCGGCCAGGGGCACCTGCGCCTGGATGGCCTGCACGCGGCCCGGCCGGGGCACCATGCCCAGCACCTTTCCGCGACGGCCGTTCAGGTCGCCGATGACGTCGCCCATGAAGTCCTCGGGGGTGACGATTTCGCAGCTCATGATGGGCTCGAGCAGCACCGGCGTGGCGTTGCGCACGGCATCCCGGAACGCCATGGAGCCGGCGATCTTGAAGGCCATCTCGCTGGAGTCCACGTCGTGCATGGAGCCGTCGTAGGCCTCCACCTTGACGTCCACCATGGGGTAGCCAGCCACCGGGCCGTTCTGCATGGACTCGAAGACGCCCTCCTTCACCGCCTCCACGAACTCCTTCGTCACCGCGCCGCCGACGACCTTGTTCTCGAAGGCGAAACCCTTGCCCGGCTCATTGGGCATGACGCGCAGCCAGATGTGGCCGTACTGGCCACGGCCGCCCGTCTGGCGGATGTACTTCCCCTCCGCCTCCGTCTGCGTGGTGATGGTCTCCCGGTAGGCCACCTGCGGCTTGCCGATGTTCGCGTCGACCTTGAACTCGCGCAGGAGGCGGTCGACGATGATTTCCAGGTGCAGCTCGCCCATGCCGGCGATGATGGTCTGCCCCGTCTCCTCGTTCGTCTTCACGCGGAAGGACGGGTCCTCCATCGCCAGGCGCTGCAGCGACTGGATGATCTTGTCCTGGTCCGCCGTCGACTTCGGCTCAATCGCGATGTCGATGACCGGCTCGGGGAACTCCATCCGCTCCAGGATGACGGGCTGCTTGTCGTCGCAGAGCGTGTCGCCGGTGCTGGCCAGCTTCAGGCCCACCACCGCGCAGATGTCGCCAGCGAAGCACTCGGTGAGCTCGTCCTTCTTGTCCGCGCGCATCTGCACGAGGCGGCTGACGCGCTCGCGCTTGCCCTTCACCGAGTTCCACACCGCCGTGCCCGCCTCCAGGCGGCCCGAGTAGACGCGCAGGAACGTCAGCGTCTGTGACTGGAACGCGGGGTCGTTCATGATCTTGAACGCCAGCGCGCTGAAGGGCGCGTCGTCCTTCGTCTCGCGGATGGCGTCCTCGCCCTTGGGCGTCTTGCCGTGCACGGGCGGGATTTCGAGCGGGCTGGGCAGGTAGTCCACCACCGCGTCCAACAGCGGCTGCACGCCCTTGTGGCGGAACGCCGAGCCGCAGAACACGGGGAACAGCTTCAGCCCCACGCAGCCCTTGCGGATGGCGCCGCGAATCTCCTCCTCGGTGAGCTCATGGCCCTCGAGGAACTTCTCCGTCAGCGCGTCGTCCTGCTCGGCCGCGGCCTCGAGCAGCTCGCCGCGGGCCGCCTCGGCCGCCTCGCGGTACTCCTCGGGGATGTCCACCTCGTCGTAGCGGCTGCCCTGCTCCGAGTCGTGGAACACGAGCGCTTTCATCTTGATGAGGTCGATGACGCCGCGGAGCTTGTCCTCGGAGCCCAGGGGAAGCTGCATGCGCACCGCGCGCGCGCCGAGCTTCTCCTTGATGGTGCCCACGGACATCTCGAAGTCCGCGCCCACCCGGTCCATCTTGTTGATGAAGCAGATGCGCGGAACCTTGTACTTGTCCGCCTGGCGCCACACCGTTTCGGACTGCGGCTCCACGCCATTCACGCCGTCGAACACGGCGATGGCACCGTCGAGCACGCGCAGCGAGCGCTCCACCTCGATGGTGAAGTCCACGTGTCCCGGCGTGTCGATGATGTTGACGCGGTAGCGCTGGTCGCGCCGGTTCCAGAAGGCCGTAATCGCGGCGGACGTAATCGTGATGCCGCGCTCGCGCTCCTGCGGCATCCAGTCGGTGGTGGTGGTCCCCTCGTGAACCTCGCCCATCCTGTGGATGGCGCCGGTGTAGAAGAGGATCCGCTCGGTGGTGGTCGTCTTGCCGGCATCGATGTGCGCCATGATGCCGATGTTGCGGTAGCGCTCGAGGGGATGCTCACGGGCCATGACTCAATACCTCTTCGAAAAGCGGGGCGGGCCTCCGGGCCGCGTCACCCACCGACCGGACGATTTCAGAGAACCTGCGCCATCTAACAAAACCGCCCGGATGCAGCATCTGCATCCGGGCGGCAACCGCGAAGCCTTGACGGCCTACCAGCGGTAGTGAGCGAAGGCCTTGTTGGCCTCCGCCATCTTGTGCGTGTCTTCACGCTTCTTCACCGCGTTGCCGCGGTTGTTGGCGGCGTCCATGATCTCGCCGGCCAGCTTCTCCTGCATGGTCTTCTCGCCACGCGCCTTGGCGTAGCTGATGATCCACCGCATGCCGAGGGCCACGCGGCGGTCCTGGCGGACCTCGACGGGCACCTGGTAGGTGGCGCCACCGACGCGGCGGCTCTTCACCTCGAGCACCGGCTTCACGTTGTCGAGGGCCTTCTTGAACGTCTTGAGGGGGTCTTCCTTCGCGCGCTCCTCGATGAGGGCGAAGGCGCCGTAGCACACGCCCTCGGCGATGGACTTCTTCCCCTTCCGCATCAGGTCGTTGACGAACTTGGTGACCAGGCGGTCCTGGAACTTCGGATCCGGCAGAATCTTGCGCTTGGCGACTACGCGACGACGAGGCATCTCTTTCTCTTCCCTTACGCCCCACTCCCCTTCCGGAGAGCACTCAACGGGGCTTCAAGTACCACTTGGAGGAACTGCCTGGGACGCTCCCCAGGGTGCGGGGCCATGCGTCCGAATCACTGCGAGAAGGTGGTCCGCGTTTCGAGCGATCAGCTCGGACGCTTCGCGCCGTACTTGGAACGGCCCTGCTTACGGCCTGCGACGCCCACGGAGTCCAGCGTGCCACGGATGATGTGGTAGCGGACGCCCGGGAGGTCCTTCACACGGCCACCGCGGATCATCACCACCGAGTGCTCCTGGAGGTTGTGACCCACGCCGGGGATGTAGGACGTGACCTCGATCCCGTTGGTCAGACGAACACGGGCCACCTTGCGGAGGGCCGAGTTCGGCTTCTTCGGGGTCGTGGTGTACACGCGCGTGCAGACGCCACGCTTCTGGGGGGACTCCTTGAGCGCGGGGCTCTTGCCCTTGATGACGAGCTTCTCGCGGCCCTTGCGAACCAGCTGGCTGATGGTCGGCAACTGATACCTCTTCTTCGGGTTGGCCGCCGCCGGACACACCAGGCGGCGCATATCTACCTACAGTGCTACGGAAAGGGCCGCGAGTATAGGAAGGGCCCCCTTCGTGTCAAGCACGGCCTGGACCCTGCCTATGAACTGGTGAGCCCCCGGAGGCGCATTCCCGGATGCCGGAGCATCGGAGCATGGCGGGTGTACGACGGGGCGCTCGTCTACTCCGCGTGCAACTAGAAGTCGAGGACCATCACGATGGCGTCCTCGCCCTCGTCCACGTAGTAGTTCGGCCGGATGCCCACCGCCCGGAAGCCCAGGGACTTGTAGAGCTGGAGCGCGGGCTCGTTGCTGCGGCGCACCTCCAGCGTGGCCAGGGTGCAGCGCCGCGCCCTGCCCCGCGCGAGCACCTCGTCCATGACGGCCCGGGCCACCCCACGCCGTCGGTGCTCCGGGGCGGTGGCCACGTTGAGCACGTGCACCTCGTCGTGGACGATCCAGAAGATGGCCAGGCCCAGGAGCAGCGGAGCCTCGTCCTTCCGCTCCTCCTCGACGAGGAGGATGGTGGACCACTCGTGCTGCAGCTCGCGTTGGAGCAGCTCCGCGGACCAGGGGTTCTTGAAGGCCTGCTTCTCCAGCGCCATCACCGCCGGCATGTCGGCCACCGTCATCTGACGGATGACGAAGTCCGGCTTCCCGCGCGGCGCGGCGTCGTCGCGCATCCGCCTCATCGCCGTGCCTCCCGCGCGAAGGGGGCCACCCGGCGCACCTGCGCCGAGGCCCGCACCTGGAGCAGTTCCTCCGCCGCCAGCACCGCATACCGCTCACGCACCAGCTTCTCCCGGATGGCGGTGCGCACCGCCTCGTAGTCCGCGGGGTACTCGCTCGCGTGCTGCTCGAAGTAGCGGCGGACCTCCGTCTCGCCTACCTGCGCCCGGAGCCGGATGCGGCTGTCCAGGATGCGCTCCGCGCGCAGCCCCCGGGCAAGTACCCGCTCCAACGCCTCCTGATCCACGTCATGCCGGGCGAGAAAGCGCCGCAGCGCGACCTCACCGCCCACGCGGGCCTGGAACGCGGCCAGCCGCGCCTGGACTTCCGCCGGCTCGGCGGGGAAGGCCTGGAGGCGGTCCGCGTTCAGCACCTGGACCCGCTGGTTGATGAGGAACTCCAGGGCGCCCCGGAGCGTGTCCTCGTCGAGCGGAGCCTCCAGGGCCTGCACGCCCCCTCGCTGGATGAGCGCGACCCGGGCCTCGAAGCGCAGCTCGCTCAGGGTGAGGACCTGGCCCTCGATGATGGCCACCACCCGGTCGATGACGCGGCCCTCGGGCTCGGCTGTACGTGCGTCCGGGGCTGGCGGGGGCGCGGCCCGGGCCCCCGCGACGGGCACGAACAGGAGCCAGACCACCAGCCACAGGGTTCCCGCTCCAGTCTGGCGCGGCGCTTCCATGGCCTCCCTCATCTTCCGGCGACTTTATACATCTCGCGCCAAACGGGCACTCCACGCTGGCGTGCTCCCGCCGGCTGGTTACGTTCAATCAGGTACATCACGGCGGGAACAAATGGCGGACGACTACTACCAGATTCTCGGTGTGGACCGGGGGGCTTCGGCGGACGACGTCAAGAAGGCGTACCGCAAGCTCGCGCGCAAGTACCACCCCGACGTCAACCCGGGCAACAAGGCCGCCGAGGAGAAGTTCAAGCAGGTTGGCTCCGCGTTCGAAGTGCTGTCGGACCCGAAGAAACGCAAGCTCTACGACGAGTTCGGCCCCGACGCGGAGAAGATAGGCTTCGACGAGAAGAAGGCGGAGGCCTATCGGGCCTACAAGTCCGCGGCCTCGAGCGGCGGCGCGGGCGGCATGCCCTTTGGCGCCGAGGGCTTCGACCTGGGCGACCTCTTCGGCGACCTGTTCGGCGGGCGCGGTGGTGGCGGAGGCGGCGGGGGCGGCTTCGACGTGGGCGACCTCTTCGGCCGGCGTGGGGCCCGGAGCACGGGGCCCGAGCGCGGCGAGGACCTCACGGCCCGCGTGCAGCTCACCCTCAACGAGGCCGTCTCCGGCTCGGAACGCACCCTCTCCATCAGCCGGCCCGGACGCTGCCAGGCGTGCAGCGGCCGGGGCGACTCGGGGAAGATGGGCACCTGCCCCACCTGCAGCGGCACCGGCCGCCCCAAGCGGGCCAGCCTCTTCGGCGGGGGCGGCGTGTGCCCCAACTGCCAGGGCACCGGTCGGGCCATGGAGCCCTGCCCCCAGTGCGGCGGCACCGGCGTCAAGGAGGAGACCACACGGCTGACGGTGAAGATTCCGGCCGGCGTGCAGACGGGCTCGAAGGTCCGGCTGGCCGGACAGGGCGCGGCCGGCACGCGTGGCGGCCCCCCGGGCGACCTCTACATCGAGACGGAGGTCGCCGAGCATCCGCTGGTGCGCCGCGAGGGCGACGATCTGCACATCGACCTGCCGGTAACGGTGCCCGAGGCCATCCTGGGCGCGGACGTGCGCGTGCCCACCTTCCAGGGCGAGGTGACGGTGAAGGTGCCACCGGGCTCACAGTCCGGCCGGCGCATGCGCCTGAAGGGGCGCGGTGTGCCCTCCCTCAAGGGCGGAGCGCCAGGAGACCTCTACCTCCACCTGCAGGTGAAGGTGCCGGAGGACGCCAGCGCCGAGGCCCGTGCCGCGGCCGAAACACTTTCGCGCGCATACCGGGCCGATGTCCGCCGGGAGCTGACGCTCTGATCCTCTTGTCTCTTGTCCCGGGCGCCGGGTCGGCATAGACGGCGCCTCCTACCTTCACGCATCACGCTTCCGCAGGAAACGGAGCACACGCGCAATGGGCCTCTTAGACATCTTCACGGGCGGCTCGGGCCCCGACAAAGCCCTCAAGCTCAAGTCCAAGGTGACCCAGAAGTACGGGGACCCGGCGACACGCCAGAAGGCCATCGAACAGCTCGGGGAGATGAACATCCCCGAGGCGGTCAGCGTGCTGCTCGCCCGCTTCACCATCACCGTGGACCCGCTCACCACGGACGCAGACGAGAAGGAGCGCACCTTCGAGCTCGTCAAGAGCTTCGGGAAGAACGCCGTCCCGCCCATCACCGAGTTCCTCCAGAAGAACGAGTCGGCCACGTCGTGGGCCCTGCGGCTGATGGGGGAGCTCCTCACCGAGGACGAGGTGCTCGGCGCCTGCGTGGACTCGCTCCAGCACCTTTCCAAGACGTACACGAAGAACCCGGAAAAGAAGGTGGTCCTCCTGCACCACGTGACGGGCAAGACGGACGCTCGCATTCCTCCGGTGGTGCTGCCCTTCCTCGAGGACATGTCGGACGACGTGAAGATCGCCGCGCTCAAGGCGCTCGGCTCCTTCAAGTACGAGCCGGCGCGCGAGCCCATGCTGAAGCTCCTCACCGCCGACGACACGGGCCGCCGGGTGCAGACGTCCGCCCTGGCCGCTCTGGCCGAGAGCGGCTTCTCCGTGGAGGGCTACCAGACGAAGGTGCAGCCCCTCCTGGTGGAGCCGTACGCCCTGGGTCAGGACGGCCGCATCCAGCGCAGGGCCTGAGCGCCGGCCTGTCGGACAGCCGACACGACTACTGTCCTTTGGAAGGCCCTGCGAGACGGAGCCGTTTCCTCGCGCGCGGTACATGGAGCAGGATCTACCCGTGCGCTCGAAGAAGAAGGGGCCGCTGGCGGAAGTCGTCCCGCTGCGGCCGGTTGCCAAGACTGACAAGAAGCCCGCTCGGCGGACCGTGAAGCCGGCCCCGCCGGTGGATGGCGATACCGCCCACCGCGCCCTGCTGGAGATGGCGCGGCACCTGACGGACAACGCGGGGCCCACGGAGGCCCTTCGCTCCCACCTGCAGACCATCCACGCGCTGCTCAAGCCGAAGGTCTGCTACGTGGCCCGCCACTTCCCCTCGCGCGAGCAACTGCACGTCGAGCACGTGCGCGGCCGCTACGACGACCGCGTCACCGCCGCCGTCCCCGGCGAGGGCGTGGTGGGGCGGGCCTTCTCCACGAAGACGCTGCTGCGCGAGGGCGACACCGTGGCCGTCCCGCTGGAGGCCCCCCAGGGCTGCACGGGTGTCCTGGTGGTGCTCGGCGCCCGGCGCGAGCCCTCGGACATGCTGCTCCAGTCGCTGGCCGCGCAGCTCACCGCCGCCTACGAGGTGGCGCGCCTGCGCGATGACAGCGCCCGCCGCAACAAGGACCTCCAGACGGCCATCGCCGGCCTCAAGAGCCTGGAGCAGAACCGCGAGGAGTTGCTCGGCAACGTCTCGCACGACTTGAAGAACCCGCTCACCACCATCAAGTCCTACCTGGCGATGATGGGGCGCGAGAAGCTGGGGCCCCTGACGGACTCGCAGCGGCGCGCGGTGCAGATCTGCGACCGGAACTCGGACCGCATGCTGCGCATGGTGAACGATTTGCTGCTCATGTCCCGGCTCCAGTCCGGGAAGATGCAGCTCAACCAGCGCCCCTTCGGGCTCAAGGCCGTGGCCGAAGAGGTGGTGCGCGCGCTGGCCGCCCTCGCCGAGCACTGCAAGGTGCGGGTGGTGATTCCGCCCTGCCCCGAGGTCTTCGTGCGCGGAGACCGCGAGCGCATCGCCGAAGCCATCCACAACCTCGTGGAGAACGGCATCCACCACAGCGAGGCGGACGACACCGTCGAGGTGCGGGTGTCCACCGAGGACGGGCTGGCCACGCTCACCGTCAAGGACAGCGGCCCCGGCATGTCCGCCGAGGCGTTGGAGCACGTCTTCGACGCCTTCTACCGCGCGCAGCCGGGCATGCCCCGGCCGCCGGGCGCGGGCCTGGGCCTGCCGCTGGTGGGGAAGATTGTCGCCCTGCACGGCGGGCGCATGGAGGCCTCCAGCGTCCTCGGAGAGGGCAGCACCTTCCAGATGGTGCTGCCGATGTTCGCCGGGGCCGTCAGCGCTCCGGAGATGAACCAGGCGGCGCCCAAGTCCGGCGGAATCCTCCTCGTGGAGGACGACGCCGACTGCCGCGAGGTCCTCCAGCAGGTGCTGGAGCAGGAGGGCTACCGGGTGATGGCCACCTCGGGGGCCTCGGAGGCGCGCTCCATCCTGTCCCACATCCGTCCGGCCATGGTGCTGTTGGATTTGCGCCTGAGTGAAGAGGACGGGCAGTCCGTGCTGCGGTTCATCCGCGGCAATGAGTCGCTGGCGGACATCGCCGTGTACATCATCTCGGGAGCCAGCGAGGTGGCCTCCCTCACCTCGGGACAGGGGCTGGAGCGCATCGACGGGTTCTTCGAGAAGCCCCTCCAGTTGCCCAAGTTGCTGGATACGGTGTCCGCGGTGGTGCGGCCCAGCCGCCGGGCACCAGCCGTACCCTGAGTGACGGAAGGCCCCTGGGCGCGAACAAGAGGTGGCCGCTCGGCGCCTCGGTTTGTCTAGTATCGCCGCGTTCCCATGAGCAATTCCGTCTACTCCCGATATCGCGCCGCATTCGCCCAGGGCCTCGCCACGGCCCTGGGTGTGCCGGCGTCCGAGATTGAAGCTCAGATCAAGCCCGCCGAGCCGGCGCACGGCGACCTGAGCTTCGCCACCTTCCCCCTCGCCAAGGCGCAGAAGAAGGCGCCGCCCGCCATTGCCGCGGGGCTCGCCCAGTCGGTCAGCGTGCCGGGGCTCGACATCAAGGCGGTGGGCCCGTACGTCAACGCCCGCTTCGCTCCCCTGCCCTTCACGGCCGAGGTCATCGACGCCGCCCGCTCGGCGGGGCTGGCCTACGGTGGCGACAAGGACGCGGGGCGCGGCAAGACGGTGGTCATCGACTACTCGTCGCCCAACATCGCCAAGCCCATCGGCTTCCACCACATCCGCACCACGTTCCTCGGCCACTGCATCGCCAACATCTACCGGGCGTTGGGCTGGAAGGTGGAGGGCATCAACTACCTGGGCGACTGGGGCAAGCAGTTCGGCCTCGTCGCGGTGGGCTTCCAGGAGTACGGCGACCCGAAGCGCATCGACGACATGGGGCACCTCGTGGAGGTGTACGTCAAGGCGAACAAGCGCGCCGAGGCGGAGCCCGAGTTCGACGAGAAGGCCCGCGACTTCTTCCGGCGCATGGAGGCAGGTGACGCCGAGGCGCTCAAGCTCTGGAACCAGTTCCGAGAGACGAGCATCAAGGGCTTCAAGCTCATCTACGAGCGGATGGGCATCGAGTTCGAGCACATCGAGGGCGAGAGCCGCTACCAGGGGAAGATGGACGCGGTCATCGAGCAGATCGCGAAGAAGCCCGGCGTGAAGGAGTCCGAGGGCGCGCTCATCGTCGACCTGCCCTACGCGGAGAACGAGCCGCCCATCCTGCTGAAGAAGAAGGACGGCAGCACGCTGTACGCCACGCGCGACCTGGCCGCGGCGGAGGACCGGTACGCGCGCTTCCACTTCGACAAGTCACTGTACGTGGTGGCGCAAGACCAGGCGCTGCACTTCCGCCAGGTGTTCCGCACCCTGAAGGAGATGGGCCATCCCTGGGCAGACCGCACCGTGCACGTGGCCTTCGGCCGCATCCACGGCATGAGCACGCGCAAGGGCCAGGTGGTGCAGCTCAACGAGGTGCTCGACGAGGCGAAGGAGCGGGTGGCGGTCAAGGTGCGGGAGAACATCGAGGCGGGCCGCATCTACACGGACGACCCCGAGGTGCTGTCCGAGCAGATCGGCCTGGGCGCCATCGCCTTCGGTGACCTCAAGCACAAGCGCGCCAGCGACTACACCTTCGACTGGGAAGAGGTGCTCAGCTTCGAGGGCCACACCGGTCCCTATCTCCAGTACGCGCACGCGCGCGTCGTCAACGTGCTGCGCAAGGGCGGTGGAGCGCCGGCCAGCTACGACGCGAGTCTGCTGACGCTTCCCGAGGAGCAGGCCCTGGTGCGCGAAGTCATGCGCCTGCCCGAGGTGGTGCGCGAGGCCGCGGAGCAGTACGAGCCGAGCCTCGTGGCGCGACTGCTCCTCGACGTGGCCGCGGCTCTCAGCCGCTACTACACGCTGGGAAACCAGGACCGCGACAAGCGCATCAACATCGAAGGCAACGACGCGCTGCGCGCGGCCCGGCTTGCCCTGACGGACGCGACGCGGATTACGCTCGCGGCGGGACTGACGCTGCTGGGCATTCCGACGCCGGACAACATGTAGCCGGGGGGCTCACGTGGACACCGTGCTGACTCAGACTGGGAATCAGGGTGAGGCATCGCTGAAGGAAGAGTTCGGCCCCATGGGCCGGGCGCTGGGTGCCCGTTACCTGGACGGCGTCCACTTCTCAGCGGAGACCGAGGACGAGCTGCGCACCCTGCACGCCAAGGGGTTCGTGGTGCACGTCATGCGCTCCACGGCGTGGGTGAACTTCCTCTACCTGGCCTGGGCCATGGTCCGCCGGGCGCTGCCGCCCGTGCGGGCCGTGGTGAACCTGCGGCCGTGGTTCACCCGCCCCTGGCGGCAGACGAAGCACCGCGGCGACTTCGCCCACCGCTTCGAGTACGCACGGCAGCAGGGCGGCAGCGGGCTCGTGTTCCTACGCCGCACCGCGCTGCTGGCCCCGTCGGGGAAGGAGACCCGCGAGGACCCCTTCCCCGCCCTGGTGGCCATGGCGCGCCAGTCGGACCGGCCGGTGTACCTGGTGCCGGAGCTGTTCATCTGGGAGAAGCGCACCGCGCGCCTCAAGCCCAACTGGGTGGACATCGTGTTCGGGAGCCCAGAGGCGCCGGGATTCCTGCACTCGATGCTCGCCTTCTTCCGCAACTACAAGCGCGCGCAGTTCCGCGTGGGCGAGCCCATCGACCTGCGACGCTTCGTGGAGCAGAACCCGACGGACTCGAACGAGGTGCTGGCGCGCAAGGTGCGCAGCACGCTCCACGTCCACCTCGCCCGCGAGACGCGCGCCGTGTTCGGCCCGCCCGTGAAGCCCGCGGCGCGCGTCATCGACGAGACGCTGAGAGATCGCCAGCTCCGCAAGGTGCTGGACGAGCACGCGGCGGCGACGGGGCGCAAGCAGGAGAGCGTGCTGCGCGAGGCCCGCCGCAACCTGGAGGCCATCGCCGCGCGGCCGAGCCCGACGACGCTGGCCTTCATCGCGCCCACGCTGGAGTGGGTGTTCAACCGCATCTACGACGGCATCGAAGTGGACGAGGCGGGCCTGCACCGCGCGCTCAAGGCCGCGGGCAAGGCGCCGCTCGTGCTGTGCCCCAGCCACAAGAGCCACGTCGACTACCTGGTGATGAGCTGGATTCTGTGGAACCGCGGCTACACGGTGCCGCTGGTGGCCGCGGGCGCCAACCTCTCCTTCTGGCCGCTGGGCCCCATCTTCCGCCGCTGCGGCGCGTTCTTCCTGCGGCGCTCGTTCAAGGACGACAAGGTCTACGCCGCGTCCTTCAAGGCGTACGTCCGCAAGCTGGTGCACGACGGCACCCACCAGGAGTTCTTCCCCGAGGGCGGCCGCTCGCGCACGGGCAAGCTGCTGCTGCCCAAGCTGGGCATGTTCACCTGGCAGGTGGAGTCGGTGCTCGAGGGCGCGCGCAACGACCTCATGTTCGTGCCGGTGTCCATCGACTACGAGAAGGTCGTGGAGTCCGGCAGCTACTCGAAGGAGCTCGCCGGCGGAGAGAAGAAGCCGGAGGACCTCAAGGCGCTCCTCAGTACGCCCAAGGTGCTCGCTGCCCGCTACGGGCGCATCCACCTCAGCTTCGACGAGCCCATCTCGCTGCAGGAGTTCATGAAGGGCCGCGGGCTCAACCCCGAGGAGCCCGTCAACGACGAGCAGAAGAAGGGCCTGGTGCGCGCGCTCGGCAACCGGGTGATGTACGGCATCAGCAAGGTGTCCACCGTGACGCCGCACGCGCTGGTGAGCACGGCCCTGCTGGCGCACCGGCTGCGTGGGCTCGGGCAGCGCGAGCTCACGGACCGCATCAGCGTCCTGCGCCGCATCGCCCTGGAGGACGGCGCGCCGCTGTCCAAGGAACTGCGCAACGCTCCGAGCAATCCGGAGACGATGGGTCCCATCCAGGATGCCATGCGCACGTTCATCAACGACGAGATGGTGCGCACGCAGGAGGCGCGCGGCGAGGTCATCTACCAGGTGGAGGACTCGCGCCGCCCGGAGATGTCCTTCTACAAGAACACGCTGATGAACCTGGTGGCCGCGCGCAGCCTCGTGGCCAACGCGCTGCTCGCGGCCGGCTCCCCTTCCGAGTACGACGACGTCAAGGACCGGGCGCTGTTCCTATCTCGCCTCTTCAAGGTGGAGTTCATCTACCGGGTGGGCCTCACCTTCGACACCATCTTCGCGGAGACGGTGGAGCGGCTGGCGCGCATGGGCCTGGTGCTGCACGAGGGCAACACGCTGAAGCTCGCCCCCGAGCCCCATGCGCGCCCGGAATTGGAGTTCCTGGCCGACCTGCTGCGCGACTACCTGGAGTCGTACCTGCTGGCCGCGATGACGATGGAGGACGTGGCCACCGGCGTGGCGACGGACAAGAAGGCCTTCATCAAGCTGGCGCTGGAGACGGGCCGCGCGGAGTACCACGCGGGCCGCATCACCGCCGCCGAGTCCCTGGCCAAGGTCACCCTGGAGAACGCGGTGGCCTACCTGCAGGACCAGAAGCTCCTCGTCGACAAGGACAAGAAGCTGGAGCTGGGGCCGACGGCGCAGGACGCAGAGAAGCGGAGGCAGCTCGCGGACAGCATCCGCGAGTACCTCAGGCGGGCGTGACGTACGCAGCAAGGCTGCGCCTCGGCCTGCACGACCACCCGAAGCGCATCCTCTACCGACAGGAGTCCGCGGACCGGCTCGCCGCCCATGTCGAGGGTGACGAGAACGGCAATCCCGTCTCCGAGGATTTCCCCTACACGCGACGGTAACGCGCCCGCTCAGGGCGCCGTCGTCGTCCGGCGTGGTGCCGCGCCACGCTCGAATCTGGTACGCCTGTGCCTCGGTGCGCGCCTCCATCTGGAGCGCCGCCGCGTGCGACGTCGCAGCCCCCAGGCCCAGCCACAGGGTGCACAGGGTGTAAGCACCACGTCCGCTTCGCTGTTCGAGCCAGGATGAAGGACGTCAACGTACCAGCAGGACAGGAAGGCGCAGTCCGGGCAGTCTGGTTTTCGCAACAAGGAGACACAACGGTGGAACACTCCGTTCCCAGCGACTCGCAACCGCCGCAGCCGCCCGGCCCCACGGAGCCCCCCTCCAAGGCTCCGACGAGCCCTCTCACGCTGGCGGTGGTGGGGACGATCCTCGCGCTGCTGCTCTTCATCACCGCGGGCGCTGGAGTGCAGCTGCTCAACACCGCCTTCGGCATCTGGTTCACGGAGATCTTCGTCTTCTTTGCCCTCGGCTGGGTGATGTTGCGCTTCGGCGGGTGGAAGCCTCGCGAGTACACCGGGCTGACGCCGGCACCGCGCGCCGCCACCCTCTTCGGCTTCATGCTGGGCGTGGCCAACTTCTTCGCGCTGGTGGTGCCCATCCAGTACGGCGCCCAGAGCATTGCCCCCGAGTGGCTCACGAAGCTGTTCGACGGCTCGCGCCTCTTCGAGGGCCAGACGTCATTGGAGCTGGCCCTCATCCTCTGCGGCGTCTCCATCGCCGCGCCGGTGTGCGAGGAGTTCTTCTTCCGAGGCATCCTCCAGCGGGGCCTGACGCCCGCGCCCCCCGCTTCTCCCGTGCGCGCGCTGGTGGTGTCGGCCATCATCTTCAGCGCGTTCCACCTGGACCCGGTGGGCTTCGCTGCTCGTGCGGAGCTGGGGCTGCTCTTCGGGTGGCTCTACCTGCGCACCGGCTCGCTGTGGCCGGGCATCGCCGCGCATGCGGCCAACAACATCGTGTCCTCCGTGCTCTTCCTCGCGGCGAAGGCCCTGGGACAGGATGCCGCCGACACGGAGACGGACCCGCGCGCCGTGCTCGCGCTCGCGGGCCTGGGCCTCATCGGACTGTCCGCGCTGCTCACCGCCGCGCGCCACTTCCCGGCGCTCCTGGGTGGGCCGCCGCGAGCCACCGACGAAGAGGCACGCTCGCCCGCGCCCCGTCCGGACCTCGCGTTGCTGCTGTTGCCCTGGGTGGTGGGCGCCACGGTGGCGCTGGGCGTACTGGCCGCCGTGGACTCCCGCGGCCTCGCGCTCAACTACTACGACATGAAGCACCCGCTGCCCGAGCTCGGGAAGAACGCGCCTCCCGGGCTCGTCGCGGAGCGGAAGGCGCTCATGGCGCTCCGTGGCTCCGCGCGCCGGGGCGAAGCGCCGATGGAGGGCTACCAGGAAGAGCGCGAGCGACAGATACGCGCGCACCGCCAGGCACTGGGCCTTCCCCTTCCGAAGAAGCCGTGACCTGGCGGCGGCGCCGGTGACGTCAGACGAAGCGGTACGAGCTGACGTGGAACACCGGGCCCACCATGGCGCTGGTGAGCATGTCCTTGTCCACGCGGCCCTCGGCTTCGATGCGCTGGCCGTCCTTCTTGATTTTGCGGTCGCCGCCAGCGAGCTGGTACGTGGTGCCGTCGTCACCCTCCAGCACCCATACGCCCGTCTCGATGTCGCGGAAGACGACGCGTCCGGTGAGCTTCACGCGTCCTCCTTCTTGAGCATCGCGCGGGCGATGATGAGGCACAGCACCGTGTTGAAGCCGAGCCACGGCTTCGCCAGGAAGGTGAAGGGCATCCACGCCAGCGCCGGAGCCCCCGCCCACGCGGAGTAAGCGAGGAAGCCCGCGAAGCCCAGCGCCAGGCCGCCCGTCGCCGCGCGCAGCCCGCGCCACTTGATGGACGGCAGCGAGATGAGCAGCGGAATCAGCGCGCTGTAGAACAGCGGGTTCACCGTCTTGCCGCGGCCGAAGATGATGCGCTCCCAGTCGGGGATGGGCAGCGAGGCCACGTTCACCACGTCACCCGCCGCGCCCTCCGCGCCGCCGAACCAGTTCTTCAGGAAGAAGGCGCCCACCGTCGACAGCAGCAGCGGGATGAGGAACGCGGGCTTGAAGAGCACGTTGAGGTAGCCGGGCCGCGCCCCCCCGCGCAGCGTCAGCAGGACGAAGGCCAGCAGCGCCAGCGCCCAGTACAGCGGCGGCCACTGCGACAGCCCGCCGCGCAGCGACGCCAACGAGGCCTCCGCGTTGAGCAGACCGTGGCCGTACTGCTCACTCCACGCCTGGTCCGCCACCTTCTTCGCGCCGGCATACAGCGCCTTCTCCACCTCGTCCGGGCCCTTGGCGCCGGCCGCGTACAGCATGGCGGCCACCGCGGCCACGTGCGGCGTGGCCATGCTGGTGCCCTGGTAGTAGGCGTAGACGGAGCGGGACGGGTCTCTCGGGTCGATGGTGTTCTGGAGGATGCCGCCCTGGTCGCCGCGGCGCTTGTCACCGCCCGGCGCGGCGATGTCCAGCTCCTTGCCATAGGACGAGTACGGCGCCAGCGTGCTGTCCGGGCCCACCGCCGATACCGCCACCGCGCCTGGGTAGGCCGCGGGGAACTCCACGCGCGCACGCCCGCCATTGCCGGCCGCCGCCACCACGGTAACGCCCTTCTTGCGCGCGTACTCCACCGCGCTCGCCATCACCTGCGAGTACCCGCCGCCGCCCAGGGACATGTTGATGACGTTGGCCCCCTTGTCCGCCGCGAAGCGGATGGCGTCCGCGATGTCCGCCGTGGTGCCGCCACCGAAGTGGTTGAGCACCTTCACCGGCATCAGCGTCGCCTCGAAGGCCACGCCCGCCACGCCCTCCTTGTTGTTGGTGGCCTGGGCGATGGTGCCCGCCACGTGCGTGCCGTGGCCGTGGTCGTCATTGGCGTGCTCGTCGTCGTTCACGAAGTCGTAGCCCTTCGTGAACTTCGCGCCCTTGAGGTCCGGCACCTGCTTGAACTCGTCGTAGTCCTCGTACGCGATGCCGGTGTCGAGCACCGCCACCACCACACCCTTGCCGTGGTTGCGCTCCCACGCCTTGGGCATGTCGATCATCCGCAGGTTCCACTGCTCGGAGTACTGCGGATCATTCGGCGTGAAGCTGGCGTGGACCTCCATCAGCGGCTCGGCGGACTCCACGTTGGGGTTCTGGCGGATGCGAGCCAGCGTGCCCTCCACGTCATCCACGCCCACCGCCAGGGTGAGGGCGTCGTCGGCGCTCTCCACGGAGTTGAGCTCCAGGTCGATGCCCCAGTCGGACTCCCAGGCGTCGAACTCGGCCTTGGTGGTGCCGTCCTTGAAGTCGACGACGATGGCGCCGGGGACTACGTCCGCGGGCTCGAGCGCCTCGGCCGCCGCGGCTCCGGACTCCGCCGGTGGGGGCGACTCCTGCTCATCCGAGCGAGATGCGCAGGCGCTTGCCAGCGTCAGGGCCAGCACCGCGCCACCCAGGGTCCATCGCACCATCCGCATCGGGCCACTCCTTGAGGAACGAGGCTCTTCCAGAAGACCCCTACGAACGAATGTCGGAACGATTGGGTCTGCACTCACAGTCTGTACGCCCCCTCTCCCGGCGTGCAAGGGCCCGGGCGTCAAGAAACGTGAAGAAGTCCAAAGGGTTGCATCGGCATCGGTCATCCGCCGGAGAGTCGCCGCAGCCAGGCGGCCACGGCCCGGCCGACCTGGGGAAGGTTGCGCTGGAAGGTGACGCCGGCATCGTCGATGACCTCTAAATCGCCGCCCGCCTGGGCGACAGCGGCCGCCACCTTCGCCCTGGGCAGGCGAGCGTCCTGCTCGCCCTGGACCACCAGGAGCGGACACGTCACCCGGCCCAGCACCTCCGGCGCCACGTCCGCGGGCGCCACCAGGCACAGGCCCCCCACGGACGGGTGCTTCGCCTGGAGCGCCAGGGCCACCTGAGCCCCGCCATGCAGTGCCGCCACCGCCACCGCGGACGTGCCCGCGTTCTCCATCAGCATGCGCATGGCGGCCTCGGCGTCCTCCAGAAGCGCCAGGTCTTTCCCCCGCGTGCCCTGGCTGGCGCCCACGCCCCGGTGGTTGAAGCGCAGCGTTGGGAAGCCCGCGTTGGCGGCGGCCCAGACCAGCTCCGCCGCGATGACGTGGTCCATGCCTCCACCCTCGTCCGGACGGGGCGGAATGACGAGCAGCGGCGGTGCCTTGGTGCCGCGGTGGGCGGTGCCCTCCATCACCTCTCTGCCCACCGGGACCAGCGTGGCGCGCTCCAGGAACTGTCCTTTCTGGACCATGCGCCCACCTTAACCCTCGCAGGTGCGGCGCGGCCCTGGCGTTCATACGCAGGCACATCTCCCCACACTTCAAGCGTCCAACCCCACGCAACTTCCACGGGCGCAGAGGGAGAATGGAGAACAGCGGCGTCCCTGCCCTCTCCCCCACACCCAGTCAGGAGTCCCCCCGCATGAGCCTCATCGACCGAAACCGGAACCTCACCCCGAAGGTCGGCACCGGCACGACGAACACCGTGGCGAAGACCCAGACGGCGAGCACCCCGGCGGCGAACACGGTGAAGGTCGCGGAGCGCGCGGGGCAGAAGCTCAACACCGTCGCGGACGGCTTCGAGAGCAAGGCCGCCAAGACGAGCACCGTCGCCGGCGTCTTCACGGCGCCTCCGGGCGCGAAGGACAAAGCCTATGACGGCAAGCTGGTGGGCGCGGGCGGGCAGACGTTCGAGCCCGGCACTCCGCTGAGCCAGATTCCCGCCGTCACGCCGCGCAACAACCCGAACGCAACACAGACGCTCATCTACGTGAATGGCATCTCCACGGACAAGAACGGCCAGTCCGCGGAGTTGCAGGCCATCGCGGACCAGTCCGGCATGCGCGCCATCGGCATCCACAACGCCACCGAGGGCGTCGTCTCGGACCTGCTCCAGTGCGTGAAGGACAAGCTGGACAAGGGCAAGAACCCGGCAGTCGACACGCTGGCGGACACCCTCTACTCAGAGCTGAAGGCGGGCCGCTCGGTGCACCTGATGGGCTACAGCCACGGCGGGCTCATCACCTCGCGCGCGCTGAATGACGTGGCGCGCCGGCTGCGCATCGAAGATGGGATGTCCAAGGCGCAGGTGGAGCAGACGATGAGCCGCCTCAACGTGGAGACGTTCGGCGCGGCCGCGTGCAAGTACCCGGACGGCCCCAACTACGTGCACTACGTCAACGACAAGGACATCGTCCCCACCCTCTTCGGCCTCGGCGGGAGCGGCAAGAGCCCGATGGACTTCCTGCGCGACGCGGGCAAGGGCGCGAAGGTGCACTACTTCTCCGAGAAGAACATGTTCAGCGGCGCGCACGCCCTGGCCGATACGTACCTGAAGCACCGCGTGCCCTTCGAGCAGGGCCGCGCCGGGAACTTCTAGGGCACGTCGTGCTAAACAGGCGCACATGAACATCGAAGAGGCGCAGCGACTGGTGCAGTCCTTCATGCGTGCCCAGGGCGAGCAGCTCAGTCCGGGCCTCAATCCCCAGGGCTTCGGCGGCATCGCCAAGGGCGGTGCGCAGCTCTACTTCGAGTTCGTCCCCACCTCGGGCGAGCTGAAGTGCAGCGCGCTCATCTACCGCTTCCGCGACGCGCCCCGCCCCGGCGTCCTCGACGGCTTCCGCGCCGAGGAGAAGGCCGGCACGGACACCGGCGGCGGCACCGTGGACTTCGAGCAGGAGAGCAAGAGCCTCTTCCTGAGCCGCACGTACACCGCGGCTCCGCCCGAGCAGTCGTTCGCGATTGGCATGCAGAAGCTGATGGACGCGAGCGTCACCTGGGGCGGCCCCGTGTTCGAGCGCGTCGCGGCGAAGGTGATTCCCGCCAAGAAGTAGCCCAGCCTGCACGACGCACCGTGCAGCGCGTGGAGAACGAACCGGGCGACGCCGTGCGAGGCGCCACCCGGTGCGTTTCAGGCCTCGAGGCCCGCGCGAGCTACACCGACTGCAGCACGTAGAACTTGAGGTACTTCCCCTCGGGGAACTGCAGGCGCACGGGGTGGTCCGGCGGCTGGTAGCGCTCCTCGACGAGCGCCAGGTCCACGCCGGCCTTGAAGCTCGCCTCGCGCACCGCGCCCATGAAGTCGAGCGGACTCACTCGCGCCGAGCACGACGCCGTGGCCAGCAGCCCGCCCGGACGCAGGATGCCCAGCGCCTGGCGGTTGAGGGACGCGTACCCGTCGATGGCCGCCTGCACCGCGCGCTGGCTCTTCGCGAAGGCCGGCGGGTCCAGGATGATGAGGTCGAAGGTACGGCCCTCGTCCTTGAAAGACTGGATGATCTTGAACACGTCCGCCGCGAGGAAGTCGTACTTCTCCGCGGGCAGCCCGTTGCGCGTGAAGTTCTCACGCGCGAGGGCAATCGCGTCCGGGTCCAGGTCCACGGAGAACACGCTGTTCGCTCCGCCCAGCGCCGCGTTGACGGAGAAGCCGCCGCTGAAGCTGAAGCAGTTCAGCACGTCGCGGCCCTTCGCCAGCCGCCGGATGAGGTAGCGGTTCTCGCGCTGGTCCAGGAAGAAACCCGTCTTCTGTCCGCGCCACGCGTCCACGAGGAACGTTGCGCCGCGCTCGCGGATGGGAATCTGCTCCGGCGCCTCGTGGCCGTAGAGCATCTTCCCGGAGCCGCGGCCCTCGTCCTCGTCCACGTCGTCGCGCCCCACCTCGTCGCGGCCGAGGACGCCCTTCAGTCCGGGCACGCCCGCCTTCAGCGCCTCGAGGATGAGCGGCCGGTAGGGCGTGAGGCCCGCCGAGTAGAGCTTCATCACCGCCCAGCCCGCGTAGAGGTCCACCACCACGCCCGGCAGCCCGTCTCCCTCGCCGTGAATCAGGCGGTAGCTGTCCGTGTCGGTCAGGTCGATGAGGGACTGGCGCTCGGCCAGCGCAGCCTTCACCCGGCGGGTGATGAAGGCCGCGTCCACCGACTCGCGCGGGTCCCGGGTGAGCACGCGCACGGCGATGGCGGAGTGCGGGTCGTAGTACCCGCGCGCCACGAACTTCCCGTTCTCCGTCAGGTCCACCACGCAGCCGGCCGGAATCCTCGGCACGTGCTCCAGCGCCTTGCGGAACACCCACGGGTGCCCCGCGCGCAGGTGGCGCCCCAGTCCTCGCGCCAGCTCCAGCTTCACGACATTCACGGTGTCACTCCTCACGAGCCTCTGCGGGCCCGGCGGGCGAGGACGGCTCTTGCCAGCTCCTCGAAGCCCCGCCCCTCGGCCGCCCGGGTAATGAAAGCCGGCGGCGCGTCAATCCTGTCGAGGACGGAGCGGACATTCGCCACGCCCACGCCCAGTGCAAATGCTGCGAACATCGGGGCGTCGTTGAAAGAATCCCCCGCGTACACGTAACGCCCGTCCCCCGGCTCCAGCCGCTCGCCCCATGCCACCTTCGCGAAGCGCCGCGTGGCGTGCAGCTTGTCGAAGCGGCCCAGCCAGCAGTTGACGTGCACCGACGAGCGCACCGCCGTCACGCCCCGCGCGGTCAGCAACTCCTCGATTCGCGTGGCCCCGGCGTCTCCGAGCCGCGCCTCCTCGTTGTAGTCCACCGCGAGGTCCACTTCCGTGTACGCGCTGTCCAGCGACAGCCGCGCCCCGGGGACCTGCTTCAGCACCCGGGCTACCTCGGCCTGGAGGCGCTTGCGATTGGCCATGCGCTCCGCGGGCGCTTCCGCGTACACCTTCCGCAGCCGGCCGTGCTTCCCTCGCAGGAAGAACAGGCCCCCGTTCTCCACGATGACGCCGTCCACGGGGAGCTGCCTCGCCCACGCCTCGCCCCACCCCGCTGGACGCCCGCTCACCAGCACCACGTGCAGGCCCGCGGCGGACAGGCGCTCGAGCGCCTGCACCGTGCCCGAGCGCAGCTTGTGCCCCGTGGTGAGCGTGCCGTCCACGTCCGTGAAGATGCCCTCCACGCGGGACAGGTCCGCCTCGCGCAGCGGGCGCGGAGAAGCCACCTTGCTGGAGGCCGCCATCACATCACGTCCAGTTGGGCGAGCAGTCCCTGGAAGCTCTCGATGGTGGAGCGCAGCTCGGCCTGGGACATCTGGCCGATTTGAAGCTTGCGCGCCTTGCGCAGGAAGGCATCCAGCTCGGAGTCCCGGCCATAGAGGGACTGGGCACTGCCAGCCGCCTCCGCGAGCGCTTTCGCAGCGCCGGCCACGTCCGTGCCCACCAGCGACAGGGCCCGCTCCAGCCGCACGCCGCAGGAGGCCCAGACCTCGCGGTCATGGATGATGAGCACCTGCCGCTGATTCACGGCGGACAGGCCGCGCACGAACTCATCGAGCTGCTCCACCACCGTCACCAGCTCCGGCCTGGCCGGATTGGGGAGGATGGCCAGGCGGCCGACCTCCGCGCGCATCTCCACGATGTGGCGCTTGTCCTGTGCGCGCAGGTTCCGGTACGCGGCGGTGCGGCCGAAGGCGTCCAGCTCCGTCTGGAGCTGCTGCGCGTTCCACTGCACGTCCTCGGGCTCGGCCTCGCGGACCTTCTTGAGGCGCGCGGCGATGATGCGGGCCAGGTCGGACGTAATCGCACGCACCGTCACGGCGGCCTTCACCTCGGCCTCGTAGCCGGGCACCACCTGGGCGCGCGTCACCTCGCCGAAGGTGCTCACCGACTCGAAGACGAGGTTGCTCACCTGCTCGCGGAAGCGGGAACGGAAACGCTGGATTTCCGACAGCAGCGTCCACCGGTCACTCACCACGGACGGGTTGCGCATCGCCTCGCCGAGCTGGGTGACGCCCTGGGCAATCTGGCTCATCGCCTCCTGGAGCACGCCGGACGGGTCGTCCACGCCGCCCGGGCCCCTGCCGGCCTCGTTCGCCGCGCGGCTCACCGTGTCGGCGATGCCGCCCAGGGGCTGCACGGGGAACTGCTCTCGGATGACGTTGAGCAGCGCGTTCACGTCCATCACCGTGTCGCGGATGACGGGCGCCATCTCCTCCCACAGCGACAGGTCCGGGGACGAGTCCACGACGGGCGTCTCGTACTTCACCAGGTCCATGTCGCTCAGCCGGGCGATGGCCTGCGCCGCGGCGGCGTACACCTTGCGCAGGCGGCCGGCGAACGCGCGGTCGGGAATGGACTTCAGGATTTCTTCGAGCCTCGGCGACAGCGAGGCCTGGGGATTCTCAGCGGCTTCGGACACGGGAGTCACACTCTACTAGCGCTCGACTTCGGCGCGGGGGAGTTCTAGCACTCGCCTCCGGGCACGGCCGCCGAGAATCAGGAGCGCTACGGGATGATCCAGGTCTGTCTGTTGAAGGACGGTCACGTGGTCTGCGGAGGGGAGGAGCTGCTCTCGCACGAGGGGCGGAAGTGGATTGACGTGGAGCAGCCCACCGAGGAGGTCATGGCCCGGCTGGCGGAGCGGTTCGGCCTCCACAAGCTGGCCGTGGAGGACTGCCTCCACCTGGACCAGCGGCCCAAGCTGGAGGAATACCCCAACCACCAGTTCATCGTGATGCAGGGCTTCACCGTCGCGAGCAAGAACGTCTGTGACGTGACGCTCCACGAGCACCACTTCTTCCTCGCCCAGGACTGGCTCATCAGCGTGCACGAGCTGCACTTCGACGGCTTCGACTCGGTGCTCAAGCGCGTGAAGGACGACCCCAAGGGAACGATTGGCCGGGGCATGGACTTCGTCCTCTACATGCTGGCGGACGGACTGGTGGACGCGCAGTTCCCCATCCTGGACTCCTTCAGCGACGAGCTGGAGGACCTGGAGGTCGCCATCTTCGAGAACGTGGACAAGTCACACCTGCAACGCATCTTCGAGATGAAGCGGATGCTGGTGAAGGTCCGCCGGGTGCTGTCGCCGCAGCGCGACGTGGTGGGCCTGCTGTCCCGGCGCGGCATCCCCCACATCCACGAGAAGACGACGCTCTACTTCCGCGACGTTTACGACCACCTGGTGCGGCTGTACGAGCAGATCGACGCGGGCCGGGACATCGTGGGCAACGTGATGGACGGCTACCTGTCCATGGTCGCCAACAAGACGAACGACATCTCCAAGCAGCTCACCATCTTCGCCACCCTGTTCCTGCCCCTGTCGTTCATCGTTGGTTTCTTCGGGCAGAACTTCGAGCAGATCACCACGCGCGGTTACTACTACATCATGTGGGCGACGCTCATCGGGTTCCCGGTGGCGCTCATCCTGTGGTTCAAGCACAAGCAGTGGCTCTGACGTCTCGTTGACCCACGGAGGAGAAACATGCTGACCGTGTCGGTGGATGGAATCCCCCTGCACTACCGGGACGTGGGCCAGGGCCCGCCGGTGCTGCTGCTACACGCCTTCCCGCTCAATGGTGACTCCTTCGACGCGCAGGTGAAGGCGCTCTCGGGACGCTACCGCTTCATCATCCCGGACCACCGAGGCTTCGGGCAGAGCAGAATTGGCGACGGGCCCACGGAGATGTCGCGCATCGCTCGGGATGCGATTTCGCTCCTGGACTCGCTGAAGCTCGACAGGGTGGTGTTGGGCGGCGTGTCCATGGGCGGCTACGCGGCCATGGCGCTGTTGCGCGAGGACGCGGGCCGGGTGGCCGGCCTGGTGCTGGTGGACACGCAGGCCACCGCGGATGACGAGGCGGGCAAGGCCCGGCGCGAGGCGTCCGCGAATGAGGCGTTGGAGAAGGGCCCGGAGCCCATCATCCAGACCCTGTTGCCGAAGCTGGTGGCCTCAGGGCCGGACTCGCCAGTGGGACGCGAGGTGGCGGCGATGATTCGCACGGCGTCTCGCGAGGGAATCGCCGCCGCGCAGCGGGGCATGGCGCTGCGGCCGGACAGCAAGGACATGCTGGCGCGCTACGCGGGCCCGGCGCTGGTGGTGGTGGGCGAGCACGACTCCATCACCCCGCCCGAGAAGGCGAAGGCGATGGCAGACCTGATTTCCGGCGCGAAGCTGGAGGTCATCCCCGGCGCCGCGCACCTGTCCAACCAGGAGCAGCCGGAGAAGTTCAACGCGGTGCTCGACGCGTTCCTGTCGTCGCTCTGAGGGCCCTCGCTGGCGGTGCGTCCTTCCGGCGTGCGAACATCCCGTGCGGACCCGGCTTCGTCCGCGCGGGAGGGTGACAGTGGAGCGCATGTACCTGAAGGACGTGGAGTCCCACGAGTCGGACACGCACTACGGCCGGCTCATCCGGAAGATGCGCGAGGCGGGCTCGCCCGTTCCGCAAATCTGGCACCTGTTCGCCTTCAAGCCGCGAATGACGGAGGCGCTCTCCGTCTTCACCCAGGAGGTGATGCGCGGCCCCTCTCCCCTCTCGCCAGGGCTTCGTGAGCTCATCGCCGCGTATACGTCGCGCGGCAATGAATGTTTGTTTTGAACGGGCTCTCACGCCGCGGTCGCGGCGGAACTGCTGGGCAGCACGGATGTGGTGAAGGCGGTCCTGGAGGACGTGGGCTCGGCGCCCATCTCCGACGCCGAGAAGGCGCTGTTTGTCTTCGTGGAGAAGCTCAACCAGGAGTCGGCGCAGGTGCGCCAGGAGGACATCGACCGCTTGAAGGCGGTGGGCTGGACGGACGAGGCCATCTACGACGCCATCTCCGTCTGCGCGCTCTTCAACTTCTACAATCGCTGGATTGACGGCACCGGCGTCCAGGCGATGCCCGCGGAGATGTATCACCGCAACGGGCAGCGGCTGGCGCAGGGCGGCTACGTCGACTCACCGCTGCCTCCGGGACAGGAGAAGAAGTAGCCCGCGTGGAGCCTTCAGCGCCCGCGCCGCGCGCGGCGGGTGGCCTCCTCGAGGACGTGCTCCTTGAGGAGGTAGCCGAAACCGGCGTTGCGCAGGCGGAGGACCAGGTCGTCGCGCGTGGTGGTGAGGCGCTCCGCGGCGCTCTCCAGCTTCCAGCCGGCCTGGGCCAGTTGCTGGAGGAGGTACGCGCGCCGCGTCTGCGCCGAGGAGAGGCGGTACGTCTTGAGGTACTCCAGCGTGCCGTCGTCGCGGACGATGGCCTCGCCCAGGTGGTTCTCCTCCGAGGGCTTGAGACTCGTGTGGAAGCGCTGGAGGAGGAACGGCCCCGCGTCGTAGATGCGCTCGGACGTCACCGGCGTGCCGAAGAGGCCTCCCGCCATGAAGGCGTGGAAGTCCGCCCAGTCGCCGCGCATCCGCGCCACCGCCGCGCGCAGGTCGTCCAGGTTGGTGATGCGCGCGTCGTCCAGGGAGAGACCGAGCTCCGGCACCGCGCCGAGGAAGCCGTACTGGAGCAGCAGCTCACCGTAGAAGTCCTCCAGCAGCGTGCGGTGCAGCGCGCGGTAGTCCTCCGGGTGCGAGACGACGAAGGCGGACAGCAGCACGTCCGCGTTGAAGAGGAGCAGGCCCACCTGCCGCTCGTGGAGCTCGAAGGTGCGCAGCGCGCCATCCAGCGCGTTGTTGGCCCATCCCGGCACCGAGGTCTCCATGCGCGGATTCAGGCCGTGGGACAGCGCCTCGCGCGAGTACTCCGTCCACGCAATCTCCGGCCCGCCGAAGTGCATGGCCAGGAAGCCCTCCATGGCCAGGTGCAGTGGCAGCATGCGGAGCTGGTTACGGTCCTCGCGGTGCACCATGCGATGCAGCAACCGCACGGAGAAGGGCCCCACCTTCACGCGCTTCCCATCGGGCGCCTGGAGCTGCGTGCCGTGGACGGCGTCGGCCTGACGGTTGCCCCACGTCATCACCAGGCCGTGCGGAATGTACGAGCAGTACTTGAGGCCGGGCGCCTTCAGCTCGCCCTCCAGCGAGACGACGGTGAGGTGGTCGTCGTACGTCCGCCGGGCGAAGCGCAAGTCATTGCGTACGGAGTCCCGCAGCACGGGCACCAGCCGGATGCCGCCCCACACCTGCGAGGGCGCCAGCCGCAGCCCGGCGGGCTCCAGCGTCTCGAGCAGTCGCGCGTCCGTCATCCCTCGCCCTCCTCCGCCATGACCGGCGCTACCGACGCGGCGTCTCGCTGCCGCCTGCGTGCGTCCCGCTCCAGCAGCCCGCGCACGCGCGCGGACAGGTAGCCTTCCAACTCCGACAACGGAGCCGCACCCTCGGCGAAGCGGGCGAAGCCCAGCACGGTGGGCAGGTCCTCCGCGTCACGCACACCCACGGTGGGCACGGCCGTCCCGAAGGAGCGCGGTGCGTATTCCTCCGCGTCGAACACCGGATTGGCGTGGACCAGCGCCGTGCGGCGCGCCGGGTCCAGCTTCGTGCGGAAGACGCGCGTCAGCTCGGCCACGGCCTTCGGCGGGTCGTTGTCGTAGCCGTCGGAGACGATGACCACCAGGTCCGCGCCCCACGCCAGCGCCTCCAGCAGCGGCGTGGCGATGTCCGTCTGCCCCCTCGCACCAACTTGCACCGCGTCCTCGACGGGGCACGTCCAGAAGGCGCGGTAGTCGCGCGACGCGGCGGACAACAGGTAGTGCGCGGCGAGCGCCACGCCCAGCGGCCGGCGGCGCTTCTCCAGCGAGCCGGAGGCGGAGTAGCTGTTGTCCAGCACCGCCGCCACCCGGCCCAGCGGCACGGGCGCCCGGCCCAGCACGCGCGCCGCGGCCTTCTCCAGCGCGGTGTGCAGCACGTCGCGCCGCTCCCGCCGCTCCTCCGGCTTCAGGGCCAGGACATAGAGGGCCAGCTTCGTCAGCGGCGCCCGCTCCAGGTCCACCGTGGGCGCCCGGCCCGCCTCGCGCGCCGCGGACTCCTGGAGGCGCAGCCGCTCCGCGGCCGTGAGTCGCGGCTCGATGCGCTGGAGGAATACGTCGCGGGGAATGTTGTGCTTCACGGCCAACCCCTCGGCCACCGTGTACGGCAGCGCGTAGACGGCATCCTGCGTGAAGTGCGCCTGACGGAACGCCTCCAGCAGCGGCTGCGTATACGTGCGCTTCTTCCAGCCGTGGATGAGGAACGGGCCCAGCTCCCCCGGCAGCTTCACGTGCCCATGCACCACCGCCGCGCGCAGCTTGGAGCGGTACTTCACCGCGTCGAAGGCGAGGTCCGCGCGGCCCGCGAGGTACTCACGGACGATGGCCCGGGCACGGCGGTTGTTGATGCGCCGGGCGCGCAGCGACTCCAGCACCCGGAAGGCCCGCGGCGGAGGCAGCGCACGAAGGGTGGCGGCGATGAGCGCGCCCTCCTCCGCCCGGTCCTCCGGCGACGCGGGGCTGCCGCTGGCCAGCAGGTTGAGGACGATCTGCGCCTGGTTGAAGTGGTTGATGCCGGCCGCGAGCGTGCGCGCGTAGAGGCGGCGGTAGTTGCCCAGGATGTACTGGTGCAGGAACTCGATGGAGACGGACTGTCCGCGCGCGTCGCCGTAGAACTCCCGCTGACCGGTGCAGGAGAAGCACGCGTTGACGAACATCACCAGGTCCTCGCGGGCGACCTGCTCGCTGCGCACTTCCATCACCGCCGGCATCCGCGCACGACCTCCCCGAGGCTTCCGGTACTGGAACGGAAGCGCCGCTCGGGGAAGAGGGATACGACCAGCGTGTCAGGCTCCAAAGGCTTGAATCGGAAGTCGCATCGGAGTCCCGCGAGCGGCACCCCCACGCTAGCACACGCCCCGTCGGGAGAATCCTGACGGCCGGCCTGAAGCTCAGGGCTGGCAGGTCACCTGGTCGCCCTCGACGGAGCACGAGGAGCAGGAGGCCGTCTCCTCCAGCACGCCCTGGCGGCACTCGAGGACGGCGAGCCCGTCCCGGCGGCACACGCCCTTGCCCTCGGCGCTGGAGGCGCAGGCGTCGCCCGCCTGGTTGTTGGACGTGTCGCAGCGCACGGAGTCGTCCGTCTCGCGGCAACCCAGCGGCCCGCGGCAGGGCACTTCGCGCCACGTGCCACTCCGGCACTCCAGCGCAAGGACATCTTCCTGACAGATGAAGCCGCTGCCTTCACAGCTGTCCCCCGCCTTCTGGCCACAGCCAGCGAAGAGGAGGGAGCCAACGACGGACACGGCGACGAGAAGAGAGCGGTTCATAGGCTTGCGGCCAATATTTCGAGCGTCCCGCTCCCGGTCAACCACCCAGTGTCGCGTGGAAGAAACGCCGGAAGTTTCCACCCACGACGCGTTCCACCCAGGACTCTGGATGGCGCTTCAGCAGGGCTTCCGTGAGCAGGTGCAGGTCCGTGACGTCTTTCATGCCCCGAGGCAGCGGCACCATGCCGTCGTAGTCCGAGCCCAGTCCGACGCCCTCCACGCCCATGACGTCCACCGCGTGCTCGATGTGGCGGACCACGTCATCCACCGAGTCTCCGCCCAGGTACACGGGAGCGAAGATGATGCCCACCACCCCACCCCGGTCCGCGATGCGCCGCAGCGACGCATCGCTGAGGTTGCGCCAGCCGCCGCCCGCCGCGCGCACGCCCGTGTGTGAACAGAAATACCGCACCGTGGGGTGCGCGAAGAGGTCCTCCAGCGTGCGCTCCGAGGCATGCGCCACGTCGACACTCATCCCCAGCCGGGCCATCTCCTCCATCACCTCGAGGCCCAGCGACGTCAGTCCCCGGTTGCCCATCATCGGAAACGAGGAGCCGCCCAGGTCATTGTTGGACAGGTGGGTGAGGCCCATGAAGCGCACCCCGCGCCGGTGAAGCTCCGCCAGCCGGTCCACGCGGCCTTCAATGGCATGTCCGCCCTCGACGCCCAGCACCGCGGACAGGCGCCCGTGCGCGAGGTTGTCCTCCAGCGCGGCCCCGGTGGTGGTGATGCGCGCCGAGTCTCCGGAGCGGCGGCAGAACTCCTCCATGCGCTCAATCTGCCAGAGCGCCCGCGTCCACTCGCTGGCGCGCGCCTCGCGGGGCCACCCCTTCCACGCGGCGAACACCGGGAAGCCCCCGATGAAGGGGAAGCCCCGGGTGACGATGGTGAAGCACTGCAGCTTCACCCCCGCCTCCCGCAGGCGGGGGAAGTCCACGTGCCCCTCCTCGGAGCGGGCCGTCAAATCCCGGTTCCACATGAGGGAGTCCGCGTGCCCGTCCGCGAGGCACCAGCGCTGATGGAGCTCATTCACCTTGACGTCAGCCATGCCCACCAGTCTGCCCGGCCGGGCGCGCGAGACAAGCGCCACCCGCGCCGGAACGCCGGTGCCCGACAGGCGTGAAGGCCCGGGCCACCACCTGCTCACGCGTCACGCGGGGCGTCTCCCCGCCGTGTGGAGTCCGGCCGCGCGGAGTCCTCCCACCGCAGCACGTCCGCGGCCCTGCGACGGGAGCGGGCGTCGCGGCGCACCTGGGCGGCCTCGCGCTCCGCCTCGCGGGGGCCGTAGGTGTAGCCCAGCCCGCCCAGCACGCCGCGCAGCGCGTCCCGCAGCTCCAGGCCGGACTGGAAGCGCTCCCCCGGCTCACGCCGCAGCAGCCGCGAGAGGATGGCGCGCATGGGCCCGGACAGCCCGCGAGTGGCGCGCTCCACGTGCTCCGGAGCGAGGCACGCCATGCGCGCGGCCATCATGGGCGCCGGCAGCCAGCTGGGCACCTCCGCGCGAAGCGTCTCCGCCTCCGGCAGCGGCCCCGTGGCCAGCGCGGCGCGCTCCACGTCCTCCAAATCCAGCAGGTGCAACCCGGTGAGCAGCTCCAGCAGCACCACGCCGAGGGAGAACAGGTCCGAGCGCCCATCCAGCGGCTGGCGCGCGAGCGCCTCCGGGGACGCGTACGCCAAATCACCCCGGACGACGTGGCCCTCCGTGCCCACGCGCCCCGGCAGCTTCGCCCACGCCATGGCGAAGTCCGCCAGCTTCACCCGACCATGCACGTCCAGCCGCAGCGTGCGCGGCGACACGTCCCGGTGGACGATGCCCAGCGGCTGGCCACGCGCGTCCTCCAGCGTGTGGGCGTGGTGCAGCGCGTCCGCGACCTCCGCGCCCACGTAGGCGCCGAAGGCCTCCGAGAAGGGCCGGCGCCGCAGCGCCGCGAAGCTGGTGAGCGTCTCCAGGCTGTGCCCCTCCACGTACTCCATGACGAGGTGGGGCGAGCCCTCGTGGATGCGCACCAGGAACACCTGGGCGATGGCGGGGTGGCTGAGCTGCATGAGCAGCTTCACCTCCTCGCGCAGCCGCGCGCGCCCGTGGACATCCCCCGCGTCCTGCAGCCGCTTGATGACCACGAGGTCCCCGGGCGTGTCCGCGTAGTGCCGGCGCGCGAGCAGCATCTCCCCCGGCCCCCGGGGGCCGAGGAAGCGGACCAGCTCATAGGAGGTGGCCCCGGCGGTGAAGAGGATGAACGGCTTCGAAGAGGGGTGCTCGGGGTGATGGGTGGCCATAGGCTCCTGGGCAGGAAGTCCTCCCCTGGGTTGGGAAGGCGTGAGAAAACCTCACGGGTCCCTCCTACCACCCACGTCCGACACACCCATCCAACCCCCCAGCACGGATTCGCGAATAAAAGGGAACGGCCCCCGCCAGAGGCGGGAGCCGTCCGGGCCGGCCCGTGAGGAAACGGTACCGGCCACTGCTCCGTGCGTGGGACTACTGCTTCTTCTGCACCGGCTGGGTGACGGTCAGCTCGCGGACCACCATGTCCTTGCCGTCCATGACGTAGGAGGCGCGGACCTGGGCACCCTCGGCGATGTCGTCCAGCTTCACCGGCGCGTTGTTCTGCAGGATGCGGGTCTGGTCGTTCGTCTTCAGCTTGAGCTGCTTGTTGTTGCTCGTGTCGACCAGGGTCAGCGAGTCATGCCCCGTGGAGAGCACGCGGCCCTGCACGTTGGTGGCCGCCGCGGCGGAGGTCGCCCCGGCCGCACCGGAGCCGCCCTGCGCCAGGTCCTCCTGCTGCTCGCGCTGGTCCTCGGCCAGGTCCTCGTTGCGGTTGCGCTCGGCCTCGGCCAGCTCACCCTGCTCCTCGCGGACGTCCTGCTGCGCGCTGGCGATGTCCTCGTTCGCCTCCTTCTGCGCGCCAGCGATGTCGCGAGACGCCTCCTGGCGGGCCTCTGCCGTTTCCTTCGAGGCCTCCTGCTGGGCCTCGGCCGTTTCCTTCGAGGCCTCCTGCTGGGCCTCGGCAACGTCGCGGCGCTCCGACTCGACGTTGTCACGCTTGCAACCGGGAACCATCGCCAGACCCGCCACCGCGGTGACCGCCATCATGAGCTTGCGCATGAGTTCTTTCCTTTCCCTTGAACCGGGGAACCCGTCCCCGGCGTTGGGCAGAAAGTGAGCGTCGATGCGGCCCCTGCACAGGGCTTGCCATTGGCGATTCACGACACAGGGGAAGCCGCCCGGGTACTCGGCGCCCGGCCGCCCGGCTGCCCAGCTCGGGAACAATGTCGACGAACGCACGGCGGGTGGGAGCGTCACGTCACTGCCGAAGTGGGAGAGCGCGTTGACAGCGCACAGGGCCCCCTGTAGTGCGTGCCCTGGTCCCCGTCGCAAGGAGCCGTGACGCCGTGCAGGTCTGGGTCAACGGAGAGACACGCGAGGTGCCGGAGGGCGTCACCCTCTCGGCGCTGCTGGAGTCGCTCCAGGTGGGCGGTCCCGGAGTGGCCGTGGAAGTGAATGCCGAGGTGGTGCGCCGCGCCCGCCACGCCGAGCACCACCTCCAGGCGGGAGACCGTATCGAAATCGTCACCTTCGTCGGCGGCGGCTAGGAGAGTTCCATGAGCATCCAGGACAAGCCCTTCACCCTCGCGGGCGTCACCTTCAGCTCGCGTCTCATCCTCGGCACGGGGAAGTACCCCAGCCACGACATCATGAAGCAGTGCCACGAGCAGTCCGGCACGGAGATGGTGACGGTGGCCGTGCGTCGCCTCGACCTGAAGGCCACGGGCGAGGCGTCGTTGATGAACTGGATTGACCGCAACCGCGTGCGCCTCCTGCCCAACACGGCGCTCTGCTACACGGCGGACGACGCGGTGCGCACCTGCCGGCTCGCCGAGGAGCTGGGCATGAGCAAGTGGGTGAAGCTCGAGGTGCTCGGCGACGAGAAGACGCTCTACCCGGACGTCGAGGAGACGGTGAAGGCCGCGCGCATCCTGGTGAAGGAGGGCTTCACCGTGCTGCCCTACACCAGCGATGACCCCATCACCGCGCGCAAGCTGGAGGACGCCGGCTGTGCGGCGGTGATGCCGCTGGCCGCGCCCATCGGCAGCGGGCTGGGCATCCGCAACCCGCACAACATCCGCCTCATCATGGAGACGGTGAAGGTCCCCGTCATCGTGGACGCGGGCGTGGGCACGGCCTCGGACGCGGCCATCGCCATGGAGCTCGGCGTGGACGCCATCCTGATGAACACCGCCATCGCCGGCGCGAAGGACCCGGTGCGCATGGCCGTGGCCATGAAGAAGGCCGTGGAGGCGGGCCGCGACGCATACCTCGCCGGCCGCATCCCGAAGAAGGCCTATGGCTCCGCGTCGAGCCCCCTCGAAGGCATCCACCACCATTAGGCCGCGGTGGTCCCCCGGCTCATCGTCATCACCGACTGGCGCCTGCCCGCTGAGCGACTGCTGGGCGCCGTCTCCCGCGCGCTGGAGGCGGGCCCCGACGTGGCCGTGCAGCACCGCCACCCCGAGGCCTCCGGGCGCCGCTTCCTCGAAGAAGCCCGCCTGCTCGCCGGGCTGTGCGGTGCGCGGGGCAATCCGCTCTTCATCAACGGCCGCCTGGACGTCGCGCTCCTCGTGGGCGCGCACCTGCATCTGCCCGCTCATGGGCCCACACCCGGGGACGTGCGTCCGCACCTGCCCCCCGGGCGGCTCGTCAGCGTGGCCGTGCATGACGAGGCCGAAGCCCGCTCGGCACGCGGCGCGGACCTGGCGCTGGTGAGCCCGGTGTTCTCCCCCGGTTCCAAGCCCGGGGACACGCGGGCCACGCTGGGGCCCGAGGGCTTCGCGGCCCTGGCGGCGATGCTCCCCTGCCCGGCGCTGGCGCTCGGCGGCATCACCCCCGAGCGGGCACCCGAGGTGCGCGGCGCCGCGGGCTTCGCGGTCATCTCCGCGGTGCTGGAGGCGAAAGACCCGGCGGCGGCGGCTCGGGCTATGCTGCGCCTCGCGTGAGTCCCACTCCTGTTCCCGAGCTGCGCCCCCTCGCCATGGGGGAGATGATCGACCGTGCCGCCACCTTCTGGCGCGCCCACCTCAAGCCGCTCTTCGTGCTGAGCTTCGGCTTCTCGCTGGTGAACTACATCGCGACGAAGGCCACCCTCCTCACGGGCCAGCGGCTGTCGCCGATGCTCTACTCGCCCGACATGCAGGCCCTGTCCCAGAAGGACCCCACGGGGTTCCTGAGCGAGGCGGGCGTGTCGTTCGGGCTGTGGGTGGTCCTCTTCGTGTTCCTCTTCTGGAGCTACTGGCTGGCCACCCTGGCGACGTCCCGGTACGTGGTGTCCGCGCAGCTCGGCGAGCCCGTGAGCCCGGCCGACGGCTTGCGCCGCGCCTTCTCCCGCGCGGGCCCGCTGACCGGCGCGTATGTCGCCTCCATCGCGTGGGCCCTGTTGATGACGGTGTTGATGCTGGGCCCCGGCGCCATCCTCGGCGGCATCGCGGCCGTGGTGGCGGGCATGGGCTCCAGCACGCTGGCACTGGTGCTGGCGGTGATTGCCGTCCCCATCGCCGTGCTCGGCCTCATCGCGGCGATGCTCTGGTACTTCCTGCGCTTCCTCCTGCTGCCGCCGGTGATGGCCATGGAGGACCGAGGCGCCTGGGACTCCTTCAAGCGCTCCGGGGAGCTGCTGTCCGGACGCATCGGTCCGGGATTCCTCGGGCGCGTGGTGGTGCGGGCCATGATTCTCTACACGGTGATGAGCCTCATCCTCATCTCCGTGCAGCTCGTCTCCAGCATTCCCACGTGGCTGGTGATGGCGTCGTATGGAAGCCCGTTCGACACCGCGGCGATGGCGCGCGCGCCGCAGTACCTGCTGGTGCCCGCGGAGCTGGTGCAGGTGGTGGCGCAGTCGTGCCTCACGCCCATCCACTACGTCTTCTGCTCGTTCTTCTACCTGGACATGCGCGTGCGCCGGGAGGCGCTGGACCTGGAGCGCCGCATGGATGCGCCGTCCGCGACGACGCTGGCCGTCTGACGCCCTCGCGAGGCTTCCGTGACGCTGACGAACATTCCCCTGTTGATGCTGGCCGCCCTGCCCTGCGCGGACCGCGAGAGCACCTCGCGGCTGCTGGAGGAGACGGCGGCCTCGCGCCCGGCCGAGCTGTCCTCGGTGGTGGACGGGCTGGCCGCGCGCATGGGCGGAATGCCGCTGCCCGCCGCGGAGGAGGATGCGTCTCCCGCGGAGCGAGCGAAGCAACTCACGGGCTTCCTGGAGCGGGCGTGCGCGCTGCAGGAGGCGGAGCGGGACGCGCCAGCCGCGATGCCCGCGAGTGAGCCGGAGCGGCTGAAGGCCATCCTGGACCGGCCTGAGTTCTCGCGCGCACGCCAGCGTCACGGAGACTGGGTGAAGCGGCTGTTGCGCGAGCTGGAGGCCTGGCTGGAGGGCCTCTTCGAGTCGAACGAGGCCCAGGGCTTCGCGGTCGCCACGCGCGCGGTGATGTTGGGACTGGCGTTCGCGCTGGCGCTGTGGGGCGTGCTGCGCTTCGCCTCGCGCCGGGGACGGAAGGCCGCCGCGCCGCTCGCATCGACGCAGGCCGAGGCGCCGCTGGTGCTGGACTCGCCGGGGGAGCATCTGCGGAGGGCCCGCGCGGCGCTGGGCTCGGATGCGCGCGAGGCGATTCGCGAGGGACTCCTGGGCATGCTGTCCGCGCTGGAGCAGCGAAGGCTGGCGAGACCGGACCGCGTGAAGACGAACCGCGAGCTGGCCGCGGAGCTGCCCGCGCGCGGCGCCCCCGCGACGGTGGTGAGCGAAGTCGAGCGACTGGTCCGCTGGTATGACCGGGCCTTCTATTCGCTCGCGCCGGTGCCGGCGGACGAGGCGGCGAGCTTCGTCGCGGCGGTGGAGCAACTCAACGGCACGCTGCCGGCGGAGGGCACGCGGTGAAGAACCTCCGCATCGCGGTCATCTTCGGCGTCCTCATCGCCCTGGCGCTCGCCGTGGGCCTGTCCACCCGCGCGGAGGCACCCGAGTCCGTGGTGCCCACCGTGGAGAACACCGGCGCGCAGGGCGCCCGCGCGCTCTATCTCTACCTCCGCGAGGGCGGGCGCAGCGTCGACGCGCACCCCACCTCGCTCGAATCAATTCCCTCCAGCACACGCACGCTGGTGCTCGCGGCGCCTCAAGGCCGGCCCGTGTCGAAGGAAGAAGTGGCCGAGCTGGAGCGCTTCGTCCGGGCCGGCGGCACGCTCGTCTACATGTCCCCGCGCGAGCTGGGGAAATACCAGGCGGCGCTGGAGAAGTGGCTGCGATTGGACTCCGGCCTGCTCCTGCCCGCGAGCAGCCGCGGACTGGACTCCACGATGGCGGACGCGGGCGGCACCACGGTGGACGTGTGGCTCGCCGCGGGGCCCCTACGCGGACTCACGGGCCTGCGCGTGTCGCAGGACCGGGGGCTGCGCATGCTCCACGACGACGCCGTGCCCCTGGCGGGCCTGGGCGGCGCGGTGGCGGTGTGGCGCCGCGCGCTCGGCTCCGGCGAAATCTACGTGCTCGCGGGCGCGGACCTCGTGGAGAACCGGCGGCTGGAGCTGCTGGACAACCTGCGCTTCTGGGACGCGCTCGCCGCGCGTGGCCCCCTGCTCGTCGACGAGTATCACCACCAGCTCGAGCCACCGCCGCCCCTGTCGCGCGGCATCTGGGCCTTCGTCGCGCAGGTGCTCGTCGTGGGAATGCTCTACGCCGTCTCACGCGGCACGCGCTTCGGCGCGCCCCGCCCGCTGCGCCAGGAGCGGCACCGCTCCGCGCTGGAGTACGTGCGCAGCATGGGCTGGCTGATGCGCCGCGCGAAGGTGGAGCGCGAGCTGCTCCCCGAGCTGGACCACACGCTGCGGCAGCTCATGCAGGAGCGGCTCGGCATTCCCCTGACGCTGTCCGACGAGGACGCCGCCCGCGCCATGGAGCGCGGTGGCCGGGACTACCTCGAAGCGAAGGCGGACCTCACGCGCACGCTCGCGCAGCCGGACATCCGCCCGTCCGACTACGCGCGCGTGGCCCGCCACTACGCGCACCTGGAGCGCGTGGTGACGGGCCGTGAGTCCGACGCGCTCGACACTGCGGCCTGAAACCGCCGGAGCATGTCCTGTCAGGGGTGACCACCGCCGAGGCCGAAAAATCGGGCTTCGGCGCCGCTACGCCCGAACGGACCCGGGTTAGAGGTCCTTCCCGTCCGCCGCGAGGGCGGCGCCCACGTGGTGGCGAATCTCCTCGACGCGAGCGTCCCAGCTCTCGCTGAAGATTCTGTCCGCGCGCTCACGCTTCGGACCGGGGCCCTCCGCGAGGCACTCATCCACCTTGCGCACGAAGTCCCCGGTGTCCGAAGCAATCTTGCACAAGCCCACCTTGCGCACTTCCGGCAGGTCCGTGGACACCACGGGCAGGCCCGCGGCGAGGTACTCGCGCACCTTCAGCGGGTTGGCATTCAGCGTCAGCTCGCTGACCTTGAAGGGCATCAGCGCCACGTCGAACGCCTTGCTGTAGCCCGGCAGGTCCGCGTACGGCTTGCGGCCCAGCATGTGGATGTTCTTCTCGGCGCGCAGCCTCGAGTCATCGCAGTCCGGCGTCGTCTTGCCGATGATGACCACCGAGCCCTCCGGATGGGCACGCGCAGTGGCGATGATGGCCTCCTGGTCCACCCAGTCCGCCACCAGGCCGAAGAAGCCGATGATGGGCTTCGGCAGGTTCGCGATGTCCGCCGGAATGGGCGTGGCCGCGTCACACGCCTTCACGAAGTGCGTGAAGTCCGTGCCGTGCCGCACCAGCACCGTGCGCGGGTTGAGCTTCGACTTGCTCTCCCGCAACCGCTCCGCCGAGGTGATGCACAAATCCGCGCGGCGCAGCAGGCGCTCCTCCAGCTCCGCGATGTGCTTGCCGTTGGTGTCGCTGAAGGCGGAGAACTCGTCCACGCAGTGGTAGACGACGAAGTCCTCGCCCAGCGTGCCGGACACCGGCGCGGAGGCAGGCAGGAAGCTCCAGGAGATGGGCTTCTTGAAGTTGAGCTGCTTCATCGCCCGGAGCACCTGGAGCCGCAGCAGGTGCCGGTTGGCATTGCGCACCAGCTCCGAGCCGTAGAAGGGAATCGCCAGCGGCGACAGGACGAAGAGGTTGGGCTCCACCTCCTTGATGCCCTGGGTGAACTTCTCCAGCTTGTTGAGGATGCGCTTCGCGTCGTGCGCATTCGCGCGAGGCGCGCGGTTGCCGATGCTGTTCACCCAGAGGATGCGGTTGTCCCGGGAGAGGATCCGCATGATGTGGACCTTGGAGAGCGGGTCCCCATCCCAGTCGTTGGAGAACACCACCAGGTCGCGCCCGCGCAACGCGCGCCGGGCCAGGTCCATGTCATCACTGCGCCGCATGATTCGTCTCCCCCGTATCGAAGGCTGTGTCGTCTGACTTCGTGAAAGGCATTGCCGCTTCCGCTGGCATCCCGGCCAGCTCGGTGTAGAGCGCGAGCAACTCCGGCCCCACGTCCACCGACGGCTGCTCCGCCGGCCCCGCCGCCACGGCCTCCTTCACCGCGCGGGCCAGGTCCGTATGGTCATCCGCCGTGAAGACCCGCGTCCCCTCGGGACGGGTGCACACGCCGCTGGCCACGCAGGGCACGCCCAGCGCCAGCGCCTCGCGCACGGAGATGGAGTCCCCGTCGTGCGTGGTGGGCCGGAGGAAGGCATCGCTGCGAGCCATCAACCCGAGCGCCGCCGGGTGGTCCAGTTCCCCCAGCACCTCGAGATGCCCCGCCACGCCCAGTTCACGCACGTCGCGGATGAAGTCCTCGGTGTCCGTCCCCGGCCCGAAGAGTGCCAGGCCCACGTCCGGGTATTCCTTCGCGAGGAGCTTCAGCGCGCGGAACGCCAGCCTCCGCCCGTACACGGGCGAGGGGTGGTGCGCCATGGCGATGAGCGGCCTGCGGCGGGCCCGCGCCGCGTCCACCACCGCGGGCACCGGCCCCGGCCGCACCTGAGACGCCAGGAAGGCGGGATGAACGACGACCTTCTCCTCGGGAATGCCGCACGCGACGACGGCGTCCTTCACCGCCTGGGACACCGCCACCACGCGCCCGTAGCCGGCCAGCGCCACGCGAGCGAAGTTGCGCCGGGCTCCGGACGCCGCCAGGTAGTCCGGCAGCAGCCCCGAGTGGAGGGTGATGACACGGGATGACCGGAGCCCGGGCATCCCGCCCACCATTCCCGCCAGCACCCAGGACTTCGGGTTGTTGCCGCTGGTGTGGACATGCAACGTCCACCCCGAGGAGAGGAACCCCGCCAGCCGGAGGGCGAAGTGAGCGGGACTCCGCACCGGAAGGACGTCCGGAGCCGGCCGGCCGCCCTTCCCGATGTCCAGCACCTTCGCTTCGACCCCACAACCGCGCAGGTAACCGTGTAGCTGTTGTACGTGGATGGCCACACCGCCATACGGAGGCGGGTAGTCCCCGATGAGGAGCACCTTCATGAATGCCCTCCCCTACTGCCGCATGGAAGCCGGGGGAGGCACCGCCGACAGCGGTGCGCGCTGGGGCAACAGCCCCATCTCCCGCTGGTACGTGGTGAGCGGATCCGGGTCCTGGCGAATCACCTTCGCCGGAACTCCAGCCACCACCGTGCCCGGAGCCACGTCCTTCAGCACCACCGCGTTGGCGCCAATCACCGCGAAGTCGCCAATGCGGATGTTGCCCAGAATCTTCGCGCCCGCGCCGATGCGGACGTAATCACCGATGACGGGCGCGCCCTCGAGGCCCGAGCGCCCGCCGATGGTGACCTGCTGCGAGATGAGGCAGTTCTTCCCCACCTTCGCCGCGCGGTGGATGACCACTCCAATCCCGCCGTAGCCCAGCTGCGTCCCTTCCCCAATCTCCGCATCCTCGGGGATGTACGAGCTGTGCAGATAGTAGATGGCCTTGCGAAGCACGGCCGGAAGCAGGGGAATGCCCCGCCTCTTCAGACCGCGCGCGAGCCGGTACAACGTCATCGCGTCGACACCCATCACGCCTCCCTCACCCCGATTTCCCGACGGCGAGGAAGGTAGGTACCCATCCGTGGGGAGGGAAGTGCCCTCCCCACGTGTTCCGCCCGACGCTCACCCCGCCCTGCGAGCACGCATCCCCGCGAGGACGCTCAACGGACGCACCCCCGCTGCATACAGCACGCCCAGGTAGCCCATGACGAAGAGCACACCCGCGAACGCCAGCGGCAGCGCGCGCCACACGAAGCCCGCCGGCAGGTGGCTATACGCGCCATGCGCCGCGGCCCTCAGCACGAAGACGCCCAGCGCCGCCGCCGCCGCGGACAGCGACGCCTTGCCCAGCTCCCGCCACGGAATGACGTCCGCGACTCCGAGCTTCAGTCGCGGCGTGGACAGTGCCGCCGGCACGCGCGCCAGCAACATGGCCTTGCCCACCACCTCCGCCACCGCCCACGAGCCGATGCCACCCATGAGCCCCAGGTGCTTCACGCCCAGCCACACCAGGGGCACCGTCACCGCCGCCTTCACCGCGTACGAGGCGAAGATGGCGCGCGTCTGCCCCCGGGCGCGCAGCGTGCCGTCCATGGGAAGAATGGACAGCACCACGCCCAGCACGCTCACCCGGAACACGGGCACCGCGGGCAGGAACTTCTCGCCGAACATCGCCCCGATGAACTCCGGCGCCGCCGCGAAGAGGAACGCGGCGAAGGGCAGGAACACGTAGGCCAGCTTCCCCGCCGCCTCGCGGAATGCATCCACGCCCTCTTCCAGGCGGCCCTCGCGCTCGAGCTCGCCCAGCCGCACCATCAACACCTCGCTGGTAGGCGTGTAGAGCAGGTCCACCACGGGCAGTTGGAAGCAGCCCACGCGGTAGAGCGCGTACATCGCCGGCGCCACCGCGCCCGCCACCATGTACAGGTGCGCGTTCTGTTGGGGAATCGCCAGCAGCATCGCCGCGCCGAAGGGCGCCGCGTACACGAGCTGCTCGCGGAAGAGCTTCCGGTCCACCAGCGGCCCGGTGACACCGCGCAGCGACACCATCCACGTCGCCACGTAGCGCAGGCCCGCGAAGGCGGCCACCGCCACCATCATCCCGTACAGCGACGCGCCCAGCAGCGGCGGCACCACCATGACGCCCGCGCGCACCGCGTCGGACACCAGGTAGGCGACAGCCGAGGCCTTCGTGCGCCCCTGCGAGGTGAGCGACACCTCCAGCGGGAAGCTGCCCAGCAGGAAGGCCGTATACGCCGCCAGCGGCAGCCGGTACTGCGCGAGCGCCGGGTTGGAGAACCAGCCCGCCACGTACCCCAACAGCCCGTACACGCCCAGCGCGCCCACGAGGCCGGCGGCGGACATGAAGAGGAGCGTCTGCCCCAGGTACGGCCGCTTCGCCTCCGCGCGGGGCAGGAAGTAGTACAGGCTCTGCACCACGCCGAACGGCAGCACGTAGTAGAGCGTCGTGGCGATGAGGAAGAGCTGGTAGTACGTGCCGTACTCGTCCAGGTGCAGCACCCGGGCGAGCACGAGCGGAATGGACAGCGTCAGCCCGGCCGTGAAGAGCCGGGCCAACACGAGGGGGCCGGCGCGGCCGAGGAAGCTTCCCCCGGTCGCCGCCGGCGTGGGACTGCCGCTCACGGAACCTCCTTCACCGGCGACGCCGCCTCCTCCGGATTCATGATGTTGCCCGCCACGGCCGCGACAGGAGGCGTCGCCGCCTTCGTGGCCAGCACGTTGCCCGCCGCCGGGACGGGCGGCGTCACCGCCTCCGGCTGCACGATGTTGCCCCCCGCCGTGCCGGCAACGTGGTGCGGGCGCCTGCCCGGCACCGGGTGGTTCATTCCCAACACGCCGAAGCAGTCATCGAACTGGCACGCCGTCAGCGAAGACGAGTAGTCCCCCGTCATGCCCAGGCTGAAGTTCTCCCACAGCACCTTGCGCTTGAGGGTGAACGGGTCTCCGCCAATCCGGTTGGGGAAGTCCTCCGTGGTGACACCCGAGCGGAAGCCATTGGCCGACAGCACGCGGATGACCTCGTCCGAGTACCAGCCATTGCAGTAGGCGAAGTCGCGCACGGTGATGCCCACCTCGCGTTCAATCGTGCGCTTGGACTCGAGAATCTCGCGCTCCACCACCGCCTGCGGCTCCAGCGTGAGCACGGTGTGGCCCAGCGTGTGCGCGCCGAACTCGAAGCCGTCGCGCGCCATGCGGCGCACCTCGTCCCAGCTCATGACGTCGCCCTGCTCCGGCACCAGGTCCGCCCCGCCGCCGAGCTGATTCTCCAGCGCGTCGATGATGTCCGTGAGCACGCGCGTGGGGTGCTCGCCGATGAAGTCGTCCAGCGCTGCCGACACCGTCTTCTGCCCGGAGACGATGGGCCCGAGCAGCTCCAGCGATGCCGCGGGCAGCGCGTCGTACAGCGGACGGAAGCGGCGCTCCTGGACGCGGCGCAGCAGGTGGAACAGCCGGTCGTGGTTGAAGCGCTTGTCCGTGCCGATGAACGCCGTGGGCAGGTACGTGATTGCCGGAATGCCCATCTGCTTCAGCACCGGGTACGCGTACCGGTACACGTCGCGGTAGCCGTCATCGAAGGTGATGACGCACACATCCTTCTTCGCGGTACGCCGGCCCGCCATGACGTCCACCGCGTCGCCGATGGAGGTCAGCTCGAAGCCCGCGGCGTGCGCCTCCTCCAGGTGCTTGCGGAACGTCTCCTGCGAGATGAGGAGGCCGGGGATGGAGCGCTGCAATTCCCCGGTGAAGTCACTCACCACGCGGTGGTAGCTGACGATGAGGATGCGCCGGCCACCGGACTGCGCGCGACGCAAGGCCGCCATCGCCTTGCGCAGTCCGCTGTAATGCATCACTCCCGCCGCTGCCGCCTTGATTGCCCTGCGTGCCACCATTCCCGTACCCATCACGCCCTCCGCGCGGAGAAGAAACCTCCCGCCCGACTCCTCCCTCCCCGGGGAGGAGAACCCACGCCGCGCCTGTGCAGGGGGGATGCCATGCCGAACGTAGGCACCGGTGTGGCTCTCGCAGAGGGAAGGGGCCGGCGGCGCAGGGAAGCTGCCGGGCGGTGGACACGCCCTCCGGTGGAAACCGGACGGAACCCACGGGCACCTCTCACCACATCCATGGGAAAAGCTTTCCAGATCAGTGGGCCCGCTCCTTCACTGACCTGCCGTGCCTCCGGGTTTCACTGGAGGACATTTCCATTTCCGGATACGAACGACGGCGCCGATGCCTCCCCTCTCCGCCCCCGCGCTCGCGCTGCACGACGTCAGCAAGCGCTATGGGCGCCGCTGGGCCCTGGCGCGTCTCACCTACGCGCTCCCCGCCGGACGCTCTCTGTTGCTTACCGGACACAATGGCTCCGGCAAGACGACCCTCCTGCGCCTCATCGCCACCGCGCTCAGTCCCACCGCGGGCCGCGTGGAGGTGCTCGGTCGCGACGCCGTGGTGGAGCGGGACGCGGTGCGTCGCGACGTGGCGCTCCTGTCCCACTCCAGCTTCCTCTACGAGGACCTCACCGCGCTCCAGAACCTCACCGTCCTGGCGCGGCTGCTCGGCATCCCTGCCCCGGAGGACGCCGCGAGCTCGCTGCTGACCCGCGTGGGCCTCACCCGCCGCTCGGACAGCCCGGTGCGCAGCTTCAGCGCCGGCATGCGCAAGCGGCTCGCCATCGCCCGGCTCCTCATGAAGACGCCGGCCATCGCCCTGCTGGATGAGCCCTTCGGAGAGCTGGACCCGCAGGGCATCAGCGACATGGAGCGCATCATCGCGGAGCTCAAGGCCGGCGGCGTCACCGTCGTGCTCGCCACGCACCTGATTGAGCAGGGCCTGACGCTGTGCGAGGAGCGCCTGCACCTCCAGGACGGACGGGCGGTGGCCGCATGAGCACGCCTCCCCGCCCCCGGCCCATCGGCATCGTCGCCGCCACGCTGGCGCTCTTGCGCAAGGATCTGCTCATCGAGTGGCGCACCCGCGCGCGGCTCAACGCCATCATCTTCTTCGCGCTGGCCACGCTGCTGATGTTCTCCTTCGCACTCGGGCCGGACACGAAGCTGCTGGAGAAGAACGCGGGCGGCTACTACTGGCTGGCCATCCTCTTCGCCAGCGTGCTGTCGCTGGGCGAGTCCTTCCGCGTCGAGGCGGAGAACGCGTGCCTGGACGGCGTGCGGCTCGCGCCCGCGGACCCGCGCGCCATCTTCCTCTCCAAGGCCCTGGGCAACACGCTGCTCCTCTTCGCCCTGGGCGCCCTCATCTTCCCCGTCATGGTGGCCCTGTTCGGCGTCCGCGTCGCCACCAGCCTCGGAGACCTGGCCCTCATCCTCATCCTCGGCTGCCTGGCCCTCAGCGCGCCGGGCACTATCTACGCGGCGATTTCGAGCAACGCCCGGGCGCGGGACGTGCTGCTGCCTCTGCTATTGTTCCCGCTCGTCATTCCGGCCCTTCTCTCCGCAGCCAAGGCGACGACCCTCGTCCTGCAGGGTGACCCCATGAATCAGTTAAGCTCATGGTTGGGGCTTTTGGGCGGATTCAATCTGATTTACTGGGGCGTAGGCTTCCTGCTGTTCCCGCGCATCATCGAGGACTGAGCGATGAACAAGTTCGTCAAGTGGGGCCTGCCGCTGCTGGCCCTGGGCCTGCTCGGCGCGGGCTGGTGGCTGGGCCTGGCCTGGGCGCCGCCGGACCGGGAGATGGGCGACGTGCAGCGCATCATGTACGTCCACGTGCCGCTCCAGTGGATGGCCATGATGATGATGTTCGTCAACTTCGTGGCAGCGGTAACCTACCTGCTGAAGAGCAGCGCGAGCTGGGGGCTGGACGCCACGGCGGAGGCCGCGGCGGAAGTGGGCCTGCTGCTGGGCACCGCGGGCATGATTACCGGCGCCATCTGGGGCCGGCCGACGTGGGGCGTCTACTGGTCCTGGGACCCGCGCCTGACGTCCGAGGCCATCATGCTGGTGACGTACGCCGGCTACCTCGTGCTGCGGCGCTTCGTGGAGGACCCGGACAAGCGCGCCACATGGAGCGCGGTGGTGGCCATCATCGGCGCCATCAACCTGCCCATCGTCTGGTTCTCCGTGCGCTGGTGGCGCAGCCTCCACCAGGTGCAGTCCAGCCCGAAGACGGTGGACCCGCAGATGGTGATTCCGCTGCGCGTGTCCGCCTTCGGCATGCTGGCCCTCACCCTCTTCTTCGTCATCATCCGCTACCGGCAGGCCCTGGCCGAGCGCCGGGCCGAGGTGGCCCTCCCGGACGCGCTCCCCGGCGACACGTCCTCGCCCATGGCCCACAACCCCTCGAAGGTGGCCTGAACATGACGACGCTCTCGACGCTGATGTTGCTTGCGCAGCTCGCCCCGGGACAGGTGGGCAGCGGCCGCATCCAGGGTGGGTGGGGCTATGTCTGGGCCTGCTACGGAATTACGCTCGCCCTGCTGGCCCTCTACGCACTGTCGCTCTGGGTTCGCCGGCCCGGGGCCTCGCCCGACGCGAAGGAGTAATCCCATGACGCCCGTCGCCCGAAACCGCCTCATCGCCCTCGGGGCCCTGCTCGTCGCTGGTGCCGGCCTCGCCTTCGTCGCCTTTGGCGATATCGGCAACAACCTCGTCTATTACTGGAGCCCCTCGGAGATGCTGTCCCAGGGGGACAAGGCGTACTCGGCCACCATCCGCCTGGGCGGTGTGGTGCAGCCGGGCAGCATCCAGTGGAACGCGGAGCACACCACGCTCCACTTCCGCGTGGCGGACGACAACAAGGCGGGCGCGGCCAGCGTGCTGGTGCGCTCCACCGAGACGCCCCCGCAGATGTTCCGCGACAAGATTGGCGTCGTCGTCGAGGGCACCTATGACGCGTCCGGCGTCTTCAGCTCCAACCGGCTGATGGTGAACCACTCCAACGAGTACCGCGCCCCCAAGGAGGGCGAGGACCCGAACAAGTGGCGGGAGACGCTGTCCGACGCCACCACCACGTCGGCCAGCACGGGGGCGGCGCGGTGAACGGCACGCTTGGAAACAGCCTGGTGCTGGGCGGGCTCGCCTTCGCCGCCTTCGGCGCCATTGTCGGCCTGGCCAGCGGCCTGCGCCGCAGCGAGACGGGTTACCCCTGGGTGCTGCGCGCCGTGTGGGGCTTCGCCGCCTGCATGATTGGCGCGAACCTCACCATGGTGAAGGCGCTCGTCACGAACGACTTCAGCGTGAAGTACGTGGCGCAGGTGGGCAGCCTCGACACGCCGCTGCTCTACAAGGTGGTGTCGCTGTGGAGCGCCCTGGAGGGGTCCATCCTCTTCTGGGGCCTCATCATGGGCAGCTACGTCGCAGCCTTCGCGTACATCCACCGGCGCGAGCACGCGCGGTACATGCAGCTGGCGCTGGGCACCATGCTGGCGGTGGGCGTCTTCTTCGCCTTCCTCATCGCCGGCCCGGCCAACCCGTGGGGCGCCGTGTTCCCCGTCCCGGCGGACGGCCCCGGCCCCAACCCGCTGCTGCAGAACCACTTCCTCATGGTCATCCACCCGCCCATGCTCTACCTGGGCTACGTGGGCATGACGGTGCCCTTCGGCGTCGCGGTGGCGGGCCTGCTTCGCGGTGAGATTGGCGAGGCGTGGATGGCCCCGCTGCGCCGCTGGACGCTGGTGGCGTGGATCTTCCTCTCCATCGGCATCATCCTCGGCGCCTGGTGGGCGTATGCCGTGCTCGGCTGGGGCGGCTACTGGGCGTGGGACCCGGTGGAGAACGCGTCCTTCCTGCCGTGGCTGACGGCGACGGCGTTCATGCACTCCACCATGGTGCAGGAGCGCAAGCGGATGCTGAAGCTGTGGACGCTCAGCCTCGCGCTTGCGTCCTTCGTGCTCACGATTCTGGGCACGTTCATGACCCGCTCCGGCATCTTCAACTCGGTGCACTCCTTCACACAGTCAGACATCGGGCCCACGTTCCTGGTGTTCCTCGGCATCCTGCTGGTGACGTGCATCGGCCTGCTGGCCGCGCGTGGCCACCTGCTGGTGCCCGAGGGGCGGCTGAGCTCGGCCCTGTCCCGCGAGATGAGCATCCTGGTGAACAACCTGGTGTTCGTCGCGATTACCTTCACGGTGCTGCTGGGCACGGTGTACCCGCTGGTGTCCGAGGCGGTGCGCGGCATCCGCGTCAGCGTGGGTGAGCCGTACTTCAACAAGATGGCGGTGCCGGGCGGCATCGCCGTGCTCTTCCTGATGGGCGTGGGTCCGATGCTGCCGTGGGGCACGCCGGACAAGGCCACGCTGCGCCGCCAGTTCATCATCCCCGCGGTGGTGGGGCTGGTGGTGACGGCGACCTGCTACGCGGCGGGGCTGCGCGGCTTCTACCCGCTCCTGACGTTCGGCCTCGCGGGCTTCGTCACCGTCATCACCCTGCGCGAGCTGGTGACGCCGGTGCGGGTGCGCATGTCCGAGCGCAAGGAGGGCCTCTTCACCGCGCTGGTGATGAGCGCCACCAAGGCGCAGCGCCGCTTCGGCGGCTACGTGGTGCACCTGGGCATCGTCCTCATCATCGTCGCGGTGGCCGCGTCGTCCTCGTACGTGAAGCACACGTCCGGCACGGTGCGGAAGGGCGAGAGCCTGGAGCTCGGCGGCTACCAGATGAAGTACCTGGGGCTGGTCAGCGGCGAGGAGCCGCACCGCACCTACGTGGCGGCGCGGCTGCAAGTCACGGCGCCCAACGGCGCGGAGTCCGAGCAGCGCCCGCGGCTGAACTACTACGAGCGCAGCACGGACCCCATCGGCACCCCGGCGGTGCGCGAGACGGCGGCCGAGGACCTCTACATCTCCATGATGGCCTTCTCCGAGCAGGCCGGCACGGCGAGCTTCAACGTCTGGGTCTTCCCGCTGGTGGGGTGGATCTGGTGGAGCATCCCCCTGCTGGTGCTGGGCACGCTCATCGCCATCTTCCCGCGCCGCAAGGCGGCGGTGGCGGTGTCGCCCGCGGCGGACATGGGCGCGGCGCCTCCGCTGGCCGGCGGGGATGCGGAACGGGGGGCGGCCTAGATGAAACGCTGGCGCTACACCCTCGCCTTCGTGGGCCTCAGCGTGGCCCTGCTGGTGATTCTCTACAAGGGCTTCGGGCGAGACCCGCACGAGGTGCCCTTCATGCTGAAGGGCCAGCCCGCGCCGGCCTTCGCGCTGCGCGCGCTGGACAGCGGCGAGAAGGTGAACCTGGCGGACCTGAAGGGCCGCCCGGTGGTCATCAACTTCTGGGCGTCCTGGTGCGGGCCGTGCCTGCAGGAGCACCCGGTGCTCAACTGGGGCGCGGAGCAGTTCGGCTCCAAGGCCGTCTTCCTCGGCGTCGTCTTCGAGGACACCGAGGACAACGCGCGCGGCTTCCTCCAGCGCTACGGGGCCAGCTTCCCGCAGCTCGTGGACCCGCGCTCGCGCATGGCGGTGGACTACGGCGTGGCGGGCGTGCCGGAGACGTACTTCATCGACCCGAACGGCATCATCCGGGGCAAGCACGTGGGGCCCATCGACCCGCAGACGCTGACCCAGCGCATCCGCGAGCTGACGGGAGAGGTCCCCGCCGCTCCCGCCGAGGCCACTCGATAGCAACAGCCTGATTCAGCGAGGTGGGACGCATGCGGTGCCCGGAGTGCGGCGAAACCTCGGATGTGCGGCTGAAGTACTGCGAGCACTGCGGCGCGCAGATGCCGGTGCGCCAGCAGTCCACCGGCCCGCGCCCGGCGGCGCGCACCGCACGCCCCAGCCGGGCGGCGTCCGAGCCGGCCTACGCGAAGGAAATCCTCGACGAGGTGGAGGAGCACTCGCGGGTCTCCTCCGTCCACGAAGCGCCCGAGCTGCCCCCGGAGGACAAGACGGACCCCGGGCGCTCCCGCCCGCCGTATGACGGCCCGAAGTGGCTGGAGCACGTGCCCGCGCACTCGCCCACCGTGGCGGGCGTGGGGCTCGTCGCGCTGGCGGTGGTGCTGTCCGTCCTCCCCTTCTTCTCCGACGCGGGCGTGCCGGGCACGCTGCTGGCGCTGGTGGCCGGCGCGGTGCTGGTGGCGCGCGAGCTGCGCGAGGCCGGCCAGGCCCCGGACTTCACCGAACGGGTGCCGGAGGTGCTGCTGCGCCCCGAGGCCGCGGCGGCCGCCATGGTGGTGCTGGCCGCCATCGCCGTGCGGATGCTGGGCTTCGGCCTCGTGCCGCTCTTGTGGGTGGCGGGCGTGGGGCTCATCGCGTGGGACCAGTGGCCCAAGGTGGTGGCGCGCGAGGACGGCGTGGGCCCGTACTTCGAGCCGCGCCGCCTGCTGCGGATGCCCGAGGTGGTGGCGCTGGGCGGCGTGGCGGTGTGCCTGCTGTCCCTCTTCGCGTCGTGGGCGACGGTGCGCTCGGAGCTGGGGCCGCTGGCCTCGAACGCGCCGGTGCCCCAGGGCCCTCCGGAGCTGCGCGTCATCAACACGGTGCGCCCGTCGGACGACGTGCTCTACGCGCGAAGCGGCGACGCCTCGCTGCTGTCCGGCTGGGACATGCCGGCGTCGGTGCTGGCGGAGCTGGCGCTGCTCGTGGTGCTCGCGATGCTGGCGCTGCGCCCCGAGGTGGAGCGCCCGTCCTGGGCGCGCTTCGTGCCCGCGGGCGCGGTGGGCTTCTGCCTCGTCTGGGTGGCCTTGAACCTACGGCTCGTCCCCGGCCCCATCGGCTTCATCGTGGGCCTGGGCGCGGTGGGCTTTCTCGCCGCCCGCGCGTGGACGGGCGTGGAGGAGGAGCCACCACCGCCTCCCGACTCCTCGGACTTCGACGAGTCGGAGGCGGGGTAGCTCGCGCGTCACGCCGTGCCGCTGACTACGGCGTGGTGAACTGCGTCAGCCAGTTCAGGTTGGTGCGCAGCGACCAGGGCGCGGTGCCGCTGCGCCACGTGGAGTCCAGCGTGAGGCCCACGCAGGTGCCGGTGCGCATGTAGCAGTGGTCCGCCTGGAGGTCGGCGACCTGCGTGTCCTTGATGATGTACCAGCCGCTGCCGTTGCTCTGGAGGCAGGAGGTGGCCAGGGGGCAGGAGTAGCCCGTCGTCTGCGTGTTCTGGCTGCGCACCGCGGACTCGGTGGGGCCGACGAAGATGTCCTGCTCGCCGTTGATGATGCGCAGGCGGTTGCTCGGCAGGGCGCGGTTGCCGTTGGCCACGCAGGAGCTCAGGTCATAGATGGAGTACTGGACGCCGCAGCCCAGGCCGTAGGCGGCTTGGACGCGGGAGTCATAGTTCTTGGCCAGCACCGCCATGACGGAGCCCTGGCTGAAGCCCGCCACGACGATGCCCTTGGAGCAGTCCGCCTTGGCGCGCGAGCAGAGGCGGCCGATGGCGCTGGAGGCGCGGCTGCCGTCGTAGATGCACTTCGCGCGGCTGGTCAGCGTGGAGCAGGAGCCGAAGGTGGCGTTGTCATATTCGACGGTGGCCGCCACGTAGCCGCGCGCCGCCATCTCCGACACCGCGGCCAGCGCCGACGAATGGTCATACTGCTCGGTGGTGCCCACCGTGTAGACGAACACCGGGTACTTGCCCGACGCCGACGGCTCCTGGCCGCGGATGTTGTACGTCGTTCCGCACACCAGGCCGCTGCCGCCCGAGTACGTCGCCGTGAAGCTGCTCACCGACTGTGCGCCGGCTGAAGAAGACCACACCAGGGCCAGGCACACGCCAAGAAGGAAGCTCGGACCAACCGTCTTCATGACTGCTCCTCGTTGTTTGGGGGTTCACCGCCGACGCTACTGATACATCTCTAAACCCATAGCACGATGTTTGTCTATACCGCTTATCTAAGGAAGGCGGCTTTTTCTCGTTCGATTCCGCAATGCGAAACATTGAGGGCTCGGGGTTCTGCCCTGCGGAACATGTCGTCTCTGTTGGTTCTGCGATGCGAAACTTCAGGGGCCCTGGTTCCGCGATGCGAAACATCGGATGTATATGAAAGTCATTGAACACCCGGGGCGCGGAACGGACCCTGCGATACGCTGCGTCGCGTCGTTCGTTCAAGGGTTGCTCCCGACCTCACCCGCGCCGCCATGACCGCTCTCCGCTCGAAGTTCCTCCGGCCGTTCCTCGTCCTCACACTGGCGCACGGGCTCATGGGCGCCTCGGGACCTGGCTCCGCGCAGGCACCTTCCGCCGCGAACGCGGCTCCGAGCGCCTGCGTGCCATGGGCCCACGTGCTGGGTACCGGGACACGCGATGTCGCCGACGCCTCGGAGCTCGTCGGTGGGGATGGCCGGCCGGACCTGGTGCTCGCCGTCCGCACCTGCCAGGGAGGGCCCCTGTCCGCGGTGAGGATTCTCTCGGCGGACGGAAGGGAGCGCTGGGGCACCTTCGGGATGAATGGCCCGCTCTGGGGCGTCAGCATCGCGTCCTGGCAGGAGCCCGGACGGCTGCTGCAGCGGGAGTGGGAGGCCGGCGACTCCGTCCCCCAAGCGGGAGGCGCGAGGGCCCCGCCCGGGGAGGGACTCGAGCTCGCCCTCTTCGTCTCTCCCGACAGCGCCGAGGGCCGCGCCTTCCAGCAACGTCCCGAGGGCAAGGTGGTGCTCGACTTCAAGAGCGGCGCCACCGCGGAGATTTCCGTGTCGGCGCCGCCGTCTCCGTTGCCTCCCGCGCTCTCCGCGCTCCTCGCGGCCCCAAAGCCAGACGCGCTCGCGGTGCTGAAAGACCTGGAGTCGAAGGACCTGGGGCGCCGGTTCGACGCCAGCGTGGCGCTCGCGGGCGCCGTCGAGCAACTGGGCTCGAAGCGGGCGCTCCCCACGCTGGAGCGCCTCCTGCGACAGTCATTGGCCGCCGGTGAGAGCGCTCCGCCTTCCTGGCTGGCCTCCATCATCCGCGCGCTGGGGTTGCTGGGGCCGGCGGCCGCTCCCGTCGCTCCGCTCCTGCTCCAGGACGTCAGCACTCCGGCGCCCGGGTTTCTCGACCAGCGGCACCGGGCGCTGATTGCCATGGGCCCGGCCGTCATTCCCGCGCTCGTGAGCACCTCTCCTTCCATGGAGGACGAGGCGATGCGAATCTTCGACGCGCTCGAACCGCGCGTGGAGCGCCAGGGCCGCCTGCTGTCGCTGATGGGCTCGGAGGACCTCCGGGCCGCCCGCCTCGCCGCGAACCGCTTTCAATGCATGGACGTGGTCACCCGGCGCGAGGAATTGCTCCACGCCGCGAAGCAGCCCAAGTCGCTCCGGGATGCCCGATGGGTCCAGGCGAGCCTGTATCCCGTGGAGCAGGCCGTGTCCTCCTTCGTCCTCGCCGAGGCCGGAGACCGCGGGCTGCCGACGCGGCGAGGACTGCAGGCGGGCCGCCAGCTCTGCGACGAGGAGCCCGGAGCCCGCGCCGCCTTCGAGGCGCTGCTCGCGAAGTTCCCTCCAGAGAAGCCGGACATGGAGCTCTTCGTCGCCTTCGTCTCGTATGCGCCGACCGAACCTGGGGCAGGCTCCGGAGACGCGGAGGTGGTGCCGAAGCTCTTCATCGAGCCCATCCTCTCCCATGCGACGGGAGAGTGGGCCCCTGCGCCCGGGCAGTTCCTGACGGGCTCGGGCACCGGGAAGTGGTTCGCTCCCCGGCCCGGGGCGGCGGCGGGGACGCCTCCCTCCTTCACGCTCTCCGCGGAGTCGCGCCCCACGCGGCTCAAGGGAGAGTGTGGACACGAGGTCTGGGGCTTCCCGCTCCGCGGGGCTCCGGCCTTGAAGGAGCCTGACCTGGCCTTCTCGCGACAGGTGCCCCTGTATCCCTTCGCCCGGGTTCCGGCCGCTCAGCAGGCCGCCCTGGTGAAGCTCGACAAGCGGGTGCCCGAGGGGCTCGAGCGCGAGGCCCGGCGCGCACTGGAAGGCCCGACGGGCGCGTGCCCCGACGCGTCCCTCACGAAGGTGACGGAAGTCGTGCCGCGTCCTGAGCAGGGGTTCCATCCAGACGTCCTGTGCTCGGGGGCCCTGCCGGAGCTCGGGCGGCTCTGCTACGTGCGCCGGACCCGGGTCTTCGCCGTCACGCCTCCCACTGCCGGGAATCCCAACCCCTGTGGCATCCAATGCACCACGGAGAGCTGGCTGGATGAACGCGAGGGCGCGCCGCGTCTCATCTCCACGTCGATGAAGTGCAGCAATGACGAGAAGGACGTCTTCGGGGGGCCTCCCGTCACCGCGCTGCTCCAGGACGGGCGCCCCTACGTCATCGCGCGCTCCACGTGCTACGAGGGGTGCCACGGCCTGGCGGTCATGGAGGTGTTGCCCCAGTCCGTCAGCCCACGGGCCGCCATGCAGACGGAGTTCTGCGATTGAGCTTTCGCGGAGCCTCGCGCGTCCGCCAGCGATCAATCCCGTGGGACGGCCGGCCGGCCCGGCGTCGCCCCAACGACCCGGGAGGTTGAGTTTCGTCAACCCAACCAACACTCCGCGCACTTTGCAGAACTTTGACTGCACGGTCGCCCGCGGGCTTCGCGTACCTTGGCGCCGCCATCAACCAACATGGAACAGGCACCATCGCGAGCCAGGCACGGGGGAGCGCGGCATGGTCGGCCCGAGGACGGCACCCATACGGACGGGTAGCACGAGCACATTCACGCTGAAGCAGAAGCGCCTGCACCTCGTCCTTCTAGACCCACGAGAGGCGCCATACGCCGGCCAGGAGTACGTACTGACGGTAGGAAGAACGGAACACCATGGCCGCACGGCCGCCGACGGCTCGCTCTCGCATGACGTGCCGGGGCTGCCTTCCGGTGAGCTGGTGCTGACGCTTCCACCACCGAAGGCGGAAGCCGCGCCCGAGGCCCCGGTCTCCTCCGCACCACCCGGAGCACCACCGCCCTACCCTCCACCCGTCCGCGACGCAGACTTCGCGGACGGAAACCCGGCCCTCGCGGCCGAGCCGATGATGCTGCGCTGGACACTCCAGCTCCAGCCGCTGCCGAGCTTCGACGCGGACGCGGTGCGCGCCGCGCAGGAGCGGCTGCACAACCTGGGTTTCCCTACTGAGGGTGAGCGAGGCCTTCTTGGCCCTCGCACCCGCGCCGCCGTGCGTGCCTTCCAACGCAGCCACGGACTGCCAGAAACCGGGCAGCTCGCGGACGTGCAGCAGGAGCTCATCCGGCAACACGACGCCTGACGCACTCCCATGCCCCACATATCGTTTACGGCCTGTGTCGCCCTCACCCCCGCGGGAGGGCGCAACCGGAACCGGCTGCGTCCCGCCAGCTTCGGGGTGGCGGACTTCCGGCTCTCGACACCCGGCGGAATGTCCTCCCGCTGCCACCTGCCCCCGCTCTTTCGCGCCCCCGGCGGCGGAGAGGACGGCTTCCACTTCGCGCCCGAGGTGGAGCCGGTGGAGCTCGTGTACCGGCTCGGCAATGACGCGGGCCTGGCGCGCAACGGGAAGCTGGAGCTCTTCACACGCCACCGGAAGGCGCCGCTGTGGTCCCGCGAGCTGTCCGCCGAGGAAGTCGCGGAGGGAGAGCATCGCGTGCGCTGGGACGGGCGCGTGTCGAAGTGTGACGCGTTTCCGGACGGCGTCGTCACCGTGGAGCACTCGCCCTACAAGCTGAAGCTCACGCTGCACGGCAGCGGATGGGCGGAGTGCCCCGTGGCATGGACGTACTTCCACGTGCTGGTGGACGGACTGGAGCTGGAGTTGGGGGACGTGCACGTGCTGGCCCAGAAGAAGGACCGCGAGGTGACGGCGGCGCTGAAGAAGCTGCCCGCGCCTGGCGAGAAGGCCGAGGTGCGGCTCGTCAGCAATGTCTTCAAGACGAGCACCGACGAGATGGGGAACGACACGGACTTTCGTCAGTACCGGGCCACCTGGGCCAACGGACCGGGCATCCCCGTCTTCGCGCGTGCCTGGGTGAAGGACTCGGCAGGACAGCGTGTGGATGCACCGAAGGCCCTGGGCCGCGTGCGCTTTCTCTGGGACTGGGAGGACGTCGCAGAGGACCTCACCGCCCATACCCCGCATGCGCGCGCATTCCTGGAGCAGGCGCTCAACCGACAGTGTTCGGCCTCGCGACCCACGGGTGACAACGCGCACCGCGACGTCGGCGGAAAGCGTGGCCTGCCCTCCTCCGCCGTGTTCCCGAAGCAGGCGGGGTACGTGCATCAGGACGCGGCGCGTGACGGTGTCTTTCCCTTTCGTGTCGTCCCCTGCAACCACCGCAAGTGGGCGGCCTTCAGTGAGGCCTGGACCTCCGGTGCGTATGCGGGACGGACGGGCGTGCTGTTCCAGCCCTCGCGCATCGCCGGAGACGCGTGGCGCGTGACGGTGCAGCTCGCGTATGAGCGGCGGAAGGACGGCGCCGTGGCGCTGGACACGGAGGACACCGCGCCCCTGCCCGCGGCGGTGCGCGCCACCACTGGCGTCTTCGAAACATGGCGTGAGGTCCACATCTCCCGTGTGGCCCGCAAGCACGCTGGCATTGCCGGATTCTCGCTGGCGACCGTGCAGGCGCACTTCGAGCGCGCCTTCCTGAGGCTGGTGGACCGCAGCGGCGGCGTCGCGGACGTCCCGGCGGAGGAGTACAACGCGCGCATCGCGGCGGCGGTGAGAGCGTTACGCTCGTGGCAGATTCGTGCGGCTATCGACCCCAAGGTTGACCAGCACGCCTCGGGGAACCACGCACTCACCTTCCGCACGCACGAGGAGTTCCTGGCGGAGGTGAAGCGACAGAAGCGCTGTGATGACGCCGCGCTTGCCAAGCTATTCGAAGCTACCCGAGAGCGACTCCCCTTGTTCCAGGAGACGGCCTACAACCTTCAATGCAAGGACTGGGCAAAGGAGCTGCTCGTCAGGGCTTTCGATGATGGGCCGAACGGCAAGCCGGGCATTCTGCTCCTCCAATTCTCCGGCCTCTACAACCTGGAGCGGCAGCCGGGTGGCCTTCTGGTCAATGGGTTTTCCAAGGAGTTCCCGTCACGAAACCGAAGCCGCTGCGCCATCATCCAGTGCGGCTCGGCCAACAACTACGCCAGCAACTCCAACTCCCTGGAGCAGACAATCGCCCATGAGCTGGGCCACCAGCTTTTCCTACCCCATGCGCCCTTCCCCGTGCAGCGAGTTCCGGCCGGCTCGCGCGCGGCATTGCATGACCGGAACGCAAGTGACTGCCTGATGGGCTACGAATATTCCACGGAGCGGCAGCTGTGCGGTCTGTGCATCCTGCGGCTCCGGGGCTGGAACTCGACGCTCTTGAACAGCGACGGAATCCGGAACGCCCACCCATGAGCGCGCTTGTCCTTTCGTGTCCAGCGTTGCTGCTGGTCCTCTCGCTTGCGGGCGATGCGAGCCCTCCCCCCGGCTCGGCCGCGCCCCGCCGCTCCCTATCCACCGGAGGTCCTTCCTTGAGCATTCAGTTCCGGCTACCCAAGGAGCGCTTCACCGCGGCGGAATCACGGACGGCGCGCGTCATCATCCGCAACGAGGGCAACGTGCCCCTCGAGATGAGGGACCCCTTCCGCGAGGCGGACCAGTCACTGATCTACACGCTGACGGGGCCGGAGTATCCGGACGGGCAGAGCCTCACCTGGCGCTCGTTCGTCCTGCGAAACCCCGCCTACATCCTCGCGATGGATGCGACGCCTCGAATCCGGTTGGGCGCGGGGCAGGCCATCGAGTTCGTCGTGGACCTGAGTGAATGGTTCCCCACGACCCGTCCCGGACGCTACCGCCTGAGTGCCCGGCTGAATCAGGAGGGCATCACCGCGACGGCAACCCCGGTCGAGTTCGACCTCGTGTCGTCCTCGGCCGGCCCCGCTTCACTGGGCTTCACCGTGGATGCTTCCTTCGGCACGGGCACGATGGCGGTGTGGCTCCAGGACGCCGACGGACAGTCGCTGCTCCTGGGTAGCTACTACGACGATCAAAATGCAGAGGACACCAATGGTGGAATAACCATGCGGGCGGCGACAGTCTTCGGCCCTGTCGAGCCCGGCACCACGGAGGTGCTGAACCCCTGGTCGAACGACGTCCAGGGCGACCTGTCCGCGCACTGGATTCTCTGGCGCCAGGGCACCTCGCTCCTGGCACTGGCGGGGCCGGCGACTACGCGCAATCCATTCCGCTTCGACCTGGGCGAGACTCCCGAGCGCATCGTGCAGCCCCCCCTGGATACCGCCAGCGGAGAGCTCCTCGTCCCCGTGCTGGGCGCTGGCGGGAGGACACTTCGGCTCATCCGGTTCCAGACCGCCTACGACGCCACGGAAGTCACCCCGGGACGCGAGGTGGGCCGTGTCATCCTTCCCGGAGTCCCCGTGGCCGCGCGTGCCACCCTGCAGCCCGCGTCCATCGGCAATGGAGTCAGCGTGTTATTGGTCGAGGAGTCCCTGGGAGGGCTGGACCTCCACCACGTTCGCACCACCAGCACCGGGCGTCTGACTCGCGTGGCCAGCACCCTGGTGCGCGGCGTGCGCCCCATGCCGCAGTCCGGGCCCGGGCTGTGGATTGATTCGGCGGGACGGCTCCATGCGGCGCTGATAGCGGCATCGCCGAAGAACCCTCGTCGGGCCCTGCTCGTGGAGGCGCGCTACCGCGCGGATGGGCGGATGGAGGCGCCGCCCCGGGTGACGCCGTTGGCCCCTCTGCCCTCGGCCCCGCGCGCCGCGGTGGCCCGCTACCGCATCGACGCCGATCGCGGCGGGGAGCTGTCTTGGGCCATCCTCCTGGAGGATGGTCGCGTCCTTCACAGGCAATCCGAGTCGTTCCATGGCCTCATGAAGCCCAGGAACCCCGTCGCCCTGCCGCTGGAGCTGTTCCTGAGCCGGGGCGCGTACCTGCTCTGCGCGGACCCCGTCCTGGGCCCTACCTTCGAAGAGCTGCTTTGACGCCGACTCAGATTTCGCGCCGCCCCGACCACTGCGGGTCGCCCCAGAGTGCCTCGATGGAGATGCCCGGCTCCGGGACGGCCTCGGCCGGGGTGAAGTCCGGGGCATACACGACGCGAACGCTCCGGTGCTCTTCGCCCACCTGAAGCACGTCCTCCGCACCGAGGCGTGAGGCTGGCCAGATGGAGACGGCTGTTTGCAGGAACGGATGTAACGGCCCCTCCGGCAAATGGACCCCCTTGGCCAGCGCACGATGCAGCTCCGTCTGCTCCCAAAGCGCCACACGGTCGTCGATGTACACCCTGAAGCGGCCCATCCTGAACGCGACCATGTCGTAGTTCGCACAGACAGCGAGCCCGCCGATGGAGACTCCTCCACGCTGGGAGGTGTCACGGCTGCCCTTGAGGGCCAGCTCGTCCCCGGCGATTCGCGACTCCAGCGCCTGGAGAAACCCGAACACCGAATGGCTGTAGCCATCCCAGCCAATCTCGCGTGCGAAGGTCGCGACCCGCGCCGAGAGCTCGGCCTGTTCATATCTCGGCGCGTCGACGACCGTGCCACAGACGAGGTGGAAGAGCCCCGATGCACGCATCGTCCAGACATCGAGCGACTCGAGTCCACGCCGCTTCTTCTCGTCGAAGGACACGCTGCGGAACCAGCGTCGGAGCTCAATCACTGCTTCTTTTCCTCCCAGATGAGCTTCAGTTTGTTCGCCACCTCTTGGCTCTTGATGCCGACCTGGGTGTCACCGCCCTGCACCTCTCCACCCCAGACGTCGCTCTTGAGCGGCCCGAAGCTGGTGGCATCCTCCTTCCCAAGCTGCTTCAAGTAGGTCTCGAAGGCCACTCCACGGAAGTCAGAATTCTTCTTCATGAAGTCTCGGTTTGTCTCGGTCATACCTGGGAAGACTGGATCTGAAAGGAACTTCTCCCAAGACGGAGCATCGGGGCCTCCGGGCTGCATGTCGACGATGGTACCCAACTCAGAGCGAGGAATGTCGCAATAGCCGACGATGGGCGAGCACTGGAGGTCGGGTCTCGACGTCGACAGCCGCTTCTTGATCCACTCCGCGGCGGACTCGGCGACTCCACGCTCTTCGCTCATGTAGAAGGCGTACCCCATGTCTTCCGTTTGGGTGCCGTGCTTGACGTTGACGCCCTTGGCATCGATTTCCTTCGCATAGACGTCGACAGTGCCGTGATACAGCCGGACGTAACCTTCCGGCACCGGCGGCAAGTCCGGGACTCCGCCGGGGACGTCATCGAGCTTCTTCACCAGCGCGGTGCCGACCTCTTCCGCCTTCTCGACCACGACCTTGGCGCCGCGCTCGGCGACGTCTTCAACGAGGTCAATCTCCGTGGAGACACTGACGGGCGTATCGTTGAAGACCGTGTCGGCCACCTCGATGGCGACCTTGTTCGTCGTCTCCGGACGACTGAGAACGAAATTGACGATGCCTTCCGTCCTGATGTTCGTCGCCGTCTGCCTGAGCCACGCGAGCGCGGGCACGCCGTAGGCGGCCCAGAGGGCCGGGGCTTCCATGACGGCGGCGGTGCCCGTCATGATTGCGAACCCGATGGCGGCCCCCAGACCACGCCCCATCTGCATCCTGTACTGGTCCTCCTCGGTGATGACGCCGGCGTCGAGCATCTGCTGCTCGACGTAGACTTCTCCCGGGCCCCAGGGGTCGTGCCCGTTGGCGTCCACCCACCTCAGCGGGTTGGCGTAGGCATACGCATAGCGGTGGAGACTCGGAGCCTCGCCGAGCCGCCCCTCGAAGGTGTCCCGGCTGATGAACCGTCCCAGCTCGCTGTCGTAGTAGCGGGCCCGCGCGTACGTCAGGCCCGTCTCCACGTCGTACTGGTGGCCCGTGTAGCCGAGCTTGAAGTCCCCGGCTCCCGGCGCCGTCCCGCCCCGGTGGTTGCCCCACGCGTCGTACTTGCGCGCGGCCACCACGCCGCCGCTCGTGGACGTCGCGTCCGTCACGCTGCCCAGCGCGTCCGTCACCAGGAAGCGCGTCGTCGTGGCCGTGGCCACATCACTCACGGCCAGCGGGCTCTTGCCGTAGTGGTAGCGCCGCTTCGTCGGATGGCTCGCCTGCCGCGCATCCGCCTCCTGCAGCACGAAGGCCTGGTCGAGCACGTACTCGACGTCCTCCTGCTGCGTCTTCCGCTTCACCCGCTGCAGGTTGACGTCGTAGTCGTACCGGCCCACCTCGGTGCCGTTGTCGCGGACCACCGTCAGCGTGCCGCGGATGTCCCACGCCAGCGTGCGCGTCAGCGCCCCCACCTGCTTGAGCACCAGGTTGCCCGCCAGGTCGTAGCCCAGCGACACCTCGCGCGACGCGTCCTTCGCGTCCGTCCGCCCCAGCAGCCAGTCCGCCCGGTTGAAGCGCGACGTCTCGTCCCGGCTCAGCACCGCCGCGTCCACCGCGTCGTACGCGTCCGCTCCCAACCCCGTCACTGACGAGGCCGGCGCATGCCGCTCACCCACCCGGTTGCCCACCGCGTCCAGCCGGTACAGCTCCGCGTGCCCGTCGCCGTACGCCACGCCCGTCAGCCGCTCCAACGCGTCGTACCCGTAGCGCGTCGTCTCCTCGGCCCCCAGGGCCTGCGTGGACACGTCCGTCCGCCGCTCCCGCTGCGTCAGCCGGTTGCCGTTGGCGTCGTAGGTCCACGCGAAGGCGCTCACCGTGCCCGTGCCCACCGCGCAGTCCACCGCGGGCTGCGAGCGTCCCAGCACCTGGGCCACCTGCCGATTCGCGGCGTCGTAGCAGCGCCCCTCGCGCAGGCCGTGCGGCTGCGACATCTCCTTCAGCAGCCCGTCCGGCCAGTACACGTACGTCGTCGTGCCTTCCGGCATCACCGCCGTCTTCAGCCGGTCCAGCGCGTCATACGTGTACGTCGTGGCCACCCCGTCCGCGTCCTCCACCCGCGTCCGGTTGCCCTTCGCGTCGTAGCCGTACCTCAGCGTCTTGCCGTCGTACCGCTGCTCCGTCTCCAGCCGGTCCAGCACGTCGTACGTGCGGACCGTCTCCTCCACCACCGGGCCCGCCGACGTGAGCTTGTGCTCCTCCACCCGCAGCGCGTTGCCGTTGCTGTCGTACTCGAAGACGTGCTGGTCCACCGAGGGCAGCTCCCTCGGCGTCGCGTGCCCCGTGTACTCCCGCCGCTCCAGCCGGTTCAGCAGCACGTAGGTGGACGTCACCACCTGGCCCTTCGGGTCCGTCTCCGTCCGCCGGTTGCCGTTGTCGTCGTACGTCCACCGCCACGTCAGCGTCCCCACCTCGCCCGAGGGCGTGGCGCCGGGCTCGTGTCCCGGCACACCGCTCCGGTCCGCCGCCGTCAGCCGCGCGTGCGCGTCCAGGTGCTGGTGCTCCTCCGTGCGGCGCCCCAGCAGGTCATACGCATACGTCGTCAGCCGCCCGAGCGCGTCCTGCTTCGCCACCAGGTTGCGCGCGGTGTCGTAGACGAAGGTGTACTGCCCGCCCAGCGCGTCCCGCAGCGACACCTGCTTGCCCAGCTCGTCGTACTCGAAGCGCGTGACGTGGCTGCCCTCGCAGGCCAGCGTCTCCAGCTCCGCCAGCGTGCGGCCCCGCGCGCCCCCGTGCGGCAGCGACGGCGCCCCCAGTGCCTTCTTCTCGCAGAGCCGGTTCCCCGCCGCGTCGTACGCCCTCGCCGTCACGTTGCCGAGCGCGTCCTCCTCTCGCACCGGCTGGTCCAGGTCGTCGTACGTGGTCCTCACGTCCCAGGCCACGCCCGTGTCGCGCGGCCCCTTGCTCGACACCCGGTTGCCCGCCGCGTCGTAGCCGTACGTCCAGCGCGCAGCCTCCAGCGTGCCCACGCCGCGCGTCTCCTCCACCATCCGGCCCGCGCCGTCATACCGGCGCACCGTCGCATGGCCGTTCGGGTCCACCGCCCGCACCACCTGCCCCGCCGCGTCGAGGAAGCGCTCCTCCACGCGCGGCAGCGGCTGTGCCCCGGCCAGTGTCTTCACCTCGCGGTCCAGCCCGTCCCGCCAGCTCACCGCGCTGTGCCCCTGGCGGTCCGTCGCGGTGGTGCTCAGCGCCAGGTCGTCGTACCGCACCGTCTGCGTGTAGCGAGGCGCGGTGCCCTGCAGCGCGTAGTCCTCCGTCGTCGTCAGGCGGTCCACCGCGTCGTAGCGGAGGCGCGAGACGTAGCCCTTCGCGTCCTTCGTCGCCCGCCGCACCGACGCGTCGAAGCGCGCCTCGAGGACGTGCCGCTCCGCATCCTCCGCGCGCACCTCGCGCCCCAGGCCGTCCACCCAGTGCCGCGTCACCGCGCCACGCGCGTCGCGCTCCTCCACGCGGGACAGCGCCTGCGCGTCCTTCGCGTCGAAGTACGTGCGCGCCTGCATCGTCAGCGGCCGCCCGCCGTTGGACAGCGACTCCACCAGCACCGTGTCACGCGGCCGGCCGAGCGCGTCGAAGGTGGCCCGCCCCGTGATTCCGCGCCCGTCCACCCAGGACGTACGGTGCCCCTCGCCGTCGTACGTGGAGCTCTCGCGCACCCCCGCGGGGCGGCGCTGCTCCCGCAGGCGGCCCAGCGCGTCGTACGTCCACTCCGTCCGCCGGCCCAGCGCGTCCACGACCGCGGCGCGCTGCCCGTAGACGTCGTACTCGTACGACTGCACCAGCCCCAGCGCGGGGCCCACTCCGCTGTCGTCCGGCTGCCGCGCCAGCGGTCCGCCAACCACGTCCCGCTCCTCGCGGTACACGCGGTCCAGGTCGTCCAGGTGCCGCGCGCTCACGAAGCCGCGCGCGTCGCGCAGCCACATGACATGCGCCGCGTCGTCGTAGACCTGCTCGCGCGTGTACACGAGCTCGGGGCTCCGCCCGGCGCCGGCCACGGCCCGCTCCGTCACCGACAGCGGCCGATTCAACCCGTCGTAGGTGGTCGTCGTCGTCCGGTGGTGCGTGCCGCCCACCTCGCGGCGCACCTCGCGCACGTTGCCCTTGCCGTCATACGTGCGCCGCTCCACGCGGCCCACCGCGTCCGTCAGCACCGACGGGCGGCCGGCGAAGTCGTACACAGTCGTCTGCACGTGGCCGTTGCCGTCCTCCTCGCGCACCACGCCGCCCGTCAGCTCGTACCGGGCCTTGCGCTCGTAGCGCACCGGCCCCGCGCCGAAGTCCGCGCCCGGCACCTCCGGCCCCGTCTCCGCCACCACGCGGTACAGCGAATCCAGCGTGAAGTCGCGCCGGTGGCCCGACAGGTTCACCTCGAAGACCTTGTTCCCCACCGCGTCGTAGCCGTACCGGGCCACCTCGCGCGTGAGGCCCACCTCGTCCGCCGCGCCGCCCTGGGCCTTGAAGCGCTCGCCGTCCTCCGGCCGCACCGTCACGGACACGCTCACCGGCCGGTCCGCGTAGTCGTACTCCGTGCGCGTCAGCACGCCGCGCCGGTCGACGAGCCCCGTGCGGTTGCCGGCCTCGTCGTACTCCATCCACGTCTCCAGCACCTGGCCGAGGCCGCCGCCCCGCTCCGTGACGTGGTGCACCCGCCCGTGCTCGTCCAGCTCCGTCTCGCGGATGAAGTCCGTTCCGCGCGTCTCCCGCCTGGGCTGCCCGTCCGGGTAGTAGTCCAGGGTCCGCACGAGCTCCGGTGAGCCGCCCCGGGTGTTGTGGCGCGTCTCGCTCAACATCCGGTCCAGCCCGTCGTACGTGCGCGTCGTCAGGTGGCCTTGGCTGTCCTGCTCCACCTCGAGGCGGCCGCGCGTGTCGAGCGTCAGCTCGGAGGTGATGCCCTTGTCCCCGTCCACCTCCGACCAGCGCGCTCGCGCGTGGCCGCGCGCGTCGTACGCGGTGATGCGCTGCGAGTAGCCATTGGCATCGATGGTCTCGACCAGGTCTCCCCTGCGCGCGCCCTGGGTGCAGCCCACACTGTTGATTCCGCAGTACCGGTTGGAGATGACGAGGTCCTGGGCAGACCGCGCCAGGGACGCCACCAGCTCCGCGCACCCCTTGCTGGAGAGGAGCTGCTCGCGCGGCACCCGCGCCACATAGCGCCGCTGCTCCAGCACCAGCCCCGTGCCCGACGGGGTGGCCGTCCGCGGGTCCACTCCCGCCGAGTCCAGGCGGAACACCGTCGCCCGGCCCTCCGGGTCCACGTGGCACGTCCGCGCGCCGAAGGCCGCGTCATACGCGGACTTCTCCACCACCGCGTCCACCGTCTTCCCGTCCGCGTCCACCAGCGGCGCCGTGGCGCTCGCGCCACCCGAGGCGGGCAGCGCGGGCGTCTGGATGCGGCGCTCCACCAGGAAGCCGAAGGCGTCGTAGCGCAGCTCGGTGATGCGCCCGCGCGCGTCCTCCTCCGCCTCCGGGCGCAGGTGCGCCGCGTCCCAGCGCACCGAGGTGCGGGCCTGCTGCTGCGCGGACAGCGGCCGCTCCACCTCCGCGGTGGTGCCGTTGCGCGCCAGCCGGTACAGCGTCGCGGGCACGCCCGGACGCGGCCCCTGCACGCGCGTCAGGTACGTGGTCAGCGGCTTGCCCACCACGCCACGCACCAACGGCGTCAGCTCGTACGTGAAGGTGGTGACGGCCTCGCGCGGCTCCGTCACCGAGCGCACGCGCTCCTCCTTGTCCCCGAAGAGATAGAAGGCGTCCTCTCCCGGGAGCATGTCCTCGCGCGAATACCAGGCGTAGGACGTCACCTCGCCATTCGGCGACGTATAGGACGCCAGGCGCGTGCGGCCCTCCTCGCGCGGCGAGTCCACGTAGGTGAAGGACTCCTCGCGCAGCACCGGGGCCGAGCAGGCGCCGTCATGGCGGCGCGCGGACGCGAGCCGGCCCTTCGCGTCGTAGCCATACCCGAGGCACACGCCCAGGCTCTCACCCGACTGGCCGGGCGCGGGCAGCTTCCCGTCCACGCCCAGCCGCAGCTCCACCTGCTCCAGGCGCAGCGGGCCGTTGTTCTCCCCGCGCCCGTACACCAGTTGCAGGAAGCGACCGCTGCCCTCGTCGAACACGCGCGTGAGCGCCCCATCCAGCTCCGCGGGGCCGTACTCCAGCAGCACGCGGTTGCCGCTCGCGTCGACGATGGACGTGAGCCGGTAGCGCGCCGGTGACACTCCGGAGTCGAGCCGCCCGAAGCGGTACTCCACGCCGCCCTTGGAGCGGAAGACGAACTCCGGGCGCGCCGCGTCGCCCGTGCCCACCAGCTCGCGGCGGAACGTCCCGTGGAAGCCGCGCTGTGCCTTGCAGCCGCTCCCCTCCTGGGTGCAGACGAAGACCTGGCCGCCGCCCTCGCCACCCACCACCGAGTAGCGGAAGCCACCCGCGTCGCGCACCGGCAGCACGTACGACTCGTACCCGTGCGTCCAGCCCCGGCCCAGCGTGCCGTCCTCGGCATGGCCGCTCGAATAGGAGCGAGACCACGACAGCCCCGGGCCGCGCGAGCGCAGCTCCAGGTCCGTGGCCTGCCTGACGAGGTGGCCGTCCACCACGCTCACACCCTTGACGAAGGTGTGGCCCACCGGCAGCCGCCCCATCGTCGACAGCGACGTCGTCAGCACCAGCTCCTTTTTCAGCGTCGGGCGGGTGCCGTCGTCCGGCTTCAGCTCGATCGCCACCTTCTCCTGCCCGGGCAGCTTGGGCGGAACCTCCACGACGATGCTGCCGTCCGTGAGGAGCTGGAATGGCTCACCGGACACGGGCTCCACGCTCAGCACCCCGCGCTCGCTGGCGAGGATGCGCGCCGAGGCGAAGGACGTGCCCGCCACCCGCACCGTCAGGAGGCCGCGCTCGAAGGCGGTGATGCGCAGCCGGGCGGGAATCCGGATGGGCAGCTCGTTGACGTCCGGCGGCTCGGGAGGGTCGTCCCGGGGGTTCTCCGCCGAGGTGAAGTCGCGCACCGGGAGGATGATGCGCGCGGTGAGCGGCTCGTCCGCCTGGAGCTCCGTGTCGGGACGGATGATGCGCAATACCGTCGTGCCCAGCGCCACCTCACGCAGCGACGAGGAGCCCGGGTCCCTGCCAATCAGCTCCAGCTCCAGCCGGCCTCCGCCCGTGCCCTGCAGCAGCGGGAACAGCAGTCCCGACGTGGAGGCGGGAGGCAGGACGAAGAGGGACGGGTCCCTCGAATCCCTCGGCAGCTCCGTGCCGTCGGGGATGTAGACCACCTTGTCCCCGGTGAGCGTGGGCTGCACGTGCACGCGCGCATAGACAGGGAACGAGCTGGCGTTCTCCACCGAGAAGCCCACGTTCAGGTCCGAGGTGCTGGCCACTCCCAGCCCCGCCGCGTTGACGATTTCGCCCCCTGGCAGCCGGCGCCTGGGGACCACCTTCGGCATGGAGGAGTACGCCTCGCCGTAGTAGCTGCGGTTGCAGCAGACCTTGCGCACCTCCACGTCGCCGTTGCTCTTCACCTCGCGCAGGAAGGCCTCGCCCCAGTAGTCGGCGCGCTGCCACCCGTCGAGCACCAGGAAGCGCGGGCGGAAGACGGCGGTGTCCGCGTCGTCCAGCGCGTCCGTGCCCACGGTGACGGGCACGGCGGACTCAGAGCCCAGCACCGCCCCGGCCGCCGAGCGCACCTGCATGCGCAGCTCGACGCGCTCGTACACGGGCTGCCCGTCGGCGTTGCGCTCGTCGCCGCGGATGGGCGCCCAGCGGGTGCCCGCCGCGTCCGTGGTGCGCTTGAGAATCTCCGTCGCCACCGGGTACGGGTAGGACGTGAGGTAGATGCCCCGGACGCCCGCGTTCCGCGACGTCGCGCGGAACGTGTACTCGCCCTCGGGGAGGATGGCACTCACACTGAACGAGCCCGACACCCCGGCGGTGCTGGCCGTGAGCATGTACATGCCGGGCACCGCACCGGGGATGTAGCCGGTGGACACCCCGCCCAGGGAGTCCGAGACGCGCTCGAGCGCGGCGTGCTGCCGCGGATCCAGCGCATCGAGCGTCAGCACCGAGCCGGCCTCCGACGGGACGAAGAAGCGCCCCAGCCCCGGTGCCTGCGTCCACGTCACCCGGCGGTTGGCCAGGGCGTTGCCGTACTGGTCCTCCACGCGCGCGAACAGCGTGGTGCCCAGCTCCACGGCGACCTCGCGCTCCAGCACCTCCGTGCCGCCCACGTCCACGCGCGCGGGCACGTCCGGCAGTCCGACGAAGGTGAAGGGCAGCGCCAGCACCAGCGTCCTGCCTCCCGCGTCCGAGGTCTCCGCCGTCACCTCGTTGAGGCCCAGTTGCTGCGGGTATGGCGAGCCCGGCCCGGAGAAGTACGCGCGGGAGATGTTCGTGTCCGGCACCACCCGCGCCACTGCACGGCCGCGCGCGTCCGTCGTCGTGCGCAGCTCCTCCATGGGCGTGCCCGCGGCTCCACCCGCGGCCAGGAAGCGCGGCTTCGCCGAGTTGATGGCGCGGAAGCGCACCTCCGCGCCCTGCACCGGGCGCCCGTCCTCGGTGGTGACGAACACCGCGGCCGCCATGGCCAGCGGCTGCCCCACAACGCCCTGCTGCAGGTCCGTGGCGTCCACCTTGAGGATGCGGGCCGCCTTCGTCGGGTCCTCCACCGCGGGCGGAGCCTCCGGCTGCTCCAACATCCCGACGAGCAGCGGGTCCGTCCACCACAGCGGGGACACCACCGTCGTGCCACCGGAGATGAGGCCGGACAGGAAGTAGCCGCCCTCCTCCGTCTGCACGTCACGCGCGATGAAGCCCGTGCCCGTCCAGTCCCGCACGGTGAGGTCCACCTCCGGCAGCATCACCTCGCGGCCGCGCTCGAGCTGCACGCGCGCCGCCTCGCGGACCTCCGGGTCCAGCGTCAGGTCCGCGAGCGTGGCCAGCCCCGCCGGCCCCACCAGCGTGAGCACGGGGATGCCCTCCTGCCTCGCGCGCTGGAGGATGCCGATGGTGGAGATGGCGTCCTCGTGCGTGCCCTCGGTGAGCACGCGCGCCTCCAGGAACGAGCCCTCGTGGCCCGACATGCGCAGCAGCGCCTGCCCGCGCCCGGGCACGAGCTCCAGCGGCACCAGCGTGCGCAGGTCCGAGTCCACCTCCAGGCCCCGGAAGCGCACCGCCTGCACCATGCCGAGCGACTCCTCGACGCGCAGCGCGTAGCCCACGAGCACCAGGCCCGCGGTGGGCCGCAGCGGCACCACCTGGAGCAGCCGCGCCAGCTCCTCCTCCGACGCGTGCCAGGCGCGCGAATACGCGGCGGCCCGCTCGTAGAGGAAGCGCGCCGCCCCTCCGTCCAGGTCCTCTGCTTCGGCGTCCTCGGCCTCTTCCGCCGTATAGCCATTGCCGCCGAGCCCCAGTCCCAGCGCATACAGGTTGCCGGCGACGATGCGGTTCTCCACCCGGCGCGCCGAGCCGTCCGGCAGCAGCAACTCCACGCTCCAGCCGTGCTCCGCGCCCATGGAGACGCCGCGGCTGCCTACCGCGCGCTCGCGGCCGTCCACGCGCAGCACCGGGAGGACGTGCAGCAGCGAGGGCGGGACGCGGTACAGCCCGCCGTACGTGCCGACGAGCTGCGCGTCGGCCTCCGTCGCCGGCTTGTAGGCCAACAGCGCCCGGTGGCCGGCGAGCTGGTGCAGCGGCAGCGTCACCTCGAACAGCGCGCCCTGCGCGTCCCACGCCTTCACGCGCACCTGGTGCCGCAGCGAGTCCGGAAGGAAGGCGGACTCCTCGTGCACGCGCACCACGCGGTACGGCAGCGTGCCCGGCAGCAGCGCGAGCGACTCCGTCCGATTTCGCACCGTGCGCAGCACCTGCGCGTACGTCAGGTCCGGCCGCGCGGTGGACAGGTGCTCCGTCACGCGAGCGCGCACGTACTCCAGCAGCGAGGGCCCCGGCGCGTGCTCCAGGTAGCCCCGGGTGAGGTCCGCCGCGCTGATGCCCATGGACTGCAGCACGTCCAGCGCGGGCGGCGTGGCCGAGCGGCGGGCCCGGCCCGTCACCGCCGGGTCCACCGGAATCCACTGCCGCCCCTCGGTGCTCGCGCCACCGCCGCGGTAGTCCGCGTAGGGCACGTACGCCTCCACCCACACGCGGGGCAGGCGCACGGCGGTGACCCGGCCTCCGGAGAGGACGGGCTCATGCGGCGTGCCCGAGTCCGCCAGCGTGCGCAGCACGAGGGGCTCCAGCTCCGCGGGCAGGACGAAGGGGACGCCGTCGGGCACCGCGCGGTCCAACGCATCCGCCTGCTGCTCGGTGAGCAGTCCCATCAGGTCCGCGAGCCGGGCCAGCGGCAGCTCCACGGTGCCGCGCACGTAGCGGGCCGGGACGCCCTGCGCACGCAGCAGCGACACCAGCAGCGTGGCCAGGTCCGCGTCGTTGCCGCGCTTCTGGCGCAGTGTCTCTCGCGCGCCCTGGACGGCGCCGTAGTACCACTCCAGCGTGAAGTCGCGCTGCACGAAGTCGATGGCGGCGCGGGCCGTGCCGAGGCTCGCCGCCGTGTCACGCACCTCCTTCGACAGCTCCACCTCGCGCCCGGCCGTCGTGTCCTCCAGCAGCGAGGCGCCCGCGCTCGCGTTCATGAAGGCGGGCAGCACCTCGCCCTGGGGCGCTGGCGCGGGGCCGAGCGCGCCCTGCACGTAGGACAGGTCCGCGCTGAGCACGGGCCGCGTCCGCTCACCCGCGGCGCCATCGAGCAGCTCGCGCAGCCGCGTCAGGCCCGCGCGCGGCTCCTCTCCGAGCACGCGCGACAGCCAACCCTCCTCGCCCTGCGTGCGCAGCGCCTCGGAGAGGACCACGCCCCGGGACAGCACCTCCTGGAGGCGCGCGTCCGCCACGACGTGCCCCTCGCGCAGGGACGCCAGTGCCTCCGACGTGCCCGGCGCCTTGCGGGCGAGCGCCAGTCCCTCGCGCGCTCGAAGCTGGAGGCGGGAGAGCACGACGAGCGCCGCGTCCACGTCGCGGCGGGCGGCCTCGCGCGCCTCCGCGTCCACCCTCGACGCGAGGAGTCGGTCCACCAAACCCGGCGCCGACCCCACCCGCTCCTGGGCACGGCCCATCAGCACCCGCGCGTCGCGCAGGTCCGGCGCGACGCGCTGCTCGCGCCGGCGCAGTGCCATGGCTCGCTCGTAGCGCTCGGTGCGCTCACGGGCCGCCAGGTCATCCGGCTGCGCCTGGCGCACGGACTCCAGGGGATGGACGCGGGGTGCCGCACCCAGGGCCGCCGTCGCCAGCAGCCCCACCACCAATGCCCTCACTGAACCGAACACCGCATCCCCCAGTAGAAGATCAGCTCATCCAGCGCGAGCCGGACCTGCGTCGAAGGAACCTTGAGCTGCCGGGCCTGGGACACCGCCGTGAGCAGGTCCTTCAGGTTGGCCTCCGGCGTCACACATCCCGTCCCCGGCTGCCGCGCCGACACCGCGCCCAGCAGGGCCGCCAGCTGCTGGCGGATGGCCCCGTCGTCGCCTGTCGCCGGCAGGGCGGCGACCTGCGCGCGGGCCTCGGTCATCAGGGCCGGGCCCGAGCGCGCCACCGTCAGCTCCCGCGCCACCGTGGCCAGGGACTGCGTGCCGAGGCGGACCTCGGCGGTGATGTCCCACGTGCCGACGGCGTCCGGAGCCCTCAGGAGCGACCATACCCGCGAGCTGCCCCCCACGGGCGGCGTGAGCGTCCAGGTGTACTCAGTGCCTGACCACGGCTGGCCCGGGGAGACCCACTCGAAGCGCAGCGGCGACTCCACCGACTGGCGCAGGTCCAGCGCCGCCACCGAGACGGCCGTCGTCACCGCCAGCCCCGTCTCCACCACCGCCAGTGGCGCCACCTGCCGCGGTGTGGGCGCGACGTAGGCGAGCGCCGAGCCGATGACGGAGCTCACGGCGGAGGTAGACCCGGCCCGACTCGGGTCGAAGCCAAGCGTCACCACGCGACCCGCTCCCAGCACATTCACCGCGGCCGCCACGGGCGGCTCACCCACCGCGATGTCGTTGACGTAGATCGCCGCCTCCGTGGCCGTGTCCGGCTTCAGGCGTACCGCGCCCGAGGTCAGCAGCAGCGCCGTCCCGGCCCCCAGGGGCCCTGCCTCCACGCGCACCACCGTCGAGCTGGTGCGCGTGCGCAGGTCCAGACCCAGTGCGTCCCGCATCGCGGGCAGGTTCGCCGGCCGCGTGCGGACCATGACCAGCCCCAGGTGCCCACCGTGCACCAGCTCCGTCAGCTCGCTGGACAGCGCGTCGTTCTGACAGGCCGGAGCGGCGGCCGCGGACGTCGGGCTCTCGACGGCGTCGTCCTCCCGGCACAGCGGGTCGGCCGTGTCCAGGCTCATCCAGACCAGGACGGTGTGCCGCCCGGACCGCAGCGCCGAGAGCAGTGCACTCTCGTCCTTCACCACGTGAAGCCGTCCGGCGGGCACCACGCGTTGGAAGAAGCTCTCCACGCGCTGCGCGTTCCCTGCGGTCATGCTGCAATCCGCCTCGCGCAGGTAGAGCAGGACGCGCGGCGTCCCCTTGTCCACGTCCATCGCCAGCGAGACGGTGGACGGCTCCGAGTCGATGCGGAAGGACACGCGCGCCGTCGCGACATGGTCGGCCCGGTCCTTCGCGCTCGCCACCAGCTCATGCGGGCCCTCGGCGGACACCCGCGTCCCCGGGACGAAGGTCTCCCCGTCGAGCGTCACCGTCGACTCGGCGAGGTGGGCGTCGGTGACTTCCACCACGGGCACCACCGGCTCCGTGTACCGCTGGCCCTCCTCCACCCCGGTGATGCGGATGGAGGGCGCCGTCCGGTCGATGCTGAACGCCACCCGGACGTTGCTCTCGCGCTCCAACCCGTCACGGGCCAAGGCGACGAGCACGTGCTCGCCCTCGGCCGTCACGGTGTCGCCGCTCTCGAAGTCCTGTCCGTTCAACTGGAGCGACGTGGAGCGCAGCGTCGCGTCCTCGAACGTGACGACGGGCGTCACGTTGGCGTCGGTCACCAGGCCCTCCGTCACGCCGCTGACGGTGATGGCTGGCGGCGTCCGGTCGATGCGGAACCGGCCGCTCCAGTCGGTGCGGTTGCCCGCCCGGTCGAAGGCGGCGATGACCAGCCCGTGCTCGCCCTCCGCTGTCACGCGCTCCCCAGAGGCGAAGGGCGCGCCGTCCACGCGGCCCTCCACCGACAACGGGTGCAGGTCCTCGGCGGTGAAGGTCGGCTGCACGTCCCCGCCCGCGAGGAGGCCGTCCGTCACGCCACCCACGTGCAGCACGGGCGGCGTGCGGTCGATGGTGAAGACGAGCGTCCGCTCCGTCGCGTTGCCCGCGGTGTCGGTGGCGGACACGTGCAGCGTGTGCTCGAGCTCCGCCGTCACCACGGTGCCGGACGTGAAGTCCACGCCGTCCAGCGTCACGCTCGACGAGGCCAGCGCCAGGTCGGAAATCTGGATGTTGGGCACCACGTCGTCGCGGCGCAGCTCACCGTCGGCCACGCCCGAGACGACGATGCGCGGCCCCGTCCGGTCCACCGTGAAGCGGGCCTCGGCGCGGCCCACGTTGCCCGCCCTGTCGCGCGCCTCGGCCACGAGCTGGTACGTGCCGTCCTCGGTGATGAGGGTGCCGGAGGTGAAGGGGTTGCCGTCGAGCGTCACCGCCACCCCGACGAGATGCTCGTCCTCGGCCACCACCACCGGCTGCACGGCCCGCGCGTAGAAGCCCTGGGGCTCGACGCCGTCGATGCGCACCTCGGGCACGCGCGTGTCGTTGATGACGTGGAGCACGAGCGGGTTGTCCGATGAGGGCATCGCCAGTCCCGAGTTGCCCTCCGCGTCCACCGCGGACACCACGAGCTCGTGCAGTCCCTCACCCTGGAGGGGCACCACGCCCGCCCACTCGCCATCCAGCGCGGTGCCAGAGCGCGCGGTGAGCTGCGTGCGCGCCGCCCCGTCCACGTCCGCGACGACGGCGGCCGTGCCGGAGGCGTCATCCATGCCGCGCAGCCGGAGACTGGCCGAGCCGGAGACATGGCTCCCCTCGGCGGGCCCCAGCAGCGTGAGCACGGGAGCAAGCCCGTCGCGCACGCGGAAGCTCGTGGTGGCGAGCATGCCGCTCGCGCTGCCCATCTGCTCGGCCCCGAGCACCACCGGGTAGCTCCCCAGCGCCAGGCCCGACGTGGGCACCCCGTGGGTCCCCGTGAGGATGGCTCCCGGAGACACCGTGCCCAGCGGCGTGGTGAAGCTCGCCAGCGTGGCAGAGGTGAGCGGGTCGACGACGAGGACATGGGCCACCACGCCCTCCGCGGGCGCGTTCCCCGCGTTGCTCACCCGCCACTCCACCCGCGCCTCCTCGCCACGGCGCACCGCCGTGCCCACCACCGCCACCGAGCCCGGGAGCACCGGCTGGCCAAGCACCTGCACCGACACCTGCGCGCCCACGGCCTGCACACCGGCCACGCGCAGCACCGCCGTCGCCTGGTAGACGCCGGGCGCCAGCCCCGCCGAGTCGAACGTCACGCGCTCGGTGCGCCGCGCGCCCGGCGAGAGCACCGGCAGCGTCACCGTGCGCTCACCCACGCGCTGCCCCAGCGCATCCAGCAGCGCCACCTCCAGCGTGCCGTCCACCAGCAGCGCGTTGGACGCGGCCTGCGTTAGCCGCGCCTCCAGGGCCATCAGCTCGCCCATGCGCCAGGTGGAGCGCTCCGCCACCAGCGTCAGGACGGGCGCCGCGTCCGGAGTGATGCGGACGGGAGCCTGCGCCTGCACCGCCGCGGCGCCCGTCGCGCGAGCCTCTACCAAAACGCGGTAGTCCCCCGCGAGCGTGCGGCCCACGGCGAACGCGCGCGTGAAGCTCCCCGCCTCGCCATCCGCCAGCGCACCGCGCACCTCGTCCAGGGCCGACAGCACGGTGCTGCCATCCGCCGCTACCAGCCGCGACTGGAAGGTGACGCCCGCCATGGCGCCGACGCTCAGGTACTGCACGCTGGCGGTCACCACGCCACCCGCGGTGACCTCGGCCGGAGCCGCGGACACCTGGAGCTGGAGCCCCGGCGTGCCCACCACGCGGAACGTGGCCGTGGCCTCGTTGTTGGAGCGGTCAACGTCCGGGATGGACGAGGCCGGGTCGACGACCGCGCGCAGCCGGTGCTCGCCCAGCCGCCCCGCCAGCGACAGCGGGAAGCGCAGCTCGATGCTGGCACCCTGCCACAGGGTGTCCTGCGTCTGGCGCACGTCGGAAGACAGGACGACGCCATCCTGCGTGAGCAGGCGCAGCTCGGTGGGGAAGCCGCCCGCGCTCCTCTGTCCCACGTTGCTCACCGTCACCACGGCGAACGCGGGCTCGCCGGCCACGGGAACCGCGGGCTCCAAGCGCACCGCCACGGTCAGGTCCGACGCCGACGAGCTCCCCAAGCGCGTCACGCGGACGATGTTGGAGGGCTCCGACGCCACGTCAGCCGCACCGGACGCCGTGGCCCAGAAGACGTTCTCCCCGTACTCCAGCGGGACACCCTCGAAGCGGAACGATGCGCCGTAGAGCACCTCGCTGACGAAGCCGCTGGACACCTGCATCAGGCGCTCCCGGGACCAGGCCAGTAGCGCCCGGCTCGACAGCTCGGGATAGGTATGCCGCTGGTGGGACTCGAGGTCCTCCACCATGAGGACGGCGTCCGAGAACCACGCCAGCCGCTGCCCGTCCGGGGACAGCGCGATGGACTGCTCGAAGGCCTCCGAGCCGGTGAGGTTCACCACGCGGCCGCCGGGCGCCTCGAGGAGGAACACGTCCGTGCGGCCTCCCGAGGGCGCGGCCCAGGCCACGCGCGTGCCCGCCGCGGAGGCACTGAGGCGCGGCGCCTCCGCGTCCTCGCTGGTGAACACGTCCGTGCGCGCGCCGTCCGCCACGGAGATGCGCGTCACCGTCGGCTGCGCCCCGCTCGCCGCCAGCACCGCCAGCAGCGAGTCCCCGCCCGCGAGCCAGGTCAGGTCGCGCGTCGTACCGCTCTCCAGCTCCAGCACCGGACGGCTCGGGCCTCCGGCCACGGACTGCACCTGGAGCAGCTCCGTGCTGGCACCTTCCTCGCGCGTGACGAAGGCGAGCGAGGTGGCGTCGGGGCTCCAGGCCGGCAGGAGCACCTCCCCCTGCACGTCTTCGGCGACGGGCCATCCCTGCCGCGTCTCCAGGTCCACCCGGTACACGCGGCTCAGCGACGCGCCGATGGGCCGGCCCACCACCGCCACCTGCCGGTCATCCGGAGAGAGGACGAGCGCGCCCGTCAGCTCGATGCCGGGCAGCGCCACGTCGAAGAAGTCGTCCGAGCCGAGCGTCTCCACGCGCACCATCGTGGTGACCCAGTCGAGGCTGGCCACATAGGCCACGCGGTCCGAGCCCACGGCGAAGTCGATACCGCCCCGCAGCTCCGCCGACAGGGGCAGCCAGGACATGTCCGAGAAGAGCGAGCTCGCCACCGTGGTGCCCGCCAGGCGGCCCTGGTGGAAGAGGTCCACCCGGCTGCCGGGTTCGGCGACACCGGAGACGTAGCTCGAGCCCGAGGCGTAGCTCCCGTCCTGGGGACTGGTGATGCGAGGCGGGCGCATCGGCAGCGTCCGCTGGGGCATGCCCACCGCCGGCTCGGAAGGCGCGCTCCGGTTGCCTGGCGCATCCACCGAGCGCACGCGGTACGCATACGCGACGCCATCCGTCAGCCCGGTGTCCCGCCACTCCAGCACCTCCACGGGCGTGGGCGTGAGGACGGAGAAGGCGCCCGTGCTCGTCGCGCGCTCCACCACGTAGCGCAGGCCCGGGCCCGCACCGACCCAGCTCACGAGGAGCTGTCCGCCCGACGCGGGAGCGTCCACGCGCGGCCGCGACGGCACCGGCGGCAGCGGCTGCGCCACCTCCGCCACCACCGTGTTCGACGCGGCGCCCTCCACATCCAGCAGGTCCGCGGCCTGGACGGTGTACGCATGACGGCCGTTGGGGAGCCCCGTGTCGACGAAGCTCCGGGCCGTCGCGTCCAGCGACGCCACGCGGGTACGGGCCCCGCCATCGGACTGCCGGTACACGTGGAAGGAGGCCACGCGCTCCAACTGTCCTTCCGGGGTGAAGGTGAGCGACACGCTGCTGCCCGTGACGGAGGCCAACGCCAGCACCACCCTCACGTCCGGAGGGGGCGTGTGGAGCACGCTCACCGGCGCGGAGCGGACGCTGCGGTTGCCCTCTGCGTCCACGACCTCCGCCGAGAAGGTGTTGCGCCCTTCGATAAGTGTCACGTCCGCCGCGAAGTGCCCCTGCGCATCCGCCGTCACCCGGGCCGCCAGAGCGCCGGTGCCGTCGAAGAAGGTGACGGCGCCCAGGGCTTCCGCCTCGTCGCCAGTCAGACGCACCGTGCGCTCGGAGACGCGCGGCGGAGGCGCGGACAGCACGGGCGCGTAGATGCGCACGGTGCGGCGCGTCCGGGCCACCTGGCCTCCGGCACCGTGGGCCTCCAGGACATACGTGTGCGAGCCGAACGTGACGGGGGCGTCGGTGAAGGACAGCCCGTCCATCACCGCGCCAGCCCTCACCCCGGCCTCGTAGAGGGAGGCTCCACAGCCCGACCAGGGGCAGTGGAAGTCGAAGCGGAGCCCCTCGATTCGCAGAGCGCCGCCACCGGGCGGCGTGAAGCGGAGGCCATCTCCATTCGAGGCGTCGGCCAGCGGAACCCAGGTCCCCTCCACCCGCACGGAGGCGACCACGGTGCCGTAGAAGCTGAGCTGTGGGCGGAGCTCGTCCAGCAGCACGGACTCGGCGAAGAGGGCCTGCCACGTGTAGTCCAGCGCGTCCTCCGCGAAGCCGTCCCAATACGTGTCCGGGTCTCCGTCGAGTCCCGCCTCGGGCGTCGTGTCATTGGCAGTGAACGTGGCGGAGAGCTCCGCCGCGGGCAGCGCGGCGGAGGTACCGAGCACCTGGACGCCGCGCAGCAGGCGGTACGACTGGGCCTCCGGCACTCCCGGGCTCCAGTCGAGCGAGACGGACTGCGCGTCCACGCGCGCCACCAGCGGAGGAGCCTGAGGCGCCTCGGTGGAGAAGAAGTAGACGGGGACGGGGGCCGGGTCCACGTGGCCGGCCGTGTCGCGCGCCACGGCCCGGACCTCGAGCACACCGGCGGGGAACGCGGAGGGCTCCAGCGTCACCCGGTAGGGCTCACGGGTGACGGGCGGCCCCAGCGGCGCGAAGTCCGTGGCGCCCTTCCCTCGCACCTCGAACTGCACCTGTGCCACGTCCTGCGCATCCACCGTGGCCGACACGAGTGTGGCCCCGTCGAGCTGGCTGAAGGCCGCGGGCGACACCACCGTCGCCCTGGGCGCGTCCGTCTCCACCACGACGGACCGGGAGTTGGACGGGACGCTCACGTTGAAGGCGTTGTCCACCGCCTGCACCTCGTACGTGTACGAGCCGTCCACCCGCTGCTCGTAATAGCTGGTGGACGTGAGCAGGTACGGCGAGAGGTCGGCCGGCGTCGCACCCGACGGGGCGTTGGCGATTTCGCCGTTGCGGAGCACGAGGTAGCCGCGGAGGTCCGCGGCCGCGCTCCGGCTCCAGGCCAACTCCACGGAGCCGCCGGAGGACACGCGCGCGGAATTCAGCACGGGGGCCGGCGGCGCGAGGTTGTCCGTCTTCACGGTGGTGGTGACGGAGCGCGCGTTGCCTTCGACGTCCTCGGCCTCCAGCCGCAGCGTCAGCAGGGCGCCCTCGCCCACCGTGGTGGTGTCCAGCACACCGATGGGGCCCGCGCTCACCGGCACGGACGCGCGCGCCAGCACCTGGAAGTCCGACGGGGACTGGCCCTGCCCGACGAGGAGCCGGTACTCCGCCAGGTCCGCCGCGGTGATGGAGCCGAGCACCGTCACCTGGCCCCGGACGACGGCGCCGTTCACGGGCTCCAGCAGCGCCACCTGGGGCGCCTGCGTGTCCACGTGCACCTTCGCCGGAGGCGACGGCTCGCTCCACAGCTCCGCCGCGTCGCGCGCCCGCACCGTGTACGTCCAGACGCCATCCTCCAGCTCGGCGTCCAGGTACTCCCGCGTGCTGGCGGGAACGAGCCACGACACCGGCTCGCCACCACTGCCGCGCGTGCGCGACACCTCGTAACCGTCGACGTCCGCGTCCGGGCTCGCCGCCCAGGACAGGCGCGCCGCGCGCGGAGGCTCCCGCACCGCGACGAGCGACGGCACCGGCCGGGGCGGCGTCGTGTCGAACACCACCGTGGCCGTGTCCGTATTCACGTTGCCCGCCTGGTCCTTCACCTGGAGCCGCAGCCGCCAGGTGCCCTGGCCCGGGAGCGTGGTGGTGGCCAGCGTGGACGAGGAGACCGGGCGCGTGCCCTTCACGAGCGTGACGAATGGCGCGGAGGAGCCCTCCGGCCCGCTCGCCAGCTCCACGGTGTACTCGGCGAGGTTCGTGTCCCGGGCCGTGCCGACGATGTCGAGCTCCGCGGAGCCCACGCCTCCACGCGGGCCCTCGATGACGGCGTCGGGGCGCGTGTTGTCGATGACCACGTCGATGCGGGCCTCGGCGGTGAGGCCTGCGTCATCCTCCGCGCGCAGCACCAGCGTGGCGGGGCCGCCCTCCAGCGAGGCGGCGTCCCAGGCCAGGACGGTGCCATCGGCGGGCAGCTCGGTGCGCTCCGCGAGCGTCGTGCGCTGCCCGTCCCGCTCCAGCTCGAGCGTGAGGGACTTCAGCGCATCCTCCACCAGACTGGCGCGGACGAGGATGGGCTGGACGCGGCCGGAGAGGACCGCGCCGGAGCGGGGCTCGGCGAAGGCCACCACGGGCCGCGTCGCGTCCACGCTCAGCTCGTGCCGCAGCTCGGCCTCGTTGCCCGCGGCGTCCCGCGCGCGCAGCACCAGGACGTGCGTCCCCGCGCCCAGCCCGGACAGGCGGGCCAGCGTGCCGGAGACTGGCGCGTGGCCCTCGGAGACACCCGCCTCGCCCTGGCCCGGCGCCTGGTGCGTCAGGGACCAGGACTCCAGGTTCTCGTCCGCGATGCTGCCGGACACCGTCACCGCGTCCGGCACCCGCGCGCCCGCGACCGGAGCCGTCACGCGCAGCGTGGGCCGCTCCCGGTCGACGACGATGAGCAGCTCGCGGACCTCCTCCACGCCCGAGGAGGAGGAGGCGCTCAGCCGCAGGCGGTACGGCCCGTCGGGGATGCCGTCCAGCGCGGCGCCACCCAGCACGAAGTCGAGCGACGAGGAGACCGCCGTCGCGGGCATCACCTCGCGCGCGAGCGTCCCCTGGGCGGCGAAGAGCTCCAGCTTCGCCGTCCCAGGCGACAGCACGGAGAGCGTCACGTCCGCGCGCTCCTGCACGCCGTCCGCGTTGGGCGACAGCGCGGTGGGGCTCGCCGTGAAGGAGGAGATGAGCCGGGGCGCCTCCACGATGACGGTGCGCAGCGCCTCGGCGGTGGCACCGGTGACGTCCTCCACGCGCAGGCGCAGCGTGTACGTCCCCGGCGTCCACGACGCCGCGTCCACCTGGCCGAGCAGCCCGCGAGCCGGACGGGTGGACGTGACGAGCACGGTGAAGGACGCGGGCGACGGCCCGCTGCCCACGGCCAGCTCATAGCTTCGCAGCGAGGCATCCGTCGCCTCGCCCTCCACGCTCCAGGTACCGGACACGGAGCCGCCCTCCACGGGGCGCTCGATGCGCGCGACGGGCTCGGTGGCATCCACGTCCAGGGGCACGCGGGCGGACGACACGAGGCCGCACGCATCCGTGGCCTTCACCACGAGCGCGTAGCGACCGTCCTCCCGCACCGCCGCGCGCAGCGACGCCTCATCCAGGTCGAGGTGCAGTGCTCCGGCGGGCGCCGCCGTGGTGATGACGTCACGTGACTGCCCGTCCGGGGCCAGCAGGGACACGGCGACGGCCGCCGGCTCGTTCAGCGTGAAGTCCACGCCGACGCGGCGGAAGCCCTCCGCGCCCACGGGAGAGAACACGGCCGGGCTCGCGGCCAGCCCGCTCACCTGCACACCGCCCACCAGGTGGAACGGCACCGGAGCCGAGCATGACAGCCGCCCGCTGGCGTCGCGGGCATCCACCACCAGCTCGTAGTCACCAGCGGGCAGCGCGCTGACGTCCGCGGTGGCCAGCGTTCCCTCGACCAATGTGTTCGTCCGGCCGGAGAAGCTCTTCGTGGCCACCGGGCGCAGCACGCCATCCGGGCCGCGCAGCAGGACGGTGTAGCCGGCGAGGTGCTCGTCCTCGACGGCCCCCTCCACGTCGAGGCGCGACACCTCCAGCCCCGACGCGGAGCGCTCCACGCGCGGGCAGACGCGCTCGCCCGCGGCGGGCTTCGACACCACGGCCTGCGGCGGCGTGGAGTCCACGATGATGGCGCGCGCATAGGGCAGCGTGGCGGTGGCGGAGCTGCCGCGGTCATCCGTGGCCCGGGCCCCCACCACGTACGAGGCCTGCGAAAGCCCCTGCGTGGACAGCATGGCGCGCGCCTCCACGGTGGCGCCGGGGGTGAAGCCCGTCACCACCAGCGGCGACGTCGACGTCCCCGGAATGGGCTGGCTCCAGGCCTGCAGATTGACGACGCGTCCGTCCAGCGAGCGTGCCTTGATGCCAATGGCATGCACGGGCTCGCCCGAGCTGCAGAACGACAGCGGCGGCTCCTCGGTGATGGTGGTGAACTCCACCTGCGTGCAGCCCAGCGACGCCTGTCCGCCAGGCACGCACGCGTGGTAGCCCTCCCGCTCCTCCGTGGAGTCCACCACCGAGCCATCCCCGAGGTGGGCCACCAGCCGGATGCGGTGGGCGCCGCACGTCGCCAGCTCGGTGAAGTCCAGCGGCACGGACGTGCTCCCGCTGAAGCCGCGGGACATGCCCACCTTCTTCCAGACTCCGGTGGACTCGGACTGGAACAGCACCTCCACGTAGGACACGTCCTCGCGGAACGTCTCCACCAGCGTCGCCACGCCCTGCGGCGACAGGGTGCGCAGGTCCTTCACCTCGACGCCGCACAGGTCCACCTTCGCGCTCGCGCTCACGGCCTGCCCGGAGAGCGTGTGGGCGTGGAGCTCGAGATCGTACTTGCAGCCCTCCAGGTCTCCCGTGGAGACCCCCGTCTCATACGGAATCTGCTCCTCGCCGGGCACCCACGCGAGCGTGGGGAGGCTGAAGGGCATCGTCACGGTGGCGCCGTCGCTCTTGAAGACCAGCGTGGCGTCCTCCGCGAGCATGTCCCCGGGGCCTGACACCGGCAGGTCGAAGCCGAGCTTGAGGAGCTCGGCGCCCTCGTCATCGACGCCGACACAGGTGCGCAGCGGCAGCGTCTGCGACTCCAGGCTGTAGAGCTCGAGTCCGCTGCGGAACTCGCGCCCCTCCGTGTCCGTGGCGACGATTTGCAGCTCGTAGTCCCGGGGCAGCAGGTGCGTGGCGTTCCAGATGAGGGACGTCTCCGACACGAGCTGCACCTCTCCGGCGGAGGCTCGCGTCCACTCGGGGCTCCCCTTCACGCGGTAGTCCACGTCCAACCGGACGAACGGCTTGCGCACCGACGTCTGGAGGACGAAGGCATACGGCTGCGGCGTGAAGAGGAACCGGTTCTCCGTGCTGTCGAAGGGTGACTGGAGCAGGTCCAACCGGGGGAAGCGCTCGCCGCCGACGTAGAGCGCGCCCTTGTCGGGCGCCAGCACGGAGGCATGGCCGAAGCCGATGAGGGTGAGCTGCTCCGGGAACGTCCTCGTCGCCGTGGTGCTGACGTTGCCCGCGAGGTCCTCCGCCCTCGCCCGCCACGCGTGCGTCCGCGCCTCGGTCATGGAGACGGGGCGCGACAGCGCGGTCAGCGTGTTCGTGGAGTCGAGCGTCTCGAACTGGCTGTCACCCGTGCCGGGGATGCTCTGCTCGAGCCGGAAGGTGTCGAGGTTCGTGTCCTTCGCGCTGGCCGTGACGCGGCCCTTGAGCACGGCCACCTCGGGCAGCGTGCCCAGGGTGGAATAGGCCCGGACGCGCTGCACGGAGAACGCGCCCGCGCTCCCGCTCCCGGGCGATGACAGCTCGACGGTGGGGTACGCCTTGTCCACGACGAAGCCCAGCGACAGCCCCTCGCCCTCCAGGGTGTAGCGGCCATCCGCCACCGCGTCGCCCGCCTCGTCCCGCCCGTCCCACGTGAAGGTGCCCGTCCCCGCCTCCAGATGGCTGCGCGGGAAGCGCCGGAGGATTCGGGCGCCCGCGTCGCGCACGACGAACTCGAAGCTGGCGGGCCCGAGGACGGAGTACTCCACCGTCGACACCTCGCGCACTCCGTCGCCGTTGGGCGAGAGGTACTCGAGGTCCCGCGAGAGGCCGGCCACCATGGGGACGTCGCTCCACGCCGCGGTGAGCGGCACGCGCCGGCTGTTGCCCGCCTTGTCGAAGACGGCCAGCTCCACCTCGTAGCGGCCCGGACCGGGAGGCACCCAGCCGGCGAGCTCTCCGTCGACGACGGGCGTGAGGGAGCGGGCGATGACGGTGGGCGCGGCGCTGGAGCCGGCGGGCCGCGCGGAAATCTCATACCGGAGGAAGTTCTGGTCCTGCGCCGAGCCGCGCAGCGACAGCATGCGCGTGCCCTGGGCGCGCACCGCCGTCATCTCCGCCGCCAGGTTGGCTCGCGAGTAGATGATGTGCGGGGCCGTCGTGGTGGAGCCGCCCGTCGTGGCGACCTCCGCGTCCACGAGCAGGAAGGTGCCCTCGGGAGACCACTCCTTCACCTGGACGGCCAGGCCCGGGCGGCGGGCGAGCAGCAGGCGCGGCGCGCCGCCCTGGGAGGGGACGCCCCAGACCTCCTCGTCGTCGTACGCGCCCGGCGTGAAGGTGTACGCCACCATGGAGCCGTCGGGCGCGGCCGTCATCGACAGGTAGGTGTCGGGCGAGAACTTCTCGCTGGCGCGCGTCTCGTCGCGGTACAGGGCCCGCGTCTGGCCCGACACGGTGTCCAGCACGTAGATGCCACCGCCGCGGTAGATGGAACAGGGCGGTTCGACTTCGCACGAGCCGTCCGCGCAGTACTCGAGCCGGCAGACCTCCGCATCATCCGAGGTGGTGATGGACTCGACGCCGGCGTAGGCCAGCTCCCGCTCGTTGAGCCAGAAGAAGGAGCGCGAGAAGGGAATCCGCAGCGGGACACTCCACGCCCCCTCCGTCGCATAGGAGCCCGGGTGGGTCAGGTCGGTGATGGTGACGGCATCCCTCCGGGTGGCGAACGCGACCCGGGTGCCCTCGGGCGACAGCCTCAGCTCCTGGACATTGGACGTCCCATCGATTGACGGGCTCGTCTTGAGGACCTCGCCCGAGGCATCGAGCAGCGTCCAGAAGTAGTGGTGGCCGAAGTACTCGCTGTAGTACCAGTTCTTCACCAGCATCCGGCCGTCGCGGCCGACGCGCATGGGAATGGAAGTCGCATCCACGTCGGGGCCATGGCTGCGCACCGTGTCCCGGCAGTTCTCTTGGTAGTCCAGCGAGGGCCCGTGGACCGCGGTGTAGAGCCGGCTCGGCGCCGATGCTCCCGGGGTGATGGCGTGCACCCCGGCCTCGGTCATGCAGTAGTGGAAGCGGGTGTCGACGGCGCTGTAGAAGGACTGCCCCGACAGCGTCTGGTACACGATGTGCCCGAGGGTTCCCGCCCACTGGAGCGTCCCTCCGTCCCACCAGGCCGGTATCGACGCCACCAGCGTGCGCTTGCCGTCCACGAGCCCCTGACGCGTGATGTCCGTGCGCTCCGTCGTCGGCGTGAAGACTCCCGTCACGAGGAGCAGCGACTCGTCGTCGTCGCCCATGAAGACGCGGGCGTTGGAGGGAACGTCCAGCCGCCGCCAGGACACCAGCGGCGTCCCCGCCGCGTGGGAGAGGGACTCGCGGTTGCGGTCCAGCACCACCGTGCCGTCGCCTACCCGGGTGGCGCTGGTGGCACCGCCCACGCGCGACTCCGCGATGACGCGGTAGCGCCCGTCCTTCGCCCACGCGCCCTGCGCCGTCTGGCCATTCCACTCCAGCGTGTACGTCCCCGGAGCCAGCCCCTCGCGCGTCTCCTGGTGCACGAGCGCGCCGTCCGCATCCAGCCACTGCACGTCCAGCGCGCCGGCCTGGGCGAGCTGCACGCGGACGCCCGAGGTGTCCTGCACACCGTCGCCAGTCGGAGAGAAGTACGCGGGCGTGAGCGCGAAGGCTCCGGACTGCACCACCACCTCGCGCTGCGCGCGGTTGTTGCCGGTGTCCCCTTCCCTTCCGGAGGCAGGCAGCGTCACGCGCGCCACCAGCACCACGGCGCCGGACGCGTCCCCGGTGGGCCACGAGAAGGTGGGCTCGAAGCGCGCGTTGGACTCGATGCGCGCGGCGCTGACACCGCCGAGCCTCTTGCCGCCCTGCTCCGGCGCTCCCTCGAACAACTCCACCGTCGCGTCCAGCGCCGGCTGGCCACCCCGGTTGAAGACGGAGACAGTGACAGGCACCGTCTGCCCCGGCCGGGGGAAGGGGTCCTCGAGCAGGAGGTCCGCCGAGGTGATGGCCAGGTCCGGCAGCGACAGCGGCGCCATCTGGACGACGGCCACGTTGTCGTCCTCGTCGAACTCCCCCACGAGCTGTCCCGTGTCGGCGCGCGCCACCAGCGTGAGCGCCGCCGCCGACTCCGGAGTGAAGGACGCCGTCACTCGCGTGCTCGCCCCCGCCGCCAGGTCCTCCACCCGCACTCGCGCCACGCGCGTCTCACCCGCGGGATTCTGGAGCGCGAAGTCCACGTCGAACGCGCCTGTGGCCACCGCGCCCGGGTTCTCCACGGTGATGGCCAGGGAGGCCTGCTCGCCCTCCTTCGGAGGAGTCGGCGTCACCTGGAAGCTGCCCGTTGCGAAGCGCAGGTTGGGCCGCTGCGAGGCGTCCACCTGGAGGGCTACCGTGCGGCTGTCGTTCCCCGCCGAGCGGTCCGCCACGTGCACCAGCTTCGCGGTGACGCTGAGCGGGCCCGCGACGGAGGCACGCCAGAGCGGCTCGAAGTCCGTGGTGGAACCCGCGTCGAGGTCCTTGCGCACCGGTGACAGCACGGCCACCCGCGCGCCCGAGCCGTCGAACACCTCCACCTGCACCTGCGCGCCCGCCGCCAGCGTGGTGCCCCGGTGGGCCACCGACACTCGCACCCGCACGTCCTGCCCCTGCTCCACGCGCGCCGGCTCCACGCTGAGCGCCGTCATCGCCAGGTCGATGGTGGGCGTGACGGGCAGCACCTTCGTGGCGCTGTTGTTGGCCTCGTTGGCCTCGTCGACTTCCCCGCCCGGGTCCACCACCACCGTCACGCCGACGGCGCCGAAGAGGCGCTCCACCGGGGCGGTGAAGGTGACGGGGACGAGCGACTTCGCGCCCACCGTCACGCGCTGCCTCGCGACGATGGTGCTGTTGACGGACAGCGCCACCTCCACGTTGGAGGCCGCCGACTGCCCCAGGTTGGCCACGCCCGCCACCACCTGGAGCTCGGTGGGAAGCTCCGAGACACTCGACGGGCTCACCACGAGGCTGCTCGCGCTGACACTGAGCTCCGGCCCCTCCGGGGGCTCCTGCACGACGAGCGGCAGGGCGTGCCGGTTGTCGTCCTCGCGCAGCTCGTCGATGTGCCCCTCGGGGTCCACCACGAGGAAGACGCGCGTCGCGCCGCCGAGCGTGGAGGTGTCCACGTTCAACGTGACGCTCACCGTGGCACCCGCCGCCAGCGACGCCACCTGCACGGTCGCGCTCACCGGCGCCCCGCCCTCATCGAAGGCCTGGACGGTGAAGGCGCCCGCGTCCACGTAGCCGGCGTTGCGCACCGGCACCGTCACGGCCACGGGCTCGCCTTCGGTGACGGTGTGCGAGGACGCCACCACGCCCGAGCCGTCCACCGACAGGTTGGGCGTGAGCACCACGCGAAGCGCCTGGAGCACCTGGGCGGTGTGCGAGACGGAGCCCCGCCAGCTCCCGTCCTCCTGCTGCTGGGACAGGAGGAACTGGCTGGCCGCCCGCGCCGCCACCGCCGAGAGGCTCCCGTGGCGCGCCAGCGCCAGCAGTGCCTGCGCGGTGCCCGCCGGGGAAATGGCATCGTCGCGGTAGTCCCCGTCCGCCGTGCGCAGCCCGTGCAGGAAGGCCGTGCCACGGATGAGGGCCTCGTCCCGCCCGGGCGCGACGGGGCCGTCCAGCAGGAAGGCCACCACGCGGGCGGTGGGCTCGATGCGGCTGGGGCCGCCGGGCGTGAAGCCCCAACCGCCGTCCCGGTTCTGCGTGGCGAGGAGGTAGCTCGCGAAGCCGGTGAGCACCGGCTCGGCCCCCGAGGTACCGGTGAGCGCCGCGGCCGCCAGCACCGTGTCGATGACGCTCGACGAATAGCCCGCCGCGTAGCCCACGCCGCCGCCGGAGTGCAGCCCTTCCGGCTCACGGCACTCCAGCAGCTCCTCCGCCGGAGTGGGCGGGCGGAGCGCGGCCAGCAGCGCCAGCGCGCGCCGCGAGCGGCCATCCACGGTGGCGTCCTCCACCGTGCCCAGGAAGTCCGCGCCGCGCGACACCGCCGTCGTCGCCCCCGCCGTCGTCCTGAACCCGGCCAGCGCCTCCATGGCGAGCTGGGTGTCCCGCAGCCGCGTGGGTGGCGCGTCCGCCCAGCTCCCCTCGGCGGCCTGGCGAGACAGCAGGTAGTCCACGCCCTTGCGCACGCTGGGGGCGCTCGCCACGGGGCCGGCCGGCACCTCCAGGAGGTCCGTCTCCATGTAGGCCCGGCCGCCGGACAGGAAGAAGAAGGTGTCGAGCCACGCGGTGCGGACCGACTCCACGAAGGCGAGCTGCTGGGGCGTCGGGCTCTGCCCCGGCGCGGTGAGCACGGCGAAGGCCGCGCGGAAGTGGCGCTGCGACAGGGTGGACGCGGGCACGCGCGCGCCTTCCGCCGCGATGATGTCCTGGATGCCGACCTGCACCGGAGTGGCCGGCACGCTCGTGCCGTCCGGCGGAGGCCGCGCCGTGGGCTCGTAGGGCGTGGAGCCGGAGGGGCGCAGCAGCGTCACCGCCTGCACCTCGCCCGGCGGCACCAGGCCCATGAGGTACAGGTCCAGCGGGCCGTAGCGGCGCACCGACTCGCGCGCGGTGAAGGTGCCGTCGCCGTTGCTCCGCCAGTCCGAGCCGTAGAGGAGCGACGCGTCCGAGTCGAGGAAGAAGCTCCAGTGGCCGCCCTCGCTGCCGAGCAGGTCCGTGCGGCGCTGCTTCGTCACCGGGTCCAGCCACGTCACCTGGCCGGACCACTGGTGGGCCACCTCGTGGCCCAGCGTCTGGAGCACCTCCGCGACGCTGCGCTGGTCTCCGGGCCTCAGGCCCGCCAGGTCGATGTAGCCCTTGAGGCGCCCGCCGCTGCCGTCATCGCGCTGCGTGCCAATGGGCTTGCCGATGCCCTGCACGTCGTTGCGGAAGAGCCAGTGCACGCCCACCGCTTCCGCGCCCAGGTCCGTGGGGAACGACGGGAAGACGATGAGGAAGTCGTAGCGGTCCGCATGCGTCTGGAAGAACTGGCGCGCCGCCGCCTCGCGGGACGCGAAGCCACCGACGCCGCGGTCGTAGCTCGAGCCATCTACCTGGAGCCGCGCCACATGAGGGGTCTGCTGCGCCGAGGCCACCCATGGCAGCAGCAGCGCCAGCACCAGCGCGCCGAACCCACCCCGCCCCACACCGCTGCACGCACGACGGCCCTCGGAAGCGCACGGGTGCGCCCCACGGCACGTGGCTGGCTTCATCGAAATTCCCCCTCGAACGGGAGCGCGCCTCGGCGGAGCGCCCCCTCCCCGACCCCAGGTCAGGACGAGCAATCTGACGACTGTCGACTGCCTAGCAATTCCGCTGACACTGTGTCAAATCCAGCATTTCTACAAATCAATGCATATCGCTCGGAGAGGGGCCGAAGGTCCGGGCGCTCGGGGCAGCGGTTTCCCTGGGCAACACCCGTCACGCAAAGCTACGTAGGGACGGTTCCAGGGAGTCCGATGACCGCTGCCCTCCTGTCGCTGACCCTCGCCTTCAGCCTCCTCACCGGCCAGTACGCGCCCACGCAGGGCGGAAGCCAGCCGCTCGAGCCTCAATTGGAGGCCCGCGTCCAGAAGCTCGGCAAGCAACTGCGCTGCGCCGTGTGCCAGGGCGTGTCCATCTCGGACAGCCCTGCCTCCATGGCGCGCGCCCAGCTCGACACCGTGCGCGAGCTCGTCGCCGAGGGGAAGACGGACCAGGAAGTGGTGGACTACTTCGTCGCCCGGTACGGCGAGTGGGTGCTCCTGGAGCCCACCGCCGAGGGCTTCAACTGGTTCGTCTGGCTGGGCCCGGTGGCGCTCGTCGCGTTGGGCGGCATCGTCATCTGGAGACAGCTCCAGCGCGGCCCCGGCCCCGCCGAGACACAGACTTCGCAGCAGCCCGCCACCCCGGCGACGACGACGGAGACTCCGTCGAAGGAAGAAGAAGACCCGTACCTCGCGGCCGTGCGCCGGGAGCTGGAGCGCTAAGGCATGCAGCCGCAGACGACGAACTGGTTGCCTGGAATCATCGTGCTGGCGGTGGCCTTCGTGGCCGCCGCCGCCTGGCTCATCTTTCAGCGCAGCCGGGGCGCGCTCGCCACGAACGAGCCTCGCGACGGCGTGCTGGATGACCTGACGCAGCGCGCGCAGTCGCTCATCGACCAGCTCCGCGCGCTGGAGGCGGAGAAGCACAACCTGGGCGCCGAGCAGTACGCGGCGGAGAAGTCCCGCCTGGAGCGCGAGGCCGCCAACGCGCTGCGCGCGAAGGACGAGCACCTGAAGCGCAAGGCGTCCGGCGACGGTGCGCGGCAGCGGGCTCCCGCACCGGCGGGCAACGGCTGGGCGGCGCGCAATCCGCAGCTCGCGGGCGCCCTGTGGGGCGCGGGCATCGTCCTGTTCTTCGGCGGGCTGAGCTACCTGCTCGTCTCCGAGCAGCAGGTGCGCACCGAGGGCCAGGAGGCCACGGGCCGGATGCCGGGCGGCGGGCGGCAACAGCAGCAGCAGGGCCAGGGCATGGGCGAGGAGGCTGAGGACCCCGAGATGCAGGAGGCCCGCGCGCGCCTGCAGTCCAACGCCGGGGACGTCGAGGCCGCGTCGCTGCTGAGCCACGAGCTCATCCGCCGGCAGGACTTCGAGGAGGCGGCGAAGGTGACGGCGAAGGGCCTGGCCGCGGACCCGTTCCACGTCGAGCTGCGGGTGCACCGCGGCGTGCTGCGCGCGACGAAGGGAGATTTGGAGGGCGCGGAGGCGGAGCTGTCGGAGCTGGTGGACACGTGGCCGGACGCGCAGGAGGCGCTCATCTTCCTGGGCAGCCTCGCGCTGCGGCGCGGCGACAAGGCGAAGGCGCTGGAGCACTTCGAGCGCTTCTCCGTCGAGGTGCCGCGCAACATGCAGCCGCCGCAGCTCGGGCCCGCGATTGCGCAGCTCCGCTCGGAAGTCATGGGTGGTGGCGGCACGCCGTGAGGTGACGGGAGGGCCCGGCGATGGGTGAGCAGAAGAAAGGCAGCGTCCCGCCCATCGAGAAGATCACCGCCGCGGAGGCCGTGCGGCGCCGCCCTCAGCGGAGCCTCGGCCACCCGAGACAGGCGTGACCACTCCGCCCTGACGCACGCTCATCACGTTCAAGCCCGACGCGCGCTGCGTCGACCCGATGACACCGCTCACGGCGGAGGCACTCATCGCGGATATCCACTTCTTCATCGAGAAGGAGTGGCAGTGGCATTCGCGAGGCAGGGAGCGCCCCACCCTTTCCTTCGAGTCCTCTCTCGGGAAGGTCGTCGTGAAGAGTGAGCAGCCGGAAACCGCTTCCCCATCCGACGCCTCCTGAGTTGAAGCCTCTCGCCCGGCGCTTCAGGCGGGCGCATTCGCTCCTGACAGGCCCCGCGCCTTGATGAGCTGCAAGCAGGAGATGACGGCCGCGAGGAAGAGAATGCCTCCCTCCAGCGGGCCTCCCATCACCAGGAAGGTGACTCCGAGCAGGACGTCGAGCGCGAAGGCGCCCCAGCCGACCACGGTGTTGCGAGTGAGCGCCAGAAGCCCGGCGAGCCCGAGGAAGACGGCGGCGAAGCACGCGCCTCCGATGAGGGCCTCGGCTTCCTTGCCCACGGCGCCCAGCGAACCGAGGACGCCCATGATGACCATGCCCACCGCGACGCCGCAGTGGACGAGCGACATGTCCCGAACCAGCGTGCGGCGCAGGCGCACCGGGTCCGTCACCGTCTCACGCGCGAGGCAGTCGGGGCAGTGCGTCCGCTCCGATTCGAGGGACTCCGGCAGGCAGCCGTCACAGTAGAAACCGCCGCAGCGCGGACAGGTGCGCGTCTCCTCCACCATCGGGTGCCGGGGGCAGCGCGGACCTGTGTCGGCGTGCGCGACCGCATCCGCGGGGCCTGGGACAGCAACGCCTTCACCAAGCGACAGCGACGCGGTGACCTCGGAGGACCGCGCCGCATCCGCATGGCCCGAGACCGCCACGCTTCCATCAGGCAGCGGTGACACCGTGGCCTCCACGGCCACGGCGGCTCCCGCGAGGGACGCAAGGCAGCTCGGACAGAACTCCGTTTGCCGGGGCGCCACGGCGCCGCATGCGCACTGCACGCGGCGGGCGTCTCCCTCACGGAGCGCCGCGATGCTCTCTCGCCAGGGCGCCGCATCGAACGACTGTCCCGGTTCCCAGACGGTGATGGCCGCCGGCCCCTCGAACGTTGCCTCGGAGGCCGGGCCCGCGGTGACTTCCGCCACGAAGCCAGCGGGTAGCGCCCGGGCCGCATGCTGCTTCGTGCGAATCTCTTCCCGCACGGCCGTGCTGGAGGCGCGCAGCAGGGCTGCCACCGGCAGGCTTCCCATGGCGAGGGACACCGCCGTGCCCGCCGCCAGCAGGTCCTTGTTCACGACCGGGCGCGTCTCCGTCACCAACTCCAGCGTGTCGAAGAGGCGCCACGGCGGACGGACGCGCACGGCGCCTTCGGGCACAGGGGCCACTGGCTGGAAGAGCAGCTCGCGAACCTCGGCATCGAGGCTCAAAGGCAGCGTCCAGCGCAGCACCTGCCCTCGCTCCAGCGAGGGCAACTGCGCATGCAGCACCTCGCGACACGTGGCGGCATCAAGGACGCGCAGGCTCGCGCCGGGAGCCATGGGCGTGAAGGCTCCCTGCAACCAGATGCTCGCGGTGGCCCGGGTGCCCTCGGGCGCGCGAACCACCGGGTCCACGTGGAGCTGCACCGCGCCGAACTCACGCGGCTGGCGGCCCACCTGGTCGAGGATGTCCGGGAGGAGGCTTTCGTCCATGGAGGACACGGAACACCGAACGCCCCCAGGAACACAACCGGGTCATTCCGGACAGTGGAAGACCACCAACGACGTGCCAGGTCAGACAAACCAGAATCCAAAGCCCCACTGGGCTCCCTGGCCGCGCAATTGGAATTGTCGACACGACCGTGGCTTCTATTGCATCCAACATTTGTGCATTACTGGACCTCGGCGCTTACTGGGCGAATCCACGCCCGTGAGCGAAAGGGGCTTCTCATGCACAAACACAGACTCCTTCCCGTTGTCGCGCTCCTTTGGGCAATCATCGCGGGATGCAGTCCCACCACCGATACTGGGGCGGCGCAGTTCACAGTGTCCACGCAAACGGCGGCGGTGGACTCCAGCGTCGTCGTCCGCATCCAGGTCACCATCTCGGGACCTGACTTCGCCTCCTTCTCGCAAGAACTCGTACAAGCCAATGGAGTATGGGGTGGCACCATCGCGGGCATTCCCGCAGGTGCCGACCGAAGCTTCTTGTTTCGGGCTTTCGATTCGAGCGGCAAGAGGGTCTACGAGGGCGAAGCGTCAGGTGTCGTCATTGTCGCGGGACAAACGGCGCTCATCGCTGTGACGTTGCAGGCAGTGGACGTTGCTCCCTATCCATCCAATGATGTTCCCATCATCGACTCGGTCGTGGCTTCGTCCATCACAATAAGCGCGGGTCAGACCATCCATCTGGTCGCAAGTGCGCACGACCCGGATGCCAGCGACACACTCACGTATTCCTGGACGGCAACTGCGGGCAGCCTGTCCAGTCCAACTACCACCTCCACGGACTGGACCGCGCCAAACACATCACTGACAGCAACCCTGACCCTGACCGTGCAGGATTCGCGGGGCAGTTCCAGCTCGGCACGGCTGTTCATTCAGGTTGGCCCGGAACAGCCACAGGGCGGCATTGCCACCATCGAGGTGAGCTTCAACAGTCCCCCGGTGATCTACTCGTTCACGGTATCGGAGGGGCGAGTGCGCCTTGGCCAGAGCACCACCTTCTCGGTCTTTGCCCTGGACCCGGAAACCCTTACGCCATTCACGCAGTGGTATTCGAACTGCCCCGGCCAGTTCTCCCAGTTCGATTCACTGACGAACCAGTTCACGCCCACTCAATTGCCGGCCTCTTCCACCTGCAACAACTGCACAATCACTGTCTGGCTCTCTGATCCCCAGGGCGCCGTAACGACAGGCACGATCAACATCTGCGTGCTGCCGGCGGATTCCAACACCCCGTAGAAAGCCTGCGCAGATGCGCCGGGAGCAATCAGCCGCCGGGCCGCGTCACCGCACCGCAGCCCGGCGCCGGCGCAAGCGCCGCACCTTCTCCACCAGCGTGTCCGGCATCACCGCCTTCGCGCCGTTGCGCACCTCACGCGCCCACTCCTCCGAGCGCGTGAACCAGCGCCCTGCCCACGTCCCGGCGTGCACTCGCACGGACACGGTGTGCCGCTGCTTCGTCACCCAGTCCGACTTGTACGTCTCCGTGCCTCGCAGGAAGTCGTACTCGGCAAAGCCAGACGCCAGCGCATCCCGGAACGTCTCGCCCACCAGCACCAGGCCCACGCTGCGGTTGCGCCACTCCGGGTCATACCCGGACTGGAAGTAGACGAAGCTGTTCCGGTGGACAATGCCATACACCGAAGCCACCGCCCGGCCGCCCACCTTCATCGTGTACATCCTCAGGCGTCCGCGCTCCGCCAGCAATTGCGTGGCATCCCGGTGGAACGACTCCACGCCCGCGCCCTTGATGCCCTGCGAGCCTCCATCCGATGCCCAGCGCGCCGAGTGCAGCCGGAAGAAGTCCGTCAGCGGCGCGGCCAGCTCGCCCGGCGCCTCTGTGCGCTCAATCCGGTAGCCCTCCTGCTTCTCCAGCCACTTGCGCCGCCGCAGGAAGTTGTCGCGCCGGCCCGTGCGCTTGAGGAACGCGTCGAATGGCTCCTTCGGGTCCAACGTGTCGTAAGGGCACACGTAGCGCGGCGTCACGAAGACATCCCCGCTCGGGAACACCTCGCGCAGCACGTCCACCGTGGGCGAGCCCTCGCGGAAGTCCGTGAGGTCCAGCACGTCCCACTCGTCGCGCAGCGCGTACAGCATCCGCGCGAAGGCGTGGGCCACGTCCCTCTCCCGGCCGCGCTTCGCCACCACGTCCAGGTAGTCGCTGCCCACGTGCGTCTCGCCCAGGAAGCTCAGGCGCCGCACCGGCACGCCCGCCACGCTCCGGTACTCCACGCCCAGCGGCATCAACCCCACCAGCGCTCCCGTGCGGTCCTTCGCGGTGAGCACCAGCGGGCGCCGGTTCGTCGCAATCCGCCGGCACCAGGGATAGAGCCACTCCCAGGCGTTGAAGGGGCCCGCGTCGCTCGCGTCGAGCAACGCGCTCCACTCCTTCCGCATCCCCGCCAGCGCGGAGGTGTTGCCCACGGCCCCCACCTCCAGCCACTGCGCGGCCTGCGGCCCCTGTGTCAGCTCATCCTCGCGAATCACCGTCCGCCCTCCCCTGTGCCCGTTTCCCTGCCCTGCTTCAGCCCGCGCGCTTCTTCGTCCGGCGGTCCGACTTCAACGCGTCACGCACCGCCGCGGCCACGTCCGCCATGACCTCCGGCGAGAGGTCCTGGTGGCACGGAATCTCCACGATGGACCGACGGAGCTGCGCCACCTCGGGGAACGCCGACGCGTCGCACGCCGGATGGAAGCGCTTCCAGAAGTCAATGGCGTCGATACCCTGCGCCCGCAGCCGCGCCAGCACCTCCGCCTTGTCCTGCACCACCATCGGGTAGAACAGCGGGCAGGCCCCCGGCGGGAGCTGGTTGAACAGCGGCGGCGACACGTCCCGCAGCCGCCCCAGCAGGAAGAAGTAGTTGCGCCGCCGCTGCTCGACGATGGCCTCCAAATCCTGCGCCTGTGCAATGCGCTTCGTCAGCGGGCTCATGCCCAGGTCCACGTGCCGGCGGTCGAAGTGCTGCGTGCCCGTGGCCACGCGCTCGATGCTGGCCGCCTTCACCGTGCCGTGGCCCAGCTTGCGCACGGCGCCACGGACCGTACGGCCGAACGCTCCGCCGCGCAGCTCCAGGTTCTGCAGCAGCGCGGACACCGTGTGGCTGAACGTCGAGGCCGCCGGCGGCGCGGGCGGCTCCGGCAGGCTGTACTGGCGCGGGCCGTTCACGACCAGCGCGCCGCCATTCGGCACCGGCAGCGTCTTGTAGAGGCAGAAGATGCCCACGTCACCCGTGGTGCCCAGCGGCACCGCGCCGTCCGACGACAAGAGCGACAGCGCGCAGTCCTCGATGAGGATGAGGCCGTGCTCGTCCGCCAGCTTCCGCATCTCCCGCACCGGGCCGGGGAAGCCGGCGTAGTGCGTGAGGTACAGCGCCTTCGTCTTCGGGCCGATGCGACGGGCCACGTCCTCCAGGTCCACGTCCCAGCGGCTGCCCACGCGGTAGAAGCGCGGCGTGGCGCCCGCGTCCACCAGCGCCTCCACCTCCACGCCGTGGTGGTAGGCGGGCACCAGCACCTCGCCCGCGTCCAGGCCCAGCATCTTCACCGTGAGCCAGATGGCGTTGCGGGCGAAGTAGAAGTAGCGGACGTTGGGCGAGGAGAACGGAGGCAGCGCCCCCGGCTTCGGCCGCGACAACAACATGTGCGGCCAGAGCGTCGGCAGGGACGGAACGAACAGCTTCCCCGAGGGCTTCATCGCTTCCATCGCGCCACCACCTCTTTCATCGCGGGTCCCCACCGGAACTTGGCCGCGCACAGCGCCCGGCCGAAGGCGGAGTCGTTGAACACGTAGAGCCAGGTGTGCCGGCGCGTCTTGTCCGTCCAGTCGCGCTTCCACACCATGTCCGGCCCCAGGAAGTCGAACTCGCGCAGGCCACGGTCGATGCAGTCCCCCACCACCTCTTCCATGAGGAGCTGCCCCGGGCTGCACTCGCGCAGGCCCTCGTCGTAGCCGGGCTTCAGGAGGAAGTAGCGCCCGCCATATTCCAGCCCGTAGTGGAAGGCCACCGGCCGGCCGTCCAGTCGCAGGAAGTACAACGCCAGCCGCTTCCGGTACGCCGCGTCCCGCGCCAGCTCCGTGTAGAAGCCGCGCGTGCGCGCGTCCTGCGCCATGGCCGTGCCGCGCTCGCCCTTCCAGCCGCTCTGCTCGAGGAGGAAGCCCTCCTCCAGCGTGCCCTCCAGGTCCAGGCCGCCGTCCACCCGCTCGAAGGTGACGCGCCCCTTCTCCTCCAGCTTCCGGCGCCGCCGCCGGCAGTTGGCCTTGAACTTGGACTGGAGCGTCGCCTGGTACGCATCCCGGCTCGACGGCAGGGGAATGTAGGGCGACTGGAGCGACTCCCACTCACCCACCGGCATTCCCGCCTCGCGCGCCAGCGCATGCAGCCGCCAGGCCGCACCGCCGTCCGGCACGTCCGTCAACCGCAGCACATCCCAGGCGCCCACCGAGCGCAGGTGCGCGAGGAAGGCCTGCGCGGCGACGTCCGGCTCCCGTGCCAGCAAATCGAAGCGGCAGGAGTGGACATTCGCCATCGCGGAGAGCTGCCGCGCGGGCACGCCGTACAGGGTGGTGCGCTCCTCGAACAGCGGCAGCGCGGCCGTCAGCCGGCCGTCACCGTCTCGCAGCGTGAGGACGCGAGGCCGCGCACCGGACGCGAAGTTGTCCAGCCAGATGCGCAGGAACTCATGCCGGTAGAACAGCTCGTGGGAGGTGGCCTCCACGAGCGCGTTCCACTCGGACTCCAGGGCCATGAAGGCCGCCCGCTCGTTGACTTCCACGACGGACGGCCGGGCGTTGAGGTGTCTTGCTTCCATTATCAGGGCGCCAAAGGTGGTGACGGCCTCGCGCGGCTACAAGCCGCTGCGGGCCATCTTCAGGAGGCAGGAGGCAACCTTGCGGCTGTCGTGTCGGATCCTGGACCCCTCCTTCAGGAGGTCCGCCTGCACCGGCACCACACCCGCGGCAATCAAGTCCCGGCGGTCCACCGGGACGACATAGGAGCCACGCCGCGCATAGCGCTTCATGGACTCGGAGGACGGCGGCGTGCCGTTCACCAGCACCGCGTCCAGCACCGGGCCCACGTGGTCGATGACGGCCTGCACGTGGTCCAGGCACGTCATGCCGTCCGTCTCCCCCGGCTGGGTCATGAGGTTGGACACCATGACCTTCAGCGCCCGCGTCTCCTTCAGCGCCTGGGCCACGCCGTCCACCAGCAGGTTGGGCAGCACGCTCGAGTAGAGCGAGCCCGGTCCAATCGCAATCAGGTCCGCGGTGTAGATGGCCTCCAGCAGCCCGTCGGTGGGCGGCGGCAGGCGTGGACTGAGTGACACCCGGCGCACCCGGCCGTGGGCGCGGCAGATGTTGCGCTCGCCCACCACCTCCGTGTCGTCATGCATCTGCGCCACGAGCTGCACCGAGGACAGCGTGGAGGGCAGCACCCGCCCCCGCGCGCCCAGGAGCTCGCCGGACATGCGCACCGCCTCGAGGAAGTCCCCCTTCAGCTCCGCCAGCGCGGCGATGAGCAGGTTGCCCACCGCGTGCCCGGCGAGGCCACGCGCCCCGCCGAAGCGGAACTGGAAGACGTCCTTCAGCGCGTTCTTCCCTCCCGCGAGCGCCACCAGGCAGTTGCGGATGTCGCCCGGAGGCAGCGCGCCGTGGAGCCTGCGCAGCCGGCCCGAGCTGCCACCGTCGTCACTCATGGCCACCACCGCGGTGATGTCCACGCCCACGTCCCCGGACTTCGGCAGCGCGCGCCGGGCCAGGCCGCGGAGCACCATGGGCAGCCCCGTGCCGCCGCCGATGGCGACGATGCGCGTGGGACGCTCCACCTGGGGTTGCAGCAGCTCGTTGCGCTCTCGATCCAGCTCCAGCCGGCGGCGCGTCTCCTCCCATCCCTCGGAGAGCGGCGAATCCAAGTCCATCCCAATCATTGCCCTACCCCCGTCCACGACGCCCGAGACCCGCCCCCCGACAACCGGGCGGGCCCGCCGCGCTGCGCCTCTCCTTCCAAAAAGGAGGCCAACGCGGCGGTACTCCCCCAAACCGCTACCGAGCCCCACGACCGAGAAGCACATGCCTCACGGTGTGGAAGATGATTCCCACATCCAGGAACAGCGAACCGTTCTTCACGTAGTACAGGTCGAACTCCAGCTTGTTGCGCGCGTCCTCCACCGACGCTCCATAGGGGTAGCGAATCTGCGCCCACCCCGTGAGGCCGGGCTTCACCGCCTCGCGCAGGCCGTAGAACGGAATCTGCTGCTTCAACTGCTCGACGAAGACGGGGCGCTCCGGACGCGGCCCCACGAAGCTCATCTCCCCCATCAGCACGTTGAACACCTGGGGAATCTCGTCGACGCGCGTGCGGCGGATGAAGCGCCCCACCCGTGTCACGCGGTCATCATTCGCCCGCGCCCACACCGCGCCGTCCTTCTCCGCATCCGTCCGCATGCTGCGGAACTTCCACAAGTGGAAGGTGCTGCCGCCCAGGCCCGTGCGCTCCTGGCGGTAGAAGACGGGGCCCCTCGAGTCCAGCTTGATGGCGACCGCGACCAGCAGCAGGAAGGGCGACGCGAGCAGCAGCAGCGTGGACGCCACGAGGATGTCGAAGCCGCGCTTGAGCGCCCGGCGCAGCGGCGACACGGTGAGCTCGTCCGCGAAGGCGAAGTCGCTCGCCCGGAGGAACTGCACCGGAATGCGGCGCAGCACGCGCTCGCAGAAGCCGGCCGCCTCGTACACCCGGCGCCCCTGGAGCCGGCAGCTCAAGAGCGACTCCACCCAGTTGGCGCCGCGCATGTCGTCCGCGGCCTGCACGACGTAGGAGGCATTCAGACGCCCCGCCAGCTTCTCCAGCGGCTCGGAGAGCCTGCGCGGGTCCACCATGCCCACCACGCGGTAGCTGCCCTCGCCGCCCGCTTCAATCGCGCTCGCCACCGCGCGGGCCTTGAGGCCGTCACCGACGAGGAGGACGGTGTCCGGCGCGCCCACCAGCGCGCGAATGGACACCCGCACCGTCAGGGTGCCGGCCAGGGCGCCCATCGCCCCGCCCAGCAGCGTGCCCGGCGGCAGCGCCACCGGCAGCACCAGCGGCACCACCAGCATGACCCCGCCGGCCACCATCGCCGTGACGCCCGCGGCCTTCAGGAAGCGGTAGCCACGCACGCGGTCCTCGGCCGCGACGCGAAGGTCGTACAAATCCAACAGGTACAGCGTGAACTGGAAGGTGACGACGAAGGCGGCGCCCAGTCCCAGCAGCGTGGGCCACATCTCGGAAAGCGGGGGCCGGGTCCCCGCGGGAGCGAAAAGTGCCGCGCAGGCCGCCGCGCCCATCACACAGGCCAACGCGATCGCCGAGCTCTCGGCGAGGAAGAACGTGAGTTTCTTTGCAGAGAAATAGTGGTGAAAAACGCGGAGCACGTGCCCCTCCAACCAACCCGCCCCAACCCGCTTCGCATCCGCCCCCTGCCCCGCGCCCCCTGTTGCCAGGGGGCGAAAGGCGAAGGGCCGCCCGGTGCTACTTCTTCTCGTAGTTCTTCAGGTACGGAGTCGCCTGCAGCTCCGCCCCGTTGAGCACGCACCCGAGGATGGGCGCGCCGCCCAGGCTCTCCACCGCCTGGTGCACCGACTTGCCCGGGGTGACGTTGGCGCGAATCACCATCAGGATGCCGTCCACCTGATGGCCCAGAATCGCCGCGTCCGCGAAGGGCAGCGTCGGCGGCAGGTCCAGATACACCTCGTCGAAGCCCTCGCGCACGGCCTTGAGGAACTGCTTCATCCGCGCGCTGGCCAGCACCTGCGTGGGCTCCTCCGGCGTGCTGCCCGCGGGGATGATGGCCAGGCGCGTGGAGTTGAAGCGCCGCACCACGTCCCGCACCTCGCAGTCACCGCCGAGCAGCTCCGCCAGGCCCGTCTTGTTGCGCATGCCCAGCGTGGCCGCCACGCCGCCCCGGCGCAGGTCCGCGTCCACCAGGAGGATGCGGCGCTCCGGGTTGGCCCGCGCCGCGGAGAGCGCGAGGTTCACGCTCGTCACCGTCTTGCCCTCGCCCGGCATGGCCGAGGTGAGCGCCACCACCTTCATCGGCCGCAGCTCGCGCATCCGCTCCAGCCGGTAGTACAGGCTGCGGTACTGCTCCGCCGCCGCCGAGGCCGGCGCCGTCAGCGTCACCACGCGGCGGTCCACCACGTTGCCGCCGCTCGCGTTGTCATCCACCCGGGGGAGGAAGTTGCCCGCCCGCTCCATCGTCTGATCCATGTCTTGGTCCTCCGTCCTTTTCCGAGGCGACTCAGTTCAACGTCGTGGGGGAAGACACGGTGTTTCGAGCCCCCGAAGCCGGCATGAGAATCCGCCGCTCCGTCTTGCCGTGCATGTCGGGCACCACCGCGAGCACCGGCAGCGTCAGGCGCTCGCGCACCTCGGTGCCGTCGCGCAGGCTGTCGTCGCGCATCTCCAGCACCGCGCCGGTGAGGATGCCCAGGCCCAGGGCCACGAGCAGCGCAATCATCATTCCCGTCATCCGGTCCGGCCGGGCCGGAATCGCCGGCACACCGGCCGGGGAGATGACGTTGAAGAGGCTCTTGGCGCTCTTGGCCTCCAGCTCCTGCGCCAGCTCGGCCTCCACCTTGCGGCTCACCACGCTCTGGTACTTGGTGCGGGTGATTTCGTAGTCGCGGTTCATCACCGCCAGCTCGTGCGCCCACTTCGGCGTGTTGTTCAGCCGCGACTGGTACGTCTCCGCCTGCTTCTGCAGGTCGACAATCTCCTTCTGGATGGACTCGATGAGCGAAGCCACCCGGGTGCGCTCGGCGCGCTCGGCCCACAGCCGGCCTTCGGCCTCCTTGCGCTTGCTGGTGAGGTTGTCGAGCTCGCTGGACAGCCGCTTGATTTCAGGGTGGTCCTCCGTCCACTGCGTGCGGGCCTGGACGAGCGCGCGGGTGATGCCGCTCTCCGCGGACTCGAGCCGGCCGGCCTCGCTGTCCACCGCGTTGCGGGCGCGGGCCAAATCCGAGCGGCGGGCCTCGGCCACGCGCAGCTCCTCGGACCGGGTCTGCATGAGCTGGGACACGCGCTCCAGGCCGCGCATGTTCATCTCCATCTGCTCGGGCAGCTCACCCAGGTGGTCCACCTTGAACTGGGCAATCTTGCGCTCCCAGGACGTCACCGCCGCGCCGAGCGCCGCCATCTCCTCGTTGAAGAGGTCCGTGGCGCGAGCCGCCTGCGTCTGGCGGATCTTCAGCGTCTCCGAGGAGAAGATGTCCGGCAGCCGGTTGGCCACCTGCGCGGCCACCTGCGGGTCGCGGTTGGCATAGGTGAGCTCGAAGGCGGTGTCACCCTCCACGCGCACCGTGAGGTCCTTGCGCATCTGCGCGACGGCGGACTCCATGCCCTTCTCGGACACGATGTCCGGGTAGAGGTTCATCTCCTCGATGGCCTTCTGGAGCACGGGGCGGGCCAGCAGCTCCTGCCTCACGGTGAGCAGCCGCTGTTCGATGAGCTCGCTCACCGTGCGCTGCACCATCTCCTCGCCCGGCCGCTGCGGCTCCACGCGGACCACCACCGACGCCTCGTACATGCTCGGCCGGGTCATCACGATGGCCGCGCCCACCGCGAAGACCGCTGCTGCGATGGCTCCCACCAAGGCCTTTCGGCGCCACAGGGCAGCCAGCAGCTGGTCCGCCGTCATCCCTCGCTCCATGTTCCGCTCCTCCTCCATCCCTCTCGCTGTTGCTACCAAGGCGACACCACCAGTCGGACGGCGAAGACATTGCGCGTCAGGTCTCCCGCTCCCGCCGTCTCCGCCCTTCCGACCTGTGCAATCCGGTCCACCGCACCCTGCGCCGACACCTGCCGGCTGATGCGGTACTCCACCCCACCACTCAACGCATACCCCTGCGACACCGTGGGCGAGCCACTGAAGACGCCCCACTCCAAATCCGGCGCCCGTCCGTTGCGGAAGAAGCTGGCCGCACCGAAGACGTTGAACCGTTGCGTGAAGCGCCGCGCCAGCACCACCGACGCGTAGTCCGCCCACACCGCGCTGGCGAAGCCGCTCGCGCCCACCAGGTCGTGGCCCAGCGCCACGCCCACGTCGAGCAGCTCACCCTCGCGCATCAACTCCACATTCACTCGCGGCACCCAGCCCTGCTGCCGCCCGCCGGGCCCGCGGTAGCGCACCGGCCCCGCGCGCACCGTCAACGTCGTGGGCCGCGTCAGCCGGTAGCGCAGGCCCGCCGCCACACCGTGCGCCTGCGCCCAGTCCCCCAGGTAAAGGAAGCCCTGGTACCGGTACTCCAGGCCCAGGCTGAGGCGCCGCGTCTGGCGGTACCAGGCCTCCACCGACGGGGTATGGGCATAGCCCGACTGCTGCCCCGCCTCGAGGATGCGCACCGCCTCGAACTTGTAGCCGGCGCGCACGTCCAGCCGCTCCGAGACGCGCGTGGTGGCGCCGAGGCTCGCCTGGGTGAAGAACGTGGGCGCCGTGGAGCGCGCCAGTCCGTCACGCGGCAGCGAGGCCGGGTCCTGCACGCGGAACACGCGGACGGCCGAGTCCACCTTCAGCCGGCGCGTCAGCTGGTGGTGCAGCTCCAGCCCCGCGCGGTGGTCCAGCGTCGTCTTGCCGGAGCCGTGCCGCATGAGGAGGTCCGCCGCGTAGAAGCCGTCCAGCTTCAGCCGCCCGTCTCCGCCCTCCACGCCCAGCCGCGGAGACAGCTTCGTCATCAGCTGGCCGCCGGCCTCGCCGTCACCCAGGCGCAGGTCGTCGTCGTAGCGCTCCTCGGCGGTGAGCCGAAGCTTCGGCTCCCACACCGTGGCCGCCCGCGCGGCCGGCGCGACGAGCAGCAGGCCCGTGAGCAGCCACTTCTTCCAGTTGCCCTTCACCGTCGCCCTCCGTCCCACACGCCACCCGACTGCCCGAACCACTCCACCCACGACATCCCTGTAACCATTCACGGCACGACGATGGTGTCACCCGGCCGGAGGATGAGCTCCTGGGCGCCATCGGGCGAAATCAGGTCGCTGTAGCGCACCGGAATCTGGCCGCCGTTGGAGTCGGTGCGGATGACGACGATGCCGTCCGAGTTGGCGAAGTCCGTGAAGCCGCCCGCCAGGGCAATGGCCTGGAGGAGGGACACGCGGCCGCGCAGCGGGTACGCGCCGGGGTTGTGCACCTCGCCGGTGACGAACACGCGGCTGCTGTTCACCTCGCGGACAATCACCGTCACGCGGGGCTCCTGCACGTACGGCTGCAGGCTGTGCTTCAGGGCCTCGGCCAGCTCCGTGGGCGTCTTGCCCGCGGCCTGCAGCTCGCCCACCATCGGCATGGAGATGAAGCCGTCAGGGCGCACGGGCAGCGTGCGGGACAGCTCGGGGTCCCTCCACACGGCGATATCCAACACATCCTCACGACCAATGCGGTAGGGCTGCTCCGAGTTGTCCACCTTCACACTCGGCTGATGCGCGCACCCCGCCAGGAGCATCACGCCCAACACCGTCCAGAACCCCGCGCTCGTCTTGCCCATCGTCTGCTCTCCCTCGCTGCGCATGTCTCGCACGTGGCTTGAAGTCCGTTGCGCCACGCTTCCGGCGGCAGTCCCATAGCAGCGGGTGTGCCACGCGACGCGGAGAGGGAAAGTCCATGGATCGTCGTGGGTTACGCAATGCCCCACCTGGAGAGGTCCCCGGAGCCAGGAAATTTTTCCGGCATCGTACCGGCGTCCCATCCAGTGCTTTCTGCAGGGGTGGGTCAGATCAGAGAAGAGGTTTGCCCACTCCGAGCCACACGCATTCCCATTTCACACGCGTCGTACGTGGCACGCGGATTGATAACGAAGGGGGATGAGGCAAGACGGTACACACAGCGGGCCGGGGGGCCCGGGAGACAGGCGGATGAGGAAGGCGGCGGGGGCGGTGGCGGCGGCGTTCGCGATGGGTACGGGAGCCATGACCTTGATGGGCGTGACGCTCGCTTCCCATCTCGAAGCGGCGGTGCTGGGAGTCGTGGGTCTGGCCCTGTATGCGAGCAGCTCGCTGCTCAACGGCAGGGCGACGGCCACGGCGCCAACGGGCGGTGTGGCGAAGCAGGCGTAGACGCTTCAGTCTTCAGGAGGAAGGGGCCCGGTCTCTCGGAGGAGAGGCCGGGCCCTTTTTTCTTTGCGGGGCCCCTCGGCTACTCTTCGAGCTGCCGTGCCGGGGGACACGCGGATCCATGCCCGACCTGCAAAATCTCACTTCGTTCAGCGGAGTTTCCTTTCCTTCCCAGGACGAAAATGGACGCGAGTTGGTGGTCGTGTGCGTCGCGGGTCGCTTCGACCTGCCGCGTGCGGGGCGGCCCTCGGCCACCGCGCCCTTGCGCAGCGAGCTACAGGTGCCGCCCCCTCTCGCGGACATCCACTGGGGTGAGCCCGCCAGTTCCAGCCTACGCATGGAGGGCCAGAGCACCTGGTTCCGCCCTGCGACGGACATCTACATCTCCGGGAGAGCGTGGGCTCCCCGTGGACAGCCCGTGAGGCAGATGCAGGTAGCCGTCGAGGTGGGGCCCTGCAGAAAGTTTCTCCACGTCGTTGGAGAGCGCGTGTGGACTCGGGGCGTACTGGCGTTGCAGCCGTCGGACCCGCTCCCGTTCGAATCGATGCCACTCGTATACGAGCGGAGTTTCGGTGGAGTGGATGAGCCCCGGAACCCCGTGGGGCGAGGTCACCACACCTCGTCCCGGGCAGCATTGGAGCAGCCACTTCCAAACATCGAAGAGCCTCTCGAACGACTCACGCACTTCGCGAAGCCCGTGACACCCACGGGACTCGGCCCCATCTCGCGAGGCTGGCACCCCCGGCGCACGTGGGCTGGGACCTATGACGAGTCCTGGGTTGAACAACGGGCCCCGCTATGGCCCGCAGATTTCGACCACCGCTTCTTCCTCGCGGCGGCTCCAGGGCTCGTTGCGGCTCCATGGCTGACGGGTGGGGAGCCCGTGGTGCTTTCAGGCCTGTCTCCCGATGGATTTATTGCCTTCCCGCTGCCCCGACATCGGCTGGTCGTCAAGGCGATCTTCCGCCAACGCGTGGAACGACAACCGATGGTGCTGGATGCGGTGCACATCGACGCAGAAGAACATGCGCTGACGCTCATCTGGCGTGCGTCAATCCAGGCGCATGGGGTGCTGTCCATGCACGAGTACAGCACCGTCCGGGAGCTGGAGTCGTGGGAGGAGGCGCCCTCGTGAACCAGAGCACCGAGGAGATGGTGGTATTGCGGCTGGGGCTCTGCACTCCGCTGGGCTTGACCGCGCGACACACCCAGGTGGAGATAGCTGCGGGCACGGTCCAGTTCTTCTTGACCGATGTCGTCGACGCACAGGGCGAAGCGGTCCGAGCATCGATGTTGTCCCTGTTGGAATCGCGCCGCTCTCGCACGGAGCGCATCATCGGGCTGGCGGCGACCGCGCTCGAGGAATGTCTTGAGGACGTCCACCTGAATAGGAGCGAGCGCCTTCCGCTGCTCCTTGCCCTGCCAGCCCCTGGGAGCGGTGCGGACATCGAGACGGAGCCGCTATTGGATGTCCTCGCGGCTGTGGCCCTTCCCCATCGACTCGACATGGAAGTCGGGCTCTGTGCCCAGGGGCGGGCTGGGTTCTTCACGGCGTTGACACGAGCGCTGGAGGTGCTTCGCTCGGGCAGCGCAAGGCGGGTGTTGGTCGGGGCGGCCGACTCGCTCTGCGACCCCATCTCGATGAGGAGGCTCCTGGCCCAACAGCGGCTGCGCTCGTCGACCGTTCGTGATGGCATCCTTCCTGGAGAAGGAGCCGGATTCATGCTGCTCGCTCGTGCTGAGCCCCAGGGTCGCCAGGCTCCTGCGCCCCTGGGGCAAATCCTGGCTGTCGCCACGGCAAGTGAGCCCCGGCCCATGACGAGTGCAGCCCCGAGCATGGCCGAAGGACTCACCGCAGCCTTCCGCCAACTGCGAACCCACCCAGCCATCCGGGGACGGCGTGTAGCCCACGTGCTCTCCTGCCAGACGGGCGAAACCTTCTGGGGCCATGAGTTCAACCGAGCCTATCTGCGCAATACCGCGCTGATGCCCGAGCCGCTTCGAGTCGACCTCGTCGCCGAGAGCCTAGGTGACGCAGGCGCCAGCTCCGGCGTCATCCAATTGAGCCAGGGACTCCACGTGCTACGCGGGCTCCCCCCGGAGCCAGCGCCCGGCCCCCGAGCGCTCATCTACGGATGTTCCGACGAGGGGCAGGTCGGAGCCTGCGTCATCGAGAGGGGAGTATGACCAAGACCTTCGCCAACGGGCGCTCCATCGTTCACTCAGGTGACGGAGGTACCAACACCTGCGCGGCTCCCGATGTGTGCAAGACACCCTCGCCTGGTGGGCCGGTGCCGGTGCCCTATGTCAACGTGGCCCGGGACCGCGACCTGGCCGACGGAAGCAGGACCGTGAGCATTGGGGGCAACCCGGTGGCCCTCAAGAACTCGAATCTGAGCACGAGCACAGGAGACGAAGCGGGGACTGCGGGTGGCGGGCTCATCTCCGCCAAGACCCGGGGAAAGATGACCTGGGGCACCTTCAGCCTCGACGTGAAGTTCGAGGGAAAGGGGGTCGTCCGCTTCATGGATGTCACCCAGCATAATGGGAACACGTTCAACACGGCGTTCATGCAGGACGGTGGAACGGGCTGGGCATACGGCGATGACCCTGTTGGAGAGAGCAACGAATGCCCTCGGCAGTGCGGGAAGGAGAAGCCAGCGCACGGCATCCGGGAGACCTCCGAGAGCCGAGGCCTGGCGATGCAGTTGCTGGGTACCCTCGACCAGATCAGCGCGAACCCCAAGCTGAGCCACCTGCCGGTCTTCAAGCAGCGAGGAGGCTACATGCTCGGAGTCCTCTTGTGCGAGTGTGGGAAGCAGATCTACGCCGGTATGTCCGGCGACGATGAGGCATTGGACGGCTTCAAAAAGGCCGTTGAGTTGCTCAACGAGCAGGACGAACAGAAGCGCTGGGTCCTGTGTAGACCGGTGGATTTCTCCCAGATTCGGGATGCCACCGGGCCCATTCCCAACGGCCAGTCCTTCTTCCTGGAAACGCTGCCGGCTCCCACGAATCCCGCAGGCGCCTGTGCGGCCCCCAAGCTCATCCAGAAAGCCCATCAGGACGGGCACAAGCCGGGGGCTATGAGCGAAGTCTTCTACTTCCCGCCTGCAGCGGTGACACGCGCCCAGAAACGGAACAAGAAGACCCAGGTAAGCACCACCGTGGAAGTGACCTTCATGGAAACCCTTGGGGAAACCACGACCCGAGTCACCCGGCAGTTCCAGCATGGCGAGCTCGTGCCATCCTGTGCGACCTGTCAGATTCACCTCACCCCCATGCTCTGCCCCACCGACATTCCCTGCAAGTCCTGAGGTACACACCCGTGATGGACGAGCTCATCCAGTTTCTCGGCAGCTTCGACCCCGAGTACCCATCGACCATCCGAGGAGCCTCATGGGAAAGCATTGCGCAACTGACCAACCTCGTGGGGACTGTCCAACTCCCGCCGGTCTACGTGGAGTTCCTGCGCCGCATGGGCGAGAGCATGGGGAGCCTGGAGATTCCGGACCTGAGCTTCGCCATCGAGCAACTCATCGAGACACATGAGTCCGACGACTGGCGCCCTCCCCCGCGCTTCCTCCTGGTCGCGCTCGAGACCAAAGACCCCTACTTCGACTACTACCTCGACCTCCACAATCCCAATGACTCGGACTTCGCCGTGGTCCGATTCGAAACCGGTGGCAAGGCCGTGTTCGAGGGGCGTGTCCACCCGAGCTACCACTCCTTCAGCGACATGCTCTTCTCGCTCGGGTTCCTGCACAAACGGCTGAAGCCCCTGCCCTTCCAGGTGACGCTGTCCGCATCACCGGCGAAACACGAGGGAGGAAGACCCGCGCAGATGGAGCAGGTCAGACACCTGAAGCACCTGGCGTTGAGGCTGCGCTTCAAGCGTGTCGGCTCAACAGGGCCCCTCTGTCTCCTGCTCAACCGCGAGGATGCCGCCATCTACGGACATCTGCCCCCACGGGGAGGGCTCATCGTTCAAGTGGCTGGGAGCGACAAGACAGAACTTTCCAGGGTCTGCGAGGTGTTGCGTGACCACTCCAGTCTCGTCTGACGCCCGAAGGGCGCCTGGCAGAGAAGTGACGCTGCGAGCACATCCAGACGCCGCAGCCTTCCTGAAGGAGTTCCAGGAGATGCATCTCTCCGAGGTGGAGTTCCTCCTCCAGCAGCGACTGAATGCGCTCCATTCTCCTGGCGCTCGCTGGGTTGATGCGGAAGGCGCCGAGCTGCGGTTGTCCCTCCATCTGGATGCCATGAGGGCCTCCATGAATCAGGCGCTGGACTGCACGTTCGGGCTGCTGACGGCTGGCGATACGTGGCAGTTCCAGGCGGCGATGCACGTCCTTGCGTCTTTTGCCCCCGAACGCGTCGACATCGACTTCATCCTTCAGGCCCGTGAAGTGGAGCTCGCGGACGTCCTGCCTGCGTGGACCAGAGCCTTTGCCCAGACGAACCATCCAGGAGCAATGCCGTGCTGCACGCGCGCCATGTCGGACGTCCGCGCTCCGGTAAGAGCCGCTGCTGCCTCGGTTCTGGGGTACCGCAGGGAGGGAAGCCCTTCGCAGTTCCTCGCGTTACTCGCGGACGAAGACATCTCTGTCCGCAGTGAAGCAGCATTGGCGCTGGCACGAATCGGTCATCGCCCCGCCCTCGCTTCCATCGAAGCGCTGCTCGCTCGCGGACCTGCATTGGAATCCGAGTCGCTCGTGCGGGCCGCATTGATGCTGGGCTCGCCTCATGTCCTGGCCCGATACCGGCAATCTGCCCCAGCAGACATGCCGCCTCATGTCCTGAGATTGCTGGGTCTGGCGGGGGATGCCCAGGCAATGCCCCTGCTGCGCCAGGCGAGTGAATACCCGGAGCTCGTCGAGGCAAGTCTCGAGGCCATGGGGACACTCGGACTCATCGCGGCGGTGCCAGTACTGCTCTCGCATCTGGAAGCAGCGGACAGGAAGGTGCGTGTTGCAGCTGCGACGGCGCTCGGACTCTTGAGTGCCGCGGAGCTCAAAGAGAAGGTGCGTGCGCACGTCGACGATGTTGAGAGCCTGGAGGAGGCCGTGGAAGTCGATCAGTGGAGCCTCACCCCAGCGTCCTGGCATGGCTGGTGGACGGCTCACCGCTCCAGGTTCAGCGATAGCCAGCGTTGGCGCCACGGCCGCCCCTTCACCCTCGCGGGCTGCATCGAGGAGCTGAAGCACCCGGCCACCCCACCAACTGCACGGGCCCGTGCGGCGCTCGAGCTGACGCTGCAATCGCGGAGGCCCTTCGACTTCGAGTGTGATTGGCCCATCTCGCGGCAACGTCAGGTCCTGTCACGGTGGGAACCCATGGATTCCCCCTCGCGTCAGTGAACAAGCACTTCCGTGCAGAGTGACATGGCAAGCACACGTGCTGTTCCACTCGCGGCAAGGCGCACCACGCGAATCCTTCGCCCGCTCCTTCGCCCGCCAGGCAGGCGACCTGGGGCGGACTGCTTGAACAACGTCGCGTGCGTTGCCAACCCCTCGCGCGGCGCCTGGCTGCCGAACGCCGGGGCACGGCGGGCCCGACTCCCGGTCCTTTCTTCTCCCAGCGTCCATGCACAACGTCGCCTCGGCGGGGGTACGGCGCGGGAGAGGAACGTTGCGGGACACGGCCTTCCAGCTCAGCCTCGGCGCACAGCCGCTGGGAGATGGGCGCACGCGGTTTCGGGTGTGGGCGCCCAGGCGTCGCACCGTGGACGTGTGCCTGTATGAAGACGGCACCGCGCGCCACCTGCCGCTGCAGCCCGCGGAGCGTGGCTACTTCGAGGCCACCCACCCGGTGCCGGTGGGCGCGCGCTACAAATACAGACTCGACGGCGGCGACTGCTTTCCGGACCCGTGCTCGCGCTTCCAGCCGGAAGGGCCGCATGGCCCCTCGCAGGTGGTGGACCCGCGGCGCTACGTGTGGAGCGACGCCGGCTGGCGCGGTGTCACGCGCCAGGGCCAGGTCCTCTATGAGTTGCACGTGGGCACCTTCACCCCCGAGGGCACCTACGCCGCTGCGGCCGCGAAGCTGCCCCTCCTGAAGGAACTGGGCATCACCACCGTGGAGCTGATGCCGCTGCACACCTTCCCCGGGCGCTACAACTGGGGCTACGACGGCGTCACCCTCTTCGCCCCCTGCGCCGTCTATGGAGACCCGGATGACCTGCGGCGCCTCGTCGACGAGGCGCACCGGCTCGGGCTCGGCATCATCCTGGACGTCGTCTACAACCACCTCGGGCCGGACGGGAACTACCTCGCGCAGTACTCGCCCGGGTACTTCAACAAGAAGTACCCCAACGAGTGGGGTGACCCGACCAACTTCGACGACGGCGACGCCGCGGGCCCCTCGCGCGACTTCTTCATCCAGAACGCGTGCTACTGGGTGGCCGAGTACCACTTCGACGGCCTGCGCCTGGACGCCACGCAGAGCCTCTACGACGCGTCCGCGCGCAACATCGTCGGCGAGCTGGTGGAGCGCACCCGCGCCGCCGCTGGAGGCCGCGACGTCCTTCTCATCGCGGAGAACGAGCCGCAGGACGTGAAGACGGTGACGCCGCCGGACGCGGGCGGCCATGGGGCTGACTGCGTCTGGGTGGATGACTTCCACCACTCGGCGCGCGTGGCGGCGGTGGGCCGGTCCGAGGCCTACCTCATGGACTACCGGGGCACCGCGCAGGAATTGCTGTCGTGCGCGCTGCGCAACTCGCTCTACCAGGGCCAGTACTATGGCTGGCAGAAGAAGCGCCGCGGCTCGCCGCTGCTGCGCACACCGGCCGAGCGCATCGTCTTCTACCTCCAGAACCACGACCAGCTCGCCAACACGCTGCGCGGCGAGCGGCTGCACGTGCTCGCGGGCGCACCGCGCATGCGCGCCCTCACCACCTTCTTCCTGCTGCTGCCGCAGACACCCATGCTCTTCATGGGGCAGGAGTTCTTCGCCTCCGCGCCCTTCCTCTACTTCGTGGACCACAAGCCCGAGCTGCAGCGGCTGGTGAAGCAGGGCCGCGACGGGTTCCTCTCCCAGTTCGCCAGCGCGAAGCACGCGGTGGAGGCCGAGGGCTTCCAGATGCCCATCGGCGAGGAGGCCTTCCGCCGCTCGAAGCTGGACTGGAGCGAGCGCGAGCGGAACGCCGGGGCGGTGGCGCTGCACAGGGACTTGCTGCGCCTGCGCCGCGAGGACCCGGTGTTCGCCGCGCAGGACCGCGCGCGCGTCGACGGCGCGGTGCTGGGCCCGGCGGCGCTGGTGCTACGGTATTCCGGCAGCGAGCCGGAGGGCGACCGCCTGCTCCTGCTCAACCTGGGCACGGGGCTGGACTACGAGCCGTGTCCGGAGCCGCTGGTGGCGCCACCGGCGGGAAGGACGTGGCGGCTTCTCGTGTCCAGTGAGCATGCCCGCTATGGCGGCATGGGCACTCCACCCATTCCCGGGGACGGAAGGCTGCACCTCCCCGGGCAGACAGCGCTGGTGCTGACGAGCACCGAGGAGAAGACGGCGTGACCGCGGACCTCCCCTCCCCTGCCCTCCCCCGCCTCGGCTTCGAGTGGCCCCAGGGCCCCGACTTCCAGAAGGAGCTGTACCACGAGTGGCTCGTCACCAACGGCCGGGGCGGCTACGCGTCCGGCACGCTGGTGGGCTGCAACACGCGCCGCTACCACGGCGTGTTCATTCCCAACCTGGAGAAGCGCGGCCGCACGGTGCTGCTGGCCCGGCTGGTGGAGCACGCGGAAGTCGAAGGGAAGACGTACCCGCTCTCCTGCGAGGAACGCTCGGACGGCGCCACCCAGGCGGACGGAGCGCAGTGCCTGCGGGACTTCCACCTCGACGGGCTCGTCCCCGTCTGGGAGTACCAGCTCGGCCCGGCCCGGCTGCGGCGCAAGCTGGTGATGGTGCACGGTGAGAACACCGTCTTCGTCGCCTGGGAGCACGTGTCCGGCCCGGAGGTCTCGCTCAGGGTGCGCCCCTTCCCGGTGGACCGTCCGCACGACAGGCCGATTCCCTCGCGCCACATCGAGGCCACCGTCGTCCTCAAGGGTTCGCAGGTGGAGCTGCGCGTCGCGGACGACGTGCCGCCCATGCGCCTGCACATGTACGGCCGCTGCCCCGCGCCCTTCGTGGGGCTGGAGCAGACGTCCAGCGTGCAGCTCTACCGCGTGGAGAAGGCGCGGGGCTATGAGCACACGGAGGTACAGCACTCGCCGGGCTACTTCGAGTGCAGGCTGCCGCCGGGCGAGACGCTCGCCCTCGGCATCACCATGGAGAACTGGAGCTGCCTGGAGCGCAATCCGGTCGAGGTCTTCGCGCTGGAGCTGGAGCGCGAGCGGCGGCTGCTCGGCCGCGCGCCCGCGGAGGCGCGGGGTGGCGTGCCCGCGCGGCTGGTGCTCGCGGCGGACCAGTTCATCATCGACCCGATGCGCCCCGCGGACGACGCCTGGGCGCGCTCCATGGACCAGGACGTGCGCAGCGTCATCGCCGGCTATCACTGGTTCACGGACTGGGGCCGCGACACGATGATTTCGCTCGACGGCCTGACGCTGTGCACGGGCCGCCACCGCGAGGCGGCGGCCATCCTCCGCACCTTCCAGCACTACGTGCGCGACGGCCTCATCCCCAACTACTTCCCCGACGGCGAGAGCGAGGGCGTCTACCACACGGCCGACGCGACGATGTGGTTCTTCCACGCGGTGGACCGATACCTGGAGACCACGAAGGACGAGGAGCTGCTGCGGGACATCTTCCCCACGCTGCGCTCCATCATCGAGCACCACCAGAAGGGCACGCGCTTCAACATCGGCGTGGACCCGGCGGACGGCCTGCTGCGCCAGGGCGCGGAGGGCTACCAGCTCACGTGGATGGACGCGAAGGTGGACGGCTGGGTGGTGACGCCTCGGCGGGGCAAGGCGGTGGAAATCAACGCGCTGTGGTTCAACGCGCTGAGGTTGATGGCCACCTGGGCGGAGCGGCTGGGGCACGACGCGCGGCCCTACCTGGCGGCGGCGGAGAAGGTGTACGGCAGCTTCAACAAGCGCTTCTGGAACGAGAAGCTGCAGTGCCTCTACGACGTGGTGGACGGGGAGCACCTGAAGGAGGACCCGGCGGTCCGGCCCAACCAGGTGTTCGCCATCTCGCTCAAGCACCCGGTGCTGCGCCGCGAGCGGTGGGAGCCGGTGCTGGAGGTGGTGCGCCGTGAGTTGGTGACGCCGGTGGGCCTGCGCAGCCTCGCGGCGGGGCACGCGGACTACAAGGCGAACTACGACGGTGATTTGCGCGCGAGGGACGCGGCGTACCACCAGGGCACGGTGTGGGGCTGGCTCATCGGCCACTACGTGGACGCGACGCTGAAGGTGAACCCGGACGTGAGCGCGGCGCGCGCGCTGCTGCGAGGCCTGGAGGAGCACCTGCTGCACACGGGCATCGGGCAGATCAGCGAAATCTTCGATGCGACGGAGCCCTTCCGCCCGAGAGGTTGCATCGCCCAGGCATGGAGCGTGGCCGAGGCCCTGCGCGTCTTCATGAAGACGCACGTCACGACGTGAGCGGGGCCTGGTGCGTTAGTCGAGGAAGACCTTGCGGCCGCGCATCGTCGCATCGTGCAGGACATTGCGCACGGTGAGCACGGCGGCGACGGTGTTCTCCAGCGTGTGCACGGTGCGGCCGTTCTCGTCCGTGAAGGTGTAGACGAGCTCGGGGGCACGCTCGAGCACGGCATCGGCGTGCTCGGGGCGCAGCCGCCAATGCTCGTCCGTCACTGCCTGCACGTCGTCATCGATTTCCTCCAGCAAGAAGTAGATGCGGCCTACGTCCAGCTCGGGGATGACACGTCCGCCTTCATCATTCGGCAGCAGGTCATGCTTCAAGATGTCGCGCAGGCGGGCCCCCTTTTCCGGGGCCACGATGTCGAGCAATTCAACCGCGAGGAAGAGGTAATCACCACCGTGGGGAAGCACTTCGCGCAGGCCGCCCGGGTTGGTGTCGGGCTCGAAGTCCACTTCGCTGGGGTCCAGTCCGAGGATTCGCAGGTCCATGGGGTGTTACTCGAGGAGAACCTTGCGTCCGCGCACAGTCGCGTCGTGCAGGACATTGCGCACGGTGATCACGTCGGCGACGGTGTTCTCCAGTGTGTGAACGGTATGGCCGTTCTCATCCGTGAAGGTGTAGACGAGCTCGGGGGCACGCTTACGCACGGCGTCGACATGCTCGGGACGCAGTCGCCAGTGCTCGTCCGTCACGGCCCGCACGTCGTCGTCGACTTCCTCCAGGAGGAAATAGATGTTGCCCACATGGAGCGCCGGGATGAGTTGCTGAAGCCCTTCTCCTGGCACCAGGTCGTGCTCCAGGATGTCGCGCAGGCGGGCGCCCTTCTCCGGGGCCACGATGTCGAGCAGGTCGGCCGCGAGGTAGAGGGAGTCTCCGCCATGAGGGAGCACCTCGCGCAGGCCACCCGGGTTGGTGTCGGGCTCGAAGTCCACTTCGTTGGGGTCCAGTCCGAGAATTCGCAGGTCCATGAGGTAGCCACCTGTTGCTCGGCGGGAGGTTCGCGCGGCGATGCGCTACTCGAGGTGGACCTTCCGGCTGCGCAGCGTCGCATTACGCAAGAGGCTGCGCGCGGTGAGCACAGCGGCGACCGTGTTCTCCAGCGTGTGCACGGTGCGGCCGCTCTCGTCCGTGAAGGTGTAGACGAGCTCAGGAGCACGTTTGAGCACGGCGTCGGCGTGCTCGGGACGCAGCCGCCAGTACTCGTCCGTGACGGCCTGTACGTCGTCATCCAATTCCTCCAACAGGAAATAGATGCGGCCCACGTCGAGTTCGGGAATGACCTCGCCGCCCTCGTCGTCCGGCACCAGCTCATGCTCCAGGATGTGGCGCAGGCGCGAGCCCTTCTCCGGCGCCACGATGTCGAGCAGGTCGGCCGCGAGGAAGAGGTAATCACCACCGTGGGGCAGCACCTCCCGCAAGCCGCCCGGGTTGGTGTCCGGCTCGAAGTCCACTTCGCTGGGGTCCAGTCCGAGGATTCGCAGGTCCATGGGTGTGTCGTCGTCCGCTATTGGGTGGGAGGCTCGCCCTTCGGCGGGTTCTCGGGGGGCGTGGGGCCTTGCGAGGCATTGAACTCGTCCACCAGCTCCTTTGCGAGCTTCTCCATATCCTGAGCAGTCACTCCCGTGTCCTTGTTGAACTCCTTGCCGGAGCTGGCGGGACCACGATGCGCCTTCTTGGCGCTGGCGTCGCTGGCGAGGTCGAGCGTGTCGGTGATGTCGGTGCCATCCGACGCCTCGAAGCGGACGGTCTTGTCGCCGTTCGCGGCCTCCGTGAATCGCTTCGACGCCGTGTCGAGCTGCGACTGCGCCTGGCCCGGAGTGTCCTTCGCGCCCGACTTGATTTCCTCGCGGTAGCGGATGCGCGCCTTCCCGCCTCCGGACGGATCCTCGACCACGAGGATGTCGATGTCCGTTGAGACGGTGTACACCTTACCGCCCTTTGCGAAGACCACGCCCTCGTACGGCTTGCCATTGTTCTTGGCCGCGAAGTCGGCCATGAACTCCTTCACCGTCTTGAAGGGCTGTTCGCGGATGACGCGGACGCTCTTGAGGATGCGGACGTTGGGCTGGTCCTTGAACTGGGCCTGGACGTCCTCGAGAGCGAGCTCTTCGGCGATGAGGCCCTTCAGGTTCTGCGCCTTCTGGGAGGCGCCCCCCTTGCCGGTGAGGATCTTCAGGACCTCGGGCCGCTTGAGGAAGCCCGAGGCCAGGAGCCGCTGCTTGAGCGACTGGAGAATGCCGGCGGACTTCTTGGCCTGAGCCTCCGCAGCCTGCTTCTGCGCAGCACGCTCGGCGGCAAGCTTCTCGAGGAATGTCTCGCCACCTGCCTTCTCGATGTTGCTCAGTGCATCGACGTCAGAAGTCGCCACGCGCCGCACGTTGTAGAGCTGCTCACGCGCTGCGGGAGAGAGCCGCTCTTCGAGCTTGTCGAGCGCGGCGCGAGCCCTGGCCTCGGCCTCGACGTCGATGGGAGGACGGGCGGGTTCGCCAGGCTTCGCGGCGGCCTCCTGCTCCAAGTAGGCCTTGCCGCCGAGCTTCTCCACCAACTGACGGACCTCGAGGTCCGTCTTGCCCTTGCGCATCTTCGCAAGGAGCTTCTTCGCGTCGGAGCCGAGCGACGCCTGCAGCCGCTCCAGCCACGCCTTCGCCGCGGCCTCGGGAGACACCGGCGCCGCAGGCTTCTGCTCTGCGGGAGCCTTCTCCTCGACGGGCTTCTTCTCGGAGACGGGAGGCTGCTCCTCGGCCGGTTGCTTCTCCGCGACAGGTGCCTTCTCTTCGGCGGGCTTCTTCTCCGGGACCGGGGCCTGTTCCTCCGCGGGCTTCTTCTCCGCAACGGGTGGCTTCTCCTCAGCGGGAACCTTCTCCTCGGCGGGCGGCTTCTCCGAAACGGGAGCCTTTTCCTCGGCGGGCTTCTTCTCCGGGACCGGGGCCTGTTCCTCCGCGGGCTTCTGCTCGGCGGGAGGCGCCTGCTCCTCCGCGGGCTTTTTCTCCGCAACGGGCGGCTTCTCCTCCGTGGGCTTCTGCTCGGCGGGAGGTGCCTTCTCGGCGGGCTGCTTCTCGGAGACAGGCGCCTTCTCCTCCACCGGCTTCTGCTCGGCGGGAGCCTTCTCCGCAGCGGGCTTCGCCTCGGCTGCTGGCTTCTGCGCGGCGCCCTGTGCCGAGGTCTCCTGCGACGCGGCGGCAGCGGCCTCCTGCAGTCGGCCCTGGACGTAGGCCTCCTGGTCGGCGGTGATCTGCTTTCCGGCCTCCTCCGCGCTCAGGTTCTTCTCCGCGTTGGCCAGCGCCGCCTTCGCCGCCTCCGCATCCTGCGCCTTCTGCAGCTCGTCGATGAGCTTCTTCAGCTCGGCATCCGCGCGAGCGACCTGCTTCTCGGCCAGCTTCGGCGCATCGTGCACGGCGCGCATCAACTCCTGACGCAGCCGCTCCAGGGCCGCCTTGCCCTCCGGAGTCGCCGCGAGCTTCTGGTACGTCTTCCCCTGCTCCTTCGTGATTCCGGTCAGCTCGCTCAGGGCCTTGTCACCCGCTGCGAGCCGGTCCGCCAGCTCCGTACCGCTCTTGACTCCCTCCAGCGCCTTGGCCTGCTCCGCCAGCGTCTTCTTCGCGACGCCGAGCGCCTCCCACAGGCCCGCCTGCTTCTGGCGCAGCGCGAAGAGCATGTCCCCGCGCCACTTGAGGAACGCGGCGCCCTTCGGCGTCTTGGCGAGCGCCTCTTGCGCGAGCCGGAGGGCGTTGCTCACGTTCTGGAGGCGGCCCGGCAACGGCGTCCGAGCGATGAGCTTGATGGCCACGGCCGCGGCCAGCATCGCCGCGCCGACGATGGCGTTGGTGCCCGCCGCGGCGGCCTTGTCCACCTCCTCGCGGAACTCCTTCTCCGACTTCGCCTCGCCGGCGGCGCGGATGCGCAGCTCGTACTCGCCCGCCGACAACAGGACGGCGCCCACGCCCAGCGCGAGCGCGGTGGTGGCCAACGCCACGGCGTTCACGCCGGGGATGAAGAGGATGCCCACATAGACGGCCGCGGCCACCGCCCCCAGCGCCCCCGCCAGCCACCCCGTCGTCTTGGCGCCCGCCCCCAGTCCGGAAGCCCACCGCGAGTACGCGTTGCGGTCACCGTCCGCCGCGGCCTTCACGTCGTCGGCGATGGAGCCGGCCATCTCGTCCACTCGCACCAGCGAGCGCCCCATGCCCAGGGCCGTCTGCCCCGGATGGGAGGCCATGTGCTTGAGCTGCGCGCGAGACTCCTTCCACGCGATGTCGCGCGCGAGGCTCCGCTTCTGCGTCTCGTCGAGCCCCTCGAGCTGCTTCGGGTCGAAGCCCTCCCACGCCTTCTTCGACGCGGCCTCGATGGACTCGTCGTCCTTCTTCTCCTCCGCCTTCTTCTGCTGCTCCTTCGCCGCCTGCTCGAGCCCCTCGGCAATCTGCTTGCGGAGCTGGATGAACATGTCGACGGACTTCTCGAACTGGTTCAGGTCCTCGCTCATCTGCTTCGCGACGAGCGCGTAGACGGACAGGTCGTCCGGCGACAGCTTCGCCAGCTTCTCGCCGATGCGGGCGATCTGCTCGTAGTCCGCGGGCTTCGCCACCTTGTCCCCGCGGAGGATGAGCGCCTTGACCTCCTCGGGCAGCGCGTCCAGCCGGGCCTTGGCGGCCTTGTCCTGCTCGCTGAGCACGTCCTCCTCGACGCGCTCGTAGAGCTCCTGGTCCTCCTTCGAGCCCTTCTTCTTGTCCGGAGGCTTGCGCCCGGTGCGCTTCTCGAACTCCTGGTCCACCGCGTCGCGCGTGGCCTGCTTCTTCTCCTCGGAGCCTTTCTGGAGCCGGGCCTTGCGCTCGGCGGCCTGCTTCTTCCGGGCCGCCTCGTCGCTGGCGCCGGACTTGACCACCATCACCGATTCGTAGAGCCGGGCGGTGATGGTGATGTCCGAGATGCCCTTCTTCACCTCCTCATCGGTAAGGGTGAAGTTCGCGATGTAGACCTTCCGCGAGCTGACCAGGTCCGCGGCCTCTTTTCGTGACAGGCCGAAGACCTGCATGAACGTGAGGATGGCCAGCTCGTTGCTGTCCACGCGCCCGGGAATCTTCACGTGGAACGGGCCGTAGTTGCCGCCCTTGCCACCGCCGGCCTTCTTCGTCCCCTTGCCACCGCCGGGCTTGCGCTGCACGGGGCCAGGACGCGCCGCCGCGGAGCCCGTGCCCCCCTGTTGCACCACGTGAGCCAGTTCGTGCGCGAGCAGGCGCTGCCCACTCGCATTCCCCGGCGCATAGCGGCCGGACGAGAAATAGATGTCCCGCCCGCGGGTGAAGGCCTGCGCGGAGAGCGACGAGCTCATGGCCGCCGCGTCGGAGCCGGTATGGACGCGTACGCCGGAGAGGTCCTTGCCGAGCGCCGGCTCGTACCGCGCGCGGTCCACGTCCCGCAGCGGAGCACCTTCGGAGGACCCGGCGAGCCGAGCCTCCAGTCCATGCGCGTGCTTCGGAGCCGACGCTCCGGGCTGGAAGCGGGCGGAGACCTCGGCGGCCTCCTCCTTCATGGGGAACGTGCCCTCGGACGAGCCGCCCTCCATCAGCACCTTGGCGCCAGGAGGAGCCTCTTCACCCGGCCCCGGCTCGGTCGCGACGCTGGCGGACTCGGTGACGGGAGTGGGCGTGCCACCGGACTGGAGGCTCTCGGCGAACCGCTCGGCCTCGGTCTCGGAGGGGTCATTGGGCTGCCCCACCTCCATCCGGGCCTGGACCCCGGCAGGCATGGCCGAGGGCCCCCGCGAGTGCGCCGTCCTCGATGCCGCACCCGAGGACACCGGAGAGCCCCGGTCCGCGCCGAGCGACGAGAAGGGAGAGCCTCCCATCGAGAAGCCCGACGTCCCCCCCATGCGCGAGTCCGTGTCGATGCGGATGCGGTCCAGCCCATGTCCGAAGCGCGCGGGCACGCCGCCATCGCCGAGGCTGCCTCGCGACACCGCCGGGCCAGGCATGGCGGTCTGGAACGATGGGGGCGCCAGGCTCCGCGACACGGGAGGCAGGTGCTTACGCTCCCGTTCAGGCTGTGGCGCTGGCACGAGGAGCTGCGCGGGCGCAAACCACTTCCAGCCGGACATGAGGTTCCCCCTCCGTGCGGTGCGTCAGCGGATGCCACGGCGACGCCGAGTGCGTGCATTCTACACGCTCCGGCGCTCCGTGCCCGTCAGACTCCTGTTTCGCCGGTGGCGAGCGGTGCCGCGGCCTCGCGCCGGGCACGGCGGCGGGGCATGACGGGAATCCACTGGCCCCTACGCACCGCGTACACCACCAGCAGCACTCCCGCGGCGGTGCACAGCAACACCGCCACGCCACCCGCCTCCGCGCCGAAGGCACCGCCGGTCCACTGCTCGGGGCCCTGTACCTGGCTCTCCAGGAGCTCGGCCACCTCGGTGCCGGAGACGGCGACGCCGTAGAGCGCGCCCTGCGTCCAGTTCCAGGCGATGTGCACGCCGATGGCGAACCACAGCGAGCGCGTCAGCATGTACGCCGCGCCGAGCAGCACGCCGGCTTCCAGTGCGATGGCCAGCGTGGCGAACCAGGTGGCGTTGGGATTCATCAGGTGGACGAGGCCGAAGAACGCGCTGCTGATGACCAGCGCCGCCGCCGAGCCCAGCCACTCCTCCAGCAGCCGGAAGGCGATGCCTCGGAAGGCCACCTCCTCGAAGATGCCCACCGCCGTGAAGGTGGCGAACCACCCGAGTGCGTCCCGGGCCTCGTCCTGGAATGACTCGGGAGGTCCATCCACCAGGTGGTACCAGCCGGCCAGGGCCATGATGCCCACCACCGCGCTGATGAGCCCCGCGCCCAGCAGCAGCCCCCAGCCCAGCTCACGCAACGCGCGGTGCTGGCCCAACCCGAGCTGCGCGAGCGTGCGGCGGCCGATGCCCCACTCCACGAGCCACATCGCCAGCACCACGGCGATGGCGTTGCATACCGACATGACGAAGATGCCCGGAGTGCCCGACCTGCCGCGCTTCAGCCCGGTGAGCGACACGAGCCAGTAGAGCAACAGCGAGAGCCCCACCGAGGCCACGACGCAGAGCACGAGCCGCGTGAAGGGGTGGCGCAAGACGCGGCGGAAGAGAGACGGTGATTCCATGGGCGCGGGCGGCTCCGCGAAGGCGTGTGCGGCGGATGCTCGCACGCGGGCGCAGTGACGTCACGACAGACGCAGGCGCTCCTCCCTCCGCGTGGCCCGTTGAGGGCCGTCACGGCGGACGCCGCCACGGCGGACGGATACCCCTTCCCGACACATCCGGGACCGTGCTGTTCGGAAATGTCGGGACATTTGAGGCGGCTGAGGCAGCGCAAAACCCCCGACATTTCCGAACAGGAACCCCTCCGGCTCGCTCCGGCCCCTCCCCTTCGTCAGGCGATGGAGCGCACCACGCCGCCGTCCACGCGCAGCGCGGCGCCGTTGATGCCGGAGGACTTCGGGCTGCACACGAAGGCCACCAGCTCGGCAATCTCCTCGGGGCGCTCGAAGCGCTGGAGCAGCGACGACGGCCGCGCGTTCTTGAAGAAGTCGCGCTCCACGGTGGCCACGTCCACGCCCTGGTTGCGGGACAGGTTCTGCAGGAAGCCCTCCACGCCCTCGGAGCGCGTGGGCCCGGGGAGGATGGAGTTCACCGTGATGTTCGTGCCCATCGTGCCCTCGGCGATGCCGCGAGCCAGTGAAATCTGCGCGGTCTTGGTGACGCCGTAGTGGACCATTTCCACCGGAATCTGGAGGCCGGACTCGCTGGAGATGAACAGGATGCGGCCCCAGTTCTTCTCGCGCATGCCCTTGAGGTAGTGACGGCTGAGCCGCACGCCGCTCATCACGTTCACCTCGAAGATGCTGAACCAGTCCTCGTCGGAAATCTCCTCGAAGGGGATGGGCTTGAAGGCGCCCAGGTTGTTCACCAGGATGTCCACGCGCGGCACCGCCTGGACTGCCTTCGCCACGCCCTCGCGCGTGCCCAGGTCTCCGGCCACGCCGCGCAGTTTCGCGCCCGGCTGCTTCGCGCGAATCTCCTTCAGCGCCGCGTCCACGCGCTCCTGCGTGCGGCCGTTGACGATGACCTCCGCGCCCTCGCGAGCCAGGGCCTCCGCGATGGCGAGGCCGATGCCCGCCGTGGAGCCACTCACCAGCGCAACCTTGTCCTTCAGTTCCAGGTCCATGTGTTCCACTCCTGAAGTTGGCCGCACCCATTAACGGCTCGCGCGGCCGGGCGCACGGCCAGCGTGCGGAAACGGGGCGCAGCCTGTCTCGGAATCCCGGGGCGAGCACGTGGCATTCACGGCGAGTGTCCGCTCAATGGCCATGGCCAGCCGTCCGGTGTGCCCATGCGTCCCGCCACCATCACCGCTGGCGCTCGGCGCCCCCCATTCACCGCTGGCGCCCGGCGCCCTCCCCTGCTCTATGTTCCGCCGCCATGGCGAAATCCCAGTACTGGCTCATCAAGAGCGAGCCTTCGGTCTACGCGTACGCCCAGTTGGAGAAGGACGGGAAGACGGACTGGACCGGAGTGCGCAACTACGAAGCGCGCAACAACCTCCGGGCCATGAAGGCCGGTGACTTGTGCCTCTACTACCACTCGAACGAGGGCAAGGCCGTGGTGGCCGTGGCCAAGGTGCTCGCTGCCGCGGGCCCGGACCCCACCGCGCCGGGCGAGGACTGGGCTTCGGTGGACGTGGGCCCCGTCGTCGCGCTGAAGCAACCGGTGGAGTTGGCCACATTCAAGGCCACACCCGCGCTGAAGGACTGCCAGCTCCTCACCCGCAGCCGCATCAGCGTGGTGCCCGTCACCGCGGAGCACTTCAAGCTCATCCTGAAGATGGGGAAGACCGCGCTGCCGAAGAAGTAGGCGGGTCCTCCCGGGGCCGCAGCAACGTCACCTTCGGTCCGGTGAAGGTGTGCCGCTGCATCAGCAACCAGTAGAGCCCCAGCAGCACCAGCGCGCCGGCGAAGGTGTAGCCGGCGAGCTGGTTGGGCGGCAGCACGAAGAGCACCGTGATGATTGCGCACCAGACGAGCGCCACCGCGTTGACCCAAGGCGACGCGCGGCCCAGATCCCACGGCCCCTGGTGAGACCACGTCCCCGAGCGGCGCGCGCGCCAGCCCACCCAGATGGGCAGTGCATAGGACGCGTAGAGCGCCAGCGTGCTCAGCGCCACCATGGCCGCGTACGCCTGGGCCCACAGCGCCACGACGAAGGCGGCCACCGCGGACACCCACACCGCCACGGACGGGCTGCGGAAGCGCGGCGACACATGCTTCAGCCACCGCGAGCCGGGCAGCCCGTTGTCGCGTGCGAAGGCGAACAGCATGCGCGAGTTGGACGTCACCGACGACAGCCCGCAGAACCACATGGCGCCGATGGCCACCCACACCAGCGCGCCGCCGACGGACGGGCCCAGCGCGTGCGTCAGCACGTAGAGGAAGGGATTGGGCGCGGCGACGGTGGCGGGCAGGTCTTGAATGGCCAGCGTCACCGCGCCGAGCAGCACGTAGCCCACCACGGCGCTGACGGCCACGGAGAGGAAGATGCCCCAGGGCGCGTTGCGCGTGGGGTCTCTCGTCTCCTCGGAGATGTGAGCGCTGGCGTCGTAGCCGGTGAAGGTCCACTGCGCCTGCAAGAGGCCGATGAGGAAGCCGTACGTGTACGACGCCGGGTGCTCCGTGCTGACGCGCGAGAGGAGGAAGGCGGCGTCCTGCTTCGGCGCCAGCGCCGCGAGCGCGCCGATGAGCAGCGCCACGCCGGCCAGGTGGTACCAGGCGGAGAAGTCATTGAGCCACGCCACCACGCGCACTCCCACGTGGTTGAGCACCGAGTGGGATAGAAGAATCGCGGCGTACAGCGGCAGCACGTCCCCGCGCTCGCGAGACAGGCCGAGCATGTCCGCCACGAACTCCGCCAGCCCGTAGTCGATGCCGGCGGTAATCGCGAACTGGCCCACGGTGTTGAGCCACGCGGTGAAGAAGCCCACGCGAGGCCCGCCGAGCATGGCGGCCCAGTGGTAGAGCGCGCCCGCCGTGGGGAAGGACGAGGCGAGCTGCGCGAGGCTCGCCGCCACCGCGAGCGTCATCACCGCCACCAACGGCCAGCCCACGCCCATGACGAAGGGCCCGCCGAAGCGCAGCCCGTGGCCATACAGCGTCACCGCGCCGGTGAGGATGGAGATGATGGAGAAGGAGACGGCGAAGTTGGAGAAGCCGCCCATGTCGCGCAGGAGCTGCTGCGCGTACCCCAGCCGCTGGAGCTGGGCGGCGTCCTCCTGGAGCTGGCGCTCACGGTCCGGACTGGTGGCCATGGCGTCAGGATACGCGGGCCCCGGGCACGAAGCCTTGGAGGGGTATCCACCCGGGGCCCGCGTCTGTCCGGAACGCTACGGCTTGCGAGGCTGCGCGGGGGCGCCGGGGCGCACGTCACCCTCCTCGTCGCCCTGCCCTGGCCGCAGAAGCTTGATGCGCTTCTCGAAGCGCATGGACCCCATCTCCGCCTCCAGCTTCTGCCAGAGGTCCGGCCCCAGCAGCTTCTTGATCTGCACCAACAGCGTCAGCCGGTTGCGGCGCACCGCCGTCTCCGCGCGGCCCACCTCTTCCGACTGATTGAGGATGGCGCGCTCGTCCGGCGAGGGCGCGCGCAGCAGGCGCTCCAGCCGGAGCTGGGCGCGCTTGAGGTCCGCCTCGAGGGGAATCAGCGCCTCGTTGGACTCGAAGGTGAGGTCCTGGACCTTCTGCGCCACGTCGCGCGGCACGCCCAGCTTCTCCACGAGCTCCGGCGGAATGCCGTAGGCGGCCGGGGGGAGATTGCCCAGCGCCATTCCCGGGGGGCCGCCGCTCGCAATCACCATCGTCCGCTGGGCGCCGGGGCCGCCGTGCTGGATGAGGACGTCCTCGTCCTGCGACTGGGCTCCGGCCAGCGCGGGCACCACCAAGACCAGGGCGGCCACCGCGGTGCTCCACAGCTTCGAAACGCGTGTCTTCATCGCATCACTCCTGAGGATAGAGAGGCAGCACCGCCGTTCGGAACGGCGGGGTTTCCAGCGCGCGGGAATCGGGAGGGCGCACCCAGACGGCGAGCGTGCCGAAGGGCCGGTACGTCTCGTCCTGGACCACCAGGTCGCGGCGCGTGTAGCCGCGCACCTCGCCCATCAAATTCATCAGGGAGCCCCGGCCCGCCACAAGCACGGCGCGAGCGGGGACCTCCTCTGCGAAGGCATCTTCACGAGGCTCGCCGCTCAACCCCAGCTCGGCCCGGGGGGGACGCGGGTCCTCCTCCGCGTACTCCGGCGCCGTCCCATGCTCCAGCACCGGAGCGGGAGGCCGCGTCCACCACACCAGCCCCGCCACGCACAGGGACGCCACGGCCCCTGCGGCGGCGCGGCGGCGGACGACGCGGCGGCGCACCTCGCCCAGCACGGCGTCGCGAGGAATGGGCGCCAGCGCCGAAGGCGACGGTGGGCGCAGCCTGGAGGCCGAGGCGTGCAGGGCGGCCAGGGTGCGGCACTCCTCGCAGGTGTCCAGGTGGGCCTGGAGCTCGGGGGTGCGCTGCTCCTCCATGAGGGCGGCGGCCGCATCGTTGCATCTCATGGGGTGTCTCCTTCCAGTGCGTCTGCGGCCTTCAGCTTCTTGAGGGCGCGGTAGAGGTGGATGCGGACGGTGCCCCGGCCGATGCGCATGGCTCCGGCGATGGCGTCCAAATCGTGGCCCTCCAGGTAGCGGAGGGTGAAGGCCGTGGCCTGCTGCGCGGGCAGCGTCCGCAGCGCTCGGCCCAGGGTGCGCCAGCGCTCGGCCCCGGCGAAGTGCTCCTCCGGTGACAGGTCTTCCGAGGGCCCGAAGTCGAGCGCCTCACGGACCAGCGTCCACAGCCTCCGCCGGCGCAGGTGTCCCATGGCCCGGGACACGAGGATGCTGCGCAGCCACGCGGGCCCGGCCTTCACGTCTCGCAGCGTGTGGCGCTTCTCGTATGCGTCCGCCAGGGTGGCCTGGACGAGGTCTCGGGCCTCCTCCCCGTCCCAGACCAGCCTCCGGGCCAGGCGCAGCAGCCCGGCCTGTTCCGCCTCCAGGAGCGCGTCGAAGTCCCGCGCGGCCGTGGCGCGCGGCGGGCTCGTCGGCTCGTCCAGGATGGCGGTGCCCTTCACGGCGAAACGACCTCCCATCGACTACACGTGAATGAGGACGCACGGGCGGGGAAACCGGCATACTCGAATTCGTGAGTGCCCCAGAAATCCGTCGCATCTCCGCCGTGGAGACCCGAGGTCTCCGCCACACCGTGCTCCGGCCGCACCAGTCGCCCAACATGGTCGTCTACCCCGGGGACGAGGACGTCGACACCGTCCACCTCGGCGCGTACACAGGGGGGCGCCTCGTAGGGGTGGCCTCTCTCTACCGGGAGCCTCCTCCGGACTCCCTCAGGACCACCACGGCGTGGCGCCTGAGGGGCATGGCGGTGGACAAGACCCTGCAAGGCTCCGGGTTTGGCGCCGCCCTGCTGCGGGCCTGTCTGGAGCATGCCCTCGGGCAGGGCGGAACCCAGGTGTGGTGCAACGCCCGGGCAGCGGCCATGGGGTTCTACCGCTCGCTCGGCTTCTCACAGAAGGGGGACCCCTTCGAGCTCCCCGGCATCGGCCCCCACCATTTCATGTGGCGAACCCTAGAGTCTTCTCGATGAGCATCCCCGACCTGGAGGCAGTGCGCGTCGCCATCGAGAACATCGACGAGGAAATCCTCGATGCCCTCCGGCGGCGCATGGACCTGGCGGACGACGTGGCGCGGGCGAAGCTGGCCGCGGCGGCGCCCTTCCGCGACCAGCGCCGGGAAGACCTGCTCCTGCGCCGCATCCGCACCCGCGCCGCCGAGCACGGACTGGACCCGCACGAGGTGGAGCGCGCCTGGCGGCTCTTCATCGACATGTCGGTGGCGCGGCAGCAGGCGCTCGTCACGCGGCTGGACACCACGCCCCTGCGCGTGGGCTACCCGGGCGTCGAGGGCTCCTACAGCCACCTGGCCGCGCGCCAGCGCTACGCGAACCGGCCCGGCGGCGTGCTGCTCTCCGGCTTCGACTCGTCCCGAGAGGCCATGGAGGCCCTGCGCCGGGGCGAGCAGGACCTGGTGCTGCTGCCGATTGAGAACACCACCGCGGGCAGCATGAACGAGACGTACGATTTGCTCGCCGAGGGCGGCGTGGTCATCACCGCGGAGCTGGTGAGCCAGGTGGACCACCGGCTGCTGGGGCTGCCGGGCGCGAAGTTGGAAGGCCTGCGCGAGGTGCTCTCCCACCCGCAAGCGCTGGCCCAGTGCGAGAGCTTCCTGCGCACGAAGGTGCCCTGGGCGCGCGCGGTGCCGGACGCGGACACCGGCGGCGCGGCGCAGAAGGTGCGCGAGCGGAATGACCTGTCGGTGGCGGCCATCGCCAGCGAGACAGCGGCGCAGCGCTTCGGCCTGGAGGTGCTCGCGCGCGACTTGCAGCCCGGCTCGGACTACACGCGCTTCGTGGAGGTGGGCCGTGAGCCCACGCCGCTGGCTCCAGGCGTGCCGTGCAAGACGTCGCTGCTGATGGTGCTGGAGCACAAGGCGGGCACGCTGGGCGAGATGCTCCAGCGCCTCACCCTGCGCGGCGTCAACCTGAGCAAGCTGGAGTCGCGGCCCATTCCGGGCCGGCCGTGGCAGTACCAGTTCTACGTGGACGTGGAGGGACACTCGGCCTCGGCGCCGCTGATGGCGGCGCTGGAGGACATCCGCCCGCTGACGTCGTCCCTGCGCGTGCTGGGCACGTACGCGCGAGCGGAGGGCCCCCATGGCTGAGCAGCCGAAGCGCCGCATCGCCTTCCAGGGCGAGCACGGCGCATACGGTGAAGAGGCGCTGCGCGCGTTGCACGGCCCGGCGGTGGAGTCCGTCCCCGTCCTCACCTTCCGTGCCGTCTTCGAGTCCGTGGCCGAGGGCCGCGTCGACGGTGGCGTGGTGCCGGTGGAGAGCACGCTCGGCGGCCCCGTGGCGGAGAACGTGGACCTGCTGCTGGAGCATGATTTGCCGATCACCGGCGAGCTGTCCCTGCGCATCCGCCACTGCCTGCTCGCGCCGCCGGGACGGACGATTGATGGGATTGAGCGGGTGATGTCGCATCCGCAGGCGCTGTCGCAGTGCGCGGGCTACCTGCGCCGGCGCGGACTGCTGCCGATTCCGGAGGCGAACACCGCCATCGCCGCGCGCCGGGTGGCGGAGGAGGCGCCGCCCCGCACAGCCGCCATCGCCAGCCGCATGGCCGCGGAGCTGTACGGGCTGGCGGTGCTGGACGTGGGCGTGGAGGACTCGCCGGACAACCACACGCGCTTCGTCACGCTGGGCCCGCCGCCGGAGCGCACGTGGACGCGGCGGAAGACGGCGCTGGCCTTCACGGTGGAGAACACGCCGGGCGCGCTGTACCGGGTGCTGAGCGCCTTCTCCTCGCGTGGGCTCAACGTGACGCGGCTGGAGTCCCGGCCGCAGCGCCGCGCGTGGGAGTACGTCTGGTGCATGGACGTGGACGGCGCGCTGGGAGATGCGCGGGTGCGCGAGGCGGTGGACGCCGCCCAGGGCGCCTGCATCACCCTGCGGGTGCTGGGAAGCTACGGCGTGGCGTGAGCCCCGGGCAATCGGGGCGTCACGCCAGAGCCGTGGGGCTTCAGGACGCTGCCGGCTTGCTGCCGTCGCCGTTCTTCACGGCGGCCATGTACGCATCACGGACGATGCGCGTGTAGTTCTGGAGCGCGGGGAGCTGCTCCAGGCGCAGCGCCTGCGGGCCGTCGCAGAGGGCGGCCTCCGGCTGCGGGTGGAAGTCCACCAGCACCATGGACGCGCCGGCGATGAGGCCCTGGCCAATCGCGTGGAAGATGTCCGGCAGCCCGTCCGGAGGCGCCGCCGCCTGACCGATGGCGTGCGACGGGTCCACGCACACGGGCATGCGCGTGAGGCGCCGCACCACCGGCACGTGCGCGAAGTCCACCATGTTGCGGTGCGGGTCACCCAGGTGCGTCTTCACGCCGCGAAGGCAGAAGACAATCTTCGGGTTGCCCTCGCTCGCCACGTACTCGCACGCGTTGAGGGACTCCTCCAACGTAATCCCCATGCCGCGCTTGAAGAGCACGGGGAACGTGCGCTGCTGGCCGATGCTCTTCAGCAGCTCGAAGTTCTGCGCGTTGCGCGTGCCCACCTGCAGCATGACGCCGGTGGCGTTGCCCGAGCGCTCCAGCGCTTCGCGAATCTCGTCGATGTGGCGCGGGTGCGTGACCTCCATCGCGATGACCTTGATGCCGTGCTTGCCGGCCAGCTCGAACACCCACGGGAGGCACGCGGCGCCCAGTCCCTGGAACTCGTAGGGGTTGGTGCGCGGCTTGTACGCGCCCATGCGCGTCGTCTTGATGCCGCACTTCGCGAGCGCGCCCATCATCGTGTCGACATTCTCGCGGTTGTCCACGGCGCACAGGCCCGCGAACAGCTGCACCGACTTCTCGTCGAAGGTGATGCCGTTGTACTCGAAGCCGGACGAGGCCACCTGGCCCTTGTGCCGGCCGATGACGCGGTACTTCTGCGAGACGCGCACCACCTGGCGCACGCCGGGAATCTGCTCGAAGGGCTCGGTGGGGACCTGCGCCGTGGGGCCGAGCAGGTACACCTCGGTAACCGTGTACTCGGCGCCCTCCATGACGTGCGCCCGAGGGGTGATTCCCTTGTACTGGGAAGCGACCTTCAGGACGGTGGACACCACGGACTCAGGCGAGTCCGGCTCGAGCATGACAATCATTCTGGCTTCTCCCGCGCGGCGTTGTCGTACCTTCGTTGTCGTACCTGCCGTGAAGAATAACGGAATCAGGGCCGCGCGGGGTGTAACAACCCGAAGCGGCCCGCGACGTCCGCCCCTCGGGACAGACACGGCGGGCCGCCTTCGTGAGGCGCCATCGAGCGCGTGGAGCGCTCGGCACCCTGCCCGCCGGGTCAGCTCGCGGCGGGGCGCAGCCGGCTGGCGAGCTGCGCGTAGTGGTCTCGCTGGGCGGTATCCCCGAGGTGCTCCCAGACGTCCGCCAGGGCCTTGGCTGCCTCGACGTAGGCGGGTGACAGCTCCAGGGCCAGCTCGAAGACGTGGCGAGCCTGCCGGTAGCGTGCCTTGTCCGGCCGGCGCGAGCCTCGCGTCAGCAGGGCGTTGCCCAGTGAATAGACTTCCACGGCGGCGGCCTCGCGGTAGCCGGGCTCGGGGTTGAGCTGCACGGCGCGCTGCATGAGCTCCGAAGCGGTCTCCGGCTCCCCCAGCTCGAGCTGGCAGAAGGCGGCGTCGCGGTGCGGGTCCGCGGCGTTCGGGTCGACTTCGATGGCGCGCTCGAAACAGGCCAGCGCCTCCTGCGTGCGGCCCAGCGCGGCCAGGGACGAACCCTTGGCCGTGAGCGCCGGGACGTGCTTCGGGTCCACGGCGAGGACCTTGTCGAACGCGAGGATGGCGGCCTCGTGGTTGCCGGACATCGAGAGGTTGACGCCCTCGCTGAACGCCGCGAACAACAGCTTTGACATCGTGCCCCCAAAGCAAGGTTGGCTCGGGCCGCGCCGCCGCGGCCAAGGGGGAAGAGCCTGTCACCGTGGGGGCGGGCGTGAAAAGGCGTCCTTCGGGCCCCCGCGGACTGAACCCATTGGTCCTCCAAACGGGACCGCGAAGGATGCCTAATCTCCGCGCGCGGGCGTCAGAGCCTCACGCCAAGCTGCACGCCGGGCCACCAGATGAAGTGCTTGGGCCCCTCGCGGGAGAAGCGGCTCAGCCCGGTGATGGCGTCGCCGTCCACGCCGTGCATGAGGTTCATCGTCGGCCCGCCGATGATGGCGAAGCGCTTCGCGAGCTGGAAGCCGCCGATGACGCGGACCTGGTGCCACAGGCGCGTCGTGGTGAAGGCCTCGTCCCAGTCGTAGACGGAGCTCGTCACCGCGTCCACGTCGACGGAGAGGCGCTCGGACACGGGGAGGTGCGCGCCCAGGCCGAGGCCCAGGGACCAGTGGCTGGGCCCCCGCGAGTTTCCAGCGTTGCCCATGCCCACCACCACCGTCGTGTAGAGGGTGCGGCTGCCCACCTTGATGGCGGTGTTGGCGAAGTTGACGTCGTTGCCGTACGCCTCGACGTGGAACTGGCCGTTGCGGATGATGCTCAGCAGGCCCACCGGCACGCCGGACTCCATCTCGTTCGCCACGTTGACGATGCCGAGCTGCAGGCCGTTCATCTTCCCCGCGATGTTGACGAGCCCGAGCTGCATGCCCTTCACGTCGCCGCCCACGTTGATGAGCGACAACTGAGCGCCGCGCGCCGTGGCGGCGTAGTTGGCGCCCACGGCCATCTGCACGCCGGACATCTGGTCCCGCACGTAGCTGAGCCCCACGGCGGCCTGCCAGCCACCGAAGTCGCCGGCCACCCAGTTGGCGCCCACCGCGAGCTGCGCGCCGTCCAGCGATGCGTTGGACATGTTGCCGCCCACCGTGAGCTGCCCCGCGAGGCCGCCCTGGCGCGCGATGTTGAGGCCCACCGACATCTGCAGGCCCGTCACCTCGCCTGAGGCCCAGTTGCCGCCCACGGCCAGTTGGGTGCCCGTCACGTCCGCGCGCGCGACGTTGCCGCCGATGGCCATCTGGAGGCCCGACACGGAGTCCGTCGCCCAGTTCGCCCCGAGCGACAGCGCCACACCTTTCAGCCGCGCCGAACGGGCCGCCGCCAGGCCGAACGAGAAGCTGTTGTCCACGTTGCCGCCGACGATGTCGTTGGTCTGCACCGTCGGGAACAGGGCCAGGTTGACGGGCATGTACCGGTGCGGCGTGCCGTCCGCGCCGGGAGGCGCCTCCCTCGCGCCCATGACGCCGGCCACGCCGTCGAGGCGCGGCGTGCCCCCTCCGCGCATGGCCGTCATCTCCACGCCCACCGGCTTGAAGGCGGTCTCCGCCAGCACGAAGCGCCCGCCCTGGTCCAGCACCAGCTCCGCCCGCGAGGCCGAGCCGAGCGACTCGCGCATCACCGTGTAGCGCCCCGGCTGGAGGGCCAGCTCCGTGGAGCGGCCGGCGAACTTCTTCAGCTCCACCACGAGGCGGCCCGGCGCGTCGCGCACGTAGAGGCGCCCATCGAGCATGTCGCCCAGCACCAGCACCGCCGCGGTGGAGCGCAGGTCCGTCATCACCAGCTCGCCGGTGCCGGCCAGCTCGATGTCATAGGCGGGGTGCTGCGCGCCCGCGCGCGTCTGCTCGGTGCGCGCCAGCGTCTCGTGGAAGGCGAACTGGTAGGCCTCGTGCAGCGTGACGCGCCCGTCGCCCGTGGCGTCCGCGGCGCCGCGCATGCCGGACATCAGGTTGTGGGTGAAGAACGAGCCGCCGATGCGGTCGGACTCCTGCGACACCTCGTCCTCGGACGAGGACGTGAGGATGGCGTGACCACGCACCGCGGTGGACGCGTCCACGAGGAAGGACGGCCTGCGCACCCCACCCTTCTGCCGAGCCAGCGTGCCGGACGCGCACGAGTCGAGGATGGCGATGCGCACGTCCGCCGGCAGCGACTCCAGCGCCTGGCGCAGCTCCTTGTAGCCGAAGCGGTCCTGCTGGAGCAGCAGTCCCTCCTCGTCCGAGTGGCCCGAGTAGTAGATGAGCGCCTCGGTGCGGCCGCCGCCCGTCTTCGCCGCGGCAATCATCGCCTTGAACTTCGAGAGCGAGCGCTCCAGGTCGGCGCGGTTGCCCTCCATCATCACCAGCCTGTCTTGAGGCAACACGCCGCCGAGCTCCTCCAGCACCTCGCCGAAGGCCTTCGCGTCGGTGACGGCGTAGCGGAGCCTCGCGCGGCCCGCGCCGCCGTCGTTGACGCCCACCAGCAGCGCGAAGCGGCGCACCGGCTGGGAGGCCGTGGCGGAAGCGGAAGGCGGAGCCGCCGTGGCGAGCACGGGGAGCAGCAACAGCGAGAACAGGAGTGACCGCGTCATCACGGCACCTTCTCCAACGTGAAGGAGATCTGAACCAGGGTTTCCGGCAGGGGAAGCGGCCGGGTGCGCGCTTCGGAGGGCTGGCGGGCGAGCACGTGCGCCGCCTCCAGCACCGTGGCCACGTCGAGCGGCGCTTCGGACGTCACGAAGAGGAAGCGCTCGAAGCCGGGGGCGTCGTCCAGCTCGTACGCGTGGTCCAGCGTCACGGCATCACCGGGGGTCAGCGCCGTGGAGCCGGTGAGCGTGGCCGGGTGGTGCAGCGTCACCGCGCCGCGCCCGTCCACGGACACCACCACGCCATACGGGCGGCCCGCGGACACGTAGCTGAGCTGGAGCACGTCGCCCCGGCGCGCCTTCGCGTGGTTGGCGAGCAACTCCGGCTCCGTGGCTCCCTGCCGGTGGACGCGCAGCAGGGGGTCGCCCTTGGGGCGCTCCGGGCCCTGCCAGACGATGGGCGCGTAGACGGTATCGACGTCGATGGGCTCCGGCGCCTCCCGCTGGGTGGACAGGAAGAGCAGCGCGAGCGAGGCGGCCACGGGCATGCCGAGGGCCAGCCCGTGCCAGCCGCCCTGCCCGGACTCACGGGCCGCGTCCATGCGGGAGCGGGCGGCACGGCGGCGCTCCACCTCGGCGGCCACGGCGGCGGGCGGGTGGCGCTCCAGGGTACGGCGCGAGTCCTCCTCCAACCGGGCCAGGCGCCCCGCCCCATCCGGCTCGCGCTCCAGCCGCGCGCGAGCGTCGGCCAGGGCCTCCGGGGGCAGCTCGCCCAGGGCGACTCGCTCCAGCAACCAGTGGGGAATGCACAGGGGCATGCTCGGGGAAGCCTCCAGCGCGGCACGACGCGCCTCCCATCGAACACCAGCGCCCGCGGGAACTGTCACCGGATCACGCCACATGCATGTGACGATTGCGAAAGGCCCGGGTACGACACTGTGTGCAGGTCCCATGGCGGGGCTCACAGGGGCAGGCACATCAGCTCCTCGTCGACATAGGTGGTGCCAATCTTCAGGGCCGCCGGCTCCACGCCATAGGTGCGGAAGCCCATGGAGCGGTAGAGCGTCTGGGCCGGAGCATTGCCCACCGTGACGGCGAGGGTGATGCGCACGAGTCCCGGCATCTTCCGGGCCTCGTCGATGACCGCGGTGACGAGCTTCCGGCCCACGCCCCGGGAGCGGACCTCGGGCGCGACATACATCCCCCAGATGAAGGCCTTGTGGGCCGACTTCCGCCCGTCCTGCCGCTTCAGGCCGGCCGTCCCGACCAGCCGGTCCCCATCGAAGGCGCCCATGACGAGCTGCGAGTCCCCGCTCAACCGCGCGCGCACCTGTTCCATCGGCCGCACCTCGTCCTCCTCGGGAGACGCGCCGAAGGCCTCCGGATGCTCGCGCAGGGCGCGCAGCCGCAGCGCCCAGAAGACCCCGGCCTCGTCCGGGAGGATCCTGCGCACCGTCAGCGGCCCGGCCCCGGCGGGACGCCCCTCGGCCTCCAGCAGCGCGGTGAAGCCGGCGACGTAGTCCGGGTAGCGCAGCCACCAGCCCCGGGCCTTGAGGCGCGCGTTGGACACCGCGCGGTCGCCCCTCAACGACTCGTGGAGGCTCTCCAGCGGAACGCGCTGCGGCGGAGGCAGCCCCAGGCGCTCGCACAGCCAGGTGACGGTTTCTTCCTGGGACGCGGGCCGGTCATCGGCGACGCAGTAGATGGCGCCGGGCTCGCCGCGCTGGAGCGCCACGCGGATGGCCTCCACCAGGTCGTCCACGTGGACGCGGGAGATGCGCCCTCCCCCGCGCTCCGGCAGCCGGACGGCGCCTGCCTGAAGGCGCGCGAGCGTGCTGCGCTCCGGGCCGTAGATGCCGGCGATGCGCAGCACCACCGCGCCCAGCGGGAGGAAGCGCGACTCCGCGTCGATGCGGCCGCGAGCCGTGTTCGAGGACGGGTCCACCGGAGTGTCCTCGTCCACGTGGCCGCGCGCGCCGCCGTAGACACCGGTGGACGACAGGTAGACGAGCCGCGACGGTGGATTGCGGGCCAGGCCTTCCGCGATGCGCGCGTCCAGCCCCGCGTCCGGCGGCACGGAGATGACGGCATGCGCCCCGGCCGTCCGGGACAGCGCGTCCTCCAGCGAGGTGACGCGAGCCCCCGCGCGCTCCAGCTCCGCGCGCCGCGCGGCGTCACGAGTGGCCGCCAGCACGTCGCGGCCCGCACGCGCTTCCGCCACGGCAAGCCGCGTGAGCGTGTACCCGGAGCCGAGGAGGACGAGAGGGGGCGTCATGCCCCCCGCGATAGCGGGACCACGGGGGGCAACGCAAGTGCGCGTGTAGACGGATTACAGCTCCGCGCTGGCGCGCGGGTCGATGATTCCGCACTCCTTGATTTTGTACAGGAGCGCCTTGTAGCTGATGCGCAGCTTGGTGGCCGCGCGGCGCTTGTTCCAGGCGGTGCGCTGGAGCATGGCCAGAATCGCCTCGCGCTCGGCCAGCATGGCCGCCCGCTTGCCGATGTCCTTCAGCGACAAATCTCCCGTCGGAGCGGGAGGCGGAGGCGGCTGCGGCACGTCGAACGGATTCGCGTACCGCGGCGTCGGGATGACCGAGTTGACCGGCTCCGGCACCGCCGGAGCCGACACCGGCACGGAGGACGCCATCGCCGGAGACACCCCGCGCGTGGGCATCTCCAGCACCTGCACGGACGAGGACGACGGCGCGCGCACCGGCTCTTCCTGCACGCGGCCATGGGTGCCGTCGTCACCGCCGTACGCGGTGGGCAGCGACGGCGCGCTGGCGGGAGAGCGGCCCGCCGCGCTGAGCTCGTCGAGCACCAGCGTGGCGTCCTTCAGCACGCACAGCCGGCGCACCATGTTCTCCAGCTCGCGCACGTTGCCGGGCCAGTCGTAGTCCGAGAAGGCCTGGAGCACTTCGCGCGGCAGCTCGGACACGCCGTTGATGTAGTGGCGGCCGTACTTCTTCAGGAAGTGGTCCGTGAGCGGCACCACGTCCTCGCGGCGCTCGCGCAGGGGCGGCAGGCGGATGGCCACCACGTTGAGGCGGTAGTAGAGGTCCTCGCGGAAGTTGCCCAGGGCAATCTCCTTCTCGAGGTCGCGGTTGGTGGCCACCACCACGCGGCTGTCCACGCGCACGCTCTTCTTGCCGCCGACGCGGAAGAACTCCTCGTCCTGCAGCACCTGGAGCAGCTTGGCCTGGAGGCGGATGGCCATCTCGCCAATCTCATCCAGGAAGATGGTGCCCTGGTCCGCCAGCTCGAACTTGCCGGGCTTCTCCGCGGTGGCGCCGGTGAAGGCGCCACGCTCGTGGCCGAACAGCTCGCTCTCCAGCAACTCGCCGGGCAGCGCCGCGCAGTTCACCTTGATGAACGGCTTGCCGCGCCGCTGGCTGCGCGCGTGGATTTCGCGGGCAATCACCTCCTTGCCCGTGCCGGACTCACCGAGCAGCAGCACCGGCACGTCCGTGTCCGCGATGCGCTCCACCAGCGCGCGTGCCCGGCGCATGGACGGCGACGTGGAGATGAGCACCCGCGCCGCATCCGCCGAAGGGTCGATGAGAGGAGACGCCACGCGGGGAGGCAGCCCCGGCGCCGCGGCCTGCCGCTCCGGAGCGCGCGTGCCCAGGGCCCGGGCCAGCGCGTCCTGCAGCTCGTCGTTGCCGAATGGCTTGGACAGGTAGTCGCTGGCGCCCATCTTCATGGCGCGCACCGCGTCGTCCGCGCCCGCCAGCGCGCTGAGCACGATGACCGGCGCGGTGCCCCCCGCGCCCCGGTAGCGGCGCAGGACTTCCAGGCCGCTCATCTCCGGCATCACCACATCCAGCAGCACCGCGTCGAAGGAACCTCCCGAGAGCATCTCCAGGGCCTGCGCGCCGCTCGCGGCACTTCGCACCTGGTAGCCCGCACTGCCGAGCAACTCGGACAGGAACGTGCGCACCGACTCTTCGTCATCCACCACCAGCACCGCGATCCGATCCATCCCCTCGCCTCCGCTCGCCCTGTGCATCGAACCTCCACCCATCCTCACACCGACAGCCGGGTCGGTCCCCCGACCGTGCGACGAAACTCGCGTGTCCGCCTCAGCTCCTGGAGCGCCGCCGCCAGCAATTGCGTGGGCGTGCCCACCGCGTCCGGGAAGCTGACCGCCCCCAACTCCAGCGTCGTGCGCACCACGCGGCCCTCCACCTGGAAGCGCGCCGCCTCGAAGCGCGCGCTCACCCGGGACAGCACCTCCGGCACCGACTCCGCGGGCGTGCCCGGCAACAGCAGCGCGAACTGGCTGTCGGCGACACGCGCCACCGCGTCCGCCTCGCGCACCGTCTGCCCCAGCACCACCGCGCTGTACACCAGCAGGCGCTCGGCCATGCCGCGCCCGAATTCCTTGCGGAAGGCGCCGTAGCCGCCCACCTCCGCCGCCACCAGGGAGAATGTCCCGCCGTACCGCTCCGCGCGCCGCACCTCCTGGCCGATGAGCGCCAGCAGGAAGGGCCGGTTGTAGAGCCCCGTCACCGGGTCATGCAGCGCCAGCGCCGTGCCGGACTCCTCGCCCGCCGCCGCGCGCAGCACCGCGTGCTTCAGCTTGAGCTGCGCGTGCAGCTTCATGGCCAGCTCCGCCCCGCTGCTCCCGCGCGAGACGATGTCCACGCACTGCCCCTTCTCCAGGCAGAAGCGGTACGCCTCCATGTCGTGCGGGTCCACGAGGTAGAGCATGGGCACGGTGCCCCGGCTCACCTGCCGCAGCCGCCGCGCCACCTGCACCGCGCTGTAGTCCGGAGCCTGCGCGGCCAGCAGCACCGCATCCGGACGGATGACCTCGAACAGTGGCATCGCCGCGTCGAAGCGCGTCAGCGGCACCACCCGGAAGCCGGCCTCCCCCAGGAGCAGCCGGGTCCGCTCCAGGTCCTCGGCCCGTGGCTCCACCACGAGCACGGTGGGCGGCTGACCGGCCTTGCCCACCCGCTTCCGTCTCACGCCCACCGCTCCACCCTCCCCGACAGAACTTTCTTCTTCACCGCGCCTCCGGCCCGCACCCGGATTTACAGTCCCGCGCCCTCCCCTGACCTCTGCATCTCCCCGGATTTGCTGGAGAAGGGCACCGAACTACCCATCCTGGGCAGCGGATTTAGCAATGGGTGTGCCACCTTGTGCCTCACGTAGGCGTGCCTCGAGCTCGGCTGGCTCCACGCGGTGCTTGAAGGCAGGCACGCCGTCGATGACCACCACGGGGATGTCGTAGCGCCAACGTTCGAAGGCCGCCGCGTCCTCGAGGATGGAGATGATCCGTAGCTCGAAGGGGATGCGAGCACGCACGGACTCCACGACGGCGGCTGCCTTGTCGCAGAGCGAGCAGTTGGGTTTCGAGTAGATATCGACTCTCATGCGGTGCAGGATGGCCGGTCCATGCGTGGTCTGTCTGGTGACTTCTCGACGATGCCCCTCAAGGACCTCGTCGTCTACCTCGGGAACCGGCGCGTCACCGGTGCTCTGAAGGTGGAGCGTGGGGACGTGCGCAAGCAATTGCAACTGCGCGACGGCCACGTGGTGAGCGCCAGCTCCAACGAGCCGCGTGAGTTCTTCGGCCAATTCCTCATCAACATGGGGCACCTGACGGAGGACCAGCTCGAGAAGGCCTTCGCGACGCAGGCCAAGACGCGCGTCTTCCTGGGGAAGATTCTGGTGACGACGGGCCTCGTCCCCGAGGCCACCGTGCGTAGCGCGCTGAGTCACAAGTTCCGGGAGATGCTGCTGGACGCCTTCCACTGGGCGGAGGGCGAGTTCGCCTTCGAGGCCTCGGACACGGCGCCGGAGGTGCCGGGCCTGGACGTCAGCGTGGACCTGCTGGACATCCACCGCGAGGGCGAGTTCCGCGAGACGGCGTGGCAGGCCATCCGCGCCGTGTTCCCTTCCGGGGGCGTGCGGCTATCTGTGGACGAGCGCAAGCTGCCCGAGCGCAAGCCCGGCAGCATGGACGAGCGCATCGTCCAGCTCATCAAGGACGGGCTCAGCATCGACGGCATGGCCCTGGCGCTGCACGCCACGGACTTCTTCCTCTATCAGCGGCTGTATGCGCTCTACCGGCTGGACGCGGTGAAGGTGTCGGAGCTGGAGCCCGAGCCTCCGCCGACGACGATGGTGGTGGAGGAGGAAGAGGAGGACGCGGGCGTCATCGGCTCGGAGTCCTCGGCGGACGAGGTGCTCCAGGCGGCGCAGCTCTTCCTCGATGCCGGCAACGTGCGCGACGCGGAGGCGCTGGCGAAGCGAGCGCACGAGATGGGTGCGTCACCCCGCACGTCGGAGCTGCTCAAGCAGGCGCAGGAGCGCCTGGTGGTGGAGCTGCGCAGGGAGCTGGTGGACCCGCCGCGCGTGCCCGCGCTGCTGGTGGCGGCCGCGCACCTGAAGACGCTGCAGCTCTCCGCGCCTGAGCGATATCTCCTGTCACGCATCGACGGGCGGCGCGACGTGGCCGCCATCGTCCACGTGTCGCCGCTGCAGGAGTTGGACGCGCTGAAGTTCTTCCAGGGCTTCGTGGACCGGGGCCTGGTGAAGCTCACGCAGCGCTGAGGCGGACGCGCCTCAGTGCTTCCCGGCGGCGGACGCCGGAGCCGTCATCTCCACGGGCTCGGGGACGCGCAGCAGGCCCAGGCGCAGCGCCTCGCGGCCGAGCCACGCGCCGCGGATGCGCCACTTCGGGTCATTGACGATGACGGCGGCCACGGCCACGCGCGGGTTGTCCTTGGGCGCGAAGCCCACGAACCACGAGTAGTCGCGGAAGGGATTGCGGTCCGCCAGCGTGCCCGTCTTGCCCACGGCGCCGTCCACGCGGAAGGCGCGCTCGCGGAAGACGCCGCGCGCGGTGCCGTGGGTGACGGTCTCCTCCAGCATGGCAGTGAGGTCCTTCGCGGCCTCGGGCGTGAGGACGGGCTCGCCCTCGGGAGGCAGCAGAGGGCCGGCCTCGGGCTCCACGAGCACGGGGTCCACCCAGTGGCCGTTGTTGGCGGCCACCGACGCCATCAGCGCCCCGTGCAGCGGGGACAGGTACACGTCGCCGAAGCCCGCGCCGGTGTTGGCCAGGGCGAAGGGCTCCTCCGGAATGGCGGCGAGCGACACGTCCGTGGGGATGGGGAAGGGAATCTCGCGGTTGAAGCGGAAGCGGGCCGCCATGCGGCGCAGCGCGTCCACGTTGAGGTGCTTGTTCGTCAGCTTGGCGAAGATGACGTTGGCGCTCTTGCCCATGGCCAGCGCCAGCGACATGCAGGCGCCGTCGCGCTCGCTGTCCTCCAGGTGCTTCTCGGACAGCCGGCGCTTGCCGCCGTGGAAGCACTCCTCCACCGAGGGAGGGACGCCCGCTTCGAGCAGCGCGCTGCCGGTGACGATCTTGAAGATGCTCGCCGCGGGGAACACGGCGCGCACGGGCAGGCCGCGCATCTCCGGCTGCGCGGCGGAGTGCTCGGCCAGGGCCAGCACGCGCCCGGTGGACGGCTCCAGCACGACGGCGGCGGCGTACGGCGTGCCGTAGTCGCGCATGATGTTCGTCAACTGCGTCTGGAGCAGCGGGTCGATGGTGAGGACCTGCTTGTGGCCGTTCTTCTCCTTCACCACCAGCCGCTCGCCCTCCAGCTTCGCGCGGGCCAGCAGGTCCGCGGCGCGGGGCAGCGGCTGCAGCTTCGCAATCGGAGGCGCCGACTCGCGCGAGGGCACCGGCACCGGAGGCACCAGGCCCGGCTCCGCGGCCAGCGCCGCGAGCCCGCCATCCGGTGACGCGCCCCCGAGCACCGCGGCGCTCGCCGTGGCGAAGGACTCCGGCGTTCCGGCATCGGCGGCTGTCTGTCCCGCACTGCCCGTGCTCGCGGCGGCGCCAGCTTCCACATTGCCCGTCGTGGAGGCAGCGGCCTGCTCCGCCCCATTCGCACCGGCGTGCGTGGATGCCGCGGCCGTGGCCTGCCCCGCCCCACCCTGCGCGGCCGCTGTGCCGGGTTGGTCCGATGTACCGGAAATGGCGGCGGCGTCCTGGCGGGGCTCATTGGCGCCCAGCAGGAGTGCGAGGGGGAACAGCGCTGCGGCGGACAGGAGACGGCGGCGGATCGTCATTGCTGCGCAGGGGCTCCAGGGGGGCTCCGGAGGTGAGCATGACTCTCCTCCGGAGATGAGCTGAGCGCGAACTCTACCGGCTGGCGGCGCGCTGTCCATTGGCGCTTCCTCGGCCGCTTCCGCCGGCCGCTGGCGTTAGAAACTTGGCGGAGGGGTGCGCAACTCCGCTAGGTTCCCCCACATCTTGGACGGACTGAAAGAAACCCTGGTCATCTGGAGCGCGGAGCTGCGCCGCGCCGTGCGCAGCGGGCGCGCGGTGGTGCTGCTCGGGCTCTACAGCATGTTCTCCGCGCTGGTGTTGCTGGTGGTCGGCTGGATTGCCAGCCAGGTGCGCGACGCGGTGAACAAGCAACTGGAGAGCGTGGGCGCCAACGCGGACGCCCCGGCCCAGGCGGCCGAGGAGATGCGCAAGTGGATGCTGGGATTCCTCACCAGCGAAAACTCCTCGATGATGGAGGCGCTCGCGCAGGTCCCGCTGGAAGTCCTCGTCGTCTTCAAGATCACCCTCTTCTTCCTGCCGGCCTACGTGGCCCTGATGGGCTTCGACCAGATCAGCGGCGAGGTGGGCCCGCGCTCCATGCGCTACCTCACCGTGCGCGCGCGCCGCTCGTCGGTGCTGCTGGGCAAGTTCCTCTCCCAGGCGACGCTGCTGTTGGGGCTGGTGCTCATCGTCGACCTGGCCATCTTCATCTACGCCCGCATCGCCAACCCGGACTTCGCCTTCGGCTACGTGGTGCTCAACCTGCTCAAGTTCTGGCTGGCGGCCATCGTCTTCTCGCTGGCCTACGTGTCGCTCACCACGCTGTGCTCCAGCCTCTTCCGCAGCCCGGCGGTGAGCCTCGTCTTCAACTTCATCGCCCTGTTCGTCTTCTGGCTGATGGACACCATCGGCCAGGCGTCCGGCGAGACGGGCGTGCTGCGCTTCCTGAAGTACCTGTCGCCCTCGCACTACGCGGGCAACCTGCTGCACCCGAACCTGGCCGAGTTCGGCGCCAGTGGTGCCGCGTACGCGGGTTTCGCGACACTCTTCCTGCTGGGCGCCTACGCCGTCCTGCGCGCGAGGGATTTGTGAGCGACCTGGCCATTGAGTTGTTCGGCGTCACCAAGCGCTTCGGCCCCAAGGTGGCCGTCAACGCGGTGAGCTTCTCCGTGCCCAAAGGCTCGGTGTTCGGCCTCATCGGCCCCAACGGCGCCGGCAAGACGACCACCTTCTCCATGATGTGCGGCTACCTCTACCCCACCGAGGGCTCGCTCAAGGTCATGGACGTGGACCCCGCCACGCCCGGCGCCCTCAAGGGCCGGCTGGGCGCGCTGCCCCAGGACGCGGTGCTCCCTCCTGGCTGGGAGACGGGCGCGCTGCTCACCTACTGGGCCCGCCTGTCCAACCTCCCCGAGCCCGAGCGCGAGGCCCGCGAGGCCCTGGAGCAGGTGGGCCTCATGGAGGCGTGGAACGTCCAGACGCAGGCGCTCAGCCACGGCATGGCCAAGCGCGCCGCCATGGCCCAGTCCCTCATGGGCAAGCCGCCCCTGGTCCTCCTCGACGAGCCCACCGCCGGCCTGGACCCGCGCATCGCCGCCCAGGTGCGCCAGGTCATCAAGGGCATGAAGGACGCAGGGCAGACGGTGGTGGTCTCCAGCCACAACCTCCAGGAGCTGGAGGAGCTGTGCGACGCGGCCGCCATCCTCGACAAGGGCACGCTCGCGCAGGCCGGCACCATGTCCGAGCTGACCGGCCAGGGCTCCGAGTTCCGCGTGCAGATTGCCCGCGGCGACGTGCTCATCCCCGAGATTACCGCCCTGGCCGACGTCACCGACGCGCGCATGGAGTCCCCGTCCATCCTGCGCGTACGCATCCGCGGTGGTGTGAAGCCCGAGGAGGTCATCAGCCGCGTCGTGGGCCACCTCCTCCAGCACGACGTGCTGATCCTCGGCGTCAGCCGTGGCCAGCGCCTGGAAGACCGCGTCCTCCAGCTTCTCTGACGCAACAGGCCGATGAATGGCGGGGCCGCCCGGCAGGTGGCGGCTCAGCCGGCCTTGCGCACCCACCCCACGTAGCTCGCGCCCCGCCGCTCCATGCCGAGGAGCGTGTTTCCCGTGGCCTCACACCACGCGGGGAGGTCTGCCTCCAGCCCGCGATCCGTGGAGATGAGCTCCACGACGGCGCCGGACGGAAGCCTCCGCATGGCCTTGGCAATCTCGAGGATGGGCATGGGGCAGAGTGCCCCCGAGGTGTCCAGGCAGACAGCGGCTTCCATATTCCTCACTCTGGCGGAATTTTTCCAAAAACTCCCCAGTTTCCGGGCCCCTAGGGGGGTCTGTACCCCTGTCGGAAGCCAGCCACACTGGCTTGCGTGTCTGGAAATCCGTCTGTTAAGTACCCCGCCCCTGCCCTGTCAAAACCCTCACGCTCGGGCCCGGAGTCGGACCCATGGCGAAGGAGCATAACCAACCCATGAAGCCCAATGTCATCGTGGCCCTCATCGTGGGCCTGGTGCTCGGTTTCCTTGGCGGTCGCGTCGTCAGCGGCCCCTCGAAGACCGATGCCGCCAAGCCTGCCGCGAACTCCCCCACCGCGCAGGCGCCCGGCAGGCGTCCCGTGGACCCCACCGTCTTCAAGGTGAACATCGAGGGGTCCCCGGTGAAGGGCAGCCCCGACGCGCTCGTCACGCTGGTGGAGTTCTCGGACTACGAGTGCCCCTTCTGCAGCCGCGCGCACGCCACCGTGGAGAAGCTGCAGGAGCAGTACGGCAACAAGCTCCGGGTCGTGATGAAGCAGAACCCGCTGTCCTTCCACCCGCACGCCAAGCCCGCGGCCCTCGCCGCGCTGGCCGCTGGTGAGCAGGGCAAGTACTGGGAGATGCACGACAAGCTCTTCGACAACCAGAAGAAGCTCGATGAGGCCTCCCTGGAGGGCTACGCCAAGGACGTGGGCCTGGACATCGACAAGTGGAAGGCCGACATGGCCAACCCGAAGTTCCAGGACATCATCCAGAAGGAGCAGGCCCAGGCGAGCACCCTCGGCGCCAGCGGCACCCCGGCCTTCTTCATCAACGGCCGCTTCCTCTCCGGCGCGCAGCCCATCGACAACTTCCGCGCCCTCATCGACGAGGAGCTGGGCAAGGCCGAGGCCCTCGTGAAGGGCGGCGTCCCCGCCTCGCAGGTGTACGCGAAGATCATCGAGAAGGGCGCCGAGAAGGCCGCCCCGAAGCAGAACCCCGCGCAGCAGGCCGCCGCCGCCGTCCGCAAGATCGAGATTCCGTCCGACTCTCCCGTCTTCGGCCCGGCGACCGCCAAGGTCACCATCGTCGAGTTCTCCGACTTCGAGTGCCCCTTCTGCAGCCGCGTCGTCCCCACGCTCCAGCAGATCAAGCAGACCTACGCGAAGGACGTGCGCGTCATCTTCCGCAACCAGCCGCTGCCCTTCCACCCGAACGCGAAGCTCGCCGCCGAGGCCGCCATGGCCGCGCACGCGCAGGGCAAGTTCTGGGAGATGCACGACAAGCTCTTCACCAACCAGAAGGCCCTGGACCGCGCCTCCCTGGAGAAGTACGCGAAGGAGCTCAGCCTCAACGTCGCGCAGTTCAAGGCCGACCTCGACAGCGGCAAGCACAAGGCGAAGATCGAGGCGGACATGTCCGCCGGCAGCGCGGTGGGCGCCAACGGCACCCCCACGTTCTTCATCAACGGCCGTGAGTTCGTCGGCGCCCAGCCCTTCGACTCCTTCAAGAAGGTCATCGACGAGGAGGTTGCCAAGGCCGACAAGCTGCTGGCCTCCGGCACCAGGCCCGAGGAGCTCTACGCCAAGATTCTCGCGGCGAACATCGCCGCCGCCCCGGCCGCTCCCGCGCCGGGCGCCGAGGCCGAGCCGCCGGTGCAGAAGGTGGAGGTCGGCAACGCTCCGGTGAAGGGTGCGAAGAATGCCCCCGTCACCATCGTCGCCTTCTCCGACTTCGAGTGCCCCTTCTGCAGCCGCGTGGTTCCGACGCTGAAGCAGATCGAGGACCAGTACCAGGGGAAGGTCAAGGTCGCCTTCAAGAACCAGCCGCTGCCCATGCACGCCAATGCCAAGCCGGCCGCCGCCGCCGCGCTGGCCGCTCACGAGCAGGGCAAGTTCTGGGAGATGCACGACAAGCTCTTCGCCAACCAGCGCGCCCTGGACCGCGCCTCGCTGGAGAAGTACGCGCAGGAGATTGGCCTCAACGTCGGCAAGTTCAAGGCCGACCTCGACAGCGGCAAGTTCAACGCGCAGATCGAGGCCGACTCCGCCGAGGGTCAGCGCCTGGGCGCCAACGGCACCCCGACGTTCTTCATCAACGGCCGCACCCTCGTCGGTGCGCAGCCTCTCGATAACTTCAAGAAGGTCATCGACGAGGAGCTGAAGAAGGCCGGCGCGGGCGTGGTGGCGGCCGAGGCGAAGTAACCGCCTTCCGCTCGACACGCTGAAGCACGAGAGGCCGTCGGACCATCCAGGTCCGGCGGCCTCTGTGTTTTCGCGGGGAGACGGCGCGGCCCACCCAAGACCGCGCCGCGCGTCACCTCACGAGACGGCGATGGCGTCGATCTCCACCTTGGAGCCGCGGGGCAGCGCGGCCACCTGCACGGTGGCGCGGGCCGGAGGGGCTCCGGTGAAGTAGCGGCCGTACACCTCGTTGACGCGGGCGAAGTCGCCCAAATCGGTGAGGAAGATGGTGCAGCGCACCACGTGCGAGAAGTCCAGGCCGCCGGCGGTGAGCACGGCCTTGAGGTTCTCCATCACCCGCTCCGCCTGCGCGACGACGTCGCCCTGCACCATCTCCATGGTGTTGGGGTCCAGCGGAATCTGGCCGGAGAGGAAGGTCATCTTCCCCGCGTCCACCTGCACGGCCTGGGAGTACGGGCCAATGGCCTTGGGAGCCTGGTCGGAGTGGATTGCCTTGCGAGCCATGAGGGCACCTCGGAAGTAGAGGAGGCGGCCCCTTGACGGAGCCGCCTCGGTTTCCGGGGCGCTCTACCACAAAGGCAGGCGCTCTAGATTCGCTCGACGGAGTAGACGCCGTTGAGACGCTCGATGGTGCGCATCAGGTCGGTGAGCTGCTTGAGGTCGGAGATGGTGACCTCGAAGGTGTTCACCGCCCGGTCATCCCCCGTGGCCCGGCAGTTGGCCTGGGAGATGTTGACGCCCTTCTTGGAGAAGGTGTTGGAGATGTCCGCCAGGAGGCCTGGCCGGTCCGCCGTCAGCACGCGCAGTGTGACGGGGCGCTTGAAGTCGCCCCGCACGTCCCAGGACACATCCACGCGGCGCTCGGGGTCCGTGGCCAGCGCCTTTTCACAACCCACCGTGTGCACCGTCACTCCCCGTCCCCGGGTGATGAAGCCGGCGATGGGGTCGCCGGGGACGGGGTTGCAACACCGTCCGAAGCGCACCAGGACATCGTCCACGCCGCCAATCTGCACGCCGCTGCGGTTGCTGCGCCCCACCAGCCGCTTGGCCAGGTCCGTGACGCGCGACAGGCCGGGCAGCATGGAGGAGTTGCTCGCGGTGGACTGCGCCACCGTGTTGCCCGGTCCGTCCGTCCGCGCGGCGGCCTCCGCCGCGGTGAGCTTCTCCTGCGGCACCAGCCGCTGCACCAGTTGCTGCGGCGTCACCTTGCCGTAGCCGATGGCGACGAGCAGGTCGTCCTCGATGCGGAAGCCCAGCTCCTCGGCGACCTTCTTGATGTCCCCGGACTTGAGCAGCTTGTTGAAGTTGAGCTGGAAGCGCTTGAACTCGCGGTCCGTCAGCTCGCGGCCGAGCTGGAGGCTCTTGTCGCGCTGCTGCTGCTTGATGAAGCCGCGGATGCGCTGCTGCGCGCGGCTCGTCTTGACGAAGGTGAGCCAGTCCTTGGACGGGTGCTGCTGCGGGCTGGTGAGCACCTCCACCGTGTCGCCGTTCTTCAGCTTGTAGCGCAGCGGAACAATCTTGCCGTTCACCTTCGCGCCGACGCAGCGGTTGCCCACGTCCGAGTGGATGGCGTACGCGAAGTCCACCGGCGTGGCCCCGCGCGGCAGCGAGCGCACGTCGCCCTTGGGCGTGAAGACGAAGACCTCGTCGGTGAAGAGGTCCACCTTCACCGTCTCGAGGAACTCCTTCGGGTCCTTGAGGTCCTGCTGCCACTCCATGAGCTGGCGCAGCCAGGCGAACTTCTCGTCGTCCTTGGAGATGACCGCCTTGCCCTCCTTGTACTTCCAGTGGGCGGCGATGCCTTCCTCGGCGATCTTGTGCATCTCCGCGGTGCGGATCTGCACCTCCACGCGCTCGCTCAGCGGGCCAATCACCGTGGTGTGCAGTGACTGGTACATGTTGGGCTTCGGAATCGCGATGAAGTCCTTGAAGCGGCCGGGCACCGGCTTCCACATCTCGTGCACCAGGCCGAGCGCCTCGTAGCAGGAGGGCGCGGTGGGGGCGATGATGCGGAAGGCGATGATGTCGTGGATCTGGTCGAAGTCGATGCCCTGCGACTTGATCTTCTTGTAGATGCTGTAGACGTGCTTGAAGCGGCCGGACACCTCGCCCTTCAGCCCGCGCTCGGTGAGCTTGGTGCGGATGAGGTCGCAGGTGTCCTCGATGTACTTCTCGCGCTCCTTCTTGCGCTTGTTGAGCTTCTCCTGGAGCGCGAAGAACTCCTGCGGCTTCACGTAGCGGAAGCTGAGGTCCTCCAGCTCCGTCTTTATCCAGGAGATGCCGAGCCGGTTGGCGAGCGGCGCGTAGATGTCCAGGGTCTCCTGGGCGATGCGCGCCTGCTTCTCCTCGGACATGTGGTCCAGCGTCCGCATGTTGTGCGTGCGGTCCGCCAGCTTCACGAGGATGACGCGGATGTCCTGCGCCATCGCGATGATCATCTTCCGGAAGTTCTCCGCCTGCTTCTCCTCCTGGGAGAGGCTGGCGGACGCGGAGAACTTGGACAGCTTGGTGACGCCGTCGACGAGCTGGGCCACTTCGGAGCCGAACAGCTCGGTCAGCTCCTCGGCGGTGGCGAGCGTGTCTTCAATCGTGTCGTGGAGGAGGCCGGTGACGATGGACGCCTCGTCGAGCTTCAGCTCTCCCAGGATGCCCGCCACCTCGAGCGGGTGGACGAGGTAGGGCTCGCCTGACTTCCTCAGCTGGCCCTGGTGGACCTTGGCTGAATAGACGTAGGCCTTCTTGATGATGTCCAGGTCAGGGTCGGGGTGATACGAGGAGACCCGTTGGAGGATGTCGTTCAGGCGAATCATCGAGTGTGAAGGGCAATCGTAACTTTGCCCCCCTGGGGGGGCAACGTCACCCCACGCAGGGGTGTTCCAGTTCACGTCCCACCCGGGGGCGACTATCCCACCCGGAGCGTTCGCTTTCATTGACCCGACGTTTTACGGGCCCCTAAATTCGCGCTCTCCCATGTCACAGCTCCTGCTGTCCGCTCTCGCCGTGGTCTGCCCGAACTGTGACGGGTACAATCCGCCTCGCTCGGCTGCCTGTGCGCTCTGCGGCCAGGCGCTGGAGGAGGCCGCCCGGCCGCCTGGCGTGAAGCCGGCGGGGGCCCCTCCCCGTCCCGCCGCGCCCGCCGCCGGCCGTCCCGTGGCCGTGTCCACCTTCCCCGGTCCCAAGGGGGAAACCGGCGTGCCGCACACCACGCCGCCTCCGCCGAGCGCCATCCCTCCCGGCCTGCGGCCCTCGGCGCGGACGCCTCCGCCCACCGCCGCCGCGGGGCTCCAGGTGGAGCGCCCCGTGCCCGTGGGGGCCCGGGCGACGGCGCCGGCCGGTGGTGCCGCCGCGGTGCCGCCCGTGGCCCCCCGCGCGGGTGGAGGCCCGGCTCCGGTGCCTCCGGGGCCCGCCGTCACGCGGCCGCCGCCCCCGGTTCCGGACAGTGCGATGCCCGCGCGGCCCGGGGTGGCTCCACCCGCGGGTGCTCCGGCGGGCGCGCGTCCGGCGCCTCCGGCCGCGTCTCGCTTCGGGCTGGCGGTGATTGCCGGCTCCGCGCGGGGCCAGCGCTACAAGCTGCCCGTCACCGGCTGCGTCGTGGGCCGGCAGCGCGGGGCGATTCTCTTCGCGGATGACGTCTACGTGTCGCCGCTGCACGCCACCTTCCTGGTGAAGGAAGGGGCGCTGTTCGTGCGCGACGAGTCGAGCGCGTCGGGCATCTTCGTGGCCGTCGCGGGCACCGAGGCGCTCACGCCGCGCACCCTCTTCAGCGCGGGCCAGCGGCTGTTCCGCTACACGGGCCGGCTGGAGCCGGTGGCGCCCGTGGCGGGCCGTCCCCACGTCTACGGCGCGCCGGTGCCGCTGGGGCAGGCCGTGTACGGGGTGGAGGAAATCCTCGTGGGCGGGCGCGCGGGCCGCGCGGTGGTGACGGCGGCGCCGCTGCTCACCATCGGCCAGGCGCACTGCGACTTGAGCTTCCCGGGTGACGAGGGCCTGGCCGGCCGCCACTGCGAGCTCTCCCCCACTCCCACGGGCGCGCTGCTGCGGGACTTGTCCGGAGGCCTCGGCACGTACGTGCGCCTCGCCGCCGGTGTCGAGCGCCCGCTGCGTCCGGGAGACCGCGTCCGCCTGGGCCAGCACGTGCTCCAGGTGGAGAACCTGGGCTGAGCGAGCTCCCGGGCGACACGGCGCCGGGAGTTTCGACCCTGTCGATTTGCGAGCGAACCGCGCCGTCCGCCGTCAGGGCGAGGACGGCTGGGCGATGGCCCCGCCCAGGCGCTGCTCGATGAGCTCGCGCGCCCTGGAGTGGGGAACCTCGCGCAGGTGGCGCTCCCACCAGCCGCGGGCCTCCTGCAGGTCGGGATTCGGCCGGCTCCAGTAGATGTCCCCCAGCTTCAGCGCCAGCTCCGGGTCTCCGCTCAGGCTGAAGGCCTCGCGGTAGCTCGACGCCGCGAGCGAGGTGTCCAGGCGCTGCAGCGCCCGGTCTCCATCCCTCGCCAACTGGCCGGCGCGCTCCACGTTGCGATCCGCCGCGGAAATCTGCCGCTCGTAGAGCGGCACCACCTCGGTGCTGGAGGACGCGCTGCCGGGCACGGGCGCGTTCTTGGGCAGTGCGTACGGCAGGTCCTGCGCCCCGCTGCCCGCGCCCATGTAGAAGTAGTAGGCGAAGAAGCCCGCCGCGGCCACGACGAGCAGGATGGTCAGCGACTTGAAGAAGAACGCGAGCCCGCTCCCGCCCGAGCCGGGATTCGTCGGCGCCACCGAGTCCGTCTTCTCCCGCGTGGCGGGCATCTTGTCCGCATTCGCGGGGAGCGGCGCGAGCACGCCCGGCAGCGCGCGCACCGTCGCCTCCATCGTCACCTCGTTGCTGTCCCAGCCCGGCACGGTGGTGTCGCGGCCGTCGCTCAGCGAGCCACCGTTGGACTTGCGAGGCAGCGGCGCCAGCACCGCCGAGGCCTGCGCGCGGCGCGGCGAGGCATCGGCCCGGCGGCGCTCCTTGTCCACCGCGAGCAGCTCCGCCTTGAAGGCCTCCGCGTTGGCGGGCCGGTCATCCGGGCTCTTGGAGAGCGCGCGGAGGATGAGCCGCTCCATCCCCGGCGAGATTCGGGCGTCCGGCCGGCGGCGGGTGGGCGGCGGCGGCTCCTCGGTGAGGTGCTTGGTGGCGAAGCCCACCGCCGAGTCGGACTCGAAGGGCAACAGCCCCGTCATCAACTGGTAGAGGATGACGCCCACCGCGTAGAGGTCCGAGCGGTGGTCCAGCGTCGCGCCGCGCGCCTGCTCCGGCGACATGTACTCGGGGGTGCCGCACACGAAGCCCGCGCGGGTGAGCGCCGGGCCTTCGTCGGTGGAGTCGGTAATCTTGGCGATTCCGAAGTCCAGCACCTTCACGAAGTCGCCTTCGTTGCGGCGCTGCTCCACCATGATGTTCTCGGGCTTGAGGTCCCGGTGGATGACGCCGGCGCCGTGCGCGTCCGACAGCGCGCTCAGCACCTGGCTGACGAGGCGCACCACGCGCGCCTCCCCCAGCGGCCACTCGCGGCTGAGGATTTGGTGCAGGTCCTGCCCCGCCACGTACTCCATGGCGATGAAGAGCGCGCCGTCCTCGGCCTGACCGAAGTCCAGCACGCTGATGGAGTTGGGGTGGTTGAGGCGGCTGGCGGCCTTGGCCTCGCGCTGGAAGCGCGCGACGGTGCGCTCGTCGGACAGCAGCGTGTGGCGCAGCACCTTCAGCACCACCACCTTGTCCAGGGCGAGCTGGCGGGCGCGGTACACCTTGCCCATGCCGCCCTCGCCGATGAGCGCCTCCACTCGGTACTTGTGGGCAATCGTCTTGCCGACGTACTCGTCCGCATCGGCCGCGCGCACCAGCGTCGCGCCACAGGCGGGGCAGTAACGGGAGGTTTCTTGGGCGTCGGCGCCGCAGGAGGGGCAGAGCAAGGCAACTTTCCCCAATGGGGTGGGGCCCGGACTTCACCACGTCGCTCGGGTGAGGGGCAAGCCATGCACAAGGCGAGCAACCCGGCCCGGCCCCTGGTAGAACCCCGAGGACGCCATGGACGCCGTGGAATACTGCCCCCGCTGTGACACAGAGAATGCCCGGGACGCCACCGTCTGCCGGGCGTGTGGCTCGCCCATCCGCTCCGGGACGATGGTGATGGCCGTGGCCAGCGTCGCCGCGCGCCCGCAGGTCTCCATCCGCGTGGTGCGCGCCGACGGCGGCCCCGAGTCCGTCGTCCGCATGCAGCGCGACACCCTCACCTGCGGCCAGCAGGGTGAAATCGCGCTCCCGGACGACCCCTTCATCATGCCCGTCCAGCTGCGCTTCTTCTTCTCGGGCGCTCGTCTGGCCGTGGAGGACGTGGGAGGCGCCAACGGCGTCTTCGTCCGTCTGCGCCAGGAGCGGGAATTGTCCCCCGGCGGTGAGCTCCGCCTGGGCCGCCAGCGACTGGTGCTGGAGCCCATCCCCGCCGCGGCCACCGGCCAGGGCGGCACGCAGGTGTGGGGCTCACCGGATCCCGGCTACCGCCTGCGGCTGGTGCAATTGCTGGAGGGGGGCTTGAGGGGCGGGGCCTTCCCGCTGCGCGAGGGCGACAACCTGCTGGGCCGCGAGCAGGGCGACCTCACCTTCCCCACGGACGGCTTCGTGTCCGGGCGTCACGCGGTGCTGCAGGTCCGCCAGGACCGGCTCCAGGTGCGCGACGTGGGCTCGTCCAACGGCACCTTCATCCGGCTGGCGGGCCCCACGTTCGTCGACAACGGGGACCACTTCCTCATCGGCCGCCAGCTGCTCCGCGTGGAAATCCAGGCGCCCGCGGCCTGAGGGCGCCCGGCACGGTCATCTCGGAAGGGAGGGCCGCACGAGCTTCCACTCGCGCGGCCCGGCCCCACGGCGCTCAGCCGTAGGACTTCTCCTTCTTCTCCTGCTCCTCCTTGCAGCGGATGCAGAGCGTCGTCACCGGACGCGCCTCCAGCCGCTTGGGGGAGATGTCCTCCTCACAACGCTCGCAGATGCCGAAGGTGCCGTCCTCGATGCGGGCCAGCGCCTTCTCAATCTTCTGCAGGAGGAACTTCTCCCGGTCGCGCAGGCGGAACACCATGGACTGCGCGTACTCGGAAGAGGCCAGGTCGATCTCGTCAGGGAGGTCGTCCGTGTCGAAGTTGGACTCCTCCACCAGGGTTTTCTTGGCGCTCTCGAGCAGGCTCGTCTTGCTGTCCTCGAGCATCTTCTTGTAACGCTTGAGATCTTTCTGGTTCACAGCCTTCGCTCCAGTCCAGCGAGGGTTTGGGCCCTGCCCCCAAAAAAAGGGCCCGAAAGTTTTATTCAGGGACCCTTCGGTGTCAAGCTGACCTGGGTGCAGACTGCGGGTGAAGGGAGGGCCTTTTGACCGAGAACACGAAGTTCGATCGGGAGTTCCTGCGCTCGGCCCTCTCGCTGGCGGGCAAGAGCGAAGTGGATCACTTCCTCTACATCTGTGACACGCCCATCCCTCCCGAGGAGCTCCGGGGCCGGCCTGCTCGCAAGAAGCTCGTGTACGCGGTGACGCTGGACAAGCTGACCCAGGAGCTGCAGGCGAAGAAGTTCCGGGCGCTGGTCATCCCCGCCTACGACTACTCCCGCACCGAGCGCGTGAAGGTGGCGCTCGTGTCCGCGCTGTCCCAGGGAGCGTTCAAGGAAGGGGACCTCGTCCTGTGCATGACGGGCAAGGTGGGCCGCGCGCCGGACACGCTGATGCAGATGCGAATCGGTGGCTCGCTGGATGACCGGCTGACCATCGAGGGCGTGAAGCTCGGCGAGGAGTTCAACTCGCAGGTGGTGGACGCGCTCATCCAGCTCGCGCTGCAGGTGGGCCAGGAGGGCTTCGAGGGGCACCCCATCGGCACCATCATCACCATCGGCGACCACACGACGGTGCTGGAGAAGAGCCGGCAGATGACCATCAACCCGTTCCAGGGACTCTCCGAGGCCGAGCGGAACGTGTTGGACCCGAAGATTCGCGAAGCCATCAAGAACTTCTCGGTGCTGGACGGGGCCTTCATCATCCGCGAGGACGGCGTGGTGCTGGCCGCGGGCCGCTACCTGTCCGCCACGGATGACGCGGTGAAGATTCCGCTCGGCCTGGGCGCCCGGCACGCGGCGGCGGCGGGGATTACGTCCACCACGCACTGCATCGCGCTGGTGGTGAGCCAGACGTCCGGCGCGGTGCGGCTCTTCAAGGGCGGCAACATCGTCCTGGAGCTGCACCAGACGGCGCGCCGCACCTGAGTCGCGCGGCGCCTCAGCGCTCCTGCTCTCGCAGCTCCTCGCGGTAGATGTCCGCGAGCGCGTGCGCCCGCTCCACCTCGTCGCGGGCCGCGTCCACCACCAACGCCTGCTCGAAGCGCGCCACGCGCTCACGCATGGCCTCGGTGACGATGCCGCCCACGGTGAGGCGCGCGGAGGCGCTCTCCCGCTCGCGGCGCAGCTCCGTCACCCGGTCTCCGAGCTCTCCCGCGGCCTCCAGCAGCAGCTTCCCGTCCGCGTCCGCGCGCTCCAGCGCGTCGCGCGTGGAAGCCAGCAGGGCCTCCGCCTGCTCGCGGTCCTTCGCCAGCACGGCCACGGCCTTGCCGTCCCCGCGCGACTCGGCGGTGGCCCGGCGCGAGGCGATGTCCTCCAGCCGGCGCGTGTAGCGCTCCACGCCGCGCGAGAGGTCCCCCTTGAGGGCCAGCAGCGTGGCCGCCGACTTGCGGACCTCCGCCGCCTGGCGCTCCAGTTTCTCGATGAGCTGGTCCAGCGCGGCGAGCGGGTCCACCGGCCGGGAGGGCTCCTTCTTCCGTTTGCCGAACAGGCCGAAGAACATGGCGTGACGCGAAGCCTACCCGAAGGGCCGGCACAACAACCGCACCCGTTCCAGCGCCTCGCGCACCGGGAGCCCACCGGCGGACAACGCGGCCAGGTAGCGAGCGGGGGTGAGGCCGTACACCGACAAGAGGTGCTGCAGGAGCACCACGCTCTCCGAGGCCCGCCGCTCCGCCGGGGCCAGCGACGCCGCCTCCACCAGCGCGCCGAGGATGTCCACCACGCGGTTCACCACGTCCGGGCCCGGCACCTCACGGACCGCGGGCGCGGAGGGCGTTTCCGGGAAGAGCGCGTCGAAGGACGCGTCCACCGCCACCTGCGCGGGCGAGCCCCGCCCCGCGGCCACCGCCTCCAGCGCGTCCAGGTGCGGAGCGAGCTGCTCCAGCGCATCCGCGGTGGCCGGCACGTCCCGGGGCAGCAGCGTGCGCCAGGGCGTGTCGAACTCGGTGCGGGCCCACTGAATCTCCTCGTCGGAGAGGTGGTGGTAGAAGGCGCGGCCTCCCGCGGCGCGCTGCTCCTTCACCAGCAGGCGCAGGTCGGGGTTCTCCTCGCCGAGCGAGATGAAGCTCAGGGCGATGTCCAGCGCGCCCATGGGAGCGCGGGTGCGGCGGATGAGCTCCAGGTCCACGCGGTCCTCGCCGTCGGTGATGAGCACCACGGTGGCGCGAGCGAGGTACGGGTCCCTCCCCTGCGCGGCGCGGATGGAGTCGAAGGCGGACATCAGCGCGAGCGTGATGTCCGTCTGTCCCTCGGCAGGCGACTCGCGGAAGAGCTTCTCGATTTGACGGGTGGCCTCCACGGCGGTGTCCACGCGGGCCAGCTCGGTGGGCACGTCGTTGAAGAAGCTGAAGTAGAGCGGGTCGAACGGCTCGCCCCGGCGTGCTTTCACGCGCAGGTTGTTGAGCTCGGCGATGACGAGCGCATCGCGGAAGCGGGCGCGGCCGCCGTGCATGGAGCCGGAGGCGTCGCAGACATAGACGCGCACCGCGGTGCGCTTCACCTTCTTGGGGCGAGGCGGTGGCTCGTCCTCCAGGTAGGCGCGCACGAGCTGGCGATTGGCGGCCAGGTCTCGCAGCAGCATGCGCGGGTCGCTCAGCACGAAGTTGTGGACCTCGTGCAGGCTGCCCGTCGTCTCGAACGTCATCGACTGGGTGGGGTAAGGCACGCGGCGGGGCACGGGCCGCTGCGTCTGCGTGTCCGCGAGGACGATTTCCTCGGACAGCGCATCCTCCACGTCGAAGTAGCGGGCACAACCGGCGGCCAGCTCGAAGGTGGAGAGCTGCTCGGGCTTGAGCGAGAAGGCCAGGTCCGCGAGCAGCTCGTCGGAGCGAGGGGCCGCGGCCTCCGGCTTCTGCGCCTCCTCGCCGAACCAGTGCGACAGCGAGTCCCGCTCCGCCGTCTCCACCAGGGACGACAGGCTCTGCCGGGGTGGCAGCAGCGGCTTCAGCGCCTCGCGCGCGGCGTCCGCGAGCTGCGTGTCACCGGCCTCCAGTGCCCGCTCGTACAGCCCGCGCAGTGAGCGATACGCCACCTGGGGCTCGCGCCGGGCCGAGTGCCGCACGTGGCGCAGCAACTCCTCCAGCGAGCGCACCGCCGGCACCGCGCGGACGCGCTCGCGGGCTTCCACCACCTGCCGGCGCAGCGTGAGGCCACGCTCGCGGTCATGGTCGGCGCCCAGGCGCAGCAACATCTCGTGCGCGAGGTCCAGGTCGCGTCGCTTCTGCACCACGTCCGCCACGTTCTCCCGGGCACGGGCCGCGAAGAACTCGGCCGCCGCCATGCGGGCGCTGGTGGGCGGGCGGTCCCTCCGCGTCGTCTCCGGCCGCACGTAGATTTCGAAGTCCGCGTCGATGCTCTCGGCGGGAGGACGGGAGAACAGGTCCGCCACCTTCACCGCCCGCGCGAGCTGCACGAAGGCCCGCTCCAGCACGGTGAGCGCGCCCGGGGGAGGCTCGCCGGCGCGCCATGCGCGCTCCACCAACAGCACGCACGCCTCCACCTCCTCGAGCGCCTGCTGGGCGCGCGTCTGGAGGCCCTGCGCCAGCGCCCCGGCCCTCCCCTTGCGCACGCCGAGCTCACGGAGGAGCTGCGCGTCCGCCGCGGTGTGGACGCCCACCCGGTCCAGCTCACGGTCCAGCGCCGTGAGCACCGGCAGGGCCAGGTCCTCCGGCCCGCGCGCACGGCGGCCCAGCGTCCACCCCCGCCAACCGCCGGGAGCAGGTGCCGGCTGGTGCAGGGCGTCCAGACGCCGCCGCAATTCCGTGAGCCGCCGGGACAGCACGCCTCAGGCCCCCCTCATGACGCCGACCGCCGCTCCAACACCTGGCGGCTGAAGCGTCCGAAGTCGTCGTCGATGCCGCGCAGCTGCCCCTCCAGCCGGCGCGCGCTCTCGCCCAGCTCGCCGGGCATGGAGCCCAGCAGCGACAGCACGCCGCGCAGCCGCACCAGCTCCCCCTCCTTCAGCGCGAGCATGGGGAAGCGGCTGCGCACCAGCCGGTCCACCGTGCGCTCCGCCTCGGCCCGCTCGGAGATGGAGTCTGGCGCCGGCAGCGACGTGAGGAGCTGTGTCAGCCAGCTCCGCAGGTACTTCACGCGCGAGTGCACGAAGGTCAGCTCCGCCTGAGCCACCGCCGCCCGCACGTGCTCCGACAGGAAGCCCGGAGAGCCACCGCTCCGGGTGACGGCGAGCTGCCCGTCCAACCCGAGCAACGCGGCCAGCTCCCCGTCCGGCGCGCGGGCGGAGAACTCGCCCCGGTAGAAGACGTACGCGTCGCCATTGAGGACCGCCGTGGCCTGGGGCGGAGGGCTGGCCACCTCGCGCGTGAGGAGCCGGGCGTGCTCCTTGAGCCGCGTCTCGATGATGTCGCGGCACTCGGCCATGACGAGCTCCGCGGACAGGCCCTCGCGCCGCAGGTTCTCCGCCACGGACTGCACCGCGCGGCCGTACTGCTCGATGCGCTCGAAGGGCGTGGTGCTGAGCACGTCGCGCGCGTAGGCCAGCCCCAGGGGCAACAGCAGCTCCTGCTTGAGCCCCTGTTGGGACGGGTCCAGCACGGCCAGGGAGTGCTCCAACTGCGTGAGGCGGCGCGAGTCGGCGGAGAGCGCCTCCAGCGGCTCCTTGCGGGAGCGGCCCGTGGAGCCCTGGAACGCCAGGGCGGCGCGGCGCCGCAGGGCGGACACCACGCGCCGACGCACGGCGACCTCCATCACCCGCAGTCGCTCCAGCGCCGCTGGAGCTCCCTCGGCGAGCTGCCCGGCCAGCTCCGTCGTCTGTGACAGCTCCTCCTCCAGGTTGTCCGCCAGCCCCACCAGCCCTTCCAGCTTCAGCCCGTCCTCGAAGTCCACGCTCTCCGCGGAGAGGGCAATCATCTCCAGCGCGCCCTCCAGGAAGCGGGCCGTGGCCTCGCACAGCGGCGCGAAGTTGGCGCGAAGCTCGGGGATGGCGTGGCACAGCTCCAGCGCATCCCGGAAGGAGGACAGCAGCGCCAGCCCGCCACGGCCCTCGCCCTGCCCCGCCATGCCGCGCGCCAGCCGCTGCTCGAGCGCCGCCACCAGCGCCCGCGCGGCCACCAACAGTGGCGCCCGGTTCTGCGCGTGGCGCGGCCCGGGCACCAGCTTCGTCAGCAGCGCCTTCGCCGTATTGGAGACCAGCGCCGGCTGCCAGTTGCGCCCCAGCGCCTCGGCCGCGGTGATTTCGTCCTGTGCCCCCAGGGCCTGGGCCTCGCGCTCCACGCCGCCGCCCAGCTCCTGCCGCACCTTCGCCAGGGCCTCGTCGAAGGCCCGCTGCTCCAGCCGGACGATTTCGAGCTGCGCCCGCTCGCGGGGGTCCACCACCGACTTGAGCAGCGCCTCCGTCTCCGCCGCGGGCGGACCGCCCAGCAGGAAGAACCAGCGCAGCGAGTCCAGGTCCTCCACCGTCGCCTCCAGCGGCCGCTCCGGCCGCCGGTAGAGCTGATCTCTCACCACCGCCGCCTTCAGCGCCCACAGCGCCTTCACCGCCGAGCGCTGGGAGAAGTACTTCGTGGGCACGTAGTCGGGCAGCTTGGACACCTGCGCCGCCAGCGCGCGCTCCAGCGCGTCCGCCAGGAGCTCCACGCCCTCCAGCACGTGGCTGGGGACCTTCACCTTCGTCACCGCGTCCTGGAGCAGGTCCACCTGCTGCAGCGTGAGCTGGGCGCGCAAATCCGGCCGCGCCCCGGAGGAGAAGCGCTGGAGCATGGCCGCCCGGCTCTCCCGCCGGGCGAAGGACTTGGGCACGAAGCAGATGAAGCTCAGCCGGTCCGCGAAGGCCAGCAGCAGCTCCGGCGAGCGCGCCAGCACCTCGGAGAGGTACCGGTTGCTCGTCATGATGACGCACTCGGTGCGCCCCGACGTCACCCGCCGCCCGTGCTTCAGCTCGCGCTCGTACAGCACGTTGAGGATGGAGCGCAGCAGCATGTCCCGGCCGTCGAAGACCTCGTCCAGGAAGGCGTGCTCGGAGCCCAGCATGCCCTCTTCCGTGAGGTACTCCGTGCGCCCCGTCTCCGTGAGCACCTTGAAGTCCACCGGGCCGATGAGGTCCGTCTGCACGGTGGACTCGGCGAGCTGCTTGGAGAACAGCGACGGCTGCCCCGTGCGCTCGTCGGTGATGCGCCCCAGCACCGCGCTGGCGATGGCGCTCTTCGCCGTGCCCGGCGGCCCCACCACCAGCACGTGCTCCCGCCCGAGGAGCGCCAGCTCGATTTGCGTGAAGAGCGTCTCTCGCTCCAGGTAGGCGTCCCGGAGCTCGCCGAAGAAGTGACGGAAGGCCCGGGCGGCCTGGAGGTACGGGGGCGGATGAGCGTGCACGGACAACCCAGAGGTAGCGGGGACGCGCCCATGCTATCCGCCGCCCTCGCCCCATTTGAAGTGGACCGGGGCCCACTCCCCGTCAAGCTCACTTCTCCCGCAGGGTGTCGTGCAGGTGCGCGTGGACGCTGCGCCAGATGCCGTGCTGCCGCTCGATGGGGTCCATCACCGCCATGCCCACGGACGTGGCCGGGGAGCTGCCCTGGAAGGCGGAGTACTGGCGCAGCCGCGTGCCGCCCTGGCCGTCATCCTGGAAGACGAAGCGGTTCGTCCCGCGCAGCGGGTGCCCGTCCAGGGTGGTGATGTGGACCGTGTTCTTCGCCGGCTCCAGGTGGACGGTGATGGGCGCCCACACCGGCGGCGGGCCCTTCTCCTCCAGGAACAGCTTCGCCCCCTCCGTCAGCGAATTCACCGAGGGCCGCACCTGGATGCCCGCCGACTCGAACACCGCCCCCGGGTTGCGCACGAAGTAGGCATAGGCCTTCTCCGGCGCCACGCCCGGAATGGAGCTGGTGTAGTCCGTGAGCGACGTGGGCGCCCCCTGGATGGGCGGGCTCGCGTCCAGGTGCTTCAGGTGCTCGCGCGCGTACGAGTCCACCAGGCGCCCGCCCCCCATCAACAGGCTATACGCCGCGGCCTCGGACTGCGCGGCCGTCAGCGTCGCCTGTTTCATCTGCTGGGCCAGGTTGCCCGTGGGCTTCGGGGGGAAGGAGCCTCCAATGGCGAAGTCGAACTTGTTGCCGGCCCCCGTCATGGGCCCGGAACGCGGGCCCGTGACGATGACGCCCTCCTTCGCTCCACCCTCCACGCCGCGGTAGACCTCCACGGTGCTGGCCGGGGCAACGGAGGCCGCCGGGCGGGATGCGGCCGGCCCCTGCGAAGTCGAGGCCTGGGTGGCCGAAGCGGCCCCGGTGTCGACGAGGCCGGGGTGGGGGGAGGACGGCGAAGATTCGATGCGGGACATGCGGGCGCCCTTTCACTGGCACGAGGTGCCCTGCCCCGTTGCAGCCGCTCCGCCAGCCACCACCCCAGTCTCCTCAAGGACTTGCCCGCCCGCGCGTCCCGGTTCACGTACGGCCCGTCCGCCATTTCGGAAGCCCGCATCCGCCCACGCCCCCCGCAATGCAAGAGGGCCGGCGCCCTCGTGGGAGCACCGGCCCTCTTTCAATCACTCACATCCGGCGGCTCTCACCGCCCCGGCACTACGACTGGCGGAACTCGGCGTCCACCACGTCGTCCTTCTTGCCGGTGGCCTGCGAGCCCGGAGCCGCGGAGGGGCCGGCACCCGGCGCGCCCTCGGCGCCCGGAGCGCCGCCGGTGGCGCGGTACATCTCCTCCGCCGCCTTGTAGCTGGCCGCCTGCAGCTTATCGAGCGCGGCCTTGATGGCGTCCTTGTCCTGGCCGTCGCGGACCTTGTTGAGCTCCGCCACCGCGTCCTCGATGCCCTTCGCCACGTCCGCGCCGAGCTTGTCCTTGTTCTCCTTCACCAGCTTCTCCGCCGCGTAGGACTGGCTCTCGGCCTGGTTCTTCAGCTCCACCAGCTCGCGGCGGGACTTGTCGGCCGCCTCGTTGGAGCGAGCCTCGTTGACCATCTTCTCCACCTCGTCCTTCGCGAGGCCGGACGAGTGGGTGATGGTGACCTTCTGCTCCTTGTTGGTGGCCTTGTCCTTCGCGCTGACGTTGAGGATGCCGTTCGCGTCGATGTCGAACGTCACCTCCACCTGCGGCACGCCGCGAGGCGCCGGGGGGATGCCCGTCAGCTGGAAGCGGCCGAGGCTGCGGTTGTCGCCCGCCATCTCGCGCTCACCCTGCAGCACGTGGATCTCCACCTGCGTCTGGCCGTCCGCGGCCGTGGAGAAGACCTCCGACTTGCGCGTGGGGATGGTGGTGTTGCGCTCGATGAGCTTCGTCATCACGCCACCCAGCGTCTCCACGCCCAGGCTCAGCGGCGTCACGTCCAGCAGGAGGATGTCCTTCACCTCGCCGGAGAGCACGCCCGCCTGCACCGCGGCGCCCACCGCCACCACCTCGTCCGGGTTCACCGAGCGGTTCGGCTCCTTGCCGAACAGCCGCTTCACCGCCTCCTGCACCTTCGGGATGCGCGTGGTGCCGCCCACCAGCACGACTTCGTTCAGGTCCTTCGGGTCCACCCCGGAGTCCTTGAGGCACTTGCGGCACGGCTCCAGCGAGCGCTCGATGAGGTCATCGATCATGGCCTCGAACTTGGCGCGCGTGAGCTTGACGTTGAGGTGCTTGGGGCCGGACGCGTCCGCCGTGAGGAACGGCAGGTTGATGTCCGTCTCCATCGCGGAGGACAGCTCGATCTTCGCCTTCTCCGCCGCCTCCTTCAGGCGCTGGAGCACCATCTTGTCCTTGCTGACGTCGAGCCCGGTGTCCTTCTTGAACTCGGAGATCAGCCAATCCATGATCCGCAGGTCGATGTTGTCGCCGCCCAGGTGCGTGTCACCGTTGGTGGCGAGCACGTCGACCACGCTCTCGCCCACCTCCAGGATGGAGATGTCGAAGGTGCCGCCGCCGAAGTCGTAGACGGCGATCTTCTCGTCCTTCTTCTTGTCCAGGCCGTACGCGAGCGCCGCGGCCGTCGGCTCGTTCACGATGCGCTTCACCGTGAGGCCGGCAATCTCACCCGCGTCCTTGGTGGCCTGACGCTGGGCATCGTTGAAGTACGCCGGGACGGTGATGACCGCCTCGGTCACCTTCTCACCCAGGTAGTTCTCCGCCGCCCGCTTCAGCTTCAGCAGCACCTGCGCGCTGATTTCCGGCGCGCTGTACTGCTTGCCGTCGATGTCCACGCGCGCGTCGCCATGGGGGCCACGGGCGACCTTGTAGGGGACCAGCTTGGCCTCCTCGGTCACCTCATCGTGGCGCCGGCCCATGAAGCGCTTGATGGAGTACACCGTCCGCTCGGGGTTGGTGATGGACTGACGCTTCGCCACCTGCCCCACCAGACGCTCCCCATCCTTCGTGAACGCGACCACCGAGGGCGTGATGCGGCTGCCTTCCTCGTTGACGATCACCTTGGGCTCGCGACCCTCCATGATCGCAACCACGCTGTTCGTGGTGCCCAGGTCGATCCCGATAATCTTGCCCACGGTTCGTATCCTCCGGAAAAGACTGCGTTTTTCTGAAAAGCTCCTGATGTACGCCCAACGTAACCACCCACCCCCTCGTGTCAAACCGGGGCAGGCGCGCTCAGGCCCGTCGCTGTGAAGGTGGCAACCCCCGGTGCGTAGCGCAGTGCGCAGGCAGGCATGCGCCGCGTCACGCCCGCGCCACCAACGCGGCACGGGTGCGTAACGCGCTCTACACCTCCGTCACCCCGCGGTAGCAACCGGGCGGCCTGGAGATCAGCAGCCAACGCTGCAACCCCTTGGAATCCCATGCCTGCCCGCCTGCTGACGCCTCGCGTCAGGGCTTGGCGAGAAAAGTGCACAGTCGGGCAGCCGTCGCTACCGGGCGCCCCCAGCCCGAGTCACCCAGGAGCCTGCCGCATGCTCGTCCAGCCCCTCCGCTCTCCGGACTTCCGCCGTGCCCCCGCGTCGGACATCACCGCCGAGCCGAAGGTCGCGGTGCTGCTGAACGCCAACGCCCGCAAGGTGGATGCGCGGGTGGTGAAGTCGCTGTCGCACGTGGTGCCGGAGCAGGACCTGTTCCTCTCGCGCTCGCCGCTGGATGCGCGGCGCATCGTCCAGACGGTGCTGGAGCGGGGCTACCCCATGGTCTTCACGGGTGGCGGCGACGGCACCTTCATGGGCTTCGTCAACGAGGTGCTGCACCAGGTGGGCCCCCGCGGCCGCTTCGCGGGCCAGACGGCGCCCCGCTTCGGCATCCTCAAGCTGGGCACGGGCAACGGCATCGCCAACCACGTCAACGCCTCCAGCACGCGCGGCGACGGCATCCTCAATGACGTGCTGCGCGCCCGCACGGGCGAGGTTCCGGGCTACCGCTCCATGGACCTGTTGATGGTGGACGGCCAGCGCGCGCCGTTCGCCGGGCTGGGCGTGGATGGCAAGGTGCTCAACGACTACATCTGGGTGAAGGAGAACCTGGGCAAGGGCTTCTTCAAGAGCGTCCTCACGGGCAGCGGCGGCTACTTCTCCGCGGTGGCCTGCAAGACGGTGCCGCACTACCTCACCCACTCCACCTGGGTGGAGTGCGAGGTGGTGAACGGCCAGGCCGGCGAGGCGTACCGGCTGGGCACGGATGGCCGCGCGGTGGGCGGCGCGATTGCCCCCGGCGAGACGCTCTTCCGCGGCCGGCTGATGATGGCGGCGGCGGGCACCATGCCCTTCTACGGCTACGGCTTCCGCATGTTCCCCTTCGCCAGCGAGCGCCGTGGCTTCATGCAGCTGCGCCTGGGCCAGGTGAAGCCCGGCCAGGTGCTCGCCAACCTGCCGAAGCTGTGGAACGGCCGCTGGTTCCCGGAGGGCCTCCACGACTTCCACGCCCGCGAGGTGACGATTCGCTTCGCCAACCCCATGCCCTTCCAGGTGGGTGGCGACGCGGCCGGCTACCGCGACGAGGTGAAGCTGTCCGTCGCCCCGGAGTCCATCGAGCTGGTGGACTTCAGCGGCGCGATGAACTGAAGCGCGGCGGCACGAGCGGCCCCTCCTCTTCGCGAGGGGCCCGGCCCCGACTACCCGCGGTCTCTCGACGCCGGAGGCTTCTCGCCCGGCTCCTTGCGGCGGCCCACGACGAAGGCGTAGCTGACGCTCGCCTTGCCGTTGCTCTCCTTGTGCAGGGCCAGCTCCTCGCGCAGCCCCGCGGCCTGCGGATTCGTGGGCCCGGACGTGAGCTGCGCCTCGATGTCCCGGTAGAGCGCGTCCAGCTCCGAGTCATGGAGCGTCTCCGCGGACTCGGGCTCGTAGCCGGCGGTCTCCAGCGCCTGGAGCAGCTCGCGCGGCAACAGCAGCGGCCCGCCCACGCGGCGCTCCCAGAAGTCCAGCGCGGCCTTGGGAGCGAAGCGCCCCACCCTCGCGGGGAACGTCACCCCCAGCCGGCCGCGCTTCGCCAGCAGCGGCCTCAGGCCTGTCAGCGTGTTGCGCAGCGGGTACAGCACGTGGCCCTGGATGAGGATGGCGTTGAAGCTGCCCTCGGGCAGGCCGAGCGCGTCCAGCGTCACGCGCCGCACCTCGAGCCTGTCGCCGAGCCCCTGGGCCTTCACCCGCTCACGCAGTGGGGCCAGCAGGGACTCGTCCGTATCCGCGGCCACCACCGAGCAGCCCAGCTCCTTCACCAGCAGCAGCGCGGCGCCAGCATCCGGACCGCAACCGAGTACCAACACCCGCGCGCCCGGCTCCAGCTGCGCCACCTTCGCGAAGCGGCGCGTCGACTCGTCCGAGCCGAAGGCGCGCCGGACTCCTGCGGGGTGGAACAGCGGAAAGGGCTCGGGGGGGCTCATGGGATTCCTCATATACCTGCCCCGTCCGGACTTCCAGCCACGCACCCGCCCCTTCCGCACCGGGCGCGGGGGCGTGCGATGGTCCTTCCTCAGAGGTAATAGACGACCCGCTCGTCCTCGTGGAGCTCCTTGTAGATGGCCCGCCGGTGCTCCTCGGAGAGCAAATACACCGACACGCTCAGCGAGAGATACTTGCCCTTGGTGCTGGGCTGCTCGCGGATGGAGTCCGGGGAGATTTCGGTCCCCATCAGCTTGCGGAACAGCGCTCTCACGTGCTCGGCGAAGCCGTGCTCCTGCTTGCCCATCACCTTGAAGGTGTAGATGGTGGGGTACTCGATGAGGGGCTTCTTCTCGTCCTCCGCGGGAGGAGTCTTTCCAGGGCCGTCCTTCGTCATGGCACGTCTCGTCGGTTGCGCGGGCGCAGGCGCTTACAGCAGGTTGGCGGCCAGCTCGGCCAGGGGGCTGCGCTCACCCTTGGCCATGGTGATGTGGCCGGCGATCTTCTCGTTCTTGAAGCGGTTGACCACGTGCACCAGGCCGTTGTTGGTCGAGTCCACGTACGGGTTGTCGATCTGGAACGGGTCTCCCGTGAGGATGATCTTCGTGTTGTCGCCCACGCGGGTGATGATGGTCTTCACCTCGTGCGGCGTGAGGTTCTGTGCCTCGTCCACGATGATGAACTGATTGGGCAGGCTGCGGCCGCGGATGTACGTCAGCGGCTCGATTTCCATCAGGCCCAAATCGAGCAGCTCGTGGTAGCCGCGCCCGGCCTTCTTGTCCGCGCGGCTCAGGTTCATCAGGAACTCCACGTTGTCGAAGATGGGCTGCATCCAGGGGTTGAGCTTCTCCTCGACGCTGCCGGGCAGATAACCGATGTCGCGCCCCAGCGGGAAGATGGGCCGGCTCACCAGCAGCTTCTGGTACAGCCCCTCCTCCGTCACCTTCTGCAGGCCCGCGGCAATCGCGAGCAGCGTCTTGCCCGTGCCGGCCTTGCCCACAATCGTGACGAGCTTGATGTCGTCGTTGAGGAGCAGGTCCAGGCAGAAGGCCTGCTCCATGTTGCGCGGGCGGACGCCCCAGGTGCCGTCCTTGATGCTGCGCAGGAGCGGCACGAGCTTGCCCTTCGTGCCGTGGAAGCGCCCCATGGCGGTGTGGGACGGGTTCGTCTCGTCCTTGAGCAGCACCACCTGGTTGGGGGCGAGCGTGTCCGCGTCGGGCAGCTCCACCTCAGCGCCCTGCTTGTACATCTGGTCCACCAAATCACGCGGGACGAGCCGCTCGGTGAAGCCGGTGTACAGCTCGGTGATTTCCACCCGCTCGGCGTCGTAGTCCTCGGCGATGAGGCCGAGCGCGTCCGCGCGGATGCGCAGGTTGGTGTCCTTGGTGATGAAGACGGCCTGCGTCTCCGGCTCCTTCTCCATCAGGTCGATGGCCACCGCGAGGATGCGGTTGTCCATCAGGTTGCTGTCCGCCATGGACAGCGGCAGCTCACGGTCGGTGAAGTTGACGCGGAGCATGCCCCCGTGCGGCAGGGGCACGCCCTCCTTCAGCGAGCCCTCCGCGCGGAAGGAGTCGAGGTATCGGGCCACCAGACGCGCGTTACGTCCCAGCTCGGAGAGGTCGCGCTTGAACTGATCGATCTCCTCGATGACGTAGATGGGGATGATGACGTTGTTGTCCTTGAAGCCGTAGATGCTGCGCGGATCGTGGAGGAGGACGTTGGTATCGAGGATGAAGTTCTTTCGCATCGTGGGTTGCGCGACCTGAAGGTTCGGGTGCGACCGCTGTGGCGTGCGACGGGGCTTCTTCTTCTACCCAATATAGACACCGCCCCCGGGGGAAACAGCCAGCTTCTCGCCTGGAAGGTCGGCTGTCCGAAACCCCACGCCCGTCGCACGCGAGCCGACGCACCGCGCCCCCGGGCCGCGGCTTTCCGGCCCTGGCCATTGAACGTTCGGGGGCCGTGCCCCCAGTCCCGTCAAGCCACAGGGCTGTAGCAGCCCGTTCCGGCTTCAGTGCGCGGCGACGGGCGCGAGCGGATCATACCCGAGCAGCTCCGACACCCGCTCGGGCGGCGGCCCTGGCGGCATGCGCTCCCAGGGGAAGCGCTGCTGGAGCGCCTCCTCGTCCAGGACGAGCGGCTGCCGGGCGTTGATTTGGAGCGCGTCGTCCCACTCGCGCGCGTCGAAGTGGTGGATCAACCGGCGGCTGAGTGGGGACAGCATGGGGGTGGGCATGAAGGGCATGGACTGGCCCTGGGGGTCGCGCATGCAGCCCAGCTCCACGGCCCAGGCGAGGAGCCAGCGGGGGCGCTGCTGGCCGGCGGCCTTCAAGGCGAGGAAGCGCCCGTGGGCGGCTCCGTCCACGAAGACGAAGCGGCGCTCGTAGACGCAGGCGGCGGCGAAGGTGGAGGGAATGAGGGCCAGGGCCTCGGCGCCGATGCGGCGGGTCATCAGCAGGAGCAGATCGAGCACCTGCCCGGAGAGGGCGAGACCGGGGTGGCTCTGCCCGGGCAACGGGGGCCGGTGCCAGTCGAAGGCGCGGGATGGGTTCTGGAGGAGGAGCGAGTCCACGTAGAGGAGCGGCGCGGTGGCGAGCGCGTCCTCCAGGCCCACCTCGGCACCGATGCTCTTGCGGAGGCTCACGTCGACGACGGGGGCGTAGAAGCGGCGGCTCCAGAGGACGAGGCGCGGGCGGTACGGGTCGTCGCAGCGGACGCGCAATTCCAGCGGGCCCACGCGCTCCTCCACGCGCTGGAGCAGGCCGTAGGCGCGCAGGGCCCGCTCCAAGCCCTCGGGGCTGTAGGTGCCGAAGACGAGCTCGACGCGGGACTGCTTGGAGCAGTCTCCGCCGAGGCCGAGGTCTTCCAGGGTGAGGTCCTCGTCCTCTGAGACAGCCAGGTCCGCTCCGCTCATTTGCTGGTAGATGCGGCGCAAGCGGGTGTTGATGGGCTGCGTCCGAGGCATGACAGCCTCCTATTCGTATCGGATGTCGACCACGGTGAGCTCGATTTCTCCCCGGGGGCGGCGCACCTCGACGGAGTCACCCACGGCCTTGCGCAGCAGCGCGCGGCCGATGGGAGACTCCACGCTGATGCGGCCTCCGGCGGCGTCGATCTCATCGGAACCGACTATCTGATACGTGGTGCGCGCGCCGTCCTCGTCCTCCAGGGTGACGGTGGCCCCGAAGTAGATTCGTTCACGCTCCGTCTGTTCAGAGGGCGTGACGATGGTGGCGGTGTCCAGGCGCTTCTGTAGGAAGCGCAGGCGCCGGTCGATTTCACGCAGGCGCTTCTTGCCGTAGATGTACTCGGCGTTCTCCGAGCGGTCGCCCTGGGCGGCGGCGGCGGAGACCTCGGCGGTGACCTTGGGACGCTCCTCGTTGAGGAGGTGGACCAGCTCGCGGTGCATGCGCTCGGCGCCCGAGCGGGTGAGGTAGCGGCGGAACGGGGCCTTCTCCTCGTCGTCCTCGATGTCGTCCATGTCGGGGTGTACGTCCTGGGACATGCTCCCTGTATACCGCCGGACGGTGACGGCGGAGTGGAGACGCCGGCTCGGACGTTCACCGGAAGTCGGGGAACGGATGTCAGGAAGGGGGACGTGTGCTCGCCAGTGGAAAGCGCTGGGGAGTGCTGGTAGAGAGCGCCTGCCCCGGAGGCTGACGGGGCAATCGGTCGCGGTACGAAAAAAGAATAGTGCGAGTCGCTAGCTCAGCTGGTAGAGCACCGGCCTTTTAAGCCGAGGGTCGGGGGTTCGATCCCCCCGCGACTCATGTAGTAGAGAGGTAGAGCCGTCCCCGTCGTCTAGAGGCCCAGGACGCTGGCCTTTCAAGCCGGTAACACGGGTTCGAATCCCGTCGGGGACACTGAAGGCCGGAAGTCGCTGGAGACAGCGGCTTCCGGCCTTGTTGTTTTCAGGCTCCTGCTCGTCTCCAGGATGTCTCCAAGCCGGAGACGCATGCCGCCCCTCCTCCAGCATCTGGATGGCGCGGTGCTTCGCCACCTTCTCCAGGTGCATGAACCGCATCGTGGCGCGAAGGCTGCTGTGACCCGCCGACTCCTTGATGGAGAGCGGCAGGACGCCCCGCGTGGCGAGGAGGAAATGCGGGGCGTTATACCCCGTACAGCTCCCGTAGCCGCTGTGACGTCGGGTGACGGGAAATTGTCTCAAGCATCCGTGCCTCACCACAGCCTGCGAAGTACGCAGCCCACTCATGAGGTCGATCGACGAAGTCACCTCGTATCTGACGCAGAGCCTTCGGCGCCGGATCGAGCGAGCGCGCAGCGCTAATCGCGCGAGAAAGTAACGTCTTTAGGGCGACACCGCCTTCGCCCCAGGTGGGAGGCCAACCTTTCGGAACCTTCCGTCCCACGCCAAGCGCTCTCCTCACCGCGATTTCGTCCTCGAAGAGCGCTTCGAACTCCGGGTCCATACAGACCGCGAGCAGAGAGCCCCTGCCTAGACGAGGAGGCGCGAAGCGATCTGAAGGGCGGGCACGCGCCTCCATCTCTGAGAGGCGCTCGCCTGCACGCGTACGGAAGTCTTCGGGAAGGCGGGGCGAGTTCTTCAGTGCCCGATAGAAGCGTAGCGTCTCCTCCCACCGGCAGACCTTTACGTTCGCATCCCATGGAGGCAGGAGGTCGAACGCGATGATGCCGGCGTCGAAAGAATCGCGCGCAAGCTCGACACGGATGAGTTCGTCGAGACCGACATTCATCGTGGGCGAACGGCGAAAGTTCTCCTTCTTGTCCAGTACCGTGAGTTGTCCCTTGTGGAACGGAATCACGCGAGCGAACGGCTTCAAGCCGAGTGCGGCAGCAAGCTTGTCGCCCCACAGAATATCCAACCATGGGCGGCCCGACCGATCCTTCTCACCGAGACTGCCCTCCACGAAGAGCGCCACCTTGAGCGTCATGGGGACCGCTCCAGGTTCACGTACCGAGCCCCCGGGGGGATGTCAGCAGAGAACGTCGTGAACTCCTCCGTGTCGGATGCACGGTAGTAGCGGGTTTCACCGACCTCGCGTTTAACCAGAAGTACATCCGCCATTGGCACATGATCGAGGAGCCAAGGCGAGTGTGTCGTCACGATCACCTGGATGCCATTGAGCGCCGCCGACCGCAGCTTTCGCAGCACATTAAGGGTCGTCCACGGATCGAGCCCATTCTCGATCTCCTCGACGCAGAGCAGGCTTGGCGGAGGATCGTGGTTGAGGAGAGCGAACAGCGCCGTGATGCGTCGCGTGCCCTCGGAGAGCATCCACGCAGGGATCTCGAACGTGCCTCGTCCTTTGCGCCCGACGTAAGGCATCTCCTCGAGCAACGAAAAGTGAACCAGTTCCTCTCGAGATCTGCGGGGCTTCGTGACGCGAAGTCCCTTGATGTCGTGCAGCACCTCGTTGACGTCCGCAACCACTTGCTTGAGCTTTGCTGGCGAGAGTTCGGACAACAAGGCGGGCAGCATGTGGCCCTCCTCATCGAGGAGCGGCTCGAAGGAAGCCCGTCGTGCGAGCGACCCCCCAGCAAGACTGCTCGGACTCAGTCGGAGGAACACGGCGCGGTCCCAAAAATCCTTGAGCCGTCCGAGTTCGGCGAGTCCCCCGGCTTCGCTCGTCCGCCCGAGACGCCCGAGGACGAGACGGTCCGGCTCGTCGAAGACGCGCTTCCGCAGTTTGTCCTTCGGAAGAAGGACGCGCTCGCCGGGCCGGAGCAGTTCCGCATCGCCTTCCTTCGTGGTGTCGATGAGAGGAGTTCGGCGGCCCTCTGCATGGGCCGTCAGTTTTTCCCTGTGAATCAGCGGTGAGGCGTCTTTGCCTTCATCCACTTCCAGGTGGTAGCGCAGGCTATCGGTTGACCCCGCCTGCTCTTCCCACGTCATCTCAAGGCCAAAGAACCGGCGCTTCGTCTGCGACCGCACGTTGATGATGTCGTGAATGCCCTGGTAGCGCGCACACGCGCGACGTGCGTCTTCTCGGAGCGTGCGATCGACCCACTGGAGCGCTTCCAGAAACGTGCTCTTCCCGGAGCCGTTCCGCCCGATGACGACCGTAAACGGCGTGAGCTGAATTGGGTCCGGCCTGAACGCCGCTTTGAACCGTTCGAGCCGCACCTCTCGGAGGAGCAGCGGCTCGGTTTTCTTCCTGGCCATGGACGAGACCTCATCGGAGCGACAGAGGGACGAACGATAGGCGTGCAACGTGAGCCAAACAAGAACGCTGCCGAGACCCTTGAGCGGGGGGACCCCTCTTTTCGGCAGAAGGCGCAGCACCCGGTGGCGTACCACTCGCATCAGTTACTCCACTTCATCGTGCTTGGACGGCGGCAATGCCTCGAAGCGCACGCCGCCCGCCCCCGGCACGAAGACGCAGTCCGGCACCAGCGAGAGGAAGTGCGGCGTCACCTGCAGGGCCGAGCCGAAGAACTGGATGAACGAGTTCAGGCCCAAAACTGCCCGCCACACCAGCCCTGGCGCCATGCCCTCCGCCGATACAGAGCGAACACCGCCCGCAGGAAGAGCGTGAGGACGTCCGAGAGCAGTCCCGCCTCCTTCAAGCCCCCACCACACCCGGTGCGGAAATGACAGCGCCATTGCTGGTAGGGCGCGTGCGGCAGCATCCGCTCCACCACGAACGCGGACATCGCCCAGCCGCTCCGCGACCTCCCGAACGGTTGGCAGCCGGCCGGCTTGCTATATTCGAGATGCAGGGAGTTAGGGCCGCGACCACGGGCAGGGCACTGCCTCCGACGCCGTCTCCCAAATGTCTCCAGGACTGGAGGGTACTCCGGGGGACAGGCGGGACTAGCGAGGACTCCCTGTGGATTCGAAGTGCCCGGATTTACTCGTAGTTGCTCAAAAGGCGTGTACCTTCGTGGGTTTAGGGCCACCTCTTCCACGGGTTTGAATCCCGTCGGGGACACTGAAGGCCAAGGCCGGAAGTCGCTGGAGACAGCGGCTTCCGGCCTCGGTGTTTTCGGGGTCCCTCTCGTTTCCGGAATGTCCCGGAGACGTATCCCGCCCCTCCTCCAGCATCTGGATGGCGCGGTGTTTCGCCCTCCAGGCGCGCAGGCGCCCACACGATTCGTCAGGGGCAGCGCGTGCGCTTCAGTGTTAGGCCATGCGGCCATGTCCGGCGAATCACCCGTCCCCACCCCCGGCGGCTTGCCCACCCTGCACTTCCCCCCCGAGCTCCCCATCTCGAGCCGGGTGGAGGACATCACCGCGGCCATCTCCGCCCATCAGGTGGTCATTGTCGCGGGGGCCACCGGCTCGGGGAAGACGACGCAGCTGCCGAAAGTCCTGCTCGCCATGGGGCGCGGCCGCCCACGCCAGATTGGCGTCACCCAGCCCCGGCGTATCGCCGCGACGAGCGTGGCGGCGCGCGTGGCTCGCGAGCTCGGCACGGAGCTGGGCACGGACGTCGGCTACCAGATTCGCTTCGAGGACCGCTCGTCCCGACAGACCGCCGTGAAGTTCATGACCGACGGCGTCCTGCTCGCGCAGATTCACAGCGACCCGCTCCTGAAACGCTACGACACCATCGTGCTCGATGAGGCCCACGAGCGCAGCCTCACCATCGACTTCCTGCTCGGGTGGCTCAAGCGCATCCTCCCCAGGCGCCCCGACCTCAAGGTGGTGGTGAGCTCGGCCACCATCGAGACCGAGCGCTTCTCGCAGTTCTTCGGGAAGGCTCCGGTCATCCAGGTGGAGGGCCGTACCTTTCCGGTGGACGTGCTCTACGAGCCGCCCCCCGAGGACGCCGAGCTCGCCGACTCCGTCGCCGATGCGGTGGCGAACGTGCTCTCGCTCGACCCGGACGGGGACGTCCTCGTGTTCCTCCCCGGCGAGCGGGAGATCCGCGAGGCCGAGAATGCCCTGAACGCGCGCGAGCTCCGCGGCACGGTGGTGCAGCCCCTGTACGCGCGCCTGTCGGCCGCCGAGCAGTCGCGCGTCTTCGCCACCATCCCCGAGCGCCGGGTCATCCTCGCCACCAACGTCGCGGAGACGTCGGTCACCATCCCGGGCATCGTGTACGTCGTGGACACGGGGGTGGCGCGCCTGTCGCGCTACGAGCCACGCTCGGGCACCACGCGCCTGCACATCGAGCCGGTCTCCCAGGCCAGCGCCGACCAGCGCAAGGGGCGCTGCGGCCGCGTGCGCGAGGGCATCTGCGTGCGCCTCTACGACGAGGCGGGCTTCACCACGCGGCCCGCCTTCACCGACCCGGAAATCAAGCGCACCGGGCTCGCGGGGGTCATCCTGCGGATGAAGTCCCTCGGCCTCGGTGACGTCGAGGACTTCCCCTTCCTCGACCCGCCCCAGCCGAGGGCCATCGCCGAGGGCTGGCGGGTGCTCGAGGAGCTCGGGGCCATCGAGGGCAAGGAGCGCACCTTGACGCCGCTCGGGCACCAGCTCGCGCGCTTCCCGGTGGACCCGCGCATCGCGCGGATGATTCTCGCCGGCGCCGAGTACGGGTGCCTGGACGAGGTGCTCATCGTCGCCGCGGCGCTCAACCTGCAGGACCCGCGCGAGCGGCCACGGGAGCTCGCGCAGAAGGCGGACGAGTTGCACCGGCGCTTCCGTGACGAGCACTCGGACTTCACGGGGCTCCTCAAGCTGTGGGCGTTCGTACGCGAGGCCGAGGGCCGGGGGACGTCCCATCTGCGGCGCGTGTGCCGGGACAACTTCCTGTCCTTCCTGCGGGTGCGCGAGTGGCGGGACGTCCAGCGCCAGCTCGAGGAGACCGTCCGCGAGCTGCGCCTGCCGCGCAAGGGCCGGGGCGCCCCGGCGCGCGGGGACGCCCTGCACCAGGCGCTCCTCACCGGGCTCCTGTCCCGCATCGGCCAGTGGAATCCGGAGCAGCGCCACTATACGGGCGCGAAGCAGACGCGCTTCATGGTCCACCCCTCGTCGGCGCTCGCGAAGAAGCCTCCTGCCTGGGCGATGGCATTCGAGCTCGTGGAGACGTCCCAGCTGTTCGCGCGCACCGTGGCGAAGCTCGACCCGGAGTGGCTCGCGGAGGCGGCCCCCCACCTGCTCAAACGCAGCTACTCCGAGCCGCACTGGTCGGAGAAGTCCGCGCGCGCCGTCGTGAAGGAGAACGCGACCCTCTTCGGGCTTCAGGTCTTCAAGGAGCGCCCCGTGGCCCTGGCCAGCATGGACCCCGCCCGGGCACGGCTGATGTTCCTAGAGCATGCCCTGGTGCGCGGCGAGTACCGCACCCGGGGGGCGTTCCAGGAGAAGAACCGCCAGGTGCTCGAGCGCGTGGCGCGCCTGCGGGACAAGGCCCGGCGCAGCGAGCTGCTCGACAGCGAGGCGCTGCTGGACTTCTTCGACCAGCGCGTCCCGGCGGACGTGACGGACGGAGCGAGCTTCGAGGTCTGGCGCCGCAAGGCCGAGGCGGCCGACCCCGACGTGCTCGTCCTCTCGATGGAGGATGCCCTCTCGGACGACCCGGGCCTGTCCCCGGCGCACTACCCGGACACCATCACCCTGCACGGCGCGTCCGTGCCGGTGACGTACACCTTCGACCCCGCGGCCGAGGACGACGGCATCACCCTGAGCGTGCCGCTGCTGCTGCTCGCCCAGCTGGTCCCGGGGGAGCTCGACTGGACCATCCCCGGGTGGCAGCGGGAGAAGCTCACCGCCCTGCTCGAGGAGGTCCCCCGTGCCCAGCGCAAGCAGTTGGGGCCGGTGCCGGCCCTGGTCGACCGTCTCGAGAAGGAACTGGTGCCCTTCCGCGGGCCGATGATTCCAGCGCTCGCGCGTGCGGTGTCCCGGCTGTGCGGCGTGGACGTGCCCGAGGAGTCCTTCCGGGCGGATGCCGTGGCGCCGTACCTGCGCATCACGCTCCGGGTGCTCGACGAGCGGGGAAAGGAGCTCGCGCGGAGCCGCGACGCCGACGCGCTGCTCGAGCAGCACGGGGGACGGGCACGGGCGGCGCTGCGCAGCGCGGCACCGACTTCGGACTGGGAGCGCAAGGGGCTGACGGCCTGGACCTTCGGAGAGCTGCCCCCCTTTGTCACCCGGCGGTTCGGCGGGCTCGAGGTCCGCAGCTACCCCGCGCTCGTCGACCGGGGCGCTGCCGTGGACCTGGTGCTGCTCGAGACATCCTCCGCCGCCGACGCGGCCACGCGCACGGGGGTCCGCCGGCTCCTGATGCTCGCCGCGCGCGGACACGTGGCCGTCAGCGCCTCGCGCATGCCGCCGCCCTTCCCGTCCCTCGACGGCGCGCCGCCCGCGCGGGGCCAGGCCGACGCCTTCCGGGCGCTCGTCCTCGCACGCAGCGTCGACGATGCGTTCAAGCTCGCACCGGGTGCGCCGCTGCCCCGCACGAAGGCGGCCTTCGAGGCGCTGGTCCGAGAGGGCTCACCGCGCATCGAGCCTACGGCCCGGGACTGGGCGAACGCCGTCGTTGTCACGTCCTCGGAGCTCGCCGCGACGCTCGCCGCACTCAAGTCAGCATCCAGGGGGCCGAGCGGCGCGGCGGCCGTGCGGGACATCCGCTCGCAGCTCGGGCACCTGTTCCCCGCGAACCTCATCGAGTGGGTTCCCTTCGCGCGCCTGCTGAACTACCCGCGCTACCTCCTCGCGGCCCAGGCACGGCTGTCGCGTGCGGTGGCGAACCCCGGCAAGGACGCAGGGAAGGCCGCGCCCTTCACTCCCCTGTGGGAGACCTTCCTCACCAGGCGCGCCACCGTGCGTGACCAGGAGGCGGCGCAGGAGCTGCGGTGGGCCTTCGAGGAGCTCCGCGTGGCCCTCTTCGCTCCGGAGGTGACGACGCCCGTGTCGGTGACGGTGGCGAAGGTCGGCGCGGCCCTCGCGGCGCTGCGCTAGAAACTCGAGCGTTGGCCTTTCAGTAGCCCTCGGCCTTCGCGATGAGCTCGTTCATGATTTCGCGAGTGCCGCCGCCAATCGGATAGAGGCGGGCGTCGCGGTACAGCCGCTCCACCATCTGCTCGCGCATGTAGCCGAAGCCACCGTGCAGCTGCACCGCCTCGTCCGTCACCGCGCTGCACATGTCCGTGGCGACGTTCTTGGCCATCGCCGCGAGCGAGGGCTGCTCATCGCCAGCGAGGTAGCGCGTGATGACCTCTCCGGCGAGGGCGCGCGCCGCGGCGATGCGCGTCTGCATCTCGGCGAGCTTGTGACGGGTGACCTGGAAGCCGATGAGCGGCTTGTCGAAGGCCTGCCGCTCCCGCGCGTAGGCCAGGCTCTGGCGGAAGGCGAGCTCGGCGATGGCGACGCACTGGGTGGCGAGCGCCAGCCGCTCGGCGACGAAGTTCATCATGATGGCGACGAAGCCCTCGTTCTCCTCGCCGATCAGATTCGCGGCGGGGACCCGGCAATCCTCGAACGTCAGCTCGGCCGTGTCGCTCGCCCACCAACCCATCTTCTTGAGCTTCTTCGAGACATGGAAGCCGGGCGTCGTGCGCTCAATCACCAGGAGCGAGATGCCCGAGTGCTTGGGGCCGCCGGTACGCACCGCGGTGGTGACGAAGTCGGCGCGGACGCCCGAGGTGATGAAGGTCTTCGCTCCGTTGACGACGAAGTGGTCGCCGTCGCGGACCGCCCGGGTCTTCAGGGAGGCGACGTCCGAACCGCCGTTGGGCTCCGTGATGGCCAGCGCGGAGATCTTCTCCCCGCGGAGCACGGGCGTGCCGAAGCGTCGCTTCTGCTCGTCGTTGCCGAGCCGCATGATGGGCGGCAGGGCGATTCCGAGCGAGCCCAGGCCCACGCAGGTGCCCACCGAGTGGCCGGCGAGCACGAGCTCCTCGCTCGCGACGAGCACGTGGCTGAGGTCTCCGCCCGCGCCGCCCAGTGCCTCGGGGTAGCCGAGCCCGAGGAGGCCGGCGGCGGCCGCCTTGCCGTACAGCTCGCGGGGGAACTCCTCCGCCTCCTCCCACGCGTGGGCGAAAGGGGCAATCTCCTTCGCGGCGAAGCGGCGCACCTGATCCCGCAGCGCAGCATGGTCCTCTCTTTCGAACAGATAGGGCATGGTCAAGAGGCCTTCTTCTTGCGGGGGAGGATGCCCATCAGCTTGCAGATGATTCCGAGCATCACCTCGTCCGCACCCCCGCCGATGGAGATCAGCCGGCTGTCACGGAAGTTGCGGGAGACGGGGTTGTCCCAGGTGTAGCCCATGCCACCCCAGTACTGCAGGCAGGCGTCGGTGACGACGCGCGAGAGCCGGCCGGCCTTGAGCTTGCACATGGAGGACAGCTTGACGGTCTCCATGTCGTCCGGGTTCGCGACGTACATCTCGCACGTGCGGTAGACGAGTGCGCGGAGCGCCTCGATTTCGCTCTGCAGCTCGGCGAGCTTGAAGTGGACGGACTGGTTGTCGAGGATCGACATGCCGAAGGCCTGACGTTCGCGCGTGTAGTCGATGGTCTGCTGGACCGCCCGGTCGAGGGCCTTCAAGGTGCTCGCCGAGCCGAAGAGCCGTTCCTCCTGGAACTGCTGCATCTGCATCATGAAGCCGGCGCCCTCCTCGCCGATGCGGTAGCGCTGGGGGACGCGGACGTTGTCGAAGAAGAGCTGGGCGGTGTCCGAGGCCCACATGCCAATCTTCTTGAGCTTCTTCGCCCGGCTGACGCCCCTGGCCTTCATGGGGACCACGATGAGCGACTTGTTCACGTGCGGCTTGTCGTCGCTGGTGTTCGCGAGCAGGCAGATCCAGTCGGACTGCATGCCGTTGGTGATCCACATCTTGCTGCCGTTGATGACGTAGTCGTCGCCGTCCTTCACCGCGGTGGTCTTCAAACCGGCCACGTCGGAGCCCGCGCCCGGCTCGCTGACGCCCACCGACGCGATCAGCTCGCCCTGGATGGTGGGAGCCAGGAACTCCCGCTTCAGCTCCTCGGAGCCATAGCGGGCCAGCGCTGGCGTGGCCATGTCCGTCTGTACGCCGATCGCCATCGGGACCGCGCCGCAGTTGCAGTGGCCGAGCTCCTCGGCGAACGCGACCGAGTAGGAGTAGTCCAGCCCGGAGCCGCCGTGCTCGGTGGGCTTGGTGATTCCGAGCAACCCCAGCGCGCCCATCTTCTTGAAGAGCTCCCGTGCCGGAAAGATCTCCGCCTCCTCCCAGGCATCGACGTGCGGGTTGATTTCCTCATCGATGAAGCGGGCGACGGTGGCGCGGAGCTTCTGATGTTCTTCCGTGAAGAGCATTGTCTGGATCCTCAGGCCTTCTCGCGTTTGCTTCCGTTCGCCTTCTCGATCTGCACGGCGACTTCTCCGGCGAGCCCGTGCAGGAGCTTGAACAACTGCTTCTGCTCCGAGGGCTCCATGGCGTTGATGGCTCGCCGCAGGATGGCCCAGGGCGCTACGTTGACCTGGCGGGCAATCTTGCTCCCGTGCTCGGTCAACCGGATGTGCCAGATGCGGCGGTCTTCCTGGGACTGCTCGCGCTTCACCAGCCCGGCTTCGACCATCCGGTCGACGATGCCCGTCACCGTGGAGTTCTGGGTCGCCAGCCGGCGCCCCAGCTCCGAGCAGGTCAGGTCCTCGATCTGATCGAGCAGCATGATGACGTTGAGCTGTGTCGGGCTGACGCCCACGCGCTCGCACTCGATGCGGGCCAGCCGGCGCCCCTCCGCCTGGAGGTAGATGAGGGTCTCGATGATGAGGTCGAGGTCCCGACCCTTCGCTTTCGAAAACATTTCGTATAGCGAACTATCGGGTCAAGTGAAGGAAGTCAATGCCCCCCGATGGACCGCGCGCTCGCCACGCTCCAGCTCCGTCATCGGGGCACGGTGCCGCCGCTGCCCGCTCCGGTGCGCATCGAGCCGCTGGAGGACAAGGGCACGCTCATCATCCGGACTCCGGAGCGCTTCATGGCGGCCAACCCCGAGCACGTGGCGCTCGCCTCCTCCCGATGTGCGCGACTGGGGTGCTCACGCTGGGGCTCGCGCTCGGAGTCTTCGCCGTCGGCCACGTCATCCTGGGAGTGAGCTCGGGCTTCGCGCTCCTGCTGGGCGTGCGCTTCGTCACCGCCCTCGCAACCGGTGCCTTCTGGTCGGTAGCCGCGGTCGTCGCGGCGCGTGCCGCCGGTGAGGCGGCGAGCATGCGCGCCATGGGCATCGTGCAAGCGGGCGGGATGCTCGCCGTCGTGCTCGGCGTCCCGCTCGGTGCCTTCGCAGGCCAGGTCATGGGCTGGCGTGGACCGTTCTGGGCGCTCGCGGTGCTCGCGGCCGTCGGCGCCCTCATCGTCTACCGCATGGTGGCGCCCGACGACGCGGACCACCCGATTCCTTCGATTCGCGCGGAGCTCGCCGGGGTCGCGCTGGAGACGTCACTGGGCGCGACGGGACCCGTGGTCGTCGGAACGGCCATCGCCGCGCTCTACTTTCTGCCGCTGGGCCTCCTGGTTGCCAGGGAGCAAGCCGCCGGTTCGCTCCGCAAGGGCCCGCTCCCATCGTCGTGCACGGCGTGATGGCCCGGCTCGGCGCCGCCTCGCCTCCGAGCCCAGAGCCGCGGTTGCGAACCCGGTGCCACACACCCGATACCGGCCAGCCAGGATGGCCCCCATGTCTCAGGGCTCTGCTCCCCGCTCGCGCAGGGCCATGAGCGCCGGAAGGCCGGAAGTCGCTGGAGACAGCGGCTTCCGGCCTTGTTGTTTCCGGGGCTCGGCGCGGCTCCAGGATGTCTCCAGGCCGGAGACTCGCCGCGGACATCCAGCTCCGCACCCTCTACTGGGATACCAGCGCCCTTCATCGAGCCCTGGCAATGCAAGGCTTGCCTGGGTTGTCTTCCGTTGGAACGCAGGCCTTGCCTCCTGTGCAACCGTTGCATGAGCCCAATCTCCTGGCTCGCGCTCTCGGCACCCGTCTCCTCGCAGAGCTTCAACAACTGGCACTGCCTTTGCTCAAGGGTGTGTGTCTTTTGAATGAAGCCGTGCGGTCTGTCGCCGGAGCGGGCCTGCGCGGTGCATCCATCATCCGGCAAAGGAGAGGGAAACACCGATGAGAAAGCTCGAGCTCACGACACGCGTCGTCCTCGGTGCCGCGCTGCTAGCGGGCTGCGGGGCGCAACCAGGAGAGGACATCGGGGAAGACGTCGCTCAAACCGAGCAGACGCTCGCCCAGCAAGCCGACAGAAACAGCGCGAGTCCCATGCCGCTGGCGGTCGCGAGTGACGACCCGGCGGCATCCAGGGATAAGCCGCTCCCGGCCGGCCCCGCCCTCGACGGCAGGGCCGCCGTGGCCAGGACCGGCGACGCCCCCACGGGCGGCACGACCGGTCCGCTGGCGAAGTGGTACACGGGACTCCTCGCCCCTGGAGCACAGCAGCACTGGTACTGGAACAACGCCCCCAGCACCGCTGTGTACAAGGTCGGGTTCGCACCGTCCGGTTCGGGCACCGCGGGCTCCTGCCAGTTCCAGGTCATGCGCTCCTGGGACGTCCAGCAACCCGGCGGCGAGCGCGAGTTCCACTTCATCGTGAAGAACACGAGCAGCATCTCCTGCGGCGCGAACATCCTGCTGCAATCGGAGGCTGCCGCCAGCACCTGGTTGACCGGGGCGGTCAGCCCCGGTGCCACGCAAGGCTGGACCTGGAACAACGCCAACCCGCTCAATGCCGCGCACTACGTCAGCGTCGCGCCCAGCGGCGCCACCAGCACCAGCACCTGCGAGTTCGAGGTGACCCGCTCCTGGTACAGCCAGCAGCCGAGCGGAGAGCGGCGGTTCCATTTCTACGTCAAGAACATCGGCAGCATCACCTGCGGCGCCCAAATCCTGCTCGCAACGAATGTCAATGTGAACGCGTCCTGGTCGACGGGAACCATCAGCCCTGGAGGCACCGCCGCCTGGTTCTGGAACAACGCCAACCCGCTCAACCGGGTGTACGTGCCGGGAGTCTCTCCCCTCGGAGCGACGTCGGCCACCAGCTGCCAGCTCGAGCTGCTGCCCACCTACTTCATGGAAATGCTCAATCCGGACCGCACCACCCAGCGGCGTTACTACGTCGGCGTCAAGAACGTCGGGGCGATCAGCTGCTCCGGAACGATGCTGCTCAACTATCTCGACCCGGCAAACACAAACCCGCTGCCGGCCAACCTGTTCCCGCAGCAGACGCATTCGTGGTGCTGGGCGGCCAGTGGCGAGATGGTCATGAAGTACCTGGGCGGCATGGTTTCACAGTGCGAGCAGGCCAACCGGCGCTTCGGTCGTACCGACTGCTGCAACAGCCCCACCCCATCGGCCTGCATCAACGGCGGCTGGCCCGAGTTCTGGAGATACGGTTTCACCTACAACACCGGAGGCGCCCTGAGCTGGACCGACCTGAAGGCGCAGATCGATTTGCGGCGCACGCCCTTCGCGTATTCGTGGGCCTGGGACGGAGGCGGCGGCCACATGATGGTGGTCACCGGATACAAAGTCATCAACGGCCAGAACTGGGTAAGCGTCAACGACCCCTGGGCCCCCAACGAGGGCAGCCAGCGAGACATCCTCTACGCCGACTACGTCGACGGCACGGGCTACTCGCACTGGACCGACTTCTACAACGTCACCCGGAACTAGCCACACGTGAAGAGAACAAGAATTCCGACCCATCAAATCAAGACGAGAAGGAGCACAAGATGCGTTGCAAGATCCTGGTTTCGTTCAGCGTGTGGATGATGCTCATTGGGACGGCGGCTTTCGCCGGGGAGAAGCTGGCTTCCATTGTCGTGGAGCCAGCAGCGCAGGCCGCCTCGGTGCGGGCCTTGAAGGAGCTGGGAGGGCAGACCGGGCCACGGCTGGCGGGGATGCCGGACTCCGCTCAGATGGACAAGGCCGCGCTCGGCGAACCATACGTGGTGAGCATGGTGCGGCTCGACGAGCTGCGGAAATACCAGCCTGGGTCCGCTTCTGATCCCGCGCAGCTGCTGCACGACATGTTGACGGTGGTGTACCCGCTCCAGGTCGCCGGCAAGGTGCACGGTGAGATGGTGGTGAGCAAGGTGGATGGGGTCTGGAGCGCGCGCGGCTTCGCCGGACCCGCCCATGTGCAGGCGATGGAGCGCATCCGCGGGCGGGTCGTGAACACCGCTGGCGGCCCTGTCGGACCGACGCTGCTCGTGCGAGTGCCGGCGCTCAATATCGAGTTCATCGCCCATCGCGATGCGACCGGTCTACAGCTGACGCCCATCACCGACTTCGCGGCCGCGGGCCTCGAGGCGGGACAGACGCTGCCCGCCTCCCGCGTCTTCGAGCTGCTGTCGCCCCTGGCCCGGCAGCACAACGGCCTGCCCACCTGAGCGCGGCCCCTCGCCACCCGCGATGACCTCCGCGGGTGGCGACCGTCATCCTGGGACCCGCGCCGCGCGTGGCTCCCGTCACGGAGTCGAGACGGGAGCCGCGAGGGTCACTGCACCTTCTTCTCGGTGGCGCGGAGGATGCGGTCGAAGTCGAAGTTCTCCGACGGGTCCTTCTTCTGGGGATTGGTCTCCTTGTGGCCCACGACGTTCCCGGTGGGGACGTCGTAGCGCTTGGAGAGGTAGGGCACGAGCTTCTCGAGCGCCTTGTACTGGGCCTCGGTGTAGCCGTCCTTGCCATCGCCCTCATTGACGATCTCGATGCCGATGGAGCGGTCGTTCACGTCCTTGCCGTCGCCATGCAGCGAGCCATCACCGGCGTGCCAGGCGCGCTTCTGGTCGCCGACGAGCTGGTAGATGGTGCCGTCCTTGCCAATCATGTAGTGGGCGCTGACCTTGCCGCCGTTGAGCTTCTCCTTGAGCCACTGCTTGGCCTGGCCAACGAGGCCGCCCCCCTCGCCGGTGAGCGTCTCGAGGCTGCTCCTGTCGGAGCCATCGGCGGTGTGGTGGAGGACGATGGTGTCGATGTCCGCGCCGGCGGGACGGTCGTTGTAGCGGTCCGACTTCGCCGGACGGACTTGCATCTCCGGCGTCGGGTTGGTCGGGTCGGTGGACGGCGGCGTCAGGGGCGCCGGGCCCTTGGGAGCCGTCCCGGTGCCGTAGCCCGGAGGCGCCTTGCCCGGGCTCGGGGAGGGCGTGGGGCGCGTCTTGGGAGGCTCGAAGCTGTCCACGGGGCGCGGCGAGGGCGAGGCCCCAGGGGTGGGCTTGGGCTCCGGGCGCGGCGCGTCCTTGAACGGGCGCAGGAGGGTGTTGTTCACGAAGCGATTGATGGGGTTGAACATGGGGGACTCTGGGGGGGAGAGCGTGGGACGAAGTAGGAAGAACAACGGGATTGCCGCAGCCCGAAATCACGAGCTGCGTCTTCGTTAGAAAGACACCGCCACTGGACGGTGGCGCACGCGTCCATCACGACTGACGCGTGCCCCGGCGCATGGCCTCCGCGCCTCAGCGCGGCGGCCGGGAGGGCGCTCAGGCGGCGATGTACCGGCGGGACTCGTCGCGCACCTGCTGCTGGAGGACTCCATCCGCGACCAGGGCGCGGACGACCGGGGACGTGTCCCGCAGCAACTGGTTGCCGGTGACCTTGCGGCCCTTGTCCCGTAGGAGCACGTCCTCCCACCTGGCCTCGGCCTCGATCTTGCCGCCGTTGCCGGCCTCGCTGAGGCCCCACTCGCCCTTCAGCGTCTTGGTGCCGTAGAGCTGGGCATCCACCTCCACGGGCACGTTGCCCAGGTTGGTGAGTACGCCCTCCACGTCGCCGTCGGCGGCGCTCCGGGCAATCTTCGCCGCGAGGCCATCCTTGGCGAGGTCCTTGGCGTCCACGGTCAGCTTCAGCTTGCCGCCGCCGCCGACCTCCGCGGTCACGCCGCCGGCGGTGACACCGCCCGTGGCCTTCGCGTCGACCTCGAAGGAGACCTTGGACTCCGTCCGCTTCACGTCGAGGTGGGGGGCCTCGCCCTTGAGCAGCTTCAGCGGGTTGAGGTCGCCCTTCAGCTCGAACTTGTTCGACACGGTGGCGGTGGCCTTGCCCTCGGCGCTGCCGGCGACGCCGACGCCCGTGCCGCCCTTCAGCTTGCCCTCGAGCTGCGCGGAGCTGGTGACGGTGGCCGTGGGCGGGTGGGTGAAGGAGATTTCCAGGCCATGCTCCACCTTGCCCTTGGCCACGCCCTTCAGGCCGGAGCCCTCCAGGTCCGCGCCCGGCAGGCCCAGCTTGGCGGACAGCTCCAGCGCCGAGGAGCCCTTCACGGTGACGCCGCTCAGGTGGTCCTGGAGGAACTTGAGGTCCTCGGCGGCCTTCGAGGAGCCGTCCACCTTCTCGGCCGCGTCGCCCACCTTGTCGGCGCCCCAGGCCACCACCTTGCCCAGCGGCCCCGGGAGGTTCTTCTTGGCCTTGTCCTCCACGCCGCGGGCCGTGTCCGCCACCTTCCCGGCGACGCCGTCCACCACCGCCTGCGTCAGGGTGCCCTTGGCATCCGCGGCGACGCGCGACAGCGTCTCGACGGCGCGCGCGGCCTCCTCGGGCGTGTCGAACTTGAACTTGGGGCTGATGCTCGCGGCGGCCTCGGCGTTGAGCTCGTTGCCCTGGTCGATTTCCGCGCCGCCGGTGACCTTGCCCTCGGCGGTGAGGGTGACTTCGTACTGCTCCTTGCCCGTCGCGGGGTCCTTGACGCGCGTAATCTTCGCCTCACCGCTGGCGCCGACGCCGGCATTCACGCCCTCGCCGAGGCTGCCCTGGCCGCCGAGCTTCACCGACAGGGTGTCGCCGTCCGAGTTGAGCGCCGTCTTCAGCGCGCCCACGGTGTCGCCCTTGGCCAGCTTCGCCGCCACCATCTGCTCACCCGCCACGAAGGTGCCCAGCTCGCTGGGGAACTTCTTCAGCGCCTCGAGGGGCGAGCTCTGCGCCGGCGCCTTCACCGGGGTGGCCTGACCGTTGGGCTTCAGCTCGACCTTCCCCTTGGCTCCCCCAGCCGCGCCCGCAGCCGCGAAGGTGTCCTTCGGAGCGGCCTGCTTCGGCGCCGCCGCTGGCTTCGGGGGAGCAGCGGGCGGGGGCGGAGGCGGGGCCTTCTGAACCGACTGCGTCTTGCGAGTGTCATCGATGCGCATGGCGACGCTCCTGCATCTGCGGGGGGATGCAGGTGTTATCGGGATGTGGGTATTTATGGTTTCCTGTCAGTTTTCCGGCGGCCGCCTGCGACAGACAATCACCTTCGTTCACATGGGGCGAAGTGCTTGGATTGACTCGCGATTCCGCAGGAGACGTGGGCCAGGCACGGCCGCTTCGGAGCGCGGCCGTGCGTAGAAGACACTGCGGTGGAGGCAGTGGCGGGGGCGCGGCCCTGAATCAACTGGCGTCGCCAACGCGGAGGTCGAGGTCGTGGAACCTCCGTCTCCCCCGCGTCGCCACCCGGTGCAGGAACAGCCCGATGCCCGCGCCGCCCAGCCCATAGTCGTGACTGATGCGCTGGAGGTAGCGGCCCGGAAACGCCACGCCCTGGGGCCTGTCGATTCGGAACAACAGCGACTGCATCGCCTTCCTGCGCGCCTGCTCCAGGTACCGGGACTCCCCCGTCACCCGGTACATGTCCAGCAGCGTCTCGCCCATGGAGGCGAGCCCCTCGAAGAGGTGGGGTGCCGCGGAGAAGAACGCCGCGCAGCCACGCGCCGCCTGGTGCGCCAGCGACAGGTAACGCTCCTCCTTCAGGACCTCGTAGAACCGGATGAGCGAGGAGGTCACCCCCGCGCCCCCGCGCAGCCAGTAGGGACGGTGTCCCGGTTCGCCGGCGGTGACACCCCAGACGAGCCCACCGTCCCGTTCCTGCGCCTGCGCCACCTCGAAGTCCATGGCCCGCCGCGCCGCTTCCAGGTAGCGGGCCTCGTTCGTGACGCGCCAGAGGGAGAGCAGGAAGAAGGCCATGCCGCTCCCGCCGCGCGCGAAGCCGAGCGGGACGGAGCCATCCTCCCGGCGCCAGCAGAGGCCGGCCTCCGAGCGCTCAGCGGTCTCCAGCAGGTGCTCCCCTGCCCTGCACGCCAGCCCGAGGAACTTCTCGTCCCGCGTCCGCTGGTGGAAGGCCAGCGAGGCCAGCCCCCAGCCCGCGGCCCCGTCGAACATGTCCACGGCCTGGAAGGCCAGCGGTGACCTGGGAATCATTTCCAGGAGCTCCAGCCCCCGCGCCTGGAGCCCCAGCTCCGCGAAGCTCCACGCGACGCCCGCGATGCCCGAGTAGAGCCCCGGCGCATACGAGGTGACGTCCACGGGCTGCGCCAGCAACCACTCGCGGACGGCCTGGGGGAGCTCGCCCAGCGCGTCGTGGAGGAACAGCGCCGTGCCACAGGCGCCATGCGCCAGGTTCAGCGCGTTCGTCTGGAACGCCATGGGGTCTGGCGGGAAGAGCCGGTCCGTCCGGCTCGGGTCCATCACCGCCAGCATGTGCCGCGCGAGGCCGCGGACCGTGTCGCTCAGCAGGTCGGCCTCCGCCACCACGGGTGGAGAGGCCTCGCTCGGGAGCACCCTTCGCCGCGAGGGAGTCCAGGACGCCGCCTCGTGGCGCGCGTCATCGGCACGTCCCTCCAGCAGCGCCTGGATGATGCTCCGCACCTGGGGAGGCAACCCCGCCTCCACGAAGTGGTCGAGGATGCGAAACGGCGGGTGCGCCTTGTCCAGCTCGAACAGGTTCTGGATGGGACAGACGAGGTTGTAGAGGAGCATGCCGCACGCATAGAAGTCGTCGGCGGGCTCCAGTGTGTCCCCCCGGCGGCGGTCCGGCCTGCGGAAGCCCGGGTTGAACCACTGGGCAGAGAAGGCCGAGGCCTCTCCCCGAACCAGGGCCCCCTCGAAGTCGATGAGCGTGAGCTCGCCCGTGTCCCGGTTGAGCAGGACATTGCCCGGAGAAATATCGCCTACCACCATGCCGCGCGAGTGGATGGACTCCACCGCGTCCAGCAGGCGGAGCGCCAGGTCCCGCCACGCGGTGCAGAAGCGCAGGACGCGCTCGGGCTCGTCCACGTGGGTCAGCACGATGAAATCCTCGCTGACCCGAACCGTGGCCAGCGGCACCCCTTCCACGAACGAGACGGCGAGGAACCGGTGCTCCCATGCCTGGAACAGCTCGATGAGCCGCGGCACACAGGGCAGCCCCTGGAGACGCTGGAGGTTGTCGTGCTCCCGCTGGAGCGCGGTAATGGCATCCACCGTCCGCTCCCCGCCCAGCCACGTCTCCGTATGCGGCCGCGCCTCCTTGATGCAGACGGTGAGCCCTGTCTGCTGATCGATGGCCCGATAGACCCCGCCCGTGTTCGTGAATGAGAGCGCCTCCACCACCTGGTAGCGCCCTCCCAGCAGCCCGGTGCCGTCCTCCGGCTCCGGCTCATCCGGGAGCGGGTCCTTCACCCACTCGGGAAGTTGGAAGTACGGCGTCCGCACATCCGGGACTCCCGTGCCGTCTGGCTTCAGGATGAGAGTCTGCCGTGTCCCGTCCGTGAGCAGTTGATACATCCGCTGGAAGCCGCCGTACCGGTAGAAGACCACCTTGCTGTCCCGGTACTGCTTGTCCGAAAGAATATAGGGGCCTTCCAAGTCCTTCGTGGCCTGGTGGAGGGCTTCGATGAGCCGCAGGAAGGACGCCTCGTCCGGGGGATAGATGGTGACGAACTTGCCCGAGCCCCCTCGCGAGTACCGCTTCGAGTTCTGGAAGCGGAGCAGCCTGGGGTCGGCGACCACCTTGAACATCACCTCCGCCCGGACACACTCCGGGACGACCCGCTGGAGGACCGTCCGGGCCTCCGCCGCGGGCGAGGAGATGTGGACCTTGAAGCCCTGCGGCTTCAGGACCGTGCGCTCCGAGCGGGCCTGGAGAAAGACATCGAAGCGGGAGACCTTCCAGTCCGCCGGAAGCCACGACCGGAGGAGGTCCGAATAGGTCGTCGTGATGGGGAAGCGGCCCAGCGACTCGAAATACTCTCGGTCGCTGTAGGTGAAGGACGCGAACTCCTCCATGCGAGGCTCCGGGGCGCGACGCGATGATGACTTCGGCCACCTGCCCCGGCGCTGTCGAGCCGCCGAAGCAGGTGACCCACTCCCCACCCTTCATGCCAGGAGGACGGGCGCCTCGAGGCCTTCGGGAACGGGCAGGTGAGGCTCAGCCATTGCCATTACAGATGTTCGAGCTGCAGCCGAGGCTGCTGGTGCTGTCGCGGAGACACTCCTCCTTCTGGTTCGTCGGGAGCTGCTGGAGCGCGAGGATCATCTTCTTCACTGCGGACCTCCTGTGTGAGGGATTGCAGCGCCTGTAAAGGCAAGCAGATGCTAGGTCCCGAAAAACCAGAAAGGCAATAAGGCAGACATTTGTACAGGAACACAGCTTGCGCTCAGGTGGGTGACGCGGATGCGATTTGGGCCCGGGGGCGGAAAAATGAAAGGGAACCGGAGCGGCTTCAACCCGGGAGATTGTCCAGTCCGGCGCGGGGACAGCCCCCGGGTCTGTTCATGACTCGGGGGCTCGCCCCTCGCGGGCGTGCTTCAGTCCGGGGAGCACGAAGCCTCAGCCAAGCCCCCAGCCGAGCAGGGCCGCGTCCTGTCCCCACGGCGCGACCCACTGCACGCCCACCGACAGCGCACCGAGCGGACGCGGGAGACTCAGCGTCGGCGCGCCCAGCAGGCTCCATGGCGCGGTGATGCGCAGCACCGCACGCCGCACCGGCAGCACTCCTTCGAGGACGGCGACTTCTTCCTGGTCCATCCGTGGCGCCACGTCCGGCACCGCGGGGCCGAGCAGCATGTCCACCTCGCCGAACAGCGCCTCCAGTCGCGTGCGGTACGCCTCGCGCCTGGCGCGCGCGGCCGCCACGTCCGCGGGGCTCAGCGCCGCCCCCACGCGCAGGTTCGCTTCCGTGGCGGCGATGAAGCCCGGCGCTTCGCTCGCCAGGGCGCGCGCATGGATGGCCGCCGCCTCGCTCAGCACGATGGCGGTGTACGCATCCATGACGTCGGGGAAGGCCACCTGCGTGATTCGCGCCCCCAGCCCCGCCAGCCGCGCCGCTTCTGCCTCCACCACGGCCCAGACCTCCGGGGTGACCCAGGCACGAACGTCCCACACGCCCACCCGCACGCCCGTCCACGCCCGGGGTGCCACGGCCTCGCCCGACAGGGCGGTGTGGACACGCACCACCCCGCGCACGTCCCGCGCGAGCGGCCCAGTGTGGTCGCAGGTGAAGCTCAGCGGCAGCACACCGTCGGTGGGCCATGCGGCACTGCCCTTCGTGGGCTTGAAGCCCACGACGCCGCACCACGCGGCCGGCACGCGGATGCTGCCACCGGTGTCCGTGCCGAGCGCGAAGTCCACCTCGCCCGTCGCGACGCTCACGGCCGCCCCGCCACTGGAGCCTCCGGCCACACGCGTGGAGTCCAGCGGGTTGCGCGTACCGCCGAAGGCGTTGGCGCCGGTGATGCCCAGCGCCACCTCATGCAGGTGCGTCTTGCCGACGAGCGTCGCCCCGAGCCCCAGGAGTCGCGCCACGAGAGGACTGTCCCCCACTTCGGGCAGGACCGCCCGCGAGCTGCCCCTGAGCGGCCAGCCCGGCACGCCGTACAGGTCCTTCGCGCTGAACGTCAGTCCCGCCAACGGCCCGTCCGCCGCGCCGCGAAGAGGAGACTCCGGGCGATACGCCCAGGCCCCGTATGGGTCCATCGTCATGCCCGGAGCGTACCCGACGCGGAGGGAGTCGACGTGAAGAGGCGCACCCATCCGGCGAGTCCTGAACGCATCCCGCGAACCGCGTCGGCTGTCATTCCTCGCGAGGACGCCCGCGCCGCCAGCAGAGCGGCATCAGCGTGGCGGCGATGGCGGCCTTGACCAGCGCCCCCGGGACGAAGGGCAGGAACCCCTTCTGCACGGCCGTGGCGACCTCGAGCCGGGCAACGACAGCGAGCCAGGGCACACCGACGGCGAAGATGACCAACTGTCCGGCCACGAAGAGTGGCAGGGCCTTCCACGCGGAGCGGTCCAGACCGCGGCGCGCCGCCAGCCCCACCAGGAAGGCCGCCGGAATGAAGCCCACCAGGAAGCCGCCGGTCGCCCCGAGGACATGCTCGAAGCCACTGGCGCCCCGAGAGAAGAACGGCAGTCCCACCGCCCCCATCAGCACATAGGCCAGCTGCCCGAGCATGCCGCGCAGCGGCCCGAGCGCCGCGGCGGTGAGCATGACCGCGAGCGTCTGGCCGGTGATGGGCACGGGCGAGCCAGGCACCGCGACGGCGAGCTGCGAGAGGAGCGCGGTGAACAGGGCGGCTCCGAGCACGAGCATCACATCATGCGCCCGCGTATGGGCGAACCGGTCGGCCAGGACGGCGGGACGTGGCTGGACGACGGGTGCAGCGACCAAGGTGGACCTCCGGAGCCGGTCAGCACGAAGAGCTGGGACGCCGCCGGGTTACCCGCCCGCGCCCCGGGACGCAACCCTCGCCTCAGTCTCCGCGCACCGGGCCGCAGCCCTCACGGTGAAGGGCCTCAACGCCCGTCGAGCGACACGGGAGCCGTGGAGCCGTCACCGCGGCGCTTCGACGCGCGATAGGCCGCCCACGCGCCGGTCGACCAGAGGGCACAGGCGACGAGGACGGGCTGGAAGAAGAGCCGGATGAACCGCGCCCTGTCGGTGTCGAGACCGAACGCGCTGATGCCGTTGGTGTACTGCGAGATGTTGCCCGGAAAGACGGCGACGAAGAACGCGGCCACCACCCACCCGACTTGCGTGCGCAGGCGGCGCGCGAAGAGGAGCGCCGCGCCGAGCACGAGCTCGACCACACCCGAAGCAAGGACGACGAAGTCCGCATCGAGGGGGACCCACTTCGGAACCTGGGCCAGGAACTCGGTGCGGGCCCACGTGAGGTGGCCCGCCCCCGCGAGGAGCAGGGAGGCTCCCAGCCAGATGCGTGCAAGGGTCTTCAGCAGACTGGGGCGTGCCACGGCAGCGTCTCGAGACATGAATCCTCCAAGGGGAATTCGTGGATGCGGGCCGGCACACCGTGAGCAGCGGATGCCCCTCAGTCCTCGCGACGGCCCTCGCCCTGCGCGTGGATGGCGCGCGTCAGGGACTGCAGCGCTTCGCGAAGCTTGATGATTTCATCGACGGGGACACCGACGCTGCAGACGAGCTTCTCCGGCACGGATTTCGCTTTCTGTTTGAGGCTCTTGCCCTGCGCGGTGAGGAAGATTTCGACGATGCGCTCGTCCTGCTTGTTCCTGCGCCGTGTGACGAGCCCCTGGGCTTCGAGCCGCTTGAGCAGCGGGGTCAGCGTGCCCGAGTCGAGCGTGAGCTCCTCACCGATACGCTTCACGGAAAGCCCGTCGTTCTCCCAGAGGACGAGCATCACGATGTATTGCGGATACGTGAGCCCCAGCGGCTCCAGGAGCGGCACGTACGTGGCGGTCACGGCGCGAGAGGCCGCGTAGAGCGCGAAACAGAGTTGGTCGGAGATTCGAAGGCTCATGACCGCGCCCTATCACATGCGAATGGAAGTGGCCGTCCCGAGCGCCTCGGCGAGGAGTCCGACCGTGGAGCAAGCGAGCGTCGCTTACACCCCGCGCAGGGAGAGCGGCACGTTGCCGCGCGTTGCGTTCGAGGAGGGGCGAACCTCGTAGGGGTTCGGGCTGGCAGGCGTCGACATGGTGGACTCCTTCTGCTCGCGCGGCTCTGTCGCCATGAAATATTGCGTCCAATCGAATTGTGCGCAATTCTTTTTTTTGAAAGAGGGGCAGGAACACGAGATTCCGGTGGGCGCCCTGCGCAAGCCGCCCCGGACTTCGACCCACAGGCCACGGCGGAGCACCTGGAGTCGACGTTCTTCCATGAGGGCACCCACCACCGGACGAGGCCGGACAGTGACGTGTCCCCGCCCCTGGCTGAACCCCAGCTGCTCAGGTGGGGGCCTCTCCTGATGCCTGGACCTGAAAGCGGGGCATTGGATTGAGCACCAGGTAGATGGTGATCAACAGCAGGGCCAACTCCAGCGGCAGCCGCCAGGCCTGGGTCGTGACGGCGATGTGATTCACGCGCACCGGGTGGCCGAGCGCATTGGGCAGGCCCACGGTGAAGAAGGCCACCAGCATGTCCACCATGAGAGGAAGGGCCGTCAGGCGGGTGACGCGCACGGAATGGGAGCGCGGCAGGAAGGCGGCCAGCATCAGGAGAATGCCGCAGACCATCTCGACCCAACACACCATATAGGCATTGAAGAGCGGAAATGGCACGCCAATGGCACCGAGGTAGATGGCGAAGCCTTCCGGCCCCCGAGGCAGGACGACGGCGTCAGTCCCCAGGTGAATGGATGCGAAGAACTTCACCTGGCCCAGAAAGACGAACACCACCCCTGCAATGACTCGCAGGGCAAACCGGTGTGGGGATTCCACGAAGCGGACAGAATCACGGGGGAGCATGACGTCTCCTTGGCTATGTGTTTGGTTTCAAATCCAGACACCACGACTGATTCGCATACACCCGTGCCGGGCCCCAGCCGGGTGTAGTCGCCACGACGACGTCCACGGCCAGGGCACCACGTCACACGTGGCGCCACCGGAGACGCGTCCCCTGTGGATTGCTACGGCCCCCCTACCGGCCGGTCGGTTGACCCGCTTTACTGCAAGGTGCACCGGGCCAAACGGCAAGTCAATAGCTGTAAATCGTGTTTCATCAACAACAATCCATACTTAGGGAGGGGGCGCTGCGCCTCGGCCCATCCGGTAGTCGCTCTCGTAAAGGCGGCCGCCGCCGTGCGCGCCGCAGCGGTGTCACAGCCCCTCCCCTCCCCTCCCTTCGGCATTTCCATGGCCGGGCGTCATGCGAAGCCCATCGCCTGGGGCGGGTTCCCGCCGGCGCTGGCGCTGAACCGCGGACACGTGCGCATTCCTGGCCAGATACACTCTGGCTCCATGAGCACGAACGCACTTCCGTCCCTGACCCTGCTCGAGCTGCCCGACGCGGGGCTGCCCGACGTCGAGAGTTATTCCCCCTTCTGCCTCAAGGTGCACCGCGCCCTGAAGTACGCGGGCCTGCCCTACACACGGCGCTGCGCGGGAAACCCGGCGTCTCACCGGGCCCACAATCCCACGGGGCAGGTGCCCGTGCTGCTGGTGGGTAGCGAGGCCGTGCCGGACTCCACCGCCATCCTCGCCCGAATCATCCAGCTCGCGCCGGGGCGCATCGCCTCCAGTCCGGAGGCCCTGCTCTGGGAGGAGCTGGCCGACACCGCCGTCAACGGCTTCCTCGTGGCGGCCCGGTGGGCGGACGAGCGCAACTGGCCATTCAGCCGCGCCGCATACTTCGGCTCCATGCCGGCGCCAGTGCGCGCGGTGGTGCCAGGGCTGCTCCGCCGCAAGGTGGTGCGGTCGCTGGTGGCGCGTGACGTGTGGCGCGCGGGCCCGGAGGCGTGCTGGCGCCGGTTCGAGGCACAGTTGGACCAGCTCGACGCGCGCGCTCCGGAGCAGGGATTCTGGCTCCCCGGCGGGCTCGGCGTGGCGGACCTGGCCCTCTTCGCCCAACTGCACAGCCTGCGCACGCCGCTCACGCCGTGGCAGGCGGACCAGGTCGCGCGCCGCAAACGGCTGAGCGCGTGGCTGGACCGGGTGGACGAGGCCACCCGCGGCACGGCCACGCCCCTCCGCGCCGCGAGCTGAGGCCGCGCCCCCTTTCCAATCCCTCTCATGTCCCTGCTCATCGGAGGGCGGCCACCCCGACATGCGCATCCGGGGGGCAAGGACGCGGAAGGAGGAGTGTTTCCGAGCGGACTGCCGGAGAGGACCCAGACAATCGGGTCAGGACACATGGTGGGAGTCACCCGCGCCGTCCTGGAACTGCTCCGGTAGGCAGGCCCAGGATGAGGTCCATCCCGGCCGGCGACGTGCCGTTGCCGGATGCCTGACATCGAGGGGGAATCTCCATGGCGAGTCGAAGTCTCTCCAGGCGGACGTTGCTCCAGGGGGCATTGGTGGCAGCGGCATTCAACCCCGTGAGCCGGAGCTGGGCCTCCACGCCAGAGCCCGGCGCGGTGCCCCTGCCACCGCTGGATGGCGAGCTGCTGATGGACGCGGCGTCGCGCACCGCGGCCGCGGAGGACTTCGGCCACATCCGCCACCGCACGCCGTGGGCCGTGCTCGTCCCCGGCTCGGTGAAGGACATCGTGACCATGGTCCGCTTCGCGCGCCGCCAGGATTTGAAGATCGCCGCCGCGCGAGGCCTCGGCGAGAGCCACAGCACCTTCGGCCAGTCCCAGGTGGAGGCGGGCATCGTCATCGACATGTCCACGCTGTCGACCATCCACGAGGTCTGTGACGACAGCGCCTGGGTGGACGCGGGCGTCCGGTGGCACGAGCTCCTGGCGGCCACGCTCCCCTCCGGCAGGAGTCCTCCAGTGCTCACCGACTACATCGAGCTGAGCATCGGCGGGACGCTGTCGGCGGGAGGCATCGGTGGGCAGGCGTTCCGCTGGGGCCTCCAGGTGGACAACGTGCTGGAGCTGGACGTCGTCACGGGCCGGGGCGAGCTCGTGCGGTGCTCACGCTGGCGCGAGCGGCCCCTGTTCGACGCCGTGCGCTCGGGGCTGGGCCAGTTCGGCATCATCGTGCGAGCCCGGGTGCGGCTCGTCGACGTGCCTGCCAGCGCGCGGACCTATACCGCGCTGTACGACGACCTCCACCGCTTCATGGAGGACCAGCGGCGGCTCATCGAGGACGCCCGCTTCGACTACGTGGAAGGCTTCGCCCTCCCCTCCAATGGAGGCTGGGCGTATCAGCTCGAGGTGGTGAAGTACTTCACCCCTGGCGCGGAGCCGGACGACGCGAGGCTGCTCGCGGGGCTCGGCTTCCAGCCCGGGACGCTGCAGGTGCGGGACAGCAGCTACTTCGACTTCGTCAACCGGCTCGCGCCGCTGGTGGAGCTGCTCAAGCAGCTCGGCGTCTGGTACTTCCCCCACCCGTGGCTGGACATGTTCGTCCCCGCACGGTCCGCGGAGGCGTTCGTGCAGGAGGTGCTCGCACAGACGACCGAGGCCGACATGGGACAGGGGCCCATCCTCCTCTACCCCATCCGCTCCGCCGAGCTGACCACGCCCTTCCTGCGCACTCCCACGGACCGGCACGTCTACCTCTTCTCGCTGCTACGCACCGCCATCCCGCCGACGCCGGAGAACGTGGCCGCCCTCGTGGAGAAGAACCGCGCCATCTTCGAGCAGCTCACCGCCATTGGCGGGAAGATCTACCCGGTCGACGCCGTTCCGATGAGCCCCGCTGACTGGCGCCGCCACTTCCATCCCTTCTGGGAACGCTTCGATCACGCGAAGCGGCGCTACGACCCGGACCACGTCCTCACGCCGGGCCAGGGCATCTTCTGACCCTCGAAGACATCCACGGGTGACGCGTCCGTGAGGTTGTGGGCACGCGAGGCGTGCCTCATCCACTTTCGAAGACACAGGAACCGATGAGGCAGAAAACCACAGGCATCCCCCTCGACCGGGAAAAGAGGGTGGCGCTCAGTGCGCTTGCGTGCGGGAGTCCTCCGCCATGGAGGACGCGCCTGCCGGGACGGTGCGCTGGCGGTTGAGCTCCCAGATGGCGCGCCAGCGCTCCCGGGTGAAGAGAGGACCGCGAACCACCAGGGTCAGCGTGTCCAGGTACCGGGCGACGGCTGGATCCTCCACGACGTTGCGACCGGTGCGCAGCGTCTCCAGGTAGCCCGGGGGGATGTCCCGGTCGAAGTGGCCGATGCGCCACCAGCGCCGGGGGCGGACCATGCGCGCCAGCAACGGGTCCGTCAGGGCATAGATGTCCACGTAGTGGAAGGCGGGCCCGGCGCAGAAGCCCTTCATGCCGATGCTGTGCGCCGGCAGCACCGCACCCTCGGGATGGGCGGCCAGGTCCGCGAGCCCCTCCGTGCAGAAATAGTACGCGGGCCACTGCTTTCCCGGACGCCAGTGACGAAGGCCGGCGCCCTCCGCGTAGACGGCACGCTCGTCGGTGATGCCCTCGGGCTCCAGCTGACGTGTGTTGTACCAGCGCAGGGGCTTCACGCCCGCGGCCTCGGCCACGGCGGTGCCCAGCGGGCCGGGCACCTGCGACAGCAGCAACACACCGAGCGCCACCCGCACCGTGCGGAGGGACAGCGCGGGCTTCGCGAGCAGGCCCAGCAGCACCGCCACGTAGAGCGGCGCGGTGAAGAAGCGGCCCGCCATGAAGTCGCCGCCCACCCGCACCACATAAGCCAGGTACAGGACGACGCCCACCGCCCCCGCCACCAGCACCGGCCTGCGCGAGCGCACCGCCGCCCCCAGGCCCACCAGCAGCACCAGTGAGGTGAGCGGGTCGAAGCGCGTGGAGATGTCCAGGTATTTCAGGCCCTGGAGCGCCATCTCTCCCGAGGGCACGCCCGTGTTGAGCTTGGCGTAGGCCGTGTTGGGAAAGGGGAAGCCGAAATAGATGACCGAGAAGACCTCCCACGCCAGGAAGGGCACCTGCCCCAGTACCAGCAGCCCCAGGGTCCGCCAGCTCCGCGCGTGCCACACCTCCCACAGCAGCGCGGGACCGGCCACCAGCGCCAGGTCCATCCGGTTGGTGAGCAGCAGCGACGCCAGCAGCGACAGCAGCCCCACCCGGTACCGCCCCCCTGCCTCCGGCCGCGCCAGGACGAGGAAGAAGCTCCCCAGCAGCAGGTGCGACAGCGGATTCTCGAGCCCCGAGGTGGAGTAGTCCACGAAGGCACGCGAGCCGGTGAGCGCCAGCACCGCGAGCAGCGCATGGGTGCGCGTGGGGGCCGCCCGCAGGCACAGGAAGACGGCCCCCAGCGACACCGCGCTGGAGAGGGCCAGCGTGGTGAAGTACTCCTCGCGCGTGACGGCATAGAGGGCCGTGACGAGCAGCGTCCACAGCGGGCACGTGAAGGACTGCACCCGCTCCACCACGTTCCACCGCAGGCCATACCCTCGCACCAAGTGGTCCACCGAGCGCAGCAGGATGTAGGCGTCGTCGCTGAGCCATGCATGCCACAGCACCACGCCCAGGAAGAGGGCGCAGGTGGCCAGAAGGAATGCACGCGGAGCAGGCCGGGGAATCGTCGCGGAGATGGAATCGAGGGACATGGTGGAGGACGACCGCGGACTCCATATCACGGGCCTGCCGCCTGTCCGCGCCTCCACCGAGACGGAGCCTGTACTCGAGCGCATCCGCCCCCGTCGATGGGAACGCCGCGCAACTCGAGCAGCCAGGATTGGAACGCCGACCAGGCGGGCGCGGAGAGGTGTCGGAACTCCACGGTCTGTCCTCGCACAGGCACCAGGCCCGCTCCCTCAGGAGCGATTCGGGCCGACGCCGCACGAGCGTCTGCCAGACGCGCCACTCACTGCGCGCCAACACTGCGCCTGGCCGGCGACTTGCGCCGCCGGACTCCATACGCAGGGCATTGGCACGGAGCCATATGCGGAAATCCCTGTCACGGGAAACCCATACAGCAAGGAGTCCGTAAAAATGAAACACGGCGGGCACCTGAAACCGTCATGACACCCTGTCCAGTCATGAACGGCGCAGGCAGGCCAGGTTGCTGGGATTGACGGAATCACAAGCAAAGACACTGTGTGAAATCAAATACAATTTCACCTAAAACGACGGGACATCTATCGCATGGTGCGCATTCTGGTAGCAATTGAGGGCGCCAATCCAGGCGTGACCGGCGTACCGGGAGGTTGCACATGGAACATTCGGAGCGTGATGAAATCCTTGCGCAGACCCTGATGGAGATGCAGAGCGCGGAGCCAGCGGGCTTCGAAAATTCCGGACTGGACTCCTGCAACCAGAGCGACTCCAGCGTCGACCACACCATCGGCATGTGGGTGATTTGGACCACCGGGCTGACCTGACAGTCCCACCGCGGGACCTTGCACAGACAGCTGTCCCAGGCGCTGCTGGGGCCTGGGACAGGCTGTAAAGACTGGTCAGGGTATTCGGCGTGAAGTGAACCATGGGCAATCCCAACCTGCTGCCGCAGCACGTCAGGGGAGTCGCGACATGAGCAAAGTGGACGAGCGAGTCTGGGCCGGCATTGATGTCCTGCTTGGCGATTATGCGCGGCTCAGTCCGGAGGACCAGGTCCTCGTGGCATACACGCCCGAGAGTCGCGAGTCCGCCGCATGGATTGCCACGGCGTTGCGGATGCGTGGGATGGAGGCCCGCCTGTTGGGGATGCGGCCCAGGCCCTTCAAGGACGAAACCTTCGCGCAGCGACTGGACGATGCCCTCCCGCCTCCCGAGCACCTCCAGGGCAAGCTCGTCATCCTCACCGTCGAGCGCGACTCGATGTCCCACATGGAGGTCTTCCGAGGCGCCCTGGCGCGCTACGACCTGGACAAGTGGCTGGTGGTCCGAATCATCAATGCCTCCCAGGACTTCTTCCTCAAGGCGCTGAACGTCAAATCCGGGACGCTGTCGGAAATCAATGCCGGCCTGCTGGACCGGTTCATGAAAGCGCGTGAGCTGAAGGTGAAGACGCCAGGGGGAACCGACCTGCGCATCGGGCTCGACTCCCAGCGGTACCGGTGGATCAGCAACCGCGGCGTGTGGCGGCCCGGGAGCTTCGTCATCCTGCCCGCTGGAGAGGTGGCGACGTTTCCCAGCACGGTGGACGGCGTGCTGGTCGCGGACGGGGCCTTCAACGTCAACGCCTTGACCCAGGTGGATGCGCGCCTGTCCAGGAACCCCATCCGCATCCGCATCAAGGACGGCCATGCCGTCGACTATGAATGCGACAGCCCGGAAGTGAGCCGGCTGGTGGAGGCGGTCTTCGCCCAACCCAACTCCCGGCGTGTGGGCGAGGTTGGCTTTGGAACGAATGGCGGGCTGGGTGACTTCATCCCCATGAACTCGCACCTCAACGAACGCCAACCGGGTGTGCACCTTGGCTTTGGCCAGCACAACCAAAGCATCCACGTCATGGACTATTACTCGCCCATCCACATGGACCTCATCTCCCCAGGAGGCCATGTGTGGGTAGATGATGACCAGGTGCCGCTGGACCTGCTGAAGCTCGAACCCTCGCAGGTGCCACACCCCAGGCTGGTCTTCAACGAGGACATCGACGGCAACTGCTGCGGACTGACCGGCGACGAGGAGATGCGCGATGTGTGTCCTCTGCCGGAGCGCGAGAAGGCCGCCGCCCGGACACAGCGGGCAGGATGAGCCAGGGCCCTCCGCCCGGTCTCTGGCGCAACGCCACCTTCCTGCGGCTGTGGGCGGCGCAGACGGTCTCCCTGACGGGTTCAGCGGTGACGAAGGTGGCACTGCCGCTCATCGCGGTGACCCTCCTGAACCTCACGCCCCAGCAGATGGGGCTGCTGCTGGCCGTGGAGATTGCGCCGACGCTACTGCTGCGGCTTCCCGCCGCGGCGTGGGCGGATGCGAGCTCGCGGCATGTGCCCGTCATGGTGGCGTGCAGCCTGCTGAGCAGCCTGCTCATCGCCGCCATTCCGGTGCTCTGGTGGATGGGCCTGCTGAACTTCGGGCTGCTCCTGGGGACGGCGTTCTGCCTGACGTCGGTCAGCGCCATTGGCGGGATGTTCGCCGCCCCCGTCCTCCCAGCGGTGGTGGGGGACGGGCAGTGGGTCGAAGCCAACGGCCGGTTCGGCGTGACGCGGAACCTGGCGGACGTCTCGGGGCGCAGCCTGGGGGGCGTGCTGGTCTCCGTGCTCTCCGCGCCGGTGGCGCTGTTCGTGGATGCGGCCTCCTTCATCGTGGCCGCAATCCTGACGATGGCCGTGCGTGTCCCCAGGAAGCCGCGGCATGTCCCGGCGAGGAACACGGCGAGCCTGAAGGGGCTCACCCTGGGCTTCTCACTGCTGCTCCAGCGGCCCCTGCTGGGCGTGGGGCTCGGCATCGTCGGGTACCTCTGCCTGGCCAACGGCGTGGTCTCCGCGCTGCTGGTCCTCTTCATGTCCGAGCACCTGGGCATGTCGCCTTCGCTCATCGGCCCCATCCTGGGGATTGGCTCCGTGGGGGGCATCATCGCCAGCCTCCTCGTGGGAACCTTCCACCGGCGCCTGGGAGCGCAACGGACTCTCGTGGTGGCCGTGGCCATGCTCACCGGCTCGTTCGCGCTGCTGCCGCTGGCTCGGCCCGGGGCGCTGGGGCTCCTGGCGTGTCTGAACTACGAATTGCTGGGCAGCTTCGGCGCCTCGCTGCTGCTCATCACGCTCTTCGCGGCGGTCCCCCGACAGGTGCCCTCCAACGCCCTCGCCCGTGTCATGGCCGTCATCAGCCTGATGCCCGAGGTCTCGACGATGCTGGGCGCGCTCCTGGGCGGAACGCTCGGGGCGTCGCTGGGCATCCCGCGGACCTTCGCGGTGAGCTTCGCCTTCGCGCTGCTATCGGGGGCCGCGCTGGCGCTGGGGCTCGCGTGGCGTCGTCGCCTGGTGCTCAAGCGCCAGGCCATGGTGGGAGGTTAGGCCCCTGACAACACAAACCTACACGCTGGACAATGGGCTCACCGTCGTCTTCGAGCCACGGCACACCACCCGCGCTGTCGCGTTCCAGGTCTGGGTCCGAGCTGGCAGCGCGGACGAGCGCCCTGACCAGCTGGGCCTGGCCCACCTGCACGAGCACATGCTCTTCAAGGGCACGGCGCGCCGGGCACCGGGGGACATTGCCCGGACGGTGGAGGCCCATGGTGGGCGCATCAACGCCTGGACGAGCTACGACCAGACCGTCTTCCATGTCGTCATCGCCAGCCGGTTCGCCCGACTGGGGCTGGACATCCTCGCGGACGCGGTGCGTGGCTCCTCGTTCGACGCGGGCGAGCTGGCGCGTGAAATCGAGGTGGTGTGCGAGGAGCTCAAACGCAACGACGACCTTCCCGCGCGCCGCGCCTCGCGGCAGCTGTTCGCCACCGCCTACGCGCAGCACCCCTACGGACGCCCCGTGATTGGCACGGCCGCGAGTGTGCGCGCCTTCACCCGGGAGCGGGTGCTCGAGTTCTATGCACGTCACTACACCCCGCGGAATCTGGTGCTCAGCGCCGCGGGCGATTTCGACGAGTCGCAACTGCGAGCGTGGGTGGACGCGTTCTTCGGCGGCGACTGGGGACAGCCCTACTCGGGGCCGGTGCGGCGACCCGCGGAGCCGGAGCACACCGCGCCACGGGTATGCCTGCGAGAAGATGACGCGAAGGAGGCGTGGCTGCACCTGGCCTTCCCCATCCCCGACATCTCGCATCCGGACGTGCCGGCGCTGGACGTGCTCGCGCTGCAGACCGGACTGGGGGAGCGCTCGCGGGTCATCCGTGAATGCAAACGCAGACGGGGTCTCGTCAGGGCGCTGGAGTCTTCGGCCTACACGCCATTGGACCCCGGCCTCTTCACCCTCCGGTTCACGCTCACGCCGGACACGTTGGTGGAGGCGGTGGAGGAGGAACTGCGGGTGCTGGCCCGTCTGCGCGCGGAGCCGGTGCCCATTGAGGAGCTGACGCTGTTACAGGCCCACTTCGAAGCCCGGGCCGTGCGACAGCGTGAGGAGGTGCAGGAGCTGGCACGGCGGCTGGGCTACTACCAGTTCATGCGAGGCGGATGGGAGGCGGAGACGCGCTACCAGGCGGCCATCGCGCAGCTCACGCCGGAGCGACTCCACGAGGTGGCGGAGCGCTATCTGCGCTTCGACCGGGCCATCCTCACGGGGCTGCTCCCCGAGGGCTGCGACTTCTCCGCCGCGAAGGCGGAGACGTTGCTGATGCAGGCCGCACGCGAGTGCGCTCCACGGATGCGCCCACCCGCCTCGATGCGTGGGAAGCCGGAGCCGAGGCTCCGCCCCGTGACGCCAAGGACGGCCGAGACGGCACGAGAGGTGGTGGAGGCGCGTCTTGCTTCGGGGGCACGGGTGTTGGTGCAGGAAACGCGCGCGGTACCGCTGGTCGCGATGCGAGCGGCCTTCCCGGGTGGCGTGCGTTACGAGACCTCGGAGACGAATGGGCTCACCGCACTGCTCTGCCGTGGCCTCACCGGTGGCACGGCCACTCGCGACGCGGAGTCGATTGCCCAGCAGGTCACCACCCTGGCGGGCTCGCTTCAAGGCGCCCATGGGCGCAACCTCGTGGAGCTTCGCGGCGAGTTCCTGTCACGCCACTTCCAGCCTGCGCTTCGGCTCTTCGCGGACTGCCTGCGCGCTCCGTTGTTTCCCGAGCGAGCGGTGGCCCGCGAACGCGAGAACATGCTGAGGGAGCTGAGCGCTCGCGACGGCAATCCCGAGGGGCGGCTGTTCGATGCCCTCGCGAGCACCCTCTACCTCACGCATCCCTACCGGCTGTTGATGTCGGGGGCGCGAACCGTGGTGGAACGGCTGCGCCCCGAAGCGCTGCGCGCCTGGCACGCGGCCTATATGGCGCCGGCGCAGATGGTGCTGAGCGTGGTGGGAGACGTACGCGCGGAAGAGGTGCTGGCACAGGCACACGAGCTGTTTGGTCATGCCCCGGGCGAGGTGGCGCCGCCGCCCTCCGTGGAGCCCGAGCCGCCTCCAACGTCGCCACGCGAGCACAGGCAGGTGCTCGCGCGCGCCTTGACCCATCTGGCGCTGGGATTCCAGGGGGCACGGGTGACCGATTCGTGGCGCCACGCATTGAAGGTGCTCAGCACCCTGCTCGCGGGACAGGGCGGGCGGCTGTTTCGCGAGCTGCGTGACAAGCGCGCCCTGGCCTACAGCGTGAACAGCCACAGCGTGGAAGGCGTGGACCCGGGCTGCTTCGCCGTCTCCATCGGGACCAGCCCGGAGAAGGTGACATCCGCGCTGGGAGTCATCCGCTCCGAGCTCGAGCGGGTGAGAGACGAACGGGTGAGCGAGAACGAGCTCGCGCGGGCGCGCCAGCACCTCATCGGGGTGCATGAACTGGGGCTCCAGCGCAATGCGTCTCGCGCCGCAATGCTGGCGATGGATGGGTGTCTCGGCGTCGGCCAGGAGAACTTCCAGCACTATGCGCAGCGGGTCTCCGAGGTGACGGCCGAGCACGTACGCGACGTGGCCCGACGGGTCATCGACTTCGACCGCAGTGCCCTGGCGGTCATCGGTCCCTGACGGGAACCTTCCCGGCATGCCTTCTCGGCATGCCCCGGAACAGGCAATGAGCGGATGATGAAGCTGGCCGCGAGCACGTATGGCCAGTGCCCGTGTACGTTCTGACCGGGCCGAGCGGCAAGCTCAGGTGCTCCAGAATCGCGCGCCCCCCTCCCGATTCCTTCACGTACGCCAGCCCCCTCAAGCCTGCTTCCACACCTCCTCACCTGCTTGGGAGAGCCACAAAACCGAGGGAGGCTCACAAGACGGGGCGTAACGAGATAGGGCGGCACAACGACCCGACGTGAGCTCAAGGCGATAGCGGGTAACAGCGTGTCCTGCCTGGGGTTTCCTATCGCCGTGTCTGCGGGTTCGAATCCCGTCGGGGAGCCCCACCTCGATGCGCCCGCTGTTTCGCACGGGGCCTGGCAGGTCAAGAGTCGCTCTGCACCAACAGGTCCACCCGGGCTGTCTGTCCTTCGGCGCCCTCGAATGCCTCCGGCTTGCCCTGTTGGTTGACGACCTGGATGGAGCCGCGCCCGGGCGATACCCGGATGACGTACGTCCCATCGGGACGGATGGGTGCCAGGTGCGCCTCTCCCTGCACCTCCACGCGTACGTCGCCGTCCTCCAGTGGCAGCCCGCGCGCGTCCTTGACGGTGCCCCGCACCGTCAGCCCTTGGGGCAGCCGTACCCGTGCCTGCGTGACGCCCTCAGGCATGAGGAGCCGCGTCAGTGGCCAATCAGGGTGGTCGAGCTCGAGCAGGACCGGCTCCGCCGGCACGTGAGCAAGGTAGAGGCTCCCATCAGGAAGCGTCTCGCCGTGGCAGGCACTCGGGTCCCGGTGTGTCTGTGCTCCGGGCCACCGGCACCGGACCGTCACTCCGGCAAGCTCCCATCCTTCCGGAGTCTCAACGCGCCCGGTGAGCGTCCTTCCGGAGCCAAGTCGGACGGCCCCCAGCTTCCGCGACATCGGTTGACGAGGGTCAACGGTCAGCAGCCTGGGGGCGAAGCCATCAGCCGAGATGCGGAGCACCACCGCTTCCTCGCCCGGCAACACCGGCACGGAGAAGCGGCCACCCGCGTGCCGCTTCGAGACGCCATTCACGCGGAACGAGCGGATGGGTCGGCCGCGCGCATCCACCACGCGGCCAGTGACGGGGACACTCCGCTGCCGCCTCAGCACGAGACGGAGCGGTGCCGAAGCGGGGACCCGGACCGTGGTGGAGAGGGGCTCGTAGCCATCCTTCAAGGCCACCACCGTCAGCTCCCCGTCGGGAAGGCTGTCGAAGGCAAAGGGGCCATTGACGCTCCGGCGCATCACCGAGAAGTCCGCCCGCTCCTCCTCTACGTGGCGGAGTGAAACCCTCCCCCCCCGCACCGGGCGCCCTCGCGTGTCGACGACGCTGACTCGAAGCCTGTGAGGGCCGCGAAAGTCCAACGACAGGACCTCTTCGCGGGTGGAGACCAGGACCCTGCGCGACGTGGTCCGCTCTTCCTCACCGGACCGGAGGGTCGCCGACACCTGGTAGGTCCCGGGGACAAGGCCATCGACAGCCGTGCCGCCCGCGGCGCCGGTCTCGACGGTCCGCTCCGCGGCGAAGGAGTCCGGGTCCGACAGCGGCCCCGAGAAGGACACCGAGGCAGGCACGGGCGTACCGCGCGGACCGGTGACGGTGGTGGAGACGCGGACACCCTCCGGGAGCGCCCAGCGGACCTCGCCGGAGGGGACCTCCACGTCGCCGGAGAGAGAGGCGTGGTCCCGCGACTGGAGCAGGAACGCGTACCGGCCTCGCGGAAGGCCGCCGATGGCGAAAGACCCATCGCCGTCCGTCGTGGTGGTGAGCGGGTCCTGGCCAGAGGCGGATGCAGGGAACGACGTCCGCCCGTACCGCTTGAGACGGACCCGGACGCCCTTCACCGGCGTGCCGAGACTGTCTGTCACCACGCCGCGCAGCTCCACCGCGCTTTCGAGCACCACGTCCCACTCTCCGGTGGCCGACGCCTCGGTGACTCGCTGGGAGATGTACCCCGGAGCGCTCACCTGGACCGCGATGGGAGAGAACCCTGGCACCGCAAGCTCGAACCGTCCCTTGCTGGCGGTCCGGTACTCGCGGGGGTTCCGCAGGCCGTCCACGCCTTGAAGACCCGCCTCGACCCGTGCTCCGAGAACAGGCTGGCCCGACTCGGAGCGCACGACACCGCGCACGGTCCTGGGCAGGCCCAGTTCCAGCACCACGAAGCTCGGGTCTCCGGCCGCTGGCGCGACCTGGACCTCACCCACCTCGGAGTCTCGGGAGGCAGTCACGGTCCACCAGCCGTCGGACAGGCCGCGGAGCACGAAGTGGCCGTGCGCGTCGGTCCGGGTGGTGACCACGCGCACTCCATGAGTCGCACGGACCTTCACCGAGGCCATCGGCCCCGTGCTCGCGACAGCGACGCCTTCGATGACGCGGGAGCCGCGCGCAGGCGGCACGCCCGCATGGGCCACCGTCATGAGCGCCAAGGGGAGGAGCCAGAGCACACCGCGCGTGAATCGGAGGGCCATCGTTCCTCCGCAGGATAGCCCGAGGCTCGCGGAGCGTGCGGCGCCCACACCCGGCGTCCGGCTTCGAGCGGGCGGAGCGCCTGGATGGGATTGAGGCACTTCACGGGCAGCGGGTGGGAGCCGAGGAACCCGAAGAGAGCCGCTGCCCGGCCCCGTGGCACCTGCTGGCGCCACGGGCCTTCGCGCTCCCTACTACTGGACCGCGACGAGGCTGCTGCAGATGCCGTAGTTGTTGCCGTGGCACAGCTTGACCGGAGTGCCCACCGACACACCCGTGAAGGCCGACAGCGGCTGCGTGACGGAGAGGTTGTTGCCCACGGCGCAGACGAAGTTGATCTGGTGCGTAATCTGATTGCTCGAGTTCACCAGATGCGCGCAGGTCTCGAAGTTCTTCGAGTACGTGAGGCGCACGTTCGAGCCCTCGATGGCGGCCTTGTGCAGCGTCACCGAGGCGTTCTCCACCGTCACCAGGTTGCTGCACGTGTTGTAGTTGTTGCCATCACACAGCTTGACCTGGAGCCCCGCCGATACACCGGTGAAGGCCGACAGGGGCTGCGTGACGGTGAGGTTGTCACCCGAGGTACAGAAGAAGTTGCTCTGGTGCGTAATCTGATAGCTCGAGTTCAGCAGATGCGCACAGGTGGCGAAGCCCTTCGAGTACGTGATGCTCAGGTTCGAGCCGTCAATCACGGCCCGGTGGAGCGCCACGGTGATGACCGCCTGATGTGCGACGCCCGGCGCGGAGTCCTTCCCGTCCTGCATCGGCTCGGGACCACACCCGGCGGTGACGGCCAGGACGGCAAGGATTGGGAGCAGGACACGCGAAGCAATGCGATGATTCACAAGGACCTCTCTGTCTGGTTGTAACTCCAGCCACGCCATTAACACGCTTTACGGCTTATTCAAACCTGACGGTTATCATCAACTCCCGGCACAGCCGTGCCAGGAGGTGCGTTCGCGCGCAAGGCTTGCACCGCTCCGCTCCGGGGACCGCAAAGGCTGCGTACGGCGCCGCGCCCGTGGGCTCCGCGGGCGCATGACACGGCGCTTGCACTGCCTTCGTCGCCGTGACCACGCCCACCCGAGACCTCGCCTCCCTGTTCCTCGGCCCCAAGGCGGAGAACGCCGAATTCTTCGAGCGCCTCCTGCTCGAGGCCTTCCGCGACCACGTCTTCTGGCGGCGCAACTTCCACCCCGAGGACGGCTTCCTCGTGCAGGAGGGCCACAAGCGCCAGCCAGGCTACGAGGCGGCGCAGAGCGCGCTCGCGCAGGAGCTGATGGGGCTGCTGGGCGAGCTCAAGGAGGGCGTGCCCTTCTTCAGCCCTCGCTACATCGGGCACATGTCGAGCGACCTCACGCTGGCGAGCCTCATCGGCTACTTCGCCACGATGCTCTACAACCCCAACAACGTGGCGGCCGAGGCAAGCCCCGTCACCACGCGGTTGGAGCTGGAGGTGGCCGCGCAGCTGGCCGCCATGGTGGGCTACCCCTCCGAGAGCCAGTGGGGCCACCTCACGTCGGGCGGCACCGTGGCCAACTTCGAGGCGCTCTGGGTGGCGCGCAACGTGCGCTACCTGCCGCTCGCCCTGCGCTGGGCGGCGGAGGAGGCGGGCCTGGGCGCGCTGGAGGTGGCGCTGCCCGGAGGAGGCCGCGAGTCGCTGGGCAGGCTGGAGCTGTGGGAGCTGCTCAACCTCTCCCCCAGCGCCGCGCTGGATGCGGCGGATGCGTTCCGGGCGCGCGTGGGGGACCCGCTGCGCGCCCACGCGCTCCTGCAGCGCCACGCACTCACCGGAATGGGCTACCAGGAGTTCGGCCTGCGACTGTCCTCCGAGTTCGGCGACGCGCTCGCCCCCGGGGTGGTGCTGGTGCCCGCCACCGCGCACTACTCATGGGAGAAGCTGTGCCGGGCGCTGGGCATCGGCGGCAAGCAGCTGGTGCACGTGCCGGTGGACGGTCGATTCCGCATGGACCCGCGCGCGTTGGAGGCGGAGCTCCTGCAGCTCGCCCGGCGGCGCCAGCCCGTGCTCGCGCTGGTCTCCGTGGTGGGCACCACCGAGGAGAGCGCCATCGACCGGCTGGACCTCATCGCCGAGGTGCGCGCCCAGGTGGAGCAGCGCCACGGAATGACCTTCCACCTGCACGCGGACGCGGCGTGGGGCGGCTATGCCGCGTCCATCACCCGTGGTGCGGACGGCCGGCGGCGCACCCACGCCGAAGCACTCGCGGACTACGCGCCCGAGGTGTTTCCCGACGAGGGCGTGTATCGGGCCCTGTGCGCGCTGGAGCGCACCGACTCGGTCACCATCGACCCGCACAAGCTGGGCTTCATGCCCTACCCGGCGGGCGCCGTGTCCTTCCGCGACAAGCGGGTGCGTGCGCTCGTCTCCACCGATGCGCCCTACGTCTTCCTCGCGGGCACCGCCGAGAGCGCGCAGATCGGCCGCTTCATCCTGGAGGGCTCCAAGCCGGGCGCGGCGGCCGCAGCGGTGTGGATGAGCCACCGGGTGCTGCCGCTCAACGCCGAGGGTTACGGTCGGCTGGTGGGCGAGACGGCCAAGGGCGCGCGGGCGCTGCACCGGCGCCTGTCCGCTGGCGACTTCGCGCCCTTCCGGCTGCTGCCCCTGCCCGACCCCGACCTGAATATCGTCTGCTTCGCGGTGGGCCACCCGGAGCTCACCAGCCTCGAAGAGACCAACGCCTTCGTCGCGCGCATCCACCAGGCGATGAGCAGCGGCGAGGGGCGCAGCGCCCGGCGCCTGGACTATCTGGTGACGCAGACATTCCTGCGCGCGGGCGAGTACGGCCGCGCCGCGCTGCCGCTGGTGGAGCAGCTCGGCTTCGGGCTCGAAGACTATCAACGCGCCGGCGGCGTGCGTGTCATCCGCTGCACCGTGATGGACCCGTTCCTCGCCAGCCGGCGTGGCCAGGTGGACTTCATCGAGGGCTTCGCGCGCTGCCTCGCCGAGGTGATGCGCTCGGCCCTCTCCTCCGCGGGCGGACCGGGGCGCGTCTGAGGTCCGCCCGCCTGCCGGTTCAGGTGTAACCGGGGGCTGCTCAGGCGCCGTGCCCATGGGAGGAAGCAGCCCTCCCATGAGCCTTCGCCCATCAGCCTGACGAAATCAGAAGCCCACGCGCGTCATGGTGAACGGCACCGGCGACACGCTGCCGCCCTTGATGAGGACGATGCCGGTAATCTTCCCGGTGAAGGCGCTGCGCTGAATCTGGCTGATGGCGTAGAAGTCCCGCTCCGCGCCCGTGGGGTCCTTGAAGACGATGACCGCGCCCACCGCCGGGTTGTTGGGCAGCGCCCAGAAGGTTCCGGTCTCCGTGTTGCAACCGTAGATGGGACACGCGCGGCTCACCGTGCGGACGTAGCTCCCCTCCACGTGGTCCACGTACTCCACGCCCGTCAGCGTCATGGAGGTGATCTCCTCCGCGGCCGCCGGTGGCCAGTAGCGCGTGTAGGTTCCCAGCAGCCCGGAGAGACTGTCCGGCGCCTCGTACAGCGCGGACTCCGCCGTCTCCAGCGACTCGGCGCCCTCGGGCGCGGGCACCTGCGGCTCCTGCCCTCCACAGCCAACGAACAGCCCGAGCCCGACGAGAAGACCTCCAAGACGACCAATCGAATGCATGTGTTCCCCTGAGGTGTGGTTGTGAGACGTGTCCCTGAATTGAATGGTGATTCAGGTTTCACGAGCAGTACCGACGCGGCGCGGACGGGTCAAGAACCATCCGGGTAGCGCCACCACTCAGAACTCACAAGAAAGCTTAAAATATCCGCCAAAACAGCCATTTGCGCATTTCGAGCAATTCATGCTTTCTTGCCACGCGTCGCCTGTCCCTCTCGAGGGAGGCGACGTCCCCCGCGGTGCAGGAGCACGACATGTCCTCAGGTCCTTACCGAAGGCGCCTTTTTCATGCGGTGTTTCTCATGGGGGCCCTCACGGGCCCGACTGCCTTTGCCGTAACGCAGGAAGCCGACGAGCCTCGCAACTTCGACGCACGTGACCGGTACAACGCGCAAGCCCGCTTCGGCTTCACCGTGACGCAGCAGGATGGCATCGCCTCGCTGCGCCAGAGCGTACCGGAGCTGCTGGTGGAGACGGACGAGTCCAATGGCCTGGTGCGCTCGCTCACCAACCCCGTGGGCGCGCTGTCCGAGCCGCGCAGCGGGGATGCGCTGGCCATCGGCCTGGACTTCGTCCAGAAGCACCGGGATGCCTTTGGCCTGGGGCTGAATGACCTGGCCAACCTGGAGGTGACCGACCGCGTCTATTCGAAGGAGAGCGGCATCACCAACATCTACCTGCGGCAGACGCTCAAGGGGCTGCCGGTCTACAACGCCCAGCTCCAGCTCAACGTGGACCGCGACGGGCGCGTGCTCGGCGTGCACAGCGACTTCCTGCCCTCCATCGAGTCGACCCTGGCCAGCGCGGAGCCGCGCGTGAGCGCCGCCGAGGCGGTGGCCAGCCTGGCGAAGCACCTGGGCGTGTCGCTCAGGACCGCGCCCCAGGGGCTGAAGCCGGAGCCCGGCGTGGCGCGGAAGACGCGCGTGGAGGTGGAGGGCCTGTCGAGCGAGCCCATCGACGCGAAGCTGGCGGTGCTGCCGGTGCGCCGTGGCGAGGCGCGCCTCGTGTGGAACTTCCAGGTCCACACTCCGGACCAGCAGCACGACTTCGACGTGACGGTGGACGCGCAGTCGGGCGAGGTCTGGACGCGCTTCGACTGGGTGGCGTCCGACTCCTACAAGGTCTACCCCGTGCCGGTGGAGAGCCCCAACCACACCTCGCCGCTGCCTCCGTCGGACGGCCGGGTGGTGGTCACCAACCCCGCCAACGCGCTGGCCTCGCCCTACGGCTGGCACGACACCAACGGCGTCGCCGGGGCCGAGTTCCTCATTCCCCGCGGCAACAACGTCCACGCGTACGAGGACCGGGACGCCAACGGCGCTCCGCCCGCGTCCGAGCCGAGCTGCGGCTCGACGCTCAACTGCAACTTCACCCTCGCCCTCACCGGCGCGCCCTCCACGTACATCCCGGCGGCCGTCACCAACCTGTTCTACTGGAACAACATCATCCACGACGTCACGTACCAGTACGGGTTCAACGAGGCGGCCGGCAACTTCCAGGTGAACAACTACGGAAAGGGCGGCCTGGGCAACGACGACGTGCGCGCCGAGGCGCAGGACGGCGGCGGCACCAACAACGCCAACTTCTCCACCCCTCCGGACGGCCAGCGCCCGCGCATGCAGATGTACGTCTGGACGGCGCCCACGCCGGACAAGGACGGAGACCTGGACTCGGGCATCATCATCCACGAGTTCGGCCATGGCATCTCCAACCGCCTGGTGGGCGGCCCCAGCAATGTGTCGTGCCTCGCCAACCGGCAGCAGCCGGGTGAGGGCATCAGCGACTTCTTCTCACTCTGGTTCACGGCGCGGTCGACGGACACGGGCCCCATGGGCCGCGGCGTGGGCACCTACGCGCTGAACCAGCCCACCACCGGCGTGGGCATCCGCACCCAGCGCTACAGCACGGACCCGGCGGTCAACACCTGGACCTACGCCAGCATCAACGGCATGGCCGTGCCGCACGGCGTGGGCTCGGTGTTCACCCAGGCGATGTGGGAGGCCTACTGGCTCATCGTCCAGCAGTGGGCGTGGAACGGCAACCTCTACAACGCGACGGGCGGCGCGGGTAACCAGCGCTTCATGCAGTACTTCATCCAGGGCCTGAAGAACACGCCGTGCAGCCCCACCTTCACCCAGGTGCGTGACGGCATCATCCAGGCCGCCACCGCCATGAACGGCGGCGCGGACGTCTGCACCCTGTGGAGGGCGTTCGCCGCCTTCGGCCTCGGCACCAACGCCGTCTCCGGTGGCTCCGCCAGCACCACGCCGACCAACGGCTTCGCGGTGCCCAGCGGCTGCTGACCTGCCCCGGTCACCCGTCAGTAGCACGTGACGGGTGACCGGCTTCGGGGCCGGGTGGGCTTCCAGCGAAGCCCCCCGGCCCTCGTCATTCATGGACGTGCGCCGGCGCAATCAATCCAGGCTCTGCTGGTCGTCTTCCGAGCCTTCGATGTACTTCCAGTTCTTCTTCTGGTGGGCGTCCCACTTCAGCTTGAGCAACAGGTAGGCGAAGGTCGTGCCCGGCGAGAGCCTGAGCGTCAGGTCACCCGTGGACCCATTGCTGCCTTTCGCGGTGACCGACACCTGTCCATTGCTCGCCGACAGCGCCAGGGATGTGCTGTTGCTGAAGGTCTTGGCCGTCTTCGCACTCAGCACCATGAAGATCTGGTGCACCAGACGGCCGCCGTCTCCGCACTCCTTGAGATGGGCGAGCACGGCCGGCGAGTCATTGGCCGCCTTGATGATGTCGCTCGGGTAGATGTCCAGCTTCACGAGGCGGAGCTGGTCATGGCGTAATTGTTCGTAGGCCACGGAGGGCGAGAGCGTGACCGTGCCTGTCCCCGTGTCCGTGCCCAGGCCCGAGTCCGTGCCGAGGCCTGTGTCCGTGCCCGAGACCGGCACCGACACGTCCACGCCGACATCGACCGAGTTGGTACCGGTGAAGTCAATCGTCGCCGTGGTGGCCCGATGCACCTTCAGCCGGGCCGCGGGGATGCGGCCGAGCACCTCGATGTAATTCTGCTTCGTCAGCGGCGTTTTCTTCTCGCCGAACGCGCCGAGCAGCACACTCGGCGCGTTCGCGCGGAAGTAGCTGAGGCCCGCGAACTTCAGACTTGCATTGGTGATTCTGGCGTCACCGGCCATTCTGGATTCCTCCTGGGCGTTGTTGTGCGTGTGGTGCCTGGATGACTTCGCTGCTCCCCGGCATGCCGCGGAGCCCCTCACCCAGAGGGAGTGCGTCACTGACGAAGGTGACCAGGACCCATTCGCGTCCGGGCAGCCGACCAGGTGGGCTGCCCGCGCGGCACGCCTCGCGTGTGTCTGCGGGAGAGGCGATGTCCGCCGACGGACGGCGTGCCCCGGGGCATGCCTCCCGAGAGTCCCCCCTTGGGACTAAACCCATGTTGATGCACCGGTGCCTCGCTCATCGGAGCATGCGCCCATGCGCTCCCTGCTCCTCGCCCTCTCATCGATGCTCACCCTGACCGGCTGCGCGGCGGCGCGGCGGGCCCCGCCTCCCCCCGGCGCTGCCCCGCTCCGGCAGGCGTTGGGCGTGCGCCAGCCCATGACGCGTGTGCCCGTGGCGGGCGTCGAGCTGGCGGTGCACGACAGCGACCCTTCCGGGACGAAGCCCGCAATCGTCTGCCTGCATGCGGTGGCGCACGAGCCCCGAGATGTCAGGCGGGTCTCCCATGGCCAGCAGGATGGTGGAGCGCGGCACGTCGGCGGCGAACAACTGCGCCTCGGCTTCGCGGTTGGTGACACCGAGCCGCCGCACCGCGGCCCGGAAGAACTCCAGCTCTGCTTCCGATGGACGGCGACGAACGAAGCTCACAGGGGGTACCTCACCCGGAGCGCGACTCCGTGCGCCCCGGCTTTGTATCGCCCCCGAGCGTATCAAGCGGTCAGGCGAGCGCGTCCGCTTCAGGCAGTCCAGGGAAGCGCTCCCGAATGAGCCAATCGTGTCACTTCAGCTCACGGCTCATCTCGCGCAGGTGGGCCAGGGCCTCCACCCGGTGCTTCATGGCCCGTGGGAGCGGCTCACCGGCTGGAGCCTCCAGGTCCTGGCCCACGGCGCGACGGAGGTCCATGCCCCAGAGCGCGTTGCTCACATGAAGGTGGGCGGGGAGTGCGACACCTGAATCCGCTGGCCCCGGCTCCACGTCCCAGTACGACGCAAAGACATACGGCTGGGAGTAGAGATAGATGCGATGCGGGATGTTCTCCCGGGTGAGGAATTCGCGAAGCGCCCCGAGGCTCGCATCCCGTTCCTGGATGAGCACGTCCCCGGTCCTTCCATCGAGGATGAGCTCCCGCAGCGGCGCGTCCTCCAACGCGAAGAGCTCGATGTGCTCATACGGCTTCCGCCGGTGCTTCATCGCCTCGCGCAGCTTCGCCAGGAGCTGTCCGTGGGTGGCCCCCACGAAGCTCATCCTGTTGTGCCGGATGAGCAGCTCGACAGGAGGAACCTTCAAGCCGTCGGAGTCCGGCTGGACACGCGTCTCGACGAGGTTCCGCATCGCGGCGGCCAGCGTCTCCAGGTGCGCCTCGGTCAGCGCCCAGGCGGGGGTGCCCAGCCGACCGGACGCGAACACATCCCGGCATGTCTCACGCAAGGCCTCGGGCCCCCCTCCCGCTGCGTGCTGGTGGCGCAGGAAGCCCGGAAGGAGCCGGGCGGAGTCCGGCGAGCCCGAGGCCCGGGTGCAATCGCTCTGGACGTGCGCCTGCCAGGGACGGAAACGCTCCACGAGCGCCCGCGCCACGATTTCGGTGGGCCTCTCCCCCCGAGGCGGCTGTCCATCCCGCACGCCCTTCCAGGCCGCATCGAGGATGGCGCTCCGGTCCGCGTCGGAGGGATGGCTCGCCGAGAATGACTTCGTCGTGAGCGCCGCCTTCAGGGTGTCCACGGCCCCCGGTCCGCCCAGGAGCCCTGCGTAGAGGTCCGCCACCAGCTCGCCCACCCACCTCTCACTGGACCAGGAGCCGAGGTCGACGCGTCGCCCCGCTTCCTCCAGGACCGGGACCAGGCATCGCGTGTCTCCCCGCGCATCGTCCAGGTGATGGCCGAGCTCGTGGAACAACGTCGCCCACGCCCAGGGCTCTTCGAGCAGGTTTCCCGGGCACAGGACCACCGGCAGCGGCAAGTCCGCGGGAGTGGCCTGGGGAAGCCATGCCCCGGGAACGCGGGTGCGGGGCACATAGAGCGGGGAGTCGATGGGCTCCACCGCCAGGATGGGCGGAGGAATGGACGCGCCGTCCCCCACGCACGAGACCGCGTCCAGCAGGCATGCCTGCACCCGGTTGAACCACGACGCCTGCTCGTCGAGCCAATGAGACGGACGGGTGATTCGCTCCAGGAGGCTCAGGATGGAATCCAGCCGCGAGGCCTTGATGGACGCGTTCAACGCCTCATCGGCGGCGGAGGAGGACACGCCGCCTGCCGCTTCCCAGGCTTCCTTCCAGGCGCGCTCCATGAGCCGTCGGTGCTCGGCGGGAGTGCGCGTCAGGTTCGCGAAGAGCACCTCTCCACGCCGCCGCAGCCGCCGCAGCCGGTCCTCATGGTCGGCGGAGGTCATTGGAGCGCCTTGTACCCCTCGACGAGCTCGGGCGCGAGGCGGCGAACGACTTCCGGAGCGCTACGAGCCTTCTCCGCGACGTCTTCCCGGAACGCCTGCATCAGCCCGGGCAGCGCCTGACAGCACTTCTTGATGTCATCCGGCTGGATGCCCGCGCTGACCTTCGGCAGCTTGAGGTACCACCTGACGCCCTCGAAGAGCTTCCGCGCTCTTGCATCATCCAGGTCGACGGGGAACTTCCGGGTCAGGGGCAGCTCCTCGGGATGGGGCCACGGAATCCGTCGCGTCGCCGTGAACACACCCTCGACGATGCGCCCATGCCGGTACGCGTCCAGGAGCTCCTCGAGTGACGCCGCCACGGCCTCGACGGCCTGCTCGACGGCCGCGTCCTGCGTCCCGGTGAGGAAGAGCTGGCCGTCACAGCGTGTGTGCCAGGACTCGTGTCTGGCGTTGACGACGCGCAGCCCCTCGGTGGAGTGCCGGTGGTCGACCTGGCCATGCAGCTCCTGGACATGCCCATCCTGGTCATGGATGACCTTGATGAGCGCGCCCGCGAGCTTCTCGTTCATGCCTGCGTTCCGGGCCCACTCGCGAATCTGCGCGGCCGGCGTCCGCACGTGGCCGGCCGCGAAGCCATCCGTGAGGAAGTGGTCGGCGAACCCATTGGTGTAGACCGCCTCCCTCCAGAGCAATGACTTCGCGTCACCGTCCAGCTCCCGCGAGGCCCGCGCCGCGAGCTCGAGCGCGGCCTCGTGCCACCGGACGTACTCGAGCGCGTTGTGCCACCCGAAGTGGCTGGTGTTCCGGAGCGCGAGCTCGGTGTATTGCTTGGCGTTCCACCACAGCGCCACGTTCTCGTCGGGGTACGAGGTCCCCCGGTTCGCGGGGGGCCGCTGAATCCAGTTCGTCTCGCGGCCCAGCGCCGCGCGCAGGTCATCCAGGTCATTGGCGTCCCAGAGCCACGGCAGCGGGGACGGCTTCTCGTTGAAGAGGTCTCCGGGAGATTCATAGAAGTCTCCCGAGAACGCGACGATTTCTCCGTACGTGAGCGCTTCGCCTGCGCTCCTTCGCTTGAACGGCCCGAAGGTGCCAAAGCCCACACGCGCCGTGGCGCGGGCAACCCCCTCGTTGCCGACCCAGAGGTGCTCCCCTCCTTCGAAGGGTTTGGCACCGGCGAGCACCTGGTCTCGGAAGCGCAGGAATGCAGACAACGGGTCTTCAGTGGTCATGGTTCATCCCAATCCTGGCCCCTGACTGACAGGCCGTGCACACATTCCCATTTCCGCAGTCCGGTCCTCACAAAAGCAAGGGGGCCGGCCACCGCGCGGGCCTGGACTCAGGAAGCCGATGGAGGCCGCCGGCCCGGGACGTGCACTGGAGCCTCCGCTGACGGAGGAACGGATGGGCATACGGGCAGGTGCGGTAGGGGCGGGGCTCGCGGTCATCTCTTTGCTCTCGGCGGGTTGCGCTGACGAGGGCACAACAGTCGATCCACAGGAGGAGCAGGCTCCCGGTCCACCCGAGGGAAACGAAGTTCCCTCGCCTGCCCCTCCGGATGCCTCGGCTGATGCAGGCACGCTCCCGCAAGACGAAGATGGGGGGACGACGCCCGACGCGGGCGAGCCGGCGGACGCGGGGACGACGCCCGACGCTGGCGAGCCGACCGACGGCGGCACGGCGCCCGAGGCGGGGCCGTGGCCGAAGGACGCGGTGCTCGACTACACGCGCTCGTTTGGCGTCGGCAAACCCCAGAGCGTCGGCCTCGATGAGGGGCTGAACGTCTGGCTCCTCGACGGCCGCCGCATCGGCGTGCTGCGCCCGGGCGACACGGCCCCGACGTGGACCACGGGCATCGGTCAGGCAAGACAGGCGTTCGGCCCGGACTCGCTCGCCATGGACTCGACCGTCATCTGCGGCGGCGAGGCCGGACGTGCGTACGTGGGGTATCTCGCCAACGAGATGAAGCGCGCGCCGGGTATCGAGCAGCGCACGTACATCCCCGGACCGGGCGAGGCGTACTACACGCCCGAGCGCTACGCCGAGTACCAGAAGGGAGACCTCGACGCGGTCCGCCTCCAGGCGGACGGGAGCGTCGCGCTCGAGGAGCACATCTGGCGCACCGTCAAAGCGTCGAACAAGGACAAGCAGATTGGCATCCACAACACCAATGACTTCCACTACGAGGAGGACCGCTCCGTCCTCAACTGCGCTCGTGTGACGCGCGGCCGGTTCCGCGGCGACCTCTACATCACCACCAACCACGGCGTGACGCGCATCCAGGGGCTCACCTACAACAGCCACCGTCACCCGGGCTGGTACCTCTTCGAGGACGGCTCGGAGTGGGGCTCGCTGCAATGCCCCTACATGTACGGGTTGGGCATCGCACCGAATGGCGACGTCCTCGTCGCGAACGAGCAGATGACCGGAGTGCTCGTGCCGAGCCCGAACCTCGAGGAGTGGGACCGGGAGAATACCTGGGAGGGGCCCACGCCATGGACCTTCAAGAGCTACAACGAGAAGCTCAACGCCATGGCGACCGATGACTACTGGCGCGCCTTCGAGCAGGTCTCCTCGGGGCGCTACTACCTGGGAAGCGCGGAGTATGGCGTCTGGGCGATGACGCCGAAGTCCCGCTCCGCGGGCAACTGGTCGAAGCTCGCCGGGCTGCCGACGAATCGCATCCAGTCGCTCAAGGCGACGGATGACGGCGCGCTCTACATCGGCACCAACGGCGCGGGCCTCTGGCGGCTGGAGCCGGACGGCACCACACTGAAGCAGGTGCGCGAGGTGTCCGGCCAGCGCGTCCTGCAGCTCGTCTACGAGCCCACCGTGACGCCGAGCATGCTGCTCGTCCTCACCGACCAGGGGCTGACGGTCCTCCGGGGGCCGTAGGTCCGGTGTCCCGGCAGGGTGGGCTCCGGTGATGACTCCGGAGCCCTACCTCCTGCCCCTCGGCACCACGTTCAGCAGGTAGGTCAGCGCGGATGGGCAGACATTCGGACGTCCTGACTGTGATTTCGGGGGAAGACAGCGACACGGAGGCTAGAGAACGACACCTCGTGCAACCATGACCCTCGCGCGCCGTCCCCGAGCGGAACGCCCGACACTCACCAGGACTCGCGGGCAGTCCGTGTCATTCGATGACCGGCGGCTCGGGCTCCAGCAGGTGGGGCGGCTCCGACTGTCCCTCGTCACGCAGCCGGAGCGCGCGGTCGATGCGCGCGGCGGCGCTGATGAGCCCCAGGTGACTGAAGGCCTGCGGGAAGTTGCCCATCTGCTCGCGGGTCAGCGGATGGATTTCCTCCGCCAGGAGGCCCAGGTGGTTCGACGCCTCGGCGTGCGCGACGAAGACGTCCTCGGCCTCCTCGATTCGGCCCGCCAGCGCCAGCGCCTCGGCCAGCCAGAAGCCACAGAGGATGAAGCCGCCCTCGGGCCCCCCGACTCCGTCATCCATCCGGTACCGGCGAAGGAACGGCCCCGCGCCCAGCTCGCCGCGCAACCAGTCGATGGTCCGCAGGATGTAAGGGTCGCTCGCCCGGAAGCACCCGACGATGGGCAACAGCAGCAGCGCGGCGTCCGGCGCGTTCTCTCCGTACGCGCCGACGAAGTGCCTCCGGGCCGGGTCCACGCCGTTGCGGAGGATGTCCGCCCGGATGACGTCCGCCAGGTCCGTGCAGGACTGCTCCAGCGCCGTCTCACCGAAGAGCCGCGACAGGTGCTGGCCCCGGCGCAGCGCCAGCCAGCACATGAGCTTCGAATGCACGTTGTGGCGCATGTCCCGGCGCGGCTCCCAGATGCCGTGGTCGGGCTCGCGCCAGCGGCGGGCCGTCGTATGGATGACCGAGCGCAGCAGCCGCCACGTGCGCAGCGGCAGCCGGCCGCCGAAGCGCTCGTAGAGGTACGCCGCGTCGAGCAGCGCGCCCGCGGTGTCGAACTGGAACTGGTCCCTCGCGCCATTGCCAATCCGCACCGGCCGCGAGCCCTGGAAGCCCGCGAGGTGTGTCAATTCCCGCTCCGGCGGCACGAGGCTTCCGTCCAGCGAGTACATCACCTGGAGCGGGTCTCCCCCCTGCAGCGTGTCGCGTACGAAGTAGAAGAACTCGCGCGACTCGCTCAGGAAGCCGAGGAGGTTGGTGGCCCGCACCGCCATCGCCGAGTCGCGGACCCAACTGAAGCGGTAGTCCCAGTTGCGCGGCCCGCCCATCCACTCGGGAAGCGACGTGGTGGGCGCGGCCACCATGGCGCCCGTGGGGCCGTACATCAGCAGCTTCAGCACCAGCGCGGAGCGCAGCACGTGGTGCCGCCACGGCCCCTCGTAGTGGAGCTGCGCCGCCCACTCGCGCCAGGCCTGGCGCGTGTCCCGGAGGTGGTCGAACGGACGGTACGCGGCGAGGGGCTCCGGCCGGTCCGAGTCCCACGACAGAATCATCCAGCGCCGTTCGCCCGCCCCCAGGCGGATGCGCGCCTGGAGACCCGCGTCCGTCCGGCAGGGCTGCCCACGGAGCTCGCGGCAGGACCGCCATTCCGCCGCTCCGCTGAGCACGGCGACCAGCCGCTCGCCCCCGGCTCCACGGGCGACGAGGCCGTGCTCCTCCCGCTCCACCCGCGTCTCGGTGGCGCCGTAGCCGAAGCGCGGGTCGAAGACGACGTTCAACTCCACCGCGCCTTCGAGGCACTCAATCCGACGGTGCACCTCGTGGACGGTGGAGCGCGGGTCGTTGGTCCACGGCATGTAGTCGATGATGCGGATGACGCCCTTGTGCTCGAAGCGGAAGAGCGTCTCCAGGACGTTGGTGTCCGGGTCGTAGCGCTGCAGGCTCTCGAAGGGCCACACGACGGGGGTGATGCCGGTGATGCCGCCCTTCTCGTCGTCGAGGATGCCCGCGAAGACGCTCGGGCTGTCGAAGCGGGGGAAGCAGAGCCAGTCGATGACTCCGTCCGGCCGGACGAGCGCGCAGGAGCTCCCGTCACCAATCACCCCTCGGCCGGCCAGGGGGACCTCCCGGTAGGAGGCCGGGTTGCTGAACCGGAAGGGGCGGGCCATCCGCCTGGCGGCGCTGTAGAGGTCCATGTGCGGGCGCGTCGCGAGAAAGCCGCGACCTTTCGCCCTCAAGGTAGGGACCTCCTCGCCCATCGCGCCCGGCAGCCCCTCCGCGCAGGGGTCCCCTCCCCGCTCCTTGAACGCGGGCCCCTGCATCCACCTTTTCGACCATCCTTACAATCAACGGGGAACCCCAGACCGCGGAGCCTCGGAGGGAGAGCAGGGATGATGACAGCCGAGGCCAGCACCGAAGAGCTCGGCCTCTCCGACTGGGCCCGGCAGTTCGACGCCATCATCTGGGCCGCCGACGCCGCGACGCTCCAGCTCTCGCACGTGAGCCCGAATGCCGGCGGGATTCTCGGCTATCCGCTGGAGCAGTGGTGGACCGAGCCGGACTTCCTCGCCCGGCACCTCCATCCCGAGGACCGTGACGCCGCGCTCGCGCTGTACCACGACGGCGCGCGCCGCCGAACGGAGCGCAGCGGCGTATTCCGGTTCGTGGCGGCGAACGGGCGGGCGCTCCCCTTCCTCTTCAAGGTGCTCCCGCTCGAACGCGGCGAGGGCCATGCGCCCGAGCTGCGGTGCCTGATGGTGCGCCTCGACAGCCATGCCAGCACCGGGCAGGAATGGGAGCATTCGCACTCCCTCCTGCGCGCCACGCTCGAGTCCACGGCGGATGGGCTCCTCGTCGTGGACACGCGGGGGCGCATCGTGGACTTCAACCAGCAGTTCCAGGAGCTGTGGGGCATTCCGGAGGACGTCATCGCCACGCGCGATGACAAGCGGGCCCTCGCGAGCGCGCTCGCCCGGCTCGTCGACCCCGCGTCGTTCATCACGAAGGTCGAGGCGCTCTATGCGATGCCCGAGGCCACGAGCTTCGACGTCCTCGAGTTCAAGGATGGCAGGACGATTGAGCGCTACTCACAGCCCCAGCGGCTGGGACATCAGGTGGTTGGTCGCGTCTGGAGCTTCCGCGATGTAACGGCCCGCAAGCGCTATGAGCGCGAACGGGATGCGCTCCTCCACAAGGAGCACGAGGCCCGGAAGCGCGCGGAGGCGCTGGCCGGGCAGCTCCAGGCGGGCGAGTCGCGCTTCCGCCGCATGTTCGAATCCCACGTCATCGGGCTCGTGCTCAGCGACAGCCAGGGCCGAGTCCTCCATGCCAACGACGCCTTCCTGCGCATCATCGGCTACAGCCGCGAGGACCTGGCGGCGGGCCGCATCAACTTCATCACCATCACCCCACCCGAGTTCCGCGCGGCGACGCAGCGGGCGGTGGAGGAAATCGAAGCCCACGGCGTGGCGACCACCTTCGAGAAGGAATACGTGCGCAAGGACGGCGGCCGAGTGCCCGTCCTCCTGGGCAGCGTCCTCCTGCCAGACCAGGGCCAGTACGCGACCTTCGTGCTGGACCTGACCGACCGCAAGGCGGCCGAAGCGGAGCGAGAGCGGTTCTTCCGCCTGGCGCCGGACATGTTCTGCATCGCCGGCATGGACGGCTACTTCAAGCGGGTGAACCCGGCCTTCACGCGCATCCTGGGCTGGAGCGAGGAGGAGCTCCGCGCCCGGCCCTTCCTGGACTGCATCCACCCGGAGGACCGCGGGAAGGCGGAGGAGACGCTGGCATCCCTCACCCGGGGAAGCCTCAACACCGGTGTCGCCCTGCGCTTCGCATGCAGGGGTGGTGAGTGGAGGTGGCTCGACTGGACCGCCGTCCCCGTGCCGGAGACGGGCCTCATCTACGCCTCCGCGCGCGACGTCACCCAGCAGCGGAAGGCCGAGGAGCAGCTCGTCCAGGCGGAGCAGCGGCTGCGGACCGTCATCAACAGCGGGCCCATCGTGCTCGCCGTCCTCGACGCCGACGGCCGCTTCGTCGTGTCCGAGGGCAGGGGACTCCAGGGCCTGGGCCTCTCCCCGGGCCAGGTGGTGGGACGGTCCGCCCTGGAGATGTACGCGAACGAACCCCACGTGCTGGAGTTCCTCCACCGGGGACTCCGGGGAGAGAGCTTCTCCGGCATCGTCCAAACCGCCGGTCTCACCTTCGAGGTGTTCTACCAGCCCGTCCTGGACGAGGCCGGCCGCGTCACCAGCCTCAGCGTCGCGTCGCTGGACGTGACGGAGCGCGTCCGGGTGGAGGCCGAGCGGGAGGAGCTCATCCGCCAATTGATGCACGAGCGGAGCATCCTCCAGGCCGTGCTGCAGCAGCTCCCGCACTCCGTCTACATTGCCGAAGCGCCCAGCGGAAAGCTCTTCCTGGCCAACGCGCAGGCGGAGCTGCAGATTCGCGGCCCCGCCCAACCCGCCCAGAACGTGGGCGAGTACCGCGCCTATCCGGGCTTCCATTCGGATGGGCGGCCCTACGCGCCGGAGGAGTGGCCCCTGCCACGCGCCATGGCCACCGGGGTGCCCGTCATGGCCGAGGCCATCCACGTCATCCGGGGTGACGGCAGCCGGGGCATCATCGAGTACAGCGCGACCCCCGTGCGCGACGCGCAGGGCCACATCACCCACGGCGTGGTGGTGGGCGTGGACGTCACCGCGCGCAAGGAGGCGGAGCAGGAGCGGGAGCGGCTCCTCGAGGAGCTGAAGCTGGCGGTGAGCGCCCGCGACGAGTTCCTGGGCATCGCCAGCCACGAGCTCAAGACGCCGCTGACGCCCCTGGCCCTCAAGCTCGAGGCGCTCGCGCGCGCGGCCGGCGGCGAGCCGGACTCCCCCATGGCCCGGCGCATCGCGCCCCACGTGGAGGTCATACGGCGGCAGGTGAAGCGGCTCACCACCCTGGTGAACGACCTCCTGGACGTGTCGAACATCCGCGCGGGACGGCTGGCCCTCACGCTCAAGCCCCAGCAGTGCGACCTCGCGGCGCTGGTGCGCGACGTGGCCGGGCGCTTCGACACCGAGGCGAAGCGCGCGGGCTGCGAGGTCCGCCTGCACGCGCCCACGCCGGTGCATGGCACCTGGGACAGCTCGCGGCTGGAGCAGGTGGTGACGAACCTGCTCGCGAATGCCGTCAAGTATGGCCCCGGCAGCCCGGTGACGCTGAGCGTGGAGGCCGTGGACGGGCGCGCGAGGCTGACGGTCCACGACCGGGGCATCGGCATCGCGCCGGAGAACCTCCAGCGCATCTGGGGCAAGTTCGAGCGCGCCGTGTCCGAGCGTCACTACGGCGGACTGGGCCTGGGGCTCTACATCTCCCGCCAGATTGTCGAGGCCCTGGGCGGCACGGTGAAGGCCGAGAGCACGCTCGGCCAGGGCGCCACCTTCACCGTCGAGCTGCCCCTGGACGGCAGCGCGGCATGCAGCGCCTGACCTGGCGCGAACACCCACAAACGCAACATCATTGCTGTTGTATTGACGTTCCCCTGGGGGCTGGAGGAACCTTGGGGCCTCAACCGGAGGAACGCAATGCTGCGAGACATGTTGCTCAAGGGACTGGGGTTCATTGCGGCAGTGGCGCTGGTGGGCTGTGGCGGCCCCGCCGAGAACGAAATCACGGAGTCCCACCTGGCCAACCAGGAGCAGGAGTTGCCCATGTGCAAGGTGGATGTCCCCAAGCCCTGCCCGGATGGGTACTACTGCGACGGCAAGACCTGTCGTCTGGCGAACTGAGCGGACTCCACACGTCGCGGTAGAGAAAGGGGCGGCCCGGCAACCGAGCCGGGCGGCCCCGCTCCAGGGGTTCCCGCGAGAGCCGGTGCCCGAGCTGGACGAAGCACGCGATGACGGAACGATGACCAAGTCATGGACGCGGGCCCACCCTCTCACCCAGGCGCCTGCGTACCTTGGACACCGTTGAGCCCAGCCGTCGTTCCCTCAGGGGCCACGCCGTGGCCCACCGCGCGAGGAGGCGCGTCTCGTTCCAGTCATGAACTTCACTCTCATGGGTTTGTGGCAGCACATGGGTCCCGTCGCGCAGCTCATCGTCATCGCGATGGCCGTGATGTCGGTGGTGTCCCTGCTCATCCTCGCCGAGCGCTCGCTGGTCTTCCGCGCGGCCCGCAGGAGCTCGCGCAGGTTCGCGGCGCAGATGGGGAAGCTGCTCGCCAGCGGGGACTTCGACGCCGCGGCCGAGGCGAAGCTGGAGAAGGACGTGGGCTACCTCGGCCGGACCATCCGCGCGGGGCTGACGGCCTACCGCGTCTCGGCCACGGACAGCCGTGAGGAGGCGATGGAGTCGGTGGCGCGCAGCCTGGAGCGCCAGGCGCAGCGCGAGGTGCAGAGCATGAAGCGCGGCCTGGGCCACCTGGCCACCGTGGCCTCCACCGCGCCCTTCGTGGGCCTGCTCGGCACCACCATCGGCATCGTCACCGCGTTCCAGGAGATGGGCGTGGCGGGCGCGGGCGGCATCGGCACCATCTCCACGGGCATCTCCGAGGCGCTCGTGACGACGGCCTTCGGCCTGCTCGTCGCCATCCCCGCGGTCATGGGCTACAACTCCCTGCAGGGCTGGGTGGATGCTCGCGCGGTGGACCTCTCCGAGGCGAGCAACGAGTTCCTCGACGCCACGGCCCGCGCCCTCAAGCGCACGCGCGTCGCCGCGCGGTGAGCGCGAGCCGTCGCGTCCCAGCTACTTCGCGGCGGCTCCGGACGGAACCGCGGAAGCCTCCCGCTTCGCACCGTGCGGCAGCGGGGGGAATGCCAGGAACAGCAGCCCCGCGAGCGTTGCCGCCGCGCTCAGGCCCAGCAGCCCCGGGCCGTAGCCGCCGAGGCGCTCGCGGCCGATGGCCATGAGCAGCGGACCCAGGCCACAGCCGAGCTGGAAGGCCGCATACGTCCAGCCGTAGATGCGGCCGTAGGCGCGCAGGCCGAGGTAGCGGCTCACGAACCAGCTCATGAAGTCGAACTCGGCGCCGATGCCGAAGCCCGTCAGGAAGAGGCTGACCGCGATGAGGGGTCCGGCTTCGGCGCTCCCCCGCGACAGGCCCACGAGGCCCGCGCTGGAGGCCAGGAGGCACGTCAGCGCCACGAGGCGGGCCGGCAGCCGGTCAATCAACAGGCCCGAGGCGACGCGCCCCACGAGCACACCGACGCCCAGTGACGAGGCCATGGCCGCCGCGGCCTGCGGGGTCAGCCCGAAGTCCGTGAGGATGGGCACCAGGCTGGCGGAGATGCCCAGCGTCATGGTCCCCAGCAGGACGAAGATGCCAATCAGGAGCCAGAACGCCCGCGTCCGAACCGCCTCGCGGAGGTTGGCGACGCCGTGGGTCGGCACGGGTACGGCGCTGACGGTTGCCGTGCCCGCATCGTCGAAGAACCGGAGCGCCACGGGCAGCACGAGGACGAGCATCGTCACGCCGAGCGCGGTATAGGCCCCCCGCCAGCCGAGCGCGCCGATGGCGGCCTGCAGCGCGGGGGGAAGCAGGATTCCGCCCAGCCCGACGCCCGCCAGCGCGATGCCGAGCGCGATGCCGCGGCGCGCGTCGAACCAGCCGACGATGGCCCGCGTGTACACGGCGGGAAGCGTGCCGAGCGCGGCCAGCGCCAGGCCGAGGTGGAGCGCGTAGAAGACGGGCAGAGAGCCGGGCTGCAGCGCGAGCGCGAACAACATCCCCGCGAGCCCCACCACGGAAGGCAGCAGCATCCGGCGCGGGCCGACGCGGTCCTGCAGGAAGCCCGCGAGCGGAGACAGCGCCACGACGAACCAGTTGCAGAGCGTCAGCGCGAAGGCAATCTGCGGCCGGGTCCAGCCGAACTCGGCGCCGAGCGGCCGGACGAACACGCCGAACACGTAGGAGATATAGGTGCTATAGCCGAGCATCAACCCGAGCGTGGACGTCGCGACCACCCACCATCCGGAGCGCGATGGTGCTCGGGCCGCCGCGGCGGGAGCGGCTCCTGCTTCGAGATGGACTGCGCCTGGCTGCCCGGACATGACACTCCCCCTTGAAATGTTCGAATGGGGGCGTGATGCAAGCCGGCACCGAGACGCAGGCAAAGACGGCCTCGTGATGACTTGACCGGCATCCGCGCCTGCGCCAGCACTGGAACAATGGCCGCGGAAGCTCCAGGGAAAGACATCCCGGAGACAGCGTGACAAGAACCCGTGCGCAAGCCGCAATTCGAGATTATACGGCGAGTCCCCCTCTCCCCTCGGGACTCATGAGAGCCAAGAACCTCGGTATTGCTGTGGGCGGCTCGCTGCTGGTGTTCGCCCTGGTCGCAGAAGCGGCGGTCCTCTTCCACAACACGGGCACATTGTCTGGCTGGAGCTCCACCAATCGGGAGCACAACGGGTCCCTGCTCGAGGTCACCAACGTCACGTACGAGGGGCCCACGGCCATCAAGGCGACTCAGGTCCATGACGCGTCGTACACGGGCCGGTACCACTCGGAGGTGGTGAAGAACAACGTATACCGCCGAGGCGACACGGGCTTCTACGGCTTCGCGTTCCGCCTGCAGTCCGACTGGCAGTTCCAGCCGCAGTCCTACAACATCGCGCAGTTCATCGCGGACTTCTCCGACACGGGCTGCGACGACTACATGCCCACCAGCATGGTCTGGCTTCAGGGCAACCAGCTCTTCACCCGCGTGAAGCAGGGCACCGTCTGCAATCAGAAGACGGTGACGTTCGGCAACCTCGCCACCGTCACGGCGGGTGAGTGGCACAAGATTGTCATCCAGGCGAAGTGGGCCAGCGACGGCACCGGCTTCTACAAGCTGTGGTTCGACGGCACGAAGGTGCTCGAGCAGTACAACCTGAGCACCACCGTCGCGGACGACCGCTACTTCCAGTTCCGCGTCGGCCTGTATGCCAATGGCTGGCATGACAGCGGGTACATGCAGGGCAGCCAGGGGACGCGCAGCATCTGGTTCGACGAGATTGGCGCGGGCACGACGTTCGCCGACGCCGACCCCGCGCAGTGGTAGCCCGGCTGTCGACTGGCTGACGGGCCCCGTGGCACGGCGCCGTGCCACGGGCCACGCCCTGTTCTGCTGCCCCTCCCCCACTCCAAGGAGGTAGCCATGGCGGCGATGTTGAAGATGAAGGAGCTCGACATCGCCGCACCGCGGAAGGCGGCCGGGTAGACGCGGGCTACATGAGGTTCTGCGGGTCCTGCGCCGCGTCCCAGTCCTGCGTCGCGTAGGATTGTGACGCGACGGGAGCCTGCTCCTCCTCGTACACCGGCTCCACCTGGCGGCTGGTGACGGCCTCTCCGAAGCCGAACCTCGGGTAGATGAGGCCCGCGAACAGGTAGTCCGTCATGTTGATGTCCAGGCCGCCCTCGATGGGCCTCCCGTCGCGGGTGATGATGGCCGGGAGCTGGTAGCACATGATGGAGGTCTGGTCCGCGGGAGTGCCGAAGATGGACCGCTCATCGAGCGGAGTGAGCACCTGCTGGTCGACCGTCTCCTTGTCCCACCCCTGCGTCGCGAGGAAGTACGCATAGGCCTTCTGCGGGTCGATGCGGTCCACCAATTCGCGGCGCATGTGCTCGTGCGGGAAGCCGAGCGTGTGCCCCGCTTCGTGCCGGATGACCCGGCGGAACTCGGACTCGGGCGTGTTCATCGTGAAGGCCTCGAGGTTCATCGTCGGCCGGTTCGTCGGAATGAGCCGGATGTCCGTGCCGAGATAGGACCAGTAGCCGCCCTGGCCCCGGGAGATGCGGACCTCGCCGACGCCGCTCGTCTGCACGAACGAGATGCCCGCGCTCGTCGACCATGAATTCAGGTGGCTGACGATGCGGGCCCGCAGGTCCGTCGGTGTGGACTCCATGAAGCTGACCGTCAGTTGACGCGTGGCCGCGCCCCAGTACTTCGACGTGAGGACGGCGATGCGCATCGGGTCCTGCGGAACGCGCAGCCCCGCCGCGCCCAGTGGCACCAGCAGCGGTGAGTTGGCCGGGTTGACCTTCCGCGCATACTCGGCCGCCTTCACCACCAGGCGGCTGGGCAGGGCCTTCAGCGTACAGCCGCCCTGACTTGCCGGAAGCGTCTCCACACCTTCCTCGCGAGGGACACCTCCCCGCTTCGAAGGCCTGCCTTCCCTCGCCACCGAGTTGGCCAGCTCGGCAATCTGACGGAGGACGTCACGGATTCTGTCTGTGTCGGTCATGGCTTTCCCTCCCACTCGCTGGGGCATGCCCTCCGCTAATCTCCGACGCGCACGGGCGGAGCGCATGCGGGCCCGCGAGCCCGCCGCGGCGGTCGCCCCTCCCCCAGGTCCTCCGCCCTCTACCAGGGCAGCCGGTCGTTCTCGTGGAAGAACCCGCCGCTCGGGCCATCCGCCCCCAGCGTCGCGAGGAGCACGCTCGTGCGTGCACTGTCTTCGATTTCCATGGGAGCGTGCGGGCCCCCCAGCTCCGTCTTCACCCAGCCCGGGTGCGCGGAGTTGACCTTCACGCTCGTTCCCTTCAGCTCGTCCGCGAGGTGCACGGTGAACGCGTTGAGCGCGGCCTTCGAGGCGTTGTAGGCGAACGACTTCGCCGCGGCGATGGGCGAGTCCTCCTTGGAGTGCAGCCCCAGCGAGCCCAGGATGCTCGACACATTCACGATGCGGCCCGAGGGCGACTTCTTGACCAACGGCAGCAGCGTCTGCGTCAGGCGCACGACGGCGAAGAGGTTGGTCTCGAACGTCTCGCGCAGGACGTCCTCCGGGACGTTGGACGCATTCTTCCCGAGCAGCTCCTCGCGCAACAGCCCGGCGTTGTTCACCAGCACATCGAGCTTGCCGTAGCGGGACTCGATGTAGCTCTTCACGCCCTGGTCGGTCTCCGGCCGCAGGGCATCGTAGAGCACGAACTCCGCCTTCACCCCGCCCGAGCGGAGCTCCTGGAGCGCGGCCGCGGCCTTGTTCGCGTCTCGCGCGCCGATGATGACCTCGAAGCCCTTCTGCCCCAGCTCGCGCGCCGTCTGGAGCCCGATACCGCGGTTGCCACCGGTGATGAATGCCACCTTCTTCACGTCAGCCATGACGACCTCCCGAGCGGACCGCCGTCGGTCCCTTTTCTATACCGATTGGTACTGAATGCGGCCGGTGGACATTTCCGTCAAGTGAATTTTGTACCGCCTGGTATAGTCAAGAGGTCATGGGACGCACGAGGAGCTTCGACGAGGAGGTCGCGCTGGACCGCGCGATGCGGCTGTTCTGGAAGCAGGGCTACGAGGGGACGTCCCTCGAGGACCTGACGTCCACGCTCGGCATCGCGAAGCCCAGCCTGTACGCGGCGTTCGGCAACAAGCGCGCCCTCTTCAGCAAGGCCATGGAGCGCTACATCCGGAACGCCCGCGAGGAAATCCGGCGCGCGCTCGACGAGCCGAGGTCCGAGGACGTCGTTCGCCGTTTCCTCCGCTTCTACACCGAGGCCCGCCCCGACGCGCCCGCGGGATGCCTCCTCGTCCAGGGCGCACTGGCGTGCAGCCCCGAGTCGGCCGAGGTGCAGCAGGAAGTGACGGAGCGGCGCCGCGAGACGGAGGAGTTGCTCGCCCAGCGGTTGGTGCGCGCCCAGAAAGAAGGAGACCTGCCGGCCGAGGCACGGCCGGCCGACCTGGCCCGGTACGTGTACACCGTGGCCCAGGGGTTGGCCGTGCAGGCCGCCGGCGGAGCCACCCCCGCGCAGCTCCGGCGGGTGGCCGAGCTCGCGCTCATGAACTGGACGGCGATGGCCGGCGAGACGCGCAGGCCCGAGGGGCGCAAGTAGCCCCTCCCGATTTCATTGGCCGTCCGGTCCGGAATCATCAGACAGGGCCCATGGCCCGGACCAAGGAACTCGAGCGTGAGGAAGCGCTCGAACGGGGGCGATGTACGTCTTCTGGGACAAGGGTTACGGGGCGACCTCGCCGAGCGACCTGCTCGACGCCATGGGCATCGCCCGGACGAGTCTCTGAGCTTGCGGAATGGGACGTGGTAGCTTGAATGACTGCCATGTTCCGCATCGAGACAGAGAAGGAGTTGCTGAGCGCGTTCCGCTCACGCGACCGCAAGCACGTCGAGCTGCCCAAGGGGACCCGCCTTCCCCTCTTCGTCCGTGACTACCTCGCCTGGGTGGACCCGTACGGGGTGCGCGTCTTCCTGGTGTTCACCGCGCCGGGCAGCAAGCGCCTCACGGGCATCGTCTTCCGGAGGGACCAGCAGGGGGACAAGGCTGGAGCCCCCCATGTCTGTGATTGGTGCCTCTCTCCTGGCGCGGGGGACCAGATTGGACTGCTCACCACGGACGTCGATGCGAAGCGCCGGGTGGGCGTCAACCTCTGCCTGGACCTGCGGTGCCGGGAGAAGCTGGAGACGGCGATGAACCTCGCCGGCCGGAGCGTCGTGGACGAGTCCCACAAGCTCCTCGAGCGCATGGCCCGCTTCGCGAGCGAGGCCCTGGGCATCGACGTCCACTGACGCCTCACCGGACCCTGACGGCCTGGCGCCGCCCGCATGGTCCACGTGCGCGTGGGTGACGATGATGAGCTTGAGGTCCTTCCACGTGCGGCCGAGCGACTCCAGCGCCCTGCCGACCCGAGGCGTGGAGCCGGGCACTCCGTCCGCATGGGAGAGAGCGAGCTGCTGTGGCTGCGGCCGGAGCCCTTCGCGGTGCGCTGCGAGCCCGAGCGTGAGCAGGGCGCGCTCAAGCTCGTCGTCGCGGTGGAGGGAAGCGGAGTGCTCCGGCAGGACGGACGTCAGGCCGTGCTGGAGGAAGGCGCCTTCGCGTGGCTCGGGGAGCCGGGCCTCCAACCCGAGGACATCTCGCGCGAGCAGGGCGTGAGCCGGCGCTACCTCGACGGTGTGTTGAAGAAGGCCACCGGCCGGACGCTGGCGGACTTCATCCGCCTGCGCCGGCTGGAGCGGGCGGCGGAGGACCTGACGAGCCGGCCCGAGGACCTCACGGCCGAGGTCGCCACCCGCTGGGGCTTCCGGGACGCGAGCCACTTCACACTCCCCTACGCGCTGGTGCCGGAGGACGGCGAGGTGGTGAACGCCTGACTCCCTCTGGGCCCCGCCGTGGGCCCTACTGGATGGAGAGGGAGAGGTTGTCACCGGGGCGTACCGGCATGCTCTCCTCGCTCGTGATGGTCGGCTCCGTGCCGGCGGGTGGCTTCTTGAAGGTCCCGATGATTTCGAGCCCGAAGCGGAGCCGGTCCGCGTCGCCGACGAGGTGCGAGGGAATGACGAAGCTGCGCGTCGCCATTCCCGGCACCATGCCCAGGCGAAACTGGCGCGCGCCGTTCAGCACGTAGACGTTGCAGTCCACCGTCTTCAGGTTCTTCACCTCCACGGTCGTCTCCGGCGGTGGAGGCTTCGTCGGGTCATCCACCGTCTGCGCACTGCTGCAGGCGGCCGCGACGGTGAGCAGGACGATGGGGACAATTTGAATTGCACGCATGGCACCTCTCCATCCGGTGGAGGAACCGCCAGCCTACCAACACCCCGGGTGAAAGAAGGTGGAGCCTCCGAGGCGTGTCAGGCGGTGGGCACGCCCGTCGTCCAGGAGGGCCAAACGTAAACGAGATTGAGAAGACGTCATGACCAAGCTGAACCAGATCATCGCTGTCGAGAAGGGCGTGAAGAACCGCTCGCAGCAGGAACTGACGCAGGCCCACCACGACCTGCAGAAGCCGCAGCTCCTCGCCGGCATCTCCCGCACCTACCAGCCCCGTGACGAGGAGGGTGAGCGCTTTCCCCCCGAGTCCACGCGCGTCCAGGTGCGAACCGACGACGTGCTGAAGAAGACCCGTGAAATCCTCGTCCGGCTCTTCGATGTCACCGCCACGAAGGACCTCACCAACTGCCACGCTCGCGCCGACGTGAAGGTGGATGGCAAGGTGTTGCTCAAGGGCGCCCCCGCGACGTACCTGCTCTTCCTGGAGAAGCAGCTGGTGGACCTGCACACCTTCGTGCAGAAGCTCCCCACGCTGGACCCGTCGGAGAGCTGGGTGCCGGACCCCGCCCAGGGCCTGTGGGCGACGGAGCCGGTGCAGACGGCCAAGACGAAGAAGGTCCCTCGCAACCACGTGAAGTCCGAGGCCACGGAGAAGCACCCGGCCCAGGTGGAGGTGTATTACGAGGACATCGTCGTCGGTTACTGGAAGACGGTGAAGTTCTCCGGCGCCCTGCCCGCCACCCGCGTGCACGACATGCTCGAGCGAGTGGAGAAGCTCCAGCAGGCGGTGAAGTTCGCGCGCGAGGAGGCCAACGCCGCCGAGGTCGAGGAGTTGAAGGCCGGCGACGCGCTGCTCGGCTACGTCTTCGGCCAGGCGTAACGCACTAAAGTTTTCGGAGTACAGACTCAAGCTCAGCAGCAGACTCACGCGGAGCGCTTCCAGGTCGCCGTCAGTGCAGGTTCGAGCCCTGCCCCCGTCACCACTCCTGACGACGGGGTAGCCCAATCGGTAGAGGCAAGCGACAGCAGGAGGCGTGAGGCACCCCAGAATCAAGCTCTCACTCCAGACTCAGCATTCGCTGTCGCAGGTCCGATCAACCGTCCCCGCTCGCCCCCTCGAGATGCTGGTGCAATTCCAGCCCGCCGCTCCATCCGCCTTGCGCGGCGGTCGTTCAATCGCAGGACACGAGGTCTCAACCTGAAGCAGGGACTTAAACGTGCGGACCTCACGAATGGCAGCACCCCGAACCCGGTCAGCAGGACAGGCTGACCGGGTTCACCATTTTCGGGCGCCCGCGTCAGGGCCGTGACACCCGGCAGGTCCGGTAGAGTCACTGACGGCGCGCATGGACCGGATACTGCTCATCCTCGACCTCGATGAGACCCTGATTCACGCCAGCGAGCAGCCGCTGGCGCGCGCGGCGGACTTCCGCCTGTTCGACTTCCACGTCTACGTGCGTCCCCACCTCGCCCGGTTCCTGGCGGACTGCGCGGACCGGTTCCGCCTCGCCGTCTGGTCCTCGGCCTCGGACGACTACGTCCAGGCGATGGTGAAGCGCATCTTCCCCGCTTCGCTCACGCCTGCGTTCATCTGGGGCCGGAGCCGGTGCACATTCTCGATGAACTTCCGGCAGGTGCAGGAGGACGGGTTCCTGGACCCCTCCTCGCACTTCAACTACGTCAAGAAGCTGCACAAGCTGAAGCGCCACGGCTACCGGCTGGAGCGCATGCTCATCGTCGACGACACGCCCGCGAAGTGCGTGCACAACCACGGCAATGCCATCTACGTGAAGGAGTACGACGGGCGGGCGGACGATGACGAGCTGCTCCTGCTGGGCCGGTATCTGCCCACGCTCGCGGACGCCGACAACGTGAGGCGGCTGGAGAAGCGGCACTGGCGGAGCCAGGTGACGAGCGAGGTCACCTGACCGTCGGCAGCCGCACCGTGAAGAGCGCCCCCTGCCCCAATTCGCTGCGCACGTCGATGGTGCCGCCCATGGCCTCGACAATCTGCCGGGAGATGTAGAGCCCCAGGCCGAGGCCTCCGTAGTGGCGCTCGGACACGCCTCGCTCGAAGCGGCCGAAGAGGCGCGACAGGGCCTCGGTGGAGATGCCGATGCCCTCGTCCCGCACCCGCAGGCGCGCCAGGCCGGCGTCCACGTCCACCTCGATGCGAACGGGCCTGCCGGCGCCGTACTTCGCCGCGTTGGAGAGCAGGTTCACCACCACCTGCTCCAGCCGCGAGCCGTCCCAATGCCCGCGCACCTCCGCATCCAGCGACAGGTGCACCTCACAGCCCGCCTGCGCGAACACCTCCTCCAGCCGCTCGTGGGCGTCCCTCACCACCTGCGTCAGGTCCACCTCCGACAGCTCCAGCGCGAGCTTGCCCAGCGACAGCCGGCTCACGTCCAGGAGGCTGTCCACCAGCGACGCGAGCCGGTCCACCTGCCGCGCCGCCGCCGCCATCCGCGTGCGCACCTTCTCTCCGGGCCCCTCCGCCACCGCGCGCTCGATGAGCGCGTGCTGCAGGCGCAGCGACGTGAGCGGCGTCTTCAGCTCGTGACTCGCCACGGAGAGGAACTCGTCGCGCAGGCGGACCGCCGCCTGGGCGTCCCGGTACAGCTCCGCGCGCTCCAACGCCTGGGCGCACTGACGCGTGAGGGCCTCCAGGAAGGCCTTCTCGTGCGGAGAAAAGGCCCGCGCCTCCGTCCACCGCAGCACGATGAATCCGAGCATCCGCTGCTCCGTCACCAACGGCAGCAGGGCCCGCGCCCCCTCGCCGAGCACGTCGGAGGGCGTGGCCACCTCCGGCACGTGGGCCAGGTACTCGTCGAGGGAGGAGGCCCACACGGGCTCCCGGCTGTGGAGCACCCGCGCCAGGCTGGGCACCCGCGCCAGCGGCATCGGTGTCAGCGCGGCCGCGATGGCCTCGCTGTAGCCGAAGTGGCGCACCCAACGCAGCATCCCATCGCGGAGCTGCAGGAAGGCGCCCCGCTGCGCCCGCGTGGCCGCGAGGCCCTCGTGGATGATGACCTCCGCCATCTCCTCCACCGACGCGGAGCGGGACAGCGCGGCGGTGATGCCCTGCAGCCGCTCGGTGCGCGCCTGGGCCTCCTTCGCTTCCCGGAAGAGGAGCGCGTTGTCCAGGCAGAGACTGGCGCGCCGGGCCAGCTCCTGCGCCAGCTCCACGTCCCGGGGACCGAAGCGCCGGGAGCCGGATTCGATGGTGAGGGAGATGGCTCCCAGCACCCTACCTCGCGCCAGCAGCGGCACGCCGAGGCAGGAGCGCAGGCCCAGCTTCCGGCTCAGCGCCAGGTGCTCGTCGCCGCGCGCGAACCTCGGCAGGGCCTCTTCCGGAACCTCCGGAACGCACAGGGGCTCCCCCGTCCGCAGCACCTGGGCGATGCCGCCGTGAACGACCACGTCGATGGGCCAGCGGCGCGCCATCTCGAAGACCAGCGCCACCTTCTCCGCATCCCTGTGAGCCACCACCCGCCGCTCCACGGTGCCGCGCTCCGTGAGCATGTCCACCGCGCACCCGTCCGCGAGCTGCGGCACCGCGAGCTCCGCGAGCCGCTGGAGCAGCGTGCCCTCGTCGAGGGACGACGCCAGCACCTCGCCCGCGCGCGCGAGGAAGGCGAAGCGCTCCTCCGCCGCCTTGCGCTCGGTCAGGTCCTGGAAGCTCGCGGCCCGGTAGGTGACGCGGCCGTGCTCGTCCTTCAGCGCCACTCCATCCACGAGGATGGGGATGCGGGTGCCGTCCCGGCGGACGTGGATGTTCTCGTAGGTGTGGTGGCCCTTCTCGATGGTCCGCTCCAGCTCCTCGCGGAAGTGGTCGAAGGTACCGGGGGCGACCACGTCGCTGACATGCACGCCGATGAGCTGCTCGGGGCTGTCATACCCGTGCATGCGCGCGAAGGCGGGGTTGACCGCGTCGAGCCGCCAGGTGTTCGGGTCCGTGCTCGCGATGCCCCAGCCCGCATGGTGGAAGAGCTGGTCCCACCGCGCGAGCTGCTCCGCGTTGCGCTTCAGGTCCTCGGCCAGCGACTCGGCGCGCCGGCGGGCGCGCACGTGCTCCGTCACCTCCACGGCGAAGGTGATGAGGCCGTCCACCTTCCCCTGGGCGTCCCACGTGGGCTGGTAGCTGAGGTTGAAGAAGGCCTCCTCCAGCTCGCCGGTGCCGCGGCGGTCCAGCAGCACCGAGGACTCCGTGCCCACGAAGGGCTCGCCGGTCTCCAGCACGCGGCGCAGCGCCGCCATCACCATGGGCTGCGAGAGCACCTCCGGCAGCACCTCCGACAGCGTGCTGCCGAGCGGAACGCGGCGGCCGATGATTCTCTCGTAGAGGGGGTTGGCGAACTCGTAGACGAAGTCGGAGCCGCGGTTGATGGCGATGCCCGCGGACGACTGCTGCATGAAGATGCGGTGCAGGTGCTCCTGATGGGAGCGCTCCAGGAGCTCGCGCTCGCGGGCCTGGAACAGCGCCGCCTGACGGCGGATGTCCTGACGGGCGCGGTACAGCTCGATGAAGACGGAGACCTTCGCGCGCAGCACCTGCGGGACGAAGGGCTTGGTGAGGAAGTCCACCGCGCCGGAGCCGTAGGCCTCGAGCACCTCCTGCTGCGTCCACTGGTGCGCGGTGATGAAGATGATGGGCACCTCGCTGGAGCGCTCTCGCCGCTTGATGAGCGAGGCCGTCTCCAGGCCGCTCAGCCCCGCCATCTGCACGTCCAGGAGGATGACGGCGTAGTCCTCGCGCATCAGGTGGCGCAGCGCCTCGCGGCCGGACGCGGCCTTGTCCAGCCGCACCTGCAACGGCGCGAGGACGGCCTCCAGCGCCAGGAGGTTGGCCGGGTTGTCATCCACCAGCAGGACACCTGGAATCGGGATGTCGGGGACCGCCGCTGGAGTGGCCTTCTCCTGCACCATCTCCGGCTCCCGCTCGGGCATGGGCGACGCCGGAGGAATGCGGGGTGGGACCGAGGACATGTCTCCGACTTAATGGTAAGCGCCCCCGACGACAATGTGGGGCCACGACAGGGGACGCCGCTCCTGAACGATGGAAAGCAAACGTCCTGGAACGGGCACTCGGGTGGCCCTTCCAGACTGCGGGACATCCACGATGTCGTCAGGGCCCCCGTCCCGGCCCCTCCGGGCCGGGCGCACCATGCCTCATTGACAACGTCCGTTTTGAATCATCCGCGCACGGAAACGTGCGTCCGATCCTTGGCGCGAGGCGTCAGCTCCGGCGCGTGCGCAAGTGCTTGACGGGGTACGTCCGGAGGACTCGGATGCGCGCCCATATGACCGAGCTGCTCACCCGTGCTGAAGCTTCGAAGTACAAGCAGACCTCTCTCCATTCCGACGTGCTCGCCTTCGTGGACGAGCTGTGCCGCCGCACGAAGCTCGCGCGACGCGTGGACTTCGGGAAGAGCGGCGAGGGCCAGCCGCTGGTCGCGCTCATCGTGAGCGACCGCAACTGCTTCACGCCCGAGCTGGCGCGCAAGCAGAAGAAGGTCATCGTGCTGGTGGAGGCCAACATCCACGCCGGCGAGGTGGAGGGCAAGGAGGCCGTGCTCGGCCTCGCGCGAGACCTCACGCTCACGAAGCTGGGCAAGTCGCTGTTGGACAAGCTGTGCCTCGTGCTCGTCCCGAACTTCAACCCGGACGGCAATGACCGCATCAGCCCCAACAACCGCAAGCTCAACCTGAAGGAGCTCGAGGGGCAGGTGAACCCCGAGGGCGGCGTGGGCACGCGCTACACGGGCGAGGGCTGGAACCTCAACCGCGACAACACGAAGCAGGAGGCGCCGGAGACTCGCGCCCTGGCGGCGTTCCACCAGACGTGGTGGCCGCACGTGTTCATCGACTGCCACACCACCGACGGCAGCATCCACGCCAACGACCTCACCTTCGACACGTCACACTCCAACGAGCCGCTCTTCTCGGAGCTGCGCGAGTTCAACCGCGAGCTGCTGGAGCGCGTGGCGAAGGCGGTGAAGAAGGGCCACAAGTTCGACAGCTACTGGTACGGCAACTACCGCCTGGAGGGAGACCCGAGCTCGGGCTGGCACACGTACCCGGCGCTGCCCCGCTTCGGCAGCCACTACCGGGGCCTGCTGGGCCGCATCGACGTGCTGCTGGAGACGTACAGCTACATCGACTTCAAGCGCCGCTGCGCGGTGACACGGGCGTGGGTCCTGGAGCTGCTGCGCGACGCCGCGAAGCACGCGAAGGCGTACCGCGCCGTCACCGACGCCGAGGAGGAGCGCATCATCGCTCGCGGCGAGACGCCGGACCCTCAGGCGCTCGTGGGCATCAACTACGGCGTCGCCACGCGTGACGAGAAGGGCGCGCTCCTCTTCGAGTACCCCGCGTCCGCGAAGCCCGGCGACGTGGCCACCGTGCTGGCCTACGACGAGGCGAGCGTCGCGGAGCGGCGCTACCCGGGGAAGCGGAAGAAGACGTACCGCGTGCCCCACCACCGGACGTTCATCCCCACGCAGGCCGTCACCACGCCGGTGGCGTACCTCGTCCCGGCGGAGCTGGCCTCTCGGCTGGAGGGCCACGGCATCCGCTTCGAGCGCCTGCCCGAGGCGCGGCGCTACACGGTGGACAGCTACCGCGTGGCGCGGCGCGAGGAGACGTTCAGCCCGGACGTGGCCGCCAACGTGCCGCCGCCGGGCGAGGCCGAAGTGCCGCTCAGCCAGAAGCCCAAGCCCGTGCGCATCGAGACGGTGCTGACGGTGGCGCCCGAGCGCACCACGCGCGAGTTCCCCGCGGGAACGCTTTACGTGCCCACCGCGCAGCGCACCGGCACGCTCGCCGTGTACCTGCTGGAGCCGCACTCCGATGACGGCCTGTGCCGCTGGCAGTTCCTCGACGGGATGCTCCAGACCGGCGAGCTGTACCCCATCCACCGCGTGGTGCAGGCCGCCACCGCGCCGAAGAAGGCGGAGTGACGGTGCCGGGCCCTCTCTGTCGAGGGCCCGTTTGAAACGCCTCGGCGTCTCCAAGGAGGCGGGTGAGGCACCTGGCGTCTCGAGCAACTCAGGTGCCGGCACGCCATGAGCTTCGGGCCCTCGCGTCGAGGGCCCGCTTGCAGCATACGGCCCGGATTCTCGGGGGACGTCGGGTGCTCACGGCCGTTTCCTCGCAATCGGGGTGGCGGTTTCCCGTTAGCCTCTTGGGTCCCCACCTTCGAGGCTCGTTTGCGACACCTGGACTTCCTCTTCGCGGCTGCTTTCGCACTCGGAGCCGGACTCGTTGGTTGTGCCGCCTCCTCCGTGGGCTCACGCCCCGTGCCCTCGGATGGCGCATGGAGCTGTCCAACGAGCTGTACCTCGACCCGAAGGGGATGGCCTACGAGGCCCGCGGCATTCCGCCCTCGCAGCCGCTTGATGTATTCCCAGAGAACAACCTCGATGGCGGACACACGAAGGCCGTGCTGTCCCTGATGGAGCTCGCGGGGCGGAAGCCCCAGGCCCAATAACAGCAATTCAAGCAAATACAGCTTACCAAGCTCAGCCCGGCGGCCTAGCCTTCCGCCCGTCGCGCCCATCGCGCGCAAGGAGGCTGACGATGCGGCACCTGAATCTCAAGGCAGTGCTGAAGCTGGCGGTGGTGGTCTTGGCCCTGGGCTGTTCGCCCGCGGCCCACGCGCAGAACATCTTCGACCCGCGCGTCTTCAACTGGCTCTTCTACCTGAACAACAACGCGGACCTGCTGCGGGCGGGCATCGTCACGCCGCAGGGGGCGATGAACCACTGGCAGAACAACGGCATCCGCGAGGGGCGGCAAGCCACCTCCGGATTCCACACGCTCCAGTACCTGGACCTGTACGCGGACCTGCGCGCGGCCTTCGGCACCAACTACGCCGCGGCGCTGAACCACTACCTCACCTACGGCATCAACGAGGGCCGCAAGGGGTACTACTCCGGCGGCTACGGGCGCTGGACGGCGGAGAACGACATCATCCGCATCAGCGCGTCCGCACGCACGGCGGGCGCCATCGACAGCCTCATGTGGAACGGGCGCGAGCTCATCAACTCGTGGGACCACGGCCGCCAGCTCCAGATGGCCGTCATCGCGAACAACTGGGGCGAGTGCTACAACCCCACGCAGGCAGGCAGCGCCAATGACGGCCTGTCCTCGGGCACCACGAGCATCCTCGAGGGCACCTACAGCGAGCCGTCGCGCCTGGCCTTCCAGACGCGTCCCGCCTTCTGGCTCGCCGCGGGTCAGGCACATCCGTTCCCCTCGCCCAACTGCACGCGCGCCATCAACACGACCAACCTCTCCAACTACGTGATGAACACGGACATCCGCGTGGGCTTCATGGGCATCCGCCACGCCATCGAGTTCAACATGGCCGTCCAGGTGCCCGAGTCCATCAACGCCTTCCAGCTCGAGGGCCCGACCGGCTACCTCTCCGGCGAGTTCTCCAGCTTCCACGCCATGGACTTCGCCACCGGAACGCTCGTCCCGCTGTCACAGGCCAACGAGGAGCTGACGCGGCCCGTGGTGCTGTCGGTGCCGGACGGCTCGTCCGCCATGGGTGTCTGGTCTCCGGACCTGCCGGGCCCCAACGCGAGCCAGTACGCGAAGTTCGCCTTCATCGACTCCGGCAACCCGGCCAACTCCACCACGAAGTGGAGCGCGGTGTTCCGCCGGGGCCCACTCGCTCCGGGAGGCTATGGCTTCCGGAGCTTCATCTTCGTGGGTAGCCGGGAGAACGTCCGCGTGGCGATGCTCCAGGTGCGCAACCTCTTCCTCACCGGACAGGCGCACTGAGGCGGGCCCGGTGCGGCGCGCTCAGGTGAGCAGCCGCACCGGCGCGCCGGAGTGCCAGGCGAGGATGTCCTCCAGCGCGTCGCGGTAGAAGACGGCGTAGTTCTCCCGCGTCACGTAGCCCAGGTGCGGCGTCAGCACGACATTGGGCAGGGACAGCAGCGGGTGGTTCGCCGGCAGCGGCTCCACGGAGAAGACATCCAGCCCGGCCCCGGCGATGCGCTGCTCGCTCAGCACGGAGAGCAGCGCCGCCTCGTCCAAGAGCCCCGCGCGCGCGGTGTTGACGAACCACGCGGTGCGCTTCATCGCGTTCAGCTCCGCCGCTCCGACGATGCCTTGCGTCCGTTCGCCGAGGACGAGATGCAGGCTCACGACGTCGGCCGTGGCGAAGAGCTCCTGCTTCTCCACGCGGCGCGCCCCCACCTCCGCCGCGCGTGCGTCGGTGAGGTTCTGGCTCCAGGCCACCACCTCCATGCCGAAGGCGGCGCCTACCCGTGCCATCTGCCCGCCGAGCTTCCCCAGCCCGACCAGCCCGAGCCGCTTGCCCGCGAGGCCCTCCGTGAGCCCCGTCTGCCACGTGCCGGCGCGCAGCGCCCGTTCCTCCATGGGGATGCGCTTCACCAACGAGAGGATGAGCCCCCAGGCCAGCTCCGCCGTCGGCGCGCCCATGTTGCCCGTGCCGCACACGGGGATGCCGCGCTTCCGGCAGGCCTCCAAATCGATGGCCGCGTTGCGCCCGCCCGTCGTCACCAGCAGCCGCAGCTTCGGCAGCCGCTCGATGAGCGCGGCGGGGAACGGCGTGCGCTCGCGCATGAGGACGATGACGTCGAAGGGCTGGAGCGCGGCCACTCGCGACTCGGGGTCCGCGAGGTGCTGGTCGAAGACGTGGAGCGTGCTCCCCTCGGGCAGCCGCTCCCACCGGGCGAGGCTCCGCGAGACACGCTGGTAGTCATCCAGGATGGCGATGTTCAGGGGCATGCCCATACGCCTACTCCAGCGGGCACTCCGTTCATAGGCTGCCGACCATCCACGCACTGCCCAGGACGATGGAGAGGGCGGACGCCATCCTCGGCACGCGGGCGCCCATGGTTGCGGAGAAGCGGCGCTTCAGCGACACGCTGGCGATGCCCGCCGTGAGCCCCGCCATGGCCACGGTGCTACCGACGGAGAAGCCGCCCAGGTAGAGCGCCTTGTCCGCGAGCGAGCCGGACACCGCGGCGGGCAGGATGAGCAGCAGCGCCGCCGCACCCGTGAGGCCGTGCACCAGGCCCACCGTAATCACGTTGCGCGTCTCGGCCTCGGACGGGCCGGTGAGGACGCGGCGCTTCAGGCCCCAGAGGCCCATGCCCATCAGCGCGAGGGCGGCCACCCGCTCGGCCCAGCGCTCGACTCCTTGCAGGTGCACCGTGGAGAGGACCAGCAGCAGCACGGCCGACGCGGCCAGCGTCCCCAGCCCGTGACCGATGCCCCAGAGCAGCCCCACCCGCCAGGCCCCCTGGCGCCGACCCACCGACAGCGGCGCGAGGCTGAGCAGATGGTCCGGTCCCGAGAGCGCGTGGAGTGCACCTGAACCCAACCCTGCGAGCGCCATCACCATACGGAACCCGTCCTTTCCCACCGGAGAACGGAGGGAAAGATGCGCCTCGGCCGTGATATTCGCCAAGACATCGTTCCGATGCTCGCGATAGCGCCGACCTATCAAGCAACCGGGGCGGCGTCCCTACCCGCCCACCGCGGGCCGTACCGCGAGCTGCGCGGGGGCCACCTCGCGCCACCACGGCGTGGCCAGCTCCATGTGGCCGGGCTCGACGGCGGAGCCCAGGCGCGGCGTGAAGAGGCGCACCTTCTGCTCGTCCGCGAGGCGCAGCAGCGTCTCGGCCGGTTCGTCCCAGGCGTGCAGCGCGAGGTTGAAGGTGCCCCAGTGCACCGGCATCAGCGTGCCTCCACCGAGCATGGCGTGCGCCTTGAGCGCATTCTCCGGGCCCAGATGGATGCCGCCCCAGGCCGGGTGCCAGGCGCCCACCTCCAGCATGACCAGGTCGAAGGGCCCGTGACGGCGGCCAATCTCCTCGAACTCCGACGTCAGCCCGGTGTCGCCGCTGAAGAAGACGCGGCGCTTATCGGTCGTCAGGACCCAGGAGGCCCAGAGCGTGCGGTTCCTGTCTCCCATGCCGCGGCCGGAGAAGTGCTGCGACGGGGCGGCGGTGAAGCCCACCGGGCCCACGCGCGTCTGCTCCCACCAGTCCAGCTCGGTGATGAGCTCCGGCGCCACGCCGTACGACTCCAGGTGGGCGCCCACGCCCAGCGCGGTGACGAAGGGCACGCGCCGCTTCGCGAGCTTCGCAATGGTGGAGCGGCACAGGTGGTCGTAGTGGTCGTGCGACACCAGCACCGCGTCCAATTCCGGCAGCGCCTCCAGGGGCACCGGCACCGGGTGGAAGCGCTTCGGCCCCGCGAAGGACATGGGCGAGGCGCGCTCGCCGAAGACGGGGTCCGTGAGGATGCGCGCGCCGTCCAGCTCGAGGAGCATCGTGCTGTGGCCCAGCCACGTGACGCGGAAGCCGCTGCCCGGCTTGCGCGCCCACGTCTCCAGCGGGCTCTCCAGCGGCAGGGGCGCCGGGGGCGTGCGGTTGGTGCCGCCGAAGAAGTACTCGCCGAGAATCGGCAGCGGGTTGCCCTGGATGCCCGGGCCGACGGGCGCGGTGTTGCGGAAGCGGCCGTCCGCGAACTGCTGGGAGGCCCGCACCCGCTCGAGTCGGAGTCCTGAAGAAGACATGGCGCGTGTCTAACGGCTCGCGCCGTGTCTGGCCAGCCGGCCTGTGTAAAGAAGTGTGTTACCGGCTATCCTTCCGCTTCTGCTGGCGCGCCTGCTCCGCCCGGAGCGCGCCCCCAATCCGCCTCCCCGCCACCTTCGTCATCTTCGAGACCGGGTTGCCCTGCTTCTTCGGCCAGGGCGGCTGCCAGCTCGGATGCGACGGTTTGTCGGGGAAGCTCTTGTTCTTCATGGGCTTTGTCCTCATGAGGGAAGGCTGACATGCCGGCGGGCTCCCGTCAGCCCGTCCGGCGGCGGACCGCACTTCGCGGGTAACGCCAACTCCCATCATGTGCACGCCTGGGTGCCGCCGAAGCCCGGCAACCGCCCCACCGTGCGCCTCCCGGCGCCTCAGCCCTTGACGGGGGCCGTCTGGCGCGTGGCCTTGAGGATTCGCACCGGCGGAGTGAGCTTCTGCTCGCTGTGCGGCGCCTGTTGAATCGCGCGCACCACGTCCATGCCCTTCACCACCCGGCCGAACGCGGCGAAGCCCTGCCCGTCCGGATTGCGCTTGCCGCCGAAGTCCAGCTCCGGCTGCGCGCCGAGGCAGATGAAGAAGTCCCCCGTCGCGGTGTCCGGCGTGTCGCGCGCCATGGAGATTGCGCCGTCCACGTGCTTCAGGCCGGTGTCCCTCGTGCGCTCCAGCGGAATCGGCGCCTTCTCCTCGGACTGGCGCGCGGGGTCCACGCCGGCCTGGATGACTTCAATCTTCACCGGGTTGCCCGGCTGGTTGTCCGGCGTCACCGTGCGGTGGAACACGCCGCCGTCATAGAGACCCGCGTCCACGTACGTGAGGAAGTTTCGCACCGTCTTCGGCGCGTGGGCCTCGTCGAGCTCCAGCTCGATGTCGCCCTTCTCCGTCTGGAGCAGCACCCGCACCAGCGGGGGCGCCTTCGACTTGCCGTCCTTCTTCGGCGCGGCGAGCACGGCGACAGGCAGGGTGAGCAGCAGCACGGCGAGGCAGGCGGAGGCGAACGTCTTCATGGGCGGCACCTGGACGAGAGGACGGTCCGCGTACGATGCCCACCACGGGCCGAGAAGGGCCAGGAAATCCCCTTCCCTTCGTATCCTCCCCAGCAGCCTCCGTTCCCGCGAGCACCCACGATGACCGTCCGCCACAACCTGCTGTCCCCCGAGCTGAAGGCCAACCCGTACCCGGCTTACGCGGACCTGCGTCGCAACGCGCCGGTGTGCCAGGTGGACCCGGGTGGGATGTGGGCCGTGTCCCGCTACGAGGACGTGATGTACGTCCTGAAGAACCCGCAGCTCTTCTCCTCGACGGGCTTCGGCGCCGCCACCAACCCGCCGTGGCTGGGCGGCAACCCGCTCTCCGACTCGATGCTCGCCCAGGACCCGCCCATCCACGGGCGGCTGCGGGGGCTCATCTCCCGCGCCTTCGGTGCCTCCGCCATCGCCCGCATGGAGCCGAGGGTGCGCGCCATCGCGAACGAAACGGTGGCCGCGCTGCCCCTGGGCCAGCCCTTCGACGTCATGCAGCCCTATGCGCTGCGCATCCCCGCCAGCGTCATTGGCGACGTGCTGGGCGTGGAGCCCTCGATGCACCTGCGCCTCAAGCGGTGGGCGGACCTCATCACCGGCGGCGTCACCACCGTCCGCCCGGAGGAGGAGGACCGCAAGCAGCTCGCGCGCGACGCGGTGAAGGAGCTGAAGACGCACTTCGGCGAGCTGCTGGAGCGCCGCCGCCACGAGCCCGGCGAGGACATGCTGAGCGACCTCGTCCGCCTCCGCGTGGACGGCGAGTCCCTGTCCACCGACGAGCTGCTCGCCTTCTGCGCCATGCTGATGGTGGGCGGTATCGAGACGGCGGTGAACATGCTGGGCACCTCGCTGCTCGTGCTGGCCGAGCAGCCGGAGCTGTTCTCCCGGCTGCGCGCGGACCGCTCGCGCATCCCCGCCTTCATCGAGGAGGTGCTGCGCTATGAGCCCCCCATCCACGCGGCGCCGCGCGTCACCACGCAGGACGTGGCGGTGGGAGGCATGTGGCTTCCCGCGGGCACGCGCGTGCTGACGCTCATCGGCTCCGCGTGCCGCGACGAAGCGCAGTACCCGAGAGCAGACCGCTTCGACATGGACCGGCCCGGCCCGCAGAACCTGCCCTTCGGCCATGGCATCCACTTCTGCCTCGGCGCGCAGCTCGCGCGGCTGGAGGGACGGCTGGCCCTGGAGGCGGTGCTGGACCGCGTGGGCCGGGTGGAGCGCGGCCCCGAGCCCATGGCGTGGCACCGCACGCTGGTGGTGCGCGGCCCCGGTGCGCTGCCCCTCGTGCTGCACCCCGCGTGAGGGGGCGGCTTATCTCCTGGCGAGAAGCTCTTTAGAGTGGGGGGCATGTCCGACGAAAAGACGTTCGTCTCCCGCGTCGCCTACGAGCACACCCACCCCACCGTCCTGGCCGTCTACTGCTCGGACGGGCGCTTCACGGATGCCGTCGAGGACCTCGCCCAGCACCTCGGGCACGAGCGCATCGACACGCTGACGATTCCGGGCGGCCCGGCGCTCCTCAACCGCTGGGTGGCGGACTACCTGGAGAGCGACGTCGTCACCCGGGCCGCGCGCTTCCTCATCGAGGGCCACCACATCACCGAGGTGCTGCTGCTGGCCCACGCCGGTTGCGGCTACTACAACGCCCGGCACGGAAGCCTGGGCCCGGAGTTCATCTCCGAGCAGCAGCTCACGGACCTGCGCCACGCCGCCGAGGAGCTCCAGAAGGCGTACCCCGGCGTCAACGTCCGCGCCTTCTTCACCCGCCCCCACGACACGCGCATCCACTTCGAGCCCGTGCCGCTGAAGGCGTAGCGCTCAGAGCGGCCCGCCGAGGTCCGCGTGCGGAGGCGTGGCCGCGGCGCGCTCGCCGTGGCCGATGCGCGAGTGCTTGCGGCCGTAGCCGAAGTAGATGCCCAGGCCGATGGCCAGCCACACCACGAGGCGCAGCCACGTCTCGATGCCCAGGCCCACCATCAGCAACACGCAGATGAGGATGCCCATCACCGGAACGAAGGGGACGAAGGGCGTGCGGAAGGGCCGGTTCAGCTCCGGGCTGCGGTAGCGCAGCACCAGCACGCCGCCGCAGACGACGACGAAGGCGAACAGCGTGCCGATGGAGACGAGCTCTCCCAGCAGGCCGATGGGGAACAGCCCCGCCACCGCCATGGCCACCACGCCCGTCAGCAGCGTGGACGCATAGGGCGTCTTGAAGCGCGGGTGCACGCGGGAGAAGAACGGCGGCAACAGCCCGTCGCGCGACATGGCGTAGAAGATGCGCGGCTGGCCCATCAGCATGACGAGCACCACCGAGGCGAGGCCGGCAATCGCCCCCAGGCTCACGATGGGCCGCAGCCAGTTGAGCGCCGAGCCCGCCTTGGAGATGGCCACGTACACCGGCTCCGGCACGTTGAGGGTGCTGTAGTGCGCCAGCCCCGTCATCACCGCCGCCATCGCTACGTAGAGCAGCGTGCAGATGGCCAGCGAGCCGAGGATGCCCACCGGCAGGTCCTTCTGCGGGTTGCGCGTCTCCTGCGCGGCGGTGGAGACGGCGTCGAAGCCGATGAAGGCGAAGAAGATGACGCCCGCCCCCGCCAGCACGCCACTCCAACCGTACTCGCCGAAGTGGCCCGTGTTCTCCGGGATGAAGGGCGTCCAGTTGGCCGGCTCCACGTAGAAGGCGCCGAAGACGATGACCAGCAGCACCACCGTCACCTTGATGAAGACGATGATGTTGTTGACCCGGGCGGACTCGTGCACGCCCACGCACAGCAGCACCGTGAGCAGCCCCACCAGCAGCATCGCCGGCAGGTTGATGATGGCGCCGGTGAGGTGCGGCACGTGCGAGCCCGCCGCCACCTCGAAGGGCGCGGTGATGAGCTCGCGCGGCAGGTTGAGGTGGAAGTAGTCGCGTAGGAACGCGGTGAAGTAGCCGGACCAGCCCACCGCCACCGTGGAGGAGGCGAAGAGGTATTCGAGGATGAGGTCCCAGCCGATGACCCAGGCCACCAGCTCGCCCAGCGTGGCGTAGCCGTAGGTGTACGCGCTGCCCGCGACGGGAATCATCGCCGCGAACTCCGCGTAGCACAGCCCCGCGAAGAGACAGCCCACGCCCGCGAGGATGAAGGCCAGGATGATGGCCGGCCCGGAGTGCTGGGCCGCCGCCGTGCCCGTCACCACGAAGATGCCCGCGCCGATGATGGCACCCACGCCCAGCAGCGCCAGGTGGACGCCCGTCAACGTGCGGCGCAGCTCGTGCCCCGCTCCCTCATCACCCTGGAGCTGGGCGATGCTCTTCTTCGACCAGATACCCATGGCGCGGCAGTCAACACCGGCGCCCCTTCAATCGGAAGCACCGTTTGACGCCGCGCCGCGCAAGAGCCTCAGCCGCGGCGCCAGGCCGCAGGGCGGTACGTCTGCGTGCGGCGGTCCTCGCGCGTCTCGCGGCGGTCCTCGCGGATTTCACGCCGGTCCTCGCGCATCTCCTGCTTCCCCTCGCGCACCTCCTGCTGGCCCAGCTGGATGAGCTCCACGATGAGCGCGCGCTTGCGGTTCAGCGCCCCGCCCCGCCGCAGCCCCTCCAGCTCCGCCAGCTCGCGGGCAATCACCTGGCGCGTGCGCAGCGCGGCCACCTCCGCCCTCACGTCGCGGCGGTCATCGGCCAGGTCGCGGCGGTCGTCCCGCACATCGCGGCGGTCATCCCGGTACGACCCGCGGTTGCGCCAGGCGGCATCGTCGCGCGTCTCCCACTGCTCGGCGCGCAGCTCGCGCTCGCTGCGGCGCGCCTCGCGCAGGTCCGACGACAGCTCCGCGCGGCTCTCCGCCAGCTCCGCCCTCAGCAGCCCGCGCAGCGTGGCCTCCACGGCCTCCATGTCCCGCTCGCTCCGGCGGGCCCAGGCTCTGTCGAAGGTCGCGAGCACGGCCTTCAGTTCCTCGACGTCTCGCTTGTCGTCCCGCAGCTCGCGGCGGTCCTGGCGCACTTCCTGGTGGTCCTGGGCACGCTCCACGCGGTTGCGGCGGGAGTCGGCGGCCTGGGCGCTGCCAGCGAAGAGCAGGGCGGCGACCAGCGCGGAAGAGAGGCGGTTCATGGGGGTGTCCTCGGTGGGCTCGGAGCCCGTTGTCGCGTTCGGGATGATGGACGGGAGCAGCGCCACTTTATTCGCGCTCCCACCCGTTCGTTCGAGGGCCCAGGAGTGGACCCACACCCCTCCCGGATGTGTCAGGGCCTGCACATCCTCCACGGAGTCGCACACGGGGGATTCCGTTCGGGTACAAGGGCCCCCACTCTCCGTGCTGGACGTGATGGACACCAACGTGAGCGCACAGAGCCCAACGACAGAGACGCCGCGTCCCAGGGCCACCGTGCTCGTCGTCAATGACACACCCTCGGTGCTGTACCTCACGGGGCTCGTGCTCAGGTCGGCGGGCTACCACGTCGTGGAGGCCACCTCGGGGACGGAGGCGCTCCGGCTGGCCGCCGGGCGGCCAGACATGGTCCTCCTGGACGTCCACATGCCGGACATCGACGGCTACGAGGTCTGCCGCCGCCTGCGCGCCCGGGAGGAGACGAAGGACCTCCTCATCGCCCACCTCTCCGCCGTCTCGGTCAGCCGCGAGGACCGCGTCCGGGGCCTCGCCCAGGGCGCGGATGCCTACTGGACGACGCCCATGGAGGACGAGGAGCTGCTCGCCAACGTGGAGGCGCTGCTGCGGCTCCAGACGCGCGCCCAGGCCGCCGTCCACGCGCGCGACGAGTTCCTCTCCATCGCCGCGCACGAGCTGAGGACGCCCATCACCGCGCTGCGGCTCCACCTGGAGCGGGTGCAGCACCACATCTCCCGCGCTCCTTCCGACACCCTGGCCCGGAGCACCGTGGAGGCCAGCACCACGCCCGCCATCCGTCAGCTCGTGCGCCTCCAGCAGCTCCTCGACACGCTGCTGGACGTGTCACGCGTCGCCAACCAGCGGCTCACGCTGAACGTGGGCATGCTGGACGTGACGGAGACGGTGCGCGACGTGGCCCAGCGACTGGCGCTCCCGGCGCGCGCGGCGGACGTGGAGCTGCGGCTGGAGTTGCCGGCCGAGCCCATCCTCCTGGCTGGAGACCGGGTGCGGCTGGAGCAGGTCGTGAGCAACCTGCTCACCAATGCCTTCAAGTATGGCGACCGCAAGCCCGTGCACGTCCGGTTGGAGGAGCGGGAGGACACGGTGGTGCTCACCGTGAGGGACGAGGGCATCGGCATCGCCCCCGCGGACCAGGCCCGCATCTTCAACCGCTTCGAGCGCGCCGCCGGGCCCGCGGGCGAGGCCGGGCTGGGGCTCGGGTTGTTCATCGCGAAGGAAGTCGTCACGGCCCATGGAGGCACCATCACCGTCGACAGCGCTCCCGGTCAGGGCGCGACGTTCCAGGTGGTGCTCCCGAGGCACCGGACGGAGCGGTACTGACGAAAGGAAGGACACTTGTGTCGGCTGATGCCGGTGAGGGCAACGAGGACAGGAAGACAACCCAGGAGCGGCTGGAGACGGGCGTTCCCCGCCTGGACTTCATCACCAAGGGCGGCCTGCTGAAGGGGGCGTCGTACGCGATACTGGGCCCGCCCGGCTCGGGCAAGACGGTGCTGGCGCACCAGGTGGCGTTCCACCACGCCCGAGACGGGGGCAAGGTCCTCTACGTGACGCTCCTCACGGAGTCGCACGCCCGCATGCTGACGAACCTGGAGGAGATGACCTTCTTCGACGTGAAGTTCATCCCCGACAAGCTGCACTACATCAGCGGCTACCGGGAGCTGGAGACGGAGGGGCTCAAGGGCCTGCTGGAGCTGCTGCGGCGCGCGACCCGGCAGCACGAGGCCACGCTGCTCATCCTCGACGGCATGGACGCGGCGAGGGAGTTCGCCCGCAGCGACTTGAGCTTCAAGCGCTTCCTCCAAGAGCTGCAGACCTTCGTCTCCATCATCGGCTGCACCACGCTCTTGCTGTCCCCGCACCACGAGGGGGAAATCCACCCCGAGACGACGGCGGTGGACGGCATCTTCGAGCTGTCGCTCTGGCTGTCGGGCCCGCGCGCGGTGCGCGAGTTGGTGGCGCTCAAGTTCCGCGGCAGCGACTCGCTGCTGGGCAAGCACGAGATGGAGATTTCCGACAGGGGAATCATCATCCACCCTCGCACCGAGGTGCAGTTCTCCAAGCCCGAGGAGAAGGGCCGCGAGGACCGCGTCCGCATGTCCTTCGGCATTCCCCGCCTGGACGAGTCGCTGCGGGGCGGCCTGCTCTCCGGCTCCACCACCCTGCTGCTGGGCGCGCCCGGCACGGGCAAGACGCTGCTGGGCCTGCACTTCCTCCTGCAAGGGGCCCGCGAGGGACAGCCGGGCGTCTACTTCGGCTTCTACGAGACGCCCCCCCGGCTGATGGAGAAGGCCGCCGGCGTGGGCATGAGCGACCTGAAGAAGTACGTCGACAACGGGCTCATCGAAATCCAGTGGCAACCGCCATTGGAACACAACATGGACGCGCTGGCGGAGCGACTCCTGGAGCGCATCCACGAGCGCAACGTGAAGCGCCTGCGGGTCTTCATCGACAGCGTGGCGGGCTTCCGCTCCGCGGCCGTGTACCCGGACCGCATGCCCCGCTTCTTCTCCGCGCTGTCGCATCAGCTCCGCATGCTGGACGTCACCACGCTCTACTCCGACGAGACGGCGCTGTTCTCCGCGGGCGTGGACATGCCTCAGCCCGAGGCGGCGGCGTACGTGGAGAACATCATCTACCTGCGCTACGTGGAGCTGCGCTCGCAACTCTACCGGCTCATCTCCATCATGAAGATGCGCGAGAGCCAATACGACAGCGGCATCCGCGAGTTCGCCATCTCCGACGACGGCATCGTCGTCGCGGACACCTTCAAGAGCGCGGAGGCCGTGCTCACCGGCCAGGCGCGCCTGCGGGGTGAGCGGCCGGAGGAGGCAGGCATCGAGCCGCCCATGGGCTCGCCCGCGAAGAAGAAGAAGGAGAAAGAGAAGAAGCCCCGCCGGGGCCTCCTGCGCCGGAGGCGGTCATGAAGACCGTCATCGTCGTGGACGACGAGCTGGACATCGCGGACGCGGTGAAGTCCATCCTCGAGGACGAGGGCTACCACGTCATCGTGTGTGCCAACGGGAAGGAGGCGCTCCAGCGCCTGGACTCCACCCGCCCGGACCTGGCGATTGTGGACATCATGATGCCGGTGATGAATGGCTTCGAGACCATCCGCGCCATCCGCAAGCACCCGGAGTTCAGCAAGCTGCCGGTGCTCATCATGAGCGCCATCGACCCGTCGGTGAAGCCGCCGGAGTACGACTCGGCGGGCTTCCTCAAGAAGCCCTTCTCACTGAAGGACCTGTTGGAACGGGTGCACAAGCTCGCGCCCGTGGAGCCTCGCGGCGTGGCGTGACGTCTTCCAGAAGAAGGGGCCCGGACCCACGTCGCAGGTCCGGGCCCCCGATGCTTCAAACAGCCAGGGCCGCGACTACGGCTGGAGCTCCCAGACGGAGCGGCCGTAGGTGGCGGCGCGCACCAGGCTGGAGTCCGGAAGAATCGCGACGTCCGTCACGTTGACCAGCGGCATGCCGGCGCCGAAGCGGGTCCACGAGGCGCCCGCGTCAGTGGAGCGGTACACGCCCAGGTGCGTGGCGGCGTACAGCGTGGTGTTGCTGCCGGGGTCCACGGCGACGGTGTTGACGGGCACGCCCGCGGGCAGGCCGTTCTCGATGACCGTCCAGCTCGCGCCGAAGTCGGTGGACTTCCACAGGTGGCTCTTCGTCCCGTCCGGGGCCACCGAGCCGACATAAATCGTGTTGGCGTTGGTCGGGTCGAAGGTGATGTCGCTCAGGCTGAAGCCGTTGTTGGGCAGCGCCGCGGGCGTCGTCCACGTGGAGCCGCCGTTGTTGCTGAGGAACACGCGGCCGCTGTTGGCGACCACGCCGAGCACGCTGCCGTTGGACTTCGCCGCGCCCACGTTGCGGATGAAGAGGCTGGTGGTGGGCAGGCCGCTGACGCCGAGCGCGGTCCACGCGCTGCCGAAGTTCGTGGACTTGTACACCTTGGTGTTGGAGTGCGTGTAGACGGTGTTGCCGGTGGCGTCCGCCAGGCCCATGGCCAGGCGCGTGGTGAAGGGCGCGGTGCTGCTGTTGTTGCACTCGGTGATGCCGCTGCACGCGGACGTCCAGTTGAGGCCGCCGTCGGTGCTGCGCTGGATGCGGTCGTAGTACAGCGAGCCGAGCATCAGGTTGGCGTTGGTCGGGTGGATTTCGCAGTCGAACCCGTCGCCGCCAATCTCCTGGTTGTAGACGGCGGTGCTGCTCACGCGCACGCGGGTGCCGTTGTCCTGGAAGCCGCCGATGACCGCGTTGCGATTCGCGCCGGAGATGCCGATGTCGTAGAGGAGGTGCGAGGCGATGCCCACGTTCATCGAGTCACTGAAGGACGCGCCGCCGTCGGTGCTGAAGAAGACGCCGCCGTCATTGCCCACGTAGAGCTTCGTGCCCGTGGGGTCGAACGCCGCCGCGTGGAAGTCCGCGTGCACGTACGGCAGGGAGAACTGCCCCAGCCAGTTGGTGACCTGGTAGTACGTGGCGGCGCCGCCGTCCGTCGTCTTCGCCAGGTGCAGCGCGCCGCCGAAGAACACGAGGTTCGGGTCCGTCGGGTGGACGATGAGGAGCTGGTCGTACCAGCCCTGCGTATTGAAGAGGGTGCTGACGGTGCGGCCTTCCGCGTTGCCGTTCTTGTAGCGCTTGCCGCCCGCGGACAGGGCCGTGAAGGTGGCACCGCCGTTGGTGGACTTGTAGAGGTCCGCCAGGTCCCCGCTGGGGTTGGCCGCCAGCGCATAGACGATGTTGCGGTTGGACGGCGCCGCGGCGACGGTGATGCGCTCCAGGCCCGCGGTGGCGGTGACGCCCGTGGCGCGCGTCCACGTAGCCCCGTTGTCGCTGGAGGACCAGACCTGACCCTGGTTGGTGCCGCTGGCGGCAGCCGGGTCCGCGTCGATGGAGGCGACGAACTTCGTGCCGCCGGCCCACTCGATGGACCAGCCGTACGGCGCGCCCGTGAAGCCGGTGCTCAGGGAGAGGGCCGTCCACGTGGCGCCCGCGTCCACCGAGCGGAAGAGGCCCGCGTTGGTGGCGGCCAGGACGATGTTGCTGTCGCCCGGTGCGACGATGAGGTCCGCAATCTCCGTGGCGCTGCCGAGGTACACCGGGTTGAACCAGGTGCCGCCGCCGTCCGTGGACTTCACCAGGCCGATGCCCGTGCCGTCGAACGGGTCGCCCAGGCCCAGGTACAGCGTGTTGCTATTGTTGGGGTCGATGGCCAGCGAGCCGGTGGACAGGCTGCCCAGCGTCTCCGACCTGGGAGTCCACGTGGTGCCGCCATCGGTGGTCTTCCAGACGCCGCCGCCAGAGAAGGCGACATAGATGACGGAGGGGTTGTTCTTGTCGACGATGATGTCGCGCACGCGGCCCGCGTCTGTCTTGTTCAGACTGGTGCTGCCGTTCTGCATGTAGTTGGCCTTCGTGGGGCCGATGTTGACCCACGTCGTGCCCGTGGCGGCGATGGACGCGTTCGGGTCCCCCGAGGCGGTGATGCTGGTGCTCGTGCCGGGCAGCATGGAGGCGTACTTCGCGCGCTCCTTCGCGGCCGCGTCATTCATGAACTTGCGGAACGACGCCGACCACGGGCCGCCCTTGCGCAATTCCTTGCCGTGCGGCTTGCCGTAGGACTCGTTGTACCACTCGTCCATCGCTCTCTTGCGCGCATTGGGGTCGTCCTTCTCTCCCGCCAATGACGCACCGCTCATGACCAGGACCGCTGCCGCGACCAACCGTTGCCATTTCTTGGATTGAGACATCGACGCTCCTGCGGGGTGAAGGGGTCGCCCGTGACTTCAGGGATGTGTGGGTTTTCGGCCTATGGCGTCCAGGGGTGGATCACCCGGATTCCACGTCCGTCGTGGGAGACTCCGTGGAGGCCCGAACGGCCACTCCACACTCTGGGTACGTCTATGCTGCGCAATGACATGACCTCTTCGCACGCCGCGCACTTCCCTGCCCTGCGCTCTGGCTTCAGCTACCTGGACAATGCCGCCGGGGCGCAGGTGCCCACGCACACCATCGATGCCATCTCCCAATTCCTCTCCAACGGGAGCTGCAACGTGGGTCAGCCCTACCCTGCCTCGGTGGCGGCCACGGAGTTGAAGGCACGCGCGCGGGCGGCCACCGCGGAGTTCCTCCACTGCCAGCCCGAAGAGGTGATGTTGGGCACCAGCGCCACGGCGCTCACCTTCCAGCTGGGGCGCGCCTTCTCGCGCCTCTTCCGGACGGGCGACGAGGTGGTCATCTCCGAGTTGGAGCATGAGTCCAACGCGACGCCCTGGAGGATGCTGGAGACCCAGGGCGTCACGGTGAAGACGTGGCGCGCGCGCTGGCCGGATGGGCTTCTGGAGCCGTCTGACCTGCGCGCGCTGCTCGGCCCCCGCACGCGGTTGGTGGCGGTGACGGCCGCGGCCAACTCGGTGGGTGCGACGCCGGACGTGGCCGCCGCGGCGGAGCTGACCCACGGAGTGGGCGCGTGGCTCATCGTGGACGCGGTGCACTCCAGCCCGCATCACCTGCCGGATGTGAAGGCCTGGGGCGCGGACTTCGTCACCTTCTCCCAATACAAGGTCTTCGGCCCGCACCTGGGCTGTCTTTACGTGCGCCGTGAGCTGTTGCCCGGGCTGCCGGCGGACAAGCTCTGGTTCGTACCCGACGACAGCCCGCAGAAGTTCGAGCCGGGCACCGCCAGCCATGAAGGCCTGGCCGGCTGGCTGGGCTCGCTGGCATATCTGCGCGACGTCCTGGGTGGAGGGCAGCCGGGGCGCGCCGGATTGGAAGCAGCGTTCCGGCGAATCGAAGCGCTGGAGCGACCGTTGCTGGAGTCCACGCTGGAGCGGCTGCTCGCCCACCCGCGCGTGCGGCTGTACGGCCCGCGCGAGCCGAAGGGTCGCGTGGCCACCTTCTGCTTCAACGTGCAGGGCATGCCGCCGCGCGCGGTAGCGGAGCACCTGGCGGCACGAGGCGTGGGCGTGGCCGCGGGCCACTACTACGCCACGATGGCGGCGCAGGCGCTGGGACTCATGCCCGACGGCGCGGTGCGCGCCTCGCTGCTGCACTACAACACCGCCGAGGACGTGGACCGGTTCATCTCCGGACTGGGCTCGCTCCGCTGACGGCTCTCGCCATGAACACCACCGAGCCCCTGCGGTCCTTCCTGGAGGGTGCGGCACGCCCAGCGGTGCCCGAGGAGTCGGACGTGCTCGCCCGCCTGCTCGGAGAGGCCGTGGCTCGAGCCCGCGCGGCGTGGCCTGGCGTGGAGGTGCCTCCCGAGGACTTCGCGCGTCATCTGGGAGCGCGCGTGTCGCGCGAGGCGCCGCTGGTGGAAGGGCTGCGCGCCCTGGCCGCGGAGGACCTCTACCTCGCGCGCGCGTGCCTCGCGGGAGACCGGGCCGCGCTCGACGGCCTCCAGCGCGCGGTGCTGGTGCCGGTGGGGCGGGCGGTGCGGCGGGTGGATGCGTCCGACGCCTTCGTGGACGAGGTGCTCCAGCTCACGCGGATGAAGCTGCTGGTGGGCGGCGTGCGCCAAGAGCCGCGCCTGGCGGAGTACGCCGGGCGGGGTGCGCTGCGGCGCTGGACGGAGGCCGTGGCGCTCGGCGTCGCGGTGTCGCTCAAGCGCGGGGCGGTGAAGGCCCTGCCATTGGACGACGCGCCCATCGTCTCCGAGCTGCGCACCGCGGACCCGGAGCTGGCGCTGATGCAGGAGCGCTACCGCCCCGCCTTCCGCGCCGCCTTCGCGGAGGCGCTGTCCGGCCTGTCTCCGCGCGACAGGAACCTCCTGCGCCTGAGCCTGGTGCAGAACCTGGGCGTGGAGTCACTGGGCATGCTCCACCAGGTGCATGCGTCCACCATCTCCCGCTGGCTCGCGCGAGCCCGCCAGTCGCTCCTCGAGGACACCCGCGCCGCGCTCGCGCGACGGCTGGCGTTGAGCACCTCGCAGCTCGACAGCCTGCTGCGCGTCATGGACGCGAGCCTCGCGGTGAGCCTGTCCTCCCTGCTGGACGAAGGATGAAGCCATGAGCCCGACGCCCCTCCCCGGCTGCCTCGACGAGACGCAACTGCTCGACCTGGCGGACGGCGTGGCACCGGAGCCCCTGCGCGCGAGCGCCGAGGCACACCTCGACGGCTGCGCCACCTGCCGCGAGCTGCTCGCGGGCTTCCTCCAGGCGAGGGCCCCGGCATCTGCCAGAAGCCAGACGGCCGTCGCGCCCACGCAGGCCGTCACCACCGTCATCGAGGACACCCGGGCGCCCACGCGTACCCGCCTCCGCGCGCTGGCGCGGGGAACGCTGCTGGGGCGCTACGTGGTGCTGGAGCGGCTCGGCGCCGGGGGCATGGGCGTGGTGTATGCGGCGTATGACCCGAGCATCGACCGGCGCATCGGCCTGAAGCTGGTGCAGGCCGCGCCCGGAGTCGAGGGCGCCACCGAGCGGCTCCTCGACGAGGCCCGCGCCGCGGCGCGCCCCCAGCACCCGCACGTCGTCGGCATCCACGACGTAGGCGTGGTGGGGGACATCGTCTTCATCGCCATGGAGTTGGTGGACGGAGGCACGCTGCGCAAGCACCTCGCCGCGCACCGGCCGGGCTGGCGCGAGGTGGTGCGCCTGTATTTGCAGGCGGGACGAGGGCTGGCGGCCGCGCACGCGGCGGGCGTCGTCCACCGCGACTTCAAGCCGGACAACGTGCTGGTGGACCGCGCGGGGCGGGCACGCGTGACGGACTTCGGGTTGGCGCGCCTCGCCACCTCGACGGACGCCGCCCTCCCCACACCCGGCTCTCCAGGTGGCAGCCCTGGCAGCGGCCACGGCGGTGTGGCGACGGCCGTGGCGGGCACGCCGGGCTACATCGCCCCGGAGGCGCTCGCGGGCGGGCCGGTGGACTCGCGCTCGGACCAGTACAGCTTCTGCGTCGCGCTGTACGAGGGGCTCTACGGGCTGAGGCCCGGTGCGCCCGGAGAAGCTGCGGCGCGGGAGCGCGCCCACGTGCCCCGCGCGGTGCACGCCGCCGTGGAGCGGGGCCTATCCCCGGCGCCGGAGGCACGGCACGCGTCGATGGACGCCCTGCTCACCGCGCTGGAGCGGGCGGTGTCTCCACGTACGGCCCGGTTCGCGGGAGGCCTGGGCGCGGGCATCGGCGTGGCCGCCGCCATCGCCTCCATCCTCGTCGCGCGTGGTCCGCAGCCCTGTACCGACAGCCTCCAGCGACTGTCCGGCACGTGGGACACGGCGCGAGGCGCGGCGCTGGAGCGCACCTTCCTCGGCTCGGGGGCACCGGGCGCGGCCTCGCTGCTCGCGGCGGTGCGGCAGACGCTGGATGCCTACGCGGCGGCCTGGGCGGAAGGACACCGCGACGCGTGCGAGGCGACGCGGGTGCGCGGCGAGCAGTCCGAGACGGCGATGGACCTGCGCATGCACTGCCTGGAGCGGCGCAAGCGCGAGCTGGGAGCCACGGTGGACCTGCTGCTCGCCGCTGACCCGAATGCGGTGATGAGCGCGCCCCAGACGGTACAGGGCCTGCAGCCGGTGTCCGACTGCGCCGACGTCGAAGCACTGGCCCGTCCCGTGCCGCTGCCCACGCGAGGCCCTGCGGCCGCTCGCGTCCGCGCCGCGTATGACCAGCAGGCCGTGGCGATGGCGCATGACCACGCCGGGCACTGGCAGGAGGCCGCGGCGATTGCGGCGACGGTGGCCGCCGAGGCGGAGGCCGTCGGGTACAAGCCCCTGCTCGGCGAGGCGCTGCTCACCCAGGGCCGCTCCCTGCTGCACCTGCGGCAGGAGAAGGAGGCCGCTCAAATCCTGCGCCGGGCCGCACTGGCGTCGCAGGCGGGCCGGGACGATGAACACGCCGCGGAGTCCTTCGCCAACCTCGTCTTCGTGGAGGGCGAGCTGGCCGAACGCCCGGAGCAGGCGGAGCTGTGGCGCGAGCTGGCGCAGTCGCTGCTGGAGCGCATCGGCGGGGATGACCGGCTTGAGGCCAACCTCGCCTTCCACCAGGGCACGGCGTGGGTCCGTCAGGGCCGCTCGGCCGAGGCCATTCCGCTGCTGCGCCAGTGCCTCGCCATGCGCGAGCGAGCCTTCGGCCCGGAGCACGCGTACCTCACCGACGTCCTGCTCACGCTGGGCACCGCGCTGCGGAGCGTGGGCCGGATGGAGGAGGCGCTCGCCACGCAGCAGCGGACCCTCGGCATCATCCTGCACACCTTCGGGAAGGACCATCCGTATGCCGCGATGACGCTCAACAACATCGCGGGCACGTACAACGCGCTGCACCGGTACGACGAGGCGCTCGCCTCCTTCGCGGAGAGCATGGCCACCTTCGAGCGGGCCTACGGGCCTGGGCAGCCCGTGCCCTACGTCCTCGCGCTCTACGGCAACATGGGCTCGGTGCACCTGTCGCGGGGGACCTTCGAGGAAGCGCGTCGCACGCTGGAGAAGGGCTGGCGACTGGCGGAGGAGAACCGTCCGCCGGGCCACCCGGACCGCGCCATGCTGGCGGGCCCGCTGGCGATGGCGCTCACGAACCTGGGACGCACGGAGGAAGCGCTGCGCCTGTTGCAGTCCGTGCGCAGGGAGCTGGATGCCGCGGAGGCGGAGGGCCGGCACAGCGTGCGCGGCGCGCAGCTCCTCCGGCAGGAGGCGGAGGTCTTCCTGCGAGTGGGCCGCTTCGAACAGGCTGTGCTCGCCGCGCGCGGCGCGGTGGCGATGCTGCGCGCGCTGAAGGCCGAGGACGAGCTCGCGGCCGTCCTCTCCACGCAGGGCCTGGCCCTGCTCGGCGCGGGCCGCCTTCCCGAGGCGGAGCGCGTGGCGAGGGAGGCACTGGCGCTCCGGATGAAACAGGCGGAGTCCGGCGCATCCAGCCAGTCGGACGCCCAGGCCGTGCTCGGCCGGGTGCTGCTGGAGCGAGGGGACGCGGCCGCCGCGAGGGGGCTCCTGGAGCAGGCCGTGGCGGGCTGGGAGAAGGACGGCACGAGCGCGCTCGACCTGGCCACCACCCGCTTCGCGTTTGCCCGGGCGCTGAGGAAGGAAGGCGGAGATGACGCGCGGGCCCGGTCGCTCGCCCAGGCCGTGCGCGACGCGGTGGCCCCCACGGCCGAGCCGCGCCTCGTGCCGCTGGACGAAGTGGACGCGTTTCTTGGCGTAAGCTCCGCCGCACGATGAATCGCGAAGAAGCAGGCAAGGCCCTCGAGCTCATCCGCCGCGTCGTCGCGCAGGCGCGTGATGACTCGGCGCTGCAGAACTGGGGTGTCATCTGGATGCTCCACGCCTTCGTCAATGCCGCGGGCTTCGCGGCGACGAACCGGCTGTGGATGGCGGGCCACCGCACGCCCGGGCCCTACGCGCTGCTGTGGGCCGGGGTGCTGTCCTTCAACATGGTCAGCATCTTCGTGCTCAAGCGCGGGCAGACGGCCGGGGCGCGCTCGTTCATCGAGCGGCAGATATGGGCCATCTGGACCACCTTCATCGCCGGCATGGTGCTGGTGGCCGTCATCAACTGGCTGCTCGGGTTGGACAGGCTCTTCATGCCCGCGGTGGCGTGCGTCCTCTTCGCCACAGCCTTCTCCATGATGGGCGCGCTGATGGGCCGCATCTGGTTCGCGGTGGCCGCGGGCTTCGCGCTGGCCGCGCTGGGGATGACGCAGGTGCCGGAGCATGCGTTCGACATCCTGGCCGCGCTGTGGTTCGCCACGCAGTTCGGCGGTGGCTTCGCCTTGCAGCGGGCCCGCCGCCGCAGGCTCGCCGCCATGGGCACCGGAGCGCGACTGGTATGAGCTCCGAGTCGAGCGCGGCGCTGAAGGTGCGGACATGGGAGCCGCTCGGACCGGGCGGGGTGTGGCGGACATGAGCCCCGAGTCGCTCGCGGCGCTGGTGGCGCTGGCATTGGAGCCGCTCGGGCTGGGTGGGGCCGAGCTGCGCCGCCGGCTTCGCGAAGTCGGAGTCAAGGCACCAGCGGAGATGATTCAAGGCCTCGCCGCCGCCGGGCTCGTGCGCGCGGAAGGCGCGCTGTACTCGCTCACGCCCGAGGGGCATCAAGCACTGCGGGACGCGGAGGCCGCGCTCGCGGGAGCACATGACCCGAGCCCCACCACGCAGGGCATGGAGGAGTGCCCGTCGGTGCCGTGGCTCACCCAGGTGCAGACGCACTGGGTGGAGGCGGTGTCCATCAACTACGCGGTGGACCCGGAGCGCCTCGCCCGGCTGCTGCCCGCGCCGCTGGAGCCGGAGGTGTTCCACGGCAGAGCGTGGGTGCAGGTGCTGATGTCATCGCTGCGGGACATGCGGCCGCAGGGCGTCAGCCCGCTGCTGGGCGTGTGCTTCTACCAGGTGAGCTACCGCGCGGCGGTGCGCTACCGGAACGCGGCGGGCGACTGGCGGCGCGGCGGCTACTTCGTGCGCAGCGAGACGAATGACCCGGTGATGCGCCGGGTGGGCAACGCGCTGAAGGAGTTCAAGTTCCACGAGTTCGGCGAGGCGCACATGGTGATGGCGCGCGAGGACCATCTGCTCACGACCGCCGTGGACCCGGAGCCGGAGTTCCCCGGGGGCAAGCTGGTGGGCGTCTTCGACACGCGTCCGAGCGTCCACCCTCCCCCGGGCAGCGTGTGGAAGGGATTGGAGGAACTGCACGAGCCGCTGGTGGAGTGCTACGACGCGCTCGGCGTGGCGGACGGCTTCGTCTACGTGCTCACCATCGACCGCGAGCCGTGGAACGCGCGCTTCGTCCAACCCGTGGAGCTCTACTGCGAGTACTTCGCGGAGGGGCCGCTCGCCCCGGGCGCGAGGCTGGACTCGGTGCTGCACCTCACCGAGTGTGCCTACCAGTGGAGGCCGCTGCGGAGGGAGCGCCATGCACGTTGAGCGGCGAGGAAGGAACGGATTCGGCGCGGCCGGTGTCCCAGGCGCCATGAGGACACTCGCCGCCTGCCTGCTGCTGTTCACCGCGCTCTCCGCGCACGCCGAGGAGGCCCGCGTCGCCGCCGCGCGTAAGGCCCGTGCGCCCGTCGTCGCCGCGCTGTTCAAGAAGGCGGGGGTGGCCTGGCCGCCGGAGCAGATGTACGTGCGCGCCTTCAAGCGCGAGCGCGAATTGGAGGTCTGGGCGGGGCCGAAGGCGGGGCCGCTGGTGAAGGTGAAGACGTACCCCTTCTGTGCGGCGTCGGGAGAGCTGGGCCCGAAGCGCCAGCAGGGCGACCTCCAGGTGCCCGAGGGCTTCTACAGCATCGACATGTTCAACCCGTACAGCAACTACCACCTGTCCATGCGGGTCAGCTATCCGAACGCGGCGGACAAGCGGAAGACGCCGAAGGGCGTGGACCCGGGTGGCAACATCTTCGTCCACGGCGACTGCGTGAGCATCGGCTGCATCGCCATCCAGGACGAGCCGATTGAAGAGCTGTACCTCATGGTGCTGGACACGCGCGCGAAGACGCAGCGCAACGTGCCCATCCACATCTTCCCGCGCAGGCTGGATGACGCGGGCATGAAGGCGCTGGCGGCGGGCCGCGAGTCCAAGGACCCGCTCGTCGCCTTCTGGCGCAGCCTCCAGCCGGCGTATGTCCTCTTCGAGGAGGCGCGGCACATCCCCGTCACGTCGGTGGACACGAAGACGGGGGAGTACGTGGTGAAGCCGGCGCGCGACTCGGGCAGCGCGCGCCGGTGAGCGGAGTCAGGGGTAGTAGATGCGAGCCCCCTGCCGGTCGAGCGCGGAGAAGACGAGGTCCGACGTCGACGCTCCGCCGCACTGGGGGTAGTGCATGATGGAGTACGGGTCATACGCGGTCAGCGGGCAGGTGCCCGACGGGTCTTCGTAGCAACCCGAGGTGCTGATACGGACGTACTCGTGCACGAAGCCGAGCGCATGTCCCAGCTCGTGCCGCAGCACGCCCGTCAGCGTCCACGGCCCGATGTTCCCGAAGGCGCTGCTGTCGATGAGGATGTTGCGGCCGGAGCGCGGCGTATTCGGGAAGAAGGCACGCGCCAGGTACGCCCCGCCGGTGCTCACCGGACGCACGTCGAACACGACGCCCGCCTGGGACGCCGTGCAATTGCTGTCGTACGACGTGACGTGGACGAAGTTGACGTTGGCCACCGACTCCCACCCGGCCGTCGCCGAGTTCAGCGCATTCACCACCGTCGCATAGCGGGAGCCGAAGGCGGTGCTGACGCAGTAGGTGAGGTTGCGCGCCGCGGCGGCGGACCACTTGTTGTAGACGCCACCCGGGCAGGAGGCCGTCAGCGCGCCCTCGCTCGTGCCCAGCGTCCCACTTCGGCGGATGCGCTTCTCGAAGTACTGCCGGAGCCCGTCCATTCCCAGCACGGACTCGTCACCGTTGATGACATACACGTCCGAGTCGGGCTCGTCGTATGCCGTCTCCAGGAACGACTCGAAGGACACGTCCCGTACTTCCTCCTCGGAGAGGAATTCGACCTCGGCACTGCCGCATGCCGAGCCCAGGAGGGACACACCCGCCAGCAACGCCAGGGAACGGAGGTTACGCATGGGCTTCCTTTCCAGATGACCGCCATGGGCAGACTCCACCGTGGAATCCACGCCCAATCGGAAAGAATAGCCTAAGCCACCTATGCGGTCACGGCGTCACGGCCGCGGCGAACTTCCTCCGCCCCTCGTGGATGGTGAGGACGACGGCGGGCTTCACGGGGTTACGGTTCGCGTCCATCGTCAGCGAGCCCGTGGCGCCCGGGAAGTCCTTCGTCGCGGCGAGCGCATCGCGAATGGCGGGCCCGGAGAGCGAGCCGGCTCGCTCGATGGCGGAGAGCGCGACGCGGGCGGCGTCATACCCCAGCGCGGACGCGGCCTCGGGGGAGCGGCCGTAGCGTGCGCGGAAGGCGGTGATGAAGCGCTGGAGCTCCGGCGCGGGGTTGTCCTCGGCGTAGTGCGACGAGTAGTACGCGCCCTCCAGCGCGCCGCCCGCCAGCTCGAAGATGCGGTCGGACTCCCAGCCGTCTCCGCCGAGCAGCGGCTGCGTCATGCCCAGCTCGCGAGCCTGCCGGGCGATGACGCCCACCTCGCTGTAGAAGCCCGGGAGGTAGAGCGCCTGGGGCTTCGCCTTCTTCACGGCCAGCAGCGGCGCGCGGTAGTCGGTGTCGCCCTTGGAATACGTCTCCACCGCCACCACCGTCCCGCCGAGCCTCTTGAAGGCCTCCTGGAACGCCTCGCTGAGCCCGAGCGAGGACGCATTCTTCGCGTCGTGCAGCACGGCGATGCGCTCGAGCTTCAGGTTCTCCCGGGCGAAGCGCGCCATGGCGCCGCCCTGGAACGGGTCGATGAAGCAGGTGCGGAAGATGTAGTCGCCCTTCTGCGTGACGCCCGGGTCCGTGGCGGAGGGTGTCACCATGGGCACGTGCGCGGCCTGCACGGCGGGCGCGATGGCGAGCGAGCCGGAGGACGTCACGTCCCCGAGGATGAGCGTCACGCGGTCCTGGGTGAGGAGGCGCTGGACGGCGGCCACGGACTCCTCGATGCGGCCCTGGGTGTCATAGGAGCGCAGCTCCACCTTGCGGCCCTTCACTCCGCCCTTGGCGTTGGCCTCCTCCACCGCGAACTGGATGCCGTCGCGCACTACGGTGCCGAATGAGGCCTCCGAGCCCGAGAGGCTGCCCAGCGTGCCGATGACGATGGGCCCCGTTTCCGAGGTGGCCTGGGGCTTCGACGCGGCCTCCGGCGGAGGCGCGGAGGGCGGAGACTTCTTCTCACAGGCAACGGTGCCCAGGACGAGGGCGGCGATGAGCGGAACGAGACGGGGCATGGGGATTCTCCGGGCGCGTACGTCAGAACACCTTGCCGGGGTTGAGGATGCCAAGCGGGTCCAGCGCGCCCTTGATGGCGTGGTGCAGACGCAGTCCACCCGCGCCGACCTGCTCGCCGAGGAAGGGACGCTTGAGCGCACCGACGCCATGCTCGCCGGTGATGGTGCCGCCAAGCTCCAGCGCGGCGCGGAGGATGTCATCGAAGGCGGCGCGAGCCCGCACCAGGGCCACGGCGTCATTCCGGTCGAACACGACGGTGGGGTGCATGTTGCCGTCCCCCGCATGCCCGAAGGTGCCGACGAGCACACCGCGCCGGGAGGCAATCCCTTCCACCGCGGCCAGCAGGTCCGCGATGCGAGACAGCGGAACACCCACGTCATCGAGCAACGTGGCCCCCTGCTTCTCCAGCGCGGGATACGCGAGCCGGCGGGCCTGCATCAGCAACTCGCCCTCGGCCTCGTCGGCGGACTGCGCGACGAAGGTGGCGCCGGCGGACTCACAGGCCTCGGCCATGCGAGCAATCTCCGCGACACCCTGCTCTCCTCCCGCGTCCGAGCGGGCCAGCAGCAGGGCCGCCGCATCCACGTCCAGCCCCATGGGCCCGTGGGCCTCCACGGCACGAACGGTGGCGCGGTCCATGAGCTCCAGGAGCGAGGGGCGCGTGGACGCCATGATGTCCGTCACGGCGATGCCCGCGCCGACGAGCGTGGGGAACGAAGCCACGAGCGTCGTCGCCCGGGGTGGCCGGGGCCGGAGCTTCAGCGTGGCCTCGGTGATGACGCCGAGCGTGCCCTCGGAGCCGACGAACAACCGCGTGAGCCCATAGCCCGCGGAGTTCTTCATCGTGCGCCCGCCGGTGCGGACGACGGAGCCATCCGCGAGCACGGCCTCCAGCCCGAGCACGGCGTCTCCGGTGACGCCGTACTTCACACAGCACAGGCCCCCCGCGTTGGTGGCGAGGTTGCCGCCGATGGAGGAGAACTCCCAGCTCGCGGGGTCCGGCGCGTACCAGAGCCCCTGCTCCGCCGCCGCGGCCTTCACCGCGGCATTGAGCGCGCCCGGCTGCACGACGGCGAACATGCCGCGCCGGTCCACCTCCAGCACCCGGTTCATGCGCGACAGCGAGAGGACGATGCACCCGTCCACCGCGTTCGCGCCTCCGGACAACCCCGAGCCCGCGCCGCGAGGCACCACGGGCACCCGAAGCGCGGAGGCCACGCGAAGCGCGGCCTGCACCTCGGCGGTGGAGCCCGGACGTATGAGGACCCGCGGCACACCCGCCGGAGCCCACTCGGCCTGGTCCCTCCGGTGTGCCTCCAGCACGTCGGAATCGGTGATGATGGACTCCGACGGCAAGACGGCCGCCAACTCACGCAACAGATCTGCCGCCACCGCGCACCTCCGAAGCCGCACTGTGCTCCAACTCGGAGGCGCCTCCCAGCCTTCCCGTCCGGGTTGCATCGGAGGCACATGGCCACTACCTTCAGGGGACTTCTGCATGCTTGCAGCCGGTCTCGCCAGCCGGTCCCAACTCGGCGTCTGGCTTGTCCTCGACCCCCAGGCTGGTCTGGTCCACGCGCGAGAACATCCGCGCGCAATTGCTGTCCCTCCTGAACACAACGCCTCAGAACGACAGCGCGCGCCGTTGGCAGATCCTCCGGCATCGGCGCGTCCTCGGAAACCCGGAGCTGCTTCCGCTCCTTCGCGGCATCCTCTTCGACCGGGGAGAGGCGCTGTTCGTCCGCAGCGAAGCCCTGGTCATTGGGCGGCTGCACGGCCTGTGCCTTTCCGCACCGGAGCTCTCCGACCTCCTGGCGGAGGCGGAGGCGCTCGACCGCAGGAATGTTTCGCCCTATGGGACGTGGTTCCTGAAACCAGGAACTCTCCTCTCCATGGTGCGTGGAGAGGATGACGACGCCTGCGCGGCCGCGGAGGCCGCGTTGGAACGGATGTCGCCCAAGGCGCGGGTCGACATCCTCACCGAGGAGGATGACCGCCCCTTGCCCTCGCGGCTCGAGGAATGGCTGTTCGCGCGCTGGCACGCCGAGGACCGCCACCACCTGACGGAAACGGAGGCCTGGGGACACGACGACAACGTCCGGGTCGCGCTCGAGCACCGCGAGAAGCCGGAGGCATGGAAGCTCCTCGTCGAGTGGGCGCGCAACCGAACCACCGGTGACCTGGAGCCGTTCCTGTACTGGGAGCTCCCGAGTGAAGACCGGGAGCGGCTCCTGGACTCCGCTCCGGGGCTGCGCGACGCGGCGGCCCGGCAGCTCCTTCTCCCCCCGCCCGCACTCGTCGCCTACCACGGCCGGGAAGCGCTGCTGCGCCGTCTGGAGCGCGCGGCGACATGCCGGTATGCCTTCATGCAGGGCGCACTGGGGTTCCGCCGGGCAGCAAAGCTACTGGTCGAATGGCACGAGGCGCGCCCACTGCTGTATCGGCTCATCTGCGACCTCGGCATGGAGGACGACGTCCGACGCGTGCTGGTCGATGAACTTTTCACGGCGGAGCGGGCCACCGCCATCCGCTGGGCCATCGTCGCGGCGAGATATCCGGACAACCTCACCCTGGTCCACCACGTCCTCCTGCGCGCCGCGCCCATGCCCGAGCCCGGGGACCGCGACCTGTTCCTGACCGCGCTCCGGGGAACGGATGACGTGGCGCAGTGCTTCGCGCTCGAAGGGCTGTTCCACCTGGGCGAGTCGGGCGAGGGCTGGTGCGACCATCTCACCACCCTGACCCGCTCCGCCCACCCCCTGGTGCGCCTTCGCGCGGCCGCGTGCCTCGCGAAGGAAGGCAGGAGCGAGTACCACTCGCTCCTCCGAACGATGGTGCTCGATGCGCCAGAACGCTGGCTACAAGCCGACGCCGCACGCTGGCTTCGCGAGCTCCACTCCGAGGAAGACCGTCCCGTGCTGCATCAGGCGCTCGCGGCGTACCTGCGACTGCCGAGACGGGAGCGTCTGCTCGAACCCATCGATGTGGTCCTGGCACTGTCCCGTCTCGGCAGCCCGGAGGACCTCTCGGCCCTTCTCGAAGCAAGTATCGGAGGTGCGTGCACCTTCCTCATCGACCACGAACTGGAGCGACATCTGGCGCACGAGGAAGGACGCCCGTTCGTCGAAGTTCCGCTCGCCGACTGGCGCTGTGATGTCTCCGCGGCGCTCCTGCAAGCGCTCAGAGCCGATTCAGGAACCTGAGCAGGTCCTGCTTCTGCCCGAGGCTGAGTGACTCGGGCCCCGCGCCCGGGTTCTCCGGTGGGTAGACGGCCGGCAGGTTCAGAGGAGGCGTGAAGGGCAGGATGAACTGGCTGTAGGTATCGACGACGTCCTTCAGCGTCGCGTGGCTGTTGTCGTGGAAGTACGGCGCCGTCCGCGCGACGCCTCGAAGCGTCGGGATGTCGAAGAGCTCGAAGTCCAGCGGGTCACCGGTGATGAGCGCGCGGCCAGGGTCTGTCGTGAACCACTGCGGCAGGAGATTGGGGCCGACGATGGGAGCCCCGTTCTCGTCGAGCTTCGGATTGCCGTCGTACGGGTCTCCGCTTGCCGTCACGGGGATGGGCGGGAGGTCCGTCACCTGCTGCTGCCGCGTGCCGTCCGCGTAGAAGCGGAAGCGATACCGGGGCAGCTCGACGGACGCGTTGTACGTGGGGAACTGTCCAATCTGTCCCAGGTAGGAGAAGAACCCGAACCCCACGTTGAAGAACTTGTCATCCGCGCGAGGCACCACGACGGGAACGGGCCCCACGTCCGGGAGGACGGTGAACACGACGTTGCCATCCGGCTTCAGGAGCCGCCCCTGTCGCGCGAGCTCATTCAGCCCCAGGTGAGTGACGTCCGTCTGCGTGGCGCCGCCATGGCACCCCTCGCAGGCGGCCTTGAACACCTCCCGGCCGCGCCGCTCCTGGGGATTGAGCGTCATGAAGTCCTCGGGGATGGGCACCTGGGCACGGGGCACACCGGACTCGAGCAGCGCCGAGACGAGCCACGCGCGAGATGACGAGAAGACACTCCGCTCGAAGGCGGCAAGCTGCCGCAGCTGCGCCAGTGCCACCGTGCCGCCCTGGCTGTGGCTGGTGATGGCGGACTGGGCCTGCCCTTCCAGGTTCGCCTCACGGCCGTCGAACTGGAACGCACCGGTGAAGGCCGTGTCCTGGATGCTCGGCACCGCGCGCCACACGGCGACCTTCCGGTCCGCGGGAGTGATGACGTTGCCGTCCACGTCAATCACATCCATGTTGGCCGGAAGCGGCAGCACCACGCGGACGAGCCCCTTCTTCAGGTGCTCATACGTGGGGACGGCGGCGTCGGGGTCATCCGCGTCGATGCGGTTGAACAGCGGGTCCCTGGGATTGGAGGCCAGCCGCGCCTCGACATTCGAGGGATGCAGCGCGGTGCTCTCGTCGAGCACGTGACACGTGGCGCAGGAGCGCCCGTTGGTATTGGGAAACGCCTGGGTGAAGAACCGCTTGCCAGCGGTGGTGCTGCCCAGCTCGGACGTGGCCTGGGCCTGTACCGTGGGCGTGGCCACGGCTTCCACCGTGGGCTCCGGTGCCCCGTGTTCCTCCTGAACTGAATCCGTGCAACCAACAGGTCCGCCGAGTGCGAGCGCACCGGTCAGACACGCGATGAAGGGCCTGCAAGCCATGGGTCTGTCTCCGCCGTGGTGGACTTACGGGAAACACCCCTGGCCCGCCGGAGTGTCACCGGCGAGGAATCGAGGGAGGCACGTTTCCGCCCAGGAGCGCGGACCAGTCGTTGAATCGATGGACGGGCGAACAAATGGAGGCCATCGCCGTCCCCGCCCCCGCGCCGATGAGCAGGCCGTGCGTCCTCAACCCCTTCTGGGCACCAGCACGAGCCAGCAGCTCACGCGTGGGCACGGGCACCGGGAACTCGCCGTCACTGACGAGCAGCAGGTCCGCGCGTCCCCAGCCCTCCGAGTCGAGCCGGGCGACAGCACGCGCGAGCGGTGCCGTCACATCCGTGCCACCCGAGAAGGAGCGCGTGAGGAAGGTCATCAGCCGGACCAGCCCTGCCTCTGACATCTCCAGCGAATGCTCCGCCACGTCCCCAGGGCCGCTGAAAGCATACAGGTAGCAGGCCCGCTTCTCGGCGAAGGCCACGCGCATCGCTTCCAGGACCAGCGCCTTGGCGACGACCTCGGGCGTACCCTCCATGGAGCCGGACGTGTCGAGGCACACCATGATGGGGCCCCGTGTCTCCGCTGGTCGGGCACGCGGCTGGGACTCGTGGACCTCGGCCTCCGTTTCGACACGCTCCAGGTCCACGCCCTCCACGCGGTAGGTGAGCAGCGTCCGCTCCGCGCGGCGGGCGTGCCACAGGAGCCGCAGCACCGGATGGCCCAGCAGCGCGGCCTCGGCGGGAAGCATGCGCTGCACGTCGTCCGAGCGCTCGATGCCGCGCGTCTCCGAACGAGCGAGTGGGCTGTACACCTCGATTCGCTCCTCGAAGATACGCCGCAAGGGGCCGATGACGGACTCCATGACGGGAGACACATTCGGGTCATCCGCCGTCTGCATGCGTCCCAGCACGCGGACGAGCTCCCTCAATGCGGGGAGCCGCTCCAGCAGCTCACGCAGCCGCACGACCTCCATCCATCCCTGGGAGCGCAGCAGACCTCGCGACAAGTCCCAGCCCCGTCCCAGCAGCATCGCCAGCTCGCCGAAGACGTCCTCCAGCTCGGCCCAGAGGCGGACGCGCTCTTCCCACGGGCTTCGCAGCCGCTTGCGCAGCGCGTCCGCCACCTGGAGGTCGGCCAGTCGCGCGGCCTCGGCTTCGAGTTCCGCCAAGGCCTTCGCGTCCAGTTCCAACGGAGCCCCTGCCCCACCCTGCCCACCTCCAGGAGGCGCATCCTCGGGCGCGTTGCGCGCCGGCCCGGCGCCTGCGGCGCCCTGCCTCCGTGGGCCGTCGCGATCCCCTGCCACCTTCACGTGGACCGGAGGACTCCGCTGTTTCAGCAATTGCTGAAGGAGCTGGGACTGCCACTCCGAGCGGGTGAGCAGTCCCGTCGCGACCGCATCCAGCACGTCGAGCAGGAGTGCCTCGACGAGCGCCGTCTCTCCCTTGCAGAAGTGCGGAAGCCTCAGCGCCATGAGCTCAGCGCGAATCACTTCCGCCGTCGGAGCGTCGGGCCACCTCAACCCATCCGGTTCGGGGAGCGTCCCCTCCAGGAGCGCGTCGTGCCACTGGAGCAGGCCCTCCACGCGCTCGCGCAACGTGCCGTGCAGGTGGGTCGCGGCGGCGTGGAAGAGCGACTCGGGAAGCCGGTCCAGGAGCCGGTAGCGCTGCTCCAGGGCTCCCGCGTCGAAGGCCTGGCTGGTGCTCACACGTCACTCCGGGGCAGCCTGTGGAATCCGGCGTGGAGTGCGGTCAGCCGGTCATCGAGGCGCTTCAGGTGCGCCTGGCGCTGCTCCAGGTTGGCTCGCGCGGGGCGGGAGAAGCCGGGCGCAATCCACAGGTGGTTCTCCACCACCGAGGTCACCGACTGAATCTGCGCGTCGAGCCCGCGAGAGTATGCCGTCAACTCCGCCACCAGCTCGTACACCTGCTTCACACGGCCCTCAATGTGGAGCTGCGAGTAGCGTGTTGGCTCCATCAGCGGGGGCAGCGTGGTGGACTCGAAGTAAAAGTTGTTCTCGTTGGTGATGTATCGCTGCCACTCCTGCGGGTGATAGCTGAAGTGGTCACGCAGCTCCTGCTGCGTCATGCCCTGGCCGCCGAGGGTCCTGTCCCTGCTGCGGTCGGGAGGCGCCAGGAACAGGGGCTCCATGGCCGCATTCGCCTTCCGCTTCCATCCCTGGGCCTCGGCGGTGGGCTTGCCCTTGTGGTCGATGTAGAGCGGATTCCCCTTCTCGTCTCTCGCCTGGGAGCGGGCCAGCTTCTCGAACTCGAGCTGCTTCTCCAATGCGGTGACGAGCCGCGTGAGGCGCTCCGGCTCCGCAGCGGAGGCCGTGCCCAGCCGCGCCTGATACCAGTCGAAGATGACGGCGCACTGCTCCGGCTTCTCCCAGACACAGTGCTGCAACAGCCACCCATCCCAGACAGACACCTCCGTGCGGCCGTGGCTGAGGGCGGAGACCTGCAGGAGATAGACAATCTTCCGCCAGCGCCGATCCGACACGGCGATCTTCTGCTCCTCAAGGAAGGCGCGCAGGGCCATGATGAGGGTGGTGACCTCGGGAGGCAGCACCACCGTGCGGGCCTGCTCGCGGAGCCGCTCCAGCTCCGCGCGGGTGAGGCGCAGGGCGACATCCGGCTCGGGAGGCTGGGTGCGGCGCAGGCCCAGCAGGGCCTCGAAGCCCTCGGTGGAAACCGGCGGGACGCGGCAGCGCAGCAGGAACCGGTCATAGAGTGCGCCCAATTCCTCGCCCTCGGGCAATTCGTTGCTCGCGCCGATGACACAGATGAGCGGCGTGCGCACCCGCTCCGTGCCGTTGTCGAACTCGCGCTCGTTGAGCAGGGTGAGCAGCGAGTTGAGGATGGCGCTGTTGGACTTGAAGATTTCGTCGAGGAACGCGAATGCGGCCGACGGCAGGTAGCCCTCCGTCTGCCGGTGGTAGCGGTCCTGCTCCAGGGCCTTGATGGACAACGGACCGAACAGCTCCTCCGGCACCGTGAAGCGCGTCAGCAGGCGCTCGAAGAGCGGGGCGTCCCGGAAGGCCAGCCGCAGTCGCCGGGCCAGCTCGCTCTTGGCCGTGCCGGGAGGCCCCACGAGCAGCAGGTGCTCCCCCGCCAGGGCCGCCAGGAGTGCGAGGCGGATGGGTGTCTCGCGTTCGATGAGGTCCGTGGAAAGGCAGTCGCGGAGCTGTGCAAGCCGGGTCTTCAACGTGTCATCGAACTGCGTCTGAATCATGCTGCTCCCCTTTGGCTCCAGCAGCAGATGCGAGCGTTGCGAGGAAATCAATCACGCCCGAATGGGTCCGTCCGCACCTGGGGATGCATGAGCTTGGAACCCCCGTGGAGAAGTGAGGCAGACTCCCAGGGAGGAGGACGCATGCCCCCGGGAGTGTCGTTCAAGGCGGATGACACGGAGGACTGGTACGTGCCCGTCGCAGGCCCGGGCCTGTTGCTGGAGGTCCCCGCGAAGGGGCGCTGGTTGCAGCGTCCGGCCCTGCACCTGGAGGCCGCGCCGCGCTACCGGCTGCGGTTCGTCCACGGCGGCCAGCCGCTGCTCTGGGCCCGCATCGACCCATACTGGGACCGCTGTGTCCTCGCCCGGGGGACACCCCTGGCTCACGGTGTACTGCCCCTGCTGTCGGCGCCCGAGGTGCGCTCGGTGACGCACGAGCCTGGGACTCCGCCGTGGTGGGAGGCGTGGGCGTGGAAGGTGGGACGTGCGCTCGTAGAGGCACCTGAGCCGGTGCTCTACACGGGCCGATGGTGCCTGCGGCCCATGCGTACCATTCCAGCCGCCCGTTCCTCACGCCATGCCATCAGCTCGATGGAGTGGGGATTCGGCCAGCTTCCCTCTCCACCGCACTCACTGGAGGCCGTGCAGCGCTTCCGGCAGGTCTGGTCGGAGCGATGGTGGGACCACGCGCCAGAGCACAACCCAGGAGTCGTACTCCCCTTGCGAGCACCGTCCGACGCGGAGGACGGCCGCATCAAGAGCTGGCGCAAGCACGCAAGGGAAGGAATGCTGCCGCCCGCGCTGCTGCTCTATGTGGACATCCTCTCGAAGTGGTTCGTGCTGGATGGGCATGACCGCATCCATGCGGCGCTGCTCGAAGGGCTCGAGCCGCCACTGCTCGGACTGTGGTCCTACATCGAGAAACAACAACCTGCGAGCCGGGTCCGTGAGGAGGGAGCCCTGCTCGGCGCGGAGATTCAGTTGCGAGCCGGAGCGACGCCGCAGGTCATCGACCGCGTCAATCGCATGCTGGTGCGCAACTTCGACTGGCCCGAACGGGGCACCGTCACCCGCGCCTGGCCCGTGCGAGGCGGAGCCGATGCCTGGCGCGCGGAGCTGCACGTGCTGCGCGCGCGGCACCCAGCCATGCTGGAGAAGTATGACTGGGATTGGCTCCTGTCCGTCAGCGAATGACGCCCTGACGGCCTCGCTCAGCGAGACTCGGGCTTGGCCCCAGCCGTGCTCGTCGCCACGGCCTGCGCGGGTGCGCGCGGAGCCGTGTCTGCCTTCAGGATGTTGACCAGGGCCATCATCTGCGCCACCAGCGTGGCCACGCCCTGCCCGTCGTGCGCGCCGCCACTCCCCGCGATGGAGACCGAGCGCAGCTCCTGGGGCTTCGGCAGCTTCTCCGCGATGTCGGGCAGCAGCTCCACCAGCCGCGCCTGGAGGTTGGCCGGGGTGAGTCCGTTGAGGATGCGCTGCCGCGTCTCCAGCAGCTCCAGCTCCGCCTGGGCTTGACGGTGGGCCGCCGCGCTCTGCACGTCTGACACCTCGGCACCGGCCAGGGCGTCGCGCTTGTGCCTCGCGGCCTCCGCGTCCTGCTTCTGCCGCGTCAGCTCCGCCTCCACCGCGAGCCGCGCCTTCTCCAGCTCCACCGTCTGGAGCGCGGACTGCTGCCGCTCCACCGCGAGCTGCCGCGCGTCCTCTTCCTCGCGCTGCTGCCGGCGCAGGCGCTCGGCCTGCTCGCGGTCATACGCCTCCGCGCCCTTGCGTGCGCGCAGCATGGCAAGTTCGCCGTCGCTCTCCAGGCGCATGCGCTCGCGGCTCTGGCCCACCTCCAGCTCGCGCTGCGCCAGCGCCTCCTCCGTCCCGAGCGCCGCGAGCCGGGCCACGCGCTCACGCTCGGAGCGGAACGGCGTCTGGAGGCTCTCCCAGAGGCGCCCGGAGCTGACCACAGCCTCCTTGATTTGCACCGTGACGATGCGCAGCCCCAGGCCCTTGTCGCCACCGCCGCCGCCCTCGGCCACGTGCCGCAGACGCGCCGTCAGCTCCTCGATGATGGGCTGCTTGTCGGACAGCACCGCGTCGATGCTCATCGTGGCGACCTTGTCCTTGATGGCCGCCTCCGCCTGCTCGCGGAGCTGGACATTCACGACGCGCATCGGGTCCTCCGCGTCCGTGAAGTCCAGCTTCCGGTACGCGGTGGCGAAGTCCTCGATGATCCACTGGACGTAGCCCTGGACGAGCAGCCCCTGGAGCTCGCGGCAGATGCAGTGCGCGCTGATGAGGATGGTCTGCATCGCGCCGGGCGCGACGATGAACGAGTCCAGCGCCGGGTCGAACCGGAACGACACGCCCAGGCCGATGTGCAGCGGCTGCGCGTGGCCCCGGCGCGTGTGCACGACGTAGGCATTGGGCGGGACGATGACGGTCTTCCACCGCCAGAAGCCGGTGATGCGCACGTCCACCGCGTTGCCCGTCCGCTCCGCCACGGCGGCGGCCGCGGCGCGCCGCATGGGCAGGACGTTCTGTGCCTGCATCGGCGCGGGGGCCATCCCCTTGCGCGCCTTCAGGTCCACCTCGATGCGCTGCTGCTGCTCGCGTACCTGGTCCAGGTACTCGTTCTTGACTGGCTCTCGCGACGACATGGCCCTGTCCCCCATCATCCGGAGCGGCGCCGCTTATCGGCGCACGGCGTCCGGGCTCAATGGGCGGAGTCTACCGGAATACGGCGGCGATGAAGACGGAGCGGCGGGTACTCGAGATTGGCGGCGCCCATCTCCGGTGAATGGAGACTCAAGGGAACTTGAGTGTACCCTCGCGCCACGCCTTGAGCGCGTACTCCGCGCGGGTCCGGATACGCCCTGGGCGGGCAGCGAACTCCACCAGAACAGGTTCCCCCTGCTCTGGTGCGAACTCGAGCGCGTGAGCCGCGGCAACAGAACGGACGTTCTCGTCCTCGCTCTTCAACAGCGGGAGGAGCTGAGCGGCAGCCGCGCGACTTCGGAGCTCACGATAGGCACTTGCAATCCTGTCATGGGCCTTATTGGCGGCACGATGATTCGCAGCGGCCAGCGCCTGTCCGTAGGCAACCGCTGCCTGCTCATACTCGTGGACGAGCTCCTCGGTGCTCGCCCCTTCGATGTTGCGTGCATCCATGCAGGTCTCAGGAGACGAGCGTCCGCCACTCTCCGGGATGAGTTCATGTGCACGAATGAGCGCACCCGACAATGAGCGCGGCATCTACCGGAACGCGTCGACGATAAAGACGGACGCGGTCGAGTACTCGATGATGGCCGTTCCGGGCTTCGACTCAGGGCGTTTCTTGAACTGCCCGCGCGCGACACGGGCCACGGCGCAGATGGGAAACTTCTCCCGGTCCGGGGGATGTGCCTCGTAGTAGCGGATGACGACCTGCGGGCCGCCAGTCCACACCCTCCCGTACAGTCGGGTGGGTGGCTCCAGGGGACCCAGGCTGTCGTTCAGGTCGCTCTCAATGGGGCCCTCGTACAGTGTGATGGGGCTCGTTTCCGCCTGATTCACGTCGAGCTCCACGCCCGCTCCATCGCCAACTCGAAGGCCAAGGATGCGCATCGCATTCAGAGCTTCGTCCGGGCAGGATTCTGGCCCCGGGCTACCGTCTGGACGCAGAGCCGCTCCGCTCGAAGCGCAGCCGGAACTCGCAAGCAGCAGAGCTACCGACGTGAAGACGATGACACGAGGAAGGCGCATGATACGCACCTCTACTTGCGTGCGCCTTGCTCTTCCAGTTCCAGAACGACGCTGACCTGCTGCATCCCGTCGGCTCGGAAGACCTCCAGAAGGAGCTTGTCGAGACCCGACTTCGCCAACTTGGATTCGAAGGCACTGTGGTCCAGCACCACCGCGAAATTGCCGGTTGCTCCACGGGCAATCTCCTCCTGTTCCATCCTCAAGGCGAAAGGCCTTACCTCTGCGGAGGATGCGGTCGTCAGCCGAACGTCCCGAAGCTTCCATGGCTCGACCGACCCCTCATTCGTCACCCGGAAGCGGACCCCAACCTTCTGGTGCCCGTTGTACGTCTTGACCTCAATCTGGGCCCCATCGACGGAGAACCGCCAGCTTCGGTGGTGCCGGAACGGCGTCATCTTGAGAGTGCCTTTGGCCAGGAGAGCCGCGAGTGCATGGTCGACTGACGTCTCCTCCTCGCGATATCGCTCGACTTCCTCCCGGTAGCGCTGCTCGCGCGAGAGCGCACTGGCCAGCGACGCACGCAGGGCACTCGGGGACTCTGGATCCGGGTACATGTCCACCTGATGGTCCACCCGCCCATCCCGTGCCGTCACAGTGAAGGGAACCTCCGTTCCGTCCTCCAGCGTCACCAGGAGGAGAAACCGGTCTTCCGGCGAAAGGTCCCGGAGTGGCTCCAGGACCACTTTCTTTCCTCCCACGAGCAGCGGCTCGAAGCGGCCTTCCCAGCCCAGGAGTTTCGTCCGAGTGGAGTCACAGGGCTTCTCGAAGCGGAGCACGGTCGCCACGCCGCCAGCCACGTACACGTTGTTGGGCTTGTCCGCAGGCGCTCCCGGGAGGAACACCCCTCGGACGACCGACTGCCGTTCCTCCGCTCCGGCCACGGCTGCCGCGAGGACCAGAGGTAAGGCAAACCGCAGGAGTAGTACGTTGGGCACCATGGCCACAACCTACCAGGGTGTACGGCAGCGTCCAGCCGCGCAGTGAAAGCGTCGGCCAAACGATGTCACACGGTCAATAGGGTCCGAGCCTTCACACGACCAAGCAACCAGTCCAGCAGGTTCCTGGTCCCTTCAAACGATGCGACGCTGCTCTCCCGAGCCCGACGCACCGCGACCGGCGAGTGCTTCGTCAAGCACACTGGCGTCGCTCGACCTCGACAACTCCGCGCATCTCGATGTCCTGTTACGTACCTATGATCGCTTCCTGAAGCCTGGCGGGCGCTCCCATTCGTGAGCGGCGCCGCTCATCGGCGCACGGCGTCCGGGCTCAATGGGACGCGAGTCTACGTGCTATGCCCGCCCGCGCCGAGCCCACCCGGGCCCCATCTTCCGGAGACACCATGGCCGACTGGTCGCACATCCCCACTCTCGAGGGCCGCCACGTCCGACTGGAGCCCCTGCACACCTCCCACGTGGAGGCCCTGAGCCACGCCGTCACGGACGGCGAGCTGTGGAACTGCTGGTACACCAGCGTGCCCAGGCCCGAGGGAATGGCGGGCTACGTGGAGACAGCGCTCGCGATGAAGGAGCGCGGCCAGGCGCTCCCCTTCGCCGTGCGCGACGCGGGCGGGCAGGTCGTCGGAAGCACCCGCTTCTACCTCCTCGACTCCAGCGTCCCGCGCGTGCACATCGGCTACACGTGGTACGCGAAGCGCGTGCAGCGCACCGCCCTCAACACCGAGGCCAAGCGCCTGCTGCTCACCTACGCCTTCGAGACGCTCGGCTGCATCTCCGTCTTCTTCGAGACGAGCTGGTTCAACCACGCCTCACGCACCGCCATTGCCCGGCTCGGCGCGAAGCAGGACGGCGTCCTGCGCGGCCACATGCGTCACTCGGACGGCAGCCTGCGCGACACCGTCGTCTTCTCCATCCTCGCGGCCGAGTGGCCTGCCGTGAAGCAGCACCTCACGGCGAAGCTGGAGCAGCGGGACTGAGGCGCCCGCCTACTTCCCGCGCAGCAGCACGAACTCCACGCGGCGGTTCAGCTCCCGCCCGCGCGGAATCAGGTTCGGCGCCTTGGGGCGCGTGTCCCCCAGGCCCGCCGTTTCAATCCGCGAAGCATCCACCCCCGCGGCCACGAGCAGCTCCGCCACCGCCTTCGCCCGGGACTCGGAGAGCCCCTGCCGCGACGGCCCCGGGCCCTCCTGGTTGTCCGTGTGTCCCTCCAGGCGCAGGCGCAGCGAGTCGTCGCGCACCAGCATGTCCACCAGCAGCGCCAGCGCGTTGGTGGTGCCCTTCTTCGGCGCCGACTGCCGCTCCGCGAAGCGCGGCTCGCCCGGCAACTCCACGCGCTCGCCCTTCACGCTGGGAAGCTGCGTCTTCTTCGCCGGAGTCTTCGCCAGCGTGAACGCCAACGTGGGCTCCGTGTCACGCACCAGCTTCACCTTGCGCGTCTGCGCCAGGTACCCGCGCGACAGCACGTCCACCGTGTAGTCCCCAGGCGGCAGCATCACCTGCGTGGGCTTCTTCGCCTTCGCGTCCACCAGCACCTGCTGCGGCGCGCCCTTCGCACCGCGCACGTACACCGTGGCCGCCACCGGCTTCTTCCCGGCAAGCACCTTCAGGAACAGCTTCGCGGGCGCCGTCTCGGGGCGCACGGCCACCGTGCCGGCGGGAGGAATCGCCGGCGGCGGAGTCACCGGCGCCGTCCCCGACGCGGGCTGCACGGGCGTCACCGGCGGCGTCTGCGCCACCTTCGCGGGCGTCCCCGCGTCCGGCGCCTCCCGGAGGTCCGCGTCCGCGAGCGGCGCCGTCATCTCTACCGAGGTGTCATGCGACAGCTTCAGCTTCAGCCGCGGGTCCGGCGCGGTGGGGTTGATGCCGGGCATCACCTTCACCTTCACCCGCAGCCCCTTCTGCACCTGGAACGTGACGGACGCCGTCAGCTTCCAGAGGAAGCCGCTCTCCTCGCTGAAGAGGTTCCACGCGTCGCTGGCGTACGTGACGCGCGACACGAGCGTGAAGGAGCCCTCCTCCACCTTCACCACCGCCAGCCGGTGCAGGCCCGGCCCGTTGAGTGCCTCGGGCCCGGGGACGGCCAGCGGCTGGTTGTTCAGGGAGAAGTCCGCCTCCACCAGCTTGTAGCCGCGCGAGGTGCCGGCGCCGGGAAGGCCCTCGAAGGAGATGACCACTTCCGGCGGCGGCGTCTTCACCAGCGCCTGAAGCTGGCGGTCCAAATCCTCGCGCGCCCGCTGCTCCACGGACGAAGGCTCGGCTGCGCGCGCGTTGGCGGCGAGCAGTCCCATGATGACTAGAAGCAGTGCCTGAAAGGAGGAGGAAGCCACGGGGGGCTACAGCATCTCACAACCGGGCCACATCGCGAGTTGTCCGCCACCCGGGCTGGCGGCCAGCCGACCCTCCGCCCCCCTTCCCGCCCCCGTCCGGCGTTATCCTCCGGACATGTCCAAGCGCTACCGCTGCCTGGCGTGTAACCACATCTACGACCCCGCGGAGGGGGACCCCACCTCGGGAATCGCGCCGGGGACGGCCTTCGAGGACTGACGCGTCCCCCACCCCCGCTTTTGGCTCCCATCGGGAGAGGTTTTCGGCTCCACCCGCCGGCCCTCCCCGAGCAGGCGCCTTCCGCTACCCACCGACGCGCCAACGGCGCTACGCCTACGCATATGAACGACTTCCAGTTCCAGGAAATGCTCCCGCTGGGCAAGGACGAGACGCCCTACAAGCTCCTCACGAAGGACCACGTCTCCACGTTCGAGGCCGCCGGCCGCACCTTCATCCAGGTGGAGCCCGAGGGCCTCACGCTCCTCACCCGCCAGGCCATGCGCGACATCGCGCACCTGTTGCGCCCCGGCCACCTCGGCCAGCTCGCGAACATCCTCAAGGACCCCGAGGCCTCCGCCAATGACCGCTTCGTGGCGCTGGAGCTCCTGAAGAACGCCAACATCGCCGCCGGCGGCGTGCTGCCCTCGTGCCAGGACACGGGCACCGCCATCGTCATGGGCAAGAAGGGCCAGTACGTCCTCACCCGCGGCAACGACGAGGAGGCGATTTCGCGCGGCGTGTTCGACACGTACCGCACGTCGAACCTGCGCTACTCGCAGATGGCGCCGCTCGACATGTACAAGGAGGTCAACACCAACAACAACCTCCCCGCGCAGATCGAGCTCTACGCCACCGAGGGCGACGCCTACAAATTCCTCTTCATGGCCAAGGGCGGTGGCTCGGCGAACAAGAGCTACCTGTTCCAGGAGACCAAGGCGCTGCTCAACCCGCAGAGCCTGCTGTCCTTCCTCGACGCGAAGATTCGCTCGCTGGGCACCGCCGCGTGTCCGCCGTACCACCTGGCCATCGTCGTGGGTGGCACCTCCGCCGAGTACGCGCTGAAGGTCGCCAAGTACGCCTCCGCGCGCTACCTGGACACGCTGCCCCGCGAGGGCAACAACCAGGGCCGCGGCTTCCGCGACGTGGAGCTGGAGCAGGAGGTGCTCAAGCTCACGCAGCGCACCGGTATCGGCGCGCAGTTCGGCGGCAAGTACTTCTGCCATGACGTGCGCGTCATCCGCCTGCCCCGCCACGGCGCCTCGTGCCCGGTGGCCATCGCCGTGTCGTGCTCGGCGGACCGGCAGGTGCTGGGGAAGATTACGCGCGACGGCATCTACCTGGAGCAGTTGGAGGCGGACCCGGCGAAGTACCTGCCGGAGACGACGGCGGCGGACCTCGAGGGCGAGGTGGTGAAGATCGACCTCAACCGCCCCATGAGCGAGATTCGCGCCGAGCTGTCCCGCTACCCCATCAAGACGCGCCTGTCCCTCTCCGGGCCCATGGTGGTGGCGCGCGACATCGCCCACGCGAAGCTCAAGGAGCGCCTCGACGCGGGCCAGGGCATGCCGCAGTACATGAAGGACTACATGGTCTACTACGCCGGCCCGGCGAAGACGCCCGAGGGCATGGCGTCCGGCTCATTCGGCCCGACGACGGCGGGCCGCATGGACGCCTACGTGGACCAGTTCCAGGCCGAGGGCGGCAGCTTCGTGATGCTGGCCAAGGGCAACCGCTCGCCCGCCGTCACCGAGGCGTGCAAGAAGCACGGCGGCTTCTACCTCGGCTCCATTGGCGGCCCGGCGGCCCGGCTGGCGCAGGACTGCATCAAGAAGGTGGAGGTCCTCGAGTACAAGGAGCTGGGAATGGAGGCCGTGTGGAAGATCGACGTGGTCGACTTCCCCGCCTTCATCGTCGTGGACGACAAGGGCAACGACTTCTTCGCCAACATCAACAAGCCCACGGCGAAGAAGGCCTGAGTCCGGCATGCGGCCCGAGGTCGTCACCTGGGACGCGCGCTACCGCGAGGACTTCGCGAGGCTCAACCGCGCGTGGATCGAGCACCACTTCAAGCTCGAGCCCGCGGACCTGGAGAGCTTCGCGGACCCTCACGGGACCTTTGTCGCCAGCGGAGGCGAGGTGTTCTTCGCCCTCGTGGACGGCAGGGTGCTGGGCACGTGCGCGCTGCGGCGGGAGCCGGAGGACGGTGACACCTACGAGCTGTGCAAGATGGCGGTGGACCCCGAGGCTCGTGGCCTGGGGCTCGGGGATGTGTTGATGGAGGCCGTGCTCCGCTTCGCCCGGGAGCGGAGCGCGCGCCGGGTGTACCTCGTGTCGAACACGAAGCTCGGGCCCGCGCTCGGGCTGTACCGCAAGCACGGCTTCGTCACCGTGCGCGAGGGCGAAGCGGTGTCACGCGAGGCGGGCTACGCCAGGGCGGACATCGAGATGGAGCGGCGGTTCTGAACCGTGCTCCGCTTCAATCACGCGCACGGTGTGGCGCCCTACAACGGGTGCTCGCCGTCGGGAACCTTCGAGGGCGACGCCGGGACCACCGTCCTCTCCCGTGCGCTGCAGCAGTCGGGTCAGGTGACGTTCATTCCCGCGAAGCTCGTGCTCGACCACATGGTGTCGACGCCGGGCCTGAAGGAGGAGCTCGGCACCTCGACGCCGGCCGTCGTCACCGGGCTTGCGGTGCCGGCCGATGGAGGGACCTCCCTGAGCGACCACAACCCGGTGCGGCTCGAGCTCACCTTCTCCGAGCAGCAGTGACCCGGGCCCCGGGGGCGGGCGCTCAGGGTTGGACGTGCATTCCGGGCGTACGTGAAGGGAGCTGCGCTCTCAGCGAGCCATGAGGCAGGAGCGCAGCCCAAAGGGCGGGCACGGCCCACGACACCGGCGCGGCGCACGGCCTTGCTGGCCCCAGCCGCCCACACACGAGGGATGTTTTCACAATGCGTCCTACCGAACGTCCTGCGGGATATGCTCGAAAGCATGTCAATCGCGGGTCCCTTCACATTTCCACTGGTCGATGACTCGGGTCTGGACCTCACACAGAATTCGCTCCGCGTGCTGGGCTTCAGCGTGGCCTCGCAGCTGTTCCTGCAGCCCGACACCGCGACGACGCTGAAGTGGGGCCCCTTCCCCACGGCGCTGACGATGCAGGCGGCGCTCACCAGCGGTGGGAATACCGTGACGTGGGCCGGCGGCCTGCCGCCATTCACCGCCGTCTCCCTCGGCGCCCAGGTCAGCGGCACGGGGATACCAACCGGGACGACGGTCACAGGCATCAGCGTGACAGTCACGCTCTCCAACCCGGCCACCGGCACCGTCTCGACGCCATTGACCATCGGCGCGCAGGTCATGGTGGGCGGTACGGCCACCGCCGGCTCAGCCACCATCACCGGCCTGGCGCCGCCGCCATCGACCAGCAACCTCCGCGTCGGCCAGCTCGTCACTGGAAGCGGGATTCCCGCCGGCACCACGCTGTCGGCGATCAACTCGGCGAGCCAGATTACGCTCTCGCTGGCCGCGTCGGCGAGCGCCTCGTACTCCGGCACCAGCCCGCTGACGTTCTCGGTGCAGCTCCCGGGCGCGCTCACAAGCGGCAGCACCTCGGCCACCTTCTCGGGCCTGACCTCGACCAGCCAGCTCGCCATTGGCGCCGCTGTCACCGGCGCGACCCAGCTTCCCTCCGGGACTCTCATCTCGAGTATCGACAGCGTCGTCCTCACGCTCTCGAACGCGGCCACTGCGAGCGGCACCAATAACCTGACATTCACCCAGGGGCAGTCAGGCACGCTCAGCTCCGGCAGCCCTTCAATTACAGGCCTGACATCCACCAACAACCTGGGGGTCGGCTATCCCATCACCGGTCCCGGCATTCCCGGCGGCACCACCATCACGCAGATCAACTCGGCGTCGGAGATCACGCTCTCGAACCCGGTCACTCAATCGGGCTCGCAGTCGCTGACCCTGCCCCCGCCGTCAGGTATCATCCCGAGCTTCGACATCCATCAGTACACGTCGTTCGGCTTCGACCCCTCCACCCAGGCAGCGGGGCTCAACGGCGCGCGCATCTACTTCTTCGTCGTCCCGAGCAGCTGGCCGGCCGCGGCCACGCAACCCGGCCTGGTTGGCTTTCCCACCAACCCGCCCGGGTTTCCCTATGCGTGGTCGGCGACGGGCTTCGGCGTCATGCAGCCCAACAACCCGCCCAATTCACCGTCGCTCACGAGCAGCTACCCGCCGTTCGCCATCTCCGAACCGACGATTGACCCCGCCTCCAGCGGCGGCAACCTGCACATCGACGTGCAGACCGTCGATGGCTTCACGTTCCCCCTCTCGCTCACGCTGCAGGACGCCAACAAGAACCCGCTGGGACAGGTCGGCCAGCCCGTGCCGAGCAACGGCGTTGACCGGGCCGCCATCATCACCGCGTTCCAGAACACGTTCCCCGCGGGCAACTCGTACTCGGTATTGCTGTATGGGAATTCCGACGACATCAATGGCCAATATCCGGGAATCCTGAACCCGGGGGCCTATCTCGCCAACAGCGAGAACTCCCAGAGCCCGCTCAACTCCATCTGGGACACGACGCTCCAGACACTGTTCACCGGCATCACATCGCTGAACATGATTGGCGACGACCAGGCGTATTACCGGGGCACGCCGACGACGGTGAACGGGAGCAATGTCCTGGAGTTCATCGGCTACACGGACGCGGCGATGACGCAGCCGAACGGGAACACGTTTCATATCTACAGCCCGCTCACGCCCGATTCAGCAGCCCCGAACATCCAGCTGGGCGCCGGGTATCAGGTCTTCGCCAACGACGGCGTGTTCAACGATGCATCGGGCAACGTCCTCGTCGCGCAGAACAGCTCGACGAGCCCCACACCAGTGCAGGTCGCGCTGGGCCTGCAGCGAGACATCGTGAGCGCCTTGAACCGCGGCATCGCGCTGAAGGCGCCGACCGGCTCCGCCAACCGCACCGCGGGCGACACCTCCTACTACTGGGGCACAGAGAGCAACTGGTATCCGCTCGAGCTCAGCGACACCGGTACGAGCCAGGTGCAGAACCAGTTCTCACTGTTCATGCACACCGCGCAGGTGACGAACGCGCAGAAGAACGACGTCCCCATCTTCACGCAGCCTCCGGAGCCCGTCGCCACGCCGCAGGGCCTCGTGATGAGCCAGGCCTACGGCTTCGCCTTCGACGAGAGCCCGGTCCACGCCCCGTCGAACCTCCAGAATCAGCCCACCGTGCCCTCCAAGTTCGACCCCACTCCCGCCGGCACCTCAATCGTCACCATCACCCTCGGGCCCTGGACCGGCGGCTAGGCATGCCAGGCCGGCCCCGGGCACATACGCGCCCGGGGGCCTGGAGTCGGGTCAGCGAGCCACCGCCTCACGCGCGAGCGACATCGCCTCCAGCAGCTCCCGCGCCCGGCGCCCGGCGCGCGTCCGGCCCTCAGGGTCCGCTTCCGCCGCGCGGGCGAGGTCCTCCCGCCCACCCAGGTCACCGGCGCGCAGGCGCAGCTCGCCACGGTTCGACAGTGCCACGGGGTGGCGGGGGCTCAGCGCCAGCGCCGCGTCATAGGAAGCCCGAGCGTCTTCGCCGCGCCCCAGTCGCTGGTATACCGTCCCCAGCGCCGCATGGGCCCCGGCGTCCTTCGGGTTGGTGGCCACCAGTCCCTTGAAGAGGAGGCGGGCCTCCTCCAGCCGCCCCGCCGCGGACAGCTCGCAGCCGACCTGGGCGATGGCTCGCGCATCCTCGGAGGTGATGCCCTGGAGCTGCGCCAGCGTCACCTCGCCCCGCACGACAGCCGCGAGCCGGGAGCGGACCGCTTCCACGTTCACGTCCGCCGCGCTCACTTCAGGACCCCCAGCAGCGAGGTGAGCGAACCCGAGCCGGAGCCCAGCATCGAGAGCAGCCCGCCCATCTTCGACTGATCTCCCAGCAGGCCCTCCGCCTTCTTCCCGTCCTCGCCGCCGAGCAACCCCGACAGCCCGCCGCCACCTCCGCCCAGGAGCCCTCCCAGGAGCCCCCCGCCACCGCCCCCCAGCAGGCCCAGCGGATCCCCCAGGTTGATGCCGGGGAACAGGCCGAGCGGGTCCCCCAGCTTCGCCAGCAGGCCGGACAGCCCTCCACCGCCCTGCGCCGGGGCGCTCGCGGCGGCCTGCTGAGTCTTCACGTCCGCATACCCTTCAGCGCCGTACGGCCCGTCCAGCAGCTCGGTATGCGCCGCCTCGCGGTGCGACAGAGCGCGGGACGGCGCGGCCTCCACCGCGTTTCCACCGCCGCCGAGCCCTCCCTTGAGGAGGCTTCCCGCCGGGTCCAGCCCCAGGGCGTGGCCCACGCTTCCGGTACCGATACTGTCGAGCGGATTCCCGCTCGTGAAGGATGCCGTCAGGCCTCCGAGGAGTTTGTCGAGCATGTTCGCTTCTCCAGCGGCGTGGGTGCAGGGAAGGCGCGACGCCGCGGCGCGAAGCCACGTCCTGCACGCGCGACACCAGCCAGGACGCGAGGGGAGTTGAAGGATTCCAAGCCCTTGCGCGTGGCTTTGCACCCCACCCCGTCCACGGGGCGGACAGACCGTCCAGCCCGTGAGAGGGCTCGGGGCGCCGGCTGAGCGATACCCGCTTCGGTGGAGACAGGTCGAGTCCACTCGAGGCAGGCCGCTCTCCACCTTGCTCGCCGCCACCAGCGGTGTGCTGAGCGAGAAGGCGCGAAGCGGCAGCCCGGCAAGCCCCTGGCCGGGCTGCGCCATACCCTCTTCAGCTGATGGTGGTGACGAGGCCTCCCTCGGCACGGAGCACCGCGCCGTTCGTCGCGGCGGACAGGGGGCTGGCCAGATAGGCGACCAGGCTGGCGATCTCCCCCGGATCGATCATCCGCTGCAGAAGTGAGGCCGACCGGTGCTTCGCGAAGAACTCGGCGACGATTTTGTCGGCCGGGGCCTCGGGCTCACTGGAGACGCTGCGCAGGAAGTCGACGATGCCCTCCGAGTGCGTGGGCCCCGGCAGCACCGAATTGACCGTCACCTTCGTGCCCTTCGTCAGGTTGGCGAGTCCCCGCGAGATGGAGAGCTGCGCCGTCTTGGTCGTCGCGTAGTGGATCATGTCCGGAGGAATGGTGAGCGCGGACTCGCTGGAGATGAAGATGATGCGTCCCCAGTTGCGCTTCAGCATGCCCGGGAAGTAGGCCCGCGATAGCCGCACGCCGCTCATCACATTGATGTCGATATAGGAAAGCCAGTCGGCATCGGAGATCTCCGCGAAGGGCCTGCTTTCGTAGATGCCCAGGTTGTTGACGAGAATGTCGACGTCGCTCGCGTCCTTCTGAATCAAGGCCGCGCCCTCGGCGGTCGCCGCATCCGCCAGCACGCCGCGGATGTGCTTGCCACCAGACGAGCGGATGTCTTCCACCGCCTGGTCGAGCTTGGCCCGCGTGCGACCGGTGATGAGGACCTCGGCGCCCTCGACCGCCAGCGTCCGAGCAATCTCGAGGCCGATGCCGGCCGTGGCGCCAGTCACCAGCGCGGTCTTCTTGTTCAATTGCAGGTCCATGAGAGCTCCCAGGCGGCGTTGAGGAAGGGGCTGCGTGAGCCATGCCGCGATGCAGACGGAATAACCCTTGCGTGCCAGGATGAACATTCACAGGATGGTCTCAATACTTGTGAATGGGATTCACGAATGACGCGCATCCTCATGGAGCGCTCCGGCGAATTGGAGGTCTTCCTGCGGGTGGTGCAGGAGGGAGGATTCTCCGCGGCCGCCAGGAGCGTGGGCCTCACGCCCTCGGCGGTCAGCAAGCTCATCACCCGGCTGGAGACCCGGCTTGGCGCCCGCCTCTTCATGCGGACGACCCGCGCGCTGAGCCTCACTGAAGAAGGCGAGGCCTACTACCGGACGGGACAGCGCATTCTGCAGGAGTTGAACGACGCCGAGCAGGCCGCCGCCGCGGGCGCGGTGAGGGGCCGCCTGCGCGTCAACGCGTCGATTCCTTTTGGCACCCAGTTCGTCGTCCCCGCCATCCCCGCCTTCCTCACGCGCCACCCCGACGTCATCGTCGACCTCAGCTTGACCGATGACGTGGTCGACCTGCTCGCCCAGAAGACCGATGTCGCCATTCGCACGGGCGACCTGCCCGACAGCGCGCTGCTCGCGCACAAGCTCGGGCAGAGCCGCCGCGTCGTCTGCGCCTCACCCTCCTATCTCCAGCGCAAGGGCACGCCGAAGACGCCAGCCGAGCTTCGACACCACGACTGCCTGACCTTCAACTTCCGGCGCGCCCGCAGAGGCTGGCCCTTCCGGGAGGCGGGCGGCATCACCCAACAGGTCGTCGCGGGAAGCGTGCAGGTGAACAATGGAGAGACCCTGAAGCAGATGCTCCTGAACGGGGTGGGCATCGGACGCTTGGGCCTGTGGCACGTGGCCGCGGAGCTCAAGGCTGGCCGCCTCGTCCCCCTGCTGGAGAAATACAATCCGGGCGACCTGGAGCTGATCCACGCCGTCCATGTCGGAGGCGGGCAGGTCCCGCACCGCGTGCGTGCCTTCATCCGCCACATGGTGGACACGATGAAGGCCTCACCGTTGGCGGGTTAGACGCGCTCCAGGCCTCGCGCATTTCAGTCCAGACACGGACCGGATTTAATTGGCTCATTGATTCCGACCTGCGACTGAAAAACCGCAATGACATAGGAAGATGAGCAATGTTTGCATCTCATGTGTATGTGATGACGCCTCTCGCATGAGCGTGAATCCATGCGGGCCTCCCCTTCTTGCTCGAGGAACTCATGAGTCATCACATCACGACACGGCGTCGAAGCTGGGTGAGCTTGTTCTGCACGGCCACCCTCGTCACGGGGACAGGGCCAGGCTGCGCGGACGACGTGGGGCGCGAGGAGGAGCCCTCCTCGTCCGAGGCGCGGCTCTCTCTGCCGCCGGGCAACTTCCTGCCCAATCCCTCCTTCGAGTCCGGCCTCACCGGCTGGTCGAGCTGGCAGGGCTCGCTGAGCCGAGTGGCCCCCGCGTCGGCGCCGGATGGCGCCTATGTCGCCCGCGTCGCGAGGACGGCGGGAGACATGTACTCGCTGGATGATTCACCGGACGCGGTGGCGTCCACGGCGGTGGGCACCGTCTACCGGGCGTCGGCCTGGGTCGCGGCTGGAAACACCGGCACGGTGGGCAAGCCCGCGGTGCTGGTGGTCCGCGAGCGCAATGCCTCGGGTACCACGGTGGGCTACGCGGAGGCCCAGGTGTCGTTGACCACGGCCTTCCAGCGCCTGACGGTCGACGCCACCGTGCAGCAGTCGGGCAACACGCTGGACGTGTATGTCCTTCAGTCCAGCGCGACGTCGGGCAACGTCTTCCTCGCGGACGCGCTGACGCTGGAGGTGGTTCCGCCGACGACGCCGGGCGAGCCGAGCAACCTGCTGTGGAGCGACGAGTTCGACGGCCCTGCGGGAAGCCTGCCGAATCCGCAGGTGTGGGAGCCCGAAACGGGCGGCATGTGGGACAACGGGCGGACGCTCCAGCAATACACGGCGCGCCCGCGGAACGTGCAGCTCGACGGCAGCGGCCATCTGAAAATCATCGCCCTGCGCGAGCGCTACACGGGGGAGGACGGCGTGCCGCGCGACTACACGTCCGCGAGAATCCACACGCAGGGCCGCATGGAGCGCCAATACGGCTACGTCGAGGTGCGGCTCAAGGCGCCGGTGGGGGCGGGCACCTGGCCTGCTGCGTGGATGATGGGCTCCACGGGTGAGTGGCCCGCCAATGGCGAGCTCGACCTCTTCGAGGGCGAGGGGACACTGCCCACGCTGGCGCACGGCACCATCCACGCGCCCGGCATCGCCTATGGCTGGGACCCGCCCGGCCAGGTGGACTACGCCCCGGCGCGCGTGGGCGATGCGTGGCACACCTTCGGCATGTATTGGGATGCCAACCGCGTGGAGTGGTACGCGGACCGCATCAAGCGCTTCACCTTCACGCGAGGCAGCATGGGGACGTGGGTCTTCGACCGGCCCAACTACCTGCTGCTCAACCTCGCGCTGGGAGACCTGGGCGGAGACCCGTCGAGCACCGTGTTCCCGCAGGTGCTCGAGGTGGACTACGTGCGCTGGTATGCCAACGCGCCGGCGAACTGAACGGCGCCGCGCCAGAGTGGGCCCGACTCAATCAACCGAGGTGTGACTCAGGGGCCAGGGCTCCAGAATGGCGCGCCCCTGTCGGGTGCTGCCAGGTACGCCAGCATCCGGCGCCAGCCTTCACACCTCGCGCAGACGCACACGTCCAGCGAGAAACTCCCGCGCAGCAGCCCCTCCGGAGGGAGGGGGGAACCGACGCGCCGTTCGTGACAAGCTCGCGGCACGAGCTCGTCCCGAGACTCTCTTCACGACATGGGAGCTCCGCAGGCGGTCTTCCGACACAGGCGGTTCATCGACACCGGGTAGCCGGACTCTCCGGGAGGTCCCATGGGCGATGTCGTAAACGGGCAGGCAGTCAACGCAAGCAGGGTGCTCCTCCTGCTCTTCCTCGCCAACCTGCTGAACTTCTACGACCGCACCATCCCCGCCATCATCATCGAGCCGTTGCGGAAGCAGTACGCGCTGAGTGACCTGGAACTGGGGCTCGTCTCCGCCGCCTTCACCCTCGTGTATGCCATTGCGGGCATCCCGCTCGGGAAGATGGCGGACACGGGCGCGCGGCGGAAGGTGCTCGGCTGGGGCCTGCTCGTGTGGAGTGCCTTCACGGGGCTCAACGCCCTGGCGTGGAACTACGGGTCCTTCTTCCTCCTGCGGCTGGGCGTGGGCGTGGGCGAGGCCAGCTACGCCCCGGCGGCCGGCTCGCTCATCGCCGACCTGTACCCCGCGAACCGGAGGGCGCGCGCCACGGGCATCTACATGCTGGGGCTGCCGGTGGGACTGGTCCTCGCCTTCTTCACCGTGGGCAGCATGGTGGCGGCCTTCGACTCGTGGCGGGCGCCCTTCTTCATCGCGGCGATTCCGGGGGTGATGCTGGCGCTCTTCCTGTTCCGCATCCAGGAACCGGAGCGCGGGGCGCACGAGGTGGCGCGCGGCTCACAGCAACCGGTGGCGCAGCCCATCCGCACGCTGCTGCGCATCCGCACGCTCCTCTGGCTGACGCTCTCGGGAGTGACGTGCAACTTCGCGACGTACGCGGGCAACGGCTTCCTGGTGCCGCTGCTGCAGCGCTACTTCGGTCTGTCCCTGGTGAAGGCGGCGGTGGTGACCGGCTGCATCACCGGTGTCACCGGGCTCGTGGGGCTGACGCTCGGTGGTGCGATGGCAGACCGGTTGCACTCGAGGTCGGAGCGGGGGCGTCTCACCTTCGGGGCTGTCAGCCTGCTCGCGGGCACGCTCGGCACGGGGCTCGCGCTGTTCTTGGGCCAGACGTCAGTGCCTCTGTTCGCCCTGTGCTTCGGGCTGGGTTGGCTGGGCGTCTACAACTTCTACACGAGCGTCTATCCAGCCATTCAAGACGTGGTGGAGCCGCGCCTGAGGGCGCGGGCGGTGGCGGTCTTCTTCGCGGGCGTGTACGTGCTCGGCGGAGCCCTGGGCCCGGCCGTGGTGGGCGGGCTCTCCGACGCATTCACCGTCACGGCGATGCGGGAGGCGGGGACGGGAGAGGTGACGGAGGCCTTCAAGGCGACGGGGCTGCACAGCGCCATGTTCCTCATCCCGGTGATGCTGCTGTTCACCTCGGTGTTCATCTTCCTGGCCTCGCGGAGCTTCGTGGCCGACGCGCGGCGGATGCAGGAAGCGCTGGCGAGACAGGAGGCGGAGGTGGCGAGTGCCCCTCCAGCGGCCTCCCTTCCCGAGCCGGCCAGAAAGGTCGCCGGTCAGAACGCTCCGTGAGTGGCTCGACCCCGCTCGGCGGCAATGCGGGGGAGCATTACGCCATGCCGAAGCTGTCCGGTGCACTCCGGCGCCGGCTCCATGAGCACGAGCCACACTGTCCTACGCGCAACTCGCCAGGTGAGGACCGTCTACGCGCTCTGAATCAACCGCCGGCGCAGCCACGCCTCGCCGCTCACCCATCCGATGCCCGCGAGCACCAGGGCCGCACCCAACACGAAGTTCAGCGTGAGCGGCTCACCGAGGACGAGCACTCCCAACGACACGCCGAACAGCGGCGTCATGAAGGAGAAGACAGCCAGGTTGGAGGCGAAGTAGCGGCGCAGCAGCCAGAACCACGCGAGGTAGCTGGGTTCAGGCGCCCCCCGCCCGCCAGCGCAGCACCTCGAGTGCGACGGCGACCTGCACGCGATTCTGTGCGAGCGGACGCGGGAGGAGCTCCTCGGCACGAGCCAGCCTCCGCAGCAGCGTGTTGCGATGGGTGTGGAGCCGCACCGCCGTGAGAGAGGCATTGCACCCTTCATTGAGGAACGTCAGCAGCGAGCGCCGAAGCTCCGCGTCGGCCGCTTCGAGCGCTCCCAGCGTGTGCTTGACGAACTGGTCCGCGCCCTCTGCGTCCTGGGTCAGCAACGAGACGAGCCGCACGTCGTCGAAGCTGACGACGCGCCGCTCGGAGCCGAGGCGGGCAACCACCGCTGAGTCGTCAGGGCGTCGAGATGGCTCCGGCGAAAGCCCTCGATTCCACGGCCCACCGAGCCCACCGCCATCCGCACGTACGGCGTCTGCCGAATCGCCGTGTGCACCTGCTCGACGATCGATGAACGCGGAGATGGAGCGGGCCGTCACGTCGAGCAACTCGCGCAGCTCGCCGGGGTCCGACGTCAGCTCGAAGGCAATCGACATCCACCGCAGCCAGGCCGCGTTCTGCCCGGTGCGGTAGGTGTGCAGCGCGGACTCGTTCAACCCCCGCCGCACGAGGTCCCGTGCGATGGCGAGCGGCTCGGCGCCAACGTTCGCCGGGACGGGCGCTCCCGGGTCCCGGAGGTTGGCCGCCGCCCAGTGCATGAGGTTCGCGCGATTCGTCCGGCGGGTGGCCGCCGCGAGCACCGGGTCCTCCGCGATGACCCTCATGTGCTCGGTCGACAGCGTCGCCGCGTCCAGCTCATCCATCCACTCCGGAGGCGCGTTCAGGGCCTTCTCCGCCCCTCGCCGGATGAGCTCGCGCACGCGCGCCGACGGGCGCTCCCACTGCCACGTTCCCTTTTCCTGCCGGTGCATTCTGCACCACGGGTAACGAACTTTTGTGCAGCCTGCACCTTGAATCGGGACTTCGGTGTCGCAATGTTTGCGTCGTCGGCACCCCGAGGGGCGGCCTTGGCAGCGCCCCTGCTTGCACATCCACGGAGCCCACCATGTCCCTCACGCGCGTCTCCGCGCCTTCCGAATACGTCGACGTGCTCATCGTCGGCGCGGGCATCTCAGGCATCGGCGCGGCCTGGTATCTCCAGAAGGAGCACCCGGCGAAGTCGTACGCCATCCTCGAGGCGCGCGGCGCGACGGGCGGCACGTGGGATTTGTTCCGCTACCCCGGCATCCGCTCGGACTCCGACCTGCACACGTTCGGCTATGCGTTCAAGCCCTGGGACAAGGACCAGGCCATCGCGAGCGCGGACGCCATCCTCGCCTACCTTCGCGAGACGGCCGCCGAGAATGGCATCGACCGCAAGGTCCGGCTGCACCACAAGGTGCTCGGCGCCTCCTGGTCGAGCGAGGACGCCCGCTGGCTCGTGGACGTCGAGCGCACCGACACGGGCGAGCGCATCGAGTTGAAGTGCCAATGGCTGTTCTGCGCGAGCGGCTACTACCGCTACGACGAGGGCTTCACGCCCCGCTTCGAAGGCACCGGGCAATTCAAGGGGCGCATCGTCCATCCGCAGCACTGGCCCGAGGACCTTGACTACGCCGGCAAGCGCGTCGTCGTCATCGGAAGCGGTGCGACGGCTGTCACGCTCGTGCCCGCGATGGCCCGCGCGGCGGGCCACGTGACGATGCTGCAGCGGACCCCCACGTTCATCATGCCGGTCGCCTCCGAGGATGTGATTGCGAACCTGCTGCGCAAGCTGCTCCCCCGCAAGTGGGCGTACGCGCTCACGCGGCGCAAGAACATCGCCGTGCAGCGGGCCTTCTGGCGGTTCTGCCGGCGCTTCCCTCGCACGGCGCGGCGGCTGATTCGCTACCTCAATGCGAAGTACCTCCCCAAAGGCTATCCGGTGGATGAGCATTTCAATCCGCCGTACGAGCCATGGGACCAGCGGCTATGCATGGTCCCCGACGCGGACCTCTTCAAGGCCATCAGCCAGGGCAACGCGTCGGTCGTCACGGACCGCATCCAGACCTTCACCGAGCGCGGCCTCGTCCTCGAATCGGGGCGTGAGCTCGAAGCCGACATCATCGTGACCGCCACGGGACTGAACCTCCTGCCGCTCGGCGGGATGAACCTGACGGTCGACGGAGCGCCGGTGCACCTGGCTGGCAAGGTGGCCTTCAAGGGCATGATGCTCGACGGTGTCCCGAACCTCGCGCTCGCGGTCGGCTACACCAACTCGTCGTGGACGCTGAAGATTGGCCTGCTCTGTGAGCACTTCTGCCGCCTGCTCTCGTACATGGATGCGAACGGCCACTCCATCTGCCGGCCCGAGTTGAGCGATGCGTCCATGCCGACGCGGCCGCTGCTCGACTTCGGAGCGGGGTACGTGAAGCGCTCCATCAGCGAGCTTCCACGTCAGGGCATGCAGGCCCCCTGGCTGATGTCGATGGACTACTATTCCGACGTCAAGCTCCTGAAGGAGGACTCGGTGGAGGACCCGAACCTGCGCTTCTCTTCACACGTCCGCGACGTCGTCGCGTCCGAGCCGAAGGTCGCGGTAGCGGTATGAGCACCGTGCCGCTCGCCATTGCCGACGCTCCAGGGGAGGACCGCTTCTGCGACCTGCCCCATGGCATCCGCCTCTGCTTCCGCACCTGGGGAAGAGAAACGGACGAGCCACTGCTCCTGCTGGCCGGGCTCGGGCTCCACCTGACCTCGTGGCCGAAGGCCATGATTGACGCACTCGTGCACCGGGGCTTCTACGTCGTCGCGTTCGACAACCGCGACGTGGGCCGCTCATCGCGTGCGCAGGTGCCTCCCCCGAGCAAGTTCCAGCAGTTCTTCCGGATTCCCCGGCCCGATGGCTACGACCTGGCCGACATGGCGACCGACACCGTGGGGCTGCTCGACCATCTCGGCATCGCGAGCACGCACCTCGTGGGCATGTCGATGGGCGGCATGATTGCCCAGACGCTCGCGGCGCGGCATGCGGTGCGGGCCCGCTCCCTCACGTCCATCTTCTCCACGACTGGCGCTCGCAGCGTCGGGCAGCCCGCGTTCTCGACCATCCTGCGGCTCGCCAGGAGCCCGGCGAGCACGAGCGAGGAGTCGGTGACGAACTATCTCGGCATCGTCCGCCACATCGCGGCGACAGGCTTTCCGTTCGACGACGCCTCCGTCCGAGCCTACGCCGCGGAAGCGTGGGTGCGCGGCGACGGACGAACGGCCCAGCAAGGTGTCGCGCGGCAGATTGGCGCCATCATGAAATCAGGGGACCGGACGGAAGAGCTTCGACGAATCACGGCGCCGACGCTCGTCATCCACGGGGACACCGACCTCATGGTGCACCCGAGCGGCGGACGCGCGACGGCCGCCGCCATCTCCGGAGCCCGCCACGTCACCATCCCCGGCATGGGCCACTACCTGGCGCATGGGGTCCTCGAACAGCTCGTCGACATGGTGGCCGAACACGCGCGGAGAGGTACGCCGAACGTGGCACGGGCTGAAGGCAGCGGCCGCTGAGCGCGACACCGCGCAACGTCATGCACGATGGCCCGGGGCGCCACCCTCCTCATGTCCGCCCCGGTGCCAGTAGGACGCTGCCTTGATCCAGTCCGCCGGATGCCGGCGCTTCTCGACGAAGTGCGCCCGCACCTCGGAGACGAGCGCGGCCTCGCCAGCAATCCAGACGAAGCCATCCCCCGCCGGAGGCGAGAACCGGGCGAGCGCGCGGAGCAGCAATTCACCGTCCTTCTCGCTCGGGTCCCCGCGTACGACCCACTCCGGCTGCCAGGAGGCCCGAGTCACGAAGCGCTGGGCCTCGCGCTCATTCGCCACGGACACCACGGTCGTCACGGGCACGCCAGGGCGCAGCCCTTCGACCCGGCGGCCAATGGCTGGCAGCGCGCTCTCGTCGCCAATCAGCAGGTACCAGTCGAAGTCATCGGGCACGACGGTCGAGCCTCGCGGCCCGCCAATCTCGAGCGTCTGGCCGACCTGCGCCCCCGCGGCCCATTCCGTCGCGGGCCCGGAGCCATGGAGGGCGAAGTCGATGGTCAGCGTCTTCCCGGCGTTGTCGAAGGCGCGCGGCGTGAAGTCACGCATCACCGGTTCGCCTGTCGCCGCGTCCCGGCCCGAGAAGAACAGCTTGATGTGGTCGTCCGGTGACGGGCTGTTGAAGTCCGCGAGGTCGGGCGACGTGAAACGGATTCGCCGCATGCGGGGTGTCAGGGATTCCACGCCGCTGACGACGAGCCTGCGCCGCCGGAGCTCGTGACGCACGCGAATGATTTGATGAGGCGCGCCCGGTTGGCCGGCGTCGGCCCCATTCCGAGCCATGCTCTTCTCATCCATGGGTGGTTCCTCCGTTGGGAGTTGTGCCAGTGCTCAACTGCGCTCCACGGCCTGCGCCGCCGCATCGAGCGCCGCGGCGATGCGCTCCGCCGCCGTCTGATCAATCGGCCCCTGCTTGAAGCGCAGGCGCATGGCGACCTTGAGGTTCTCCATGGCGCGCACCACCTGCGCGGGCACGGGGTCCGGCCCTCCGGGCGCGGTAGAGCGGATGCGAGCGAGCAGCCCGTCAACGGCCGCGCGGTTGGCGGCGAGGAAGGCCTGTCCCTCCGAGGTGGCGCGGTAGCGCTTGCGCCCGCCTTCCTCGTTCTCGACTTCGGCGTAGCCCATGTCGGCCAGCCAGGCGAGCGTCGGGTAGATAACCCCAGGGCTGGGGCTATAGGCGCCGCCGAGCCGCTCCTCGATGCCCTTGATGAGCTCGTACCCGTGACACGGGCGCTCGGCGAGCATCGCGAGGATGAGGAAGCGCAGCTCCCCATAGTCGAAGAGCCGTCCCCCGCGACCGCCGCCGCGATGATGTCCGTGACGTCCCCTGCGGTGGTGATGCTCGGAGCCGTCGTCCTGATGGAAGAAAGGACGGCCCGGGCCGCCCCAGTGTGGATGTCTCATGCTCCAGATATAGGACGCGATATATCTAGATTCAAGATATATCGAGATACCTATCTAGATGCCTACCTGCCCAGCATGGGGCCAGGAGTTTCGCGGAGTTGGCCTGGTGCTGGACTGCTTCAGACTCCAGGCGGCAGTTCGCCCGTGGGCATGGGCGCGCGCTTCTTCTTGATGATGGAGCGGCGCGGTCCCTTGAGTGCCACGCTCAGCAGCAGGGCCCCGGGGAGCAGCATTCCGATGCCCTGCGAGATGTTGTCGGGCGGGTGCACGACGGCTCCCAGCACCAGCGCGGTGAACAGCAGGCCACAGACCAGCCGGATGACGAGGGAGCTCACACAGGACCTCTATCAGGAGTGTCGCCCAGCCTAAGCACCCGCGCGGCACTGTCCACCCGCGCCCTCGCCTCCCAGGCGGCCCGGTGTGAGGCACGCACCGGGCCGCCCGTTCACCGCGTCACCGCATGAGCATGCCCAGCTTCGGCGCCGGAGGTCCCGGCGGCGTCGCGGGCGGCGGTGCCGGCGGCGGCGCGGGCGGCGGCGTCACCGTCACGTCCTGCGACAGGGACTCCAAATCATGGAAGCCCTTCGCGCTCACGTCATTGCCCTGGAAGCGCGCCCACCCCTGCAGGTTGCGCTGGTACGCACGCGTCATCTGCCAGAGCTGGAGGCCGCTGTTGGCCACGTACAGGTACAGGGACCGCTTCGGGTTCCACGGGTTGGGCAGCGCCATGGCGATGCCGTCATCCGGGCGCCCGTACGTCTTCCCCTGCCAGCGGAAGTAGCGCCGGCCCAGCTCCACCGGGAGCTTCTTCTCCTCGGCCAGCCGCGCCAGCACCGCGTTGTCCTCCGCGCCGCCGAAGAGGACGAGGTCCCGGTCCGCCAGCTCCGCGTCCGTCACCTCGCCGTCCGGCTTCACCGGGGGCAGCACCTCCGTGAAGACGTCCGCCAGCACGTCGCGGTAGCCCAGCGCCAGCGTGCGCATGGACTCCGTCTGCCGCGCGGTGCCGTGCACCAGCAGCAGCTTGTCGAAGGCGTCCGTCTGGTTGCCCAGCACCTGGAAGCGCTCGCGCGGCACGGGGATGTCGTTGGACGCGTTGAACACCACGCGCGCCGGCGCCTCCGCCGTGCGGAAGGTGAACGTCTCGTTCGCGCTCTTCACCTCCACGCGCTCCAGCGTGGAGCCCTTCGCCGTCTTCACCTCCACCAGCGTGACGAAGTGCCACGGCCGCAGGCCCGGCTGCTCCACCTTCAGCGTCGTCTCGTAGCCGTCCTTCACCTGCACGGCGCTCGCGCGGATGCGCGGCTGCGGCAGGCCCGTGCGCTCCAGCCACTGCGCGACGAAGGCACCCACGTCCTTGTTGGTGGCCTCCAGCACCGTGCGCTTGAAGTCCGCCGTGGTGATGTCCTTGTTCGCGTAGCGCGTGTGCACCGCGCCCATCGCCTTGCTGAAGTCCTTGTTGCCCAGCAGCAGCCGGAGCTGGTGCAGCGCGAAGGTGCCCTTGATGCGCGGCAGCATGTACGGGCCGTACTTGCCGTAGTCCGTCTTCGCGTTCACCGGCACCACGTCCTGCTCGCGCGAGGTGAAGAAGAGGAAGCGCGCGTTCAGCTCCGCCAGCGCGTCGCGCTGCTGCTCGAAGGCCTTGTCCGCGCCGTCGGGCAGGTCCTTCAGCAGCTTCCAGTACGCGGCCGTGCCGCTGGACAGCCAGTTGTCACCGTCCGTGGCGGGAAACACCGTGTTGGACCACAGGAGCGACTCGTCGAAGGTGACGGCGTCCTTCACCTTCGCCAGGTCCCGCTTCGGCGCGGCGGGGTCCTCGGGCGCCTTCCACGTCTTGTGCGCCTCCTTCAGCTTGTCCGCGACGACGACGGGGCTGAACGTCGTGTAGCCCAGTGAGAGGTGCGGCGTGGCGCCCGGCAGGTCCGGCATGAAGCGGCTGCCAATCATCTTCTCGCGCAGCGTCGTCTTGCCGTAGTGCGCGAGGAACATCAGCTTCTCGACCATCTCGGACGTCGTCACCTTGCCGTCGCACGCGTGGGGCCGGTTGATGGGCGTGGAGGCCATCATCCGCGTCGCGACGTCCAGGTCGAAGCCCTTGTTGCCGAACTTCGCGTAGTACTCCTGGAAGGCGATGTCGCGGTTCCAGGTGTTGAAGGCCAGGTCCACCGGGGCGTTGTCCGGGTTGGGCACGTACTCCTTGCGCACCTCCGGGTCGCGAGTGTTGTTGTTGGCCCAGATGAAGTCCTTGAGGTTGCCCGGCGTGTCCGCGGCGTTGCCCTTGCTGCCCGTGCGCCACAGCCGCGTCTTCTTCGTGCCGAGCAGGAAGCAGGCGCCCTCGTCCGTCTTCGTGTCCGCCAGCGTCCAGTCGTTGCTGTAGAGGCCGTTGTTGCCGTCCTTCAGGATGCGCGCCACGTCGTCGATGCTGGACGCGTACTGCGCAGCCTTGCGGATGCGGTTGCTCTGCGGCGAGCCGTTCATGTCGAACGGCGTCTGCCCCACCGTCGTCTCGCCGATGACGATGCCCGCCGCGTTGACGTACCAGTCCGCGCCGCTGTGGATGCCACCCGGGAAGGTCTGCATCACGAAGCGGTGCCCCTTCGTCGGCTGCACGTCGAGAATCACGTCCCAGTGGACGCCCGTGTAGCCGTTCCACATGAAAATCTGGCCGATGATGGCGCGGCCGTCCTTCGTCGCGGACTTCGTGGCCACGAACGATGAGCAGTGGTCGCCCTTGCCGGCGCGCTCGGCCTCGTCCTCGGCCTTGAGGAAGGTGCGGCCGGACAGCGGCGTGGCCGTGGCGCGGTTGGCCTCCTCGAGCTGGCCCGCGTCCACCGCGGAGTTGATGGTGACGATGTCCAGCAGGTCCAGCTCGCGGTCCTTGAACTTCGCGCCGGCCTTGTTGGCGCCGTCGGCGATGCCCTTCATCTCCTCCAGGAACTCGGGGTCGTACTTGCGCAGGAAGAGCGCGTCCGCGAGCAGCCGCGCGTGGTTCCAGCCCTTCACCGCGTCCGTCTTGTCCTTCTGGATGCCGAGCTTCTCGATGTACCGGACGATTTCCGCGCCCGTGAGCTCACCGAGCTGCGTGCCGCGCTCGTACGGCTCGCCCTCGACGTGGACATAGATCCACCCGCCGTCGTCATAGCGGAAGCCCTTGCCGGCCCAGCGCACGGACTCCATGGGCACGTAGGCGGTGATGTCGTCCACCTTCTCCACGCGCACGTCGTCGAACCACGCGGTGCCGGTGGCCTTGCCGTTGCGGCCCAGGTGGAGCTGCACGCGGTCCGAGGCCTGCGTGGCGAAGAAGAGCGCCGACACGCGGCTGCCGCCCTCCGCGGCGGGCGCGGGCGTGCAGTTGGTGAAGGGGAAGCTCTTCATCGACATGCAGGCGCCGAGCGCCGTGGGGTAGCGGGCCTGCGGGTCCGCCTGCACGCCGCGCGTGCGCACCCAGGCGCTGAGCCTGTAGAGCTGGCCCACCTGGAGCTTCATCGCCTCGGACTCGACGGTGGTCTCCGCGCCGCCCTGTGGGCTTTCGATGACCAGACCGCGCGCGCCCTCCGCCTTCGTGTCGGACGCGGCGGACACCTTGCCCTGCCCCTTCGCCGTCCAGAAGGCGGGCACCGCCGAGGCGCCGCCGGCCAGCTCGAAGCCGCCGTTGGGCACGGGGACGGGAGTCGGCGGGGACGCGGGCGCCGCCCGGGCGGGCGTGGCCTGGAGCGCGCCCACGAACAGCAGGAGCGCGCCGAGGAGCTTCGACGTCTTGCGGTGGTCGGTCATGAGCAGTCACGTCCCGGACGGTGCCGGGCTTGAGGCTTGGGGGAGCTTGGGGGCGCCATGACACTTCCCCCTCTCCCGAGCGTCAACCCAGACCTTCCAGCCAGGCACATGACGCGGGGCGCCTTGGCCCCCTGCCTGCCCTCCGAGGCGTCAGCGGAGCACGCGCGCACTCACGCGGAGCACGCCGCGCGCCGCACGGCGCAGCACATCCACGCGCCGCGCGGGGATGGCGGGCGGGTCCACCGGCGCATCCCAGTCGAACGTGCGCAGCCGCGAGAGGAAGCCCTGCCGCACGCAGCCCTCCAGGCTGAAGACGTGGAGGTCATGCGTCCAGCGCACCGCGAGGCGTAGGTCTCGCGAGAGCTCGGCCCAGTCCAGCGGCGGCGGGAGGTGCGCGCCCGGCAGCTCCACCCCGCCCCCGGTGATGCCCACCGCGATGGAGGGAGCACCCGGGCCGTAGCTCCACAGCAGCGCGGCACCGTGCGGACGCGCGAAGCTGGTGTAGAGCATCAGCACCTCGCGGTCCGATGGCACGTCCAGCACGCCCGACACGCGCTGCAGCAGCGTGGAGCGCGACTGCCGCTCGTCCACGATGAACGGGAACTGGTACGTGTCCACCCGATAGCCGTCCGCGCGGATGCGCTGCACCAGCGCGGTGTACGCGGCCCGCGCCTTCCTCAAGCGCCCGCCGAGCACCAGCCGGGGCAGCAGCCTCGCGAGCTTCCACCACTCGCCCCCGAGCACCTGCCGCAGCTCGCGGATGTCCGGCTCGATGTCCAGGCCCACGCCGTCCCACTTCAGCCCGTGCGCGGCCGTCCACGCGAGGAAGGCTTCGTAGCGCGCGGCGGCCTGCGCGACGTTGCCCGCGTGGAACCAGTAGCCCTGGTCCTCGGGTAGCAACAGCCACGCGGTGACGGGGACGCCCTCCGCGTTGAGACGGCGCACCACCTCGGCGCGCTCGGGGCTCAGGTCCAAGAGGCCCAGGCTCACGCCGGCACTCAGCGCCACCAGGTCCTCGACAATGCCCGGAGTGCGGAAAAGCTCACGCAGCGGGCCGGCTCCCAGCTCACAGAAGAAGGTCAGCAGGCGGGGTTTCATGGCAGCCTCGCCATACCACCGAGGAGAAACCACATGCAGGAATTCCACACGGGCCGCCTGATCGACCACGTCAGCATCCGCGTGAAGGACTTCGACGCGAGCAAGCGCTTCTACCGCGCGGTGCTCGACGTGCTCGGCGTCCCCATCTCCGATGACAACGAGCACGTCTTCTCCGCCGACGAGTTCTACGTCGGCCCCCTCGACGCGGGCGCTTCTCCCTCCGGGTACGGAATCCACCTGGCCTTCCAGGCGAAGGACCGCGAGACGGTGCACCGCTTCCACGCGGCGGCCATCGCCGCGGGGGGCCGAGATAACGGCGCGCCTGGCCTGCGCCACTACCACGCGAGCTACTACGCCGCCTTCGTGCTGGACCCGGACGGCAACAACATCGAGGCCGTCTACCAGGGCCCGACGCGTCGCACGGCGGACTCCGTGCTCGTGTCGCCCGCGGACTGACACGTGGCTGTTACCCGCTGGCACTTCCACCCGTGAAGCGCTGGACGCTTCAGCACGACGTGCGTCAAGACCTGGACGCGAGGGGCACGCGCTGACGCAGCGGTGACATGCCGTGACTACCCAGAGGTCATGGCTGCATCTCCACGCGGCATCGAAGCACTGTTGATGGACGACAAAGTGAAGCCCCGGCTGCGGGGCCTCTCACACCTGCTCGCGGCGGTGGCGGCGCTGTGCGGCTGCGTCCAGCTCGCGCTGTCCCCCGCGCAGGGGGCGCACTACGCGGCGGCCCTGGTGTTCGGCATCAGCCTCGTCCTGATGTTCGGTGTGAGTGGCACGTACCACTGGCCCACGTGGAGCCGCGCCGCGTACCTGCGGCTGCGCCGGTGCGACCATGCGGCCATCTACCTCCTCATCGCGGGCAGCTTCACACCCATGGCCACGCTGGAGACGCGGAGCGGATGGAGCACTCCCCTCCTCTGGCTGATGTGGGGCTGTGCGCTCACGGGCGCGACGCTCGCGTTGCTCGGCATCTCCGCGTCGCGGGGCGCGCGTTCAGCGCTCTATGTCGCGCTGGGCACACTGGCGGCGCCGGTGGTGATGCACCTGCCGGAGGTCATCGGCCCGGCACGCGTCGCGGGGCTCGCGCTCGGAGGCGTCCTCTACGCGCTGGGCGCGGTGGTGTACGCGCGCCGCTGGCCGGACCCCGCGCCCAGGGTGTTCGGCTACCACGAGGTCTTCCACCTCATGGTCATCGCCGCGGCCGCCGTGCACTACGGCGTCCTCACCGACTTCCTGTGGAACCGCTGAAGGCGAAGGCCCGGCCCGCTACAGCGCGCGCACCATCACCGCCGGCAGGCCCGGCACCTTGAGGTACTCCACGCGCGTGGGACGCACGGCCGCCTCCGGCCAGCCCGGCTGCGCCAGCGCGGCGAGCAACTCCGTCACCGGGTACTGGAACGACTCCACGTGGGTAGGTCCCGCCATCGGCTGCAGCCCCCACGCGAGGGCGATGCGCAGCCGCTCACAGCGGGCCAGGTCCGCCATGTACGCGGGCAGCTTCCCGCGCGGAGCGGCCTCCAGGTAGCGGCAGAAGGCGATGGCCTCCTCGCGGTTGAGCAACTCCGGGAGCGCGTCCTGGAGGAAGTCCTTCAGCACCGGCAGCAGGCCGGGCCGCACCGCCGAGTCCGCCCAGGGCAGATGCTCGTGCACACGCGACAGGCGGTGCCCGTCCAACATCCGCCCCGCCCGCTCCACCACGACAGCGTCCGCGCCCGCCAGTGCCTCACGCTCGCGCGGCGTCAGCGTGTACGGCGCCATGGCCGCGTTCGCGTCCCGCAACCAGGCCTCGCGGAAGCGTGCATCCACGTGCAACCGCGCCAGCACCTCCAGCGTCTCGGAGTAGCCCATGATGTCGTGTCGTCCTGTCAGGCCGCGCTCGCGCCGCAGCGCTTGAGGATGGCCCGCGCCCGCGCGAGCTCCTCCACCAGCCGCGCGAAGGGCGGAAAGCCGCTGTCCATCTCGAAGTTCACTCCGCGCACCGGGCAGCGCGGCGCCACGTATTCCAACAGCCGCCACACCTCCTCTGGCGACACGCTGGAGTGGCTGTCCACGTACACGCCCTCCATCGTCACCCCACCCGCGAGGTGAATCTGCACCACCCTGTCCAACGGGAGCCTGTCGATGAAGGCGTACGGGTCGAACTTGTGGTTCACCGCGTTGGCGTAGACGTTGTGCAAATCCAGCAGCAGGCCGCAGTCGGACTGCGTCACCACGCGGGTGAGGAAGTCCGCCTCGTCCAGCGTGCTGAGCGGCGTGTCGAACAGCCAGGCGATGTTCTCCACGATGAAGGGCAGGCCCAGCTCCGCCTGGACGCGGCGGATGTTGCGCACGCACGTCTCCAGCGCGTCCTCCGTGAAGGGCACCGGCGTGAGCGAGCGCACCGGCAGCTCGCCCGCGCGCGTGAAGCACAGGTGGTCCGAGTGCCACGCGGCGCGCGTGGTGGCGAGCAGCCGCTTCAGGCTCGACACGTAGTCCGGGCCATCCACGCCGTCCGAGCCCACGGACAGCTCCAGCCCGTGCCCCGCCAGCGGATAGCGCTTCGCCAGCACCTCCAGCCGGCGCACCGTGTCCTCCGTCAGCGGGAAGAAGTGCTCGGGCATCACCTCCAGCCAGTCCACGCCCGGGTTGCCCCGCGCGAGGTTCGGCTGGAAGTCCCAGCGGTAGCTGAGCCCCACGCCCAGGAATGGAATCGACGACACGGCGTGCCTCCTACTTCTTCCTGCGCGCCATCACCTGGAAGTGCTGGCCCTGCAGCGCATAGCCCTCGTGCGCGAGCTTCTCCTGCATCGCGATGATTTCATCACGCGCCGCCCACACGTCGAAGTCCGGGCCGCGCTCGGCCTGCATCGCCTCCAGCATCTCGAAGTACATGACGGGCTTGCCGAAGATCTCCTCCACGTCCGCGCCCGCCGCCTTCACGCCGTCCTGCAGCTCCTTGAGGGTGAACAGGTGCACCGGCAGGCCGTACGGGCACTTGCCGCGGCCCGTGAGCAGCATCTTCAGCGCCTCGGCCTTCTTGCCGTGCTTGAGCTCGAACATGAAGTGCTCGTGGCGGTTGTCCACGCCCATGATGACGGGGCCGCCCGGCTTCACCACACGCACCAGCTCGCTCATCGCCTTGGGGTACTGGTCCAGGCAGTAGGACACCGGGTCGCCCTCGCTGAAGACGAGGTCGAACTCCGAGTCCTTGAAGGGCAGGTCCGCCACCGTGCCCTCGATGAAGGAACAGCGCTCCAACAGCCCCTTCGAGCCGAGATATGCCTTGGCCGAGTCCAGCATGCCCGCGGAGATGTCCAGCACGGTGACGTTGTGGCCGGCCTCCGCGAAGCGCGCGCTGAACTTGCCGCCACCACCGCCCGCGTCGAGCACGCGCCACGACGTGCCGGCCGGAGGCAGCACCTTCTCCACGGCCCTCCAGGTGAGCTCCTCGTAGACCACCCAGAACAACTTGTGCGCCGCCTTGGTGTACTTGCTGTCGTTGTACGTCGACGACACCTGGTTGTAGCGGCTGGAGATGTCCTGCGGCTGCGGCGTGTTGGCGGTGCTCATGACAGATTCACTCCGGGCACTTCAGTACGTGAAGGAGATCTTCGAGAGGATGCGGCGTTCCTGCGAACCGTTGAACGGCTGGTCCGAATAGACGAGGAACAGGTCGCTCCACTCGCGGTAGTGCCAGCCGAAGACGGCGTCCAGCAGCGTGCCCTTCACGTTGCTGTAGTCGGCGAGCTCGGACACCGCGCCCTGCTGGAACGTCACGCGGGTGTAGAGGTTCGGGTTGAACTGGTAGCGCAGCTGCGCGTAGCCGCTCCACGAGTGGCCCGTGCCGGAGGTGCCATACAGCTCGCTGTTCTCCGGCACGTCCTTGCTCTCCGTGTAGAAGCCGCTGAGCTTCGCCTGGAGCCGGTTGCCCATCTTGATGTTGAGCGCGCCGTTGATGCCGCGCGTGGGGCCGCCGAGGAAGTTACCGGTGAAGGCCGTCAGCGTCAGGCTCTGCCAGTCGTTGGGGAAGAGGATGAAGCCGCCGGTGGCGATGCGGTCCTTGAAGCCCTCGTTGTCGTCGTAGACGTAGTCCGCGTAGAGGGCGAAGTTGTGGTGCAGGTACGGCTGCACGTTGACGCGGTGGCGCAGACGGGTGCGCACCTTGTCGTGGTCACGGCGCCAGAGGTGGTCCCACGTGAGGTTGACCTGCGGCAGGAACTTCAGCTTGGGGAACGGCGTCAGGTACAGGTGCGTATTCCAGCCCTGCTTGTCGAGCACCGGCGTGTAGCCCAGCGGGTTGGCGTACCGCTTGCCGATGTCCTCCAGGTGGATCCAGAACTCGGAGTTGGTGTCGAAGCGGTGGATGGCGACCTTGTACGCCTCCGAGTCCTTGTGACCCGCCACGTCGCTCCAGCTCTTCAGAATCTGCGCCTGGACGAAGAGCTCCTCCCAGATGTGGATGTTGGCGTCGAGGCCGGTGGTGCGGAACCAGCCGTACTTGTCGCCCTTGCGGCTCACCGCGATGAGGTTGATGGCGGAGCGCTTGCCGATGTCCTGCTGGAGGCGCAGCACGCCGGAGTTCAGGTTCTCCTTGTCGTTGCTGCCGTCGCCCGGGTCGTCGCGGTGCTGCACGTCGAGCAGCGAGAAGCCGAGGCCGCCCACCTTGCCCGTCAACTGCGCGCCGCCGAGCACCTGGTCGTGCGGCTTCATGGCGATGCGGCGGGAGGTGAAGATCTTGATGGGCGCGAGGAAGAGGTGCTCGCTCTCCACGAAGAAGGGACGGCGCTCGGGCAGCAGCGGCTCCTCGGTGTCCAGCAGGAGCCGGTCCTGGTCCGCCTCCACGTCGGAGAAGTCCGGGTTGACGGTCAGCTTCAGGGCCACGTTCGACGTCGGGTCGATGCGCGCGTCGAAGCCGGCGTTGGGCTTGAACTTCTTCCGGTCCGCGGTGGTCTTCAGCGCGAAGTCCGTGGCCACGTACGGGGTGATGCCCCAGCTGCGGCGCCCCTCGATTCCCTTGAGCCCCTCCAGGTGCGGAAAGCGGCTCACCTTGGCGCTGTTGACGCCGTCCGGCGTCCAGTTGCTCCACTCCTGTGTGCGGGCCTGCTCGCGGTCCAGCATCAGGCCGAACGTCACCTCCTCGCCCTCCTTCACGTCCGGGAACTGGAAGTTGGCGAAGGGGATGCGGATTTCGGAGTACCACCCGTCCTGGGTGACGGAGCCCATGGACTCCCACTCACCCGCCCAGGACGTGGTGAAGGCCTCGCCGTCCGCGACGATGCGGCCGTCGGTGCGCACGCCGAGCGGGTTGGTCCAGAAGTAGTACGCGTTGCGGTGGTCCTTGTACGTGTCCAGCATCACCGTGACGTTGTCCTCCTGGTGGAGGAAGGACTCGTTCTGGACGCTGTACGCGGTGATTTTCGAGGGGTCCTTGTCCAGGCAGTAGAACAGCACGTACAGGTTGTGCTTGTCGTAGAGGATGCGGACCTTGGTGTCGTCACGCGCGGGGTTGCCGTAGTCGATGCGCGTGAGGTGCCAGCCGGAGGCTTCCGGGGCCGTCTGCCACACGGCCTCGTCCGGCTTGCCGTCGATGGTGATGGGCTCGCTGGTGAAGGTGGCCTTGTAGTTGTAGTGCTGCTTGTCTTCGGGCGAATCAGCGAGGGCCAGGGTCGGCAAGCACGCGAGGAAGAGCGCGGCGCCCCAGGTACAGGTCGACGTTTTCATCCGGGCTCCTGAGATGGGGTGAGGACGGGGGTGTGGGGTACGGCGGCCGGTGCGGAGCGCCCGGGTGCCCAGGCCATGCCAGCCAGGGACAGGAGCAACGCGCCGGAAGACAGCAGGAAGGCACTGGAGAGCCCGGCGTGCCGGGCCACGAAGCCATAGGTGAGCGGAGCGAGCACCTGCGCGAGCGCCGCGCAGCCGCCGAGCGCGCCCAGGAAGCGACCGCGCTCCGACGTGGGGGCCACCTCCACCACCACCGCCTGCGCGGAGGGGCGGTGCAGGCCGTCTGGCACCGCGAGCAGCGCCCACGACACCACCATGAGGGCGAGGCCGTACGGCGCGGGCAGCCAGCCGGAGAGGCCGAGGATGCCGCTCATGAGCACCATGCCCGCGAGCCCCGCGAGGATGATGCCGTGGCGCTTCTGCGTCCCGTCCGACAGCCGCCCGCCGAAGGGCTGGGCGAAGGCGTAGACGAGCCAGGAGACGGCGACGAGCGGCCCCACGGCCTCCGACGGCGCGCCCAGCTTCATCGCGTAGAGCGGGACGTAGATGGGGAACAGATTGAGCGCGAAGGCGAAGAAGAACTGCCAGGCGAACAGGCCCGCCAGCCGCGGCGAGCCGCGCACGTAGTCCACCGGGGCGCGCACCGCGTCCAGCGCGAGCTTCCAACCGCCGCCGGAGGCGCGCGCCTTCGGCGCCTCGCGCGCGGGCTCCTCCAGCTTCAGGAGCAGCAGGCTGCTGACGAGGAAGAGCGCGCCGGCGAGGAAGAAGGTGTACTGCGTGGACAGCCAGCGGATGACGAAGGCGGAGGCGCCCAGCGCGAGCACGAACATCAGGCTGGTGCTCGCGTCGAGCAGTGCGAAGATGGTGGCGCGCTTCTGCTTCGGGGCGAAGTCCGCCACCAGCGCGCCGTTCACCGGCTGCGCGCTGCGCTGCAGGAGCAGCTTCAGCGACAGCGCCGCGGCCAGGGGCAGCGGGTGCGCGAAGAGCGCCATCACCGGCACCAGCAGCGACGTCACGAGCGACAGGCCCACCACGAAGCCCTTGCGGCTGTAACGGTCCGACAGCGCGCCCATCACCGGCTGCAGGAAGATGGGCACCAGCGAGCCCACCGAGTACACGAGGCCGATGCCCTGCAAATCCAGCCCGCGCGACTGGAGGTACAGCGGCATCACCGGGTTGAGCAGGCCGCCGGCCACCGTGCCCACCAGCCCGGACACCATCAGCACCCGCAGGTTGCCCAGCCCGCGCGTCAGCTCGTACATCTCGCGCACCGCGCGAAGCCCCCGGGAAATCATGCCGCCACCCCTCCGGAAATCGCGCCAGCGGCCGCACGCAGCGGCAGCGCGCCGAGCACGGACTCGGCGGCCGCCGTGAGGCTGGGGACGGAGCGCACGTCCAGCGCGCTCAGCGGCGCGGCGTCCCACTGACTACCGGCGGGGACCCAGGCCGCCACGCGCCCGGCGGACGCGTGGACCTGGCGCACGTAGGCGTCCGCGGCGGCGAGCTTGCCCTGGAGCTTGTCGAGCGGCGCGGGCACCAGCGCCTCGCTGCCGTCGAGCGCCACCCCGGTGGCGAGGAAGGGCGCGGGCAGCTCGCGGCCGGCGAGCAACGCCACCCACGCGACGAACAGCGGCAGGGACGCGCTGCGCCCATCCAGCGTCACCTTGCGGCCGCGCACGGAGAAGAAGAAGTCCGTCTCGTCCCACGGCAGCGCGTAGCGCCCGAGGCCCACGGCCTTCAGGTGGCGCAGGTGCTGCTGCCAGGCCGGCGCGTAGCCGGTGTCACGGGACAGGTCCACCCAGAGCCGGCCTTCGCCCGGACGCACCGCCACGTCGACGGACACGAGCCGGAACAGCGGCGCGCCATGGAGGTCCGCCTGGGTGAGCAGCAGCAATGGGGTGGACGAGGAGGACACGGTGGAGTGAGGAACAGGAAAAGGGGTGTGGAAGACACAGGCGGGAAGCACTCCCGAAGTGGAAGCACCTCCCGCCCGCGAGCCGCGACTACTCCGCGACGGTGCGCACCGTGGTGGTCATGGTGCCGCCACAGGAGCACTTGTCGGAGGAAGCGGAAACGCGAACGACCTCGGCCTTGATGTACATGGTGACCTCTGTCTTTGGGGTGTGGTTGGGAAACCAGCCGCGGCCCGGAGAACCGGACCGCGGCCGGGTGCTGCCGTTGACGACTACTCCGCGACCTGCACCGTGGCGGTCATGGTGCCGCCGCAGGAGCACTTGTCGGAGGAAGCGGCAACGCGAACGATCTGGGCCTTGACGTACATGGTGAACCTCTTTCGGGTTGTTGGGGTTGAGGCCCATCCCACGGCCCGGCGAACCGGGCCGTGAGTGGGGTGCTGCAATCCGGCGGAAGCGGGAAGGTCACCCTCCCCGCCTCCACCGGAGAGGACTACTCCGCCGTGGTGGCGGTCAGCGCCACGGACATGGTGCCGCCGCAGGAGCACTTGTCGGAGGAAGCGGCAACGCGAACGATCTGAGCCTTGACGTACATGGTCATCTCTCGGGGTGTTGCGGGTTGACGGCGCGGGCGCCGGCTACTGGACCACCGTGGCGGTGTCGAGCGTCATGGTGCCGCCGCAGGAGCACTTGTCGGAGGAAGCGGAAACGCGAACGATCTCGGCCTTCACGTACATGGTGAACCTCGCTGGGTTGTGGGTTGAGCCCGTCCGCGTTCCGGTGTGAGCCGGCGCGCGGCGCGGGGTACTGCGTACGGCACGCGCGGAAGGAAGCCCTCCGCGCGCTCCGTGACTACTACTCGAGCACCCTGACAGTGGTCATGGTGCCGCCGCAGGAGCACTTGTCGGACGACGCGGCAACGCGGACGATCTCGGCCTTCACGTACATGGTGAACCTCGTGGGACTGCGGGTAGAGCCTTCCCCTCCACGTCCCGGCGAACCGGACGCACGGACAGACGACAGGGCTGAAACGAAATCGGGCGGAGAGGAGGTCCTCTCCGCCCGAACCATCGAATTATTCGATGGACGTGCGCACAGTCATCGTGCCACCACACGAACACTTGTCGCTCGAAGCAGCACAGCGGACGATCTCGGGCTTGATGTACATGGGCGTCCTCTTTCGGGGTGTGGAGGGAGGAAGAGACAACGGCAGGATGGACTACTCGGCGACGGTGAGGACCGTCATGGTGCCGCCGCAGGAGCACTTGTCGGAGGAAGCGGCGACGCGAACGATCTGGGCCTTGACGTACATGGTGAACCTCTTTCGGGTTGGGGTTGGGCCTGTGCTGTGAAACACCGCGTTCCGCCTCACAGGCGTCGTATGCGTTTTATCGACAAATAAAACACACACATCTTGGGTTCCTCCGCGCGCAATGCGCTGCCATGGCCATACGGGCCACGGGATGAACCGGATTCATCATTTCGGTGGGGGGATGAGACGTCTCAGGAAGCGCTGGGGGGCTCGCAGAGCCCCAGTTCCTGGAACTGAGCTACAGTACTCTGAACGTCGTCGGCGATTTCCTGCATCGGTGCCGATTCGCCCATTCCACGGGAGAGAGCCCGTACGGCGTCCTCGAGCGTGCTGCCGCTACGGCACAGCTCGAAGATACGCGCCGCGGTCTCATTGATTCGGAAGACCTCCCCGCCCTCGGTGTCCATGAGGAAGAACGCATCCTGCTGCTGCTGGACGATGACACCGGCCGCTGCTCGTGGAAGGACCAAGGTGCGCTCTCCTGGTGACAGCGGCTTTCCCGGACCCTGCTTCGAACCCCCTGAGACCGGGTCAAGCCGTGCTTCTTTATTTCCGTGTTTCTAAATCCTTCCATTCACATAGTCAATACCTGACGGACCCAGAGGTGAAAAATGACCTCAACCTCATGATTTCTCAGGCTGAAACAGGAAGGGCCCTTCGAGGTGACTCATCGCGTGCATGCGACGCGTCACCTGGAAGGGCCCATCCGGCGCTTATATCGCGCCCGGCGTGTATCAGTACGACCAGGGGAAGCGCTTGAAGTCTCGCTTGCGCTTCTGGACGAAGGCGTCGCGGCCCTCCTGGGCCTCGTCGGTGCCGTAGGCCAGGCGAGTAGCCTCACCGGCGAAGAGTTGCTGCCCCACCAGGCCGTCGTCGGGGAGGTTGAAGGCGTACTTCAGCATCTTGATGGCGGTGGGGCTCTTCGTGTTGATTTCAGCGGCCCAGTCGAGCGCGAAGTCCTCGAGCTGCGCGTGCGGCACGACGGCGTTCACCATGCCCATCTTGTGCGCCTCCTCCGCGGAGTAGTTGGCGCCGACGAAGAAGATTTCCCGCGCGCGCTTCTGACCCACCTGCCGCGCCAGCAGCGCGGAGCCGTAGCCGCCGTCGAAGCTGGCCACGTCCGCGTCGGTCTGCTTGAAGACGGCGTGCTCCCTGCTGGCGATGGTCATGTCGCAGACCACGTGGAGGCTGTGCCCGCCGCCCACCGCCCAGCCCGGCACCACCGCGATGACGGCCTTGGGCAGGAAGCGAATCTGCCGCTGCACCTCCAGGATGTGCAGGCGGCCCAGACGTGCCGGGTCGGATTCTCCCTCCTCGCCCTCATACTTGTAGCCGTCCTTGCCGCGGATGCGCTGGTCCCCACCGGAGCAGAAGGCCCAGCCGCCGTCCTTGGGGGACGGGCCGTTGCCGGTGATGAGCACACAGCCCACGTCCGTCATGAAGCGCGTGGCCTCGAGCGCGCGGGACAGCTCGTCCACGGTGCGGGGACGAAAGGCATTGCGCACCTCGGGACGATTGAAGGCGATGCGGACGGTGCCCTGGTCCACCGCGCGGTGGAAGGTGATGTCCTTGAACTTGAAGCCCTCGACGGGCTTCCAGCGAGCCGGATTGAAGATGGCCGAAACCATGGAGGCGTCTCTCTCGGGAGAGGGTTGAACGGCCGCGGACGCTAGGCCCCGAGACAGCATCCGTCCAGGGAAGCGCGCGCTGCCCGCGGGGCCGGGGATGCGCACGCTTCACCGGGGCGGAAAGCCCGCCTCACAGGGGGTGGCGGCGATGAAGCGGACGACCCTGGGGTTGCTCGTCGGGCTCTTCATGTGGAACGCCCCGGCGCTGGCGCAGGCCCCGGAGCAGGCTACCGGGCCGGACACGGAGAGCGTCCAGGGCGAGGAGCACGCGCTCACCGGCAAGGTGATCCGCGCGGGCCCGGGCCTCCTCTATGTAGAGAGCACCCAGGGACCTGCCGTCCCCCTGCGCGTGACGCACGCCACGCGCGTGAAGGGACAGCGCATCCCCCGGGCCCAGGGAGTCGAGACGTACCTGCGTGAGAGCTTCCCACCCGGCACGTCGGTGCGAGTCACGTTCGACGTGCGGACCCTCGAGGACGGGACGCCGGAGAACGTGGTGCGGACGGTGGAGGTGGCGCCGCGGCCGGCGCCCGGTCCCTGACGCACCCGCACGGAATCCAACAACGCGGGGGCATACAACTGTCCTGCGCCCGCGCCCGGGCTCCGTCCCGGGTACAGGTGGGCGTCGGTTGCCGTCCAAAAGCACGAGTCGCCGGCTTGGCTCGGCTTACCGGAGCCGCCGAGAGTCGCTGGATGGCGCGCGGGGGAAGGGAGGCCGGAGCCTCCCGGAGCGCGCCGCAAGCGAGGACGGAACATGGCTTTGGAACCCCGGTTCCTGTTGCACCGGCGCACCGTGCTGGCCGCGATGCTGGGCGGCGCGGCGGCGTCCTTCCTGGGCTGCGGTAAGGACTCCGTCACCCGCCCTCCTCCAGGCCCCGTGCCCGAGGGCGTCTACATCCCGGAGGTCCGCCCCGGCGAGGACGTGTTCGGCTACGTTCAGCGCATCAAGGGTGCCTTCGACGAAGCGCTCTACAAACAGGTGCTGGGCGCGGCCAACGCCTTCAAGGAGGGCGACGCGCTGGTGGGCGTGGCCGCCGCGGAAGACAGCTCCCGGAAGAATGCGCGCCAGTTGCTGGAGAACACGCGCCTCATCGACCTGGGGGACCACCCGCTGCGCCAGGATGATTTGCATGCGCTGCTGGTGGAGTCCGAGGACCGGGTGGCCGCGTCGGGCTCGCGGGACTGGACGGTGGGCCGGCTGAAGCAGTTCCTGCTGGAGAGCGACGAGGCGGCCATCCACGCGCTGGTTCCGGGCCTGGGCAGCGACGTCATCGCCTGCGTCGTGAAGCTGATGAGCGACGAAGAGCTCATCGCCGTGGGCAAGAAGGTGTTCAACCCGCTGCCGGGCAGCCACATCGGCGCGCGGGGCTACCTGGGCGCGCGCATCCAGCCCAACTCGCCCACCGACAACGTGGACGACATCCGCTGGCAGGTGTTCGACGGGTGGGCGTACGCGGTGGGCGACGTGGTGCTCGGCTGCAACCCGGTGTCCTCCGCGCCGGAGTCGGTGGCGGCGGTTGAAGCCGCGCTGCACGAGCTGCGGGTGACGTTCGGCCTGCAGGACGTGCTCCCGCACTGCGTGCTGGCCCACATCGACGTGCAGGCGGAGGTAGAACGCCTGCACCCGGGCACCACCGGCATCTGGTTCCAGAGCATCGCCGGCAGCGACACGGCCAACGCCACCTTCGACATCTCCGTGAAGAAGATGGTCGACTACGCGGCCACCCGCACCGGCCAGTTCGGCCTCTACTTCGAGACGGGCCAGGGCGCGGACTTCACCAACGGCTCCGGCCATGGCTACGACATGGTCATCCACGAGTCGCGCAAGTACGGCTTCGCGCGCGCGCTGACGCAGAAGGTGTCGAGGGCGCAGGAGGGCTCGGGCCGCGCCGCTGCCCCGTGGGTGCACCTCAACGACGTGGCCGGCTTCATCGGCCCCGAGGTGTTCCGCACGAAGGAGCAGCTCGTGCGCTGCTGCCTCGAGGACATCGTCATGGGCAAGCTGCACGGGCTGACCATCGGCCTGGACGTCTGCTCCACGCTGCACATGGACGTGACGCTGGACGACCTGGACTGGTGCCTGGAGCGCATCATGCCGGCGAACCCGGCGTACCTCATGGGCCTGCCCACGAAGAACGACCCCATGCTGGGCTACCTCACCACCGGCTTCCAGGACCACGTCCGGCTGCGCGAGCGCTTCGGCTACAAGGTGGAGGACCGGATGTGGGCCTTCTTCCAGCGGCTCGGTGTCATCGACGCGGAGGGCCGGCCCACCGAGCACTTCGGCGACCCGGTCTGGGTGTACCTCCAGTACCTGCGCGCGAAGGGCGACACGCGGACCGAGGAGGAGATTCGCGCGGAGGGCGGGAAGCGGCTGGACGAGATTCGCGCGCGCGGGGTGCCCATCGCCGTGGGCCACGGAACGAACGCGTGGGATTTGGAGCCCGCGCTGGATGCGGAAATGCGACGTGTCTACGCGGACTCGAAGACAAGCCTGTGGACGGAGCTGAGCGAGGCCTTCATCGTCACCGTGCCGGATGCCGTGCGGCTGCTGACGAAGTCGAAGGACCGCAAGGAATACATCCTCCATCCGGAGACGGGCGAGCAGCTCGACGACGCGTCGCTGGACGCGCTGCGCTCGCTGCGCGTGCGCCACGCGGGGAAGTACGACGTGCAGCTCATGGTGTCCGACGGGCTCAACGCGCTGTCCATCATGGACGCCGGCCAGCTCCGGCCGTACCTGGACGCGCTGAGGAACCTGCTCACCCAGGCCGGGTACATGCCCGCGCCGGAGACGCTGCTGCTCACCTCGGGCCGCGTGCGCGCCGGCTACCGCGCGGGCGAGGCGCTCTTCGGTGGCCTGGGAGACGCGAAGAAGCACCGCGCCCTCATCCACATCATTGGCGAGCGCCCCGGCACCGGACACCACACCTTCTCCGCGTACATCACCGCGCCCACCGCGGAGGTATGGTCCCAGGCCGGACGCGTGGACCACAACATCACCCGCGTGGTGTCCGGCGTCGCCCTCACCGCCCTCACGCCGTCGCTCGCCGCGCCAGAGACGGTGCGGCTGCTTCAGCAACTCGCGCCGTCGGGGGGCTGAAGCCCGCCGCGCGTGACGGATGTCAGACTCGCCGGGTAGGTTCATGGCAAGCACACGCCATGACACCTGCCCAGAAAGTCCCCGTCCTCCTCGAGCGCCTCCGGGAGACCCACCCGGATGCGCGCTACGAGCTCAACTGGTCCACGCCGTTCGAGCTGCTCGTCGCCACCATCCTCGCGGCGCAGTGCACGGACGAGCGCGTCAACCGCGTCACCGACACGCTCTTCCCCAAGTACCCGGGGCCGCGCGCCTTCGCGGACGCGGACACCACCGAGCTGGAGGAGGATTTGAAGCCCACCGGCTTCTACAAGCAGAAGACGAAGTCCGTGCAGGCCATGAGCCGCGCGCTGCTGGCGGACTTCGGCGGCGAGGTGCCGCGCACCGTGGACGAGCTGGTGACGCTGCCCGGCGTGGCGCGCAAGACGGCGAACGTGGTGCTCAACACCGCCTTCAACCTGCCCTCCGGCATCATCGTCGACACACACGTCGCGCGCGTCAGCCAGCGCCTGGGGCTGTCGAAGCACGACAAGCCGGACGTCATCGAAGAGGACCTGATGAAGCTGGTCCCCCAGGAGGAGTGGACCTTCTTCGGGCCCGCCACCGTGCTGCACGGCCGGTACACGTGCACGGCGAAGAAGCCGAAGTGCGAGGAGTGTGTCTTCAAGGACATCTGTCCGCGCATCGGCGTGTGACTGCGCGCGTCGCGCTGTCCGGACGTGGGAAACGAAGTGCCCGCCGCGTCCGCCCGTGGGACGCGCGTGCCGCACCGGCATGGATGCATGGACGCGCGGAATACGTGCGGGCGGGCTCGGGTTCGGCCGCCTTTTGAAGGAGCATGACCCCTGCCCCTTCCACCGTCGCGGCTCCCCGTGCCGAGGCCCGCCCGATTGATTCGAGCGAGCGGCTGGCGCTCCTCGACACGCTGCGCGGCTTCGCGCTGTGCGGCGTGTTCATCTCCAATGTCTATATGTGGTTCAGCGGCAGGGCGTTCGTGCCGCGCGAGCAGATGATGGCGGCGATGGCCAACGCCTCGCTGCTGGACACCGTCACCACGCAGGCCTTCATGCTGCTGGTGTTCGGCAAGTTCATCACCATCTTCTCCTTCCTCTTCGGCCTGGGCTTCTCGGTGCAGATGGGCCGGGCGGAGGAGCGCGGTGCCTCCATCACCCCGCTCTACGCGCGGCGGCTGGGGGTGATGCTGGTGATGGGGCTCACGCACCTGTTCCTGCTCTGGTACGGGGACATCCTCAGCACGTACGCGGTGCTGGGCTTCGGGCTGCTCCTGTTCCGGCGACGCACGGACAGGACGCTGCTCATCAGCGCCGCGTTGCTGGTCCTCGTGTGGCCCATCATCGGCACCGCCATCCTCAAGCTGCCGCAGTTGCTCGCGGACACGCCGGAGGCCGCGGCCGCGCTCACGAAGGCGGCGACGGAGCGGGACGCGGACTTCAAGTCGAAGGCGCTGGCGGCCTTCACGAGCGGAAGCTGGCTGGACGTGGTACTCGCGGGCGGCAGCTTCTACATCTTCAGCTTCCTGCCCATGATTCGGGCCACCATGCTGGCGACGTTCGGCCGGTTCCTGCTGGGCCTGCTGGCGGGACGGCGGCGGCTCTTCCACGACGCGCCCCAGCACCTGGGCTTCTTCCGCCGGCTGCTCGGGTGGGGGCTGGTGGCGGGGCTCGTGGGCAGCAGCGCCGGGCTGGTGATGCAGCAGCTCATCCTGCGAAAGATTCTCATCCCGGAGACGCTGCCCACGTGGGTGCCCTTCGCGATGGCGCCCCTGCGGCACCTGGGTGAGCTGGGCTTCGCGGCCGTCTACGTGTCCGCCATCACCCTGCTCTTCCAGCGCGCCACGTGGCAGAAGCTGCTCGTCCTGCTCGCGCCGGTGGGCCGCATGGCGCTGACGAACTACCTGTCGCAGACGGTGATGAGCGTGCTGTTCTTCTACGGGTACGGCCTGGGACAGGTGACGAAGGTCGGCCCCGCGGCGTGCTTCGGACTGTGCCTCGCCGTGTTCTCCGTGCAGGTGGTGTGGAGCCACCTGTGGCTGTCGCGCTTCCGCTTCGGCCCCGCCGAGTGGGTATGGCGCTCTCTCACCTACGGGAAGGCGCAGCCGATGCGGCGCGAGGACGCCGCGGGCCACCGGGCCCCGGTGGCGGCCTGACGGCGGCCCCACGCCCCAGCGCATGAAGTGCGCATCCCGGCCGTGTGGGCGCAGACGCTGCACCCACGCGGCCCGGCGTCGCCTCGCGTGGGGCTGGCTTTCGCATTGCAGTCCCTGGAGCAGGAGACGCCATGTTCGTCCAGCTCCGCTTCCAGCCCGCCTCGGCCCCGCCCGAGGACGCCCTCCACCTCCTCCTCGAGTGTCATGGGCGGATTCGCGACTTCAGCCAGCTCGCGCTGCGGCTTGCCCGCCAGGTGGAGGCGCCTCCACACGAGCGTTCGGAAGCCGCGCGCAGGCTGGAGCGCTACTTCACCGAGGGCCTTCCACGCCATGTGGCGGACGAGGACCTGTCGCTGGCCCCGCGACTGCTCCGGGCCGGACTGTCGCCCCGAGGGGCCGACGCGCTCGATGAGATGATGCGGCAGCACGTGGGCATCGAGGTGCTGCTGGCCATGCTGCTCCCCGTCTGGAGCGCGCTGGCAGCCGCTCCCGAGCAGGCCCCGGAGCCGCCCGGGGACTTCCTCCGGAACAGCGAGTTGCTCGCGTCCCTGCTGGAGTCCCACCTCCTCCTGGAGGAGCAGGCGCTCTTCCCCGAGGCGCGAACCCTGCTGTCTCCCGAGGACATGCGCGCGCTGCTGGCGGAGATGCGCGCGCGAAGGACTCCGGGAGCCGAGCGACCCGGGACGGAAGGAGGACTCTGATGAACGCCGTGCCTTCGCCGCGCCCCGTCTCCGTATGGCGCCGTGAGCCGTACCGACTGCTCTTCCCCCTGGGCGTGGTGCTGGGCCAGGTGGGCGTGGTGCACTGGCTGCTGTATGCGCTGGGCCTCGCCTCCACGTGGCGCTCCACCTCGCATGCGCTGACGCAGGTGCAGGGCTTCATGCTCTGCTTCGCGCTCGGATTCCTCTACACCTTCATTCCCCGCCGCACCGGAACGGAAGGGCCTTCCGCCGCGCAGCTCGGGGTGTCGCTGGTGCTCCCGGTGGCCGTCACCGCGAGCGCGTGGTGGGAGGCCTGGTGGCTGGCCGAGGCGTGCTTCCTGGCGCAGCTCGGCGTGCTGCTGGCCTTCGTGGTGCCGCGCATCCTGACCCCGGGCCCGGGCCGCACGGTGCCCGAGGGCATGCTGTGGGTGCCGCTCTCGCTCGCCATGGGCGCGGCCGGCGCGGTGCTGACGGCGATTCCCCCGGGCGCGGGGCCGCACTGGCTCCACGCGCTGGGGACGGGGCTCCTGCTGCAGGGCATGTTCGCGGGGCTGGTGTTGGGCGTCGGCGGGATGTTGCTGCCCATGTTCCTGCACGGCGAGCCGCCGGGTGCCTCCGAGGGTGCGCGCCGCCGGGCGAGGCAGGCCCTGCACGTGGCCGCGGCCCTGTGCTTCGTGGCGAGCTTCTTCGTCGAGCTGCTCGCGTCCTCGCGCTGGGGCCATGGCCTGAGGGCGCTGGTGGTGGTGGCGGCCCTGGTGGCGCCGACGCGGCTGTGGCGCGCGCCGACGCAGGCCGGGCTGCACCGCTGGTTCATCTGGGCGTCCGGGTGGCTGGTGCCGCTGGGCTACGCCGTGGTGGCGCTGCGGCCCGAGCTGCGCACGGCGGGGCTGCACGTCGTCTTCGTCGGCGGCTTCGCGCTGATGGCGCTCGCGGTCTCCGTGCACGTGATGCTCGCGCACGGCGGCCAGGGGCGGCTGCTCATGGGCAACCCGTGGCAGGTGGGCGCGGTGGGCACGCTGATGCTGGTGGCCGTGGTGGCGCGCGTGCTGGTGCCCTTCACGGCGGAGCGCTTCACCCTCTGGCTGGGCATCGCCGCGGCAGCCTTCCTCGGCGCGACGGTGGTGTGGGCCGCCTTCCTGGTACCTCTCTCGCGCGGCACTCCCGCGCCCCACGCCTGACTCCATTCGAAAGGCAGACCGCCATGTGCTCGCACACTGCTCGCGTCGTCGCATCCCTCTCCCTCCTCGCCACGCTCGCTCCGGGGGCTGCACTCGCGGCGCCCAAGGCGCCCTACTCGCTCCCCTGGCAGTTGCGTCCGACGGCGGCGGTGAACGTGGTGCGCTCGGACACGTCGCTGGCGCTCTCCTCCACGGAGGCCACGGGTGACAGCGTCACCACGGCCACCTTCGTGCTGGCGAGCTACAAGCTCACGCCCCACCTGGCCCCCCTGGTGCGCGTGGGCTACGTGGACTCCGCGCCGGGCACGGGGCGCCCGGGCGCGGCGCTGGTGAATCCGGTGCTCGGCGCAATCTATTCGCATGACCTGAGTGATGCGCTGCGGCTGGGGTTCTTCCTCGGCGTCACCGTTCCGGTAGGAATGGGCGGCGGCGACACGCCCAATGCCGCGACGGCCAGCGCCGCCCGCGCGGGCGTGCCGGCGCGCTCGGCGATGGACAACGCCATGTTCGCGGTGAACGACTTCACCGTATTCCCAGGCGTGGGCCTGTCCTACGTGGCGGACGGCTTCACCGCCCAGGTGGAAGCCACGGTGCTGCAGCTCACGCGCGTGCGCGGCGAGGCGGTCCAGAAGGACAGCTCGAGGACCAACTTCACCTCGGGCCTGCACCTGGGCTACTTCCTCATTCCCGCCGTCTCGCTCGGCGGAGAGCTGCGCTACCAGCGCTGGCTGTCCACGCCGTCGACGGTGACGTCGGAGGAGCTGCGCGACAACCTCACGGTCGCCGCGGGCCCCCGCTTCCACATCCAGCTGAGCGACAGGGTGGTGGTGCGGCCCGGCCTCTCGTACGCCTTCGCGCTCGACGCGCCCATGAAGACGGCGGGCTACTCCATCTTCCAGCTCGACGTGCCCGTGGCTTTCTGAAGGGCTCCTACTGCCCGTCGCTCACGCCGTCGGCGGCGCGCTCGGGTTCGTCGTCCACGGGCTCGTCCGGCTGGTAGTTGTCGCCGCCCTCGTCACCGGCCGACGTATCGACGTCATCGACGGGCGCGTGGATTTCGGCGGGCTTGCGGAGCTCCACCACGTTGCTCACCGCCGTCCGCGCGCTGCTGGAGCAGCCGTAGTTGGACGCGTACGCCCGCAGCAGGACGGTGGAGTCCCAGTGCTTGTCGTCGTCCAGCGTGAGGTCGCTGGACACCGTCTTCGTCGCGCCCGGCGCGAGGTTGAAGTAGTTGGAGCTCGCCTCGTCGATGTCACCCGTGGCGTCCGCGCTGTCATAGAGGCGCAGGCACACGCTCGCGTTCATCCGGGCCGCGCCATTGTTCTTCACGTTGAAGGTCAGGACGACGGAGGACGAGGACGACTCCTGGCTCAGGCCCACCTCCGTCAACTCGAAGACGGCGACGCCATCCTCCGCGTCCGGAGTCAGCTTGGACGCGGGAACCCCCGCCGGCGCGGGACGGCCCGTCATGTCCAGGTGACTCACCTGGCTGATGACGGAGTCGCCCGTGAGGCTGTAGCAGCTCGTGCCGGCGAAAAGGCGGACGGTGCGGGCATCATCCCAGAGGGCGATGTCGACGCTCTGCGTGTCCTCGAAGGTGTCGGACTCGCCGCTCCGCAGGCTGATGGGGCCCAGGGTGAGGTTCTGCAGCACGTAGCCGTCCTTGTCGTGCAGCGACAGGCAGCTCGTCCCGCGCGCCCGCTTCGTGCCGTGGTTCTCCAGCGTGTACGCCAGCTTCACCTTGTCGCCGGTGCGCGAAATCGTCACGTCCTTGAAGGTGAAGGGCGTGCGCGTCTCCGCCACCGCCACCGTGCCCGCATCCTTCGCGGCCGATGCCGGCATGGCCGAGGCCTGCCCGGCGTCCTGCGCGCCGGCGGCCTCCGTGGACTCCTGCTTCTTGCAGCCACCGAACGCCACCGCACACATCAGCGCGACGGCCCAGGCCGGTCGCGCGCGAGCTTGCATTCCGCGCATGGGGACTCCCCCTCCAGAGATTCTCCCGCTCTTAGTCCGAGTGTCCCGCACCGGACAATGCCCCCTCCTGCCCTCCCTGCCTCCAGACGAGGGCCTGATTGGCGCTCCTGCGCGGCGGCCGGCTTCGGGTTACGTACGCCGGGTGACGAACCTCGACCTGTTCGCCCCGCCCCCTCCCCCCATGGGCCCGGGTGCACTGGACCGGCTGCTGAAGGTCTCCCGCATCTACCTGGAGCCTGGCGTGGAGGAGCACTTCCGCGGCAGGGAAATCCTCGCGCGCTTCCCGGACGCGGAGCGGGTGCCCGTGGCGTCGCACCAGAACATCCCCGGGCTGTTCGGCAACGAGGGCAACGCCGAGGCGTGGAACCGCATCAAGGGCAGCACCCTGGTGCTGGGCGTGAAGAAGACGATGTCCTTCATCCCCAACGGGCGGAGCTGCGACTTCATCCCCCCGTCCACCGCCAACGGCTGCGTCATGAGCTGCGCGTACTGCTACGTGCCGCGCCACAAGGGCTACGCCAACCCCGTCACCGTCTTCGTCAACATCGACCGCATCCTGGCCTCCATCCGCCGGCACGCCCAGAAGCTGGGGCCGAAGACGGAGGCCAACAGCGTGGACCCGCGCTACCAGGCCTATGACATCGGCTGCAACAGCGACTGCGCGGCGGACGCGGCGCTGAGCGACAACGTGAAGGACCTCGTCCGGCTCTTCACCACGCTGCCCAACGCCATGGGCACCTTCGCCACCAAGCTCGTCAACCGCGAGCTGCTGGACTACGCGCCGAAGGGAAAGACGCGCATCCGCTTCAGCCTCATGCCGCAGTCGAAGGCGAAGCTGCTCGACGTGCGCACCAGCCCCATCCCCGAGCGCATCGCCGCCATCAACGACTTCGTCTCCGCTGGCTACGAGGTCCACCTCAACTTCTCGCCCGTCGTCGCCTACGAGGGCTGGCAGGCCGAGTACGACGAGCTGTTCCAGCAGGTGGACGACGTCCTCTCGCCCGAGGCGAAGGCCCAGCTCGCCGCCGAGGTCATCTTCCTCACCCACCACGCGGGCCTGCACGAGGTGAACCTCCGCTGGCACCCGAAGGCCGAGGCCCTGCTGTGGACCCCTGAGACGCAGGAGGCCAAGGTGTCCCAGGGCGGCGGCGCCAACGTGCGCTACCGCACCGGCCTCAAGGGCCGCCTGGTGGCCGAGCTCACGGAGCTGCTGGCCCGCCGCATGCCCTACTGCCGGGTGAGATACGCGTTCTGACCCGCACGCTCCGTCTGAGCCGTGACGGTTGAGGCCCAGGCTGTGGCAGACTCGGTCGGACCATGTGGGATTGGGTCCGCCAGCTCGCGGAGTGGTCTCGTGAAGATGCGCCCTTCGCCGTCGCGACGGTGACGGCCTGCCAGGGAAGCACCCCCGCCGAGCCCGGCGCGAAGCTGCTCGTGCGCGGTGACGGGACGTTCCACGGCACCGTGGGCGGTGGCCACCTGGAGCAGCTCGTGCTCGCGGATGCGCGGGCGTGCCTGGAGAAGAGCGAGGCGCGCACGTTCCGCTACCCGCTGGGCGCGAAGCTGGGCCAGTGCTGCGGCGGCGTGGTGGACGTCTTCGTGGAGCTCGTGAATCACGGCCCGCGCCTCTACCTCTTCGGCGCCGGCCACGTGGGCCAGGCGCTGTGCCGCACGCTGGAGGGCACGCCCTTCCAAATCCACCTCGTGGACGAGCGCCCCGAGTGGCTCCAAGGCGAGCGCATCCCCGCGTCGGTGGTGCGCCACGACGAGCCATGGGACGCCTTCGCCTCCCGCGCCTCGTGGGACGCACGCCGCACGTACGTGGCGGTGATGACGCACCGGCACGATTTGGACCAGGACATCATCGCGTACGCGGTGGAGCGGCCAGCGCGCTACCTGGGACTCATCGGCAGCCGCACGAAGTGGGCCCGCTTCCGCCAGCGCCTGGAGGCCCGGGGCGTGGCCGCGCGGAACATCGACCGGGTGCACTGCCCCATGGGCGTGCCCATTGGTGGCAAGTCGCCGCAGGAGGTCGCGGTGAGCATCGCCGCCGGCCTCCTGCAGGTGCACCACGGCCTGAGCATTGACACACACTCCGGGGTGTCGCACCCGGAGCAGCCCCGCGTGCGCGGGGTATCTGGAGAATGAGCACCATGTTCGAGTTCCTGCTCAACGGCACGCCCGTCCGTGTCGACGACGTGTCCCCCAACACCACCCTGCTCGACTTCCTGCGCTCGCGCGGGGCGACGGGGACGAAGCAGGGCTGCGCGGAAGGCGACTGCGGCGCGTGCACCGTGGCCATGGTGGACCGAGACGCGAAGGGCAACCGGAGCCTGCGCGCCTTCAACGCGTGCATCGCCCTGCTCCCCATGGTCGCCGGCCGCGAAATCGTCACGGTGGAGGGCGTGGGCCGCCGCGAAGCACCGCATCCCGTGCAGCAGGCCATGGTGAAGCACTACGGCTCGCAGTGCGGCTTCTGCACGCCGGGGTTCGTCGTCTCCATGGCGGAGGCGTACTCACGCAAGGAGGTCTGTACCCCCGAGGCCGTGGCGGACCAGCTCTGTGGAAACATCTGCCGCTGCACCGGCTACCGCCCCATCCGCGACGCGATGATGGAAGCGCTCGCCACCCGTGACGCGGGCACCCCGAGCGAGCCGCTACCGGGCGTCTCCCTCGGTGGCCCCGCCGCGCCGCTGCCTCCGCTCCGCTACGAGGCTCACGGGCAGACCTTCCTTCGGCCCGACTCGTGGGAGGAGTTGCTCGCGCTCAAGGCCGCGCACCCGGAGGCGCTCCTCGTGGCCGGCGCCACCGAGCTGGGCGTGGACATCACCAAGAAGGCGCGGCGCTACCCGTTCCTCGTCTCCACCGAGGGCGTGGAGTCGCTGCGCGCCATCCGCCGCGAGGCGGACGGGTGGTACGTGGGCGGCGCGGCGTCGCTCGTGGACCTGGAGGACGCACTGGGCGCGGAATTGCCCGAGGTGACGAAGATGCTGAACGTCTTCGCCTCGCGGCAGATTCGCCAGCGCGCCACGCTGGCCGGCAACCTCGTGACGGCCTCGCCCATTGGCGACATGGCCCCCGTGCTGCTCGCGCTGGACGCGAAGCTCGTCCTCGCCTCCGTGAAGGGCGAGCGCGGGGTGCCGCTCTCCGACTTCTTCCTCGCGTACCGGAAGACGGCGCTGCGTCCGGACGAGGTGGTGCGGCACATCGTCATCCCCCACGCGTCCGTCCCCTCGGGCGGCCGGCGGCTGTCGGACTCGTTCAAGGTGTCCAAGCGGCGCGAGCTGGACATCAGCATCGTCGCCGCGGGCTTCCGCGTGGAACTGGATGCGGACGGCGTGGTGCGGCTCGCGCGGCTGGCCTACGGCGGCGTGGCGGCCACGCCCGTGCGCGCGCGACGCGCGGAGGAGGTGCTCACCGGGCAGCCGTGGACGCTCGAGACGGTGGCGCGAGCGGTGTCCGTGCTGGCGGAGGAAATCACGCCCATCAGTGATTTGCGCGGCAGCGCGGAGTACCGGCGCGGGCTGGTGACGGGACTGTTCGAGAAGTTCTTCTCCGGCGAGCGCAGCGCCTCCCTGGACGCCGCTCCGCGCTTCACGACAGGCGAGCCGGGGACGTCCGCGGACTCGAGCCGTGAGCTGCGACACGAGAGCGCGTTGGGCCATGTGACGGGCAGCGCGCAGTACGTGGATGACCTCGCGCAGAAGCGGCCCATGCTGGAGGTGTGGCCGGTATGCTCGCCGCACGCTCACGCGCGCATCCTCCGGAGAGACCCCATCGCCGCGCGGAAGCTGCCCGGCGTGGTGGCGGTGCTGATGGCCGAGGACATCCCCGGCACGAACGACACCGGACCCATCCGCCACGACGAGCCGCTGCTCGCCGACAGGGAGGTGCTCTTCCACGGACAGGTGGTGGCGCTCGTCGTCGGTGAGTCCATCGACGCGTGCCGCGCCGCCGCGCGCGCCGTGGTGGTGGAGTACGAGCCGCTGCCCGCCATCCTCACCGTGGAGGACGCAATCTCGCAGGGCAGCTACCACACCGAGCCGCACCTCATCCGCCGGGGCGACGTGGACGCGGCGCTGGCCGCGAGCCCCCACCGCCTCTCCGGCACGCTGTCCATCGGCGGCCAGGAGCACTTCTACCTGGAGACCCACGCCGCCTTCGCCGAGCGCGGTGACGACGGCGACATCACCGTGACGTCCTCCACCCAGCACCCGTCCGAGGTGCAGGCCGTCATCTCCCACGTGCTCGACTTGCCGCGCAGCCGCGTGGTGGTGCAGGCCCCGCGCATGGGCGGCGGCTTCGGCGGCAAGGAGACGCAGGGCAACGCCCCCGCGGCCCTCGTCGCGCTGGCCGCGTGGCACACCGGCCGCCCCGTGCGGTGGATGATGGACCGCGACGTGGACATGGCGCTCACCGGGAAGCGCCACCCGTTCCACGCCACCTTCGAGGTCGGCTTCGACGGCCAGGGCCGGCTGCTCGCCCTGCGCGCGCAGCTCGTGTCCAACGGCGGCTGGTCCCTGGACTTGTCCGAGTCCATCCTCGACCGCGCCCTCTTCCACCTCGACAACGCCTACTACGTGCCGGCGCTGGCGTACTCCGGCCGCGTGGCGAAGACGCACCTCGTGTCCAACACGGCCTTCCGTGGCTTCGGCGGGCCGCAAGGCATGCTCGTCTGTGAGGAGGTGCTGGCCCGCGTGGCTCGCGCCGTCGGCCTGCCCGCGGAGGAGGTGCGGGAGCGCAACCTCTACTCGGGCACGGGGGAGACGAACACCACGCACTACGGGCAGGAGCTGGAGGACCAGCGCATGCCCCAGCTCTGGCGTGAGCTGAAGGCGTCCGCGGACTTCGCCCGGCGGCGGAAGGAAGTCGATGAGTTCAACGCGCGCTCTCCGCGCATCAAGCGAGGCCTCGCGCTCACGCCGATGAAGTTCGGCATCTCCTTCACCGCCACGTTCCTCAACCAGGCCGGGGCGCTCGTGCACGTGTACCGGGACGGCTCGGTCATGGTGTCGCACGGCGGCACGGAGATGGGCCAGGGCCTGCACACCAAGGTGCAGGGCGTGGCCATGCGCGAGCTGGGCCTGCCCCCCAGCGCCGTGCGGCTGGCGAAGACGGCCACGGACAAGGTGCCCAACACCTCCGCCACCGCCGCCTCCAGTGGCTCGGACCTGAATGGCGCGGCCGTGCGCAACGCCTGCGTCACCCTGCGCGAGCGGCTGGCCCCCGTGGCCGCGAAGCTGCTCGCGGACAAGCACGGGCGCAGCGTGGCTCCCGAGGCGCTGGTGTTCGAGAATGGGCGCGTCGGGCCGCCGGGCGAACCCGAGGTGGCCCTGCCCTTCGCCGCCGTGGCGGAGGCCGCGTACGTCGCGCGCATCGGGCTGTCGGTGACGGGCTACTACCAGACGCCGGGCATCGGCTACGACAAGGCGCTCGGCCGGGGCCGGCCGTTCCTCTACTTCGCCTATGGCGCCGCCGTGTGCGAGGTGGAGGTAGATGGGTACACGGGCATGAAGCGCGTGCTGCGCGTGGACCTGCTGGAGGACGTGGGCGACTCGCTCAACCCCGGCGTGGACCGCGGGCAGATTGAAGGCGGCTTCGTGCAGGGCCTGGGGTGGCTGACGGGCGAGGACCTGCGGTGGGACGCCAACGGACGGCTGCTCACGCACTCGGCCAGCACGTACGCGGTGCCGGCGTTCAGCGATGCGCCCATCGACTTCCGCGTGCGGCTGATGGAGAAGGCGCGGCAGCACAACACGATTCACGGCAGCAAGGCCGTGGGCGAGCCGCCATTGATGCTCGCGCTCGCCGCTCGCGAGGCGCTGCGCGACGCGGTGGCCGCCTTCGGGCGGAGCGGCGGCGAGGTGGAGCTTGCCTCGCCCGCCACGCACGAGGCGCTGTTCCTGGCCATCCAGAAGCGCCTGGCTCGCGGCCAGGGTGAGGACGGACGCGAGGCGGCGTGAGGCCCTCCGGGGCGGCGGGTGCACCGTCCTGTTCGGTTTTGTCGGGGGTTTTGCGCGCGGAATGTCCCGACATTTCCGAACAGCAACGTGCGTCACCCGCTCCCGGCCCCGTCCGGCTCCGCGCGGCCTTCCGTCCCGGTGCCGCACGGGTCCACGTCCGAGGGCCCTGACAGCGGCAGCGTGACGGTGAACGTTGCGCCCTGCCCTGGCGTGCTCTCGGCCAGCACGGTGCCGCCATGGGCCTCGACAATCTGCCGGGTGATGTAGAGCCCCAGCCCGAGGCCCCCGTAGTGCCGCTCCGACACGGCGCGCTCGAAGCGCTGGAAGATGCGCAGGAGCGACTGCGGCTCGATGCCGATGCCCTCGTCGCGCACCACCAGCCGGGCCAGCCCTCCGCGCGACTCCACGCACACACGCACCGGCTTGCCCGCGCCGTACTTCAGCGCGTTGGACAGGAGATTCGAGACCACCTGCTCCAGCCGTGAGCGGTCCCACTTCCCGACGATTGCGGGCCCGGCGTCGAGGGCGATGCGCGACTGCGCGCGCTGGGCCTGCGGCTCGTAGCGCGCCACCAGCTCGCGAACGAGCTCGGTCAGGTCCACCGACTCCAGCGTGAGCTGCAGCTTGCCCGCGCAGATGCGCGACACGTCGAGGAGCCCGTCGACCAGCTCCGCCAGCCGGCGCACCTGCCGCTGGGCCATGTCCAGGTCGGCGCGCATCCGCTCCGCCGTGACGTCCGTCGCCTCCGTGGGCAGCGCGCGCCGCATGCCCTGCAGCTTGAGCGCCAGCGGTGTGAGCGGCGTCTTCAGCTCATGGCTGGCGATGGAGAGAAACTCGTCGCGCAGCCGGATGGCACGCTGGGCCTGCGCGTAGAGGCGGGCATTGTCCACCGCCGCGGCGGCCCGGAAGGCCAGCTCCTCCGCCATCACCCGGTCCGCGTCGTCGAAGCCGCGGTCCGGGTCCTCCGAGGTGAAGGCCACGACGCCCAGCACATGGCCGCGCGACTTGAGCGCCACCGCGAGGCATGCGCTCGCCCCCAATGTCTCGAGCAGCGCGCCGTGCGGGGAGCAGGACGCCTTCACGTCCCGGGCATCCACCCACAGCACGTCGTGCCCGTCACGCCCCAGTCCAGCGAGGGGCGCGGCCCCACCGGCCCCACCGGCCTCTTCGAGGACGCGGAGCACCTGCGCGGACAGCCCCCTGTCCCGGTGCGACACCGCCAGCCACTGAAGCGGCCCCTCCGGATGCGTCAGCCCCACCATGCAGCAGGTGGCCACCGAGGACGCCGCCAGCTCCGCCACGCACTGGAGCAGCGAGGCCTCGTCGTCGATGCCTCCGGCCAGCAGCCGGCTGGCTCCGGACAGGAAGGTGAGGCGCTCCTCCGTGCGCTTCCGCTCGGTGATGTCGCGGGAGATGCTGCCCAGTCCAATCGGCCGGCCCGACTCGGTGTCCCGCACGAGGAAGAACTGGCTGAAGACGGAGAGCGTCTTGCCCGTCCGTGGGCTGACGAGCCGGAAGTCTCCCTTCCACTGTTCCTCCCGCCGCACCGTGGGTAGGGCCTCCCTTTCAATCATGCGACGGTCTTCCGGGTGGACGTGGTGCAGCATCGAGGTGCCCTGGATTTCCGCCAGGCTGTCCAGGCCCAGCAGCTTCCGACCCGCCTCGTTGAGGTAGAGGACGCGCCCGTCCACGTCGTGGATGCCGACGACGTCGGGCGTGCTCTCCACCACGGACACCAGCCGGCGGCGCTCCAGCTCGCCCTGCCTGCGTGCCGTGACGTCCTGGACCACGGACAGCAGCCGCGCGGGGCGCCCGGACTCGTCGCGGATGCTGGCGGAGGTGACGTCCAGCCAGATGATGGCGCCGTCCTTCCGGATGGCGCGCCGGGAGTGGATGGCGGGAGGCTCCTCGCCCCGGGCCACCCGCTCCATGTCGGCGTAGTCGAGGGACCGGTCCTCCGGGTGCGTGAGGTCCATGAAGCCCATGCGGAGCAGTTCCCTGGCGCTGTAGCCCAGCAGCTCGCACAGCTTTGCGTTCACCTGCAGGAAGCGGCCCGAGAAGAGGGCGACCTGGGCCATGCCCACCGCGGCCAGGTTGAAGAAGGTGCGGAACTGCTCCTCGCTCTCGCGGAGCGCCAGCTCGCGCTGCCGCTGCTCGGTGATGTCCACCAGCCAGCCCACCCACTCCTCCACGCGCCCGTCCGCGCCCAGCACGGGGGCTCCGCGCGACAGCATCTGCCGCCAGCATCCATCGTGGCGCAGCAGCCGGTACTCGGAGGCGTACGCCGTGGGCCGGCGCAGCGCCGGGACCCACTCCTTCATGACGCGGTCGCGGTCATCGGCGTGGATGAAGCGCATGTAGCCGTGGCCGCGGTACTCCGCGAACGTCCTCCCGGTGAAGGACTCGTACGAGGCGCTTCGCTCCACCGCGCGGCCATCCAGCGTCACCGTCCACATCACGCTCGTGGTGGCCTCCAGCAGGGCGTGCAGACGCCGCTCGCTGCGCATCAGCTCCCTCAGCCGGCCTTCCGCCACCGCGCGGGCCCGGCGCTCGTGCCGGAGCTCCTGCCTCCATTCCGACGCCAGCAGCTCCGCCGAGTCGTCCCGCGACTCCTGGCCGCTCTCCAGGAGCGGGCGGAGGGTGCCGAGCAGCGCGTCCCGGGTGAGCGGCCGGGAGGCATACGCCAGGGTGCCCGGCAGCGCGTCCGCGAGGAGCCAGGCCTCAGGGCGCTCGGCGGAAACGAGGAGCAGCAGCGCCGTGACTTCCCGCTGACGCAGGGCATGCCAGGCAATCCGGGCCCAGGCATTCCAGTCGCGCGCCTCGGTGTCGAGGACCAGCAGCCCGAAGTACTCGTCGCGCAGGAGCACGACGGCGTCGTCCGGCGCGTCCGCCTCCACGGGCTCATGGCCGAGGACGCCGAGCACGGACCGCAGGCACGCGCGTTCCTCCGCGTCCAGCCGCGGCAGGAGGACCTTCCCTCGCGCCCGCGCAGCCGCGGCCCCTCGCGGAGGCCTCTCACCTGCGCGCTGAACACGGTGCATGTGGACAGTATGGAGACGCGCCCGGACACTGACAGGAGCGGCGCGAAGAGGCCGGCCGTCAGCACGCCCGCCCGTGTCCACGAGGCAGGCAGGCGGAAGCACGCCGGGCATCCCTGCCCGATGCGGCTCAGTACGCCTGGCGGTGCTCGAGCTTCACGGCGGCGTCGGGGCTCAGCCCGCGCCGTGCAGCTCCGCCACCTGGGGCATGGCGGGCATGGAGGCGCCGCCCTCACGGAAGCGCTCTGCCGCCCAGCGGGACAGGTGACCGATGCACGCGTCGATGGCGCCGCCCGTAGTGAAGATGTGGTTGGTGCCGCGCAGCCGCAGCCGCTCCAGCGTCCGCAGCTTCAGGTCCGAGAACGCGGCCCGGTGGATGCGGTCGAAGAAGACGTCGCGCAGCTTGCCCTCGGCGGTGATGACCAGCACCGGCAGGCCCCGCTCCACCACGCGCTGCCACGTGCGCACCAGCGGCACATTGGCCACCGCCGGCAGCGTCCCCCAGTCCATCAGCAGGTCCAGCAACAACTGGCGCGGAAAGGGCACGTAGCGGAACAGCCGCGCGTACTCGTTCTCCCGCGTCAGCATCCGCATCCAGCCCCAGTACGAGAAGACCTTCGACGTCACCCGCCGCAACGGCAGCCGCGAGCGCCACGTCGCCTCCTCCTCGCGCGGTGCCTCGCCGCCCGCGTTCGCCGCCTCCTGCTCGGACAGGTAGAACTCGGGCTCGAACATGAAGACGCCCTCGATGCCGTCGGGCAGGCGGTCCGCGAGGTAGAGCGACGTCGTCGCCGCGCCGCACAGCCCGCCCACCACCAACCCCTTCAGCCCGTGGCGCTTCAAGAGCTCCGCGTGAATCGCCTGCGCGACCTCCACGAAGCCGCCGCTGCAGACGAACTGGTACAGCTCCGCCGTCGTCTCCGGCAACGGGCCGTCCGAGTCCCCCAGCCCCGGCAGGTCCACGCGGAAGCAGGGGAAGCCCTGCGCGGCGAGCCGGTCCGCGGCCCGCGCCGACAGCGAGCCATGGCCCGAGCGCGGCACGTGCCCCGGGTTGAAGAAGAGGAAGCCCACCCGCTCCGGCTTCGGCGACGCCGCGGGGTGGTACGTCCCCCACAGCCGGTGGCCCTGCACGTCCAGTTGGATGAGCTCCCTCATGACCGTCCCCCCTTGCTCTCGTGCGGCGTGCCGACGCCGGAAGCGAACGTCGCTCCGTCGTCGAACAGCTCCCCCAGGTCCGGCAACAGCCGGTTGCTGGTCGTCCAGAAGAAGGGGCGCGGCGTGCGCACCGAGCGGCCATGGCCCGGCGCCAGGCACCGCTCCGCCGGGCGCCCGTCCAGGTGCACCACGCGCCACGGCCGCGCGTCTTCCTTCGACGGCAGGGCCAGGTCATACGACTCGGCGCTCCGCCACAAGCCGCGGGACCAGGGGAAGCCCTCCACCTCCATGAAGCCCCCCGCCTCCAATTCCGCCACGTAGTCCTCGCGCGAGCGCGCCGAGCCACCCGTCCCCTCCAGGTTGTCCGCCGCCACCTTCCGGCGCAGCACCTCCATCAGGTGCGCACGGCCGGACTCCGGCGGGTCCCAGAGCAACAACCCCTCCGCCCGCTCCTGCTGGAAGAGACGCGCGGCCAGCAGCGCGCCCAGGCGCAGCCCGTGCAGCACCACCGGCACGCCGGGACGCTCGCGACGCAGGAAGTCCAGCCCCGCGCGCACGTCCTCCTCCCAGCGCTGCAGCGTCATGTCCTCGAAGCGCCCCGTGCTCTCCCCGCAGCCCCGGTAATCGAGCCGCAGCGCATCCACGCCCCGGGACGCCAGGTGCCGAGCCCACCGCGTCCAGACGATGTACGCATGCGAGCGCTCCAGCCCCAGCGGGCCCGCCAGCAGCACCGCGGCCCGGCATCCTCCCGGGGCGCGGTGGTGGACGAAATAGAGCGAGTGCTCACCCTGGGCCATGTACCCGGGTGCCTCAGTCAAGGCCTGCATGTGGAAGTGGTTCCCCCAGTTGACTGGTCCCGGATGCTAAGGACTCGCAACAGCCATAGTCAAACATTGCTTGCCACGTGGTTGCCAATGCACTGGCATGTGCCCCCGGGGGTGGGGTTCGCGCGCCCTCGCTCGTCGCGGAGCGAAGTCCTCTCACGAAGCAGCTCAGGAAGGGGATGCGAGGCGTCCACGCCGGAAGCTCTCCGGGCTCTGGCCCCACCAGCGCTTGAAGGCGCGGTGGAAGGCGGCCGGTTCCGCGTAGCCCAGGAGGAAGGACACCTCGGCGATGGACATGCGGCGGCGCAGGTAGACCTCGGACAGTTCGCGGCGCAGCGCCTCGACGATGCCCGCGTACGTCTGGCCCTCCTCGGCCAGCCGCCGCTGCAGCGTGCGCGAGGGCAGCCGCAGCGCCCGGGCCACCGCGGCGCAGGAGAAGTCCCCGCCGGCCAGCGCGTGCCGCACCGATTCGCGCACCCGCTCGGTGGTGGTGCTGAACTGGGGGAGCCGCTCCAGCGCGCGCCGCGCCTGCTTCTCGAACATGGTGTTGAGCAGGGCGTCCGCGTGGACGAAGGGCCGCCGCGCGTCCTCGGCGGAGAACTCGATGGCATTGAAGGGGGCGCCGAACTCCAGGGGACAGCCGAAGAGGGCCTCGTGCTCGGACGTGTCCGGTGGGGCGGCGTGGACGAAGCGCACGCGCAGGGGCCGCACGTCCACGCCGGTGAAGAAGCGCACGCCGGTGGCGAACTGCACCAGCGCGGCCTCCGTCAGGTGCCGGTGCGCGGGCCGCCGCGCGCCCACGGGGGTGAAGCGCATGCGCACGCCCGCCTCCGTCTCCTCCATGCGGAAGCGCTCGCCGTCACCCCAGACGCGCTGGTAGCGGCAGCCCCGCTCCATGGCGTCGCGCAGCGTGGCGCTGGTGAGGACGACGAAGGTGGCCGGGTCATCCAGGTCCGCCAGGTCCACGCGGGCGATGTGCAGGCCCAGGTTGGCGTCGCCGGAGAGCGCCACCATCCGCTCCAGCATGTCGTCCAGCACGGCGTAGGGGATGCGCAGCTCGGGGTCCTCCACGTCGTCCAGCCGGAGGCCAGCCTCGCGGCAGAGCGCATCCACCGGCAGCCCCAACCCCTGCGCCATCCGCAGGGCCTGGCGCGCCATGCGTGCGGAGAGGGATGGCTCGGAGGTGGAGGTCGCCTTCGCCACGCCGGGCACCGTAGTGGCGGGCTGGCGCGCGCGGCAAGCCGTTCTGGCGCGAGCCGTCAGTGCGTCGCGGCCCCCGCCCCAGCACCCTGGTCCCATGCACGAAGGACACCCGATGGTTCCACCCCGCCTCCACCTCTTCGAGCTCATCGACCAGGACTGGTGCCCCGCGGCGCTGCGCGACCTGGCCACCGACTACCTGCACACCGTCAGCACGCGCCTGGGCCTCTTCGACGGCGCGGCCGAGGTGCTGGCCCGGGGCCTGCGCGCCTCGGAAGGCCACGAGGTGCTGGACCTGGCCTCGGGCGGACGGGGCCCGCTGCCCCGCCTTCGCCGGCTGCTGGCCGAACGGCACGGCCTGGAGGCCCGCGTGCGGCTCAGCGACAAGTACCCCAACGCGCTCGCCGCCGAGCGGGCCCGCGAGGAGGGCGTCGACTACCTGGAGCGCCCCGTGGACGCGCTGCGCGTGCCGGCGGACCTGCGTGGCATGCGCACCCTCGTCAATGCCTTTCACCACTTCCGGCCGGAGGACGCGCGCGCGGTGCTCGCGGACGCGCAGGCCCGGGGTGTCCCCATCGCCATCCTGGAGTCGGTGCGGCGCACGCCAGCGGGCATCCTCTCCATGTTCCTGGTGCCGCTGCTGGTGCTGCTCTTCACCCCGCTGGTGCGGCCCGTGACGCCGCTGCGCCTGCTGCTCACGTACGTGGTGCCGGTGGCGCCGCTCATCATCTTCTGGGACGGGCTCGTGTCCGCGCTGCGGGCCCACCGTCCGGAGGAGCTGCGCGCGATGACGGCGTCGCTCGCGCGCGAGGGCTACACCTGGGAGGTCGGCGAGGCGAAGGCACCCGGCAAGGCCGCCATCAGCTACGTGCTGGGCATGCCCACGCGCTGACGCCACGGTGCCCGACGAGGGAAGGGCCGCGCTCCCCTGCCCGCCCGCTCCTCATGCTGGCGAGGCGGAGGGGCCAACCCTCAGCAGCCCGTGCGCCCCCTGGCCTCCGCGCGGAACAGCGCAGAACTTGTGTCCACACAGGAGGACCAGTGGCTCGAGTCACCATCCAGCACGACTGTCGCGTTCCTGCTCCGCACTCGCGGCTCCCCGGGTGGGAGCCTGTATGAAGGTGCCCGAGCTGCTGGAGTATCTCCCAGGTGTCGGCCCCCTGCTCGCCCGCATACCGAGCACGCAGGAGGAGCCACGCCCCCGCGTCGAGCTCACGGTGACGTTCCCCGACTTCGAGGCCGTACCCATGTCGATGGCGGAGCGGGAGCTGGGCGACGGCCGCACCTACGTCGTCCGCAACGCCTCGGCGCTGCCGCCCCGGGGCCCGGGCCTGACGGTGATGAGCTACAACATCCTGCTCGGCGGCCAGCGCCGCGAGGCGCTGCTGGAGTACTTCGACCAGCTCGAGGCGCAGGGCCGCATGCCGGACGTCATCGGCCTGCAGGAGGCCAACGTGCCCATCACCGTGCTGCTGGCGAAGCGGTACGGGTTCCACATGGTCTACCAGGGCCATGACGGCCACGACAGCCGGCGGCTCATCAACGGCAAGGCCTTCCTCACCCGCCACACGCTGGTGGACGCGGCGCACTTCACCTACGTCATCCCCGACTCCATACGCCACGACGCCATCTGCCGCCGCGGAGACCCGTGCGAGCTGCCGGAGGACCGGGGCGCGCTCTGCGTCCGGCTGGAGGTGGAGGGCCACCCGGTGGTCCTCTTCAACGTGCACCACGCGCTGGGGGACTCGGGCATCAACGCGCGCAACCTGCGCCAGCTCAACGCGCTCCTGCGCCATCGCGAGGTGGCCCATGCGGTGGTGATGGGGGACTTCAACGCCAACACCGCCATCAAGCGCGGCGGCTCGTGGCTGATGGCCCACCTGACGATGCACGAGGACACCGTCACGGTGGGGGAATACACGGTGCGCTACGGCGACCCGCACGCCAGTGTGGGCGACAAGGGCGTGGGCAACATCGCCGACCCGCGCCTTCGCAACGAGTTGCACGCACTGGAGCAGGAGCTGCCGGAGACCATCGCCCACGCCACGCTCACGCAGGTGCGGCTGCAGGACGGCAAGGTGATGACGCCGAAGCAGGCGAGCGCGGAGCTACGCTCCGGCAAGGTGCCGCGCGGAAGCGAGCAGTGGCTGCGGCTGCAGGACATCGCCGACAGCGCCACGCTCACCTCGCTGCCGGACGAGACAGGCGTGGTGCCCGCCACCGGCAAGCGCTTCGACAACATCTACGCGTCGCCCGGCCTGGTGCCGGTGCTGTTCGAGGTGGACCGCAGCACCGAGTCCTCGGACCACCAGCCCGTCGTGGCGCACTACATCGTGCGCGGGCCCGGCATGCGGGAAGTCAAACCGCCCTCCGGCAACAGCAAGCAGTCCTGAGCTTCAGACGAGCACGAAGTCCATCTTCTCGAAGCCGCGCGTGCGCGCGCAGACCTCGTCATTGCCTTCGATGGTCTGGAAGGTCTCCTCGTCCACCTCGGTGACGACGCCGCAGTGCTCCCAGTCGCTGGCGGTGCGGCGGCGGAGGAAGAGGCAGCCGGGGTGGATGCGCGTCCTGTCCGGCGTCGTGGAGACGAGCCGCCCCTTCTCCCGGGCGAACGTCCCCAGCGTGTCGCACGACAGCGAGCGCGCCACCGGCATGGGCACGCCGAGCGCCTTCGCTGCCTGCTGGAGGCAGAACGTCGCGAAGCCCGCGGACCAGGGGAAGCCTCGGCCCTCGGAGCCCTCCATGTAGAGGCGCACCCACGGGCCGCGGTGCTCTCCGCCCATTTCTCGCGGACGCTGGCGCAGGTGCTGCGTGGCGCAGGCCACCACCATCGAGCCCAGAGAGCGGCCCTGCGCGGGCACCGGCGCGACGGCGGCCTTGAGGGGCGCGACGAGCCGGTCGAACGTCACCGCGTCGCCCACGCCCGTCACCGTCAACCCGGCCTTGGCCTGGAAGCGCTTCAGCGCCGCCTCCGTCGCGGCGCCGAAGTCACCGTCGATGGCGACGGCGAAGCCCTGGAGTGACAGCCACTCCTGGATGCGCCGCACGTCGTGGCCCCGCTCACCTCGGCGGTAGACCCTGTCCAGCTCGAGCTCGTTCATTCAACCCCCCAACCGGCAACCGCGAGCGCCGGTCCGCGCGCAATCCTCGCACCGCCAGGAAGCACGCGCCAAGTGGGGGTGTCAGTGCGCCTTCTGCTCCTCGAGCGGGCCGCGTCCGTTCTCCAGTGGACCTTCGCCGTCATTGATGACACCGGGGGTGTCGCCGATGGGCGCCTTGCCGGAGCCGCCGGTGCCTTCCTTGAAGCCCTCGGAGGCCTCGTGCGCCGCGTCCTTCACCTGCTCCGCCGCCTTGTTCGCGCCGTGCTCCACGTCCTTCGCCGCCTCGCCTGCTTCACGGCCCACCTGACGGGCGTTCTCTCGCACGGACTCCTGTTGCCGCTCGTTGCAGCCCGCCGCGCCGAGCACCCCGCACAGCCCCGCCAACGTCAGCCACCGCCAGTTCCGTCGCGCCATCGCTTGCCTCCTCGTTCGTGTTGCGTCCGCGTCCGGCCGCAAAGGTAGGCACGCCTGCCCTCAAAGGCCCTCCGGGCAACGTTTGAGTGACGAAATCCACGCATCCACCAGCGCCGTGCCGCCGGGGTCCACCTCGCGCGTGGCGAGCGGCGGCATCTGGAAGCCGTCCCGCGCATGCATGCGCAGCGACACCAGCGACGACTCCGGGTGGCCGGGCGCCACGAGCCGGGCCCCGGGGACGCCCATGTCGCCCAATTCAGGTGGTGCGTCGCAGATGCCGGCCTGCGCCAGCGGGGTGGAGCTGCGCAGGTCCGCGGTGCCACGACCGAGCCCGCTCGGGCGGTGGCACATGGCGCAGTTGGCGTGGAGGTATGCGCGGGCCTTCGCCTCCGCGGACTCCGCGCCGTCATACGTGGCCAGCCGGGGCAGCGTGTCCGGCGCCCCCGGCAACGTCAGCACGCCGATGTGCGCCAGCGTCACGAGCTGATTCGCGCGCCGGTCTCCCGGGTAGACGAAGTCGCCATTGAGTTGCGCCAGCTCCAGGCCCAGCACATGGCTGGCGGTGGCGTTGTGGCACTGCATGCACTCGGCGCGGCTGGGGAAGGTCCACGTCCTGCCCGCCACCTGCTTCACCTTGCCCGTGCTCAGCAGCACCGCGTCCGTGCCGGCGTCGTTCCACTCGTAGCTGTAGCCCGCCCAGCTCCCGTCCGGGTGGCGCATGAAGAGGCGCGTCTCCACGCGCCGACCCTGGAGGAAGAACGTCTTCACCGACACGCTGCCCGGTGGCAGCTCCAGCACTCCGTCCGCGCCCGCGGTGACTGTCGTTCCGTCCGGCACCGCGAGGAAGCGCTCCTTGTCCGCGTTGTCCGACCAGAGCGGCGCATTCACGGCGTAGGGGATGAGGCCACCCGAGGGCTTCGTGGCGTCACGCGCGTCCACGCAGCCCGTCGCCGACAGGAGCGTGGGGAACGTTCCGCCCGGCGCGGGCTTCTCGGGGACGAGCCGGTGCAGTCCACCTCCGCCGAAGTCCACCACCAGCAGCTCCCCATCATTCAGCTCGCCGAAGGAGGAGATGTTGAGCGACGTGGAGAGCACGCTCTTCGGCTTCGCCCCACCACCGGGTGTCGCGTCTCCCGGCAGCGTCCAGATGCGGCCCGTGCCGAAGTCTCCGAAGACGTACTGGCCCGCGAGCGCCGGCACCGCGCCGCCCCGGTACACGTAGCCTCCGGTGACGGACACGCCCTCATCGCGCCCGTAGACGGCCACTGGCGGCGTCAGGCCCTGGGTGTTGCACGTGCTGCTGCGTACACACGCGGTGCCCTCGAGGATGCTCCACCCGTAGTTGCCTCCGAGCGCCACGCGGTTGATTTCCTCGAAGCGCTTCTCACCCACGTCGCCCAGCCACAGCGCGCCGGTGCGCCGATCGAAGCTCCAGCGCCACGGGTTGCGGAAGCCGAGCGCGTAGATTTCCTTCCGCCCGCCGCCCTTCGCATACGGGTTGCTGGAGGGAATGGCGTAGGGCCGCGCCTTGTCCACGTCGAGACGCAGCATCTTGCCCAGCAACTGCTGCGGGTCCTGCGAGGTGCGGTTCGGGTCCAACCGGCCGCCGCCATCACCGAAGCCGATGTAGAGGTAGCCATCCCGCCCGAAGGCCAGGTGTCCTCCGTTGTGGTACGAGTAAGGCTGCGCGAGCTTGAGGAGGAGTTCCTCGCTGCTCGGGTCCAGCGTCGCGCCGCCGTCCGTGCTGTGGAAGCGGGAGATGTACGAGAAGAGCTTTCCCCCGCTCTCTTCGTGGATGTACGAGAGGAACACCTCGCCGTTGCTGACGAAGCGTGGGTGGAAGGCCATGCCCAGCAGGCCCGTCTCGTCGTGCGATGAATTCACCCGGTCCGAGATGTCGAGCACCAGCGAGCTGCTCGCCGGGTCCTCCTCGTTGGCGAAGACGCGTACGCGGCCCTCCTTCTCCACGACGTAGACGCGGCTGTTGTCAGCGGGCGCCTGGAGCACGAGCAGCGGCTGGGTGAATGACAGCCTCGGGAAGACGCGCTGAAGGGAGACACCGGTGGCCTCGGCGGGACGCGCGGGCGCCACGCAGGTGGGATTCGCGGGCCGCGTGTCGAGCCCGTAGGGGACGCTCGGGATGGGCTCACCGGAGTCGGACGCGGCGTCGGGGCCGGCGTCGAGGCCGGCGTCGGAGTCCTGCGTCTCCCCGCCCGCGTCCTCGCGCACCTGCGGGTCCGTGTCGGGCGGCGTTCCGTCGGGCGTCTCGCCTCTGCCTCCGGGCGCGCCGGGACAGGCCATGGGCGAGAGGAGCAGACCGGTGGCGAGAGCGAGGGTGCAGAGCAGGAGCAGCACCGGAGGGCGTCGGGGCATGGGGCCATCTGCCACCACCGCTCGGGCTTGGGGATGGCCTGGCTGGCCGTCTGCCCGGTGCTGGACGCTCGCGCCATATAGGATTCAACCGAAGAGGCTTCATGTCCCCACCCTCCCCGCACCGTTCCGTTCCCTCGTGGCTGGTCGCACTGGCCGCCGTCGCGTTCGCGGTGGGCCTCGGCGTGCCCGGGGTGCGGTTCGTGCGCAAGCGGCTGTGGGCGCACCAGCGCCCGACCGTCTCCGAGGTGAAGAGCCACCTCAAGTCGCTCTTCACGGCGGAGCGCTCGTACCTCATGGAGTACGACGTCTACGACGAGGACATGGCCCGGGTGGGCTTCCTGCCCGAGCCGGAGAACCGGTACACGTACTTCTCCGCCGCCACGGGACGCGCGCTCCCGCGGTCGGAGCGCGAGCATCCCTCCTCCCCGTTCCAGGTCGTCCCGGCGGACCCTTCCGGGCGCGACTATCGCGGAGGCTTCACCACCTTCGCCGACACCGGTTGCCCGGTGACACCTGTTACCCTGTTCACAGGACGCGCGGTGGGCCTGGGCGTCACGCCGGCCAACGGCGCACAGGGGCCCGTCTTCGTCGGCGCGGCCGCGGCCAACCTCGACGACGACGCCACCGTGGACTGCTGGTCCATCGCCACCGAGGAGCGGTGGGCCCCGGACGGCTCGCGCATCCCCGCGGGCGTGCCGTACAACGAGGTGAACGACGTGGTGCGTTGAGCGTCCCCGGGTGGCAGCCCGCACGACTCCGGACATAGGCTCCGGGGTCATGGACCTCATCGTCGAGAACGGACTGCTGTTCGATGGGCTGGGGACTGCGCCGCGCCACGCGCACGTGGGCGTCCGGAACGGCATCGTCGCCGCCATCTCCGAGGCACCACTTCCCCGAGCGCCGCACACGCGCGTCATCGACGCCGCCGGCCACTGGGTGATGCCCGGCTTCATCGACTTCCACACGCACTACGACGCGGAGGTGGAACTCGCCCCGTCCCTCTCCGAGTCCGTCCGCCACGGCGTCACCACCGTGGTCATGGGGAGCTGCTCGCTCAGCCTCGCGGTGGGCACGCCGGAAGACCTGGCCGACATGTTCTGCCGCGTGGAGGCCATTCCCTACGCCACCGTCCGAAACCTGCTGGAGGAGCGCAAGCGCTGGGACACGCTGGGCGGCTACCTGGAGCACCTGGACGCGTTGCCGCTCGGGCCCAACGTCGCGTCGATGCTGGGCCACTCGGCGCTGCGCGCGCACGTCATGGGCTTGCATCGGAGCCTGGACTCCGGTGTGAAGCCCACCGAGGACGAGCTGCGCCGCATGGAGTCGCTGGTCCGCGAGGGCCTGGACCTCGGGTACCTGGGCCTGTCGGTGCAGACGCTCAAGTGGGACAAGATGGGCGGCAGCCGCGACATCCGCAGCCGGCCCCTCCCCTCCACCTATGCGAGCTGGAGCGAGTACCGCCGCCTCACCCGCCTGTTGCGCGAGCGCGGCCGCGTCTTCCAGGGCGTGCCCAACATCACCACCAAGGTGAATGTGCTGCTGTTCTTCCTGGAGAGCATCGGCCTGGGGCGCCGGGCCCTGAAGACGTCCGTCATCTCCATGATGGACGCGCGCGCCAGCCGCGGCATCCACCGCCTCATCGGCGTCCTCTCGCGCTTCGCCAACACGGTGCTGCGCGCGGACTTCCGCTGGCAGGCGCTGCCCGAGGTGTTCGACTTGTGGGCGGACGGCATCGACCTCGTCGTCTTCGAGGAGTTCGGCGCGGGCACCGCGGCCCTCCACCTCCAGGACGCCGCCGCGCGCGCGGAGCTGCTGAAGGACCCGGCGTACCGCGACCGCTTCCGGCGCCAGTGGACCAACCGCTTCCTCCCGCGCGCCTTCCACCGCGACTTCAACGAGTCGCGCATCCTCCAGTGCCCGGACACGAGCGTGGTGGGCAAGTCGTTCGCCCAGGTGGCGAATGAGCAGGGACGCCACGCGGTGGACGTCTTCCTGGACCTCGTCGTCCAACACGGCGACGCGATGCGCTGGTACACGGTGATGGCCAACGACAGGCGCGAGGAGCTGGAGCGCATCTGCCGGCACCCGGACATCCTGGTGGGCTTCTCCGACGCGGGCGCGCACCTGCGCAACATGGCCCACTACAACTTCCCGCTCCGGCTCCTGCGCCTGGTGCGCGAGGCGGAGAAGCGCGGCGAGCCCTTCATGACCACCGAGCGCGCCGTGCACCGGCTCACCGGGGAGATTGGCGAGTGGTTCGGGCTGGACGCGGGAGTGCTCGCGGAAGGCCGCCGCGCGGACCTGGCCGTCATCAACCCCGAGGGCCTGGACGCGCAGGTGGACGAAATCGCCGAGGCTCCCATGGAGAACTTCGGCGGCTTCGTGCGACTGGTGCGCCGCAACGACGCCGCCGTGAAGACGGTGCTCATCTCCGGCCGAGAGGCCGTCCAGGAGGGCGGCCTGTCCCCGGCCCTGGGACGCGAGCGCGGCTTCGGGCGCGTGCTGCGCGCCCATGCCTCGTGAGCGCCGCCGCTACGGCGTGACGCTCACCGTCACCGGCAGCGGCACATACGCCCCCGTCTGCGGGTAGCGGCGCGCCCAAGCCACCACCCGGTACGCGACGGGGAGCGAGCCGGTGAGAGGCGAGGAGAAGCTCACCGCGCCATAGCCGGACTTGAAGTCGGCATGGCAGGTGCCGTTGGAGTACGCGCCCACGCCCCGGCTGCCGCCCACGCGCTGGTAGCGCCCCGCCGCGAGGCTCCACCGGTAGACGCTGAAGTACCACTCGGTGCGGGTGCAGTCGTCCTGGGACAGGCCGTCCAGGGCCGTGTCCGCCGACACCGTGTACGTCTTCGCCACGCCGAGCGCGTTCGCGGTGAGGTCCAGCGCGAACATCTTGCAGCCGGTGCCGTCGTACACGATGCCATTGCTGCTCTCGGACGCCTCCGCGCCCGCCAGCGTCAGCGTGCGCTCGGCGGTGGTGCCGATGAGGCACGTGTAGTGCGCCTTCACCGCGTCGGCGATCTTGTCCCAGTGGTTCAACCGGGCCGTGTTGGACTGCTCCAACTGGAGGCCTCGGCCGCCGAGCGCCAGCTCGTTGATGAAGTTCGTCGGCTCGTCCCCCGCGAGATTCGACGGCGGCTCGTGCAGCACCTTGAGATTCGTCCCGCGCAGCGCATCGGTGATGACCTCCGCCACCCCCTTGCGAAACTCGACCTCCTCGCCGCCACCCACCAGCACGCCCGCGTCCGGCGCGGTGGCGTCCGCGAAGCCGTGGAAGGACACCGCGTACTTGAAGTCGCGCCCGGACACGCCCCCAAGGCTCTGGAAGCTGGACGGATGGATGTCGGCGGAGGTGATGTGCCAGTGGTCCTTCGCCTTGTTGGTGCCTGAGTACCAGCCCTTCACCCGCCACGAGGACACGTGGGACGTGGCCGCCGGGGCGATGCGCTCCACCTGCTCCGCCGTCTTCACCTCGATGTTGCCGCCGTGCGGCGCGGTGTAGATGAGCGTGTTGTTCAGCCCGTCGTCCGACAACCGCTCGATGAGGTCGTTCGGCTTCGTCGACTGCATGCTGTCGAGCACCGCCTCGCTGTCCGTGGGCGCGTGCCAGGTGACGCCGTCCTTGTCGCTGGCGCTGCCGTGCATGGCGGTGAGCACCACGCCCGCGTCGGCCGTCATGTCCAGGCGGGAGATGCCCTGAGGGTGCAGCCTCACCACACCCACGCCCGCGTCGAGCGCCTCGGTGACGGTGCACAGGCCCTGCTGCAGGGTGGAGCCGGAGCCCATCCGCACGCGGAGCTGCCGGCCCACGCCGCTGCCCAACTGGGTCAGCACGTCCTGCGGCACCTTGCAGTACTCCTTCCACGCGTAGCCGCCGATGCTGGAGTCCTCGCCCAGCGTCAGCGTGCCGGAGACCAGCTCCGTCCGAGTGCTCGCGAGCGAGTCCATGCTCGCGGCGTACGGCCCGCCATCGCAGCCCGTGAGCGCCGCCGCCACACCCAGTCCCATGAATCGAAGCGCCATCGAGCGCATGTCGTCCCCCCTCCCTCTTGGTGATTCGTTGTGTCGTGGGAACGACAGCCCGAAGGAATCTTCCCGGGCCGGAAACGCCGGGCCGGGACGGCTTCGACACCTCCTGTCAAGTGCCCCTCGGGACAGGCAGGCGGGAGTGGCGGTTTGTTCCCGTAGGTCGGGTTGCCCCAAGATGGAGTCAGGTGACGGCCAGAGACGTCACCCCGGAGGTCCAGCGCATGGCGGATGGGCTGGGAACACCAGGAGCGCACGACGCCGCCCATCGGCGCGGACCTCCGCGCATGCGCTTCTGGTACCCACTTCCGCTGCTCGTCCTGGCCGCGTTCATCCTCTCCGGCGCGGACCCCACGGCGGACCGCGTCGCGCAGCGCGTCTGGCTCAGCACGTCCCCCACCCGCCCCATCGAGCCGCGCCTCAGCGTGGCGCAGGCGGACGGCTACCGGCCCTACGTGCCAGCGCGCACGCCCGAGTCCACGCCGGTGCCGCTGCGCGAGCTGGCGCGGCTGGAGGCGCTCGGGGACCGCTCGGGCATCGCCGCGTCGTACCTCGTCCATGGAGACCCGCAGCAGGCGCTGGCCCACCTCCACCACGCGCCCCCGTCACCGGGCCGCGAGTGCGACCGCGCCGCCGCGTACTTCCTCCTCCAGCGCTACGACGAGGCGCTCGCGCTGCTCGACGCCGCGCTGGACGCCCATCCCCACCACCCGCAGGCGCTGTGGAACCGCGCGCTCGTGCTGCGCGAGCTGGGGCTGACGCTGGTCGCTGCGGTCACCTTCGACGAGGTGGCGGCGCTGGGCGAGCCGGGCTGGAGCACCGAGGCCCGGGAGCTGGCCCACGCGCTGCGGGCGAGCGAGCAGGAGCGCGCCGCGCAGTGGCGGAGCACGCGCGACGCCGTCGACGCGCTCGCCAGCGACTCCGCCGCGCCCATTCCGTTGGACGCGGCACGCCGCCTGCCCGGCACCGCGCGAGCGCACTTCTACGATGCCATCCGCGCCGCGCCCTCCGCCGCGCGGGTGCGTGAGCTGCTCCCGCTCGCGGAGGTGCTGGACCGTGCCTTCGGTGGGACTTCGCTGGCGGACTACACCCGGCGCGTGGCGGCGCGTGACTTCACCCGGCGCGGGCCGCTGGCCACCGAGTACACGCGGCTCATCCGGCGCACGCACGCGGACCCGGCTGGCTTCATCCAGCGGCTGCGCGGCTCGAACGAGGACGACGTGCTGCTCGGCGCGCTGCTGCTCAGCACCTCCGTGCCCCGCGAGGCGGCGGAAATCGAAGCCCTGGCGAAGAAGTGGGACGACCCCTGGGTGGGCGTGCTGGCACAGGAGGAGCTGGCGCGGCTGGAGAACCTCACGGGCAAGACGTGGGAGGCCGGCCAGCGCCTGCGCGAGGCGCTGCGCACGTGCCGCGAGCGCGAGCTGGGCCTCAGGTGCCTGGACCTGCAGCGGCGGATGAGCGCCAACGCCACCTCGGCGAACCGGCTCGCTGAGGCGGAGGAGCTGGCCCGCTCGAGCTGGCGCGAGGCGCGGCTGCTGGGAGAGTGGGGCCAGGAGGGCTTCGCCATCCGGGCGCTCGGCCAGGTGGCGCGCTACCAGTTCCGCGTCGCGCCCGCGCGGGCCTACCTGGACGAGTTCCTCCACCGCAGCCCGGGTGACTGCGACGCGCGCAACTACGTGCACCGCAACCTGGCCTCACTGGCGATGATGCGGCTGCGGCCCGAGGAGGCCCGGCACGCGCTGGAGGAGGCCCAGGAGTGCACCCCCTCCGTCGGCCTGGTGGGCGCGTGGATTCTCGCGGACCTCGGGCGCATGGACCCGCGCCCCTCGGACGAGGAGCTGGTGCGCCGCGAGCTGGCGCAGGTGAACCCCACCCTCGACGGCCCCGGGCGCCGGGTGCTGGCCACGCTCATCGCCGCCCGCTTCGTGGTGGAGCGCAACCGCGACGAGGGCAACGCCCTGCTGCGGAAGACCATCGCCGAGGCCGAGCCGCTGCTCGCCACCGACGCGGACGCGCGCGACGCCCGCGCCGTGGCGTACCAGTCGCTGGCCGTCAGCGCGGGCAAAGCGGGCCACTTCGACGCGGTGCCCGGCGTGGTGGCCGAGCAGCTCGGCGTCACCGCGCCCGAGCGCTGCGTGCTCGCCGCGGCCATGGAGTCCGAGCGCACGGTGGTGGTGGCGCGCGGGCCGTCCGGCGAGGTGCGCGGCTACCACGATGCCTCGCGCCGCGAGCCGCTCGGAGACGACCTCTCCGGTGTGGTGCCGCGCGAGCTGGTGGCGCTGCTGCGCCGCTGCCCCGAGGTGGACGTGCTCGCCGCGCCGCCGCTGGACAGCCGCTCCGGGCTGCTGCCGCCGGACCTGGCCTGGCGCTACCGGGTGGGCACCGAGAAGCTGTCCGCGCCCTCCTCCACCGTGCCCCCGCTGCACGTGGTGGTGGCCAACGTGGCGACGCCGCAGTCGCTGCGGCTGGCGCGCCTGCCCTCGTGGGAGGCGGAGTCTCCGCACGCACCGGAGGGCCGGCCCCTGGAGCTGCAGGGGCCCCACGCCACGCCGTCGCGCGTGCTGGAGGCGATGACGAAGGCCACGGACATCGAGTTCCACGCGCACGGCATGGTGGACCGCAGCCTGTCGGACGCCACGGTGATTGCGCTGGCGCCGGAGCACGACGGCCGCTTCGCCCTCACCGCCGAGGCCATCCGCCGGGTGCGCCTGGAGGGGGCGCCCATGGTGCTGCTCGGCGCGTGCAGCGCGGCGCGGCTGCCGCCCCTCCTGCACCAGACGTCCTCGCTGCCGCAGGCCTTCATCGGCTCGGGAGCGCGCGCGGTGTTCGCGGCGACGGTGGACATCCCCAACACGGCGGGCCGGTTCTTCCACGCCGTGAGGGAGCGGATTCGCGTCGGCGCCAGCCCGGCCCGGGCCCTGCGGGAGGAGCGCCAGCGCACGCTGCGCGCGGACCCCACCGCGAGCTGGGTGGGCCGGGTCCTGTTGTACGAGTAGGGCACGCCTCTTCGCGCGCGGCCTTTCGTTGAAAACGAGCCGCGCGGCGCGAAGCGTGAGAGAGGGGGAAGGCGAATGCTCACCGCGGAACCACTCGCCGTGTACAGCCTGCATTTCGAACGGGACGACGCCGCCAGCGGCGCGATTCCCCTCTGGGACCCTGTCACGGACACCCGGCTGGGAGCGCTGCCCGAGTGGATTCGCGGCCGGAGGGAGGAGCCCGCCGCCTACGTGCGGGGCTCACGGCCGTCCGTCAGCGTGACGCTGCTGGCGAACCACTTCGTGCCCACGGCCTTCGACTTGAGCGCCTTCGGCCCGGGGCTCGGCGAGGGCGGCACGGTGCGCTGGGTGGGGCCGCATCCGGTGACGCTGGAGCGGACCGCCGGGTGGAGCACCCTGCCGGAGCCGGTGCCCTTCAACCGGCCGCTGCCCAACCGCATCGGCGTGCACACGCTGGAGCTCCAGTGGTTCGCGGAGTGGACGGACGTCCACGGCACGGCGCGGCGGCTCTTCCTCGGGAATACGCGGCATGAATTGCACACCACCGGCGCACCCATGGAGCACGGCGTGCCCGGGGCGCCACCCGTGGGGGCGTATGTACCGCTGATGCGCTGGTCCTCGCGGTGGTGCGCGGGACTGGAGGGGCGCAAGGCCCTCTGCGACGCCATCCTCCAGGGGCTACCGGAAACTCGATTGCAATACGGGCTTCCCGCATGGTCGGTGCGCCACATGCTGCTCGCGGGCGGGGGCATGTGCGGCGGCTGGTATCAGTTGTTCCAACAGCTCGCCAACTGCCAGGGTGTCACGGTGGAAGGGCGCACACTGCACCTCGTGCCGCTGCATGATGCGAGCACGGACGAGGTGCGCTGGGAGGCGATGGTGGCGGTGGCACCGGGACAGAATCAGGTGGAGCCAGCGAGGCAGACGCGCCTGCACGGCTGGTTCAATGACTGTGCGAAGTACCCCGTCACACCGGACGAGCCGGTGGAGCTGCTCGGCCGGCAGGACTCGCGGTACTGCTTCTTCGCGGGGTGGGATGACGGGCACTCGGTGAACTTCCTGGAGGAGGGAGGAAGGTTGTACCTGTATGACCCGAGCTTCCGGGCGGAGGCCGTCGCGCTCGACATGCCGCTGCCGGTGCCGGACGGGCAGCCGGTGACGCTGGGGCCGGAGGCGCCGTTCCGGAGGGACTACCTGCACACGGCAATGCCATACGTCATGGGCGCGCTGCGGGTGAATGGAAGGCTCTGGGAGGTGGACGTGGCGCGGGGCGCGTTCGGCATCACCGTGAGGACGGAGCAGGTGCCGGAACTCGGCATCCTGTGGACACGCTAGGAGACGCCATGCCGTCGACACGCGAACAGCTCAGGCGGTGGGTGGTGGAGCACGAGGCTCCGGCGCGCGGCTTCGCCTGGGAAGCGGTGCTGGAGCTGCTCGGTCAGATGGAGGCGGAGGCCGTCGCCGGGTCATCCCCGCTCGAAGCGGAGGATGTCGGCGTGCTCGCGGACCTGGTGGCGCGGCGCGGGCGCGTGCCGCTGCAGGGACTGGTGCCCGTTCCGCACTGCATGCCGCCGGAGGAAGTCATCCAGTACCGGGCGCTGAAAACCCTGGAGGCGGCGGGACGGCTGGACTGTGTGAGAGACACGCTGCCGCAACTGGGGCGCGAGGCAGACTCCCCTGCCCTGCGCGAGCTGGTGCGGCAACTCCAGCCGCAGCCTGGGACCGGATGACGAAAGAGGCGCCCCTATCTCGCGTCCGTCAATTTCAAACCGACTCGTCGTTGACTGGCGCCCGCCCCCATGAACAACCCCACCAGGTCCCGCTGACTCAGCGCATGTCACTTGAGCCACGCAAGAAGGCTCACGGTGTCGGCCCGCCTCGAGCTCCAGGCCGACTCATGTCCTGCGGGATAGGGAGTGGCAGGAGGTCCCTCCCGCGGTTCTCATCCCGTGCTCGACTGCACAATGCGCTGCTGCCTACGCGGTCATCAAAAGTTCCCCAAATCCATCTTCTCGGACGTCCCGTGACGTCGCTCTGAAGTAGCCCCCGGCCTCCCTGCAGATGATCATCATGAGGGCGCGGGCGCGGTACCTGGTCGGCGTCCTGTTACGAGCCCATAGGCGACGTCGGACTGGCGGATTGCCTGGGTCAGAGCGTCTTGGCGAAGAACGACGTGAGCTTGTCCATCGCGGCGTTTGCTCATCGGTCAGCTCGGCATCACCGGCATAGAGAACCTTCCCGTCGGCCGCCTCCTGCGCGCGAGCAGCGGAAGCCTGCTGCAGACGCTCCTGAATCGTCTCCAGCTGCGAGTCCGCATAGCCATTGCGACGCGCCCGGCCGGAGTTGAACATGCTGACCGTTGCAATCGCCTTGAAGCGCTTGTCGGTTTGCGCAGCCGCCAGGGAGTAGCCGCCGCCGCCGCAAATGCCGAGCAGGCCCAGACGCGTGGCATCAACACCTGGGTACCGGGTGATGAAGTCCGCCATGCCGTGAATGTCCTCGATACGGTGCGCAGGCTTATCCACGTTGCGCGGCTGCCCGCCGCTCGCGCCCTGGTACGCGGCATCTGCAGCGATCGTGATGTAGCCTTGCTCCGCCAGCCGCTGAGCGTACAGGCCCGCGACCTGCTCCTTCACCCCGCCGTTGGGGTGAGCCACGACGACCGTAGGGTACTTCTTCTTCGGGTCGTACTGCGCCGGGGTGTAGACGTTGGCGGAAATCCTCAAGCCGTTGAGCTTGTAGGTGACCGGACGGATGTTGACCTTGCCCGGCTCATTCCTGGTGATGGCACCTTCGTAGACCAGGGTGAACGGGTTCCTCCTGGAGTCGGCCGCCCCGGCCTCGCCAGCCAGGAGTCCGGTCATCGCCGCCAGAAGGGTGGCCTTCAAAGTGGTGTGTCGCATCTGCAAGCTCCTCTCGTTGGACTGCCTCAGCAACTCAGTCCAGGCCCTTGTCGGCGAGGAACTTCGAGAGGAGGTCGGCAATCTGCACGTTGTTGGTGTCGGAGAACGGGAAGTGGGTGTTCCCTCGGATGCCGAGCTCGGGCAGGTGGACGAGGGTGACACTGCCGCCGTGCCGGTTCACCGCGTCGCGCCACAGGCGCGCCATCGCGAGCCGCACGCGCCAGTTGTCCTGGCCGGGGATGGGCGACGGCTCCTCCGGGATGTTGTCCCCGAAGTAGAGGACGATGGGTATCCGGGTCAGCGCGAGGAAGCGCTCCATCGAAACGCCCGTGGCCTCGAGCGCGCCGGTGAGGCTGGGCATGGGCGCTGGCACCTCGCCCTCCGGGAAGACGAAGCCGCTGCCCGGCTCGTACGAGACGACCGCCCGCACCTTCGGGTTGCGCATCGCAACAAGCCAGCCGGGGCCGCCACCCTGCGAGTGCGTGACGAGGACGCCGGGGCCGATGCGGTCGAAGAGCGCGGAAACGGCGCGTGCGTTCACCTCCGCATCGAAGGGCCCGGTGTTGGGCGTCATCGCGCGAAAGTACTGCTCGAGCGCCGCCGGCTCCCGCGGGAACTGCACACCGGGGAAGTAGTCCGGCCATACGCCGATGCGGAACATGCCGAACCAGGTCTGGTCGTCCGGCGTGGCCGGGACTGTCGTCGGCACGGTGCTACGACCCGCCTTGCCGCGCCGTGGCTGGTCCACCAGGTAGACCGGAAAGCGGCGCCGCAGGAAGAGCGTCTGGAAGCCCTCGCGGCCGTCCGCCGTCGTCTCCCACGTCTTCGAGGACTGACCGGCGCCGTGCCAGAACACGAGCGGCAGCGGGCGGGCATCGGCCGGCACCTGGTAGAAGACGTACGCGTGGTCTCCGTGCAGCGTCGCGCCCTCGGCCGAGGGCCGACGCGAGTCGAAGGTCCCCGGGGCCGTCACGACGGTGCCGCCCACGGCGAAGCTTCCTTGTTCCTTCAGGGTGAGCCCTGACGACGCCGCCGACGCGCCGGCCGAAGGGGTCGAGGCGCACGAGGTCGCGAGCGCACTCAGGGCGAGGACGAGGGGGATGCGCTTCTTGAGGTTCATGGCTTCAGCCCTTCTTGGGTCGTTTGGCGGCAGGCGAGCGGCGCAGCGTCACTTCTTGCCGTCGAAGACTTCCTTCGCGACGCCGAGCGCCGTCACCGCGCTCGGCCAGCCCGCGTAGAAAGCCAGGTGGGTGATGGTCTCGATGAGCTCCTCGCGCGTGACGCCGTTCGTGCGCGCGAGGGCGAAATGGCTCCGGAGCTGGTCCGGGCGGTTCATCGCGATGAGGGCGCTGACCGTCACCAGACTGCGGTCCCGCTTGGCGAGCCCCGGCCGCTCCCAGATGTCGCCGAAGAGCACGCCGTCCGTGAGCTCCACCATCTTCGGAGAGATGTCGCCGAACAGCTGCTGCGCCCGGGAGGGCTGGCTGGCGGCGCCGGCCTGTACCGGGGTGGCCGGCCGCGCGGTGGCCGGCGCGCCGTACTCGGCATCGGTCACCTTCTCCATCCAGTCGACGGACTTGCCCTCGAGGTGCTCCGACACGGCGACGTGGGTCATCCGGCTGTCGGGCGCGGCGCCGTGCCAGTGCTTCTGCCCGGGAGGAATCCAGACGACATCCCCCTTGCGAATCTCTTCGACAGGGTCGCCCCAGCGCTGCACCCGGCCCACGCCCTCAATCACGTAGAGGCTCTGGCCCAGCGGGTGGGTGTGCCAGGCGGACCGGGCCCCCGGCTCGAAGGTGACGGCAGCGCCCGAGGCGCGCGCCGGGGCCTTCGCCTGGAAGAGCGGGTCCACGCGCACGGCCCCGGTGAAGTTCTCGGCGGGCCCCTCGCGCGAGGGCTGCGAGCCGGCACGGGCAATCTGGAGCGACTGTGCACCGTCGCCCGGAGGCGCCTGAACCACCGGGGCAGCACTCGCCTTGTTCGTGTGGGCGCAGGCCGCGGTCAGGAGGAGCGGGAGAAGCGCCGCGGTGAAGGTCGGTCGATTCATGGGTCGTCCTCGGGATGTGCCATGGGCGCTACCTTCTCGGGGGCGCCTCGACGCCCGAGAAGACCTGCACCTGCTCCGGGAGCCGGGCGCCGCGGACGTCCACGGCCGAGACGTCACGGTTCAGCTCGCTGAGCTCCGCCGGCGTGAAGCGCACGTCCGCCGCGCCGATGTTGTCGAGCATGTGCGCCATCTGCGTCGTCCCGGGGATGGGGACAATCCAGGGCTTCTGCGCCATGAGCCAGGCCAGGGCGACCTGGGCGGGCGTGGCGCGCTTGCGCTCGGCCCAGCGCTTCACCACGTCGACGAGGGCCAGGTTGTGCGGCAGGTTCTCCGGAGAGAAGCGGGACTCGACGCCGCGGATGTCCCCGGGCGCGAAGCGCGTGTTCGCGTCGATGGCCCCCGTGAGGAACCCCACGCCCAGTGGGCTCCACGGCACGAAGCCGATGCCCAGTTCCTCGCAGAGCGGGAGCACCTCCGCCTCGGGGCCGCGCCACAGCATCGAGTACTCGTTCTGCACGGCGCTCACGGGGAGCGCGGCGTGCGCGCGCCGAAGCGTGCCTGGCCCCATCTCCGACAGGCCCCAGTGCAGGACCTTCCCCTGGGCCATGAGCTCCTGGATTGCCCCGGCGACGTCCTCGATGGGGACCGACGGGTCGACCCGGTGCTGGTAGAGCAGGTCGATGCGGTCGGTGCGCAGGCGCCTGAGCATGCCCTCCACCACCAACTGGATGTGCTCGGGGCGGCTGTTGAGGCCAGGGCGCCGCGCGCCCGTCTCCGGGTCGATGTTCCAGCCGAACTTGGTGGCGATGACGACCTTGTCCCTGAATGGCGCGACGCCCTCGCCCAAGATGCGCTCGACCTCGTGCGGACCGTAGGCCTCGGCCGCGTCGAAGAAGGTGACGCCCCGGTCGAAGGCCGTCCGGATGATGTTGTGCATCTCGGGCCGGTGCGGGACCGTCGTCTGGTACGTGCGGCTCATGTTCTGCACGCCCAGGCCGACGCTGGAGACCTCCAGCTTGCCGAGCCGGCGCCGGCCGAGCTCCGAGGGAGCAGCGGGCCTGCGCGACGTTGCCGCCGCCCCAGAGGCTTGGGAGGCCGCGCACCCCAGCAGGGGAGCCGCCCCCAACGCGCCTGCCGACAGCAGGAAGGAGCGACGGCCCATCTTGTTCTTACGGTCCTGTGCCATGAGCTACGGCCTCCTCACTGCGGGGGGAAGTCCAAGCTTCGAGGTCTTCGCGCACAGCGCATCGAGAGTTCGGGTCCATGACTCGGTCCTCATGCCTCGGGGATGGCACGGCCGTAGTTGGCGAGGGTGATGCTGTCCGGGTCCGGGCCCCCGCGGGCGCCGGTCTCGAGCGCGTCGATGGCGGCCAACTGCTCGCGCGTGAGCGCGAAGCCGAAGACGTCGAAGTTCTCGGCGATGCGGGTGGGCTTGACGGACTTGGGAATCGCCGAGCGGCCCTGCTGCAGGTGCCAGCGCAGCATCACCTGGGCGGCCGACTTGCCGTGCTCGCGCCCGATGGCGAGCAGCGTCGGGTCGTTGAAGGAGGTCCGCTCCTTGCCCCCGAAGTAGGCGGTGATGCCGCCAATGGGTGACCACGCCTGGGTGAGAATCCCGTGCTTCGCGTGCAGGCGCTGCAGCTCCGCCTGCTGGAAGTAGGGGTGCACCTCAATCTGGTTCACGGCGGGCACGACCTTCGCCACGCCCAGCAGACGCTCGAGGTGCCCGGGCATGAAGTTGCTCACACCGATGGCACGCACCCGGCCGTGTGCGAGCAGCGTCTCGAGCGCGCGGTACGCGTCGAGGGTGCGCTGGAAATCCGACGACAGCGGCTGGTGCAGGAGGAGCAGGTCGAGCCGTTCGACGCCGAGCTTGCGGGCGCTCTTGTCGAAGGCGTGCAGGGTGGCGTCGTAGCCGTAGTCGCTAATCCAGACTTTGGTCTCGATGAAGACGTCGTCGCGGGCGAGGCCGGAGCGGCGGAGTCCCTCGCCCACCTCGCGCTCGTTGCCGTACGCGGCGGCGGTGTCGATGAGGCGGTAGCCAGTCCGGATGGCCGCCTCGACGGCCGCCGCGGTCTCGGCCGGCGGGCTCTGGAAGACGCCCAGGCCGAGGGCCGGCATCCGCACGCCGTTGTTGAGGGTAAGTGAGGGGTTCTTGGTGCTCATGGTCCAGCCTTCTCAGCGCGTCCGTGCGCGCGGCGCCTGGCGGGCGCCACTTGTGCGGGCCCCGCATCCGACGCGAAGAGAAGTAGCGCTGCCCGGTGCGCGCCACCAGACGGCCAATGGGCGAAGGGCCTTGAAGCTGCGATTTAAAATGGCCCCTGCTAAGACCGCGGAATGGCGGCGCCTGAGGCGCCATGCTCCGGTGAAGCATTCGTTCGTGCGCTTGGGAGGACGCTCTCGGTGAAGACCAACCTCCTGCCGCACCTGCAGACGTTCCTCGTCGTGGCCCTACGGCAGAGCTTCAGCGCCGCGGCGCGCGAGCTGGGCATCTCGCCGGCAGCGGTGAGCCAGTCCGTGCGGCACCTCGAGGAGCAGCTGCGCGTGACGCTCTTCACCCGCACGACCCGGAGTATGGCGCTCACGGAGGCGGGACGTCGGCTGCTCGAGGGCGCGGGCCCTGGCCTCGGGCAAGCGCTCGCCTCCCTGCAGGAGGTGTCGGCGGGTCCGGGTGAGGCGGTGGGCCGGCTGAAGCTGACGGTGCCCGAGATTGCGGTCCCCTTTGTCATCGCGCCGGTGCTGCCCGCCTTCCGCGCGCGTCACCCGCGGGTGGAGGTGGAGGTCGTCGCGGAGAACCGCTTCGTGGACATCGTCGCGGAGGGCTACGACGCAGGCGTGCGCCTGCACGAGGCCATCGAGCGCGACATGGTGCAGGTGCGCCTCACGGAGGCCTTCCGCTTCGTGGTGGTGGCCGCCCCCGCCTACCTCGAGAAGCACGGCACGCCCCGGAAGCCCGAGGACCTGCTGCGCCACGAGTGCTTCACCATCCGCATCCCCTCGAGCGGGGCGCTCTACGCCTGGGAGCTCGAGCGCGGGAAGCGCAACTGGCGGGTGCCGGTGCGCGGCGGCGTCGTCACCAACAGCCGTCAGCTGATGCAGAGCTTGGTGGAGCAGGGCCAGGGGCTTGCGTATGCCTTCGAGCCGGCCGTGGAGGAGGCGCTGCGCGACGGGCGGCTCGTGCGGGTGCTCGAGGAGTACTCCCCCAGCGTTCCCGGCTTCTTTCTCTACTTCCCCAGCCGCGCGCAGCGCTCGGGACCCTTGCGACTCTTCATCGACGTGGCCAAGGAGCTCGCAGTCAGGGCGGGTGGCGCCCGTGCTCTGACGCGGACCTGATGTGGGCGTCCGAGGGACTCGATCGGGACGCGGCTTCGCCGTCTATTCGCGGTTCGAATCAGGGCCATCGCTGGCGTGGAGCCGATGGACCAGGAACCAGGTGGCGCCGACGGACAGAAGGAGCAGCGAGAGGGGCAGGACCTTCGGAAGATTTTCCGCGTCGAGCTCCATCACCACAATCTTTCTGACGACCGCAATCAGCGCGGCCTCCATCACCGTTGGCACGATGCTGCGGTTGCGTAGATGTGCGATTCCAATCTTGAAGAGCTCGAGCGCGATGAACACCACCAACCCAACATCGAGCAGGTGCGCGATGGCGACAGCGTCGAAGGCTCCCGCCAGGAGCCCCCTGCGCACAATTGCCAAGAGGAACGCTGCGAGCCCGAGCACGGCAACGAAGGCCGTGCCGATGGTCACGCCTACGCTGAGGCTGACTTCGATGCGCTCCAGCCATCGCTCGACAGTGCTTCGCGCGCCCATGTTTCCCCCGTGGTTGGCAGACTCCGCGCATCGGTGGGATGGCGGATGAAATCCACCGGCAGTGGAGTGTACCCCTCTCCTCGTCACGTGGCATGGCGAGGAGGTACGAAGTCGTGACTCGCGCGCAGGGCGGCCTGGCCGTCGCGCAGCGCCACCTCCCGCTCGCGCAACGCCTCTGCCTGGGCGCGCACACGCGTCAGCGTGCACACCCGCGCGAGCAACTCCATGCGGAGCAGGGCTTGGGGACGACGTCGTTGGCGCCGGTCGCCAGAGCCAGCTCCAGGTCCTCGACTTCGGTACATGCCGTCAGGACGAGGGTGGGGAGGAATACCCCGCCGTCCACCTGCTATTCGTTCGGGCGCTCGGCGTAGCGCGCGGAGGGCTGACACAGCACAGGGCCGAACTCCGCCCTCAGTCCCGTCCGCCGGCCCGGGTTTGGACACGGACCGGCGTGAACCTTCCTCCCTGATGAGCGTGCATGGCCTCGTGCCTGTGCCAGTGATTGCGCCCCCGTGGGGACATGCAGACCGTTGGCTTGAACAAGTCCCGAGACGAGGAATCAGGCTCGTGGCTCGAGGGGGGGCCGTCCTCATGAAATCACTTGGAAGCTCGCTCGCTGGTGCCCCCAGCGCCACCTCGTGCGCTCCCGGGCGCACCGACGTTGTCGCTGTTGTCTCGGAACAGGGTGCGTACAAAATAGCGCACTGGCAGTTGAATGGTGATGCGTGGAGGAAAGCAGACCTCCAGTGGGGGCCCGTTCCCGCGGAAGGCATCTGCGCCGTGTCGTCGGCGCCGAACATCCTGGATGTCTTCGTGGCAAGTCCCGCCGGCAACACCCCCTGGTGGTGGCAATGGAACGGGACGATGTGGCTGACACGCGGGCCGCTCCCAACCGGCGCGAACCTGCACCCGGTGCCCGTCGCCGCGGTCTGCGCGGGGCCCAACAACATCGACGTCTTTGCCGCGGGCCAGGGCAACACCCCGAACTGGTGGCATTGGGATGGAATGCGCTGGAGCCCTCCGGTTCAGCTCCCGGCCGTCGCGAACCTGCAACCCGTCCCTGTCGCCGCTGTCTCTCCCCGGCCAGGGCGTCTGGATGTGTTCGCCGCCGGAGCCGGCAATCACCTCTGGCACTGGTGGTGGGATGCGACCCTCTCTCCGTTCTGGAACGTGGCGGAGCGCGGCGGGAATCTGCCTGCCGAGGGGGTGAGCGCCGTCTCCTGGGGCCCTGGCCGGCTGGACGTCTTCGCCGCCGCGCGCGGAGGTGGGAATAACAACCCCCTCCTGCATTGGTGGTGGGACGGCGGCACGTTCAGCCCCCCAGAGTCCTTGGGTGGAAATCTCGTCCCCGGGACGGTCAGCGCGGTGTCCCATGCCCCCAACCAACTGGATGTCTTCGGCATCTCCGGGGAGGGCCGCCTGGTTCGCTGGCAATGGCATGGCACCCGCTGGAGCGGTCCCGACTCCTTCGGCAACAACCTGCCAGCGGGCGATGTGAGCGCGGTGGCTCGCGCCCCGAACCAGATCGAGGTCTTCGTTCGTGGCCCGGATAATTCCCTGCAGCAATGGCCAGGAGGCGGGCTGGAGAACGCCAGCCATGAACCCTGGACCAACTGGCCCGGCAACCACGGTCCCATCCCCGTTGCCGGACGCTGCCGGCCGGACAGCCTCCGGGAGCTGGTCACGGAGGTACAGGAAGCAGAGCGGAGTGGCCGCCGGGTGCGGGCCGTCGGGAGCTCCTGGTCCAACTCAGACGTGGCCGTGCCCACCCGCGATGACGCCTATTTGGTGGAGACAGACCAGCTCAACAGGGTCTTGACCGATGTATTGAGCGCGAGCCCGAGCGTATTGAACGACGCCGGCGCGGGGCTCCGGCTGTTGCACGTCGAGGCTGGCATCAAGCTTCATGACCTGAACAGGCTGCTCGACAGCAGGGATTGGGCCATGCGGACCCTGGGCGGCGCCACCGGCCAGTCGCTGGCTGGCGCGCTCTCCACCGGGGTTCACGGTTCGGACTTCGACCGAGGCGTCCTCCCCGACACCATCCGAGCAATCCACCTGGTAGGCCCGGGGGGCGTCCAGCACTGGATTGAGCCGACGATAGGAATTACCCGGGGGCCCGCTCTGGCAATGGCACTGGGCATCCCCGAGACCCAGATCCATTACGACGACAACTGGTTCAACTCCGTGCTCGTGTCCATGGGCAGCATGGGGATCATCTATTCCCTCATCGTCGAGGTGGATCCGCAGTACGACCTGGAGGCGACCTGCGAGCACTTCGACTGGGAAACGATGAAGGCCCGGCTGCGGTCGACTGGCACGGCGGACGACCCCTTCGCGGGCCACCGTGCCTTGCAGGTGGTCGTGAGTCAGTTCAAGCACGACGATGGGTCACGTCCCTGCTTCCTGACCCGGCGCAAGCAGAGGGAGAAGACCTTCCCGCTCGCCGGAGATCCGATGGAGAACCTCTATTCGCTGCTGGCCAGTCTCTCCGTGCCCCTGCTCAATGGGAATCCCAACATGTACCCGGGCGTCGTCAAGGGCGTGCTGTTCCAGTCGCTCAAGCAGGAGACACGGCGCGGTTGGGCACACACCGTGATGGCCTCCTCACGCGAGCCGCCGGCGAAAGGACTGACGCTGGAGGTTGCATTCGACGCCACCACCGACGCATATCTGGGCTTCGTAGATGCCGCGTTGGAGCTCCTGGACGCGGAGTACGCGCAGAATCTCCGCGGCTGGGGCGGCTGGGTTTCGCTTCGGTTCCAGGGCAGGTCCAAGGCCTATCTGTCACCGCAGTCCCGGTCCGAGCGAACCTGTACGATTGAATTCGCCGCCGCGGCTGGCTTGGACAGCACCGTGCCACTGCTGAAACGCCTCGAAGACACCGCTCGAGCGCACGGAGGGATCCAGCACTGGGGCCTGTCCAACGACCTGACCGCCGCGGATGTGGCGAAAGCCTATCCCCGGCTGGACACCTGGCTGAAAGTCCGTGGGCAGCTCACCAACAACGGAGCGATTCGGACATTCGACAATGACTTCACGGCGCGCTGCGGCTTGAGTGGCACGCCCGGGGCTCGGTGGCACTGGAGCAACCTGGGCAAGCCCCCCGCCGCGAACCTCCGAACGAGGATGGGTGCGGTCACCGTGAAGGACACGCCCACCTCGGGCGAGAGGCCCCACGTCTTCATCGAGGGCAACGACTTCAACCTGTGGTGCCTCTGGTGGAGCGGCACGGGCTGGAACTGGCTCAACATGGGCAAACCGCAGGGGGTGAACCTGGTTGGCCTGGCGGGAGCGGTGACGGTGATGGACACGCCCACCTCGCCGCAAAGGCCAAGCGTCTTCCTGGCGGGAAGCGACGGCAACCTCTGGTGCCGCTGGTCCAGCGGCACGGACTGGTACTGGAGCAACCTGGGCAGGCCCCAGAGCGCGAACATCCGCGGCTTGATGGGCGCGGTCACCGTGAAGGACACGCCCACCTCGGGCGAGAGGCCCCACGTCTTCATCGAGGGCAACGACTTCAACCTGTGGTGCCTCTGGTGGAGCGGCTCGGACTGGAGCTGGCTCAACATGGGCAAACCGCAGGGGGTGAACCTGGTTGGCCTGGCGGGGGCGGTGACGGTGATGGACACGCCCACCTCGCCGCAAAGGCCAAGCGTCTTCCTGGCGGGAAGCGACGGCAACCTCTGGTGCCGCTGGTCCAGCGGCACGGACTGGTACTGGAGCAACCTGGGCAGGCCCCAGAGCGCGAACATCCGCGGCTTGATGGGCGCGGTCACCGTGAAGGACACGCCCACCTCGGGCGAGAGGCCCCACGTCTTCATCGAGGGCAACGACTTCAACCTGTGGTGCCTCTGGTGGAGCGGCTCGGGCTGGAACTGGCTCAACATGGGCAAACCACAGGGGGTGAACCTGGTTGGCCTGGCGGGAGCGGTGACGGTGATGGACACGCCCACCTCGCCTCAAAGGCCAAGCGTCTTCCTGGCGGGAAGTGACGGCAACCTCTGGTGCCGCTGGTCCAGCGGCACGGACTGGTACTGGAGCAACCTGGGCAGGCCCCAGAGCGCGAACATCCGCGGCCTGATGGGTGCGGTCACCGTGAAGGACACGCCCACCTCGGGCGAGAGCCCCCACGTCTTCATCGAAGGCAACGACTTCAACCTCTGGGATGAGTGGTGGGGATGACGGAGAACTGAATCGAGCGTGAGACCGCTGCGCGGGAGTCCACGCAGCGGCCCACGTGATGTCCCCACCCACGCGCGCTGGGACCGACCGGGAGAGGCGTCCAGTACCAGGTCCCGTCGGGTTTGAACGGTCAGCCGATGGCGAGGAGCCCCTGGAACGCCGGGGCATTGGACAGTTCGGCTGCCGTGGGAATGGCCATCAACAGATGACCGCGTCGCCGGCGTCGTTCACCGCGACGGCGGGCATCGTCCCAAGGCGACGACACCACATGAAGGCGACGAGAGCTTCTCGTATTTGTTGGCTGGAGCGAATAACAGTCACATCGCCACGCGCGTCGAGCGACACTCCCGCTTCACGATGCTTGTGAGGGTGGCAGGCAAGGACAGCACCAGCGTCGTCAAGGCTCTGACGCAGGCAGCTCTTCACTCAGAGGCAACTGGACGCGGTGGCGCTCCGTTGAACCAGCGTCCCCGCAAGACCCTGGAGTTCGAGACCCCAGCAGCCAGACTGCAGGTGGCTGCGCCGGGCCATCAGCGTGACAAGCCGCACCAAGGGGTAGCCGCTGAGTCCTCCGCCCCGGCCGACCGCCTGCCCTCCAAAGTGCTTCCGGTTCTCCTTCGAGTCCGGCACCCGGGCTGTCGTGCCGTCCACTCCATACAGGGCCAGCCTCCTCCACGCATGCCGACGCGCGCTGGCGTGGGCCCACGCGTCCGCGCTCTTCTCGAACCTTCTCGCCCTTGACTGATCGGCATTGCACCTGGCACGGCACTCACTTGAATGGGTCCTCTCCCTCGACGTCGATGAAGCGCAGGCTCCCGTGCGAGGCCTCGGGAGGAGTCTCGTCCAGTCCCCAGTAGAGGCGGAGTCCCTGCTCGTTGCCGCTCAGCTTGCGGGACATGTCACGGCGGATGTCCTCGATGGACCGGACGTGATCCCAGAGCGTGAATTCCGCCATGTCCCCGAGGAACTGATCGTTCGCATCCCCCGCGTAGCGCTGCCCGAGGACGAGCTGACGCCCGGCCTGAAGGTGGTTGCCCTCATGGAGGATGGCCGCCTCGGCGGCCGGCTCTCCATCCTTGATGACCTGGATCTTGTACCGATCCGCACCCTGCGGCTCCAGGGTGACCGCCAGATGGTGCCAGTCCCCGTCGGCGATGGAGACCCCGGTGGGCCCGAGACTGCCGTTGCTCCACCACACGCGGAGGTTCGCCGGAGAGCTGATCATGAGCCGATAGGCGTTGCTCAAGCCCTCCGGGTCCTCTCCGTAGTTCACCAGGGTGGCCGTGGAGCGATCCGTGGCGTAGGAGCTGTCCTCGTCGATCCTGTCGGGCTCCACCCACGCGAACCAGCAACACACCGTAAGGGAGTGGGTGGGGAACTGGTCCAGTCGGTCATAGGTCAGCAAGGCCCCCGGAGTGAACGAGAGGACCTTGCTGCGAGGCGGCTGCCGCTGCGTCGTCATGAGAGGCTCCCTTGGGTTTCGTGGGTCCTGGAGGCTGGCATCTACACCGTGGTCAGGATGCCGATGGTCCCCGTTGCGATGTTCAGCGCCGCGTCCACGGCGGCCAGGGTAACCCTCCCGACGGGGATGCCGTTGTATTGGATATTCCGGAAGAGCTTCGTGAGCATGAAGACGTTGGGCAGGCTCGCCAGCAGGAGGGTGTACGTATCCTTCCGGAACGCTTCGTTCCGGTCGATGTAGTAGCCGAAGCTGTAGAAGGTCAGCAGTCCCACGGCGAGCAGCATGATTTGTCCGCCGACCTCGTAGCGAGCGAGCGCGAACGCCTTTTCTTCCGGGGACGCGCCCTCACCGAAGAACCTCATCGCCGCGACGGCGATGTCGATGACGATGGGAACGGACGAGTAGGTCCAGATGACGGCGTTGGGCTCGAAGGCCTGGTGGGTCGTTCCCAGCACCTCGAAGAGGTCCACCAGCAGGAGCGTCTGGATCAAGATGGGAAAGGAAATCCCGAAGGCCACCTGCAGGCCGAAGTGGATGCGCACGTTCTCGGTCTGGGCAATCGAGCGGCCGCCCAGGAGCGGCCCTGATGCGTTGGGCGTGGTGGCATCGAGGATCTCCAGCGCGGCGTCCACGATGGCCCAGACCAGAAAGCCCCAGTAGGCAAAATGGGCCTTTCGGATCGATTGCCGGGGGGCCGGGCCACGGCTCCTTCCCTGGGTGGGTTCCAGGAGCGTCGCCGGAACCGCGATCAGCAGCGCGATGACGTCGAGCATCGTCATCGCATTGTTGGTCAGGTACCGGTAGAGATCCTTGATGAAAGGAATGGGCAGCTCCTGCTCGAGCAGCGCCAGGAGAACATCGTTCTCGATGAGCGTCTCCAGCAGCTTGACGAGGCCGAGGATGACGCTCCCGGCGAGGTCGAGCGCCAGGTCGACGATGCCCTGGAACACGGTCAGGAGGGCCGCCAGCGAGCTGGCCAGGAGGTCGGAGGCCGAGGCGTGGGTGAAGCCCTGGACGAGCTGGTCCCGGGTCCGTAGCAGGTCCGCCGAGACGGTCCCCGCCACCGAGTTGATGAACTCCACGACCGCCTGGGCAACGCTCCGGGCCAGGTCGAGGCGGATGGACGTGGCGTCCGTCGCCTCCGAGCGCTTCATGTCTTCCACCCGCTGGCTGGCCAGGGACTCCTGAGTCCGGGACAGCAGCCAGGAGGCCTGTGCGCCCTGCAGGGGGCTCTCCCGCCTGCCCTCGGTGCGGGTATTGAAGCTGTCCTGCCCGATGCTGTCGCGCAGGGCGTCGAACGCCGTGTCGACGTTCTGCCGGATCTCTGCCAGCCGTGCGGAGATGAAGCCGCGCGCCTGGCTCACATACCGGCCCTGCTTCACCTGATTCATGGCGCCGCGGAAGGTCTCCTTGAGCTCGTCGTGGGTGGCGAGGATGGCCGGCCAGTCGAGGGCTGCACTGAGCCACTCGAGCGCCTTCTGGATGCCGGTGGTGAGCTCCTGGAGGATTCCCTGAACCAGGAGGGTGACCTTCACGAGGGAGTCCAGCACGGCGTCAACCCAATAGGTCACGCCATCGATGACGACCTTCATGAGGGCTTGGATGCGGTCCCGAGCCTCGTCGGCGTAGGCGATGAGTGCATCCTTCACCTTCGCGCCCTGATTCTTGATGGCGTCCCAGATGTCCCCCGTGAACGAGCGCTCCGCGCGTCCCACGGGGTTGCGCCGCTGCTGGAGCTCCTGTCCCGTGAGGCCCTGGCGGAAGAACGGAGCCTGATCATCGAGGCTGAGGTGCCAGTTGTCGGGCAGCGTCAGCGGAGGGGAGAGCTGCTTTTCCTGGGTCACCAGGAATGCGCCTGCGTTGAGGAGCACTCCCGGAGAGCCGTCGAGCTGGCGCTTCTTCGTGGGAGCACTGTGGTCGCGTGCCTCGAGCACCATGCCCAGTGCGTTGCGGATGGCGCTCGCCGCGTGCGCGCACGCCTCGGGCTTGTCCTGGTAGGTGCCGGTGAGGATCCGGTTTCCCTCGAAGTCAGTGGCCTCCCGCAGCGCATTCTCATCCACATCGCCGAGGCGCTTGTGGAGCGAATGATCCGGGTACACCACGAGCTGCTCTCCCTCGAGCAGGAACGAGGGGCGGAGCAGGAGACCCGGCGCGGAGATGCTGTCGGCGGAAAAGACGATCCGCAACTGACCATGGGCGTTCGTCCGTACCTGAACCGAGGACTTGGGCCCCACGGGGTGGAGCTCGCCATTGATGCTCAGGGAGACCTGCTCCGTGGCGTGGACGACCACCTCCTCCTGCGCCAGGGCCGAGCCGTCCGGCCAGTGGAGGGAGACGTCCGTATGATACCGCGAGATTCTCTTCAGTCCTTTGCCCTGGGTGAGCGGCTGTGACTCGTCCCGCTCGAAGTCCTGGAGGAGCTGGGCATCGATGGAGAATTGGTTGAGCACCTCCGCGAACCGGATCGCCTGGAGCTTCTTGCCGCCGGTCACGAAGACATCGCTCCCGCGGGCCGCCAGCACGCTGGACCAGGAGCCCAGGGCGTGCTCGAGCAGGTTGCCGGTATCCGAGGCGTAGGCGTACAGCGAGTTCCCCTGGCCGAAGTACAGGATGTCGTCGACGGGATTGACATACAGGCTCGTGGTGACGGCCTGCGTGGAGCGGAACTCGTTGACGGACTTCCCGGTGTCCTTGTCCAGCACGTAGACGAGGCTGTTCTCACAGGCGAAGTAGACGTGCTGCTGGCCTGCGGCGGGGCCCGTGCTGATGTTGGCGGGGAGTGAGCCCCTCCACCGTACCTGGCCGGACCGGGCATCCAGTGCCTGAGCGGTGTGCCGGGCTGTCCCCACGTAGACGGAGTGGCCGTCCGTAGCGATGGGAACGTCCACGGTCGCGTCCGCGGCGTACTCCCAGACAGTGCGCAGGTTCTGAAGTGACAGGGCGAAGACGGTCGGGCTCATACCTGCCCCCTGCCCGGTGCCGAAGAGGACGCCGCTCGAGGCATGGTACACGGGCCGGGTGCTGCTTCCGCTCCCTCTGCGCTGCGCCACCTCCCACCGCCGCTTCCCCCGGCTCACCGCGACGATGTCCTGGTCCGAGACCACGTACAGGGTCTGGCCGGAGCCCGTCATCCACGAGACGGAGCCGCGGATGGACACGAAGGGAGTCAGCGTGCCGTTCGTGTGATTGAACACGAAGAGCTGGCTGTCCCGCGTGTCATTGCTGACGACCAGCCTGCCGTTGAACGGCACGATGACCCGGGGGTCGATAGGCAGGGTCTGGCTGAACTCCAGTGCTCCAGAGAACAGGTTGAAGCCCATGAGCACCGAGCCATTGGCGATGATGAGCATGCCGTAGGCGATGCAGCCGCCCGTCTGCGGGCCTGGCGCCTGGGTCAGGTTCGCTTCCCATCGGATTCCCTGGTTGAGTTCTGGCACGAGTGCTCTCCTGGGCACTGATTGTGGCAGAAGGGCATTGCAACGGATACCGACAAGGATTTCCCAAGGCTCCCGTGTACTCAGGCTCCTTCAACCACTTGACTGAGTAGGGAGAAGCCGCGTGGACGGCTACGTCCGGCACAAGCGCAAAAACCCTGAGATGGCAGGGAAGGCGTCCCAGACCCGCGCCGGTTGGCTGCGCGTCTGGGAGGCAGAACCGACATGCAGTTTCTTTCGCCAGAGCTACATGAGTGGACCCTGACAGCCTCCGGGGGGAGCGAGGCTTTCCAGCAACACCCACCCGGTCATGCCGACGCAGGCACCCGACAGCACGGACACATGGGCCTCTCCCTCGTTGATTTCATGTATCCACAGGCTCACGCCTTGAAGGAGAAGGCATTTTTCGAGGGGATCACCCGGGCTGACGGCCAGAGATATGGTCGCGCAAAGCATGACTTCGAGCCGACCGTCGTTTGGAAATGGCGGTTCGGCGGAAATGACCTCGGACGTGGCGGACCGCGCCGGCTGGGGGGACACTTCGGCGGCCGCCGCGGCTCCGCTGACGCCCGCAGCCAGCATGCCCACGAGGAGGGTGCTGGCGATGGATGAAATGTATTTCATGTTCTCCTCTCCAAGCAGTGGACTCGGGAGTCGGGCCCTCTAACCCGAGAGAGTCACATCCGGCCGCATGTGAGTCACGCAGCTCGCGCAGGAACTCCAGCAGCGCACGAGATCGGGCCCGACGCGGAAATCCGTCACTTGCTCTTTCGCCACGGCGGAGGTGTCGGCTCCGGAGGCGCCGGCTCCTGCGCCCATCTCGCGTTGGGCTCGGACACCGCGAACGTGAAGAAAGCTACCGACGTGCTCGCCTCCACCACCCGGTACGCAAGCCACCACCCCACGGGGACCAGGGCCATCTCCCCAGGTCCCAATTCAATCTCCAGGCGTGTTGCCGCGGCCTTCTCCTCGAGCTCCCCTGTCATGCGGCGCAGCTCGAACGCGGGGATGAGCTGAAGCCGCCGCCGTCCGTGGACCTGGCAGAGCAGCATGTTCTCCCGGACCGGACGCGACTCCGACTGGAGCTCTTGCTCTTCTACAGACAGCACTGGCCCGCCCGCGCGCGCGTCCGGCCGAACGTAGGCCTCGGGAGGCCGCAGCGACTCCAGCAACAACGCGTCACGAGAACTACCGGGCGACGAAAGCCGCTCAGGCCGCCACGCCTCCAGCGACGCCGCCTCCACCACCGTGCCCCGCATCACCACCGGGCGGTTCTGGAAGTAATACCGGTCGAAGAACTCCTCTCGTGACAGGGATTCCCGCCGGTCCACCCGCTCATGCCCGTCCGCCTGCCGATACAAATCCCCATACAAGTCCAACAGCCCTTCGAGCTTCCGGTTCAGAGCGAGCGCCTTCCGCGTCCCCTCGAAGCACGGGTCCGCCATCTCGGCGCGCACGGCCTCGCGAGCAACCGCCACGCCCACGCCCGCCCCTTCCAGCACCGAAACGAGCTCCACCTCATCCGCGCCCCGCAGCAGGTTCTCCACCACCCAGCGCCGCCACTCGGGAGCCAGCACTCCGTCACTGCCGTCCTTCATCACTCCACCTTCTCCGGCCGAGGGCCAATCCAGTAGTCCCGCCACTCCGCGTTCCGGGCATCCCGGTCGAAACACACGAACGTCACGGAAAGACTCACATCCAGCGCCTGCACCGCGTGCCACCAGCCCACGGGGATGAGCAGCGCATCCCCCGGCCCCACCTCACACGTGTGCACCGTGGCGCGCGCGAAGTCCGGGAAGCGCTCGACGTCCGGCGCGCGGATGTCCACCGCGCTGTAGAGGCCGCGGTCGTTGTAGAGCCACGGCGTCTCCCACGAGGGAATCAGCCAGAAGCGCTTACGCCCCAGCACCTGGCAGAAGAGGACGTTGAGGTGGTCGTGGTGCAGGTTGGACAGCGTGCCCGCCGGACCGAACCACAGGTGCACGCTGTGCGGCGCGGCGATGTCCGGGTGGATGTACCCCGCCGGAGCCCGGATGTCGTCCAGCAGCGGGCGGAAAGCCTCGCGCAAGAGCAGGCTGTTGCGCGCCACGAGGTACACGTCGTTCGTCTCGCCGCCGCCGCGCATGCGGGCCACCAATTCGCGCAGCGGCAGGGAGCGCCGCAGCCGCTCCGCGTTGAAGTCCGGGTCCGTGTCCGACTCGCGCCCCGCCATGACCTCCACCGGCTCGTCGCCGAAGCGCTCCGCGAGCCACTCCGGCGACCAGCGAGACAGTGCAGGCCAGTCCGCCATCAATCCCTCGACGATGACGGGCCGGTTGCGGTGGTAGTAGCGCTCGAAGAACGCCTCCGGAGACAGGCCCCGAACCCGCTCCACCCGAGGGCCGTCCTCGCATGTCTGTTGTTGCCGGTAGAGCGCGGCCCTCGACGCCAGCAGCGTCTCCATTTCGCGGTGCCGCGCCATCCGGGCGCGCGCCTGGATGACGGCGGGATGCTCCGCGACGGACGTCACCTCCGCGTGGGCCTCCTCGGGCGTGGCGCCAGAGTCACACAGGAGCGCGACGAGCCGGCGCGGCGGCACTCCGCGCGACAGGTTCTCCGCCAGCCATGCACGTCTTGTGTGCGAGGCATTCTCCTCCGGCCGAATCACGCGCGGGGTGCGGTATACCACCAAGGCCGTCCCCCCCATGGTCGTGGAGAAGTCGATGACGAAGAACGAGCCGCTCCCGAAGATCGTGCCGAACCCTCCCCCCAATCCCCCCACCATCCGCCGGGAAGCGATTGTCCCCAACCCGGGCAGCCACTCGCATCCGGAGACCGAGCGCAAGGCGCCCACTCCCCCGCCCACCACGCCGCCGCTGAAGAAGTGAGCAGCCGCCTCATCGCAGCCTCCACCACGTGTTGCCTCCCGGGACGTCGAACTCCTGGAAGGTGACGGACACGCTGACGTCGAGCGAGAGCACCTGGTGCCACCAGCCCGCGGGGATGAGCAACATCTCCCCGGGCCCCACCACCGCCTCCAGCACCTCCGCCTCCCGGTACGCGGGGAAGCGCTCCAGATCCGGCGCATCCGCGTCCACCTGACTCCAGACCTCGCGGTGGCTGTACATGCAGTGCGTCTGGAACGACGGAATCAGCCGGAAGCGCTTGCGCCCGTGAATCTGTCCGAAGAACACGGTGCCCAAATCATGGTGCATCGCCGTCCGCGTGCCCTGGGGCCCTACCCACAGCTTCACCGCCCCCACGAGCTCCGTCTGGCGCAGCACCCCCGGCGGGTAGCGCACGTCCTCCAGCAGCGAGCGCAGCTCCGCGCGCTCCAGCGCGAAGTTGCGGGCCGTGAGGTACAGGTCATTGGAGGGGCCCCCCTCCAGCAACCGGCGGATGAACTCGCCGAAGCGCATCACCGTGCGGCAGGCGTCCGGGTCCAAATCGTGGTCCACACGGGACTCACGGCCCGCCATGACCTCCACCTCCACGTCACCGAAGCGCGACGCCAGCGCCTCCGGCCGCCAGCGCTCCAGGGCGGGCCAGCCCCCCATGAAGTCCTCCAGGATGACGGGCCGGTGCGCGAGGTAGTAGCGCTCCATGAGCTCCCGCGCGGACACGTTGCGGCGGCGCTCCAGGCGCTGGTGCCACCCCGACTGCCGGTGCAGCGCCACGCGCGTGTCGAGCAGTGCGCGGAGCCGCCCGTGCCCCGCCGCGCGCAGCCTCCCCTGCTCCACCGCGGGGTGCTGCTGGACGGAGGCCACCTCGGCCCGCACGCGCTCCGCCGCGAAGCCCGCCTGGAGCAGCGTGCGCTCCAGCGTCTCCGGCGCCACGCCCAACACCAGGTTCTCCGCCAGCCAGGCCCGCCACTCCGGAGCCAGGTCCGATGCCACGTCGACCATGCCGTCCTCTCCACCGACGCCAGGATGCGCAAACAGCACACCCACTCTACAAGCCGTGCGGGCCGCTGGAAGGACTCTGCTCGCTGTGCGGCGAGGCGGGGACGGTCCGGCCCGTGCTGGGCATGCACGGGCCGGATGCGCGCTCGCCGCTCAGTAGAACTGAATCGACGCGATGGACACGAGGGTGATGGGGTACGTCGTGCTGTTGTAGTTGTCCGCCGTGATGAGCAGGCGATACGAGAGATAGCTCCCGGGCGAGTCGACCGTGTAGGTCCGGTAGTAGTTCGCATACCAGCCCGTCTGGTTGGTCACCGTGTCGACGGTAATCCACGACGAGCCATTCCATCCCTGGAGGGTCCAGTTCTTGGGCCCGCGCTGCTCGCAGCAGCTCCCGTTGTTGTACCGGACGTCATACGACGTCACGGTCTTCTGCGTTCCACCGCCCCACTCATAGCCAATCCATACCGAGGAGGTATTCGAGTTGGAGAGCCAGAGGGTGCCGGTGTTCCCGTCGAAGACCTTGTAGGCCTCGTAGCCCGAGGAGTAGGTGCCGCTGGACGTCACGGCTCCGGAGGGAGTCGTGCCGCTGGTCATGGGAGGAACCAGGCCGCTGGTGGAGCCCGAGCCCACGGAATACTTCGCGGCCACGCCTCCCGTCGCGTAGGCCGTGGCGCTGCCCACGTCGAAGTCGACCGAGCCGTGGGTGAGGCCATTGACGTAGAGGTTGCCCGAGCCATCCAGCGTGATGTCCTTCATAAGGTCATCCGCCGAGCTGTTGAGCGCGTAGGCCCACTGGTAGGAGCCATCGGAGCCGAGCTTCTCCAGGAACGTGTCCCCCGTGTAGCCCGCGGCGCCCAGGTGCGTGAGCGTCACCGTCGCGCTCGGGCTCGGGTGGTAGTCCCCGGAGTCGTAGAAGGAGCCCAGGACATAGATGGAGCCCGAGCCGTCCACCACGACGCCGCTGCCGACGTCCGCGCCGGCGCCGCCCAGCTGCACGGCCCACAGCGCCGCGTTGGTGGACGAGTACTTCGCGACGAAGGCATCCCAGTTCCCGAACGACGTCAGGCTCTGTGAGCCGAAGTTGGCCGTCCCCGTGAAGTAGCCGGTGACGATGACGTTGCCGCTGCCATCCACGGCAATCCCGCTGCCCACGCCGAAGTCGTCGCTGCCCGCGCCCACGATGCCGCGCGCCCAGGTCAGGGTGCCGCTCGACGTGTACTTGCCCAGGAAGAAGCTGGTGGGGCCGGAGGCCGAGGGCGTGCCGGAGACCCATACGGTACCGCTGTCCGGGTCCGCGTCCAGGGAGCCCGAGAAGCCCGCCGCGAGATAGAGATTCCCGCTGGAGTCCAGCACGAGGCTGGGGAAGTAGATGCCGTCCGAGGAGTCGAGCATCTTGGCCCAGACGACGTTGCCCGCGGACGAGTACTTCGCCAGGAAGAGGTTGTAGTTGCTGCTGGACGTCAGGTTCAGCGTCGCGGTGGATGGATTGAAGTCGAGCGTGCCGATGAACGTTCCCGTCACCACCACGTTGCTGGAGCTGTCGAGGCGCAACCCGCGCAGGTAGCCGCTGCCGGAGCCCAGCAGTCCCCGGGCCCAGACGAGATTGCCCGAGGCGTCATACTTCGCGATGAAGGGGTTGGGATAGCTGCCGCTGTTGGTCAGCGTGGTGGACGCGTCGAAGGAGACCGTCCCCCGGAAGTAGCCTCCGACGTAGACGCTTCCCGCGCTGTCAACGGCCAGGCCAAACGCGTACTCCGTGTCGCTGCCACTGATGCGCTTCGCCCAGAGGTAGTTCCCGCTCGCGTCATACCGGGCAATGAAACAATCCGACGTCCCGACGCTCGTCAGGTTCGCCGTGCCCGTGCCCGGGTCGAAGTCAGACGTGCCGTAGAATTCGCCCGTGATGTATACAGAGCCGCTGCTACCTACCTCCAGGTGCTCGATGTTCGAGTTGTTTCCCGACAGGCCCCTGGCCCATTGCAGCGTCTGGGCTGACGCGGGCGAGGTCCCGATGAATGCAACGAACGCGGCGACAAGGAACAACAGTCGTCTCATGGGGTCTTGATTCCTTTCGTCTCGACGTGGCACGGCGACTTCACTGGGAGCGTACCGACCCCACACGAACAATGTCCACTGGGGAACATTTGTTATCGAGGTGCGACTGAGTCGCGTGACACGAAAGATGACCCGAGCCACGTCCCGGAGCGGAACCAGGCGGTATTGAATCGGGGGAGGCGACCGGCCGTGCCCCGTGCCGGTCTCCTCCCACGGGGCCGTGCCTTCGCCGGTGCACCGGTCCGTCGGCGGGCCGACACCTAGATTCCCTGGAGGAGGCTCGCATGAAGCCAGGCAGCGGCACGTCCCCGCTCTTCCGTACCGCGGCGCTGCTCGCCGCCCTGCTCGGGCCCGCCGTCGAGGGCAGCCCCCAGCGAGCCCAGGAGGAAGAAGGCGAGCAGGCGCCGCAGCTCACCTGCTACCAGCTCATCATGCAGAAGGGGTTCACGGACGAGTACCTGGCCACCCAGCTCTGCCAGGGTGCCCGCTCGACGGCCCCCGCGAGGTGCTACCTGCGGCTGCAGGACGAGGGCTCGCTGACGGAGGGGCAGGTGCTCCAGCTCTGCCAGTACGCCACGCCCGAGGACGACCCGGCCGGCTGCTACATCCAGGCGCGAGAGAAAAGCTTCATCGAGACCTGGCGCGGCGTGCAGCTCTGCCGGCCTCCAATACAGGAGCTGCTGCGCTACTGCCCCGTCTACGTCCACTGAGCGCACAGGTCATTCGAGTTGGACCGGAGCATGGCTGGACACCCGTGGCTGCGCCGACTGATGACGGAGGCGGCGGCGTCCAGTGCCCCGGACCTGCGCTCGTGTGGGGGACGGGCTAGAGTTGCGGAATGAAGGACCTTCCCACGGCCCGTGACCTGGAGCTGAGCGCGGCCGAAGCACCGCCCCCTCCCCGGCAGTTGCTGGCGCCAGGGAGCGAAGCGCTCGCCATGTTGGTGCGCCGGGGGTTCCAGCCCTCGGTGGCCCCGCTGGACCTGCCCTTCCCCGAGGCTCTCGAGCCCGAGCGCATGGAGCGGCTGGTGGAGCGGCTCGGGCACTATGCGTTCCGCCTCTTCCTGCGTGGCGCCATCCTGAGGCGCGGACCCTTCCTCCCCGCCGAGGCGACGAAGTACCTGGAGGAGTCACAGGCGGCCACGTTCGCCGAGGACCTGGTGACACTGGGGCTCGCGGCGCGGGAGGCCGCGGGGCGGTACCAGTTGCTGTATCCCGCCGCGAGCTTCGGCGGCACGCTGGAGTGGTACGTGGCGCGAGAGCTGCGCGGGCGGCTCGGCTTCGACGTGGCGGCCGGGGTGAAGTTCCACGCGCCCGAGGTGGGTGGCGACCTGGACGTGGTGGCCGCCGCGGAGGGCCGACTGCTGTATCTGGAGATGAAGTCCTCGCCGCCCAAGCACCTCGCGCCGGACGAGGTGGGCGCGTTCTTCCGGCGCGTGCGAGCGCTGCGGCCGCACCTGGCCATCTTCGTCATGGACACGGCGCTGCGGCTGTCCGACAAGGTGCTGCCACTGCTCCAGGCCGAGCTGAGCACCCAGCCGCCTCCCCCGCCCCGGCGCGTCCTGCGTGAGGTGTGGGCGCTCACTCCGCACCTGTATGTCGTCAACGCGCGTCAGGATTTGCTGACCAATATCGGCATTGCCATCGCGGAGGGCTTCCGGGCGCTCGCGCCTCCGCCGCCGTGAGCGTGGGCTGGCTTGTAATCCATGGACGCAGAGGCATTCAAAGCACGGTGGCGAGGCTGGTACGGCAACGCACCTCCCGTCGGATATGTGATGCGCAAGCTTCATCCGGAGGCATGGCTCCGCATCCACAGCCTCCCCGGGTCGAAGCGATACCCGGAGACACACGAGGAGTGGACTGAACTGCTCGCGCGCCACAACGCGGTGGCCACGGCCGTGCTGGGCGACGGAAGCCCGTGCATCATGGTGAGTCCCCGCTTCGCGGACCGGGCCAGACCCATGCCCGAGAGGCCTGACCGCACGGGGTTGAGCGAGCCTGAAGCCATCACGGCGTTTCCGCTTCAGCGATTGGGCAAGGTCGACGATACCTGGCCGGGCGCGGCGGCATTGCGAGACGACACCGACCCCACCATCGATGTCTGGCTGTACGCGACAGAACTCACGTGGCACAGGGGCACACTTGACGCGTTGCTCCGGGCCGTCGCCAATGACGAGGCCCGCCTCCTCCTCGTCTCATGCACCAGCGGTCAGGTGTATGCGCCGTACGACGGAGGCGCGGACCTCTTCTTCCGCTCCCCCTCCGAGCGAGGTCGTTCCCGGGAGCATTATCGAAACTGGCTCTCGTTACGGCCCGACGGTTTGTAACGATGCGTCAGGGTCGGACGCTCGACCTGCAACCGCCTCCCAGCCCTGACTCGGCTCGGATATTCATCGAGATAGGGATTGCGCCGATAGCGCCCGTCTCCTGCTCGCCCCGTCGACGTCATCAGCGAGTTGACCACCCTCCAGCCGAATCGCGGGCATGGGTAGCCCGCTACTCATCCCCGGAAATCCGGATACGAGGGCAACATCCGGATAGAGCCGTCGCGAGCCGCTAAGGGAGTCTGGCGAACGTTTCCACTCCTGGAGCCGTTCGTGTCGTCTTCAGAGCCTCCTCTCTTTTCAACAGACAATGAACGCTGGAAAGCAGTGGTGACGCGGGACGCCCGTTCCGAAAGCATATTTGTCTACGCGATACAACCGAGCAGCCTCTTCTGCCGCCCCACCTGCTCGGCTCGCCGCCCGGTTCGGAGCCGAGTGAGGTTCTTCCCGACGAGCGAGGCGGCCATGGCGGCCGGCTTCCGCGCCTGCCGCCGCTGCAAGCCAGACGCGGAGTCACTCCAAAGACAACACCTCTTGCTGATCCAACGGGCCTGCAAGCTCCTGGAGGAGGCGGATGTCCCCCTGTCGCTCGAACGTATCGCCCGCAGCGTCGGGCTCAGCCGCTTCTACTTCCACAGGCTGTTCAAGCGATACGTAGGTATCACTCCCAAGGAATACTCGGCCGCGTGTCAGTTCAGGCGGCTGGAGACATTGCTCGAGCGCGGCACCCCCATCATCGATGCCCTCTACGACGCCGGCTTCAGCTCCACGAGCCGGCTGTATGAAAAAACGGACAGGGAGCTCGGGATGACACCCGCCCGGTTCAAGTCGGGTGGGAGCGGCCTGCACATCTGTCACACCATCGTCGAGTCGCCGCTCGGCAAGCTCCTCGTGGCCATGACCGAGAAGGGCACCTGCATGATTGAGCTCGGGGACTCTTCCTCGGAGCTGATGGCCCGGCTGATGTCTCGCTTCGCTGGCGCGAAGCTCGTCGGCTTCCAGCCGGAGCTCGCGACGGTGCTGCCCCGAATCATCGACCTGCTCGGCAGCCCTGAGAACAGCCCCCACCTTCCCCACTCGCTCCGTGGCACGGCCTTCCAGCAGAAGGTGCGCAAGGCGCTGCGACACATCTCGCGGGCGCGGGGCTCTCCGCGCGACGCGGGCCCACTCTCGCGCGGCCCGGCCGCGGTGCCCGGGCAGTCCTGGTCGGGCAACGAGCACCTGACGGAACCCCTTTCGCACCCCGCCTGCGCCGAGCCGCAGTTCCGCAACACCTCCCCAGTCCACTCCCGGAGCCAGCCACGATGACCGACGTCCTCGATGATGCCGTCCGCCTCGCGAGCGCCGGGCCCCCGCACGAGTCCATCGAATCGTTCGAGGCGGCCCTGGCATGTCATGTCCCCGACGGACTCCCAGGCAACACCATCAACCGCATCTACCGGAAGCTCATCCCCCGCTGGCATTTCGCCATGCTCAACGACACGGAGCGCAATCAGGCGTTCGCCTCCGCGTTGCAGGCATCGGTACGGCCAGACGACCTGGTCCTGGACGTGGGAGCAGGCTCCGGCGTGCTGGCGATGATGGCCGTGCGGGCCGGCGCCCGGGCCGTCGTCTCCTGCGAGGTCGTCGAGCCCGTCGCCCACATCGCCCGGCGAATCATCGAGGCCAATGGCCTCTCGAATCGCATCTCCATCATCCCGAAGCTGTCCTCCGTGCTCACGCTCGGACAGGACCTGCCCTCCCGGGCCGACCTGCTCGTGACGGAGACCGTCGACTGTGGCCTCGTGGGAGAAGGAATCCTCCCCATCATCCGCCACGCTCGCGAGGAGCTCCTCAAGGAGGGGGCGCGAATCATCCCAGCCAGGGCTCGCGTCTTCTTCTCCCTGCTGGAGAGCAGCGCCATCCATCGCATCAACTTCACGAAGGAAGCCGCCGGGTTCGACGTCAGCTTGTTCAACCGCTTCTCGACCCAGGAGTACTTCCCGGTCCGCATCTCGACGTGGAGCCACGCCCTGCTGAGCCCGAGTGTCCAGGCCCTGGCCTTCGACTTCGCGCACGACTCGCTGGAGCCCCGGACCGTCCACGTCTCCGTCACCCCCTCGCGCAGTGGAGTCGTCCACGGCGTCCTCTTCTGGTTCGAGCTGGACCTCGGCGGGGGAATCCTCCTGTCCAACTCACCCGACAACCCCGCGAGTCACTGGATGCAGGCCGTCCAGTGCTTCGAGACCCCCCTGCGGGTCGAGGGCGGCCGGCCGCTGCGCGCCGAGGTCACCCAGAGCCTGACCAGCATCCGCTTTGCCCTCACCCCTTGAGTCCTCCCGGCACCCACGGGAGGCCCGTCCCGCGCGTCAGGCCCGAAAGGAACCCCACGTGAAACACCCGCCCGTCAAGTCCATCCCGCCCGCCATCGACCTGGAGGACTACGACTTCTTCAAGCGCTGCCTCATCCAGTATGGGGAGAGCGAGCTGTTCACGGACACGGAGGAGTGGCTCAGCCACGACAATCCCTACCGGCGAACGCTGCGTCCGCATGTCTTCAAGCACCTGGATTACTCCAAGCCGCTGCGCCGGGAAGACCTCCTCACCTACAACAGCCTGAGCGCCAACCGGACGCTCCTCACCATCTACGAGCAGGACTTCCTCCTGCTGCCGGACGGCGACTTCGAGGCGAAGCAGGCGGACTTCAAGGAGTTCTACTCCGGCCGCTCCGTCGCCCTGAGCGCCGTGGTGCGGCCCTGGCTGGAGCGCTACCTCTTCTCGTTCCTCGACAAGGAAATCTCGGTCACCGGCCAGTGGACCGCCGCCTCCCTCCAGGCGTACTTCCATGACTGGGCCGACTCGCTGCACCGCTCGACGTCGAACAAGTCGATGGAGGCCATCCTGGCCTCGTCGAACCGCGAGCACGCCGCGCGGACCTTCCTCATCCAGCTCGCGGGGGACTTCCTGCTCGAGGCGTCGGCCATGGGGAGGAACGTCCTCGGCCACTTTGGCCCGCTCCAGTCCGAGCTCTTCAAGATTGTCATCGACGAGTTTGGCTATGGCGTGCACGAGACGAAGCACAGCACCTTGTTCCGCAATGTGCTGTCGGCCTGCGAGCTTTCCCAGACGCCACACGCCTATTGGCAGTTCTACCTGACGTCATCGCTGCTCTTGAACAACTATTACAACTGGCTCGGGAAGGACCACACGAAGTTCTTCCGCTATCTCGGCGCCATCTACCAGGCGGAGACGGCGTTCATCCATTCCTGCGCCCGGATGGCCGAGATGATGCGCGCGGTCTTCGGCAAGGACGTGGACGTCAGGTACTTCACCGAGCATGTGCACATCGACCACCACCACAGCCGCATGGTGTACGAGAAGCTCATCGCGCCGGCGGTGGCCACCCACGGTGAGGTCATCATCCCGGAAATCCTCCGCGGCTTCGAAGAGGCGTCGCTGCTCGGACAGCTCGCGGAGCAGGACTTCTGCGACCAGGTGAGCTGGTCGGATGACGGACAGACACTCAAGGGGCTGCATCCGGCCATCCACGCGAAGATTCGGAGCGGCGAGCTCCAGCCCTCGCGGCAGCAGTTCATCGAGCCCCGGGGCGAGCTCTCAGTAACGCACGTCCATGATGGAGACGAGCTGTGTCACATCGACTCCGGGGTGATGCACTTCGTCACGGGGCATGAGCGCCACACCGTGCTCAACGCCGGAGAGGGCATCGTCATCCGGCGCAACCGCCTTCACGGCGCCATCATCGACTCCGAGCAGTGCACGTACACCATCCACTCCATTGGAGATCACAAGAAATGCCTGTCTTCGGCTTCGACCCTCGCTCTGTGAATTACATGGAGGCGGGTGGAAACCGCTACTTCCTGCTGTCGACCGAGGGAACACCGCCCCTGCTGGTGCGGGATGAATGTCCGCATCGAGGAGGCCCGCTCCACCTGGGGCAGCTGGACGTGGCGGCCGAGGTGGTCCAGTGCCCCTGGCACTGCCAGCGCATCACGCTCCGCCACCTGCGCCGGAATGCGATGCCCATGATTGTCAGGCGGGACAGCGCCGTCGTGGTCCTCCCGGGCGCCGGAGACGTACCGGTCCGCGCCCAGCGGCGCGTCCTGCTCGCGGTGCCTTCCGCGCGGTAGCGGTGCGAGGCGGACCGTCCCTGGCTGGCGCGCTCCTGCCGCGCGCCAGCCAGCATTCACCACGAGCGCTCAGGAGCCCTTGCGGCCGAGCAGCTCCCTGAAGCCATCACACAGCGTGTCGAATGCCTCGGCGGCGAAGGAGTAGTGCCCGCGAGCCCGCAGGCAGCCGTGGACCACGCCTTCGTGGATGTGGAGCCGGGCGGGCACTCCCGCGGCCTGGAGTCGCTCCGCGTAGGCCCTGGCCTCCTTGCTGAGGGGGTCCGCCTCCACCGCCCAGATGAACGCGGGCGGCAGCCCCGACAGGTCCTTCGCCAGCAGGGGCGAGGCGTACTCCGGGAGCAGCTCCATGTTGGAGCCCAGGTAGTTGCTCGTGTAGTGGTGCATCTCGACCTGGAACTCCTCCGAGCATTCCTTCACCTCGCGGCGCGCCCAGCGATGGAGGTTGAAGACGGGGTTGATGGGCACGTGCCCGAACAGGCGTGGCCCTCCCCTGTCGCGCGCGAGCAGCGAGACTCCCGCCGCGAAGCTCCCTCCGCAGCTCTCGCCCGCGAACACCAGCTTCGCCGGGTCGATGCCGTAGGCCGCGGCCCGCTCCGTGACGGTCACCAGCACCTGGTAGCAGTCTTCGAGCGCGGCGGGATGGCGGGACTCCGGCGCCAGCCGATAGTGCAGGGTGATGACGGTGAGGCCCAGGCGGTCCGCCAGGTCCGCCGCGATGCTGTCGGAGGCCTCGAGCGCGCCGTTCACGAAGCCGCCGCCATGGGCATACAGGATGCACGGCTCATGGGCTCCGGCCGTCTTGGACCGATAGATTCTCAGCGGAATCTCATGCGTGGGCATGACCACGGAATCATCGCGGACGACGATGTTGGCGGGCTTCGGTATCGGAAACGCCCTGAAGAGGTTCAGGTACCACTGGCGCTGCTGCGAAAAGGCATACTTGTAGAACTCGGCCGAGTCGACGCCGTCACATGCGCGCTGACACGCTCGCTTGTAGTCTTCTACGCCCTGCGCATAGTTTGCCATTCTCGGTGCTCTCCCCTTGCGTGAGACAACCTGTGGGTTGCCGTTGCTGCCAGGGGAGGTCCATTGCATGCGGTGTCTGACGGGCTCTATCCAGTTCTTGCACGCGAGCGCATCACCTTGAGGCGCCAGGCCTCCAGGGCAACATCCGGATAGAGCCGCCGAGGCCAGGTGGAGGAGCCTCTCGTCCGTTCCTCCCGCCAGGAGCCTTCGTTGACTGCCCTCCCCCACCCACCGGCCGCGCCTGCGCTTCTGAATGACCACGGAATGGCCCTGCTGGGAGCCGCTTGAGATGCCTGTCCACCGGCTGGATGAGCTGCTCCGCTTCGTGCGCAAGAACTCGGGCTTCTACCGGCAGCTCTACTCGGCGCTGCCCGAGGACGAGGCGCGCATCGAGGCGCTCCCCGTGGTCCCGCAGCAGGCATTCTGGGAGGCCAACTCGGCGCGGGAGAACCGTCTGCTGACGGGCCCCGTCAGTGATGGCGTCATCTACAAGAGCGGCGGCACGACGGGGAACCCGAAGTTCTCCTTCTACCTGCGCGAGGAATGGGACGACTTCTGCCGGGCCTTCGCCAGGGGCATGGTCGCCAGCGGGCTGCGCTCCGGCGAGCGCATCGGCAACATCTTCTTCGCGGGCGAGCTCTACGCCTCCTTCCTCTTCATCCATCGGTCCCTGGAGCTGTCTCCCGTCCCGGTCCTCCAGTTCCCCATCGGAGGCGCCGCCTCGCTCGACGCGATGGTGAAGACCGTCCTCGACTTCGACATCGAAACCCTCGCCGGAGTCCCCACGTCGCTCATGGCCTTCGCGGAGCACGTTGCCGCGCATCCAGCGAAGTTCGGCAAGCCGCGGCTCCGCAAGGCGCTCTTCGGCGGTGAGTCCTTCTATCCGGACCAGCGGGCGCGCCTCGAAGAGATATTCCCGGGCATCCAGGTGCAGTCCATCGGCTGCGCGAGCGTGGACGCGGGCTTCATCGGCTACTCGGATGGCACCTGTGCCCCCGACGAGCACCGGGCGTTCGGCGCCGAGAGCATCGTGGAAATCCTCGACGATGAGACGGGTGAGCCCATCACCGGCACCGGTCGCGCGGGCCGCCTCGTCGTGACAAACCTCATCCGCGCGCTGATGCCCATCATCCGCTATCCGTCGGGTGACAGGGCCGAGTGGGTCGACGCCCGGGGGTCGGGCCCCGACAGGAAGTTCCGCCTCCTCGGGAGGGCCGAGGAGGGCGCGCGCGTGGGGGCCATCACCCTCTACTACGATGATGTCAGGCCCATCCTGGCACCCTTCCAGAAGCAGCTCGGCATCGTGAGCTATCAGCTCCGGATTGCTCACGAGCAGCGCAAGGACAGGCTCTCACTGGTGGTGGCGGTCCAGGAGCCGGCCGCCCTGCCAGGCTCGGCCTCCCAGACGCTCCTCGCGGCGCTTCATGCGCAGCGGCCCATGCTCCATGACTGGGAGAACGCGGGGAAGATCCACCCGACCCGCGTCGACTGGGTCTTGCCCGCACAGCTCTCGGTCAATCCGCGAACGGGGAAGCTCCGCCGAATCATGGACGAGCGGTAGCCGCTCGAGGCCAGGCCCATGTCCATCGACTCGCGCAGGCCTCCGGCCAACAAATGGCTGGTGACGGTGGCGGTGTCTTCCGGAACGCTGATGGGCGCGCTGGATGCATCCATCATCACGGTGGCCCTCCCACAGATTCGCGGCTCCCTCGGCGCCACCGTGCAGGAGAGCACCTGGGCCAGCACGAGCTTCATCGTCGCCACCGCGGTGGTCCTCCCGCTCACGGGCTTCATCGGCCGACTCTTTGGCCAGAAGCGCGCCTACCTCGCGTGCCTGGCGCTCTTCATCGTCAGCTCGGTCCTCTGCGGGCTGAGCTGGAGCCTGCCCTCGCTCGTCTTCTTCCGCGCGCTGCAAGGAATTGGAGCGGGAGCGCTCACCCCCACTGAGCAGGCCATCCTCCGAAGGACGTTCCCGGCACATGAGCAGGGCATGGCCATGGCCATCTTCACCACGGTCATCGTCGCCGGGCCCACCATCGGTCCGGTGTTGGGCGGCTACATCGTCGACCACTTCTCCTGGTCGTGGATCTTCTTCATCAACCTCCCCATCGGGGTGATTGGGTTTCTCATGGTGTGGTTCATCGTCGATGAGCCGGAGGACTCGCGGGCCACGCCTCCGCTGTCGGCGATGCTCCAGCCGCGACAGCTGGACTGGGGCGGGCTTGCGTTGTTGAGCCTGGGCCTCGCCCTGCTCCAGTACGTGCTGGAAGAGGGGCAGCGCCTGGACTGGTTCGACTCGGGCCGGATTGCCGTCCTGGCTGGGGCAGCGCTGATGTGTCTGCTGGCCTTCGTCGTGCGCGAGCTTCACGCGCGCGCTCCCGTCGTGGACCTCCGCGTCTTCCAGGAGCCGGTGTTCTGCTCCGGCGCCCTCATTGGCGTGCTCGTGTATTCCGTCGTCACCGCGAACATGTTCCTGCTGCCCATCTTCATGCAGGAGGTGCTCGGCTTCACGGCCACGCAGGCCGGAAGCGCCATCATCCCCCGCACGCTGGTCATGATGTTCATGATGCCCCTCGTCGGGCGCTTCTATGGTCGGCTGCCGACACGTGCGCTCGTCGCGGTGGGCCTGCTCATCAACGGGCTCGGCGTCTATGCCGTGAGCGGCGTCTCCGTCGACACCAGCACGAGCGACATGCTCTTCCCCCTCATGCTGCAGGGGCTGGGGGCGAGCTTCATCTTCGTACCGCTCAACACCGTCATCTTCACCCACGTGCCGACCCAGCGCATGGCGGACGCCGCGGGCGTCAACCTGATGATCCGCCACGTGGGCAGCTCGCTGGCCCTCGCTGGCTTCACGCTCCTGCTGCCGCGTCACGCGGAACAGGCCCGGCAAGCCATCATCACGGGACTCAACGTCGAGCGGACCGAGGTCCTGGAGCGGTTGGCCCAACTGGAACGCGGGCTGATGGCGGGCGGCCTGGAGCCCGGCGGCATCCAGGAGGCGAGCCGGCAGTTGCTCGGGCAGACCGTGCTTCGCCAGGCGATGGTCATCGCCTTCGACCAACTCTTCCATCTGTCGGCGCTGCTGTTCGTGCTCACGGTGCCGCTGTTGCTCGTCCTCCGCTCGGCGCGGAGCAGTCAGCCGCCAGCCCCGCTCCACCTCGAGGAGGCCTGAGGCCATGAGCGTGAGGCTCCACGGGTTGAAGCGTGAGGAGACACCGGGCGCCGAGTCGCCGGCGCCGGTCAGCAGGGGCTGGCGCGACACGCTGAGGCTCGGCGCGTTCGCCGTGGCAGTGGTCGTCGGCGTGGGTGGGCACGCCCTGCTGACGCGCCACCAGGAGACCACGGACAACGCCCAGGTGGAGACGGATGTCGTGCCACTCAGCTCACGTCTCAACGGGCGGGTGCTGAGGGTGCCCGTGGCGGACAACGCCTTCGTCCAGGAGGGAGAGGTGCTCGTCGAGCTCGACCCGCGCGAGTTCGAGATTCGCGTCAAGCAGGCGGAGGCGGAGCTGGAGGCGGCACGGGCCGAGGAGGCCTCGGCCGAAGCGCGAGCCGTCGTAACAGAGGCGGGGGCGCGAGGAGGCCATTCCACCGCAGTGGCCATGCTCTCATCCAGTCTTGCAGCTGCGAGCACCGCGGAGTCCCAGATACAGGTCGCCCGCGCGGCGCTCAGGCGGGCGGACGCGGAGGCGAACCGCACGAGGTTGGACTTCGAGCGCGTGCGGGTGCTGCTCGCGGGTGGTGTCGTCGCCCAGGCTTCCTTCGAGACCGCGGAGGCCGCCAGTGAGAGCTCTCAGGCGGCGCTGGCCGGTGCGCAGGCCCAGCTCGCCGCCGTCGAACAGGCCCGACAGGCCGCGTTGAGCAAGGTGGCCGAGGCACGGGGACAGCTCGACCAGAGCGCGCCGGTGGACGCGAAGATTGCAGTGGCGCGCGCTGACGCCCTGCTCGCACGTGCTCGAGCCAGGGCCGCCGAGGCCGAGCTCGAGGAGGCCCGGCTGCTGCTGGAGTACACGCAAATCCGCGCGCCCATGAGCGGCCAGGTGTCCAAGCTGTCCGTGAACGTGGGCCAGTTGCTGTCCGCGGGACAACCGGTTGCGAAGCTCGTGTCGCGACAGACGCATGTCATCGCCAACTTCAAGGAGACACAGGTTGGAGACATGCGCCCCGGGCAGCAGGTGTCCATCTCGGTGGATGCCTACCCCGGTGTCGAGCTGAAGGGAGTCGTGGAGAGCATCGCCGGGGGCACGGGCGCCCGCTTCTCGCTGCTTCCGCAGGACAACGCCTCGGGCAACTTCGTGAAGATCGTCCAGCGGGTGCCGGTCCGCATCGCCTGGAGAGAGCTGCCTCCGGACCTCCCCCTCTACGCGGGCATCTCGGTGGAGGTCACCGTCTCCACCCTCCGCCCGCATGACCCGGCCCGTAGATGACTCGCGTCCGCCGAGACGCGACCCACGACCATGTACATCCCCAGCCCCTTCGAGGAGCAGGACCCGGAGCGCCTTCTCGGGCTCATGAAGCAATACCCCTTCGCCACGCTGGTGACGGCGAGCGACGACGGAGGCCCCTTCGCCACGCACCTGCCGTTCCTCGTCGAGCGGAACGCGCAGGGCCACTTCCACCTCCTCGCGCACATGGCCCGGCTCAACCCGCAGTGGCGCGGCTTCACGGAGGAGCGCGAGGCGCTCGTCATCTTCCAGGGGCCGCATGGGTATGTGTCTCCCACCTGGTACGCGACGACGCCCCAGGTGCCCACGTGGAACTTCGTCACCGTGCATGCCTACGGCCGCCCCCGCGTCATCCAGGAGCCAGAGGCCCTGCTGCGCATCCTGCGTGACACCGCAGCCCTGCATGAGGCCGGAAACCCCGTGCCCTGGCGGCTCGAGCACTCCGGGGACTACGTGCGCCGGCTCCTGGCGGACGTCATCGCCTTCGAGGTGGTCGTCTCGCGGGTGGAGGGCCAGGTCAAGCTCAGCCAGAACAAGGGCGCCCAGGACCGGCAGGGCGTCATCCACGGCCTGGAGCGCAGCCCCCTACCAGGAAACCATGCACTCGCGGCGCTGATGCGCTCGCGTGAGGGTTGAGCGCGAGTCGTGTTCGGGCCTGGCCTCGACCCGCGCACCGTGACAGGGGCTTCGTCAGAGTCCTCCACTCCGGCGGGCCGCGCCGACCAGTACAGGTGGAGGGGACCATGGCAAGGTCAGGCACCCGGACGTGATAGCCTGACATCTCATGGGCAAGTCACAGAAGAATCGCACGGCCATCGGGCTCGCGGCCGGAGTGGGCGCGCTGGGACTCATCCTGGGAGCGGTGGCGTTCGTCAGCACCGGCAAGGGCCCCCAGGCCGGTCCGCCCGAGGCTGTCGCCGAAACGCAGGTCGCCCCCGGCGAGCGCGCCTTCATCTCCGGCACCCTGGTCGACCTGCGCGAGGCCGCATCCCCCACCGCCAAGGCCGTCAAGCAGGTCCCCATCGCCACCGAGTGTGCCGTCGAGGAGAAGGCCGCCTCCGGCTGGTGGCGCATCCGCTGCGGTGACGTTCAGGGGTGGGCCATGGCCGACCTCCTCTCGTCCGAGAAGCCCACCGTCGAGGCACTCCTGGCCGCCGCCGGGGATTCGAAGCGTCCCTTGAAGCAGCGGTTCGACGCGGCCCAGAGAGCGGTGACGCTGGAGCCCGCTCACGCTGGCGCCCGGAAGCTTTTCTGGAGCCTCTTTGTCGAGCAGGAGCGGAGCTCCGTCGAACACCTCCTCGCGAAGCAGGACGCTCCCCTCCCCGTGCTCCACGCCCGGGCCTCCTGCGAGGGCGAGGAGACCCCGGTGGAGCGCTGCCTGATGAGCGTGTTGAAGGACGGGGTCAGCATCGTTGCGTGGGACCGCCTCGACATCGCACGCCAGGAGCAGACACCCCGGCGCCTGTTCGTGAGTGTCATGCTGGAGAAGCCCATCCCGCAGACCGAGTCACCGCACTTCTGGGTTCGCGCCGGAACGTTCGAGGGTGATGCGAAGGACCTCGATGTGCAGGTCTTCACGGCCAACCGCTATGTGCCCTCGGATGCGATGGTGCTGGCATTGGCGCCTGAGAAGCCCTCGGACGTGGCGCTGCCTGGCTTCTCGAAGCGGCTCGAAGGGGTCCTGTCCGAGGAGGAGTTGCGACTGCTGGGTCCGCTCACGGGTGAGTGGACCCGGTTGGACCGGCACCTCGGGGGACTGGCCATCGTCGAGCACTGTGACTCGAGCGTGGTGCAGATCCGCCTGGATGTGAGCGGGAGCAGCGCCCACGTCCACATCCAGGGCGGCCAGGACGATGATGACTTCGGAGTGATGGGGGTCCAGCGCGCGGGCGATGGCGCCATTCTCCTGAAGCGATGGAGCGGAGCATTCCTGAAGTACACGGCCCCAAGCGGCGACAAGCGCGTGTCGGGCCTGACGTACTCCGCGTGGGACTCAATCGACGGCTCCTTCGTGCACTCCCGGGACGTGAAGGACTTCCCCGTCGTCAGACCCACCGACAAGGAGTGCCGGGAGTTTTTTGACGGCCCTGAGTAGGCGGAGGAGCAGGTACTCAGGTCTGGTGTCAGAGTTCACTTTCTTCCAGGACCGCGCCTGAGCTACGCCAGAGGCCGCGTCAGGCGGAGCAATTCCTCGCGGAGTTGCTCCAGCCAGCGCATGAGCCGCGCCTGGGGCAGGTGCCCGGAGCGGCTCAGCCACAGCACCCGCTCCATCCCCCGGGGTGGCCGTAGCCGGGCGAGCAGGGCGCGCAGCACATCCTCGTGGGCATACGCGCGAAGAAACGCCCGCGAGAGCTCCTCGGCCTCGGGTACGCGACCCGCCAGGTCCAGCAGGAAGACGAGCAGGTCATCCGCGTGGCGCGCCTCGGGAGTCATGCCCGCTTCGTGCCGCGTCTCGAAGTCGATGAGCCAGGCGCGCCCGCCGGCCGCGTCATAGAGGACGTTCTTCAGGTGCGCGTCCCCGTGCGACCACGGCTCCGCGGTGCCGGGATGCACCAGCGCATGGGCCCGACGCAGCTCGCGGGCCGCGGCTTCGGCCACCTCGAGGGTGAGCCCTCCCCGCGCAGCGAGCCGGTCCAGCCCTTCCCCGGGCAGTGCCTCGAGCGCGACGGCAGCCTTCCCTCGGGGCTCGGCGACGTGGCCCGGATGCAGGAGGCGGAAGGACGCCAGCTCCCAGTCCCGCCAGCGCGCGCGTGAAACGAACATGCGGATGCGGCTGCGCGACTGGCGCAGGAAGACATTGCCAGCGGCAATCACCACCCCCATGCCGACGCGGCGGCGCTTCACCCACAGGCCCTGCTCGCGCCCCACCGCGTGGACGCGCACGGCGTCCAACGCGAGCGCCAGGAGCCCCGCGAGACTCATGCCCGCAGGTCCTCGTACCAGAGCACCACCGCCAGGCACCCCAGGCACCAGCAGCGCACCTGCCCACGCCCGGCCAGCCCGCCCAACAGCATCACCGCGGCCAGCACCCCCACCGTGCACATGGCGCTCAGCGTGCCTCCCGCGTCCCGCAGCATCGCGCGCGCTGTCCGCCATGGCTGCGAGGCGCCGTCGATGGCCATGGGGAAGAGGAACAGCCCCTGCACCTCCACGGCATAGAAGGCGGGCACCGCGAGCACCAGTCCCACGGCGTGCGGCAACCCCATGCCCACCGCCAGGGCCCAGGTCACCAGGGCCGTCAGGAGCGCGGCGGCGTACTTCTCCAGGCCCCACGTCCAGGCGCCGCGCGGCGGGGCGCGCACGGGCCGGCCCCGCACCAGTGCCATTGCCCCGGCCATCCACGCCGCGCCCCCATGGAAGCCTCCGCGCCATGCACCCATGGCCTCCCGGGGCAGGGGCGAGCCGGGAGCGTCATATAGCCGCGCCGCGCGCTCCAGTAGCGCCGCGCCCCGCCGCAGCGAGGCGGGCAGGAAGGTGGCAAGGGCCTCAGCCATGGAAGCCCTCGCGGACGAAGCAGAAGTGCGCCCAGGCGAGGAAGGCGGTGGCATGCCCCGCCAGCAGCGTGCGGTGCAGCAGGGCCTCGTGTCTGTCACAGCGCCGCCGATGAAAGACGAACTCGTCGTAGCAGATGAGGACCACCGTCCACAGCAGCACCACGAGGACGGGCAACAGGAACACCTGCGGGCGCCGAGCCACCGAGGCGGCGCACATCAGGAGGAACAGGGGCAGTCCACCGCCCGCCAGCGCGAGCAGCTCCGCCCGGTGCTCGTTGGGCCCCACGCGGATGCCCGCCGTGCGGTGGTAGCGCCAGTCCGCCACGCCCGCCGCCGTCGCCACCGTGCCCATCAGTGCTATCACCCACAGCTCCCAGGGGTGCCGGGAGGGCTCGATGAGCCAGTCGAAGCCTGGCTGACGGGAGAGCAACGCCAGGGCCACGCCGAAGAGGACCCCGGGCGTGAGCGAGGCCAGCAGGTTGGCGGCATCCCGCAGACGCGCCGGGAGCGGGGACTGCAACTGCCTCGGGAGGATGGAGGAGGTCTCGGACATTGCCTCCCGGGTGCTAGCTGAACTTTTCACACTCGGCCAGGGATGCCACAGCTGGCTAGCGCCCGTGAGCCGGCGAGCCATGCATAAGATTTTCGCGCTCCTGCTCCAGTCACTCCCGACGGGCTTCCGCCCACCCTCATTTTCTTCGGGCATGAGCTCGACCCACATCAGCCGCCGGGTGGCTGCACCCCGCGCACGCGTCTATCGCGCGCTCCTGGATGCTCGCGCCGTCGCGACGTGGATGGTGCCGGACGACATGACCAGCCACGTGCATGCCTTCGAGCCGCGCGAAGGTGGCACGTTCCGGATTTCGCTCACGTACGACGCGCCGACGGGAACTGGAAAGACAACCGCTCAGACGGACACGTACCACGGCCGCTTCGTGAAGCTCGTGCCGGACGAGCAGGTGGTCCAGGTTGTTGAGTTCGAAACAGAGGCCCCCGCGATGCGCGGCGAGATGACGATTACCTTCACGCTCATCGAGGTGGACGGGAGCCCCGAGGTCCTCGCCGTACACGATGACCTTCCGCGAGCACTGTCACCCGCCGACGCTCTGCCGCCATGGGCCCGATACCCTTGCGCTCTCCGTCCGGCAGCAGGCCCGTGACATCGCCTCCCTGAGCGAGACGTCGCTCCGTGCGGCCCCTTCCCACCGTCATCGAGCCCAGGGCATGACCAACCAGGTGACTGCGTTCGACCCACCCAATCCTTCTTCGGGCTGGACTGGATGAGGACGACCTGGGTGGCATCCCACCCACTCATTTCCTCTGTGTGCCTCGGCTATCTTTCAGGGCCTCGGCGGTTGCCATGCCACGACATGGGACACCGCCGTTCCACCATGCGTCGACAGGGGGCGACCAATGACGGGCTCCATACCCATCGGCCAGCCAACGCCCGCGAGGAGCGGTCCCTTCTTCTTCTTCAGCTATGCGCGGGCCAACAAGGACGCCTACCTGCTGAATTTCTTCCAGGATCTCTCCACCACCATCCATGCCCGAGCCGGGCTCGACCAGGAGAAGACCGGGTTCCTCGATGAGGCCGGCATCGAGCCGGGAACCGAGTGGCGCCATGAACTGGGCGAGGCGCTGCGCACGGCGCGCACGTTCGTGGCCATCTATTCCCCGCACTACTTCTCGCGCCCCTGGTGCGGGAAGGAATGGCAGCTGTTCGCGTCGCGCATCGACGCCACGCTGAGGACCGCGTCCCCTGGCACCCGCCGGCCCCCGCTCATCGTGCCCGTCCTTTGGATTCCGCTGAAGCCGTCAACCCCGCTACCGGCGGTGGCCGAGGGCATCCAGTACGCCCACCAAGACTTCGGAGAGACCTATGCCAGACATGGTCTGCGGTATCTGATGCAGCTCGGCCGTCACAAGGACGACTATCAAGATTTCCTCATCCGTTTTTCGGACAAGCTCATCGAAGCGGCGAAGACCCCCGCCGCCGAACTGCCCCATCTTCCGCGCCTGGACCTGTTGCGCAACGCCTTCGAGGTGGACCAGCCAGCTCAAGCGCCCCAGAGCGGTCCCCGCAACGTGCAGTTCTTCTTCATTGCCGGACGGCCCGAGGAGATGCCGCAGGCGGGCCGGAGCCAGGTCGAGTGCTACGGCGAGAGTGGGGGCCGGGAGTGGATGCCGTACCGCCCACCCGCCCCCACGCCAGTGGGGTTGCTCGCACAGAACGCTGCCTCCTCCGAGGGGCTCCAGTACGACGCCCTGCCCCTGGACCAGAACCTGATGGTCCACATCGAGGAAGCGCAGAAGCAGTCGCGGCTCGTCGTGCTCATCGTGGACTCGTGGACCCTGCAGTTGGAGCGGTACCGCCAATGGATGCGGGACTTCGACAAGCAGAACTTCTGGAACACCGCCCTCGTCATCCCATGGAACCTTGATGACGAGGACACCCGGGAGAAACTCGAGACGTTGCGCACTACGGTCCGGGGGACCTTTTTCTTCAAGGGCCACACCAGTGACTACTTCGTTGACGGGGTCCGGTCCCTGCCTGAGCTGGAGAAATCCCTGAGCGTGACGTTGACGCGTCTGCGCTCTCGCGCATTCGAGTACGCCAAGGCGCTGAGCATTCCCGGCAGCCCGGCGAAGCCCGTGCTCCAGGGACCTGTCGGAGGCACCCCATGACCTCGGCAGTGCCTCCAGGGCGTATCATCACCTTCTACTCATACAAGGGCGGCACCGGGCGCTCCATGGCCATGGCCAACGTGGCCTGGGTGCTGGCCAGCAGTGGCAAGCGAGTGCTCGCCGTGGACTGGGACCTGGAGGCACCGGGGCTCCACCGATACTTCCACCCATTCCTGGTAGACAAGGACCTGGGCCAATCTGAAGGCGTCATCGACCTCGTCTTCGACTACGCCACGGAGGCGGCCTCGCTTGGCGACAGCTCGCCCGACCTGAAGTGGATTCGCGAGCAGGCCAACATCCTCCGCTACGCCAGCTCTCTGCAGTGGGAATTCCCCAAACCCGGCACCCTGGACTTCATCCCCGCCGGGCGGCAGAGCGCAACGTATTCCACGCGTGTCAACGCCTTCGACTGGAAGAGCTTCTACGAGCGGCTCGCCGGAGGAGCGTTCATCGAGGCCCTGCGGGAGCAGATGCGCGCGGAATATGACTACGTGCTCATCGACAGCCGCACGGGCGTCAGCGACACCTCGGGCATCTGCACCGTGCAGCTCCCGGATGCCCTCGTCGTCTGCTTCACGCTCAACAACCAGGGCATCGACGGCGCCGCCGCGGTGGCAGCCTCCGTGCAGGATCAGCGCGGCCGGCGCCCGTTGGACATCTTCCCCGTCCCCACGCGCATCGACGGCTCGGAGAAGGACAAGCTGGAGCAGCGCTGGGGGCTCGCCCAGCGGCGCTTCAACCCCTTCCTTTCGAGGCTTCCCTCGGACCAGCAGGAGGCCTACTGGCGGGACGTGGCCGTTCCCTACGTGGCCTACTACGGTTACGAGGAACTGCTCGCGCCCTTCGGAGACCGGCACCGACTGAAGATTTCGCACACCGAGGTCTGGGAGAGCCTGACCCGGCTGCTGGCGCCCGACGTTCCGCTTACCCGAATCCTGGTTCCGGAGGAGCAGCGCCAGCGCATCCTCTCCCTCTACGAGGGAGGCACGAACGCCCTGCATGAGCGCGCGGGGAGCGCCGAGGACACGCTGCTCCGGAGGGCGGAGGACACCTTCGCGGGCCTTGGCGTCCTGGAGCAGGCGTCGGCTCGCCAGCTCTTCACACGCCTGGTCCGGCTCGCCTCCAAGGATGAGGGCGGCGAGGACACGCGGGCCCGCATTCCTCTTCGCGAGGCCGACGCGACCGGGCAGCGGCTGGCACGGGAGCTCGCCAGCAAGCGGCTGGTCATCATCGAGGCCGGTACTGCTCCGGGCGAGGAGCAGGTGCAGCTTGCCGACGTGGCTCTGTTGCGCTGGGGAAGGCTTCGGAGCTGGCTGGACGAGGACCGCGAGTTCCTGCTGTGGCGCCAACGACTGCGCGGCCATGTACAGGCATGGGAGCGCGGCGGGCGCAGTCCTGAGCAGCTTCCCCGGGACCTGCCCTTGGCAGCAGACGCGGAGCGCTGGAAGCACCGGCTGGAACAGCAGCTCAACCCCGCTGAGCGGGCCTTCCTCGACGAGGTCCGAAAGCCAGCACCGCTTCTCGTAACCCGGGAGCGCTACGACACCTTCCTCTGCTACGCCCGTCAGAATCACGAGGCCGCGAGGGCTCTGCGACAAGGCTTGGAGCAGTTCATCCGGCCTCGCGCCCAGGCGCGGATGATACGGATCTTTGATTCGGCGGTAATGAACATCGCCAACGAGCAGACCACATCGATGTTGGGTCAGGCTCTCGGCAGCTCGGAGTACTTCCTTCTGCTCGCCTCGCCTGATTCGGCCCGCTCCCAGTGGGTCCAGTGGGAGTTGAACGCCTGGATTGGAAGGAATGGCGCCAGCCGGATTCTCATCGTGCTGGTGGAGGGAGACATCGTTTGGGACAAGGCCGCGCGGGACTTCGACTTCCGGGCCACCACGGCGCTGCCCTCATTGCTCCAGGGGTTGTTTCGCGAGGAGCCAATCTGGTGCGACGTACGGCATGCCGCCGGCCGCTCGGAGCTGTCGCTCGGCAATCCGCAGTTCCAGGAAGCCGTCGCGACCGTGGCGGCAGCGCTGTATCACCTGCCCAAGCAGGATCTGATGGCGGAGGAGTCCCGCCAAAGAACGGAGAGGAGAGCGAAGCGCTTCAATGTGATGGCAACCGCGATAGGCCTCGCCACGAGCCTCATCGGTGCAGGGTTGACGTATCAGCGGCTCTCCATCCGGCAGGAGGATGAGCTCACGAAGAAGCAGGAGGAGCTGACGGTTCTCGTGGCCGTGACCGAGCGGCTCAAGGAAGAGCGCGCTCGCAGTCTGAAGCTGTCCACGGATTCCTTCTCGGCCCTGGTGGATAAGCTCTCATCAGAAGGAGGCGCCCGGGGAGTCGCGTCTGTCGTGAGCCCAGACAAGCGCTTCGTGCTCCGAATGGACCACGGTGAGGTGACACTCCAGGACCTGAGGAGCTTCAGCATGGTGAAGCCACCGAAGGAACTGCTCAACGCGAGGGAGCTGACGGCAGCTGCCTTCAGTCCCGACGGGCGGTTTTGCGTCACGGCAAGCGGCCTGGGTGATCTCTGGCTTTGGGAGCCCTCCACCCTGAAGGTGCTATGGACGCTGCGGAGTCCCGCCACGTCACCCTCGGAGCAGGTCATTGCCATCTCCTTCAGCCCAGATGGAACACGCCTTGCCGCCGGCTTGAATACCGGCATGGTGGCCATGTGGAATCTGTCTCATGCAGCCAATTCTCCCCCCACACTCATGCCTCGCCAGCACTCGGAACCCATCCTGGCCCTCAAGTTTGTCACCGGCGCCGAGGAACTGATTGCCGTCAGCAGCGCCCGGGCCTGCAGCTGGAACCTGGAGACAGCGCAGCCGCTTGACTGCATCAGCCCCTCGCCCATGGACAACAAGCCCGACTACCGGGCTCTGCCTGTCGCCAACGGCAACAAATGAGATACGGGCCCCTCATGCACGGTGCCATGGAGGGAGCCCAGCGGAACACAGCTCTTCGGTTGTCCTTGTCGGGTTCTCATGACCCGAGGGCCATTTTGTCCTTAATGTTCGTGCATGGCCTCGACCCGCATCAGTCTCCGCATGAATGCGCCCCGCGCGAGCGTCTATCGCGCGCTCCTGGATGCACGCGCCGTTGCGACGTGGATGGTGCCGGACGACATGACCAGCCACGTGCACACCTTCGAGCCTCGTGAAGGTGGCGCGTTCCGGATTTCGCTTACGTATGACGCGCCGACGGGGACCGGGAAGACGACCGCGCACACGGACACGTACCACGGCCGCTTCGTGAAGCTCGTGCCGGACGAGCAGGTGGTCCAGGTGGTCGAGTTCGAGACGACCCATCCCGGGATGCTCGGCGAGATGACGATTACCTTCACGCTCGCCGACGTGGATGGCGGCACCGAGGTCCTCGCCGTACACGACAACCTGCCGCCAGCGCTGTCACCCGCCGACAATGAGACTGGCTGGCGGATGTCCCTCGGGAAGCTCGCGGCGCTCGTCGAGGGGCGGCTACCGCTGCTTCCGAAACCGTCCCCCTGACGGTGCTTGGTCGGGGGAACGGCCATCACGGATGCGCAATCACCATGAGCGTGGACGCGCGCCGCAGCACGCACTCCATGACTCGCTTGAGGGTGATGGGGTCCAGCGCGGCGAAGCTCTCGTCCAGGATGACCAGGTCCGCCTTCTGTAACAGGGCCCTGCCGATGAACAGTCGGCTGCGCTCGCCATGGGAGAGCTGCCAGCCCGTCTCTCCCACCACCTGGAGGATGCCTCCGGGCATGCGGTCCAGCAGGCCGCCCAATTCCAGCTCGCGGCAGATTTCCTCCGCTTCGAGCAGCTCCGCCTGACCCGCGGGCCAACCCCGGCCCATGAGCAGGTTGAAGGCGAAGGGCGCGCTGAGCACGTGGTTCTCGTGGAACTGCGGCGCGGACACCACGCGCCGCCGCCAGCCGCGCGCCCCGAGCGTCACCCGGTCCAACCCGTGCGACAGGAGCAGCCCCTCCTCCGGTGCCCGCACGCCGGAGAGCACGGCCGCCAGGGTCGACTTGCCACAGCCCGACGGCCCCTCCAGCAACACCCGGTCCCCCTTCTTGAGGCTCAGGTCCACTCCCTGCAACACGGGCCGGCTGCGCCCGGGGTGGCGGTACGTCAGCCCCTGCATCTCGATGACCGTCGCCGGCGCTCCAGCAGGGTCGGCGCGGGGCCCACGCGCGGCGAGCAGCCCCGGCGACTGCTCGCCCTGGACGCGCGAGGCCGCCTGGAACATGCGGTCCACTGCCTTCCACGCAATCGCCGCGCCCGCCACCCGTGACAACCCCAGCCCGGCACGCTGGAGTCCCTGACGCGCGAGCAGCACGCCTCCGACGCTCACCGCGAGCAGCGGCGCCGGGACATCGCGGCCGAGCAGGGCCGGGAGCATCCCCATCAGCCCCAGGAGGAGCCACGCCCGAGGCACGAAGGTGGTCAGCATCACCAGCCGCCGGTCCATGCGCCGCGACACGTCCTGGTAGCGCTCCAGGGCCGCGTCCTCCCCGTGGTGCCACTGCTCCAGGCTCTCCTGGACCAGGCGCGTGCGGTGGCCCTGCATGCGCTCGCTCAGCTCGTGGGTGAGCCGCAGGCGCTGCGAGGTCCACTCCCGCCGCAGCTTCCAGTACCCCGTGCCAAGCGCCACGGCGCCGCCCAGCGTCACGGCCAGCAGCCCCAGGTGCCACGGGCCGCTCGCGCCCGCGGCGAGGACTCCGGCCGCCAGGAGCAGCTCCAGCACCGCCAGCAGCGCCTGAACCCCTCCGCCCGAGGCCATGGACTCCATCGCCTCCGACTCGATGACCCGGCTGAGGAGCTGACCCGCGCCCTCCTGGCGAATCTCATCCGGCTCCAGGAACAGGGCTCCCGCGAGCAGGCGCCGCTTGAGCAACCCCGCGCCTTCCAGGGACAAGCGCCCCGCCGTCCACGCACCGAACATGCGCAGAGGCACCAGCGTCAGCAGCAGCAACCCCCAGCCCAGCAGCCAGCCGTGGTCGAGCTGCCCCTCGAGCGCGCCGCGTCCAATCATCCACCACGACAGCAGCCACCCACCGTAGGCGGCGAGCTGCGCCAGGATGAACAGGGCGAACCGGATGTGCAACCGGTGCTGCTTCACCTGGCTCCAGAAGGAAGCGCTCGGGGGATATCGCAGCAGCCAGCACCCGCCAATCCACCGCGCGCGGAGCTGGTGGAGGAGCAGCGCCGAGCGCACCCGCTCCTGCTCGCCCTCGGCGACGTGGGCCGTGTCGAGCAATCGGCGGATGTAGCCATCCCGCGTGGCCTCCTGCTCCTGGCAGAGTGCCTCGTGCACCCGGCGCAGCGGGACGCGCACCCGCCGCAGGCCCGGCGCGAGCAGCTCCATGTCCTGGCCGTGGCTCTTCACCAGGAGCAGGAACCGGGGCGGGCCCTCCTCGGCGATGCGCACCAGCGCGGGGCCCGCTCCGGACAGCATCCGCGCCACCTCGGGATAGATGGCGCCCACCGCCTCCGCCTCCAGCCCGAGCCAGCCCGCCGCATCCTCGAGCCAGGTGTTCCAGGCCTCCGACGAGTCCCCGAGCAGCGCCAGCGGCGGCGGGGGAACGGGCGACGACGTCCGGTGCGAGAGCCCGCTGGCCCCGGCGAGCGTGGGGAGCGCCTCACCGAGCTGCGGCCCGGACCAGGCCAGGGTGTCCCAGGTCTCCGTCATGTCCGCTGCTCCTGCGCCCGGGCCTGGCCCTTCCCGCCGGCCAACCAGACGCGCCGCCACGTCGTGCCGCCCCACAAGGTCTCGCGCGCCTCGTCTTCCGCCTCCAGCAGCGCCCGGTAGCGCGTCCCCGGGCTCGCGAGCACCTCGGGCGCCCCGTCCTCGACGAGGTGCTTGTCCTCCACGACCAGCACCCGTGGGAACGCGCGCGTCTCACTCACGTCGTGGGTGATGCACACCAGTGTGGCGTCCTTCCAGAAGGCGCGCGCACGGGCCAGGAGCGTCTGGCGCTGCACGCGGTCCAGGCCCCGGAAGGGCTCGTCCAGAATCACCAGCCGTGCCCTGGGACGGTACAGCGCGCGCCCGAAGCGCAGGCGCTGTCCCTCCCCTCCCGATACCAGTCCGCCGCCCTCGCCGAGCACGGTCTGCAGTCCGTCGGGGAGCGCCTTGAGGATGCCCACCAGGTCCGCCTGCGAGAGCGTCTCCTCGTGCAGCGCGCCCGAGGCGTCCGAAGCCCCATAGGTCAGGTTGTCCAGCAGCGGCCGGTTCCAGAGCTGCGCCGCCGGGTCCACCCACGCGATGTGCTGCCGCAGCCACTCGACGCGGGCGCCCTCGAGCGGCGCGCCATCGACGGTGACGCTCCCGGCCGAGGCCTGGTGCCAGCCGAGCAGCACTCCCGCGAGCGTCGACTTGCCCGCACCGGACGGGCCGACGATGGCGACATGCTCACCGGGCTGGATGGACAGCTCGATGTCCTCCAGCAGGGTGTGGCCCGACGCGGAGACGGTGACGTCATCCATCTCGATGGAGACCCCGAGGGCGCCACCGGGCTCGCGTGGGGTGTCCTCCGCGGAGACCAGGGGCCGCTTCGCATCCGGAGCGATGGGCGAGCCCAGCGGCTCGAGCAGGCGCAGCGTGGTGTTGCGCTGGGCGGGGTACTCCAGCGCCACCGAGAGGAGCTCGCGGCCGAGCATGGCCACGTTGAGCAGCCAGTAGACGAGCAACAGGGCCGTGCCACTCTCCGGGCCACCGGGGACGTGGTGCAGCAGCAGCCACGCCGCGAGCCCGAAGCCGAGCAGCGTGCCCAGGCCCTCGAACAAAGCCACCGCGCCATGGAAGCGCAGGCCCGCCTCCATCCAGTGGACGAGCAGTCCCTCGTGCTCTCTGCGCACCGAGCGCTCCGCGCTGTGGGTCTTGATGGTGACCAGCCCCACGAGGCTGTCCAGGTAGAAGCGCGCGAGCGCGCCGCTGTGCGTCCGCATGCGCATGTCGGCCTGCGACAGGAAGGGCGAGGCCAGCACCGGGAGCAGCACCATCGCGAGGCACAGCAGCAGCGCGGGCAGGACGCTCCCCGGCGCCAGCAGGATGATGCCCACGGTGGTGACCGCCAGCTCCAGCAACGTGCGCAGGGCCCGCTCGCCCAGTTCGGGGAGCAGCCGGAGCCGGTAGAGCTCGTGTCCGCGATGCGCCATGTCGGAGCTCAGGCGGCTCTGGAAGTAGCGGTCCCCCAGGTAGGGCAGCTTGCGCAGGAACTCCACGCGCAGCAGCAGCTCCAGGTGGCGCCCGACCTGGCGGACCTTCCACGCGGTGGGCAGCTCGACGAACAGCAGGCCCAGCCCCAGCAGCATGAAGACGCCAATGCCCGCCATGCGCTGCCAGGGCAGGACGAAGGTGCTCGTCAGCGCGAACACCCCACGGAACAGCAGGGCCTCCAGCACCGCCGCCAGTGCGGCGAACAGCAGGCCCGCCAGCACGGGCCAGGGCCTGAAGTGACCATCGGCGCGTAGGAAGCCCCAGAGCTGGCGCATGGGGCGCTCGGGCTGATGCTGGAGCGCCGCGGCGAGCTCGCGCCCCAGGGGCTGCGTGGGCTCTGCGCCAGTCCCTTCCGCGCCGCGCCTCACGCCACGGATGCGCACCAGCACGGCGCCGCGCACCGTGACAGGGTCTTCGTCAGAGTCCTCCACTCCAGCGGGCCGCGCCGACCAGTACAGGTGGGGGATGACGTCGAGCGGCGCGTCGGACGCGCCCACGTGCTCGAGCACGGAGTCGAGCAACTGGATGGCCGAGGCCCCTGGCCGCACGGCGCCGCCGCGCAGCAGTTCCTGGAGCATCCGCGTCGCCGCATCCAGCTCCGCGATGGGGCGCCAGCCGGGCTGCGTCAGCCGGGAGTCGATGAGACACCGGGCCTCGTCGGACGGCAGGCCCAGGCTCACGAGGTGCTCCTGGAGGGCGGCGCGGAACTCGGGGCCGCTGGCCCAGCCGCGCCACGTATCGCCCGGGACGTTCATGGCGTGGATGTAGAGCTCGCGCAGCAACTGCTTCACGGGCATCCAGCGCCGGCCGGCCGCGGGGTCCATCATCTGCACGAGCGGCCCCTGGCGCCGCCACACGACCACGAAGTGGGCGGTGCTGTTGGGCAGCCGCATCACCAGGATGGCGGGCAGGGCCTTCGCGGAGGGCAGCAGCAGATGGTCCACAGGCATCAGCACCTGCTCGGCGTCCAGGCCCAGCCGGACGGCCACGTCCTCCATCGTGTCGATGGACGTCCCATCCAGGTCGGTCTGGCAGGCCTCGCGCAGCCGGCCATAGCTGACGGGGATGCCAAAGCCCTCACAGAGGCACTTCAGCGTCGCGGGGCCGCAGTCCATGTTGGACGTCTGGACCACCTCGGGGACCAGGAGCCTTCTTCGGGATGCGTTCATCAGCGGGTGTCTCCTGGGGTCTGTGGCTCCAGCAGCCGTCCCGCGGCGCGCAGCACGAGGAGGGCCGGGGAGATGCGCTCCACCTCGACCTCCACCGTGCCGGGGAGGCCATGCTCGCGAGGGAGCCTGGAGCCGCGGCCGGGGGGAATCGCCAGCTCGACCCGGATGGAGCCGTCGCGGGCCTGCGCCGCCACCGCGGAGACGGTGGCCGTCAAGCCGCCGTACTGCGTCCAGGGAAAGCCATCCAGGTGGACACGGGCGCGCTGCCCCACCTGGACGCGCCCGAGCGCCGCCTTCGGGGAGAACTGCGCGATGACCTTCACGTCCTCGCGCGGGACGATGGAGGCCACCACCTGCCCCACCTTGACCGTCTCCCCCACATGCAGCGGGGAAATCTCTCCGAGCGTCCCGTCCTGGAGCGCTCGAATCTGGTGGAGCGAGATGAGGTGCTCCAACCGCTGCACCGTGGTGGTCCGGACCTCGCGCTCTCCGCGCAGGGTGGCCAGCTCGTCCTGGAGGTGCAGCAGTCGCTCGCGCTGGGAGTCGGACCGGGCGCGGATGTCGAGCGTCGCGCGCTCCGTCATCAGCCTCCGGGCCTCGGCGGAGGCTTCACTCTGCCGGGACTCGGAGAGGAGCCGGTTCGCCTCCGCCTCGCTCACGACGCCACGCGCCCGGAGGCCGGCGACGCGCTGGGCCTCGTCATCGGCGAGCTGGGCCTGGAGGCGGGCGCGCTCCTTCTCCGCGCGCGCCGCGTCCCGGTCCAGCGTGGACATCCTCACCTCTCCGCGCGCGCTGGACCTGGCGGTGGCGATGGCCTCTTCGAGCACCTGCTCGCGGGAGTCCAGCGCCTGGAGGCGGGCCTGCTCCTCCGCGAGCTGAAGGCGCAGGGCCGTGGAGTCGAGCTCCACCAGCACCTCGCCCTTGCGCACCTGGCGGCTGAGCGTGAGCCCGGCGGAGACGACCTGACCCTCGACGGCGGCTTCGACGGGACCGGCCGCGCCGCTGACCTCGAGCTGGGACTGGGTGGAGGGCTCGTAGACCGTCACCTTCGCCAGCAGGAACCAACCCAGCCAGGCTCCCGTCACGAGCACGCCCAGCAGGGCCATCAGCCGCATGGCCGGGCCACCGTCGACGCGCACCGCGCGAAGCGAGTTGAGGAAAGTACCTTCGTGCATGGCTCCCCCTTGCCTCCTGCGCCATCGCGTTCAAGGTACGGCCCATGAACGCCTGCTCCATCCGTCCCGTCCGCGCCGAGGACGTTCCCCTGCTGATGGACCTGTGTGGCCAGCTCGGCTATCCCGCCTCCCGCGCCGAGCTCGAGGAGCGCTTCGCCCACCTGAGCCAGAGCCCCGGTCAGGGGCTGTTCGTGGCGTTGAAGGAAGACGGCGCTCCCATTGGCTGGCTCCACGTCCAGGAGCGCCCCGCCCTGCACACACCGCGCGCTGCTGAGGTCACCGCGCTCGTCGTCGACGCGGCCCACCGGGGAGCCGGCTGTGGCCGGGCCCTGATGGCGCGCGCGGAGCAGTGGGCGCGAGAACAGCACTGCCGGCTGCTCACCCTGCGCTCCCGCGCCGACCGCGAGAACGCCCACCGGTTCTACGAGTCGCTTGGCTTCCAGCGCGCTTCCAGCAGCTACAAATTCACAAGGACGCTCTGAGCGCGGGCCAGGTCAGGCCGGAGCCCGGACGAGGATGCCGCGTGCCACGAACTGGGTGAGCACGTCCTGCACCTGGGGCCAGTCGAAGTCCCGGTCCCACCCGAGCGCGCGCTCCGCGACGAACTCCGTCTGCGTAGCGAACTTCTCGACGAAGGTGAGCGCGGACTCGGGCAGGGCCAGGTGCGTGCGGTCTCCCGCGTAGACATAGACGTCCGTCTCTCCACGGGCCTCCTCGGAGGGCGCGAGGCAGTAGCGGACGGGCACGGCGGTGGCGCGCCGCAGGCGCTCCTGGCGCTCCACCGGGGCGGGAGGAACGGACGGGGCGCGGTGGTGGTGCTCGCCCACCTCGGCGCTCCACTCGCGGTGGAAGACACTCAGGTCCATCTTGCCCAGCGAGTCCCGCAGGTCCGCGATGCACTGCTCGAAGAGCTCCTTGACGTGCTCGGGGACGGCGCCGGACGTACGCTCCGCGCCGGTGTTGAGTGGGAAGCCCCGGCGCCACCGGGCCTTCTTGCCGAACTCCTCCTTCAGCACGTCGACGATGAGCTTGAAGATGGGCCGGTGCCCCATGGCCACGGACAGGTGCAGGGTGTGGCCCACCGCGCGTGGCGCATGCCAGACACCGGGAGGCATGTAGAGGAAGTCGCCGGGGCCGAGCGTGACTTCATGGAGCTCGGCGAGGTTCGGCATCACCACGGGCTGGTCATCGTAGACGCCGGCGACCTCGCCGGGCCCCACGACGTAGGCGCCATTGTGGGGAGCCTCGACGGCGGGCGTGAGGCCGTAGTGCCAGTGCTTGTGCCCGTCGACTTGCAGGATGAAGTTGTGGTGGACGTCCCAGTGCATCCGGTAGCCGATGTCGTCCCTGGAGGCGAAACAGAGCACCTTGTCCACGAAGGAGTTCTTGCCGGAGGGAAATTGCAGGCTCGCGCGCAGTCCGTCCATCAGCGCGGCGATTTCGGGGAGGTGGTCCACGCGGCCCACCGTCACGAGGCCCGCCTCGTACATGTCCTGGACCTGGGAGGGCTGGATGGGAATCGCCTTGGAGGCGGGAGTCCCATTGACGACGGTGTCGAAGGCGGCGGTGGTTTCCCGCATGGGAAGGCTCCGCCAGGTCTTCTCGGTGTAGATGCCCGCGAACTTGTCCTTCGAGCCGGGGACGATCAGCGTCTTCTTGTCGTAGTACTCCGCGAAGAATTCCTCCGGAGTCATCGGGGCGATCAGTCGGGCAAGGGTCGAATCGAGCTCGTGAGGCATGGCGTCACATGAGTGGAGGGAGAAGAAGGAAGGGAGCGGCTCCGAGGAGCCCGAGGGACGCTCGGGCTCCCCGAAGTCTCGTCAGTCGATCATCAAGCGGACCGCGAGCCCGCCACGAATGCCGGTGCGGATGGTGAGCTTCTTCTCCGCCTTCTTCTGCTCCTCCTGCTGCTCGGTCTTCTCGATGACCTTGTCGCTGTTCATGGGTGTGTCCTTCCAGGTGCAGGAGGGTCTGGAGTGAGGGGTATGCAGTGCCTCCTGCTGACCATGTAGATGGAGCGGCTCCGGCATGTGACGCTCCAGCACGCCGTGACGCTCTTCCGGAGGAAGCTCTGGAAGGCAGCCAGGCGGGGGAGCGCACCTGCTCTTCGCGTCAGGGCACGCCCACGGCCTTCGCAGGGCCGCGTCCAGGGTGGCACTGTCCGCGTGACGAAACACTCCGGGTCCATTCGAGCCCGGGATGGGCAGAGACACCTCCCGGTAGCGTTCGAGCATCCTCCGGCCCAGCGAGGCCCAGGGGACGCGAGACGGCTCGGCCCAGGAGGCGATGACGAACGCGCCACCAGGCTTCAGCGCGCGGTGGATGCACTGGAGCGCCCGCTCCGGCTCACGCATGTACATCAAGCCCCACCGCAGGGTTGCCACATCGAAGGCCCCCTCCCCCACCTGAAGCGATTCGGCATCGGCCACGAGGAACTCGACGTTCGTCAGGCCTTCCCGGTGTGCCCTCTCGCGTGCGATTTGCAGCACGCCCTCCGCCGGGTCCGCCGCCAGCACGCGTCCATGCGGCCCCACGCGGTGGGCCGCGGGCAGGGCGGGCTCACCACGTCCTGCGGCCACGTCGAGGACCTGCATCCCCGCCGAGACACCCGCGAGGTCGAGCATGCGCTCACTCACGGGACGCGTGAGCCTCGCTTCCATCTCGTCGTGCCGTCGCCAGAACTCGACCGACCTGGCCCGGGCCGCTTCCTGCTGCTTCCGTTCAGCGTCTTCCATGCCCGCGAGCCCCTCGACCTTTCTTGTCAGCGACCGAGGATAACAAGCCGAGCTCGTTTCAGGCTCCGACCGCCACCTTCGCAGGACGCGGCTTGCCATTACGCTCGGTTCGGCCCGGCGATTCCGTCGCGGGCTTCGTGTCCACTCGCTTCAACGTGCCTCGGCTGATGGTCGACGCCGTGGCCGTCTGGCGTTCGGACCGCGAGCCCTTTCGGCGATGCTTCCGCACCCACCACAGCGTCACGCCGGCCACGGCCACCAGCGCGCCCAGGCGCGTCATCCTCGTGAACAGCGGCAACGGGTCAGGAACAATCATTCGAGCCTCCGGAGCAGGACAGACCACGCCCGGTCTGCACCCTGGATGCCATCGATGCGCCCTCGTGACACCGGGCGGTTGAGCACAACCTGGAGCATCGAGTGCTCCAGACTGGCGCACCGGATTGGCGCAATCGCTCCATCCTGGAGCCCTACGCGTTCGCGCAGTCCCGCAGTCGCTTCTCCAGGAACCGCCGCTCCGTCTCATTCCGCGCCAGCGCGAGCGCCGCCCGGAAGTGCTTCCGCGCCGCGTCACGATGCCCGAGGCGAAGCTCCATTTCCCCCAGTGCCGCGGGGAAGAACGGGTAGCTGTCCAACCGCTCGCGGTCCTCAATCGCCTGAAGCGCTTCGAGCCCGCGCTCGGCCCCGTCTCGCTCGCCGATGGCGATGGCTCGATTGAGCGCGACCACCGGCGACGGAGCGACGTCCATCAGCCTGTCGTACAGCGAAACGATGGCACCCCAGTCCGTCTCCTCCAGGCTGCGCGCGCTCGCGTGGACCACGGCAATCGCCGCCTCCAGGTGATACGGCGTCATCTCCTCCCCCGACGCCGAGCGCTCGAAGAGCGCGAGCCCTTCCTCGATTCGCCGTGCATCCCAGCGCGACCGGTCCTGGTCCACCAGCGCGCTCAACTCACCCGCCGAATCAATCCGCGCCGGAAGCCGAGCCGCATGGAGACACATCAGCGCCGCGAGCGCATACGTGGTGGGCGTCGCGGCCGGCGGATGCTCCAGCAGCAACGCCGTCAGCCGAATTGCCTCCTCACACAGCTCCGCCCGCACCGCGCCCTTCGCGGACGCGCCGTGGTAGCCCTCGTTGAACAGCATGTACAGCGCACGGCGGACCGTCTCCAGGCGCGAGGAGAACTCCGCATCCGCCAAATCAAACAACTTCCGAGAGCCCGCGAGCACCTTCTTCCCGCGCGAGACTCGCTTCTCGATGGCCGCCCGGCCCGTGAGGAACGCGCTCGCAATCTCCGGCGCACCAAAGCCACACAGGATGTTGAGGATGAGCGCGAGCCGCGCCTCCTCCGGCAGCCTCGGGTGGCAGCATGAGAACATCATCCGGAGCTGCTCATCGCGAATCGTGTTCGCGGCGAACGCCTCGTCAATCAGCGGCGCGAGCGTCCACTCCGTTTCGAGCAACCGCCCCAGCTCCGGAGCGAAGGTGCGCGCCGTCCGCTCGCGCCGCACGATGTCCAGCGCCCGGTTCTTCGCCGCCAACATGAGCCACGCGGACGGGTTCTCCGGGATGCCGCGCGTCTTCCACACCTCCATCGCCCGGCAGAAGGCGTCCTGCACCACGTCCTCCGCCAGCCCCAGGTTGTGCACGCCGAAGATGCGGGTCAGGGCGGCGACCATCCGCCCCGCCTCGCGCCGGAAGAAGTGCTCGTTCAATTCCAGCAGGGACGCCACGGCAACAGCCTATGTCGCGCGAGCGTAGCGGAGCATCATGACAGCATCCCCTTCATCACCGCGCGCACCTCCACCGAGCCGCCCCCTTCGACGATGGGACAGCCCTTCGCCAGCTCCACGGCCTGCTCCAGGTCCTTCGCCTCGATGACGATGAAGCCCAGGACCAGGTCCTTCGTCTCGGCGTACGGGCCATCGGTGACGACCTTCTGCTTGCCGCGGACCACCGCACCCGCCCGGTCGAGCGGTTGCCCCGGGTCCTTCAGGTGCCCCTTCGCTTCCAATTCCCGAATCCACGCCAGCCACGTCTGCAGACTCCGCTGCGCGCGCTCGGGCGTCCCCATGGCCTCTCGCTGCTCCGCCTCGGTGGACCGGAACAGATAGACGAACTCACTCATCGGATGACTCCTCGTGTCACACCCGCTGCCGGGTGCTTCAGGCCCTCAACGTCCCACCGGAGGGCCTCCGGACATCTATTTTCGGGAGGCCATTTTCAGGACGCCGCGCCCACCTGGGCCTCGGAGGCGGACAGCACCTCGCGCAGGCGGACGATGTCCACGGGCTTCACCACGTGCTCGTCGAAGCCGGCCTGCATGGCGCGAGCCCGGTCCTCCTTCAGCCCGTACCCCGTCAGGGCGATGAGCTTCGGCCCGCGCCCCGCCTCGGACTCGCGCAGGGCCCGGGCCACCGCGTAGCCATCCAGCCCCGGCAGGCCGATGTCCAACAGGACGACGTCGGGCCGCAGCTCGCGCGCCTTCTCCAGACCCGTCGGGCCGTCCTCCGCCTCGTAGACGGTGTGCCCGTCCTCTTCCAGCAGCTCGCGCACAAGCTGGCGGCTGTCGGCGTGGTCCTCCACCAGCAGGATGCGCCGCCGGGCCACCGGGCCGGCCGTGCCGGCGCGGGACTGGGGCGCCTCCCTCGACGCGCCGCGCGGCAGGACCACCGTGAAGGTGCTCCCGTGCGCGATTCCCTCGCTCCGTGCCACCACGGTGCCGCCGTGCAATGCCACCAGGCGCTTCACCAACGTGAGGCCCACGCCCAGCCCGCCCTGCGAGCGATCCAGGGTGTGGTCGGCCTGGAAGAACAAATCGAAGACGCGCGGCAGCACCTCCGGCGCGAGGCCCACGCCGGTGTCGGAGACCTCCAGCACCACCTGCTCCGCCTCCGCGCGCGTGCGCACGGTGACGCGGCCTCCGGCCGGCGTGTACTTCAGCGCGTTGGACACCAGGTTGGTGACCACCTGATACAGGCGATTCTCGTCGCCCTCCATCGGCGCCGGCTGCACGTCGACGACGACCTGGTGCTCCTGCGTCCGCCCCGAGGACTCCAGCGCGGCGATGGCGCGGCGCACGCACTCGCCCAGGTCCATGGGGCCCTTCTGGAGGGTGATGCGGCCGCTGCTGACGCGGGCCACGTCGAGCAGGTCATCCACCAACCGCGCCAGGTGGAAGGCCTGCCGCTCCACCAGGGCCCGCGTGCGCTCGCGCCGCGTCTCGTCGCGGGCCACGGAGAGCACCTTCACGCCGCTGGTGATGGCGGACAGCGGGTTGCGCAGCTCGTGCCCCAGCATGGCCAGGAACTGGTCCTTCGCGCGGTTGGCGGCCTCGGCCTCTGCGCGCGCGGCCTCGGCCTCGCGCATCTTCGCGCGCAGGGCCTCTTCCCGCTCGGCCACCAGCGCGGTGGTGCGCGCGAGCGCCACACGCACCTCCTCCATCTCGGAGATGGCGGTGGTGTCCAGCCGGGCGAAGGCGGCGGGTGTCGCCGCGCTGTCCGTGGCCGCGCGGGCCAGGGCCCTCAGCGGGTGGGTGATACGGCGGCCCATCAACGTGGCCCAGCCCGCGGCGACGGCACAGCAGACCAGCCCCGCCACCATGAGCACCAGCGTGGAGCGCTTCACGGGCGCGGAGATGACCTCCCGAGGCGCGGAGAACACCATCGTCCAGGGAACCACCTGCGAGCGGGACACCGCCGAGTACGCCTCCATCCCATCCACCGTCACCGAGGGGAAGAAGCCCTCACTGCCCGCGGCGCGCATGCTCGCGATGAAGGACGCGTGCGCCGACATGCCGACGAAGCGCTCCGCGCCGCGGCTGCGCGAGAGGATGACGCCTTCCTCGTCCACCACCGTGCCCACCCACTCGCGGGGAATGCGCTGGTCGGACCAGAGCCGGTCGAAGTGCTGCATCGAGTAGTGCGCCAGCAGGATGCCGGTGACGCGCTCCTCATTCCGCACCGGCATGGCCACCACCACCGTGGGCGGCCCCTGCATGCGCTTGAACGGATAGTCCGAGATGACCGGCCGCCCCGTCTCCAGCACCTGGCGCAGGTAGGGACGGTCCACCTCGCTCGACACACTCTCACCATAGGGCGTGTCGGTGGTGAAGAGCGTCCGTCCCTCCGTGTCCATCAGCGCCAGCGACGTCCACGGCTGCCGCGAGCGGACGACGGACTTGCACGTCGCGTAGAAGGTCTTCAGGTCGCCCCGCGCCAGCGGCTCGGAATGGGAGAGCACCTCCAGCGCGCGGATGGACTGTCCCAGCTCGCGGTCCAGGGCCAACGCCAGTGCCCGGGCCGTCTCGCGCATGCCCTGCTCACGGGCGGTGCGCTGCGAGGCGGCGAAGCGGTCCAACACCGCCGCCGTGAAGATGACGATGGGGACGAGCAACCCGAGGGCGAGCAACGCGAGGTGGAAGCGTAACGGACGCGCCTTCATCGACCGGATTCCAGGAGGAGCTCGAGCATGGGAGAGGCCGGCGCCACCAGGCGGCGCCGGCTCGCATCCTGCCCCGCTCCGGTGGCGACACCTACCGTCCTCCTCCGGATTGGCACGGGTTGAACAGTCAGGCCCGAGCGGATGTGCGCCCGCCCGGGCTATCGTGGGACCCGTCCCGCCCGAGCGGGAAAGGGAGCCGCCGTGAGACTCGCGACAGGGATGCTGGGCGCCGTGCTGGCGGTGCTGGCCGGCTGCGCGCCCACCACGATGAGCCCCATGGGCATCCAGCTGGTGCCCGGCCCTCCGGACCACGTGACGAAGCGGCTGGGCCTTCGCTCCGGCCCCCGGCTGAGCGTGCCCATCCAGGCGCCGGAGGACTTCCGGGGCAACCGCGAGCCCTTCTCCTCCCCTCAGTGGAGCGTCGCCTACGACGTGGACGTGCTCATTCCAATCGGAGGCAGCACCGACGTGCACGTGGGCTTCCAGGGCGAGCTGGGCTGCTCCGCAATCGAGGCCACCTGCCCCGTCCCCCTGCCCGGCTATGGCCTGTCCATGGGCCTGTCCCACTATTTGCAATTCGGTGGCGTGAGCGTGGCGCCCGCGGTGATGTTGCGCGGGGCCACCGACTTCGGCATCGGCACGCTGGGAGGCCCGGGCAGCGTGGTGGGAGTGGAGGCCTCCGCGTCCATCGGCCTGCACCTCGACGACACGGTGGTGGGCGTGGTGCCCTTCTACGGCGTGCACCGGCTCGTCATCTCGGACCGGAACGCGACGGCCACCTACGGCGGCCTGGCGCTCGCGGGGCACTTCGAGCTGGACGACGGCGATTTCATCGAGCTCACCGCCGGCGGCGGCCTCGTGCGGATGCGCGGCGTGCAGCCGTGGTGGGTGCCCATCTTCGGCATCCGCGGCGGGCCGTGAATCCAAGGGCAACGTCGACTGCCACATGCTTGCCGGGCCGGTGCGTTGACCGGCTCGCGAACGGGGGCGCACAATCCGGCACGCCATGAGCGTGAACCCCCTCTCGTATCAGGCGTGGCTGGAGTCCTTCGCCGCCGAGCACGGCGCGTCCGCGGGCACCGTCCACCTTCAGCGTGGCACCGATTTGGAGCTGGTCGCCGCGCTCAACATCCCACCGCCCGTGTTGGACGCCGTCCGCCACGTGCCGTACGGCAAGGGCATGGCGGGGCTGGCCCAGGTGCGCAAGGCGCCGGTGCAGACCTGCAACCTGAAGGAGGATGACAGCGGGCGCATCAAGCCGGGCGCGAAGGCGGTGGACGCGCGCGCGGCGGTGGCGCTGCCCGTGCTGGACGCCACCGGCCAGGTGCGCGCGGTGGTGGGCATCGCCTTCATGACGGCGGGAGAGATTCCCGCCGAGCGCGAGCAGTCGCTGATGTCCGCCGCGGCCCGGCTCCCCGTCGCGGATGCTTGAGCCCACGCGGGGATTGACGCCTCCGAGCCCGGAACGAGCGCGCGCCATCGCGGGCTGGGTGGCCTTCTGCGCGCTGCTGCTGGCGCTCGTGCTGGTGCCCTTCGCCCTCTTCGGCGCGGACGTGGACTCGGTGGCGCAGCGGTTCCTCGCCGCGCGGCCTCCGGCGTGGCAGGTATCGCTGGTGCTGGGCGGGCTGCTGGCCGGAGACATCCTCCTGCCCGTGCCCTCCAGTCTCGTGAGCACCGCGGCCGGAGGGCTGCTGGGCTTCTGGGGCGGACTGGCCACCAACTGGCTGGGGATGATGGCGTGCTGCGCGCTGGGCTACGGCCTGGGCGCGCGAGCGGGCACGTCGGCCCTGCGGCGCATGGCCGGTGAAGCGGAGGTGCTGCGGCTGGCGCGCGCCTATGAGCGGCTGGGCCCGTGGTTCCTGCTGGTGTTCCGCGCGGTGCCGGTGCTGGCGGAGGCCTCCGTCGTCTTCGCGGGCACCAGCCGCATGTCCCGGCGGAGCTTCTTCACGGTGTGCGCGCTGTCCAACCTCGGCGTGGCCGCCACGTATGCGGCCCTGGGCGCCACCGCTGCGGAGTGGGAGTCGTTCCTCGCCCTCTTCGCGGGCATGGTGCTGGTGCCCGGGCTCGCGCTCGCGTGGGTGCGCGGGCGAAGCCGCGCACCCGTGGCGTCGCGCTGAATCAGGCCCGAGCGGCCCGGGCCTCGCGGCCCTTGGCGCGGGAGGCCTTGGAGAGCGCGTCGGCGCCCTTCTCCTCGCCGCGCATCCACGACTTCATCGCCGGCACCACCTGCTTGCTCCAGGCCTTGCCCGCGCGGATGGCGAGGTACTCAATCACCAGCGCGTCAATCATCGCGGAGAGCTGCTCGATGAGGAACAGGCGCTCTGAAATCTGGTCGTCCTCCTCCTCGCTCATCAGCGCCGGCAGCTTCGCCGCGCGCACGTCGAGGAACTCGGAGTCCAGCGTGACTTCGTACTCCTTCTCGCCATTGGTGAACCGCAGCCGCGCCTGGGCCACCAGCAGGCCCCGGTCCAGCGAGTGCTTCACCTGCTCGGAGTACGGCGCCAGGGTGCCCTTGGCGCTCATCTCGGTGACGTCGCCGGCCACGCCGCGCAGCACCACCCGGCCCATGAAGAGCACGGTGACGCCCTCGCCCTCGTGCTCGATGAGCACGTCGCCGGACTCGGAGCGCCAGAGGAGCCACGTGAGGAACTCGCGGCCCAGGTAGGCCCGGCCGCGCAGGAGCGCTTCGCGGGCCTTGCCCTTCTCGACTTCGGCCTCGTCCTGCTTCTCCTCGGTGGCGACGCCGTCGACGCCCGTCTCACCCCGCATGAAGGCCGCTTCAGCCCGAGCCTGCTCACGCTTCGCCATGGGACACCTCCTCCACCGCCGTCGCCGGCAGGTCCATGCCAATCAGCTCCGCCGTGGGCCCCAGCGAGGCCTCGTCGAGTCCCTCGGTGCGCGCCTGGTCCGCGGGCGTCATGCCGATGAACTTCACGCCGAGCGCGCTCTCCAGCGCCACCGTGATTTCGTCCACCGTCTTGCGCGAGGCGGCCCAGACCTGCACCTGCTGCGTCTTCAGGTTCCAGCTCACGTCGAGCACGGCGGTGCGGGGCGTGGCGCGGTTGCGCAGCATCTGGCGGACCTCGGCCTTGAAGGCCGTCTTCTCGCCGCGGCTGGGCGGACGGTCATTCTCCTTCTCGAAGGCAGCGGCCCACTTGGTGAGCTCGGCCTTCATGGCGGCGGCGGGCACCTTGATGGAGTCGATGCGGAAGGCGAAGAGCGCGTACTCGCCGTAGAAGAGGCGGCTGGTGGGGAACTCGATGGAGTCGGCGTTCTCCAGCTCCACGAAGCCGGCCGCGCGTTCCTCCTCGGACTTGCGGTCGATGGGCTCGAACGCGTGCGCCTTGAGGCCGCGCGTGAGCCAGCGCTTGATATCAGAGGGCGCTTCCTTCGCCGGTTCAGCCCGGAAGCGCGAGAAGGTGACAGCACCACGAAGGACAGGCATGGGGCGCGGCAGGATGGGGGGACCGCGACTCGCCGTCAAGGCACTCCCTGTCGCTGGACGGCCCCTGCTCCGGGAATGCGCTTTCGGAGTAGGTTTCCCGCATGTCCCGTTTCCTCTCCTTCGTGCTGGTGTGTGTGCTCCTGCCCGGATGGGCGTTCGCGCAGGACACCGTTTCGCCGGTGCCCGCGGATGACTCGGTGGCCGCGCCGCCGCTCGTGCCCGCGCCCGAGCAGGTGGAGCCGGAGCCCTTCGTCCCGGAGGCCGGGGAGCCCGAGGTCATGCAGGCCTCGAGAGGAATGCCGACCGCGCCGCGCATCCTGCTGGAGACGCTGGCCGGAGGCACGGGCATGTTGTTGATGGGAACGGGCGGCTTCGCGCTCGGAGTGGTGACGACGGAGTGCGACCTGTTCGAGACGGACTGCTCGACGGCGGCCATCATGGGCCTGTCCGGCATGGCGCTCGGTTCGGCGATTGGAACGTGGACCTCGGGCAGCTTGATGAAGGGCCGGGGCGGGTTCTTCAGCACGCTGCTGGGCGCCATCATCGGCACGGGCTCGGGGCTCGTCCTGGTGGCGGCGGCCAACGACTCGCTGGGCGTCGTCGGCTTGTTGGCCATGCCCACGGTGGGCGCGGTGATGGGCTACGAGCTGTCGGGGAGCGTGGACCGGTCGCCCGACTCGCACTTCTCGCTGACGAAAGACCGCATGTCCGTGGTGCCCGCTTTCGGCACCACGCCGCGTGGCGGGTTCATGGGCGGAGTCTCCGGCCGGTTCTGAAGAAGCCGCGGAAGCGAGCGCGCCCCAAGAATCTCGCGACCAGGAATTCCCCCGCCATTCGTATTGCGAGCGGGACGGCGAAGGCGTCCGGCAAAGGCCCGATGCACTCCGTCCCCGGGCCGCGCGTTCGCGTGGCCGCGAGACCTCGCGTCTCGTCACTCCATTCGACTGCATTCGCAGGGGGATTCCATGTTCAAGAAGATGATGGTGCATTCGTCGCTGCTCGCCGTGCTCGCTGGCTGTGGCGGCGCGGAGATGGGGGAGCAGAACGAGGCTCAGGTGGTGCCCGTGGACGAGGCCACGCCGCTGGCCACGCAGACCGCCGGTGAGACGGGCACCCTCCTGCCGGGCGAGACGCGCGGCTTCCCATCCTGGTACGGCCTGGAGACCAAGGTCAGCATCACCGGCTACGGCGCGACCTTCGAGCCCACCGACGTCCACATCTGGTGCACCACGGGCAAGCCGGAGCACGACCAGTGGTTCACCGTGCAGCAGAACCAGTACTACACGTTCCACTGGTCCTGCTGGGGCCGCCGCATCTGGGTGCACAACCTGGGCACTCAGACGCAGCAACTCCTGACCGTCGTCACGGAGTAGCCATTCCGCGGGGCTGCCAGGGTTTCCCGCCGGGAAACCCTCGCATCGCGGGTCCGGGGGAGTCCCTTTCATGAGCCAGCGGGCCTTCGTGCTACAGGCGCGACGGAACCCTCATCATATTGGCGTCACCGGAGCGCCTTGGCTTTCATCGCCAGGTAGCTTTCGAATCCGCCCCAGACTCAGGGGAGCAACAACACCTCCGAGCCCTCACTGTCCCTGAGGACCAGGGTCGCTCGCTCCCCACCACAAGTGAGCGTCGCGTCCGGCCTGCCATCCCGTGACACCAGGGTCTGAGCCTGCTTCCGCATCCCCACCGCATGGACTTCGCTCCCAGGCTCGACTCCCTCCAGCGCCATGGCCAACACATACGTACTTCCAGGCGTCGAGCACATCTGCCCCGCGACCCGTCTGGCGCTACGAAGTGCTGTCGCCCCCAAGACCCGTGCAAGTGGCTTTCTGCCCACGAAAGGATCGAAGAGCGCTCCGCCGCGATCAAAGCAGAGCATGCGGTCCAGCGGCCGGGAGTAACCGCAGGTGATGACCGGCGGTTCCCCCGAATGGGCGGTGAAGGACTCGGCCCTCGTCAGGTCTACATCGAAGCGCGCGGTGCGCTGAATGACCTTGGAACTCAGCGTCGCGCCGAAGAGCTTGCCCGAAGGCGCGCCCTGGAAGATGCCCATCCCGAATGCGAGAACATCACACGAGTTCTTCCACGGCATGGCAGTGACCGCGTCCGTTTCCCGAAGCTCCACCGTCGTGGAACTTCCGGAGCCAGGGAAATGGACAGCCGCGAAAGTGTGCCCGGCCGCCTCTCCGAGCCAGCTTCCGCGCGGGTCCATCGGTGGAATCGCCTCACCGTTGAACGAGATGTCCTCGAGCGCATCGAATCGGACCGGAACAGCACCGCGTGTCTCCAGCACTCCAAGCGGTGAATCACACAGCACCTGCTGGACCTGCCCTTGGTCAACCGCATGGCGCGGCGTGCAGGGCAGCGCATGCACCGTCATGGAGCCACTCCCACTCGCGATACCCAGCGCAGGTGGGCTCGCGAGGCCCACGAGCACTCCACCTGCCAACAATGGAAGCGCGAACGTCACCTGCTCGCCGACCCGCCACTTCCCCTCGTGTTCCGTAAGCCTGACCTGCCGACTTCCTCCCGAAGGCTTGGCGGACATGCGTCGGGCGGAGAAGGCCGGACACTCCTGCTTTGGGACGGGAGCCTGCCTGGGGACCCCGGCACAATCTGGCCGCTCATCCCGGTCCACGCGCTTGCAGAAGCGGATGCCGAAGTCCCGCATGAACTCGGCCTGCATCAGGTCGATGACGAGGTTGGCGTGTCCCATCCCTTCGAGGATGTTGAGGGATTGCTGCTCCAGCCCTCCCCCACTGGCCGGGGCGGTCCCGGCATGAGCGTTGCCAATTGGGTCGACACGAGCGCCAGCCGCTCAGCCTCCAGGGGATGGGTGCTCGTGAAGAGCGGGAGCAGTGCACGGCCCCGCTTCGCCTCAAGCATGTCACACATGGCCCGGTCCACGGCCCACGACACGATTTCCGGTCCCGCCGGTAAGGGGGACTCGTCGACTGAACGCGGGAGGGCGGCACCCTGGTTCAGGTGCTTCTCCCACTCCCGCAGACGCGTCGAGGCCACCCACAGCCTCAACATGCCCAACGCCACGCCCGCGCCAAGGTCCGTCTTCTTCTCCGTAGCGGCGGCCTCCCGGGCAATCGGGAGGAGGATGCGCGCGGCGTCCTCGTCCGCGCGGAACTCCTGGGCGAGACGTGGGTCCCGCTCATCGCGCAGGCCACAGCTCTGGCCAAAGGAGCGCCATGTTTCCTTGGCGTCCAGACGAAGGTCGATGGGCGTGGCCGCGGGGAGGAAGCGACCCGCGTCCCCGTGCGCGATGTGAGACATCTCGTGGGCGAGTACGTAGATGAGCCCGAAGCTGAGGACTCCCCGCCTCCGGTCCTCGGCGCTGACCGCCGCGAGCCCCTCCGCGGAGCAACGCAGCACCGCGCCCTTTTCCTTGGGTTCGCACAGGCCCGCCACGCTGTAGGCATCTGGCAGCCCCGGCTTCACGCCCGGAGTTCGGGGGCACCGGCTGGGATTTGCGTCGACATCGCGAATCAGCTCGATGACCAGCGAGCCCTCGGAGCGCGGCCCGTTGATGACCACGTCCTTGAAGGGCAGCGCCGGAGCGGAGGCAGGCCACTCCGCGCGGATTCGCTGCATCGCGGCCTGGACGTCCGCCTGCAGCGACGAGTCCAACCGGCAGGCGGGCGTCTGCGCCAGCCCGCGCCCGGCCAGGAGCAGGACGAGCGCGAGGACGAAACGGGGCATGTCACCGGGCATATGGCGACGGCTACCGCTTCTCGGGTGGGAAGACGACGTACTTGACAGTGCTCTTGCACTTGTCGCGCAGCCGAGGCCATTTCGCATAGGCATCCCGCAGGAACTGCTGCGTCGCCAGCTCGGCCAGTTGGAGCGCCGCGCGATGCGCCGTCTTGTCCCAGGCCACGAGCATCTTCTTCCCGGAGGCGGACTCGGGCCCATCCTTGTTCATGGCCGTGTGGTCGAGAATGCCCGGCGGGCATCGCTTGGGTGTATTACCAAACGTGCCGCTGACCAGACCCGGAATGGCTTCGAGCCGTTTTGCGCCAGCTTCGGTCCAGAGCGGGATGACGAGCGCTGCGGAGAAGGGCTTGCCCTGCTCCGCCATGAGCTCGACGTAGTTACTATGAGAATAGAAGTCCTGGATGCCGTGCGCAGCGCGGCCGAGCAGCAGCATGACCTGCTCGGCGCGCTCGTCCGTCAATTCATCCGTGCCGACGAAGTCCTGATTCTTCTCCACCTTGTCGAGCATCTCGTGGATGAAGCCGACGCCCTCGCTGAAGGCACAGTTGTCGAAGTGCGCCTTGGCCGCCGGCTGCATGAGGATGTCCTGGTACCACTGGGCCGCGGAGAAGGCTTCGGAGCACCGTCCGGCGATACCAGCCAGTTTGGTATGAATGGTCACCTTGAAGGCAGGGTCGTCGGTGAAGACACGCCGGGACGATTCGGGCGGCGTCTTGGCAAAGCCCTTCCAGCCCTTCGGAATCGTGAGCGGCGGCTCCGTGGTGGCGGTGGGTGGAGGCGCGCCTCCATCCGGGGACTTCGCCATCTTCGTGCTGCCGGCGCTGGCGGGTTGCCACGCGCAGAGCACTACGAAGAGGACCAGCGCATGGCCACGGCACAGCTGGCCCGAGAAGGGAATACGGAGTGTCACGGGTGCCCCCAGTTCATTGTGCTCGAACGACCGCCGTCGTCGGTCGCTCCCACTCTATATCAGGCAATTCCTATCATGCGTTCCACTTCGTGGGACTCCCCCGGATAGGCTCGCGGCCGCACCTGAACAAGGGAGAGCAAGATGCCTTCGCAGGTGGGTGGGAAACGTCTCATGGGAGTGGGATTGGTGGCCGCACTGGCTGTGGTCCTGAGCAGCCTTCCGTGGGTGACTTCGGCGGCCCCGCCTCCAGCAACACCGGAGAGTCCGCATCTCATCAGCGGGGACAATGCCCGGGAGCTCATCGCCCGCTTTCGTGCTGGAGCCGCCCCCGGAGCTGTCCGCTCGCACGCCCTGGACCGAAGTGCCTTTGACGCGCCCCTGGTACAACCCGGCGCGGCGGGCATCCGCATCTATTACGGCCGGTATGCCGATGGAACGGATACCTTCGTGCTCTACGCCACCGGCAAGAATGGTCAGGAGCTGCCCCAACTGGTGGCGAATCGCACGAGGGCTTGTCCTCCATTCAGTCCCGACGAGGAGACCGAGGCGGGCGCTCTCAAATAGCTGCCCGACTCGCCCAGGTCACCTCTGCTTGCAAAGCCAGAGAGAGCAGAGCGCATTCCTGCCCAGCCTCTGCGCTCAGGACGGCTTCTGCTCCTCCGGCCCTGCCCCCGAGGACTCGCGTGACGTACCGCGTGGACGGGCCGCGTCATCTGGAACTCGGAGGTGCCGAAGTGGAGCGTCAGCATCGACGCCACATGCAGCCAGGCTGGCAGGGGGCACATCCGCCTCGTCGGCACCCTGGGCGGCGACCTGTGAGGGCACGTCACGAAACCACGCTGTTCACGTCCAGACGCTAGCGGCACTTCAGGGGCCCGCACCCCTGCTCCGCCTCACTTCAGCCGGGCGCGTCCTCGCTGCGCAGGGCAGGCTGCGTCGCTGGACAGCACAGCCCGCCCTGGCAGAAGACCCTCCGCGTGAAACACCCCTCCTCCCCTCTCGAGACAGCACCCGGTGGCGAGCTGGGCGCCCTGCTCCGCGCCCACGACTGGAGTTGCACGAAGCTCGGTCCCATCGAGGCCTGGCCGCGGAGCCTGAGGACGTACGTCTCCATGATTCTGGAGATGCCAGCCCCCGCCATCATCTTCTGGGGGGACGAGCTGGTGCAGCTCTACAACGGCGGCTACGCCGTCATCATGGGCCCGCGGCACCCGAGGTACTTCGGCGCCACCTACCGCGAGTGCTGGCCCGACACCTACCCCGTCATCCACCCCTGGATGCGCAAGGTCCTGGAGACGGGCGAGGTCATCCAGGTCGAGAAGACCTTCTTCCTCCTCACCCGCCATGGCTTCAACGAGGAGGCCTACTTCACCTTCGACTTCAGCCCGCTCCGCGACGACGAAGGCGCCATCGCCGGCATCCTCCAGCCCGTCTTCGAAGTCACCGAAGTGGTGTTGAGCGAGCGCCGGCTGGAGACACTTCGCGCCGTCGCGCCCCGGGTCGACTCGCCGGGAAGCGCGACGACAGGGGCCATCCAGGCACTGGCCGGCAACGCGAAGGACATCCCCTTCGCGCTCATCTACCACTGGAACAAGGACACCCAGCGGCTGGAGCTCACGGCGAGCACGGGGCTCGAAGGCCTCCAGGAATTCGGCGCCGCGGGCCTCGCGCGCATCACCGAGGCAGCGCGCGGGGCCGTGGAGACGAACGCACCGGTGATGCTCGACTCGGTGGAGGCGCTCCTCGGGGGCCGCCACTTCGGCCCCTGGCCCGAGCCCACCGAGAAGGCGCTCGCCCTGCCCATGCGGCGCACGGGCGCGGATGACCTGCGCGGCGTGGTCGTCCTGGGCATCAGCCCCCGGCTCCGCTTCGACGACACCTACCACCAGTTCTTCGAGGACCTCGCGCGCGAGCTGGCCACCCAGCTCGCCGTGGAGCAGGAGAAGCGCGCCGAGCGGGAGACCTTCGCCCGCGAGCAGGCCGCACGCGCGCAGGCCGAGGCCGAGGTGGCCCGGCGGGCCCAGGCCGAGGCCGCGCTCCGCGCCAGCGAGGAGCGCCTGCGCATGGCGCTCGAGGCCGGGCAGCTCGGCGTCGTCGAGCTGCAATACGCGCACGGAGTCATGGAGTGGGACGAGCGGGCGCTCCAGCTCATCGGTCTGCCCCCAGGCCGGGCGCCCACGGTGGCGGAGGCCGTCTCGCGCATCCTCCCCGAGGACGTGGAAGGGGCGAGGCCCCTCATCGAGCGGGCGCTGCACCCGGGCTCGGGCGCGGCGCGGCTGGAGTGCCGCGTGCAAGGGTGGGACGGCGTCGAGCGGTCCATCCTCGCCATGGTGAAGCCCCACTTCGACGCGCACGGGCAGCCGGACCGCATCGTCGGCACGCTGCAGGACGTGACGGAGCAGCGCCTCGCGGAGGCGGAGCGGGAGCGGCTGCTCGCGCGAGAGCGCTCGGCGCGCGAGGAGGCGGAGGAGGCCAACCAGCTCAAGGACGAGTTCCTCGCCACCGTCTCGCACGAGCTGCGCACGCCGCTGACGGCGGTGCTGGGCTGGGTGCAACTGCTGCGCTCGGGAGCGCTGCCTCTGGAGAAGCGGGAGCGGGCGCTCGCCACGGTGGAGCGCAATGCGCGCGCGCAGGGGCAGCTCATCGAGGACCTGCTCGACGTGAGCCGCGTCATGACGGGCAAGCTGAAGCTGGAGGTGTTGGCCGTCGAGGTGAGCCAGGTCGTCGAGGCGGCGCTCGAATCGCTGCGGCCCGCAGCCGAGGCGAAGGGCATCCGCATCCAGGCCGCGCTGGACTCGGCCGGAAGCGTCATGGGCGACGCGAGCCGGCTACAGCAGGTGGTGTGGAACCTGCTGTCCAACGCGGTGAAGTTCACCCCGAAGGGTGGCCGCGTCCAGGTGCTGGTGGAGCGGCGCGACTCCTCGGTGGAGATTACCGTCGCGGACACGGGCCAGGGCATCTCCCCGCGGTTCCTCCCCCACGTCTTCGAGCGGTTCCGCCAGGCCGACGGCAGCACCACGCGCAAGACGGGTGGGCTCGGGTTGGGGCTGTCCATCGTCCGCAACCTCGTCGAGCTGCACGGAGGCACCGTCTCCGCGTCGAGCGAGGGCGAGGGCAAGGGCGCCACCTTCGTCGTCACCCTCCCCCAGGCCGTGACGATGAGGCGTGAGGTGCTGGTCCCGCCGTCGCTGCGAGGACCGCTGCTGGCACAGGACGTCCCCCGTCCTCCGCAGCTCACGGGGCTCCGGCTGCTCATCGTCGACGACGAGGAGGACACGCGGGAGCTGTTGCGCAGCCTCCTGGAGACGTGTGGCGGCCTCGTCACCACGGCCGGCTCGTCCGAGGAGGCACTCTCCGTGCTGCGGCGCGAGGCCTACGACGTGCTCGTCTCCGACATCGGGATGCCCGAGGAGGACGGCTACCGCTTCATCTCCCGGGTGCGCGCCCTGTCCCCAGAAGAGGGCAGCGACATTCCCGCGGTGGCCCTCACGGCCTTCACCCGCATGGAGGACCGGACGCGCGCGCTGCTCGCCGGGTTCAACACCCACGTGCCCAAGCCGATTGAGCCCGTGGAGCTGCTCGCCGTCATCGCGTCCATGGCGACGCGGAGGGCGCCCACGCGCGCGTGAGCCACGGGCTACCGTGCCCGAAGGCGAGGTTCCGGTGCGGCTTGCGCTGGAGGTCCAGCCGGTCCGGCCGCGGGAAGGCCGTCTCGTCGCGGTTGGCCGAGTCGAGCTGGATGAGGACACCCTCTCCGGCCCGGATGAGCTGACCGCCAATCGTGACGTCCGCCGTGGCCACGCGCTGCCGGGGTGCGTGCGCCACGGTGACGAACCTCCCCGTCCGCACCTGCGCAGAGACGATTCGGCCCACGAGCGTGTCCCCCGGGTCGCGCAGGTTCGCGTCCACCAGTCGATGGGCAGCTCGAATGCCGCGCATCCTGTCAGGTGAGAAGGAGCAACGAATCCCTCCTTCGGGGGAAGACGCCCCCGCGACGTCCTGACTGCTACTCCGGGTCGAGGGCCCAGGTACCCTCCTCCCAGCGCTTCAGAGCCTGTCCCGCTCCAAAGGCGATGAAACCTTCACCCTTCGCCACTTCCTCCAAGATGGCTTTGGCTTCAGCAGTTCGATAGCGGAGCAAGAAAGCGGCAGCCGCCATCCGGACGTCAGCTCGAGGATGCGTAAACAGTGCAGCAAGCGCATCACGGCCCATGTCCCCATGCTTGCGAAGCTCTTTGAAGGCAGCGATATAAAGGTCCCCGTGCTTGTCTTCCGGATCGGCGCCCGGCGTGAAGATGGCGTCCGTCTGTGCTGCGACGTTCTCAGCAAATTGCTTTACGAGGGCTTCCAGCTTCATCTCCAAACGCCCCTCTTTATGTTTTCAATGGCAAGCAGTCCAAAGTCCCGCTGAGCTGCATATGGCTTCGCACTCAGCCACTCTCGTACGGTCAAATCCAAGGAACCGGTGATGTAGTTGACCTTCCGCGAGTAGAATGCACTCACAAGATCATGCAGCGTCTTGTCGAGGGCAACAACGTTTTCTGTATTGTGAATGGCCTCGGGCCCAAACTGACGAACGTTCCCCTCGGTTTGCTCGACGATGTGGTGCCATTCCTTGTTTGGGCCCGCGCTCCCTCGCGCCTTCGTCATGCCCCGGTGTGTCTGCCATTCCTGGTATCCAGAGGAGGCTCTCCCGCCGCCGCGTGTTCCATTCGATGACATGGCTACAGCACCCGGCGCGAGACCGAACGCGAAACCGTCCGCAGCGATGGCAACCGTCTCGACCTGCCCCACCGCAGTGTACACCACGCCGGCTTGCGCTTCGGCCCTCACCGCGGCCTGGGCAGCTCCAGGCAACCCCCGCACCGTCGTCCCCAGCGTGGCCGCCGTGCTTCCGATGGCCGCGGTCGCCAGCATCACGAACGCCCGCGCCGCGTTCCGGCCCATCACCTTCCCGAAGCGCTCCCCCGCATCGCGCAGCTCATCGAACGTCACCGCCCGGTCGCTTTCCGCCATCAACTGCCGGAAGCCCTGAATGAGCCCCCAGAAGGTGTCCACTCCCACGTAGACGATGAGCGACGCCGTGAGCACCGCCGCCACGCCCTTGGTCGCTGGCTCCGGCACCGTCCAGAGGAGTGCGTAGGTGGCGGCCGTCCATAAGGCCGCTTGCATCAACGCCTCCGGGTGGGCCATGTCCTTCACGGCATCCCATAGCTCGTCCATTACCGCGCCCTTCGCCAGAGCCAGGGCAAGGGTGAAACGTGCATCTCCCGTGACGGAGGGACCATCCTTCAGCAGGCCCAGACAGTCCCCTCCGCGCCCGGTCCGGTCACACCAGCGCAGATACGCACGCGTCAGCTCGACTTCGGTCTGGGGTAGCTCAAGGGCCAGGTGCTCACCGGGCCTGAGCGGGGTAATGCGCCCGCTCCCCACGTCGAAGAGATACGAACCGCTCCGAGGGTCCACCCCGAACAGGCGACGGGCCTCCTCCTGGGGACGTTGGGACAGACGAACGGTCCGGGCCAACTGCGCCACAGCCTCCTTCACGTCGTCCTCGTCCAACTCCACCGGCGCGGCGGCTCTTTCCGAGCGAGGAACGTGGACAACGGGCGAGCCCCGGCCCGTGTTCAGGCGCACGACCCTACTGGTGCCACTGCACCCCGGCAGGACCACCAACACAAGGAGGAATAGCCACCGCAGCAACATGCAAAGTCCCCGGCCCTGACTTCCTTGGCACGTCTTTCCATGCCAGAAAATAACGAAAAACAATATATCCCTGTATTAATTGAACCACCCGGTTGATTCAATACAGGCGTCGTGATCTGACCAAGAGCGCCTGACCAAGGCCCAGACCAGACGGATAGAGCTCGGCAGCATCCAGAGAAGAGCCCGGAGATGGAGAACGCTTCTCTGCTCTTGCCCAGGCAGCTACACCTTCTTGGAGAGCCAGCTCACGATGAGCGAAGCCAGCGTCGCGGCGGCAGTGGCTTCATCGAAGCGGCCCCGGAGCATGTCGCGGGAGATCGCCTCCGCCGCGCCGATGATGCCCACGCAGCGCAGGTGGAGCTCATCCTTCTTCAGGTCCGAGTACGGCGCGAGCGCATCGCAGTAGAGCGCCACGTAGCTGTCGAGCAGCTTCGAGTGGACGGCCTCCATCTCCCCGTCGCCGCGCAACGCCGCCGCGATGGCGTGCCACTCCGGCCCCGCCCCCGTGTAGCACTGCATGTACGCGGCGCTCATCACCCGCGCCACGTCCTCCAGCCGCTTCCGCGTGCGCTTCAGCGCGTCCAGCAGCGCCAGGACCTGCTGGGCGTCGATCTGCTCGTACAGCGCAATCAGCAGGCCCGAGCGCGTCTTGAAGTGCTCGTAGGCGATGGGCTTGCTCACCCCCGCCCGCTCGGCCAGGTAGCCGAGCGTCAACGCGTCCGTCCCCTCTTCCCGAACGATGGCATGCGCGATGTCGAGCAGCTGCTCGCGCCGCTGCGCCTTCGTCAGCTTCTTCGCCGGGGTCTCACTCATGGTTCCGGGCGTTTCGTAATGCCCCTTCGCGGTGGCCTCCAAGAAAACATGGCGAACCTACCATTGGTAACTTACTAATCGTAGGGAAGCGCCAATCCACACCCGCCCTGCCCCACCCGGCAGAGGAGCGCATCCGCCATGTCCGCACCCACGCAGAGACCCGTCCTCATCGTTGGAGGCTCCGGAATCGTCGGCTCGCAGGCCGCCAGGACACTTCGCCGGCTCCATCCGACGCTGCCCATCACCATCGGCGGCAGAGACCTCGCCAGGGCCAACGCCGTCGCCAAGAGCATCGGCAACGCCGACGCGGTGCGCGTCGACCTGGAGCGCAGGGACTTGGGCCAGCCCGAGGGCCGGGCCTACAGCGCGGTGGTCATGTTCCTCAAGGACGACACCCTCAACTCCATGCGCTACGCCCAGGCGAAGGGGCTGCCGTACCTGAGCATCTCCACGGGCCTCTTCGAGGTGGGTCCTGAGGTAGGCCTCTACGTGCACCAGCCCGCGAGCGCTCCCATCCTCATGGACAGCAGCTACCTCGCCGGAGCAGTCGTGCTGCCGGCCCTCCACTTCGCGCGTGAATTCAAGACACTCGACTCCATCGACCTCATGGCCGTCCTCGACGAGCAGGACCTGGGCGGCCCGGCGGCGTATGTCGACTTCGATCGGCTGACGAAGGCCGCCCCGAGCGTGCTCGTTCTCCAGAATGGCAAGTGGCGCTGGGTCAACGGGCCGGAGGCGACGCGCACCTTCATCGGCGTGGACGGACGCGAGCTCCAGGGCCAGGCCTACTCACCGCTCGACGTCCTCAGCCTCGCGACGGCGACCGACGCGAAGTCCATCCGCTTCGACCTCGTGGTGGGCGAATCCGAGGCGCGCCGGCGCGGCGAGCCCTTCTCGACGGAAATCGTCATCGAGCTCACCGGGCAGAAGCACGATGGGACGCACGGCCGCGTCCGCTACGACCTCGTCCATCCTGCGGGCCAGGCCCCCGTGACGGCGCTGGGCGTCGCGGTCGCCGTGGAGCGGCTGCTCGGTCTCGCGGGCGGCGCGCCCGTGCCGCCGGGGCTCTACCTGCCCCACGTCCTCCTCGATCCGGAGTACATGCTCCGCCGTCTGGAAGAGTTCGGCACCCGCATCCGTCGCGCGTAGTCCCCGACTGACCTCGGCGACGTCTGTCTTTGCCGCCGCAAGCCCCCACCTCCGTCACCCATCCACCGTAGACACAGCCCTGGTCCCACGGACCAGAGGAGCGCATTCGTCATGTCCTCGAACAGGCAGCATCCCGTCCTCATCATCGGCGGCTCCGGCGTCGTCGGCAGCCGGGCCGCGAAGACGCTTCGCAAGCTTCAACCCGAACTGCCCCTCACCCTGGGCGTGCGGAACCTGGGCAAGGCCCAGGCGCTCGCCAGGGAGCTGGGGAATGCGGAGGCGGTGAGCATCGACTTGGAGCGCCGGGACCTGGGTCTTCCCGAGAGCGCATCCTTCAGCGCGGTGGTCGTGCTGCTGAAGGACGACACCCTCAATTCGATGAGGTACGCCCAGGCGAAGGGCGTGCCCTACGTGTCCTTCTCGGACTTCGTGTTCGACATCGGGCCCGAGGTGGCGCTCCACATCCAGCACCCCACCCGCTCGGCGGTGCTCATGCTGGGCCACTTCCTGGGCGGGACGGTAACGCTGGCGACGCTCCACTTCGCCCGGGAATTCCGCCGCGTGGATGCCATTGAAATCAGCGCGGTGTTCGATGAAGCCGACGTGGGCGGCCCAGCGGCGCAGGGCGACACGGACCGCGTCATGAAGACCCTGCCGAGCCCGCTGCTGCTCGAGGACGGGAAGTTCCTCTGGGCCCAGGGCGACGACACGAGCCGCGACTTCACCGGTGTGGACGGAACGAAGTGGCGCGGCCGGGCCTATCCGCTGCTCGACGTGGTGAGCCTCGCCGCCGCGACCGAGGCGAAGAACATCCGCCTCGACTTCGCCGTGCGCCCCACCGGAAAGCCCCTCTCGCACGAGGTCATCATCGAAATCACCGGCGAGTGGGAGGACGGAACGACGGGACGCGTGCGCCACGAGCTCGTCGACGCGGACGTGCACTCGGGGATGAGCGCGCGGGGCGTGGCGCTCGCGGTGGAGCGGTTGCTCGGCCTCGCGGGCGGACCGCCGGTGGCGCCGGGGCTCTACCACCCTGAAGGGCTGCTCAATCCCGCCTACGTGGTGGAGCGCCTGCAGGAGTTCGGCACCCGGGTTCGCCGGGCCTGAGCCAACGCCAGACAGATTTCCCGAAGCACCGAGTGGGAAATCTGTCTGGCTCCACTCCGACTGGCGACTGGGGACAGGGCTGTCAGGGGCCCTCGGAGCGGTGCCGAAAGCTCAATTCAGCCCAAGTCCCTACCCCGGAGGACGAGGCCGCCCGTCTCCGCCCCCAAGCAAGATTCGCCGCATGGCCACGAGGCACCGCGTCTATCTCATCCCCGGCTTCTTCGGCTTCACCCAGGTGGGTGACCAGGAGCAGGAGCGAATCGCCTATTTCCAGCACGTCCCCTCGCTGCTCCAACAGCGCCTCAGGGCCCGCAACCTCGACGCGGAGGTCATCAGCGTGCGCTCCTCGCCCACCTCGGGGCTCGTGGCGCGTGCGCGCACCGTGCTCCAGGAGATGGCGAAGACGGAGACGGAGGACGGCGCGGTGCTCCACCTCGTCGGGCACTCCACGGGGGGACTGGACGCGAGGTGCGTCGTCTCGCCGCGCATGGCGGCGGAGGCTCCGGCCTTCGTGAAGCGCGTGCGCACGGTGGTGACGATTTCCACTCCGCATCACGGCACGCCCATGGCGACCGTCTTCACTCAGGGCGACGTGGGCAAGGCGCTGCTCCGCTACCTGTGGCTCTTCACGTACCTGGCGCTGCACCGCAAGGCCATGCCGCTCAGGACCGCCGTGCTCCAGGTGCTGTACAAGCTCACCCGGCTGGGTGACTCGATGGGCATCCCTCCCAACCTCTTCACGGAGGTCGCCAGGCTGCTCGCGGTGCTCTCCGAGAACGAGCGCGAGGCGCTCAATGACTTCTTCGGCAAGATTGGAGAGAACCAGGAGCTCATCCGAGACCTCACGCCAACCGGGGTGGAGGCCTTCAACCGGGACACGCCGGACCGGGAGGGCGTGCGCTACGGCTCCATCGTCACGGGAGCACCTCCACCCAGCCTGCTCCGCCGACTGTCCCTGCGCCTGCTGCTTCCCCCGGACTCGTTCATCTACGGCATCTTCACGTCCCTGTATGCGCTGAGCGCGCCCCTCTCCCCGACGCTGAAGGTTCCCGAGCGCACGGCCGCACAGAACCAGTTGCTCCAGGAGGCGCTCGGCAAGACGTTCGAGGCCTGGAGCGACGGCATCGTCCCGAGCCGCTCGCAAATCTGGGGACAGCTCTTCCACGCCGTGGCGGCCGACCACCTGGACGTCATGGGCCACTTCGACCAGCCCGAGCAGTACATCAGCTGGCTCAAGTCCGGCTCGAAATTCCAGGAGCCGCAGTTCCACGCGCTGTGGGAGCGGGTGCTCGACTTCACGGTGGGCGGTTACCCGCGTGACGCGAGCGACTACCACCACGCCTCCAGCTGGGAGCCCACCGTCCAGCCCCACGTGCCATTCCCATAAGGAGCCCCATCCGGAGCAGTGCCGATGAGCCCGCGGAACGCGCTGCTCCACCACGCGCCCGTCGCGAACAGCCGGAGCACGGGACGCGTGAAATAGCCCCGTCCCCGGGAGAGCTGGAGCAGCGCGGTCGCCTTGGTGAGCCCTCCGCGTCTGTCCAACGGCCCGTTGTCCACGTGGTCGTACCCGAGCTCCAGCCCCACGTGCACGTACTCGGTCAGGTAGTACAGCGGCCGCGCACCCGTGCTGAACCAGCGCACCGTGTCGTCCCCGCCGCGCCCCCGGTCCTCCCAGCGCAACACCAGCGCCCACTGGAGCGACCACCGCCAGAACGGCTCCAGCAAGAGACTGTCATTGATTTCCCAGACACGGGCGCGCACCAGGTCATAGCCCAGGTCTTCCCGGATGGGACGAGCATTGACCTGGCTCTGGGGCCACGCGGCGCCGTGCTGATGGAACACGGCCACCGTGTTCTTGACCTTGTCCAGGCCGAAGACCTTGTCCTGGTCATGCCAGAACCCGAAGCCGAAGCCATTCCGCGCTGGAAACGCTGGAGAGTCATTCGCGTGCCGGAGCGCGTAGTGCGCCCAGAGCGTGAGTACTCCGCCCGGGTTGGTGCGGAGCCCGGCGAGGCGCACGTCGAACGTGGTGCTGTTGAGGACTCCGCCCTCCGGAGCGTCCCGGTCCTCCAATCGGAAGACGGCGGCCCGTAGCAAGAGGCCCCCCGGCAGGAGCCAGTCCGTGCCAAGGCCGGCGTGCGCTCCCTGGCCGGGGTTGAGCCAGAAATAATCAATCAGGTGGGTGTCCTTGCGGTCGTAGTAGCGCCGCCCGAGCCACACCCGGACACCGGGCCAGAAGTCGGCGAACGTGAGGTAGGCCTGGATGACCTCGTCCAGGCCCAGCTCGTTGCTCTTCCCCATGGGCGCATAGTCGCCCGCCGTGAAGTAGCCCTGGATGGATGGCGCGTCCGGCTCCTGACCGTCACCGAGCAGGTAGCGCCCGTCCACGCTCAGCTCGAAGTAGGTCTCCGGCTCATTGCCGAGCCGGTACTTCGCACGGGCTCCGGGCACACCGAACGCAGCCTGCGTTGCACCACCACGGCTGGTGCCGATACCCGCGCGGATGTAGCCATCGAAGCGGAGCTCGAACCGGCCCCACTCGAGAGCAGGCTCGTCCGCGTGGGCCCGGCCCGCCAGCAGGAGCACGAGCGCGGCGAGCCCGACGCGCGCGGACGTACCGAGGGCCGCGGTGCCCCCGACGCCAGCCTGGTTCGCGCTCATGACCTCGCCCCCGCCATCAGGACGAGGATGCGCTGGCGGACCGCCTCGCGGCGCGAGGTCCCGGTGCGTCATGCAGGCATTCGCTCACTCGGAGACACACGGCCGCCGAGCCGAGGGTTGCTTCCACCCCGCCGCCGCGCACAACCTTCCGGCATGCCCGCCGCCGCGCTCCGCTTCGACATGGACGCTCCCGACCTCGAGGGTGCGTCGCGATACTTCGAGCGTCGCGCCGTGCAGTTGCTCATGGACGGGTACACCTGGACCGGCGCAATCACGCCCGTCGCGGACCCGCGAGGCACGGCCTGGGGCGCGTGCACGACCTTCGACGACGCCGAAGGGACACGGCGCCAGTCCGTCTACGTGCTGGCGCCCCATCGGGGCCAGGGGCACCTCTCGCGCTACCTCACGGAGACCGACCTCCCCTTCGTCACCGCGCCGGACTGCGACCTGGAGGCGTACTTCACGAAGCGCGGCGTGCCCCATGTCGTGGCGGCGCGCTTCACCACCACGCGGGAGTACCGCGCCATCGAGCGGTACTACGGCGACCGCCGCGCCGTCCGCAGCGGCGTCGACTACATGAGCCACATCGACGAAGGCCTCGCGGTGCTGAGACACTTCAACGCCAGTGACGCCGCGAGGCGCGCGTGGTGCCTCCACCCGCTCGTGCAGGGGGATGAGGCTCTCGCCGAGTGTTTTCCCCGCCTGCACGAAGTCTCCGAGTCACCCCAGGTGCTCGCGCTGGCCATGGAGTACCGGAACATCGCCAATGCGTACCTGTCACATCGCGACGTGAAGTCCGTGGATGAGATTGCGCTCGGGCCGCTTCCGGACGTGGCCGCCATGCTGCGCGCGGACAAGGTGCAGAACTACAAGGACTTCCTGCTGCACCACCGGAAGACGCACCCGAGGCGCGAGGCGTTGGACCGGTACTTCCGCCTCTGGCTCGAGCGCCTGGGCATCTCCCGAGAGGACTTCGCCCTCCTCTTCGAGCGGCTCCAGGTGCGGCCCGCGAAGGTCCGCCTCGACAGCGAGCCCTGACACCTGGAGGGTCCCTACTCCCGGTGACGCGGCAGCCGGATGCGGAACGTGGTGCCCTCCCCCTCGGTGGACACCACCTCCACGCTGCCGCCGTGGGCGCGGACAATCTGGTCCACGATGTACAGGCCCAGGCCGATGCTGCGGCGCTCGCCGCCGTCCGCCGTGCCGCGAGTCATCGGCTCGAAGAGATTGGGCAGCACCTGCGCGGGAATGGGTGGGCCCTCGTTGCAGACGGAGAGGATGACTTCGTCGACATGCCCTACCGTCTTCACCAGGATGGGCGCCCCGGGCGGGCTGTACTGCAAGGCATTGGTGAGCAGGTTGGTGAGGACCTGCGCGATGCGGTCCGGGTCCCACGAGCCCAGTGCGTCACCCTCTGTCTTCACGTCGAGCTGACGCCCGGGCGTGGCCAGCGACACCTCGTCCACCACCTGCTGCATGAGCGCATGGAGGTCCACCGTTCGGCGCTTCACCGGAAGCGGCTGGCCCATGCGGGCCTGGGTGAAGTCGAGCAGGTCCCGGATGAGCCGGTTGGCCCGGTCCGCGGAATCGAGGATGCGACTCAGGCCCCGGCGGGCCAGGTCATCCAGGTCCGTGCGGCGCATCATCGTGGCGGCCGACAGGGTGATGGCGTTGAGCGGATTGCGCAGGTCATGGCTGACGATGCCGAGGAGCTGCTCGCGAAGCTGCGCGGCCTCGCGCGCGCCCATGAGCTGCTCATCGCGCCGCCCCAGCTCGTCCTGCTGCTCGAGCTGATGGCCGACCAGGTCGCCGAGGTGCCGGAAGACCTCCAGCTTGTCCTCGGACAGGTCGGCCGGATGCGGGTCCAGCGCGCACAGCACGCCGAAGAAGGCGCCGTCCTTCCGGTGCAGGGGCACGGCGATGTAGCTCCCGACGCCGTAGAGCTTCGGCGCCGGATGGCTGGCGAAGCGCGGGTCCGTGCTCGCATTCCGGATGAGGAGCGGCGCGACCGCGCCGCGGACGACACTTCAAAATGTCGTGGCGACTTCCACCGTGTCCCCGGCGTGCAGTCCGAAGTTCGCCTCGTCCAGCACCGCGCAGCAGGTCCAGGAATCCGCAGTGACGCGCGCCACCACGCCAATCCGCAGTCCCGTGGTCTCCAGCAACAACCGAAGCACCGTCTTCACGGCATCGATGCGGCCAATCGCCGCGACGTCCGCCTCGGCGGCTGCATCCAGGGCATCACTCGAAAAGGGAGGCTTTCGCATATCGGACATGGTGCTCCGACTCTAACGACGGCCATTACCGCGCCACCTCGCCCTCCGGGACATGCGTGCTGGTGGGTCGCATACCGAACGGCCGGCCCTGGGTGTCTTCGCGCCCCAGGCGCGGGTCCGCATGACACCGTGAAGTCCCGGCGATACGGTGGCCGCCGTGATTCGCCGCGTCCTCCTCGTCCCGCTGCTGCTGGCCTCCCTCTCGCTCGCCGGTTGCTTCCGCGCGAAGCGTCCGGAGGGCCACACCTTCCCCTCCCTCGCGGAGTCCCTCTTCAACACGATTGAAGACGAGGGCGCGCTGGCAAGCGCCTACGTGGTGGATGCGCAGACGGGCGAGCCGCTCTTTCACCACCGCGAGCACATGCGCCTGTTGCCCGCGTCCACGATGAAGGTGGTCTCCACCGCGTCGGTGCTATCCGCGCTGGGGCCGGACTTCCGCTACCAGACGCCGGTGTCCCTGGAAGGCACGCAGGTGGATGGCCTCTTCCTGGGGGACGTGGTGGTGGAGGCATCGGGTGACCCGTCGCTGGGCTCGTGGCGCTTCCCGGAGACGGCGCTCGCGTGCGACCAGGTGGCGGACGCCGTGCAGGCGCGTGGCATCCAGCAGTGGCGCGGACAGGTGCGCGTGCGAGGCACCGACGACTCGGACCTTCCCTTCGGCCCCGGCTGGGCGTGGGACGACGCCGCGTACGCATACAGCGCCGCGCCCACCGCCTTCGTCTTCCGGGAGAACGTGGTGGACCTGTCGCTGTCCCGCGCGGACGGCGCGGACTGCGCGCAGCCGCCCTCCGTGCAGCTCACGCCCGCCTTCGCGTCCCTGCCCGCCGTGGTCAGCGTGGACATGAACGCCGAGCGCGCCAACCTCTCCTGCGTGCGCCAGCGCGGCGGCCCGGGCGTGCGCTGCGTGTGGCGCTCGCCCGCCAACCAGTGCCCGCGCACCGCCACCGTGAAGCTCTCCGTGGACGAGCCGCAGGTCCTCTTCTCGGCGTGCGTGGAGGAGGCCCTCCTGAAGCGCGGCGTGCGGCGGTTGCCGATGACGCTGGAGGCCCCCGGCCCACTGCGCCCGGCCACGCCGGAGCCGCTCGTCACGCTCGTCAGCCCTCCGCTGGCGGAGCTGGTGAAGGCCACCAACAAGGAGTCCCTCAACCTCTACGCGGAGCGGCTGGGCCTGCGCTTCACCCGCGAGCGCACCGGCGCGGAGTCGTACCCGGCGCTGCGCTCCGCCATGGCCACGGAGCTGACCCGCCGCGGCATCCCCGCGAGGGACTTGCGCCCCGTCGATGGCAGCGGCCTGTCCCGCTACAACATGGCCACCGCGCGAGGCATGGTGCGCGTCCTCTTCACCAGCCTGCGCGAGCCCTATGGCAACGCGCTGCTGGACAGCCTGCCCGTGGCCGGCCAGGACGGCACGCTCGCCACCCGCCCCGTCACGCCGAGCACCGCCGGCCGCATCCGCGCGAAGACGGGCACGCTGTCCGGACAGCGCTGCTTCGTGGGCGTGGTGGACCGGCCCGGCGACAGCCAGCACCCACGCGTCGTCTTCGCGCTGATGCTGGGCAACATGGATGAGGGCACCGCCCTGCCCTCCAGCGAGGCGTTCGACCGCTTCGCGGCGGCGCTCGTGGAGCTGCCCCTGCGCTGAAGTCCTCCGTACACCGGGCGTGGGCGGGGTTGACGCGCCGCACACAAGCCGCCTGGACGCTCGGGCCACGCCCGAACATCCGGGCGGCGGCAGCATTCCCATGACGGGGAAGCGGCGCCACGGGGCGGAGGACGTGGCAGGCTGCGGCGCGACTTCCCCACCCACGAGGTGAACCGTGAAGCTGAAGAGCGCATTGACGGCGGCGGCGCTGATGCTGCCGCTGGCCGCCACCGCCGCGCCCAAGGGCGCCGCGAAGCCCCCCGCGACGCAGAAACAGGAGAAGGTCGACACCTACCACGGCACGGAGGTGAAGGACTTCTACCAGTGGCTGGAGGCCTCCAACGACCCGAAGGTGAAGGAGTGGACCGACGGGCAGAACGCCTACACGCGCGGCCTGCTGGACAAGCTCCCCGGCCGCGAGGGCCTGCGCCAGCGCATCTCCGAGCTGCTGTCCTGGAAGTCGCCCGCCTATGGCGCGCTGCAGGAGGCCGGCGGCACCCTCTTCGCCGTGAAGAACCAGCCGCCCAAGCAGCAGTCCTTCCTGGTGGTGCTGGGCTCGGTGGATGACACGTCCAAGGAGCGCGTGCTCGTGGACCCCATGGTGGTGGACCCGTCCGGCCACACCACCATCGACTGGTACGTCCCCACGCTCGACGGCAAGAAGGTGGCCGTCTCCATGTCCAAGGGCGGCACGGAGAGCGGTGACGTCACCGTCTACGACGTGGCCACCGGCAAGGCGCTGCCCAACGAAATGGTGCCACACGTGAATGGCGGCACCGCGGGCGGCAGCCTCGCGTGGAACGCGGACGGCACGGGCTACTTCTACACGCGCTACCCGCGCGGCGACGAGCGCCCCGCCGCGGACCGTGACTTCTTCCAGCAGGTGTACTTCCACCAGCTCGGCACGCCGACGGAGAAGGACACCTACGCGCTGGGCAAGGACTTCCCGCGCATCGCCATGTCGGAGCTGGATACGTCCGAGGACGGCAAGCACACCGTCGCGGTGGTCGCCAACGGCGACGGCGGCGAGTACATGGTCTACCTGCGCGGCCCGTCCGGGCAGTGGACGCAGGTGTCGAAGTTCGAGGACCGCGTCATCCGGGCGACGTTCGGCAAGGACGGCGCGCTGTACCTCGTGAGCCGCAAGGACGCGCCGCGCGGCAAGGTGCTGCGGCTGCCGCTGGCCACGCCCACGCTGGACAAGGCCACGGTGCTGGTGCCCGAGGGCGAGGCCAGCATCCAGGGCATCTTCCCGGCGAAGACGCGGCTGTACATCAACGAGCAGCTCGGCGGCCCGTCGCAGTTGCGCATGGTGGACCTGAAGGGCCAGTCGCTGGGCCTGGTGCCCACGCTGCCGGTGTCGTCGGTGGGCGGGCTGGTGGCCGCGGGCAATGGGGATGACGTGCTGCTCGTCAACACCAGCTTCGTGCAGCCCATGGCCTGGTACCGGTACTCGGCCCAGGACAACACGGTGACGAAGACGGCGCTGGCGCGCACGTCGCCCCTGGATTTGAGCGACGTGGAGGTGGTGCGCGCCGAGGCCACGTCCAAGGACGGCACCAAGGTGCCGCTCACCATCCTGAAGAAGAAGGGCACGAAGCTGGACGGCAAGAATCCGGCGCTGCTCACGGGCTACGGCGGCTTCAACGTCTCCATCAGCCCGGGCTTCAGCCCGCTGACGGGCCTGTGGTTGGAGCAGGGCGGCGTGTATGCGATTGCGAACCTGCGCGGCGGCTCGGAGTTCGGCGAGAAGTGGCATGCCGAGGGCTCGCTGACGAAGAAGCAGAACGTCTTCGACGACTTCTACGCGTGCGCCAAGCTGCTGGTGGACCAGAAGTACACGCAGCCGAAGAAGCTGGCCATCCAGGGCGGCAGCAACGGCGGCCTGCTGATGGGCGCGGCCGTCACGCAGCACCCGGAGATGTACGGCGCCGTCGTGGCCCAGGTGGGCATCTACGACATGCTGCGGGTGGAGCTGACGCCCAACGGCCAGTTCAACATCACCGAGTACGGCACGGTGAAGGACCCGGAGCAGTTCAAGGCGCTGCGCGCGTACTCGCCGCTGCACAACGTGAAGGACGGGACGAAGTACCCGACGGTGCTCTTCACCACCGGCGCCAATGACCCGCGCGTGGACCCGTTCCACTCGCGGAAGATGGTGGCGCGCATGCAGGAGGCCAACGCCGCGAAGACGCCCATCCTCCTGCGCGCCAACGCGGAGACGGGCCACGGCTCCGGCACCCCGCTCAACGCCCGCATCGAGGAGGTCGTGGACGTCTACTCCTTCGTCTTCAACGCGCTGGGCATCAAGTACCAGCCGCCCGCGAAGAAGGTGTCCGCCCCCGCGCCGCAGTAACGCGCCCGAGACGTGACGCAGGGCCCGAAGGCCCGCTGTGGACACGGTGCACACCGGGTTCGCGGCGGGCCTTTTATTTGAACGGGCCAGTGGCCACGAAGTCGCGCCCGCGTTCAATTTCATTGCGCCGCGAGGTGCACTCCAGAACCCAGTACAACCGGGTTGCATCAATACAGGGGACACCGGGTATGGTGCTGCCTCGACGGAAGCCGTGAGCGTGCAGGGCCGGCCGGCACCGTCAGGTGAGCACCCCGACCATGAAGTCTGGAACGCAGTGGCTGAAGTGGGGCCTCGTGGCCCTCACGGTGTCGCCCGCCGCCTGGGCGAAGAACCCGTACAAGGAAGTGGAGACGATTACCCCCGGCGGCGTGATGTCCCTCATACGACGGGGCGAGTCGGACGACGTGCCCCACGCGCAGGGCGAGCGGCAGCGGAAGCTCCGGGCGCAGGCCCTCAAGGACAAGGTGGAGGGCCGCGCGCAGGGCCGCGTCCACGAGGTGACGAGGGGCCGCTACGTGGAGCTGGAATTGGAGCGCACGGACCACATCTTCGTGGTCCTCGTCGAGTACGGCGACCAGGTCCACCCCGTCTACGGCAACCCGGAGACCAACCCCGGCGGTGACGTGCCGGGTCCGCTCCACAACCAGCTGGTGGAGCCGGACCGCACTGTCGACAACTCCAGCATCTGGCAGGCGGACTACAACCGCGCGCACTACGAGCAGCTCTACTTCGGTCAGGGCCCGAGCGTGGACTCGGTGGCCACCTACTACTGGACGCAGTCCTCCGGCCGGTACACGGTGGACGGCGTGGTGCACGACTGGGTGCGCGTCCCGTACAACAGCGCGCGCTACGGCCACGACCTGTGCGGCCGCCGCATCTGCACGACCACGGGCGCCTGGCCGCTCGTCGCCGATGCCATCAACGCGTGGACGGAGAGCCAGCTCGCCGCCGGGAAGACGCCGGAGCAAATCAAGGCGTACCTGGACACCTTCGACACGTGGGACCGGTACGACTACGACCACGACGGCAACTTCGACGAGCCGGACGGCTACATCGACCACTTCCAAATCGTCCACGCCGGCGAGGGCGAGGAGACGGGCGGCGGCGCGCAGGGACAGAACGCCATGTGGAGCCATCGCTCGTTCGCGTACTCCAGCGGCGGCGGCAACGGCGGCAACGGACCCACGTACAACCCCAACGGCGGCACCCGCTTCGGCGCGGTGGACAAGTGGGTGGGCGACTACACGATGCAGCCGGAGAACGGGGGCCTGGGCGTCTTCGCGCACGAGTTCGGCCATGACCTCGGGCTGCCGGACCACTACGACACCAACTCGGGCTGGGGGAACGACTCGGCCTTCTGGACCATCATGGGCCACGGCTCGTACCTCGGGGACGGGACGGTGGACACCGGCACGCGCCCGGGTGACCTGTGGGCGTGGGACAAGCTGCAGCTCGGCTGGCTGAACTACGACGAGGCGAAGGCCGGCAAGCGCTCCAGCCACAAGCTGGGCCCCGCGGAGTTCAACACGAAGGAAGCGCAGGCGCTGCTCGTCACCCTGCCCCCGCAGGTGGTGGACCACCCAACGGTGCAGCCCTTCGCGGGCAGCCACGCCTGGTACAGCGGCGACGGTGACGACCTGGACCGCTCCATGGTGCGCACGGTGCGCCTGCCTCGGGCCCGCGGCATCTCGCTGCAGTTCCAGACGTGGTTCGACATCGAGCAGGACTGGGACTACGCCTACGTCTCCGTCTCCACGGACGGCACGCGCTTCGACAACCTCCCGAGCACCATCACCACCACGACGGACCCCAACGGGCAGAACTTCGGCAACGGCATCACCGGCGCGTCCGGCGGCTGGGTGCCCGTCACGTTCGATTTGACGCCGTACGCGGGCCGCACCATCCAGCTCCGCTTCCGCTACTGGACGGACGGCGCCGAGGTGCGCCCCGGCTTCCAGGTGGATGCGCTGAGCATCACCGCGGACGGGCGCACGGTGTTCTCCGATGGCGCGGAGAAGATGCCCAACGGATGGGAGATCTCCGGCTTCCAGCAGCACGACGGGCAGCACATCTTCTTCGACCACTACTACCTGGCCGAGTACCGGCAGTACCGCCTCTTTGACGAGGGCCTGCAGACGGGCCCCTACCACTTCCCGTACGGCGACATGGAGCTCTACGACTACGTCGAGCACTACCCCTACGAGCCGGGCCTGCTCATCACGTACTGGAACACCCGCATCAACGACAACCAGGTCAGCCTGCATCCGGGCGAGGGCCGCATCCTCCCGGTGGACGCACGCCCGGAGGCAACGCTGGACGGCACCGGCTGGTACTGGGACACCTTCATCCAGGTGCGCGACGCGACGTTCGGCCTGAGCCCCACGCAGGCCCTGTCGCTCAAGACGCCGTGGGGCCCACGCGTGGACGTGCCGTCGCTGACGGCCGAGCCCGTCTTCAACGACTTGAAGCCCTACTGGTTCGAGGAGACGTACTGGCAGGGCGTGAAGGTGCCGCCCACGGGCACCACCATCGAGGTCGTCAAGGAGAAGGAAGACGGCCGCTACATGCGCGTGAAGGTCCGCCCGGCGAGCTGATGCCGTGAGGCCGTGCGAGGTGGCGGGCCGTACCTGCCGCCACCTCGCCGCGCGTGGCTACAGCTCCACCTGCGCGCCCAGCTCCACCACGCGGTTGGGCGGAATCCGGAAGAACGCCGTCGCCGAGCGGGCGTTGCGGCTCATCCAGAGGAAGACCGCCTCGCGCCAGCGCGCCATGCCCGGGTGCTTGCCGATGATGATGGTCTCGCGCCCGAGGAAGAAGCTGGTGCTCATGACGTTGAAGGGCAGGCCCGCATCGCGGCAGCGCTTGAGGATGTCCGGAATGGACGGGTCATCCATGAAGCCGTAGCGCGCGGTGATGCGGCGTATGCCCAGGGGCAGGCTCTCCACCGTCACCCGCTCCGAGGACGGAACGTGCGGGACGTCCTCGGTGGCGATGGTGAGCAGCAGGGTCTGCTCGTGCAGCACCTTGTTGTGCTTCAGGTTGTGGAGCATCGCGGGGGGAGCGACCTCCGGGTTGCCCGTCATGAAGATGGCCGTGCCCGGCACGCGGTGCGGCGCGTTGTCCCCGAAGCTCTCCAGCAAGTCCCGCAGGCCGAGCGAGCCCGCGCGCAGCTTCTGTCCCAGCAGCTCGCGCCCGCGCTTCCACGTGGTCATCAGCGAGAAGAGGATGACGCCCAACGTCAGCGGCAGCCAGCCGCCATGGGCCACCTTGATGAAGTTGGCGCCGAAGAAGGCCAGGTCCACCGCCAGGAAGGCCGCGCCCAGCGGCACCGCGATGGCGCGCCGCACGCCCCACCGCTCGCGCGCGACGACATAGGCCAGGCAGGTGGTGATGCCCATGGTGGCCGTCACGGCGATGCCGTACGCGGCGGTGAGGGCGCCGGAGGAGCGGAAGCCCAGCACCACCGCCACCACGCCCAGCAGCAGGGCGATGTTGACGCCCGGCAGGTAGATCTGCCCCTGCTCCTCGGCGGAGGTGTGCACCACCTCGAGGCGCGGCCAGTAGCCGAGCTGGATGGCCTGCCGCGTGAGACTGAAGACTCCGGAGATGAGCGCCTGCGACGCGATGACGGTGGCCGCCGTGGCCAGCGCCACCAGCGGATACAGGGCCCAGTCGGGGGCGAGGTGGAAGAAGGGGTTGGTGGCGGCGGACGGCTCTCTCAGGAGCAGCGCGCCCTGCCCGAAGTAGTTGAGCAACAGCGCCGGCAGCACCACGGCGAACCACGCCAGGCGGATGGGCCGGTAGCCGAAGTGGCCCATGTCCGCGTAGAGCGCCTCGCCGCCGGTGACGACGAGGAACACCGCGCCCAGCACCAGGAAGCCGTGCCACCCGTTCTGTATGAAGAAGCGCACCGCGTGCGTGGGCACCACGGCCTGGAGCACGGAGAGGTTGCGCAGCAGCTCGTGCACGCCCAGCACCGCGATGACGGTGAACCACACCACCATCAGCGGACCGAACACACGGCCGATGCCGCCCGTGCCCTTGCTCTGCACGAGGAAGAGCGCGAGCAGGATGACCAGGGCAATGGGCAGCACGTACGGATTGAACAGCGGCGTGGCCACCGAGAGCCCCTCCACCGCGGAGAGCACCGACACGGCCGGGGTGATGATGCCGTCACCGTAGAGCAGCGCGGCGCCGAAGAGGCCGAGCGTCAGCAGCACGTAGCGCCGGGCTCCGCTGCCCTCGTGGCCTCCGCGCTGCACCACCAGCGCCAGCAGCGCGAGGATGCCGCCCTCGCCGCGGTTGTCGGCGCGCATGACGAAGCCGAGGTACTTCACGGAGATGACGATGATGAGGCTCCAGAAGACCAGGCTGAGCACGCCGAGGACGTTCTCCGGCGTCGGAGCGATGCCGTGCTCACCGCTGAAGCAGTCGCGCAGCGCGTACAGCGGGCTGGTGCCGATGTCGCCGTAGACGATGCCAAGCGCGCCGAGAGCGAGCGGCGCCAGCCGGGCGCCTGTTCCGTGCGCACGGATGCCAGGGGACGACGGAGGGGAAACGGGAGTGGCCGAGCCCGCGGACGTTGGCGAGCCCGGCCCGTGACTGCTGGGGTCGGAAGACATCGTGTTCTCCTCGACGCCTGCGGGGTTAGCTGACGGACTCGGGCTGGGAACATGCCCTTCGCTCGGTGCCGAGCGATTCGCCCCAACGAACCTGGGTCCCCCGCTCCCGCTGACGGCGGGACTCGGCGTTTCGCGGCATGACTAGCCCCGCTCCCCGCGGACTGCAATGGGGTGGTGGAAAAGGTGAACAATCCCAGGTACATGCCGCACGCCTTGCGGCCGTTCAGGCGAAGCGGACCTCGAACGCCCGGGCCTCGGGTTCGATGAAGCGGAGCAGCCCCTCCCCCTCCCCGGCCAGCGCGTCGCGCGTCTTCTTCGTCAGCGGCTCGAAGGGCTCGACGACGAGGGCCGCGGCGGCCTTCTTCCGCTCCACCTTCCATGTGCCCGTGACGAAGCCATCCACGAGGAACGTGGCGGGAATGCGCAGGTTCTTCGTGATGAGCCGCGGCCGGTGCACATCCGCCACCAGGCGTGCGCGGTCGTCATGGCCGAGCACGAGGCTGTCGAAGTCGGGAAGGAAGCGCGGAGGCGCGGGCGTGTCCTCCGGCGGGCGTGGGGCCTTGGGCAGGTCGAACAGCTCGCGGCCCTTCTCGTCGCGGAAGGTGCGCAGCTTCGGCTTCAGCGACGCGAAGACGTCCTTCAGGCCCTTGAGGCCCGTCCATGCCTGCACGTCCGCCACGGAGGCGGGGCCGAAGGCGGCGAGGTAGCGCAGCACCAGCGTGTCCAGCGCCGGAGCGGTGCCCAGCGGCTCGCCCAGCCAGGACTCCGCGAGCGCAAAGTCCGTGGCGGGTGGGAAGCCCCACTCCGCATCCGTGGGGACCTGGACCAACGGCAGGTACATCCGCACGAGGAAGCCCATGGCCCGCTCGTCGGCCTTCGGATTGTGCTCCAGCAGGTGGTCGCGCACCTCCTCGAAGGTGCGCGGCTCATCCTCCAGGTACTCGCGCGCGGCGGCCACGAGGGGCTCGATGTCCAGCCCCTTCGCGCGCTCGCGCAGCACCGTGTGCACGGAGCCCTCCAGCAAGGGGCTGAAGGCGGAGCGCAGCGTCAGGTAGTCCTTCGCACTGGTGAGGTGCAGCGTGCCCCGCATGAGCGTGGCGCGGACGACCTCGCGCTTCTGGAGGAGCCGCGTGAGGTCCTCGCGCCGGAAGCCCTCGACGCGGGACCAGAGCCCGACGAAGGGCGGCTTCGCCTGCTGGGCCTGGAGCGCCACCAGCCGCTCCACCGCGCGCAGCACGGGGACTTTCTCCCGCTCCAGCAGCAACTGGCGTGCGAGCGTGGCGCGGTTGAGCTCCCGGGTTGAAAGCGTTTCAGCGGCGGTCTCGGCGGGCATGGAGCCGCGTGTGTACCATGCGCGGCATGGACGCCACCGCGCTGGACTCGCTCGTCACCCCCGCCGCCCTCGTGGACCTGGACCGCGTGGAGGCCAACCTCCGGCGCGTGGCCGCGTACGCGCGCGAGCACGGCCTGCGTTGGCGTCCCCACACGAAGACGCACAAGACGGTGGAGCTCACCGCGCTCCAGCTCGAGGCCGGCGCGGTGGGTGTCACGGTGGCCACGCCGCGCGAGGCGGAGGTCATGTCCACCGTCGCAGACGACGTGCTGCTGGCCTACCCGCCGGTGGGCGCCGGCCGGCTCGGGCGCCTCATGGCCCTGCCCCGCCGCGTGCGGCTCACCGTGGCGCTCGACTCGCGCGAGGCACTGGAGGGACTGGGCCGCGCCGCCGACGAAGCGGGCCGCACGGTGGGCGTGCTGGTGGAGGTGGACCTGGGCATGCGCCGCGTGGGCGTGCAGTCTCCCGAGGACGCCGTGGCCCTCGCGCGCGCCGTGGCCTCCGCGCGTGGTGTGGAGTACCGCGGCATCCTCTTCTACCCGGGCCACGTGCGCTCACCGCTGGCCGAGCAGGGCCCCGCGGTGCGCGAGCAGTCCACGCGCCTGGGCGCCCTCGTGGATGCGCTCGGCGCCGCGGGCCTGAGGCCCGACACCGTGAGCGGCGGCTCCACGCCCATGCTGTGGCGCTCACACGAGGTGGCCGGGCTCACGGAGATTCGCCCGGGCATCAACGTGCTCAATGACCGCAACTCCGCCTCGGTGGGCGCGTGCGCGTGGAGCGAGTGCGCGTACTCCGTGCTCGCCACCGTGGTCAGCACCGCCGTGCCCGGGCAGGCCGTCATCGACGCGGGCTCCAAGGCGCTGGCCAAGGAGGAAGGCTTCGCGCCCGAGGGAGGCTACGGCGCCCTGCTGGACAGACCGGAGGTGCTGGTGCGCGGGCTGTCCGAGGAACACGGCCTGCTGGACCTCTCCGCCACCGCGTGGCGCCCGCGCGTGGGCGAGCGCGTGCGCGTGGTGCCCAACCACGTCTGCCCCTCCGTCAACCTGCACGAGCGGCTGCACGTGCTGCGCGCAGGCGCGTTGCACGCCACATGGGCCGTGGCGGCGCGCGGGTGGTGAGCGTCAGCCCAGCCGCTCCAACTCGCGGGTGAGCAGCGTCTCCAAATCCCGGATGTTGCGGTAGACGATGCAGCGGTACGAGGCCACGTCGAAGCGAAGCTCCCGCACGTCGCGCACCAGCATGATGGTGGGCCGTCCCTTGCCCCACGCGTAGCCCACTTCCAGGTACACGTTGGGGTTGGCCATGGACAGGTCGGCGATGACGACCTTCGCCGTGTCGATGCGCTCGCGGATGCGCTGGATGATGGGGCCGTCGAACACGGCCTGGTCCACGCGCTCGCACAACAGGCCCGCCGCCTTCACCGGCCCCTGGATGCCGTAGTGGTACGTGTCCTCCAGCTCCGGCGCGAAGGGCATGGCCACGAAGGCGTGCGGCTTCGCCATGGACACCGTGCCCGCCGTGGCCATGGGCGGCGCCTGGACGAAGGCATTCATCCGCTGCACGCGGAAGCCCCCGCCCTTCAGCGCCGTCACGCCGGGCGTGCCGCTGAGGCCGCGCTCCATCGCCTTGCGCAGCCGGTTGGCGCGCTGCGCGTTCAACTCCACCACCGTGAAGCGCTCCAGCGCCTGCGGCCCGGAGCCGCGCTGGAAGGCCTCGACGAGGCCGCCGACGAAGGCGAGCACCGCCTCGTCCTCGTCGAGCCCGTAGTTGGGCCCGTGCACCGTGCCCGCCACGTGCTTCAGTCCCGAGTGGGACTCCAGCGCCTTCAGCGCGCGCACGGTGAACTGGCGAATCTCGTGGTAGCCGAAGTCCCCCAGCCGCACCGTGCCCACGAAGAGCGCCAGCGGCGAGCCGAGGCTCCCGCGCGTCTCCACGAAGCGGTAATCGCCGGGTTGGACCTCCAGCTGCGATGGCGGCACGCCCACGCCCCGGAGCCGCTCCGCCGCCGCTCCCGCCGCGCCGTAGAGCCGCTGCGCGTACTTGAAGACCACAGCGTCCGCGGAGGTGGCCGCCAGGTCGCCCACTTCCAGCACGATGTCCAGGGACACGCTCATCCCCCCCGACTGTAGGCGCTTCCGCCACGTCTCCCCAACCCGGCTCCAGCTCATCCGCGTAGAGAGGAAATTCGAAGCTCTCCAAAAATTATCAACATTCAAATGTGACCCATTTGAAAGTCTCCATCCGTATTGTGCTATGAGCACCGACCTTCCCGGGAAGTCCGGGTACCCCATGTCCCTGGGGGGGTCCATCCCGACATAGCCACTTCGGCAAGCGGGACGCGGAGGAGAGACACATGGCGAGCATCGGCATCGTTGGCGCCGGCACGGCCGGCCTGCACCTCGGACTGAAGCTGCTGTCCCACGGCATCTCCGTGACGATGTACGCGGAGCAGGACCCGGCGAAGCTGCGCCTGGGCCGGCTGCCGAACACGGTGGCGCACCACTCGCCCACGCGCGCCCGGGAGCGGGAGCTGGGCGTGGACCACTGGGGCGGGCCGCAGGCGGACATGTACCAGGTGAGCATCCACGTGAACGGGCCGCAGTCCTTCGGGATGCGGGGCACCCTGGAGAGCCCGTCGATTTTCGTCGACTACCGCCTGTACCAGCCGAGGCTGGCCGAGGACTTCGTCGCGCGCGGGGGCAAGCTGGAGGTGCGCTCCGTGGACACGGCGGCGCTGGAGACGCTGTCCACGCAGCATGAGCTGGTGGTGGTGGCCACGGGCCGCAACGGGCTGACGGCGCTCTTCCCGCGCATCCCCGAGCTGTCGCCGCACACGAAGCCCCCGCGCCTCTTGTTCGCCGCGCTGCTCAAGGGCGTGCGGATGCAGGACCCGGTTGGGATGCACGCGAACCTGATTCCCGGCCAGGGTGAGATTTTCGAGGCGCAGGTCGTCTCGCGCCACGGCCGCGTTCCGAGCCTCCTCGTGGAGGCACGCCCAGAAGGTGAGCTGGCGGTGCTGAGCACGCAGCGGTACGACGCGGACCCGCGCGCCTTCGAGCTGCTGCTGATGGACCGGCTGCGCCGCTTCGCGCCGGCCACGTACGAGCGCGTGAATCCGGCGGAGTTCGGCCTCCTGGGGCCCATGGACTGGCTGCAGGGTTCCTTCACGCCGATGGTGCGCCGGGGCTGGGCCCCGCTGACAAACGGCCGCTTCGTCATGGCCGTGGGCGACACGCACGTGACGAACGACCCCGTCGCGGGCCAGGGCGCCAACGCGGCGTCGGCGTCCGCGTTCGCCCTGGCGGCGAGCATCGTCGAGGCGCTGGAGTCGGAGCGCCCGTTCGACGAGGGCTTCTGCCGCGCGGCGGAGGAGAAGTCGTGGGCCGCGGCGGCTCCGGCGACGTACTGGAGCAACGCGCTGCTGCAGCCGCCTCCGCCGCACGTGGTGGAGGTGCTCGTGGCCGGCAGCCAGGAGCAGCGCGTGGCGGATGCCATCGCGAATGCGTTCATGATTCCGGAGCACATCCTCGGCGCGTGCGCGAGCCCGGAGAGCGCCGCCGCGTTCCTCGCGAAGCACCGTTCCGCGCCCGCAATCGATGCGATGCCCGCGCCCGAGGCGCTCGCGTGGCAGCAGGCCGCGGCGCCCGCGATTCAAGTGCGCTGAGCATGCCGGACCCCGCACCGCACCCATCACCGGGCATGCGGTGCGCGCGGCGTGCGAGGTGAACAGCGTGCGCTTCGCTCCGCCCCAAGAGCATGGCGCACCAGGCATGCCGGACTTCCGAGCACTCAACGGAAGGCCTCACACGCCCCAGCCGAGAGCGGGGCGCGCCGTTAAGGTGCGCGCCATGCGATTCGCCATCGTCGGTTCAGGTGGAGTGGGCGGCTACTACGGCGCGCGGCTGGTGCACGCCGGCCAGGACGTGACGTTCCTCGCGCGAGGCGCGCACCTGCGTGCCATGAGGGAGCGCGGGCTGAGCATCCGGAGCGCGGAGGGAGACTTCACCGTCCCCGTGCGCGCCGAGGAGGACCCGGCCCGCGTGGGCCCCGTGGACGTCATCGTCCTCGCGGTGAAGAACTACGACGTCCCCTCCGTGCTTCCCACGGTGAAGACGCTGGCCGCCGCGTCGGACCGGCCCGTCCTGGGCGGCACCACCGCCGCCATCCTCACGCTGCAGAACGGCGTGGACAGTCCCGGCGAGGTCGCCGCCGCCGTGGGCGCGGCTCCGGTCATCGGCGGCACCACGTACATCTCCACCGCCATCTCCGAGCCGGGCGTCATCTCCCAGACGGGCACGCTCCACCGCATCATCCTCGGCGAGGTGTTCGGCGACACGTCCCGCGTCTCCGCGCGCGTCCAGACGCTGCGCGACACGCTGTCCGGCGCGGGGCTCAACGTGGAGGCGGTGGCGGATGCACGCAAGCCGCTCTGGGAGAAGCTCGCGTTCCTCGCGCCCATGTCCGGCTTCTGCACCGCGGCCCGCCTTCCCCTGGGCCCGCTCAGGAATGCGGGGCCGTCATTCCGCGAGCAGTTCCAGGAGGCCGCGGCCGAGGTGCTCCGCGTCGCCAACGCCGAGGGCGTGGCCACCACCACCCGCGCCGAGGACGTGGCGGCCTTCATGGAAGGACTCCAGGCCGACATGCGCCCCTCGATGATGGTGGACTTCGAGGCCGGCAAGCCGCTGGAGGTCGAGTACCTCCAGGGCACGGTGGCTCGGCGAGGCCGGACCCGGGGCGTGCCCACGCCGGTGATGAGCACGCTCTATTCCCTGCTGCTGCCGCATGCGGGCGGCTCGCGGAAGGCCTGAGCGTTCTCCATCCAGCAGCCGGCCCGGCGTCCAGCCGGACAGGCACCGGGCCCGCGCAATGGATGGAGGAGATTGGCATATGAACAGGGCATGACCGAGCCGAAGCCGAGCCCCACCTCGAAGAACGACCTGCCGCCCCTGGCGGGCCGCGTGGCCTTTCTCGCCGTCGCCTCCGGTCTCACGCCGCTCATCCCCGTGCCCTTCCTGGACGACTACGCCCTGGGCCAGGTGCGCGAGGGAATGGTCCGGCAGATTCTCGGGGAGCACGGCCTGCCCACGCCGGACAAGGCGGTGCGGGTGCTCGCGGGCTCGCACGTGAGCGGCACGCTGGGCGGCCACCTGATGAGCTTCCTCAAGGGCGTGGTGCTCCTCCCCGCGCAGTGGCTCTTCAAGAAGGTCTTCTTCGTGCTGTGGGTGAAGGACTGCGTGGACATGGCCTCCGCTTCCCTGCACCACGGCTTCCTGCTCACCCATGCGGTGGCGCGCGGACACCTCGACGCGAAGTCGCTGGAGGGCAACGTGCCGGGGAAGGTCTACGACGCCATGGTCGCCGCGTGCGCGGAGGTGGACTCGCGCCCCGTCAACCAAATCCTGCGCCGGCTCTTCGCGAGCAGCCGCGTGCTGATGGCCGAGGCCACCCGCGCCTTCTTCAACCCGAAGAACCGGGGCCCCCGCTCGCCCGACGCGGCGGAGAGCGCCGAGGTGAAGTCCCTGACGGACCGGCTGCTGGCGGAGCTCTGGGAGGAGCGCGGCTACTTCGCCGTCCTCCAGCAGCACTACGACAAGCACTTCGAGGCCGGTACGGCCGCGAGCGGCTCACGGCGTTGACGCGGCGGTGGCGCGCGACTCGCGGATGCGCCGCGAGAAGTCCAGCAGCCCGTTGGCCGCCATCGCCCGCGCGTTGATGAGGTGCCGGGTGCGCACCACCTCCAACGGCGCGTCCTTCTCGATGAGGCCCAGCTCGTACGCGAGCGAATCCGAGTACGCGGGCAGCAGCGTCCGGTGGTCATACGGCACGTCCACCGCGCTCACCTTCTCCACGTGGCGCACGAGGTTGGTGGTGCAGTTGCTGGTGAGCGTGTCGTAGAACTCCGGCTGCCCGTGCAGCGCGTTCATCCGCGCCACCATGTCCATGAAGAAGGCGGTAATGCGCTCCTTCGACGCGTCCGCCGGGTACAGGTACACCTCGTCCTTGCGGTGGTTGGAGCGGAGCTGGATGAGGTCCCGCTCGTCCCCCACCACGTAGATGAGCTCGAACTGGCGGAACAGGCCGCCCAGCGCGGAGTACGTCTCGCCTTTCTCGCGCCGCACCTCCACGGAGAAGACGACGTAGCGCCCGTCCGCGAAGCCGAAGCTCACCATGGTGTGCGCCGCGCCCCAGAAGCCGGAGAACGGCTCCACGATGAACCACGCCCCCGTCAGCTCGCGCGTGTCGTACGTGGCCGTGTACCAGCTCGCGTCCCAGTCGGTGGTGCTCCGGTAGCGGAAGTCGCGCACGTCGTGAATCGTCACGCGCGTGCCGTCCACCTCCGCCCGCGCCGCGCGCGCCAGGTCCGGCGCCCAGTCGCGCTGATTCGACGGCTGCACCGTCCGCACCCAGCCGAAGACGGCAACGCAGCCCACCACCACCACGGCCACCGCCGCCCGCTTCGAGCTCCGCCGCCACACGGCCACGGCCACCCCGCCCAGCACCAGCGCCAGCAGCGCCCTCACGAGGTGCGCCCCTTCCGGCCCCGCGCCCGTCAGGGCCAGGGCGAGCGCAGCCCACGCGGTGCCCAGCAGCAGCACGAGGCCGGTGACGATTCGGGAGAGGAGGCGCATGGCGCGAGTATCCGCGTCCCCAGGCGAACTGTCACCGGCACGCCACAGCCCGACAGATACCGAAGCGGGCCGCGAGGCTTGTTCACTCCCCGTCTGTGCCCCCGCCGCGCGGGCCGATTGGCCTCGCGTGAGGGGCGCGGCAGCGTGCCCCACCCCGCGTCCGGTACCCCGCGCCGGGCCTCGCCGGGACGTGGGGACAGGAGCGTCACGATGCGGAAGCCCATGCTGACACGTCTCGCCATACCGGCCCTGGTGGCCTGCGCCCTGTGGCTCGCCGGGTGTGGCAACACGGAGGCGGAAGCCACTCTCTCGGGAGACCAGGAGGTGCCGCCCACCACGACCGGAGCCACCGGCACCGTCACCGCGGAGCTGGATGGCGATGAATTGAAGGTCGTCGGGACCTTCACCAACCTGAGCAGTGACCTGTTCCCCGTCTCCGGCAGCGCCGCCCACGTGCACAACGCCGCCCGGGGACAGAACGGGCCCATCGTCTTCAACCTGGAGATCACCACCACCGACAACGTCAACGGCATCTTCACCGGGACCAAGACGCTGAACGACGACGAGAAGGACGCGTTCAACGACGGCAACCTCTACGTCAACATCCACACCGTGAACTTCAACGGCGGAGAGATTCGCGGCCAGCTCGAGCCCTGAGCGCGACGCGCACCCTCGACGGGTGAATGCCTTCGGAATCCGGTGCGCCGGATTCCGCGGTGCCGGGGACGCCTTCCGTCCTCCACCTGACACCTCGACACGGAGAGCCGTGGCTCGCGAGCCGCGGTTTCATGAGGTCTCGCGCGCGTGGATTCCGCCCTGAACCGCCCCGTCAGGAGCGCATTCCGGTGCTCTCAATCACGTGACAAATACACCCGTGTGGCGGAACGCGTCATGAGGCGGTAGATCGGCCCGTGCGCGCCCCTCCTCGTAAGTACCCGTGACCTATAGGGTTTCTTGGGGAGCGAGGAATTCTCGGCTTCAAACTTTCCGCCGTAAATGCACGAAGCTCCCGTCAGACCTGCGATTCATGCTAGGGATGTATCACTGCATCCAGTGGCAGAAAGTGCCGCCGCCCCGGAAGACGATGGACGGCCACGCCAACAGGATTGGAGCTTCGAGTGGAATTCACGAGCGTGGATCATGTGGAGCTGTACGTTGGTGACGCGATGCTGTCGGCGTACTTCTTCTGCCACGCGTTGGGCTTCCGGATGGTGGCCCATGCGGCGCCGGAGAGCGGGCTGGAGGGACGCCGTTCCGTCGTGTTGAAGCAGGGCAGCTCGCGAGTCGTCGTCACGTCGGCGCTCGGGTCGACGGGGCCGGTGGCGGAGTACGTGCGGGCGCATGGTGACGGCGTGAAGGACGTGGCCTTCGCCACGCCGGACGCGGCCGGGGCCTTCGCCGAGGCGGTGCGCCGGGGCGCGAAGCCGGTGATGGCGCCCGTCACGTACGAGGGCTCGGGCGGCCGCGTGGTGAAGGCGACCATCGCCGGCCCGGGTGACCTGGTGCACTCGTTCATCCAGCGCGACGGCGCGGCGGGCGGCTTCCTGCCGGACGTCTACCTGCCGCTGGAGACGCCGCCGATGGGCGAGGAGCTCTTCACCGCGCTGGACCACGTGGCGCTGTGCCTGGAGCGCGGCACGCTGCTGCCCGCGGTGGACTTCTACCGGGACGTGCTGGGCTTCGAGCAGACGCACGAGGAGAACGTGCGCACGGAGTACAGCGGGATGAACTCGCGGGTGGTGCAGACCGCCGGCGGACGCATCTGCTTCCCGATGCAGGAGCCGTACACCGGCGTGCGCCGCGGGCAGCTCGAGGACTTCCTCGTGGCGCATGGCGGCTCGGGCGTGCAGCACCTGGCCTTCCTGTCGCCGGACATCACCCACGCGGTGGACGTGCTGAGCCGCGGCGGCATGAAGATTCTGGACGCGCCGCCGGGCTACTACGAGGCGCTGGAGTCGCGGCTCGGCGACCTCGGCGGCTTCCGCCGCGAGGCGCTGCAGGAGCGCAACATCCTCATGGACCGCGACGCGTGGGGACACCTGCTCCAGGTCTTCACCCGCACGCAGCACGCGCGCCGCACGCTCTTCTTCGAGGTCATCCAGCGGCAGGCCGCGCGCGGCTTCGGCGGCGCCAACATCCAGGCCCTCTACGAGGCCAAGGAGCGCGAGGCCCTGCGCGCCGCGAGCTGAGCGCAAGGGCCCCGGAGACCTTCACAGCGGGTGTGATCGGCGGTCGCTGGTGTCCGTGGCGCCGCCGGCCTACCCTGCTTGACGCCTTTTTCGGGGTTGTGAACACAATCCCCCCACTCCCAGGAGTCGAACACCATGGCGGACGAGCGCGAAGACACGACCCTCTACAAGGTCGTCGTGAACCACGAAGAGCAGTACTCCATCTGGCCGGCGGACCGTGAGAACGCGCTCGGCTGGAAGGACGCGGGCAAGCAGGGTCCGAAGGCCGAGTGCCTGGAGTACATCAAGCAGGTCTGGACGGACATGCGCCCCCTGAGCCTCCGCAAGAAGATGGAGGAGCAGGCGCAGCTGAAGAACTGACGAGCGGAAGCAGAAACATCACGCCCCCGGAGCCCGGCTTCGCGCCAGGGCTCGGGGGCGTGGCTTTTTCTGCCTACGACTTCATGAGACTCCCTCTCCTCGCGTGAAGCGCGGAGAGGGTGGGCCGGCCTCCGGTCAGAGGTCCGGCGGCGGGCGGACGCCCAGGTGGCACGCGCGCAGGGCGAGCTGCGTGCGGTTCTCCGCGCCCAGCTTCCGGTAGAGCTGCGTGACGTGGGACTTCACGGTGCGCTCGGCGATTTGGAGATGCGCGGCAATCTTGAGATTGTCCGCGCCTCCCGCCACGTACGCCAACACCTCGCGCTCGCGCTGCGTGAGCGCGAGCAGCACGCTGGCCGTGGGAGACGTCACGGGCGGGTGCTCGAAGTCGTTGCGCAGGAGCTGCACGGGGAACAACCGCTCACCTCGCACGAGCGACTGGATGGCGGAGGCCACGGCCGTGGTGCCGAGCCCCGCGCGGAAGAGGTAGCCGGAGGCGCCCTCGTCGAAGCACTGCGAGATGATTTCGGGTTGGCTCACCGCGGAGAGGAGCAGCATCCGGACCTCCAGGCGACGCTTGCGCGCCTCCCGCAGGAGGTTGATGCCCTCCGTGACGGAGCAGCCGACAGCGGCTTCGCTGTCTCCCTCCACGTCCATCACCGCCACCTGCGGCGGGTCAGTCCCCAGGCCATCGAGGAAGAGGCGCACGTCCCTCGTCACCGAGGATACCTGCACGCCCTCTCCGCGGAGACCCTCGGCGAGCCCCTGCCAGGCCGCCCACGGTCCCTCGAGAATTGATACACGAATCGCTGCTTGATTGGATGTTGCCATGCGAAGGCCCCCCAGCCGCCATGGCGAAAAACTTCTGGAACTACCTGTTGACCACAGCCGACTCCGAAACTCCGGTGCCAGCGGGGAGAAGCCTGAGAAGAACGAGCACGTCCGCTGAATCACTTCGGGGTCGGTCTACCGATACAAGACTCGACTCCTGACTGCTTTCGACTTTCGACTACGTCCAACGTCCTTCCGGGCCACCTCCTCGCGGCCCACTTCATCGTCCTACGGCATGAAACCCTAACACCGGGAAAGCGCAGACGCGAACCAGCCCCGGCGGGAGTGTCTGGTGTGCATGAATCGGAGAGGGATCCAGGGGCTTCCGACGTCGGTTCGTCATCGCTGTCCAACACCAGACAGGTCCTGGCGTTCAGTATGAGATAGCGCCGCCCCCCGGTACCGGGCCCGCCGTTTACCGGTCCACATCCTACAACAACCTGGAATCCAAGTAAACCGAGACATGACGCGCCAGGTCGCCCGCCCGCGAGGGCTGGGGCACAGGCGTGTATGCTGCTGCGCCCACATGCACACCGCCTCGTCACCCCACCTGGACGTCGCCACGCCCGAGCGCGTGGCGCTCACCCTGCCCGTGGCCGGCATCGGCTACCGGTGCCTCGCGTGGCTCGTGGACGCGAGCCTGCTGTTCTTCTTCTGGCTGGTGGCCTACTTCGCCTTCACGCTGGTGGTGTCGGACGTGCTGGGCGCGCTGCAGGCGCTGTCGGGGCTGGCGCGCACGCTGCTGGTGGTGGGGCTCTTCGCCACGCAATGGCTGTACTGGACGGTGGGCGAGGTCTTCTTCCACGGACAGACGGTGGGCAAGCGCGCGCTGGGCATCCGCGTGGTGAGGGCGGACGGCTCGCCGGTGGGCCTCTACGAGAGCGCGGTGCGCAACCTCTGCCGCGCGGTGGACTTCCTGCCCATGATGTACGCCGCCGGCTGCATCTCCATGCTGCTCACGCGCCAGCACCGGCGCCTGGGGGATTTGCTCGCCGGCACGCTGCTGGTGCGTGAGGAGCGCATCGACCTGGACAAGTACACCGCCGCGTCCCCCGCCACTCCCGCCGCCACGGGCGCGGAGGGCGCCACCCGCGCGCTGACGCCGGAGGAGGTGGAGCTGGTGCTGGCCTTCCTGTCGCGCGCGGAGGGCCTGCAGCCGGACGTGCGGCGGCGGATGGGCGAGAAGCTGGTGGACCGGGTGGGCGGACTGTCCGACGACGCGCGGGCCGCGGTGCTCGCGTCCCCGGAGCGCACGGAGGCCTTCCTGCGCGCCCGCGCCCGGGCGGAGGTCTGACGTGGCCCTCCCGCTGCCCGCCTTCGTCGCGAAGCGCCGCCCGGACTGGGACGCGCTCCAGTCACTGCTGGCCCGTCAGAAGTCCGGGGCCCTGAAGCTGGAGGAGCTGCGCACGCTGGACACGCTCTACCGCCGCGCGGCGGCGGACCTGGCGCACACCCAGACGTTCTACCCGGGCACGGACGCGCATCGCTTCCTCAACCAGCTCTGCGGACAGGCCTACGCGGCCATCTACCAGCCGTCGCGCGAGCGCTGGCCCGCGGTGCGCGACTTCTTCCGGCGCGACTTCCCCGTCACCCTGCGCCGCGAGCTGCGCTTCGTGGGCGCCAGCGCCGCGGTGTTCTGCCTGGGGCTGCTGCTGGGCGCGCTGGTGGTGCTGCTGGAGCCGCGCGGCGCGGAGCTGCTGGTGCCCCCAGGCGTGCGTCAGTACGTGGCGCAGGGCCGCATGTGGACGGACGACATCCTCTCGGTGGCGCCGCCCAACTCGGTGGCGTCCGGCATCGCCACCAACAACCTCACCGTCACCATCGTCACCTTCGCCCTGGGCATGCTGGGCGGACTGGGGACGCTCTACATGCTGGTGAACAACGGCGTGCACATCGGCGCCATCAGCGCGCTGTGCGTCCGCGAGGGCATGACGCGAGGCTTCCTGGACTTCATCGCCGCGCACGGCCCGGTGGAGCTGTCCATCATCGTCATCGCCGGGGCCGCGGGCCTCATGGTGGGCCAGGCGCTCATCGACCCGGGCGAGCTGCCACGCGGCCAGGCCCTGGCGCTGCGGGGGCGCGAGGCCGTGAAGCTGGTGCTCGGCTGCGCGCCCTTCCTGGCCTGCATCGGCGTGGTGGAGGGCTACGTGTCCCCGGGCAGCCTCTTCCCCACCTGGGTGAAGGCCGCGCTGGGACTGTCGCTGGGGGCCCTCTTCTGGACCTACCTGCTGCGGGCGGGCAGCTCGGAGGCGGTGCGCACCGGGGCGCCCGAGGCCAGCGCCTCCTGACGCTTGCGCGCGCGGTGGCGGAGAATCTTCTCGTAGGCCGCGTTCAGCTCGCGCATCTTCTCCGTGGAGCCGCCGCGGTCCGGGTGCCGCTCCATGGCCAGCGCGTGGTAGCGCGCGCGCACCGTCTCCTCGGAGTCCAGCGGGGACACGCCGAGCAGCCGGTACGGGTCCTGGTCCTCCAGCGCGTTCAGCCAGCGGTCCAGCCGGTCCTTCACCTCGAGGAAGCGCTCGTCCTGGGCGCCGGTGTCCTTCACCGGGTGGGTGCGCACCTTCGCGTCCGCGCGGAAGACCTCGGAATAGGTGCTGGACACCCAGCGGTGGCACCCGGAACACCGGAAGTACCGCACCCGGCTCCCATTCTGCAGGGTCATCCGGATGCCGCAGTGGGTGCACTCCACCTCGACGTTCTCCAGCGTCTGCCAGTTCGCGACCGCCGCGCTCATCAGCCCTTGCTCCTGTTGCAACACGCCTGTAGCACCGCCAAGGTCCCACGATCGGAGATCGCGTCAAGAAAAACTCTCCCTCGCCGCGCCGGGCCGCCCCTTCCGGCAGGGGGTTTTCGGGGTAGAACGGGGGCCTATGCGTCCCCTGCTCCTCGCCGGACTCCTGCTCGCGGCCACCGCCGCGCGGGCCCAGGCCCCGGCCCGCCCCCGTCCCGCCGCCCCGGCGAAGCCCGCCCCGGCGCGCGAGCAGCCCGCGCCCTCCTCCGAGGCCCCCACCCCGCCTCCGCCGCCCCCGCCCGCCTCCGAGAGCCCCCATGCCACCGGCCCGGAGGACGCCGCCCTGCTGCGCGCCCTGCTGTGGGCCGTGAAGCCGGCGCCGGAGGAGGTCCGGGCGATTGCGATTGAAGACGTGGCGCTGCTGGGGGACTCGCGCGCCCTGGACTCGCTGGCCGCGCTGCTGTGGGACGCCAACCCGCGAATCCAGCAGGCGGCGCTCCGCGCGGTGGCGCTCTTCCAGCACCCGCGCGCGGAGGAAATCCTCGGCAACGTGGTGCGCCACCCGCGCATGCCGGACGCGCTCAAGATTCAGGCCCTCAACGGGCTCATCTTCCAGCGCACCGTCACCGCGCGGCGCACGGTGCAGGACGCGGCGCTGGACGCGCGGCTCACCGCCCCGGTGCAGAATGCCGCGCGCACCGTGGCCTCCCAGTGGGAGCCCCCGCACCCGGCCCCCCACTGACGCCTGCCTGCCCCCCTTCCAGGCGGGCGCGTGTGCACCAGCGGACGTGTTGCCGCCCCGGCCGGCCGGGGCCGTTTCCTGGAGAAGTCACTTCCCTGCGTTAGAATGCGGGGCCATGAAGATCACCCCGCTCGACATCCGGCAGAAGCGGTTCGAAACGGCCCTGCGCGGCTTCTCGCGCCGCGAGGTGGAAGCGCACCTCGAGCTGATCGCCGGCGAGTTCGAGGAGGTGGTGAAGGAGAACATCGCGCTCAAGGAGGAGTTGAAGCGCACGCAGCTCAAGCTCGAGCAGCACCAGGAGCGCGAGCGCACCCTCCAGGAGACGATGGTCACCGCGCAGCGCATCAGCGAGGACCTGAAGGCCGCCGCGAAGAAGGAAGCGGAAATCATCATCGCGGACGCGGAGCACCAGGCGGAGAAGATTGTCCACGGCGCCCACCAGCGGCTGGTGCAGGTGGTGGAGGACATCAACGAGCTGAAGCGTCAGCGCACCCAGTTCGAGTCCCAGGTGCGCTCGGTGCTGGACGCGCACCAGAAGCTGCTGGAGACGTTCAAGGGCCCCTCCTTCGCGGACCGCGACTACGCACGCGTGGAGGACAACGTGGCCTACCTCTCCCAGAAGAAGGCCAACATCGGCGAATAGCCCGTGGCGCCACCCTGGCTGAAGGCCGTGGCGGACGGCGTGGAGCTGGCGGTGCTCGTCCAGCCGCGCGCCTCGCGCACCCGCGTGGTGGGCGAGCACGACGGCCTCCTGAAGGTGCAGCTCGCCGCGCCCCCCGTGGACGGCGAGGCCAACGCGGCCCTGCTGGAGTTCCTCGCGAAGCAGCTCGGCGTGCCCCGCCGGCAGGTGACGCTCATCGCTGGTGACGCATCGCGCCGCAAGCGGGTGAAGGTGGTAGGGGTTGATGCGGCGCGGGTCGAGGCTGTTATGTCTGGGCAAACGTGAGGCCGCCGCACATGCGCCACCTGCTCCTCCTGATTCCGCTGCTGCTGGCCGCACCCCAAGCCCTGGCCCAGGAGCCGGTGGACTTTCACGACGCGCACTCGCGCGACCTGGTGATCAACGACGCCACGCTGGTGCCGCACGAGCGCCCGGCCCTCGTCAGCGGCGAGGTGACGACGAAGCGCTTCCGCATCCTCCACTCGGCTGCGGCCACGGTGGCCGCGAAGGAGCTGGCGGGGCAGATTGAAGGCATCCGCGACAGCTTTGGCGCCATCCTCGGGCGCGACTGGCCGGGCATCACCGAAATCCGCCTGGGCGTGGGCCGCGCGGAGTTCGAGGCCCTGGCGCTACCCGGTGGCAAGCCTCCCGGTTGGGCGGTGGCGCTGGCCTACCCGGCGCATCAAATCATCCTGCTGAACGCACTGAGCCTCCACGAGCCGGACGGGCAGCAGACGCTGCGGCACGAAATGGCGCACGTGGCGCTGGGCCAGCTCGCGAAGGAGTGGCCGCGCTGGTTCCAGGAGGGACTGGCGCAGAACGTCACCGGCGAGCGGTATTCGCTGACGCACTACTCCGCCCTCTTCCGCGCGGTGACGCAGGAGCGCGTCTTCCACTTCGAGGACCTGCACGACGACTGGCCGGACCACCCGTCGGACGTTGAGATTGCATACGCGCAGAGCGCCGCCTTCGTGGCGCACCTGTCCGCGAAGTTCGGCTCGCAGGCCATGGGCGTGCTGGTGGACGGCGTGCGCGAGGGCGAGCCCTTCGAGCAGGCCTTCGGCAAGGCCTTCCGCACGTCACTCCTGGTGGAGGAGACGGACTGGCGCGAGGGGCTGGCGGCGCGCTACGGCTGGCTGCCCCTCACCACCAGCTCCGCCCTGCTGTGGCTGGCGGCCTCCGCGCTGTGCGTCGCCGCGTACGTGCGCAGGCGCCAGCAGAAGGAGGCGCGCCTGGCGGAGATGGCTGCCCAGGACGCCGCGGAGGATGCCGCGCTGCGGGTGCTGGCGGCGCGAGCCTCTGCGCTCCAGGGCGGGCTCCCCGGCCAGGACGCCACCAGCCCCGCACCGAGCCTGACCTGGCCCGAATGGCCCGCCGGTACCGGTACCGCCTCCAGCGAGCCGGACGCGATGGAGTCACACGACACACAGGAGGCCGTCAGCGGCCCCCACGAGCTGCCCCTGGTGGGCGACGAGTCGGCGGCCGAGGCGCCCGAGGAGACCTCCGGCGAGTCCGAGGTCCCCACGGCGCCCCGCCCCCCGAAGCCCACCCTGCACTGAGAAGAGCCGCGGGCCGTCCGCCGCCGCGCTTCCCGATGGGCCCTACTCCCCAAGCCCGTGAGCACCTACGCGGGCGCTCCCCTCATGGGGCCGGGCCCCTCATGTCTTTCTGACACCCCTACAGTCAGGCTCCCGGAAGAATTTACCTGCTGCATGCTCCTCTGCCTGCCCTGGGGGTACGGCCAAGCGGCTGATTTCCCTCGGAAATGGTGTCCTCGGGGCCTTGGCAACCGACTTGCTATTGCCTTCCGTCGCGATGCGGAAGGCACTGGACATGAACGAGCGGGGACGTAAGGCGGCGGTGCTGGCGCGGTTCTTCCGCCAGCAGCCGGATCGCATCGCGGCGCTGTGGCGCCGGATGCGGCTGGCCACGCATGAGGCGGACAATCCGGCGGCCCCGCTCGGACAGTTGGACGGGCTGGTGGAGCCCTTCATCCGCGAGGTGGGGCGGACACTGGAGGGCGAGGAGTCCAGCCCCTGGAGCCGCACGCGGGCGGTGCTGCGCCTGTCGCCGGAGCGCGGCGCGCGCGCCCTGTACGAGGAATTCGCGGCGCTGCGGCGCTGCCTGGTGGACGCCGCGGAGGTGCTGGGCGGCGGGGACTGGGAGCGCGAGCGCATCAACCGCGCGGTGGACGAGGCGGTGGACTCGGCGGTGGCCTTGCTGCAGCGGCTCAAGGATCCGCGCGCGGACGGCCCCCGGGTGAGCTTTGGAGGTCTGGTGGTCGAGTACTTCGAGCGGCCGTCGCGAGTGAAACGCACGACGCCGGACGCGAAGGACGGTCGTCCGGCGATGCACTGAGGAAGGGGTTGGTCGGGTTTGCCGACCCGTCCGGCTTGACGCGCCCATATTGGGGAGTGTCCGAGGCCGGCGGGAGGGAGCGTGCCGTGGGTGGGGGCCCGTGGCGCGCCTTTGGGGAGCGTGTTCCCACTGGGGAGTGGTGAGCGCGCATCGCGAGCCGCTGGCAAGACGCGCGGATGGGGGTCCGCGCGACTCGCCGGTCGGACGGGTCGGCACTTTTTGTGGGGGTGCTGGAGCTTCGGGTGGGGTGCAGGGACGCGGGAGGGGCGCCTACGGGGGTGGGCGCTCCTCCCGCACTTCTTTGCGGCCCCGCGCCCCGCGCGTCAGTGCGCGTCCGCCCAGCTCCGGCCCGCGCCCACGTCCACCTTGAGCGGCACCTTCAGCGACGCCACCGAGGACATGCCCTTCACCGCCAGGGCCTTCACCCGCTCCACCTCGGCGTCCGGCGCCTCGAAGAGCAATTCGTCATGCACCTGCAACAGCATGACGGTCTTCAGCCCCTCGGTCTTCAGCGCCGCGTCCACCGCGAGCATTGCCTTCTTGATGAGGTCCGCGGCGGTGCCCTGAATCGGCATGTTGATGGCGGCGCGCTCGGCGGCCTGCGCCACGCCGCGGTTCTTCGAGCTCAGGTCCGGCATGTACCGGCGGCGCCCGTAGAGCGTCTCCACGTAGCCCGTCTTGCGCGCCGTATCCACCGTCTCGCGCAGGTAGCGGTAGATGCCGGCGTAGCGGGCGAAGTAGCGCTCGATGATGTCGCGCGCCTCTTCCTGCGGGATGCCGAGGCGCGCGGACAGGCCGTGCGGAGACAGGCCGTAGGCGATGCCGAAGTTCACCATCTTCGCGCGCCGCCGCTGCTCGCGGTCCACCTGCTCCGGCTTCACGCCGAAGACCTCCGCCGCGGTGCGGGTGTGGATGTCCTCGTCGTGGTTGAAGGCGTCGATGAGCACCGGGTCCTCGGCGATGTGCGCGAGCAGCCGCAGCTCCACCTGGCTGTAGTCCGCGCTGACCAGCTGGTGCCCTTCCGCGGCCACGAAGGCGCGGCGGATTTCGCGGCCCAGCTCGGTGCGCACGGGGATGTTCTGGAGGTTGGGGTCCGTGGACGACAGGCGCCCCGTCGCGGTGGCCGCCTGGTGGTAGGTGGTGTGGATGCGCCCGTCGGCCGCCACCAGCGTGGGCAGCGTGTCCAGGTACGTGCTCTTCAGCTTGGACAGGCTGCGGTACTCGATGATGGCGCCCGGCAGCGGGTGCTCCTCGGAGAGCTTCTCCAGCACCTCCATGTCCGCGGACGGGCCCGTCTTGCCCTTCTTGATGATGGGCAGCCCCAGGCCCTGCGGCTGCGGCGAGAAGAGCACCTCCACGAGCTGCGGGTTGGAGCCGATGTTGAACTCGCGCCCGGCGTGTTTGTAGACCTCCTTCACCTGCGCGTCGACGGCCGCGTCCACCTTCACGGAGATGCGAGACAGCTCGGCGGTGTCCAGCTTCACGCCCCGCCGCTCCATCTCCGCGAGGATGGGCAGCAGCGGCAACTCCATGTCGCGCGCCAGCGCCGCCAGCCCCGCCGTCTCCAACTCCTTCCACAGCTCCGGCGCCAGGCGCCGCGCGGCCTCCGCGCGCAAGGCGAAGCTGGAGGCCACCTCCTCCACCGTGTGGTCCGCCAGCGCCTTGTCCTTCTTGCCCCGCTTCCCCTCCGCCGCGGGAGGCAGCGCGGGAAGCTCCGTCTGCAGGCGCTCGCGCGTCAGGTCCGCCAGCGCGTGCTCGCGGCGCGACGGGTTGAGCAGGTAGCTGAGCAGCTCCACGTCGTCGTGCCCGCCGCGCAGGGCCATGCCGTCATTGGCCAGCACCAGGGTGAGGGCCTTGAGGTCGTGCCCGCCCTTCTTCACCGCCCCATCCTCCAGCACGGCCTTGAACGCGGCCGTGAAGGACTCCGGCTTCACCTGCGTGACGCCGAGCACGCCATGGCGCAGCGGCACGTAGTACGTGCTCGCGTCCGGCAGCGCGACGCCCAGACCCACCAGCTTCGCGGCGAAGGGCAGGCCCTCGTACGCGGGGATGAGGCTGACGGAGCCCGCCGCGCGCACCGCGTCCGCCAGCGCCTTCAGCTCCGCGTCGGTGCCCACCAGCTTGTGCGCGGCGGCCAGCGGCGCGGGCTTCTCCTTCGGCGCGGCCTCCGGCAGCCCCTGCTGCGGCAGTTCCTTGAGGAGCGCGTAGAACTCCAGCTCGGTGAAGAGCTCGCGGGCCTTCGCCGTGTCCACCGGCTTGCGCGCCAGGTCCACCACCTTCACGTCCAGCGGCAGGTCCGTCTTGAAGGTGACGAGCTGCTTGGCGCGCAGCAGGCTCTCGCGGTGCGCGGCGATGGCGTCGCGAATCTTCGGCTTCTTCACCTCGTCCAGCCGGGACAGCAGCGTCTCCACGTCGCCGAACTGCTGGATGAGCTCCGTGGCCGTCTTCGGGCCGATGCCCGGCACCTTGGCGACGTTGTCCACCGCGTCGCCGATGAGGGCCAGGTAGTCCCGCATCTGCCGGGGCTCGATTCCGAGCTTCGCCTTCACCTCGTCCGGCCCGGTGTGCGTCTCCTTCATCGGGTCGAACAGGCGCACGTCCGGCTCGACAATCTGCACGAAGTCCTTGTCGCCGGTGACGACCTGCACGCAGAAGCCCTCGGCCTTGGCCTTCTGCGCCAGCGTGCCGATGACGTCGTCCGCCTCCCAGCCGGCCATCTCCAGCACGGGCAGGTTGAGCGCCTCCACCACGCGGCGGATGAGGCCGAACTGCGGCACGAGGTCCTCGGGCGGGCCCTCGCGGTTGGCCTTGTAGTTGGGGTCAATCTTCTGCCGCTCCGTGCGGCTCTCCTTGTCGAAGGCGAGCGCCACGTGCGTGGGGTTCAGCTCCCGCAGCCCCTTGAGCACCATGCGCGTGAAGCCCAGCACTGCGTTGGTGGGCACGCCCTTGCTCGTCGTGAGGGGCGGAATCGCGTGGTAGGCGCGGAAGATGAAGCCGGACGCGTCGATGAGGACCAGGGTGGGCGCGGAGCGCGAGGGGCTGGTGTCGGCCATGGCCCCGTCCCTAGCGCGCCCGTCCGCCCCTGTCCATGTCGCGTCAGGGGCAGCCCAGCTCCTTCTTCTTCTCCGCGACCTTCTCCTCCATCCCGTCGCCCTTGACGGCGTAGTCCAGCACGGCCGCGAGGTCCGGGCAGCCGCCGGCCTCCCGCATGGCATCTGCGGCGAGGCCCGAGCAGAAGGCCGCCGCCTTGTTCAGGTCCGGATTGCCCGCGTAGAAGCTGAAGCCCAGCTTCCAGATTCTGCACGCGCGGCGCCGGTCCTGGCGGTCCGCCCACTCCCTACCCCGCTGGTAGGACTTCTCCGCCATGTCCTGGAGGATGTTGCGCCGGTAGAAGGACGGCTTGGACTCGGCCAGCTCCAGCATCAGCTCCTTGTCCACCTGCAGCGCCTCGCGGAAGGGCTCGGCGGCCTTCTCCGGGTCGTCCCCGGCGAGGAACGTCTCGCCGTTCTTGAAGAGCTGGTCCACCGTGGACATGACGCGAATCAGCTCGTCCGTCTGGGCGTGGAACTGCGAGGCCTCGTAGTTGGAGCGCACCTTCTGCAGGGTGGCCAGCGCCTCGCTGCCGCGGCCGGCCCAGTAGTCCATCATCGCCGCCTGCATCAGCTTGTTGGTGAAGCGCTTCTTCACCGCCGCGTCCACGATGGAGCGCGGGTCGGTGGCGGCCTCGTCCGAGCCGATGATTTCCGTCACCGGGCACACCCACGGCGCCGCGTTGGGGTCCAGCTTGTAGCGCGCGACGAGGAAGCGCACGAAGAGCGAGTCCTTCGGCCGCCACTCGTTGCGGCGCAGCCGGCCCTCCAGCCGCAGCGAGTAGCCCAGTGGCGGCTGCAGGTCCTCCCTGGCCTGGCTCTGGCACCAGACGGCCATGTACTGGTCGCAGCGCGGCACCGCGGCGCTCCACTGCGAGTTGCCCAGGTAGCGCTTGCAGTCGTCCAGCGCCCGCTTCGTCACCTGCTCGGCCGCCTCGCGCGCCTTCGTCTTGCCGCGGCGGAAGTACTCGCTCTCCTTCGGAATCTTGCTGAAGGACTCGAGCGCCTCCTCCGGCTTGAGGCGCGTGAGCGCCTTCTCGCCCGCGGAGAAGGCCTCGAAGGCCTCCTTCTCCAGCCGGATGCGCCGGATGAGGGTGTTGGCCTCGGGGTGGATGGGGTCCAGGTCCAACGCCTTCGTGCACGACTCCTCGGCGCGGGCCCAGTTGGGCGAGCCCAGCTCGTTGGACGCGTAGGAGCGGCACTCGCTGAGCAGCTCCTGGATCTGCTCCGCGGGGTCCGCCGCGGCGCTCGCGGGGTTCTGCACCGTGTCGACCGGCGCCGGGCCCGGCATGGCCACCTTCACCAACGCCGCCACCACCAGCAGGCCCACCACGCCGGCGGCCACCACCACCAGCTTCTTGCGGCCCGCAGGCGCGCCTTCCGTCATCTCCGCTGGTGCCGCGGCCCCACCGCGCCGCGTGGGGATGGGCCCGCCGCCCCGCCGCGTCGGCGCGGCCAGGGCCACTTCCTCGGCCTCGAAGGACAGCTCCACCACGCCGAACTGGAGCTGGTCCCCCGGCTGCAACTCCACGGGCTCCTGGCCCAGCGGCTCGCCGTTGAGCAACGTCCCATTGGCGCTGCCCAAATCCCTCACCGTCACGCCGGACGCCGTCGCCTCCAGCTCCGCGTGACGCCGGCTGACCGAGTCATCCTCCAGCAGCACCAGCGCCGGAGGCTGCCGCCCCACCAGCACCTTGCCCTTGAGCGGATACGTCCGCCCCGCCCACGGCCCCACCAGCCCCTTCAGCATGGGCCCCGCGCCGCCACCACCGCCCGCTTCCGGCGGAGCACCGGCCGGCTTCGCGGGCCTCGCGGGCCGCTTCGGCGGAGGCGCTCCGGGCGGGGGCCGCTTGATGCTCGGCAACGCCCGGGTGGCGCGCGCGCCGCTGCCCTCCGCGCCCACCGGCATCTCCTCGACGGGAGGCGGCGCGGACTTCGCGGCGCGGCGCGGGCCGGAGCGCGACGGAGCGGCCGCGGCCTTGAGGCGCAGCGTGTAGTCGCCGAGCACCACCTCGGACTGCGGCGTGAGCGGCGTGGCGTCACCAATGCGCTCGCCGTCCACGAAGGTGCCGTTGGCGCTGCCCGTGTCCTCGATGAAGACGGTGCCGCCGTCCTCGTAGACCTTGGCGTGCGTGCGCGACACACCGCCCTCGGTGAGGACGATGTCATTGGTCGCCAGACGGCCCAGCTTCAGCTCGCCCGTGACTTCGTATTCGTTCTCGGAGCCGTCGGGGAGACGGACGACCAGGGTGGGCATGACGCGTCAATCCTCCCGGAAGATGCTCATGTTGACGGGGATGCCCTTGCGCTGCAGCTCGTCGTAGAACTTCGGTACGAAACCCGACGCGACGAAGCGGCCCCGGACCTTGTGGTCGTCCGTGAAGCCATCCTGCTTGTAATAGAAGATGTCCTGGAGGGTGACGATGTCCACCTCCATGCCCGACACCTCGGTGATGAAGCAGATCTTCCGGGTGCCGTCGCTGAAGCGCGTCTGCTGGACAATCATGTGCACCGCGCTCGCAATCTGCTCGCGGATGGCCTTCACCGGCAGCTCCATGCCGGACATGAGCACCATCGTCTCCAGGCGGGCAATGGCGTCGCGCGGCGTGTTGGCGTGAAGCGTGGTGAGCGAGCCGTCGTGGCCCGTGTTCATCGCCTGGAGCATGTCCAGCGTCTCGCCGGAGCGGCACTCGCCCACGACGATGCGGTCCGGCCGCATGCGCAGGCAGTTCTTCACCAAATCACGGATGGTGATGGCGCCCTTGCCTTCCAGGTTGGGCGGGCGGCTCTCCAACTGCACCCAGTGGTCCTGAGGCAGCTGCAGCTCCGCCGCGTCCTCCACGGTGATGATGCGCTCACCGTCCGGGATGAACGAGCTGATGATGTTCAGCGTCGTCGTCTTCCCGGAGCCCGTGCCGCCGGAGATGACGATGTTGCGCCGCGCCTTCACGCACATCTCCAGGAACTCGGCCATCTGCGCGGTGAGCGTCTTGTACTTCACCAGGTCCTGGATCTTCAGCGAGTCCTTCTTGAACTTGCGGATGGTGATGCAGGGGCCCTTGAGCGCCAGCGGCGGGATGATGGCGTTGACGCGGCTGCCGTCCTTGAGGCGCGCGTCCACCAGCGGGCTGGACTCGTCGATACGCCGGCCGATGGGCGCGACGATTCGCTCGATGACGCCGAGCACCGCCTGGTTGGAGGAGAACGTCTTCTCCGCCAGCGTCAGCTTGCCCTTGCGCTCGATGTAGATCTGGTTGGCGTGGTTGACCATGATCTCGCTGATTTCATCCGACGCGAGGAACGCCTCGAGGGGCCCCAGGCCCAGCGCCTCGTTGATGACGTCGGTGAGCAGCTCCTCCCGGTCTATGTCCTCCGGGAGCTCTCCGTCCGCCTCCATCTGGTCGATGATGTCGCGGATGGCCTTTTCGGTGCGGCGCCACAGCTCGTCGTCCCCGAGCCGGTCCATGTCCATGCGGCGCAAATCGAGGTACTCGATGAGCCGGTCGTGGATCTCCTTCTGGAGCCGCGTGTAGCGCTCGATGCGCGGGTCGACCTTCTTCTTGTTCTTCGCCATGGCGGAGGCCATGGACGCCGGCATGCGGCCGGCCGCGGGCGCGGGGGCGGGAGGCTCCTCCTCGTACGGCTCCTCCTCCTCCTCGTATGGCTCCTCCTCCGCGTACTGCCCCTCACCGTCGTCGTAGCCCTCGTCCTCCGGGGCCCCGGCGCGCGTCATCGCCGGCCCCTCGTCCTCCAGGGCCTCGACGTTGAGGATGTAGTCTCCGATGGAGACCTGGTCGGTCGGCTTGAGGACTTGCGGCGCGGCAATCTTCTTGCCGTTCACGAAGGTGCCGTTCGTGGACTTCATGTCCACGATGATGAACTTCCCGTCCTTGGCGACGATGCGCGAGTGGTACTTGGAGACATTTCCCTTCGCGAGGACGATGTCGTTGCCGGGCAGGCGTCCAATCGTGACTTCGTTCTTGTCGTACTCGCGCTGCTCGGTCCCGCCGCCCTTTTCCGCGAGGGTGATGAGAAACATGGTGGGGGCGGATGCTAGCAAGCGCACCTTCGTCCTCAAAGCTCCAGCCGCCGCCGCATGCCTGCCCGCAAGGCGACGGGCCGGTACCCTCCCTGGCAAGTAGGGAGAGCCCGGCCCGTGACACGCCAGGGACGCGGCGTCCGCGTCAGTCGAAGATGTTGAAGTTCACCTCGGAGCGGGCCTGCTTGTAGCGGCTCTTCACGTCCTCGATGATGGTGCGGACCTTGTCCGAGTCCGGGTTGACGATGCGCGGGGTGACGAAGATGACCAGCTCGCGCTTGGTCGAGTCGAAGCCGCGGCTCTTGAAGAGCTCGCCGACAATGGGGATGTGACCCAGGCCGGGAATCTTGGAGACGGACTTCTGCTCGTCGTGGCTGAACACGCCGGACAGGACGATGGTCTCCCCATGGCGCACGGTGACGTTGGTCTTCACCTTGCGGGTGCGGAAGCCGGGGATGGCGGACGAGCCACCGAAGGACACCGACACCGAGGCGTCGATTTCCGAGGCCTCCGCCTCGATTTCCGTCTGGATGTTGCCGTTGCGGTCCGCGGTGGGACGCAGGTTCAGGATGACGCCGTACTTCTTGTACTCCACCGCGAACTGGTTGTTGGTGATGAGCGGAATCGGCACCTCGCCGCCGGCCAGGAACTCGGCCTTCTCGCCGCTGGCGCACACCAGCTTGGGCTGCGCGAGCAGGCGGCCGTAGCCGTCATTGCCCTGGAAGCCGATGGAGAACTCCGAGCCCGCGTTGATGCCGAGGCTCGCCACGCCCTGGCCGGCGGTGCCGGGGAAGAGCTGCTGGGCTATCGTCGCGGTGGCGGACGCGGAGCCGGTGATGTCCGTGGGGTAGCGGATGCCGTAGCGGTCGCGGCTGTTGCGGCGGATTTCGACGAACTGGACCTCGGAGAGAATCATCCGCTTGATGCCGACGACGAGCAGGTTCTCCACCTTCTCGCCGATGGCCTTGGTGATGAGCTCCGCCTTCTGGAGGTCCTGCTGGCTCTCCACGGAGCCCTCCAGGAAGATGGTGGCGCCCACCACGTTGGCCTGGACGTTCTTGAGGCCGGCCTTCTGGAAGGCCGCGTTGAGGTTCTGCGCCACCAGCTTCTTGGCGTTGGGAGCAATCTTCACGAACGACTTCACGTTCGGGTAGAGGCTCACCACCTCGTTGATGCGGTCCGCGTCCTGCGTGGTGTAGGCCTGACCGTCCAGGTAGATGCGGTCACCCACCATGCGCACGGAGACGCCCTCGATTTCACCGAGGAGGCGCTTGATTTCGGAGATGACCTCGTTGGGGTCCTGCTTGCGGACGGCGACGAGGTAGCTGACGCGCTGGCCGGACGTCTTCCACACGAGGAGCGTCGTCTTGCCCTCGCCGAGGCCGGTGATGAGCAGCTGCCCGGAGCCGAGCGTCTTCACCTCGGCGATGGTCGGGTCACCCAGCGCGACGCGGCTCAGCCCGGGAACGGTGATTACCTTCTGGGAGCCGACGCCGAGGCTGACGCTGCTGCCCTCCTGCGCCAGGGCGCTGCCGCTGGCCACCAGGGCGATGAGGGCGCTCAGCGCCGCGGCATGCGTGAAGCGTGTGAACATCGTCCGTGTCCTCTTCCAGTGTCCGAGCCAGGCCAAGCTTCAGCTTCCGTGCTGCCACCACAGCGCCCAGAACGTGCCGAGCGCGATGGCGACTCCGTAGGGAATGTGTTGCTCCGGACCCGGCCGCGCGTCCGCGCTCGCCAGGCGCACCCGCGCCGCCCACCGGCGCACCACCGCCGCCAACGTCTCCCATACCGCGCCCTGCCAGAGCAGCGTCACCACCGCCTGGAGCGCGCCCACCAGTGAGATGAAGGCCGCGGCCGCCAGCACCGCCGGGAACCCCAGCACCGCCCCCACCCCGCCCATCAACTTCACGTCACCCCACCCCATCCGCCCGCGAAGGGCCGCCGGCAGGAGCAGCACCGCCAGCCCCACCCCCGCCACCAGCCCGCTGAGCACGCCGTGCTCCAGGTCCCCGAGGCCCTCGGTGACGAGGCGCACGCCGAGCGCCACCGCCATCAGCGGGTACGTGACGGCATCCAGGATTTCCCGGCGCAGCACATCCGTCACCACCGAGATCACCAGGGCCACTCCAAGGACCGTCCACAGCGCGACTTGAACAGGCGTCATCCGCAGCCTGTCCCCTTCGCGGTCAGGCGTCCGGTATCAAACCAGCGAGCCCGGGGCCCGTCAATTGTCGAACAGCCAGAAGCCCTGGAGGGAGGGCGGCGTTCAGCTCAGGACGAGGCGGATCTTCTCGCTGCAGATGAAGTACTCGTCCCCGTCTTCAATCTTCCGGCGCTTGATGCGCTGCTTGTTGAACCAGGTGCCGTTGGAGGACCCGAGGTCCTCGATGATCCAGTCATTCCCCTCGTGGACGATGACGGCGTGCTCGCGGGACACCTTGCCGGAGTTGATGACGAAGTCGCAGTGCTTGCCGCGGCCGATGACGAAGCGCTCCTTCACGATGCGCTCCTGGTCTCCGGCCTCCGTGACGAGGTACAGCGCGCCAGCCTCCTCCTCCTCGGCCTCCTCGGCGGGCTCCTCCTCGGCCTCCTCGGGGGCCTCGTCCTCCATGGCCGGGTCCTCGGGCTCGGGAAGCGGCTCCTCCTCCTCGACCATGTCGTCGGCGGGCGGGGGCGGCTCGTTCTTGCCCTTGATGAGGCGCTCGAGCTCCGCGGCCGTCTCCAGGACGCGCTCGGCGACCTCGCGACGGACCGGATCATTGTCCAGGCCGTTGGAGGCGGCGCCGCGGTCCTCGGCGGGGACGGCGCCGCGGCCGGCGGGCCGGGCCGGCTGCGGGGCGGGCTCGGGACGGGGCGCGGGCGCCAGCACCGGGGGCGAGCCCCGGGCCGGAGCGGGCGCGGCGGCCACCGGGGCCGGGCGGGCGGGGGGCGCGGCGGAAGCGACCGCCACGGGAGCCTCACCGCGGGCCTTCACCTCGATGAAGCCGTTGAGGCGCGCGAACATGAAGAGCGCCTGGTTGATCAGCGCATCGCGATCCGAGCCCATCTGCTGGGCCATCTCTTCGTACGTCTCCCACAGGTGGTCGGCGATGCCGACCTTGCGGGCGGGGCGGGAGTTCTGATCGATCATCGGTCTTGACTCGGGTGATTCAGGATGTCCCGGACGATAGCAGAGCCCCCCACAGCGAGCCCAGTTACTGGAAGATATTGAGGCCCACGTCGTTCAGTACGTTGTCGAACAGCCCCTCCATGTTGACCTGAAGGATGCCGTCCGCGGACGGGTAGGCGATGTAGGCCAGGTAGTCGCCCGGCCGTGCGCCTACCGGCCCGGGCAGGGTGTAGAAAGTCAGGGGCACGGTCGTGGAATTGTTCTTCACACCGAAGGTGTAGGTCCGGACGCCGGACTCGAGCGTCACCACGAAGCGGTCATCGCGGACGAGGCGGTCGCCCAGGCCGGACCCGGTCAGACGGATGACGATGTCCGGCGGGGTCGCGGGGAAGGTCGGCAACGTCCAGGCCGGGGGAGCATTGACCGGATCATCGTCCACGGTGACGGTGTCCGACAGGAAGCCGGACGGATGGAAGGAGTAGTTGGTGGGAATCGCGTACCCATCCGTGTTGCCGACGAGGTCCCGCACCAGCAGCCCCCCGAAGGCGTCGACGAGGATGAAGGGCTGGTCCCCGCCGGCCCGCACGCTGAAGCGCGGCAGGCTGGCGCATGGGTCTGGGATGGGGGTGGCCGGGTCGAGCGTCAGGCGCACACGGCCAGCGGTGCTGGCAGGCTGCACGTCCCCCACCAGCAGGTCCGTGGCGCAAACCGCGTCGCTGCTCTCCAGCTCGATGATGTCGCCGATGGCCACCCGCTGACGCGGGTCCGTGGGCTGGTCCACCTCGAAGAGCGTGGGCTGCGACAGGTCGCGTTCCAGCGCCGACATCGACGGGAACACGCCCTGGAAGACGATACGGTAGGTGGCGCCGGGAACCGAGCCATCGAGGAGCGTGTTGCGCTCGACCACGTGCGTGGGGTCCGTGGGATTCGCGTACTTCACCGTCTGGGTGACGCTCACCACCGAGGCGAGGTCGGTGAAGCCGCGGGACTCCGCCACGTCCGTCTCCGCCGGGTTGCGGAGGTTCACGGTGGAACTGGCGCCGTCCGGGTTCAGGTCGAACACGCGCCGCTCGCTGGCATTGAACAGGGTGATGGTGCCGGAGGACGACGGGAGGATTCCCAGCAGTGGCACCACGGCAACGCCCTCGGAGCCGTTGGTGTACCGCAGGACCACCTGGGCCTGGGGGACGATGGCCAGTCCCGTGGGAAGCCCGGCCACGTTGATGGGGAACATGGGCGCGCCGCTGTGGTCCGTGGCACGCGCGCCGGTGGCGGACTCCACCGCCAGCACGCCCGAGCACTGCGCGGCCGCTCCGCACGACGACTCATCGCGCACGCCGTAGATGAACTGGCCGGCGGTGAGCTTCTGCGTCTCGTCGACCGGCGTATCCGGGTTGTCCTTGACGCGCGTCACCTGCGGGTGCGTGGCGAGCATGCGCACCGGAGAGCCCTCGAAGCCGGGCGACAGGTCCACGGCGACGCTCGCGAGCCCGCCCGCGGCGGCCTCCGTGAGCAGCAGCGTGCGCCCGGGGAGAGACGGAGGCAGGTTGGTGGTGCTGCGCGTGGCGAGCACGAACTGGCCGGCCTGCGGCATCACCAGCAGCGCCGACGCGGACTCGAGCGGGTTGAGGCAGAACACCGGCACGGGGTCCGGCACCGTGCCCGTACCCTCGCCCGCGGCGAGCACGTCCGGGCCGGGCAGTTCCTGGCGCATGACGACTCCGTTGGTGCACGGGGGCGTCTGCCCTCCGGGCACCGATGGCGGCGTCTGCAGCGCGTAATAGAGCACGCTGGGGGCGCCATCCCCGGCCGGCGCGCGCGCGGCGAAGGCGGTGACGAGCGCGCCCGTGTGGAGGCGCTCCACCTCCACGAGGCGGCTGCGATCCGCCGCCACCACGGAGATCTCCGTGGAGCCGGAGCTGCGCGCATAGACATACGGGCCCGCCGTGTCGGCCTCGTCGGTGAAGCCCATGTCGCGGGTGAGCGAGTCCGGCCGGTCCAGTACGGGGATGGCCAGTGCCTGGAGCGGGTTGGGCGCGGGGACGAAGTCGCGCGGGTTGGCCGAGATGTCCAACACCTTCAGGACGTCGTCATCCGAGGACGTCACGAAGACCAGGTCGTTGGAGAGGACCAGGTCGTACGTGCCCGACAGGCCGGCGACGCCGGTGTCGGTCTCGGTGTCGGAGCAGGCGCCGGAAAGCCCGGCGCAGGCGAGGAGGACGGCGAGGCTGCCGCGAGGGAAGAGTGCGCTGCGCTTCAAGGGGTGGTCTCCGTACTGCACACGCTGGTGCCCTGGCGCGGGTCGCGCAGTTGCTTGGCGCCGAGCCGTGCCACCAGCCGCGCATCCTGCGGCCGGTCGAGGTCGGGAATGTCGATGATGGCGACGCGGCCGTCGCCGAAGGTGCTGGCGAAGAGGCGGGCCGCGTTGCCGCGCACGTCCGCCGCCAGGCCGAAGGGCTGGGCCGGCTGGCTCGGGTCCTGGTCTCCCACCAGCACCTGCGCGACGAGCTGGCCCACCTCCTCGTCGTAGAGGGCGACGGCCTCGTCACCCGCACCGGTCACGGCGACGATGTTGCCACGGCCCACGGCGCGGGGAATGACCTCCAGCTCGCTGGAGCCCTCGGGGAGCGGCGCCGCGGTGACGACGCGAATCGTCGGGGTGTCCGCAAGCGCGTTCTCCACGTCCAGCACCAGCAGCGTGTCCGGTCCGCGGGCCAGCAGGTAGACGCGCTCGCGGTTCGGGTCCAGCACCGTCGGGTCGTCCGCCTTGGGGCGCTGCACCACCGCCACGCCGCGCGCCTCGCGCACGGCGAAGACGAGCTCCACGTCACTATCCAGCACGCGGCCGGCCGTGTTCCGGTCCACCAGCCGCAGGATGAAGCGCGCGGCCAGCGCACCGAGCTGAGTGGACGAGGAGTTGCGGCCGGAGACGTACACGTACCGGCCTCCGAGGGCCGTCGCATGCGCGGCGCCGGCGAGCCGGCCGTTGGTGCCCAGCGCCACGAAGTCGTCCACGCCCAGGGAGTCCAGGGTGGGCTCCGCGGCGGGGAGGTTGACGAGGTAGTTCTGGAACTGGCCCTCCTGGCTCGACTCCTCCGGGCCCACGATTTCCGAGCTCGTCACCCACACGCGGGAGTCCGGGTTGGTGCGCTCCACGGTGACGCCGATGGGGCTCGGCGCCGACGGGATGTTGCCGTCGGCCCCCGGGACGTCGACGAGGGACAGCGCGCCCGCGCGGCAGTCGCGGGTGGTGCCGCCCTGCGCGCAGGTCAGGCCGAGGCCGTCCGCCCCCACGTCGATGGCGTGCAGGTAGCTGCCCTCGGCGCGGGCCGGGACGAAAAGCCGCGGAGTGCGGCCCGGCGGCCCCCAGAGCGCCATCTCACCCGAGAAGCTCTCAATCTGCACGTACGACTGGGCGCCGACGCCCAGGTTCGTGATGAGCGTCGCATTGTCCACCTCGACGGGCTGCGTGAAGGGTGTCCCGAACGGGCGGACGCCCAGCGCATCGAGGTCCAGCGCGGACACGGCGCCGGAGTCGTAGCACTTGTCGAAGTTGGCGCTCGCCACGTAGAGGTACCCGTTGGTGGACGGACCCCCCTCGGGGCGCCAGAAGGCGAGGCCACTCGGGTAGACGAGGCGGGAGGACGGCGGAGGCCGCGGCTCGGGCGTGGTATCGCACGACACGAGCAGCAGCGCGGCGGTGAGGAGATAGGCGCGCATCAGAGGGGGGCGGAGTGTAGGAAGGGGCCTCCCCCCGGGCAACCGGAAACACGGCCCGTCATTCCCGGCCGCTCGCCAGCGGACGCCACCACTCCCCCGGGGTGCCTGCCCTGCCCTTCAGGACGCGCCCACACCCTCCGGAGGTGTGCTCCATCCCCCGGAGGGCAGCCAGCCAGGGACAGCCGCTTCAGGCCGCGGCGGCGACCTCGGCCTGGATCTTCGAGAAGTCGGCCACCTGGTTGAACAGGGCGCCAATCTCCGTGAGGAGCCGGATGCGGTTCTCCCGCAGTTCCTTGTCCTCGGCCATGACCATGACCTTGTCGAAGAAGGTGTCCACGGCGGGCTTGAGGCCGGTGATTTCGCGCAGGGCGCCGGCGAAGTCATCCGCCTGGACGAGCCCCGTCACCGTGTTGCGGGCCTGGGTGAAGGCGGTGTGCAGGTGGCGCTCCGGCTCGTCCACCAGCTTCTGCGGGTTGATCTGCCCGCCCTTCACGTCCTTGCCCTGCTTCTCCACGATGTTGGCCACGCGCTTGAAGGCCGCGGCGAGCGGCTGGAAGTCCGCCCGGCCGACGATGAGGCTCAGCGCCTCCAGGCGCTTCTGCGCGGCGACGAGGTCGTCGAAGCCCGCGGCCAGCACCGCCTCCACCACGTCCGTGCGGTGCTGCTCGCCCCACAGCGCCTTGAGGCGGCCGCGGAAGAACTCCAGCACCTGCTCGCGCGGGGCGGGCTCGCCGGCCTTGCGCTTGACGTTGGCAATCTTCGGCCCGTGCAGCCGCAGGGCCTCGTCCACCGCGGCGGACAGGCTGAAGCGGTAGCCGCGGCCCAGCACCAGGCGGATGATGGCGATGCACGCGCGCCGCAGGGCGAACGGGTCCGCCGCGCCGGTGGGCGCCTTGCCGATGGCGAAGATGCCGGTGAGCGAGTCCAACCGGTCCGCGATGCCGATGAGCGCGCCCGCGTCCTTCGTGGGCAGCGCGTCCTCGGCGCCGCGCGGCAGGTAGTGCTCGAAGACGGCCAGCGCCACCGCCTCCGGCTCGCCGCCGGCGCGCGCGTACTCGCGGCCCATGACGCCCTGGAGCTCGGGGAACTCGCCCACCATGCCGGTGACGAGGTCCGCCTTGGCGAGCGTCGCGGCGCGCTCAATCGTCGCGCTCTCCCCCGCCCTGCCGGTCTGCTGGGCCAGCCACATGGCCAGCGTGCGGAAGCGCTCCACCTTCTCCAGGTACGTGCCGAGCTGTCCCTGCCACACGACGCGGCCCAGCTTCTCCACGCGGTCCGCCAGCGGCGTCTTCCGGTCCTCGTCGAAGAAGAAGCGGCCGTCCGCGAGGCGCGAGCGCAGCACGCGCTCGTAGCCGCGCAGGCTGAGCTGCTCGTCGCGGACCGGCGTGTTGGACACGGCGATGAAGCGGGGCAGCAGCTTCCCGTTGCCGTCCACCAGCGAGAAGTAGCGCTGGTGGCTCTTCATCTCCTGCACCAGCACTTCCGGAGGCAGGTCCAGGTGGCGCTCCTCGAAGGAGCCCACCACAGGGTTGGGCAGCTCCACCAGGTTCGTCACCTGGTCCACGAGCGCCGGGTCCTCCATGATTCGGCCGCCGGCCTTCTTCGCCGCCGCGGACAGCTTCTCCACCAGCTGCGCGCGGCGCTTCGCCACGTCCGGCACCACGTGCGCCTTCTCCAGCGCCGCCTCGTAGTCCGCGGGAGACTTCAGCTCGATGGCGCCGCCCGAGAGAAAGCGGTGGCCATACGTGGTGCGGCCGCTCTTCACGTCGCCGAAGACGACGGGCAGCACGTCGTTGCCCAGGAGCGCCACCAGCCACTGCACCGGGCGCGCGAAGGACTGGTCCACGTCACCCCAGCGCATGGACTTCTTGAAGTTGATGGAGTGCACCGCCGTGTGCAGCGCGTCCTGGAGGATGTCCGCCGCCGGGCGGCCCTTCTCCTCCACGCGCGCGGAGACGTACTCGCCCTTCGGCGTGGTGGAGCGGCCCAGCTTGTCCACCGTCAGCTTGAGCCCCTCGGCGAACTTCTCGGCCGCCTTGGTGGGCTTGCCCTGCGCGTCGAAGGCCGCCTTGGCGCTGGGGCCGAGCACCTCCTTCACGATGTCCTCGCCCGCGTCCGCCACGCCCTTCACCCACACCGCCAGGCGCCGCGGGGTGCCGAACACGCGCACCTCACCATGCTTCAGGCGGGCTTCGGCCATGCGCTCGGCGAGCACGCGCTGGAGGTCCTCCAGCGCCGGCACGATGAACGACGCCGGAATCTCCTCGGCGCCCACTTCCAGGAGCAGGTCACGCGCCACGGGTCACCTCCGCCTTGTCCTTCTTCTCCACGGGCTTGTTGAGCTGCACCGTCTTCCAGTAGTCGCTCGCGGGCTTGCCCTCGAGGACCGGGGGCTGCTCGCCCACCGTCCACTGCGTCTTGAGCAGCGGGAAGCCCAGCCGCTCGCGCATCTGGAGGTAGCCCTCCGCGCACAGGCGCGCGTTGTCGCGCACGCGCTTGATGAAGTTGGCGCGTTCGGTGACGGAGATGGCGCCGCGCGCGTCCAGCAGGTTGAACGCGTGCGAGCACTTCAGCGCGTAGTCATACGCGGGCAGCGGGAGGTGCCGCTCGATGAGGCGCTTGCACTCCTTCTCGTACGCGTCGAACAGCGCGAAGAGCATCTGCGGGTCCGACTCGTGGAGCGCGTACTTGCTCATCTCCACCTCGTTGGGGTGGAAGACCTCGCGGTACTTCACGCCCTTGACCCACTCCAGGTCGAAGACGTTCTCCACGCCCTGCAGGTACGTGCAGAGCCGCTCCAGGCCGTACGTCAGCTCCGCGGCGACGGGCTTGCAGTCGAAGCCGCCGCACTGCTGGAAGTAGGTGAACTGGGTGACCTCCTGCCCGTCACACCAGACCTCCCAGCCCAGTCCCCAGGCGCCCAGCGTGGGCGACTCCCAGTCGTCCTCCACGAAGCGCAAATCATGCTCCAGCGGATCGATGCCCACCTTCTTCATCGACTCCAGGTAGAGCTCCTGCACGTTCTTCGGCGCGGGCTTGAGGATGACCTGGAACTGGTGGTGCTGGAACAGGCGGTTGGGGTTCTCGCCGAAGCGACCGTCCGCGGGGCGGCGGGAGGGCTGCACGTAGGCCACGTTCCAGGGCTCGGGACCGAGCGCGCGGAGGAAGGTGGTGGGGGCCATGGTGCCGGCGCCGACCTCGAGGTCATAGGGCTGGGCGATGATGCAGCCCTGGTCGGCCCAGTGCTTCTGCAGCGTCAGGATGAGGTCTTGGAAATACATGGGTGACGAGTCCTTCTCGCAGTGCGTCGAAGGAGAAACGCGCGGACCCTAGTGACGGGGTTCCGGAGCGTCAAGGACGGCATCACTCCTTGTACAGAGGGAGGTCCGCCAGTCGAATCTGGATTTTCGTCACCTCGCCCGGCTTGACGGGCGCGGACAGGAGCCGGCTCGGTGCCCCCACGTCCGTGGGGTCGACCACGCGCAGGCGGTAGGTGCCCACCGGGAGCGGCATCTTCTGCAGCGGCGTGGTGCCCAGCTGGGTGGCCCCGTCGAACACCGCCGCCCGGGGCACGGTGTAGAGCGTCATCCACCCGAGCCCCGCCTTGGCCGCCCCCTTGGGCGTGCTGGTGTCCAGCACCTCACCCAGGTCCTCCGGGTTCTGCGTCACCGTGGTGACGGGCTCGGCGGCCGGCGCTCCGGACGAAGCGCGCGGGCGCTTCGCCGTCTTGCCCGTGTCTGCACTGGAGGAGTCCCGCGAGGCGGTGGCTCCGTCCTTGGCCTTCCGGCCGGGCGTCTTCGTGCTCTTCGGCTCCTCCACGGGCACGGGGGCGGGCTCGGGCGCCGGGGGCTCGGCCTCCACCGGGGGAGCCTCGGCCACGGCGGGCTTCTCCTCCATGCCCCGAGGGAAGCCCGGCGGAGGGCCGGCCTTCTGCTGCGGCGGCCAGTCCGCGCTGGCGGCGGGGTCCACCGGTGGCGCGGGGTTCAGCTCCGCCTTCACCCAGGCCCTGGCGGACTCGTAGGCGGGGACGAACTGCGCACGGACCATGGGCAGCGTCGCGAGCCAGCCCAGTCCACCGAGCAGCGCGAGCAGGAAGAGTCGGCCCAGCCAGCGCGAGGCCGGGCGCGCGGCCGGCGTCTCCACGGGCGTTTCGGCGCGCGGGGCAGGACGCGCAGCGCGCGCGCCCGGGCGCGGAGGCCGGGAGCGGAAGCGCTGCGTCTGCAGGTCACTCGGCTCGTCGAGCGACTCCGGGGCCTCGGCCTCCGCGGCCTCCTGACGGGGCGGAGGACGGGGCCGGGGCGTGCGCGTGGCCTGCGCCGCGTCCTGCGCGGGACGGGGCGTGCGCGTGGCGGGCGAGACGGACGTGGCGGCGGACTCGGTGTTCCGGCGCTGCGGCACCGGCTTGGGGCCGCTGCCGCTGGCGGGGTTGATGCGCGTGGCCGAGCCGGACTCCGCGGGGCGCCGCTGCGGCACGGGCTTGGGGCCGCTGCCGGCGGCGCGAGTGGGCGTGGAGCTCGCGGCGGGGCCCGAGGGCGCCAGGCGCGTGCGCTTCGCCTGCACCTGCGAAGTGGGCGCGCTGTCCGCGCCGTCATCCTGCTGGAGGGCGCCGGCCACCTCGCTGACGCGCGCGTCCTCCGCGCTGCTGGCGAGCTCCAGGAGCGTACGCGTCTTCTGCCGCTTGTCCGCGAACAGGTCGCCCATCACCGCGGTGACGCCGTCCTCGTCGAACAGCTCCGGCCCGAGCGCCGCTTCGATCGCGCGTGCCATCTCCCGGCCGCTGGTGAAGCGCTGGGCCGCGTCCCGCGCCAGGGCACGCAGGGCCACGGCCTCCAGGGCCTCGGGCACGTCGGGGTTGATGCTTCGCGGAGCCGGGATGTCGCCCTCGACAATCTGCAACATCACCGCGGCCTCGTGCGGGCCGTTGAAGAGGCGCTGGCCGCTGAGCATCTCGTGCAGCATCACGCCCACGGAGAACAAGTCACTGCGGCCGTCCAGGGGCGCGTTGCGCACCTGCTCCGGGGACATGTAGCCGCTGGTCCCCTTCACCATGCCCACCTGCGTGCGCCCCAGCCGCCCGCGCGCCTTGGCGATGCCGAAGTCGATCACCTTCACGACGCCGTCGTAGGTGATCATCACGTTCTTCGGAGACACGTCGCGGTGCACCACCACCGCGGGCCGACCCGACGGGTCCGTGAAGTGATGCGCGTAGTGCAGACCGAGGCAGGCATCGCGGATGACGCGCCCGATGAAGCCCATGGGCAGCGCGTAGCCCTGCCGCGCGGTGGCCTTCACCACCTGCTCGAGGTTCTGCCCCGGCAGGAACTCCATGGCGAGGTACAGCTCGCCGCCATCCTCGCCCAGGTCGAACACCTGTCCGATGTTCGCGTGCGAGAAGGCCGCGGTGATGCGCGCCTCGTCGAGGAACATCTTGACGAACTGCTCGTCCTTCTTGATGTCGGGGAGGATCTGCTTCACCGCGACGAACTTGCGGAAGCCGCCGGGCCCCGAGGTGAACGCAAGGAACAGCTCGGCCATGCCGCCCATCGAGAGGCGGGTGAGGATCTCATACTTTCCGATGCGCCGCCCCCGGTCGGGATCTTCTCCGGCGCCACCCTGCATTGCCATGGCGGGCGCGCATGTTAGCCCCCGGCACCGCTCACGCCAATGATCCATGCCCGGAAAGCGCCCTACCCCACGGGGAGGGCACCGGCCTTCGACGGAGGCGCGTCGCACGGCCCGGTGCGTCGCGCGTCAGCTGGGCCGCGCTACTTCACCCGCTCGATGCGCGCCTTGCGGCCCTTGATGCGTCCTTCCGTCAGCCGCTGGAACGCCACCCTCGCGACGCGCTTCGCGACGGCGACGTAGGACAGGCGGTCCTGGATTTCAATCTTCCCCACGTCGGAGGCATTCAGCCCTCCGGCCTCTCCCGTCAGCGCGCCGAGGATGTCTCCGGGCCGCATCTTGTCCTTGCGTCCCGCGGAGATGCACAGCGTCTCCCACGCGGCCTCCAGCTTCACCGCGTTGCGCGGGTCCGCGGACGGCAGTGCCTCCACGTCCCCTCGCTCCAGCTTCACGCCCGTGGAGTGCTCGATGTCCTCCAGCTTGCGCGTGTCGCGCGGCGTGACAATGGCCATCGCCAGCCCTGCCCTGCCCGCCCGCCCCGTGCGACCGATGCGATGCACGTAGGGCTCCGGCTGCTGCGGCAAATCGAAGTTGATGACCGCGTCCAGCGCTTCCACGTCGATGCCGCGCCCCGCGACATCCGTGGCGATGAGCACCCGTGTGCTGCCATTGCGGAACTTCGCCATGACGCGGTCCCGCTCGAACTGCTCCAAATCCCCCTGGAGACCGTCCGCGCTCACGCCCGCCTCGGTGAGCGTCTTCGTCAGCTTGGTGACTTCAATCTTGTGATTGCAGAAGACGATGGCGGAGCCCGGCTGGTAGTGCCGCAGGATTCGCAGCAGCAGCTCCGGCTTCTCCTCCACCTCGCAGTCGTAACGGAGCTGCTGGATGTCCGGCCCGGTGCCGGCCTCCTCCACCGTCACGCGCACGGGGTTCTTCTGGAAGGTGCGGCTCAGCTCCTCGATGTCCGGCGGAAACGTCGCCGAGAAGAGCACCGTCTGCCGCGTCGGCGGCGTGGCGGCGAGGATGTGCTCCATGTCCTCGTGGAAGCCCATGTCGAGCATCCGGTCCGCCTCGTCCAACACCACCGTGGCGAGCCGCCGCGTCTCCAGCACCTCGCGGTCCAGCAAATCCATCACCCGCCCCGGCGTGCCCACGGCGATGTGCGCGCCCTTCTCCAGCGCGTCCACCTGCGGGCGGATGGGCTGGCCTCCCGCGAGCACCAGCACCTGAAGCCCCGGCAGCCTGCGGGCCAGCCGGCGGATTTCGCCCGCCACCTGCGCGCACAGCTCGCGCGTGGGGCAGAGCACCATCGCCTGGAGCCTCCGGTCCTGGAGCCGCACCTTCTGGAGTACCGGCAGCGCGAAGGCCGCTGTCTTCCCACTCCCCGTCCGCGCCTGGCCCACCAGGTCCTTCCCCTGGAGCAGCACGGGAATGCTCTGCGCCTGGATGGGCGTGGCGGTCTTGAACTCCAGCTCCTCCAGGACCTGGAGCAGGGGCGGAGCAAGCGGGAGTGAAGCGAAGTCCATCTCGGCCTCGAACGAAGAGAGGGGCCCTTGTAGCAGCGGCGCGGATTTAATCCGGCTTAATTCACTCCTTCGCGTGGGTCCTCCGACAATCAGGGTGGGCACGGAGCGACACCGTGTCTCACTCACAGAGGGGGACAGCATGGGGAACAACACCATCCAACCGAATCGCGCCGCCGAGGCCGCGCGCCTTGCCGCCGAGCTCGCCGCCCGTCAGGCCGAGGAGGCCGCGAAACGCGAGGCCGCGCGGAAGGCCGCCGAGCAGCAGACCACCACCGTGAAGCCGGGCAAGACAGACGGCTTCGATGGGCGGCCCCGGAGCAAGGGGCCGAACCTGGGCGGCGAGTCCACGCTGGCCTACACGCCTTCAGCCAATACCCGCTCGGGCACGTCCTTCGTGGCGCTCTCCGGTCAGCGGACCTTCGAGCAGACGGATACGCCCACGCCGCCGCCGGTGACTCCCACCGCGCCTGTCTCGGCGGGCGGCGTAGCCCGCACCGTCACGCTCGATTCTCCGGCGGCGCTGGTGGACTTCCTGAAGGGGAAGACACCTCCCTTCGACCTGAGCAACGTGGTCTTCAACTTCCCGCTGGACATGTCCGCGGGAGGCGAGCTGTCCGGACTCCTCAAGAGTGCGTTCCCGGACAAGCGCACGGACACCCTGTTCCTGCTGGCCAACATGAGTGGGGCCGTCTTCAAGCAGGGCGTCGTGAATACGGAGCTCATCAGCGTCAACCTGAAGGGGGCCCACTTCGAGGGCCGCGTCGCGAATGTCTCCTTCGAGTACTCCGACCTCTCCGGCGCGGACTTCTCCCGCAGTACCGGCGTGCACTCCTCGGACTTCGGCTTCTCCATCATCGACAATCCGAACCTGATGGCAGGGGTCGACACCGCGGGCAGTGTCTTCACCGGAACGCGCCTGGGCACCCAGCCATTGCTCTCCTCCTCGATACAGCTCAACAGCCCGGCGATGCTGACGGCCATCACCGGTACCTCCGACCCAGCGGTCCAGAAGGCCCGCATCAAGGAATACCAGGCCGCCGGCACGCTGCTGGAGAAGCTGAAGGCGGCGCTGCCCCCGGGAACCCTCGATGGGGCGCTATCCCGGGAGTGGCGCGGCCGGCTCTACGACGCGCTCGCCACCACGCCGGGAATGCCTTCCGGAGGGGCCAAACCGGGCTCTCCGGAGAACAACAGCCACTTCCTCATCAAGGCGAACATCTTCGACGCGGTGGATGGCCGGTATGGCCCGTTCGACCGCCCCAAGGCAGGCGTCACGCTGGAGTCGCTGGCCGCGCTCGTCACGCCGGATGGCAAACAGCACATGGCAAGCGCCATCAACGACGTGCTCGCCAGCATGTTGCTGTCCGACGCGCCCGTGAGCCTGGATGCGCCCTACGGAGGCAACGCGCCTCCCGGCGGATTGGGCGAAATGAATCGGCTGGCGAAGGACGTGAAGTCCCGGGCAGCGCCGGGCGCGGAGCCTTCGCTGAACACGTGGCTCGACTCGACCTTCGTCTACAACGCCCAGGAGTTCTCGGTCCGGAACACGAACCTTCACACCGCGCTCGTAGACTACGTGAAGGCCATGCTTCCCATCCTCGACCCGGCCCATGTGGAGGCGTTCAACCGCATGTCGGAGGACGGACTGGTGACGCTGCAGCAGATGCTGGACGCGGGCATGGACACCATGGTCCAGGACCTGTTCAAGAACGTCATCGGCAAATGAGCCCTCGGCTCACGTGCTCAGGGCGCGCACGCGCGCGGCGAGGTTCTGCGTGAAGAGCCGGTAGATGCGCAGCGCGGCCGACTCATGCGTGTCGAGGAAGTGCTCGAAGTCGGAGCGGCTGATGCGCAGCGCCCGCACGGACGTCCGGGCGCGCACGTGCGCGGAGACGGGCGCGTCCTGCACCAGCGAAATCTCCCCGAGGTACGCGCCGGGCCCCAGCGTGTTGAGGTGCCGCGCGTCCTCCTCGGGACCGCTGAAGACCTCCACCGTGCCGTCCATCAGCACGAAGAGCCCCGTGCCCGGCGTGCCCTTCTCCAGCAGCACCGTGCCCGGCGCGATGACCACCTGCCGGGCCAGCCGGTAGAGGTCCTTCATGTCCTCCAGCGACAGCTCGCCGAAGATGGGGATGGCCTTGAGGAAGCGGTAGCCGTTGGCAGCCGGAGCGGACGCACCCGCGGCCCGGCGCAGCAGCATGGCCTCGGCCTCGGCCTCCATGCCCATGCGGCGCAAGAGCCGGGCCTTCTCCGTCACCAGCGACTCGTCCGAGCGCGCCTCCTCCGAGCTGCTCAGCGCGTCCGCCACCACCGCGAGCGCGCGGTGGGTGAAGCCCTCCGTGTCCAGCAGCGTGCTGACACGCACCACCGCCTCCACGAAGCGTGCGTCCTCCGGCTTCACGCCGCCCAGCGCTTCCACCTCGGCGTGCGTCTGGCCCACCTCGCGGTAGAGGTCCGCCGCCTCGAAGGGCCGGCCCAGCCGCACCAGGCACTGCGCCATGGACTCGCGCGCGCCCAGGCCGCGGTACACCTCCAGCGCCCGCTCCAGGGCTCCGGCGCGCTCGAAGGAAGCGGCGGCACGCACGGAATCTCCGGCGCGCAGGTAGGCCTCGGCGGCCTCCAGGTACTGGCCGCTCTGGAAGTAGAGGTCCGCGACGGTGGCATCCTCGCCGTCTCCGTCCATCAGCCGGGCCGCGCCGAGGAAGTCCCTCGCGCGCCGCAGCACCTCCACCAGCCCGCGACGCTCCTTGACCGGACGCTGGGCGGCCTCGCGCCTCAGGCGCTCGCGCTGCGCGGCGCCGAGCTCCTCGTAGAGCTGCGTCGCGCGCTCCGTCTCCTCCAGCTCCACGAGCGACCGCACCGCCTTCAAGGCCCCCTCTGGAGGGGTGTTGATGCGCCCGCCGCCTTCCCTCTGGCCACCTGTCGCTCCAGCCATGTCCTGCCTCCGCTTCCGGTCAGACAGGCCAGCATATGCCGGCCCTGGCGCCTTCTCGCGTCGTTATCACGTGTCGGGTGCGGAGTTCCTTCCATTCACGGCGACAGATGGTGTCGTCATGACGACAGGCGTGGCCTATCCAACGGGCTTCTCCCGCGCCTCCAGGTGCCGTCGGGAAGCGGACTTCCTCCAGGCCTCTTCAATGAGCTTCGCGAGCATCTCCCGGCGGACCTTCGAGAGGCGGACGAGGAGGTACTCGGGGTAGCCGGCGTAGTGTTCGGTGAAGAAGAAGGTCTCCGGCTCGGCGCGGGTGAGGACTTCGCGGGCCTCGGGGTCCACCTTGAGGACGAGGGACGCTCCGTCCGGGTGCAGCCTCGCGATGAACTTCTTGTTCACCTTGAAGGAGGGTGTGCCATAGGACGTTCCCTCCTCGACGCCGGGCAGCGCCAGGGCCAGCTCGCGGACCGCATCGAACGTCAGCCCCGGCTTGCTGCTCTTGCGCGCGGCGCTTCGCTTGCCCCGTGTCGCCATGTGTCGTGCCTCCGTGGAGGGGGCACACAAGCATGGCCAGCGCGCCTGGAGATTGGAAATTGTTTACCCTTGGCGGACATGCGCAGTGCTCCCGTCCCCACCGTCTCCCTCTGGCGCCCGCCCCTGCTTCCGGACGTGCAGGTGGTGCGCGTGGAGGAGGACCCTCGGCTGTGGTCCGGCCACTCCATCCAGTACGCCATCACCGTGACGCACGCGGGGGCCTTCGACTTCTGGTACCGCAAGCGCGTCTGGACACATGGACCGGGGCGGCAGCTCAAGCTCAAGGAGCCGGGCGAGGTCCACCGCGATGTCCTCGTGCACGCGCCCGTCACCGCGCAGTCCGTGGCCTTCGCGCCCCGGCTCGTGGACGAGGCCGCGAGGCACCTCGGCCTCCCCGCTTCGCCCCACCTGCGCTCCGCGTTGAGCCAGGGTACGGGACGCTGCGAAGCCGCCGCGCTGGCCCTGCATGCGGCGCTCGCACGGCGTTCCTCGGACCGGCTGGAGTGCGAGTCGCTGCTGGCGGAGACGCTCGACGCGCTGCTCACCGAGTACGCGGAGCGCGCTCCGTCGGCAACGTGCCCGCGGCATCGGCCCGCGGCGCTGCGGGCCCGGGACTTCCTCTGCTCGCGCTTCACGGAGAACGTGGGCCTGGATGCGCTCGCGAGCAGCGTGGGCCTGAATCGCTTCCACCTGCTGCGCGTGTTCCGCGCCGAGTTCGGCCTGCCGCCCCATGACTACGTCACACACCTGCGCGTCGCACGGGCACGGACGCTGTTGTCCCAGGGCATGGCCGCCGGAGCCGTCGCCGCCGAGGTGGGGCTCTACGACCAGAGCCAGCTCAACCGCCACTTCAAGCGCATCGTCGGACTCACGCCGGGCCAGTACGCCCAGGCCATGAGTCACTGAGGAGACCCCGTGCCGATGTCTCCCGCGGTGAAGGGTGCGGTGCTGGGACTGGGCGCGGCCACGCTCTTCGGCCTCAGCGCCCCCGTGGCCAAGCTGCTGCTGCCCTCCAGTACGCCGCTCGTGCTGGCCTCGCTCCTCTACCTGGGCGGCGGCCTGGGGCTCGCTCTCGTCGGAGTCGTGCGCCGGCTGCGCCGCACTCACGCTGTGCAGGAGGCGCGCCTGGGGCGCAAGGACGTGCCGCTGCTCCTGGGCGTCATCCTCTGCGGCGGCGTGCTGGGCCCGGTGTTGATGCTGGTGGGCCTGCAACGGCTCTCGGGCGTCGCGGCCTCGCTGCTGCTCAACCTCGAAGGGCCGTTCACCATCCTCCTCGCGCTGCTCGTCTTCGGTGAGCACCTGGGCCGAGCCGGCGCGCTGGCCGCCGCGTTCATCATGTCCGGCGCCGCGGTGCTGGGCTTCCAGGAGGGTGACCTGCACGGCGACGCGCTGGGCGTGCTCGCCCTCGCCGGAGCGTGCCTGTCCTGGGCCGTGGACAACAACCTCACCCAGCGGTTGTCCCTGAAGGACCCGGTGGCGCTCGTGCGCACCAAGGCGCTCGGGTCCGGCGCGTGTACCTTCGTGCTCGCGTGGCTCACCGGGCAGCCCTTCCCCTCCCTGGGCGTACTGGGCGCGGCGCTGCTGCTCGGCTCCGCCAGCTATGGACTGTCCATCGTCCTCGACGCGTATGCACTGCGGTTGCTGGGCGCGGCTCGCGAGGCCGCGTACTTCGCCACCGCGCCCTTCGTCGGCGCGCTGGTGGCGGTGCCCCTCCTCGGCGAGCACCCGCGCCCGCTGGACGTACTGGCCGGCGTGCTGATGGCCGCGGGCGTCGTCCTGCTGCTGCGTGAGCGGCACAGCCACACGCATACGCACCAGACGCTGGACCACGAGCACGTGCACGTCCACGACGAACACCACCAGCACCCGCATCCGCCGGGCACCGATACCTCGAAGCCCCACAGCCATCCGCACCACCACGAGCCCGTCACGCACGAGCACCCGCACGTGTCGGACCTGCACCACCGTCACAAACATTGAGTGCGCCGCACGTCAATAACGCCCAAGCGCCCCCCGTCCCCGCGCCTCTATTCCTCCCGTCGTGGCCCGCCAACGCGCGGCCTTCTTCCCCGACGAGGAGTGACAATGACTGGCATCCCTGTTCGCGGCGCGCTGCTCCTGGCCGCGTGTCTGCTGACCGCCCCTGTCTTCGCGCAGGCTCCGAAGCCCTCCGAAGGCAGCACACAGCCACGCGGCACCACGGGTCCACGAGTGACGTGGCTCGGGCACGCGGCGTTCGAGATTGTGTCCCCTGGAGGCACGCGGCTGCTCATCGACCCGTGGCTCGCGGAGAACCCGAAGACGCCGGCCGAGTGGAAGGACCTGGCCCGCTTCGGACGGGCCGAGGAGAAGCCCGCGGCCATCCTGGTGACGCACGCACACGGAGACCACGCTCCGGACGTGCCCGAGCTGGCCCGCCTCAGCGGTGCGCTCGTGGTCAGCACCGGCGAGCACCTGCGCGCGATGAAGATTCCCGAGGCCCAGCAGCACAGCGTCAACGCGGGCGGCTCGTTCCAGCTCGGTGACGTCACGGTGCACGCGGTGCCGGCGATGCACTCGACGGACCCGGGTGGGCGTCCGCTCGGCTACGTGGTGACCTTCGCCGACGGGCGCTCGCTGTACCACACGGGCGACACGTGGCTCTTCGGCGACATGGCCCTCATCCAGGAGCTGTACCACCCGGACATCATCCTGCTCACCACCGGCGGTGGACGCTGGGGGCTGAATCCGAAGACGGCGGCGCTCGCGGTGAAGAAATACTTCCGCCCGTCCCTCATCATCCCCATGCACTACGGCACCTTCGAGGAGCTCTCGCCGGAGAGCGAGGTCCGCGCCGCCTTCGCCAGCGACAAGCGCGTGCGCTTCCTCACACCCGGGCAGACCACGACGCTCTGAGCGTCAGCGGGAACGCGGCGCGCGCGGCGTACGGCGACGAGGTGAAGGCACCCGCCCCCGCCGCGCCTGCACCTTGGACTTACGAGCCGGGGGCTTCTTCTCATCCGTCATCCCCTGGCTCTCCAGCACGATTCGTCTCAGCAGCGCGTACACAGGCCCGGGGTCGAAGCTCTCGTCCAGCAGGTGGTGCAGTGACAGCCCATCCAGGCACGCCTTGATGATGGCCGCGTAGTGGTGGTCCAGCGGCTCGGGCTTCGCGCCCTCGCCATTGCGGACGGCGGCCACGGTGAGCGCCACCTCCTCGTCCACGCACCCGAGCATCTCCGCCACCGCGGGCTTCAATTCCTTGTTGTGCAGCCCCATGGCGAACAGCTCGTAGCGCACGCGAAACTGCTCGGGCGTCTGCTGGAGCAGCTTCTCTCCCCAGGCGAAGCTCGCGGCGGCGAGTTGCTCGGACGGCGTCTCCGCGCGCAGCCGCTTCAGCTCGTCGATGTACTGCTGCCGCGCCTCCTTCGCGACGGCGAGCAGCAGCGCGTCCTTGCTGCCGAAGTAGTAGTGCACCAGGCCCTGGTTGACGCCGGCCTCCTTCGCCACCTCCTTCACCGTCGTCGCGTCGTAGCCACGCTCGGAGAGCACGCGGAACCCCGCGGTGATGAGCCGCTCCCGGGCATCCGGTTCCGGCGATGAAGCAGGCGTCTTCGTTCCGCTGCGTGGACGGGCCATGCAGTTCCAATAGGTCAGACGATGTAGGCCCGCAAGAGCAGCCGGTCAGCCGAGCTTGACAACACGCGTCAGCGGCCTTAGTTAGTCGTGTAGCTAATTTAGTCGAATGACTAAAGCCTGGAGGCAAACGATGAGCGTCACGTCCCTGAATGCTGTGTCCAAGGCTGTCCTGATGGCGGTTCCCCTGCTGGCCGCGCCCGCGTTCGCGGACGACAACGGCGAGCAGATTCCTGCCCGGGAGCGCGAGCGCCAGGGCGCGGTGCTGCTGGAGGTGTCGCCGCCCGCGCTGGACGGCTCCATGTACGGCATCCGCCTGGACATCGCGCCGTCGTTGACGGGCCCGTTCTCCTTCGGCCTGATGGGCCGCGCCGGCCAGTGGGGCAACTCGCTGGGCACGAAGGCGCGCTTCGACGGCGTGGGCGCCAGCGAGGTGAAGCTGAACTACGCGGTGGGCGTGGACGGCCGCTACACGCTGGGCGCGTTCGCGGGCAACACGCTGAAGCCGTTCGTGGGCCTGACGGTGGGCATGGAGGAGTTCGTGGGCCGCTCCGGCAACGGCCCCTCGGAGGCCGCCACGACGACGGCGTTCCTGGAGCCCGCCGCCGGCCTGATGTGGCAGCCGGGCAACGGCCGCATCGGCCTGTCCGCCCGCGTGGGCCCGGGCTTCACCTTCACGGACGTGCGCGAGCTGGACGTGCGCGCGGGCAACCTCGAGCTGCGCAAGGTCTACCCCAACGCCTCGCTGGGTCTGCTCGTCGTCCTCTGAGCTGAATGTCTCGCCTCGCCTGGCACCGGCCTTTTCGCCGGATGCCGGGCGGCGGGCGGTGAAGTCCTCCGCCCGAGCAGTGTTGTCCCCCCGTGACGGCAGGCTCCCTTCCCATGCCGCCGCATCGGGAGTGGCGTGAGCCAGGTCGCCGGGGCGCCCTCTTCGTCGCCCGCCCCACCCCGGAGCACGTTCCATGTGGAAGTCGTCCCAGGCCGCCGTCCTCGCGGCCGCGTCCCTCGTCCTGTTCGCATGCGGCCGTACGCCGCCCCCGCCCCAGCCCGCTACGGCGGTGAAGGTGGCCGCCGTCGGCACGGCCGAGACGCGCTCCGATGCGCGCTTCTCCGCGGAGATCCAACCCGCGACGCGCGTGGAGCTGGCGTTCAAGGTCGGCGGCTATGTCGACGGCATCGCCCGGGTCCGCGACGCGGACGGAACCCTGCGCCTCGTGCAGGAAGGCGACGTGGTGAAGGACGGCATGGAGCTGGCCGCGCTGCGCAAGACGGACTTCGCGCAGAAGCTGGCCGAGGCCCAGGCCGCGCTCGCCCAGGCCCACGCCGCCGAGGAGCAGGCGCGCATCAACTTCGACCGCACCAGCAAGCTCGTCGCGCAGGAGGTGGCCACTCCCGCGCAGCTCGACACGGCCCGCACGCAGCGGGACAGCGCCGCCGGTGCCGCCGCCGCGGCCCTCGCCCGCGTCGATGAAGCCCGCACCGCCCTCGCCGACGCGACGCTGCGCTCGCCGCTGGAGGGCGTGGTCCTCAAGCGCGCCATCGAGGTCGGCGCCCTCGCCGCGCCCGGCACCGTCGCCTTCTCCGTCGCGGAGACGCGCAGCGTCCGCGTGGTGTTCGGCGTCCCGGACACCCTGCTGCCGAGCGTGCGGCTGGGCGCTCCCCAGGCCGTCCGCACGGCGGCCTTCCAGGATGAAACCTTCGAGGGACGCATCTCCCGCATCGCCCCGTCGGCGGACCCGAAGAGCCGCGTCTTCGCGGTGGAGGTCTCCATCCCCAACGCGGACCAGCGCCTGAAGCCGGGCATGGTGGCGGCGCTGGCCCTGCACCATGACGGCGCGCCCTCGCCCGAGCAGCTCCTCATCCCCCTGTCCGCGGTGGTGCGCTCGCCGAAGAATCCGAAGGGCTTCGCCGTCTTCGTCCTCGACGACGCGGGCGAGAAGCCCGTGGCCCGCCTCCGGAACGTGGAGCTGGGCGAGTACCTGGGCTCCATCATCCCCGTGCGCAAGGGCCTGAAGGCCGGCGAGCGAATCATCGTCACCGGCGCCAGCCTCCTGTCCGACGGTGAGGCGGTCGAGGTGATTCCATGAGCGCTCCGCACGAAGAGGGCCACGGCTCGCACGAGGCGAAGGAGCGCGCCCGTGACGAGGAGATGGTCCAGAAGACACACAACACCGCGCGCTACTTCACCGAGACGCGCCAGGTGGCGTGGGTGTTCCTCCTCTTCACCATGGTGTGGGGTGTCTACGGCTACCTGAAGATGCCGAAGGCGAAGGACCCGGTCATCGCGGTCCGCGTGGCCGTGGCCACCTGCATCTGGCCCGGCGCCGAGGCGGAGAAGATAGAGCAGCTCGTCACGCGCAAAATCGAGCAGAAGATCGCCGAGAACGCCTCCGTCGAGAAGGTGGAGTCCATCAGCCGCACCAGCCTGTCCGTCGTCTACGTCACGCTGAAGGAGGACGTGACGGACCGGGCCCGCGAGTTCGACGACATCCAGGGCCGGCTCAACAGCATCCGCGATTTGCCGAGCGGCGCCGGGCCGGTGAACTTCCTCAAGGACTTCGGCGACACCGCGACGCTGATGCTCACGGTGGCCAGCCCCAAGGTCAACGACGTGGAGCTGGAGCTGCGCTCTCGCTCCCTCTCGCGCGCCATCGAGGCGGTGCGTGCCTCCGCGCCCTCCTCCGGGCCACGCGCCACGGTGGTGGTCAGCTTCCCGCCCGACATCAACGCCACCTCCATGCAACGCCTGGGCGACGAGGCGCGGCGCTTCTTCGAGAGCCTCTCCGACTCGCGCGACGCCCGGCTCATCCAGAGCCCCGGCTTCATCGGCGTGGACGTGGCGACGTCCCTCACCGACGAGGCGCTCCTGGCGAGCCTCCGCGGCTTCGCGCAGGACCACCTGAGCCTCTCCGAGCTGCACCCGGACGTCTGGCGTCCCATCGTCGTGCGCGCCCCCGCCGACGCGCGGGCCCGCCTGGAGGAGAGCGCGGGAGACCGGTACAGCTACCGCCAGCTCGACGACTTCACCGACACGCTCCAGCGCCACCTCCAGCGGCTGCCCATCGTCTCGAAGGTGACTCGCACCGGCGTGCTGCCGGAGCGCATCTTCCTGGAGTACTCGCAGGAGCGGCTCGCGTCGTACGGCCTGCAGCAGTCGGGGCTCGCCAACCTCCTCGCCGCGCGCAACATCACCGCGCCCGGCGGCATCGTGGAGGTCGGCGGCAAGTCCGTCACCATCGACCCGTCCGGCGAGCTGAGCAGCGAGACGCAGCTCGGCGACATCGTGGCCACCACGAGCGCCAACGGCGCCCCGGTGTACCTGCGGGATTTGGTGGACGTGCGGCGCGACTACCAGAGCCCCGCGCGCTTCCTCAACTACCTGCACGTGCGCGATGCGCAGGGCCACTTCATCCGCTCGCGCGCCATCACCCTGGCCATCAACATGCGGCCGGGAGCCCAAATCTCCGAGTTCGGAACCGCCGTGGACGCGGAGTTGGCGCACGTCGAGAAGCTGCTGCCCGAGGACCTCGTCATCCGCCGCACATCGGACCAGCCGCTGCAGGTGCGGGAGAACGTCAGCCTGTTCATGTCCTCGCTCTACGAGGCCATCATCCTGGTGGTGCTCGTCGCGCTGGTGGGCTTCTGGGAGTGGCGGACGGCGCTGCTGCTGGCCCTGTCCATCCCCATCACCCTGGCGATGACCTTCGGGCTGATGCACGCGTTCGGCGTGGACCTCCAGCAGATCTCCATCGCGTCGCTCATCATCGCGCTGGGCCTGCTGGTGGATGACCCGGTGGTGGCCAGTGACGCCATCAAGCACTCGCTCACACAGGGGTGGAAGCCGCGCGTGGCGGCGTGGCTGGGGCCGACGAAGCTGGCCACCGCCATCCTCTTCGCCACCATCACCAACATCGCCGCGTACCTGCCCTTCCTCTCGCTGCCGGGTGACACGGGGCGCTTCATCAAGACGCTGCCCATCGTCCTCACGCTGTCGCTCGTGGCGTCGCGCATCGTGTCGATGACCTTCATCCCCCTGCTGGGCTCCGCCATCCTCCGCGCGCCGGACTTCCGCGAGCCCACCCGAGAGGAGCGCCGCTCACGCGGCTTCGCGCGCCGCTACTACCAGGTCGTGGGCTGGGCCATCGACCACCGGCGCACCGTGCTCGCGGTGTCGCTGGTGCTCCTCGTGCTCGGCGGCGTGGCGGGTGGCCGGGTCCGCTCCGCCTTCTTCCCGAAGGACCTCTCGTACCTGTCCTACGTGGACGTGTGGCTCCCCGAGGACGCCACCCTCGCGGCCACGCGGGACACCGCGCGCGAGGCGGCCCGGGTCATCGAGGAGGTCTCCGCGGAGTTCGGCAGGGAGCACCCGGGCGAGGACGGCAAGCCCTCCGAGGTGCTCGAGTCGGTGACGGAGTTCGCGGGAGGCGGCGGCCCGCGCTTCTGGTTCTCCGTGGCGCCGGAGCAGCAGCAGCTCAACTACGCGCAGCTCGTCGTCCAGGTGAAGAACAAGGAGCACACGCGCGAGCTGGTGCCCCTGCTGCAGGAGCGCCTGTCCCGCACCATCCCCGGTGCCCGCATCGACGTGCGCGAGCTGGAGACGGGCAAGCCGGTGGGCATCCCCGTGTCCCTGCGCATCTCCGGCGAGGACATCGGCCAGCTGCGCGCCATCGCCGAGAAGGCCAAGGCCATCCTCCGCGCCACGCCGGGCTCGACGCGCACCCGCGACGACTGGGGCAGCGACACGTTCTCCGTGAAGCTGGAGGTGGACCCGGACCGCGCCAACCTCGCCGGGGTCACCAACCTGGACGTGGCCACGTCCTCCGCCATCGCCATGAATGGCGTCACCGTGGGCCAGCTCCGCGAGGGCACGCATCAAATCGACATCGTCGCGCGCCTGCGCGCCGAGGAGCGGGCCCGGCTGGGCGACATCGAGAACCTGTATGTCAGCTCGCGCACCAGCACGCAGAAGGTGCCGCTGCGCCAGGTGTCGCGCGTGGCGTACTCGCTCCAGACGGAGAAGATTCGCCGCCGCAACCAGTTCCGCACCATCACCGTGTCCACCTTCCCCCAGCACGGCGTACTCGCGTCCGAGGTGATGAAGGCCGCGAAGCCGGAACTGGAGAAGCTGCGCCAGAGCCTGCCCCCGGGCTATTCGCTGGACGTAGGCGGCGAGGCCGAGGAGCAGGTGAAGAGCTTCTCGAGCATGGCGGTGGTGCTGCTCATGCTCATCGTCTCCATCTACGTGGCGCTGGTCGTCCAGTTCAAGAACGCCATCAAGCCGCTGGTCGTCTACGCCGCCCTGCCCTTCGGCGCCGTGGCCGCGCTGGTGTCGCTGGCCGTCATGGGCGCGCCGTTCAGCTTCATGGCCTTCCTCGGCGTCATCAGCCTGATGGGCGTCATCGTCAGCCACATCATCGTGCTCTTCGACTACATCGAGGAGGCACAGGAGCGCGGCGAGCCCCTGCGCGAGGCGCTGCTCGACGCGGGGCTGATGCGGCTGCGGCCGGTGCTCGTCACGGTGGGCGCCACCGTGCTGGGCCTGATTCCCCTGGCCATGCACGGCGGCCCGCTGTGGCAGCCGCTCTGCTACGCGCAGATTGGCGGCCTCACCGTGGCCACCGTGCTGACCCTGCTGCTGGTGCCCGTCCTCTACACCGTCTTCGTGCGCGACCTGCGGTGGATTGAATGGAGGCCGCCGGCCGCGTGAGGACGGGCACGCTTCACGTGGGGCTCAGCTCACCAGAAGTGCTCCTGCTCCAGGACGAGCACCTTGTATGACTGGGGGAACAGGATGACGAAGAGGTTGAAGTCCGAGCCCTGCACCGGGCTGGCGTAGAGCGCCACCAACACACTCTCCGTCCCGTTGCTGTACGTGGCGAGAATCTGCTCCGGCACGTCGTACGTGGAGAAGATGGGGAGCAGCCTCGGCTCCAGCCCCGAGTACGGAACGGAACCGATGTAGTAGTAGCCTTGGTCCTGGACGCGGGCGAAGGTCTCCACGGTGCGCATGGCCATCTCCAGCGTGGGCTGGCCCGTGTACGGCCACGCGAAGTGGTAGGCGTTCAGCCAGCCGTTGCAGGCGCCCTCGCAACCCCAGTAGACGTCCTCGTCCATCGTCCGCTGGAGCGCCGGCGTCAGCGGCTCCTCCTGCAGAGGCAGCGCGTAGCCAGACGGCGCGGGCGTCACCACGCAGGCACCGGCGAGGCAGTCCGTCTGGAGGCGGAACTGCTTGCCCACGCCGGAGCCGCTGCTCACGACGACGAGGTACTCGCCGGCCGCGAGCGACACGGAGGAGATGCGGCTGAGCTGGCCGTAGCCGGAGTCGTCATCCTGGGCCCGCAGCGTGGTGCCGAAGCTGCCGTTCGCCTGACGCGGGCCGTACAGGAAGAGGCCCGTGTCCAGGTACATGCTGGTGCCCAGGTGGGTGACTTCGAGCTTCACGCTGGACGTCCCGCCCACGATGAAGCTGAAGGAGAAGTACTGCGGCACTGAGGTGAACTGCGTCTGGATGGAGCCAGGGACGTTGACCCGGCCCATGTACGTGGTGCTGTCCAGGATGTTGCCGCTGGCCGGCGCGGGCGGCGGGTAGAGCACGGCCTGCGTGCTCTCGCCCAGCGGTGACTCCGGGGCCTCGGGGGATTCAGCGACGCCACCACACGCGGTGGCCACGGCCATCAGCATCACGAGACAGGACTTCAGAAGCTGCGAGCTCATCGGTCTTCCTCTCAGGGGTGCGGGCTGCGGGGGCAGCGGGAGTGAAGCAGATCCTCCCGATGCCGCGCGAGTCGGTGACGTCCTCGTGACGGAACGCGCCGCGCCGCGTTTTCGCGCACGCGCCGGTGACACATTGCGCCGGCTCCGGTGTTCCCTGCGCGTCCATGAGTCTCGGAGGGAACATGCGTACGTGGGGGTCGAGGCGTCGGCACATCGAGGGAGTCAGCACTGCGTTGGTGCTGACATGGGGGCTGCTCGCGGGAACGGGTTGTGACGAGGACGACCCGAAGCCACGGGATGATTCGCCCACCCTTCCCACGCACGTCCGGGTCGACAATGCCTCGCTCGACGTGCTCCCCGGCGTGTACCCCAATGCGGTGGACCTGTCGGGCACCGGGAACCTCGACGTAGCAGTGCTCGGCGCGGAAGGACTCGACGCGAGCGACGTGGACCCGGCGGAGGCCACGCTGTGGGACTCGAAGGAGGAGGCGAAGGTCTCCGCCGTGGGGACGGCGCCCTCGCGCGACGTGGATGGTGATGGCCGCCTCGATGCCATCTTCACCTTCTCCCTTCCCGCGCTGAAACAGGCGAGGGTGCTGACGGCGGAGACCGCCCGCGTCGTCTTCCGTGGGAAGACCCGGAGCGGGAGCGAGCTCTCCGCGCAGGATGGGGTGTTCGACGCGCAGCACGTCGTGGTGCGGCTCCCGGAGACGACAGGCGCCTTCGCGGTGGGCACGCTCGAATACGCGTGGACGGACACCTCCCGCGAGGAGCCACTGACGCCCGAGCCGGGAGACTGGCGTGAGCTGAAGGTGCGCCTCTGGTATCCCGCCGTGGCGCGGCCCCAGGCCCAGCCCGCGCCGTACTTCCTCCAGCCGCTCGAAGGCGAGCTGTTCGCCACGGTGGGAGGACTGTCGTCCCAGGTCTTCGGCTTCGTCCTCGCCCACTCCGTGCGCGGCGCGGCCCTGCCCGAGGGCTCGGACCGATTCCCCGTGGTGGTGCTGTCGCATGGCTATGGCTCTGTGAGCGCGCTCAGCTCCGTTGTCGCGGAGGAGCTGGCCAGCCGGGGGTACGTGGTGGCCGCCCTCTCCCATCCGCACAGCAGCGGTCCGCTGGTGTTCCCGGATGGCCACGTGGTGAGTGACGTCGTCGAGATTTCACCTGCGAAGCCCGAGCTGAACCGGCGCGTGCAGGACCTCTGGACGGCGGATGCGCGGTTCGTGCTCGACCAGCTCGCGAAGCTCGATGAGGCCGATGCGCAGGGGCGCTTCACCGGCCGGCTCGATTTGACGCGGGTGGGAATGTTCGGCCACTCGTTCGGTGGCTCCACGGCGGGCGAGGCCTGCCGCACGGACACGCGCGTCAAGGCGGGGCTCAACATGGACGGGACGTTCTTCGGCGACCTGGACGGCGAGGTCCACGTCCCGTTCCTGGTGATGAACAGCGAGGAGGCCTCCATCGACGCCAGCCGCGCCCGCTTCTTCGAGCACCTCCGCGCCATCGGCTACGACGTGAGCTTCGAGGGCGCGGGACACTTCTCCTTCACCGACCTGGGGCTCGCCCTGCCGGTGCTGCGGCACTACGCTCCGAAGTCGGACGCAGGGGACTATCAGCTCGGGACGCTCGACGCGGCGCGCGCGCCCCTCCTCGCGAGGGACTACGTCCTCGCCTTCTTCGACAAGCACCTGCGCGGGATTCCGGCCTCGCTGCTGGACGGCGCCTCCTCGCAGCACCCGGAGGCGGAGGTCGTCATCCACGCGCCATGACGGCCGGGTGACGGGGGTACCAGCGCCACGGAGTTGCAGAGGGGACACGGAGCGTGGGCGGCCGGGCCCGTCGTACCGGGGTCCGATTGTGGGGGGCGGTACACGTCAGCTCCGTGATATCTTGAATTTCATGTCAGCACTGGACCGCCCCCGGCCACCCTCCACCTCGACGGACGACGCAAAGGGCGAGTCCCCCTGGACGAAGGAGGCCGCGGAGGGAGGAGACGCCGAGCTCCACGTGACGCTCCCGTACGAGCACGGCCGCCGGGCATATGACGCCTCCACCGTGCGCCGCTTCCGGCTCACCGTGGCGGAAGGCCCCGGAGCGGGAACGATGTGGGAGTCCACCGGGGACACGTGCTCGGTGGGCTCGCATCCGCTCAACGACTTCGCGCTGGATGACCCGACAGTGTCGCGCTTCCACTGCGAGGTGCGCATCGGCCCGCGCGGGCCCCAGGTGAAGGACCTGGACAGCCTCAACGGCGTCATCGTGGACGGCGTGCAGGTGGTGGAGGGCGTGCTGCGCAGCGGCAGCCTGCTGCGGCTGGGGCGCGTGGTGCTGCGCTTCGACTTCAGCGCGGAGAGCAACCGGCTGCCCCTCTCGGAGAGCACGCGCTTCGGCACGCTGGTGGGCGCGTCGGTGGCGATGCGCGGATGCTTCGCGATGATGGAGCGCGCGGCGGCGCGTGACGTGACGGTGCTGCTGGAGGGTGAGACGGGCACCGGCAAGAGCCAGGCGGCCCTGGCCATTCATCAGGCGAGCCGCCGCAAGGACGCGCCCTTCCTGGTGGTGGACTGCGGCGCCATTCCCGCGCACCTGCTGGAGAGCGAGCTGTTCGGCCACGAGAAGGGCGCCTTCACCGGCGCGCTGCACCGCCGCGTGGGCGCCTTCGAGGAGGCCGTGGGCGGCACGGTGTTCCTGGACGAGATTGGCGAGCTGCCCGCGGAGCTTCAACCGAAGCTCCTGCGCGTGCTGGAGAACCGGGAGATTCGACGCGTGGGCAGCAACACGCACCAGCCGGTGGACGTGCGCCTCATCGCCGCCACGCATCGCGACGTGCGCGCGGAGGTGAACGCGGGACGGTTCCGCTCGGATTTGTTCTTCCGGCTCGCGGTGCTGCGGATTTCACTGCCGCCGCTCCGTCAGCGTCCGGAGGATTTGCCGATGCTGGTGGAGGGCATCCTCGACTCGCTGGGCGCGGACCCCGAGCGGACGGCGACGCTGCGCACGCCGGACTTCATCGCGAGGCTGCGGCACGCGGCGTGGCCGGGCAACGTGCGCGAGCTGCGCAACTACCTGGAGCGGTGCCTCGTGTTCGAGGAGGCGGTGGAGCTCTCCGAGGAGGAGGCCCTGCCCGCGGGCCCGCTGGAGGTGGACCCGTCGCAGCCGTACGCGGACCAGCGCCGCCGCGTGGTGGATGACTTCGAGCGCCGGTACCTGCGCGCGCTGCTGGAGAAGCACCAGGGCAAGGTGGCCCAGGCCGCCGTCACCGCCGGCATGGACCGCGTCCATCTGTACCGGCTGCTGCGCAGGCACGGCATCAAGCCGTGATCGAGCGCAGCTTCAGCGCTTGCGTGCCTCGATGAGGCTCACGCTGCTCGGGGAGGGAGTGATGCGCTCCAGCGCCCAGCCGGTGCTGGCGAGCAGCGTCTCGTACTCACGGGCCGTGCGCTCGCGTCCATCCGCGAGCACGAACATGTTGAGGTCGATGAGGGCCGCGCGCGAAGGCTCCCCGCTGTCCGGCAGCACCATCTCGACCACGAGCAGCCGGGCTCCCGGCAGTGCGGCGCGATGAATCTGCCGGAGGATGGCGGTTGACGAGGCGTCGTCCCAGTCATGAAGGATGTGCTTGAGGAGATAGGCCTCCGCGGCGGGAATGACTGGCTCGAAGAAGCTCCCCGCCACCAGGTCCATCCGCTGGCTCAGCCCCTCGGCCTCCACACGGGCCCGGGCTCCGTCGATGACGTGCGGAAGGTCGAAGAGGATGCCTCGGCAGGAGGGATGGGCACGGAGCACGGCGGCGAGCAACACGCCCTGGCTGCCCCCCACATCGGCCACGCGGGCATAGGGTGAGAAGTCGTGGAGGCGTGCCACTTCCGTGGCGACGAAGTTGGAGAAGCTGCCCATCGCACGGTCGAAGTGCGAAGCCTCCTCCGGGTTCTTCTCGTAGTACTCCCAGAGGTTGGTCCCCAGAGCGCCGCGGGCCGTGGAGCGCCCTGTCCGCACGGCAGTGAAGAGGTCTCCCCAGGGCCGCCAATGGCCTGGGGCGGTCATCATGATGGCCATGTCATGCATCGAGCCGGGCACCTCCGTACGGAGGCAGGCCCCCAGCGGGGTGAGCGTGAACGTGCGGGAGGACACCTCCGTGAAGAGGCTTGCGACCACCCCCGCGCGCATCAGGCGGTACAGCCCATCCGGGTTGGCTCCCACCCGCGGCGCCAGCGCATCGCTCGAAAGAGGACCACTCGCGAGCAGGTCCGCGAGGCGAAGTCGCGCGACCACACCGATGATCTGGGAAATCCAATAGCTGGAGATGTGCTCCAGGAGCTGCTGAGAGGGATTCGGCGGAGGTGTCTGGGTCATGGAGGGCGTGAGCATATTCCAGTGACCCGGCAGCGTTCGGCTGCGGTGGGCCGGGAGAAGGCCCTGGAGCACTACTCTCGAGCCCCTGTACCGGCAGCGATTGCAGACCCAACTGCTTCGCGACGGCGGCACTCACCTGCCACATTGGACGGAGAGGGACGAGGGCAAGGGCATGCCGTCGCCGGTCATGGCCGCGCTCGACGGCACGGCGCTCGACGACATCGAGGCGCTGCGCAAGGTGATCGACAAGCCGCGCACCGCGATGCGCGCGGCAGCCGGGGACCTCGACTTCGAGCTCGCGGTGCAGATGCGAGACCGCGCCCGCGAGCTCGAGATGATGGAGCCACAGGGGGGACGGGTTCGTCCAGGGGCGGCGTGTAGGCGGGATAGAAGCCATGTTGAGGGTGCCACGTGAGCCTATCGGCGCGGACGCACGCCCCGGTCGCGTGCGTCCGCTCCCGTCACGTTGACGAGGCTGGCGCCGGTCGGCACGCTCACGGGCCATGGACACGTGGCAGAGCGAGCTCAAGCGGACGCAGGAGGAGGAACTCGACTCGGCTCGGAAGGAGGTCGAGCACCACCGCCAACAGGCGGCGATTGAGCCCGAGGCGAGCCTGCCCGCTCTCGCCGACAGCCTGGCGACATTGAGCCGGCGACAGAGCGAGCTGGAGCAACGGGATGCGGCGCTCGCTTCCGCAGCCGAAGCGGTAGCCATCTGTCGTCAGCTCGCAGCGGTGAATCCGAACGTGTTCCTCCCCAGGCTGGCCGGGAGCTTGAGACTTCTTGGCGACCGGCAGAGCCAGCTCCAACAGTGGACGGCGGAACTCACGTCCAGAGCGGAGGCGGTGGCAATCCTTCGCAAGCTGGCGGCGGCGCAGCCGGACGTGTTCCTGCCCACGCTGGCGCAGTGCCTGAGATATCTGGGCACGCTGCAGTGCGCACATGGGAAGAGCGAGGCCCATGCGTCGCTGGCCGAGGCGGTGGCCATCTGTCGCCGGCTCGCGACGGAAAGACCGGACGAGTTCCTCCCCACCCTGGCGCTGTACCTCGTCGACCTGGGCGAGCCCCAGTACCTGTCCGGGCAATGGGAGACATCGCTCGCCGTGTCGGAGGAAGCGCTCGATGTCATCTGGCCGCTCTTCCTGGCCAGGCCGCGAGAGTTCTACCGCCATGCCGAGCACATCATCGAGAGCGCTCGCATGAGTCTTCAAGCGCTCGACCGTAATGCCCAGGGCACGCTCCTTGAACGAATCACCGTGTTCAAGGCGCAAGGCGGCGGGTGAACAGCAGCGACTCCACGCCGCTACCTCAGCGTCTCATCGGAACCGGGCGTGTCGAAGCCCGGGCCCTCCCGGGTCTCCCGCGAGCACTCGACGATGCAGGTGCTGGCTTCACGGGAGAGACGGTAGCGGGCTGTCACCAGGCTGGGGACGCGTGCCGCTCCGGCGCAGAGCGGCTCGGGCGTGATGCGAGTGCCCGCTCCCGCACGCCGGGGCGGCGCCGCCTGGCGGCCTCAGTCAGGCTCCCCGTCGTCCCCAATGTCCGGGTCCGGCGGCTCGCCCTGGCGCACGAGGAGCTGGTGTTCCTGGGCGAACGCCAGGAAGCGGCACAGTTCCTCCAGCCACTCCCGCAAGTCACGCAGCGGGACACCGCGGAAGCGCGTGAACAGGCCGCCGTCCGAGTACCGGCCGATATCGGGGGAGGCCGCCAGGCGAGCGCCCATAGGGCCCCGGGGTTGTCCCACGTCATCGATGGCCTCGCGCAACCCGTCGCGGATTCGCGCGTAGACCTCGAGCAGCAGCGAGACATCCGTCGCGATGAACAGCCCGCGCCCGCGATGCAGTGGAGCACTCTCCACCTCGCGGAGGACCTGGGAGAGCTCCTCGACGTCCAGCCCGAGCATCTCTCCCATGCGCAGCCCGAACATCAGGATGCGGGAGCCTTCCTCGATGCGCGCGGTGACGCCGGGAGGCAGCGGTGGGAAGTCCCGCCGGGTGCCATCGGACCGGACCGGGGCGAAGAGGATGAGCGGCGAATAGATGACACCCATCGCGTCAGTACTCCGGAGTCCGCATGAGCTGGCGCTCACGCAACAGGTTCATGACCACGTTGATGTCCCTCTGTGTGAAGGCCAGGTCCGCGGGCCCGGGGGGCTGCTTCTCGAGCCGGGGGAGGATGGTCTGCTCGGTGACGCCGCGTGGGTCCGCCTCGATGCGCCCCGTGAGGTGCACCTCGGCGCCCGTGCGCGCATCCACGCCGGTGATGTCCGTCACCTGGCCATGGAGCGTCTCTCCGGACTTCGTCTCGACCCGGGCGGGACGTCCTTCCTGATGGGCACGCAGCGCCTCCAGCGCCAGCCGGTTCTGGTTGGCCGCGTCCGCCCGCATGTCGGTGGCGAGCTTCGGGTCCGGGACCTTGACGTTGGCCACCTCCGAATACTGGTAGCCGCCCTCCACCGGCCTGACGACGAGCAGGTCGAGCTCCGGGACGATGTCCGTCTCTCCCCCGCCCTTGTACGGACGCGTGAGCTGCGCGTCCTCATAGAGCCGGCCCCTGTACCGCACCGGATTGTCGAGACACCAGGTTGGTCATAATCAGGCCGCTTTCTTCTGCATCAGCTCCCGCCGGGCCTGACTCGGCGAGAGGAAGTCGTGGCGCTCCAGTAGCCAGTGCTCGTTGTACCGGTGAGCCCACTCCAGCAGGGCCAGCCGGAACTCCTCCTCGGCCCCTGAGGCATCCCCTCATATGACACCGAAGGTTTCGCGGAAAACGGGTTGCTCGCAAACGAGCTGGCCGAAGAGTTCCATCAGAGGTCGTAACTGGGCCTCGGGCATCATGGGCAGGGCCTGATAGTAGAAACAGCCCTGGCGGAAGAGAGAGTAGGTACGGCTCTTGGACGTATTGGCTTTGAGATAGCGCTCCATGCCCAGCCGTTCACCGGCAGCCCCCAGCAGCGTCAGCAGCGCGAGAGCCAGCGCACACACCAACAGCAGCCGGTCGCGCCGCTCCGGCTCGGCAATGCTCATGGCGGACAAGCCCATACCGAAACGCAAGTCCTTGATGTCGCGGAAACTCTCCTCGGTGCGGAAGCGGCGACTGTAGAGCGCTACGATTTGGGAGGCCGCCGCCGCACTCAGGCTGGTGGCCAGACACCAGGGCTCCTTCATGCCCTTCTTCTTCACAAGCACCACCGCGCCCACAGGCGCCTCATCGGCGGTGACGCGCGCGGCAGACAGTCGGCAGGCACGGCCCGAGGCGGGCACCCATTCGGCCGCCGTGCGGCGCTCGCCGTCCCGGCGGGTGACGGTGATGCACTGCCGGAACCGAATGACGTACTCGAAGCCCAACTGCTCCAGCAGGGCATAGAGCTTCTGGTCGGCAAAGCCTCGGTCGGCCAGAATCGTCACCTTCACCTCGGGGGCGATGAGCTCGCGCAGGCGCAGGAGCACGGAGTCCTCCACGTCGTTGCGCAGCCCTTTGAGGGCGGACTTCTGCACCGTCAGCCACACCAGGGGCGTCGAGCGGCCATGCTTCGTCTTGAGCGCGGCCACCAGCGTCGTCTGGTCATCGGCCTCGAAGTCCGTCCAGTCCAGTGACACCACGGCCTCGGTGCGCTGCCCCAGCACGTAGGGCCCCCACAGGGCGAAGAGGTGCCAGACGTCGATGCCCGTGTTGGACAGCAGCCGGTCGACCTGCTTCACCCCATGCTTGCCCTGGGTGACACGGGCCATCGCCAGCGCCTGGCCGATGGCGTACACCGACAGGCTGGCCGCATGGACCACGCCCAGCGTCGCCAGCGACAGCGACAAGACTCTCTTGGCATGCAGGTCGTCCCCGAAGAGTCCGTCGAGGAAGGCGTGCACCTTCTTTTCGTTGATGGGTGATGTTCTCACCCAGTACGTAGTGGCGAGGCTGCCCTACTCTTCGCACGAACCAGCCGACCTGCCGCTTCCTCGCCAGCTTGCAAAATGAGGGGATGCCTCAGGAGCGCGCGTGGTGCTGCCGTGTTCCCCTCGGGGCTCGCTATGCGGGCCCATCACAGTCGAGTGGACAGGTCTCGTGCGACTCACCTTCGTCGCAGACACCATCGTTTCCGCAGACTCCCGGCGCAGGCGCATCACAGTCCACCGGACAGACCCGGTGCGACTCGGAGCCATCGCAGAGGCCGTCTCCACAGAAGGGGGCTGGAGCGTCACAGTCCAGGGGGCAGGACTGATGCGACTCGGTGACGCCGCAGAGGCCATCTCCGCAGAACGGGTCGGGGCCATCGCAGTCGAGCGGACACTTCTCAGGGGTCTCGCCCTCGTCACAGACGCCGTCCTCTCCACACTCTCGCGGCGGAGGGTCTTCGTCGGAGAGCGGGGCCCGGAACACGGTGTCCCCCGGAGCTCGCGCCTGCTCCTCCGCGGTCGAACCACACCCCATGAGCACGCCAAGTCCCAGACAGCCCAGGATGACGACCAGACGCTGATGCATGTGAGACCTCCTCGTGAGAGGAGGCCGGATCTATCACGGACGAGACTCACTGACATGAAGCCGTGGTTATTTGATTACTGTTGCTACCATTGTTGCGATTCCTGGGTGGAGGTCCCGGTCCCCGAGGTGTTCCCTTGTGTCGTCGCGTCGATGCGCACGGCCTGGGCGTCCCCGGCGTCGTTCAGGGTGTACGAGGCTCGGACCTGGGCGCCTTCCTGGAGGTCCTCGGCCACTGTGTTGAGGCCATCCAGCGTCACCTGTGTCTGGGGTCTCACCGGCAATCGGAGCTGGGGCTCTCCTCCTTCCCGGGGAACGAAGCCTCGGGGACACGGCCTTCCCCACCTCGGCCCTACCGGCTATGGCGCGTCGTCGCGATTCGTGGGCCCCGAGGTGGAAGGACGTTGCGGTGCCCAGACGGGGACGTAGCACGCGCCCTTGTACGCAAAGCCATCCGTGGCTTCGCAGTCCTTCAGCTCCACAGGCAACTTCACCCAGCAGCCGCCGTTGATTGCGACCATTCCCTTGCCGGGACACCGTCCGTCACCATCGGGTCTGCGCTGCCTTTGGAAGGGCTTCGGCGGCAACTCAGCCCGAATGACCGACAACATGGAGAGGGCTCGCGCGGGCTCGATTGGGGCCGTCAGCGCGGTGTCTCCGACGGCGACCGTGCCTCCATCCTTCGACTCTTCCCCGTCCGCGAGGTGTGTCTGCTCGGACGGCTCGACGGGCCGGGTGCTCACCAGCACTGCCGCGCCCAGGGCCAGGGATGCACCGAGGCTGGCCGCCACGAACCAGGGCCGCCTCGCCATGCGAGGAGGTGGCTGCACCGTGACGCGCTGGACCGGAGGAAAGAGGCCCGCGGGCCTCGCCTCCTCCCCGGTGAAGAGAGGCACATCCGCTTCAGGTCCCGCCGTCCATGCGGCCTGCTCCAGCGCTTCGGCCACCTCCCTCGCACTGCCACGCGCCTCCGGTCGGAGCGAGAGCATCCGGAACACCAATGCACTCAGCTCCGGAACGCAGCGGGCGTTGCCCGTGCTGGCGGTCCAGAGCGCCAGGTTCTCCGGGAGCCAAAGCCTGGCGTCGTCGGCACGCGGATACGCCGAGGGCGGGTACTTGCCGGAGACGAGCCGGTAGGCAGTGACGCCCAGGGCGAAGACGTCATCGGAGAAGCCAGGCGCATACGGGACGACGGGAGGCTTGCCGGGACGCATCACGAAGTGCCAGGCCTCGGGAGCGCGGTAGATGGGCGTGCCGGGAGGAAACGGCTGCCACGTCAGCGTGGAGGCCCCCAGGTGGTGTCCCGCGCCGAAGTCCATGAGGAAGGGCTGTCCGTCCGCACGTCGCACGCGGACATTGTCGCCTTTCACATCCCGGTGGACGCCGCCTGCGGCATGGGTGGCCTCCAATGCCCGCGCCAGCCGGGCAAGGACGTTGAGCACCTGCCGTGACGACGGGCGCTGCGCCACGGCCCAGTCATAAAGGGACACTCCCTCGATCCACTCCATGACGAGCCAGGCGTAGGACACGCCTTCGCGGGGCTGCCACTGTCCGTGGTCGAAGAGGCGCGGAACAGCGGGATGGTGGACGCGGGAGAGCAGCTCCGCCTCACGTACGAAGCGGGCATCGCCGGGATACACGGCCAGCTTGAGGGCCACGACGCCCCCAGGCTCCTCCAAGCTCTCGGCCCGGTAGACAATGCCGTAGGTGCCCTGGCCGCACTGCTCCAGCAAGCGCCACCGGCCGATGGACAGCCCCGGGGGCCGGCTTGCCGGATTGAGGTCGTCGGACTCCATGAAGTGCCTCGTAGGCGGTCCACTCCGCGCACGGTCAGGCTACTCGCAAGGTCCTCGGCTCCCAAGGCAATCCGCCAGGTGGACCGTGGCATTCCGTTCCCCCGAGGCCCACGGCGCTCGGCCCCCCGTGTGAGTGATTGACGCGTCCGCCGCGTCCAGGGCCGGCACAGGCTCCGCGCGCCGTGAGGAAGCACGCGTCCGGTTGATTCACCGGCGCGCGAGGATGCGCGCCCTGCCCTGTCCGGCGTCGGGCTCCGTGAGGAAGCCCGGCTCCAGGCCCCTCAGCGCCGCCTCTGTCGCCACGAGCCCCGTGCCCGGCAACTCCGTCAGCCAGCCGGGCACGTGCAGCAGCCCCGCGCCCTGCCCCTCTCCGCCGGACAGCTGCGCCACGTGGACGGTGACCGCCAATGTCACGGAGTCCGCGTCGCTGGAGGCATCCACCTCCAACACCAGCTCCAACGCTGACGACAGCACGCGCTCGCGCGACTCCCGCTCGCGGGCCTCGTCTTCCGGAAGCCTCGCCATCGCCAGGAGACAGCCGCTTCCCTCCACCCGCACATCCAGGCCCGCCTCTCGCGCCGCCTGGCCCGTGCGCTCCAGCAGCGCGTCCAATCGCTCCAGCGCCGCCGCATCCGGCGCGCCCATGAGCCGGGCCTCCGCGTACAGCGCCACCGCGTGCCCCGCCTTCGCCGGTGCCCGCCCGCCGCGCACCGCGACGCGCAGCTCCTCCAGGAACGCATCCACATCCGGGTAGCGGTCCTCGCGCCGCTTGCCCAGACATCGCAGCACCACCGCGTCCAGCGCGGCAGGCACGGGAGCCCGCTCACCGGGACGCGGCGGAGGTGCGTGCAGATGCTGCTCCTCCACCTCGTGCCGCGTGGCCCCCTGGAACGGAGGCTGTCCCGTCACGAGCTGGAACAGGAGCACGCCCAGCGCATACAGGTCCGTGCGCTCATCGGGCGGCTCCCCGCGAATCTGCTCGGGCGCCATGGACAGCGGCGTACCCAGCGCCACGCCGGTATGCGTGAGCGTGGACGCGCCCGGTGCATCCGGCGTCAGCCCCTTGGCCACGCCGAAATCCACCAGCTTCACGTGGAGCGCCTCGCCCCTCGCGGAGAGGCGCACCACGTTCTGTACCTTCAAGTCCCGGTGCACCACGCCCGCACCGTGCGCGGCCCGCAGCGCGGCGCCCACCTGCTCCAGCACCTCCAGCGCCTCGTCCGCGGACAGCGGGCCTCGCGCGGCGAGGTCCGCCGCGAGGTCCCGCCCCTCCAGCCACTCCATGGCGATGAAGGCGCGTCCGTCCGGCAGCTCCCCGTACCCGAGCACCTCGACGATGTGCGGGTGGCTCAGGCGCTGGAGCGTGGCCGCTTCACGGCGGAAGCGGCGCAGCGCGGTGGTGGCGCTGGCCGGCAGCGCGTGCAACACCTTCAACGCCGCGGGCGCACCGGTGCGCGAGTCCTTCGCACGGTAGAGCGTGGACACGGGCCCCCGGTAGTGGACGCGTTCCACCACCCACTGCCCCACCAGGGCTCCCGCGCCCAGCTCTTCACCGTAGAGTGACTCTTCGCCGCCTGGCACCGTGCGCTCCGTGGAGGTACTCCGCTATTTCCGCATGCACGTCCGCGTGCCCGTGGACATCTGCACCGTGTCGCATGGGGAGTTGAGGAAGGTCGTCACCGGCTCCTCCCAGACGTTGCCCGCGGGGTCCTTGCACTGCTCGAAGTCGCCATCGCCCGACACGTCGGGGCCATCCTCCGTGGCGCACATCGCCGTGGAGGGGTTGCTCGGATTCCAGCACGGCCCCGTCACCGTGGCGGCGCAGTTCTCGCCGGAAGACGGCAGCGCGCAGACGCGGTTGGCGGAGTAGGCCGCCCCCGAGGACCAGCTCGGGTCGTAGCAGGAGAACATCTGACGGTAGATGGCGCCCTGGATGACGACGTCGTCGCCATTCACCTTGAAGGTGTCGCCCTCGCGGCTCACGTACACGTTGGCCTTCGGGTGGAGCGCCGCCGGGTCGAACACGTTGCCGTAGAAGGCGCCCTCGCGCATGCCGTACACCTGCTGCTCGGACAGGTTGTACTGCGCACCGGCGCTCGAGCTCACCGCCACCGTCGCCGTGCCCGACGCAAACAACGAGTAGAAGGGAGCGGTCATCACACTGAACCAGCCCGAGCTGGGGCACGTGAAGGAAGCCGCCGGTGCCGACGACACGCCCGCGCAGCTTCCGACGGCCGCGGTGACGTAGCGGGCCCCCAGGTGGTCACACCCGACGATGCCGCTGCACACGCGCAGCACCTTCTGTGCGCCCGAGCTGGAGCCCAACGGCAGGCCGGGGCAGGAAGTCTGTCCCCCCGCGCCCACCCACACCGTCGCGCCCGGCACGCACGAGCCGATGGCGTCCGCCTTCCAGCCGCAGTTGCGCGCCGCGCCGGTCTGCGGCGTGGAGCACGCCGTGAAGCTGGTCAGCGCCACCGCCGGATTCGGGTCCTGCTCGGCCGGACGCGTCACCGGCTCCATCGTGAAGACACCCGGCCCCGTCCAGTGCTCGCCGCGAATGGACAGCTCCACGCGGCGGCCCAGCGCGTTGTTCCGCGCGAGGATGCACGCGGACACCATGCGCTTGCACTCGGGGCTCGGCGCGAAGAACTTCCACGCGGGGCACAGGCCCGCCTTGCCGTTCCACTTCTTCGGGCCGGCGGACGCGGGACGCGGGTCGTACCAGTCCAGGGTGTCGCCGTCCGCCAGCGCGCACCCCACCAGGTACTCCATGAACTTCTGCGCGTCCGGGTCATGGAGCTGCAGGCTGACGTACGGGTTTCCCGAGGACACCGTGGGCCCGAAGAGTGTGGTGAGCGCGCTCGACGCCAGCAGCCCGTTCGCCGTCGGGTTGGTGGAGATGGCGTTGAGGACCAGCGCGTCCGTGGTCAGCGAGTTGGCGATGCGGATTTCCGCAGCCTGCGAGGAGGGCGCCGGGGACTCATCCTCCTCGTGAAGCGCGGGGCCACAACCAGCGAGGGCGAGGACCAGCAGACAGAGACTGACTGGCAGCGGGCGGCACGGACGAAGGGCCATGGAGCTTTCCTCCAATCGGAACGGTGGGAGATGACGGGATGTCCTGGAGCAAGCACGTGCCGAGCCAGCCTCCGGAAAACCTCGACTCACCGGGAACACCTCGCTGAGCCCCGGCCGGCTGTAGCGCGGAACGTCACAAGCGCGGGGAGTTGTGACGTTTCGCGCTACACGGCCCACAGCGAGGCCCTCAATGACTCCAGGCGGGGACGCCACAGGGGAGCGCCCTCCACGGCGCGCTCGGCCCGCTCCAGCCAGGTCCGGGCCGCCCCGGCGCGTCCGGACTGGAGCGCGCTCCGGGCGGCCTGGAGGAGGATTTCCGCCTTCTCATCCTCCGAGGCGTAGGTGTCCGCATCCTCCGCGAGCGCCTGCCAGGCCTGTGAATCCGGAGCCGCGACTCCGGACGAGGCCTCACGCACCTGGAGCTCCACGAGCCTGCGCATGACGGCGGTGGGCGGCAGGGACTCCGGGGGGCAGTGCGACTCAATCCACCGGAGCTGCCGCTCGGCCTCGGCGAGGTCGCCGCTCGCCGCGCCGATGCGCGCGAGGAGCAGCGCGTCCACGGGGACGGGGTGCTCGCGGAAGAAGCGCACGCCCAGCTCGTGGACGCGGCGGGCGAGCGGCAGTGCTTCTTCGAGGCGGCCTCGCATGTAGAGCACCTCCGCGAGGTTGAAGGTGGACCAGCGCTCCACCTGCGCGTGGCCCAGCTCTCGGCCCACAGCCATGGCGCGCCGGAGGTCCTGCTCCATGCGGCCCACGTCTCCCAGCCGCAGCCAGAGCAGCACGCGGTTGATGAGCGTGGCGGCGAGGTGGAGCGCATCGCCGGCCTCCTCGCAGCGGGTCATCGCTTCATTGAATCGCTCGGCGGCCTCCTCCGTGCGGTCGAGGAAGGTCAGCGCCGAGCCGAGCAGTGCGCCGGAGACGACCAGTGTCTCGTGGTCCCGGGCACGCTCCGCGCCCTCCACCGCCGAGGAGAGGACGCGCGCCGCCGCGCCCCACTCTCCCTGACGCACGTGCAGCCGACCTCGGGCCAGGGTGCAGCGCAGGGAGAGGCGCGGGTCATCGAGCTGCTCGATTCGCTCCAGCGCCTCGCGAGTGCAGACGGTGGAGCCCTCCACGTCCTCCATCCAGTCGCGCGCGGTGGCCTCCTCCAGCAGCAGGTCGACTTGAAGGGCCACGTCCTTGCGTGACTCGGCCAGCACACGCGCGGCGGCCAGGTCCGCGAGGCCTTCGCGAAAGCGCTGCAGCCGGTGCCGCACGCGCCCACGTCCCGCGAGCGCACGAGCGCGACGCTCTCCGTCCCCCTCGGGGAGCAGCGCGAGCGCGCGGGTGTAGTGCTGCTCGGCCTCGACGGAGAGGTGGGCGCGGCGGGCCTCCTCGGCCAGGGCGAGGAACGTGGCGGTGGCTTCCTCGTGAGCGCCGCAGGCGGCGGCGTGGTGCGCGCGGCGGCGGCGCTCGGCCAGGCCCTCGGTGGGTGTGGCACGGAGCGCGGCGGCGTGCAGGGCACGACGGGCGAGTGGAGGAAGCAGTGCCTCCAGGGCTTCGCGCAGGAGCGGGTGCCGGAAGGAGAAGCGTCCCGGACCGGTGGGGCGGAGCAGCCCCGCGCGCGCGAGCCGCTGGAGCCCCATGCCCGCATCGAGGGAGAGCACGCGCTCGGTCTCCTCGTTGGGCTCGAGGTGGTGCAGCGCCGCGTCCACGCGAGCCACCTCCACCTCCGTGCCGAGCACGGCGCACAGCCTCGCGAGCACGCGATGTGCCTCGGGAAGACCGGCGAGTGCGCGCGCGGCGAGGCGCTCGAAGAGGGGCGTGATGGAGACGTCCAACAACGCGTCGGGAGCGACGTACCAGCCGCCACCGGGAGACGTGCGCAGCGCCCCTGCTGCCCGGAGCGCACCGGCCAACTCCACGAGGGAGAGCGGAACGCCCTGCGCGAGCTGTTCCAGTCGCGCGAGCACAGGCTCGGGAATGTGCTCAGCGGGTCGCAGCAATCGCAGCAGGAGCGCGCGGCTCGCTTCGGGCGACAGCGGAGGCAGCGCGTGGTGCGAGACGCGGGCACTGCGCTCGCCGAGGTGCGGACGCAGGCCCAGCAGCGCGGGGCGCGCGGCGATGCAGATCCACAGCGGCGCCTGGGTGCCGGCGAGGGTGGCTACCTCCAGTGCATCGAGGCTGATGGGGTCCGCGAGGTGACCATCGTCCACCAGCACCACGAGGGGTGCCTGCCGCGCACGGTGGTGGAGCTCTTCGGCGAGAACACGCGCGATGAAATGACGCGCATCCGCGAGAGGCGGAGCGCCACGGGGACGAAGCAGCGGGGGCAGGGCTTCACGTCCATTGATGCTCGCGGCCGCCGACGGCCTCAATGACACGAAGGCAGGCGCGACTGAAACAGGTGAGCCTCCATGCGCCGCTCCGCTGTCCGCCCAGGACGGCATGTTCGCGAGGGAGGACATCAGCGCGTCGTGCAGCGGCTCCTGCTTCACGGCATCCGGCGATGGCGCCTGCACGCGCACCACCCACGCGCGCCCTTCCCTTTCGAACCGCGCCGCCAGCGCGTCGATGAGCCGTGACTTGCCGTGGCCCACCTCACCCGCGAGGACACAGAGGCCGGGCACCTCCTCGTCGAGACACCGCGCGGCCTCCGCGGCCAGCGCATCCACCATGGCGTCGCGGCCCGACAGCGGAGGTGCTTCGGATGAGGACGTGGAAGCACCACCGTCATGGAGGCGCAGGCGCAGGCTCTCGTCGCCATGACTCGAGGCTCCAGCAACCGCGGGCTCCGTCGCACCGGGCCCGAGGCGCGAGGCGGCAGCGGGAGTGACACCGGCCTCTCCGACCGCGAGGTCCTCGGGCCACCAGTCCCCGAGGGCTTCGAGCGCCGAACCCGCGACACGCGTGGTCGTGGCCCCCGGGTACACGTACAGCTCCGCGAGGTGGAGGACCGCGCCAGCCCTGCCCTCCTCCACCAAACGCCTCGCGACGAGCGCCCCGGCCCGCAGGTTCGCTTCGGCGGAGTGCGACTCGGAGAAGGCGACGACATAGCCACGCGAATGGACCCGCGCGAGCGAGCCTCCATGTGGCTCGACCATCGCGAGCAGTGAATCCACGGCCAGGCTCGCATGCACGCCGAGCAACGCCACGGGCCGAAACCCCGTCGCCGAGGCAGGAAGCACCGCCACGGGAGTGACGACTGACGGAACAGTCCCCGTCTCGGGAGCCTCCTCGCGACAGGCGGCATCGAAGGCGGCGAGCACTTCGGAGGCCCGCGCGAAGCGCTCCGTGGGTGACTTGGCGAGACACCTGCGCAGCACCTCATCGAGCGCGACCGGCACGCTCGCGCGCTCCGAGACTCGCGGTGGCCGAAGGCTCACGTGCCCGTGGCGGATTTCCTCCGAGCCTCCGGTGAAGGGCGGAGCTCCCGTGAGCAGCTCGAACAGGAGAACACCGAGCGCGTAGATGTCCGCGGCGGTCCCCGCTTCACGCGCGTCCAGGCACAGCTCGGGCGACATGTAGATGGGCGTGCCCAGGCGCTGGCCCACGGGCGTGAAGCCCGGAGCCTCCACATCCGGCGCGGCACTGTCCCCGGGCTCATCGAGAAACCGCGCGAGGCCGAAGTCGAGCAGGCTGAGCGCACCGCCTTCGCGCAGGAAGATGTTCTCCGGCTTGAGGTCGCGGTGGGCCAGCCCCATGGCGTGGACGCGCTCCACGGCTGCGCACAGGCCACTAAGTAGTTCCCGCACGTGCGACACGGACGCAGCCCCCGTCCCGGGCAGCGCGGCCATCCACGCGGCGAGCGTCTGCCCACGCAGGTGCTCCAGCACCAGGAACGGCCGGCCGCGCGTGGTGCCATGTTGAAGCAGCTCGGGTGCGGTGGGCGGGCCTACACGCCGCAGCGCCGCGGCCTCGCGAGCGAAGCGCTCATGGTGCGGCCCGAGGCCGAGCTTGAGGGCCACCTCGCGTCCGTCCTCGTCGCGGTACGCGGTGAAGACGTGGGAGAAGCCGCCCCGGCCCAGCATGGCCGCACCTGTCAGTCCGGGCACGTCCGCGAGCGGCAGCGGCTCGACGGAAGGTCCGGGCGAGGGCCGCTGACCGTGCACAGGACACGCCGCTCCAGTGGCGACGCGTCGGTGGCAGACCGGACAGCGCATGGGCGGAGTCCCAGGTTACCAGAGCGCTCGGACCAGGACGATGCCGACGCCCACCAGGCCTTCACCCGCGATGAGGCCCGCGGCGAACGTCACCACTCCACCCTCCGAGGAGGGACGCACGCGTCGCGTCACGGCCGCGCAAAGTGCGCCCAGGAAGAAACCCAACGAGGTGGAGGCCGACACCAGACAGGCCAGACCCATGCCCAGGGGCGACGGCACCCACTGTCGCGCACGCTCGGGCAGCAGCCGCTCCGCCAGGGTGAGGACCGCGGCGAGCAACGCGGCCCACAGCATGGCCATCCGCGTGGAGGGCTCCAGGCTGCCGAGACCCGTGGACAGCACCTTCGCCATGCCCGCCGTCACTTCGGCAACGGGCGCGGGGAAGCGCGCGCTGCCCAGCACGGAGCGGTCCGGCACGAGCAGGAAGAACAGCGGAACGATGGCCGCCGCTCCCACCACACAGCCGAACAACTGCGCGAGGAACAGCCGTCGCGGATGGGCTCCGAGCAGGTGCCCCGTCTTGAGGTCGCTGAGCAGGTCCGCGGCGGAGGACGCCGCATTGACGGTGATGCCCGCGGTGGCGAGGTTGGCCTCGACGTTGCGAGGCAGCAACACACCGAAGGTGACCTGCGTCACCTGCTGGAGCGGCCCCACCGGAGTGGCATCCGTCTCACCGGTGACGCGGCAGGCGATGAGGCACAGCACGAACGAGAGCGCCACCGCGAGCGCCGCATGCGGCAACGGCACACCGAAGGCGGAGTGCGCCAGCGCGAGGATGGCGGGAGTCAGCACGGCCACACCCGCGAGTACCCAGCGTCCCGGAACCTGCAACGCATCCACCGGGTGCGGAGCCGCGCGACGGCCGGAGAAGAGACCTCGCAACGCGCGCCCCAGCACCTGGCCGTCCAGGATGAAGTGCAGCAACGACGCGGTGGTCAGCGCGGCCGCGCCGGGCCAGAGACTCCACCCGAGGAAATCTCCATCGGCAGGAAGCAACCCCGCCGCGAACACGCGCGGAGCCACGATGCCGTGGATGAGCACCGCGCCCAGAAACCACGAAGCGGTGAGGCGCAGTCCGAGCAGCGCGCCACCGCCAATCGGAAGAAGGCTCGTATCCAGCGCGAAGCCGAGGCGCTCCAGCGGCATGCCCCCCAGCGCACCGGCGAATGGGAATGAATACGGAATGCGTCCAAGCCCCTCGCGGCCCAGGGTGACGAGCCCCGCCACCAGTCCGCCGAGGCCGAGCAGGCGCGTGCCCGGCCGGGCCTCGCCGCCGGGTGAGTGCAGCGCGCGGATGGTGACGGCGGCAGCGGTGCCCGTGGCGAACGGAAGCTGCTCATGGTCCACGAGCCGGCGCTTGAGCGGCACCGCGAAGAAGACGCCCAGCGCCGACAGGAGCAGGGTCCACGCGAGCAGCGCCCACCCCGGAGGATGACTCCCGGTGGTCAGCAGCCACGCGCCCTGCACGGAGATGAGCGCGCCACCGGTGGCATAGCCCGCGGACGACGCCACCGCCTGCGCGCAGCACGTCTCCAGCGGAGACAGCGGAGCCCCCGAGACACCGGGCGCGAGCCTGCGCAGCGCCCCGTGCGACGCATGCGCGAGCAGCGCGGCCGTGATGGCGATGGGAAAGGCCACGGACAGCTTGAGGCTCGCGTAGAGGTTGGTGGCGCAGGTGGCGGCGCCGATGACGCTGCCCAGCAGCACGGCGCGCAGGGTGAGTTGCGGGACGCGGTCCCCCTGGTACACCTCGCGCAGCCAGTACGTGTCCGCGTCCTCGGGTGTGTCGCCGGGGATGCTCAGCAGCGACAGCGAGGCGGGAGCCGGGGCCTCATCCTCGGGAGCGGGGCGTGGAGCGGGCTGGGCGGCCATGGCTCCCATCCTTCCATCCCCGGGCCCCTCGGGACGAGCCCCGTTGCGCGTCTGCCTGCACACCTGGAATGACCCATGTGCTGAAGTTTCGACTGGCTCAGTGGCGCCGGACCGCAATCCTCAAGCGCAGCGCGCTCGGCGAGAGGCCGCTGCGGTCCGCGAACTGGGAGTTCGTCAGCATGCGGCGGGTGAGCGGCCCCACGCGCACGGCGAGCGCCGGACTCGCGGAGTGAGCCGAACCCACGCGCGCAGCGAGCACCGAACCCGCGTCGTGCACGAGATGACGGAACCACCCTCTCGCGTCCTTGCACGCGATATCCAGGCTTTCCTAGGGTTCCCGCCATGCACAAGACCTCTCGTTTCCTGGGTTCCGCGGTCCTCCTCGCAGCCGCCGCCACGGGCTGTGCGGGCCCCGCGCCTGAAGCTGACGCGCCTCGGGAGGCGCCCTCCCAACAACAGTCCTCCGAGCTCCCGGGTGCCCGCGTATGGAGCACGCCATTCAGCGGCATCGACGGCTTTGGCGACCTCGCCGTGCAGCCGGACGGGCACGCCGCGATTCTGGGCACGTCCAACAGCGACGTCGTGGTGGCGCGCTTCGACCCGCACGGCCAGCTCCTCTGGAGCAAGCGCTTCGGGGACTTCAACTATCAGCAGGCCACCAGCATCGCGGTGGACGCCGCGGGCAACGTCGTCATCAGCGGTGACTTCTGGGGCGAGCTCGACTTCGGCGGTGGCGCCCTCCCCTGCCCCGGCGCGCCGGGCAACCCGCGCGCCTTCGTGGCGAAGCTCGACGCCAACGGTGGGCACCTCTGGAGCCGCTGCTTCGGCGACGGAGGGCAGCAGCAGATTGGCGGCCTCGCCGTGGGCCCCGGTGGTGACGTGTTCATCACCGGCTACTTCGCCGGCGTCATCGACTTCGGTGACGGGCCCGTGCAGGCGGAGGGCGCTTCGGACCAGTTCGTGGCGCGCCTCGACTCGCACGGCCGCGCGGAGTGGCACACGGCCTACGACGCGGGCACGAGCGGCCTGGGCGCGCTCGCCGTCGACGGCCGGGGCAACGTCTTCGTGAGCGGCGGCTTCATGAATGCCATCCGCTTCGGTAGCAGCACGCTGGTCTCCGACGCCGGCTTCAACGCGTACGTGCTCAAGCTGGACCGTCGCGGCGAGCCGCAGTGGGCGAAGAGCTTCGGCGCGCACCAGAATCAGACGACGTGGCGCATCGCCGCGGACGCCGCGGGCAACCTCGTGGGCGCGGGCGCCTTCCAGGGCAAGGTGAACTTCGGCGGAAGCTCACTCGTGGCCTCGGGCATGGACGTGTTCGCCGTCTCGCTGGACGGCGCCGGCAACCACCGCTGGAGCCAGGGCTTCGGCGGCCCTGGCGACGATTGGGGCTTCGACGTGGCGCTGGACCCAGCGGGCAACGTGCTCGTCACCGGCGCCTTCCAGGGCACGGTGGACTTCGGCGCCGGCCCGCTGGTGAGCGCCGGTGGCGACGACATCTTCGTGGCGAAGCTGAGCCGCTCCGGACAGGCGCTCTGGAGCCGTGGCTTCGGCGACTCCAACAGCCAGGCCGCCTTCCGCGTCGCCGCCGCGGGCACGCGTGACGCCGTCCTCTGGGGCCGACTGTCAGGCACCGTGGACTTCGGCGCGGGCCCGGTGACGGACTACGGCCAGGCGAGCAGCGTCGTCGCGCGCATCACCCCCGAATAGCCTCGGGGACTCGCAGCCCGCCCGTCTCCCTCAGCGGGACGTGGGCGGGCGCGAGGGCATGACCGCCGCCAGTTCCTCCGCGCGCGGCAGTCCGTCCACCGCGCCGAAGCGCTGCACCACCCGCGAGCCCACGTCGCAGGCGAAGGTGGTCAGCGCCGTCAATTCCTCGCGCGAGGCCGACGCCAGTGTCCGCGCGTCGCCGTACCACCGCACCAGTCCGTGCAGCAGCGCCGCCACGAAGCCATCTCCGGCGCCCGTGGTGTCCAGCACCGTCACGCGCGGCGCGGGCACGTGGATGCGCTCGCCCTTCCAGAGCAGCACCGCGCCCCGCTCGCCCAGCGTCACCACCGGCAGCAGCACCCCGAGCGCGGACAGCCGAGCCAGTGCCTCCTCCGGCGCGTCCGTCCCGGTGGCGAAGCCAATCTCCTCCTCGGAGAGCTTCACCACGGTGCACAGCGGCAGCATCCGCCCGAGGAGCCCCTTCAGCTCGCGCGGGTCCTCCCACGCGTGCAGGCGCAGGTTGGGGTCGCAGCTCACGATGCGGCCCGCGTCGCGCGCCAGCGTCATCATGCGCACCGTGGCCTCGCGAGCCTCCTGCCTGTGTAACGAATTGGAGCCGCAGTGCACGGCCTTCGCTCGCAGCAGGAAACCCGGGTCCACGTCCGCGTCGCCGAGCAGGAACTCCGCCGAGCGCGTGCGGAAGTACGTGAAGCTGCGCTCCCCGCGCGCGTCCAGCGAGATGAACACCAGCCCGGTGCGGGCCTCGTCCGTCTGGCGCAGGTGACTCACGTCCACGCCCTCGGAGGCGAGGCGCTCGCGCAGGAAGTGGCCGAACTCATCCGAGCCCACCACGCCCAGAATCGCCGGCCTCAGGCCCAGCCGAGCCAGTCCCACCGCGACATTGGCCGGAGAGCCGCCCGTGGCCGGGTGCCACGCGGGCACGTCGCGCACGCGCTGACCCGGGGCCGACGGGAGGAAGTCCACCAACGTCTCGCCGAAGCACACCACGTCCAGCGGCGGCACCGTCCCCTCGCTCATGGCTCCTCCGCGAACGCCGTTCGTCGTCAGTCGAGGCCCACCTGGGCCATGAAGTCCACGCTCTTGAGGCGCCGGCCGAGGTGGTGGGAGATGAACACGTTGAGCAGGCTCCGCGCCCGCGCGCGCAGGTCCGCGGGCAGCGGCGTGCGCTGGCCCTCCTGCAAGGCGCGCAGGCCGGACAGCAGCGCCACCGGCACCGCCACCGACTCGCGGGCCCGGCTACCGCACGGCTCGCACACCGCGCCGCCGTGGGCCTGGTCGAAGCGGGGGCGCTCGCCAGGCTCGCCGCCGCACAACGAGCACGAGTCGAAGCGCGGCATCAGCCCCGCATGCGCCAGCGCGTTCAGCTCGAAGGCGAGCAGCGACGTGGGGCCCGCCTCCTTCGCGTCCAGGCGCGCGAGGTACTCCTCCAGCAGCACGAAGAGCTCCGGGTGCGGCTCGTGGTCGCGGGTCAGCTCGCGGCACAGCTCCACCGCGTACAGCGCGCGGGCGATGAGGGACAGGTCCTCCCGCGCCGCGTAGTAGCCCGAGACGATGTCCGCCGAGTCCAGCCGCACGGTGCTGCCGCGCGTCTCGACGATGTGCACGCGAAGCCGCATGAAGGGCTCCAGCGCGCCCGCGAAGCGGCGCTTGCTCTTGCGCGCCCCGGCGGCGAAGGCCGTCAGCTTCCCGTGCTCACGCGTCAGCAGGGTGACGAGACGGTCCGTCTCCCCGTAGTCCATGGTGGACAGCACGAGCGCGTCGTCGTCGAAACGCTCCATAGGATGGATTCAACGCGCGAGCGGAGAGGGAAGCTTCCCGCTCAGCACGAGGAACAGGTACACGCCCAGCAGCAGGACCACCACCGCCACCGACAAGCCCATGTACGCCCGCTTGCGCCGCTCCTGCTCGAGCTGCGCCGGCGACGGCGCCGGCACCGACTTGTCCACCTCCTCGTAGCGGAGCACCGCCTCCTCGGGGGACATGCCGATGACGCTCGCGTACGCCTTGATGTAGTTCACCACGAAGATGCGCGAGGGCAGCCGCTCCACCTGTCCGGCCTCCAGGGCCGCGATGAGGGTGGGAGGAATCTTCGTCTCCCGCGCGACGTCATCGCGCGACAGGCCCCGAAGCTCTCTCTGCTGGCTGAGGTACTTGCCGAATTCGACGTGGTCCACAGGCGTCCAGATAGCCAACCGGCTAGAGCTTTTCCAGCAACCTCCGGCAGTCATCCTTGAGCTGTTGTTCAGCGGGCTTTGCCTTCGCCTCGCACCCGGCGAAGGCCTGCTTCGCCACGTCCGCCTGGCCCTGCTTCGCCGCGCACACGCCCTCACGCATGTACGCGTCCGCCACCTCCGGGCAGCTCTCCCGGTAGCGGGTGAAGTTGCGGCACGCATCGTCCGTCTGGCCCGTCTCGTCGTAGATGAGACCCAGATTCTTGTAGCCCATGCAGAAGGACGGGTTGGTCGTCACCGCCGCCTTGATGCTCTCCAGGGCGCGCTGCGTTTCACCCTTCTTGTAGTAGGCCCAGCCCATGTTGCCCTGGGCGATGAAGGGCGTCGGGTAGAGCATGTCGTTGAGGACCTGCTCGTAGAGCTTGATGGCCTCGTCGTAGCGGCCCTGGTCCAGGTGCACGTTGGCCAGGTTGTTGCGGGCCTCGGAGAAGGACGGGCGCACCTTCAGGGCGCGCTCGTAGTGGCCCACGGCCTCCTCCGGCCGGCGGAACGCCAGGTGCAGCAGGATGCCCATGGCGTTGTTGGCCTCCGGGTAGTCCGGGTCGTTCTCCAGCGACAGCTTCAATTCGCGCACGGCGTCCTGCATGCTGCCCTGCTGCTGCGCCTGGATGGCCAGGTCATAGTGGATCTCCGCGCTGCGGCGCTCCTTCTCCGAGGGGGTGTGGGCACAGCCGGCGGAGACCAGCAGGAGCGCGAGCGAGCAGGACGCGAGGGCGAGGCGGGACATGGGGGCGGTGGATTCTCTTGCGGAGGGAGGAACGGGGGAACTCAGAAGGCGGCGAGGAAGCGGCCCAGGGTGGTGGTGACGTTCTTCTTCTCCTCGGCGCGCGCCACCACGGCGGGCACGAGCTTGGGGTCCTTGAAGAACACGGGCAGCGTCTTGAGCCACTCGTCCTGCTGGGTGGGCGGCGCGGCGCGCCAGTTGGCGTCATCCATCATGAAGCCGAGCGACTCCACGAAGGCCAGCGCGTCCCCCTCGTCCTCGCGGTACTCGTCGCCCGTCATGTTGCGGCGGCCGGAGAGGTACACCGCGCAGTCGGCGGCCTCGGCCAGGTACAGGTAGACGAAGACGGCGGCGCCCTGCCCTCCGCGGATGCCCACGACGAAGGCCTGCGCCGGGCCGGCCTGCTTGCCCGGAATGGCCACGTGCGGCGTATTGAGGGAGATGTGCAGCGCCAGTATCTGCTCCCGCGTGGCGGGCAGGCCCCGGTAGCGCTCGTCGAGGTTGAACACGATGGTGTCTCCGTTACCCGTCGCCCGCGGCCTTCAGCGCGTGGTGAGGGTGAACTCCTGGGTGGCGTCCTGGGTGTCCGCGGCCGTCTTCTGGAAGTGGATGAGCGGGTTGTCGATCATCACGTTGCCCCCGCCCTCGTTGCCCTCGCCAATGATGACCCGGAACGTGTGCGCGGGCGAATTGCTACGCCGGCTCCCGGAGGAGACCTTCCGGGCAATCAGCGTCACCGTGTTCGCTCCGGGCTGGAGGTTGCGGGTGATGTCCGCCACCACCTGGTCCTCGTTGCCGCGCAGCTTCCGCAGCCACTTGGAGTTGACGAAGACGTCGATGTCGTACTCGGCCATGCCCGGCACCGACTGCTCCGTCACCAGCCAGTAGCGCTGGGTGATGCGCCCCGGCACCGCGGGCGCGGGGGCCACCGGGGCCGTCGCCGGAGCCACCGCGCCAGGTGCGGCCGCGGCACCCGACGCCGCGGGGTACTGCGCGGGGGCCGTGCCAGACGCGGGGGCCACGGAGCCCGGGTACTGAGCCGGGGCGGCGCCAGACGCGGGGGCCACGGAGCCCGGGTACTGAGCCGGGGCGGCGCCAGACGCGGGGGCCACGGAGCCCGGATACGGAGCCGTAGGAGCCACCGCCTGGGGCGCCGCCGTGGGAGCCCCGGCCTGGGGCGTGGGAGCCGCGGGCGCGGCTGGCGTCACCGTCGTCACGCGGGCCGCATAGCCGGGCGCGTCGATGTAGATGTTGCCGGCCTCGTCGATGCGGACGGTGGCCTTCTCGAACTTCTGGTTGGTGACACCGTCAATCTTCACGCCGTTGAGGTACACGGAGCCGGCGAGGGCTCCCGTGGGAGCCACGGCCAGCACGGCGGCAAGAGCGGCGCTCCGAAGCAGGCGATTCATGCGGGTCTCTCCTCGGAATCTCCAACAGTCCCGGGCACTTGCAACGCTTAGCGCACCCCGGGCAGCGGAACAAGGCATGCGCGTGCCGGGTTGGAGCGGCCGGGCCGCCCGGAGATTCACCTGCCCGGCGAGGAGCCAGGGAGCCGGCTCGGCTAGGGAGACGGCTGGACGGGCTCGTCCGGCAATTCCCGCTGCGCCAGGGACCAGTCTCCGCCCAGGCCATGGCCCTCGCGGAAGCGCCGGAAGTCCCGCCGCACCAACCGGGGATAGCGCCGGAAGCGGTCCAGGTCGCCCTCCTTGATGGCGGTGCGGATGCGGGTGGGCCCGGCGTTGTAGGCCATCAGGGCCAGGTCCAAATCCCCGCCGAAGCGCTCCTGCAGCGAGCGCAGGTAGCGGATGCCCAACCGCACACAGAGGGCGGGATCCGCCGTCACCTCCTCGCGGGACAGGCGCAGGCCCTCCTTCTCCGCGAGGAAGTGCAGCGTGCTGGGCTTGATCTGCATCAGCCCCTTGGCGCCCTTCTCGGAGATGGCCTCCTCCTCGAAGTCGGACTCCACGTCGATGAGCGCCAGGATCAGCAGCGGATCATACCCCGTGCTCCGAGCCTCCTCCGCGATGGCCTGCCCGAGCTGCCGGCGCAGCGTGAGCCCGAGGTCCGGAGCCCGCCGCGCCAGCACCGCGTCGATGAGCTCCGCCTCGGGCGGCGCCGCCTCCGCCGCCACCACCTCCGGCACCACCGGCTGCACCTGGCGCTGATCCAACAGCGGCACCAGGCGCGCGGACACGACGAGCGCCACCCCCGCCAGCAGCGGGAGCCGGGAACAGCCAGAGCTGAGGGCGTGGAGATGATCGAAGAACCGCGTACCCAGAGACCTCCCGCCCGAGAGGGCGGGGGCCTTCACTTCCGCTGCTCCAGTTCCTGGATGCGCTCGGCGAGCTTGTCCAGCCGGGAGCCAAACGACGCCAGCTCCTCGCGGCGCGGCAGCTTCAGGCGGGTGAGCGCCAGGCGCACACGCTCTTCGACGTTGTGCTCCAAATCCTTGCGGTGTCCGGCGAGGCGCTCGCTGAACTCACGGGCCTGCCGCTTCACTTCTTCCTGGCTCCAGCCGGCCACCGCCGCCACGCGTTGCACGGCGCGGGAGGCTTCTTCCTCGGCCGTGTTCACCGCCAGCAGGGCCTGGCTCCAGAGCTTCTCGAAGGTCTCCGCGACAGGGTTCTTCTCTCGGGGGGCCTCGGGCTTGTTGTCCATGGGTCTCTCCGGGAGTGTTCCGCCGGGCCGCCCAGGCCCGAAGGGTCGAGGAACGGCCGAAGTAAGCACACCCCCGACGTGAAGGGAACGACGATGACGCACCTCCCCTTCCCTGTATCCACTCATGGAAAAGGGAGGTAACACACACCGTCAAATGCCGGGCGTTTTCAGGCGCGCGGCGACGACGAGGCGCCGTTGGCGGCCTTGGAGCCACCCACCCGGCGCACCGGCTTCAGCAGCGCATCCACCTTGCGCGACAGCTTGGCCAGCTCCTTGTTGAGGTCCTTGAGCTGGGCCTGGCTGGCCACGCCCACCGCCTCCACCACCTTGGTCTGCAGCCCGTCCAGGCGCTTGCGCAGCTCGGTGCCCGCGGCGTCCACCTTCCCGCGCAGCTCCTTCACGCGCGGATCCGCCAGCAGCTCACCGGCCTGCAGCTTCGCCCACAGCGCCTGGGCCTCCTTCGCCGCCTCCTGGCCGCGCGTCTCCAGCGTCTTCACGGCCTTCTGGGCTTCACCCTCCAGCTCCCCGAAGCGCTTCTGCGCCACGGCGAGCTGCGTCTTCACCGCCTTCTGGGCCTCACCCTCCAGCTCCTCGAAGCGCTTCTGCGCCACGGCGAGCTGCGTCTTCAGGAACGTCTCGACGTTCTGCGCAATCCCGCTCTTCGCAGCCTCGGTGGCGGGCGTGGTCTCGGTCTTCGTCTCGGTCGTCTCGTTCTTCGCGGTCATACCGTCCTCCCCTTTGATTTCCCGGTGACACCGGGCGGTAGCCAACTGCGTCATCCAGCGATGCGCCAGATTTAACGCACCGCGCCATGAACGTCAAGTCGACCGGAGGACAATTCGGGAAAGGCCGGACAAAAAGAAAACCGCCGCCCCGGTACGAATACCGGGACGGCGGCAGGATTCAGCGGGACGCCCCTTCAGGCGGCCGGGCGGGCACTAGGCGGCGCCGGTCGTCTGGGTGCCTTCCGGGCGGGCCGGAGGCGGCGTGAGGGGGCCGTCGCCGTGCGTGGCGGCGAGGGCGGCCTCCATCTCGTTGACCTCGTCGATGGGGTTGGCGACCTCGATGTCGAGGTGCTTGTAGTTCGGCAGGCCCGTGCCGGCGGGGATGAGCCGGCCCATGATGACGTTCTCCTTGAGGCCGCGCAGGTAGTCCACCTTGCCGTTGATGGCGGCCTCGGTGAGCACCTTGGTGGTCTCCTGGAAGGACGACGCCGAGATGAACGACTCGGTGGAGAGCGAGGCCTTGGTGATGCCGAGCAGCAGCGGCTCGCCCACGGCGGGACGCTTGCCCTCGGACATGACCTTCTCGTTCTCCTCCTCGAACACCCACTTCTCGACCTGCTCGTCGACGAGGAAGTTGGTGTCGCCCACGTCGGTGACGCGCACGCGGCGCAGCATCTGCCGCACGATGGTCTCGATGTGCTTGTCGTTGATCTTCACGCCCTGGAGTCGGTAGACCTCCTGCACCTCGTCCACCAGGTAGCGCGCCAGCTCCTTCTCGCCGAGCACCTTGAGGATGTCGTGCGGGTTGGCCGCGCCGTCCATCATCGCCTCGCCGGCCTTCACGCGGTCGCCGGAGTGGACGCTGATGTTCTTGCCCTTGGAGATGAGGTACTCCTTGGCCAGGTCGGTGCGCTGCTCGCCATTCACCTCGGGGGTGATGATGAGCTTGCGCTTGCCCTTGGTGTCCTTGCCGAACGACACCACGCCGTCGATTTCCGCAATCGCCGCCGCGTCCTTCGGCTTGCGCGCCTCGAAGAGCTCGGCCACGCGGGGCAGACCGCCCGTGATGTCCTTGGTCTTCGTCGTCTCGCGCGGCACCTTGGCGATGACCTCGCCCGGGTGGATTTCATCGCCGTCGTTGACGGTGATGATGGAGCCCTGCGGCAGGAAGTAGCTCGCCGGGTTCCTGGAGCTGGGCAGGTCCTTCACGTTGCCATTGGCGTCGCGGATGGTGACGCGCGGACGCGCCTCCGGGTCCTTCGACTCGATGACCGTCTTGCGGGACAGGCCCGTCACCTCGTCCAGCGTCTCGGACATGGTGACGCCTTCGATGATGTCCTCGTACCGCACGACACCACCGACCTCGGTGAGCAGCGGAATGGCGAACGGGTCCCACTCGGCCAGGAGCGTGCCCGCCTCGATGCGCTGGGTCTCCTTCACGAGGATGCGGGCGCCGTAGATGACCTGGTAGCGCTCGCGCTCGCGGCCCGAGTCGTCCACCACGACGAGCTCGCCGTTGCGGTTCATGGCCACCAGCGTGCCGTCCGTCTTCTGCACGGTGATGAGGCCCGCGAACTTCACGGTACCCGCGTAGCGGTTCTCCAGGCTGGACTGCTCCGCGCGCCGCGTCGCCGCACCACCGATGTGGAAGGTGCGCATCGTGAGCTGGGTACCCGGCTCGCCGATGGACTGCGCCGCGATGACGCCGACCGCCTCACCCACGGACACCTTGCGGCCGCGGGCCAGGTCACGGCCGTAGCACTCCACGCAGATGCCGCGCTTGGCCTGGCACGTGAGCACCGAGCGGATCTTCACCTTGTCCAGGCCGCTGTTCTCGATGCGGCGGACGCGGTCCTCGTCGATCTCCTCGTTGGCGCGCACCAGCACCTCGCCCGTGACGGGGTCGAGGATGTCGTCCAGGGCCACGCGGCCCAGGATGCGCTCGCCGAGCGGCTCGATGATTTCGCCGCCCTCCACCAGGGCGCCGATGAAGAGGCCGTCCATGGTGCCGCAGTCGTACTCGTTGATGATGGCGTCCTGCGCCACGTCGACGAGACGGCGGGTGAGGTAACCGGAGTTGGCCGTCTTGAGCGCCGTGTCCGCCAGGCCCTTGCGCGCGCCGTGCGTGGAGATGAAGTACTGCAGCACGGAGAGGCCTTCACGGAAGTTGGCCGTGATGGGCGTCTCGATGATTTCGCCGGACGGCTTCGCCATCAGGCCGCGCATACCCGCCAGCTGGCGGATCTGCTGGGCGCTACCACGCGCACCCGAGTCGGCCATGATGTAGATGGGGTTGAACGACGGCTGCTTGCGCGTCTCCTTCTTGCCGTCCTTCTCGCCCGTCGTCTCCTCGCCGGAGATCTGCTGCATCATCTCCTGGGCGACCTTCTCCGTCACCTCGGCCCAGATATCGATGACCTTGTTGTAGCGCTCACCGTCGGTGATGAGGCCCTCGAGGTACTGGTTCTCGATTTCGGAGACCTCCTTGCGCGCGTAGTCCAGGAACTCCTGCTTCTTCGCAGGGATGATCATGTCCTTGAGCGCGATGGAGATGCCGGCGCGGGTGGCGTTGTAGTAGCCGAGGCTGCGGACGCGGTCGGCCAGCAGCACCGTCTCCTTCTCGCCGGTGAGGCGGTAGCAGAGGTCGATGAGGCCGCCGAGCGACTTCTTGTCGAGCACCTTGTTGATGGCGTCGAAGCCCACCTTGCGCGGCACCACCTCCCACAGGAGGACGCGGCCGACAGTGGTCTCCTTGCGCTTGCCGTCGATGCGGCAGACGACCTTCGCCTGCAGGTGCACCTCGCCGTGGTCGTACGCGGCGCGCACCTCGTCCGGGGACGAGAAGATGCGGCCCTCGCCGTTGGCGAACTCGCGGGCGCGGGTCATGTAGTAGATGCCGAGCACCATGTCCTGCGTCGGGACGATGATGGGCTTGCCGTTCGCGGGGCTGAGGATGTTGTTGGTGGACATCATCAGCACGCGGGCCTCCATCTGAGCCTCGATGGAGAGCGGCACGTGCACGGCCATCTGGTCGCCGTCGAAGTCCGCGTTGAAGGCGGCGCACACCAGCGGGTGGAGCTGGATGGCCTTGCCTTCAATCAGGACGGGCTCGAAGGCCTGCATGCCCAGGCGGTGCAGCGTGGGCGCGCGGTTGAGGAGCACCGGGTGCTCGCGGATGACGTCCTCGAGGATGTCCCAGACCTCGGGACGCTCCTTCTCCACCATCTTCTTCGCGGACTTGATGGTGGTGACGTAGCCCTTCTCTTCGAGCTTGTTGTAGATGAACGGCTTGAACAGCTCGAGGGCCATGATCTTCGGCAGGCCGCACTGGTGCAGGCGCAGCTCGGGGCCCACCACGATGACGGAGCGGCCCGAGTAGTCCACGCGCTTGCCGAGCAGGTTCTGGCGGAACCGGCCCTGCTTGCCCTTGAGCATGTCCGAGAGGGACTTCAGCGGCCGCTTGTTGGGGCCGGTGATGGTCTTCCCGCGGCGGCCGTTGTCGAACAGCGCGTCCACGGCCTCCTGGAGCATCCGCTTCTCGTTGCGGATGATGATGTCCGGCGCGTTCAGCTCCTGGAGCCGCTTGAGGCGGTTGTTCCGGTTGATGACGCGGCGGTACAGGTCGTTCAGGTCGGAGGTCGCGAAGCGGCCACCGTCGAGGGGAACGAGCGGGCGCAGGTCCGGCGGAATCACCGGAATCACGTCCAGCATCATCCACTCGGGCTTGTTGCCGGAGATGCGGAAGGCCTCGGCCACCTTCAGTCGCTTGGCGTACTTCTTCCGCTTGGCCTCGCTGGAGGTCTCCCGCATGTCCTTGCGGAGCTCCTCGGAGAGCTTGTCCACGTCCAGCGCCTTGAGCATCTCGCGGACGGCCTCGCCGCCCATGCCCGCGGTGAAGGAGTCCTCACCGTGCTCCTGGTAGAGCCGGTGCATCTTCTCCTCGCTGATGAGCTCGCCGCGCTGCAGCGGCGTCGCCTTCGGGTCGAGGACGATGTAGCTCTCGCAGTAGAGGACCTTCTCCAGCTCCTTCAGGGTGATGTCGAGCAGGTTGCCGATTCGGCTCGGCAGCGACTTGAGGAACCAGATGTGGGCCACCGGCGTGGCCAGGGTGATGTGGCCCAGGCGCTCACGGCGCACCTTGGACTGGATGACCTCGACGCCGCACTTCTCACACACCACGCCCCGGTGCTTCATGCGCTTGTACTTGCCGCAGTTGCACTCGTAGTCCTTCACCGGCCCGAAGATGCGGGCGCAGAAGAGGCCGTCACGCTCGGGCTTGAACGTGCGGTAGTTGATCGTCTCGGGCTTCTTCACCTCGCCATGGGACCACTGGCGGATCTTGTCGGGCGACGCCAGCGCGATGCGGATGGCGTTGAACGACAGCGGGTCCTTGGGCTTCTCGAAGAAGTTGAAAATGTCCTTCACGTTGCCTCCGAAATCTCGTTGGGCGGCCCCCACCGGGGCTGCCAGCTGATTCGGGCCCCCGCCCCGACCCGGCCGCGCCCTCCCCTTCACAGGAGAGGCGGGCGGCCGGTCAGGCGGGCGCTCCGGCTAAATCAGGCCTCGGTCCCCGTCTTGCTGCGCTCCTCGCCGTCACCGCCGCCGAGGAAGTCGCCGCCGAAGCTGCGCTGCCGCTCCGGCGGAGCGCTCTCCAGCAGCTCCACGTCGAGCGCCAGGGACTGGAGCTCCTTGAGGAGCACGTTGAACGACTCGGGCAGGCCGCTCTCGAGGACGTTGTCGCCCTTGACGATGGCCTCGTACATGCGCGTGCGGCCCACCACGTCGTCCGACTTGACGGTGAGGAACTCCTGCAGCGTGTACGCCGCGCCGTAGGCCTCCATCGCCCAGACTTCCATCTCGCCCAGACGCTGACCGCCGAACTGGGCCTTGCCGCCCAGGGGCTGCTGCGTGACGAGCGAGTAGGGCCCGATGGAGCGCGCGTGGATCTTCTCGTCCACCAGGTGGTGCAGCTTCAGCATGTACATGACGCCCACGGTGACGTTCTGGTCGAACGGCTCACCGGTGCGCCCGTCGAAGAGCACCATCTGGCCCGTGCGCGGCAGGTGGCCCTCGTCCAGCAGCTTGTGGATCTCCAGCTCGTGGGCGCCGTCGAACACCGGCGTGGCCACGTGGATGCCGCGCTTGGAGCGGCGGCACAGCTGGACGATCTCCTCGTCGCTGAGGGAGTCGAGGAACTCGCCGAACTTCGGGTCGTCGTAGATGACCTTGAGCCGCTCCTTGATGGCCGCGGAGCTCCAGTTGGCCTCCACGTACTGCTGGAGCGCCTCGCCGGTGCCCTTGGCCGCCCAGCCCAGGTGCGTCTCGAGGATCTGCCCGATGTTCATGCGGCTGGGCACGCCGAGCGGGTTGAGGACGATGTCCACCGGACGCCCGTCCTCCAGGTACGGCATGTCCTCCTCGGGGAGGATGCGGGACACGACGCCCTTGTTTCCGTGGCGGCCGGCCATCTTGTCGCCCACGGCCAGCTTGCGCTTGATGGCGACGTACACCTTCACCATCTTGATGACGCCCGGCGGCAGCTCGTCGCCCTTCTTGATGCGGGCAATCTTCTCGCCGAAGGCCAGCTTCACGGCCTCCTTCGTCTCCTCCAGGTTGCGGAGGATGTCGCGCAGGCGGGAGTCGAGCGGGTCGCCCACGGAGATCTCACCCCAGTACTTGTAGGGCACCGTGGTCAGCAGCTCGTCGTTGAGGATGTCCCCCTTCTTCAGGAGGATCTTCCCCTTGTCGTCCACGAGCTTGCCCTGGACCTCCTTGCCGCGCACCAGCGCGCGGATGCGGCCGAAGGCGCTGTCCTGGAGGACCTTGATCTCGTCGTTCTGGTCCTTGAGGAGCTTCGCCTCCTCCATCGACTCGATCTGCTTGGCGCGCTCGTCCTTCTCCACGCCCTTGCGGCTGAACACCTTGGCGTTGATGACGGTGCCCACCACGCCCGGCGGCACGCGCAGGGAGCTGTCGCGCACGTCGCCGGCCTTCTCGCCGAAGATTGCGCGCAGCAGCTTCTCTTCCGGAGACAGCTGCGTCTCACCCTTCGGGGTGATCTTGCCCACCAGCACGTCGCCGGGCTTCACCTCGGCGCCGATGCGGATGATGCCGCTCTCGTCGAGGTCCTTGAGGGCCTCCTCACCCACGTTCGGGATGTCGCGGGTGATCTCCTCCTTGCCCAGCTTGGTGTCGCGCGCGATGCACTCGAACTCCTCGATGTGGATCGACGTGAAGACGTCGTCCTTGAGGATGCGCTCGCTGATGAGGATGGAGTCCTCGAAGTTGTAGCCCTGCCACGGCATGAACGCGACGACGACGTTCTGCCCCAGCGCCAGCTCACCCGTCTCGGTGGCCGGGCCGTCGGCGATGACGTCACCCTTCCTCACCTTGTCGCCCTTGCTGACGATGGGCTTCTGGTTGAGGCAGGTGTTCTGGTTGGAGCGCTGGTACTTGAGGAGGTTGTAGATGTCGACCTCGCTCGTCACGTCGCTCAGGTTGGCCGGCACGTCGGCCTTCACCACGATGCGGCCGGCGTCCACGCTCTCCACCACACCGTCACGGCGGGCCACGCACGTCACGCCCGAGTCGCGCGCGACGATGGCCTCGATGCCCGTGCCCACCAGCGGAGCCGCGGTGCGCAGCAGGGGCACCGCCTGACGCTGCATGTTGGAGCCCATGAGCGCGCGGTTCGCGTCGTCGTTCTCCAGGAACGGGATGAGCGACGCGGCCACCGACACCAGCTGGTTCGGGGACACGTCCATCAGGTCCACGTCCTCGGCGCGAGCCTGGACGAACTCACCGCCGCGGCGGCTGGACACCAGCGGGTTGGCGAACTTGCCCTTCTTGTCCGTCTCCGCGTTGGCCTGGGCGATGGTGTGCTTCTCCTCCTCCAGCGCCGAGTAGAAGGCCACGTCGGTCGTCACCGTGCCCGCCTCCACCTTGCGGTACGGCGTTTCCACGAAGCCGAACTCGTTGACGCGCGCGTAGGTGGACAGCGACGCGATGAGGCCGATGTTCGGGCCTTCCGGCGTCTCGATGGGGCAGATGCGGCCGTAGTGCGTCGGGTGCACGTCGCGCACCTCGAAGCCCGCGCGCTCGCGGGTGAGGCCGCCGGGCCCGAGGGCGGACAGACGACGCTTGTGCGTCACCTCGGACAGGGGGTTCGTCTGGTCCATGAACTGCGACAGCTGGCTGGACCCGAAGAACTCCTTGATGACCGCCGTGACGGGCTTGGCGTTGATGAGGTCGTGCGGCATGAGCGTCTCGATCTCCTGGAGGCTCATGCGCTCCTTGATCGCCCGCTCCATGCGCACCAGGCCGATGCGGTACTGGTTCTCCAGCAGCTCGCCCACCGCGCGGACGCGGCGGTTGCCCAGGTGGTCGATGTCGTCGATGGTGCCCTTGCCGTTCTTCAGGTCGATCAGGTAGCGGATCACCTCGAGGATGTCCCGCTTCGTGAGGATCTGCCCGTCGAGCGGCTCTTCGAGGCCGAACTTGAAGTTCAGCTTGAGGCGGCCGACCTTGGACAGGTCGTAGCGCTCGGGGTTGAAGAACAGATTGGTGAACAGGTTGATGGCCGTCTCGGGCGTCGGAGGATCGCCCGGGCGCAGGCGCCGGTAGATCTCCATGATGGCCTGCTCGGGCGTCTCGATCTTGTCCAGCATCAACGTCTCACGCAGGTACGGACCCACGTTGAGGTTGTCGATGAAGAGGACCTTGAACTCCTTGATGTTGCGCTTGAGGAGCTCGTCGACCTTGTCCTGGGAGACCTCCTCGTTGCACTCGAGGATGACCTCGCCCGTGTTCTCGTCCACCACGTCGTAGGCGGACACCTTGGTGAAGAGCTCGTCCGCGTCGATGGGGAGCGTCTTCATCTTCGCCGCTTCCAGCTTCTTGATGGCGGCGCGGGTGAACTTGCGGTTCTTCTTGACGATGAGCTCGCCCGTCTTGGTCTTGATGTCGCGCGTGGCGCGCTGGCCGGGGAGCAACTCGAGCTCGACGCTCTTCTCGAAGTCCTGCGCGCTCTGGAGGTAGATGGTCTCCGTCGCGTAGTAGTAGTTCAGGATCTCCTCGGTGGAGCCCTTGAACTCGAGCGGGTTCTTCTTCGCGGTGTCGCCGACGGCGCCGAGGGCGCGGATGAGCACCGTGGCCGGCAGCTTGCGGCGCCGGTCGATGCGCACGTACAGCAGGTCCTTGTGGTCGAACTCGAAGTCGATCCACGAACCGCGGTAGGGAATGATGCGGGCGTTGTAGAGCAGCTTGCCGGACGAGTGGCTCTTGCCCTTGTCGTGGTCGAAGAAGGCACCCGGGCTGCGGTGCAGCTGGCTGACGACCACGCGCTCCGTGCCGTTGATGATGAAGGTGCCGTTCTGGGTCATCAGCGGGATTTCGCCGAAGTAGACCTCCTGCTCCTTCACGTCACGGATGGACTGAGCGCCGGTCTCCTCGTCCTTGTCCCAGACGACCAGGCGCACGACGACCTTGATGGGCGCCGAGTAGGTCATGCCACGCTGGTGGCACTCATCGACGTCGTACTTCGGCTTCTCCAGGTGATAGCTGACGAACTCCAGCGAGGAGGTCTCGTTGAAGTCGCGAATCGGAAAGACGGACTTGAAAACACCCTGAAGACCGATGTCCTCACGCTTCTCCGGCGCGATGTCCGCCTGGAGGAACTTCTCGTAGGACTGCTTCTGGATGTTGATGAGATTGGGAATGTCGATGATCTTCGCGATCTTCGCGAAGGTCTTCCGCACGCGGAAATTGTTCTGGATCTGCGTCGGCATTCTGGCTCCGGGGACGACTGCTCGGGCGGGCAAACATCAGTAACGCGCGGCGGCGCCGGGAAATTACTAACTGTCAAATGGGCAAAGCCGGCGACCCCTTGCTGGGAGCGCCGGCCTGCTCATCCGGTCAGGAGGCTGCCTGGAAATTCCCGGAAAACCGGGCAGCCCCTGTAGGAACTACTTGATGTCGACGGTGGCGCCAGCCGCGGTGAGCTGGTCCTTGATCTTCTTGGCGTCGTCCTTGTTGACGCCCTCCTTGACCGTCTTGGGCGCGCCCTCGACCAGGTCCTTGGCCTCCTTCAGGCCCAGGCCGGTGATGGCGCGGATCTCCTTGATGACGTTGATCTTGTTGGCGCCGGCGTTGGCCAGCACCACCGTGAACTCCGTCTTCTCCTCGACGGGAGCGGCGGCGGCACCACCACCGGCCGGGCCGGCGGCCACGGCGACGGCAGCGGCGGAGACGCCCCACTTGGACTCGAGCTGCTTCACCAGCTCCGCCGCCTCCATGACGGTCAGCGCGGAAAGCTGGTCAACAATCGCATTCAGGTCAGCCATTGAACTGTGTCCTTCTGGTTTCGACTAACGGCCTGCTCGCCCGGAGGAGAGCAACGGCCGAAGAGGTGTTGGTAGGAAAACTTCTCGGATGGAGTAGTGAAACTACCCCTGGGCCTTCTCCGCGTGGGCCTGCATGACCCGCGCGAGCTGGGAACCGGGAGCCGCGATGGTCCGGACCAGCTTGCCTGCCGGCTGGTTCAGCATGCCCAGCAGCTGGGCGCGCAGCTCCGGCAGACCCGGCATCTTCGCCAGGGCCTTCACGCCGTTGACGTCGACCTTCTTCCCGTCGACGACGGCGGTGCGGATCTTGATCTTGTCCTCGAGGTCCTTCGTGAACTCGGTCAGGATCTTGGCCGGGGCAACCACATCACCGTAGCTGATGCACAGGGCCACGGGGCCCGTGAAGTCATCGGCGATGACCGCAACGGACGTGCCCTGCGCCGCACGGCGCGCCAGCGTGTTCTTGATGACCTTGTACTCGACGCCGCCCTCGCGGAACTTCTTGCGGAGCTTCGTCACCGTCTCCACATCCACCTTGGAGAACTCGGCGACGATGGCCGTCTTGGTCCGCGAGAACTTCTCGTGGAGCTCACTGATCATCTCTTCCTTCTCGCTCTTCAGCACTTTGACTCACCTCCTTACTGGCCCGCCCTCGTGGGACGGGCGTGATGCCTGGGCCAAAGTGGCAGAGCGAGAGGGGGCCTCCGAGAGGCACCACACCGCACCCTCAGTCTCGGCAGGGCTGACCTTACGGTCGTTTGAACCCGGGGTGGAAAGTACGGCCCGACCGGTTGCCCGGTTCCCAACGGGATGCGTACCTTCTCCCCTGGTCCCTGCTGTCATGAACCAGGTCGGATTGCCGCGTCTCGCGACGTGGCGCTCCAATTGCAAAAGCCGGGGGCCTATACCCCCGGCTTCAGCAAAGATCCAGAACTTTCGAACCTGTGACGTCAGGCAGTGGCTGGGTCTGACAGCCCCTTCCGGGGTCAGACCCTTCCCTGCCCTCCAGGGCGCCTAGCGGTGGCGCGCCAGGATTTCCGTGGTGTCGAGCTTGATGCCCGGCCCCATGGTGGTCGAGATGGCGATGCCCTTCAGGTACACGCCCTTGGCGGTGGCCGGCTTGAGCTTCATCACCAGGTCCACCAGGGTGTTGAAGTTGGCCTCGAGCTTGTCCTGGGCGAAGGAAGCCTTGCCCATCTTCGCGTGGACGATACCGGCCTTCTCGGCGCGGAAGTCCACCTTACCGCCCTTGGCGTCGCGAACGGCCTTGGCGACATCCATGGTGACCGTGCCCACCTTCGGGTTGGGCATGAGGCCGCGGGGGCCGAGCACCTTACCGAGGCGACCGACGATACCCATCATGTCCGGGGTGGCGATGACGGTGTCGAAGTCGAGGAAGCCCTCCTCGATGCGCTTCTGGAGGTCCTCGGCGCCGACGATGTCCGCGCCAGCGTTGCCGGCCTCCGTCGCGCGCTCGCCCTTGGCGAACACGGCCACGCGCACGGTGGCGCCGGTGCCGTGCGGGAGCACCACGGCGCCACGGACCATCTGGTCCGCGTGCTTCGGGTCCACACCCAGGTTGATGGCCACGTCGACCGTCTGGTCATACTTCGTGGCGCGAGCCTCGACGCTCTTCTTCAGGAGCGCGAAGCCCTCGGAGACCGGGTAACGCTTCTCGCGGTCCACCAGCGCGGCAGCCGCACGGAACTTCTTCCCATTCTGAGCCATGACAGAAATCCTTGTCGTGAAGGGGGTTGGCGGCGGCCTAGCCGACGACGTCGATACCCATGGAGCGCGCGGTGCCGGCAATGGTGTTCATGCAGGCCTCGAGCGACGCGGCGGTGGTGTCCTGAATCTTCTTCTTGGCGATCTCCTCGAGCTGCTTCCGGGTGATCTGCCCCACCTTCTCCTTGCCCGGCTTCTTGGCGCCCGAGCCCTTCTTCTTCTCGGTGTGCAGACCCGCCGCCTTCTTGATGAGGATGGCCGCGGGAGGCGTCTTCAGGATGAACGTGAAGGAGCGGTCCTGGTACACCGTGATGATGACCGGGATGATGAGGCCTTCCTTGGCCTCCGCCTGCGTCTTGGCGTTGAACTGCTTGCAGAACTCCATGATGTTCACGCCCTGCTGACCGAGCGCGGGGCCGATCGGCGGAGCGGGGTTCGCCTTGCCGGCGGGAATCTGCAGCTTGACCTGTCCTGTGACCTTCTTCATCGGCTGACGACTGCCTTTCGAGGGGGTGGTACCAACGGGCCTCCAGACGGGAAGGCCCTCCCACCCATGGTTCCGTGCCCTTCACGGGCGCGGAAAAACGAACGCGGCGCGTCCTACACCGAGGACGCGCCGCGAACAACAGCTGAGCTAGCCGGTGGTCTTCTCCACCTGCATGAAGTCCAGTTCCACGGGGGTGGCGCGGCCGAAGATGCTCACCAGCACCTTCACACGGCCCTTCTCCGCGTTGACCTCCTCGACGGTGCCGTTGAAGTTGGCGAACGGGCCGTCGATGACGCGCACCGTGTCGCCCTCGTCGAACTGCACCTTGGGCTTCGGCTTGAGCGTGCCCTCGGAGATCTGCGACGTGAGCCGGGCCACCTCCTGGTCGGAGATGGGCAGCGGGTTCTGGTTCTGCGCCGTCCCGGGGAAACCCGTAATCTTCGGCGTGTTCTTCACCAGGTGGAGCGTCCGGTCATTCAGCTCCATCTGTACGAAGATGTAGCCGGGGAAGAACTTGCGGCGAGACGTCTTCTTCTCGCCCTTCACCATCTCGACGACCTGCTCCATTGGAATCAGGATTTCGCCGAACTGGTCCTGGAGCCCCTCGAGACGGATCTTCTCCTCCAGGCTCTTCTTCGCCTGGTTCTCGAAGTTCGAGTAGGTGTGGACCACGTACCATTTCATCGCCATTACAGCTTCCCCCACACGGCGGGCAGCCACTCCACCATCAAGTTGTACGCGATGGTGTCGATGAAGAAGAGAAGGACCGCGGCCACGAGCGAGGCGACGACCACGGCCATGGTCGACGTCCGGGTCTCCGACCAGGTAGGCCAGGTGACCTTCATCAACTCCGAGGCCACGTCGATGGAGAGCGCGTGGGTGCGCGGATGGAAGTACGCACCGACGGCAATACCCACGGCGAGCAGGTAGCCAATCAGCGTGGACACCTTCCAGTCCATGCCCTCGATGAGGATGGGGTCGCCCCAGCCGAACCGAGCCCACAGCAACCCGAAGACGCGCTCCAGGAAGAGGGCCAGGATGATGCCGGCGAGGAGATAGAAGATGACCACGAGCCGCTTCGGGTCCATCGCCGAGCGGTTAGCCTGCTGGCTGGCCTCTGATGCCGTCGCCATGGTGCCTCACGGGGTACTGCGGATGCGAAACGTGGGACTGCGAAAACACAGGAACCCCCGGTACCTCCAGGTACCGGGGGCCCCGCTCCCACTGAGAGTTGGCAGGCCAGGAGGGATTCGAACCCCCAACACGCGGATTTGGAGACCGCTGCTCTACCGTTGGAGCTACTGGCCTAGAACCTTCCCTGGAACTACCGACCTAGACCTTACCTTCCTTGTGGTCCTGATGCTTGCGGCAACGAGGGCAGAACTTGCTCAGCTCGAGCTTGTCCTGGCTCTTCCGCTTGTTCTTCGTGGTCGTGTAGTTCCGCTCCTTGCACACAGTGCACTCGAGCGAAATGATGGAACGATTGCCCTTCGGCATGACCTACCTCACCAGATACGAGAGGGGAAGGCTACCATGAAGGAGCCCTCCCCTCAGAATCGGGACTGTTGAGCCCGGCAGCCCCAGGGCCGCCCAGGCAAGTTACTCGATGATCTCGGCCACGACGCCGGCGCCCACGGTACGGCCGCCCTCACGGACAGCGAAGCGGAGCTCCTTCTCCATGGCCACCGGGGTGATGAGCTCCACCTCGATGGCGATGTTGTCGCCCGGCATCACCATCTCCACGTTGTCCGGCAGCTTCACCGTGCCCGTCACGTCCGTGGTGCGGAAGTAGAACTGGGGACGGTAGCCCTTGAAGAACGGGGTGTGACGGCCACCCTCCTCCTTCGACAGCACGTAGATCTGCGCCTTGAACTTGGTGTGCGGAGTGATGCTGCCCGGCTTGGCCAGCACCTGGCCACGCTCCAGGTCCTCACGCTTCAGGCCGCGCACCAGCGCGCCGATGTTGTCGCCCGCCATGCCCTCGTCCAGCAGCTTGCGGAACATCTCCACGCCCGTCACCACCGTCTTCTGCGTGGGACGCAGGCCGACCACCTCGACCTCCTCGCCCACCTTGATCTTGCCGCGCTCCACGCGGCCGGTGGCCACGGTGCCACGGCCGGCGATGGAGAACACGTCCTCCACCGGCATCAGGAAGGGCTTGTCGGTGGCGCGCACCGGGGTGGGGATGTAGCTGTCCACCGCCTCCATCAGCTTCAGGATGGACGGCTCGCCGATGTCGCTGGTGTCACCCTCGAGCGCCTTGAGCGCCGAGCCGGGGATGATGGGGATGGTGTCGCCGGGGAACTCGTACTTCTTCAGCAGGTCCCGGACCTCCATCTCCACGAGCTCGCGCAGCTCGGGGTCGTCCAGCATGTCCACCTTGTTCAGGAAGACGACGATGTAGGGCACGCCGACCTGGCGGGCCAGGAGGATGTGCTCACGCGTCTGGGGCATCGGGCCGTCGGCCGCGGACACCACCAGGATGGCGCCGTCCATCTGCGCCGCGCCGGTAATCATGTTCTTGACGTAGTCGGCGTGGCCCGGGCAGTCGACGTGGGCGTAGTGCCGGTTCTTCGTCTGGTACTCCACGTGCGCGGTGGAGATGGTAATTCCGCGCTCACGCTCCTCCGGCGCCTTGTCGATCTGGTCGTACGCCATGAACGTGGCGCCGCCCGTCTTCGCCAGCACCTTCGTGATGGCGGCCGTCAGCGACGTCTTGCCGTGGTCCACGTGTCCGATCGTGCCGATGTTCACGTGGGGCTTGTTACGCTCGAACTTCTCCTTGGCCATGACACTCCTCTAAATAAATGGAGCCCTGAACCAGGATTGAACTGGTGACCTCATCCTTACCAAGGATGCGCTCTGCCAACTGAGCTATCAGGGCTTGGCGATGCTGTGGACTACAACGGTTGGAGCGGGAAATGGGATTCGAACCCACGACATTCAGCTTGGAAGGCTGACGCTCTACCAACTGAGCTATTCCCGCATTGCCGAGTGGAGGGAGGTGGATTCGAACCACCGAAGGCGTGCGCCGGCAGATTTACAGTCTGCTCCCTTTGGCCGCTTGGGTATCCCTCCATATTCGTTTGTCACCTGCTGCTACAGCACCTGCGACTGCTGTCCCGGGCCCTCATCCGCGGCCCCGTCCTGCTTGGCCGGCGGCGGGACTTGAACCCGCGACCTACTGATTACAAATCAGTTGCTCTACCGACTGAGCTACACCGGCACGCATCCGGTTGCCACCACCCACTCGCCCGACCCCGACTACAGCGGAACCGTCGACCACCCGGCACCGCCTTGAGAGGGGCGCCCTTTTAGAAGTCCCCTTCGCCCAAGTCAAGGACATTGATCCCGGGCGCCGGCTACCGAACGGGCGTACTGCCCCGCTGGCGGGCGACCTCGTATAGCAGAATGCCCGCCGAAACGGACGCATTCAGTGAACCGACCTGACCAGTCATCGGAATCCTGAGCCGGAAGTCGCAGTGCTTCAGGACGCCTTCCCGGACGCCTGCCCCCTCGGCCCCCACGACCAGGGCCAGGGGCCCGTCCAGCCGGGCTCTCCACATGGGCTCGGTGGCGTCCACGTCCGCCGCCGCCACCCACAGGCCGGCTTCCTTCAGCTCCTCCAGGGCCCGGGAGACATTCACCACACGGGCGATGAGGGTGTGCTCCACCGCTCCCGCCGAGGCCTTGGCCACGGTGCCCGTCACCTGCACCGCCCGGTCCTTGGCAATCACCACGCCGTGCGCGCCCAGCGCGTGCGCCGAGCGGATGATGGCGCCCAGGTTGTGCGGGTCCTGGATGCCGTCCAGCACCACCACCAGCGGAGGCCGCCCGCTGGCCTTCGCGGCCTCGAGCACGTCCGCCAGCTCCGCGTACGTGTAGCCGCGCAGCTCCACCACCACGCCCTGGTGCACGCCGCCCTCGGCCAGCGAGGCCAGGCGCTCACGCGTCACCTTCTCCACGCGGATGCCGGCGTCGCGCGCCCGGCTGAGCAGCTCTCCCGCCGCGCGGGCGCCGAGCTGGCCCTCCACCAGATAGAGGCGCTCCACCTCTTCCGGCTTCGCCCTCAGGGCCTCAAGGACGGGATTCACCCCGTAGACGAAACGCTGCTGCGACTCGGAGCTCCCGCGCCGGTCCTCGCGCCCACCCGCGCCGCGGCGGTCTTCTCGCCCATCCGCGCCGCGGCGGTCCTCACGCTCCCCTCCCCGCTCCCCACGTGCACCACCGCGCTCGCCACCACCGCGCGCATCACGACCCCGGGGAGGACGCTCTCGCATGGCCACCTAGAGGACCTCGACGGGCAGGGACACCGTCTTCTGCTGACGGGCGCAGATCTTCTCGGTGCAGATGAAGAACAGGAGCTTCGCGTCCACGCTGCCCTTGCCGGCGGCCGTCGTGGTGAACGGCACCTCGAAGCGCGGATCCACGAACTCCTGGCCGGCGGCCTTCTTCGACACCGAGTCGTCGCGGGTCAGCTTCTCCTTCGCCGGCGCCACCTGGGTGCCCTTCACCTCCAGCTTCAGCGGGGCCTCCTCGGAGACGTGGGCGCCCGGCTTCGTCTTGATGGAGAGAACGAAGACGCCCTTCTCCCCCGCCTTCACCTGCGTGGAGGAGCCCTCGGTGCTGACCTCATAGAGGCTGGTGGGGTCCACGTCCTCGGCGAGCGCCGGGGCCGCCCCGGCCAGCACGGCCATGACGGCGGCCACGGAAGTGAAGCGATGGATGCGCAGCATGAAGTCGTCTCCTGGAATCGGGTGTTGCCTATCACGCCCTGCGACGGGGGTGCCGCCCTTTCTCTTCAACCGCCACCCGCGCTCGCCTTCGGGCGGCCGTTCCCCTTCCGGCCCGGAGCCGAAGCCGGAGGAACCGGTGGAACCGGCAACACCGCCGGCGGCGTCAGATCCGGCAGGGACACCGGCGCATCGCCGGCCGCCAGCGCCTCCGCTCGCTCGATGATGAGAGTGGCCAGGTCCATGCCCGTGGCGGCTTCCATCTCCGGAAGCGCGGGAGAGCTGTTCACCTCGAAGACCTTGGGCTGGCCCTGCACGTCCAGCATGTCCACCGCCGCCACCTCCAGCCCCACGAGGCGGGTGGCCTTCTCCGCGGTGGCGCGCTGGCCCGGGGACGGCTCGATGGCCTCCAGGCGCGCGCCCTTGTTGAGGGTGTGGGCCAGCCGGCCGGCGCGCGGCTTGCGGCGCACCGCGGCCACCGCCTGCCCGCCCACCACGAGCACCCGCACGTCCTGGCCGGAGCTCTTCACGTACTCCTGCATGACGAGGTTGTGCCCCAGGCCCAGCACCGCCTCGAGCGCGGCCTCCAGGGACTGGAGGCTCTCGCACACCATGACGCCGTGCTTCTCCTGCCCCTGCAGCAGCTTCACGAGCACCGGCACGCCGCCCACCAGGCCGACCATCTCCTTGAGGTGGGCCGCGTCGCGCGCCATCACCGTGGCGGGAATGCCGATGCCGTGCGCGGACAAGAGCTGCAGCGAGCGCATCTTGTTGCGCGACTGGGCAATGGCCTGCGCGTGGTTGACGAGCGGCACGCGCGCCAGCCCGAACTGGTTCACCACCGCGAGCCCATACGTGCTGATGGACTGGGCGATGCGCGGCAGGACGACGTCCGTGGGCGCCAGCTTCTTGCGGTCGTAATAGAGGGTGGCGCTGCCACCGTCGAGGTGCATCTGCACCCGGAGCGGGTTGAGCACCCGCATCCGGTGTCCCCGGGCGCGCCCCACCTCGACGAGGCGTCGAGTGGACGGAATGGAGGCGGAGCGCGAGAGGATGGTGGCTTTCATGTGCGGAGCGGCCCTACCGGGGAGCGACGGACCTATAATCCTCGCCCCGCGCCGGGTAAAGCCGCCCCGCGGGCCGCCAGTCTAGCGCTGGCGGATTGCCCGGATCTCGATGTCGATGGGCGAGTCCGGGCTGGACGCCTTGATGCGCTCGCAGGACGAGCCGTTGAACAGCACGCCCCGGCTGTCCAGCGTCCAGGTGTTGTCACCCGTGAGGGTGCGCTCGCCGTCGATGTAGACGACGATGAGCTTGGGGTCCGAGGGGAGCTGCGAGGGGTCCAGCTTGATGAGGCAGGGCTCCGGGTTGACGACCTTCTTGCTGATGGCCTCGAGAGCCTGGGCCAGCTCCGTCTGGTTGCCCGCCTGGTAGAAGGTGCGCGAGCACAGGCGCGTCACCGGGTCGCACGGATCATTGGGGCCGCAGGACGTCTCACCCGCCTCACAGGTGCGGGCGAAGCCACCGGCGCGCGCCATGGCGTCCAGCACCGCCGGGCCATCACCCGAGGCCGTCTCCGCGCCGAAGCCGATGACGATGGTGGTGATGTTCTTGGAGGCCAGGTCGCGCACCGCCGTCACGGAGGCATCCATGTCCAGGCAGCCCCGCTTCCCCGACTGCGTGCAGCTCGTCTGGGTGCACCGGCAGAGCGAGTCGGCGGGCCCGTAGATGTTTTCCTCGTTGCAGTTGGGCAGACCGTCCGTGAGCAGCACGACGAACTGCTGGCGGTCAGTGGCCTGGAGGCCGGACAGGTCCTTCACGAAGCGCAGGCTGGTGCTCGTCGGAGTGCCACCCTTGGGACGTCCGGTTCCCGCGTTGGGAATGCCCTGGATGATGGTGTCGATGGACCTGGCGTGGTCCAGGAGCGACGCGTCGTCATCCACCGTCGGCAGGTCCTTGCGCACGGAGGTCGACGAAGCCGCCCTGCAGGACGCCGCGAGCCCGTCCTCGCCGCGCGTGTCGGGATAGGTCGTCAGGCCGAAGCGGACGAACTTGCCGCTGTCCTCGAGGAACCGCGGCACCGCGGCCTGCAGCTCCGTCCAGCGCGTGGGGCAGATGGCGGTGTTGCAGGGGTCCGACTCACCACAGATGTCCGTCGAATTGGGCAGCTTGCAGTCGGGATCCGCCGGGTTCACCGGGTCCGTCATGGAGCCGGACGTGTCCACCAGCAGCATGATGTTCGGCTTGCGGCTGCGGGCCTGGATGGTCTCTTCGACCGTCGTCTGCGCGATGGCGAGCGGCTCCACCGGCTCGAAGTCGTAGGTCTGGCAGGCCGTGGCGAGGGCAGCCGTGACGGTGCCAAAGGCCAGGGCGCTCAGGAGGGTCAACTTGGCGCGCATAGGGGATGGATTTCCTTCTGTGCTGATGGGGTCGCGGAGCTTCCGCGCGGCCGGGGGCTTCGGGGGGTACGGCGTGACGACAGCGTACCAAGTCATTCCCGCCGGAGGCTACAGCGTCGACGGATGGGTGCCCGCTCGTTCGGATGCTACTGCGACGTTACAGCGTCAGCCGATGTGCTCCGAGCGAAGGCGCCCATCACCGCCGTGTGGACGACATGCACGTCCGTCTGGAGGGCATGCGCACTACAGCGCGAGGGTGCGAGCCCCCTGCGTGAGCCGCCACAGCGAGGCCAGTCCCATCACCTCGTCCAGCGTGCCTTCCAGCTCTTCCGGGACAAAGCCGCAGATGCGCACGGTGGTGTCGCAGGCGATCAGCTTCGCGCCAAGCTGCCGCGCCTCCTCCAGCATGCGCGCGGGTGAAGGGACGCCGAGGCCCTCCGCGCGCGCCAGCTCCGCCTGCTCCTGCTCTCCCCGCGGCAGCCCGAAGGCCCCGCTGACGAGCTGCCGCAGCGCATCGAAGGCGAAGACGACGTACACCTCGTCGCCCATCGCCGCGGCGGTGATGCCCATGGAAGCGGCCTGGAACGCCGGCTCGTACGTGGCGTGCTGGAGGAAGAAGAAGACGCGTCCGGCCATGTCGGGGACATTACTACCGGGGTTCGAGTCCGGAGGGGCAATCGGCATATAACCCGGGACGTCACCCTGTCCGGGGAGCCCCCATGACGACATCCCTGCCCCCTCGTTCTGGTGCTGTGCCTTCTCGCGCCTCGCGGCGGCGATGGATGCCGGGCGCGCTCGGCGCGGCGCTGCTGCTCGTGGGCTCGGGCGTCATGGCCCGGATGAACACGCGCGCCGTGGAGCCGCCCTCCTCGTCCGCTCCGGGCTCGAATACGGAGCTGCGCGCTCGCGTGGTGGAGTTGCTGGACGCGTCGCAGGGGACGCCTCGCGAGGAGACCTGGCGTCAGTTGGGCCCCGACGTGGTGCCCGTGCTCACCGCGCTCGTCATGGACCGAGAGGCGCCCACCTCGCGGCGGGCCATGGCCCTGACGTCGCTGGCGCTGGTGGACCCGACGGGAGGCGCGGGCTCCATCCGCGAGGTGCTGGAGGATGCGCGGGCGCCGGCGGACGTGCGCGCGAGTGCCGCCACGGCGCTGGGACGCAGCCTGGGCCTCGACGCGGTCCCCACCCTGCTCGGCCGCCTGCAGGACCGGGAGGACCGCGTGCGCGAGGCCGTGGCCGTGGCGCTCGGACGGCTGGGCGGGCAGCAGGTGCGGCAGGCGTTGGAGGACCGGCTGCCCCTGGAGGAGCGGCCCCTCGTTCGCGAGGCGCTCCAGCGCGGCCTCACGCTCGTCGAGCCGTGACTTCCGGGCTCGCGTCGGCCCGGAGCTTCCGTTAGATGGGGGCCATGCGGCCTACCGTCCTGCTCTTCGACATCGATGGAACCCTCGTCACCACCGGAGGCGCCGGGCGCCGCTCCATGGAGCTCGCCTTCGAGCGGCTCCACGGGCGGAGTGATGCGTGCGACTCGTTCAGCATGTCCGGGATGACGGACCGGGCCATCGCCCGCAAGGGGCTCCACGCCATCGGCGCGGAGGACTCGACGGAGGCCATCGACGCCGTCATCGCCGCGTACCTCGCCCACCTCGCGGCGGAGGTGCACAAGGTGGATGACCAGCGCTACCGCGTGTTCCCGGGCATGCGCGAGGCAGTGCAGGAGGCCCGCTCGCGCACGGGCTTCGCGGTGGGCCTGGGCACCGGCAACGTGCGCGAGGGCGCCCGCGTGAAGCTGGAGCGCGTAAGCATCTATGACCAGTTCGCCTTCGGCGGCTTCGGCTGCGATGCCGAGGACCGGACGGAGCTCATCCGCTTCGGCGCGAAGGCCGGCGCGGCGCAGCTCGGCGCGCCCGTGGAGGAGTGCCGCGTGGTCATCATCGGCGACACGCCCAAGGACGTGCATGCGGCCAAGGGCATTGGCGCGGAGTGCATCGGCGTGGGTACCGGCTCCTTCACGCCCGAGGCCCTGATGGCGGCGGGTGCCGATGCCGCCTTCCCTGACTTCACGCACCGCGAAGCGATGGCGGTGCTGCTCGGCGGACGCTGACGTCTCGTGGTATCTCCCGCCGCCCTTCCGAGGAGCCCGCTGCATGTCGTCCACGCTCGAGTCGTATGAGCTCATCCGCTTCGCCGAAGCCTTCGAGGCCCGGCTCGCCACCGCGGGAGAGATGCTCGCGGGCCGGCCCGGCCTGGAGGCCGAGAAGCGCTGGCTGGCCGATGCCCTGGAGCTGGTGCGCACGACGCGCGCGCCCTCCGCAGGCGTGCTGGACCGCGTGAAGGACCTGCCCGAGCTGGAGGAGGCCCGCGAGGAGTACGCGTTCCACCAGCAGGGCCTGTGGGTGGACGCGCTGGAGAAGCTGCACGCCGGCATCACCTTCACCGCGAGCAGCCGCGCGCCCGTCATCGAGGCGCTGTTCCCGCACGTGAAGTTCCCCCAGCTCCGCCGCGCGCCGCGTGACTCCATCATCGAGTACGCGACGTCGTACGAGCGGCGCACCAAGAGCTCGTACGTCGCGCGCATCTTCGCCCGCGACGACTTCGCCCTGGTGCGGCCGGTGATGGAGAAGGTGACCACCGCCTTTACCGAATGGCGCTCCAGCCACGAGCCCGCGCCGCTCACGCCCGAGGTGGAGAGCGTCCTGCGCGAGGAGCTGGTGGCCCTGGGCCGGAAGCTCGACGTGGCGCTGCGCCAGGCGCGGCTGCTGTCCGAGGCGGCGATGGTGCCCGTGCCCAGCGTCTACGAGGCGGCGGGCTTGAGCCTCAAGCCCAAGCGCCGCGCCGGACGCGGGCTGGGACCGACGGCCGAAGAGGCCCTGGTCGGCTTCGGCGAGGAGCCCGTGGACTCCATGGAGCCCACCGAGGCGGAGCTCGCCGAGGTCGCCGCGCTGGACGCGGGCGTCGGTGGCGCGATGGACTCCGAGGCTCCAGAGGCGGATTCGTCCGCGCAGGCGGCGTCGGATGGCGTGAGTGATTCCGCTGCGACGGAACCCGAGGAAGTGCGACCAGCGCCAGGGGCAACCGACGCCGTCAGTGCCGGAGACGCCTCCACCGCGGCCCCCTCGGAGTCCCCTCCCCCGGCCACGGACGCCCTGCCAGAAGCCCGCGCCGAGGAACCGGTAGCGACTCAGGAGCAGCCGTCCGCCGAGTCCAACGGCGAGCCCCAGGCCGAGCCTCGCGGCGCCCGGAAGGGACGCAAGAAGGCGGAGGCCGCTCCCATTGCTTCCGAGGGAGAAGCACCGGCTCCCGCCGCGAGCGCGGAGGCACAGGCGCCTCGCGTGCGGAAGAAGAAGGCGACACCTGCTCCGGACGCCTCCGGCTCCGAGACACCCTGAGCGGTCCTCGGACCGCGCCGTTAGAGGAACCCGGCCATGGCGGACGTCGCCCTTCCCATCGACCCTCTCCTGCCGGAGGTCGTCTCCACGCTGCGGGGTACTCGCTCGCTCGTGCTCGAGGCCCCTCCTGGCGCCGGCAAGACGACGCGCGTGCCTCGGGCGCTGCTGGAGGCCGGGCTCGGAGGCGGCAAGGAGATTGTCGTCCTCCAGCCGCGCCGGCTCCCCACCCGGCTCGCCGCGCAGCGCGTCTCCGAGGAGATTGGCGAGCGCGTCGGAGAAACCGTCGGCTACCAGGTCCGCTTCGAGGACGTGCGCGGCGCGAAGACGCGTCTGTCCTTCGTCACCGAGGGCGTGCTCGGCCGCCGCCTGCTGACGGACCCGAAGCTCAAGGACGTGGGCATCGTCGTCCTCGACGAGTTCCACGAGCGGCACCTGTCCGCGGACATCTCGCTCGCGATGCTGCGCCGCCTCCAGGAGACGTCGCGCCCGGACCTCAAGGTCGTCGTCATGTCCGCGACCCTGGAGGCCGAGCCCATCCGGCAGTACCTCGGAGGTTGTCCCTCTCTGCGCTCGGAAGGGCGCCGCTTCGACGTGAGCGTGGAGTACCTCCCCGCGCAGGATGACCGGTACCTCGACCAGCAGGTGCTCTCCGGCATCAAGCGCGTGTTCGCCAACGGGCTCGACGGCGACGTGCTCGTCTTCCTCCCCGGCGCCGGAGAAATCCGCCGCGCGCGAGACATCTGCGCCGAGTTCGCCGAGCGCCACGGCGCCGACGTCCTCCCGCTCCACGGAGACCTCTCCCCCGCCGAGCAGGACCGCGCCGTGCGCCGCAGCTCGCGCCGGAAAATCATCCTCTCCACCAACGTCGCCGAGACGTCCGTCACCATCGACGGCGTGGCCGTGGTCATCGACACCGGGCTCGCGCGCGTGGCGAGCCACTCGCCGTGGTCCGGCCTGCCGCAGCTCAAGCTGTCCAAGGTCAGCCGCGCCTCCGCGATTCAGCGCGCGGGCCGCGCCGGCCGCACCCGCGCGGGCCACTGCCTGCGCCTCTACACCCAGCACGACTTCGACGGCCGCCCCGAGCAGGAGGCCCCCGAAATCCGCCGCATGGACCTGGCGGAGACGGTGCTCTCCCTGCGCGCCTCCGGCATCACCGACCTCGGCGCCTTCCCCTTCTTCGAGGCGCCGCCTCCCGCCTCGCTCGAAGCGGCGGAGTCGCTGCTGCGCCGGCTGGGCGCGGTGAATGCGAAGGGGCTCGTCACGGACGTGGGCCAGCGGCTCCTGCGCTTCCCCGTCCACCCGCGCCAGGCGCGCGTCATCGTCGAGGGCGAGCGCCGCGGCGTGGGCAACGAAGCCGCGACACTCGCGGCCCTCATGGGTGAGCGCGACATCCGCCGTGAGGCCCGCGCCAACCTGGGCAGCGGCAGCCGTGGCGCCGCTGTCGTCAGCGGCCCGTCCGACCTGCTGGAGCTGCTCGAGCGCTTCCGCGACGCCGAGCGCGCGAGCTTCGCCTCCGGGCGGCTGCATTCGCTCTCGCTCGAAGCCGGCGCGGTGCAGTCCGTGGACCGCGTGCAGAAGCAGCTCCGGCGCGCGGTGCGCAACCAGGGCGAGCGCCCCCAGCGCCCCGAGGATGTCGAGCAGGCGCTGATGCTCAGCGTGCTCGCCGGCTACCCGGACCGCGTGGCCCGCCGGCGCCGTCCCCGCGCTCCCGAGCTGCTCCTGTTCGGCGGTGGCACCGTCTCGCTCTCCGAGATGAGCGTGGTGCAGGACGCAGACCTCATGGTGGCCGTGGACGCCGAGGAGCGGCCGGGCCGTGGCGCCGTCGTGCGGCTCGCCAGCGCCGTGGAGCCCGAGTGGCTGTTGGACCTCTACCCGGACGCGCTCGAAGAGGTGGACACCCTCCAGTGGAACGCCGAGGCCCGCCGCGTGGAGCGCCTCACGCGCCTGTCCTACGGCAACCTCGTGCTGGAGGAGACGCGCACCCCCGCCCCACCCTCCGAGGAGGCCGCGCGCGTCCTCGTCGAGGCGGCGCTCGCCGCGGGGCCAGGGAAGTTCGCGGACCCGGAGGCCCTGGAGCAGTGGCGCACGCGCGTGGCCCTGCTCGCCCAGGCCTTCCCCGAGGCGAAGTTCCCCACCGTGGACGACGCCTTCCTGCGCGACGCGCTGGCCTCGCTGTGCTCCGACGCGCGCAGCTTCAAGGACCTGGAGGGCGTGTCACTCCTGGACGCGCTCTACGCGCGCCTCACCTCCGAGCAGCAGCGGCTCCTGGCCAGCCATGCCCCGGAGCGCGTGACGCTGCCCGGCGGGCGCGGCGTGAAGGTGCACTACGAGCCCGGCAAGCCGCCCTGGGTGGAGTCGCGCCTGCAGGACTTCTTCGGCATGGCCCAGGGGCCCAACGTGTGCGCGGGGCGCGTGCCGCTCGTCCTGCACCTGCTGGCGCCCAACATGCGCGCGGTGCAGGTGACGACGGACCTGGCCGGCTTCTGGGAGCGGCACTACCCGGCCATCCGCAAGGAGCTGTGCCGCAAGTACCCGCGGCACTCGTGGCCCGAGGACCCTCGCCACGCCCAGCCTCCCGCCCCGAAACCACCGAGGCGGTGATGGCGGTTACAGGCGCTTGTGCATCTCCAGGTGGTCGATGCCGGCCTCCTGGAAGACGGCGCCCACCGGCTCGTAGCCGTGCTTCTTGTAGAACTCGAGCGCGTAGAGCTGCGCGTGCAGCATGATGCCCGTGCAGCCGCGCTTGCGCGCCTCGTCCTCCAGGTGGGTCAGCAGCATGGAGCCGACGCGCGCCTTGCGGTGCGCCTGGAGCACGGCCATGCGGCCAATCTGCCCCCACTTGCCGGACTGGTTGGCGGGAGCCTGCGGCAGCATCACCAGACGGCCGGTGCCAATGGCATGCCCGCCCTGGTTGGCGATGATGTGGTAGGCATTGGCGTCCTCCGCGTCGCGCTCGATGCCCTCGGGGACGTGCTGCTCCTCGATGAACACCACTTCGCGGATGGCGAGCGCCTGCATCAGTTCCGCCTCACCCTGAATCTGGGTGATGGTAACGGGCGCGGCGGTGGTATCCGTGGGGGTGGCCATGTCGGGGGCAAGGTACACAAATCCCCGGTGCGTCAACAGACGGAAAAAGCCCCCGGGCATGGCAAGGTGCGGGTCCCCATGCCAGGCCAGCATCCGGCAGCCGCCCGAGTATCCCTGGCCGGCTTCTATTTCCTCTATTACGCGACGGTAGGAATCGTCCTGCCCTTCCTGCCCGCGTACCTCAAATCGCTGTCGCTCTCCGCGACGCGGGTGGGGCTGCTGCTGTCCATTGGTCCGCTGCTGTCCCTGGTCGCCCCGCCGGTATGGGGGCACCTGGCCGACCGTACAGGTCGTGCCGCCCGCGTGCTCACCGGCTTGGCGTGCGGCGCGACGCTCGCCTTCTCCCTCCTGCTGGTGGCGCGGAGCTTCCCCGCGCTGGTGGCCACGCTGGTGACGTACGGCGCCTTCGTGTCCTCGTTCCCGCCGCTCATCGACAGCCTGGCGATGCACCACGTGGCGCGCACCGGCTACAGCTACGCGCACCTGCGGCTGTTCGGCTCGCTGGGCTTCATCGCCTCCAGCGTGGTGTTCGGGCTGTGGGTGACGCGGGTGGACCGCACGCTGGTGGTGGCGCCGCTCGTGCTGCTGTTCCTGCTCATCCCGTGGACGCTCACGCTGCGGGACACCGCCGTGCCCGGGCCGCGTCCGCACCCGCTCGCGGGGCTGCGGCTGCTGCGCCACGCGGAGATCCGCTGGCTGCTGGCGGCCACGTGCCTGCACTGGCTGGCGTGCGCGCCCTACCATGGCTCGCTTTCCATCCACGTCATGTCGCTGGGGTTGACTCCCTCCGTGGTGGGGCTGACGGCGGGCGCGGGCGTGCTGGCGGAGGTCGTCGTCATGGCGCTGTACCCGCGGCTCGCGGGAGGCCTCGCGCCGCGCCACGTGCTGGGCTTCGCCTTCGCGGTGAGCGCGCTGCGCTGGGGCGGCATGGCGCTGACGTCGTCCGCGGGCGTGCTGTTGGCGCTCGCGCCGCTGCATGGGTTGACGTTCGGCGCCTTCTACGTGGCCTGCGTCGCCTTCCTCGCGCGGCGCGTGCCGCCGGAGCTGCGCGCGTCCGGACAGGCGCTGTTCGCCGCCGTCACGTTCGGCGTGGGCGGGCTGGTGGGCTACGCCACCTCCGGAGCCGTCTATGACTGGCTGGGCGGGCACCGCCTCTTCGCCGTGGCCGCGGTGCTGGAGCTGGCCGCCGCCGCGCTGGTGCTCCAGGCCTCGCCTGCGCCGGAGGGGGAGCCCCTGCCGGTGGAGGCCTCGTGATAGGCTCCGGCACGTCATGCGTTCCGCCCCACTGTTCGCACTCGCCCTGAGCCTGCTGGCCCTACCCGCCGCCGCCCAGCCGGAGCTCTTCTTCGGCAACGGTCAGGCCCCCGTCTTCCGCGAGGAGGACCTGGACAAGCGCTTCGTCAAGACGCGCATGTACAAGGCCCTGCGCGAGGGCACCCAGGACGCCAACTGCGCGCAGGTGGTGGGCGCCATGTTCACGCTGCTCGGCGAGTCGGGGGCGCTGTTCCACAAGCGCGACGAGAACTTCATGCTGGAGCCGGCGCTGGTGCAGGCGCTGAACACCCAGCTCGTCAACGGGCGATTCCCCGGCAACGCCTTCTTCGTCGCGATGGTGCGGCGGGTGCTCATCGACCAGAAGCTGTCCCCCGAGTGGCTCGGCACCGCGCAGGCGCTGGCGCCGTACTACCCCGCAATCGACATGGGCAAGCTGCGCTTCCTGTCGGACGGCGTGAAGCCGCTGGACAGCTTCCTGCTCACCCTGCCGGTGCTGCGCGAGCGCTACAAGGAGGACGTGGAGCGCGCCACGTCCGTGGCCGCCTCCACCTCCGAAGCGCTCTTCCGCGACAACTACCTGGACCACGAGCTGGCCTTCTCCGGCCTCGAGGTCGTCGACGTGAAGCTGGAGAAGCCCAAGAAGAAGCGCCTCAAGAAGGGCGAGGAGCCGGAGAAGCCGTACATGGTGGCGCGCCTCGTCTGGGTGGAGCCGGAGCCTCCCTCCACGACGCAGTACGAGTTCCAGTTCGGCAAGCCGAAGAAGCGCATGAAGGTGGACATCACCGCGAAGCTCGCCGAGACGCAGTACGTGGACCTGAACAAGCTCCTGCGCGGGACGAAGGTCCTCATGCGCGGCCGCTTCTGGGAGTACAAGAAGGGCCTCACCTCCATCGAGATGCGCGACGCGCTGGTGTTTCCGGAGCGCGACTGGACGCAGGTGACCACCCTGGTGGACCCGGTGGCACTGGAGGCATGCCCCCTGGCCGTCAATGATTTGACGGGCCTGGCGCCCGTGCAGCCCGGCGCGTTCGGCACACGCCGCTAGGACGGCATCCCGCTCCCGGACGCCCGTCCGTCGCATCGCACGCCTCCGGGGCCTTCCCCGGGGCGTGGCTCCTGGCACGTCCCCTGCTCTGTCCCTCGCGCCACCCACGCGAGGGATGCCATGAAGGTCGATGCCCCAGAGTCCCCAGCCAACGCCGCGCAAGAGAAGCAGGCGCCGGACGGGGCCCGGTTCCAGAAGGCACTTCAGGAGGCGGATGCGAAACGGAGCAGGGACGCAAGTCCGCCGGCCAGGTCCGCTCGGGCTCCTGCCCGCGAAACCGCTCCCCCGCTCCGCCCCGGCACGGTGTCCACCCGAGGCCCTGGACCCACGGGCGCGCGGGCTTCCGCGCCACTGACGGCGAGAGCCTCGGGCCCCGTCCTCGCCACCTCGCGCGGGGCACTGGCCAGCAGCGCGGAGAACCTCGGACGAACGCGGCAGGCGATGCACGCGGAGGCGCAGCGGCTGGGCTCGGTGCGAAGCGACGCCGGCACCCAGGCACAGGAGCGCACCGAGCACCGGCTCGCCGACCTCATCAAGCGCGAGCTGGCCCGTGAGACGCCGCCACCCGAATCGCGCCCCGCGTCCGTCACCGTGACACCCGACACGGGCCGCCGCGCGGCGGAGGTCCCCGCCCCAGAATCCAGAGTCGCAGGCATCGAAGCAACGGGGAGCGGCGGCGCGGCCAGCACCGAGGCGGTGACTCCCTCCACGCACGCGGACGCCGCCCTGGAGCTCATCGAGCGCATCGAGGTCTTCGTGAAGTCGCAGCGGCCGGCGCTGAGCCTGAGCCTGCGCGGCTCGCTGGACGCCACGGTGGAGGTGGAGCGCACAGGCCCCCGCGAGGTGGCGCTGCGCATCCAGGGCCGGCGAGGGCCGATTCCCACCGGAGAGCTGGCGCGGCTGCGGGACGCGCTGGAGGCGCGCGGGCTCCGGCTGCGCTCGCTGCGCGCGGAATGATGGAACCCGCAACGACGAAGGCCCTCGCGCCGTGGGGCGGGAGGGCCTTCCAGGGACACGCAGTGGCGGGCGGCCTACTTGCCGGGCTTCGCCTCGAGCAGGGAGCGCTTGTCCTGCTTGTCCTTGTACTCTTCAGCCTCGGGCAGCGAGTCCTTCTTCTCGGCGATGTTGGGCCACTTCGCGGAGAAGTCAGCGTTCAGCGCCTTGTACTCCGTCCACTTCGCGGGGAGCTCGGTCTCCGGGAAGATGGCCTTGGTGGGGCACACGGGCTCGCAAGCGCCACAGTCGATGCACTCGTCCGGGTGGATGACCAGGAAGTTGGCACCTTCGTAGAAGCAGTTGACCGGGCACACCTCGACACAGTCGGTGTACTTGCACTTGATGCAAGGCTCGGCGACGACATAGGCCATGAGAAATCTCCTCTAGAAGAATCTAGCGCGTCCGCGGGCGCGCACAGTAGTGGTTCGAGCCGGCAATGGCACCCTCAATCTGAGTCGAGGGTGCCTCGCGCTTCGGGGTCAGCCCAGCAACCCCTGGGCCCGAAGCTGCTCCGCCACGAGGATGGCCCCGCGCGCGGCCCCCATCTTGGTGTTGTGGGAGACGAGCACGTACTTGAAGCCGTTCTCCAGCACGCCGTCCTCGCGCACGCGGCCCACCGTGGTGGCCATGCCGCCGTGGGTGTCGCGGTCCAGGCGGGGCTGCGGGCGGAACGGATCATCCAGCACCTCAATCCAGCGCGGAGGAGCGGACGGCAGGCCGCGAGCCACCTCGGCCCCCTTCCACTCGCGCATCGCCTGGACCACCTCGGCGACGGTGGCCTTCGCTCCGAGCGACACGAAGACGGACTCGGTGTGGCCCTCCATGACGGCCACGCGAGTGCACGTGCAGGACACCCGGACGTCATGGGGCGTGAGCGCCGCGCCGTCGGGCTTGAGCGCGCCGAGGATCTTCTTCGTCTCCACCTCCACCTTGTGCTCTTCCTTGGGGATGTAGGGGATGACGTTGTCGAGGATGTCCAGGCCAATGACGCCCGGCGAGCGGCCGGCGCCGGACATGGCCTGCAGGCTGGTCATCAGCACGGCCTTCACGCCGAAGCGCTCGACGAGCGGGGCCAGCGTCACGGCGAGGCCGGTGGTGGTGCAGTTGGGGCTCGGGACGATGTAGCCCTTCCAGCCGCGGCGCTTCTGCTGCTCCCTCACGAGCGGCGCATGCGAGGCGTTGACGGGCGGGATGAGGAGCGGGACGTCCTCGTCGTAGCGAAAGGCGCTGGCGGAGGAGAAGACGGGGATGTCCTTCGCGAGCTTCGGCTCCAGCTCGCGCGCGACGTCCGCCTCGACGGCGGAGAAGACCAGGTCGTAGTCCTTGGCCTGGAGCGCGTCGCCGCTGACCACGGGCATGCGGGCAATCTCGGGGGACAGCGGCTCGTTGACGAACCATGCCGTCATGCCATTGGCCGTCTTCAGGGCGTCCCCATAGGCTTTGCCCGCCGAGCGGGGCGACGCGGCGAGGCCGGTCAGCTCGATGAACGGGTGGTTCTTCAAGGCCGCGATGAACTGCTGTCCAGCGAGCCCAGTGGCGCCAATCAGCGCCGCGCGAAGCCTGGCCATGGGGGCATGTCTCCAGTGGAGGGTGAAGTCGGCCGCTCCATACACCCTTTGTCGACGCGCCGCATCCTCCACCCCACGTCAGCGGTGGAGGGCGACCTGGGGCGCGGTATGGCGCTCGGTGGGGTAGCCCCCCGTCACCCAGGCGCCGAGCCCGCCTTCGAGGCACACGGCCTCGCGCCCGCGCATGCGCAGCAGGCGGCAGACGCGGCGGGTGTCCCGCCCGTCCGGGGCGCATCCACAGAGGACGATGAGCTCGTCATCCGGGAGCATGTGGAGCTCGCGAGCGACTTCCGTGGGCGTCATCCGCAGCGCGCCGGGAATGTGCAGCCCATAGCGTTCCCAATCAGAAGGCTCACGACAGTCGAGGACGAGCACTTCGTCGTCACCCAGGCGCATGTACAGCTCGGCACAGACGATGGTGGGCTCCACGAAGACCTCCGCGGGGTCTTCTCCGGGAACCCGGAGCGCCGGGGACCTCTTCCGTCCCGCTCGGCCGCCTGCTCCACCTGGGCGGCGCGGCCCTACCGCACCGCGCCACCCACTGTAGGCGAGCCCCGCCTACAATCAGAGCCCGAGCTGCTTGGCGATGATTTCGTTCATCACCTCGCTGGTGCCGCCGCCGATGGGGCCCAGGCGCGCGTCGCGCCAGTGGCGCCCACCGCGCCGAGGGCGAGGGACAGGCGCTCCCACTGGAAGTTGCCCATGATTTGCGAGAAGCCCTGCCCCTCCACGCCGAGCAGGTTCTCCGCCGGCACGCGGCGGTCCTCGAAGAAGAGCTCCGCCGTATTCGAGGCGCGCCAGCCCACCTTCTTCAGCTTGCGGCCCACGCTGAAGCCCGGCGTGCCCTTCTCCACCACCAGCATGGACAGGCCCTTGTGGCCCTTGTCCGGGTCCGTCTTCACGGCCAGCACCACGAAGTCCGCGCGCACGCCGTTGGTGATGTACGTCTTGGAGCCGTTGATGACGTAGAAGTCACCGTCGCGCCGCGCGGTGGTGCGCAGGCCGGCCACGTCCGAGCCGGCATCCGGCTCGGTGATTCCGAGCGCGCCAATCTTCTCGCCGCGGATGGCGGGGGCGAGCCAGCGGCGCTTCTGCGCGTCCGTGCCGAAGAGGTGGATGGGGCCTGTCGAAATCGTGAACTGCGCCGCGAGGCCCGCGGACACGCAGCCAGAGCCGCAGCGCCCCAGCTCCTCCAGGAGGACCGCCTCGTAGAGCTCTCCGGCCGCCGAGCCCCCGGACTCCACCGGGTACTTCAGCCCGAGGAACCCCAGCTCGCCGAAGCGCGTGAAGAGCTCCCGAGGGAACTCCTCGCGCTCCTCTCACTCCGCCGCGAAGGGGAGGACCTCCTTGTCCACCACTGCCCGCACCGTGCGGCGGAATGCGTCATGCGCTTCCAGGTACAGCCCATGCCCGTGCAGCGTCTCCAGGACACCTCTCTCTTCGGGGGGCCGACGCGCACCCGGGGTGGAACCTTTTTGCGGGCGTCATGGTAACGGAACGCAATGCGTCCATGCTGCTGTTGCATCCTTGACCGGGCGGTGGCCGGCTGCGTATAAAGCCGACCCCATCCTCTCGGCGCCATAGCCAAGTGGTAAGGCAAAGGTCTGCAAAACCTTCATTCCCCGGTTCGAATCCGGGTGGCGCCTCAAAGACAAAGGCCCGATGCGGAATCAGCTCCGCATCGGGCCTTGTCATTTCCGGCCCCTGATTTTCGGGGCGTGGGGCGGACCGCCGTCAGCAGCCCAGCTCCACCGCGCCGATGTCCGGGCTCGCGCCGCAGAAGGGCAGGCCCACGTCGGTGCCCTTGTCCACCGCCGCGGTGCCGGGGGCGAAGGCCTCGCCCAAATCCGACGCGCCGGCCGCGGACGAGGTGTCACCGGTGGCGGACTTGAACGCGTCCAGCCCCTCGAGCGTCCCGTTCTTCTTGAACTGCGCGCCGGCCGGGAAGAGGTTGGCCGCCATCTTCATGCCCGGGGCCTGGCCGCCCAGGTCCATCGCGAGGGGCGCGGCGTCCACGATGTTGTTCTGCACCACCGGGGCCTGCGTGGGCCCGCCGGTGCCGTGGCCGATGATGAAGGCCGTGGCCACGCGCGCAATCGTGTTGTTGACCACCACCGTGTTGCTGGAGTTCTCCAGGCGGATGCCGGTGCCCTCGCCGCCGCCCACGTTGGTGATGTCGTGCACGCGGTTGCGGCGGATGACGATGCCGCTGGGCATGGGCCCCTCGCGGTTGCCGCCCACGGAGATGCCCTTGGCGCTGTCGTAGATTTCGTTGTCCTCCACCGTCACGTTCTTCGCGGAGTAGTGGACCACCACCACGTCACCCTTCGCCGTGGACGTCGGGCGGAACTGGTGCATGCGGTTGTTGCGGACGACGACGTTGTGGCACGTCTTGATGTCCACCGCATTCTCACGGTTGGCGTAGAAGTGGTTGTTCTCCACCACCAGGCCGTCCGCGGGGGGCAGCGAGCTGAAGCCCTCGGGCCCCAGGCACTGCACGGAGTCACCCGAGTTGTCGTGGATGTCGTTGTTGCGCACGGTGATGTCGTGCGACGTCGGCTGCACCACGACGCCGTGCGAGTCCTTGTTGCCGGTGGTCCGCACGAAGTCGTGGATGTGGTTGTTCTCGATGGTGGCACCGGTGGCGTTGCCGAACGTCGTCACGCCGGCTCCGCCGCCGCCATGGTGCAGCTCCGAGTTGGCCAGCACCGAGCCCTGCACGTTGCCCTCGAAGGTGACGCCGAAGAAGGCCTGTCCCTGGATGTCGAGGTCGAAGCCGTCGATGACCCAGTTGGGACGGCGCACCTGCACGAGCGCGCCTCCGCCGTTGCCGGGGGTGAGGCGCGGACGGCCCTCGCCCTGGAGCGTGATTTTCGCCTCCGGGGTGCCGGGCTTCGCGTTGTCACCGAGGATGATGCGCTCGTTGTAGGTGCCCGCGAGGACGCGGATGACCTCGCCGGGGTTGGCCTGGGAGATGGCCTTCGCGATGGTGCGGAAGGGCTGCGCGGCGCTGCCGTCGCCGGAGTCGTTGCCGGAGGAGCTCACCACCCACTCACGGCTGAAGTTGGACGTGGCGGCGGGCGCCAGCGCGGAGGCCTTGGTGCCCGGCTGGGGGCCCGGCTCGGCGATGTTCGCGTGGTCCGCGTGCGCGGGCAGCGACTCCACGGGCGTGTTGGGCACGGGCTGCACGCCGAGGGGCGGCTCCACGCTGGGGTCGGTCGTGGGCGCGCCCGGGGCGGCGGGGGCCGTGGTGTCGGGCGCCGGAGCGGACGGGTTGCCCGGCTGGAGGTCGGGAAGGGGGAACAGCCCGCCGTCGGCGTGCGCGGTCGCGCCGAGCATGAGCAGGCTCGCGGCCAGGGCGGCCGTCGGGGTCTTCTTCAGGAGAGCTCGTCGAATTCGCATGAGCCAGGGCAACGCGGGGGCGGGGGCGTTGTATTCACGCCATGTCCGGGCTATCCCGGCGCCCCGGTGGCCATCCGGCCGTGACAGCCCACCGGGCCCGCGGCTACGGTGGCGCCCTCCGTGCGACTCGCCGTCCCGCTGCTCCTAGCCGCCCTCCTGCTCGCCGCGTGCGCCAGCCCGAAGCCCGCGCCCGGACGTGTCCCCTCCCCCGCGGGCGGGCAGGCAGGCGTTTCTCCGGATGGAGGCACGGCGACCTCCGAGGATGCGCGCGGAGGGATGGGCGATGGCGCTCCCCACCCGGAAGCCTCCGAGAACGAGCGGAGCGGCACGGGCACCGACGGTGGCGTCGCCGCGAGCCCTGCCCTGCCCGGCCTGGAGGCCGAGGACCCGCTCGCCCAGGGACTGCCAGGCCCCGGGGACCTCAAGCGGCTCGACTTCCGCGGCGGCGAGCCGCGCATCCCCATCCGCCTGATGGAGGGCCGACGCGAGGTGACGTTCTCCTCGCGAGGCCGCATGAAGCTCCGCTTCGGAGGCCCCGTCGACAAGGTGCTGGACGCCGCGGCCGGCACGCGGTGGACGGTGCGCGTGACGCAGGGCGAGCCCGCGGTGCTCACCGCGCGCGTGCAGCTCGGTGAGTTCCGCATCAATGACCGCGAGGGCCTGAGCGCGGCCATGGAGGAATGGAAGGCGCGTGGAATCGCGGTGCGCGCGCACGTGCTCGGCGCGGTGTACGGCATCGCCGGCAAGGTCATCGACAACCGGCGCTACCTGCTCCTCGTGGACGAAGCGCTCACCCCCGAGGCCGCGAGCCGCAAGCAGGCGGAGCTGCTGCGCGGCTACGGCGTCAGGACGTCCCTCTTCGAGGAGGTGCGCACCCCGGCGAGCGCCATCCTCGAGCTGCGCGACGAGGCCGGCGTGGTGGTGGGCCTCGCGCAGGACAAGCTGGACGCCGAGACGCCGGACGGCGCGGGCTTCGACGTGCGCCAGGTCGAATACGGCGTCGGCTACGACTTCCACGGCTTCGAGGACCGCACCTTCCGGGGCGCTCTCCAGCTCGTGGTGGACCGCGCCGGCACGCTGGCCGTGGTCAATGTCGTGCCGCTGGAGGACCTGCTCAAGGGGCTGGTGCCCTCGGAAATCTTCGCGCGCGCCCACCCGGAGGCGCTCAAGGCGCAGGCCGTCACCGCGCGGGGCGAGCTGCTGGCGAAGGTGGGAATCAAACACCTCGCGGACCCGTACCTTCTCTGTTCGGAGCAGCACTGCGCCGTGTACCGCGGGCGCACCGGCGAGGTGGCCAGCACCACCGCCGCCGTGGAGGCCACCCGGGGCGAGGCCCTCTTCAGCCATGATGGGGGGCGGCTGGTGGACTCCGTCTACAGCGCCGTCTGCGGCGGCCACACCGAGGACAACGACGTGGTGTGGGGCGGCCCGCCGGACCCCAGCCTGCGCGGCCGCCCGGACGTGCTGCCCAACGCGGGCCACTACCCCCTGCCGGCGCACCTGGAGGAGTGGCTCGCGGCCACCGACCTCCCCGCCGCCTGCCGGCTGTCCAGCTTCGCGCAGCCGAGCAAGTTCCGCTGGGAGAAGCGCTTCACGGCCGAGCAGGTCAACGCCCTCACCCGCCACCTGGGCATCGGCCGGGTGCAGGCCCTGGCCTTCTCCGAGCGCGGCGTGTCCGGGCGGGCCCGGGTGCTGACGCTCTCCGGCGAGCAGGGGGCCACGCAGATTCGCGGAGAGCTGAACATCCGCCGCCTCTTCGGGATGCTGAACAGCAGCATGGCGGTGGTGCAAGCCGAGCGGGACGCCGAGGGCCAGATTACCGGCTGGCTTTTCCGTGGCGGCGGGTGGGGGCACGGAGTAGGGATGTGCCAGACAGGCGCCATCGGTCGGGCGGAGGCCGGGCAGCGCTACCAGGACATCCTCCGTCACTACTTCAACGGCGCCGAGGTGGCCCCCATCTATTGATGCCTGGAGGGGGGCGGCTCATGCGTACCAGTGCACGTCTCGCGAATCTCCTCCCCTGCCCGCCTGTTCTGCCGCGAACGGGACGGGAGTAAGCCGCCGGCCCGGAGGTTTATCATCGCGCCGTGAGCACGGGTTCTTCTCCTACAGACTGGCGCCGCCGGAAGCGGCAGGGCTCCCCGTGGCGCATGGTCGCCGCGGTGGCGCTCGCCCTCCTGCTGCACGCCGTCTACGTGGGCGCCGTGCTGCTCACGGGCAGCCTCGCGCCGTCCTCCAAGGAGAAGCGGCCCTCGAAGCCCACCTCCGTGGCCGTCCGTCCCCTCTCCGCCGACCAGTGGGCGAAGAATCGCGGCCAGATGGACCCGCGCGCGAAGCCGCAGGTGTCCGAGCGCGCCAAGGTCAAGGAGAAGAAGGAAGAGGAGAAGAAGCCCGAGGACAAGCCCAAGGGACAGGTGGTGGACGTCGCGCCGGGCAACGACCAGGTGGACCCGAACGCGAAGTACCTCGCGGAGAGCGACAACCGCGTCAACAAGGAGACGCGCGCCCGCGAGCAGACGCCCTTCTACCGCAACGCCATGCCGCAGCGGACGGCGCCGCAGGCCCAGGAGGGCGCGGACTCGCGCCAGGACCAGGCACCGCGAATGACTGGCAACAACGGAATGGGCAACGACGAGAAGCCCATGGCCGAGGCCCAGAAGAAGCCCTCCCTCGAGATTCCCGACGCGCGCCGGAAGAACGAAGTCGCCGTGAAGACGGACCCCAACACCCGGGGGCCGGGCATTTCGGTGAACCAGCAGAACGAGAGCGACGAGCTGACGGGCAACTCGAAGCGCCTGAAGATTCAGCCGGGCGCGGGCTCCGAGGAAGCCGGCTCCGCGGGGCGCATGGGCAGTCCGGGCATGGCCGCGCTGCAGCCCTCGCGCGCCGCCATGGACAGGGTGGTGGGCGCCGCGCCCAATGACCACCTGGACGCGGACGAGGGCGACGAGACGCTCCTCAACACCCGCGAGTGGAAGTACGCCAGCTTCTTCAACCGCGTGAAGCAGAGCGTGGGCATGCACTGGAACCCCAACGAGCAGCTCCGCCGGAGGGACCCGACGGGCGCGACGTACTCGGGGAAGGACCGGTACACGCTGCTGACGATTACGCTGGACGAGAAGGGCCAGCTCAAGGACGTGCAGGTGGACAAGAGCAGCGGCCTGGACTTCCTGGACCTGGAGGCCGTGTCCTCCTTCAAGCGCGCGCAGCCCTTCCCCAACCCGCCGCCGGGCCTGCTGAGCCAGGACTCGGAGGTGAAGTTCCAGTTCGGCTTCTTCATGGAGATGGGCGGCGGCCCGCGCATGCGGCTGTTCCGCCAGCCGAACTGACGCGCGCACCTGGGCGCTCCGCCGGACGCACGACGTTCTCGCGGCCGGGCGTGCTTCCCGGTAGCTTGCCGCGCCGTGGAAACGCCCGTCACAGACCGCAGCCTCGCCATGCAGCAGCGCAACCGGAAGGTGCGCCTCGTGCTGCTCGCCATCCTCGGTGCCAACTGGGTGGTGGCCGCCGCCAAGCTCGCCTTCGGCCTCATCAGCCAGTCCGCGGCGGTGACGGCGGACGGGCTGCACTCGTTCATCGACGGCGGCTCCAACGTGCTGGGCCTCGTGGCCATGGGCGTGGCGTCGCGCCCGGCGGACGAGGACCACCCCTACGGCCACGGCAAGTTCGAGGCGCTCGCGTCGCTGGGCATCGGCGCCATGATTGGCATCGGCATGCTGGAGCTGGGGCGCATGGCGCTCGACTCGCTGCTGCACGACAAGCACCCGCAGGTGACGGCCACCATGGCGGGCGTCATGGTCTTCACCCTCGTCGTCAATCTCGCGGTGACGCGGGTGGAGGGGTACTACGGGCGCAAGTACAAGAGCTCTCTGCTGATGGCGGACGCGAGCCACACGATGTCCGACGTCTACGTCACCCTGTCCGTGCTCGTATCGCTGTTGCTGGTGTGGCTGGGTTACCCGCGCGCGGACGGCGTCATCGCCCTGGGCGTCATGGTCTTCGTGGCGTGGGTGGCGTACGGCATCGTCCGGCACTCGGTGGGCATCCTCTCCGACACCGCGCGGTTGGACCCGGTGGAGGTGGCGCGCAGGACGATGGAGGTGACGGGCGTGCGCTCCTGCCGCGACGTGCGCAGCCGCGGCATGGAGGAGAGCGTCTACGTGGACCTCAAAATCGAGGTGGACCCGCAGTTGTCCACCGCGCAGGCCCACGAGGTGGCGGACCAGGTGGAGACACGCCTGCAGGACGCCTACCCGCAGGTGGTGGACGTGGTGGTCCATGTGGAGCCGGCGCGCGCGTAGCCCTACCCTCCCCGCCCGCGCGCCCTGCCCTTGTCGAGCGCTCCGGTGATGATGTCGAGCAGCGTCTCCAGCTTGAAGGGCTTGGCGAGGAAACCCGCCACGCCGTGCCCCTGGAGCACCGAGCGGGACGCGGACGTCATCACCACCACCGGTACGTGCTGGATGCCCCCGTCGAGCGCCTTCGCCGTGAGGAAGGCCATGCCGTCCATCAGCGGCATCATCAGGTCCAGCAGCACCAGGTCCGGCCCCTTCTCCGATAGGAGCCGCAGCGCGTCCAGGCCGTTGCGGGCGTACAGGGCCTCGTAGCCCTCGTCCTCCAGCACCTCGCACAGGGTGGCCGCGAGGATGTCTTCGTCCTCCACGACGAGGATGCGGCTCATGGCTGCTTCCTTCCCGGCTCCCGCACCTCGAAGCCCCGCGAGGAGATGAACACCTCACGCAGGCGTGGGTCATGCGCGCTGTCGCGCATCGTCAGCACGGAGATGCGCCGGTGCAGGCAGTCGTCCTGCTCGAAGAAGCGCAGGAAGAGGATGTTGTCGCAGAGCGTCTCCACGCCGCGCATGGGGGAGTGCAGCTCCGTCCCCAGCAGCTCGGTGGGATGCTGGGTCAACAGCACGGTGACCTCCCTGTCTCGCAGCGCGTTGAGCAACGCGGCGATGAAGCGCGGAGCGCGCTCCGGGTCCATGGACTCGCGGGCGAAGGGCTCCAGCCCGTCCAGGAAGACGCGCTGGAAGTGGTGCTCGTCCACCAGCTCGATGAGCTCCTGCGCCATGGCGTCCGGCAGCGTCTCCACCGGGGCGCGCGCTTCGAGGCGCAGCGTGCCGGCTTCCACCAACTCGCGCAGCGGCAGCCCCACCGCGTCCGCCTTGCGCAACAGCTGCGCGCTCCGCTCCGCGAAGCCGAAGTACAGGCCCTTCTCGCCGTGGCTCGCGCCCTCCACCAGGAAGTGCAGCCCCAGCAGCGTCTTGCCGCAGCCCGGGCTGCCCAGCACCAACGTGGACGACAGCGTGACGAGCCCTCCGCCGCACAGCGCATCCAGCCCCGGAATGCCCCACCGCGAGCGCCGGTCCGGGTCCGCCACCTTCTCGGAGTTGTTCGGGTTGAGGACCTCGTAGCGCGGGAAGACGGACACGCCGTGCCCGTCGATGGTGAAGGTGTGCCGGCCCGGCAGGTTGTTGCTGCCGCGGAGCTTCACCACCTCCAGGCTCCGCGCGGCCTTGAGCCCCACGCGCTCCATGTTGAGGGAGAGGATGCCGTCCGCCATGACGTGCTCGACGTCCGCGCCCCGCCCCTCCTCCGAGCTGAGCAGGAAGGTGGTGCAGCCCAGGAGGCTCGCGCGCATGGACAATGCCTGGAGGAACTCGCGCTGCGCCACGTGCGCGCGGATGTGCTCGCGCACCACGGAGAAGCCGTCGATGACGAGCAGCCGCGCGGCCTTGTCCCGCATCACCTGGGTGAGCAGCTCCAACAGCCCATGCGCGCCGCCCGTCCTCAGCGCGTCCACGCCGCTGACGTAGTGCACGCGCGTGCCCACCACCTCCGCGTCGAAGAAGTCCAGCGAGCGCAGGTGCAGCACCATCCGCCCGTGCGACTCCGTCAGCATCGTCACGTAGACGGACGGCTCACCCTTCTTCGCCAGGTTGAAGCACATCTGGTTGGCGAGCGTCGTCTTCCCGGTGCCCGGCGGCCCGGTGAGGATGTAGAGCCCCCCACGCAACCAGCCTCCGTCGAGGATCTGGTCCAGGTAGGGCGTGCTGCTCGAAAGCCGGGTGTCCTCCGCTGCGTCGGGAGGGATGCGGTCCACACGTTGCTCCTTCGTCCACCCAAACCGTCACCCACCAGACGATGGACATTGGCGGAAGGAGGCGTCACATCCCGCCCGTCGCCCAGGCACGGGGACGACTCACCGTCCGCACGGCCGCGGAGCAGGCGGGCTGGCGAAGACTCGAGCGTGGAAAACACAAGGGCCGCCTCCCCGCGAAGGGAGACGGCCCCGGTACCTCAGGCGCTCAGGAGCGTCAGGCCACTGCGGCCTTCGTCTCCGGCGTCATGTAGTCCTCGATGGGCGGGCACGAGCACACCAGCTTGCGGTCACCGAGCACGTTGTTCAGGCGGCCCACGGACGGCCAGAACTTGTTCTCGCGCACCCACGGGGCCGGGAAGACGGCCAGCTCGCGCGAGTAGGGCCGGTTCCACTCCGGCGCGGTCAGCACGCGCGCGGTGTGGGGGGCGTTCTTCAGGACGTTGTTGTCCTTCGGCATCCGCCCCTCCTCGATGTCCCGAATCTCCTGACGGATGGCAATCATCGCGTCGCAGAAGCGGTCCAGCTCCGCCTTGGACTCAGACTCCGTCGGCTCGATCATCAGCGTGCCGGCGACGGGGAAGGACACGGTGGGCGCGTGGAAGCCGTAGTCCATGAGGCGCTTGGCCACGTCCTCCACCTCCACGCCGGAGGTCTTCTTCAGCGGGCGCAGGTCGACGATGCACTCGTGCGCCACCTTGCCGCGCTTGCCGCGGTACAGCACCGGGTAGTGCGGCTGGAGCCGCTCGGCGATGTAGTTGGCGTTGAGGATGGCCAGCTTCGTGGCCTGGGTGAGGCCCTCGCCGCCCATCATCGTCATGTACATCCACGAGATGAGCAGGATGCTGGCGCTGCCCCACGGCGCGGCGGAGATGGCGCCGATGGCCTCCGAGCCGCCCATCTGAATCACGGGGTGGCCGGGGAGGAACTTCACCAGGTGGCTCGCCACGCAGATGGGGCCCATGCCCGGGCCGCCACCGCCGTGGGGGATGCAGAACGTCTTGTGCAGGTTGATGTGGCAGACGTCCGCGCCGATGGAGCCCGGCGAGGTGAGGCCCACCTGCGCGTTGAGGTTGGCGCCGTCCATGTACACCTGGCCGCCGCGCTCGTGGATGATGGAGCAGATCTCCTTGATGTCCTCCTCGAACACGCCGTGCGTGGAGGGGTACGTCACCATCAGCGCCGCGAGCTTGTCCTTGTGCTCGTCCGCCTTGGCGCGCAGGTCCGCGAGGTCGATGTTGCCGTCCTCGTCGCACTTCGTCACGACGACCTTGTAGCCCGCCATGACCGCGGAGGCCGGGTTGGTGCCGTGCGCGGACGAAGGAATCAGGCACACGTCGCGGTGACCCTGACCGCGGCTCTGGTGGTACGCGCGGATGACGAGCAGGCCCGCGTACTCACCCTGGCTGCCCGCGTTGGGCTGCAGCGAGCACCCGGCGAAGCCCGTCACCTGCGTGAGCATGTGCTCGAGCTGCTCGAAGATGACCTTGTAGCCGGCCGCCTGCGAGGTGGGCGCGAAGGGGTGCAGCTTGCCGAACTGCGGCCACGTCACCGGAATCATCTCCGCGGTGGCGTTGAGCTTCATGGTGCAGCTGCCCAGCGGAATCATCGAGTGCGTGAGGGACAGGTCCTTCGCCTCGAGCCGCCGGATGTAGCGCAGCATCTCCGTCTCGGAGTGGTAGCTGTTGAAGACGGGGTGCGCGAGGTACGCGCTGGTGCGGCGCAGCGCCGGCTCCACCGGCGTCTCCACGCTACCGCCCACCTCCTCCAGCGACGGAGCGGAGGCCTTGCCCACGCCGGTGGCGAAGGCCGCGAGGATGGCCTCCACGTCCGCGGGCCGCGTCGTCTCGTCCAGCGACACGCCCAGCGTCTTCTCGTCGATGCGGCGGAAGTTCATCCGCGCCGACTCGGCGGCCGCGAGCACCCCGCGCACGTGCGCGGGCGTCAGCTCCACGCGCAGCGTGTCGAAGAACTGCTCGTGCTTCGGCTTGAGGCCCAGCTTCGTCAGGGCCCGCGCCAGCACCACGGTGAGGCCGTGCACGCGCTCGGCGATGGCCTTCAGCCCCTTGGGGCCGTGGTAGACGGCGTACATGCTGGCGATGACGGCCAGCAGCACCTGCGCGGTGCAGATGTTGCTCGTGGCCTTCTCGCGGCGGATGTGCTGCTCGCGCGTCTGCAGCGCCATGCGCAGCGCGCGGCGGCCCTGCGCGTCCTCGGACACGCCGATGATGCGGCCCGGCATGACGCGCGTGTACGCGTTCTTCGTCGCGAAGTAGCCCGCGTGCGGACCGCCGTAGCCCATGGGGACGCCGAAGCGCTGGGCGCTGCCCACCGCCACGTCCGCGCCGAACTCGCCCGGAGGCGTCAGCAACGTGAGGCTCAAGAGGTCCGCCGCGACGACGAGCAGGCCGCCCGCCGCGTGCACCTTGTCACCGAAGGCGCGGTAGTCGTGCACCACGCCGTCCGTGGCCGGGTACTGCACCAGCGCGCCCACGTACTTCTTCGCGCCCAGGTCCACCGTGCGGTGGTCGCCGACGACGATTTCCACGCCCAGCGGCTCGGCGCGGGTGCGCACCACGTCCACCGTCTGCGGGTGGCAGGCGTCGGAGACGAAGAAGGCGGCGCCGTGCCCGTCACCCTTCTGGTGGACGGCGAGCGCCATGGCCTCGGCGGCGGCGGTGCCCTCGTCGAGCAGCGAGGCGTTGGCCACCTCCAGGCCCGTCAGGTCCATGATGAGCGTCTGGAAGTTGAGCAGCGCCTCCAGCCGGCCCTGGGCAATCTCCGCCTGGTACGGCGTGTACTGCGTGTACCAGCCCGGGTTCTGGAAGATGTTCCGGAGGATGACGTTCGGGGTGTGGGTGTCGTGGTAGCCCATCCCGATGTACGAGCGGAACACCTGGTTCCTGGCGGCAATCGCCTCCAGCTGCGCGAGCAGCTCGTGCTCACCGCGCGGCGGCGCGAGCTTGAGCGGCTCCTTGGAGCGGATGACCGGCGGGACGGCCTGCTCGATGAAGGCATCGAGCGAGGTGACGCCCAGCGCGGACAGCATCTGCTTCAGCTCATGCTCGTCCGGTCCGTTGTGACGGCCGGCGAACGACTCCTGGTACTTCCAATTCAAGGACATGGCAGTCGGGCTCGCGTGCGAGTCGTGAGTCAAAAAATCGAGGACCGTCACTAACAGCCGGGCGGCAACGTTTCCGTGCTACGCGCTCTTGAGCAGGTTGGCGTACGCGGTGGCGTCCAGGAGCGTGTCCACCTGCTTGGGGTCCGACAGCTCGACCTCGACAATCCAGCCCGCGCCGTAGGGGTCCGTGTTGACGGTGGAGGGGTTGTCCGCCAGGGCGTCGTTCACCTTCACCACCGTGCCCGTCACCGGCGAGTACAGCTCGGACACCGCCTTGGTGGACTCGATGACGCCGAACTGCTTGCCCTCGGTGACGGTGGCGCCCACCTTGGGCAGCTCCACGTACACCACGTCACCCAGCGACTCCTGGGCATGGGCGGTGACACCCACCACCACCACCTTGCCCTGGACGCGGGCCCACTCGTGCTCCTTGGTGTACTTCAGGTCGCCGGGAATCGTATCGGCCATGTCGTTGCTCCTCAAAAAGGGGGGGCTGATGCTTCAGGGCTTCTTGTAGAACGGCGTCTTGACCACCACGGCGGGGACGGGGCGCCCGCGGATGTCCACGTCGAAGGTGGAGCCCTCCGCGGCGAGCTCGGCGGGGACGTAGCCGATGCCGACGGGCTTCTTCACGGACGGGCCCATGGTGCCGCTCGTCACCTCGCCCACCGGCTTGCCGTCCTTGAGGATGGCGTAGCCATGGCGGGGGATGCCGCTGCCCGTCAGCTCGAAGCCCACCAGCTTGCGCTTCACGCCGGCGGCCTTCTGCGCCACCAGCGCGTCCTTGCCGATGAACGTGGGCTTGTCGAGCTTCACAATCCAGCCCAGGCCCGCCTCCAGCGCGGTGTGCTGGTCGTCGATGTCGTTGCCGTAGAGCGCGTACTTCATCTCCGTGCGCAGGCTGTCGCGCGCGCCCAGGCCGCACGGCTTCACGCCGTCCTGCTGCCCTTCCGTGAGCAGCGCGTCCCACAGCTTCACCGCGTCGTCGGGCGCGCAGTACAGCTCGAAGCCGTCCTCGCCGGTGTAGCCGGTGCGGGAGATGATGCTCTTGACGCCCGCCACCTCGCCCTCGGTGAAGCGGTAGGTGCCGACCTTGGAGAGGTCCGCCTTCGTCAGCCGCTGCACGAGGCCGGAGGCCCTGGGGCCCTGCACGGCGATCTGCGCGTAGTCGTCACCGCGGTCCACGGGCTTCACGCCCTTCGCGTGCTCCTTCATCCAGGCGAAGTCCTTCTCGCGGTTGCTGGAGTTGACGCAGATGAAGATGTGCTCGGGGCTGAAGCGGTAGGCGACGATGTCGTCCACGAAGGTGCCCTGCTCGGTGAGCAGGCCCGCGTAGACGGCCTGGCCGTCCGAGATGCGCGACAGGTCGTTGGAGATGAGCGCGTTGACCGTCTCCAGCGCGCCGGGGCCGCGGAACTCGACCTCGCCCATGTGGGAGACATCGAACAGGCCGACGGCATTGCGCACGGCCTCATGCTCGCCGATGACAGACGAGTACTGGACCGGCATGTCCCAACCCACGAAGTCGACCATCCGAGCACCCAGCTTGCGGTGGGCCTCGTTGAGTGGCGTACGCCGGGCCATCAATCTCTCCTGTAAGGGGTGTGGAAAACGGCGCGGACTATAGCCGCGAGACTTCGCCGATCAAGGCCGACGGGGACCGTCTACACTGGGGGCGACATGAAGATTCGTAATCGGTTGAATCCATCCAACCCCTGCTTCTCCTTCGAGTTCTTCCCGCCGAAGACGGACGAGGGCGTGGCCAACCTCTTCAAGACGCTGGAGGACCTGGCGCCCCTGCAGCCCGGCTTCGTGTCGGTGACGTACGGAGCGGGCGGGAGCACGCGCGATAGGACGGTGGAGCTCGTCACCCGCATCAAGAAGGAGACGGGCATCGAGGCCATGGCGCACCTGACGTGCGTGGGGCACACGCGCGAGGAGTTGCGCGAGCTGCTGAAGCGGCTGTCCGACGCGAAGCTGGACAACGTGCTGGTGCTGCGCGGAGACCCGCCGCAGGGCGAGAAGACCTTCGTGGCGCCGCAGGGCGGCTTCAAGTACGCGTCGGAGCTGGTGCGATTCATCCGAGAAGAGGATTTCAATTTCTGCCTCGGAGGCGCGTGCTATCCGGAGGGCCACGTCGAGACGGTGTCCCGCGACGACGACCTGCGTCATCTGAAGGAGAAGGTGGACGCGGGGCTGGACTTCGTGGTGACGCAGCTCTTCTTCGACAACGCGTTCTACTTCGACTTCGTGGAGCGGGCCCGGCGGGCGGGCATCAACGTGCCCATCGTCCCCGGCATCATGCCGATTACGAACTACGAGCAGATCCAGCGCTTCACGCGGATGTGCGGGGCCACGGTGCCCATGCGGCTGGCGCTGCAGTTGGAGCGCGTGAAGGACCAGCCGGACGCGCTGGTGCAGCTCGGCGTGGCGCACGCGACGGTGCAGTGCATGGAATTGCTCTCACGCGGCGTGCCCGGCATCCACTTCTACACGCTCAACAAGTCCCCGGCGACGCGGATGATTGTGAGCGCCCTGCGAGCCCGTTCATGACTGGTCCTGGAATCAAGCTCCCCCCGGAAGACCCACGCGTCAAGGTGCTGAACATCATCCGGCCCCCGGCCTTCTTCCTGCTGTGCGCGGGCTCGCTGTCCATCCTGTTCAACGTGCTGCAGGTGGTGCTGTTCGTCTTCAAGATTCCGTCGCCCTTCGCGCCTGCCGAGGCGGCGCAGGCCGGCGGCGTCTTCGAGCTGTCGTGGTACTTCGTGCTCTCGGTGACGGTGGCCATCCTGTGCGGCTCGCTGGCCATCTGGGCCGCGCTGAGCGCGATGCGGCTCAAGGGCTACGGCCTGGCCACGGTGGGGGCGATTACGGCGCTCTTCCCTTCCCTGCCGGCGTGCTTCGTCAGCGTGCCGGTGGCCGTGTGGATGCTCTTCACGCTGCGCCGCGAGGGCGTGCGTGAGGCCTTCCGGAGCTGAACCGTTCAGCCCCGGACACGGGCGAGCAGTTTGTCCATGAGCGGCTTCAGGAGCTCCTGTCCACGCAGGGCCGTGCGCCACCGCTCCGGAATGCCCTGCACGCCGTGGATGAGCCCGGCGATGCCACCAGCAACCGCGGCGGTGGTGTCCGTGTCATGGCCCAGGCGGATGGCCGCCTTCACCACCGCCTCGTAGTCGCGCCCCGCAGCCACGCACTGCCGCGCGGAGCGCAGGCAATCCACCACGTAGCCGGAGCCCGCGCCCGGCGGCTCCTCGGCGTCCGGCCTCGCGATGTTCGTGTCCAGCTCGGTGCGGGCCTCGAAGCCCTCGGGGTACAGCTCGCGGAACGTGGCCAGCGCGTCCGCCCATGCATCCGCTGAGCCTTCGAGGATGCGGCGGGCCCACAGGCAATACAGCGCGCAGCACACCTGCGAGCGCATGTGCCCGTGCGTCACCCGCGACTGCGCCATCGCGTCCGATGCGAGCTTCGCGTCATCGCCCTTGTGCCAGAGGGCCAGCGGCAGCACGCGCATCAGCGAGCCATTGCCGTTGTCCCGCTCACCCTTCGGCCCGGACATCAGCGCGGGCGTCCCCGCGCGGAAGTGCGCGAGGGCCGTGCTCGTCTGGATGCCGATGTCGAACACCTGGCCGTCCACGGCGAGGTAGCCCCACTCGTACCAGTTCACCAGCCGGCGCCCGAGGTCCTCCAAATCCAATCGGCCCTGGTACAGCAGCGAATCCAGCAGGCACAGCGCATGCGCGCCGTCATCGGACCAGGTACCGGGCGGGACGCTGTCGTGCGCGCGCTGGAAGCCCGCGGGCGGCTCGTACTCGATGGCCTCGGCCGGAGGAATCTGTCGCGGGTCATGGAACTCGTAGGGCACTCCGAGCGCATCGCCAATCAGCAGCCCGTACACCCCACCCGTGATTCGCTCCTCGCGCGTCGGCATGTCCCGATTCTCCCCTGCCCCACCGTGCGGGGCTCGGGTCCGAAACCTATCAGCGTGCACCTCGAATATCTGAGCCTTCCGGCTCCGGGTGTCAGTCTCCAGAGACACACACGAGCGGCATACCGTCGGAAGCGACGATGGCATGCGCCATGAAATACTGCCGACCCATGCGAACTCTCATGCTCCTCATGCTCTCCATGGGTCTGATGGCCGGCTGCGGCGAGTCCCGGACCCGTGACAATCCCAGCGTCCCCGCGGGCGGCGTCTGTCAGTCCAGTAGCCAGTGCCCCATCGACTTCGCGTGCGTGGGCTGCGCCAACGAAGACGCGCACTGCCTCGAAGGGTGTACGAAGGACGCGGACTGCTCCGAGGGACACTGCGAGCAACAGCAGTGCCTCACCTGCCCGTGCCCCGGCCGCTGCGAGTCCTGAAGACGGGCGCCAGGCCGCATGAGCCGTGAGCGGCGCGGCGCCCGCTCCCCAGCACAGCCCTCGCCGCCTCATGGGAGCCGCGTGGCCATGACTGCCCGCCATCGTGGTCATCCTCGCGCTGCACATCGGCGGTGAGCTGATGGGCATCATCGGCGCGCTCCTGGCGCTGCCCATCGCCGCGGGAATCCGCATGGCCGTGCACGAGCTGCGCGTCGAGCTGCCGGGCGAATCACTGACGAACACGCACCCGCGCGAGCGGGACGCACGAGCAGAGCGTTCCTATGAGCGCCGCACCGCCGGCGCCCCCGCGAAGGACGCCGCCGCCGTCGCGGTGAAGATGGCCGAGGACATCCGTCACGATGACGCCCGGGAGCACGGCGACGCCGCCACCGACGTTCCCATCACCGGTGGGTATTCATCGGACTCCCACGACGGGCATGCGGGGAGCGGCCCCGGGTAGAGCGGCCACCCGCCACCGTCCGGTCCCGCCGGCTTCGTATCGACCTGAGCCACCCGACGCGCATGGAGGACAAGGACATCGGCCGCGAGCTTCTGTCCACCTTCATCGGATGCCAGGGCCCCGGGAGCGATACCCGTCCCGAGCGCGCCTTCCCACCGTTGCGCGGACCCCCGCGGGGTCGGGAGGCATGTCGTCATGACGACAAAGAGCATCCGAGGCGCCGTGCTGTTGGGAGCCGTTGTGTCGCTCTCCCTCGCAAGCAGTGGATGCGTGAGGGGCCAGACATCGGACTCGAGCGAGTCGCGCACCGCGAGCACGTCAGGCGCCGCGGGCTCTGGCACGGGAGGCGAGGGCCGGGGCGGCTCTGCCAGCACGCACGGCACACGCGGGTCCGGCACGCATGGCTCGGGCGCGGGTGGAACCATCATGGGCGGCGGCTCGGGGCTGGGCGGAGGCTCGTACACCGGCGGCGGCTCGTACACGCGCGGCGGCACCCAGCGGGACGGGGTCGACTGATTCTGGACGCGGAGGGAGCAGCGGCCCCGGAAGTCCCGAAAAGCGGGTGTGGCTGTGACGCGGGGCACCCGGAGCCGCGCTGGCGCGCCTGGCGGAATGCGCCCGGTGACGACCTGCCCTGAGGTGCCCCCTGCCCATTCCTGGGCATCCTGGGGTACTACGATTCGAGGCTCGTCGCGGAAGCAGGAACGCGCCAGGACGTGGACATGCCCAAGCGCCCCACACCACGGGAAATCGAGACCGCCCTCCAGACGCCGAACCAGGACCGCAACTCACGCGTCCTGGACGTGCTGAAGGCACTGCCGGAAGACGTGGACCCCGACCTCGCGGCCCGGGCCGCGGTGGGGCTCATCGGGGAGCGCTACCAGCCGATCTGGCTCTTCGCGCGAACGTGCCAACGCCTTCCGGTGCCCGTCATCCGCGCCATCCTCACGCTGATGGAGAGCGACGCACGGCCGCACTCCTTCATCCTCCGCGAGTACGTCCGGCGCGAGGCCCCGCCGGGCACCATTGCCGCCGACTGGAGCGAGGCCCTTCAAGTCCTCCTCGACCTGGAGACGACGTACGCCTGGGGCTCGAAGCAGAAGAAGGCCAAATTCCAGGCGCTGGCGGCCCACCCCCGAGTGCTACAGGCGCTCCAGACGACGGCGGTGGCATGCGAGACGGTGTCTCCTGCATTGCTGGCGGTGCTGGCCGCGGATGCCTCGGAGTCCTCGGTGGACGCGCTCATTCCCCACGTGGAGCGGGCGGTCCAACAGCAGGATTGGCAATTGGACCGGCTGCAGCACCTGCGCACGCACGCGCGCTCCACGCCGGTGATGGATGAATTGTTCTCGCGCATGACGGCGCTGCTCGAAGCGCGGCGGGCGCGTTCGCCAGCGCTGGAGCTCGCGCGGGAGCTCGGCTTCGGCGAGCTCGAGGTCTTCTGGTTCCAGGTCCATGTCTCGTCGCCCGCGTTCGACGGAAGCCCCGCCTATCGCCACCAGGCGCACCTCGACGTCGACAGCCGCTCGGCGAGGTGGTTCCACGCCTCGGTTTCCGATTCGAGCCCCGACAACCTGCTGCAGATGAAGAACACGTCGTTCAGCAGCGACAAGGTGAACCGTGACGACCTCGGGCTGGGCACGTGCCAGCCTTCTGCGTTCCCCTCCTGGCTCACGGACGTGGCCCGAAAGCTCGGCACCCGGTGGAACCATGACCAGATGCACGTGAGCACCAGCCTGCGCGGGAAGAAGCGCACCCAGTTGGAGCGCTGGCTCCGCGGCCAGGCCGTGTAGGGAACAGTGCCGCGAGACGGCTACGGCATCGACGGCCGGACTTCCTCACTCGTATTGCACATGCAACACGAATAACGGAAAGCGCGCACACCGCTGGCGTCCACGTCGAGAGGACACGCAAGAATCCATCGTCGCCCCCACGACTCACGACTGGAGACACGACGATGATGCGTCTTTCGCTGAAGAAGTCGTCCCTCGCCGTCCTCTGCGCTACCGCCCTGCTCACAGGCTGCGGCGGCGCGCCCCAGGAGGGCGGTGAACAGCAGGCCCCCGAGTCCGGCCAGGTCACCGCACAGCTGTACCCGGACTGCGACCCGGCCTACTACTGCAGCGTCCCCTCGCAGTACGTGGGCTGCTTCGACGGGATGCTCATGTACGCCTGGTCCACGTCCGACGGCGGCTGGTGCATCGAGCGTGGCGTCTGTGCCAGCCACGGCGGCCCCACAGTCTGTCCGTTCGAGTAGACGCGCGGACGTCCGGACCTGGGGCCGGTGGCTGTCACTTCGCTGCGCGCTGAGCCGCCTCCAGCGTGTTGCGGATGAGCATGGCAATCGTCATCGGCCCCACTCCGCCCGGCACGGGGGTGATGTACGCGGCGCGCTCCGCGGCCTTCGCGAACTCCACGTCACCCACCAGCTTGCCGTCCGGCAGACGGTTCATGCCCACGTCGATGACCACCGCGCCGGGCTTGATCCACTCGCCCTTCACCAGTTCCTTCACGCCCACCGCGACGACGACGATGTCAGCGCCCTCGACCTCGCGGCGCACGTCGCTCTTGCTGTGGGCGATGGTGACGGTGGCGTTCTTCTGGAGGAGCATCAGCGCCATCGGCTTGCCGACGATGTTGCTGCGCCCCACCACCACCGCGCGCTTGCCGGCCGGGTCGCACCCAATCTCTTCCAGCAGCCGCATGATGCCGTAGGGCGTGCACGCGCGCGTCGCAGGACGGCCGAGCAGCAGGTTGCCCGCGTTCATCGGGTGGAAGCCGTCCGCGTCCTTCTCCGGCTTCACCGCGGAGATGATGACGTCCGGGTCGATGTGCTTGGGCAGCGGGAGCTGCACGAGGATGCCGTGCACCGCCGGGTCCTCGTTGAGCTGGTGCACCAGCGCGAGCAGCTCGTCCTGGGTGATGCTCGCGTCGCGGTGGTGCTCCCACGAGTTGAAGCCCACCTCCGCGGCGGCCTTCTTCTTCCCGCCGACGTAGACCTTGGACGCCGGGTCCTCACCCACGCGCACCACGGCGAGCCCGGGGACGAGGCCGCGCTCCGCCTTGAGCCGGTCCACCTCCGCCTTCACCTCCGCCCGCACCCGTGCCGCCACTGCCTTGCCATCAATCAACTGGGCCATAGCGCGGCGCACTCTATGCGAAACTCCCCGGCGGGAAGGGAGCGAAACCTCGGACATGGGCGCCGGAAAAGTTCTCGGGGCGATTATCGGACTCGCGGTGGGGCTGCTCATCGGCCACCCGCTCGCCATCGTCCTGCTCGCCGCACTGGGAGGCTTCATCGGTCACCGGGTGGACGATCAGCATGCCCAGTTCACCGACACGTCGGACCTGCTCGCAGACTTCGTCCCGCCCACGCCCCGCACCTGGGATGAGGACCGGCCTCAAGACCTGGACCGCGAGGACTCGCACCTCGGAACGCCTCGCGAGCCCGGGCCCTACGAGGACCTGGCCCGGGACATCTGCGCCGTCTTCATCGAGGTGGCCCATGCCGACGGCGACGTCCGCCGCGAGGAGGTGCGCGAGGTGCGCCGCTATTTCGATACCGCGCTCGGCTACGGCCCCGAGTCCCTCCACCTCGTGCGCGGGCACCTCAAGGAGTTCCTCGCCCGGCCGCCGGACCTGGACGCCGCCGCCCGGGCCTGTGGGGAATTGCTCCCCTCCTCCGAGCGCCGCCGGCTGCTCGACGCCCTCTTCGAATTGGCGCTGGTGGACGGCGCCCTCCAGCGCTCCGAGCGGGAAGCCCTCCGCCGCGCGGCCCGGGGCCTGGGCCTCTCCGAGGACGACGAGCAGGCCATCGCCACCCTGCACCTCGGTGACGGCGACGCGCACTACGCCGTGCTCGGCCTCACCCCGGACGCCACCGACGCGGAGGTGAAGCGCGCCTTCCGCCAGCTCGCCGCCGAGTACCATCCCGACAAGGCCGCCCACCAAGGCAAGCAGGCCGCCGAGCAGGCCTCCCGGCGCTTCCAGGAAGTCCGGGATGCCTATGAAGAGATTCGACGACTGCGCGGGCTGTAGCGCCGGGTTAAACCCCAGAGACACCCATGAGCCAGAAGAAGAAGGAAGAGGCGTTCCACAACAACCCCTTCAAGTCCGCCATCAAGGCCATCAAGGACCAGGAGAAGAAGGAGGCCCAGGAGAAGGCCGCCGCCACTGCCGCCGAGGCCGCGAAGAAGAAGGCCCCGCCGGCTCCGCCCAGGGCGAAGAAGGCCGCCCAGGTCAGCGAGGCCGACGAGGCCGCCCTCTTCTACTCGGCCATGGACGGGGTGCAGCAGATCACCCACCGTGGAGAGGCCCCGGCGCCCAACCCGCGCCTGCCCGAAATCATCGACGAGAATGCCGAGGCGCTCGCGCAGCTCTCGGAATTGGTCGCGGGACAGGGTGACTTCGAGCTCACCACCGGCGACGAGTACATCGAAGGCGCGGGCCCGGGCATCGACCGGAACCTGCTGCGCTCGCTGCGCCGGGGTGACTTCTCCGTGCAGGGCCGGCTGGACCTCCACGGCATGACGGCGGCGCAGGCGAAGGACGCCGTGGAGCGTTTCCTGTCGGACAGCCGCCGCGCGAAGAAGCGTTGTGTGCTCATCGTTCACGGACGCGGTTTGAACTCGAAGGACCAGATTCCGGTGCTCAAGGACGGCCTCAAGCAGTGGCTGGGCCAGAAGCGAATCGGACAGATGGTGCTCGCGTTCGCCACCGCGCGCCCGCAGGACGGCGGCGCCGGCGCGGTGTACGTCCTGCTCCGGCGCTAACCTTTACGCGCGCCCGGCACTGTGCATACATGCCGCCATGGCACGCGAACTCATTGACCTGCACATCCATGTGGGCGGCGCGGTGGCGCCCCACATCCTCTGGTCCATCGCCCACCAGCAGGGCTTCAAGCTCCCCGTCAAGAACTACTTCGACTTCGTGGAGCTCATCACCTCCCGGCCCGGCAAGGTCGGGAGCCTCGACGACTACCTGAAGATCCTCCACACGTGGACGGAGAAGATCCAGTCCTCGCCCAGCGCGATTGAGCGCTCCGTCTACGAAGTCATCGGCAAGGAGTACCGCGGCAGCCGCGTGACGCAGATGGAGCTGCGCTTCAACCCGATGAAGCGCAACCTCAACTCCGAATTGGATTTGGACCACATCATCCACGCCGCGCTGCGGGGCATGGACCGCGCGGTGCTGGAGTACGGCGTGAAGATGGGCCTCATCTTCTGCCTCGCGCGCGAGTTCGACCACAAGCTCAACAGCATCATCGTGGACAAGGCCATCAAGTACCGCACGCGCGGCGTGTACGGCATCGACCTGGCCGGCACCGAGACGAACGCCATGGAACTCAGCCCCGAGCGCGTGGCCGAGTACGAGGACCTCTTCGGGCGCGCGCGCCGCGCGGGACTCAAGTGCACCGTGCACACGGGCGAGACGCGCGGCACCGGCTCCGAGGGCGTCATGTCCGTGGTGGAGAAGCTCAAGCCGCACCGCATCGGCCACGGCATCCGCGCGGCCTACGACGAGCACGCCATGAAGGTGCTGCGCGAGAACGACATCACCCTGGAGCTGTGCCCCACGTCCAACCTGCACACCAAGGCGGTGGAGGGCGTGGAGGAGCTGCGCCACATCATCCGCACCTTCTGGGACCGCAAGGTGAAGTTCACCATCAACACCGACGGGCCCTACCTGCTCGAGACGGACATGCGCCGCGAAATCGAAATCATCGAGCAGAACGGCATCCTCACGCCGGAGCAGGTGGACCAGACGCTCGCCTGGGCCCGGCAGGCCTCGTTCATCCCCGCCACCTGAGCGTGCCCATGTACGGACTCACCCGCTCGCTCCTCTTCCAGCTCTCCGCGGAGCGCGCGCACCGGCTGGGCGTGGCCGGGCTGCACCAGCTCGGCCGCGCGCACGGCCTCTGTGAATCCATGCGCGCGAAGGCGCTGCGAGGCGCCACGCCGGGCATGGCCGTCGAAGTCGCGGGCCTGCGCTTCGCCCACCCGGTGGCGCTGGCCGCTGGCCTGGACAAGGACGCCGAGGCGGTGGACGGCCTCTTCGCCTGCGGCTTCTCCGCGGTGGAGATTGGCACCCTCACGCCGAAGCCCCAGCCCGGCAACCCACAGCCGCGCCTGTTCCGCATCCCGGAGCACAAGGCCGTCATCAACCGCATGGGCTTCAACAACCACGGAGCCCAGGACGCCGCCACGCGCCTGCGCGCGCGCACGTGGCGCCCCGGCCCGCTGGGCGTGAACATCGGCAAGAACAAGGACACGCCGCTGGAGCAGGCGGTGGATGACTACGTGGCCTGCGTGGACGCGCTCGCGCCGCTCGGGGACTACGTGGTGGTGAATGCCTCGTCACCCAACACGCCGGGCCTGCGCAAGCTGCAGGAGCCGGAGCAGCTGGGCCAGCTGCTGCGCGCCGTGCAGGAACGGCTCGCGTCGGTGGCTCCCGGCAAGCCGCTGTTCCTGAAGATTGCGCCGGACCTCACGCCCGAGGCCGTGGATGAAGTGGTGGACGTGGCGCGCGCGTGCAACCTCGCGGGCCTCATCGCCACCAACACCACCATCGCCCGCCCCTTCGAGCACCCGGTGGCGAAGGAGACGGGGGGCCTGTCCGGCGCGCCCGTGCGCGAGCCGTCCAACGCGGTCATCCGCCGCGCGTACCTGCGCAGCGGGGGCGCGCTGCCCATCATCGGCGTGGGCGGCGTCTTCACCGCGCAGGACGTCTACGAGAAGCTGCGCGCCGGCGCGTCGGTGGTGCAGGTCTACACGGGCTTCATCTACGAGGGGCCCGGCATGGTGGGCCGCATCCTCCCCGGCCTCGCCGCCCTGCTCGCCCGGGACGGCTTCAGCCAGGTGAAGGACGCCATCGGAGCCGAGCACCGGGGCACCGGCGCCTCCGCCTCCCCGCCCGCCGCGTAGCCGAAGCCCCCGGCGCCAGAAAAGACGAAGCCCCGGGCGCCTGAGGAAGGGCGACCCGGGGCTTCCCGAAAAAATGAGCGCTCGCCGGCGCCTTGGAGTTTCACCGGCGAGCGCCCCGGGCCCAGTGCTTGACGGGCCTCGAAAGCTTTTATTCCTGCACTGTCAGCGAGCCACTGACGGTGCTGACCTCGATTTCCTGAGTGCCGGCGCCGTAGCTCTTCTCCTTCGAGCCGAGCGCGACGGAACTCCCATTGAAACTTCCTCCGACGGAGCTGAATTCCACCTTCGCATCCGCCTTGGCCGGCAGCTTCAGCCGGACGTCCCCAGACACCGTGCTCACAGAACTAGCCACGACCTTCCGCGGCGCCAACACCACTTCTGCATCAACGGAGCTGACCGAAAGCTTTCGCTCCGAGCCGTTCACTTCCACACGGCCGTTGACCGCGGAAATCTCCTGCTCCCCTGTCACCCCTGCCACCGACACCGTGGAATTCACGACACCCACGTGAAGTTCCGCCCCCCGGGGCACCTTCACCGCGAACCGGTACGACCCGACGTCGCCCTTGCAGGAGTGCCGCTCCTCCTCGCACTTCCCGCAGCACACCTGCGCCCTCACCACGTCGCCTTCTTGGACGACTTCGACCTCGGATTTGTTCCGGCCTGAGTCCGGGCCTTCCCTAACCACCTCGATTACCACGTTATTCCCGTCTACCGCATCCACTCGCACCGCGCCATCGACATTGCTGATGTGGACCTCGGGAGTGCCATCCGTTTCAAACTTCCACGTCTGAGGTGTTGCCGGGGCAGCAGCCAGGAGGACCAGGAGGGCAAGGTGCATGGGAGGACCTTATGTAGGAGGGAGCTGTCCCCCCTCCCTACGTAGGGCCCGCCCGTCGATTTCGTCGACGGCGTGCGGAGTATCCACGCCGGTCTGACATGCGCTCTTCAGGCGCCGATGCCCCGGGCCACCCGCTGGTACAGGGCGTCGTGCAGGCGGATCATCTTCTCCAGCGACAATTCCCGGGCCACGAAGTCCCGGGCCGCCCGGCCCATGCTTCTCGCCTTCTCCGGATTCGAGAGGAGCTGGGTAAAGGCCTGGGCCAACTGGGCAGGCTGCTCGGGGGCGACGACGAGGCCGCGCTCACCGTCCCGGACGAGGTCGGTGTTGCCGCCCACGCGCGTCACCACCATGGGCAGCCCGGAGGCCATGCCCTCCATGACGGCGTTGGACATGCCCTCCGCGTTGGAGCACAGCACGCCGAAGCTGGCGCGCGCGTAGATGGCGGGCACGTCCGTGCGGTGCCGGAGGAAGTGGACGGTGTCGCCGACGCCCAGCTCCGCGGCCAGCTTCTCCAGCTCCGGCCGGCGCGGGCCGTCACCCACGAGGTACGCGTGCAGCGTCGTGCCGCCGTGGCGGAGCATGGCCAGCGCGAGCAGCAAGTCTTCCTGCCGCTTCACCGGGTGGTTCATGTTGGCCACGTGCACCACCACCGGCGCGCCGCCCGTGTCCGGCAGCGGCCCCTTGAGGCCCTCGCGCACGCGGGCGTCGAAGCGCTGCAAGTCGAGCCCGTTGTGGATGACGGAGACGCGCGAGGCGGACAGGCCCTCCTGGGACACCAGCATGTTGCGGATGGCCTGCGCGTTGGCGATGACGTGGTCCGCCATCCGCGTGAGCTGCGCGTGCACCGCGCGCCGCGCCCGGCCCTGCCAGTGGGACAAATCCAACCGGCCGACGATGACCTTCGCGCCCGCCAGCTTCGCGGCCGGCACGGCGATGAGCGTGGAGTAGAAGTCGTGCACGTGCACCAGCTCCACGCGGTGGGCCTTGAGCCACTGAGCCATCCGGTACACCTGGTACACGGTGTTGGGCTGCGCCACCGAGCCCTTGAGGGGGAACGCCGCCGGTGCATGGCCGAGCTTCCAGAGCGAGCCCATCAACGGCCCCGCGTCCTCCAGCACGGAGACCTGGAGCCGGTAGCTGGAGGGCAGCCCCCGCAGCAGCTCCAGCACCTGCACCTCCGTCCCGCCAATGTGGAATGAACGGGTGAACTGCACCAGGCGGAGGGGCTCCTGCCCCATCCGCGCCTCCTCACGCCGCATGTCCGGACCCCTCCCACGTCGCCACCGCCGGCTCCCTGGGAGCCGGGACCTTCTGCACCGCCACCGAGGACGCCTCCGCCGCGCGGGCAATCCGCTGCGCCGCCGCCGCCAGTCCGAAGAGGACGTAGCAGTGCGCGGACAGGATGTAGCCGGAGAACAAGTCACACACGAGGTAGCCGACCATGGACGCCGAGAGCGCCCGTGCCAGCCAGCCCATCTCCGAATTTTTCGACGCCGCGAAGGCGCCGCCCGCGGCTCCTCCCGCGAAGACGAGGAAGAAGGCCAGGCCCACCCAGCCCAGCTCTCCAATCACGTCCAGGAAGATGTTGTGCGCCACGTAGGCCCGGCGCGCCTCGGGCGGCGCGTACATCGGCCACGCGTAGCGGAAGCTGCCCAGCCCCACGCCCAGCAGCGGCTTGTCCAGGCTGATGCGGCTGGCCACCTGCCACGCGTACACGCGGCCCATGGCGGACGCGTCCTCGTGGAACGTGGCCACCGTCTCGTTGCGCTCCCAGAAGCTCTTCGGCGCGAAGACGAGCAGGCCCAGCACGAAGATGGAGCCCACCACGACGGACTGCATGCGGCGCTTCTCGCGCACCGCCCACAGCGCCATGGCCAGCGACAGGCCGATGAAGCCGCCGCGCGAGTGGGAGAAGACAATCGCCGTCACCGCCAACCCCGCCGCCGCGAGGCATGCCAGCCGCCACACCCACGGGCTGCCCTTGCGCGCGACGAAGGCCACGGCCAGCGGCACCACGAGGCCGAGGTTCATCGCCATGTGGTTCGGGTCCGCGTACACGCCCACCCACCGCGCGCGGAAGCCCTCCACCAGGTCCTCCCCCACCATGTACCAGTTGATGACGCCGATGGACGTCACCACCGACGCCAGCACCAGGGCCCCGCACATCACCGCGAGCCGCTTCGGGCTGGTGATGACGTTGACGATGGTGAGGTAGATGGCCGTGAGCTTCAGCAGCTCGATGGCCGTCGCCTGCGTCACCTCCGGATTCAGCGACCAGGCCAGTGACGCCACCGCCAGCGTGGAGAAGCCGATGAGCGCCATGCCCCGCGAGCCGTCCACGTAGAGCGGCTCCGCCTTGCCCAGCCGGCGCATGGCCATCAGCCCCGCCGCCAGCCCCGACGTCACCAGGGCCAGCCGCAGCTCCGCGAGCGCGGGAATCCACTCACCCGGCGCCGCGTACATCACCGCCGCGAACGCGGTCAGCGAATAGAAAGCCCACAAGTCACGGCGCTGCCCCTGCTCGCCCGGCACCATTCCCTCCACCTCCCAGCAGTTGCCTCGCGCACAATCACGCGTGCCCTGCCTGAAGCAGAGGACATGCCAGCCACCCCAACGGGCAAAGGCCTGGATCTCCTAGCGCTTGGGCGGCCTCTACCGTGTGCGAGGCCGCCCCGGACTGAAAAACCTACGGTACCGGGCTGCTCTCCATGGGAAGAACGGCGGTGGCGATCGGATCCAACCGTCCCTCCTGGAGCCACGCCGCGCCCAGTTCGTCCAGCAGGCGGCAGAGCATCAGCGCCACCAGGCGACGCAGCTCGTCGCGGGCCTCCGGTGGCACCGCGGGCTCCAGCCCGGCCACGGCGCGCTCGGCGGCGGAGGGACGCAGGCGCGGCGCCTCCGGGGTGCCCTCGAAGAGGCGCTGGCCCAGCTCCACCGTGCGCCCCAGCGGCACGGGCCGCGCGTCCGGCTTCTCTTCCAGCACCGCCATGGCCACCACCGCGGCCAGCAGGCGCTCCACGCCCAGCGTCTCCAGCGGCACGCCGAAGCGGGCCACCGCCGTGCGCGCGGCATCCGCGGAGCCACCCAGCACGCCGCGCAGCAGCGCCACCTGCGCCTCCGCGCGGGCCAGCAGCGCCTCGCTGGCGGCCACCTCGCGCAGGGAGCGGAAGGGCACCGGCTCCGCGCCCTCCACCCGCAGCGCGCGGCGCGGCCGCTTGCGCCGCAGCGCCTCGATGGCCGCGGCCTCCTCGGACAGCACCATCAGCACGCCCTCCAGCATGGCGCCCGGAGACTTCACCAGCCGGTCCGCGCGGAACTTGAGCTGGAGCGTCAGCGAGAAGCCCACCTGGAAAACGCGGCGCAGCGGCGTGTCGCGCAGCACGTCCGTGGCGCGGCCCGGGTCCGCGCCCGTCAGGTGCTCCAGCCCCAGCGAGAGGTAGTCGTGGACCACCTCTCCCGTGCGGCGCGCGGCGTCCAAGTCCCCCGGGTCCGCCAGCTCCGCCACCAGCGCCGCGTTGGCCACGTCGCGCAGCTCATCCTCGGCGTTCTCCCGCTCCACCATGTCCAGCCCGCGGAAGGCCGCCTCCAGGTAGTCCACGTGCCCGCCGGTGGCCACCAGCGCGGCGCCCGGCGCCTTCGCCACATCCACCGGCGGCCCCACATCCACGCGGCTGAAGAGCGACACCGCGTCCTCCAGCGTGGGGAAGCCCATGTCCAACAGGCGCGCGCGGCGGAACTGGAAGGCCGTCTCCTCCATCTCGCTGGGAATCTCCCAACGCACCGCCTCCAGCAGGCGCACCGCCTCGAAGGGGTTCTCCGCGATGAGGTCATTGAGGAGCGAGCGCACGGCGGACATCTCCACGCCCTCGGCCTTGATTTCGACGAGGTAGCGCCCCTCGGGCGTCTCCATCGTCACGCCCGGCGGGTTGACGTCCGGGTTCTCCTCCAGGTCGTGCACGACGGTGAACTCGCGCAGGAGGTACTCCAGCACCTCCAGGTCCACCGCGTGCAGCTTGCGGAGGAACTCCTCGGTGTCGTCCACCCCGCCGCGCGCGGCGCGCAGCCAGGTGAGGACCTGGTGCGGCTCCAGCTTGTCGCGCTGCCAGCCGCCCAGGTCCACGAAGGCGCGGAACTGGCCCGGCGACGCGAGCTGCACCAGCTCCGTCGCGTCCGCCAGGCCCACCTCCTGGATGGTGACATAGAGGTCCTCCGGCGGCAGCGAGCGCACCACCGCCCACGCATCCGGCGCCTCCAGGAGGGCGTCCATCCGCTGCCGCGGGGACAGCCGCATCAACCGCTGACGCAGCTCGCGCGGGGCGAGCTGTGCGTCCTTGCCATTTCCCTTGCCGTTTTCAGACACGGCGGCGTCCCTACCACAGCGCCTCGCGCGCAGGGAGGACAACGCCCGCGGGGGAGGTCAGTCCTGAACGCGCGTGGCCTTGCCGAAGGTGCCCAGGAGCGCGTTCCAGACCTCGTCCACGCCCAGTTTCTCCGTGGCGGAGAAGGGAAGGATGACCTCCAGCGGCAGGTCCATGGCCTTGGACAGCGCCACCATGCGCGGCTTGCGCTGCGCCTTGCTGAGCCGGTCCACCTTGGTGGCCACCACGAGGATGCGGCGGTTGTGGGCCTGGAGATAGTCCAGCGTGGCCAGGTCATCCGGCGTGGGCCCCACCTCCGCGTCGATGATGCTGACCACCGCCTCCAGGCGGTGCCGCTTCTCGAGGTAGGTGGTGATCATCTGCTCCCACTGCGCCTTCTCCGCCTTGCTGGCCTTGGCGAAGCCGTAGCCGGGCAAATCACACAGGCGCACCTGGTGGTGCACGCCTTTGCGCTCCAGGTCCACGTCGAAGAAGTTGAGCGTGCGGGTGCGTCCCGGTGTGTTCGACACACGCACCAGCTTCTTGCGGCCGGTGAGCGCGTTGATCATCGAGGACTTGCCCACGTTGGAGCGGCCGACGAAGGCCACCTCCGCGGTGTGCCCTGGCGGGTAGCCCTTGGGCTCCACGGCGGTGGTGACGAAGCGGGCGTCGAGGACCTTCATCTCGCGGCTATTTCTTGGCGCTGGCCGGCGCGGGCGCCGTGGAGGTGGTGGTGGGCGACGCGTCGGTGCGACCAGAGCGGCGGGCGCGCTCGGCGGACCAGTGGTCGATGGCCTTGAGCGACTCCTTGAAGTCGAACGGCCGGAGGGAGGGCGAGGAGGCGTCGTGGCAGGAGCGGCACTGCTTCTCGGACGGGTCCACGAGCCCCACCAGCCGGGAGAGCTCCGAGTCCTTCATCACGTACTCGGGCGAGTAGTACTGGCCGCCGCCGTGGCACGTCTCGCAGGTGACGCTGGCGGTGGACTGGGCGCCCTGGTCCGGCGAGTGGCAGGACAGGCAGCGCCCGTCCTTGCGCTGCTGCTCGGAGAGGGAGTTCTCGGCGCGGGCGTGCTTGGACTGCATCCACGCCTCGTAGGCCTCGGGGTGGCAGCCCTTGCAGCTATCCGGTCCGACGAAGTCGGCGGCGGCGGCCGCGCCACCGAGGGCCAGCACGAGCAGGAGCAACATCCTGGAGCCAGGAGCAGGCATGGGGTCCGACTAGCAGACCCCCCCGGACGGGGCAAGGCGAAGCGTGATTGAATGCCGGACGGCATCATCCGTTGAAAACACCGTGGATTTCTTGAGCCCCGCCTGCCCGATCCGTTAGGGAGGAATCGTGATGAGAACCCTGACCCTGCTCGCCGTGCTCGCCTTCGCTGTCCCCGCCGCCGCCAAGCCGTGGCAGGGCATCGAGCCCGGCGTGTCCAAGCGTGAGGAAATCATCAAGAAGTTCGGCGAGCCCTCGCGCACCGTCACCCAGGACGGCAAGGAGATCATCGCCTACCTGGGCAAGGAGGCCATCAAGGGCACCACCCAGGCCCAGTTCAAGGTCGACCCGGGCACGCAGCTCGTGGAGCGCATCGACGTGTTCCCCGGGCCCGTCATCGACAAGGAAACAATCGAGAACAGCTACGGCCCGGCGTGCCCCTCCGGCCCGGTGCCCGCCACTCCGTGCTACCTGCGCAAGCTGACGGACGACTTCCGCACCTACTTCCTCTACCCGAAGCTGGGCCTGGCCATCTTCTTCAACGAGGACAACAAGACGGTGCAGTCGTTCACCTTCACCACGCAGAAGGCCGCGAAGTAGGCGCCCACCCGTGCACGTCTTCGGCCTGACGGGTGGCATCGCCTCCGGCAAGAGCACCGTCACGCGGATGTTGCGTGAGCTGGGCGCGGAGGTGCTGGACGCGGACGTGCTCGCCCGCGAGGTGGTGGAGCCCGGCACCCCGGGCCTCGCCGAGGTGGCCGCCCGTTTCCCCGGCGTGGTGGGCCCGGATGGCCGGCTGGACCGGGTGAAGCTGGGCGCGCGCGTCTTCGGGGACGCCAACGAGCGCGCCGCCCTCAACGCCATCATCCACCCCCGGGTGCGCGAGGCCTTCATGGAGAAGGTCCAGGCGCTGGAGGCGCGAGGTGTGGCCCGTGTCATCTACGACGTGCCCCTGCTGATTGAGGCGGGCATGCACGAGTGGATGGAGGGCGTGGCGGTGGTGTGGGTGCCCCGGGACGTGCAGAAGGCCCGGCTGATGTCGCGGGACGGACTGGACGCGGCGGCGGCGGAGGCCCGGCTGGCGGCCCAGCTCCCCCTGGACTCGAAGCGGGAGCAGGCCACGTGGGTCATCGACAACAGCGGTGACCTGGCGGCCACCCGGGCCCAGGTGGAGTCCGTCTGGCGGGCCATGCTCGCACGGGGCTGACGGGCGGGTATGCTGCGCGCCGCATGAGCGAGACGCGCAAGAAGGGCAGCGGTGCCGGGACGTACTTCATCACCGGCTACCCCGGGTTCATCGGCAAGCGGCTGGTGGAGCACATCGCGCGGGAGGACCCGAAGGGGCACATCTACGCGCTGGTGCAGCCCAAGCACCTCAAGGACGCCCAGAAGCACGCGGCGAAGGTGAAGGGCGCCCACGTGGAGCTGCTCACCGGCGACGTGGTGGACATGCACCTGGGCCTGTCCGGCGAGGAGTACCAGCGCCTGTGCGAGCGGGTGACGGACATCTTCCACCTCGCGGCGGTGGCGCAACTGGGCGTGCCCAAGGACACCGCGTGGCGTGTGAATGTGGACGGCACCCGCAACATGCTGGAGCTGGCGCGGGACTGCGCGCACCTGTCGCGCTTCAACCACTTCTCCACCTGCTACGTGTCCGGTGACAGGGTGGGCGTCATCGCCGAGGACGAGCTGGACCGCGGCCAGGGCTTCCGCAACCCGTACGAGGAAACGAAGTTCCAGGCGGAGCGGCTGGTGCAGCGCGCCGCGGCCAACCTCCCCGTCACCATCTTCCGGCCCTCCAGCGTGGTGGGGGACTCGCGCACGGGGGAAATCGACAAGTTCGAGGGGCCCTACTACCTGGGCATCCTGCTCGTCACGTCGCCGCTGGTGGTGCCGCTGCCGCTGCCGGGCAATGGCGTGGCGCCGCTCAACGTGGTGCCGGTGGACTTCGTGGTGGACGCGGTGCTGCGCCTGTCCAAGGACGCGCGCGCCGTGGGGCGGACGTTCCACCTGGTGGACCCGAACCCGATGAGCGCGCGCCGCGTGTACGAGCTCATCGCGGAGAAGGCCAACAAGAAGCTGCCGCGCTTCAACCTGTCCGCGCGCGCGGCGGACGTCATGCTGCGGCTGCCCGTGCTGGAGAAGCTGGCCCGACCCCAGCGCGCGGCCATCAGCTACGTGAATCACCTGGCCATCTACAACTGCCACAACACGCTGGAGTTGCTGGACGGCACGGGCGTGCGGTGCCCTCCCCTCTCCGCGTACCTGGACCAGCTCGTGTCGTACGTGCGCGAGCAGTACCGCAAGCGCCGCGAGGACACCCAGGTGGATGACCCGCTGGACCACGGGCCCTCGCCCGAGCGTGAAGAGGCCGCGGCCCACTCCCGCCAGGAGCGCTGAGCATGCGAACCTCGCTCCTCGCGCTCGCGCTTCTCTGCGCTGGCTGTGTCGTCGACGCGGGCGGCGAAGAGCCGCTCTGCACCGCGTCCACCTGCAAAGAGCCACACCGCACGCAATGCGTGGTGGAGGGCGGCGAGGCGCGGTGCCTGTGCGACTCGGGCTACGTGGCCCGGCCCAGTGGCGCGTGTGAATTGGTGAGCGAGGCCAACTGCGCGGAGCACGCCGGAGACACGTCGGAGCCGGATGACTGCCAGGCCCGCGCACGGACGCTGGTGGCGGACGGGCGGCCGAACACGCGGAGCATCACCCCGATTGGAGACCTGGACTTCTACCGCTTCGACGCGCGGGCGGGCCGCATCTACTCGGTGACGGTGGTGCCCGAGGGCGGCAGCCTGCTGCCGCGCGTGGACGCGTTCGACCAGGGCGGCGTGTGGCTGGACGCGGTGGACGGCCGGCCTCGCGCGGATATGACCTTCAAGACGCCCACCACGGCGCCCTACTTCCTGCGCGTGAGCCACTCGCCGGTGGACATCTCCGCGGCCACCGGCAACTACGTGGTGACCTTCACCGAGCTGGGCGAGGACGACCACGGCGACAACCCGGACACGGCCACGCACGTGACGCCCAACGCCTTCGACATCCGCTACGGGCGCTTCGAGTACCAGCGCGACGAGGACTGGTTCGAGTTCTCCGCGAGCAGCAACAGGCAGTACCGCCTCGTCTTCGAGAGCGGGTCGGCTCGCGTGCTGCCGGTGGTGGAGGTGTACCTCGCCAATGACTTGCAGCACCCACTCATCACACGGCGCTATCCGGTGGTGGACTTCACGGTGCCGTCGGGCGGCACCGCGTTCCTGGTGATGTACCTGCCAGATGGTGGACAGGGCAGCTACGGGTTCACCTTCCTGGAGTAGGCCCCCGGCGTGCTAAACGGGAGGGATGCCACGCACCTTCCAGGCAGGCGACACCTTCACCCACGTGCGCGAGTGTGACCGGTACCGGCCCATCTACTACGCGGGTGCTTCCGGGGACTTCAACCCCATCCACATCGACCCCGAGGCAGCCAAGGCCGTGGGGCTCGGCGGCAACATCCTCCAGGGGCTGTGCACGCTGGGCTGGGCCGTGGAGGCCCTGGCCGTCTTCGTGGGAGACCCGGGCCGCGTGCGCCGCGTGCGCGTGCGCTTCTCCAAGCCCGTGCGCCCCGACGACACCATCACCTTCCAGGGCAAGGTCACCTCCGTGCAGGACGGCCGGCTCACCGCGGAAATCTCCGCCACCAACCAGCGCGGCGAGGACGTCCTCAAGGGCGCCGTCGTCGAAGCATCCATCGAGTAACGCCATGGCCCTCGACAAGCGCTTCATCGGCAAGGAGTACGGCCCGTTCGTCTACACCCTGGGCGCGGAGAAGATGCGCGAGTTCGCCCTCGCCGTCGGCGGCGCGCAGCCCGGCGCCGGCACTCCGGGCGAGCCGCTCCCGCACGTGAGCCCGCTCCTCTTCGACGCGCAGCTCGCGAAGGCCGGGCCGTACCATGACCTGATTGCCTTCCCCAGCTTCGCCGTCGTGTTCGCCATCCGCCCCTTCAGCGCCGCGCTGTCGGACCCGGAGATGGCCATCGACATCAAGATGGTCGTGCACGGTGAGCAGGAACTGGAGTTCCTGGACGTCATGCGCCCCGGCGATGTCATGACGACCACCGGCCGCATCGCGGACATCTACGAGAAGGCCCGCATGGGCTTCGTCATCGTCACCACCGAGTCGCGCAACCAGCACGGCAAGGTCGTGGTGAAGGGGACGTGGACCGGCGTCGTGCGGAGCTGAGCGGAGCGGAGGCCCGCGGAGGTCAAACCCCACCCATTCTCGCGGGTCTTCACCCCTCTGTTGCAATTGCAACAGACATGGATAACCGGCATTCTCCTCCAAACCCATCTTGAGGGGGAGTCATGTCGATGAGCTTCACCCGCGTCTCGAGCGCGGTGGCCTGTGCGGCCGCACTGCTGGTGGCCTGCGCGGGAAACAATGAGGACAGTGCGCAGGAGCCCGGAACCGAAGGCGCGATGCAGGTCACGGTGCAGGGGCTGGCCGCGTATCAGATTCAATCCATGGTCATCACGGCCCAGCCGGCCAACATCACCCGGACGCTGACGTACACGGGCGGGGACACCTTCGTCGGCACGCTGGTGCTGCCCGTGGGCACGCAGACGCTGACCGCGAAGGGCTATGCGTACGTGACTCCGGATGGCGGCTCGGCGGATGCGGGTCCTGCTCCGGATGCGGGCCCTGCTTCGGATGCGGGTCCTGCTCAGGACGCGGGCCCTGCCCAGGATGCGGGGGTGTCACTGGATGGAGGCCCGTGGCCGGATCCGTCCTCGGATGCCGGCAGCTCCACGGCCCTGACGCTGGTGGCGAGTGGCACGGCGACGGTGGACATCGTGGCCAACACGACGTCGGCCGTGTCCATCAACATCTTCGACCTGACCCCGCCGCCTCCGCAGCCGGACATCGGCCCGATGATTCGCTCGGCGACGAACTCCGGAACCAACACCACCGTCAACCAGCCCATCACCCTGTCCGTGGACGCAATCGACCTGGACGGTGACCCGCTCACCTACGCGTGGACCAGCGACTGCCCGTCGAGCCGGTTCTCCGCCCCGACGAGTCAGTTCACGCAGTGGGCCAGTCCCGAGCCGGCGGGCTGCCAGTTGACGGTGACGGTGAGCAGCCGCGGCCTGTCCACGTCCCTCTCCCTGAGCGTGTCGGTCTTCGGCGCCGGCCCGGACGGCGGCCCTGCCTCGGGCGGCGCGCAGGTGACGGGCAACTACATCCCCCGTCCCGTGGTGTCCGAAATCCGTGCGTTCAACGTGAACTACCTCCCCTCGACGTACGTCAACCGCTACGGCAGCTCCGCGAACCTGCCCCTCCTGCGCTCGGGCACGGTGTATGAGGTGTCGGTCTTCGTCTCGTTCGGCACGCAACTGGGCACCCATGCCGCCGGATTGAGCGCGTCGTGCGGCACCCTGGAGCTCGTCTATGACTCGTGCTCCGAGGGCCCCTCCGACTACTGCGCCGTCTATTACAACTGGACCACGCCGCCCGCGGGCAACGTGTGCCAGCTCACGGGCACCGCGAGCAACCTGGGCCTGACGGACAACTTCTCCGTCGGCGTGCCGGTGCGGTAGCCACGGCGAGTGCCGCGTGCCCGACAGCCGGGCACGCGGCCTCAGCCCGCGACGATGACGCCTTCGTCCAACAGCTGAGCGAGGATGCGCGCGGTATCCAGCCGCGTCATCCCCGAGAGGGCGAACAGGTCTTCATAGGTCACCGCGCCGTCAATCTGCGCCAGCACGAAGCCGGCGCGGTGGTCCAGGTTCAGCCAGATGATGTCGTCCGGCTGCAGGCGCACGCGGGGCACCCGGCCCAAGTCACCGAGCTTGGACTCCAGCATCGCCATCAGCATCCGCTCGCTGCGCTGCCGCAGCGCCTCGACTCGCGGGTCTCCCGGCGCCAGCTCCTGCGCCTTGAAGAGCAGGTCCACCGCGCCGGAGTGGTCATCCAGCTCCAGCAGGTCCTCCGCTCCGCGCAGCAGCAGGTCCAGCTCGCCCTCGCCCGAAGGCACGCCGTACTCCTGCGTGTCCCCCTTCCGAGCACCGTGTTCCGGCGTGTCGTTGTCGCTGTCCGTCAGCGCGAAGACCTGCGGCTCCTCGGAGTCGTCCTCGCGCGCGAGCAGCTCCATCACATCCACGCGGCTGTTGCTCGGGACCTCCGGCAGGTACACCGGCGAGGGCGTCTTCCAGCTCGCCCCTTCCTGCGGACTCCCCTGCCCTTCCGCCCACGCGCCCCAGTCGCCCTCCAGCGACGGAGCGGCCGGAGCCACCTTCCCCAGCACCTGCGCCGGCAGCGGCACCACGTCCGCCGGAGGCGGTGAGAACGGCGTCACATTCCCCTCGGACAACGAGGCCGCGGCGCCGTCCAGATACTCCTTCGCGCGCGTGTTGCCCGGGTCCAACTGGAGCGCGCGCTCGAACAGCCGCTGCGCGCCCCGGATGTCCCCACTGAGGCGCAGCCACAACCCCGCCTCGATGAGCTGATTGGCGCGCTGGGGACTCATCAGCGGCCCATCCCGCTCTGGCTGGTGCCACGCAGCAGGGACAGCGAGCCCGACAACAGCTCACAGGCCCGGGTGAGCGCTCCCACGTCCTCGTTCTCACGCACGCGACGCGCATGCTCCAGCGCCTGCTCCGCGCGGGGCACCACGTCCGGCCCCAGGCCTCCACCGCCCGGCAGGAGCCGCGCCCGCGTCAGCGCGTCCACCAAATCCCGCGCCAGCGAGTCCAACTGCACGCGCTTCGCCTTGAGCTCCTCGGACATGCGCGCGGCCACGAGGTACTCGCGCTGCTCGTCCATGATGCGCTTCAGCTCCTCCTCCGTCAGGCCGCTGGACGCGGTGACGGTGATGGACTGGCGCCCGCCCGTGTCGCGGTCCTTCGCGGACACGGAGACGATGCCCTCCGCGTTGATGTCGAACGTCACGTCGATTTCCACCTGCCCGCGCAGCGCCTCGCGCAGGCCGGTGAGGACGAACTCGCCCAGGAGCTCGTTCTGGTGCGCCAGCTCATGCTCACCCTGCAGCACCATGATCTTCACCACGCGCTGGAAGTCCTTCGACGTCGCGAACGACTCCGTGGCCGACGTGGGCACCGTGGTGTTCTTCGGGATGATGCGCCGCACGAAGCCGCCCGCAATCGCCACGCCCAGGCTCTGCGGCGTCACGTCCAGCAGGAGCAATTCGCTCTCCTGCGCCACCAGCGCGTGCGCCTGGATGGCCGCGCCCAGCGCGACGACTTCCTCCGGGTGCACGCCCTTGCACGGCTCCTTGCGGAAGTAACCCCGCACCGCTTCCACGATCTTCGGCATGCGCGACATGCCGCCGACGAGGATGACCTCCTTCAGTTCCGAGGGGCGCACGCCCGCCTCACCCAACACCTCGGTGGTGATTCCCACCACGCGCTCGGCCAGGTCCGACGTCAGGTCATCCAGCTTGTCGCGGGTGAGCGTGGACTGGAGATGCAGCGCGGCTCCGCCTCCGGGCGGCGTGCTGATGAAGGGCAGGTTGAGCTGCGCCTCGCGCACGCTGGACAGCTCCACCTTCGCCTTCTCCGCCGCGTCCTTGAGCCGCTGCAAGGCCATGCGGTCCTTGCGCAGGTCGATGCCGTGCTCCTTCGCGAAGCCGAACACCAGCCACTCGATGATGCGGTTGTCCCAGTCCTCTCCGCCCAGGTACGTGTCGCCGCCGGTGGCCACCACGTCGAAGACGCCCTGGTTGATTTCCAGCACCGACACGTCGAAGGTGCCGCCGCCCAAATCGAGCACCGCCACACGCCCGTTCACCGTGCGGCCGAAGCCGTAGGCCAGCGCCGCCGCGGTGGGCTCGTTGATGATGCGCAGCACGTCCAGCCCGGCGATGCGGCCCGCGTCCTTCGTGGCCTGCCGCTGGGCGTCGTTGAAGTACGCCGGCACGGTGATGACGGCCTTGCTCACGGGCCGGCCGAAGTGCGCCTCCGCGTCCACCTTCAGCTCCTGGAGGATCATCGCGCTGATCTCCGGAACCGCCAGGTCCCTGCCGCCCATGCGGATGCGCAAGTCGTCGTGCTGCCCCGCCACCACTTCGTACGGCAGCGAGCGCAGCGCGTTCTGCACCTCGTGCGAGGAGAACTTCCGGCCGATGAGCCGCTTCGCGGCGTACACCGTCTCCTGCGGGTTCGTAATCGCCTGGCGCTTGGCGATGCTCCCCACCAGCCGCTTGCCGTTCTTGGACACGGCCACCACGGACGGGGTGAGCGCCTGGCCCGTGCGGTTCTTGATGACGATGGGCTGGCCGTCCTGGACGGTGGCGACGATGCTGTTCGTCGTCCCCAGGTCGATGCCTATGAGGGGTTCGGCTTCAGGCATGGGGAACCAACCGTCTTCATCCTAGAACGTCCAGCGCAGCTTCTTGAGCGCCGCCTTCGCCTCGGCGTTTTCAGGGTCCAGCTTCGTTGCTTCCTCGAAGGCCCGCTTGGCGAGCTTCTTCGATCCAGCGTCCATCAGCACCTTTCCGAGCAGCACATGGTGCTCCACGCGCCCCGGCTGCTGGTCCACGGCGCGCTGCGCCAGCGTCTTCACCTCTCCCGCATCCTGGCCGAGCTGATACCCCAGCCGGGCGGCGCGGAAGGCGGCCTCGACGTTCTGGTCGTCCAGCGAGCTGGCGAGCTTGTACGCCGCATACGCACCCATGACGTCCTGGCCCTGCTCCAGCTCCCGGCCCCGGGCCAGCTCCGTGGCCGCACGCTGCGCGTCGTGGCGGCGGCGGGCCTCCACCAGCAGCGCGGCGACCTCGCGATTCTTCGGGTCCAGCGTCTGCACCTGGTGGAAGTCCTGGTAGGCGCGCTCCCAGTCGCCCCGGGCGACGGCCGCCTTTCCTCGGGCCACCAGCTCCGTCAGCTTGCCGGTGCGCGCGAGGTACGGATGCCGGGCGAGCCGCGCCTGCCGCTCGGCACGGCGAGCCTCTGCCTCCGGGTCATTCGCCACGGGCGCGGGCGGAGGTGCCGGGCGCGGCGGCGGAGCCGCCACGCGCGAGGGCGGCGGGGCGGGCCGGGGCGGCGGCGACGGGACGGAGGCGACGTGAACCGGAGGCGGCTCCGGCGTGAGCGGCGGCGGAGGCTCGGGCGGACGCGGGGCCACCGGGGGCGGCGTGGCGGCCGCGACGGCGAGCCCCAGCGCGGGGTTCGCCTTGAGGTACGCCTCCAGCTTGTCCGGCGCGGTGAGGACGTTGTGGGCGTCGGTGAGGCGCCGGAAGATGCGCTCCATGCGCGCGCGGAAGCTGCCCAGGTTCTTCCCGAAGTAGCGGTCCGGGTGGAAGCGCCGCGACGCGTTGTAGTACGCCTGCTTCACGTCCGCCGCCAAGGCGCCCGGCTTCACGCCCAGCACGGTGAAGTGGTCCATCGAGTCCAGCGAGCGCTCCAGCTCGATGATTTCCTTCTTCCGCTCCGGCTCGAGGTCCACCTCCTCCAGCAGGGCCGCGTCCACCGCGGGCGCGGGCTGGTTGCGGGGCACCACGCGGGCCGGGACGATGGCGCCCTTGGCGCGCAGCGCCAGCAGCACGGCAATCGTCTTCGCTTCGCCGAGCGACGAGCGCGCCAGCACCTGGTCGATGCGCTCCACGCGGCCCACCAGCGAGAGCACCGCGCCCTCCTCCGCCGTGAGCTGGAGGCGAGCGTGGTCCAGTTGGGGCACTGTGGCGATGTGGTCCGTCCGGGCCCCCAGCCCGACGATCGTGTTTGGCGCGCTCACAAGGACGGTCCGCGATTGGGCAGCGGGAGTGCCCAGACTAGGGTTCCGGACGCGGGGCGTCAAACGTCCGTTACAGGGTTTTCCTGGGTTCTCCGGGTGATGTTGCGTCAGAGCGCGGCCAGCACGCGCTCGACGATGGACAGGCCCTCGTCCAGTTCCTGGGTGGTGACGACGAAGGGAGGCGCGAAGCGCACCGTGCGGTCTCCGGCGGCATTCACCAGGAGGCCGGCCTCGCGCAGGCTGGCGATGACGGGGGCGACGTCACGGTCCAATTCCAGGCCCAGCAGCAGGCCCTGGCCGCGCACCGCGACGATGCGGCCGGCGGGCAGGCGCGCCTGGAGCTCGCGGGCGCGGGCGAGGAAGTGCGCGCCCTTCTCGGTGACGCCCTTCAGCGTCTCGGGCTGGCGGAGGATGCGCAGCACCGCGTTGGCGGCGGCCGCCGCGACGAGGTTGCCGCCGAAGGTGGAGCCGTGCGTGCCGGGGACGAGGCTGGCGCCCAGCTCCTCGCGGCAGAGCATGGCGCCGATGGGCAGGCCGTTGCCCAGCGCCTTGGCGAGGCTGATGGCGTCCGGGCGGATGCCCTCGTGCATGAAGCCGAAGGGCTTGCCGGTGCGGCCCATGCCCGTCTGCACCTCGTCCACGAGGAGCAGCAGCCCCTTCTCGTCGCACAGGGCGCGCAGGGCGGTGAGGAAGCCCGGGGGCGCCAGGCGCACGCCACCCTCGCCCTGGATGGGCTCCACCAGAATCGCGGCGGTGTTCGGGCCCACGGCGGCGCGGACGGCGTCGATGTCACCGTAGGGCAGGTGACGGAAGCCGGCGGGCAGCGGCTCGAAGCCGGCGTGGTACTTCGGCTGGCCGGTGGCGGTGACGGTGGCCAGCGTGCGGCCGTGGAAGCTCTTCTCGAAGGAGAGGACCTCGTAGCGCTCCGGCGTGCCGCGGTCCTTCATCACCTTGCGGGCCAGCTTGAGCAGCGCCTCGTTGGCCTCGCCACCCGAGTTGCAGAAGAAGGCGCGCGGCAGCCCGGACCACTCGGTGAGCTGCGCGGCCAGGTCAATCTGCGGCTGCGAGTAGAAGACGTTGGAGACGTGCCACAGCGAGTCGAGCTGCGCCTTGGCCGCGGCCGTCACCTCGGGGTGGCAGTGGCCGAGCGAACACGTGGCGATGCCGCCGAGCAGGTCCAGGTACTCGCGGCCGTCCGCATCCCACACCCGGGTCCCCTTCCCTCGCACCAGGACGATGGGCTGCTGCTTGTAGTTCTGCAGCAGGTGGCGCTTCGCCTTCTGGATGATGGCGTCGTTGGCGGGCGAGGGGGCGGACGTCGGCGCGGCGGGGGACGGCGGGGGTTGCGACAAGGCAGTCATCCTTCTTCTTCAAGGCCTGGAAGCGCGCATATAGCGCGCTAGAGGATGTAGCGCGACAGGTCCTCGTCCTGGACGATGGAGGTCAGGCGTTCACGCACATACGCCGCATCTACCTGGAAGTCGCGCGGGCCCATCTCCGTGGCGGAGAAGGACACCTCGTCCAGCAGCCGTTCGAGCACCGTGTGCAGCCGCCGCGCGCCGATGTTCTGCGTGCGCTCGTTGGCCTGCTGGGCGATGCGCGCCAGCTCCGTGACGGCGTCGTCGGTGAAGGACAGGCGCACGCCCTCGGTGGCGAGCAGCGCGGTGTACTGGCGCAGGAGCGAGTTCTTGGGCTCGCGCAGGATTCGCACGAGGTCCTCGCCGGACAGCGGCTCCAGCTCCACGCGGATGGGGAAGCGGCCCTGCAGCTCGGGGATGAGGTCGCTGGGCTTGGAGACGTGGAAGGCGCCCGCGGCGATGAAGAGCATGTGGTCCGTCTTCACCATGCCGTACTTGGTGGTGACGGTGGAGCCCTCGACGATGGGGAGGATGTCGCGCTGCACGCCCTCGCGCGACACGTCCGGGCCGCCCGAGCCCTTGGCGCCCTCGCGGCTGGCAATCTTGTCGATTTCGTCGATGAAGACGATGCCGCTGGACTCGGCGCGCAGGACGGCCTCGCGCTGCACGCGGTCCGGGTCCACGAGCTTCGCGGCCTCTTCCTGGCGCAGGAGCTGGAGCGCCTCGGGCACGCGCACGCGGCGGCGGCGCGTCTTGTTCATGCCCGGCATGTTCTTGAACAGGTCCTGGAGGTTGACGCCAATCTCCTCCATGCCCTGGCCGGAGAAGCCACGCATGAAGGTGGGCGCGGAGTCGGTGGTCTCCACCTCGACGTACTGGTCGTCCAGGGTGCCGGCGCGCAGTTGGGCGCGGAGCTTCTCGCGCTCGGAGTCGCCGAGCGGCTTGGCCGAGGGCTGCGGCGGCGGGGTGAAGCCGAAGGGCGGCGGCGACGTCGGACGCGAGCCTCCGCCATGGAGCAACTCCATGAGGCGGTCCTCGGCGAGCTCCTCGGCGCGGGGGCGGACCTTCTCGGTCTCCTCCTCGCGGACGAGGGAGATGGCGGCCTCGACGAGGTCGCGAATCATGGACTCGACGTCGCGGCCGACGTAGCCGACCTCGGTGAACTTGGAGGCCTCCACCTTGACGAAGGGGGCCTGCGCGAGCTTCGCGAGGCGCCGGGCAATCTCCGTCTTCCCCACGCCGGTGGGGCCAATCATGATGATGTTCTTCGGGTGGATTTCGTCGCGCAGGTCATCGGTCACCTGCTGGCGGCGCCAGCGGTTGCGCAGGGCGATGGCCACGGCGCGCTTGGCGGCGTTCTGCCCGACGATGTAGCGGTCGAGCTCGCTGACGACCTCGCGGGGCGTGAAGGCGGACATCTTTCGCGGTTCGGCCACGGCGGTGACTCCTAGAGCTCTTCGATGGAGATGTTCGAGTTGGTGTAGATGTCGATTTCGCCAGCGATGGTGAGGGCCTGCTGCACCACTTCGCGGGCGGGCATCTGGGTATGGGTCATGAGGGCGCGCGCGGCGGCGAGCGCATACGGCCCGCCGGAGCCCACGGCGGCGATGCCGTAGTCGGGTTCAATCACGTCGCCCGCGCCGGAGAGGATGAAGGTCTTCTCGCGGTCAGCGACGACGAGGAGGGCTTCCAGGCGTCGAAGGAAGCGGTCGGTGCGCCAGTCCTTGCCCAGCTCCACGCAGGCACGGGCCATGTTCTTCTGGTGCTCCTTGAGCTTGCCCTCGAAGCGCTCGAAGAGGGTGAAGGCGTCGGCGGTGCTGCCGGCGAAGCCCGCGAGGACCTGGCCCTCGCCGAGCCTGCGAACCTTCTTGGCGGTGTTCTTCATCACCGTCTTGTCGAAGGAGACCTGGCCGTCGCTGGCGATGGCGACCTTCCCGTCGCGCCGCACGCAGAGGATGGTGGTGCCGTGGAACATAGGGCCCCGGTCCTAACAAGCCGGAGGCCGCATTTCCAAGGAACACTGCCTGGCTGTCCGGTCGCGTACCGTTCCCGCGCACGGACGGGCCGGGTGCGTCAAGGCATCAGCGATTCCGCCCGTTCGAGCCAGTACCCCGGCCGGCGGCGCACATGCGCCACCGCGATGACGACCACTCGGTTCTCCAGCACGACGAAGGGCAGCGCGAAGGGAAAGTCCCACAACACGAAGCGCCGTATGGGTGGCGAGTGAAAGAGGCCGGGCCATTCGGGCCACATCTCGGGTTCCTCCTCCAGGACTTCGAGGGCCCTGAAGACTTCTGACGCGAAGGCCGCGCCGAGTCCCGGCTTCTGCCGCTCGTACCACTCGGAGGAGACCACCAACTCATCGTTGGCTTCAGGATGAAGCGATACGGGCATGCGTGAAGGTCACCGCGTCCTGCGCACACGCTCCAGCCGCTCGGTGACGTTTCGACGGGCCTCTTCGACGCTGACGAGCTTCACCTTGCCGCTGACGACTTCGTGGACGCGGCGCTCGATGACCTTTGCCCATTCGGATTCAGCACCCGGCTCTTCTTCGGCCTGACCCTCGAGGCTGAGCAACAGCTCATGCGCAAGCCGAGCACGCTCCTTGGAAGGGAGCCGCAAGGCATCGGTCAGCAGTTCATCGGCGGTAGCCATCGCCGCCATTGTACTCACTGGAACAGGCTGGTGCTCGCCTTCCTGGGTGGCAGCCAGGATGAGGCTTCCGTCTTTCCAGTCGTCCGGGCCACTTCTCACGCCCGTGGATGCGCTGAGTCGTAGACCTGCTGCAACTGCTCCCAGGTCACCTGCGTATACCGCTGCGTGGTGGACAGACTCGAGTGGCCGAGAAGCTCCTGGATGCTGCGGATGTCCGCGCCTCCGCCGAGCAAGTGCGTGGCGAACGAGTGGCGCATCGCGTGCGGGCTCACCTTGCGAGCCAGTGCGCACTTCAGCACGTACGTGTCCAGGTGCCGCGCGATGCTCCTCGGCGTCAGGCGCCCACCCCGGAAGTTGAGGAACATGGCATCCGGGTCCTGCGCCGGCTTCGGCGTGGCCAGCAGCTCGCCCCGACGCGCGAGGTACGCCTCCAGCGCCCGGATGGACTGCGCATTCACGGGCACCAGTCGCTCCTTGCTACCCTTGCCCATGACGCGGACGATGCGGCCGCTCCGGTCCACGTCGAGCAAGTCGAGCCCGCACAGCTCACTGATACGCAGGCCGCCGCCGTAGAGCATCTCCAGAATCGCCTTGTCCCGCAGCCCGAGCACCGTCTTCAAGTCGGGCATGTCGAGGATGGCGAAGACCTCCTCCACGGGCAGCACCTTGGGCAGCGACTTCGGCAGCTTCGGGCTCTTCACCAGCTTCGCTGGACTGGCCGGTAACAGCTTCTGCCGCACGAGGTACTTGTAGAAGGACTTGATGCTCGCCAGCCGCCGCGCCCGGCTCGCCGGTGCGTGGTCCGTGCTCAGCGTGCCCAGGTAGCCGCGAATCGCCGCGTGCGTGCCCGCCAGGAGCGACAGCTTCATCCGCTCCGTCAGGTAGCGCTCATAGTCCACCAGGTCGATGAGGTAGTTCCGCACCGTGTGCGGAGACGCACCCTTCTCGTCCTCCAGGTGGGCTCGGAACTGCTGCAGCAGAGGGGACAGGTTCTCCATGGCGTATTCAGCCTACGGGGCCCGGCCATCCTCGCAAGATTCGCGGCCGCGCGGAACGTCACCCGCCTCCCTGCTTGCGAGGCGGGCACACCGAGGGTGAATGCACGAATGAGCCCGCCCCGCCTCCGTTTCGAGGCGGACGGTCGCGCAGGGAGCGGCAGCGTGCGCCGCCCTCATTCGCCTATTTCGTCGCCGGTGCCGCGGGCGTAGCAGCCGGTGCCACCGGAGGCGCCGGGCTCAACGACGGCAGCACCGCCGCGCACGTGTCCTCAGACAGCCAGCGTGCCCCGCACATCGCGGTAAGAACCGGCACGCGGACCTGCCAGAGCAGGACGAACAGCACCGCCAACGCAATGCCCAGCCGCGCCCAGCCGGACAGGCCCTCCGCCCCGCCGTCCTCTTCCTGCGCACGCACCAACTCCGGACGTACCATGTCCATCCGGTCCACTCGCGCGCCCTTGGGCAGCTTCGGCCGGCGCGTCACCAGCGAAGACAGCGCGGGCGTCAGCATCAACCGGTCATTCAGCGCCCAGCCCGAGCCCTCCAGTAGCAGCGCCAGGTTGCGCCGCCGCAGCTTCAGCCACCCCAGAAGTCCCGCAGGAGCCATCACCACAATCGCAATCAGCGTCGCCGCCGAGATGAGGTCCACCAGCGTCAGCGACTTCACCTGCGTCACGATGAACGCGAACGACGAGCCCAGCGCCGCCGCCGCGATGCTGCCCGCGGCCACCACCCCCGCGAGGCCACCCGCCGCCGGAGCCGCGGCGGGCGCGGGCGTTCCGGGCGCGGGAGCAGGTGCCGCCACCGCCTGCGTGTAGCCCTTCTCCAGCGTCGTATCGAACGTCTTCTCGCCCGCCGTCGCCAGCCCCTCCACCTTGCTGGTGATGAACGCGCCCATGCGCGTGAAGGGCATCGTCATCGCCTCCCACAGTGACACGGGCTGGCGGATGACTTGAGTCACCACGGCATCGTGCTCCTTGCCGTCCACGTCGTAGAAGATGCCGCGCTTGCCCACCACCAGGTCCGTGCTGCGCCCGCGCGTGACGGGCACCGCCACCTCGTAGCTCGGCGCTCCGTCCTTCGGGGCCACCTGGACGTAGAGGACGCACGTCGTCCCCTGCGACGTGAGCGCCACGTGCGCCGCCCGGTTCGTCGTCAGCACCGACAGCGTGTACTTGCGCCCGCCGAGGATGAGCGTCCCCTTCTCCACCAGCGCCATCCGCGTCGGCAGGTAGATGTTGGGCATGCTGATGAAGTTGTTCGCGAACACCAGCAGCCAGCGCTGGTAGAGCACCAGCCGCTCCAACTCGACGATGGCGTCGAGCGTGGGCTTGAGCGCCAGGTCCGCCGCGCACGCGGCCTCGATGGCCTCCAGGTCCGCCTCCTCCACCTTCGGGAGCGCATCCACCAGCTTGCGCACGGGGCTCGCGTCCAGCTTCGCCTGCCACGCCAGCACCGCGTCCGCCTTCGCCAACATCTCCTTCCAGGCCGGGTCCGTGAGCCGCCGCGCGTCGCCCGTCACCTGCGCCGCCACGTCGCGGCGGAACGCCTCGAGCGTCTCGTACGCGGGGCCGCGGTGGAGGCGGGACCACTCCAGCACGCCCGCGGGCTCGGGCGGAGCGATGGGCAGGTCTCCCGCCGCCTTCCCCAACGCGGCCACGTCTCCCAATGCGCCCTCCACGCGCTCCGCGCGCAGGCGCAGGCTCGCCGCGGCCTCGGGCTGCGCGGCCACCAGCCGGCACTGCACGAAGTACGCATCCAGCCACGGCGTCACCTCGCGGATGCGCTTCGCCGTGTCCAGGCTGGTGTCGCCGAAACCGAAGGCCGCCCCCCGTGCATCCACGTGCCCGAGCAGCGCCGCGCGCTCCTCGCGAAAGCGCTTCACCATGGCCGGGTCGATGCCCGCCTCACCCGCGCGGTTCTTCACCTCGGGGAAGCAGGCCATGATGTCCTGCGCCAGCGGACGCAGCCGCTCGGGCAGGTGCGCGGGAGAGACGATACCGTCCCCATTCTGTCCCGCCGCGCGCAGCGCCGTCTCACTGGCCCGCACCTGCTCCAGGGAGATGCGCGCCAGGTCCGGCGCCTTCAACGTCCGGAGGATGGTCTCCGCCGCGCTCCGCAGCGGCCGGGCCTCCTCGGTGAGCGCGTCCAGCTCCAACACGGAGCTGCCCTCGTCCGCGCCCTTCCGGTTCTTCAATTGCTTCGCCGCCCAGTCCACCGCAGCGCGCACCTCGGCCACACGGATGCGGCCGTTGGTGTCGGTGTCGAGGAACGTCAGGAAGCGCGGGTCACAGCTCAGTCCCTCCAACGGGCACGCGGTGGCAATCCACTGCGTCTCGGGGATGCGCACCGCCTCCACGAGCACATCGAAAGACGGAAGGTCGACCTGGAGCGAGCCGCCATAGCGGCGATAGACGAGAGTGGCCATACGGGCGGCGGACGTAAGCACACCGCCCGCGGACCTGCACGCTTCTGAGGGTCATCGCCAGAGCGCACGGGGGCTCTCGCATCGCGCATCGAGGACGCCGTGTCTCGCGCGCCGGACGCCCCATTCGCCAAGTGGCTGAAACCACGGAGCCCCGCATCGGCCCAGGCGCTGCAATCAGCGCTCGCACCCAATGCCTCACTCCCGGAGGAACCTTCGATGAATGCCATTCCGTACGACGACCGCTTCCACCTGAGCCGCGCGACCTTCTACCGCCTGCTGGCGCTCTCCACCTTGTGGTTCACCGTCAACGAGACGCCGCTGCTTCCGGTGGGGCTCCTCTTCGCCATTCGCTACGTGGGCATCAATTACGAGACGACCTTCTTCCACTCGCTCGTGACGGGCCGGAAGGTCGTGCTCGCATGTCTGGGAATGGCGCTGTTCACCCTGTTCCTCTTCGGGCCGCGCGTGGGCTTCAGCGTCAGCGACGGCGCGGTGCGGTTCAACATCGCGCTGCGCTGACGCGAGCGGAGCCCATGACTCCTACTTCTGCGCCGCGGCCTCGAGCATCGCGGGCACGCTGTACACGCCTGCCTTGGGGCCCTGGGAGATGATGTACACGGCACGCGAGTCGCCCTTGCCCGCGAAGGACACCGGCACCTGCACGCCCTGGTCGAGCGTCTTCCGCCCCTGCGTCTTCACGTCGTACACCGCCACGTCATACGTATCCGAGTCCATCCGCGCGTACGAGACGAGCACCCGCTGACCGTCCTCGGACAGCTTGTAGCTGAAGATGCCCTGAATCCACGTCTGCGCCTCGCCGTTGGGCGGAAGCCCCAGCGCCTTGAAGTCACACGAGCGCCCGTTGCGGATGCAGTTGGTGCGGAACACGAGCTGCGTGTTGCCCGGCATGAACGCGTAGCCAAACACGCCCTTGTGCACCTTCTCCGCCTTCTCCGCGCCCAGCGGGTACAGCATCAGGTCCACCGAGTACTCGGGCTTCAGGAAGCGCGAGAGGAACGCCACGTAGCGCCCGTCGCTGCCCCAGATGAAGTTGGGCACGCGCCCGCCCACCTGCTTCGGCGCGCCGTCCGGCAGCGACGCCACCGTCATCAGCCCCGCGCTCGCCGTGTTGTCCCACTTCTCCAGGAAGCCCACCGCCGTCGAGTCCGGGGCGAACGTCAGACTGCCCACGCGCTCGCCCAGCTTGCGCCCCGGGCCTCCGTCCGCCGGGCCCACATACAAATCCCCGGGCACGTCCGGCTTGCTGTTCTCCGTGCGCCCCAGCCACTTGCCGTCCGGCGAGAAGGCGAAGACGCTCGACGCCACCGCCAGCCGCTTCGGCTTCAGCGTCGCTACGTCCGCCAGGTACAAGTCATAGAGCCCGCGCACGGACTCGCTCCGCACCTGGAACGCCACGTGCTTTCCGTCCGAGGACACCGCGTAGTCGCCCACCTGGTCGGCCAGCTTGCGCGGCTGCGCCTCGGGCTTCTCCACGGACACCGCCGCCAGCCCTCCCGCCGCCGTCAGCCGGCGCTTGATGAGCAGCGTCTTCCCATCCGGGGTGAACTGCGCCGTGCTCACCTCGCCGGCCACCTCGGTGAAGGGGCCCGAGGGCAGCGGCCCCAGCTTCAGCCGGCCCGCGTCCACGAAGGCCAGCTTCGTGCCGTCCGGGCTGGGCAGCATGTAGCTCACCGCCGTGCCCAGCACCGTGGGCTCCGCCTTCGCGTCGTCCAGCGCCGCGACATTCAGCGAGCCGGACTGCGAGGCCGCGTTGTAGCCGGTGATGTAGAGCGCGTGCTTCGAGTCCTTCGTGACGAGCAGCCCACCCGGCACGTTGGTGACGCCCTCGCCCAGCAGGCGCGGCTCGCCGCCCTCCACCGGGACGACATAGAGCTGGCCCAGCAGCATCTGCGGGGGCACCCCATCCAACTGGGGCTTCTGGCCGTTCAGCAGGTACGTGGCCTTCAGCCCGTCCGGCGTCACGCGCAGGTCCGCCGCGCGGCCCCCCGCGAGCAACAGGCCCTGCCCCGCCTCCGGAGCACCACGGCTGGGAGCGGGAGCGCGCGCCGCCGCGCCACTGCTGGCCGCGCCGCCACCCGACGCGCCACTGCTGGCCGCGGGCGCCGACGCGCCACCGCTTCCCTCGTTGCTCTTCTTGCAACCCGCGCCCGTCACCACGAGGGCAGCCAGTAGACCTGCACCCAGAAGTCGCCCCTGCCGCGTCCGCATCATGCGCTCCTCTGTTCCTCGTGCTCGGGGCGCCCCGTCACCGAGACGGGGACGCCCGCCTGCGGCAACCACCCGGCAAGGTCCTGCTTCGCCCGCGCCGAGTACGCTGCCCTCTTGTCCGCCTTCTTCATCCGCCCCGTCAGCGGCGGGAAGAGGCCGAAGATGATGTTCGACGGCTGATGCGGGTAGTCCGGCGGGTGCGCTTCGCCCGTCACGTGACGATACAGCGAACCCATCGCCGTGGTTGCCGGAGGCGGCACCCACTCCCTTCCCGTCAGCTTCGCGTGCAGCGTCAACGCCACCAGATACCCGCACGCCGCGCTCTCCACGTAGCCCTCCACGCCGGAAATCTGTCCCGCGAAGTACAACCTCGGCTCCGACTTCAACGACAAGTCCCGCGACAACAGCCGCGGCGAGTCGATGAAGGTGTTGCGGTGGATCTGCCCCATCCGCAGGAACTCCGCCTGCTGGAGGCCGGGGATGCACGTGCTGAAGATGCGCTTCTGTTCACCCCACGTCAGCCGCGTCTGGAAGCCCACCATGTTCCACGCCGTGCCCGCCGTGTCCTCCATGCGCAGCTGCACCACCGCGTACGGCTCTTGTCCCGTGCGCGGGTCCTTCAAGCCCACCGGCTTCATCGGCCCGTAGGCCAGCGTGTCGTCGCCGCGCTCCGCCATCACTTCAATCGGCAGACACCCTTCGAAGTACTTGGGTTCCTCGAAGGCGTGCGGCACCACCTTCTGGCCCGCCTTCACCTCGGCGATGAAGCGGTAGTACTCGTCGCGCGTCATCGGCAGGTTGAGGTAGTCGTCCCCGCCGCCCTTTCCGTAGCGGCTCTGCCGGAAGGCGATATCCAGGTCGATGGAGTCCCCGGAGATGATGGGGGCAATCGAGTCGTAGAAGTAGAGCTTCGTCCCCACGTGCCGCTCCAGCTCGCGGGTGAGCGCGTCGGACGTGAGCGGCCCCGTGGCCACCACCACCGGGCCGTCCTCCGGCAGCGTCTCCACCTCGCCCGCCACCACCTCCACGCCGGCCATCTGCCGCAGCGAGTCGGTAATCGCGCCGGAGAAGCGCTCGCGGTCCACGGCCAGCGCGTCGCCCGCGGGCACCCGGTGCGTGTCCGCGGTGCCCAGCACCAGCGAGCCCAGCGCGCGCAGCTCCGCGTGCAAGAGGCCAATGGCGCTCTCCGGGTTGTCCGAGCGCAGCGAGTTGCTGCACACCAGCTCCGCGAACTGGTCCGACTTGTGGGCCGGCGAGCGCTTGTGCGGCTTCATCTCGCGCAGCACCACCGGCACGCCGCGCCGGGCGAGCTGGTATGCGCACTCGCTGCCCGCCAGGCCTCCGCCAATCACCGTCACCCGCTGCTGCTTCGCGTCCGCCATCCGGCTCGGCTCCTCGTGCAAGGGCGCGCGCTGACGCCCGTCCGTGAACTGTTAGCAGCAGTGGGCCGCCGTTTCCCAGAAGGGAAAGCGGCCCGGGTCAACCCTCTGTCGCCTGCCCCGCCACGCCTGCACGGCTGCCCAGCGGCCCACCGATACTCCCCGACGGAAGGCGCGGTTTCCCCACCTGGGTTGCACCCCTACGTTTCTCGCGTTCGCCGCTCGGGGGCGGCCTGCATCCGGGCGAGCGGAAGTGAACTCGAAGCTGAAGGACCACCGGAGACCAAGGCCATGAGCCGAAGCAACGAGCTGAACCGGATTCGCGAGCTCCTCCAGCGCCGCCGCAGGGAAATCCTCACGGCGAACGCGGGCGCGCACCGCGAGCTGACGGCCCTCAAGGACCAGGAGAGGGACCCCGAATACGAGGAGAACGCCCAGTCCGAGCTGGCGGACTACACGCTGTCCAGCCTGCTCGAGTCGCAGCGGCGCGAAATCATGCTCATCGACGCGGCCCTGCGCCGCATGGACATGGGCGTCTTCGGAGACTGCGTGGACTGCGGCTTCGAGATTCCAATTGAACGCCTGGAGGCCCTGCCCTTCGCCATCCGCTGCGAGGAGGACGCCACGCTGCACGAGCTGGAGACGCGCGGCGGGCCAGCGGCCACGCCGTCGATGTAGCGGGTAGCCGACACACGCCCGCGACACAGGGGCGCTCTCCATGCCGCCCGGGAGCGCCTTAGTTGTCTTCCTTCTTGAGGACGACGAACCGGTAGTTCTCCAGCTCGTTCTGCCCCGCCGTGTAGAGCACGGTGAGCAGCATGTCGTAGGGAACCTTCTTGTCCGCGATGACGGACAGCTCCCGGCTGAAGGGCGCGGCGGGGTTCCGCTCGGCGATGTACTTCAGCTTCTCCACTTCCTTCTTCAGCTGCGCGTCGAGCGGAAGCACCAGCCGGCCCTGGAGCTTGTCGGCCGGAATCTGACCGTTCACCAGCCGCAGGACTTCACGCTCACCCACCAGGATGTTCTTGGGGGTGATGGTGATGGCCACGGTGTCCTTCGGCGTGGCGCGCGTGGTGGACACGGGCGGGCGCACGTCCTCGGACGCGGTAATGGCCGCGGAGGACGAGGCGAAGGACTTGAGCAGGAACACCAGGAGGATGGTCATCATGTCCATCATCGCGGTGATGTTCAGCTCCTTGATTTCGCCCGCGGCTTCGCGCTCCTTGCGCTTCTTGCGCGCCAGGGCCTTGCGGTAGCGCAGCCGCGCCAGCGTCTCTTCCTCGGCGTCGCTGTGGGCGGCGGGTGTCGTCGGCTCGGCCATGGCTCAGATTGCCCCGAGGGTGACGTCCGGGAACAGCAGGTGGTGCGGCGCCGCCTGCGTCTCGCGGATGGCGTCCAGCGTCTGGGTGAGGGACTCGTAGGGGATGTCCGGGTCCGCGCCGACGATGACCTTCGTCTCGTCGGGGAACGAGGCCTTGATCTCCACCATCTTCGCGTTGAGCGCCTTGAAATCGTAGCTGCCGTCCGCGGACGCGGGAATGGTGGGGCCGTCCGGGGGGCCACTCACCGGCGGGAGGACGGTGTTCTGGCTGCTGATGAAGTGCCCCTTCTTGGAGATGAGCACCGACAGCGTGAGCTTCGGCTCATCCTGGCCCTCCTGCGTCATGCCCGCGCTGGGCGCGCCGTAGGCGGGGGCATTCACGTTCAGGATGCCGAACGTGGCCAGGCCCGTAATCGACAACAGCATGAACAGGATGAGGTTCATGAGGATGTCGAGGTACGGGACGATGTTCAGCTCGCCCGTCTCCTCTTCCTCACGGACCTTCAGCTTGCGCCGGGAGTAGTGGAACGCCATGGCCGCGCACCCGTCCCGTTACGACGCGCGGGACTCGAGCTCCGTGGTGGCCGGGTCCACCGAGCCACGACGCGACAGGAGGTTCTCCAGCTTCAGCGCGTTGAGCTCCATCGACTCCACCAGCCCCTTCGCGTACGAGGTGAGGAACAGGTGGAAGACGATGCAGAGCACCGCGATGGAGAGCGCGAAGGCGGTGTTGTTCATCGCCTTGGAGATACCGTCCGACAGGAGGCTCTGCTTCTGCTCCGCCGGCACGTTGCCGAGCGCCTGGAAGGTGCCGATGAGGCCGAAGATGGTGCCGACGAGGCCCACCAGCGTGGCGATGTTCGCGAGGGACCACAGCCACGGAATCCGCTTGGACACGTGCGGGCTGTGCTCGACGATGGCCTCTTCCACCGCCTTGGCCACTTCAACCTCGCCGCGGTTGGCATTGACGAGGCCCGCGCGGATGACCTTCGCCAGCGGCGAGTTGGGCGCCATGCTGCACACCTTCACCGCGCGGTCCAGGTTGCCGCTGCGCACCAGCTTGGCGATCTGCTCCATGAACGGCGGCGCCGGCAGGTTGTACCGGAACACCACCGTGACGATGCGCTCCAGCGCGACGGCCAGCGAGCACGCCAGCCAGAACAGGTTCACGAACATGAACGGGCCGCCATCCTTGAAGAACTTGATGACGGAGTCCGTGACGCCCAACTTGCCGCCCTCCGTGGCCGCAAGGGTCACGTCCAGCAGCAGCTCGCTCACCGAGTGAATCATCGCGCCTGGTGTCCTTTCGACGCCCGTCCCCCCGGGTGGGCCCGTCGCTCACGGGCACCGACTGGGACTTTCCCCGAGGAGGGGGCAGCCTGGACTTCTAGGGCGGGCCCGCCGAGTGTGTCAAGCCACGGACGGGACCCAGCCCTTTGGAACTACTAGGCTTTCAAGCAGCCGAGGAGGCTTCCGGTGAGGCCGGAACCCCCGCCTGCTCCACCACTTCGCGCCGGTAGTCGCACTCCTTGTTCGGGCAGGCGATGTACGCGCCGTCGCGCTTGGAGAACTTCTGCAGGAGGTACGGCGACGCGCACTGCGGGCATGCCTCGGCCAGGGGCCTGTCCCAGGCCGCGAACTTGCAGTCCGGGTAGCGGTTGCACCCGAAGAAGATCTTCCCGCGGCCGCTGCGGCGCTCGGTGAGGTAGCCCTGCTTGCACTCCGGGCACCCCACGCCGATGGAGATGGGCTTGGACGTCTTGCACTCCGGATAGCCGGAGCACGCCATGAAGCGCCCGAACCGGCCGCGCTTGATGACCATGGGCTTGCCGCACTTCTCGCACTTCTCGTCCGTGGTCTCCTCCTCCACGATGACGATTTTGCCCTCGGCGTCCCGCTTGAAGTCCTTGGTGTTCTTGCAGTCGGGGTAGTTCGAGCAGGCGAGGAAGTGCCCCATCTTCCCGAACTTGATGACGAAGGGGTTGCCGCACTTCTCGCAGGCGATGTCGGTCTTGATTTCCTCGCGCTTGACGTCGCGCATCTCCGCCTTCGCCTTCTCGAGCGTCTCCTTGAAGGGCCCGTAGAAGTCGTGCAGCACGGCCTTCCAGCTCGTGCCGCCCTCGGAGATCTGGTCCAGCTTCTCCTCCATGGTGGCGGTGAAGGTGACGTCCAGCTCGTGGGGGAAGTGCTTGACCAGCATCTCGTTGGTCATCTGCCCCAAATCCGTGGGACGGAAGCGGCCCTCGAGCTTCTCCACGTACTTCTTGTCCTGGATGGTGGAGAGAATGGCGGCGTAGGTGGACGGACGGCCGATGCCGCGCTCCTCCAGCTCCTTCACCAGCGTGGCCTCGCTGAAGCGCGGGGGCGGCTGGGTGAAGTGCTGCTCGTGGAGCAGCTTCTGGAGGGCCAGCTTCTCACCCTCGTTGAGGACGGGCAGCTCGCCGATGGCATCCGCGCCCTCCGCGCCCTCGTCGCCGGCGGCCTTCGCCTTCTCCTTCTCCGCCTCCTCTTCCGGGGTGAGGCCCGCGCCGTACACCGCGAGGTAGCCCGCGAACTTCAGCGTGCTGCCCGAGGCGCGGAACGTGGCCCGGCCCGCGGCGATGTCCGCGCTCGTCTGGTCATACACGGCCGGCTTCATCTGGCACGCCACGAAGCGGTTCCAGATGAGCTCGTAGAGGCGGAACATGTCCGTCTCGCCCATGGCCTCGAAGAACGGACGCACGCGCTCGGGCGGGTACTCCAGCGACGTGGGGCGAATCGCCTCGTGCGCGTCCTGCGCGCTCTTCCGGGAGCGGTACACCACCGGCTCGTCCGGCAGGAAGTCCTTGCCGTACTTTCCGTCGATGAACTCGCGCACGGACTTCACCGCGTCGTCGGACAGACGGGTGGAGTCCGTACGCATGTAGGTAATCAGCGCCGTCTGGCCCTCCTCGCCGAGGGGCACGCCCTCGTAGAGCTTCTGGGCCAGCGTCATCGTCTTCTTGGCGGTGAAGGACAGCCGGTTGGCGGCCTCCTGCTGCAGCTTGGAGGTGATGAACGGCGCGGGCGCGTTGCGGCGGCGCTCGCGGCGGTCCACCTTGGCCACCACGAACTCGGCCTTCTCCAGCTCGGCGACGAGCCCCTCGGTGGTGGCGCGGTCCTTCAGCTCCACCTTCTTGCCGTCCACCTTGGACAGCTTGGCCTTGAAGGGCGGCGGGCCCACGGGGCCCTCCAGCAGCGCGTCCAGCGTCCAGTACTCCTGCGGGACGAACGCCTTGATTTCCGCCTCGCGCTCCACGATGAGGCGCACCGCCACGGACTGCACGCGGCCGGCGGACAGGCCCCGGCGGATCTTCTGCCAGAGCAGCGGGGAAATCTGGTAGCCCACGAGCCGGTCGAGGATGCGGCGCGTCTGCTGCGAGTCGTAGTTGTCCTGGTTCAGCTCGCGCGGCTGGGCGATGGCCTCCTGGACGGCCTTCTTCGTGATTTCGTTGAAGGTGACGCGCATGGCGTCCGGGTGCGCGAGCTCTTCCTTGATGTGCCAGGCAATGGCCTCGCCCTCGCGGTCGGGGTCCGTCGCGAGGAAGACCTTGTCGGCGGACTTCGCCATCTTCTTGAGCTCGTTGAGGACCTTCTCCTTGCCCTTGATGACCTCGTACTCGGGCTGGAAGTCGTGGTCCACGTCGACGCCCATCTTGCTCTTGGGCAAATCCTTCACGTGGCCCACGGAGGCCTTCACCGTGTAGCCGGAGCCCAGGTACTTCTTGATGGTCTTCGCCTTGGCGGGAGACTCCACCACCACGAGGTAGTGGGGGCCCTTGCCGCGGGGCGTGGCCTCCTCCTCCGCGTCGGCCTCCACGGTGGGGAGCGCGTCGTCGTCGCCCTTCTTGGTGCGACGGCGGGCCGCCGTCTTCTTGGCCTTGGCCGCCGGCTTCTTCTTGGCGGCCGTCTTCTTCTTGGCGGCAGCCTTGCGGGGCGACTTCGTCTCCTCCGCCGCCTCCGTCTCTTCCACCTGCTTCTTCGTCCGCGTGGCCATGACTCTCCTACCTAGACCTTTTCGTACAGCTTGCCCGGGTGCTGGATGACCAGCCCCGTCAACTCCAACTCCACCAACGCGCCGGTGAGCGCCGCGGGTGAAAGCGTGCTGCCGAGCAGCACCTCATCAAATGTCCGGGGAACCCGGTCCAACACCGCATAGGTGCCCTTCGCTTCCGCGGAGAGCCCGTCCCACGAGGCCGAAGGGTCCGGAGCAACCGACTTCCCCGGCTGAACGCCTACCACCCTCCACACATCTTCCGGACCCAGGCATGCGCTCGCATGCCCGTCCCGGAGCAACTCGTTGCACCCCAACGCCGCCGCCTGCCTCACGTCCCCGGGCAGCGCGAATACCGGCCGCCCCTGCGCCCGCCCCGCCTCCGCCGTGTACAGCGCCCCGGAGTCCTTCCCCGCCCTCAACACCAGGACCACGTCCGATGCGCCGGAGATGAGTCGGTTGCGGCGCGGGAAGGTTGTGACGCTCGCCCGGACCCCGGGCGGCAGCTCGCTGAAGAACACGCCCCCCTGCCCCAAAACATGAGGAAGCAGGCGGGCTTGCGCCGGATCCAACGCATCCAGGGCCGAGCCCAGGAAGGCCCACGTCTCCCCGCCCACGTCCAGCGCCCCCCAGTGGCACGCCTGGTCCACGCCGATGGCCGCCCCGGACACCACCCCCACCCCCGCCGACGCAACCCGCCTCGCGAAGTCCCGGGCAAAAGGTAGGAAGCCATGGTCCGGATGGCGGCTGCCGACCATGGCCACCCGGCGCCGGGGCAGCCCGGGACGCCCCCGGTAGAAGAGCAACGGCGGCGCGTCCTCCACCTCCCGCAGCCGGTCCGGATACGTGGGCTGCCCGGCGAAGGCCACGCCCATGCCCCCCCGGCGGCAGGCCTCCAGCACCCGCTCCGCCAGCGGAGGCAGCGCGTCCACCGCCGCCAGCCGCGTGCGCACCTGTGGGGAGACCGGCGCCCGAGACACCCAGTCCCGTACAGGGACGGAGGCGAGCGCCGCGAGGCTTCCATCCGCGAAGACACGCAGGGCGGCCAGCGTCCTCGGCCCCAGGCCGGGAACGGTCCAGAGCGCCAGGCACGCCTGCTGCTCCGCCGTGAGGCTGTCCGTCTCAGCGTCCGCCATACCGTCCCCTGCCCGTTTCCCACCTATATAGAAGATGGGTCCCCAGGAGGGGCGCGACACATAGACACCCGACCGCCACCGGTCAAGCACCCATCCCCTCCTTTGCCGGAGGGGATGCACATTTCCTGCCGGATTCCGGGCCCTTGGAAGCCCTGGAATTTCAGCGGCTGGCGGTGGGCTCGCCCACCCGCATGACGGCGCGGTCGCCGGGGTTGAGCTCCTCCATCGAGCGCAGCAGGAGGCAGTTGGAGGTGCGCTCCTTCACCTCGGTCACCATGCAGGTGCCGATGTTCTCCCAGGGGAAGCGCTTCTCGCGCGCGGTGAGCGGCTTGGCCTCCTGGCCGAGCACCTGGAGGGACGGGTCCCCCTGGCGGAGGATGGTGAAGGTGTTGCCGAGCTGCACGCCGTCCGCGCTGCCCCGGTCCAACACCACCGTGTGGTGCTCGCCGAGCAGCGTCAGGTACGGCACCAGCGCGGTGACGACGGTGGCCTGGACCTCCTTGGCGTTGGCCTTGGGCGCCACGCGCTCGGTGAGGCGCTCGCCGACGGGGCCCACCAGGTCGCCGCGCTCCATGCCGTCCCACGTGTCCACCACCTGGGCGGTGACGACGTTCTCACTGACGCGAATCACGCGCAGGGTGCCGAGGAAGTCCGTGAGGTAACCCAGCTTCTTCTTCGTCACCGGGTGGGTGACGGCCTGGGTGGTGTGGAAGACGACGTAGCGGTCCCCCACCTTGGCGTTGCCCTTCTTCTTGAAGCGGACGTAGGCGTTGTCCGGGTAGGACAGCATCAGCGCGCCGGAGGAGGAGCCCTCGATGCGGCCGGCCTCGTCCAGCTCGCGCTGGGTGACGAAGCCCTGCGTCGTGATGGGCCGCGAGGTCGACACGTCGTAGCCAATCTTCCCCGTCACCGTCACCGCGTTGGCGCCGCTCAGCTCGGTGGGCGCCTCCACGTCCTCGGCGGCGATTTCGGTGGCCACCTGGGTGGGTACCTCCTCGCCCGAGCCGAAGAAGCGCACCTGGTTGCCCGGGTAGATCCAATGCGGGTTGGCGATTTCGGGGTTGTAGGACCAGACCTTGGGCCAGTACCAGGGGCTGCCCAGGTAGCGCTGGGACAAATCCCAGAGCGTGTCGCCCTCCTGCACCTGGTGTACCTCGCCCGGGGCGCTTTCGCGGCCCCTGGGGGCGCCCGGCGGCACGGTCGCGGTGCCGCGGGGCTGCTCGGGTGCCTCGTCCATGACCTCGGCGCCTTCCGTCTCGTTGCCGGTGTCCTGGTCCTGCTCCTCGCTGCCCTCCTGCTGGGCGCGCGCGCTCCAGGCCGGGGCGACGGCGAGGCTCAACATCAGCGAGGTGAGGATCCGGGAGCGCATCGCACGACGTCCTTTCGAAAGAGCCTTCACTGCGGGAGCGCGGCGAGCCGCTGCTCCGCCTGCGTGGCGGCGGCCGTCCCCGGGAACTGGGTGACGACGCGGGTGTAGAGCGCCCGGGCATCCGCGGCCTGGTTGAGCCGCATCCGGCACTCGGCGAGCCGGAGCATGCTGTCCAGCATGGCATCCCCGGCGGGATAGGTCTTGATGAGCCGCTCGAAGGTGCGCGCGGCGTCCTTGAACTCGCTGAGGCCGATCAGCCCGAGCCCGCTGAAGTACAGCGCGTTGTCGGCGCGCGGGTGGCGGGGATTCTCCTCCGCGAAGCGGCGCAGGCGCTCCACGCCACCCTCGACGTTGCCGGTGCGCAGCAGCGACACGGCCTTGTCGTACTCCACGTCCAGCACGTCCGGGTCCTTCGCGTCCGCCTCGTCGTCGCGCGAGGCGACCACCGTGGCGGCCTCGCCACCCGAAGCAGCAGGCGCCCCGTCCGGCACGGCGCTGATGAACATCTCCATCTGGTCCGAGTCCGGCTCCACCACGGGCACCGCGGTGGGCAGCTTGGGCGCGGGCTCGTTCTTCGGCTTGAGCTTCACCACCGCCAACTCCGGCGTGACGCCCAGGCCGTCTCCCGCGGGACTCGCATTCGCAGGAGCGGCCCTGGCGGCGGTGTCACCGGAGCGGGCCTTGTCCACCGCCGCGTGCGCCTCGAGGCGCTGCAAACGCTCCGTGAGGCGGGCCTGCGACTCGCGCAGGGTCTGCAGCTCCGCCCTCAGCGCCCCGACGTCCGCCTGGCTGGCGGCGTTGGACGCGCAGGCGCTCAGCACGCACAACGGCGCGGCGGCGAGCAGGCGGAAGATGACGGAGCGCGCGGGCACGGGCCTCTTCGGATTCGGACGGGAGTCTGCCCGAGGATAGGAAGGGCCGTCGGAGAGCGTCAAGAAAACGGCCGGCGGCCTAGAAGCGGTGGACGACGTAGTTGAGGTGGCGACCGGTGCGCCCCGCGTCTCGCCGGTGGGAGAAGAAGCGCTCGGGCTCACATGAGGTACAGGCCGGTAGCACGTCCACGTGTGCGGGCTTCAGCCCCGCTCGCAGCAGCGTCAGCCGCACCGCCCGTGACAGGTCCAGCTTCACCGAGCCGCCGGAGGACTCCACCACCTCCGCGCCGAAGCGGCCGGTGAAGCGCTGGCCCAGCTCGCCGGACACCTCGTAGCAGCAGCGCTGGATGCAGGGGCCCACCGCCGCGAGCAGCCGCTCCGGCCGCGCGCCCCTCGCCACCAGCGCCTCCACCGCCCGCGCGCTGATGTCCGCGTCCGTGCCCCTCCACCCGGAGTGCACCGCCGCCACGCGCTGCCCGTCCGGGTCCACCAGCAGCACCGGCACGCAGTCCGCCGTGCCCACGGCCACCCACGCGCCCGCGGACTCCGTCCACAGCGCGTCCGCCTCGCCCTCCACGGGCTTCAGCTCCTCCCCTTCCCCGCCCCGCGACTCCACCACCCTGTCGCCGTGCACCTGCGACACGCGGCCCAGCGCGCCCAGCGGCGCCCCGGCGGCGGTGGCCAGCCGGCGCAGGTTCTCCAGCACGTGCTCCCGCGTGTCGCCCGTGGAGAAGCCCAGGTTGAGCGACGCGAACGGCCCCTCCGAGACGCCTCCCGCGCGGGTGGCGAAGCCATGGGGAACGGGCAGCAGCGTGGACATCAGGAACGCGGTCGACATGGGACTCCTGGAGACAACAGCAACATTCCGGTGACGAGTCGCGGCAAGTAAGCAACACCAACGAAACAGGAAAATTCTTGTGCAAGTACGTTTGACAGTCCGCGTCAGCCAATTGACAATTCCGTAGGAACTTCGTGAAACAAGTTTAAGCCACCGTTGCAGCGAGCTGCGAACAAGCGCATGCCCCTGGGTCCCGACACTGTTGGCAGGAAGCTCCTGTGGAGCATTGCCCTGCCGGGCCTGGTGGTGGCCCTGGTGGGTATGGGCCACTTCTGGCGCGAGGCGCGGGTGGCGGTGCAGGACGCGACGCAGGTGGAGTCGCTCGCACTGGCGGAGTTCGTGGCCTCCACCTTCACGCTGCCGCAGTCGCCGGGCGCGTCGCGGGCGCACGAGGCGGTGGCCGAGGTGCTGCGCTCGGACACGCGGCTGTTCCGCTCCGTGGAGGACGCGCGGGTGCTGACGCCGGACGGGCGCATCCGCTGGTCTCGCCAGCCGGACGAGGTGGGCCATGTGCACGCGGAGGCCAGCCGGCTGACGGCGCCCGGGCCGGAGGCGGCGCGCTCGGTGAACGGCGTGACGGAGGTGGTGCGGCCGCTCGGCGGGCCCGAGTGTGGAAGCTGTCACTCCGAGGGCGACGTGCCGGGCGCGAGCGTCCTGCAGATGCGGGTGGCGGAGCCGGCGCTGCACCAGCAACTGTCGGAGATGTTCCGCGGCGCGCTGGGCGCCATGGTGCTGTTCATCGTCCTGCTGGCGGTGCTCACCGCGCTGGCGCTGCACTTCAACCTCACCCGCCCCCTGCGCAAGCTGAGCGCGGCGATGGGGCGCGCGGAGGCTGGTGATTTGCTGGTGCGCGCGGACGCGCGAGGCACGGACGAGCTGGCGCGGCTGGGCGCGGCCTTCAACCAGATGCTGGCGCGGCTCACCGCGATGAAGGCGGAGGAAATCGACACCCACCGCGACCTCGAGGTGGTGAGGGAGAAGCTGGTCCTCAAGGAGGCGCTGGAGGTGCGCCTGCGCGAGCTGTCGCTGCTCTTCGAGGTGGCGCGCTCGCTCAACGCCACGCTGGAGCTGGACGAATTGCTGGAGGCCATCACCCGCCTGGTGGTGGAGCGGCTGCAGATTCCGGACTTCTCCATCATGCTCCTCAACATCGAGGGGCTCCTGGAGGTGAAGCACGCCTGGCCCGAGGGGCGCGGCTCGGAGGGGCTCACCTTCGCGATGGGCGAGGGCGCGTGCGGGCGCGCGGCCGAGACGCTCAAGGCGGTGTACCTGCCGGACCTGGAGGACCGCACCAGCATCTTCGCGAAGCGCGGGCTGGTGGAGGGCGCGATGGACCGGGGCGCGCTGCTGGCGGTGCCCATGGTGCACATGGGCGCGCTGCTGGGGGTGATGAACTTCCAGCGCCCCGAGGTGGCCAGCTTCTCCGCGGAGGAAATCGAGCTCTTCACCGCGGTGGCGGACCTGGCGGCCACGGCGGTGAAGAACGCGCGGCTGCACGCGGAGACGGTGAAGCTCACCATGACGGACCCGCTCACGGGCGTGCCCAACCGGCGCCACCTCTTCCAGCGCATGGAGCTGGAGCTGGCGCGGGCGCAGCGCTTCGGCGTGCCGCTGGCGCTGCTCATGGTGGACGTGGACCACTTCAAACGCCTCAACGACGTGGCGGGCCACCGCGTGGGCGACGAGACCCTGCGCCGCGTGTGCGACGCGCTCAAGGTGCGCGTGCGCAAGGTGGACACGCTGGCGCGCTACGGCGGCGAGGAGTTCGTCCTGCTGCTCCCGCAGGCCACCAAAGAAGATGCGGTGGAGGTGGCGGAGAAGCTGCGCCGCGCGGTGGCGGACAACGTGTCGCTGTCCCAGCCCGGCCTGCCCGGCAACCACGTCACCGTGTCCGTGGGCGTGGCCCACTACCCCACCGACGCCGCCACGCAGGAGGAGCTGGTGGACTGCGCGGACGCGGCCCTCTATTGCAGCAAGCGCACCGGCCGCAACCGCACCACTCCGTACGAGCCCGGCATGGAGATGCACCCCGGCCGCGAGCGCGGCCCCCATGCGCCCGCCGCCGACGCGCCCACCGTGGCGCCCACCACGACTCCGGGCGGCGTGGCCAAGGCGTAGGCCGCGCGCCGGAGCCCGGCAATCAGCGCGACACCAGCGTGCGCACCGTGGGCAGCATCAGGTCCGCCCACTCCTCGTAGCCCTCGGCGGACGGATGGAAGCCGTCGTGCGAGAAGAAGTGCGGGTTGTGCGGAATCATCTCCTTGCTGGCCAGGAACAAGTCCACCAGGTGCAGCCCGTGCGCGCGAGCCACCTCCGCCATGGCGGCGTTGAAGGGCTCGATGCGGCCCTCGTAGAGGGCGCTCGGCACCAGCTTCGCCACCGGCGCCAGCGCCATGTCCGCGATGTTCACCAGCACCAGCGGCGCGCCCGTCTGCTTCAGCCGGCGGGCGATGCGGTCCAACTCCTCCTGGAACTCCTCCACCGGGGTGCCACGCCAGATGTCGTTGGTGCCCACGCCCAGCGTCACCAGCGTGGGCTGCGTGGCCACCGCGCGCTTCACCTGCCCGGTGAAGACGTCGCGGATGCGGGCTCCACTCTGCCCCAGGTTGGTGAGGCCCACCGGGAGCCCGTCATTGCGCAGGCGCGAGGCGAGGCGCTCGGGGTAGCCCCCGCCGCGCGTCGCCCCCACTCCCACCGCCGTGCTGTCGCCGAGGGCGACGTAGTTGACGCTCATGCCGCTCCGTGTCCCGTGTGCTTCACGGCACCCGCAGGGCACGCAGGGAGCGGTTGCCTCGCGCGTCCGCCACGCGCAGCAGCAGCGTGCTGCCGGACTGTGCGCCCTTGATGACCTTCGCCAGCTCGTCGGCGCTGGCCACCGGCTTGCGGTTCACCTCCACCACCAGCATGCCGGGCTCCAGTTGCGCGCGGTCCGCGGGCGAGCCGGGCAGCACGTCGGTGATGAGCGCGCCCTGGCGCTCGGTGAAGCCCGCCTGCTGCGCGGTGCGCGCGTCCAGGTTCTGGAGGCTGACGCCCACGCGCCGCGAGCTCTCCTGCTCGTCACCCACGCGCGGCTTGCTGGCCACGCCCTCCAGGTCCGGCCGCGTGCCCAGAGTCACCTTGACGTCCTGCTTCTTGCCCTCGCGGTAGATGGTCAGCGTGGACACGCTGCCGGGCCGCTTGAGCGCCACCGTGCGCGTCAGCTCGCTGCTGGTGTGCACCATGCGCCCGTCGATGGCGGTGACGACGTCGTCCGGCTTCAGCCCGGCCTTGGCCGCGGGCGAGCCCGGGTTCACCTGCGTGAGGATGGCGCCCTCGGTCACCGACAACTTCAGCGCGCCCGCGAGGTCTCGGGTCAGGTCCTGGATGCCCACGCCCAGCCACGCGCGGGTGACGGCGCCTTCCTTCTCCAACTGCGGCAGCAGCGCCTTGATGAGGTTGCTGGGCACCGCGAAGCCGATGCCCGTGCCGCCGCCAACGATGGCGGTGTTGATGCCCACCACCTCGCCCTTCATGTTGAAGAGCGGGCCACCGGAGTTGCCGGGGTTGATGGCGGCGTCCGTCTGGAGGAACTCGTCGTACGCGCTGGCGCCAATCTCACGCGCCCGCGCGGAGACGATGCCCAGGCTCACGCTGGACGCGAGGCCGAACGGGTTGCCGATGGCCACCACCCAGTCACCCACGCGCAGCGCGTCCGAGTCGCCCAGCTTCACCGTGGGCAGCCCTTCCACCTTCTCCTTCAGCTTCACCAGCGCCACGTCGGTGAGCGGGTCCCTGCCGAGCACGTCGCCGGAGAACGTCCGCCCGTCATCCAGCCGCACGGTGATGGAGACCGCGTCCTCCACCACGTGGTTGTTGGTAAGGATGATGCCCTTGGGGTCGATGATGAAGCCGGAGCCCGCGCCCTGACGGAGCGGCTCGCGCCCGCCCCGTCCGCCGCCGAAGAAACGGTCGAAGAACGGGTTGTCCTCCGAGCCGCCGCCCCGTCCGCCCCGGGCCTGCACGTCCACGTTGACCACCGCGGACTTCACGGACTCCACCAGCGGCGCCAGCGACGGAAGCGCCTGGGCCTCGCGCGTGGCGGGTTGCAGCGGATTGCCGCCGCCCTGCTGCGCCTGCTGGGCCTGTGGAGCCGCCGGCGGGGACGCCGGAGCCTGGGCGGAAGCGACACCGGGCAACACGAGCAGGAGCGCCGCGACCAGGGCCCTCCGGGGAGCGACGGGAGAAGGGTTCATATGTACTCCTAGCTAAAGCGGAATTGACTCACCGCAAGCGAAAGGGGGCATTCGGAGGGCGCCAGGGAAACAACCTGCCGCCCCGCCTGTTCCCGGAGCGCTCAGCCGGGCCGGTAGACGCGGTAGTCCAGCTCCGGAAAGAGGTTGTCTCGGCCCTCCACGTGGGTGAGCCAGCCTTCGTCGATGGCGTCCGCGCGCAGCTCGTCGTGCAGCCGCTGGAAGCGGAGGATGTGCTCGCGCGTGCGGCGCTGCGCGTACTCCACCATGGTGCCCGTCTTCATGATGAAGGCCCAGTCGGAGGACTGGGCGAGCAGCAGCTCGCGCGCGGCCTGGTTGAGCGCGCGGCGCTTCAGGGCGTCGGCGTCCGGGAAGTCGCGCGCCAGCTCCACCATCTGCTTCGCGCAGTGGTGCAGGTGGCGGTAGATCCAATCGTTCGCCCCGTCGAGCCACATGTTCGCGTAGCCGCCCGCGCCCCACGAGGACAGCGGCGGCGTGGCCACCTGGTTCTCGGGGTGCTCCCTCAGGTCGTCCGAGGGCGAAATCAGGCTGAGGGTCTTCTGGTCGTACGCGGCCTTGCGGATGAGGAAGTCGAGGAACAGGGGGCCCTCGAACCACCAGTGGCCGAAGAGCTCGGCGTCGTAGGGCGCGACGACGACGGGCTTGCGGCCACCCAGGCGCGAGGCGAGGTACTCAACCTGCCGCTCGCGGTTGAAGAGGAAGTTGCCGGCGTGGACCGCGGCGCGCTCGCGGGCGGCGTCCGGGTCATAGAGCTGCTTGTCGTTCGTCTTGCCGGTGATGCGGTAGTACTTGAAGCCGGTGTTCTTCCGGTCGCCGGTGGGCTGGATGAACGGGCGGATGTAGTCGAGGTCCAGGTCCCAGCCGATGTCCCGGTAGAACTCGCGGTAGGCGGGGTCGCCCGGGTAGCCGAACTCGGTGCTCCACACCTGTTGGCTGCTCTCCGGGTCTCTCGCGTACGCGGCCACGCCCGCCTCGGTGAAGATGGGCGCGTAGGGGCCGTGCAGCGGGCGCGGCGTGGCATCCGTGAGGCCGTGCGTGTCCACGAAGAAGTAGCGGATGCGCTCGTTGGCGAGCACGCGCTCCAGGCCGGGGTAGTAGCCGCACTCGGCCAGCCAGATGCCCGCCGGATCCCGACCGAAGTTCTGGCGGTAGTGGTTGGCGGCCACCGTCACCTGCGCGCGCACGGCCTCGGGGACCTGCTGCATGAGCGGCAGGAAGCCATGGGTGGCGTTGCAGGTGATGATGTCCAGATGGCCCGCGTCCTGGAGGCGGCGGAACGCGGGGACGAGGTCGCGCTTGTAGCGGTCGTTGAAGGCGCGGCGGAGCGACTCGAAGTGGTCGCGGTGGAAGCGGGCGAGCCGGCCGAAGGTGGCGTCATTCCGGGTGCGGTGGACTTCCCGCTCGCCGAGCTCGCAGAGCAGGTCGAGCCGGCGTGCGTAGCGCGACACCAGGAGCTCGTCGCGCAGCATGGCGACGAGCGTGGGCGACAGCGTCATCGTGAGGCGGAAGGGGACGCCGTCCTCCGCGAGCTTGTCGAACACGAGGAGCAGCGGGAGGTACGTCTCGGAGATGGCTTCGTAGAGCCAGTCCTCCTCGAGGAAGTCCTCGTGCTCCGGGTGTCGGACGAAGGGAAGATGCGCGTGGAGGACCAGCGCGAGAGAGCCCAGGCTCATAAGCGTTCAGGGTATCCGTGCGGGTTCACGAGCGGCCGCTGCCCGAAGGCGGCTTGCCGGGAAGAGACTCCTTCGTTGAATCGGAAGGACGCTGCGCGGATTCGGTGGTGCGCGGCTCCGAGGTACCAGCAGGCCAGGTGAAGAAGTTCTCGTAGCGCACGTCGGAATCGTCCGGCGTGTGCGGTGGAGACTCCAGGTAGCGCGAGTCCGATGCACCCGGGGCTCGCGGCGAAGACTCCAGGTAACGCATGTCTGAAGCGCCCGGAGCACGCGGAGGCGACTCCAGGTAATGCATGTCCGATGCGCCTGAAGCATGCGAAGGCGACTCCAGGTACTGCATGTCTGAAGCGCCCGGAGCGCGCGGAGGCGATTCCAGGTAACGCGCGTCCGAAGCACCGGGTGCACTTCCCGGTGACTCCAGGTAACGCGCGTCCGAAGCCCCCGGAGCACGCGGAGGCGATTCCAGGTAACGCGCGTCCGGAGCACCCGGAGCCCCTGGAGCGGACCCGAGGTACCGCATGTCCGAAGCACCGGGCGCTCTTCCCGGAGACTCCAGGTAGCGCGTGTCCGCGGCGCCGCCTCCACGCCCCGCTGAGTCCAGGTAGCGCATGTCCGACGCCCCCGGAGCACGGCCCACGTCGAGGTACTGGTACGGAGACCGGGCACCACCGCCGGCCGGCTGGGCGACGCCTTGCAAATAGCGCTGGTCCGAAGCCCCGGGCGCACGGCCCGGAGACTCCAGGTACCGTGTGTCCGTCGTCCCCGGCGCACGCCCCACGGAATCCACGTAGCGCATGTCCGACGCACCCGGCGCACGCCCCACGTCGAGGTACTGACGCTCGCGCCGCGGCGCCCCACCCTCCGCGTACCGCTGGTCCGATGCTCCCGGAGCCCGTCCCGGCGCCTCCAGATAGCGCTGGTCCGACGCACCCGGCGCACGCCCCGCGGAATCCACGTAGCGCATGTCCGAAGCCCCCGGCACACGCGCCTGCGCTTGCACGTAGCGCTGGTCCGACGCACCCGGCGCTCGCGGCGGCGCTTCGAGGTGGGACTCCTCCTGCGCGGTGGGTGTGATGCGCTCGCGGCGCAGCTCGGGGATGTCCTGCGCGCCCGCGCTGCCCGGCAGATTCACGCGACGCCAGGTGATGTACTCGCGCTCCTCGGCCTCCGGCGTCCGGGCACGCACCGGCGGCACCACCTCGGGCAGCGGCTGCGGCTCCGGCATGCGCTGAGGCACGCGGAGGAATCGAATCGAGGTGTCCGTGGACGTGCCGCTCGGCGGCAATGCAACCCGATTGCTGGAGTGACCGATACGGCGACTGCGCCCGTCCCTCCCGACGAAGTGCGCCTCCACGCGGTAGTGCCGGCCCGGCTCCAGACCGTGGATGTAGAGGCCGCGCGACTCGAGCACGCAGTCCAGCTCGCGCGCCATCTTCTCGCCGTCGAACACGCGCAGCACCGCGCGCGGAGAATCCAACCCCTGCAGCGCCCGCTGCCGCGCGGCTTCGCTGAAGTCCCAGGAGACGAAGAGCGTCTCCGGATCTCTCGGCAGCAACAGCGTGCTGTCATCCTGATAGCCGGCGGGCAGCTCCCCCAGCCGTTCGTCGTCCCCCGCCTGAGGAGGAGGCTGCGCCGAATCCACCATGTGGTGGCGTCGCGCCTCGTCCGGGCTCACGACGCGCGCCACGAAGAAGCCGTCCACCACCGGCTCCGCGTCGTGCTGCACGGGAGGAGGCGGCGGGGGCTCGGCTACAACGGAAACCTCGGCGGGAGGAGTCGGAGCCGACGCACCGGCTCCCGTTTCACCGGACGACTCCACGGCCGCGGCCGACGTGGTGGGCATCGCCGGCTCACGGGGAGCGCGCGGCTTGGGCGGGAAGTTCACCACCTGCGCGGGGCGGGCAGGCGGGGCAGCCCCCGGCTTCTCGGACGCCCGCTTGGCCGCCACCCGCTTGGGCGCGGACACGCGTCCCTGGCCCGGCTTCTCGGCGGGCTTCGCCTTCGCTGGAACGCTCTTCTCCTCGGCGGCTGTCTTCCGGCCTCGCGTTGAAACAGTGACGACAGGCGCGCTCGGTTCCCTGGCGGCCGGCTTCGACTCCCGGCGAGCAGGCGTCCTGGACTCCTTCGACTCCTTCACGCCCCTGGCAGCGGCCTTGGGCTCCCGAGCCTTCTTGTCCTTCTCCTCCTTCGACGCCTTGGACTCCCTCGCGGTCGAGCCCTTCACTGCCGAGGCCTTCGCCTGCGCCTTCTTGCTGGAACTTTTGCGCGCCACGGTGATGCCCGCCAGGCGAGCAAGCTTCGCCAGCGTGGGGACGTACGCGGCGAGTGCGGCGATGAGTTCCTCCTTCTTCAGCTTGCTGTAACCGCGCCCCAGGTGCTTCTGGGCCAGCTCTCTCAGATGGCTGACGGTTACACTCTTGAGGTCGTCCATAGACAAGGTTGGCCTTTAGGTCGCTGGCAGTGGAGGGTCAACGTGCCAGCATTTCATGTGTTCTTCGCCCGACCCCCCCTCCCCTGCATCGCCCGATGACACCCAGGATGGGGCCAAGTATCCTGCCCACGCTTGAGCGACCTGCCCAGACTGCTCCTGTGCAGTTTCGACGTCATCCCCGGCCCGTCGGGCTCGTCGCGCCGTGTCACGGAGTACCTCAAGGCGCTGCCGGACCGCTTCTCCGTGGTGGTGCTGTCGGCGAAGACACCTGACCACTCCCATATCGAGAAGTACCAGGGTGCTCGGCTGCTGCGGGTGCCGGTAGGCTCGGGCGACCTGGCCTCCCGCATCCAGGCCTTCGAGCGCGCCGTGCGCCGCCAGTTGGAGAGCGAGGAGTACGCGCTCGCCCACTTCACGGACCCGTTCGGCGGCTATGCCTTGTGCGAGCTGAAGGCCGACTACGGCCACCGCCTCATCTACGAGGCGCAGACCTTCCCGTCGCAGGAGCTGCGCTACACGCACCCGCAGACGGAAGGAGACCGGCGATTCCTCTCCAAGATTCGCAGGCAGGAGCTGTTCTGCCTGATGAACGCGGACCTCATCATCACCGGCTCGCAGACGACGCGCTCGTACATCCAGTCGCTCGGGGCGAGCGAGGACCTCATCCACGTGGTCCGCGCGCCGGTGGACCTCAAGGCGTACGACCCGGTCGCCATGGGCGCGCCGGACGGGCAGCCGCTGCGGCTGATGTACCTGGGCAGCCAGGTGGGGTGGCAGGGCCTGCCCACGCTGCTGCGCGCGGTGGCGCTCGCGGCTCAGCGCGCGGATGTGCGGCTCACGCTGGTGGGCGCGCAGCACGCGGACTGGCAGCCGCACCTGGATGAACTGGTGAAGGAGCTGGGGCTGAAGGAGCGCGTGGAGTTCCAGCCGCCCGTCGCGCATGACGACGTGGCCAAGGTGCTCGCGCTGGCGGACGTGGGCGTGCTCCCGCTCGACGACGTGGAGCGCAACCGGCTGCAGGGCGGTCCCCTGGCGAAGGTGTCCGAGTACTGCGCCGCCGGCCGTCCCGTCATCGCCGCGGACCTGCCCGTCACCCGCGAGCTCATCCCCCAGGACACTGCCCTCTTCTTCCCGCCGGGGGACACGCAGGCGCTGGCGAACCATATCGTCGACCTGGCGCGCGACATCCCCCGCCGCGTGGAGCTGGGACGCCGGGCGCGCGCGCACGCGGAGGAGGTGCTCGACGCGAGCATCATCCGCGGGCGGTTGATCGACCTCTACGACTCGCTGCTGGAGAAGCGGTCGGTGGTGGCGCCTCGGAGCGAGGAAGACCTGCCCTCTCCCACGATGGTGACGGGCACGCCGACCAACCGGCTCGCGGCGCTGCTGCCGCCGGAGCCGACGCCCGTGAAGCCGCTTCCGAAGCCGGAGGCCGCGAAGGCCGGCGGCTCCGAGCCCGCGCGCGAGGAACTGCCGCTGGTGATGGGACAGGTGCTGGACGAAGGGCTCGACACGCGCCTCGTCAAGACGGAGCTGGAGGTGCAGCCCTCCGAGCCGCCCGTGGTGATGGGCCTGCCCCTGCGCGAAGAAGCCCCAGCGCAGAGCCCGTCGCCGGCCTCCGTCATCGTGGACTCGACGCTTCCCACCTCGGGCCGCGCGGAGTCCGGTGGGCCGGTGGCGCTGAGGTCGTCCACGTCGAGCAGGGCCGGAGCGCCTTCGCTCGTGGAGGAGCCGCCCGCGCCGACTCCGACGCCGACGCCCATCGTCCGGGGTGCCCTCACCTCCACCTCCGAGAGCGAAGAGCTCCCGGCTCCGACACCTGTCGTTCGCGCGCCTGCCTCCAGGGATGCGGAGGAGCCGCCCGCGCCCACGCCCATCGTCCGCGCGCCCGCGAGCGCCGATGCGGAGGAGCCTCCCGCTCCGACTCCGGTGGTCCGCGCGCCTGTCGCGGCGGACCGGGAGGAGCCGCCCGCGCCCACGCCGGTGACGCGAGCTCCTGGCCCGAGCGCTCGCGAGGATGCCGCGGGTTCCGTCCTCGGGAGCCGCACGCCCGTCACGCCTGAACGCGATGACGAGCCGCCAGCGCCGACGCCCATCGTCAAGGTGCCTGCCTCGTTGTTCATGCGTGACGAAGAGTTCACGCCGTCCGCCTCGGGCCGTACATCCGGGGCCACGAGCAGGAAGGACGAATCGTCAGCGCCCGAGCCTTCGCGTGCCCTGAGTGGGCGCAGCACCTCGGCCCGCGTGGAGACTCCGTCACGGCGCATGTCGGCGCTGTCCACGCCGTCGCGAGGCACCTCGTCCGTCGACTCCGAGCGCGGTGCTCCAGCGTCGCGTACTGGCGCCGGAAGCGCCTCCGAGCCGGGTCTGCCGCCGGCGCCGCGCGCTGGCTCTCCGACCTCGGAAACGGGGCTGCCCTCCGTTTCGCGCTCGGGCTCTCCGAGCTCGGAAGTCTCCATCCCCCAGGTGTCCCGCGACACGGGCCTGCCCCCACTGTCGCGCTCGGGCGCTCCGGGCTCGGAGATTTCGATTCCCCAGGTGCCTCGCGACACGGGCCTGCCGCCGTTGGGGCGCTCGAGCTCACCGACTTCCGAGTCGGCGCCCGCCCCGGTGGTTCGCTCCAGCCCGCCGAACTCGGAGACGGCACTGCCTCCGGTGGTTCGCTCCAGCCCGCCGAGCTCGGAGACGGCCCTGCCTCCGGCGCTGCGCTCCAGCTCAACGGCATCAGAGTCCGCACTGCCGCCCGTGGTCCGCTCAAGCCCGCCGACCTCCGAGACGGCCGTGCCTCCGATGCTGCGCTCCAGCGCCTCGTCTCCGGACACGGGGCTGCCACCGATGATCCGCGGCGGCACCGCCTCCACGGACTCGGACCGTCCTCCCCCCGTGCTCCGCCCGGGTGCCGCGGCGTCCGACGCGGAGCGCCCCCTGGCGTCCCGCCCCATCACCTCGGAGACCGTGCTGCCGCCGGTGATCCGCGGAGGCTCCACCCCCTCCGAGTCCGAGCGCCCGCCTCCGATGTTGCGACCGGGTGACTCCGACCGCCCCGCGCCCATTCGCGGAGGCACCACCGAGCCGGAGCGCCCGCCTGCGCTGCCCCCCCGCGCCGCTGCTCCGCCGCCCGTTCCCCGCCAGCGTCCACCCCGGCTGATGCCCGAGGGTCCACCCCGCCTGGCCCCCATGGAAGCGCAGGCCTCCCGCCCTCCGCCTCCGTCCCTCAAGGCCTCCATTCCCGCCAGCTCCGCCAGCTCCGAGGACGAGCCCGAGGAGATTTCCGCCGACGAGGCCCAGCCCATCGACGACGGGGCCGACAACTCTCCGACTCCTGCCCACCCGCGCCCACGTCTCGACGAGCCGGATGAAATCAGCAGCGACGAGGTGGAGGAGGCCGAGGTCTCCGCCGCCAACGCCCGCCTGCTCGACGAGGAGGCCGACCTCCGCGAAGTCGAGGACGAGCCCAGGGGCGAGCCCGTGGACGAGGGCCCCGCGCCGGAGCCCGTCCCCTCGTCGCTGAACCCGTGGTTCGCCCAGCTCGCCCACGGCTACTGTCCACCGGACGGCATCCGCTTCGACCGCCACACGCCACCGACGACGTTCCCCGGTCGGGACGAGGGCGCCAACCCCTCCCGCGTTCCCCCGCCCGCACGTACCTCCCCGGGCGTCGTCCGCGGCAAGGGCTCGTGAAGCAGGCAACCGAGCGCCACCCATAAACTTTCCAAGGCTTGCACGCGCCCGATAGGATGCTGCGGTTTTCACAGCACTTTTTCCGGATCAAAGGGCTTCATGGAGCGTCGGGTCCTCATCGTCGAAAGCCAGAACGAGTTCGCCCTCAGCATGGCCACCGTGCTCAAGAGCGCGGGGTATCAGACGGCCATGGCTGCGACTGCGTCTGACGCGCAGCGTGAGCTGGAAAAGCGCCGGCCGGATCTGGTCGTCCTGCGCGCCGAGCTGCCGGATCAATCCGGCTTCGTTCTCTGCGGGCAGATCAAGAAGGGCAAGTGGGGACAGAATCTCAAGGTCCTCCTGCTCTCCTCCGATACGGGCGTGGATGGCCTGACGCAGCACCGTCAGACGCCAGCCGCCGCGGACGGCTACCTCGTCATCCCGTTCGAGATGGGCGAGCTCGCGTCCATGAGCCACGGCATCGTCCCGGCGGGCACGGACGAGTCGGACGCCTCGCTCGACGCGGCCCTCAACGGCGCGCCCCGCGAGGCACCGCCGCCCATGCCGCCTCCCATCCGCACCACCGCCGGCGGCCCGCCCAAGCTCCCCAAGCGCGAGCGCCGCAGCGCGATGACGGACGAGGACCGCGCCTTCCTCGACCGCGCCTTCCAGTCCATCGCCGACCGCAAGGCGGAGCTCCTCGCAGAGTCCCGCCAGCTCAAGCGCCCGCCTCCGCGCCGCGAGCTGATGGGCACGCCCGAGGGCAAGATTCAAATCCTCCGCGACGAGCTGAAGACGCGCGAGGCCCAGCTCGCCCGCCTCTCCGAAATCTGGGGCGTGCGCGAGCGTGAGCTCCTCTCCGGCGAGGACCGGCTCCACGAGAAGGACGTGGAGCTGCAGGGCCTGAAGATGCAGGTGGACGACCTGCTCCGCCGCTTCAACGAGGCCCAGCAGGCCATGCTCCAGAAGGAGCGCGAGCACGGCGCCGCCGTGGACGACCTGCTCCTCCAGAAGTTCTCCGCGGAGAAGGACCTCATCGAGGTCGTCGCCTCCAAGGAAAAGGACATCAACCTCCTGCGCAAGGAGGTCCACAACCGCGAGGACGAGCTGTCCCGCCGGGCCTCCGAGCTGGAGAACCTCCGCGGCGAGTACGACAAGCTCGAGAAGCACCTCGGCGTCGTCACGCTGGAGTTCGAGGTCAAGGAGCAGAAGCTCCAGGATGCCCTCCGCGCCCACGAGGCGGAGATTGCCAGCCTCACGAAGCGCGGTGACGACTTCGAGGCGGAGCTGGCCCGCACCGTCAGCGAGCGCGACGCGCGCTACGCCGAGCTGGGCGGAGAGATTCAGGCGCTGCAGGACCGCCTCTCCGAGACGGAGCAGGAGCGCGACACCACCGTCCGCGCCCTGGAGACGCGCGCCACCGCCGCCGAGGAGCACGGCCGGACGGCGGACGCGGAAATCGTCCGGCTGAACGCCGAGCGTGATGCCCTGGAGGCCCGCCTCACGCAGCAGGTGGCGGACCTGGAAGGCGACCTCGCGCGCACCACCAGCGAGCGCGACCAGCTCCGGCTGGACAAGGACGCCCAGGAGGCCGAGCTCACCCAGCGCGTCGAGGATCGCGACGCCAAGATTGGCACCCTCGAGCGCGAGCTGTCGGAGACCATCGCCCGCAACGAGCAGCACGAGGCGGAGCTCAACGCCAACATCCAGCAGCACCTGGAGCGCATCGGCGAGCTGGAAGGCGAAGTCGAGGCCGTCAAGACGCACCTCGCGGACCGTGAGGCGGAGCTCACCGCCGAGCTGCAGGCCCTTCAGCAGGCGAAGGAAGAGCTGGAGACGGACCTCTCGGACCGGCTCAACGCGCTCAACCAGGCCAAGGACGCGCTGGAGCAGGACCTCACCCAGAAGCTGGAGGAGCTGCGCTCCGCCAAGGCCGAGCTGGAGGCGGACCTCACCGGCCAGATTCAGGCGCTCACCCAGCAACTGGAGGAGTCTCAGCGCCTCGGCGAGCAGCTCACCGCGCGCGTCGCGTCGCTGGAGGACACCGTCGCCCAGCGCGAGGCCACCATCGAGGGCCTGCAGGGTGACGTGGCGACGCGCGACGAGCGCATCGCCGAGCTGAGCGGCAACCTGGAGGCCACCAGCCAGACGCTGGTCCAGACGCAGGACACGCTGTCTCGCACGGAGGGCACCCTCTCCGAGACGCAGGGCCTGCTGGCCCGCACCGAGGAGACGCTCTCCGAGACGCGCGGCGAGCTGGAGGCGACCTCCCAGACGCTCTCCGACACGCAGACGCGCCTCTCCCAGACGGAAGGCGCCCTGTCGGAGACGCGCGGCGAGCTGGAGGCCACCAGCCAGACGCTCGCGCAGACGCAGGACACCCTCGGCCGCACCGAGGCCACGCTCGCGGACACGCAGCAGCGGCTGGCGCAGACGGAAGGCGCCCTGGCGGAGACGCGCGGCGAGCTGGAGGCCACCACCCAGACGCTGACGCAGACGCAGGGCGCGCTGGAGGAGACGCGCGAGCAGCTCGCCTCCACCATCGGCCAGCGCGACGCGCTCCAGGCCGAGCTCCAGGAGACGCAGGGCGCGCTCCAGGATACGAACGACACCCTGGCCCGCACCACCCGCGAGCGCGACCAGCGCACCGCGGAGCTGAAGGCCCTCGGTGAGGCGAAGGACGCGCTGGAGGACCAGCTCACCGGCCAGATTGGCCAGCTGCGCGGCGAGCTGTCCGAGACGCAGGGCAACCTCGAGGCGGAGAAGGCCGCGCACGAGAAGCTCGCCGCCGAGACGAGCGCGCACATCGGGGACCTCACCTCCGAGCGCGACGGGCTGCGCCAGGAGCTGGAGGCCACCACCCAGACGCTGGAGCAGACGCAGGGCCAGCTCGCCGCCACCCGCGACGCGCTGGGCAAGGAGCAGCAGGCCCACGCCACCACCCGGCAGGCCGCCGCCAACACCCAGGCCACGCTGGAGTCGCAGCTCAACGAGGCGCGCAACCAGGGCGAGGACCTGGGCGAGCAGCTCACCCTCACCAAGCACGAGCTGGGCGCCAGCGTCGCCGAGGTGACGCGGCTGTCCGCGCAGCTCGCGCAGGTGGAGGACGCGCGCGGCAACCTGGAAGAGCGGCTGCATGCGCTCACCGAGGAGTCGCAGCGCAAGGAGGAGCTCCTCCAGAACGACCTGGCCAGCAAGGGCAAGGAGCTCTCCGACACGCTCCGCAAGCTCACCCAGGTGACGCAGGAGAAGATGCGTCAGGGCGAGGTGCTCAACCGCGAGGTCGCCACCCGCACCGAGCAGCTCAAGGCCCTGGAGACGAAGCTCCAGACGCAGGCCACCGAGGCCAAGCGTCAGGCGGACACGCTCGGCCAGCAGATGGCCGGCCTCAACAACCAGCTCGAGCTGGGCAAGAAGGCCCTCGCCGACCGCGAGGAGCAGCTCAAGGCCGCCGGCGCCGCCCAGCAGAAGCTCACCGCCGAGCGCAACAACCTCGCCGGGCAGCTCCAGCAGGCCGAGGCGAAGGCCCAGCAGCAGGCGCAGCAGGCAGCCCAGGAGCGCACGGAGGCGAAGCGCGCGGCGGACGACCTGGCCGCGAAGCTGGCCAAGGCCGAGCAGCGCATCGCCCAGCTCACCCAGGAGGCCCAGGCCCGCACCGCCGACGCGGAGGCGAAGTCCAAGGACCTCCAGGCGCAGCTCGCAGCGCGCACGAAGAAGATCCAGGACCTGGAGCTGGCGGTGGAGAACGCGCAGGGCGCCAAGGCCCGCGTGGAGAAGGAGCTCAACACCAAGGTGGCCGCCGCCGAGGGCAAGGCCAACGAGGCCGCGGCCCGGCTCGCCACCGCGCAGAAGGAGCGCAAGGACCTGGAGACGCGGCAGCTCAAGGAGATTGAAGACCTCAACGCCAAGCAGAAGGCGGAGCTCGAGCGCCGGGAGACCATCAAGGCCCAGGAAGTGGCCCGCCTGCAGCAGTCCGTGCAGGAGAAGAGCAAGGCCCTCAAGGTCGCCGAGCTGGAGCTGGCTCGCTTCAAGTCCAAGTCCCCGGCCGCGGCTGCCACTCCGGCCCCCGCGAAGGCCGCCGCCGCGAAGGCCGCTCCCGCCGACGACGAGGACCTGGCCCTGAAGACCCAGGTCAACCAGGTCATCCCGGCCGCCGCTCCCGCCGCGGCGAAGCCCGCCGCGAAGGCTCCGGCGAAGCCCGCCGCGAAGAAGGCCGCGGCCCCCGCGCCCGCCCCCGTCGTCCCCGATGAGTCCGAGCCCACCGACCGGACCGTGATGATTCCGCTGCCCACCGGCGGCGCGAAGGAAGACGACGACTGGACGGCCCTGGTCGACGAGCTCGACAAGTAGGGCCCGAGCCCGGGCGCCGGAGCACCCTCCGGCGCCCTTTCGGAATCCCGGCACCACCCGCCGGAAGCCCGGCACCCGGGCAGGCCTCGCCGGGAACTCCTTGGCCCAGAAACGACTCACCCCGGAGCGCCTCGCTTCGGGCGGTCCGGGGTGGGAGTCTCTTCAAGTGCCCCAGAATCCCGGGGGCTCTTTGTTCAACCATGACATCCGTGCCCTACCCGGGCGCGGAAGTCAGAGGGCGGCTCGCGCCTCGGCGACCAGCTCCTTGAAGTGGAGCGAGGAGACCACGTCACGGAGCGAGGCCTCGCGCCCGTGGCTGTGCGCCTCCAGCCGCGCGTTGTGCCACCGGGTACGGAGCGTCCGCACCGCGATGTAGGCCAGCAGGAGCGGGAAGCCCCCGGGCAACAGCACCACCGCCACCGCCATCGCCATCCTCAACCACGCCCAGAACATGACTGCTACCTCGCCGCTTCGTGAATGCGCGGGGTAGATGCACGACATGTGCCCGCGATGCGAAGAAAATTTCCCACCGTATTTACGGCGGGTTGCAAGGCAGGGAGGCAGGAAGCCCACGCCGCGGGTGCCGGAACCCTGGCATTTTTGCCGCAGTGGTGTGGAGGGGGTCGGTTAAGTTTCCAGGCGTGAGCACCCCTTCGACGCAAGACAGCCGCGGCTTCAGCAGCGTGGCGGACGCGGAAGAGCGCCTGGAACAGGTTGGCTATCTCTCCTCCCCCGAAATCGCCACCGCCGCCTTCCTCGCGGACCGGATGGACAAGCCCATCCTGGTGGAAGGCCCCGCCGGTGTAGGCAAGACGGAGCTGGCCAAGGCGCTGGCCCAGGCCCTGGGCCGCGAGTTCATCCGCCTCCAGTGCTACGAGGGCCTGGACGAGGCCAAGGCCCTCTACGAGTGGGAGTACGCCAAGCAGCTCCTCTACACCCAGCTCCTCAAGGACAAGATTGGGGACATGGTGCAGGGCGCCTCCACGCTGTCCGAGGCCGCCAACAAGCTGGGCTCCAGCGACGCGGTGTTCTTCTCCGAGCGCTTCCTGCTGCCCCGCCCGATTCTGCGCTCGCTCGTCTCCGAGCGCCCCGCCCTGCTGCTGGTGGACGAAATCGACAAGGCGGACCCGGAGTTCGAGGCCTTCCTCCTCGAGGTCCTCTCGGACAACGCCGTCACCATCCCCGAGCTGGGCACCTTCAAGGCGAAGTACGTCCCGCGCGTGTTGCTCACCTCCAACAACGCCCGCGAGCTGTCGGACGCGCTCAAGCGCCGCTGCCTCCACCTGCACATCGACTTCCCGGACCGCGAGCGCGAGCTGCGCATCGTCAAGGCGCGCCTGCCCGGCGTGCCCCAGACGCTGGCCGAGCAGGTGGTGGAGGCCGTCGCCGCCATCCGCTCGCTGGACTTGAAGAAGGCGCCCTCCATCAGCGAGACGCTGGACTGGGCACAGAGTCTCGCGTTGCTCAACGCGGAGCAGCTCACCTCGGACCTGGTGGCCTCCACGCTCAACCTCGTCCTCAAGTACGAGGGCGACATCGAGAAGGCCCGGGCGAACCTGCCGCAAATCGCCCAGGCCTGACGCGCGCGCCCGCCCGTGCTGCTGAAGGAACGCTTTCAAATCAATCGGCCGCTCGAGGAGCTGGAGCTCAACCTCGTGCGCGCGGCCATGGCGTCCCCGCACCTCCTGGACGCGCGCGAGGAGGCCATCCTCCGCACCGCGCTGTCACTGGCGCGGCTCTACAAGGTGCAGCACGGCGGGCTGGACGTGGGCGTGGGCGCGCTGCTCACGCCCTTCCGTGAGGAAGTCGAGCGGCGCCTGACGCCCGTCCTCGGCGGCACGCGCCCGCCCACGCGGGACAGGCTGGTGCCCCACGTGAAGGACCTCCGCGAGCACGCCCTGAAGGCGCGCGACGAGGTGGCGAAGCGGCTGCGCGAGCGGGTGCCGCTGGAGGCGTTGGACCGCGAAATCCGCCAGAAGGAGCTGGTGCTCGTCGCGGGCGGCGGCGGAGGCACCGCCTTCGTCTACCTGGGCGTGATGAGCCTCCTGGACGAGCACGGCCTGGAGCCGAGGCTGATTGCCGGCGCGTCCATGGGCGCCGTGCTGGCCATCATGCGCGCGCGCATGGCGCGCTTCGACCCCACGGAGATGATCAACATCGTCCGGGGGCTGTCGTTCCGGAAGCTCTTCCGCTTCATCTCCACGGAGAGCCGCTACGGCCTGCCCGCCGCGCTGCGCCTGTTCCTGCGCGCGGGGCTGGGGCGCTTCTTCGGCGCGGGGCCGGAGGGCAGCGGGCTGCGCCTCAAGGAGCTGCCCATCCCCACCATCATCTCGGTGGGAGGCATCCGCCGCGGCATGCTGCCCCGCCCGCTGGAGTACTACGAGCGCCTGCTGGGCACGAGCCCGCTGGGCCTGCTCAACCCCGCGGGCGTGGCCCGGCGCATCCAGGCCTCCATGGGCGCCGTGGCGGAGCTCTTCACCCGCCCGGAAATCACCGTGCGCCTCCACCTGGGCGCGGACGACGCCACCTCTGAATTCGACGCGCTCGACGCGGCGGGCTTCTCCTCCGCGCTGCCCGGCGTCATCCACTACGACGTGCTGCGCGAGGACCCGCGCATGCACGGCCTGCTGGAGGGAATGCTCTCGCACCACGGCGTGGCGCGCCTCATCGACGGCGGGCTGGTGGACAACCTGCCCGCGAAGGCCGCGTGGAAGGCGGTGGCGCGCGGGCGCATCGGCACGCGCAACACGCTCATCCTCGGGCTGGACGGCTTCGCGCCCCGGCTGGCCACGCCCTTCTGGCTGCCCCTGCAGCGGCTGGCCGCGATGACGGTGGCGCCCAACCTGCCCTACGCGCACCACATCAAGCGGTTCTCCCGCACGCTGTCACCGCTGGAGGTGGTGCCCAACGTGGAGCTGGCCTCGAAGGCCCTCCACCTCGGCCGCAAGGCCCTGGCCGAGGAGATGCCCTTCCTCCGCCGCATGCTCACCCCGCTGCCGCCCGTGCTGTGAGTCATCGCGAAAATCGCTTTCGTGCTTTGACCTCATAGGGCCGGGCTGGCTAGAAGGCCGGGGCAGTCCCATCTTGAAATCCCCCGCTGAAGGAACCTTCGAATGAGCTCGACTTCGAGTACTACGTTGCGCGCGGATCAGATCTGGCTCGATGGGAAGATGGTGAAATGGGACGAGGGCCAGGTGCACGTGATGACGCACGCGCTGCACTACGGGCTCGGCGTCTTCGAGGGCATCCGGGCGTACAAGACGCATGACGGTCGCCTCGCCGTGTTCCGCCTGCGCGAGCACGTCCGCCGCCTCCTCGACTCGGCGCACATCATCCAGCTCAAGATGCCCTACTCCGAGGACGAGCTCTTCGAGGCGTGCCTGGAGGTGCTGCGCCGGCAGAAGGCGCTCTTCGCCAACGGCGCCTACCTGCGCCCGGTGGCCTTCATGGGCGACGGCGCCATGGGACTGGGCGCCGTGAATCCCACCCGCGTGTCCGTCACCGCGTGGGACTGGGGCGCGTACCTCGGCGACAAGGGCATCAAGGAGGGCATCCGCGCCAAGGTCAGCTCCTTCACGCGCATGCACGTGAACGTGAACATGGTGCGCGGGAAGATTACCGGCCAGTACGTCAACTCCATCCTCGCCAAGCGCGAGGTGGTGAATGCGGGCTACGACGAGGCCATCCTCCTGGACATCAGCGGCTTCGTGGCCGAGGCGTCCGGCGAGAACATCTTCATGGTGAACAAGAAGGGCGTCATCAAGACCCCCCCGCTGTCCTCGCCCATCCTGGACGGCATCACCCGCGACACGGTGCTCCAGCTCCTGCGCGACAGCGGCCGCACGGTGGAGGAGGTGACGTTCACCCGCGACGCCCTCTACATCGGCAACGAGATCTTCTTCACCGGCACCGCCGCCGAAATCACCCCGGTGCGCGAGGTGGACAACCGCACCGTGGGCACCGGCAAGGTCGGCCCCATCACCCAGTTCGTCCAGGAGACCTACTTCCGCACCGTGCGCGGCCAGGAGCCCCGCTACGCGGAGTGGCTCACCTACGTCTGAGCGAAGCGGCGAGCTCGCGCGGGCAGGCGTCCGGCACCACGCCGTGACGCCCCCGCGGCCCCTCGTTCCCTCTCCCTTCATCGAGGGGAGAGGCAGGCGGGGTGCGAGCATGTCTCCCCGCCCGCACCTCGTGCGGGCGTCGTGCACGCAACCGTCACCGCATGTCGGCTGCCTAAGCGTGCGGCGGATGGGCTAGAACAAGGCCCCGATGGCTCCCGCCGGGTACGCGTACGACGACGACAATCCGTTCAAGCTCGAGAACCCGTCCATCCTGGACATCGCTCCCGCCGAGCCGAAATCGGTGGAGGACACCGGGCTCAAGATGGGCCTGCTGTCCGACATCGCCCTGAAGTTCCTGTACTACGCGGGCACCGGCACGGGCATGGCCATCGCGGAGGAGATGCGCCTGCCGTGGCCGGGCGTCATCGAGCACGTGGTGGACTTCCTCACCACGGAGAAGCTGGTGGACCTGCGCGGCGGCAAGGGCTTCGGCCGCGCCTCCGTGGAGTTCATCCTCACCGAGAAGGGCCGCGAGTACGCGCGCGACGCCCTCACCCGCACCACCTACGTCGGCCCCGCGCCCGTCCCCATCGAGCAGTACAACGCCCTCGTCACCAGCCAGACGGAGGAGACGCCCGTCGTCAGCCAGGAGGAGCTGGTGATGGCGCTCAGCCACCTCACCGTCCCCGCCGAGCTGATGGACAAGCTGGGCCCGGCGGTGAACTCCGGCCGCTCGCTCTTCCTCTACGGCCCGCCCGGCAACGGCAAGACGAGCCTCGCCGAGGCCGTCTCGCACATGTTCGGCGGCGAGGTGTACGTCCCGCACTGCATCGAAATCGGCAATCAGATCATCCAGGTCTTCGACCGGCTCATCCACACGCCGGTGTCCCTGGAGATGGGCGGCGATGCCTCCGGCCGCCGGCAGACCTTCGAGATGGACAACCGGTGGCTCCTCACCCGCCGGCCCGCCGTCGTGGTGGGCGGCGAGCTGACGCTGGAGACGCTGGACCTCATCTACTCGGAGAGCACCCGCTTCTACGAGGCGCCGTTCCAGGTGAAGGCCAACGGCGGCATGCTCCTCATCGACGACTTCGGCCGCCAGAAGGTCCACCCCACGGACCTGCTCAACCGGTGGATCGTCCCCCTGGAGAAGCGGGTGGACTTCCTCACCCTGCACACCGGCAAGAAGTTCGAGATTCCCTTCGACCAGCTCCTCGTCTTCTCCACCAACCTGGACCCCAAGGAGCTGGTGGACGAGGCCTTCCTGCGCCGCATCAAGTACAAGATTGAAGTCAGCAACCCGGACGAGGAGTCCTACCGGGAGATCTTCCGCCGCGTCTGCGAGGCCGCGGGCGTCCCCTACGTCGAGCAGGCCGTCACCTACCTCATCGAGCACTACTACAAGCCGCGCAGCATGGACCTGCGCGCCTGCCACCCCCGTGACCTCGTGTCCCTCATCAAGGACGCGGCCCGCTACCGGCAGATGCCGCCCGCGCTCTCCAAGGACCTGCTCGACCAGGCGTGCGAGGTCTTCCTCGTCAATCTGTGATGATTTCGTTGTTACAACCGCGCGGAATTTCTAGAATCCGCACGCCGTTGTACTGCTCGGCCGCATGCTTCGGAATCCCCCCCATGGTGGACCCGCAGCGAGAAGGAGCCGTAGTCCGTGAAGGAACGCTACCAGGACATCGACGAGAAGAACGAGGCGCTGCGCGAGTACCTCGAGATCTACAAGGACAAGCAGCCGGCGCGCGAGTTCCTCGACAGGCTCGAGATGTCGTGGATCTACCACGACGCCGCTCTGGAGGGAGTCGTCTATACCCACCAGGAGCTGATGGCCGCGCTGTTCCCTGGTCGCACCAACGCGGAAGCCTCCATGATTCCGGTCGTCCTCGAGATCCGGAACCACAAGGCCGTCTGCGACTACATCCGCGAGGAGGCGGCGGGCGCCAAGAAGCAGGCGCAAATCACGCTGACCACCATCAAGCGGATGCACGACCTGTTCCTGGGCAACACGCCCGAGGCGCAGCAGGAGCGCGCCCGCCTGGAGCGCCGCGAGCGCACTGAGAAGGAGCTGGCCAAGGAGCGTGACAGGTCCGGGCTGCGCAAGGACATGCCGCTCCACCGCACGTACTTCCACGACATCTCCCAGCCCGCGAAGATTCAGGGCGAGCTGGAGAAGCTGGTGGACTACACGGCGAGCGCCGAGTTCCGCGAGTTCCACCCCATCAAGCAGGCCGCGACGGTGCAGCACCGGTTCCTGCAGATCTTCCCCTTCACCGAGCACAGCGGGAAGGTGGGGCGCATGTGCAGCAACCTCATCCTGGTGCGCAACGGCTACATGCCGGCCATCATCCACAGCATCGACCGGCAGCGTTACTACGAGTCCTTCCGGGGCCCCGTGGCTGCCTTCCGCACGGTGCTGATGGACGCCATGGAGAACTCGCTCGACAACGGCGTGAAGTTCTTCAAGGACCTCGCCCGGAAGTACAAGGCCATCAACAGCTAGCGCCTGAAGTCCGGCCGCCGTGCTCATCGGAGCTCACGAGTCCATCGCCGGAGGCGTGAGCCAGGCCTTCGCGAGGGCGGAGGAGCACGGCGCCCGCGCCCTTCAAATCTTCACCAGGAACGCGCGGGGCTGGAGCGCACCTCCCCTCACCGAGGAGGAGCGGCTCGCCTTCCGCGCGGAGGCGAAGCGCTCCGGCATCCCCGTCATCGCCCACGGCAGCTACCTGGTGAATCTCGCCGCCGAGGAGCCCGCGCACCTCGCCGAGATTCTGTCCCAGGTCGGACACGAGAAACGGCTGGGGGTGTGCCTGGACACCTGCCACCTCTTCGCGGCGGGCTATGACGTGTCCACCGTCCGCGGGTACGAGGCCGTCATGGACGCGTGCGACCGGCTGGTGGGCCTGTCCCGGGTGCGGTGTTTCCACCTCAACGACTGCAAAAAACCCCTGGGATGTCGCGTGGATCGCCACGAGGAGCCCGGCAAGGGGGCGATCGGGCTCACGGCCTTCCGGTGCCTCGTGAAGGATGCGCGCTTCGTCGACACCATTGGTGTGCTGGAGACACCGTTTCCCGAACGTTATGGGGAGAACATCCGGCTTCTCGAATCCCTCGGCCGGAGGAAGTAAAGAAGAGCACCCATGCCCGTGACACACTCCTTCAACAGCCGCCGCGCCTCTGGAGCCCCAGGCGGAGCTCCTGGTGCCCCCCTGGGAGGCGAGCTGTCGGAGCCCCCGCCACGAATCGCCACCCTGCCCGCCCGCGACAAGCTGGAGCGGCTCCTTCGGGTGGCGAAGGGACACAAGAAGGCCCTCATCCTCACGCACGACAATCCGGATCCGGACTCGATGGCGGCCGCGGTGGCGCTCGCCCAGTTGCTGGAGCGCCGGGCGAACGTGGAGGCCCACGTCGGCTACGGCGGCATCATCGGCCGGGCGGAGAACATCGCCTTCGTGAAGGTGCTGCGCCTACCGATTTCCCACGTCTCGCAAATCGACTTCGACGAATACGACCTCTTCGGTCTCGTGGACACGCAGCCCAAGGTAGGCAACCACTCGCTGCCGGCGAAGCTGGACGCGCACATCGTCGTGGACCACCACCCGCTGCGCGAGGAGAGCCTGGCCTCGCCCTTCGCCGACGTGGGCGGTGACTTCGGCGCCACGTCCACCATGCTGGTGGAGTACCTGCGCGCGGCCCGGCTGGAGCCCTCCGAGGAGGTGGCCACCGCCCTCTTCTACGGCCTCAAGGCGGACACGCGAGACCTCGGCCGCGAGACGACTCAGACGGACATCGACAGCTACCTGTGGCTGTTCCCGCGGATGAACAAGCAGATGCTCGCGCAGATAGAGCATCCGGAGCTGCCGGCGCGGTACTTCCAGCTGTACCACACGGCCTTCGAGCGGGCGAAGGTGTACGGCACCGCCATCATCACGGACCTGGAGGAGGTCTACTCCCCGGACATGGTGGCCGAAGTCGCCGAGCGGCTGATGTTCCTCGAAGGAACGAAGTGGTCGCTCGCCTTCGGTACCTACCGCAACCAGCTCTACATGAGCCTGCGCGTGAAGGACCGGCGGATGAACGCGGGCCGGCTGATCCGCGAAATCTTCGAGGACTACGGTGGCTCGTCCGGAGGCCACGGCAGCATGGCGGGCGCGCGGCTGCCGCTGTCCGGCAAGGCGGCGCAGCGCAAGGCGCTCAAGCGCGAGCTCGTGAATCGCTTCAAGGAAGCCTTCGGCGTCGCGGGTGAGCGGCCCGTGTCGCTGCTGTGCGCGCAGGACACGTGATCTACTGGGACTACAACGCCGCCGCGCCGGTGCGTCCGGAGGTGGCGGCGCTCCTCTCCCGCGCCTTCTCCCAGGGCGGCTTCGGCAACGCCTCCAGCGTGCACCAGGGTGGCCGCGACGCGCGCGCGAGGCTGGACGCCGCCCGCGCGAAGGTGGCCCGCGTGCTGGGCTGCGAGCCGAAGGAACTCACCTTCACCGGCTCCGGCAGCGAGGCGGACGCGCTGGCCCTCGTGGGCGCGTTCCACGCGAGGCCCGTACTGGAGCGACGCCGCGTGGTGACGTCCGCGGTGGAGCACCCCGCCCTGCTGGGCGCGGTGGCGCAACTGGAGCGCGAGGGCGCCAGCGTCGTGCGTGTGGCGCCGGGGCCGGACGGGCGCGTGCGCGCGGAGGACGTGCTGGACGCGCTGACGCCGGACACAGCGCTGTGCTCGCTGATGTGGGCCAACAACGAGACGGGCGTGGTGCAGCCGGCGGCGGAGGTGGCGCGCGCGTGCCGGCAGCGCGGCGTGCTCTTCCACACGGACGCGGTGCAGGCGGCGGGCAAGGTCCGCATGTCGCTGCGAGAGGTAGACGCGGACCTGCTGTCGCTGTCCGCGCACAAGTTTGGAGGGCCGCAGGGCGCGGGCGTGCTGGTGGTGCGCAAGGGCGTGGACGTCCGGGCGCTGACGCCGGGCCATCAGGAAGGCGGACGCCGAGGGGGTACGCAGAACGTGCCCTACGCGGAGGCCTTCGCGCTGGCGCTGGAGCTGGCCGTGGCGGAGTTGCCCGAAGTCGCGGCCGGCGTGGGCGCGCTGCGAGACGCGTTCGAGCGTGAGGTCCTCGCGAGCATCTCCGGCGTCGAGGTGAATGGCGCCGGTGCGCCACGCGTGCCCAACACCAGCAACCTGCGCTTCGACGGCGTGGAGGGCGAGGCGCTGCTGATGGCGCTCGATTTGGACGGCATCTGCGTCTCCGCCGGTGCGGCGTGCGCATCGGGGACGCTGTCGCCCTCGCACGTGCTGCGGGCCATGGGACTGACGCCAACCCAGGCGCGCGGCAGCCTGCGCTTCAGCCTGGGCCCGTCCACCACCGGGGCGGAGGTCGAGCGGGTGGTCCACGCGCTCCGCCAGCACGTGCCGAAGGTGCGGGCCCTGTCCGGACTCTGACGGGACTCGCCGCGCCTACCACTTCTGCTCGGGCAGGGACTTCTCGCGCACCTCTTCGTCGGGCTGGCCGTAGCCTGGCATCCCGTCCTCGCGGGCCTCGTCGGCCTTGGAGGGCCGCCGGGGCTCCTCCTCCCGCGCCTTGCGCTCGGGCGCATCCTGCTCGGGCTTCGTCTGCTTGGGCTCGGTCGCCATCGCTCTCCTCCCCTGCGCGACACCGCGTGCGGAAGGAAATGTCGGCATCTCCACGGCGCCCGGCACGGGTGACTGCCTCCCATGGCGAGCGGGAGGCCGAGGCGCCGCCCCCTACCCCGCGTCCGAGCCCGACGTCCCCGGCGCGGGCGATGCGCCCCCCGACGAAGACGAAGAGGGCACGTCATCGCTCGCGCCGAAGAGGCCGCGCACCACGGCGGCGATGGCCAGCGGAGTGCCCACGCGCTCGTCGTAGTGCGGCGTGAGCGCCTGGGCGAACTCCTCGGCCGTGGTGAAGCGGTCCTCGGGGTGCTTGGAGAAGGCGCGGTCCACCACCGCCTCCAGGGCCTCGGGCACATCCGGGCGCAATTCGCGCAGCGGCTTGTACTGGCGGGACCAGATGGCGGCGAAGACCTCGTCCGGAGAGCCGCCGACGAAGGGCCGCTCCAGCGTCAGCAGCTCGTAGAGCACCACCGTGGCGGCCCAGAGGTCCGCCGCGGGATTCACCTCGCCGAGCAGCGACTCCGGAGACAGGTAGTACGGCTTGCCCAGCACCTCGCCGCCCTGGAGCTTGCCGTCCACCAGCACGCGCGACACGCCGAAGTCGCCCAGCTTGATTTCGCCCACGCGCGAGATGAACAGGTTGGATGGGGACACGTCGCAGTGGACGATGCCCAGCGGCTCGCCCGAGGGGCCGGTGGCGGTGTGCGCGTACGCGAGCGCCTCCAGCAGCACCTTGCCCAGGTACACCGCGAAGTCCAGCGGCAGGGGGATGCCGCGCACCTTGCAGCGACGGAGGATCTGCCCCAGGTCCCTCCCGTCCACCAGCTCCATCACGATGAAGTAGATGCCCTCCAGCACGCCGGCATCCAGCACCGTGACGATGTTGGGGTGGTGGAGCTGCTTGGACAGCTGCGCCTCGCGGGCGAAGAGGGCCACCGAGGCCGGGTCTCTCGTCAGCGCCGGCAACAGCCGCTTGAGCGCCACCGTCCAGCCCTCGCGCGGGCCGGAGCGCACGCGAGCGCGGTACACCTCGGCCATGCCGCCCTTGCCGAGCACGGCGAGGATTTCGTAGTTGCCGAAGACCCGGGTGGGCTTCCCTGGAGAGGGCGGCTGGCTCACGGGCTCGCGCTTCCGGAGCCCAGCGACTCACGGCCGGACGTCCGCTTGCGGTTGCGTTGCTGCTGCAGGGCTTCGATGTCGTCTCGCAGCGCGGCCTCGGGCACGGCCTCGGCGGGCCGGTTCCCCGGCGCCCAGCCCAGGTCCATGGCCCTGCTCAGCGACGCCCGGGCGCGGGTGCGGCTCCTGTCACGCAGGTGCGCGTACGCCGTCCACAGGTGCACGTCCGGCCGAGTGGAGGCCTTCACGCGCTCCAGCGACTTCAGCGCCCCGTCCACCTCTCCCAGGCCGAGCTGACACGCCGCCAGCCCCACCACCGCCGCCGCGTTGCGCCCGTCCGCCTCGACCAGCTGCTCGAAGATGGACCGCGCCGCCAGGTAGTTGCCGGAGAGGAGCAGCCGCTGCCCTTCCTCCAGCGACACCGGTGCATCGCGCCGGGCCTGGGCGACGGGCGGTACCGGCGCCGCCTTGTCCGCTGCGACGGCGGGCCCCGGAGGCGCGGGAGCCGCGGCCTCCTCGGGCTCGGACTCGCCGTCCCGGGAGTCGTCCTGCGGCGCCGTGGACTTGAGCAGCACCTGCAAGCCGTCCTTCAGCGCCGGCGAGGTGCATGCCTTGGGGAGCCGGACCAGCCCGCTCAACACCCGCTCATACGTGTTGACGACGAGCAGGACGGGGTAGCGCTCGCGCTCGCCGCACCCGGGCCCCGTCTGGCACAGCAGCACGCTGCCCACCAACACATGGCCCTGGAGCTCGCCCGTGACGACCTCCGTGCCGGGCTCGAAGCGGCAGGGGCCACCGGAGCCGGCGGCCGTCCCCACCACATGCTCGCCCTCGGTGCGGAACTCCACCTGTCCGTACTGCGGACCTTCATGGGGGCCGGACACGGCCGGCCCCGCCCATGCGAGGCCGGAGGCGGCGACGGAAAGAACCGTCGCGAGTGCCTTGTTTGAAAGCGCGGGCGGCATGTGCGGGGTAGGTTTCATCATAGGGGCCGCGAGGCTGCCTTGTAAACGCACGAGGAAGCCTTGACCCAGCCGCCCCCCGTCCTTATCATTTCCCCAGACTCTTACGGGTTTTCCCAATAGATTCGAGGACTTGGTAGCACAGAAGCTTTGTTAAAGGGCTGTCCCCTGCGGGGCGCGTGATGCCCAGCAGAAATTCGAACCGATACGTCCATTCCGGGGTCCGTTTCGGCCGCCATGTGCAAGCCCTCCCCTCTCACGGGGGATGAGGGAAGCCTGCGGCGGCATGATTTCGGTCCCCACCTGGCTTTCAGAGGGTTCAATGGACGCTGGGCACACGGCCATGCGGCGGGGGACTTTTTCTGCGGAGCGGCGGCGGTGAGCGAGACGGTGGTGGAAGAGGCGGCGGCGAGGAAGCAGACGCTGCGTGAGGAGTTGACGGCGCGTCGGAAGGCGATGACGCCGGACATCATCGACACGCGGGGTCTCAAGGTTCAGTCTCGATTCCTGGCAGCGCCGTACTATCAGAAGGCGAGGACGGTGGCCTTGTACGCCCCCATTCGGGGCGAGGTGCCCACCCGGGACATCCTGATTGCGGCGTTGCAGGACGACAAAATCGTCTGCTACCCGCTCTCCCACGTCCACGGGCGCATCCTCTCGTTCAGGGCCATCAAGTCGGAGAGCGAGCTGGAGCCGGGACGGCTGGGGGTCAGGGAGCCGAGCAACTCCTCGGACCTCATCCCGGTGGACCAGATCGATCTCTTCGTGGTGCCGGGCCTGGGCTTCACCCGGGACGGCAAGCGGCTGGGGCGCGGAGGCGGCTATTACGACGCCACCCTGCGTGCCGCCAGCCAGCGCAGCCGCCGCGTCGGTCTGGCCTTCAATGACCAGGTCGTCCAGGTGCTGCCCACCACGGGCGACGACGTGGACATGGACCTCATCGTGACGGAGTCCGAGTCGCTGCGGGGCCTGTACCGCGACTGGGACTTCCTGGATACGTGAAGGTTCTCTTCATGGGAGATGTGGTGGGCCGCCCGGGACTCCAGGCGGTCCGCACGCTCCTTCCACGTCTCGTGTCCGAGCACGGGGTGGACCTGTGCGTGGCCAACGCGGAGAACAGCGAGGGCGGCGCCGGCATCAGCGCCGAGAGCGCCCAGTACCTGCTCGACAGCGGCGTGAAGCTGCTGACGAGCGGCAACCATTTCTACTCGAAGAAGGCCATCCTCCCCTGGGTGAAGGAGCATCCGGACCTGCTCCTGCGGCCGGCGAACTACCCCAAGGGGACGCCGGGGCGCGGGCACGGGCTCGTGCGCCTTCCGGACGGCCGCGCCCTGGGCGTCATCAACCTGGAGGGCCGCGTCTTCATGCGCATGGAGGCCAGCCCCTTCGAGGTGGTGCTGCCCCTCGTGGAGGAGCTTCGCAAGGAGACACCCTGCATCCTCGTGGACATGCACTGCGAGGCCAGCAGCGAGAAGAACGCCATGGGCGTGCACCTGGACGGCAAGGTCTCCGCGGTGGTGGGCACGCACACGCACGTGCAGACGGCGGATGAGCGGGTGCTCCCCGGCGGCACGGCCTTCATCACCGACGTGGGCATGTGCGGCCCGCTGGACTCCGTCATCGGCATGAAGAAGGAGACCTCGCTGGCGCGCTTCCTCGGAGAGAAGGCGCCCTACGAGGTGGCGGAGAAGCTGGTGTACCTCCAGGGCGTCGTCGTCGACATCGACGAGCGCACGGGGCTGGCGCGCGGCATCGAGCGGGTGCGCCAGCGGCTGCCGGGTACCTGAAATCCACCCTCGGTTCTGCCGCCGCTGGCGCGGCACATGGATTAAGTTGCGCGCGTCATGACTACGGACGCACTGCGCAAGGCGACCCCCGAGGAGCAGTTCGAAACAGTCACCCGAGCCACGGTGGACATCCAGGTCCCCGAGGAGCTGAAGAAGAAGCTCCAGCGCTCGTATGACACGGGCAAGCCGCTGGTCATCAAGACGGGATTCGACCCGAGCCGGCCGGATTTGCATCTCGGCCACTCGCTCCTGCTGACGCGCATGCGGCGCTTCCAGGACTTCGGCCACACGGTGGTGTTCCTCATCGGCGACTTCACGGGGTTGATCGGCGACCCGACGGGCCGCAACGCCACGCGGCCGGCGCTCACCCGTGACGAGGTGAAGGCCAACGCGGAGACGTACAAGCAGCAGGTCTTCAAGGTGCTGGACCCGGACAAGACGGTGGTGCGCTTCAACTCCACCTGGCTGGACGCGCTGGGCACGGAGGGGATGATTCGCCTCGCGGCGCGCTACTCGGTGCAGCGCATGCTGGAGCGCGACGACTTCAAGAAGCGGTTCCGGGAGAACACCTCCATCTCCATCCACGAGTTCCTGTACCCGCTCCTGCAGGGCTACGACTCGGTGGCGCTGAAGTCGGACGTCGAGCTGGGCGCGACGGATCAGCTCTTCAACCTGCTCGTGGGCCGTCAGCTCATGAAGGAAGAGGGGCTGGAGCCGCAGGTCATCATGACGGGCCCCATCCTCGAGGGGCTCGACGCGAAGCTGGTCGACGGCAAGATTGTCGGCAACAAGATGTCCAAGAGCCTGGACAACTACGTGGGCATCGACGAGCCGCCGGCGACCATCTTCGGCAAGCTGATGAGCATCACCGATGACCTGATGTGGCGGTACCTGGAGCTGCTCTCGGCGAAGTCGCTGAAGGAGCTCGCGGACATGCGCGCGAAGGTCCAGGCGGGCGAGCTGCACCCCATGACGGTGAAGAAGGACTTCGCCCGGGAGATGGCGGTGCGCTTCCACGGCGAGGAGGGCGGCCTCAAGGCGGTGGAGGCCTGGGACAACCTCAAGAAGGAGGCCTCGCAGACGAGCCTCGAGCTGGTGGAGGTGTCGCTGGCCGGCGCGGAGAAGCAGCTCCTCTACAAGCTGCTGCCGGAGACGAAGCTGGTGGCCTCCGCGAACAAGGGGCGCGAGGCGATGGCCCAGGGCAGCGTGCGCGTCAACGGCGAGAAGGTGATGGACCTGAAGGCGGAGTACGGCCCCGGCGAGTACACCGTGCAGGTGGGCAAGGCGCGCACGGACCGGCCGAACGCGGTGCGCCTGAAGCTCACCTGAGCCCCCAAGCCCGGTTGAATGCCGGGCAGGCGGCAGCCGTCCCACGCGCGCACCCCGTCCCGCCAGACCGCTCCTCCCGAGCGGCTGGCGGGCCGCTGTAGACTCCCGCGCGCCATGCGTCTTCCCCTTCCCTTCCTTGCCCTCTGCCTCGCCACCACCCTGCCCGCCCTGGCGGGCCCGGGGGCCTTCGTGTCCGAAGTCCGCGTGGACGCGGTGGACCAGCCCGAGTCGAAGCGGGTGGTCTTCATGGTGGAGCCGGGCACGTCCTACCCGCTGCTGAAGAAGGGCGGCCCGGACCGCGCGTGGTGCAAGCTGAAGGGCCCCTCCGCGGAAGGCTGGGTGCTGTGTGCGGGCGCCCCCGAGGCCGCGGCCCCCAAGGCTCCGAGCGCCGCGGAACTGGCCGCCGCGGACCGCGCCAACTCCGAGCAGCAGGCGCGTGGCAAGGCGGAGCAGCAGGCCCGCTTCGCCGCCCTGGCGCGGGAGGACGAAGCGACGGACGAAGAGCGCGGAGACACCCGGTTCGCCGCCTCGCGCGGGGCCACGGTTCGCGCGGACTGGAAGCCGGCCACGGGCTGCGCGACGACGTGTGACACCCGGCCCCTCTTCGGCAAGCTGCCCGCGCTGTCGCCGCTGGACCGCGAGGTGCTCGACATGTGCCCCGCGCGTCCGGACGTCAGCGTGAGCGCGGGCGACGTGCAGCGCTTCTTCTCGCGGCACTACGACGACCCGCGCATCCAGCGTGCGCTGTCCATCGCCGGACGGCCGGGCGCGCGCCAGGGCAACATCGAGTGGCTCACCGGGCTGTGGGTGAGCACCGGCCCGCGCAACGCCTTCACGCACGTGTTCTGCGGCGACGACTGGGAGCGCGGCCCCATTGGCGGGCTGCACTTCCTCCCTCGCTATGCGCAGCTCGAGTCGGAGGGGAAGCTCTGCTACGGCGGCCCGGCACGCGGGGGCGGCGCGCAGAAGGGCGACCAGTACCTCATCAAGTACCGCGGCGTGGCGCCGTGGTCCTGCGGCGAGAAGCGGATGGGTGGCTTCTCGCGCTCGCCGGACGCGGTGGGCATGGTGGCCATCGGCACGCGGGCCTTCGCGCGGTGCTGCGCGCGCGGCGGGGCGAAGAAGGAGGGGGGCGTGTACTCCGCGCCGGACCTGGGTGGCTCGGCCTGGCGCATCTGGTGCGGCACGCGCAACGGCACCTACGGCATCGCCACCCTGCACCCCACCGACGAGAAGCCCACCTGCGGGGACTGAAGTCCGGCCCCCTGAATCACACCGTGGCCGCGCGGAAGGCGCACGGCCACGGTGCTCGAGTCACGGCTCAGCAGGTCTGCCGGCACACCCCAACGGACGAGCTCGGGCGGACGGTGGAACTGCTACCGCAGGCATACTGCTGCGCGCCGCACTCCTGGCGGTAGTAGTAGGCCGTGGAGCCCACGTAGTACTTGTATTGCTTGCACTCCCAATAGCTCCACGTCCACTGGCCCGGGCACGTCGCGCTGGAGAAGCCACCACTGCCCCAGTCGCGACAGGCCTGCGAGTACGAGCCCACCTGACACACGGATTGCTCCGCCGTACCGACGTCCCCGGACTCCAGCTCCCCCGCGTCCATTCCTCCGCCACAGGCGGAGGCGCAGGCCACCAGCACTCCCAGGAACAGCGGACGCACGACTTGCTTCAACATGGGTCGACCCCCTCGGTCTGGCCCGCCGCCCGGCACCGGGCGGCAGGTGGAGGTCACCCTACGGGGAATGCGTGTTTTAACGGGATTAAGCGCAATTAAATCTCAGCCGGAACCCCGTTACCCCTACAGCGCCCCTACTTCGCCGGCCCCACGGTGAGCACCGCGCCGGTGGAGTACGCGGTGAACTCGGGCGCGTACATGGACTGCACGGTGGCGGGGCCCACGCGGAAGGTGCCGGCCATGTTGGCGCGCAGGCGGTACTTGAAGGTGTATTCACCCGCGGGCAGCCACTCGAAGAAGAAGTTGGTGCCCGAGTCGCGCGTCTCCTCGTACCAGACGATGCCCAGGTCCCACTTGTGGCGAGACTGCGCGTTCTCCGGCTCCAGACCGGCGGCGCGCGGATCTCTCAGGTGCACGTACTCCGCCGCGTGCTTCGTGCGCAGCGAAATCTGCACCTCCACCTCGTCACCGGGGTTGAGCACCGCGCCCTCGGCGAGCGGCTGCAGCACCGCCTCGCGCCCCTCGCGCTCGCGCCGGAAGTAGCGCCGGGACACCTGGAAGAAGTCGCCGCGCTCCTCCTCCGGCAGCTTCTCCGTGGAGAAGTGCCACGTGGCCGAGGCGAAGGCGAAGCCCGGCGTCGTCTTCTCCACCACCACCGAGCTCATGGTGGCCGGATTGATTTCAGGCCCCGGCACCACCACCTGGTTCTTCTTCCCCGTGTACACGTCCGGCGCGAACTCCATCTGCACCACGCGCGGGCCCACCGTCACCTTCGCGTCCTCGCGCACGCCCAGCGCCCCTTCCGCCTGGAGGTACTTCACCAGCGCGTAGAGCGCCTCGGCCGTGGCGCGCGTGGACTTCCAGTGGTTGAGCTTCTTGTCCAGCAGCAGCCACTGCACCAGCCCCTCGCGGCGCGGGTCCTTGGGCCGCAGCTCCGTGAGCGTGCGCAGCGCGAAGGCGTGCGTCTCCGTGGTGTCGTTGTACCAGAGCCAGCTCCGGTCCTCGGGGGCCCAGTACGTGCCCAGCTCCTCGCTCGTCTTCGCCGAGTCCATGACGCTGTCCCAGACCTTCAGCGCGTCCTTCCCCTGCCCCGCGCGCTTCAGCGTCAGCGCGAGGTAGCCCTTGAGATACGGCGAGTGCTGCTTCCAGTGCTTGTAGCTGAAGGCCAGCATCCGCTCGCGCTCGGACGCGGTGAGCGCGTCCCCCGTGTAGCGCTCGCTCGGGTACGTGGAGGCCACGTAGTTGAGGAAGGTGAGGAACTCCCAGCCCACGCCCTTCTTCATCAGCTTGTCGGCGTACTCCTCGCGGAAGTGCCGCGCGAGGTAGCCCCACGCGTTGCGCGTCATCTCCGGAGGCACCTCCACGCCGTACTCCATGGCGCGCGACAGGCCGTGGAGGATGTAGAGCGTCATGTACGGCGACGGCGGGCCGCCCGGCCACCACGGGAAGCCGCCGCTGGACGTCTGCGCCTTGCGCAGCTTGGCCATCGCGGAGGTGCGCTCGGCCGTGGCCACCTTCGGGTCCAGCACGCGCACCAGACTCACGTCCGTCTCGGGGCCGCCCTTCGCCATCTCCAGCCAGGGCGTCTCCTCCAGCGCCATCTTCCGGTTGGGGTCCGCCTGGTCGAACGTCTCGAAGCGGGTGGGACGCTCGCTCAGCGTCTTCGCCATCTTCGCGACCTCGGGATACTGGCCGTAGAGGCTGGCGAGGATGCCCGCCGAGACGAAGCGGTTGAGCGTCTGCTCCGTGCACTCGTAGGGGTAGTCCATCAGGTACGGCAGCGACTGGAGCGCCGCGTAGAAGAGCTGCGCGTCCACCGTGACGACGAGCTGCTCGTTCACCCGCGTCGGGTCTCCGCCCGCGCGCAGGTCCTCGAACTTCATCGTCTTGGACGACTTGCCCTTCAGCGTGACGAAGCGCGACTGCGCCAGGTGCATGCGGCCGGGCAGCACGGGCAGCGGGCGCAATTCACCGTCGCTCAGGTTGCCGGCGCGAGCCTCCACGCGGAAGGCCACCTGCCCCACCTTCGCGGGCGCGGTGAGCGCGAAGCGCAGGTTCGTGCCCCGGCCCGCCGCGACGTTGAAGCCCTGCGACGCGCTCTTCACGCCGAAGTCCGCGAGCAGGCTCTTCTGCGTCTGCGCATCCACGATGTCGAGCGTGAGCGTGCCCTGCTGCGGCTTCTCCGCCGCGTTGTTCACCACCACCTCGAGCACGGCCCTGTCGCCCTCGCGCAGGAAGCGCGGCACGTACGGCCGCACCATCAGCTCCTTCACGCTGCGGGTGGTGCGCTGCACCGAGCCGCCCTTCAAGTCCCGGGTGATGCCGTGCACCCAGACGCTCCACGCCGTCACCGAGTCCGGCACGGTGAACTCCAGCGTGGCCGAGCCGTCCGCCCCCGTGAGGAGCTGCGGCACCCAGAAGGCCGTCTCCGCGAAGTTGGAGCGCAGCCCCTCGCCCGGCGAGGCCTGTCCGCCCTGCGCCTTGTCGGCGGCCTTGGACTCCTCCCGCATCACCATCGTCGACGCCTCACCCGGCGGCGCGGGCGGCGGCGGAGGCGGCGTGGCGCTGGCCTCCGCATCCTCCATCGGCTTCGCGGCGCTCGGAGCAGCGGACATCCGCTTGCGCTGCAGGCCACCACCGAAGCTTCGGTAACGCCGCGCTCCCGGACCTCCCAGCCCATAGCCCTCCTCGAAGCGCAGCGAGTCTTCCTCGGGCGGGTTCCAGCCCCGCGCCTCGCCGTAGTCCCGGTTGACGACCCACTGCGCGCTGGCCATGGAGAGCGACGGGCGCAGGTCCACCGGCGCGGCACGGAGCGGGTACAGCGCCGCGACGCTCGGCGGCAGGTGCGGGGCGAACAAGTCGAGCGACTGGTCGTACATGTACGCGAGCAGCTCGGCGGCCCCGGCCTCCACCTTCGCCCCCTTGGGGCCCTTCACCGTCACGCGCCATGTCTCCTTCGCGCCGGGGCGCAGCTTGTCGCGGAACGTGGCGAACTCCAGGCTCAGCTCCTTGTCGTCCCACGGGACGAACACGGACGAGGAGAAGCCCAGGTACTGCCAGTCACGCACGGCCACGAGCACCGCGGTGAAGCCGCCGCGCAACTCCTCCGTCACCGGCACCTCCACCACCACCGGCGCCTTCCCGCCCGTGAGCGCCTTGCGCAGCACGCGCTTGTCGCCCTGGTACACGTCCAGCACCAGCGGCTGCCCCTCGAAGCCGGAGAAGGCCAGCAGCCGCGCCACCTCACCCACGTGCACGGTGTCGCGCTCCAACACCAGCGAGGCCGGCAGCTCGATGGGCGCGGCCTCACCGGCCACCAGGATTTCGCGCGCCACGGTGAACGTCTGGCCGAAGGCGTCCGTCGTCTCGTAGTGCAGCCGGTACGCGCCGGCCTTCAGCGCGGGCAGCTTCACGCGGGCCACGCCCTCCGCGTCGTGCTGCACGGCGCCCTTCGCCTGCTCCGCGCCATCCTGCCAGCGGGCCAGGGTCTGCTTCGGCGAATACTCCCTGTCCCAGCGCGGCTGGAGCGCATCGCCCGGCGTCGGAGTGCGCACCGCCTCCGGGTCCACCTCCACGGCGGGCGGCTCGACGATGGGCTCGTCGGCGGGCATGAGCGGCTTCGAGGGCTGCTTCAGCGCCACCAGCCGCCAGCGGCCCGGGCCGGGCTGCGGCACGCCGTCCAGCGTGCTGCGCACCAGCTTCACCTCGGGGGCCACGCCCTCGCGGAAGAAGCCCTCGTCCGCGTCCACGCGTCCCTCCACCGCGACGAAGCCCAGCCGGAAGGCACGCTCCGCCGAGCGCGTCTCGCCGCCCTCGTCCGTCGCGTCCGCCTCGATGCGGTAGCGCCACGTCAGGCCCGGCGTGCGCGCGGAGCGCTCGTCCGCCTCGGGGGTGAAGTTGATGGAGAAGCCGCCGTCCTCGCCCAGCGAGGCCGTGCCGGACGCCACCACCTGCCGCTTCACCGGCATGGAGGAGCGCTCCCACCACCACCACCAGGGCAGCACCGGCTCGCGGAAGGCGCGCCAGCGCACGGTGCCAGACGCCACCGGCAGCCCGAAGTAGTAGCGCGCCTCGCCCTTGAAGGTGGCCGGACGGTTGAGACGCAGCGGCGAGTCCGGGTCCTTCAGCGTCACCTCGAAGGTGGGCCGCTTGTACTCCTCCACGCGGATGCCGGCGAAGCCACCCGACGACACCTGCACGGACCAGCCGCCCAGCAGGCGCCCGGTGGGCACGGTGAACTCGCCCGCCGCCGAGCCGAACCCATTCGTGCGCACCTCGCGCTTCTCCACCGCCTCGCTGTTGGGGTCCACCAGCGTCACGACGAGGCTCTCGTCCGGCAGCGTCCGGTAGCGCGCCTGGTCACCGCGTCCGCGGAAGGCCACCACCTTCCAGAGCACCTTCTGCAGCGGGCGGTACACGCTGCGGTCGGTGAAGACGAGCGCCGCGGTGCTCTCCCCCGGCTCGCCCCGCTCGTAGAAGGTGTAGCCGCTGGGGTGGAGCAGCGTCTCGCGCCCGCGGCCCGCCACCAGCAGGTAGTTGGAGTACTGCTGACCCTTCGGCGCGTTGAAGGACACCTCTCCCTGCGGATTCGTGGTGGCGCGGGCCACCTCGCGGAAACCCTTGCTGTAGTCGGTGAGGATGAGGCGCACCGGCACCTCCGACGCGGGCCGGCCGGACTCGCCCAGCACCACGCGCGCCTCCACCAACGCCCCCGTGCTGCGCGTGATGACGACCCACGGCGACACCGTCAGGAACACCGCCTGCACGCGGTTGTTCGAGGTGCCGAAGTCCTCACGCGCGGAAGCCGCGATGATGTACGTGCCCGGCTGCTCCAGCGGCGGCGTGACGAAGGTGCGGTGCTCGCGGAAGTCCTGCGTCGCCGGCAGCTTCTCGCTCCACGAGGCCACTGGCTTCTGGCCGCTGAAGGTGCGCAGCAGCGCCTCGCCGTACGGCAGGATGTTGTAGTCGTCCACCTTCGCCAGCCGCGACTCCAGGTCGAAGGCATAGACGCGGAAGTACAGCACCGGCACGTTGCGGTGGGTGACTTCCACCGAGCGCCGTCGAGGCCCGTCCGACTGCATGGACGCGAGCCGGAAGTCCGGTGCCTCCAGCGCGCTCACCAATGCATCGCAGCGCCGCGCGCCCTCCGACTTCGGGTACGCCTCCACGCAGGCCTTGGCCAGCCCGTGCGCCTTCACCGGGTGCCCCGCGCGGTTCTCCAGCTCCGCGAGCTGCCCCTGCCCCATGCTCCACCACTCCACGTCGCGGAAGGGCACGAGGAACGCGGCGAGGCTCTGGCGGATGCGCGTCTGGTCGTCCGACTCGGAGAAGTGAGAGGCGAGCACCTCGTAGCGCTTCAGCCGCGCCTCCAGCACCGCCTCGCGCCGGCCCGCCGCGCGGTGCCACGCCTCCAAGTCACCCAGCACCACCGCCACCTTCACCAGCGGGTGGAGATTGGGGTCCGTCAAGTCACCGGTGGGCGTGCCCTCCATCAGCGCGCGCAAATCCAACCGATAGACTTCGTTGGCGTGCTCCGGCCTCCAGTGCGAGCTGTCCGCGAGCACCTGCACACGCAGGTACGAGACGGCGTCGCGCAGCGTGGAGCGGATGCGCTCGGGATAGGTGTTGGGGCGGATGTACTCGGACAGCACCTTCACCGGCTCGGTGCCGAGCTGCGCGCGCTGCTTCCACACGTCCTCGTAGGCGCGCTGGGCCTCGGTGAGGATCTGCTCGTACGTCCACGACTTGAGGTCCACCGGACCGGTGGAGGCCACCGCCTCGCGCTGGCGAATCTCCCAGCCGTACGCCTGCGCGTAGGTGACGAGCGACTGCGCGTAGAAGAGGTTCAGCGTCGCGCGGGGCAGCACGCCCTTGGGCCAGGGCTGCTCGCGCAGGAAGCGCACCGCCGTCTCGTAGCCATGTAGCGCGGTGCGCAGTTGCACCGTGCGCACCAGGGCCCGCGCCCACTCCGCCTCGTCACCGCCCTTCTTCGCCTGCTCGAGGCGCGCCTCGGCGCCCTTCGCGGCCTCCTCCACCTTCTGGTCGTCCACCAACGCGTCGATGGCCTTCCACGTCGGAGGCGCCTTCCCCTGCGCCAGCGAGGGCGAGGCGGTCAGCAGCAGGGACAGCAGCAACAGGGCGACAGAGGACGCTCGGCTCCAGGGAGTCCAGTGCATTGGTAGATGGGTGGCGCGGTGACGCTCAAGCGTTCCGTTTCCACCCGCCTCCTTTCAAACCGTGCATGCGGATTTCCCGCACACGGCTTAACGATGGTTGTTCACGTTGCAGCTTGCACGGCTTGGGGTAGCGGATGGTTCCGCGCAATCGGTGCAGGCCGTGTCCCTCAAACCACTCACGCGTCCATTGATTCACCTGCCCGGGCCTCAGCTTGCGCCCGTACCGGCGGACCATGAAGCGCGTCAGCTTCCGCTCTACATACTTGTCGAGCTGGGCGAATTTCCGGGCCGCATTCCCGGTGCGGAAGTAGTTGCCCCATCCTCGGAGCACGGGATTCAGGGCGGCGATGACCACCCGCACGTCCTTCACCCCGCCAAGCCTCGCGTCCGTCAGCTCCTTCGTCCTGGCTCTCACCCGCACCATGCTTCTCTTCGAGGGCCACCGGTGGAGGTAGTAGCGGCGTATCCGCTTCTCTTCCCACAGCTTCCCCGACATCCGCTTGTGCAGGTGGCAACCCAGGAAGTCGAAGCCTTGCTTCCCGTCGCTCAGCTCCACCTTCCGCGTCTTCTCCGGGTGCAGCGTCAGCTTCAACCGCTCGAAGAGACTTCTGACTCTCCGCTCGGCTTCCTCGACTGCCTCGCGGTCCTTGCACAGCACCACGAAGTCATCCGCGTACCTCACCAGTTCGCCCACCCGTGCGCACTGGCGCTGCCATTCGGAGTCGAAGTCGTGCAGGTAGATGTTGGAGAGCAACGGGGAGATGACTCCCCCCTGCGGCGTCCCCGAGATTGTCTCGGAGTGCCGGCCCTCCTCCATCACCCCTGCGCGGAGCCAGCCACGCACCAGCTTGAGGACCCTCCGGTCGCAGACACGGGCCTCCAGCCGCTCCATCAGCAACCCCTGGTCGAGGCTCCCGAAATAGTCGCGGATGTCCGCATCCAGCACGAAGTCCCGTCCGCCGTTGGTCTTCTCGCGGATGGTCTCCAGCGCCTGCAAGGTGCCCAGCCGGGGCCGAAAGCCGAAGGACGAGGGCAGGAAGTCCGCCTCGAATATCGGCTCCAGCACCAGCTTCGCCGCCATCTGCGCGACGCGGTCCTTGACCGTCGGAATCCCCAACGGCCGCAGCTTCCCGTCCGCCTTGGGGATGTACCGCCTGAGTACCGGCGGGGGCCGGTACCGGCCTGCGTGGAGCGCGTCTTGAAGCTCACTCAGCAGCTTCTCGACGCCGTACCGCTCCACCGCCTCCAGCGTGACGCCATCCACGCCAGCGGCGCCCTTGTTTCGTTGCACCCGCCTCCACGCCTCCCACAGGACGTCACTCCGGTGGATTCGGTCAAACAGCGCGTGGAAGCGGCGCCCCTTCTGCTGCTTGGCTGCGACGTAGAGCTTCCTCTGGAGTCGTCGGACTTTCTCGTCCGGCCCTTGCCGAACGGGGTGATTGGGTCCGGTGAGCCGAACCATGCCCTCGCCCTTACCTCCCGCTGAAGCCTTACCAAAGCAGGGCCCCTTCCCTCCGGAGGCGTTATTCGTCGCCTCCCTCCCCGGTACTACGAGCCCCTCGGACTCCCGCTGCGCTCCGCTCGCTTTCGCCTTCGGCTTATACGCGCGGCCCTTGCCGGACGTCGGCTGCGCAGACGGGCCTCTCGTGTTCCGCACCCTTCCTTCAACGCGTGCTGCGCCCTCTACCCCGCCGAGACTCCGCGCGTATCCGGACTTGCCCGCGCTTCGCATGGCCTTCGCCGCGACATGCCCGGCTCGGCTCTCGGGTTGTAACTGTGACGAGGCGGCAGGCTTCACTTGATGTTGCGGCCCGCGTTGTTGCTCCCCTCCCACGACTTTCGCCGTGGAGGGCTTTTGACACCACGCTTCACCTTCGGACCTCTCGACCCTCGGTGGTGGTCTGCTACCGGGCTCTCCGGTGATTACCCGGACGGGACTTTCACCCGCTGGAACGGTGCAGCATGGCACGCCCTCTTCGTCGGGGCTTTCCGACGGACCTGCGGCTGTGCCTTCACGACGCACCATGGGCGGCACTCTAGACACAGCCGCCCGCCGAATCGTTCCACAATGAACTCAGGTTGCAGCGGGCGCGGGGGCCTTGCGGCGCAACCCCACCAGGTAGACCTCCATGCTCGCGCCGCGCGTGGCCTCGGGACGCACCACTTTCACTTCCTCAAAGAGTGCGCGGACCTGATTGCGAAAATCCTCGAAGTCGCCGCCCATGAAGACCTTGGCGACGAAGGACGAGCCGGGCCGGCCGCGCGTGGCGGCCACCTCCAGCGCCTTGCCCGCGAGCCGCAGGCTGCGCGCCTCGTCCGTGGCCTTGATGCCGCTCGTCTTGGGCGCCATGTCGGAGATGACGGCGTCGAAGGGCCCGTCGTACATCTCCTTCAGCTTCGCGTCGAAGTCGTCCGCGAGCACGTCCAGCACCGCCGTCTGCACGTGCCGCTGCGTGAAGGGGCGGATGGCAACGATGTCCACGCCGATGACGCGACCCGAGGGCCCCACCGCGTCCGCCAGAATCTGGAGGAAGCCGCCCGGGGCCGCGCCGAGGTCCAGGACGACGTGCCCCTTCTTCACCATGGGGAAGCGCTTGATGAGCTCGTCGACCTTGAATGCCGAGCGGGCGCGTAGCCCCTCTTGCTTGGCCTTCTGGAAATAGTGGTCTTTAGGACGGTAGGGCTTGCCCATGTCAGGGGGGCTCCCTAGCATCCGCTACTGTCTTCGGGAAGCCGGAGCGGTCGCGGGTGTGTAGACCCGCGCAAAGGCCAGTCCGGAGGACGTCGAAAATGGGCACCCGGAGCGTGACTGCGGCGCTGTGCATCTCCCTGCTGTCCGCCGGTGTGGCGGGGTACTGCTACACGCGCTCGGACGCCCTGCAGGTGCAGGGACAGTGGCTGATGGAGCGTGGCACCGCCCAGGCCCAGGAGTACGCCACGAAGTTGGACGGCACGGCGGCGGACGCCCAGCTCAAGTCCTTCGCGGAGCGCCGGGCCGTGCTGGAGCGCGCGCACCGGTGGCAGCGCGGCATGTTGCTGGGAATCCTGGCGTCGGTGCTGGCCGCGGTGTCCGCGTACATGCTCTTCCTGCTCAAGCGGCTGGACGACCAGTTGCTGGACGCCACGGGCGAGCTGCGCCCGTCCGCGCCCCCGCCTCCCGTGCCCGTCTCCCCGGAGCGCACTCCGGCGCTCGTCTCCAGCCCGCAGCGCTGAAGACTCCCGCGCGCCTGTGCCGGCTGGCACAATGGCGGCCCCTTCTCTCTCTTGGAGGTGGCCATGCCCGGCTGCGCGCACTGTGGACGCCCGCTCGACATCATCGCCAACCAGGTGGGGAGGCGCGACGCGTGTCCCGGCTGCGGCGAGGACATCCGCTCGTGCCGCAACTGCCGGCACTTCGACCCGGGCGTGGCCAAGGAGTGCAAGGAGCCCTTCGCCGAGGTGCCCAAGGACAAGGACGGCGCCAACTTCTGCGAGCTGTTCCAGATTGGCGAGGGCGGCCTCCACGAGAAGGAGAGCCGCGACGCCATGCTGAACGCCGCGGAGGCCCTGTTCCGGAAGAAGTGAGCACCCGGAGGGCCCGCGACTCGAGGAACTCGCGCGTCCTGCCGTTCCACTGAAGAGGCAGTGAGTCCCGGCGACCCCAAGCGGGTCAGCATTATTGCATCTTTCCAGTGTTGACGTTTGAACACTAGGCTCCGGGGATGCACCTGGAACGGCGTCACTTCTTGCGGCTCTCGGCGGTGGGAGCCGCCTCGTTCATCCTGCCCGTCGCGGGCACCGGCTGTGCCGGCGGCTCACCGGGGGCCGCGGCGCTCCAGGTTGGCGGGGGCGATGCGCTCCTCTACTTCGACACCCTGGGACAGGTCCTGGAGTTGCGGCCGCGAGAGCACCGCGTGGTGGTGCGCGACGCGAGCGGCGTGGAGGTGGCCACGCTGGGGGGCTTTGGCCGAGGGACGACGGAGCTGAATGGTCCGGCCGCGCTCGCGCTGGGGACGCAGGGGCGCGTGTACGTAGCGGACCGGGGCAACCACCGCGTGCAGGTCTACACGCGTGACGGCGCGCACGTGGGCCAGGTGGGCCGAGCGGGCAAGGAAGCCGGGCAACTCCTCCGCCCCGCTGGCATCTGCGTGGACGCGCAGGGACGGCTGCTGGTGGCGGACTCGCTGAACCACCGTGTGCAGGTGTTCTCCGCGGAGGGCACATGGCTGGGCCTGTTTGGCGCAGGCGAGTTGCAGTTGCCACGCGGCATCGCGTCAGGGCCGGACGGGCGCATCCACGTGGTGGACTCCGGGAATGCGCGCGTCGTGGTTTACGACGAGGCGTTCAACGGCGTGGGGAGCTACGGGCACTTCGGGCGTGAGGGCTCGGGGATGATGTGGCCTCGCACCGTCGTGGTGGACAGCGCGGGCACGGCGTACGTGGCGGACTCCACCTGCAACGCCGTGCATGTCTTCGACGCGGCGGGAGACTTCGTCGAGCGGATTCCGCTCCAGCGTGAGAGCGGCCCGGCGGCGGCGGTCCACCTCGCCCTGTCTCCGACGGGAGAGCTGAAGGTGGCCGCGCGCGCCGGCAGACCGAACTAACGCGGCTTCGGCGAAGCCATCTTCGGATACTTGAAGAGCCGCGCGTGGACGCGCCCGCACGCGTGGCACTGGAACACGTTGAAGCTCATGTAGGGCGCCCGGCCCGCGCGCACGCACTCCAGTGTGGTCGTCCAGAAGTTGTTGTAGCGCGGATCATCCAGAGCCTCGGACGTGAGTCGGATGTGGCTCGCTTCCCACCGGGCCAATTCCGGCGCGGTGGGATTGACCAGCGTCAGCACCGCGAGCCGCTGGCAGCACACGGGCCAGCGGTCCGGAGACCACTCCGCGCCCACGCCGAGAGTCCCGGACAGGCGGGCCTGCTGCGCCTCCAGCGTGCCCTCGGGTGGCACACGAGCGTCCGGGTCGATGGGCGCCACGCGAGCACGGGCGAACAACTCCGGCGTCACGGGGATGGCGACTCCGCCCTCGTCAGGGCGGAAGGGCTCTTCCTCCCGAGCATTCTCATACGCGAAGCGCGACCACTGACGCCGCTGCCTCCACACGCGGTCGGCCACCCACGCATGGGGAGATGACTCATCGAGCTCCGGCTCGACGATGTGCCAGGGTGCTTCGCTTTCGGACTCCGACATCGCGATTCTCAGCGAACCGGGGGTCCGCCGACGGCTACCGCGGACCCGAGGAATGGGAGGACGCTCGAGAAGCCCTTGGGCGGCGGAGTGACGACGTCGGGGCCGGCCTCGCCCCACTGCGTGATTCCGTGCGGAAGCAGCCGCGCCAGGTCACAGCGCTGGCCGTCGAAGTCGAACTCCGTGCTCCACACCAGCTTCGCCGTGAAGACATTGAGCGAGAGCGCCCGATGCGAGGCGGGCGGACCGGCGAATGCGCCGCCCGCGACGACGCTGACTCGGCGGAACGTGGCGATGTGCTGGCCGTCGGAGAACGAGTCCGGGTTCTCGAAGGATGCACCCGCGTGCTTCGCGCTCTTGAGATAGAGGTGGAAGTCCCCCACCACGTCGAGACTCAGCGACAGGTTGCCGTTCGTCACCTGCCTCGCGGTGAAGGGCTCGGAGCGGAACGTGAGCCGCGCCGTCGTTTCACTCGGGCTCTTCGGGTCCGTGAAGAGCGGGCCCTGGAGTCCCTCCAGGTGGAGGAAGTAGCCCAGATCCTGGGACGTCTTCCCGTCCGAGGACAGGTAGAAGCGGCCCGTCACGTACCACGCCACGCTCGCGGCCATGAGAGGTGTCATCAGAAGTTCTTCGCCTCCTGCTTGAGCTGGTCGATGGAGCTCGAGCGGATGCTCTTGCTCGCATGATCAGTGCCCGAGGGATACGGGAACGAGTAGTAGACGGGCGTCTGCGCACCGTGCTCGCCGTGGTTCGTCAGGAAGTTCTCCACGGTCGCTTGACAGTTGCGCATGCCGCTGCCGGTGCCACAGCACTGCAGCTCCGTGTAGAGGTACTCCACCGTCTTGCCGTTGGCCTCCAGGGCGTAGCAGTCGATGAGCACCTGCTCCGCGTGCTTCGCGTACCCGAGCCCGACACCGCCCACCATGGAGGACTCGCTCATCTGCGCCATCCAGGTGCCATCGGTGAACTTGAGATACGCCACGCAGCGGCCGCCCATGGACATGTTTCCGAAGAGGTTCGGATAGCTGGCGAGCTGCGTCCGGTAGTTCCCAGCCTGCTCCGCGACCGGGTTGTTGTACGCGACCTGGATTTCATTGAGTGCCATGAGCGATTCCCCCGGGCGCCGGGCGCCAGCGAAGACCCCAATCCTACCGGCACGGGAGCACGCACGTACAGGCAGCGGGCCCGAACACCCGCTAACGTCGGGCCATGGCCGCCGTGGAACCTGAAGCCCTCCGGGACGAGGTGCGTCGCGGAACGCTCCGCGGCGCGGCGCTCGCCTCGATGCTGGAGTCACTGCCCGAGGCAGAGCGTGACGCGTGGGTGGAGCGCCTGCTGGGAATCACCGCCGCGCCAGGTACGGAGCACACGGGACAGGGTGAGCTCATCGGCCACCATGCGAGCGGAGTGGGTGCCCTGCTCCACCTCGTCCGCGACGTGCCCATCCGCGCCAGTGATGTCTTCGTCGACCTCGGCTCCGGGCTCGGCAAGGCCACTCTGCTGGTGCATCTGCTGACCGGAGCGAAGGCAATCGGACTGGAGTTGGAGCCCGCGCTGGTGGACGCCGCGAGTCAGCGGGCCCGGGCTCTCGGCCTCACTGATGTCACATATGCGCAAGGAGATGCACGCGAGGCCGTGCCAGAGGGCTCCATCTACTACCTCTACCTGCCCTTCACCGGTGCAGCGCTCGATGCGGCCATGGAGCGCCTCGAAACGGCCACACGGGGACGTACGGTGGTGGTGTGCACGCTCGGGCTGGACCTGTCGCGTTGGCGCTGGCTGCGTGCTCGCGAGTCCTCGGACTTCTGGACGAGCATCTACGACCGCATGCCCTGAAAAGCGAAGGGACGGGAGCAACCATCGCCCCCGTCCCCGCGAATCACATCACACCGTCAGCTCAGTTCTGGAACGGCGTGTTCTCCGCGAAGTACTCGTGGTTGTCCGCGTTATCCAGCGCGTTGTCCGGGTTGGAGATGGCCAGCGACTTCGCGCCGCTCTGGCCGTAGACGTGATCATCCGTGCCGGCCACCGCGTTGAAGTGGCTCATCTCGTGGATGAGCGTGCCACCCTTGGAGTCGGTGCCCGTCAGCGGCGCGGACCAGAAGGCCTTGCACACGTAGATCTTGTACGGCTGCGTCGGGTAGACGTAGGCGTAGTAGGTCTTCTTGCAGCTGCAGTCGACGGTGATGGGCTTCGTGTCGAACGCGTCCTTGATGGCCACGAAGTGCGACTTCGCCGTGTTCCACCGCGTGGACGTGTACGCGCCGAACCACGTGGTGTAGCGCGGCGTGCCCGAGCCCGTGCCCGCCAGGTAGCCGTTCGCGTCGTTCGCCATCGTGCTGGCCGCGTTCAGCGCCTGGGTGATGGTGGCCTGCTGCGTGGCATCGCAACGGCCGCTGAACGTAATCGCGCCCAGCGTCGTGACATCCCCCGGAGCAGCGGCGGCCTCGCGCGCCACGCGGCCCTCCACCCACAGGTCCACGCTGTTGGAGGCGAACGCCGTCACCGAGCCGTGCTGCTGCGCGGCGTAGCTCACGCGGTAGGTGCCCGTGCGCGACAGGTCATAGAAGGCCGACAGCGACACGGTGCGCGTCAGCGTCTCGCCGGGGGCCAGCGTGAGGTAGTCGCTGTCCTGCGGGGCCGGGCGCTTGTAGTGCGGGCCCGTGAAGGCGACGGCCTGGCCGTCCACCGTGACGTCGAACAGCGCCTCCTCGACGTCGTCCGCCGGAGTGGCCCACTTGAGCAGCCGCGCCGCGCGCGCACCGTCATTGCGGAGGGTGACGCTGACGAGGACGTCCTCGCGAGCACTGAGCGAAGCCTTCGGCACCGACAGGCTCACGGAGATGTTGCTGGCCTCGTTCGACTCCGGCGTGGCCACCGGCGCCTCGCTCGCGGGGGCCTGCTCCTCCGGCGCGCACGCACCGAGGAGAGACGCACTGACCAGCCACCCGGCCAGCCATCGGGAGGGAACGCGAAGACGCTTGCTCATGCAGGGGCTTCCTTGTGTTGAGGGTTGCCCGGTGGCGGCGGGGACGCAGCCGGGGTGGGCCCTCTAGAGCAAGCCTCGCGCCAACTTCCCGCCTGTGAGGGAACGCGGGGTTGGCGCGCACGAGCCCGTCACACTGGAGCATCCACGCTCCAGGCCGGGCGTAAATAAACACTACAATTCAACTCACGGAAGGGCGAGTCCCCAGCAATCCCGGGCATTTGTGCGGGTGGTCAGGTGACCTGGAACAGGTCAGCCCTCCGTCCCACGATTGCAACAGCCTCACGGGCACCAACGCCCGGGAGCCACATGCACGCGCACGGCCCCCGGGAAACAGCCCCAGCCTCTAGAAGCCGTAGAGCTTGGAGAGGATCTCCTTCATCACCTCGGAGGTGCCGCCGCCGATGGTGATGAGGCGCACGTCGCGCCACATGCGGGCGATGGGCGTCTCCTCGACGTAGCCCATGCCGCCGAAGAACTGCTGGCAGTCGTAGGCCACGCGCTGCGCGAGGTCTCCGGCGAACAGCTTCGCCATGGAGATCTCCTTCACCGCGGGGACTTCCTTCCGGTCGTACACGTCCACCGCGTGGTAGGTGAGCCGCTTGGCTGCTTCAATCGCCGTCAGGTGCTCCACGAACTTGTGGCGCCACACCTGGAACTTCAGCAGCGGCCGGCCGAACGCCTCGCGCTCGTTGCCGTAGCGGATGGAGTCCTCCACCATCCGCTCCATGCCGGCCACGGTGGTGATGGCGCCCACGAGCCGCTCGCCCTGGAAGTTGGTCATGATGGAGTAGAAGCCCTCGTTCTCCTCGCCCAGCACGTAGCGGCGGGGGATGCGGCAGTCCTCGAAGTAGAGGACGGCCGTGTCCGAGGACAGGTTGCCCACCTTGTCCAGCTTCTTGGAGACGCTGAAGCCCTTCACGTCCGTGGGGAACGTCACCAGGGAGATGCCGCCGTAGCCCTCGCCGCCCGTGCGCACCGCCAGGGTGATGAAGTCCGCGCGCGTGCCGTTGGTAATCCACATCTTCGAGCCGTTGATGACGTAGTCATCCCCGTCCCGGCGCGCCGTCGTCTTGATGCTGGCCACGTCCGAGCCACAGCCCGGCTCGCTCACGCCCAGCGCGGCAATCTTCTCGCCCTTGAGCGCCGGCTCGAGGAACTCGCGCTTCTGCTCGTCGGTGCCAATCTCGTTGATGATGGGCGTGGCCATCTGGCTCTGCACCAGCAGCGCCATGTTGACGCCCGCGTTGTAGCTGCGGCTCAGCTCCTCCGCGAAGGCCGTCACGTACCAGTAGTCCAGCCCGCTGCCGCCGTACTTCGGGTCGTGGTTGATGCCGAAGAAGCCCAGGTCGGCGGCCTTCTTGAACAGCTCGCGCGGGAAGATGCCCGCCCGGTCCCACTCCAGGCCGTGGGGCGTCATCTCCTTCTCGACGAAGGCCCGCACCGTCTTGCGGAAGGCCTCGTGCTCCTCGGTAAACGGATTCGGCATGCGCGTCCTCAGTTGGGGGGAAGAAATTGATTCTTGAGGCAACAACAGGGTTGATTCTTGAGTCAATAACAAGGACTCGGAGCCCACAAGCATCGTCCCGGTCACAACCGGACGCCCCTCCCTCGGGGAAGGAGACGCTCCAACGCCCCGCAGCGCTCTGGGCCTGCCTGCTTGTACGGTGGACCTCAATGGACCGCGCACAAGATAGTCCGCTTCCCGGAGTATCTCCTTGACAGACAGTACAGAGACTGTAGTTTCCGCAGCGCAGAATTTCCAAAGAGCAGACGCTGCGGACGCCGGCAGGGGCGCTATCCGCGCGGCAGGAGCAGGAAGACCGTGATTCGACGCATGTGGATGGCCGCGGTGGTGGCGACGGTGGTGATGACGGGGTGCGCCAAGGGCCATGACAAGCCGGCCCTTCCGGCCGAGCAGGGCCCCGCGGCGATGGGTGTGAAGGCGATTACCCCCGCCACCGAGCTGAACGCCAACGTCACGCGCGTGACGGGTCAGGTTCGCTCCAAGCAGGAGGCCACGCTGAGTGCGCAGGCCACCGGCACCATCGCGAAGATGAACGTGAAGGTGGGCGACAAGGTGAAGAAGGGCCAGGCCCTGGCCGTGCTCGACACCTCCAACGTCGTCATCGGCGTGGAGCAGGCGCGCGCGGTGAAGCAGGCGGCGGACGCCGCGCTGCAGCTCGCCACGTCCAACCTGGAGCGCGCGCGCAAGGTGGCCGAGGGTGGCGGCATGGCCGCGGCGGCCCTGGACCAGGCGGAGATCGGCCAGAAGCAGGCGGCCGCCCAGGCGGCCCAGGCCGGCGCCGCGGTGAAGATGGCGGAGGAGAACCTGCGCGACATGGCCATCATCGCGCCCTTCGACGGCATCATCACCGCGCGCATGAAGAACATCGGCGACACGGTGGCGATGATGCCGCCCACGCCCGTGTTCTCCCTGGTGGACACCACGGGCCTGGAGGTCCGCGCGCTCGTCCCCGAGTCCGTCGTGGACAAGGTGAAGCCCGGCTCCAAGACGTCCGGCACCGTGAGCCCCAGCGGCATGCGCTTCGAGGTGCAGGTCGCCACGGTGGGCGCGGTGGTGGACACCAGCAACCGCACCGTGGAGGTGCTGGCGGACGTGGTGGGCGAGACGGCCTCGCCGCTACGCCCCGGCTCGCTGGTGGAGCTGGACTTCTCGTCCGTGGGTGAGGCCGACGACAAGGGCCTCTTCCTCCCCGCCCAGGCCGTGAATGCCAAGGGCCAGGAGGGCTTCGTGTGGGTGGTGCAGGACGGCACGGTGCGCAAGCGCGACGTGCGCGTCGAGCGCGTGCTGCCCGGTTACGTCCGCGTCCTCCAGGGACTGGGTGCCGACGAGCGCGTGCTCGCCGACTCCTCCCTGGACGTGAAGGAGGGCACGGCCGTCCGCGTGGTGCAGTGACGCCTGCCCTCCCCTCTCATGACCTTTTTGGGAGCTCCTGAATGAGCCCGCTGAAGACATTCATTTCCCGCCCCATCTTCACCGCCATGCTGATGCTGGCGGTGGTGGTGTTCGGCATCAACGCCTATCCGCGCATCGGCGTGGACCAGTTCCCCGACGTGGACTTCCCCGTCGTCACCGTGACGACGGTGCTCCCGGGCGCCGACCCGGAGACGATTGAGAAGAACGTCAGCGACCCGCTGGAGGAGGCGCTCAACACGCTCAACGGCGTGGAGCAGCTGCGCTCCATCAACGTGGAGAACGTGTCGCAGGTCGTCGTGCGCTTCGGCCTCGACACCAAGGTGGACATCGCCGCGCAGGACGTGCGCGACCGCGTGCAGGCCACCCTGAGCAAGCTGCCGGAGGAAATCGAGACGCCGGTGGTGGAGAAGTTCGACATCGGCGCGCAGCCCATCATGACGCTGTCCTTGTCCGGTCCGCTGCCCATCGAGGTGCTGACCAAGACGGCCGAGGACGTGGTGAAGCCGGCGCTGCAGCGTCAGCCGGGCGTGGGCAGCATCGACGTGACGGGTGGCCGCGAGCGCGAAATCCAGCTCGTGGTGGACCCGGAGCGGCTGCGCGGCTTTGGCCTCGCCATCAGCGACGTGAGCCAGGCCGTCAAGGCGCAGAACCTGGACGTGCCGGGTGGCCGCACCATGGACAGCGGCCGCGAGCGCGTGGTGCGCCTCACGTCCGAAGTGAAGAGCGTGGAGGAGCTGCGCAACCTCATCATCGCCAGCCCCAACGGCGCGCCGGTGCGCGTGCGCGACGTGGCGGACGTGGTGGACGGCCCGGCGGAGGCCCGCTCGGGCGCGAAGTTCGGTGACCGCGGCGCGGTGGCGCTGGTGGTGCGCAAGCAGTCCGGCTCCAACACGGTGCAGGTGGCCGAGCTCGTCAAGGCGTCGCTGGCGGAGATCAACAGCCAGCTGCCGCAGGGCGCCAAGGTGGAGATGGTGTCCGACAACGCGCGGTTCATCCGCTCGTCCATCGCCGCGGTGCAGTTCGACCTGGTGCTCGGTGGCTTCCTCGCGGTGCTCATCGTGCTGGTGTTCCTGCGCAACCTGAACTCCACGCTGGTGGCGGCAATTGCCCTCCCGGTGTCGGTGGTGGGCACGTTCGCCGTCATGGCGGCGCTGGGCTTCACCTTCAACATCGTCACGATGCTGGCGCTGACGCTGTCCATCGGTCTGCTCATCGACGACGCCATCGTGGTCATCGAGAACATCGTCCGTCACCTGGAAGAGGGCGCGACGCCCATCCAGGCAGCGCAGGAGGGCGCCGGTCAGATTGCCCTCGCGGTGCTCGCGGTGACGCTGGCCATCGTGGCGGTGTTCATCCCGGTGGCCTTCATGGACGGCATCATCGGCAAGTTCTTCTACCAGTTCGGCGTGACGGTGGCCGTGGCGGTGATGATTTCGTACGCCGTGTCCATGACGCTGACGCCCATGCTGTCGTCGCGCATGCTGAGCCACCACGGCTCGCCCACGGGCGTGTCCGCGGCGGTGGAGAAGGTGCTCGTCGCCACGGAGTCCGGCTACCGCACGCTGCTGGCGGGCATCCTCAAGCGCCGCGCCCTGACGCTGGTGGTGGCGGTGGGCGTGCTCTTCGCCACGTTCGGCCTCGCCCGCTTCCTGAAGTTCACCTTCATCCCCGAGCAGGACAACGGCAACATCAAGCTCGCGGTGGAGCTGCCCATCGGCTCGACGCTGCAGGAGACGACGGCCGAGCTGGACGCGCTGTCCGCGCAGGTCGGCGCCCTCCCCGGCATCTCCTCCACGTTCGCCACCGTCGGCGGCGGCGTGCAGGAGGAAGTGCACAAGGGTGAAATCATCGTCAACCTCGTGCCGGTGAAGGAGCGCGGCTTCACGCAGATGGAGCTGAAGAGCTACCTGCGCCGCATCATCCACCCCCGCCAGGGCGTCAACGTCACGGTGCAGGACATCACCGGCGTGGCCGGCGGCGGCTCGCGCTCGCAGGCGGTGCAGTTCAACCTGCGCGGTGACAACTGGCAGGAGCTGATTGCGTCCGCGGAGAAGGTGCGCCAGGAGATGCTGAAGAACCCGGGGCTGGTGGACGTGGACCTCACGTACCGCTCCGGCAAGCCGCAGTACGACGTCGAGGTGGACCGCGAGCGCGCGGCCCAGCTCGGCGTGCCGGCGGCGTCGCTGGGCGGCACGCTGCGCGCCTTCCTTGGCCGCGACAAGTTCGCGGACTATCGCGAGGGCGGCGACACGTACGAGGTGAAGCTGCGTCTGCCCGAGGCGACGCTGGCGGACCCGGAGGCACTGGGCAAGCTCACCGTGCGCGCCCCGAGCGGGCAGCTGGTGGAGCTGCGCAACCTGGCGAAGATCACCCCGGCCGACGGCCCGGTGCAGATCGACCGCGAGGCGCAGAAGCGGCAGATCACGCTGCTGGCCAACCTGAACAGCGGCTACGCGCTGAGCGAGGCCATCACCTTCCTCAACACCCTCGCGGCCAAGGAGCTGCCCAAGACGGTCATCTACGACTTCGAGGGTAACGCCAAGGAGCTGGGCAAGTCGGTGGCGTCGTTCGGCTCGGCGCTGCTCCTCGGAATCATCCTCATCTACATGATTCTGGCGGCGCAGTTCGAGAGCCTCATCCACCCCTTCACCATCATGATGTCGCTGCCCTTCGCGCTCATCGGCGCCATTGGCGCGCTGCTCATCACCGGGCAGGCCATGTCGATGTTCGCCCTCATCGGCATCATCATGCTCATGGGCCTGGTGGTGAAGAACGGCATCCTCCTGGTGGACTTCACCTTGCAGCTGCGCGAGCAGGGCAAGACGGCCACCGAGGCGCTGCTGCAGGCGGCTCCGGTACGTCTGCGCCCGATTCTGATGACGACCATCGCGATGATCGCCGGCATGGTGCCGGTGGCGATTGCCCGCGGCGACGGCGCGGAGACGCGCGCGCCCATGGCCATCACCATCATCGGCGGCCTCATCACCTCCACGTTCCTCACGCTGGGCGTGGTGCCGGTGGTGTACTCGCTGATGGACCAGCTCACGGAGAAGCTGAAGCGCCGCCGTGGTCCGGGCCTCGCCCCGGGTACGGGGGCGCCGCACGCGGGCCCGCATGGTGAACCCAAGCCGGGAGTCGCCGCGGCGGCCCGGGTGGAGACGGCCTGATGCGGCGGCCGGACGACAAGCCGGCCCTGCGCGTGCAGCCGCTCGCCCCCGCGGGCGAGCCGGAGCAAGAGCTCCACGAGGAGGGAGACCCGGCGGACGAGGGTCTCCCTTCCGGGGTGGACGAGGACAGGTCCACCCCGAAGTCCCGCCGGCTGCACGAGCTCGTCGTGCAGCTCGGCCGGTACCGCTCGCTGAGGGATCCGCTCCACGACATGTGCGAGGACCACCAGCTCACGCCGACGCAGGTCCATGCGCTGATGTGGCTGGGCAATGATGGCCCCACCAACGTGGGCGTGCTGGCGCAGCGCGTGGGCATCACGAAGAAGACGATTACGGGCGTGGTGGACCGGCTGGAGGACATGAAGCTGGTGGAGCGCGCCCGGGACGCCGAGGACCGGCGCGCCGTCGTCGCGCGGCTCACCGAGCAGGGAGCGGCGCTGTATCGCCAGCTCAACAGCAGCGTGAACGAAGGACTGCGGCGCCTGCTGGAGATGATGGAGCCCGATGACCAGGAGGCCCTGTTCGGCCTGCTGGAGCGGATGCTGAAGCGGCTTGCCAGCCGCGAGCAGGTGGTGTGAGAGACTGAGGGCGCGCGCCGACGGGACTTCCGGCTGGCGCGCGTTCCGCTTTCCGCCGCGCATGCGCCTCGCTGTCATCCTCATTGCTGGACTGGTGGCGCCGGTTGCCGGTGCCGCAGGTGAGGCCCCTGCCCCACCGTCGCTGCTGGCAGCCCGATGCCGCGCGTGGGCCGCGGACGCGCGCAATCCCTGGGCCCTGGCCCACGGCATGGTGCTGGACGGACAGAATTTCCGCGCGAGTGGCGGACGGCCCGCGGCGGACGTGGTGGTGGCGGACTTCCTCCACCGCCGGCCTCGCGACGCCGCGCAGGGCACGGACGTCTTCTTCGACGCGTACACGCAGGACGGCACGCCGGTGGACCCCCACCCGGCCCTCCAGGTGAAGACGCTGCTGCTCGCCGGCTACCCGCTGTCCCAGCGCTTCGAGGCGTCCTGGGGACCGGTGACGCTGCGAGAGCTGGTCGAGGACCTGAAGCGCGACTTCCGTCCAGCGCTTGCCTCGTCACCGGACAGCGCCTGGACGCTGGACGCGCTGTCCCTGGTACTGAAGCCCGGTGCCACCTTCCGCGACGGCACCGGTGCCACCGTGCGCTTCGACGCGGTGATGGAGACCGCGCTCACCACGCTGGAGATGGCGAATGCCGAGCTGCTCGCGGGCCTGAAGGCCGGCCGCGCCGAGGTACCCAAGCGCGGCCAGGGCATCTACGCGCACCCGTGCGGCGGGCTGCACTTCTTCCAGGCGGTGGCCGGCTGGGCGCGACACCCTTCCGTGCGCAAGGCGTGGCGCAAGCGGCTGGACGCGCAGGTGGACGTGCTGCTGTACCGGCTGGACTCGGAGACGCGGCAGTACGAGACGGCCCTCGCCTCCGCCCCCGCGTACCGGCTGCCGCTCCTCGTGCAGATGCTGAAGTTCCACGGGCACCTGCTGGAGACACTGGGGCGCTACCGCGATGACACCGGTTGGAAGCCCACGGACGCGCAGCGCCAGACGGTGGAGCGCGCGCGCACGTACCTCGAAGGCACGGTGCGCCGACTGAGCGAGCTCGGCGCGTTCAACGAGTTGCCGTCCATCGCCGCGAAGGACCGGCAGCTCGCGCTGGACCTCGTGGGCGACACCTGCCACGCCGCGCACGGCGAGGCGCTGTGGAGCGAGCGGCCCGGCGTCAGTGTCCCAGGCGCTTCAGCTCCTCGTCGGTGAAGCCCGCTTCCTTCAGCACCTCGCGCGAGTGCTGTCCCAGCGCGGGCGGCTCGCGCAGCGGCGTGTCCCCCATGCGCAGCGGCGTCAGCAGGTGTGTCACCTTGCGCCCCAGCCGCGCATCCTCCGCATCCACGAAGAGGCCCCGCGCGCGGAGCTGCGCGTCGTTCTGCACCTCGTCCCCTTCCGCCACCGCCTCGACGCACAGGTCCGAGCCCGCGAAGCGCTCCTGCCAGTACGCCAGCGGGTGCTCCGCGAACATCCGCGTCAGCTCCGCCTTCACGCGCGCCCCCGCCTCGCCCGGCGCGTACGCGTCCTCCATCAGGTCCATGCGCTCCAGCTTCGCCAGCACGCCCGCGAAGAACTTCGGCTCCAGCGCGCCCACCGCGAGCCATCGGTCATCCGCCGTGCGGTACAGCCCGTAGCACGCGTACCCGCCGTTGAGCGGCTCGCGCCCGCGCCGCAGCGGCCCGCCCTCCGTGCCCATGAAGAGCCGCGACGCCAGGTGCATGTGCAGGAAGGCCACCGCCCCGTCCGTCATCGACACGTCGACGAAGCGCCCCTTCCCCGTGCGCTCACGCTCGTGCAGCGCCGCGAGGATTCCCACCAGCGCGAAGAGACTCCCTCCGCCGATGTCTCCCATCTGCACGCCCGGAAACGCCGGCGCCCCATCCGCCTCGCCGCCGTAGCCGATGAGCCCCGCACGGGAGACGTAGTTCAAATCGTGCCCCGCCTTCAGCCGGTCCGGCCCCGTCTGCCCGTAGCCTGAAATCGCGCAGTAGATGAGGCGCGGGTTCTCCGCGCGCAGCACCGCCTCGCCCACGCCCAGCTTGTCCATGACGCCGGGCCGGAAGCTCTCCACCAGCACGTCGTAGCCGCGCACCAGCCGCTTCAGCGCCTCGCGTCCCTCGGGCGTCTTGAGGTTCAGCGTCACCGAGCGCTTGTTGCGGTTGAGCCCGTAGAAGAGCCCGCTCACGTCGTCGCGCAGGGGCGGCATCTGCCGGACGTAGTCGCCGCCGTCCGGCTCCTCCAGCTTGTCCACGGTGGCCCCCAGGTCCGCCAGCACCAGCGTGGCGTAGGGCCCGGGCAACAGGCGCGACAAGTCCAGGACGCGCAGGCCGGAGAGCGGAAGCGACGACATGGGATTCTCCAGGAGGAGCTCAGGGGTGGAAACGACAGCGGCGCGACCCCCGGACAGGAGGACGCGCCGCAGGGGCCCGAAGGCCGCAAGTCATCACGCCAGCAGCTTGGCCAGCTTCATCGCGAGGCCCATGTCCATGGGCTTGAACTTCAGCTTGCCCTGCATGGCGGCCATCTGCGCGTTCAGCTTCTTCTCGCGAATCTTCACGAAGTCTTCGTTGCTCACGGACACCGTCATCTTCGGCGTGCCCTCGGCACCCTTGGACACCCAGTTGTCCGGCTTCGTCAGGTCCACCGTCCACTTGCCACCGTTGTCGCCGGTGATGTCGAAGTGGATGATCGCGTTGATATCCTTGGCCAGCTCCGGCTTCTGCTTGAGGACGTTGGGGATTTCGTTCTCGATAATGTCCTGCGCGGTCACGGCTCGCTCCTTGGCCTGGTCGTTGATTGGAGAATCAAGACTCGGAGGGGACCGTAATGGCGCCCCTCTGGCAGGTCAAGACAAGCCGTGTGCCAATCGTCCGTCAGGCGCTGGTGGACGCGGCGGAGGGATTGAGCGAGCGGCGCACCATGTCCAGCAAGTCGTTCAGCTCGAACGGCTTGGCCAGGTGCCCCACCGCGCCGATGTCCGCGGCCTTGCTGCCCACGTTGCGGTCCGCGCTGAGGACGATGAGGGGGATGCCGGCCACCGCGGGCTTCTGCCGCATCCGCTGGGCGAACTCCCAGCCGTCCATCACCGGCATCATCAAGTCCAGCAGGATGAGGTTGGGGGGCTCGGGCTCGAGCCGCTCCAGGGCCTCCTTGCCGTTGCGGGCACGGCGAATCTCGAAACCCTCGGCCTCCAGAATCTCAGAGAGCGCCTCCAGGATGTCCGGGTCGTCGTCGACGACGAGAACGACCGGGGCGCCAGCATGCTGTGCATTGTGCGGGGTCAGAGCAGTCTCCCTGGGTGCGTCGCCGGGATTCTTCCACCATGCCTGCGTCCGGCGGCGCAAGAAAGTGCGCCAGTCCCACCCAACGGGGGCGCACGTTGCAAAACCGACAGTGGCTGTCCACCCTTTCCGTGACCTGCTGGACTGGAGGCGGAAAACGTGGAGAGCCCTAGGGAGATGGGAGCAGGCGGTACCCCGGCGGCCCCTGGACTCCTCCTCCTCCCCAGGCAGGGCAGCCCCCGCCTGCTCGGCCGCACCCTCCTCGAGCACCTGGGCCTGGCGGAGTTGCCCTCCTCCGTGACGTCCGTGGAGGTGCTGCTCGGCGCCGCGGGCTTCCGGCCCCGCTCGCCGGAGCGGCACATCTGGGAGCGCGAGGGCCGCGCGCTGGCGGTTGGCGAGGAGGCGCTGGAGGACGGCGCACGGATGATCTGGACCTTCCCGGTGCGCTGGGACGAAGAGGCCATCCGCCGTCAGGTACGGTACCTGGGCATCGCCTCCCACGACTTGCGCGGCTCGCTCGCCAACATCCGCTCGTGGGCGGCCCTGCTGCTGAACGGGCGCTCGCCGCTGGAGCCCAAGGTGAAGCGCGGCCTGGAGACGATTCTGCGCAACGCGGACCGCTCCATCGCCTTCTCGCAGGACTTCTTCGACGCCAGCCGCGCGGACCTGGGTGCGCTCGCCTGTGAGCCGGAGCGGCAGTCGCTCCTGCCCCTGCTGGACGCGGCGGTGGAGCGCCAGCGCGCGGCGGCCACGGCCGCCAATGTCGCGCTGGTGCTGGACGTGGACCCGAACGCGGGCCTGCCAGACGTCTCCGTGGATGGAGCCCGAATCCAGCACGCGGTGGAGTCCTTCATCCTGTACCACCTGATGCGCGCCCAGGCCGGCGAGGTCATCCACCTGCGCGTGCGCCCCGCCCCACCCCACGTGAGGGTGGAGGTGCGCCGCGACGGAGTGCCCCTGTCCGACGAGGACGCCTCCGCCATCTTCCAGCGCGAGGAGCGCGCCTTCCGCGAGAAGAAGTTGGAGGACCCGCTGCGCATCGCCCTGGCCCGGCAGGAGGTGGAGGCGCACGGCGGCGGCGTGGGCGTGGAGGTGGACCGCGCCGGGAGTACCCTGTTCCTCACACTCCTCCTGGCCCCTCCGGCCGAGCTTGGTCCTCCTGCGAGCATGCAGGTGTAGGCGGATTCCAGCTTTGCTGGCGGATGGAGGCGCCCACCGGTATGCTCCGCGGCGTTTACGCGAAGGAGCCGTCCGATGCTCGGGCTGAAGCCTATGGAATTGATGCTGATCCTTTTCGTGCTGCTGCTCCTCTTCGGGGCCACACGGCTGCCGCAGCTCGGCTCCTCCCTCGGGAGCGCCATCCGCAACTTCAAGAAGGGCTTCAGCGGCGACGAAGAGGCCGCGCCCGGCCAGAAGCAGCCCGGCTCGCTCGCCGGCGGCGGCAACGTGGACAAGGACGTCTCCAAGTCCCAGTCGCCCAGCCACCACGCCTGAAGACTCGGGGCGCTGAAGGCCCCGGACGAAAGCCCCTGACGCACCAACGCCCGAGCCACCCCGCCAAGCGCGAGGTGATTCGGGCGTCGTCGTTTGAAGGCCACTGCCTGCCGCCTCCCTGAGCCCGGCCCCCCGAGGGAGCCGGGCCGGAAGGCGCGCGGGACGTCAGTCCACGACGGCGGCGCCATCGTACATGGCGTCAATCTGCGCCTTGTACTTGGCGTTGCAGACCTTGCGCTTCACGCTGAGCTTGGGCGTCAGCTCGCCCGTCTCCTGCGAGAAGTCCGCATCCAGGATGGAGAAGCGCTTGATGGTGGCGTACGGCGGCTGCTCCGCGTTGACGGCGTCCATGGCGGCCTTCACCGCGGCGTGGACCTCCGGGCGCTTCGAGTTCTCCGCGTAGGTGCCCACCGGGGCGCCCTTCTCCTGGAGGAGCTTGCGCGCGGCCTCGTCGGAGACGGTGATGAGCGTCACGAGGTACGGGCGCTTGTCGCCGTACACCATGGACTGGCTGATGATGGCGTGCGTCTTCAGCTGGTTCTCGATGTTCTGCGGCGCCACGTTCTTACCGCCCGCGGTGACGATGATGTCCTTCTTGCGGTCGGTGATGCGCACGTAGTTGTCCGCATCCAGCTCGCCGATGTCGCCGGTGTGGAACCAGCCCTCGGCGTCGATGGCCTCGGCGGTGGCGGCGGGGTTCTTGTAGTAGCCCTTCATCACGCCGGGGCCGCGGATGAGGATTTCCCCGTCGGAGGCAATCTTGATGTCCGTGCCCGGCATGGGGGCGCCCACGGTGCCAATCTTGATCTTGTTCTCGCGATTGACGGTGGTACCGGCGGACGTCTCCGTCAGGCCGTAGCCCTCCAGCACCTTCAGGCCCAAGAGGTCGAAGAAGTAGCCAATCTTCGAGGACAGGGGCGCGCCGCCGGAGATGAAGATGCGCATGTTGCCGCCCAGCTTCTCGCTGATGGCGGCCTTCACCTTGGCGAACACCAGCTTCTTCGCGAGCGAGAAGGCCAGGGTGTCGTACTCGCGGCCCGCCTTGCGCGCCTCGACGTACTCGTCGAAGAGCTTGAAGGCCCAGCGGAACAGCCGGCCCTTGAGGCCCGGCGACGCGGAGCCGTTGGAGACGACGTTGTTGTAGACCTTCTCGAAGACGCGCGGCACCGAGGGCAGCACGGTGGGCTTCGTCTCCACCAGGTTGGCGAGGAGCTTGTCCACCGACTCGGCGATGATGAGGCGGTAGCCCATGCTGAGCCACGCGGCCTTCACCACCTGCGCGAAGACGTGCGCCAGCGGCAGGAACAGCATCACCGAGTCGCCCGGCTCCATCATCCCCACCGACTGGGAGGCCTTCGCCTCGTAGTACCAGTTGTTGTGGGTGAGGATGACGCCCTTGGGCTCGCCGGTGGTGCCGGACGTGTAGATGAGCGAGTTGGTGTCCTCCAGCTTGATGGCGGACACGCGCTCATCGAAGGCGCCGGGGCGCGCCTGGATGGCCTCGCGGCCCTGCTTCACCAGGTCCGCCAGCGTCATCTCCGCGCCACCCGCGACGGCGCCCTCGAGGAGCACCACCCGCTTCAGCGAGGGCATCTCCGCCAGCTTCTGGCGGATGCGCGTGAGCCGGCCCGCCTGCTTGGCGTCCTTCTCGTCGTTGTCGACGAAGAGGAACGACGTCTCCGAGTGGTTGATGATGTAGCGACACTCGTCCGGGGTGTTGGACGCGTAGATGGGGACGGTGATGGCCTGCGTCGCGCTGATGGCCAAATCACAGATGATCCACTGCAGGCTGGTGTTGGCGAAGAGGGCCACCCGGTCTCCGGGCTGCACTCCCTGAGCCACGAGGGCCTCGGAGAGCGTCTTCACCTCCTCGAGGATCTGCGCCCATGTGACGTCCTGCCAGCGCCCGTCCTTCTTGTGCGTGGCGCCCACCTTGGAGGCGTTACGCGCATTCTGGACGAGTAGTTGGACCAGGTTCCCTTCTTGCGACCCCCCGGCCGCGGGAGCCGGAGCTACCATCTGATTCTCTGCCCTCACTTGAGCTCCTCCTCGATATCCGCATCGACCTTCTTGGCCAGCTCCTGCACGCGACGACCCTCCGGAGGGTCGTACGCGACACTGCCCTGCTTCACCTTCTGGATGGCCTCACGCGCCTTCTGAGCCTTGTCGTCCTTCAGGAGCGTCTCGGCAAGGAAGAGGTACGCGCGCAGCATCTCCGGGTGCTTCGCGATGGCCTTCTCGTACAACGCCGCGGACTTCCCCAAATCCCTCTTGGGCCACGGCACCTCGTAGTAGTAGCGCCCCTTGGCCAACAACGGAGCGCTCCATTCGAAGTCGGAGTCGAGGGCGATGGCCTTGTCGAGCCGCTCGTTGAACTTGCCTTCCAGCCCCTCGCCCAGGGCCTTCATCACGCCCACGGCCTGGGAATATGCGCCAATCCCGGCTGCCGCGTAATAGTGGCCTTCCACGCGTTCCGGGGCGAGCTTCAGCGCCTTCTCACCCCAGTCCCACGTCTGCCGGCCGAGCACCTTCTTGCGCTTCTCGTCCCTGGCGCCGTCGGCCTGCCACTGGAGGAGGCGCGCCTGGCGCCAGACGAGCTCGAAGTCGTCCGGCGAGGCCTTGAGGGCGGCCTTCAGCGCGTCCTCGAGCTCCTTCTCGGCAGCCGGGTCCCCGCGCTTCTGATGGAGCGCGTCCAGTGTGGACAGAACTCCGGGGTCCGCCGCCCGTGCCGGGAGGGCCACGAGCAGGCAGCACGCAAGCAAAATCAAGCGCATGGCGGGTGGGTTTAGCACGCACGATTGCTTGCAAGCAAACCAACCCGGCGGGGCATGGCCCGCAAAAAAACAAGGGCGGGGCTGGCCGGGAAGAGTACCCGTCCAGTCCCGCCCGCAGGGGACGTCTCCCCGGGTGGGGAGGCATGGCTGATTCATGCCGCGTCGGCGGAGGTCAGTTCGCCCGGGTGCTCCTCGTTCTCGTTGAACGCGGAGAGGTAGCGCTCGAGGAAGTTCTTCGTCTTCAGCTCCACCTGGCGCACGCGCTCGCGCGAGACGCCCCAGCGCTGGCCCAGTTCCTCCAGGGTGAGCGGCTTGTCCTGGGTGAGCCGCTCCGTGAGGATGTCCCAGCCGAGGTCGCCGATGCGCTTGCGGACCTTGGAGAGCGCCTCCTGGATTTCGTTGTCCTGCTCGCGCGACAGGTACACCTGCTGCGGAGAGGGCCCGCCGTCCTCGATGCGGTCCAGGAAGGTCGTCTCGCCCTCCTCGTCGATGGTGGCGTCCAGAGAGAAGTCCACCATGCTGCCGCGCTCGGCCTCACCGCCGCGCACCTGGCTGCGGTTGTCCTTCAGGTACCGGGTGATGTAGGCGCGAATCCACCACACCGCATAGGTGGCGAAGCGCACATTCTTCTTGGGGTCGAAGTGCTCGATTGCCTTCATGAGCCCCACGTTGCCCTCCTGGATGAGGTCATCCAGGCGCGCGCCCCGGTTGGCGAACTTCTTCGCTACGGCAACCACGAAGGCGAGGTTGGAGCTGGCGAGCGTCTGTCGCGCAGCCTCATCTCCCTTCCGGGCCTGCCGAGCCAGCTCGTACTCCTGCTCGCGCGTGAGCTGCTGGTGCCCACCGAGGTTGCGCAGGTAATACGACAGGCCCTCGGCCGCGTACTTCGTCGAATTGGCCATGATTTCCCGTCCTCCGTTCGATGCCGGACGCGCTCGCCCCCGCCCGCTTCGCGTCCACCTGCAACTAAGACGCGCAACGAGCGAAAGGGTTTCTCATTCCGACTCAGAGGGAGTTTTCGCTCCCCTACCTGAGTCACAGGGCCGCCAATGCCCATTCCTTCCCGGTACTTGGAAGGTAAGCGGCATGACGGCCCGGCGAAAATGAGCCCGAAACGGCTACAAATTAAGAACGCGCGGGAGCGGGGAAGATTTTCTCGGGGTTGAGCAGCCCTGATGGGTCGAAGAAGTGCTTGAGGCGCCGCTGCAATTCGATGAGCGCTGGCTGCTGCTCCAACGACAAATATTCCCGCTTGGCGTGGCCTACACCATGCTCGCCTGTGATCGTGCCGCCCAGCTCCACCGTCATCACCAGCATGCGGCGCAGGGCCTCCTCCACGAGCGGCCGCTGGTGCGGGCCTTCGTAGAGGATGTTGGCGTGCAGGTTTCCGTCGCCCGCGTGGCCATACGTGGCCACGGTGAGGCCCAGCTCCACGCCCATGGCTTTCAGCCGTTCGATGATTTCCGGAATCTTCGAGCGTGGCACGACGATGTCCTCGGAAATCTTGTGAGGCTTGAGAGCACGGAGCGCTGGGGAAATGGAGCGGCGCGCGGCCCAGAGCTTCTCGCGCTGTGAGTCGTCCTGCGCGGCCAGCGTCTGCGTGGCGCCCTGCGCGGTGCAGATGTCACCAAGCTGCGAGAGCTCGGCGAGCAGGCCGTCCTCGTTGTTGCCGTCCACCTCGGCGATGACGGCGGCGCCGGCGCCCGGCGGGAAGTGGAAGCCGCGGCCATCCACCGCGCGCAGGGCCACGTCGTCGATGAGCTCCAGGCAGCGCGGGAGGATGCCAGCGGCGAGCACCGCGGACACACCGCGCGCCGCCTGCATGACGGAGGGGAACACGACGAGCGCGGTCATCACCTTGCGCGGCAGGGGGATGAGCTGGAGCGTGATTTCGGTGGCCACGCCCAGCGTGCCCTCCGAGCCGACGAAGAGGCCCACGAGGTCATAGCCGGCCACGCCCTTGATGGTGCGCCGGCCCACGCGGACGACCTCACCGTCCGGCAGCACCCACTCCAAGCCGATGACGTAGTCGCGAGTGACGCCGTACTTCAGCGCGCGCGGGCCGCCCGCATTCTCCGCGACGTTGCCGCCCAGCGTGCACCACTCCCACGAGTTCGGGTCCGGCGGGTAGAAGAGGCCCACCGCCTCCACGGCCTTCATGAAGTCGCCCGTCACCACACCCGGCTCCACCACGGCCGTGAGGTCCTCCACGGAGATGGAGCGGATGCGCTTCATGCGCTCCAGGCTCACCGCCACGCCGCCGCACAGGGGCAGCGAGCCCCCGCTCTTGCCGCTGCGCGCCCCGCAGGGCGTGAAGGGCACGCCGTGCGCGTTGCACACCTTGAAGACGGTGGACACCTGCGCCGTGGTCTCCGGGTAGACGACGGCGTCCGGCAGGTACACGCCGCTGTCGGACTCGTCGCGCGCGTAGGCAGAGAGCGTGTCCTCGTCGCGCCGCACCTGTCCTGGCGAAAGCGTATGCAGCAATTCCGCGCAGGCGCGCTCCACGCGCTCGGGCTCCACGCGCTGGAACTTCTGGAGCGCGGGCATGCTCATCGGCGAGCCCCCAGCCGCGCCCACAGCTCGCGGCGCAGCGCCCCGTCGCGCCGCAGGCGGCCCTCGTAGGCCTCCGCGTGGGTGACGGCGTCGCGCTGCTGGTCACCGCGCAGCCGCATGCAGGCCTGCTCCGCCTCGATGATGCAGGCGGTGGCGGGGCTGCCGAGCACGCGCGCCAACGAGCCGGCCACCTGCCGCGCGAGGTCCTCCTGGAGGATGAGCCGGTGCGCGAAGCAGTCCACCAGCGCCGACAGCCGCCCGAAGCCCACCACGCGCGAGCCCGGCACGTAGGCCACGTGGGCGCGCCCGGTGAAGGGCAGCAGGTGGTGCGGGCACATGGAGTGGAAGCGGAGGTCCGTCACCACCACCAATTCACCGGACGAGTTGGACGGCGCGGGGAACGTCTCGCCCAGGGCCGCCTCGGGCGTCTGGGCGTAGCCGTCGAGGAACTCGCGCTCCCAGGCCTCGGCGACGCGCTCGGGGGTGCCCACGAGGTTGTCGTCCTTCAGGGGAAGGCCGGCGGCGCGAAGGAAGTCCTCCACCGCGCGGGCCATGGCCGCCCGGTCTGGAGTCCGCACGACGGAGGACGTTGAAGCGGAGGTGCTCTTGCGGCGGGCTCGGGACGGACTCACGGGACGGTCGCTCCTGACGTGGGAGGGCGGCGGTTCAGCGGGCCGGGAAGCTACCCGATGCGGACGCGGACAAAAGGATGTGCTCGCCCTCCACGCGCACCTCGTAGATGCGGATGCGGGCCTCGCGTCGCAAGCACTGCCCCGTCCGCACGTCGAACGGCCAGGCATGCAACGGGCAATGCAGCACGGGGCCCTCCAAATCCCCCTCCGACAACGGGCCACCCCGGTGGGGGCAGGTGTCATCCAGGGCATGGAGGCGCCCCTCCACCCGGACGAGCGCCACCCGGGTGCCCCCCACCGTCACCACCGCGCGCCCCCGGGCGTCCAGGTCCGCCAGCGTCGCCACCGGAATGAAGTCGCCGTCCGGATGTCCTTGCATACGCGGGTCTCCAACGCCTCGGGGTGCGTGACGCATCCCGCCGCCGTGAATGGAAGAAGGGCCGGCCCGTCCCTCTCCATGAACACCGCGTGATAGCTTGCCTTGACACTTCCTGGGGTCCGTCAGTACAGCACCCAGGCGCCTCTCTCTTCCGATGATCCACCGCGCCCACACCTTCGCCCGCTACGTCGCGACATTCCTCGTCGCGCTGTGGGCGTGTCAGCCGGTGGGCGCACTGCTGCATGCGAAGTCGGCGCACGCGCACCGCTTCTGCCCGGAGCACCAGGCCTTCGAGGAGACGGCGAGAGGCACGGGCTCGGGTTTGTCCCGGCTCGCCGCCGCGCGGAACCCCCAGCTGAACTCCATCCCCGAAGCAGGGACGGACGCGACAGGCCCGCTGCACGAGACCTGCCCGCTGCTCACCTCCAGCGCGCGTGACGAGGTCCTCACCTCGCGCCCGGTGATGCTCACGCTGGAGCGGCTCGCGGTGAGCGTCCCCGCCACCGCGCCGCCCCAGGGTTCCCCGCCCCTCGCCGTCCTCGACACCGCTCCCAAGGCCTCTCCTCCCGCGCGCGGCTGAAGTCGCGTCCTGTCGGGCTTTTTGGCTTTTGGTCGACGTCCGCTCGAGCGGGCGTCGCGTACGCGGAGCATCCCAGGTGTCCATCGTTCGCAGGCGTCCCAAGGACGCCCTCATCGTCGTGTCCGTCGCCACCCTCCTGTCCACCGCCAGCGCCGCGGCCCAGGAGACCGCCCCACCCACGCAGTCCCCTCCGCCCGCGGAAGGCACGGGCACGCCCGCGGAGGCGCCTCCCGCCGAGCTCAGTCCGGAGGAGCTGGAGGAAATCCAGAAGGCGCTGGGCAGCGACGCGCAGGAGGCGCAGCAGAACGCGCCCTCCGGCACCGCCACCGCGCCCAAGTCCTCTCCCGGCGGAGGCAACGCGCTCGCAATCCCAGGCGTGAGCACCAGCGGCACCAACTTCCTGGACCTGAGCTTCATCCTCGACGTGGCGGGCGCGGGCTTCTCGTCGAAGGAGCCGCTGCAGACGGGCGGGCACGACCCCACCAAGAACGGCTTCAACCTCCAGCAGTTGGAGCTGTCCATCGGCTCGGTGGTGGACCCGTACTTCCGCTTCGACGCCAACCTCGTCTTCAGTCAGTTCGGCGTGGAAATCGAAGAGGCGTACGGCACCACGCTGGCGCTGCCCGCCAACCTCCAGGTGCGCGCGGGCCAGTTCCTCACGAAGTTCGGGCGCCTCAACCCCACGCACCCGCATGCCTGGGACTTCGTGGACCAGCCCTTCGCGATTGGCCGCGTCTTCGGCGGCGAGGGCAACCGCGGCCTGGGCACGGAGGTGTCCTGGCTCACGCCCCTGCCCTGGTACGTGGAGCTCATCGGCAGCGCCACGGACGCGTCGGGCGAGGGCACCGCGCGCAGCTTCCTCGGCGCGTCCGACGAGCGCGTGCTGTCGCCGTTGGATTTGCAGCTCACCGGCGTGGTGAAGCAGTTCTTCCCGCTGTCGGACAACCTGTCCCTCATGTGGGGCCTGTCCGCCGCCACCGGGCCCAACGCCAGCGGCTACCGCAACCGCACGGACGTGTACGGCACGGACCTGTACCTCCGCTACCGGCCCATCACCGAGGCGAGCACCACGCTCATCACCTTCCAGACGGAGGCCTTCTACCGCCGCCGCCAGGTGCCCGGTGACGTGCTGACGGACTTCAACGCCTACGCCCAGGCCGCGTGGCGCTTCTCGCAGCGGTGGGCCACCGCCGCGCGCTACGAACTGGGCACGCCCGCGAAGGGTGAAGGTGGCGCCATCGTCACCGACCCGTTGGATCCGGAGTGGACGGACGACCGGCAGCGCGTCTCCGCCAACGTCACCTTCTGGCCCACCGAGTTCTCCCGCCTGCGCCTCCAGGGCGCCATGGACCGGGCCGGCTGGCGCGATGAGCCGGACTACTCCGTGTTCCTCGCGCTCGAGCTGGTCACCGGCGCCCACGGCGCCCACGCCTTCTGACCCCCTCACACAGGAGCTCATGCCTCATGCGACACTTCCGTCTCCTCGCGGCCCTGTGCGCCGCCGTTTCCCTCCTCGCCGCCGCGCCCGCGCGCGCCGCGGACCTCAACGTCGTCACCACCTTGCCGGACCTCGCCGCGCTCACCAAGGCGGTGGGTGGCGACCATGTCCAGGTGCAGTCGCTGGCGCTGGCCAGCCAGGACCCGCACTTCGTTGACGCCAAACCCAACCTCGCGCTGGCCCTCAACCGCGCGGACCTGCTCATCGCCATCGGTCTGGATTTGGAGATTGGCTGGCTGCCCACGCTGCAGCAGGGCGCGCGCAACCCGAAGATTCTCGTCAACAACCCGGGCTTCCTCAACGCGTCGCAGTTCCCCCGCATCCTGGAGATTCCCCAGGGCAAGGTGGACCGCAGCCTCGGTGACGTGCACCCGGGCGGCAACCCGCACTACCTCTACGACCCGCGCCAGGCCCTGGCCGTCGCGCGCGGAATCACCGACCGGCTCGCGCAGCTCGACCCGAAGAACGCCGCCGCCTACAAGGCCAACCTCGCCAAGTTCACCGACGAGCTGGAGAAGGCCCGCGCAGGCTGGGAGCAGCGGCTGGCCGGCATGAAGGGCGCGCCCGTCATCGCCTACCACCGCACGACGGCGTACCTGGCGGACTGGCTCGGCTTCAACCCCATCGCCTTCCTGGAGCCCAAGCCCGGCATTCCGCCCAACCCGTCGCACGTCGCCTCGGTGCTGGCGCAGGGCCGGCAGCAGAAGGCGCGCATGGTGCTCATCGAGAGCTACTACCCGGACACCACCGCGAAGCTCGTGGCCTCGAAGATTCCGGCGCCGCTCGTCATCGTGCACGGCGGCACGGACTTCCGCGCGGGCGAGACGTACATCCAGCACATCGACGAACTGGTGGGGCGCCTGGAGAAGGCGCTCGCCGGCAAGGGGGACTGAAGTCATGCGAGCAAGACACATCCTCCCCCTGCTCCTCCTGTCCGGCTGTGCGCTGGACGCCGGCGGGAGCTTCGCCACGCTGGAGCCCACGGTGAGCGCCGGCTACACACCGCTGTCCTCACGCGACGCGGGCAATGGCTTCCAGCAGCTCGCGTCCGACTTCCAGGTGCGCCTGGACGCCGCGTCCCTGGGCCTGTCGCACGTCGAGCTGCTCAGCGCCGCGAGCAGCGGTGGAAGCAGCAGCGGTGGCGGTAGCGGAGAGACGTTCGACCCGGCCAACCCTCCGCCCGGCTACAGCCTGTGCCACGGCGGGCACTGCCACCGAGATGACGGTGCGCTCGTCAGCTACGAGGACATCCAGGCGGAGCTGAACGGCGGCGGCGGTGGCGCGACGTCCTCGCTCGTGGCCGCGCTGCACGTGGACGCGGAATTGGACCTGCTGGCCTCGCAGACGCTCACGCCCGAGTGCGAGCCGGACTGCGAGCTGTCGAAGGGCACCCTCTCCACTGCGCACTGGGACGTGACGGCCCTGCGCCTCCAGGGCGCGGTGCGAGACAACCGCGCCACGCCGCGCTTCCAGGGCGAGCGCCCCTTCCGCCTGGACCTCGCGGTGGAGGGCGAAGAGGAAGAAGACGTCGAGCCGCTGGCGGAATTGAGCGGAACGCTGGATGTGCCAGCGGACCGCGAGCACGAGCCGCTCGTGAAGCTGGCGCTGTCCCTGGCGCTGTCCCCCACCCTCTTCGACGGGCTGGACTGGTCCGCGGCCACGCCCGGCACCGACGGCGTGGTGGACCTGGGCGCGCCGGAGAACGAGGCGCTACGCAAGCAGTTGCTGGAGGCCCTGGGCAAGCAGGAGCCCGAGGCGGAGGTGAGCCGTGAAGACCGATGACGTGACAGACCCGTTGAGCGCCGAGCACTCGGTGTCCCCCTCCTTCACGCCCGGCGAGCCGCTGCTCACGTGCGAGAAGCTGGTCATCGGATACAACGACAAGGCCATGCTGCCGCCCATCGACATGGTCATCCGGCGCGGCCAGTTCGTGGCGGTGGTGGGCCGCAACGGCTCCGGCAAGAGCACCTGGTTCAAGACGCTGCTGGGCATGGTTCCTCCGGTGTCGGGCGAAATCCGCCGCAGCTCGTCGGAGATGCGCAGCGCGTACGTGCCGCAGACGTCCGCCATCGACTCGCTGCTGCCGCTGCGCGCGCGAGAGCTGGCGTCCTGGGGCCGGCTGCGCGGGTGGAGCTTCCTCTGGCCCTTCCCGCGCAAGGCGGACCGGGACGCGGTGGAGACCGCGCTGGAGACGGCGGGCGCGAAGGCCATTGCCCCGCGTCCCTACCGCGAGCTGTCCGAGGGCCAGAAGCAGCGCACGCTGCTGGCACGGCTCATCGCCACCGAGGCGGACATGGTGCTCCTGGACGAGCCCACCGCCGCCATGGACGCCGTCGCCGAGCGCGAGACGATGCAGCGGCTGTGCTCGCTGGCGCGCAAGCGCGGCCTGGGCGTGGTGGTGGTGGTGCATGACTTGGAAGTCGCCGCCGAGCACGCGGACACCCTGCTCTTCGTCGACCGCGAGACGTCCGCCTTCGTCGTGGGCGATGCGCAGACGGTGTTCTGCCACCCCGCCTTCCGCCGCCAGTACGGCGACGAGTACTGCCACCGCGCACCCAAGGGACCCCACCGTGGAAACGACGCTGCTCGCTGAGCCCTCCAAGTGGCAGGAGTTCATCGCGGGGTTCGAGCTGTTCCGAGACCCGCTCTTGTGCGCCCTCATCGCCGGGGGCGTGCTGGGCTTCCTGAGCGTGTACGTGGTGCTGCGGCGCATGGTGTTCGTCAGCGCCGCGGTGGCCCAGTCCGCCGGCCTGGGCGTGGCCCTGGCCTTCTTCGCGGGCATCCACCTGGGCTTCCACGTGGAGCCCGTGCTGGGCGCCACCGCGATGGCCCTGGCCGCCACGCTGCTGCTCATGACCGAGCCCACGAAGCTGAAGCTCACGCGCGAGAGCCTGCTCGGCCTGGCCTATGCGCTGTCCGGCGGCGCGGCGATTCTGGTGGGAGACCGCATCGCCCAGGAGGCCCATGACATCCAGGGCATCCTCTTCGGCACCGCCGTGCTGGTGACGCCCGAGCAGCTCCACACCGTGGCGGTGGCGGCCACGCTCGTCATGGTCATCCACCTGTGGTGGTTCCGGGGCATCACCTTCGCCAGCTTCGACCGCATCGGCGCGCACGTGCAGGGGCTGCCGGTGCGCCTGCTGGACGGCGTGCTGATGGTGTCCATTGGCGTCATGGTGGGCGTGTGCGCCCGCGCCCTGGGCGCGCTGCCGGTGTTCGCCTTCTCCACGCTGTCCGCCATCGCCGCGCTGATGCTGGAGATGCGCCTGCCGGCGACCTTCTTCGTGGCCACGCTCGCGGGGGCCATCTCCGGCGTGGGCGGCTACCTCTTCGCCTACTTCTACGACTTCCCGGTGGGCGGCTCGCAGACGGTGCTCGCCGCGGTGCTGGTCGCCGTGGCCATGGCGCTGCGGGGCCTCGTGCGGCTCGTCAGGCCGGCGCACTGAGTCAGGTCGCCTACGAGGGCATCCGCCCCGGGTCCGTGGTTACCGCGGCCCGGGCGGGTGCCTCGCACTCCCACGATATACGACGCCTGTCGTAGCGTTACATGGGCGGACCTTGTCATCCGGCCTGGACCGGGGGGCTTCCATGAACGTTCGATGGTTGATGCCGTGGCTGGTGGCGGTGGTGGTCAGCGGGTGTGCGCATGCGCCACGGACCGCGAAGGCAGAGCAGCCGAAGTACGAGCACATCTTCCAGAAGCCGCTGGCCGAGGCGTTGGCCGCCACGCGTGAGCTGCTGTCCGCGAAGGGCTACACCTTCGAGGAGACGCAGGACCCGAGCCAGTTGCTCACCACCTGGGAGCAGCCGGTCCACCGGGGCACCGGCGACATCACCTACTCGCGCTACTTGGTGACGGGCGTCGCGGTGGGGCCGCGCCAGTCCGTGGTCCGCATCTTCCGCATGACGTTCCACTCGGTGGGCAACGACGTCAGCCAGAAAAACGTATGGTGGAAGGTTCTCCGGGAGCGCGCCGAGCTGACCCGCAGCGGAAGATACGACGTCACCCTCATCGAGGATGCGCCGGTGGCTCCGCTCGAGATGCGCATGGCGACGCGCGGCAGCCGTGACATGGACCTGGAGAAGGAGCTCACGCTGCGGCTGGAGTCCGCGCCGTCTCTCGAAGTCGTGAGCGGCAACATCCACCAGGACCCGGTGCCCACTGCCGTACGCGAGGCGGACTTCTACCTCGCCCGGTGGACGGACACGGCGCCCGCTCCGGATGCCCTGTGCGGCGATGCCGTGCGCGACCTGGACGAGCTGATGATTCCCGGGCTCACGCTGCTCATCGGCGAGCAGCTCGGCTCGCGCGAGGCCCCCGCCGTGGTGGGCAACGCGGTGTGCCAGTTCGCCCGCGCGGGCCTGCCCGTGGTGCTCGGCCTGTCGCTGCCACAAACGGAGCAGGAGCGATTGGACCGCTACCTCTCCAGCCCGGGAGCTCCGGTGGACCAGGATGCGTTGCTGGAAGGCCGCTTCTGGACGCGGCCCTACCAGGACGGCCGCAGCAGCCACGCCATCTTCGACCTCATCGACCGGGTGCGCGCGATGCGAGCCGCGGGCCTGCGTGTGACGCTGGTGGCCTACGACACGGACACGGCCTGGGCGAGCCAACGCGACGCCGAGCTGGCGAAGGTGTGGACCCAGCGCCGCAAGGCGCACCCCGACGAGCTCCACGTCATCCTCGCGGGCAACGCGCACACTCGCACCGTCACCGGCACGCCGTGGGACAAGGACTTCACGCCCATGGCGAAGCACCTGAAGAAGGGGCGCCTCGTGGTGCTGGAGATGAGCTACGCGCAGGGCACGCGCTGGGGCTGCGACTTGAACCGCGCCGGCAAGCTCCAGTGCGGCTACATCGGCACGACGCCGACGGAGCGCGTGGCGGCGCCCCCCGGACAGACGCCGTACGTCCAGCGCTTCGAGTCCCCCACGGACGAGGGCTTCGACGGGCTGCTCTACGTCGGCGAGCTGACGCCGTCACTGCCCGCCATCTCCAAGGAGAAGGCACCGCCTCCTCCGTCCGGCATCCGTCCGGCGCCGCCTCCGAAGCCCGACGCACCGTCCATCTTCTAGGCGTCAGCGCACCGCCGCGGAGACCTTCTTGAACTCGGGCGTGCCCGCACGCTCGAGCAAGTCGAACAGCGCGGCCTCCACGGTGACGACGTGGGCGCCCGCGTCTCGGCACAAGTCGAGCCCCACGCGGCGGTCCTCCGTCGAGCGCGACAGCACCGCGTCCGCCAGGATGAACGGCGACAGCCCCCGCTCGGCCAAATCACGCACCGTCTGGAAGACACAGATGTGCGCCTCCATGCCGGCCACCAACACCTGGCGCCGGTTGCCCAGCGCGGCCAGCGTGTCCGGCACCGCCGCGCTGAACTCCATCTTCTCCACGGGCTTCACGTCCGCCAGGCGCATGCGCACCAGCGAGTGCGTGGGGCCCAGTCCCTTGGAGTACTGCTCGGTGACGATGATGGGCAGGCCGAGCGCTCGCGCGCCCTCGATGGCGGCGTTGGTGCGCGCGAGCATCCTGTCCAAGGCGTCCCGGTCCATGGCGGCGCACAGCCGCTCCTGGATGTCCACGACGAGCAGCGCGGCCTGGTCCAGCTTGAGGCGGAAGGTGGGCATGCCCCCTCCTCGCGCGAACCCCTCCGGCCCGTCAAGCGGCGGAAGGACGACGGCGCCCCCGGGACGACGCTCGCATTCACCCTGCTTCGGGAGGGCAACAGTCGCGGCACAGGGAGCGGTTGCGCCCGTGGGCCACTGCCATCACCCCTCCGCCCAACAACGTGAGGCCCGTCTCCCAGGGGCTTGTCGTGCCTTCCGGAACGAGGAAGGCCCCGGCCACCAACATCATCAGGCCCAGCACCGCGAGCCACACGGCGGACGCGCGGCGGTGCAGGCGCCAGCCCGGAACGAAGGACGCCAGCGCGCTCGCGACCACCAGCACGAGGAGCCACCGGTGCACGGCTTCACCCTCCATCACGCCAGCGACAGCCACCGGCAGCAGGCCCAACACCAGCGGTAGCACCACGCAGTGGACGATGCACAACGCGGAGAGGAGCTGGCCCACGCCGTCCCAGCGTGAGCGAGCCGTCATCGAATCCCCCACCGACATCAAGACACCTTTTCCAAGACGCGGGGTGCCGTGCTCTCGGCCTCCTGCGCCGTCGCGAGCTCCGCGGGGCGCACCAGCCGCAGCACGCGGCCCCGTCCGGCGATGAACAACCTCGCACGACGCAGCTCGGGAAGGTGCGGGTCCGCGTCGCGCCAACAGTCGAGGAAGGCGGTGAACTCCGCCACCGCGTCCTCCCACGCGCCCAGGGCCACGAGGGCCTCCGCGGACAAGAGGCGCATGTGGCCACAGCCGGGCCGCTCCGACACCAGCGCCCGCGCCAGCGTCAACGCCCGGTCCTCGCGGTCCGAGTGCAGCCGCAGCTTCACCAGCGCCTCGCGCGCCGAACGCGAGAAGGGCATGGGCCCGGCCGCGCGCAGGCGGCGCTCCAGGCGCAGGGCGCGCGTCAGCGTGGCCTCGGCGCGGCCCGTCTCGCCCCGGCGGGCCTCCAGCGCGCCACGCAGCTCCAGCGCGGCCACCTCCACCACGCGGGCCACGTCGCGCGGACACAAGGCACGGCCCTCCGAGCGGCGCGCCTCCGTCAGCGGAGGATGGAGCGCGTCGAGCGCGTCACACGCCTGCTCCACCACCGACAGCCGGCCGGACTCCAGCGCGCTCAGGCCCCGCGTGTAGTGGCGCACGCCGTCGCGCAGGGCGTGGTCCGCCAGCGACGCGGGCCCCGGCAGCTCCATGGGCACGTCCGCCGCCGCGCGGAAGAAGCCGAAGCGCAGGTGCGCGGACACCAGTGTGAGCGACGCGAAGAGCGCCGCCTGTGGCTCGCCCTCCACCGCTTCCACGCGGTGGCGCAGGCGCCGGGCCCAGGCCTGGGCATCGGTGTAACGCCCCGCCTCCGCGCAGCTCTCGCTGAGCAGCCGCATCGCGGCCTCGGCGCTCGGGGCCGCGGGCGCCGGCAGCGACTCCGCGGCGAGGTACGCGTCGTCCGCGGCCACCGCGGCCTCCAGCGCGCGGCGCGCCTCGTCCCCGTGCCCCACCCGCAGCAGCAACCGGCCCGCGACGAGCAGCGCCGGGCTGGCCCCGGGGGCGAGCTCCACCAGCCTGCGCGCGCTCTCCAGCGCCGCCTCGGGCCGGGCGCTGTGCAGCATGGCGTTCACCCACGCATGGTGCACGCCCGCGTGGTCCGGGTGCGTGCGCAGCAGCTCGCGCAGCAGGGCCTGCGCGTACGGATGGCCCTGTCCAGGGCGGCCGTCGGCTTCGTAGCCATCCAGAAGAAAGCCCGCCAGCAGCAGCCGCGCTTCGCAGTCCTCGGGGTAGCGGTCCACGAGGAACTCCATGTCGCGCACGAAGGCGTGGCGCCCGTTGGCGGGGCCCTTGTCCGCGAGCAGGCTGGCGGCGACGACATAGCGCTGCTCCAAGTCCGAGGTCCCCTCGCTCAGCGCCAGCGCTCGGCGGACGGACTCCGCGCGGAACCTGGCGAAGCGGGCACCGGCGCCGCGCGTGAGGGCCATGCCCCACCACGCCATGGCCAGCTCCGAATCCCTTCGCGCCGCCTCGGCGAAGGCGCGCCGGGCCTCCGAGCCCCAGCCCAGGTGCAGCATCCGCAGGCCCTGGTCGAAGTACGCCTGCGCCAGCGGCTCGCGGGTGCTCACCGTCAGGTGCGCGGTGCCCAGCCCTTCGCGCAGCGGAGGCGCTGGCAGGGCCAGGTCCGCGACATCCTCCCACGGGGTCTGGACGTAGATGGACGGCTCATCGGCTCGGAGAAGTCGTGCCAGCATGATGTGCTCCTCGGGCCCCGGAGACCGGGGTGACACAGGCGTTCAATCCAGACTCCAGTGAGCAGATGCGAGAACCGAGCCTCCTCCAGGCCTCGGCCAGCGCATCCGCCGGGATGGGAGACGCCTTGCCACGCGCCTCCAGGCACTCACGCCGCCAGCCCGGCCCCAGCTCCCGCACCACCCAGTCCTCATGGCCCGCGAGCCACGAAGCCACGGATGCCAACGCGACACGAACATCGCGATTCTGCTCCGGGGTTGCGGGCTCGCGCCACGGCCCCAGCTCGCGTGCCAGAAATGGGAGCCGCGGCGGCGGCACTTTCAACAGACGCGGAAGAAACCCATCTCTCGGAACGAAGACGGCATCTCCGCACTCACACAGCACTCCAAAGCCCCACAACACGAGACGCCCCATGCCCGGCATATGCACCGCGTATGCACTCTGTCCCTCGACACCGGCGGGACGTGAGTGGCGCACGAGTCCCCGGCGCAGGAGGAGATTCCCCTCGGGACAGCTCACATCCCTGCCGAGACACCAGAGGGAGACGTCGAACAGACGCGCGCCCTCGCGGCGCAGCTCGGGGGGAAGCACGGGGGTGGGACACCAATGACCGGACATGGGACGCCTCACGTTCTGCTCGCGGCCCGCGTGTCGGTACCTGGGATGCCAGCAGCCATCATCGGCTCCTTTCCTACGTAGAGGGGCTGACGTGCCTGCTGGCCCATGGCCATCGACAGGGGGCTCGGGGTTCAGCCGCGGCTACTCCTCGTGGTCATGCCCCTCGTGCGAGGACTCCTCGATGACGAGGGAGACGGTCGCCGTGGAGGTGGGGCCGAAGGTGAGCGTGTGGGTGCCCACCGTCAGGGGCACCACGTGGCGGCCCTTGATGTCAGCGCACTGGGCGGAGCTCGTCGTGCTCTCCTCGATGGCCACCACGGTGCCGCTGGAGTTTCGGACGGTGAGCGGCACATCCACACTCGTGAAGAACACGTAGTCAGTCGCCTCGGCGACAGCGAAGGACACCGAGCCCGACTTGCCGCCCGTGCCATCCACGAGGGTGATGTCGTAGCGGCGGTGGTCATTGCTCACGGACGGAGCGGTGCCGCTGGTGGTGGCGGTGACGGCGACAGCGGGCCCCTCCTGGAGGTGCTCGCAGCCCTCGACGTCGACGTTCTCCTCCTCCTCGTTCTCGTCGTCGCCGCAGGCGGTGGCGAGCAGGGCGGTGGACAGCAGGAGGGCGGCAAGGAGCTTCTTCTTCATGGTGTGACTCCACGGGATGTACTGCGGGGAAACACGTCTCCCATGCCGCCCCGGACACCGCCCATGAAGGCGGCGCCAGCGCGGATGCGAGAACGTGAAAGGCTTTGAGAGGAATGCGATGCGTGGACGCGAGCGGACGTCAGCCCATGACGCCATGGAGCCCCATTCCTCGCGCCCCGCGCGCGGCGGGACGACGACGAAAGGCTTCACGGATCAGCGGGACGCCATACGGCACGAGGGTGCCGTGCGGAACACGGACGTGCTCCGGCTCTCAGTCACGCGGGACTTCAGGCGCGAGGCGGAGATGCCTTGGGCGCGAGGTGCAGCCGGGCGACGGGCTCCGCGTGGAAGCGGAACACCGCCAGCGCCGGAGCGGAGCGGGTGGACACGGCCGCGAGGATGGCGGTGTCCTGCGACGGAGGCGGGGCCTCGCGCCGGAAGAAGACATGCACGCAGTGAGCGTCCACGTCGTGCGCCTCGACGGAGTCCTGGCGGGAGGCAACGCGGGCATCGTCGAAGGAGTCCTCGACCTGCCCCACGGCGTGCGCGCTTCCCTCCTCCAGGTGCACCAACTCGCCGTGCTCCAAGCACGTGGCGTGCTGGACCAGGGCGAAGTGCATGACGTTGCCCACATACGCCAGCGCGCACAGGAGCACGAGCGGCAGCGCCAGGAGGCGCGACCGGACGAGACTCACGGACAGGCGGCGGGTGGAGGGGCTCACGTCAGTGGGTTCCCAGATGACACGGGATTGCGTAAAACGCGGTTGTGTTTTGTAAGCCAGACGCGAGGACAGTGCAAGTCATACCCTCGCATTTGATTCACACGGCATAACCCATGGCACCGGACCTCATGGGCGCGTCCGGATCCAACAACACGTTGACGCATGCCACCGTATCGCTGGCCAGCGCGCGCTCCAGCGCGGGGCGGATGTGTGCCGGCTCCGTGACGAATTCCCCGTGCCCGCCGAAGGCCTCCACCACCTTGTCGTAGCGCGTGGGTGCGAGCCGCGTGGCGGGGGACTTGTCCTCGCCGAACATCTGCACCTGCGGCAGGCGAATCTGTCCCCACGCCGAGTCGTTGCCCACCACGCACACCATGGGCAGCTTGAAGCGCACCGCCGTCTCGAAGTCGAAGCCGTTGAGGCCGAACGAGCCGTCGCCCTGCACCACCCAGCAGGTGCGCTCCGGGTGCAGCACCTTCGCCGCGAGCGCGAACGGCGCGCCCACGCCCAGGCACCCCAGCGGCCCCGGGTCCAACCAGCGCCCGGGCCTGCGCAGCTCCAGCACCTTCGCGGCCATGGCCACCCAGTTGCCGCCATCCGCGATGAACACCGGGTCCTGCCCCGCGCCGTTGGCCACGTCCGACAGTTCCTTCGCCAGCCGGTAATGGTGGATGGGCGTGCTGTCGCTGCGCGCCCACTCGTCGATGGCGGCCTGCCTCCGCGCCTCGCCCTCACGCAGCGCGGAGAGCAGCGTGTCGCGGCGCGCGCGGTCCGCACCGGCCGCGAGCGCGGTGAGGGCGCTGAAGCTGTCCGCGACGAGGCCCACGTCCACGGGGCGGTTGCGGCCCAGCTCCGTCGGGTCGATGTCCACCTGGACGACTTTCGACTCCGCGCTGAAGGTGGGCTCCGCGCCGTAGTTGAGGCGGAAGTCGAAGGGCGTGCCGATGACGAACACCACATCCGCGCCGCTCAGCGCCTCCTTGCGCGAGTGCTGGAAGAAGAGCGGATGGCCCGCGGGCAGGCAGCCCCGGCCCGCGCCGTTGAGGAACACGGGCACCTGCGCCTTCTCGGCGAAAGCGCGCAGCGCGTCCCATGCACCATCCCAGTACACGGAGGAGCCGGCGAGGAGGGCCGGACGCTCGGCGGCGCGCAGCAGCGCGAGGGCCTCGTCCACCTTGCGCGGGTCCGGCGCCACGCGCGCGTCCGTGCGGTAGCGCTCCGGCATGCGCAGCGACTCCTCGTCCACGCCGTTGCAGAGCACGTCCCACGCCAGCTCCAGGAACACCGGCCCGGGCCGACCGGAGAGCGCCACGCGGAAGGCCTTCGCCAGGAAGTGCGGCACCGCCTCCGGCGCCGGCACGCGGTCCGACCACTTGGAGATGCGGTGGAACAGGTCCACCTGCTCCATCTCCTGCAGCGCGCCCCGGCCCTGGTTGAACGTCGGCGCCGCGCCGCCGAGCAGCACCATGGGCGAGCTGGCCGCGTACGCATTGGCCACGCCTGTGAGCGCGTCCGTCACGCCCGGCCCCGCCGTCACCACCGCCACGCCCACGCCGCGCGTCAGCCGCGCATACGCGTCCGCGGCGTGCGCGGCGGCCTGCTCGTGCCGGGTGTCGATGATGGAGATGCCCTCCTCCACGCACGCGGCATAGATGGGCGCCACGTGCAGGCCGGAGAGGGTGAAGAGGTGGCGCACGCCCTCTTTCTTCAGCATCCGCGCCACGAGTTGCCCGCCGGTGACCATGCCCATGTCGAGCCTCCTCCCTGGTGAACACGGAGGGCGCACCGCCACCACCCGGCGCCCGCCCCCCGGCCGAGGGAGCAATCGTGGCAAATCCGGGTCCACGCCGACCACCCGGGCCGGGAGCGAGTGTCACCCTGCCGATGGACCCGTGCGGCCGTGTGGGCGTAGGGTGCGCGCTTCCCGGGCGGTCCCGGGCGTTTCTTCGAGGACAGGACTTCGTGCAAGAGCTCATCGACGTGCTGCGGAGCCAGGCGCGCCACATCGCGCCCGAGCTGGCCCAGCTCGCCTACAAGCGGGGCCTGGCGGTGACGCAGAAGGACGGCACCACCCGGCCCATCCCCATCACCGCCACCCCCGTGGTGCTGGACGCGGCGGAAATCCGCCGCCGCGCCGAGCTGTCCGCCCACCTCTCTTCCGCCACCGTGAAGATGGCGCGCGCGTGGCTGGCCGGCGACGACGCGCAGGAGCTGCTGGGCGCCCTCTCTCCGCTCGAGCGCTCGCTCGCGGAGCGCACCTGGCGCCAGGCCTCGCGGCTGGCCACCACGCGGGTGGACTACTTCGTCGCGGGCGGCAAGCCGTGGGCCCTGGAGGTCAACGCCACCATCCCCGCCATGCAGGGGTATTCCGACATCGCGGCCCGCACCTTCATCGAGGTGGTGGGCCGCTACTTCCGCTACCCGGACAAGGCACTGCACGCCCTGCTGAGCCTCAACGGCAGCAACGCGCTGGCGCTGTACCGATCGCTGCTGGACGGCTACGCGGCGGAGCGCAACGGGAAGATGCCAGACACGGTGGCGCTGCTGTGCCGCCGCAACGACGCGCAAATCACGGAGCTGCGCTGGCTGTGCGAGCGCTTCCGCGAGTACGGCGCGGACGCGGACGTGGTGCACCCGGATGAAGTCAGCGGCGATGACGCCTTCGAGGTGCGCGGCAAGAAGTACGACCTCGTGTACCGGCACCTCTTCGTGCGGCGGCTGGAGGAGACGCCCTCGCCGTGGGTGGAGGACTTCCTGGGCACGGTGCCGGGGAAGAAGGCGGTGTTCCTCAACCCGCCCGCCTCGCAGGTGGAGGTGAAGTCCACCTTCGCGCGCCTGTCGCAGGCGCTGGCCGAGCCGCGCCTCGCCGAGGCCGCGGGCCTCACGCCGGAGGAGCTGGAGGCGATTCGCGCCTCGGTGCCGTGGACGCGCATCTTCCGCTCCGGCCCCTCGGTGGGCCCCGACGGCGAGCGCACCGATGACCTGGTGGCGCTGGTGTCCGCGGACCCGAAGCGCTTCGTGCTCAAGCGGGCGTGGGACTACGGCGGCAAGGCCGTGTTCCTCGGGCGCTCGGCCGGCACGGTGCCGTACACGGAGCGCGTGAAGGCCGCCTATGGCGAGGTGCTGGGCTGGCCGGAGCTGTGCGCGCGCGCCGCGGTGGACACGGCCGGCGGTGGCTTCGTGGTGCAGGAGGTGGTGGACACGACGCCCGAGGACCACCTGCTCTGCGAGCCCAACGGCACGGTGCTCCCCACGTCCTTCTTCGTGGACTACTCCGCGTATGCATCGGTGGGGCTCGCCCGCCAGCCCGCGTGGGGCGGTGTGTGTCGGGGTTCGATGTCGGAGATCGTCAACATCGTCGGCGGCGGTGGGGTACTGCCGCTCATCACCTCTGAAGTGGCCTCCAAGCTTTTGCTGGCGTGGAAGGCCATTTAAGGGACTTCACCGGAGCCGGTGCGCGCGCATGACGCGGCCCGGCACGCTATAAAGGCTTTGCCGCCGGGCCCGTCCCGGCATGAAAGGAATCAGGGTCCATGGCCTGGGAAACTTCCGGATGGCAGACGGCTGAGCGCAGCTCGGCCAATGCCGTGCTGGTGCAGGAGTCGCAGCGCGCGTTCATGACGCGCGTGCACGGCTGGATGTTCGGTGGGCTGATGCTCACGGGCATCATGGCCCTGGCGACGGTGACCAACGAGCCGCTGATGCGAGCGGTGCTGAGCTGGCACATCCCGCTGCTGCTGGTGCAGCTCGGCGCGGTGTTCGCGCTGAGCTTCCTCGCTCCCCGCCTTTCGGGTCCGGTCGCCGGGGCGATGTTCCTCGGCTACTCGGCGCTGACGGGGATGACGCTGTCCATCTACTTCCTCATCTACACCGCTGGCAGCATCGCGCAGGCGTTCTTCCTCACGGCCGGAGTGTACGGCGTCATGGCCATCTACGGCACCGTCACCAAGAAGGACCTGGGCACGTGGGGCACCTTCCTCTTCATGGGACTGTGGGGCGTGCTCCTGGCCAGCATCGCCAACTGGTTCTTCAAGAGTGACGCCATGTCCTTCGTGACGTCGTGCGCGGCCGTCGTCGTCTTCGCCGGCCTGACGGCGTACGACAACCAGAAGCTGCGCGAGATGCACGCCGGTACCGGCTTCAGCAGCGCCGCGACGGTGAGCATCGTCGGCGCGCTGGTGCTGTACCTGGACTTCATCAACCTGTTCATCCACATCCTGCGGCTGATCGGCAAGCGCCGGTAGTCGTCTCGGAGAGCGGTGGGATTCACGAAGCGGCGGTGCAGGCCTCTCGGGGCGGCACCGCCGCTTCTGTTTTCAAGCGGCCGTCTCAGGGGGACGGACACGCGGCGCCGGCTTCGAGCACGTCCGCGTCGTAGTGGAACCGCAGCGGCCCCGCGGCCTCGAGGTGGCGCACGAAGATGGAGCCGTAGACGTCCGCGTCGCCGCTCGTGCTGAGGAACGCGCCGGGAGCGTAGAGGTTGCCGGCGAGCGTGCTGCCCGCGGAGAGCGCGAGGACACTCGAGCGTGTCACGTACACGCGGACGCGCGAGGGCGTGGTGGTGGAGCCCAGCAGGAGCGGTCCCGCCACCGAGACACGGCCGCCGATGAACAGGTCCAGCTCGCCCGGAGGCTGGACATCCACCGTGAGGCCTTCGCCCAGGTCCACGCCATCGCGGATGAAGAGCGCGGTGCGGGCGCGGAGGGTGAGCGTCGCGTGTCCGGTGCCGGTGATGCCCGTGAGGAAGAACCGGCCGCAGGGAAGTGCCAGGGTGCGTTCACCGGAGATGGACTCCAGCGCCGCCGCATCCAGGCCGATGGCCGCGTTGTCGTTGTCCCCAGAGTGGTGGGCGATGAGCGCGGCGACGTCGACTTGAGAGGCGGCATCGCAGGCACAGGGGGTGATGGGGTCCACGGGCTCGCGACGGACCTCGGCGGCCTGCGCGGAGCCCAGCGTGTACTCGGATGGAACCGTGAGGATGCCGCCGACGGTGAGCGAGGACAGGGCCACGTCGCCGCGCACGCGTGCGTCCGCCGCGATGGTGGCGGTGGCGGCACTGCCGGTCAGGGGGCCGCTGCTTTGAAGCCCTCCGCCCACGGAGAGCGTGCGCGCGAGCTGGATGCCCGCCGTGCCTCCCACGCGCAGCATGCCGCCCACGGTGACGGAGTCGTTCGCGGACAGCGCGCCATTCACGCTCACGTCACCGCCCTGCCCTCCTGGCTGGTACGGGCCGGATGCGCCTCGGAAGGAATCCGTCTCCATCCGGGCACTGAGCGCGAGCCCTTCGCAGGTACACAGGGCCTGACGGAAGGTCTGCGCCGCGAGCCGGCCACCGCAGACCTGTGTCTCGCTGGCGATGTCTCCCACGATGATGGGTGGGCCCTGTCCGTCGCAGTACGTGCTCCAGTCGTCGGGAGTGCCGCTGTCGGGAGACCCCGCATCGGAAGGCGTGCCGCTGTCGGAAGGCCCCGCGTCGGTGGGCGGTGGGTCCTCGCCCACGTCCGAGGTGCCTGCGTCCCGTGAGTGGATGGACGCGACGAGGTCTCCCCGCGTGCAGCCTGTGTAGAGCGTGCTGACCAGCAGGATGCCGAGAGCCCCGCGCCACTTCACGGGCCGGAGGTACTCAATCGGACCGCATCGAGGGGGCGGCTTCATGGCGAGGAGAGCTCCCGCAGCCGTGCGCGTGCGTTGGTCCCGAGCGGAGAGTCGGGATGGTGCGCGAGGAACTCTTCCAGCGCCCGCGCTTCCGCCTTCGTGTCACCGAGCGCCCGCCAGGCCTCCGCGATTCCGTGACGGACCTCCTGGTCGAGCACGCCTCGAGGTTGGAGGCGCAATGCGTCGTGGAACTGGCGCAGCGCACCGCGCGCATTGCCGAGATGCTCCAGTCGCAGCGAGCCCGAAGCGACTCGCGCGACGTACGCCGCCAGCGACGAGGGCTGCTCGCGAATGACTCGCAGGTAGAGCGCCTCCGCGTCCTTCCACCTGCCTCCGGCGCGGAGTGCATTCGCCTCGCGCAGCAGGTCTTCGGGCGCGGTGGCTGGAGGGAGTCGAGATGGCGTCCCCGACCGCTGCTTGCGCACGGAGGGATGCGTGCTCTCGCGTTGGATGGCTTCAGGCGGAGTCGCCGCGCTCTGCGCCGGTGCCCGGGGGACAGTGCCCCCGGCGGTCTCCGCATCCATGACCTGCTCGGTCGCGCCCGTATGCGCGGAGGCGGACTGAGCAGGGACAGCCACCGTCCCTGGAGCGACCTCCGGCGCACGGGCACTCGCATCCGGTGGTGCCTCGGCTGGCGAATGCACCGCCTGTGCCTCCGGTACCCGCTCCGACCTCGCCCACGTCCACACGGCCGCCGCGGCGGCACCGGTGAACAGCACCGCTCCCGCCACCAGCCACATCCGCGGCCATTTCTTCGGCACCTTCGGCCGGGGTGGCGTCTCGTTCGTCGCCGCGTCCATCGCCGCCAACACGAGCGACGCGGACTTCTGCCGGGAGATTCGACGCGCCGGACCCGCCTCGCCGTCGAGCGGCGCGAACAGGTCGTCCATCTGCGCATCCCCCTCTTCTCGCACCGGGCTCATCCCTCCCCCTCCCCGGTCGATGCCAGCGTGCGCAAGGCCGTCCGCCCCAAGCGGAGGCGACTGCGCACCGTCTCGAATGGAATGCCGAGCTCCGCCGCAATCTCCGGCACGCTCAGCTCCAGCACATGGTGAAGCACCAGCGCATGCCGCTGTTCCGTGGAGAGCCTGTCCAACAACTTCACGAGATGCCGCCGATGCACGTACTCATCCGGCTGCGCGTCGTCCGATGGCACCGCGACCAACTCCGCCGGCTCCTCGGCAGCGTGCCGCGCCTCCCGGCCCCGCGAGCGCTTCAGCCAGGCGAACGTCGCGCGCACCACCACGCGGTCCACCCACGCGTGGAACCGGCCCTCGCCCCGGTACGTGGGCAGGCCGCGCATCAGGGCGATGAGCCCCTCCTGTGCGATGTCGTCCACATCCACGTCCCCGCGCACGAGGTAGCGCACCAGGTTGCGCACACGCGGCAGCAATTCCATCAGCAGGGACTCGGTCGCCTCGCGCCGTCCCTGGATGGCTTCCTGGATGCGAGGGTCCTCCGCCTCGCGGGGCGCCACGGTTGCAAATGAGCCCGAGCTCCTCATCTCCGACATGGAGAACGCTCCCCTCGGAATCGGGTCATCGGCTTCACAGCAAAAACACCATCGCCAGCCCCGCCCGGGGCCGGATGGGCGCTCCATCACCACGCGGCACCACATTTCCATCCACGGAGTAGCCCAGCTCGGGACGCCCCATGAGGACCTCGGCGGCCAGGCTCAGTTCGAGCGCGAACCGCGTGGCCGGACTCCAACGGGCGGCGCCCCGCAGGCCCACGAGCGGCGCGACGATGGTGCTCGCGGGGGCCGCCTCGACCTGCGGCGCGAGCGCCTCCGTCCGCCGGGTGAAGACCACCGCCCCGGCTTCCAGCCCAAAGCTACAGCTCAGCGTGTCGAGGGACCCGACGCGCCGCTCCACCCCCAGCACCGCCGCGTTCTGTCTCAGGGTGAGCCGCGTGTACTCATCGAGCAGCCGCGTCGGCATGCCCATCCGCAGCTCGAGCCCCGGCCGCCACGAGCCCACCTCCCACCCCGCTCCGAGCGACAGCCCCTGGTGCCCGCCCTTCCCATATCCGTCGAGCGCGGCGTACCCACCCACCGCCAACTTCCATCGGCTGGAGGCGACAGCAGGCGGTGGTGCCTCCATCGCCTGCACCGGAACCGGAACGGGCACGGGCTCCGGGGGAGGAACGAGAGCAGCAACAGCGGGAGGCGGAGGCTCCACCACTTCGCCCAAGGGCTCGCCCAGGTCCACGGCTCGCAGCGCGGAGCGCACCGTGAGCGCCAGGGCCTCCGCGCCTGCGGACCACTGCAACGAACCGGGCTCACCCTCCAGGCGCGCGGAGCGGACGAACAGGTGCCGGCTCGCGGGCTCGGCAACCTGGACGTGCACGTTGGCTCCTTCGCGCAGGAACCACAGCACGACACGGGCCTGATGCGCTTCCGCGAGCAACTCCGCCGCGGGCCAACGCAGCGGAGGAGGTCCATCGAGTCGCTCCCCCAGCTCCGCCACGAGCTTCACGGGAAGGTCACTGCACTGCCCACGCACGCGCTCCAGCAGCGCCGCGTCCTCGGGGGACGCCACGCGCGCCACCGCTCGCCATGGCTCGGAGGCCACCGCCGGGGCCGCGAGCAACAACAGCAGGACGCTCCCGAGCCCGCGCCGCAGCAGCACGTCCGCCGCCAATGACATGCGACGAACCCTAGCTAACGTCGGACACTGGAAGAAGTCCCGGCGAGTACGACCGCGCGGGTCCGCATCTACCTCACGGACCCGCGCTGTGGTGACGCGGGAATGCGCCGCTCTCAGTGCAGCTTCTGGTAGAGCGCGTCGACCAGCGAGCCGTCGTCGCCGCTCAATTCCCAGAACATCGCACCGCCCAGGCCCTTGCTCAGGATGTAGTCCGACTTCGCGCCCATGCTCTGCGCGTCGTCGTACGCAATCCAGATGCGGGTGGACGGGTTGTACACGTAGGCCTCCTTGCTCTCCGGGTGGAAGTACTTCGTGTACCCGGAACCGGCGCGCTCGTAGTTGGCCTTGATGTCCTTGAAGTCGAACACGCCCGTGAGCCCGGAGGAGCCGTCATCCCACGTGCCCTTGGTGGGGACGCCGCTCTGGAAGAGGCCGTTGTTCACGTTGGGCACGCTGCCCCAGCCGCGCCCGTAGAACGGCACGCCGAGGACAATCTTCGACGCGGGCACGCCCAGCTCCAGCATCTTCGCCACCGTGCCGTCGCTGTAGAAGCCGGTGGAGGCGGTCGGGTCTCCCGTCACGCGGAGCAGCGGCGAGTGGAAGTTCACCGTGCTCTCGAAGGCCCCGTGGTAGTCGTACGTCATCACGTTGATCCAATCGAGCACGTTGGCGAGGTTCTTCGTCTCCTGCTTGTTCGCCAGCAGGTCCGGCGACGCGCCCGACGCAATCGTGAGCAGGTACTGCTTGCCCGTCTGCGCGGTGACGGCGTTGAGCTGGCTGCGGAACTCCTGCATCAGCAACGTGTAGTTCTGCTTGTCCGCGGGGCTGTTGGTGTTGCCCGGCAGGCCGCCGCCCACGGGGTACTCCCAGTCGATGTCGATGCCGTCGAACACGCCCGCGCCATTCGCCGGGGTGACGCCGGGGAACTGGCCGCGGATGTAGAGGTCCACGCACGACTTCACGAACGCCGAGCGCGACGCCGCCGTGGCCGCCACCTGCGAGAAGTATGTGGACCAGGACCAGCCGCCGACGGAGATGAGCAGCTTGAGGTTCGGGTTCGTCTTCTTCAGCTCCTTGAACGCGCGGAAGTTGCCGCGAAGCTGCCCGGCATCCCACTCACCCGGCCAGCCGCCGGCCTTGTCGATGTCCGCGTACGAGTCGCCGAGGACGCACTTCCCATCCGCGGAGATGTTGGAGAACGCGTAGTTGATGTGCGTGAGCTTCGAGACCGGGACGTTGGACACCTGGTAGTTGCGCGCGTAGATGCCCCACGCGGTGAAGTACCCGATGATGCGCTTGCCTCCCGGTGGAGGCGGAGTACCAATCTCCACGCTGACGGTGACGCTCTTCGTGCCCACGTTGCCGGCCGCGTCGTAGGCGCGAACGTCATAGACGTACGTGCCGTTCTGCGCGGCATCGGAGAAGGCGCGGCTGTAGCTGCCGCCCGTCGCCACCACGGTGCCGTTCTGGAGGATTTCAATCTTCGTCACGCCCACGTTGTCCGTGGCCGTGGCCGTCAGCGAGAGCGTGCCCGCCGCGGTGAAGCGCGTGGCGCTGGCGCTGAGGTTCGCCGTGGGCGCGATGACGTCACCACCGGTGCCCGCGTCGGTGCCGCCGCCCGTGCCCGCGTCGGTGCCTCCACCAGAGGCCCCCACGTCGAGCCACAGCGCGGGCACCGCCGGAGGCGTCCAGTCCGCTTGAGAGGTATGGGCCTGCCGGCACTCATAGACGCGGCCGCCGTAGGTGACGCGCGTGCCCACCGGGTAGTAGACGCCCACGGCCCACGCCGCTTCGAGCGGCGCGGCCTGCCGGGACTGCTCCGCGGACTCGGGGGTGGAGACATCCGGACTGCAACCAGCAACGGACAGGGCAGTGGCGACGAGGCCCCAGGCCCACGTGCTGCGACGCATGCGTGTGCTCCTCGCCGCGCAGGAGGACGGCACGGGCACACCACGCGCCCGTCCACCTCCGCGCGGACTTTCTTCGGGTTCAGCAGGAAGGAGTCACGCAGCTAATTTTTCGGGTTAATCAGGTGAAGCGCGCCGTGCGCTCTTCAGCTCCCCGCCTTCTCCTTGCGGGAGAACGGCATCATCAGCCGCTCCACGGGGCGGCCGTTGACGAGGTGCTGGTCCACGATTTCGGACACGTCCTCCACCTTCACGCCGCCGTACCAGGTGCCCTCCGGGTAGACGACGACGGAGACGCCGAAGGCGCACGTGTCCAGGCACCCCGCCGCGTTGGCCCGCATGCCGCCCTTGAGCCCGCGCTTGTCGAGCTCCTCCTTGAAGGCGGCGCGTACCTCCTCCGCACCCTTGGTGGCGCAACACCCCTTGGGGTGCCCGTCCGGACGGCGGTTGGTACAGACGAAGACGTGTCGTTTGAAGGGAGGAGGCATGTCCGCCTCCTAACTCGGCGGACACGAGAAATCGACGTCGCCGTTCACCACCGGACCGGCCGGCGCGAGCCCCGGAGCCCGGTTTCTGGCCGGCCGGGTTGGCGCCCGTAGGATTCGTGCACAGACTCACAGCAAACGTCTCCCAGTGATCACGCTCGCTTGCGAAGGAGTGACGATACATGGCTCGCCATATGGCTCTGGGCAATGCAAAGCACCTGTTGCTACCGCCATCGCTTGGCTCTAGATCGTCAGCCCCCGCGGCGCCCCGCTACAAGCAGGCGGCCAGTCGTAGCACCCCACTCTCTTCGCGACGTGTCCACAATAGGTGGTGTGTATGACACTCCCCAGCACTATTGATGGGGGAATCGGATTCTTTGACGGGATTGCCACGAGCGTCGTATTGATCCGCTCGCCCGGCCGGCGGCCGAGCAATCCCACAGACAGCTTCCGGCGCCCGAGCGCGCTTCGAACCGCTTCGCGAGTCCACTCTGGAGTCACCCGCACGTGTCAGCGGAGTGTCTCCAGATCCTGAGCGATCTCGCGGCCTTGGCATTTTGCAAAATTTTGCACCAGGACATTCAGTGAAACCCCGTGGAGGTGGCGACATGGAGAAGGAGCTGAGCTCGAAGCCGTCGGTGAACGGGAAGGAGCGACGCAACGGGCGAAAGGGGCGCGTGGCGGCTACGGGATTGACCGTGGAGCGCTTCTTCACGACGCCGGGGGTGGACCCCGCGGATGAGCTGGCGTGGGAATACCGGAGCGCCAGCATCACCGGCGAGGACGGCAAGGCCGTCTTCGAGCAGAAGAACATCGAGGTGCCGAAGTCCTGGTCGATGCTGGCGACGAACGTCGTGGCGTCGAAGTACTTCCGCGGGACGCCGGGCACGCCGGAGCGCGAGACGAGCGTGCGCAAGCTGGTAGCGCGCGTGGTGGACACGCTCACCCAGTGGGGCGTGCAGGGCGGCTACTTCGCCGCGGAGGCGGACCGCGAGGCGTTCCACGCGGAGCTGACGCACCTGCTGCTCCGGCAGAAGGCGTCGTTCAACTCGCCCGTCTGGTTCAACGTGGGCGTGGAGACCCAGCCGCAGTGCTCCGCGTGCTTCATCAACAGCGTGGAGGACAGCATGGACTCCATCCTCACGCTGGCGCGCACGGAGGGCATGCTCTTCAAGTACGGCAGCGGCACGGGCAGCAACCTGTCCTCCATCCGCGGCAGCAAGGAACTGCTTGCGGGCGGCGGCACCGCGTCCGGCCCGGTGTCCTTCATGAAGGGCTTCGACGCCTTCGCCGGTGTCATCAAGAGCGGCGGCAAGACGCGCCGCGCGGCGAAGATGGTCATCCTCAACGCCGACCACCCGGACGTGCTGGAGTTCATCCGCTGCAAGTCCACCGAGGAGAAGAAGGCCTGGGCGCTCATCGAGGCCGGGTATGACCCGTCCTTCAACGGCGAGGCGTACTCCTCGGTCTTCTTCCAGAACTCGAACAACTCGGTGCGCGTCACCGACGAGTTCATGAAGGCGGTGGTCAACGACGGCCCGTGGACGACGCGGGCGGTGCGCGACGGCCGGCCCATGGACACACACCGGGCGCGGGACTTGTTCCGCGAAATCGCCGAGGCGGCGCACCTGTGCGGCGACCCGGGCCTCCAGTTCGACACCACGGTGAACGGCTGGCACACGTGCGCGGCCACGGCGCGCATCAACGCGTCCAACCCGTGCTCGGAGTACATGTTCCTGGACGACTCGGCCTGCAACCTGGCGTCCCTGAACCTGATGCACTTCCGCACCATCGACGGCGACTTCGACGTCACGGCCTTCAAGCACGCCGTGGACGTCCTGCTGCTGGCGCAGGAAATCATCGTCGGCTTCTCGCGCTACCCCACCGAGCGAATCGAGAAGAACAGCCACGACTACCGCCCGCTGGGCCTGGGCTACGCGAACCTCGGCGCGCTGCTGATGGCCACCGGCCTGCCGTACGACTCGCCCGCCGGCCGCAACTACGCGGGGGCCATTACGTCGCTGATGTGCGGCGAGGCCTATGCGATGAGCGCGCGCATCTCCGAGAAGCAGGGCGCGTTCGCCGGCTACGCGAAGAACGCGGACTCCATGCTGGGCGTCATCCGCAAGCACCGCAAGGCGGCGTACAACGTCGCGCCCGAGGGCGTGAGCGAGGACCTGTACGCGGCGCAGAAGGAGGCCTGGGACACGGCGCTGGCGCTCGGCGAGGAGCACGGCTTCCGCAACAGCCAGGTGACGGTGCTCGCTCCGACGGGGACCATCGGCTTCATGATGGACTGCGACACCACCGGCATCGAGCCGGACATCGCGCTCATCAAGTACAAGAAGCTGGTGGGCGGCGGCATGCTGAAGATCGTCAACCAGACGGTGCCGCTCGCGCTGGAGAAGCTGGGCTACCCTCAGACGCAGGCGCAGGACATCATCAGCTACCTGGACAAGCAGGAGACGATTGAGGGCGCTCCTCACCTGAAGCCTGAGCACCTCGCGGTGTTCGACTGCGCCTTCAAGCCCGCGCGTGGCCAGCGCAGCATCTCGTGGATGGGCCACATCCAGATGATGGAGGCGTGCCAGCCGTTCCTGTCGGGCGCCATCTCCAAGACGGTGAACATGCCGTCCAGCGCCACGGTGGAGGACATCGAGAAGGCGTACCTGGAGGCGTGGAAGCGCGGCCTCAAGGCGATTGCCGTGTACCGCGACGGGTGCAAGCGCACGCAGCCGCTCAACACGTCGAAGGAGACGATGAAGGACACCAAGGCCCCCGCGGCCGCCGCCGAGCCCGCGGTGCAGCCCGCCGTGAAGCCGGAGCCCCGCGCGGTGCGGCGCCGCCTGCCGGACGAGCGCCGGTCGATTACTCACAAGTTCTCCATCGGTGGCCACGAGGGCTACCTGACGGTGGGCATGTACGAAGACGGCGCGCCGGGCGAGCTGTTCATCGTCATGGCGAAGGAAGGCTCGGTGGTGAGCGGGCTGATGGACAGCTTCGCCACCAGCGTGTCCCTGGCGCTGCAGTACGGCGTGCCGCTGAAGGTGCTGGTGGACAAGCTGAGCCACACCCGCTTCGAGCCGAGCGGCTTCACGGGCAACCCGGCCATCCCCATCGCCAAGTCGATTACGGACTACATCTTCCGGTGGCTGGAGCTGAAGTTCCTGCCGAAGCAGGTGGAGTCCGAGGACGCGGTGCTGGCCGCTCCGGTGGAAGCAGCGCCCGCGCAGCAAGCCCTGCCCGCCGAGGTGGTGTCCGCGCCGCCGCCCGTCGCCGGGCTGCGCGCCACGTGGCTCAACCAGGCGGACGCGCCGCCGTGCCACACGTGCGGAGCCATCATGGTGCGCAGCGGTGCCTGCTACAAATGCGGCAACTGCGGCGCGACCAGCGGGTGCAGCTGAGCCCCGGCGTCAGCGATTGAAGTGAAGAGGGCTCCGGAGCACCGCGCTCCGGAGCCCTTCTGCGTTTCAGGGTGACGTGTCTACGTCGAGTGACTTGCGCAGTGGGCTGGGCGACGTCTCGGTGACGCGGGGGCATTGCGCCCCCTGCCCTGCGCCCGTGTCAGGCGCCTCGCACGGAGGGGAGACGGTCGAAGGCCTCCGACGCCTTGTCGATGACGCGGGTGAGCTCTTCGAGCGCGGAGATGTCCACGTGCTCCGCGCCAGGGTCCGCGATGATGAAGGCCACGGGCCGGCCCCGGCTGCGCACTGTGGCGACCAGCAGCTTCGAAGCGGCGTCCCCACCGAGCGCGGCGAAGATGGCTTCGTCCTGCGAGCAGGTCGGAGCGTCGAAGACGCTCGGGTTGGGGCCGGCGGACATCGCGGCCGTGAGGAGCGACGGAGCCTCGAGGTCCACCTTGAGCGCGGACACGGCGGGGCTGTCGCTGCCCGGGCCCCAGGCGTGCCCCACCCGCGCGAGGCCGAGGCTCTCGCCGAGGAGGAACGCGCGCCGGAAGCGGCCCGCGCAGTACGCGAGCAGCACCTTGCTGAGCGTGCCCTGCGTCCCCACGCCGTCGAGCGCCGCGAGCACCTGCTCCGCCGTCACCGCCGGCCCGGAGGACGGCGTGTCCGTGGACGCGCTGGCCGCGGCCAGGAGCGACGTCACCAGCTCGGAAAGCTGGCTGGACTGGGGCTGCCACGGCTGCTGGATGAAGTCCCACGCCGAGGCGAGCGGCACGTCGCCCGCGGCGGGCTCCGGAGGCGCGGCGGGGGCGGCGGGGCCATCGAGGTCCACCGCGCGGTCCGCCCAGGTCGTCTCGGCCGTGTGGCCGATGGTGCCGTTGCTCTCTCGGCCCTGCCAGCCGACGAACTCCCAGGTGGACGCGAGCTCCATCGTGTCGCTGGACGAGGCAGGCAGGTCGTCGAGCTCGATGGGGGCTCGCGGAGCGGGCTTCACCTGCTCGGGTGGAGCATCCAGTGCGGCGGCGTCGGAGACACTCGGGGCCGGAGCCGCGACGGACGCGTCATCGGCGTGGGCGGACTCCGCCTTCTCCGTATCGACGTGGGCCGTGGCGATGTGAGCGACAGGGGCCCCGCCCGCGTCCGCCACGGGCTCAGCGCTGGCAGAAGCCGTGGCGGGGACGAGGTCCGCGTGCGGCACAGGCTCCGCGTCGGCACCGGACCTGGCGGCGGGAGCCTCGGACACATGAGCGGCGGGAGCCTCGGACTCCGTGCTGTCTCGGTGCTCGGCGGACGCGCTGGCCGGAGATGGAGCGGCAGCAGCGACAGCGGCCCCATCCTCCGCGCTGACAAGAGACGCGGCGATGAACTCAGCAGCGTGGGCCGGAGACGACGCGGTGCCCGATGTGGCCTCCGCGCTGACGCGGGCGGCGATGGACTGCTCGGAGCCTGCATCGCTCGGGGCCGACGCGGAGGCAGCGGCTCCTTCCGACATGTTGGCGTCAGCGAGTGCCTTGCCCTGCTGTGTCTCCGTCTCCGAGATGGACGGCGTGGCCACACCAGGGCCGGATGCGGCGTTGCTTGACTCGGCGTGAGCCGCTGCATCCAACACGGGCTCGGCAACAGCAGCCACGGCCTCGTTCGCGATGACGGATTCCGCGGACGGACTGGCCTCCGGGCGCTGCGCCTCGTCTTCCTCACCGAGCGCATCCGCGGGCAGAGCGACGCCGTAGGCCGTGGTGTGCTCGGCCGTCGGCAGCTCGGTCGCGGCTTCAGCCTGAGCGCTGGCACCAGCCACTGGCAATTCGACGGCGGCGCCCCCTTCGAGCACCGCGGCCATCGGAGTCGCGGCATCGGACAACGCCGTGTCACCGCGGCCCGTGGGCGCGGAGACCTCGGTCGCGGTTTCGGTGGGAACGTCGTCTCCACCGACTGCCTGCAGGGCGCTCCCCTGAGACTCCGCCCCCGTGTTGCTGACCGCCATGCGGACCGGCGCGGGGGCAGCGTCGGCACCTGCCTCCAGCGTGAGCGACTCGGCGGTGAGGGCTCCGTCGTCAGGAGCCAGAAGCGGCGAGGACGCATCGGAGAGGTCGAGGTCCAGCTCCGGCTGGGAAGGAGCCGCGCTCTCGGCGCTGGGAGTGCTCGGGACCAACACTTCCGCATCGATGAGAACTGGCGCCGCGTCGGCGGTGGCACTCCCCTGCCCCGCGACGTCCATCGGCACGAGCTCCGCGCTGGGGGCAGGAGCCGCGAGCACCTCGGGCGCCGACGGCACGAGAGCCGGTGCGGCCGCGGGCAACGCCTCCGCGCTCACGGCTGGCGACAGCTCCGCGGGCTGAGCCGCCGAGACGTTTGCGCGCGTCGAGACGTCCCCGGACACCTGGGACGAGGCAGAGGCGGAGAGGTCCGCGCTGGACGTCTCCTGCGGCGCTGGAGCGGAAGCCGGAGGAGCCACGGGCGCGTGCTCGTGAGTCCTCGGAGCCGCGGGCGACATCCCCGGCGGCACCTGGGGCACTCCCGGCGGAGCCGAGACCGGCATGCCCATCGAGGGACCGGACACGCGAGCCGGCGGAGCTTCACCAGGCCGAGGCGGCGCGGCGGGAGTCCCCACCGGAGGCATCGACTGCGACGGGCGCTTGGGCATGGGCTGCCCGCCCATCGGCATCCCCGGGCCCTGCGGCCCCGGAGGCATCCCGGGCCCACGCATGCCCGGAGGAGGTACCGGTCCTCCCGACGGAGGCACCGGCCCCCCTGGAGAAGCCATCGGGCCACCGGGAGGAGGCACCGGGCCCCCAGGAGGCGGCCCCTGACGCGGAGGCATCCCCGGCTGCGCGCCCATCGGAGCGCCCGGAGGAACGGCAGCCCCGGGCATCATCCCCGGAGGCATCGGCCTGCCCTGGGCAGGCATCGGAGGCCCGCCCACGCCTGGAGGCGGCGTTGCGCCCGGAGGCGGCGGCCTCGCGGCGCCAGGAGGCATGGGGGCGCCCTGCATCGCCGGAGGCCGGGCGCCCGGAGGCATCATCCCCGGAGCGGGCGGCGGCCCCATGGGAGCCCCCGGCTGCTGCGGAGGCACGGGCCCGGCGACCTGCGGAGGCCTTGCTCCAGGCGGAGGCGTCATCGGCGCATTCGGATGCGCGGCCCCCGGTCCCGTGGCCGGAGGCGGCATCCCCCCACCCTGCGCCATCGCGGGCGGCATGCCCCTGGGCGCCATGCCCGGAGGCTGCGGCGGCCCCACCACCGGAGGAGGCGTCGGACGCGCCGTCACCGGAGGAGGTGTCGCTCCAGGGGGACGCGGCGCCGCACCCTGTGGAGCCATGGGCGGCTGCTGCGCCGACGGCGGAGCCGGCGGACGCGCCATGCCCGGAGGCACGGCCCCCTGCTGAGGCCCCGGCACCGCCGGCAGTCCCGTCATCGACGGAGGCCGAGTCCCCGCCGGGCCCGGCGGCACCGCGGCCGCCCCCGGCCTCGCCACCATCCCCGGAGGCATGGACGCGGGAGCTCCCGGCTGCGGGCCCGCTGCCTGCCCCGGCGCAGCACGATTCATCCCCGGAGGCTGCGGCGGACCTCCCGCCTGACGCGCCACCATGCCCGGCGGCTGCGCGCTTCCCGTGACGACCGGCACCTCGGGAGAGCTCGGCCGGGTCGGCACGGCCGGCGCCTGTGGCGCGGGCCCGAGCTGAGGAGGTCCGACACGTGCCCCCTCGGCGGGCGCCAGCTGCGGAGGCCCAGGCACCCGTGGGAGCTCCGGAGGCGTCAGCCTCGGCGGAGGCGCGGCCCCCAGCACCGGCGGCCCGGACGCGACACCGGGAGCCACCGGAAGCTCCTCCATCACATCCCCTTCGAGGACATCCAGCTCCTCGACCGGGGCGAGCTCAGGAGCCAGCCGGGGCGGCTCGACCACGCGAGGCAGCTCCGGAGGCGTCAGCCGGGGCGGCCCACCGGGCCGCATCCCCGAAGGCGCCGGTGCGCCTCGCGGCGGCTCCATGGCGGCAAGCTGCGGAGGCGCCGGAGGTGGCAGCCCCGCGTCACCCGCGTCCGCATCCGCATCCGCATCCGCGTCATCACTCAGGTACTGCCCCGGCGCGAGCCCGCCGAAGATTCCTTCAGAGTCGGGCTCGGGACGCACGGGCGCGGGAGGCGGCGCCACCGAGAGCGCCTGCCGCACCGCCGCCGGAGCCGGAGCCCCCGCCGCCACGCCCGGAGGCGGACGCCGAGAGGGCTCGAGGCGGATGTACCGCGACTCGCGCTGAATCTCGTAGCGCTTGGCCAGGAAGTGGTACATCCGCAGCTCGGGCGCGACGTGCGGGACGATTCGCAACCCGGTTGCGAAGCTGAGCGCGTCCGTGTCCCGCAGCTCCTGCGGGTTCACCATCGCCACCTTGAGCCGGCGCCCCTCCTGCCCCAGCGGGAAGGCGAGGTGCTTCTCCGCCAGCGCGGCCGGCAGCAGTGCCAGCGTCGTGTCTGGCACGGCCTCGAAGTCCGCCTCCTGCGCCACGGGGTAGCGGTACTGCTCCCCCAGCACCATGGCCAGCGTGTCGATGTCGAGGATGTCCAACTCGACGAGGTTGGTGCCCAGGCGCCCACCGTAGATGAGCTGGGCCTTGAGGGCCTCGTCGAGCTGCGACGGCGTAATGAGGCCCTTGCGGACCAGGATTGCTCCGAGCTTTTCGGCCATGCCGCGCTGATTCTAGACAGCTTCCTGCCCGGGAAACCTCCCCCCGAGCCCTCGGCGCCGTCCTTTCCGCATGGCCGCTCGCTGGCCCGCACCGCCCGCAGCGAGTCCAACGCTCCAGGTGAAGAATTCGACGAGCGCCTGCCTGCCCAGGAGGAAGCCGCAGCCAAGGCTTCCCCGACGCCCGCTACAGCCGCGCCGTCAATACGCGTTCTTCGACAAGAACCCGCCGAGCGCGGTACGCACGAGAATCTTCAGGTCCATCAGCAGCGACCAGTTCTCGATGTAGTACAGGTCGTACTCGATGCGCTTCTGGATGGACGTCTGGCCGCGCAGGCCGTTGATCTGCGCCCAGCCGGTGATGCCCGCCTTCACCTTGTGGCGCAGGTGGTAGCGCGGAATCTGCCGCTTGAACTCCTCGATGAAGACGGGGCGCTCGGGGCGCGGGCCCACGAGGCTCATGTCGCCCAGGAGCACGTTGAAGAACTGGGGCAGCTCGTCCAGCGAGTACTTGCGCAGGAAGGTCCCAATCGGCGTGCGGCGCGGGTCCTCCCGGCAGGCCATCATCGCGCCGGAGTGCTCCGCGTCCACGCGCATGGTGCGGAACTTGAGGATGGGGAAGGTGCGCCCATCCATCCCCATGCGCTCCTGGCGGTAGAGCACGGGCCCGCGGCTGGTGAGCCGCACCGCCAGCGCCGTGGCCAGCATCAGCGGCGAGGTGATGACGATGGCCAGCAGCGAGAAGAGGATGTCGAAGGCCCGCTTCGCCACCCGGCTCCAGCCCTCCATCGGGTCGCCCTGGAGGCGGATGATGGGCAGCCCGCCGAACTCCTCCAGGCCGCCGTAGAGGGTGATGTACTGGTACAGGTCCGGCACGACGCGGACGTCCACGGTGCGCAGCGCGAGCTGCTCCATCAGCCGCTTCACGTGCGCCTGGTCCTCCAGCGGCACCGCGATGATGACCTGGTCCACCGGGTGCGCATCCAGGATTTCGTTCACCGCGTCCACGTGGCCGATGACGCGCACGCCGCTGACATATTGGCCTACCTTCTCCGGCCGCAGTGTCAGAACGCCCGTCACCCGGAAGCCCAGCTCGCGGTGGCCCTCCACCGTCTCAATCACGCGCTGGCCCAGCTCGCCCGCGCCGATGACGAGGATGGACTTGAGGTTGTGGCCACGCCGGCGGATTTCGCTCAGCACCCAGCGGAACAACAGCCGGTTGCACGTCACCGCGATGAAGGCGTACGCGACGAAGATGACCAGCGTGAGGCGCGAGTAGCGCTCGCGCGCGAAGTACGTCGCCGCCACCAGGATGAGCGTCGCGGTGATGGTGGACTTGAAGACCTCGAACACCTCACCCGTGTTGGTGCGCGCGCGGTTGGTGGCGTACAGGCGCGACTGCTTGAACGTCACGGGGAAGATGAAGAGCACCATCAGCATCGAGACGAGCGTGTCGTCCCAGGGCGGAATGCCCTCGGTGATGGGGAACAGGCCGGAGAAGCGGGTGGCGTACGCGAGGCCGAACGCCGCCGCGAGCATCACCATGTCCGCGAAAATCTTGATGGACGTGTAGAACCGCTGGAGACGACTGAACACCGCGGGACTCCTGTAACCTGGTCAACGGGCGGCCCACCCGCTGCAAGACTCGCACCCTGCGACACCGAGCACGTGCCCTGCCCAACACCGTATGACGGGCGCGGTACCTAGCATGGGAAATCGCGTGAAACCAATGGGTTGCACTGACCCCTCCCCTACAGGGTGAGGTGGTGGACAGAGGTGGGCCACGGAAGCTGGAGAGGGGACTGACAGCGGCGTCACACCCCGGCGACGCGGCCTGGGGAGGACGTCCCCACTCGGAGGAGGGAGTCCACCTCGGCGAGCATGGCGCGCTGGAAGGCGGCGCGGCTGAACCGCTCGGCCTGCGAGCGAGCGTCCTCGGGGCGGAAGCCGGGCTCCCACGACTCGAACTGGTGCACGGCGGCGGCGAGCGCGGCGGGCGTCTGCTCGGAGAAGAAGAGCCCGGTGCGAGACGTCACCGTCTCCAGCGCGCCGCCCCTGCCGAAGGCGATGACGGGGCGGCCGGTGGCCTGGGCCTCCAGCGGCGTGATTCCGAAGTCCTCCTCGGGCGTGAAGATGAGCGCGCGTGCATCGCGGTACAGGCCCGGCAGCGCGTCGTCGGCGACGTTGCCGAGGAAGCGGATGTTCGGCGGCACCGGCCCGGACATGAGGCGCGAGGCCTCCTGTCCCGTGCCCACCACCCACAGCGGCGCGTCCAATCCACGGAACGCCTCCAGCGCCACGTCCAGCCGCTTGTACGGAGCGAAGGCGCCGAGCCACAGGAAGTAGCCGCCCCTGCCGCAGCCCTCCAGCGGCTGCCGGGCGAAGCGCTCCAGCGAGACGGGCGGGTGGACGACGGAGGCGTCACGTCCCCAGAAGCGGCGAATCTTCGCGGCGATGTGGTGGCTGTTGGCGACGAAGCGGTCCACGCGCGCGGCGGACTCGCGGTCCCACCGCTGCAGCCAGGGCCGCACCGCGTGGGCGGCGGCGCGCACGGGCGGGCTCGCGCGGCCCGGGCCGAAGTAGTCGTCGAAGAGGTCCCACATGTACCGCATGGGCGCGTGCACGTAGCTCAGGTGCGGCGTGCCCGGCGGCGTGCGCAGGCCCTTGGCGACGCAGTGGCTGGAGGAGAGGACGAGGTCGTAGTCGTCCTGGAGGCGCAGGGCTTCGATGGCGCGCGGCATCAGCGGAAGGAAGTGCCGGTAGCGCGAGTGGATGCCGGGGATGCGCTGGAGGAAGGAGGTGAAGATGCGGCGGGATTCAATCGCCGGGGACTGGCTGCCAGGCTTGTGGACGAGGGTGTAGATGTCCGCGTCCGGGAGCACCTCGCAGAGCGCATCGAGGACGCGCTCTCCCCCGCGGTGGGTGACGAGCCAATCGTGGACCAGGGCGACCTTCACGGGACGGGCTTCTAGCATCGGACCGCGCGGTGCCGAAGGACACGTGGGGTGCTCGCCTGCCCGCTCCCCTCCCCGCCCCACGACGGCCCCACGTGTGCTACGCCGGGGGCCGTGGCCCACGTCCTCCTCGACCTGCGCATGGTGCAGGGCCGGCTGCATGGAATCGCGCGGTACGCGCTGGAGCTGGCGCGGCGTCTGCCCGCGCTCGCGCCCGACGTGCGCTTCAGTGCGCTGGCCGGGCCCAAGGGGCTCCCCGAAGGACTCGGAGAATTGGCTCCGCCCATGCCGGTGCACCGCTCGCGCGCGGGGTTCCTCTCCCCCTTCGAGCAGCCCGCGCTGCTGGCGGACCTGACGAAGCTGAGGCCGGACGTGTTCCACGCCACGTCGTTCTCCGTGCCGCTGTTCTGGGACGGGCGGCTGGTGGCCACGCTGCATGACGCCAACCACCTGGCCCTGGCGGACCAGTACACGCCGGTGCAGTCACTCTACTACCGCATGGTGGTGGGGCCGAGGGCGAAGCGGGCCTCGGCGCTGGTGACGGTGTCGGAGTTCTCCCGCGACGAATTGGCGAAGTACCTCCACCTGTCGCCGTACCGGCTTCAAGTCATCCACAACGGCGTGGGCGCGAGCTTCCAGCCGCCGACGCCGGGCGAGGCGAAGGCCTTCCGCGAGAAGCACGAGCTGCCCGCGAGGTACGTGGCGGCGGTGGGCAACGCGAAGCGCTTCAAGAACCTGGAGCTCTTGAAGCGAGTGGCGCCGGATTTGCCGGTGCCGGTGGTGCTGCTGGCCGGCAAGGGCGCGGTGGCGCATGGGCTGGGGCTGCACGAGAACGTGCTCGACCTCGAAGAACTGCCCGAGGCGGAGATGCCGCTGTTCTACGGCGCGGCGGCGGCGCTGCTGCTGCCGTCGAAGTACGAGGGCTTCGGCCTGCCGGCGCTGGAGGCCATGGCATCGGGCTGCCCGGTGCTGGCGGCGGATGCGTCCGCGCTGCCGGAGGTGGTGGGCGGTGCGGCACTGAGGTTGCCTCCGGACGACGCCAACGCGTGGCTGGAGACGACGTTGCGCGTGCTGCGGGACGACGTGCTGCGCAGTGAGTTGATTGAGCTGGGCCGCGAGCGCGCGGCGCGCTTCACCTGGGACGACTGCGCGCGGCGCACGCTCGCGGTGTATCGGCGGGTGCTGGAGATGCCTTCAGTCCCGGGCACTCGCGGCGAGTGACGCGGCCCCACCGCGCAGGACTTCACTGCCGTCGCACAGCCCCAGTCCCCACACGAGCGCGAAGGACAGGTGCACGCTGGGGTGGAACGGCAGGTAGTGCACCAGCGACAATACGTGGAAGCCCACCCATGACAGCAACGCGCCCGTCGCCGCCAGCGAGCCCTCGCGGTGGCGCCGGATGAGCGCCTTCGCCAGCAGCGCGTGCATGGCCGCCAGCAGCACCAGGCCCACCAGCCCCGTCTCCGCCCACGCGGTGAGCCAGAGGTTGTGCGAGTCCGTGGCGAGGAAGTCGTTGATGCCCGTCTCCGGCGCCGTGGCCATGGCCGCCGTCCGGTGGTTGCCGAAGCCCACGCCCGTCAGCGGGTGCTCGCGCACGAGCATCCACCCCACGGACATGGCCAGCTCCCGCTCGCCGCCGTAGATGTTCCCCACCGCCTTGCCCAGCCGCGCGCGCCACGCGGGTGACACTCCGACGGCCAGCACCACCGCCGCCAGCAGCACCAGCCCCACCCGCCGCGCCCGTCCCTGCACGAGCAGCAGCAGCGCCACCACGCTGACAATCAGCGCCGCGCCCAGCGCCGCCCGCGCGAAGGCGTTGTAGATGGACACCAGCATCCCCAACACCACGAGCCCCGCCACCGCCCGGCGCCGCGCCACCTCGGAGCCGCCCAGCACCGCCAGCGTCGGCCCCAGCGCGGCGATGGCCCCGTGCGCGAAGCGCAGCCGGTGGAAGAAGAAGCCTCCGGCCGCGAAGCGCGGGGACTCCTCCGTGCCGAAGTTCTCGTGCAGGCGCACCACGCTCAGCTTGAGGAACGCGGGCGGCGCCCACGGCCACTTCACCCGGTTCTGGAACAGCCCCAGCGCCGCGGCCACCAGCCAGCCTCCCGCCACCACCGCCGCCAGCAGCAGCCACGGCACGCCCACCGTGCCGATGCACGCCGCCGCCGCGCCCGCCACCGTGTCCAGCACCTGCCCGTAGCGCGAGCCGCGCGGCCACTTCTCCGCCGCGCCCGTCAGCAGCGCCACCGCCGGCGACACGAGCTGCCACGCACACAGCACCAGGCTGGCCACCACGTACGCGCGGACATCCGGCGCCAGCCGCAGCCGCTTGCGCGCCACCAGCACACCCGCGAGCAGCACCGCCGCGCTCGCGGCCACCTGGAGCACCACCTCCGCGAACACCAACCCCACCGCCCACACCACGAACACGCCCGTCGCCGCGCGGCGGAAACGTGCGTCCACCGTCTGCGGAGGAGGAGCGGAGTCCATGGGGTTGAGCACGCTACCTCACCAGCGCGCGACCGCGAGGAAGGTGCAGCAGGCCCTCGCGGCGCAGCCACACCGCCCCCGCCACCAGCACCAGGAGGAAGGTGGGCATCCACGCGGCCACGAGGGGCGGCAGCCGCTCCGTCAGCACCAGCGTGCGGCACACCACCATCAGCCCCCACATGGCCACCGCGATGAGCAGCCCCTCGACGATGGCCGCCGTCAGGTGTCCCCGCCTGCTCGAGCGCAGCGCCAGGCCCACGCCCAACAGCGCCGCGGGCAGCGCCGCCATCGGGTACGCGAAGCGGTTGTGCAGCGCCAATTCGAACTGGCGCGTCGCGAGCCCCACCTCCCTGCGCGCGACAATCTGCTCACGCAACTCCGGCACGCGCATCTGCTCCGGCCGGCCCGGACGGATGCGGAAGACGCCGGGCGCCACGCCCAAATCGTACTCGGCCTCGGCGAGCTGCTTCACCGTCGTGCGTCCCTCGCCGGAGAAGCCGCGCTCGGACACGTCCACCAACCGCCAGCGATTGCCCTCCAGCGGGTGCATCTCCGCCGCGTCCAGGCGCTGGCGCAGCTCGAACTGCTTCGACACCGTGAAGATGGACACGTCCCGGAAGCCTTCCTGCGCGCTGCCCGAGCGGAGGAAGAAGATGCGGTCCCCTCGCCGGAACCACTGCTTCGGCGTGTAGTAGAAGCGCCAGTCGCCTCCGCGGTTGAAGCGCTGGGTGGTGATTTCATCCACCCGCCGCCCCGCGTGCGTCGCCACCCACTCGTCGAAGGCCACCAGCCCCACGCACGCCGTCAGCGAGCAGGCGAGGATGGGCAGGTACAGCGCGGACGGGCCGAACGTCAGCGCGCGGATGGCCGTCACCTCGCCCTGCTTGCGCAGCGCGGACACCGCCGTCCCCGCCGCGAGCAGCAGCGCCGCCGGCCCCAGCTGCTGCACAGACACCAGCGCCTTGTAGCCGTACAGCTTCGCCGCGGCCTCCACCCAGCCCGCCCCGGTGTACGTCTTCGCGCGGTCCACGAAGTCCACCACCACGAAGATGATGACGAGCCCCGCGAGGATGCCCAGGGCGAAGCGCAGGTACGTGCGCAGCACGTAGCCGAAGAGGGTGACCTTCACCGGACCGTCCCAGAGCGGTTGACGCGGTACAGCGTCACCGCGCCCACCAGCATGAAGATGACGTTGGCCAGCTGCCCGGCCAGCTCCACCGGCAGCTTCCCCTTCTGCCCCATCTGCTCGAAGGCCCGGCTCAGCAGGTAGTAGAGGACGTAGCCGCCCAGCGTGAGCAGGTAGCCCCACGCCCGCCCCGACTGCCGCCGACCGATGGCCAGCGGCGTGCCCAGCAGCGCGAAGGCAATGGGCGCCAGCGCGCCGCCCAGCCGGCTGTGCAGCGCCATGCGGAACGAGCGCGGGTCTCCACCCTGCGCCTCCGCTTCGCGCGCCGCCTGAATCAGCTCCACGGGCGTCAGCTCCTCCTTCGCCGAGGTGAAGCGGCTGCGCTTGCCCATGGAGACACCCACGCCCACGCTGATTTCGGACTTGTCGAAGCGGATGACGCTGTAATCCTCGCCCGCGCGGCCGGAGCGGTGCACCTCGCCCTCCTCCAGGGCGAAGCGCAGCACCTCGCCCGTCCCGCTCACGCCCACCTGCCCGCGGTGCGCCAGCACCAGCAGCGGCGCGCTCGCCTCGCGGTCGTCGTGCAGCAGCACGTTCGTCCAGCTCCCGTCCGGCGACACCCGCTCCGCGTAGAGCGTCAAGTCACTGAGGTCCTCGTAGAAGACGCCGGACTTCACGTCGCCCACCACGTTCTTGCGGATGACCTCGCTCACCAACTCCTTCACGCCGGTGAGCCCCCAGGGCTGCGCGGTGGAGGTAATCAGCATCATCAGCGCGCTGAGCACCGCGGCCACGCCCATCGGCGCGGCCAGCAGACGCATCGGCCCCACGCCCAGCGACTGGAGCGCGGTGAGCTCCCTGTCCTCTCCCAGCCGCCCCAGCCCCAGGAGGATGGCCAGCAGGAAGGCGATGGGCAGCGCCATCATCAGGAAGTGCGGCGCGAGGTACGCAATCAGCCGCCCCAAATCCACCAGCGTCACCGAGGAGCCCAGCAGCACGTCCGTGCCCCTCAGGAACTGCATGACGAAGAGGAGCAGGAACATGAACGCCACCCACACTCCGAGCGGCACGAGCAGCTCCTTGAGCAGGTAGCGCGAGACGCGATTCACGGCGCCGCCTTCAACCCTCGCGCGCCGATGTCCCGGCGGAAGTGCATGCCCTCGAAGCGCACCGCCTGCGCCGCCGCGTAGGCCCGCTCGCGCGCTTGCGCCAGGGTGTCCCCCCGCGCGCACACCGTCATCACCCGGCCGCCGCTCGTCACCAGCGCGCCGTCCTTCGCCTCCACGCCCGCGAGGAACACCGTGGCGTCCGCGGGCACCCCGTCCAGCCCGTCGATGCGCTGGCCCTTCTTCGGCGCGTCCGGGTAGCCCTCCGCGGCCATCACCACGCCCACCGAGGCGCCCGGGTTGGACTTCAGCGGGCGCGCCTCCAGCCGGCCCCGCGCGCACGCGTCCACCAGCGGCAGCAGGTCCTCGCCGAGCTGCATCATCAACACCTGCGTCTCCGGGTCACCGAAGCGCGCGTTGAACTCCAGCACCTTCGGTCCGCTGCGCGTGAGCATCAGCCCCGCATACAGCACACCCCGGAACGGTATTCCGCGCTTTCGCAGCACGGCCAGCGTGGGGGCCATGACGCGCTCTCCCACCTCGTCGAGCTGCGCGTCGGTGAGGAACGGCGCCGGGCTGTACGCGCCCATGCCGCCGGTGTTGGGGCCGGTGTCGCCGTCCCCCACCCGCTTGTGGTCCTGCGACAGGGGCAGCATGGCGTAGCGCTCACCGTCGCAGAGGGCCATGGCGGAGACCTCCTCGCCCTCCAGCAGCTCCTCCAGGACCATCTTCTGGCCCGCCGTGCCCATGGCGCCCACCGCGCGCACCGCCGCGCGAGCGGCCTCCACGTCGTGCGCCACGATGACGCCCTTGCCCGCGGCCAGCCCGTCCGCCTTGACGACGATGCGGCCCTGTTGCACCGCGTAGGCCTCCGCCTCGGCCACGTCGGTGAAGGTGCGGAAGGCCGCGGTGGGCACGCCCGCCTCGGCCATGATTTCCTTCGCGAAGGCCTTGGAGCCCTCGATGAGGGCCGCGCCCGCCACCGGGCCGAAGCAGGGGATGCCCGCCTTCGCCAGCGCGTCCGCCACGCCCGCCACCAGCGGCGCCTCGGGCCCCACCACCACCAGGTCCACCGCCTCGCGCTTCGCCAGTGCCACCACCTCGTCCGGCACGTCGGCGCGCAGCGGGACGTTGGTGGCCAGCCGCGTGGTGCCCGGGTTGCCGGGGCCGCACAGGAGCTTCGTGAGCCGGGGGCTCTGGGACAGCTTCCACGCGAGCGCGTGCTCGCGGCCTCCGGAGCCGAGCAGCAGGACCTTCACATCCACCTCACCGTTCCAATTGGTAGAGCATCCTCTTGGCGGGGAGGTACGACGGGTCCAACCCCACCACCCGCACCAGGGTGTCTCGTGCCACGTCGCGCCGCTGGGGCGCCTCCAACTCCGCCAGCCGCGCCTGCGCCGACAGCAGCGCGGGCGCCAGCTGCAGCGCGTCCCGGAGCGAGCGCTTGGCGGGCTCCACCTGCCGGGACTCCGCCAGTGCCATGCCCAGCGACAGGTGGGCGATGGCGTTCTGCCGGCCGCCCTCCACCGCGCGCGCGCCCAGGGCCTTCGCCTCGGAGGTGTTGCCGCGCTTCAGCGCGATGAGCGAGCGGTACGCGAGCGCGCCCGCGTTGTTCGCGTCCACCTCCAGCACGTCGCGGAAGTGCCGGTCGGCCGCCTCGAGCTCGCCTTGGTGGAAGCGCAAGAGGCCCTCGTAGAGCAGCGGGGACGGGTCCTCCGGCCCCTCGGCCAGCGCGAGGATGGCGCCCTCCATGCCCTCCACCGTCTCGCCAGGGCGCAGCCAGAAGCGCGTCGCCACCGGCCGGGGCGCCAGCCGCATCGGGTCCGACTGGAGCGCCGGATTCAACGCGCGGAACGCGTCGTCCCGCCGCTTCGCGCTCGCGGAAGCCACGCCGGCCAGCAATTGCGCGTCCAGCCGCCGCGAGTCCAGCCGCACCGCCTCCTGGAAGCGCTCCACCGCCTCGGCGGGCTTCTTCTCCAGGAGCAGCAGCCGGCCCTCGAGCACCTTCTCCAGCGCGGCGTCGTCCAGGCGGCCCTGGAAGCCCGTGAAGTGCGTCCGCGCCCGCGGGGCCTCCTTGCGGCCCAGCGCCACCAGGAAGACCTGGAGGTGCGCCTCGGGCAGGTCCTTCACGAGCTGGAGTGCTTCCTCCGCCGACTTCGCCGCGCCGTCCGCGTCGTTGGCGGAGCGCTGCGCGGACGCGAGGTGCACCAGCACCTCGGCCACCTCGGGGTTCTCGTAGCGGGAGCGGTTCTTCAGCAACGCGCGCAGCTCGCGCACCGCGGCGCCGGGGTTGTCCTCCGACTGGTAGCGCAGCATGGCCAGTGGCAGCAGCGCTCGCAGCTCGTTGGGGTCCGCCTTCACGCGCGCCTCGTACAGCTTGCGCGCCTCACCGGGCTCGCCCACCTCCTGGTAGATGCGCGACGTGGCCGCGAGGCTGTCCCAGTCGTCCGGGTCGGCCGCCAGGCGCTTGCGGAGCGTGTCCAGCGCGAGCGAGTACTCGCCGGCCGACTCGTGCGCCAGCGCGCGGTAGAAGGCCACGCGCTTGAGGCCCGGCGCGAGCTTCTGCGCCTCGTCGAAGTGCGTGCGCGCCAGCTCGCGGGACGTGGACAGGTAGGCGCGGCCCAGCACGAGGTGCGCCTCGGCCTTCTGCGCGTCGGAGGCCTTGGGAAGCGCCAGCAGCTCCTCGGCCAGCTTGCGCGCCTGCTCCATGCGCTCCGGCTCACGCGAGCGCGCCAGCAGCAGGTTCGCATGCGACAGCAGGAGCGACGCCGTGCGGCCGGAGCGGGCCTCCGCGGCCTCCACCAGCGAGCGCGCCTCCTGGAAGGTGGCGTCGTCCATGCCCGCGCCACGGCCCAGCGCCAGCGCCTGCACGTAGCCGGCGATGGCGTCGTCGCTCTGCGGGTCCAGGAGCAGCGCCTGCTGGAAGGACTCCTCCGACTGGGCGTACGCGAAGCGCTCGTCCCGGGCGAGCTGCTGCTGCCCCTCCGCCAGCTTCTCCGTGCTGGTGGTGCCGGTGAGCTCCTCCAGGTACTTCAGCTTCCAGCGAGACAGCGAGGCCTGCACCGCCTCTGGAACGGGCGGCGGCGCGGGAGGCTGGGCATTGCGGCGCGCCGTCTCCTGGTGGCGCGAGTAGAGGAACCACGCCCCGGCGCCACCGCCGATGAGCAGCACCGCGAGCGCGCCCACGAGCACGCCCCGCCCGCGTCCGGTCCCACCGCCCGCGACCTGGATTTGCGCGGAGCCCGTGCGCGCCGCGGAGATGCCGGAGTTGCGCGAGCCACTGCGCGGCTCGGGCCCCAGGGACGGCGCGGCCGGGCGCGGACCGCTGCGCGGCTCCGGGCCCATGTCCGGGATGATGTCGGTGCTGATGGGGATGCGCGGGCTGCTGTTGCTCCGGGGCTCCGCGCCCAGGGCCGGGGCCGCCGGCGCACGCGGGCTGGACCTGGGCTCGGAAGGCAGCGGCGACGCCGCGGAGCCCGCGTCCAGCGTGGTGAGCGGCGGCAGGAAGTCCGCGCCCTCGGAAGCAGCAGGTGCGGGAGTGGGGGCCGGCGCGGCGGCAGCGGATGCTGGCTGACGCTGCCGGCAGTCGTCGCACATGCCGAGCGCCTGGTCGAAGGAGTCCGTCAGCGGCTTGCCACAGGAGCGGCAGCCGGCGGTGGCCGGCCTGGGCGCGGCGGCGCCACCGGGAGGCGCCACGGACACGGGCGCGGCGCCGTGCGCCGTGGGGACTCGAGCCACCGGAGCGGGCGGCGCGGCGGGAGGCGGCCCGAGGAAGTCGAGCAGCGGGTCCCCACTGGCGGGCGCCCCACCGGCGGACGGCGACGCGGCCCCCGGGGCGCCGAACGGGTCCACCGGCGGCGCGGAAGCGGGGCCGGGACTCGGCATGGCGCCGAAGTCGGCGAAGAGGTCCGTCCCTGCGGCGGGCCGTGCTCCGGCCGCCCCCGCCTGGGCGGGACGATTCGCGGCCTGAGGCGCCGGGGCGGGCCGGGGCGCGGCGGCCCCTGTTGGCGGACCGGCCGCGGGTGACGGCCCCGCCGCCGGTGGACTCGCCGCGGGCGGCGGCGAGCCGAAGTCGCCGAAGAGGTCGTCCGCGGGGGCGGCCCCCGCCGGAGCGGAAGGAACCGCGGTGGCGGGCGCCCCGGGCTGCGGCGAGGGAGCCGGCGCGCCCGCTGCGGGCGCGGCCGAAGGATCGCGCCGCACGAGCTGCAGGTGCCGGCAGCGGGGACATTGCGCGCGAACGCCCTTGGCGGTGATCAGACGATCATCGATCGCATAGGCGGCCGCGCATTTCTGACAGACGATGCGCATGGCTCAGTGCCGGAAGTGTCGCACTCCCGTGAGCACCATGGCCATCCCATGCTCATCCGCCGCGGCGATGACCTCCGCGTCCCGGACCGAGCCGCCAGGGTGGACCACGCATGTCGCCCCGGCCCGGGCGGCCTCGTCCAGGCCGTCCCGGAAGGGGAAGAAGGCATCCGAGGCCACGGCGCTCCCCTTGAGGGCATCGCCGCCCCGCTTCATGGCGATACGGACCGAGTCCACCCGGTTCGTCTGGCCGCCGCCCTGCGCGAGCAACTGCGCCCCCGAGGAGAACACGATGGCATTGCTCTTCACGTGCTTGCACACCTTCCAGGCGAAGCGGAGGGCCCGCTCCTCCTCCGGTGTAGGCGCCCGCTTGGAGACCACCTTCCAGGAGAGCGGGGGCTCGACGGCGTCCCGGTCCATGAGGAGCAGGCCGCCGGACACGCTCCGGGCGTCGAGCTGGGCCCTCGGCCGGGCCTGCGGCGAGGCGAGCGCCGGGCCCGCCTCCAGGAGCCGCAGGTTCTTCTTCGCCGCCAGCACCTGGAGCGCCGCGGCCGAGTACGACGGCGCGATGACCGCCTCCAGGAACGTCTCCGCCATCGCCTGGGCGGTGGCCTCGTCCACCTCGCGGTTGAGGGCGACGATGCCGCCGAAGGCGGAGACCTCGTCCACCGCGCGCGCCGTGCGGTAGGCCTTCACCAGCGCGTCATCCACCGCGACGCCGCACGGGGTGTTGTGCTTGATGATGACTGCGGCGGGATTCTCCGGGAACTCCAGCAGCAGCCCCAGCGCCGCGTCCAGGTCCAGGATGTTGTTGTAGGAGAGCTCCTTGCCCTGCAGCACCTTGGAGAAGGCCACCGTGGGCTCGGCCGGCGCGGAGTGCTCGCGGTAGAAGGCGCCGCGCTGGTGCGGATTCTCGCCGTACCGCAGGTCCTGCGCCTTCTGGTACGCCAGCGCCAGCTCCCCCGGGAAGGGCTCGCTCGCGGTGGAGGACAGCCACCCGGAGATGGACGCGTCATAGGCCGCCGTGTGCGCGAAGGCCTTGCGCATCAGCCGGCGCCGCGTCTCCTCGCCCACCGCCTTCTGCTGCTCCAGTTCCGCGAGCACCGCCGGATAGTCGTCCGGGTCCACCACGATGGTGACGTGCCGGAAGTTCTTCGCGGACGCGCGGACCATCGCCGGCCCGCCGATGTCAATCTGCTCGATGACGTCCGCCTCGGCGGCGCCCGAGGCCACCGTCTGGCGGAACGGGTACAGATTCACCGCGACGAGGGAGATGGGCTCGATTCCGTTCGCCTTCATCTCCGCCCGGTCCGACTCCAGGTCCACCCGACCGAGGAGCCCGCCGTGGATGCGGGGATGGAGCGTCTTCACGCGGCCGCCGAGAATCTCGGGGCTCTGCGTGTGCTCCGACACCTTGGTGGCGGGGACGCCGGCGCCCTTGAGCGCCTCCAGCGTGCCGCCGGTGGAGAGGAGCCGGAAACCCAGGCGAACAAGGCCCTGGGCGAAGGGGACAAGACCGCGCTTGTCGGAAACGCTGAGGAGAGCCAGCACGTGTGGGCCTCGGTGTGCGGGGGCGGCGCGGTACTAGCAACCACCCCCAGGGGTGTCAACGCAACACGTCGGCCCTTCGTCGACGGGCGGAATCCGCCCGGACCTTCAGGGTTTGCGGGCCGAGACCGGGGGCTCGGCCTCGGTGGCCTCGCGCAGCTTCATGAGACCGCGCGTTTCCACCTGGCGGATGCGCTCACGGGTGAGGTTCATGATTTCCCCCACCTCCTCGAGCGTGATTCCGCCCTTCTCCGCCACGTCCAGGGCGCAGGTGTGCTCCAGCTCCCAGATTTCCTTGTCGGGGAAGTTGAGCTTGATGGACCCCGTCTCCGGATTCACGTCCAGATAGAGGTTGTGCTTGCAGGAGACGAACATGCAGGGGCGCGGACCATTGACGCAGTCGGCGCGGGTGCGCGGCCGCGTGTCGTCCATCTGCTTCAGCAGGTCCGCCTCTTCCGGGTCCACCTGACCGGTGAGGCGGCGCCGCCGCAGGTCGCGCGCCATCTCCTTGCGCGACATGGTCTTCGAGCGGCGCCGCTCGGGCGACTGCTCCTCGTCCTGGGCCCCGCCCTCCTCCTGAAGCTGCTTCACTTCCGACATGTCCCCTCCACGTGAGGCCAGTCTACCCGGTTCCGGGCCGGCATCTTATTGCGAACGGATGGTTTCGTCTTCGCGTGCGGTTACCGCGCTGCCCAGCCGGGCCACATCCCGGACCAGATCCTGCGCTCTTTGCCTCAGGGTTGCCAACTCCGCCTCGAGCGTCCGCCGGTGCGCCCCCCCGAAGGCGCGGTCCCCCAACTCTTCCTGGAACCCATCCAATAGACCCGCCAGGTCCCGCTCCAACTGGTCGATGTGATTGCGGTGGAAGACATAAGAGCGCTTGATGTCCTCCAGGGTGTGCCCCTCCGCCATCATCTTCTTGATGACATTGATGCGGCGCACCGTCTCCACCGGATAGAGCCCCCGGCTCCCCTGGTGCTTGCCCTTGCGCCCCACGCGGCGGCTGCGCGGTAGCAGCCCCGCCTGGACGTACTTGCGGAACGTCGCCTCCGACAGCCGCACGCCCTTGGGCCGGAAGAGCTCCAGGATGGCGCTCGCGGGCAGGCCGCTCGCGTTCTCGCGCTCGATGCGGGCAATCTCGTCGGGAGCCAGCAGGTCCATTGATTCCATTGAATATAGGCTATTGAATGGGGACCAGTGAGTGCCAGAGCCGATCGGAGGAGTCAAGGCAGTGCTACAGGTCTGATTCGCGGACGACGCTTCAGGCCGGTGGCGGGAGGCGGTTCCGACACGCACGCCGCGAGCGGACGGCGGCCGTCCGGGGCGGCGCGGCCCCGGGATTTCCAGCAACGTTCAGTGGATGACGGTTCGGCGCTTCAGCGGGCCTTCGGCGCGCGGAACTCGCGAATCACCGAGGTGCCGGCGGTGACGGAGACGTCGAACCGCTTGTCGCCGGAGGGGTGCTGGAAGACCAGCTTGTAGGTGCCCGGCGGGAGCTTGTAGGTGGCGCGCCCGGTGACCTCGCCCATGCGCTTCCCGTTGAGGAAGACGGTGGCGTACGGGGAGGCCCGCACCTGGAGCGTACCGGTGGACTCGGCGGGACGGGTGTCCTGGGCGGTGCCGGCCGCGGGCCGGGCGTCCGCGGTGGCCGGAGAGGGCTCCGTGCCGAGCGCCGCCTCGCGCTTGAGTCCGTCCACCTCGGCGGTGTCGGAGTCCGCGTGGCCCGCCGCGGCCACGGCGGGGGTGTCGGTCGCCGGGGCATCCGGAGTAGCGGAGGGCTGGGTGGGCTCGCCGGCCTGGGCCGTCTTGTCGGGCGCGGAGGCCATGCCCTGCGTGCCGGAAGACGGCGTCTCACCCGGCTTCGGTGCCGTCGCGGCGGGGACCTCGGTGGCGGGAGTCCCGGACGTCTCGGTGGACGCCGGGTGCGAGTTGAAGCGCATCACCGCCACGCCACCGCCCACGACGGCCAGCGCCACCGCGGCGGCCAGGCCCAGGGCCATCGGACGGCGCCGGGCCGCGGGCTTCGCGGCTCCGTGCGCACCCGAGCCATCGGTAACGGAGGACTCGGCCGACGAACGCCCCGCCGGTGCGGGCGCCGGGACGGACGCGTCCTCCACCATGCCCTCCGGCTCGGTCGATGACACGGTGTCCGGCGCGTCGTCGTCCAGGTCGTCGTCATCCTCGAACGACCCGGTCCCCAGCCCCAGGCCGGAGGAACCGAAGGACCCGTCCTCGGCTCCCCCCGGATTCCGAGCACCGACGGGGGAAATCCCCTCGGGCTGGCTCGGCCTCTTGCCGCTGACGGAGGACACCCCGTCGCGGCTGGGGTTCTTGCCACTGACGGAGGACACGCCCTCGTTGCTCGGCCTCTTCCCGCTGACGGAGGACACCCCGTCGCGGCTGGGGTTCCTGCCACTGACGGAGGACACGCCCTCGTTGCTCGGCCGCTTCCCGCTGACGGACGAAACACCCTCTGGCCTGCTGGAGCGCTTCCCACTGCCCCCCGTGCCACTCCCCTGCCCTTCCTCGGCCGGAGCCACGGCGGGAGTCCCCTCCGGACGGCTCTGGCGCACGACGGCAACGGGCACGGCCACCGGCGGCAGCGGCCGGGGCACCGGCGACGAGGCCACCGCCGGCAGCGGCATCATCGGCGTGGCCATGGGCGGCAACGGCACGGACAGCGCTGCGTCCCCCGCCCCTTCATCCCGGCGCGGCAGTACGAAGGTGGACGCGTTGACGTCCTCGTCCGGCGAGGGCGCCATCGCCACGCCCCGCCCGCTCGACACGCCCGGCATCACCGCCGTGGGCTCGCGCGGCACCTGGACCTGCACCCCGGCGCCGGGAGGCACCGGTGCATCCTCCACGTGCGTCCGCTCCTGCACCGTGGGCATGGCCTGGGTGAGGCTCGTGGGGAACAGGCGCCGCATGAAGACGCTCAGGTCCGTGTCGTCCACCGTCTTCGCGTGCTTCAGCACGCACTGGGCCAGGGCGCGCTCCAGCTCGCCCGCCGTCTGGAAGCGGCCCGCCGGGTCCCTGTCCAACGCCCGCACCACCACGGCGTCCAGGTCCTCCGGCACGTCCGGGTTGAGCCGGGCCGGCGGCGGAATGGCGCTCTGCTGCACCGCGCGCAGCACCGCCACCTCGGAGTCCCCGTCGAACAGCCGCCCACCCGTGAGCATCTCCCACAGCACCACGCCCAGGGCGAAGATGTCCGTGCGCGCGTCCACCGCCTCGCCGCGGGCCTGCTCCGGGGACATGTACGCGAACTTGCCCTTGAGCACGCCCGGCTGCGTCAGCTTGTTGCCCGCCTTGGCGATGCCGAAGTCCGTCAGCTTCACCGCGCCGTCGTAGGACAGCAGCACGTTGTGCGGCGTGACGTCCCGGTGCACCAGGTCCAGCGGCTGCCCGTTCACCTTCAGCCGGTGCGCGTAGTGCAGCCCGCGCGCCACCTCCGTGCCGATGTGCGCCACCATCACCGGCGGCACCGGCTCCATCAGCTCCTTGCTCTTCTTGCGCAGCTCCCACAGCGAGCAGCCGCGCACGTACTCCATGGCCAGGTAGTACGTGTCCTCGTGCTTGTCGAAGTCGAAGATCTGCACCACGTTGGCGTGGTTGAGCCGCGAGGCCAGGCGCGCCTCGGCGATGAACATCCCGACGAACTCGGGGTCGCTCGCGAGGTAGGCCCGCACCCGCTTGATGACGACCTCCTTCTCGAACCCCTCCGCGCCCCGGGCCGTACACAGGTAGATCTCCGCCATCCCGCCCTCGGCGAGCTTGCGGCGGACGACGTACTTGCCGATGTGGGTGCCGGCTTCGAGCGTCACGAGAGCATCCGGAGGTTGACCTATTCGAGCTTCACATTCACGACGTTGAGGTCGATGGGCTCTACCTCGATACGCTGGTTGCGCGTCTTCTTGAGCTCGGGATTGAAGAACCGGCATTCATGAGAGCCGAGCCGCATCTCGATGACCCCGAGCGGCGTCTCCCCCAGGTACTCCCCGTCGCACGTCACCTTCGCCCAGGGCTGCACCGCGAAACGGACCCGGGCCATGCCGGACCGGGCGCGCGCCGCGGCCGCCGTGGGCTCCAGCACGAAGCGCTCCACCTGCTCCGGCCCCGTCCCCACCTTCACCGCGCGCACCAGCGGGTGGTGCTTCGCCGACTCCACGCGGATGGCCACCTCGCGCCCCGCCACCACGGAGACCTGCGCCGGAGCGGGCCCCTGCGGCTGGCCGTCCACATAGACGAGAGACTCCGCGGGCTCCGTCTCCACCCTCAACAGCACCTGCGCGGGGGCGGCCGGCTTCGCCTGCGCGGGCCTGGACTCCGTCTCCCCGTGAGGCGGCGCCGCCACGGGCTTCGGCGCCACCGGCACCAGCCGCAGCAGCCCGGGGGACACATTGCCCGTGGCCGGGACATCCAACCTGCTCCGCAGCACCTCGTAGCCGTCCCGGCTCACCTCGAGGGGGTACTGGCCGGCCTCCACCGGAGGCAGCACCAGCGGCGTCTTCTGCGCCAGCTTTTCGCCGTTGAAGACCACCGTGGCCCCGGGTGGCAGCGTCTCCAGCCGCACCGTGGCGGGCGGAGGCTTCAGCAACGCCCACAGCAGCGCGCCCACGGCGACCACCACCAGCCCCACCCCGGCCATCCAGCCCATGCGCTTCAGGTCCGGGGCCGCGGAAGCCACGGGGGCCGGCTGGGGCCGCGTCTCCTTGGAGAACCCCAGCGACAGCGTGGGCGCGTCCTCCTCCGCCTCGTTCTCCTCGGGCACGGGCAGCACCACGCGGGAGATGCGGCCCACGTCCACCATCGCCAGCGTGGGGGCGTCCTCCTCCGCCTCGTTCTCCGGGGGGACGGGCAGGATGATGCGCGAGGAGCGCACCTCCGGCAGCGCCTGCGTGGGGCCGTCCTCATCCGCATGAATCGGGTACGGCGGACCCGGCGGCGTCACCCGGGACGTGCGCGCGTCGACCTCCGGCGGCTCCACGTCCACCTCGACGTCCGTCTGCGTCCCCCGTCTGGAGACGCGGCTGTCCAGCGTCGGCGCCTCCTCCTCGATGACGGGCAGCGCCGGCACCGCCACGCCCGTCCGGGAGGGACGCTCGCCCGGGGCTGGCTCCACCATGCGGCGCGCCCCCGACGTCCGCGGCGATGACGGGCGCTCCGCCTCGGGCTCCATCTCCGCGCGCCGGCGAGGGCGCTGCGCGGACGTGGCCTCGTCCGGCACCGGAGGACCGGGCCGCAGCGCCGGCCGCTGGCCCGTGCGCCGCGAAGGCGGATCCGAACGCGGCGGAGGCGGCGGCATGGGCACCTCCGAGTCCTCCACCTGCACCTCGCCCGAGCGGGCCTCCTCGGCCAGCCGCTCCGCGTACAGCTCCTTCATGTACGCGGCCAGGTGCGCGGACGACGCGGGCAGCCGGTGCGTGGCCAGCCACTCCTCCAGCGCGGCCTGGAGCTGCGCCGCCTCCTGGTAGCGCTCGGCCGGGTTCTTCGCCAGCGCCTTGAGGATGATGGGGTCCAGGTCCGGCGGCACGCGCGTCGTCAGCTGCGAGGGCGGCGTGACGCGGCACTCGGACACGGCGGCCAGCGTCTGGATGTCGGTGGTGCGCTTGAACAGGCGCGTCCCGGTGAGCAGCTCGTACAGCACCACGCCCAGCGCGAAGATGTCCGCGCGGCAGTCCACGCGCTCCCCGGCCGCCTGCTCCGGGGACATGTACGAGTACTTCCCCTTCAGCACCCCGGAGCGCGTCACCGTGGCCTGGTCCGCCGCCTTGGCGATGCCGAAGTCCACCACCTTCACGCCACCCTCGAACGTCACGAGGATGTTCTGCGGGGACACGTCGCGGTGGACGATGCCCAGCGGCCGGCCCGTGGCCGGGTCCGTGCGCTTGTGCGCGTAGTCCAGGCCCGCGCACGCCTCGATGAGGATGCGGCACACCAGCGGCACCGGCGGCGGCATGCCCCGCCCTTCCGCGTGCCGCCACAGCTTCCGCAGGTCCTCGCCGTGGATGTACTCCATGGCGATGAAGAACGAGTCGTCCTGCGCGCCCAGGTCGAAGATCTGCACGACGTTGGCGTGGTTGAGGCGGGCGGCGATGCGCGCCTCGTCCAGGAACATCTTGACGAAGTCTTCGTTCTCCGTGAGGTGCGGGAGGATCCGCTTCACCACCAGCAGCCCATCGCCGTCAGGTCCCGGGCGGCGCGCCAGGTAGATCTGCGCCATCCCGCCCGTGGCGAGTCGCTTCAGGAGCTGGTACCTGCCGTAGGTTTCAATGGACACGGCGACCTGACCGCTCCCCCAGCCTGCCACCACCCGTGGCCCCGGGGTCCGGACGCGGAGAGGTCCCGAGCGTAAGCGCACCGGCCAGGGGAATCAAACGTCCGAACGACGTTGTCCCCGGACCTGGCGGCTACCTGCGGGCGGCCCGCACCTCGCGTGTCTCCCGCATCAGCGCCTCCAGCTCATCCAGGTGGCGCTTGAGCACCGGCATCAGCACCGGCGCCGCGTCCACCCGGTCGAACAGGTCCAGGACGCGGTCCACCTTGCGCTCGATTTCCTGCGCTCGCAGCGGGCTGATCCTCCGCAGCAGCAGGTCCGCGCCGGCCTCCATCAGCACCCTCGCGACGGCATCCCGGGAAGCGAGCGGTTCTTCCCTCCGCTGGCCCTCACCGCGGATGACGCGCAACCCGGGCGTGCGCACCGGCGCGCGCGCCGCGGTCGTCGTTCCTTCGGTCTCGTGGGAGCTCACCGGGTGCCTCCTCGGCAGCAGCAGGTACGACCTCAGGGTACACACCACGAGGTGACCTCCAATTTTCTGGTCATTCGCACAGGCAATGGCAGGCCTGTAGCACCCGGGACTGACATGAACGTCGAGGGCCGGATGACCGGCCCATCGACTGCGTCACATGGCGCGCTCCCCCGCCTGCCCTACAGCGCGGCGCACGAGCGGCGGTACGTAATCGCGATCTTCGAGCCCGGGCCGGGCACGTTGGAGAACTCCACGCTGTTGGTGGCGCCGTCGTACGTCCAGCCCGTCGTCACCGGCGCGCCATCCACCGTGACGGTGACGGTGCCCGGCTCCGGCACCTCGCTGAGCGGGAAGCGCGTCTGCGCGGAGAAGGCCTTGTCCGCCACCGCGCGCAGGAGCGGCCGGTAGTCCGTGGCGCACACGCTCACCACCTCGCCGCCGGTGCGGGCCGTGGCGTCCGCGTAACGCGTGCCCGCGCCGCCCGCCGTGTCGCAGCCGTCCTCCGGCGGAGCAATGGCGTAGAACGTCGCGCGCTGCGGCTGGTTGACGCCCTTGAGCTGCTGCGCCCACTGCACGTAGGTGTCCACCGCGTCCGGCGAGTGGTCGTCCTCGTCGCTGACGAAGAGCACTACCAGCGCGGCCGCGTCGCGCAGAAAGCCCGCGTTGCCGTCGCGCGGCAGGGGGGTGCGCGCATCATCCACGTTGTCCACCAGCGGCCGGGACAGCGCGCGGCGCATGGCCTCGAAGCCCTCCTCCACCTCGGCGCACTTGCCCACCTGCACGTTGCGCTGCAGCTGCGCGGCCAGGTCCGGCATGCCGCTGTCGAGGATGCGGTTGAAGCTGTTGTCCGCCGGGAAGAAGCGGCCGGCCTCGCCGCCCAGCGCGCCACCGGGGCAGTTGTCCGCCGGGTTCGGCTGCGGCGCCTTCTGGATGCCGGTGGTGGTGACGGCCACGTGCAGGTTGACGTTCTTCTCCTGCGCCGTGTCGACGAAGGTCGGCACCGCGTCCACCAGCCGCGTCTGCTCCACCGCCATGGAGTCCGTGTTGTCCACCACGAAGAGGACGTCCACCTTGCTCACGTCCTGCTGCACGAAGAGGTCCGTCTTCTCCACCCGCTTCGAGGACTCGCCGATGAGCGGCACCAGGAGCGGCTCGGGCAAATCACTGGAGGCCACGTAGAGCGGCGAGATGTTGAGGCCGTAGACCTGCGCGAGGTAGTCCACCCCCACCGTGAAGCCCTGGTTGGGCTGCAGGGTGAAGGGCATCGGGTCCGGCACGTCCTTGAGCTCGAACTCGGAGTCCGTGGTGCCCGGGCCGATGAACACGTCGTCCACCGTCACCGGCGCGGTGCACGCGTTGAGGAAGTTCACCTCCAGGGGCTCGGGTGGGCAGTCGCGGCGCGCCACGCCCCAGTCCAGGTAGCGGCGCGACGCCACGAGGCACGCCGTCTGCGAGTTCGCCCGCAGCGGCACCAGGAGGACCGGGTTGGCCGGGTCCATCTGCTCGATTTGCAGCGTGCCCGTGAAGCTGCCGCCCTGCGGGGGCGAGGTGAAGGACACCATGAAGCTGAACCAGTCACCGGGGTACATGATGCCGCCGTACAGCGCGCCGCCCGGCATGCCGAACACGCCGCCGCCGTCGTCGCGCAGCTGGATGTTCTTCACCGGGCACAGGTCCGTGCCCTTGTTCTCCAGCTTCACGCCCAGCACCGCGCCCGACGCCGGCGGCACCGTGCCGAAGTCCAGCGCCAGCGGGGTGACGGTGAGCTGGCAGGGTGCGTGCTGCTCCGCCGTGCCGCGGAAGTCCATCTGCACCGTGGCCGCGGAGAAGGCGTTGGTGGTCATCACCAGCGAGCCCAGCGCATCACCCGTGCGCGTGGGCTCGTAGAACACGGCGATGTTCACCTCCTCACCGGGCTTCAGCGTGTGCGGCATGGCCAGCGGCGTGTGGTTGAACTGCAGCTCGCCCCCCGGGTCCGGCTGCCACGCCAGCGTGTTGAGCGTGAGCCCGCCCGCGTTGGACGAGCCGCAGTTCTTCACGTTGACGATGACGCGCGTCTTCGAGCCCAGTGGCTGCCGGCCGAAGTCATACGAGAGCGGCGACACGCACAGCTCCGCCGCGCCGCCATAGCCGCGCAGGCCCACCGGCAGCGTCGGGTGGCGGCGGCTCTCCACATGATAGAGGGCGTTGTCCTGCGCCGGACCCTGGTGGTCCGGGCTGTAGCGCAGCTGGAAGCCGCGCACCTCGCCGGGCTGGAGCACCAGCGGAAAGCCGGTGTTGGCCTGGCTGAAGGACGCGTCCTTCCCCTCCAGCGTCAGCTGCGTCACCGTCACCGGCTCGGTGCTGATGTTGTGGATGCGCGACTCGCGGTAGGACTCGCGGTCCACCGGCACCGCGCCGAAGTCCACCACCTCGGGCTCGGCGACGACGGCGCGCTCCAGCGCCTCGGCCGCCACCTGCACCGGCACGTCCGCGCAGCCGCGGCACGGCGACACCGCCAGCGCCACCTGCTTCTTCCCCACGCGCACGGGACTGAACGTCACCGGCACCTCGCGGCTCTCCCCCGCCGCCAGCGTCACCGGCTCCATCGTGAACTCGTCGCGGTCCGCGCCCACCAGCCGCGGCGTCACCTCCACGGGCATCTCCGTGGCGTTGTCCAGCTTGAGCGTCAGCGTCTTCGTCGAGTCCGCTTCAATCCGCCCGAAGTCCAGCCGCCGGGGCGACACCTCCGCCCACGCCGCCACGCCCAGCCCGCTGAGCGGAATCTTCAGCAGCGGCTCGATGCGCGTGTCCGAGCGCACCACCAACATCGCCGGCAGCGCCCCCGGCTTCGGCGGCGCGAAGCGCACCTTCAGGCCGCACGCGCTTCCCGGCTGCAGGCTGTGCGGCCCCTCGTGGGTGAACTCGGCCCGGTAGCTGCCCTCGGGCCCCTCCACCCAGATTTCATTCACATTGATGCGCGCGCGGCCCACGTTGCGCAGCGAGATTTCCGCCTCGCGCGCGTCGAAGATGGCCACCTTCTGGAAGTCCACCCCGCCGGGCGTGGCCGTCAGTCGCCCGTCCGCGAGAGACGAACGGTCCCGGTCCGCACACCCGGCCAGCAAGCCCACCACCGCGAGGGCCAGCACGCCCCAGCGCCCCGTCATGGCTCCCACCCCTTCCCCACAACCATCGCCCATGTCCGCCGCGCTCCCCACTCGGTGGAGCACGCACGAATCGGTGGCGAAGCTAGGCACCCACTCCTGGGCGGGCAACCACCCACGGGTGGGAAAAACGGGGGCTCACCCGGGTCTGCTGTCCGCTTTCAAATCTTGGGGATGCGCAGTGTCTTGCTGATCATCGCGCTGCCGCTCGCCGCGTACATCAGCGCGAGCGGGTGCAGCGCCACCGGGCCCCAGTCCCACACCCCACCGAGCAGGTCCGGACCGATGCGCCCCATCCACGTGGCCACCGCCAGCACCATGACCAGCGCGAGGCTGGTGGGAATGGGCGTGCCCTCGAAGTACTTCACCTTCCCCGTCGCGTCCGCCAGCTCCGCGGAGGTGACGTTGAAGCGCGCCAGCCGGCTGATGCCACACGCCACGAAGTAGAGGAGCGCCGCCACGTCCAGCGCGCCGCGCAGGCCCACCGCGAAGCCCAGGGCCGCCGGCGCCATGCCGAACGAGATGACGTCCGCCAGCGAGTCCAGGTCCGCCCCCAGGGGCGACTTCTTGTAACGCCACCGGGCGATGCGCCCATCCAGGAAGTCCAGGAGCAGCGCCAGCGGCATCAACCCGAAGGCCACCCACAGCCAGCCCTGCACGCCCGACGCGAGGAACTGCATCGCGGCGAGGATGGCCCCCGCCCCCGCGAAACCGTTTCCCAGCGTCACGAAGTCGGCGAGCACGAACGTGCGGATCATCGAGAAGTGGCGGCGCGGGCGGCGGGCGGCACCTTGCGGCTCGGTCGTCATATGCAGGTTCTCCTAGCACACCGCGTCTTCACTGCTGGTCGCCTCGTACCCGTCAGTCGCGTCTGGTACGTTGAGGTGGGAAATTGTTCATTCCCAGAAAACTTTTGACGCATCAATCAACCGCTCCCTACGCTCGAAGATAGTCATGCACTCAACCCCTCTTGCGCCCTCATCTCCGCGCGGAGTGCCCCTGAAGACCCGGAGCACCCGCTGGCAGTTATCCCTCCTCGCCGGGCTGAGCCTGGCCCTCGCCACCGGATGCTCGGATGATCCAGTAGATCCGGACCCCATCCCGGATGCGGGCCCGGGCCCGACGACGCCGACGTACGAAGCCACCATCAAGCGTACGGCGCACGGCATCCCCCACATCACCGCCAAGGACATGGGCAGCCTGGGCTACGGCGAGGGCTATGCCTTCGCCAAGGACCACGTCTGCATCCTCGCGGATCAGATCCTCAAGGTCCGCGGTGAGCGCGCGCGCTACTTCGGCCAGGGCACCGGCCAGCTCTACGCGGCCAGCGACTTCGCGTACCGGCTGTTGGACCTGCCGGCCAAGGCGCAGGCCAGCTTCAGCAAGCAGACGCCGGAGCTCCAGGCGCTGCTGAAGGGCTACACGGCGGGCTTCAACCGCTATGTGAAGGAGACGCCGGCGGCCAGCCTGCCCAAGCCCTGCACCAACGCGGACTGGGTGAAGCCCATCACCGCCGAGGACCTGCTCGCGTACCACATCAGCGTGGGCCTCGCGGCCAGCAGCTACCAGCTCATCCTCGCCATCGCCGCGGCCACGCCGCCGACGGCGACGGGCGGTGGCGTGGGCGTGCCCGCCCCGGGCAGCTTCAAGGTGGAGCGCCCCGACGCCGCGCAGGTCGGCAGCAACGGCTGGGCCGTGGGCAAGGACAAGTCCGAGGGCGGCCGCGGCATGGTGGTGGCCAACCCGCACTTCCCCTGGGAGGGTGAGCTCAAGCTGTGGGAGAGCCACCTCACGGTGCCCGGCCAGCTCAACATCTACGGCGTGGGCCTGCTCGGCGTGCCCGCCGTCCTCATCGGCTTCAACGAGAACGTCGCATGGACGCACACGTTCTCCTATGGCCAGCGCATGACGCTGTACCGGCTGCCGCTCGTGGAGGGCAAGCCGACGACGTACAAGTACGACGGCGCCGAGCGCCAGATGACGGCGAAGGAGATCACCATCCTGGTGAAGCTGCCCGAGGGCTCGCTGACCAACGTCACGCGGACGATGTACACGAGCCACTACGGCCCCATCCTCACCATCCCCGGCTCGCTGGACTGGACGAAGCAGTACGCCTACTCGCTGCGCGACGCGAACCTCGAAAACACCGTGCTGACCGAGCAGTTCCTCCGCATGGACAAGGCGAAGAGCCTGGCGGAGTTCAAGCAGGCCTTCGCGGACACCGAGGGCATCCCCTGGGTCAACACCATGGCGACCGACAAGGACGGCAACGTCTGGTACACGGACGCCACCCCCACGCCCAACCTGAAGCCCGAGGCCATCCAGGCCTGGCGCGCCGCCGTGGGAGGCGCGGATCCGCAGGTCGCCGCCGTCTTCAACGGCAACGGCCTGGTCCTGCTGGACGGCAGCAACTCGCAGAACGAGTGGCAGAATGACCCCGAGGCCAAGCGCCCCGGCATCATCTCCTTCAGCAAGGTGCCGAAGCTGGACCGCACGGACTTCGTCTTCAACGCCAACGACAGCTACTGGCTGGCCAACCCGCTCCAGCCGCTCACGGGCTACTCGCCCATGCACGGCCTGGAGAACGTGGGCCAGAGCCCGCGCACGCGCATGAACGCGGAGCTGCTCATGGAGGTCAAGGAGAACGGCGCCTCTGGAGCCAACGGCAAGTTCAACCGGACCGAGCTGGAGAACGCCATCCTCAGCAACCGCAGCCTGACGGAGGAGCTGCTGCGCGCCGCCGTGGTGCAGCGCTGCGAGGGGAAGACGCTCGCCACCGTGCTGCCCCCCGGCACCAAGCAGGTGGACATCAGCCAGGCCTGCACCGTGCTGAAGAACTGGGACGGCCTCTACAACACCAACAGCGTGGGTGCCATCGTCTGGCGCGAGTTCGCGGCCACCGCTCCGGGCGGCACGCACACCACTGGCGGCACGCTGTACGCGGTGCCCTTCAACAAGGACGCCCCCATCACCACGCCCAACACGCTGGCCCCGGCGCCCGCCACCGGTGAGGACCCGGTGCTCCAGCGCCTGGCGTCGGCGGTGGACGTGCTCACCCGCGCGGGCATCGCGCTGACCAGGCCGCTGGGTGAGGTGCAGTACTCGCCGCGCGTCGCGGGCGAGAAGATTCCCATCCACGGCGGCATCGCCGTGGACGGCACGGCGAACGTCGTCTCCTTCGGCACCTTCCGCTCCTCCACCGAGGAGGCCGCGCCCAGCGCCTCGCAGGGCGTGCTCTACAACACGCGCACCGGCCTTTCGACCACGGGCTACGTCATCAACAACGGCAGCAGCTTCATCATGGCGATGGAGTTCACCGACCAGGGCCCCAAGGGCCGCGCGGTGCTGACGTACAGCGAGAGCAGCGACCCGGCGTCGCCGTACTTCGCGGACCAGACGCGCCTGTTCTCCAAGAAGGAGTGGCGCGACATCGTCTACACGGACGCGGACATTGCCGCGTCCAAGGTCGACGAGGTCACCATCTCCGGTAACTGAAGCAGTCGCCCTGTGGGGTGACTGAGGAAGTCACCACGCCGGGCGACTGAGCCGTACCGGGGCCCCGCCATTCACCGTGGCGGGGCTCCCGCCTGAAGCACCGGCGCCACCCTCGCGGTGACGCGGCCAGGGCCCGAGCTCTTCACCGACTCGCGCCCGGCCTCCCGCGAGCGCGCGTTGACCCGCCGACATCGGCTCGAGTGCCCGCCACCGCCGTGAGCATCCACTCGCCGACATCGCAATCCCCGTAACTGTCACGCATCCCGGTTCTGGAGGGCACTGGAGCGTCCCGCACTGTCCTGCCGGCGATGCACGCCCCCAGGTCTGATTTCGTCCGCACACGCCCCGCGCACGATCCGCCCCCAGAACCGCCCACGCGCGTCATGCGTTCGTGGGCGAGAGGGGGACCGGGAGCTTTCCGGTTCTATTGCGCGAAGGAGCAGTGCGACGTCATGGGAACTCCGGTCTTCAAGACAGCCATCATCGACAGGGTCTTCTTCCTCCGCTGGGAGGGGCCGCCGAGCCTCGAGGAAATCCAGACCGTCCACGCCGAGATGAAGAGCGCGTACGACGAGCTCAAGCCGCCGCTGGTGCTGGTGGCGAGTCTGAATCCGAAGTCCTCCGTGCCCAACACCGAGCAGCGCCGCAACCTGTCCAACCTCCAGTCGGACGTGCGGCCGCTCTTCACGGAGATTCACGCCATCCTCGAGGGGAGCGACCTGCACTACAACCTGCAGCGGGTCATCATCACCGGCATCAACCTCGTCACGCGCACCTTCGACGAGTCGTACCACCGCGTGCACAAGCACGCGGACCTGGTGGCGCCGTACCTCAACAGGCGCCTGGGCGTGGACGGCGCGAGGGTCATCCACGAGGCGCGGACACGCGGCGTGGTGTGAGCCGGAGCTGGGGACGCCCGGGCTTCACCGAGGCCCGGACGTAGCGGTGGTCGAAGAGGTCCACGTAGAGGTACTCGGGCCAGGACACCATGGCGCGCGCGCCGAGCATGACTCCGCGCATCAGCTCGCTCACCAGCATCCCCGCCGCGGTGGTGGCGCCCACCACGCACGTGGGCGCGTGCCCCGTGCCCCGGTAGCACGCCTCCATGTACTGCTGGAGCATGTAGCTGCCCAGGTGGGGGATGATGGCCGGCAAATCGATGCGGCCGTCCGGCTGGAAGTAGAGCGCCTCGTACGCAGGCGCGTCCGGCTGGAAGACGTGCAGCGCCGCACCGAAGCCCAGCATCAACCCCGTCATGGCCGTCACCCCGCGCGCGCGGCACGCACGGTGGAGCGCCTGCTTCGCGCGCGTGCCCGCGATGTCGATGACCTCCACCACGTAGTCCACCGGGGGCAGCCCCTCGCCGCCCGCGAGGACCTCCGCGGCGTTGGACTCGGTGATGCCCTCGGGCACACACCGCAGCTTCAGGTCCGGGTGGATGTCCAGACACATGCGCCCCACCACCTCCACCTTCGGCTGGCCCAGCGTGCTCTCGAAGCAGCCCACCTGCCGGTTCATGTTGTGGCGCTCGTACACGTCGAAGTCCGCCAGCGTGAGGCAGCCGAAGCCCATCCGGGCCAGGTCCACCGCGCACTGCCCGCCCGCTCCGCCCACGCCCGCGACGAGCACGTGCGTGCGAGCCAGCCGCGCCAGGGTTTCAGGGCCGACGACACCGAGGTTGCGCTGAAAACGGGGTTGCACCATGGAGCCTCCGGGTGGGGCGATACACCCCATGTGCGCCAGCCCCCTGGGCGATGCGAGGGCGGGAGGGACCCGGGTGTTCAGCATCCCTTCACGTCATCCGGTGCTGTCTGGACCCATGCAGGTATCCCGCCCTGGGGGACTAAGCAGTCCTTGCTGGAGCTATCCCTTCAGTGTTTAGTGGTTGACGCTCATTGCCCTCCTGCCCATGTGCTGCCATTGACCTTTCGCTCGCGCGAGGGGCCGCACGGATGACGTGTCCGCTTCAGAGGTGAAGCGAGCCCGGAAGTCCCGTACCTGGCAGGGCATGTCAGGGGTTCGATCCAGAGTGCACTTCAGACATGAAGTTCACGCCAGGAGAGCACTCCAGGGATTCCAAGGGTTTGGGGGGTGGCTTGGATTCTGCTCGGAGGGCGACACAGCAGGGGAAGCCCCGGGCCGGCGGACAGCTTCCTCGGAACCCCTTCCGTCGATTCGAGGTTTGTATGCGTTTCTTGTTTGTTCTCTGCGTCTCGCTGGCCGGGCTGACACTCGGTTGTGGTGGTGATGTCCGCGATGCGGACCCGGCCGAGGTGTCTTCCCAGGACGTTTCCGCGAAGACGACCCTCCAGGAGGGAGCGGCGGAGCTGGCCGCGATGCGGCCCGACGTGCGCGATGTGATTTTCGACAACGTGGCGCACTACCGGATGAAGGTGCGCGTGGGCCCGGGTGCCCATGACTTCGTCACCCTGCACCGCGTGGTGCGGGAGGACGCGCCCTGGCGGCCGGCGCGCACGAGCCGCGCCGTCTTCATGGTGCACGGCGACGGGTGGGGCTTCGAGGCGGCCTTCCTCTCCAGCGTGGGCTCGGCGCACGTGCCGGTGGACCGCTCCATCGCCGCGTACCTGGCGAAGGAGGGCGTGGACGTGTGGGGCATCGACCTGCGGTGGGTGGGGGTGCCGGCGGGCACGCAGGACTTCTCCTTCATGGCGAACTGGACGCTGGAGACGCACGCGAAGGACGTGGGCACGGGCCTGGGCCTGGCGCGGGCGGTGCGGCTGGCCACGGGCAGCGGCGGCAACGGCTCCATGCACCTCATGGGCTGGAGCCGCGGCGCGGCGGTGGCCTACGTGTACATGAACCTGGAGGCGAAGCTGCCGCGCGGGCTGCGCCAGGTGGACGGCTTCATCCCCGTGGACATGGTGGTGCGCTACGCGCCCGAGGACACGGAGCAGAAGGCCCACGCGTGTGAGCGCTACGAGGCGCTGAAGCTGGAGCGGCAGAAGGGGCGCGTGGAGGGAGGAGTCCTCGGGCCCGCTCCCGGAATCACGTTGCAGGCCATCGGCCAGCTCGCCACGCTGGCGCCCAACGCGCCGACGCCGCTCCTGCCGGAGGATGTGTTCGGCCCCGGCACGGGCATCCCCACCAACCGGAAGGTGGCCATCGTCTCCGCGGCGGCCACGGGCGCGATGCTGGCGCCGCTCAAGCCGCTCGCGCCGAGCTACCACCTGATGGCCGGCCAGCCGGACGCGCTGGGCCTTCCGGACACGCTGACCTTCACCCAGGAGGCCTACCTCTACGAGTACGCGCAGCGCGCCGCGCCCTACCAGAGCCTCAACGAGGTGGTGGAGTCGGACGCGTGGGCGTGCGGCCTGGACGTGCCGTTCGACGACCACCTCGCCAAGGTGAAGGTGCCGGTGCTGTACGTCGGCGCCGCGGGCGGCGTGGGCCGCTATGGCGAGTACGGCCTCTCGATGCTGGGCAGCCAGGACGTCACCGTCCTGATCGCGCGGACGCTGCCGGAGGCACAGCGCGCGGTGGACTACGGCCACGCGGACATCTTCCTCGCGAACGACGCGAAGGAGCGCGTCTGGAAGCCCGTGCTCCAGTGGGTGAAGGCGCACTGAGCCGCTAGTCCGGCTTCCACAGCCCGTGGCGCCGGGCCCTGCGGCCCAGCGTCACCGGGTCCATGCCCAGCGCCACGGCCGCGCGGCGCAGCACGCCGCCATGGCGCTCCAGGGCCTCGCGGATGAGCTCGCGTTCCACCCGCTCCAGCCGCGCGCGCAGCGAACCATCGCCCGTGTGCTCGTTGCGCACCGGCGCCACGGCGTTCAGCGCCGGGGGCAACAGCCGCAGCGTCACCACCTCGCCCGGGCGGGACAGGAGCACGGCGCGCTCCATGACGTTGCGCAGCTCACGCACGTTGCCCTGCCACGCGTGGGCACGCAGCGCGTTCTCCGCGTCCGGGGCAATGCCGCTGGCGGAGCGCTTGAGGACGCGGTTGAACAGGTCGAGGAAGTAGCGAGCCAGCTCCGGCACGTCCTCGGGCCGGTCCCTCAGCGGAGGGATGTCGATGGTGAAGCTGTTGAGCCGGTAGAAGAGGTCCGCGCGGAAGCGGCCGGCCCGCACTTCCTCCCCCAGGTCCTTGTTGCTGGCGGCCACCACGCGCACGTCCACGTGGCGCACCTGGGTGCCGCCCACCGGCCGCACGTCCCCCGTCTCCAGCACGCGCAGCAGCTTGGACTGGAGGTTGGGGGTGGTGTTCTCGATTTCGTCCAGGAAGATGGTGCCGCCGTTGGCGAGCACGAAGAGGCCCGGGTGGTCCGCCACCGCGCCGGTGAAGGCGCCCTTCACGTGGCCGAACAGCTCGCTCTCCAGCAGCGTCTCCGACAGCGCGCCGCAGTCCTGGGCCACCAGTGACACGTCCCCGCGGCCGCTGAGCCGGTGGAGGATGCGCGCCAGCACCTCCTTGCCGGTGCCCGTCTCGCCTTGCAGCAGCACCGCCACGCGGTGGGGCGCCACCAGGCGCACCATCTCCATCACCCGCTGCATGGCGCCGCTGCGGAAGCCGACCTCGTCCCCTCCCCTGCCGCCCGGCGCCGCGGGCAGCGCCATCGACAGGGCGCGCTCGCGCAGGAGGTTGCGCTCCAGTTCCAGCGCCATGCGCCACTGCTCGGTGCGCACGCCGTGCTCGCGGCCCGCGTCCAGCACCGCCTGGCGCAGGGCCTCGGGCGTGGGGTGCGGCCCCAGGGCGCGGAAGATGCGCCCGGCGTTGAAGAGGGCCACCAGCCGCTCCGCGGCGGCGGGCGCGCAGTAGACGATGCGCGAGGCGAGGTCGCTGGGCGCCCCCGCGCCGGACAGGTCCAGCTCCGCGCGGCGCAGGGCCAGCGACTGCACCAGCGCCAGCGCCTGCTCCTCGTCATGCCCGCAGACGAGCAGCGCGGCGGCGTCGCCTCGCGACAGCAGCGAGTGGACCTCGTCGAGGTGGGTGGCGAAGTGCGGCGTGGCCTGCCCCTCCAGCGCGGCGCGCACCGCGCGGGCCTCCAAATCGCTGGCGAAGGCCACCACCACCTGGACGTGCATGGTGGCGAGGTAGCGCGCCAGCTTCACCCCGTCCGAGCCCTCGAAGTTGCGGAAGTTCACGCCCAGCGACGTCACCGCGCCGGACGCGTCGTGCCGCCACCGCACGTCCCCCAGCACCCGGATGTGCTCTCCGGAGTCGGGCAGCGAGAAGGACAGCTCCACCTCCTCGCCCTCGCGGGGCCCTTCCGCCGAGTCGCGCGGCGTGGCAATGAGGCCAATGCCTGTCTCGCTGATGTTGACGGCCCAGCACCCATGGAGCGCGGGCTGCGTCACCACCTTCACGTACAACGGCTTGCGCTCGCTTCGAGGGGCGTAGGCGGACACAGGCCGCGTCATGGGTGAAGCACTCTACTTCAAGGGTGAAGTCCTGGCGTCAAATTGCGGCGTAGGAGGATTCAGCATTCATCACTCGCGCACCGGGTGAGGGCGTGCTTCACGGGGCGGGGCTTCCCGTGCCGCCGTGGTTGGTGCAGCCCGAGTCGCGGGCCCGTGGGGCGGAGCCACCCCATTGGAAACCCTATCTCCTACCAGTAGCGTCGCCCCCCGCAAGCCTTCGTCGTAGAGGGGGAAGCACCGTGACGATGAGCACCACCGCGGTCGCCGGCAGCGAGGAGCACGAGCTCGCGCTGCTGCTGGGCGGCCGCTGCCGCCGCTGCGCGGAGCTGATTCCGGGCGGCGCCGTGCTGCGAGGCAGGCCGTGCCCCCGCTGCGGTGAAGCGACGCTCCCGAGCCCCGCGGACCGCGAGCTCCTGCACCGGCTCTCCTCCGAGCGCGCCTCGGCGCGGCTGTGGGTGGCCGTGGTGGTGGTGGCCACCGCGAGCCTGGCGGCGAGCTGGTTCCCGCTGCTCACGTCCCTGCTGCTGCTGGCCGCGCTGATATGGATTCGGGCGACGCTGGTGCAGCCGGCGCTGAGGCTGCTCACGCCCCAGCGGCGGCAGGTGTCGCGTCTGACATTGCGGCTGGCAGCGGCGTGCTTTCTCGCGGCCTCCATCATCCTGCATGAGCTGCTCACCTTCGTCCCCGCCATCGGCGCCCTGGCCAAGGTGGCGCTGAGCACGGGCCAGGTCGCGGCCGCCGGCATCTTCGCGCGCCGCTACCTGGCGTGGCAGACGGAGCGCGAGGCGCGGGGCATTCCCATGGCGGGCTGGGAAGTCGCGCTGCTCGTCGGGTTCCTGCTGACGCTGCTCGTCTTCACGGCCTCGGCGGTGGCGCTGCTGTGGTGGGTGTTCCAGAAGCTCGGGCTGCTCCAGTCGTTCCTCGCCGCCCCGGTGGGAGGCTGAGCCATGCTCTCGTTCGCACTGATTTCACAGCTCATCGGCCTGAGCAGCGCGTCCGGCACGCGCGCGGGCGGAAGCCTGCTGCTGCTGGCATTGGCCGCGCACTTCCAATTCCTCGCACTGCCTCGGGAGATGGCGTGGATGGCCACGCCCGAGGCCATGGCCATCTTCATCACCCTGCTGGCCTTCGAGATGTACACGCAGCGGGACGGCGATTTGCGCATGTTCCTGGGGACGGCGCAGCTCGCGCTGAGCGCTGGCAGCGGGGCCCTGGTGGCGCTCGCGTCGATGGGCGTGCAGACGGGGCAGATGCCGCCCTGGGCCGTGGGCGCGGTGGGCGCGGGCATCGCGGTGGCGACGCTGACGATGCGGCAGCGGCTGGCGCAGAGTGTGGACCAATTGGAGTCCGAGCTGTTCCATCCATACCGGTGGCTCATGCGCGCGGAGGACTGTCTCGCGCTGGGCCTGGCCGCGGCGGCGCTGCTGTGGGCTCCGCTGGCACTGGCCCTGGTGCTGGTGTTCACCGTGGGGAGCGTGGCGGCGGGTGTCGTGGCGCGGCGACTCGAGGCGCGCTCCCGGCGGCCGTGTCCGGCGGGGTGTGGCGCGTCCATCCGTGAGGAGGCCTCGCGCTGCCCGAAGTGCCGGGCGGATGTGCCCGTGGCGGTGACGCTGGACCTGCGCTTCGGAGGCCGGGCGAGGGATGTGATTCGCCAGACGCTGCCCTCGGAGCTGCCCGGACTCAGTGACGCGCCCGAACGCCGAGTGGCGGGCAAGCGGTAATCGCCACCGGAGCTCGTCCCGAATTCGCAACAGCGTTGCATGGCGTCCGCGCGGCAGCGTTGGCCGCTTTTCGCGCCAGAAGTCGCAATGACGACGCGCACAGACCTGCCGGGTGGAGCGAAGACTCACCACGCGAGAGCGCGCATGCAATTGAACGCGCGCGGCACGGCTTCGTGAGCACGGACTCCCTGGCGGGTCGGAATCAGGAAAAAGCAGTAAGTCGCTTGAACCAAAATGCAACTGTGTTGTCCTTGTCCTGAGCACCCATCAGGACAGGAGTACACGTGAGTCGCTCTCTACGCTTCGTCCCCTTCTTGTTTCTTCTCGGCTCTGGCGCTTCCGCGGAGACACTCCCCGCGGAGACATTGCCGTTCTCACCCCAGCAGGTGATTCAGCAGGTTCAACTCTCCTTCCGCCCCGACGGTGAAGGCTTCTCCGGCGGGCACCGCACCTATCGAGTCACACACACCGACGGTCAGCTCACCGTCTCGCCACTGGCGTCCCGAGTCGACCCGGCGGAGCCGCGCCGCAGCGCCCTCACCTTCGGCGCCACACAGGTGATGCGAGGCCCCCGGACACTCCGCCTGGGCACGCCGCGCACGGCGGTGGCCTCGGACGGCTCGCTGCACCTGCAGCGCGGCCTCGTGGAGGAACAACTCCGCAACGGAGAGGACGGAGTGGAGCAGTCGTGGCGTTTCCCCATCCTCCCCGCCGGGCGCGGCCCGCTGAGCGTGCGCGTGCCCGTGCGCGGACTCGCGTACCAGGGCACGACGGCTGGCGGCCTGCACTTCTCCGACGCGGCCACGGGCGCGGGGCTCCGCTATGGCACGGGCACGTGGATTGACGCCACCGGAAGGCGCACCGAGGTGACGCCGACGTTCCAGGACGGCGCCATCGTGCTCACCGTCCCGGAGGAGACGCTGAAGGCCAGCGCCTTCCCCGCGGTGCTGGACCCCGTCATCGGACCCGAGTTCGGCATCGACCAGCCCGTGATGGCGGTGGAGCCGGGCGACCAGGAAGCTCCGAAGGTCGCCACCGACGGAACGAACTTCCTGGTGACGTGGACTGACAGGCGCGGCCCGTGGTCCGAAGATTGGGCCACGAGGGTGACGCCGGACGGAACCGTGCTGGACCCCAGCGGCTTCAAGCTTCCCAGCCTCAGCTGCGGCATGGACACCCTGGCCTACGGCGGGGGCTACTACGTCGTCGCCTGCGCGTACGGCATGTTCCGCATCACGCCCGACGGCCAGGTGGTGGACCCGACGCCCATCTCGTTCTACTCGCCGAACCGCGGCTCGCCCTCGTCCATCGCCTTCAACGGGACGAGCTTCCTCATCGCCTGGGTCGAACCCGGCGGCAGCGGCAGCGGTGGGCTCTACGCGATCATGGTCTCTCCCTCCGGCACCATCGTGATGCCCGAGAAGCTCCTGTCGCAGTACGCCATCGCCTACGACGTGGACGTCACCGCCGTCGGCACCTCGTTCCGCGTCGTCTACACGCAGGCGGGCGACAACATGCTCTCGCGGGTGGTGGAGGCCAACGGCAACCTGGGTCCCATCGAGCAGGAGCTCTACGGCATCAGCACGGGCCAGGCGCGCTACCCGGCCGTCGCGAGCAACGGAGAGGACTACGCCATCGTCTACCAGTATGGCGACATGTTCGCGAACACCAGCCAGTACATCGGCGGCAGGCTTCGCCGGGCGGATGGCGGGACCAGCAACTACACCGTGAGCAGCGCCACGAAGCAGCTTCGCCCCGACATCGCCTGGCTGCCGCGAGCGGGCGCGTACGGCGTCGTCTGGACGAACACGCGCAACAACAGCACCGACTACACCGAGGTTCAGAGCGCGTGGCTGAAGCCCGATGCGGGCATCGTCGCGAATGGCAGGGTCAGCCCGGCATTGAGCGGCCATCTGCAGGGGCACGCCCGCATCGCGGCGGGGCCGAATGGAAGCCTGGTGGTGTGGGACCGGAAGACCACGTCCGCGGGAATGGACGTGCTCGGCCGGGCATTCGACGGCACGGCGTCGAAGACGCTCAGCACCAGTTACAACTCGCAGACCGAGCCCTTTGTCGCGTCGAGCCCCGAAGGCTACTTCGTCGTGTGGCAGGACAGCCGGCGCCACGTGGAGCAGCTCTCGGACCTCTACGGGGCGCGGCTCGGCCCGACGGGCGAGGTGCTGAATGCGTCGGGCATCGCCATCGCCACGACAGTTCGGGACGAGGTGGCACCGGTGGCGGCCTGGAATGGCACGGACTGGCTGGTGGCCTGGGTCGAGCGGGGCGGCACGGGGAGCGCTCAACTGCGGGCTCGGCGCGTCTCGTCCACGGGCCAGTGGGTGGACACCACGCCCCTGACGTTGGGGCCCTCGACCAACTGGAGCCAGCCCGCCGCCGCGAGCGGCAATTCAGGCGCGGTGGTGACCTGGGCGGGTGGCCCCCCGAGTGGCGGCCTCCAGGCCACCCTGGTCCGGGGTGATGGTGGCGTGACGGTGCTGGGCTCCCTGCCCACGGATGGCGGAGCCAACCTGTCCACGGTCGCCGGCAATGCCAGCCAGTACCTGGTGGCGTGGCAGGACAATGGCGTGCTCAAGGCGCAGCGGTTCAACGCACAGGGCGTGGCACAGGGCGTCCGGTTCGACGCGGGGACGGGCTCGCAGCCTTCAGCGGCCAGCGACGGTACGGACTTCCTCCTCACCTTTGCGCAGAACGCGACGTCGACCACCGCGGACATCCGCGCGACCCGCATCTCCGCCACGGGCCAGGTCGCGAGCGCTTCGGTGCTCCTGGGTCAAGCGCAGGGGTACAACCTGCGCTCGACGGTCACCTGGGACGGGACGAACTACCTGGTCGGGTGGCGTCGGTACGGCTCGAGCCTCGTCTCCAGCGCGCTGCTCTACCAGGCAGCCCGCGTGAATCGGGATGGCGGTGTGGTCGATGCGACGCCGTTCACGCTCTTCCCGCCCGAGCTGACGCGGGAGGAGGACGTTGACGACTACGGAAGGCTGGGGCTGGCCTCGCTGGGCAACGGCACGTGGGTCGGCGTGACGTCGCGGCTGGAGGTCGACGCCGGCATCTACGCGCAGCGACTGCGGGCGCGGATGGGTGACTCACGGGTGGCGCTCCAGGCGAACGGCGCTAGCGAAACGGCCTTCGAGGACACCAGGAGCGGCTTCCCGAACGATGCGGCGAATCCGGGTGAGCCGCCGATGGACGACGCGTGGGTTGGCGCGCCGCTCTCCGACAGCGACATGCTCAACCCGTCCTCGGCGGATGAAGGAGGCGCAGCGGAGGCCGCCTTCGCGCGTCATCCCGGCGAGGGTGGCGTCGGGTGCAGCATGTCGGGAAGCGGCAGTGCGCCGTGGCTTCTGCTCGCGGCGCTCGGCCTCACCTTGGCGGTCCGACGGCGTCACGGGGCCCACTGAGGACGTGGCCGGGACTGCACGGGCAACGATGCTGGCATCAAGCTGACTCGTCGCGCGGCCTCCGACACGTCGTCGCGCGACGAGCACAGACTGCACGGGCAATGATTCCCGCATGAAGCCGGCTCGTCGCGTGGCACTCACACGGTGCCACGCGATCGGCCAACGTGTGACTCAGGGCTTGAAGCCCTTGGGCCATCGGGTCTTCGCGTCGTACTTCAGGTCCTTCAGGTCGGAGGACATCTTCGCGCCGGTGAGGTCCGCGCCGCTGAAGTCGGTCCAATGCAGTTTGGCCTTCGAGAAGTCCACGTCCCGAAGGTCCGCGCCGTCGAAGCGGGTGACCATGAGCGATGCGCTCTCGAAGCGCGCGCCGCGCAGGTTCGCGTTGGTGAAGATCGCCTGGGAGCAGGAGGCTCCGGAGAAGTTCGCCTTGCTCACGTCCGCGTGGCGGAAGTTGGTGCCGCCCAGGTAGACCTTCGAGAAGTCCACTCCGGAGAAACGGCCCTCGGTGAAGTCGAGCTCCAGCAGCTCGTACCCGCTCAGGTTGCGCCCCGCCAGGTCGATGCCCTGCAAGAGCACGGAGAACTCCGAACTGCCGCGGGCCTCCCGGTAGCGCTCGCGCCAGGAGTTCCACCGCTCCGCGCTGTCCTTCACCTCGTTCCGGAGCATCGCCGTCGCCTCCGCCGGGGTGGGCAGCAGGAGCTTCATGAGCTCGTTCTCGGAGAGCTTCTTGAGCTGCGCCCCCTTGGCCGTCAGCCCCGCCGCCACGCTGGCCGCGGCGCCGTCCCCCAGCACCAGGTGCGTCACCTTCGCGTCGGGCTTCGCCGCCACCTCCGCGCCGAGCTCCTTCAGCAGCCCCTCGCGGAACGCGGGAGTCGCGTTCTTGAATCGGCCGCCGAAGAGGAATCGCGCTCCGGCGAGGCGCTTCTCGAACAGGGCCTCGGACTTGCCGGTCACGGTGTTCTTCGTCTTACCGCCGCGCTTCGGCGCTGCCTCGGCTTCGAGCAGGAATGGCTCACCGTCGTCGACCTTCGCGGGCTTCAGCGTCTCCACCACCACGCTGCCGTCCGGCCCCACGTAGGCCACCGAGTCGCCGAGCATCGCGAGGGGCCACACCTCTTGAATCAGCGCATCGGGCCGGGGCTCCACTTCGTCGGGTCCGAGCCAGCGCGCCTTCTTCGGGTTGGCCACGTCCGCGAACAGCAGCCGCCCCAGCGAATCCGCCACCGCGACGCGCGTGTCCCCCACGAAGGCCACCTGCCCCAGCACCGCGTCGTGGCGCTCGAGCCGGCTCACCGTCTCGCCACTGCGAGGGTCCACCATGAGCAACACACTCTCCGCGTCGTCACGGTCGTCGTCGGCGACGCTGACCGCAATCCAGCCACGCGGCGATACCGCGAGCCCGCACACGCGCGAGCCCAGCGTGTCGACTCCCAGGGAGACCTCGCGAATCACCTCCGGCGTCTTCCCGAGCCGCCACAGGTGCAGCGCCTTGTCCGCGGTAGCCAGCCACGCGTCCTTCGGACCGAAGGCACAGGCCCTCACCCTGTCCTTGTGCGGAAGGTCCGCCTTGAGCAGGGCGCGCTTCAGCACCCAGACCTGGACGTTCTCCTGGGCCGGCGCCGCGAGCAGCGTCTCGTCCCGGGAGATGGCGAGCGGCCCCGACGAATAGCTGGAGAGCTCGAACGACTCGCGCGCCTTCGCGTCGAGCGACTTGCCGACGAAGATGGAGGCGTAGTCGAGCCGCACCAGCACACCCGACGACAGCGCCTTCACATCCGTGGGAGGGAAGTTCGCTGCAATCTCCGTCGACTTGCCCGTGTCGAGCTCCCACGAGACGTAGGTGCGGTTCGACGTGGCGACGACGGCGCGAGCCGTGAGCGCCAGGCCGAGAATGGGAGAAGGAGCGGCGCTCCCTGTCCGCGCGGAGCCGTCCTCCGTCGACCACACGCTCAGCGCGCCCGGAGTGGTGCCGGTGGCGAGCCACTTTCCGTCAGGAGAGAGCGCCGTGACGGAGCCCTGCATGTGGCGGTCGGGCACCTCGATGACCGGGCCCTCGTCGAAGTCCGGGACGCTCCACGAGCGCAGCATGAGCTCATTGCCCAGCGAGTATGCGCGCGTGCCGTCCGGAGAGAAGGCGACCCAGCGGCACCCCGCGCCACCGCCCGCCTCGAACTCGTGACGGCCCACGGAGCCGCGCACGGGCTTCAGGTCCTGCGCGTTCCACAGCTCCACGGCCCCATTGCCATGACCGACGAGCAGGTGCTCGCCCGTCGGAGAGAACGCGAGGGCAAGGACCTTGGTGCTCTTCCGCTTCGCCCGCTCCTTTCCCGTGTGCGCGTCGTAGAGCCGGACGATTCCCTTCGACGACCCGGTGGCCAGCCACGCGCCGTCCGTGCTGAAGGCGACGGCGTAGACCTCACCCTCCTTCTCCTGGAGGGTGTGGATGACGGCGGCGTTCTTCACGTCACGGACCAGGACTTCGCCCTCCTCGACGCTGACGAAGAGGGTGCGCTTCGGGTTCATCGCCTTCAGGTGGTAGGCCTGCGGTCCCGTGAGCGCCCAGTCCACCTTCCCCTTGGCGGAGATGCGTTGGATGAGCCCCCACCAACCCACCAGCACGGCGCCTCCCGGCAGCGAGAAGATGACGCGCAGGGGTTCTTCGAGTTTGCGTTGCGAGGCGACCTCGCCGGTCGCCACGTCGAAGGACACCAACTGTGTGTTTTCGTCGCCGGGCAGGACGGCCCACAGGTGGCGCGAGTCCGGAGAGAAATCGATTCCGACGAACTCACCGGGAACGTTGAAGGGCGCGGTGCCGTACTTGCGTTGGGTGGCCATGGTGCAACCGGACATACAACAGTCGCCCATGCGGGAAGTGTGTCATTGCACACGCCGCGCGTGTCTAGGGCCGCTTGATGGTCAGCGTCCCCTGCCACATCCAGTCGCAAGCATCACTCACCTCTTGCGCTCGCACGCGCGTTTCGTGTTGACGCGTGTGTGGCAACAGCAACGTGAATCACAGCAACTTGCGCCTGCTTCAGCCCACGGGCACCAGTGCAAGGACTTCGCGGCCGCGCCCATGGCCTGCGCCAGCGGGCACGAAAACGAATCCTGGAAGACAGGGGCCAGGCCCCGGTCATCGCGCTGTGACGCACGCCGGCTCCTCTGCCGGCCGGGCAGGCCCTCCCTGGAACCGCCCTCACAGGTCGCCCGACGTGCCACATCCTGAGGCCCGGCGCCGAAGTGGCACACGCCCCTCCCCCAGACGGGGCCGCTCCTGGCATGCTGGCGGGACGTCCATGTCTCCGGCCCAAGGCACCTCCCCCACTCCCGACAGCGGACCCGTGCTCCGGGTGGCGCAAATCGTCCCGCGCACGGAGGCGGAAGGGCCCGGAGTGCGCTTCTCCGTGTGGGTCCAGGGCTGCGCGCTGCGCTGCCCGGGCTGCTGCAACCCGGAGATGTTCGCCTTCGAGCGTGGCACCGTCATGACGGTGGAGTCCCTCGCCGCCCGCATCCTCGCCACCCCGGGCATCGAGGGCCTCTCCCTCCTTGGCGGCGAGCCCACCTCCCAGGCCGGCCCCGCCGCGGACCTCTGCGAGCGCGTCCGCGCCGCGGGCCTGAGCGTCATGCTCTTCACCGGCCACACGCTCGCGGAGTTGAAGGCCCAGTCCCGCCCCGACGTGGAGCGGCTGCTGTCCACCGTGGACCTGCTGGTGGACGGCCGCTACGAGAAGGACCAACCGGAGACCCGGCGGCGCTGGATTGGCTCGCGCAACCAGGTCATGCACTTCCTCACCGCGCGCTACTCACCGGACGAGCCCCGGTTCACCTCCCCCAACACGGCGGAGATGCACCTCATCGACGGCAAGCTCGTCATCAACGGCTGGCCCGAGCTCGCCAACCGGCTCCGTCCATGATTCGCGTCTCCACCGCCGAGCACGACCTCCTCACGCTCGCCCGCGCCATCATCGGCCTGGGACAGTATGCCCCCGTCGAGGACCTGCTCCGAGACAGACACATCGCCGTCCCCGAGCGCCTCAGCCCTGGCGCGATGCACGTGCTCCGCGACACCCTCTCCAAGGGCGCCGTCCTCGCCCTCGCCCGCTGTGGTGGATGGCGCAAACAGCGCTACCTCGACGGTGGGCAGGAGCGCTCCGGCCGCCTCTGGGAGCGGCACGCACCGCCCACGCTCCACTTCTCCGCGCTGAGCCTCCACATGCTGCGCTGGCTCCTGGAGCAGCCGCTGGTGAAGCACGGGGGCAAGCCGCTCGACGCCGAGGGCACGCTGACGCCCGCCGACGAATTCCTCCTCTACCTCTGCTGCCGCCTCGTCGCGGGCACGCCCTGCGCGAAGGCCGTGGGAGAGCAGGCCCTCTTCCGGCGCTCCGCGCTCTGCTGGCTCGGCGTCCCGGAGGTGTTCGGCGCCACGACTCCGAAGCTCACCGCCTCCAGCTTCGCGCCGCTGCTCGCCAATGGGGGCTGGTTGCTGGAAGCGTTGCAAGCGGACCTCGCGCACCGGTGGCGCCGCCTCGAGGAGTCCAAGCGCTTCGTCCACGAGCCCGAGGCGATGGTGGCCCTGGGCACCGCGCAGGAGGCCGTGCTGTCCGCGTTCCTCGACGCCGTGGACGCCGCCGGACGCAGGGACCTCGCCGGCTTCCTGCTCCACGCCGGGCGCCCATTGCTGGAGCAGCCCGCGTCGCGCTGGGTGGAGGGCCTGTCCCTCCACTCCGCGCTGAGCCTGCGTGCCTCGGCGGCCCGGTCCTCGGGTGCGTTCCTGCGCTCGCTGGGCCGCCTCGCGCGGTGGGACGCGGACCACCGCGTGGTGCGCTTCTTCGACGACAACTACGACGCCGCCCAGCTCCTCCTCTCCGAGTGGAGCTCCTTCGGCGAGGCCGGCTTCCGCCGCGCCGCGGACCTGGAGCGTGAGCTGTCCTCGTCCCTGACGACAGCCAGCGCGATTCCCACCCCCCTTTCCCCACCCTCCACCGGGAGCGCCCCATGAGCCGCGCCTACCGTGTCTCCGTCTCCGAGTCCCTCAACCGCGTGGTGCAGGCCGAGGACGGCCTCTGCTCCAAGCTGGAGCTGCTGCCCCTGCTGTCCCGAGAGGAGCTGGCTGGCCTGCTCGCGGCCGAGCTGGAAGGCCGTGGCTTCAAGCGTGATGGCGACGTCGCCGTGCGCACCGAGTCGGACGGCGTGCGCATCGCCGTGGACGTCACCACCGGAGACGTCAGCGTCACCCTCTCCGACGAAGCCCAGGTGGAGCTGACGGCGAAGGGCGAGATGACGGTGACCCATCCCAACGACACGAAGGAGGCGGAGGTCAAGGCCCGCGAGAAGGCGCGCAGCCGGCTGGAGGACGAGGCCAAGGACGCCACCGAGCGCCTGCGCGAGCAGGTGACGCGCCGCCTCGAAGGCCGCTTGAAGGACCTCAAGTCGGAGCTGGACGCCGTGTCGAACAAGGTGACAGCGGACGCGCTGAAGGTGCGCGCGAAGCAGCTCGGCACCGTGGAGGAGATTCACGAGGACGCGGCCACCGGCTCGCTCACCATCAAGGTGCGCGTATGAGCCAGCGCATCCCCGAGGACGCGCTGCCCACCGAGCTGTCGCCCTTCGCCGCGGTGGAGGCCGCCTACCCCGCCGAGCTGAACCGCGTCTGTGAAGCCCTGCTGCGCGGCCTGCCGGTGATGATTGAAGCCGACAAGGAGCTCACGCCCTTCTTCTACAAGTGCCTGCGCGACAGGCTGAAGAAGGACGGCAAGCAGTTCCTCTACCTGGACGGCCGCGCCGCGCAGGAGCCGCCCCCGGGCATGCCCGCGCCGAGCATGATGGCCACGCTCATCGGCCAGCTCCGGGACGCGGTGCGAGGCGCGGTGCGCGAGCGCATCGTCGTGCTGCCGCACCTGGACCTGCTCACCACCAGCAGCGGAGGCCTCACCTCCGAGGCGCGCGAGGTGATTCCGCTCCTGTATGAAAACCCGGAGATGGTCTGGGTCGGCTTCAAGGACCCGTCCTTCCCCGTGCCGCGCGTCATCGAGAACCTCTTCCCGCACAAGGAGAGCATCCTCGGCGTCAGCCGCGACCGGCTCCGCTACCTCATCACCCAGCGCGAGGCCCGCAAGTTCGGCCGGGGCCTCCAGCCGTACGCGCTCTACAAGCACGTGTCCGGCGTCAATGCCGTGCGCCTGCGCCGGCTGCTCGGAGCGATTACCGGCGAGGACTACCCCGCGGACCCGAGGCCCGCGTACGCGCAGCTCCGCTCCGCCACGCTCACCGGCAACCTCAGCGTGCCGGAGCTGGACCTGCACGCGGACATCGGCGGCTATGCGAAGGTGAAGCAGCGCCTCCAGCAGGAAATCCTCGACGTGCTCGCGCACAAGGACACGCTGAATGACCCGGAGGCGGTGAAGCGCGTGGAGGCGCTCCTGCCGCGCGGCATGATTTTCTGGGGTCCTCCTGGCACGGGAAAGACGCTCTTCGCCAAGGCGATGGCGTCCTCGCTGGGCGCGGCGGTGCAGGTGGTGAGCGGCCCGGAGCTGAAGAGCCGCTGGGTGGGCGAGAGCGAGGAGAACCTGCGGCAGATTTTCGTCCGCGCCCGGCAGGCCGCGCCCAGCATCATCGTCTTCGACGAGCTGGATTCCTTCGCGGCGGCGCGCGGCACCTTCACCGGCTCCGGCGTGGAGCACTCCATGGTGAACCAGCTCCTCACGGAGATGGACGGCTTCCGCAAGGAGGAGCTCGTCTTCGTGGTGGGCACCACCAACTTCGTGGAGTCGCTGGACCCGGCGCTGCTGCGCCCCGGCCGCTTCGAGTTCCAGCTCTGCATTCCGTATCCGAACAGCTCGGACCGGCGCGCGATTCTGTCCATCTATGACAAGAAGCTGGGCCTCGCGATGACGGAGCGCGCGATGGACTACGCGGTGAAGCGCACGGGGGACCTCGTGGAAGGCACCGGCACGCGCTTCTCCGGCGACCACATCCAGGCGCTGTGCCGGGCCCTGGCGCGGCGACGGCTGCGCGACGGCACGCAGGCGCCGACGGAAGCGGTGGACGTGGAGAAGGCCCTCACGGACTTCCTCGACCGGCCGGAGCTCACGCCCACGGAGGAGAAGGTGGTGGCCACGCACGAGGCGGGCCACGCGGTGTGCGCCCTCTTCTGCCCGCATGCACCGGCCATCGACCGCATCAGCATTCGCGGGGACCTCGCGGGCTCGCTCGGCTTCGTGCAGTACGCGGACCCGGCGCACCGCTATGTCGTCACGCGCGGGCAGATGCTCGACAGCATCTGCATGCTCTTCGGTGGACGTGAGGCGGAGGCGCTGCTCCTGGACGACCTCTCCATGGGCAGCGCGCACGACTTGCAGCGCGCCACGGAGATGGCCCGCGAGCTGGTGGAGGAACTGGGCATGGGCGGCGACGGAGTGCCGGTGCGCCGCTTCGACGCCCCGGGCCGCAACGCCGAGCGCCACGCCCTCTCCGACGCCACGCGCGGCACGCTGGAGGCCGCGGTGCAGGAGGTGCTGGAGGTGCAGCGCGCCCGCGCCCGCGACATCCTCCGCCGCGAGAAGGACCGGCTCGTGGCGCTGCGTGATTTGCTCATCGAACGCAAGGTGTTGGACCGAGAGGCCTTCACCCACCTGGCGCCCGCGTCGGCGCCGAAGAAGGAGCCCGCCCTTGGCTAGCCTCATCCTCCGACTGCAGGTGGACCCGGCGACGGGCCGCAAGGACGTCATCATCCAGTACGAGAGCGACTCGGACGCGCTGCCCATGGAGCACGAGGAGGAGCACCGCCGCCTCGTGGACAAGCTCATCGCGGGCGGCACGCTGAAGGCCTCTGAACTGGGCCGCGTCATCGTCCAGCGCGACACTCCGGCCGGACAGGCCGCGGAGCCCACGTCCTCGGCCGAGGAGACTTCCGGAAAGGTGGGCCAGAAGGCCTGATGTCCACGCTCGTCTTCCCCAGTGAGGAAGCGCTCCAGCTCGCGCTCACCTCCGGTCTCGTCCCTTCCGAAGTGCAGACCTCGCCGGCGCGCTATCACCGGACCGCCGAGGGTGCGCTCCACGTCACCCCGGACGCGCCCCTCACCAGGGCCGCGCTCAAGGGGCTCACCTCGCTCGGCGTCAAGGCGCGGGACGCGGAGGCCAACGACGCGGCCCCCGTGCTGTGCTGGGCGGAGCTGCTGCGTCCGCGTCGCGTCCCTGTCGACTCGGCGCCCGGTGGCCCGGTGCTCTTCCTGCCGGAGAGCGCGGAGGCGCTGCTACCACTGGCCGGAGAGATGCTGCGGCTGGGGTGTGACAGGCAGGAGGTGTGTCTCGCCGGAAGCGCGAAGGGTGACGCACGCCGTGCCCTGCTGCGCGCGGTGGCGCCGCCGTACTTCACGCTCACCGGCGCGCTGGACCACACGGGTGGGCTGCGCGCCTTCGTGCCCGCGGTGCCCGGACAGCACTCCGTCTGGGTGGAGCTGGGCCACACGCATCCGCTGGCGCGCACGCTCCAGCCCGCGCCGGGGACGCTGCTGCTCATCCCGGGTGAAGGCCGCTGGCTGACGGCGCCGGACGGGCCCTGGACGGACCTGTACCAGCTCACGGACCTGTGCCTCCCCGAGCCCGCGGAGGAGTGGGAGGCCGAGGCGTCGCCCGGCCGGCTCTCGGTGCCGCTGCGCCTCACGCGCGCCGCGCGCACGGAGCCCGCGAGCCTCTGGGTGCTCCGAGACAACGCGCTGGCCCAGGTGGAGTCGCTCGTCCACACGCTGCCGGAGGCGCTGCTCGCGCAGCTCCGCTTCGCCGTGGCCGGGACGCCGGAGGCCCCGTGCATCGTCCTCCGCGCGAGGCCGGGACGCGAGCATCCGCCCGAGCTGGGCCTGTCCGGCATGGCGTACGCGCCGCTGCCGCAGCTCGCGGACCTGTTCCTGCCGTGTGACGGATTGCTGGAGCCGCCCGTGCGGCGGGACAGGCTGCGCGCCCTGCTCGCGCCCGAGCGCGACACCGTGACGTGGCTGCACCCCACCGGAGGCGGAGCCTTCCGCGCCGAGCGCCTGCCCGAGTCGGCCTTCCATCCGCTCGACGCGTGGGTGGACTACGTGGTGGACACGGGCGCCGCCGCGCTGGTGCCCTGGGTGCGCGGCACGACGTTCGACTTCGACGCCTTCGAGGCCGCCGACGGAGAGTGGCTGACCACCGCCCCGAAGAAGGCGCAGGCCGAAGAGGAGGACGACAAGGATTCGAGGTCGTCGCGCCGCACGCGCCGCACGCCCCCTTCGCAGCAGGCGGAGCCCACCGCACCGGCGTCGGCCGCTCCGAAGCGCGCGGCCTCGGGGCCGGCACCGGGCCCGAGGCTGACACCGCTCACGCCCACGCAGCTCGGCGCCGTCGAGGAGGAACTGGCGAAGCTGGAGAAGTCGTTCCTCGCGCTCGACGCACCGGCGGACTCTTCGGAGCGGCGGCAGCTCTGGGTGCGCATGGCGGAGCTGAATGGACAGCTCGGGCGCAGGCGCGACGCGGGCCTGTGCTGGACGCGGGCGCTCTGGGAGAGCGCGGGTCCCGAGGCCGCGGAGCTCGCCTCGCGCTGGGCCGAGGCCGAGACGAGCGGCGCGCCCGCTCCCGCTGAAGTGCTCTCACGCGCGACGCCGACCGACGACGACGTGCGCGCGCTCGCCAGCAGCCTGGTGCGCTCGGTGCTCTCTCCCGGAGAGAAGGCACCGGGGGATGTGCCCTCGCTGCAGCGCTGGCTGGACCGGCACGACGGGGCGCTCGACGTGCGCTCGCTGTGGCTGGCGCGGGCTTCGTTGGACAGGCTCGCGGGAGGAGACCCCCTCGGGCTCGCTCGGGCGGGAGACCGGCTGCTGGAGTTGCTCCAGCGCGGGCTGTCCCTCGCGCGCGACGTGCCCCGCTTCCTGCGCGCCGGCACGGACGCCACGCACGCGCCCAAGCTGGTGGCGCAGTTGGAAGCCCTCCTGGACCGCTTCGAGCGCACCACGCGCCGCCGCTCCTCCATCGAGGCACCACCGGCGCTGACGCAGGCCTATGTCCACTTCGTCTTCGCCTGCGGCCTGGCGCGGCTGGGGCAGGCGGAGCGGGCTCGCGCACTGGCCACTGCCGCCGTTGGAGCACTCGACGCGTCGGAGCCCATCCACGGCTTCCTCTCACGGGCCTATGGCGCGCGCGTGGCGCAGGCGCTGGAGGGACAGCCGCCGGAGACACCGCTGCCCGCGGACATCGGTGCGGAGCTGAACGCGCTGCAGACCTTCCAGCGGTACAAGGTGGACCGGCTGCGGCAGTCCTCCGCGCTGCTGGAGCCAAGCGAGCGGTTGGACCCGGCGCGGGCCTTCGGGCGTGGCGCGAGGGACTTGCGCGGCGAGGAGTTCGCGGCGCTGCGAGACATCCGGGACCCGGTGAAGGTCGCGGCGGAGGTGGAGGCCCTCACCTCCCGCGCCACCGCGCCGAAGCTCGCGGCTCCGGAGAAGCAACGACTGCTAGGCGGATTGCTGGACACGCTGCCGCGGCTGTCTCCCGCGCGAGCCCTGCCGCTGCTGGACCGGATGGTGGGCGCGCTGGAAGGACTGCCCGGTGAGGCGCAGGGACAACTGCTGGGTGACGCGCTCACGCTGGCGGCCCTCTTCGGCCGCGCGGACCGGGCGACGGCGCTGGCGGGACGCCTGCGCAAGGTGCTGGCGGGACTGCCTCCCGAGTCACCGGCCTGGGGCCAGGGCCTGCTGGGCGTGAGCCTGCGCGGCCTGCGCCGGGTGGGACTGGCCCGTGAGGCGCGCGAGCTGGTGGACGCGGCGCAGGGGCTGCTCTCCAAGCCGAAGACGCCGATGCCCGCGCAGCTCGGCGTGGCGTCGGGGCTGGCGATGCTCGGCCGCGTGGACGAGGCCCTGCCCGTGTTCGACCGCGCCTTCGAGTCGCTCGCCGCGGCGAAGGGCGCGCTGCCGGAGCGGCTGGCGCTGACGCGAAGCCTCGCGGGAGCCCTGGCGCACGCGCCGGTGGACGTGGCGCTGCCCGGGCTGGCGAAGCTGTCGGAGCAGTTGCCGAGCGTGACGGACAGCTACAACACGAACAGCCATTTCTGCCTCTCCGTGGTGGAGCTCGCGGACGCGCTGGTGCTGGGCCACGTGGAAGTGGGCCAGGGCAGCGGAGAGCGGGCGCGGAGCTGGCTGGACGAGGACGAATTCCTGGTGCGACGGCGCATCCATCGGGAGCTGGAGGAGCGCACAACATGAGCAGTCTGCCGCGGCGCGAGGAGTCCCTCGCCGTCGACCCCATCAGCGAGCTTTCCTTCGACGCGCTCTCGCGAGAGGCCCACGCCTTGCGCGAGCGGCTCAATCGCTTCCGTCAGGCCCTGGGCCGGCACTTCGTGGGCAAGCAGGGGTTGGTGGACCTGATGACCGTGGCGGCAGTGGCACAGGAGCCGCTGCTGCTGGTGGGCCCGCCGGGCACGGCGAAGTCGGACCTGGTGCTGAAGTTCCGGGACGCGCTGCGCATCCCGAACGAGGACTACTTCGAGTACCTCCTCACGCGCTTCACCGAGCCGTCCGAGGTGCTGGGCCCCATCGACATCAACCTGCTCCGCCAGGGCCGCTACATCCGGCGCGAGGGCGGCAAGCTGCCCACCGCGAAGCTCGTCTTCCTGGACGAGGTCTTCAAGGCGAGCTCGGCCATCCTCAACGCGCTGCTCACCGTCATCAACGAGCGCAAGTTCTACCAGGACGGAGCGCCGCAGCCGGTGCGGCTGAAGGTCCTCTTCGCCGCCACCAACGAGCTGCCCGAGCATGCGGAATTGGGTGCGCTCAAGGACCGCTTCTGCCTCAAGGCCGCGTGCCGTCCGGTGCAGGACCGCTACTTCCTGGAGCTGCTGGACTCGGGCCTGGACTCGCAGACGCACCGGGAGATGAACCAGAAGCCGTGGGCGGAGGGGCACGCCACGCTGGACGACGTGCTCAAGGCGCACCGCTACCTGACGCTGATGATGGGCAAGCGCGAGACGGGGCCGGACGGGCGAGAGCTGCGAGACCGCGACCTCTTCTTCCGCGACGAGCTGCTGCGAGAGTTCCGCCGCGTGGTGCAGACGCTGACGCGCGAGGACGGCGTCTTCATCAGCGACCGCAAGCTGGTGAAGCTGTACCGGCTGCTGCGCACGCGCGCGTGGATATTCCACGGCGGCGCGGTGGAGCGGCAGGACCTCCAGCTCCTCTCCTATCTCGGCGAGAGCCGGGAGGAGATTGATTTGCTGGAGGAGAAGGTGCCCCGGTTGCTGGGTCTCACCTGAGCGCGGGGCTCAAGCGTCGATGGCCTCGCGCTTCGGGGCGCGGGGCATCAGGCCGTTGAACTCGTAGATGAAGGCGCCGTGCTCGGTGACGTCGACGGTGCAGGCGCCCGCGCGAGACAGCTCCTCGAGCACCTCCTTGGCCTCGGTGAAGGAGAGGTCGCTCCCGGCCGCCACCTCGGCGATGGTGACGCGGCCGGCGTGCTGCTGCGCGCAGGAGAGGACCGCCCGCTCGATGTCGCGAGGAGACCTGGCGGGGAGCTGCGGCGCGACGGGCTCTTCCTGCTGTGCAACCGGCATCCTTGCTCGCCGCGCGCTACGGAAGAGCGCCAGGCCCGAGATGACAAAAGCGGTGGCGAGGAAGAACCCGAGGACCGTGTTGTCCGTCTTGCCATTCCGCAGGTTGTCGATTTCCACGGCGAAGCCGGTGAGCCCGATGATGAGAAGAAACCAGCCGGCGATACTCCTCATGTGCCCCTCTCCGTGACGGAGCCGCCCCTGGGGCTCCTGAGACTTTTCATAGCAGAAGATTCCCCTCCGCTGCGGACGCGACCACGGCCGTGCCAGCGACTTACACGCAGTGTCTCGGTTGGCGACCGTCCACCCTTGCGGCGCGAGCGCGACATCTCCACTCGAGAGCGATCCACGAGCCCCGCCGCGAATGGTTGCCGCTTCGTGCAACGCCGCATGCGTCGTTGCCCTCGAAGGACCCTGAATGGCTGATAAGCTCCACGCTTCCCACGGAGCGGGCGACAGGGGCGGGACCTGCGTCCCCGTCTCACGAGCAACCATGAGCGCGGAGCTGAGAAGACCCCAGGACCCGGAGCGCTGGCCATGTGCGGGGTTGCACCTCGCCCGGCAGGAAGTCCTCGGCCTGGAGTCACTGGCGGGCAACCCATGAGCGCGGAGCTGCGAGGACCCCAGGACGCGGAGCGCTGGCTGTGCGCGGGGCTCTGCCTCGCGCGGCAGGAGGGCCTCGGCCCGGAGTCACTGACCACATCGGTGCCATGGCTCCTCGCCACGCTCGCGGAGGCCCCCGACCTGCCGCCTCCGGCCCTCGTCGCCGACCTCGGGCGCCTCGTCTCGGGCGTGCCGCTCGCCCCCGCCCTGCCCGTCCCGGACACGCTCCCCCGGCTGCGCGCCGCCGTGCGCGCGTATGACGACCACGTGCTCGCACGGCTCGCCGCCGAGCCCCACCTCGACGCCGTGTCCTCCGCCCTGGCCCGCCTGCCCGAAGCACTCCGCCCCCGGGGCGTCGCCTTCCTCGCGGCACGAATCCTCACCCGGCTCGGCTTCACCGGAGGCACCGCGCTGAGCCCGGGCCTCGCACGGCGTGTCCTGGAACGCCCTCCCGCCGAACTGCTGCAAGCGGGCTACGCGGCACTCCGAGAGCCCGGAGCCGGCGCCGCGCTGGAGCGACTGGCCGAAGGCTACGAGGCCCTGGCCAGCGCGGCCCGCCGGGCCCAGGCGCTCCTCGGCGACGCGGAGGCCTTCACGCTGGAGAACCTGGAGCACCTCCAGGGCAAGGCGCAGCGCATGGCCCTGGAGCAGGCGGTGGAAGCCGCCGAAGCCCTCTCCCGCACGCTGCCGCCGAAGCTGCGCGCGCGCCCCGTCTCCTCCGGCCCCACGCCCACGTCGCTGGAGGACGAGGCCGCCTTCCCGCAGGGCGGCTTCGCCTCCGTGTCCAACGTGGGCAGCCTGGAGAACCTCGTCACCTCCGAGCTGGTCTACATGGAGGACGAGCCCACCCTGGACCTCTTCGACGTGCGCTACGTCGAGGGCGAGCTCCTCTACTACACGCGCGACGAGAGCGTGGCCGTGCGCCGTCGCCGCGTCATCACCTTCGCCGTGCTGCCGGGCCTGGTGGACGCGCGGGTGAAGGACACCGGCGTGCGCTGGCAGCGCGCCGTCGTCGCGCTGGGCCTGGTGTTGTGTCTCGTGCGCCGGCTCTCCGCCTGGCTCACCGCCGAGGACCTGCGCTTCCGCGTCGTCTTCGTGCAGGACGAAAAGGCGCAGTCCCCGCTAGAACCTGAGCGAGGCCTCTGCGAGCTGCTCCTGCGCGAGTGGCGCGAGCGAGGCACCGCGGAAGTCCTCACCGCCCCCGACCTCGACTCCGTCCTCTCCGAGGCCGCGGCGAGCACCAAGCGCTCCCGGGTGGACGTGCTCCTCGTGGACGCGGCACGTCACGGAGCCCGCGGCGCCCACGACGCACGGGAAGCCGACGCCCGGGTGGGCCTCCAGCTCGTGGACCTGAGTGGACCGTCCCCGCACGTGCGCGTCCTGGGTTCCAAGACTGCGACACGCGCGCCCCAGGAATCCCCCCAGCCCGAATCGCCCTGGGAGTCCTGGACGGGCACGACGCTTGAGCTTGCGCGGAGCCTTCTCTAGCGTCCGGTCCGGGACGCGCCACGACGGCGCGCGGAGGACGTCCATGCCGCGGTACGAGTTCAAGGAAGGCAGCTCCAACAAGTTCTGGGAGATTTCCCTCTCGGGTACCTCCTTCACCACGCGCTGGGGCCGCATCGGCACGGATGGCCAGGAGAAGACGCAGTCCTTCAGCGACACCGCCACCGCGAAGAAGGAGTACGACAAGCTCGTCCGCGAGAAGGAGAAGAAGGGCTACGAGCTCGTCGGCGACGGCGAGGGCGGCGACGAGGGTGAAGGCGAGGCCGGCGAGAGCGCCTCCAACCCGGAGCTCGAGGCCACCATCCTCTCCAACCCGGACAACGCGGACGCGTACCTCGTCTACGGCGACTGGCTCCAGCGCCAGGGCGACCCGCGCGGTGAGCTGGTGGCCCTCCAGCACGCGGCCCTCCAGGCCAGCGGCGAGGAGGCCGCCAACCTCAAGAAGCAGATTGCGAAGCACCTCAAGAGCTTCAAGGACTCGCTCCTCGGCGACCTCGCGGACGCGCAGGACGAGGAGGAGCTGAAGCTCGAGTGGCACCTGGGCTTCATCAAGTCGGCGCGCGTGGGCCAGAAGGACTACGACTCCGACCGCGACATCCCGGAGCTGGTGAAGGAGCTGCTCGCGCATCCGTCCGCGCGCTTCATCCGCGAGCTCACCATCGGCATGGCGAGCTTCGACGGTGAGAACGACTACGGGAGCGTCATCGAGTCCCTCACCGAGGCGCTCAACGAGCTGGGCGGCTCGAAGACGCTCCAGAGCCTGTTCATCGGTGACTTCGAGTACCCGGACGACACCGAAATCTCCTGGTCCTACATCCATGACATCTCCAGCCTCTACAAGCTGCTGCCCAACCTGCGCTCGCTGCGGCTGCGCGGCGGCTCGCTGGAGCTGGGCAACGTGGACCTGCCGGAGCTGCGCGAGTTCACGGTGGAGACGGGCGGCCTGCCCCTGTCCGCGGTGAAGTCCATCGCCGCCGCGAAGTGGCCCAAGCTGGAGAAGCTGGAGGTCTGGTTCGGACAGGACAACTACGGCGGCGAGGGCGGCGTGGAGGACATCCAGCCCATCCTCGACGGCAAGGGCCTGCCCAACCTCAAGTCGCTGGGCCTGTGCAACTCGGAGTTCACCGACGACCTCTGCAAGGTGCTGCCGAAGGCGAAGGTGCTGCCGCAGCTCGAGCGGCTGGACGTGTCCAAGGGCGTCATGTCCGACGAGGGCGCGCGCATCCTCGCGGAGAACGCCGCGGCCTTCGCCCACCTCAAGCACATCGACCTCACGGAGAACACGCTCACCGACGAGGGCGAGCGCCTGGTCGCGAAGCTGTGCCCCAGCGTCGCCGCGGGCAACCAGCGCGACTACGAAGAGGACTACCGCTACTCGGCGGTCGGCGAGTAGCACCACGCGCATCACACGTCTGGGGGACACACCATGCCGCGCTTCGAATTCAAGGAAGGCAGCTCGAACAAGTTCTGGGAAATCGACCGGAAGGAGAACGTCCTCACCACGCGCTGGGGCCGCATCGGCACCGAGGGCCAGGAGAAGACGCAGACCTTCGAGCACGAATACGAGGCGCGCACGTCCTACGACAAGCAGGTGCTGGAGAAGACGAAGAAGGGCTACGCGCGCGTGAAGCCCGAGGACACCGGCCCCGAGCCCAAGTCCAACAAGGAATTGGAGGACGCCATCCTCCGTGAGCCCGAGGCCGCGGACGGCTACCTCGTCTACGGCGACTGGCTCCAGTCCCAGGGCGACCCGCGCGGCGAGCTCATCGCCCTCCAGCACGCGATGTCACAGGCGAAGGGCGCGGAGGCGAGCGCCCTCAAGAAGAAGGTGTCCGCGCTCCTCAAGAAGCACCAGGGGCTGCTGCTGGGCACGAAACTCTCATCGATGCTCGGGGGCGAGACGCTGAAAATCGAGTGGCACCTGGGCTTCATCCGCAGCGCCCGCGTGGCGGTCGCTGGCTGGGATGAGGACCCGGAGTTCCAGGTCGACGAGACGCTGAAGATGCTGCTCGCGCACCCGTCCGCGCGCTTCCTCCAGGAGCTGACCATCGGCCTGGCGGACAACGAGGGAGAGAACGAGTACAACGACATCATCCGACTCATCGCGAAGTCCGCGCCCAAGACGGTGCGCAAGCTGTTCATCGGCGACTACGTGTTCCCGGACGATACGGAGATTTCGTGGACGGACGTGGGCAACGTGGCGCCGCTGTACAAGGCCCTGCCGGAGCTGCGCTCGCTGCACCTGCGCGGTGGTGACGTGAGCCTCGGGAAGATCGACCTGCCGGAGCTGCGCGAGTTCATCCTGGAGTCCGGCGGACTGGACCGGGGCTCGGTGAAGGCCATCGCCGCGGCGAACTGGCCGAAGATGCAGAAGCTGGAAGTCTGGTTCGGCAGCGAGAACTACGGAGCCAGCGGCGAGCTGAAGCACATCCAACCCATCCTCGACGCCACCGGCCTGCCGGAGCTCAAGCACCTGGGCCTGTGCAACGCCGAGTTCACCAACGAGCTGGTCGAGGCGCTGCCGAAGTCCAAGGTGCTCCCGCAGCTCGAGACGTTGGACTTGTCCAAGGGCACGCTGACGGACGAAGGCGCGGCGGTGCTGCTGGCGAACGCGGCGGCCTTCAAGCACCTCAAGCGCCTGGACCTCACCAAGAACCTGCTCGGCACCAAGGCTGCGAAGTCGCTGTCGAAGCTGTGCGCGGACGTGGTCATTGGACACCAGCGCAAGGACTACTCCGACGACGATGACGACCACCGCTATGTCGCGGTGGGCGAGTAGCGCCGGATGGCGTTGGCTCCGCCCTTCATCCTCATCGGCAACGCGGAGAACCGCCGCGTCACCCTCTTCCAGGAGGCACTGGCGCGGCAGGGGCTCCCTCCCGCGAGGGTGGTGCCCTGGGTGGACTTCCTCTCCACCCCGGGACTCCTCGCGGACCTGCCGGACACCGACGCGCTGGTCCGCATCGACTCGGCGGGCGAGAGCTGGGACGTGGAGCGGGCGCTGCTGAAGCGCGGCGCTCCAGATGCACAGGAGACCGGCTGTACGGCCATCACTCCGGCGCAGGTGGACGCGCTGGAGTACGACCACGGGCGCATCCTCCATCCCCGGCAGCACCACCTCGGCTTCCTGCGCACGCTCTCAGAGCTGGAGGCCATCTTCGCGGCGCACCCGCGCTGGAAGGTGCTCCAGGCGCCCGCGAGCATCGCGGACCTCTTCGACAAGCGCATCACCTCGCGGAGGTACGCGGGGCTCGGCGTGCCGGTGCCGGAGTGGCTGGACGGCGTGACGGATTCGGACTCCCTGCGCCAGCGGATGCGCGAGCAGGACTGCCGCGAGGTGTTCGTGAAGCTGTCCTGCGGCTCGTCCGCGTCGTGCCTCGCCATCTACCGGCTCGGGCGCGCACGGGACACGCTGGTCACCACCATCGAGCAGGCGAAGACGGGCTGGTACAACTCACTCAAGGTGCGCCGCATCGACGAGCCCGCGCGCGTGGACGAGGTGCTGGGCTTCCTCCTCGCCGAGGGCTCACAGGTGGAGCACTCCATCCCCAAGGCGCGCCTGGGCGGCGACTACTTCGACTGCCGCATCCTGATGGTGCGCGGCGAGCCGGCCTTCACGGTGGTGCGGCAGAGCCGGCACCCGATTACCAACCTGCACCTGGGCGGCTGGAGAGGCGAGCTGGACGAATTGCGCGCCGCCGTCCCCGCGAATGAATGGAACGCGGCCCTGGAGAGCTGCCGCACCGTGGCGCGCGCCCATGACTGCCTCCATGTGGGCATCGACCTGATGTTCGAGGACTTCTTCACGGGGCACCGCGTGCTGGAGGCCAACGCCTTCGGCGACCTGCTCCCCAACCTGCGCCGCGACGGGCTCACCGTGTACGAGTGGGAAATTCGCGAGGCGCTGCACGGCCTCTGACGGTTTCGACGAGCTCACGAAGTGAGCGGGAACACGACGCCCCCGCGCATCAGCAGGCGGGGCCGCCGTTGTCGGTCAGGGCGCAACTGGCTGCATGAGGCCGGCCCTGGACAGCAGCTCGCGCACGCGCCGCGCCAGCGCCACATGCTCAGGGTTGGCCACCGTGAAGCGTTCCGGGGTCAGGACGATGAGCGTGCCCTTGTCCTCCACCGGCTCGATGCGAACGGGAGCAGGAAGCGGCGGTGCCCTACCCTGCTGACGCGCAAGGTACGTCACCCAGCCAAGCCACACGTCGGCCTCGCCGTCCTTGTCGTCCAGCTCCCGATGCGTGCGGGAAATGGCCACCGCCCAATCAGGCTCCCAGGCCAGCGCCATGCTGCGCACCACCTCGGATAGCACGGATGCCGTGAGTATTCGCTCCGCGTTCTCCCCCTTGGAGGGTAGCGACAGGACGCACGCATTGGCGGCGCTGAATTCGGCGTAGCTCCCGCAGTGCATTCTCACAGAGACGAAGTCTGGGCCAGCGCCGTCGTTGTATGCCGAGACGGTCAAACCCAAATCTTCAATGGGGGGCCCGCCGGACTCTCGGTTGACGCCGCGCCGGAACGCCTCCGTCAAGGTGGGGAGGTCAGGGGGCATGAGGGGGATTTTCCGTCCCTTGCCTCGCGGCTTGGGAATCTTGTTCCAGTGCGCCAGCAGGGGGTCACACGCGGCCAGCATGTTGAGGAAGGTCACTGCTCGTCGGGCGCACTCCTCTGGGGATTCCCGTCTCGGCCCCCAGTAGGCACCAGCGTAGTAGGTCTCAGGGTAGGTCTTGGGCGCGGATTGAACGGTCATTGCTGCGCTCTTTTTAGGGTACCAGGGGACGTGCCGGGGTGTGGATGACGGTGATCTCCTTGATCCTGTTCTCCTTGAGCAGCGCCAGGATCGCATTGGCAGCATGCTCCTCGGCAACATGCCACTCGATGCGAATGCCCATGCCCTGAACAATCTTGCGCTGCCGTTCGGCTTGGTCGATGAGGTCCTGGGCTTTGCCGGATCTTTCGTACCAGTATTTGGGGTCAAGGCCGTCCTCGAAGAACTCAGCGTAGCCGGGCCCCTTTGCCTCCAGTAGCACTCCGTCCTTGTAGCCATCGAACTTCACGCCACCGCTGTTCCTGCCCACGCCCCCCACCCAGTAGGCGTCATCGTAGGGGTGTCCTGAGATCTGCTCCTGGTACGCCCGAGCACGAGGGGACGCGCCCTTTTCTCCGGACGGAGCCCACTGTCCTGGACCACGCCCACCGGAGGGTGATGACTGTCCCGCTGCCGTGTTGGCCCGGTGGAGGATGATAGCTGCCCCAGGTCCACCGCCAAGACCGGCCACCGCCCTTCCCACCGGCACCGTGACGCGCTCAATCGCCAGTGCTCCCTGTGCAGACAGCGACAGCACCGGCACGGTCGCCTCGGCACCCGCCAGCGCCCCCGTAATCGTGCGCGTGGTGGCCGTAGCAGTGCCCGTCGTCACGAGGAGGTTCGTCACCAACTCCGCAATGGCCTGCACCTGCTCGCCTCGCGTCATGTACCGGAAGCGCTCGAAGTATTCGGGGGACGACTCGATGAGCGCCGCCACTCCAGCGGGCAGGTTCTTGAGCGAGGCGATGCTGTCCAGCGGGTAGGTGAAGAAGTGGCCGATGGAGAGCGCCAGCTTCACGAACGCCGCCTCGGCTCCGTCCAGAGTGCGGCTGACGTAGTCCGCGTCATCGTGGACCTCCGTCATCACCTGGCCGTTGCGAATCGGCACTATCCGCTCATCCGCGAGATGGAAGAGGAAGCCATCGCTCACGTAGAAGCGGCCCAGCTCGAATTGGTGGGAGCGGAAGGCTCCATCGCGCCATTCGACGGGCGCCACCCGCTGCTGCGTCTTCCCACTCCGCACCCACGCGAGGCAACCATCGGGCCGGAGCACCGCCACGTCCGCGAAGCGCTCCACCCGGCGCACCAGCTCTTCGCGTGAAGCCTCTCCCGTCTCCAGCACCTCGCGCAGCATGAGGCCCACGCCCATGCGGGCCGGGAAGTTGCCCAGCGTCACCGGCTTGCGCAGCAACGCCCCCATCAGCCGCGCCGCCTGCGTGGGCGACAGCGAGCGTCCCGGCAAGGGCCGCTCGTCCCGGTCTTCCATACCCGCGTCGGTGAGCAGCTTCTCCCAGGCATCCGTTTGCGACGTGCCGCGAGCGACGCCCCCGGCGGCAGGCGCCACGCTGCCCGAGCCCGCTCCCGTCACGTCATTCCGTGGCTCGACACGACGGAGCAGCCGCCGCTCCAGCACTCCAGGCCCAGCCACGACCAGCGAAGCGGAAACCGGGGCTCTCGGAGGCTCCTCGCCGGGCGGTTGCGTCAATATGGGGCTCGTGGCACCGCGCGGCATGTAGCGCAGGCTTCCGCTTCGGTTCGGTGCTCGCGACAGTGACGCGCAGCCGGTGGACAGCAGAGCCACACACAGCAGCAGAGTGTCAGCGCGCATTGTCCACCCCCAGGCCCACGGAGGCGAAGGCCCCAGGCCGCAGCGTCCCGTCACCTTCTGGGAACAGCAGCGTCCCTCCCGTGCCCATGGCGTAGAGCTGCCCCTTGAGGAATCGCCACCGCACTTCCGCCGCTCCCAGGTAGCGCGCCCCAGGTTTCCCCATGCCCGCGCCCAGCCCCTTCAACGCAAGTTCAAGGCTGCGCTCCATGAGCTGCACCGCGACGCGCCCGTCCATGTCGAAGCGGCCCCAGGAGAAGGCTTCGGCGCCCAGCGACAGCTTCAGGTGCCGTTGCAGTCCGCCGTAGCTGGCAGCATCCCAGCCCACGTTCAGCTCGCCATGAGCGGAGTAGCCGTCGGGGAATGGGGCTTCCGCCACCGGCACGCCATCAGGGCCCACCGCCCGGAAGCGCGCCAGCTCGTAGTCGGGGCCGAAGAAACCCTGCCGGAAGCCGCCATGCTGCCGCCGCCCTTCCAGTCGCAGCTTCATGTCCAACGTGGACGTCAGCACGTCGAGGCCGACGCCCATCACCGCGCCCCACGCGTCGCCCTCCCCGGGCCTTCCTCCCCAGCCTGCAATCACGTGCGCCTCATACGTCGGACGCACCAGCACAATGGCGGTCGCGTCCAGGTGCGCCAGCGTCACCGAGGGCGCGCGTCCTCCGGCACGCCCCCAGTCATGCACCGCCGACAGCGCCAGCGTGTAGCGGCCCGGCTCGCGCGGCTGGCCAAAGAGGACGTGCTGCATGTCCAGGGAGAACTCCGCACCCATGAGACGCGCGCCCAGCACATCCGACGCGAAGGCGTGTGCATAGAGTGGCCCAAGCGTGCCGGTGAGAAAGCCGCCTGCCGGGTGGTAGTCGGGATTGGCACGGCTGGAGTAGCGCCGCACGAGGTGGCCGGACAGGAGGGTGTAGTCCTCCAGCGCGCCGAACCACACGGCCAGCGGCGAGAAGTCCGAGCCGAGTTTGAGGCCGCGCACCAGCTGTCCCCAGTCGGAGAGGCTGTCCCAGTCTTCACGCCGCACGATGCCCGCGCCTTCCCTGCCTCCCCACAGCCGCAGCCGCATCGGGGCGCCCACGTTGACGCCGAACTCCTCTCCGCCGTCGATGATGAGCGTGGGCTCCACCTGCACGAAGCCCTCGTCAGTCCCCGCGCCCGCACGCGGCAGCAATGTCCAACTCGTAGCCTCCAGGCGCGTCAGGTAGTGCCACCTCTTCGCCGAGGGCATTGAGCCGGACGCGGACGCCTCCGTCTCGGACGCGGACAGCGCTTCTTCCGGAGGCACAGCTGGCGGGCCTTCCTCTTGCTCCGGTGACACGGAAGGCGCTTCGCTCTGCTGCGCCCACGCGACGCACGGCAAGAGCAACAGCAAGGCAACGGCCCAACTTCGCTTCACGCGCATACACGTCTCCTGTGAATGCCCCAGGCGGGGACGAAACGACACACGTCTGACGTCCAGTTCGGCGAGGCCGGGCCGGGCCGGTGTTGCTCAGCAGCGATGAGGGAAAGGGATTGCCGTCGGCGTCAAGCCGTCGGCTGCTTCTTCAACGCCCGGCGCGGGCCCGTACCTGGCTCCGTCGGCACTTCATCCGGGCTGCTCGGCACGGCGGCTGCCCGTGGGCGGCCTCGCGGCGGCGCTGTCTCAGTGGAGGATTCGTCCGCACCAGCGCCGGCTGCGGGCGGGGTGATGCCACCCTCGTCCTCGGGCACCACGAAGTCCCAGAGGCTGTCCTCCGCCTCCGCGAGCGCCTGCTGGACTTCCTTCACCACGTCTTCGCCCGAGTACGGCCCCAACTGGGCCAGTCGCGCACGCACGACGGCTTCCAGCTCCGCGGCCCTTGCGAGACGCTCCGAGGGCTTGCGCTGGAGCAGCGTGTGGATGATGTCGCGCAGCGGCATGGGCAACCCTTCCGCCGCGTGCTCCACATCCCCCGAGAGGTAGGCGATGGCACACGGTGAGAGTCAACGTAGATGACGCGTGAAAGGATTAAATCGTGTGCTTCAACTCCCGCACTGCCTTGATGGGGTGCGGTGAGGACCCGGGCCGGGGCACGGCGAACACTTACGCTTCTGCGCCGGCCCGCAGTGCGGCGCATGGGCTCCCCGTCAGCATCCCTCACCTCCCCCTCTGCTCCCGCCCGCAACGCCCGATAGGACTCCTGTCCTTCCCATTCGCCTTTCGTTCCGGTTGGGGCGGGCGTGGCTCGGCTGTCGCTGCGGGCGAGCAGACCGCGGCCGGCCGCCGGCTGGCTGCCGAACAACGCGCGCCGTGCCGTACTATCGTCGCATGACGACGCGGCGCACGCTCACCGACCTGATGGACGAGGTATCCGGCCGCAACCGCGACTGGTCATCGCAGCAGGACCTCGGTTTCGATCGCGCGACGGTCGCGGCCGCCTGGCTAGCGAGCGACGATCCGCGAGCGATGCTGCTCCTGCTCGCCGCGCTGCATCCCCGACACGACGAGGAGAAGTGCCTCGAGCTGGCGACCCAGATGTCGTTCTTCGAGCCCATGCGGGTCGCGGCACACACGATGAGTCGCCTCCGCGGCGGCGGCATGCCCTTCGATGGTCAGAGTCCGTTCTACTTCATTCGGCTCTCCCAGCGGCTGCGCGCCGCCTTGCAGTGGGTCGAGGACACCGAGCGGTCGCGGCTCGAGCCCAAGCTCGCCGCGGCGATCCGCGTCGCCGTCCACGATCCGTTCACGCTCGGCGGGCCCGCCGCATAGGACCCGGGGATGAACAAGTCGCTCGCCGACCTGCCATGTCCCCAGCGGACCGTCAGTCCTTCGGAGTTTCGGGAGGGAACTCCGCGAGGAGCTTGGGGACGGCCTTGCCCAGCCACTCCTGTATCTCCGCGTTGCTGGCCCCGGGCGACAGCTCCCCCTGGGCCGTGCCCCGCCACACGAGCTTCTGCGCGCGGGCATCCGTGATGTCGATGTCGAGCACGCCCTTGGAGAACTCCTGCTTGATGGGCTTGGACTGCATGCTCGGGTAGGGGTCCTGGTACGGGCCCTGGTAGGGCGCCCTCGGAGGGTTCGGGTCCATACCCGGCACGAGGATGCCCTGGAAGTTGATGGAGCTGCCCCACCTGATGAGGAGGTCCGGCGTTGCGCCCGCCTCCACGCGCTGGTAGCCGCGAGACGCGAGATAGGCGTCCACGGACTTCTCGACGCTCGTGTCCGCGGCGCCCTCCGGGGCGGCCTGCCCCGCGGGCTTCGCATGGGGCAGCCAGGCATAGGTGCGATAGCCGCTCGCGGCCTTCATGGCGTTACCGTCGTACTGGGTGCTCACGTCGATGCCCGCGCAGGCGGTGAAGACGAGGGCCAGGAGCGGAACAAGGCGTCGGGTCGGCATCCACATGGGCATCTCGGTCATCCCCTTGGGCTTCAGCCCTCCCTCGCCGCGGGCGAGGATGAGCGCCAGCATTGCACGCCTCTCGGGGGAGAGGTCCTTCGCGAACGCTGGGTGCGTCCCCGGGCCGGTGCGTGCTTCGATTCACCAAGGCCCGCCAGTGCGGCGACTCCTTCGACTGCCGCGCCCACGACTGCCTCCACGTGGGCATCGAGAGGTGCTCCGAGAAATTCACGGCGGCAAATGCAAAGAAATGCATCTGCAACCGGCTCGACGGAAACACCCACGCAGGAGGAGCACCCATGTCCGTCCCCATGAAGCTGTACGTTTCCGCCACGGCCGCCATGTTGCTGGCGGGTTGTGGCACGGAGCTCGACACCCCGGCCACGGCGGAGGAGCTGGGTACGCAAGAGGCCGCCACGGCGCAGTGCGGAGGCGGCTTCTCGAACCGGCCCGCGCAGGACTTCGACGGTGACGGCGTCTCGGACATCGCCGTGTACAACCGGCCGCTGGGCCTCTGGAAGATTCGCACCGCCGCGGGCGTGCAGACGCAGGTGGCGCTGGGTGACAGCAACTCGCGCCTCGTCCCGGCGGACTATGACGGCGACGGCACCACCAACCTCGCCGTGTGGGACCCGGCCACGGGCCGCTGGAGCATCCGCAACGCCGACAAGACTGTCACCACGGCGTACCTCGGACAGCAGGGGGATGTGCCCTTCCCCGCCGACTACGACGGCAACGGGGTGGCGGACCTGGCCGTGTGGCGGCCGTCGGACGGCTCGTGGCGCATCCGCTACGGCTGCACCGGCATCGACGCTCCCGTGACGCAATGGGGCATGTATGGCGACCTGCCCGTGCCCGCCGACTACGACGGCGACGGCAAGGCGGACCTGGCCGTGTGGCGGCCCTCCAACGCCACCTGGTACGTCCTCTACTCCAACGGCGCGCCCGCGCTGATCCACACCTTCGGCCTCTCCGGCGACGTCCCCGTCCCCGCCGGCTACGACGAGGACGGCAAGGCGAACATCGCCGTCTGGCGGCCGTCGGATGGCACCTGGTACATCCGCACGCCGGACCTGAGCGGCTTCACTGGTGGGCCCTTCGGCCTGGCCGGAGACATCACCGTCCCCGCGGACTACGACGGCGACGGCAAGGCGGACCTGTCCGTCTGGCGGCCCTACGTCGACCCGAACCCCAGCTCCAGCGTCTGGTACTACCGGCGCAGTTCGGACGGCACCGCCGGCTCCGTGGCCTGGGGCTTCGGCCCCGGCGGAGACATCGCGGTGAAGGTCTACTCCACGCCCTGAGCCGCATTCACAACCGGGGCTACGGCCCCGGCGGGGGACATTGTGGTGAAGCGCTGCTCCACACCCGGAGCCGCTTTCAGGCCCGCGACGTCGCGCCACAACGGCGTCGCGGGCACGCGCTCCAGGATGCCGGAGCCGAACACGCGGTCCAGCTCCAGGTACTCCAGGTGCACGTAGCCGATGTGGCACCCGCACACCGCCTTCGTGCACGGACGCGGCTTCAAGGCCGCGTCGAAGTCCGGCGCGTAGAGGTTGCCGATGGGCTCGTCGATGAAGTGACACCGGCGCGCGGTGCCCTCGCCGTCCACGGAGATGACGGACTCGCCGCCGCGGCACGCGCGGCCCAGGCTGGGGTGGCGCGTGTTGTTGATGGGGAAGAGCGGGTCCACGCGCGTGAAGCGGGCGAGGTCCTCGGGCGTGTACGGCTCCTCCTGCCCGTCCTTCACCGCGTTGACCCAGAGGTACGTGTCCGCGGGCAGCTCGCTCCGCAGGGCCTCTGCTTCTTCCGCGAAGCGCACGAAGCCCACCATGCCGGCGCTGTGCCGCACGCCAAACGCGGACAGCTTCTCGCACTGGGCCACGAAGCGGCGGCGCTTCATCCACTCGGGGTGGTACGTCGCCCAGATGCCCAGCTTCTCCACCTTGCAGCGCTCCACCCAGTCCAGCGTGCAGGAGAGGTTCGTCTGCACCGCGGCCTTGTCCACGTGCTCCAGGTGCGTCAGCCGCGCGAGCGCCTCCTGGTACCACGGCCAGATGAGCGCCTCGCCCCACGGCGTGAAGAAGACGGAGATGCGCAGGTCCGTGCGTGACTCCACCCACGCCATGAAGCGCGCCAGGTCCTCACGGTCCTTGGCGAGCTCCTCCTCGCTCTGCTTCCACTTGCCGAAGGGGCAGTACTCGCAGCCGAAGTTGCAGCCGGACAGCGGGCCCCGGTAGAGCACGGTGAGCTTCATCGCCAGGCGTACTCCTTCATCATGTCCTGCACCCGCTCCGAGTGCAGCCACGGGCCAATCAGGTCCGAGCGCTCCACGCCCGCGTCGGAGAGCTTCAGCACACCGTCCACCCGCCTGCCCAGCCCGCGCGCCTCCAGCTCCAGCAGCTCGGGGAAGTCCGCCAGCACGTCGGTGCAGAAGCGCTGCCGGTACGCCTCCAGGTCCACGCCGTCCGCCAGCAGCGACAGCAGCATGTACCGCCGCCGCCGCTCGTCGGAGTCCAGCCGGAAGCCGTAGCCCACCTCGCCGAAGGACGCCTCGGTGCGCTCGCTGTACGCGGCGATGATGGAGCGCACCTCGCGCGAGCCCACCGCGTACTCGGACGAGTAGTGCACGCTGCCGGTGTACGAGCGAGCCCCGACTCCCAGCCCCACCATGCCGTCCTCCTGGCAGCGGTACACGGGGCCGCCGAGGTCCGGCGCGTGCTTCGCGCGGAACATGCGCATGGAGACCTGCGTGTAGCCCTGGGACAGGAGGAAGTCGCGGCCGGCGCGGTAGAGCGCCAGGCGCAGGTCATCCCACGCGCGAGCCTTCTTGCCGAGGAACGTGAGCGGCCGCACGTAGAGCGGATAGAGGTACAGCTCTTCGGGGTTGAAGCGGAGGGCGGCGCGAATCGAGTAGAGGAAGCTCTCCACCGTCTGCCCCTCCATCCCGTAGATGAGGTCGATGTTGAGCGTGGGGAAGCCCACGGAGCGGATGAGGTCCAGCGCGGCCTCCACCTGCGCCGTCTGCTGGGGCCGCTTCACCGCGGCCACCTCCGCTTCGAGGAAGCTCTGCACGCCGATGCTCACCCGGTCCGTGCCGCGCGAGCGCAGCGCTCGCAGCTTCTCCGCGTCCACCGTCTCCGGCGACACCTCCACGCCCACGGGGATGGCCTTCAAGTCCGCGCCCAGGACACCTTCCATGAGGTCGAACACGCCGTGCAGGCCGGCCACGTCGAGCAGCGTGGGCGTTCCGCCGCCGATGGCCGCGCGCGCGAAGGAGGCCGGGCCCAGGGCCTGCTTCACCCGACGCGTCTCACGGCCGAGCGCGGCGAGGTAGCCGTCCACCACGTCCTGCTTCGGGCCGGCGGCGGTGAAGAGGTTGCAGAAGCCGCAGCGCATCTCACAGAAGGGCACGTGGACGTAGAGGAACAGCGCGTCGCGCCGCTCCTCCGCCCAGACGGACTCCAGGGGGAGCGCGGGGGTGAAGGGCCGGTAGGCCGTCTTGTGGGGGTAACCGTAGAGGTACGCCACGTAGGGCGACTCCCCCAGCATCTGCTCCAGGCGCGTCATGGTGCGGTGTCTCGATTCAGCGAAAACTCGGCGTAGGGCACCGTCCAGACGACGGGGTGGCCCAGGCGATGACCGGTATAGCCGTCCTCGCCATAGGCCGTCCCGTGGTCCGAGCAGACGATGCAGAAGGCAGGCCCCCGGCGTCGCAGGGCGGCGAAGAGGGGCGGAAGCTGGCGGTCCACGTACTCCAGCGCCGCGGCGTGCGAGGCCCGGGAGTCCTCGGTGGCTCCGGGCAGGTAGTGCCGGTTGGGCTGGTGCAGCGCGGACACGTTGATGAACAGGAAGACGCGCTGCTCGCGGGGCAGTGCGTCCAGGCGGCTCACCGCGAGGGCCACCTGGTGCTCGGTGGAGCGCGGGTCCGTCACGCCCAGCTCCCGGCTCCAGTGGCTCTCCGCGAAGAGGCCGGGCAGCACATTGCCCAGCGGGTTGCGCTTGTTGAAGAAGCCCACGCCGCCGATGCAGACCGTGTGGTAGCCGCGCCCGGCGAGGCCCGTGACGAGGTCCGGCGCGTCGAGCACGCACGTGCCCGTGGCCGTCGTCTCGCTGCCCTCGAAGCGCATGGCGAACAGGCGCGGGTGGACGCCGGGCGCGGCGGGTGTGGGCAGGAAGCCCGCGAAGAAGGCGTGGTGCGCGGCGTAGGTGAAGCTGGCGGGCGAGTGGCGTTTCTCCCACCGGCCTCCGGGCATCAGCGCGGTGAGGTTGGGCGTGCGGCCCTGCGCGGCCAGCTCCTCCGCCACGTCGTAGCGGAGGGTGTCCAGCGTGAGGAAGAGCAGGTCATGGGAGCCGACCACGGTGTTCATGTCCATCGCGCGAGCACCTCCACGATGGGGGTCAGGTCGCCCACGATTCGCTCCACGGTGAAGGTGGGCGGCGGCAGTCCGTAGGGCCACGGCCGTCCGTGGGACACCCAGCACGTGGCCATGCCCAGGCGTGCGGCGCCGGCGATGTCGCGCTCCGGGTCGTCGCCCACGTGGAGCACGTCCTCGGGAGCCCGCTCCACGCGCGCGAGCGCCGCCTGGAAGATGCGCGCGTCCGGCTTCTCCGCGCCCACCTCCCCGGACAGGAAGACGTCGGGCAGCACGTCCCACAGGCGGGCGTAGCGCAGCTTCATGTGCTGCACCCGCGCCGAGCCGTTGGACACCACCGCCACCGGCCACCTCCGCTGCACCTGCTTCATCAGCGAGCAGACCGCCTCATCCGGCTTCACGAACATGGGGAGGTGCGTGGACATGTCCTGCCAGAGCGCATCGGGCGTCAGCCCCAGGGCCGGGAAGGTCTCCGTCACGCGCTTGCAGAAGACGGTGCGGTCCGTGGCACCGCGCCGGTCCAACGCGTGCACCTCGGCGATGGCGGCGGCACGGGTGGCATTGGGCAAGGCCTCCCTGTTCCGGGAGAAGAGGAGCTCGACGTAGCGGGCGAAGGCGTCCGCACGGTCGATGAGCGTGTCATCCAGGTCGAAGAAGACGGCCCGGGGCCGCATCCGAGCATTCCTCCCGAAGGGCCCCGAGGATATGCCGCCTCGCCCCCGTGGAACAGGGCTCGCGCCCTCCCCTGCCTGCTCGGTGGAGCGCTCCGCGAAGGACTCCCTCTCCACGTCCAGTAAACCCCCGCTCGTTGGCTGGCCGAGCCGGTCGTCGGTCAGGATTCTTCGTCAGGAAGAAGCGTCCGCCACAACTGCCTGCGAGCCGCTCCGGATTGCGAGTGTGCGCAGCGGGAGCGAGGAGCCCCTGGCCAGCTTGCGGACTTCGGCCACCTCCAAAGCCTCGGCCCCTCTTCCGGGCACTGCACTGCGACGTGCCCCGAGTGCGGCATCAGGTAGAGTGACGTGGGAGGTTGCCCCGAATTGCTCCAACTTCATGCGCTGGTCCTGGTGCTCGCCACCCTCTTGGCGGGAACGGTAACAGCGGAGCCGAATCCCGAGCGAGTACGCAAGGACCGCCGCGTCACCCTCTCCAAGGCGCCGACCGAGATTCGAGTGGCACCGGGTACGGTTACCACGCTGATTCTCGACCCGAACCTCGACCGGGACTCCGTGGAGTTGGACCGAACACTCTTCACCCTGGTGGACGTGGGCGAGCGGACCATCAACGTGGAGCCCGTCGCGGCGCTGAAGGGTGATGTAGTGCTGCGAGTTCGCTTCGCCGATGCGTCTCAGCCCGAGGCAAAGTTCACGCTGGTCTCTCATCCGTCCGAAGTAGACAGCCAGGTACGAGTGTTCCGCGATGCGCGGCCACCCGAGGCGATGCAGGCTCAGGTGGCCGAGCTGGAAGCGCGCCGTGCAGCCTGTGAGGCGGAGCTGGCCGCGCTGCGTGAACGCACCAAGGCCACGGGAGCTGCTGGCATGGCCCTCACGAATCGATTCGGAACAACGGGTGTCCGCGTTGCTCAGCTCAAGAAGTGGTCCGACACTGGCTCGGTGGGTCTGCGCACACGAAGCGTCCGTCTCGCGGCGACGAGCACATTGACCTCGATGTACCCGCCCATGATCGCGCCCAGCATGGCGCGGTGGTTCTCACCCTGGACGACGCACTCGATGCCGTGGGACTCCAGCAGCGCGCGCACCATGGCCGCCTCCGCCGAGTCACCACAGCCCTTGAGCACCACGAGGTCCGACGACGCTTCCGGCTGGCTCACGTTCCCCCTCCCATCAGGAGTCCCACTGTAGCCATGCCCCGTCGACGACTCCCAGCGACCCGGAGGGTGACGCGGGCCGCGCTACCGGGCGAGGTCGATGGCTTCACCCTCGCGCGGAAGCCGGAGTCCATCCCCCAGGCCCGCCTTCTCCGCCTGCTGCTCCAGCGCCCGTGCGGGCTCGCGGTAGTGGCTGAACGTGGAGTGGTGGATGGGGATGGTGCGTCGCGGGCGAAGCAGCGTGAGGAGCTCCAGCGCCTCGTCGGCGTCCATCGTCCGGAGCCCCAGCGGCCCATCTCCTCCCACGCCCCCCATGTGGGGCAGGAACAGGTCCACCGTGCCGAACTGCGCGGGGAGCTGGCGCAGCTCGTCGCTCAGCACAGCGTCGCCCGTCCAGTACACCACGTACGGAGAGGCACCCTCCCACGCGAGGACATAGCCATTCCCCTTCCCCAGCTCCGAGTCGAGCGCGGCGTCATGCGAGTGGTGCGCGGGCACGGCGGTGACTCGGACGCGCGAGGCGCCCGCCTCCAGCACCGTGGACTGTCCCCAGTCGAGCGCCCGCACGTTCGTGAAGCCCGCCTTCCGGACGTTGGCCTCCGAGGCGGGAGCGACGATGAGCAGCGTGTCCTTGGGGAGCAGCTCCTTGGCCCGCGCGTCGAAGTGGTCGGCGTGCCCGTGGCTGAGGAGGACGGCATCGAGCCGTCCCAGAGGCACCTCCGGCGGGTCCATGTAGCGGGCGATGTCCGCGTTGGGCGCGCCGGTGGAGGGATGCTTCGGGAGTACGAAGGCATGCGGCCCGCGAGGTCCCAGCATGGGGTCCGTCATCAGCCGTACGCCGCCGCGCTCCAGAAGAACGGTGGGCCCACCGAACCAGCGCAGGGTGCCTTCGCTGGAAGTGGGCGACCTGGGCGCCGAGCCAGCGCAGGCGGCGAGCAGTGAAACCATCGCGGCAACGATTCCGAACTTCCCGAGCGACATGACTGCCTTCCTTTCCAAGACTGTGACGGAGGAGGACATGCGCGCCCGGCCTGCCTGAAGCCAACGACATGCGCGTTGACCGGCCATGCATTTTCGCATGGGCTTGGGATGCGCCACGCATGGCCCGCCTTCGCGAGACTTCGAACGATGCTCGACTGGGATGACCTCCGCTTCTTCCTCGCCATTGCCCAGCACGGCAGCCTGTCGTCCGCCGCGCGCACGCTTCGGGTGACGCAGCCCACGGTGGGCCGTCGCCTGGACGCGCTGGAACGGAAGCTCGGCTCCCGGCTCTTCCAGCGGACGCCCTCGGGCTTCACCCTGACGGCCACCGGCGAGAGCATCCGCGCCCACGTCGAGCGCATGGAGCAGGACGCGCTCGCCGCCGAGCGCCAGGCCACCGGCCGCGACATCGGGCTCTCCGGCACCGTGCGCGTGAGCACCACGGAGTGGCTCGCGAGCCACGTGCTCGGGCCCATGCTCGTCCCGCTGACCGGGAAGCACCCCGCGCTGGGCATCGAGCTGCACGCGGACGTGCGCCGGGTGAGCCTGACGCAGCGGGAGGCGGACCTCGCGCTGCGCGTCGTGCCCTTCGAGCAGCAGGACATCATCCAGCGAAAGGTGGCTCGCGTGGCCTTCGGCCTCTACGCGTCGGAGGACTACCTCGCGAGGCACGGCGCGCCGGACTTCTCGCGCCAGTGCGAGGGCCACACGCTCGTCACCATGAGCGACGAGCTGGGCCCCATCGCCGACACCGCCTGGCTGCGCGAGCTCGCGGGCAGTGCGCGCATCGCCTTCCGGTTGAACAATCGTGACGTCCAGACGCGCGTGGCCCTGGCGGGCGCGGGGCTCGCGAGCCTGCCCCGGTGCCTCGGCGATGCGATGAATGGATTGCGCAGACTCACCACGCCCACGCCGCCTCCTACGAGGGACCTCTGGCTGGGCGTCCACCGGGACTTGCGCGCGACGCCCCGGGTCAAGGAGGTCGCGGACTTCATCGCCGCGGAGCTCCGGCGCCTGGGCCCCACGTTGAATCCGGAGGACGTGACGAAACCGTCACGCCGGGGCCGTGCATCGCGTGCGTGAAGGCTCGCCCCCTACCTCACACCGGACGCGACTCTCAGTGGGCCCCAGGAGGCATTCACATACGTCCGTGTGGGCCTGGGCGACTCGGGCCTGCTCGGAGACTGGGGCCGCTCGGAAGTCCAGCACGAGGGCGCCATCCAGAGGAGCGCACCCAGCACGACGCACGCTGCCCCCAGCCAGAACGGATTGGTGTGGGACATGGCACTCCTCCTCGGCCGATGGGGCCAGGAACGTCCCTCGCGGAACGGACCTGACTGCGGCGCATATCGGCACGCCCGGCGCGCGTGCATGTCCCGAAACACCCACCCGGGCAGAAAATGTCACCGACTTCAGGACGAGGCAGATGTCGAGCCCTGCACGGAGTCGTAATCCACCAGCGCCCGGATGACCTCCTCCCGCGAGTCCGTGAGCATGAGATAGCGCGCGTACTCCTGCCCCTGGGCGAGCTGCACGAGCAGCGGGTACACGGGGCGGGTGCGCGTCCAGAACTCGGTGCCGAGGAATATCATCGGGCTGATGACGCCCACGGAGTTGTAGTGGTTCTGGCACGCGTCCTGGAAGATTTCCTGGATGGTGCCGGCGCTGCCCGGCGCATAGACGATTCCGCCGCGCGCAATCGTGAGCAGGCCGTCCTCGCGCACGCTGTTGGCGAAGTACTTGGCGATGTACGTCGCGAACGGGTTGGGCGGCTCATGCCCGTAGTGCCACGTGGGGATGCCCAGGCTGTCGCAGTGGGGCCTGTCACCGTCGCGCAGCGGAAACGCGTTCCGCACCTCGAAGGCGCGCGCGAGCCACTCGCGGTCCGTGTAGCTCGGGGCCTTCGCGAGGATGGCGAGCCCCGCGTCGAGCTCCGCCTCGGTGCGCCGCGCGAACCACGCGCCGACGTGTGTGGCCTCCATGGCGCCGGGGCCACCGCCGCTGACCATGAAGAAGCCCCGCTGCGTCAGCTCGCGGGCCAGCGCCGCCACCGCACGGTAGTCCTCCTGGCC